>CALODT010000001.1:0-2282874 GCA_942492205.1 uncultured Gammaproteobacteria bacterium | reverse complement strand
TTGTCCCAACTTCACTGGCGTCATGCGAATCAGTACGGCGTAGTCCGCAATAATCATGAACCAGTTAGTAGCGACCAATGACCATGCAGCACCTATAGCGCCCATTTTTTGAACGAGAATGACAGTGAGTGGCAAGAGTATCGAAAATCGCAAAATCGAAAGGCCCGCGCCAATCTGCGGCCGATTCTCAGAGAAATAGATTACATGACTGTTGTCTTCGTAAAAAATGTAGGTCGTTGCATGCAACGTCAGGACCTGCAGTATGGGCACTAGCTCAGCCCAGTTCGGCCCTAGCAAAAATGGGGACGATCAGCGGCGCGGTGACTCCAATCCCTATGGTCGCCGGCAAACCAACTAGCACAATAATTCCAAGAGTCGCCACTACAGCTTGGGCTGACTTTTCTTTGTCACCATCCATTTTGGCGACGCCCGGGAAAAGCGCCGAACGAATAGGAGCGGCAAGCTCATTTGAGGCAAGCAACACCAAATCGAGGCTAATGTTGTAATAGGCGACCGCTTGCGCGCTTAGATAGCGACCAATAATCAGCACCGGCATGCGTTGATTGAATCCGGAGAAGATGTTTTGAATCAGCAGCCATTTGGAATAACCAAACAAGTTAGAGAACTGTGACAGCTCTAGCTTGGGTCGAAAACTGCTCATATTACAGTTGGCTATCACACGCATAATGGCGCCCAGCAATGTTCCACAGACCAGCGCCCAATAATTCCTAAAGAAAACGCGAGAGAGATCGTAACAGTCGTATTGACAACGCGCGTTGAAATTCTAAATATATGAACTCCTTGTCAAAGGTCAGGTTTTTCTGGAAATCGACAGTGCCAAACATTTTGAAAGCCACGGAGAATCGGTAAGCAAGGCCGCGATTGCATAAAGAATCGTCTGAGTTTCGGGCTCGTTAAAGAAGTCAGCCGCGTAAGGCGCTCCAACTACCATTAATAGGGCCAAGATAACGCCCTTTATGATTTCGAGTGTCCACGCAGTGTTGTAGCTGTCTGCCTGCGCTTTTTGATCTCGGATCAACGCGGTTTCGAAGCTGAACATGAAAAACAGCTCCATAATTGCAAGGAATACCATCGCGTAGCCGACCAAACCGAAGTCTTCAGGAATGAGCAGTCGCGCGAGAAAGGCAATGCTTACTAGACCTATGAGGCGGTCAACCCAGCGTAGGAAAATCATCCAGCCTGCGCCGACTGCAATGCTGCGGTATAGACCGGTACTCATTCGAGATCTGAATAGCGATAACAGTCAGGGTATGTTTTTCGGCGCCCGCGCCATTTAGGCCGAGTTTTGATGGTCTTCATATTCTGGATTCTTATTTGGAGGTACCGGGGCAACCGAGGACAAGCTGGGTATCTGCTCTGTCCAGCATGGCGGCGAGTCTACCGTGACTGGATGGTATTGAGAACCGTCCATTTAGCGCCGCCTCTCCTGCAGCTTTACTTCGTCTTATCTGCAGTGTCGGTATTCAAGTTTCGAGGGCACAGAGATCAGGATTGGATATTTCCCTAGGACCTTGAAACCCACAAGCTGGCTGGTGAATGCTGGCGGCTCGTAAACAAAGGGTGGGAGACTTCGCTTACTGAATCACCGCGGTCGATAATCTGAAGCACAAGTTTGTCATTATACGCCGAACTTGTATCTCTGTCTCTGCCTCCGATAATCTGATTCCTATCAAATTCCAGCGCGTTATCGATGGCGCAAACTGCCGATTATATTGAAAAAGTGATCCTTACCAAGGACTTCTTGACAGTGCTCTCGCGCATCCGTAAAGTGCCCCGCTCCGTTGGGGCTATAGCTCAGCTGGGAGAGCGCTTGCATGGCATGCAAGAGGTCGGCGGTTCGATCCCGCCTAGCTCCACCAAGTCCTTTCGGAATACGGAATAGCCCCCCCCCCCCCCCCCCCCCCCCCCCCCCGTCCTAAGTCCCCATCGTCTAGAGGTCTAGGACACCGCCCTTTCACGGCGGTAAATAGGGGGTTCGAATCCCCGGTTTTCAAGGGACGCTACAACAGAAGGCCCGCTTTGTGCGGGCTTTTTTGTTTGTTCGCCGCGAGGCGAGTGGGAGGAGAGCGTTCGACAAAACGCGTTAGCGTTTTGGACGCACGTAGGGCGCCCACGGGTCGAATTGGTAGCTAGTCACTGGTGAAAGCGGGCGCTATGTTTTAGAGAAAAGATCGAGCAATACGTTGGCCGAGTGGGCTAGTGGCCAATAGTCTCAAGGCAGTAGTCTTGAGTCCTGATCTTATAGCGCCTCGACAGGTGTCGGTTTGATTTACTTAGTCTAAATCTCGGATTCAAGTGGGGTACGACTTAGGTTTCTGTTTGAAGCGAGTTTATGCCTGGCATACGAATTGCAGCGTTAGCAGGTGGAGTAATTGGAAGTTCCAACTTGGAGTAAGAAATGCGGCAAATTCGACTCAGTATCGCACCCCTATTGTGGGCAGGCCCACTTGTTGTTGCCGTTGCCATTCAGATCGGCTCCGGCAGTGCGCAGGGTCTGGAGATCACCCTGGTTGAGGGGAAATTCGAAGATCTTCGAAGCCAGCTGATAGGACCAAATCTGGCGGGGGTACTATGGTGGCAGCTGCTCGGCGCCAAGACGTACGCGGCGTCGAATCGTATTAGGTGCCAACGACCGGGGACCTTACTGCCCTTAGTCGGAAATGATGGGATTGGAATGAAGTAGCGACGTTAACCATTGGGTACTTGACGAGGTGATTGGTGGCTACCCGTAAAAGACACCAAGTACCGAGTATTCGCTACCCGACACGTTAAGAATACCGCTTGCGAGCACGGACCGCCTTTTGGGTTTCGGACTTGTTCGGCATGGTGGATTGCGAGCCGTCGCAAGAGTGGCTACTTGATAACAATACTTACTGATGGGCCGGAAAATTGGCGGGCCGTACGTATTTGGGATACCAGGAAGGCGCAAGAGTCAGACGTATTGGCACGAGGTTCCCGACGACATGGTAGCGAACCGTTAGCATGCTGGTGTATTAACTCCTCGATGTCGCGATCGTAGTCGGCGCCCGCTGGCGTACGGAATCTTCGTAACTGGCAGGAAGTCCGACAAGGGCGGAAAACATCGTTTCATTTCCGACTGTAACGCTATCCTAACTCATTGACATTACCTAGAGGCTCGGTGACGGTAATCTTGAGATACGCTCAAAGCCACTTGGATTCCCCATTGGACAGAGTTGAGATTTGACGGGATAAGAACGAGAAAAAAAACGAATGTTTTTCGCGAAGAGGGTTGCCGTAGGCGTCCTTGCGATACTGCAACACTCGCCAACTGCGATCTTGATGAAAAGTCACGATACTGATCCCAGGTATTTGGGATCGGTTGAACAGGCGTTCGATGCCAGTACAGCGGCGGCAAATTGCGCTGATCGTCAGTGTACTGCTCCACATGGTTGATTGGGTTTTACGGCATTGGCTACGACGGAGAAGTAACCACGTCTTTAGCAACAATAGCTCAGGCACCTGCGCTGATGCGAAGAGCGTTGCGGACCAAAGGGGTAGCAGAAACTTCCAAGCAACGCACTTGGATTCGATTACCTAATCCAGAAGTACTCGCGTCAAATAACATTGGGTATCTGTACGGGATATTTCAGGCATGACAGATTCAAGTGAGACGCCGTTCAGAGACCCGCGAGAGAGTAAGAGGAAATCGATGAACCGGTCACATTCAGCGTGGCATATGTCGACTCCACATCCAACAAGGATCCGGACACGGATCCGCACTCGGATCCGGTACCGATCCCTTAACCGGTGACATTGGGTCTTCTGGCCTTGGCAGCCACATGGGACTTACGCGGCGCAGGCGGAAGGGTAGAGGCTACTGCAAGTACCGGATTAGCCCTGCAGTACAGCGGGGCTTTCTGTCACTGAGCCTGGAGGCAACTGGCCACCCCGAATACGTACGCCTCGACAAGCGCATTGCCATGAATTCAGATGCAGCCAGGTGGTGGTGCCAGGTTCGGCCAATAGTATGCGTATATCCGGTTGCACCACCTGAAACTCGATCACTAGCGCGCGCACTCAGGTACTCGCCACGTTAAGATGGAAAGCGCTATCGCGAATTCGAGGCTATGTAAGTGGAGCAGAGAGTCAGCGAATCAGATAATCGGAAACTGGATAGTCGCCGATTGACGTACGACGCTGATGACCTTGGTCTGCGACTGATGATAGTTCTGCAACGCCCATCTTTCCCGATCAAGCCAAGCTGGGTCTCCAGCCAGTCAACATGCTCTTCCTCGGACGTAAGAATCGAATCGAACAGCTCGCGGGTAACGTAGTCCTTGTGCGCCTCGCAATAGGCAATCCCGGCTCTCAGATCGGGTATCGCGTCCAGCTCCATGTCGAGATCACAGCGGAGGATTTCCGGGACATCCTCACCGATGCGTAAACGGCCCAGGTCCTGCAGGTTGGGCAGCCCCTCCAGGAACAGGATGCGCTCGATCAACTGATCGGCATGCTTCATCTCGTCGATTGACTCGTGATGCTCGTAGTCGCCGAGCTTGTTCAGTCCCCAGTCCTTGAGCATCTTGGCGTGCAGGAAGTACTGGTTGATTGCCGTGAGTTCGTTCTTGAGCACCTTGTTCAGATGTTCGATGACGGTGGCGTTGCCTTTCATATTTCGCTCCAGGGTAGGGGGATGTCGTTTTTCTTGGATTCTTCCCACTATTGTAAATAAAAAGCCCCGCAAAGCGGGGCCTTTCGGCATCTGATTTGAGAAAGGCCTAGGCGAGGGCGGGGCTAGTAGAGCACCGGCTCTGAGGACCTGGAGCGCTGTCGCGATTCCTGCAGATTATCTCAGCTGCCGTATCCATGCAGGAGCCACAGCCGCTTGCGACGCCGAGCTTGCTCTGCAGCTGGCTGACGTTCGTCACACCGTTATCCACCGCCTCGCGGATCTGGCGATCGGTTATGGCGTTGCAGATACAGACGTACATAAAATCAATCGCTTAGCCCATTTCCTAACATTCAAGCGCAAATGCGAATGATTGTCAATAGCATTACGTATAAACCGAGACATGGGTCTGTTAATGCTGGGTTGCAGGAGCGCGCTCTTACGTGCGACCAGGGGCTGATCATCGTATGCCGCGCCTGATCGCGCCCAAGTCGCGCGACTTGGGGCGCGCTCCTACAAAAAGGACATTATGGAAAATCTATTTGATGTATCTGGAAAGGTGGCAGTGGTCACTGGCGGTTCTCGGGGCATCGGCGAGATGATCGCCGAGGGCTTCGTCGCCAACGGCGTCAAAACCTATATCTCGGCGCGCAAAGCGCAGGATTGTGACGCGACTGCAACCCGGCTGTCGGAGCAGGGCGAGTGCATCTCTATTCCCGCGGATCTGTCGACGTCAGAGGGCATCTCAGTGCTCGTGGAAACGATCATGAGCCGTGAGGAGAAGCTCGACATACTGGTCAATAACGCCGGGGCGACCTGGGGGGCACCCATTGAGGAGTTTCCGGAGGCCGCCTGGGACAAGGTCATGGACATCAACGTAAAGTCGCCGTTCTTCCTGACACAGGCGTTACTGCCCCTGCTGGAAAAAGCGGCGAAGCGCAGATGACCCGGCCCGCATCATTATGGTGGGTTCGATCGACGGCCTCGGCGTCAACCGAATGCCGACGTTTTCCTACGGCCCCAGCAAGGCAGCCGTGCATCACCTGACGCGAACGCTGGCGGCTCACCTTGCTGCTCGGAACATCACGGTGAACGCCATTGCACCGGGACCTTTTCCATCCAAGATGATGGCGCACACGCTCGAGACGATGGGCGAGCAGATCAAAGAAGGCGTGCCGCTGAAGCGCATCGGCGAGCCGGGCGATATGGCGGGGGCTGCCATCTATCTCTCGTCGAAAGCGTCAAGCTACGTGACGGGCGTTGTTATTCCTGTTGATGGCGGCATTACGGGCGCCGACAGCGACGCTGTACGCTTTAGAACCGCGAAAGCGATTTCTTTGGAACTGATCTATCGCTCAGTTGGACGTTACCGTCTTGACGGCTTCGACCGAGAATTCGCTTTCGATCGCCCGCCGCATTGAAACGCTGTCGCAACGAAGTAGTAGGTGTCGGGCACCAGGTTGTCGATGACGTAGGTCGAGATCGACGGGTTGTCGATACGAATCGTCTTGTTGTAGTTGCCGGAGGACTGTCCGTAGTAGAGCTTGTAGCCCGCCAGATCCGTCAGTACCGATGTTGCCGTCAGTATTCTGTGTAGGGCGGTGTCCAGGACAACGACATGGAGCCAAGCGCCGACTGTCGGACACGGTGATCGAGAATGCAGGCAATGACGCAGTCGCGCTCGCCATCCGATACCGAAATTCGAATGTCGCTGTAAGTTGCCGACATCGCCCAGCAGAGCCTGCCCGAGAGTCGCCCGGTTGACGTGTCAAAACTCGCCCATGCTCGGCTTGTTGGTTATCGAGAAGGTGAGGGCATCGCCGTCCGGATCACTTGCGGATGGCGTAAATAAATACGTGTCGCCGACAAGCACTGCGGCATTCGGCGACCCGGAAATTATTGGCGCAGTTATTTGACGGATCATTTCCGGCGCGCGGTGATCCCGGCGGAAGCGAGGACCAGCGCGCTGTCTCACCGGACAGGCAACCGCTCACCGTGTTAAATTGCCAGGAATGCAAGAATTCGCATCGGCGCTCGTATTTATTTCGTTCGTTATCTTTGCTCAATTTTTCGCTCAATTGGTCTATGCAATTGCCACGGTAATCTGAGCGACGGGAAATGCGACAGGATGACGTGTTGACTAAACACAACATTCCTGGCAACTCCGCTGCCCAGGTAGAACCCGTGGACCGGTAGTTTTGCGTCCCAACCTTTCGATTGGTTTGCCCTTTAGGGTCGCGCCGAAAGTGCCAAGCGATGATCGGCGCGACGGCGTAGTCAATCACCAACGCGTGCATTTTTCAAAGAACTTTCTATAATGAGTTGTCGAAGTGGCCTCTCGGTCCTAAGGTCTTGAGTTGCTTGTGATTCACGACACGATAGACTGTCGCAATTTGCGGACACGCTTCGTGCGTGTCCGTTGAGTAATTGTGCCGTAAGTTTTTGTTGCTTCGCTGAATGTCTGCCAATGACAAGCGTCAAAAAACCGTATTTGCGCCATTTTCAGCGCAGAACCAGCATCGCCGGACTCGACTGAATCGATCTATCACGAGCAGAGAATTTCGAAGCAGGTCTCTTGTGGACGCGCGTTCATGCGCAAGAAATGCGCAAGAATTCGTTGGGTCAAGGGCCCAATCCGAGCTCTCGCGGTGTCCGTTACACGCAAAGGTACCGACTGTGATGCACGTCACAAAACTGGACATTGGACGTAGGTATTTTCATGCGTCGGTCGTCAAGGTCTTGGTCATGCCGGAGACTTTGCCAGAACCCAGCGTCTACGCGGCAACTCACAGAAATAGATGGGTTTTCGCAAGAAGCGACTGAACATAAGCTGAATGTCGCAACTTTGAGACAGGTTTCTTTTTCCCGTAACAGGTGATAAGTTTTCCGTCAACGCGCCATGGATGTGGCGCCGCAAAAGACTCAAAAGGAACATCGAGTAACGAACTGAAAAGGGCAAACCAATCGAAAGGTTGGGACGCAAAGCCACCGGTCTACGGGCGCAAGCCTACGACAGCGGAGTTGCCAGACAATTGAAGACGCCGGCATTGCACAGGATGTGACAGCGGTGTTTGCTGACAAGGCAATCGGCACGCTCGTGTCGGCCAGGCTTTCGTTCCACGCATTCCAGAGATTGGGTTGCCCGCCTACGGACAGGCAGGAGCAGCACCCATGCAGGAAACGCGTCAATCCAACTTCGTTCGAAATGCGGCAACACTGGCACTATTCGTCTCATTCTCGTTAAGCGGTTGCCTGATGGGCGAGGAAGAGTCCAAGACCGAAGGCAGAATGATTGCCGACCATCAGTTGTCTGGCAGTGTTGGTGACGGCCCGGTTGTCGGCGCGACGATGCGCATACTGCGAAACGACGGTGTCGAACTCGCACAGGTGCAGAGCGATTCCAACGCCAACTATGACATCACAGTAAGAACGTATGCCGAGTTCTATCCGCTGTCTGTCGAAGCGAGTAACGGCACTGACATTGTGACCAACAGCGCACCCGACTTTCAGATGCTGGGTGCCGTGTTCGAACCCAGTTCGGCATCGTCGCCAACGTAAATCCGTTTTCAACGTTCGCCGTTGAGCTGGCCCGGGATCTTTCCGGCGGCATTGACGAAGCTAATCTGCAAACAGCGCAACGAATTGTTGCCGATGAACTCAACAACGGACTCACGACCATCACCGTCGATGGTCCGATGACGACGCCCATAACTGGCAGCAACGTTGCGGAGATTGTGAGGGCATCGGAAGCGCTGGGAGAGACGGTGCGGCGTACACGCAACGCGCTTGAACACCAGCCGGCTTCGCAAGCTCGGGCGATGCGGTCGTAAGAGCGTTGTCGTCTGATCTTACAGACAGCGTCGGTTGATGGCGACGGTGGTCCTCGCGCCGACGCCCGCACAGCAGCTGTTGCGATTATTGTCTCAGCCCAGGTGTTACTCGAGACGATGGCCAATGAGCTGCATGTAAACGGTAACGATGCAACGCAGGCGATGAGCAACGCCATTGTCCAGGTGTCTGTCGATACGCCTAACCCGGCGCTGGAGGATCTCACCGTCACAGGCGAGATGTTATCGCGGGCAAGGGTTGGTCTGGTTGCTGCGCATGCGGTCACCGGCGATACCGCGATCGCGGAGTTACTGACAGCGCTCGAATGGCGTGATGGAAGGCGCGAGTTCCTCGACCGTGCGTACGTTTGCACTGCCGGCCGACTATCGCAGCGCGCCTGATTAACGCCGTTTCGCTGGTTGCTGGCGGCAGCGGCGCTCTCGTCGATACGGTCAACGATATTTCGCACGACAGAACGCAGACGATCGCACCGGCGAGAATCGTGCGCCGACCATCTCGGGTACGCCCGGCGAATTCGGTGACCGAGGGTACGGCGTATACATTTGCGCCTAGCGCATTCGATGTCGATGGCAGCGCGCTGACGTTTGGTATAGAAGGTCAGCCATCATGGGCAACGTTCGATACGCAGACAGGGCAGCTTTCCGGAACGCCCGGCGCTAACGATGTGGGCGTACACGGCGGAATCGTTGTCAGCGTATCTGATGGTGCGTTGTCTGCGAGCCTTCCGACCTTCTCTATTACCGTCAACTCGCTCGTGCAGAACTCGGCGCCGCAAATATCCGGCACTCCGCCGTCGAGCGTGAACGCGGGGCAGGCTTACTCGTTTACGCCGACGGCTACCGATGCCGATAACGATAACCTGTCATTCTTCGTGTCGGGCCTGCCGTCATGGGCGAGCTTCAACGACAGCAACGGCCAGATCAGCGGCACGCCGCAGTCGGGTGATGTCGGCACGTATTCAGGTATTTCGATAACGGTATCGGACGGTCAGGCGCAGGATACGCTGGGGCCATTCTCGATAACGGTAAATGCTGTAGCGAGTAATACTCCGCCGCAGATATCGGGCACACCACCGTCCGATGTTAATGCTGGCGAAGCCTATTCGTTCACGCCGACGGCTACCGATGCGGACAATGACACACTATCATTTACGGTTTCCGGACTCCCTTCGTGGGCGAGCTTCAACGAGAGCAACGGCCAGATCAGCGGCACGCCGCAGTCGGGTGATGTCGGCACGTATTCAGGTATTTCGATCACGGTATCGGATGGCCAGGCGCAGGATACGCTCGGACCGTTTGCGATCACGGTGCAGGCCGTCAGCCTCGGCTCGGTTACATTGAACTGGACGGCGCCGACGCAAAATGAAGATGGCACGACGTTGACGGATCTCGATGGCTACAAGATCTACTGGGGTACGACGCCGGGCAGCTATCCCGAACTCTGTGACAATCGATAACGAGAGTGTCACAACGTACGTCGTGGACAACCTGGCACCGGGCACCTACGAGTTCGTGGCGACGTCGTTTAATACAGCGGGTGTTGAGAGTCGCTACTCGAATCCGGCGACAAAGGTCGTTCCTGCGACTACGATCAATCGAATGCTGAGCAGCGGGCTCGCGGAGCGCTTCGAGGCACCCACGCGTGATAACCTGACGGGACCTATCAATTCGTGGCAACGTCGTATACGCGGGCGTTGGCGTCGAAGGCGGCAACGAAGGTTGTGCCCTAGGGGTTTGCCTGTAGGAGCGCGCCCCGGCGCGCGAAACCGATGTGGATCGGCGTGTCGCGCGCTCCTACAAAATTCTCTCTCCTTCCCAATTAATCCGATTGTCGCGCCGGCAGCGCTCGCGCATCGTGTGTGCCTGGAACCATCAATACTGGACACACAAGGATGTTTGTCATGGGGAAACCAATT
Source organism: uncultured Gammaproteobacteria bacterium (assembly GCA_942492205.1). Classification (GTDB taxonomy): domain Bacteria; phylum Pseudomonadota; class Gammaproteobacteria; order Steroidobacterales; family Woeseiaceae; genus UBA1847. The sequence continues at coordinate 2,272,459 of CALODT010000001.1, read as the reverse complement.
CTCGTCGGGCTTGCTATGCAAGCCCTGCTGTTCTTCGCACCCGAAATCGCCGAAGCCGGTGAGAACCATCGGGGTGTACAACCATTACTGCCGCTACCGATAATTGATGCCGACTACTACGACGGCGGCGCGCCCGAAGCGGCCAAGATCGCGCTCGGCAAACAGCTGTTCTTCGACAAGATCCTGAGCGGCAACCTCAATATCTCCTGCGCCACCTGCCACCATTCGTTCACCGGCACCGGGGACGGGCTGTCGCTGCCGGTCGGCGAGGGCGGTCGGGGCCTTGGCGTTACTCGAGATACCGGCGTCGGCGCTCATGCGGTGCACGAGCGCGTGCCGCGCAATGCGCCTGCGTTATTCAACCTGGGCGCTATGGAGTTCACACACCTCTTTCACGACGGACGCGTGCAACCCGATCCGACGATGCCGAACGGCATCCAGTCACCGGCCGGGATGGACCTGCCGGCAGGCCTCGACAACCCGCTGGCCGTGCAGGCCATGTTTCCTGTTACCTCCGCGACCGAGATGGCCGGGCAGGCGGGCGAAAACCCGATTGCCGATGCCGCGGCGGCAGGTGATCTCGCGGGCCCCGGCGGTGTCTGGGAACAGCTGGCCGAGCGGCTGAGAGGCATCGACGGATACGTTACACAGTTCATCACCGTATTCGACGATGTGCATTCCGCCGGCGATATTCGCTTTACGCATGCCGCCAATGCGATCGCGGCTTTCGAGGCGGCAAACTGGCGTGCCGACAACAGTCCCTTCGATCGCTACCTTCGCGGCGAACGCCGTGCAATGAGTGGCTCGGCAAAAGCCGGCATGCGCATCTTCTACTCGCCAAGAAAAGGCAACTGCGCGAGCTGTCACTCCGGCAAGTTCCAGACCGATCATTCGTTCCGGGCGATTGGCGTGCCGCAGCTTGGTCCCGGGAAAGGCGATGGGGCGAACGGCTACGAGGATTTCGGTCGGGAGCGAGTCACAGGCAACCCGGCCAATCGCTACCAGTTCCGGGTGCCGACACTGCGCAACGTCGCGCAGACCGCGCCCTACGGGCACTCAGGCGCGTTCAACACGCTCGAAGCAATGCTGCGCCACCACTTCGATACCGTAGGCTCGCTGTACGCATACGACGCCTCTCAGGTCGTCATGCCAGCGCGCCCGGACCTCGATGCAAAGGACTACCTGGCGATGTCAGACGCTGACGTGCTGATAAGCATCGCCCGCGCCAGTGAGCTCGCGCCGATTCAGCTGAGCGATCGGGAGGTCAGGCAGCTGATCGATTTCCTGCACGCGCTGACGGACCCGGCGATGCTGGACATGCGAAGCGACGTGCCAAGGTCGTTGCCGAGCGGAATGCCATTGGGGGAGCTGTAGGAGCGGCCAGAGGGCTCGACGTACCAGACAAGGGATGACAAGAACACCGTAGGAGCGACCAGTCGGTCGCGAAGCGCAGCGGCAGCCGCCAGGCTGCAAATGGTCGCCCGAGGCATTTCGCTGTCGCGGCCACTGGCCGCTCCTACAGGCGGTAGGTCCAGCCTGGGTGCAAGCCGACCGCAACGCCGTAAGGGGAATAGCAGGGCGGCCAACCGGCTCGACGGCCTACGCAAGGGATGACAAGAACACCGTAGGAGCGACCAGTCGGTCGCGAAGCGCAGCGGCAGCCGCCAGGCTGCAAATGGTTGTCGCGGCCATTTCGCTGTCGCGGCCACTGGCCGCTCCTACAGGCGGTAGGTCAAACCCAGATACGCCGTTCTCGGCAGTCCCGGCCGCACACCCGCCGGGCGTCTCGCGGCAACGTAGGTCTCGTCGAACAGGTTGTCGACCTTCACGTACGTTGAGAGCTTCTCAGTGACGTTGTAAGCCGCGACCATGTCCCAGACAGTGTGCGACTCGATCGTCGCCTGCGGCGCGTACACGCCTTGTCCGGCCTGCGTGCGCATCTTGCCGACGTAGTTTGCCGCGAGATTGATACGGAACTGTTCGTGCTCGAGGCCGGCCGTTACGCGGAACTGGTTCTCCGGAATGTAGGGCAGCTCGTCGCCCACGGATACGTCGCCCCAGGGTTCGAAGTCGGACTCGAATGCACTCTCGAACTCGGCTTCGTTCGTCCACGTGTAGCGCAGTGCCAGTGGGATATCGTACGCGCCGACGGTGAAGCTGTAGCCGGTGCTGAGTTCGAGGCCGCTGACGACGACTTCGCCACCGTCGAACTGGTCGCCTACCTGGCCGCCGCCGCCGGTTGAGTCTGTAACGGTGCCGACCAGGTTGTCGTAGTCGTTAAGAAAGTAAATCGACTCGAAGCTGAACCTGCCGTTGTCAAATCGGGTGCCAGCCTCGAGGTTGAGACTGTCTTCCTCACTGGCCGAGCTGCCGGGTCCCGGCGGATTAAAGCCCTTGTGCACGCCGGCCAGCAAGCGCCAGTTTTCGTTCACCCGATACAGCGCGCCCATCCCCGGGATGAACACCTGCACGGAGTTCTCGCGCACACGCGTCGGGCCAAGCGCTCGCGTCGGGTCACTCGTCGAAAAATCCAGGCGCCGCATGTCGATATCCTCGAAGCGCACGCCGGGTGTGAAAATCCAGTCGCCCGTACGAATCTCCGCGTCGACGAATACCGACGTCACGTTCGCATCCGACAGCCGATTGGTCTGCGAGCCGCCGGCGGCCGCGGTCGTTAGCACCAGCGTGCCGTCTTCCATGCGATAGCCGTCCTGGTGCTGGAAGCGATCTTCCTCATCCTCGTGCAGGCGCACGCCCGTGTTCAGCATCACGTCGGTATCGCCAAAGCCGAGATCCCACTCGATCTTTGCCTGCACGCCCTGCGACAGGTACTCGCGGTTGTTGGCACGAATCTGGATCGCATCGTCCGGGCTGGTGCTGCCCGTGAGGTAACCGTATTCGCTGGCGTAGGTTGTGGGGTCAAGCAGGACGTCGTTAATGCTCTCGCCACCGACCGACTGCATCTTGTACCAGTTACGTGCGAAGTCGTTGCGATAAGCGGTTATCTTGCCGCGCCAGTTCCTGCCGGCGTCGACCACGTAGGTGGCCTGGTACTGCTGATGGTCGCTGACGAAGCGATCGTTGGCGGACGCGGCATAGCGACGATTCGGATTCAACGCAAAGTCGGCGTCGGTGAGGCCCAGGTAGGTCTCATTGGAAACCTGGTCGGTGTAGCCGAACTTCAACCGCAGGCTTTGATAGAGCTCGCTCGATGGATCGCTGTCGAGCTGAAACTTCGCAATGTAGTCCTCGATGTCATAGCCGGTGTCGCCGCCAACCGGCCCGTCGATCGTCTTGAAGCCGTCGTTGCTGGCCTGCACCGTCTCGAGCAGCCAGGCGACCCGCTCGCCGCGGTTGCCGACATTGACGTGCGCATCGAGCGTGCCGTGATCACCGCCGCGAACGTCGAGATTTGCACCCAACGCGTCAGGAATGGGTGTTGAGATCAGGTTCATCGCGCCGCCCGTCGTGCGCGGGCCAACCGCAACGGCGGCCGGTCCTTTTAGTACTTCGACGGCACTCATGCGGCGCTGTGTCGGGAAGTAGTACGCAGAGGAAGCGGCGTAGGGGGCCGGAGCAGCCAGCACGCCGTCCTCAAGCAACGCAATGCGGGCGCTGCGATCGAGACCCGAGCCGCGAATACCGATGTTCGGCCGCAAGCCAAAACCTTCTTCTTCCTGGATGTAGACGCCCGGCACCGTGCGCAGCACGCGCAGGATGTCGCCGTTTACATAGGTCTCGAGCTCTTCACTGTCGATGACGTGCGCGGAGCCCGGTACGTCCGCGGCATCCGTCTGCTTGCCGATGATCGTGACGGTATCGATCTCCTGCAGCGTCTCGGCAGTGTCCTGGGCGAGCAGGGTGGCGGGAAAGACGAGGGCGGCGGCCGCCGCCAGGCGAGCGTAAGTGATTATGTTCATTCGATTTTTGCATTCGTGGTTAGGGTATTGAAGCAACGTTAATCGAAATGAGAATGATTCGCAACTGCGGTAACTACGTAGATGATGATCCTGATGGAGAGCGCCCCAGCGCGCGATCCTGTATCGCGCTGGAGCGCGCCCCAGCGCGCGAATGGCCGCGAAGAACGGTCGCGCGCTGGGGCTGGCCGCTCCTACGGGTCTATCAGCAGACCCAGCGTGGTCGCGGCCACTGGCCGCTCCTACGAGAGCCAATCCACAGATCTTGCTGTGACCCAGCCACTGCCAACGTACGCCGCTTCGTGGCACCATTGCGCTATCAGGCGCTATGACCGGCGCGTTCCTGCAAAAGTGGATTGCATGACAGAGCAAGCTCGCAAACTGCTGATCGTCGAAGACGATCCCGGTCTCCTGAACCAGTTCAAATGGTGCTTCGAGGGCTACGACGTTTACACGGCCGAGAATCGTGAAGACGCGATAACCGAGCTGCGCCGTCACGAGCCGGCCGTTGTCCTGCAGGATCTCGGTCTGCCGCCCAAACCGGAAGGCGTCGAAGAAGGGTTCGCAACGCTGGCCGAAACGCTCAGACTCGCGCCGCACACCAAGGTCATTGTGGTGACCGGCAACGGCGACCAGGAGAAGCGATGTCAACGCCGTAGCGCAAGGGTGCCTACGATTTCTACGAAAAACCGGTCGACACCGACACGCTGAAATTACTCGTCGATCGCGCCTTCAACATTGCCGAACTTGAAGGCGAGAATCGCCGACTGCAGCACCAGGTCAACGAGTCGCCATTAGACGGCATCGTTGCAGCGAGCGAAGGCATGCTGGCGGTGTGTCGCATGATCGAGAAAGTCGCGCCTACCGACGTAACCACTTTGTTACTCGGTGAGAGCGGCACCGGTAAGGAGCTTCTCGCACGTGCGTTGCATCGACTGAGTCCACGCGCAGAAAATAATTTTGTTGCCATCAACTGTGCAGCGATCCCCGAGAACCTGCTCGAGTCCGAACTGTTCGGTCACGAGAAGGGCGCGTTCACCGGCGCGCACAAGCAAACGATGGGTAAAGTCGAGCTTGCGAGCGGCGGCACGCTATTCCTTGATGAGATCGGCGACATGCCGATGGCGCTGCAGGCGAAAATGCTGCGTTTCCTGCAGGAACGTGTCATCGAACGCGTCGGTGGCCGCCAGGAAATATCGGTTGACGTGCGCGTTGTCTGCGCCACCAACCAGAATCCGCAGAACCTGATCAAGGAAGGCCTGTTCCGTGACGACCTCTATTACCGCGTCAGCGAAATCACGATCAACATTCCGCCATACCGCGAGCGCGAAGAAGGACGCCTGATACTTGCGCGAACGTTGTTACAGAAGTACGCGAAGAAACAACGCCGCGCCATCAACGGATTTTCGGACGATGCGGTCACGGCCATCGAAGCGTATTCCTGGCCCGGCAACGTGCGTGAGCTCGAGAACAAGATCAAGGGCGCTGTCATCATGGCCGATGGCAAGATGGTTACAGCGTCCGACCTGCAGCTTGACGTTGGTGAGACGGAAGGTGACTCGCTGAATCTCCGCGAAGTGCGAGCAAGGGCAGAATCGAAAGCGATTCGCGTGGCGCTGACCAAGAGCTACGGTAACGTCTCGAAAGCGGCCGAGCTGCTCGGCATCACAAGGCCGACCTTGTATGACTTGTTGAACAAGTACGGTCTGAGCGCAGAGGGCTATTCGAAAAAAGCCGCTTCTTAGCGGCAGCCTGTCCGTATCGGTGCGCCTTGTCGACGCGGCGATTGGCCGCGACGGAGCCGTCTAGCTCAATGTCGCATATAACCTCTCTGTAGGAGCGCGCCCCATGCGCGCGAAACTCCAGGTATGGGCATTCGGCGAATTCCCGTAGGACGCGGCCAATTCTCCGCGCGGCCGTTGGGACGATCGACCAATGCAGGTCATTCCCACATCGCGTAAAGGCTCGTAGCAGAATCAACAATGCCAGCTCGCCATAGGTCTGCGATGATGTAGCGCGCAACGCGAACTACATCGTCGTCCCTCCGGATTGCGCGATCGTAAAATCCCTTCTGCCAGATTGTTCCTTTGCGGCGGAGGCGCTTGTTAATCAGTCGGGCCGACTGGCACTTTACGTTCCTGACGCATTCGCTAACCTTTTTATCTACGCTCAACGCGAACAGCCAGTGAAGATGATCCGGCATGACCACGAAGGCCAGAGAATCGATGTTTCCTGCCTCATGTTCGTGGCGCAGCGCCATTACGACGTTCCGGCCGCAGCTTATGTTCGTAAAGAGAGGCCGCCGACCCAGCGTCGCGGTCGATACATGGTAGATCTGACCCGAAGCGCTGTGCCTGCCTTTGCGAAGTTGGGATTGGCCGCGCATACGCACAGTGTGCGCCGGGTGGCAGCGTGAAGCGTGCGGCGAATTGGGCCGGAATGCGGAGTTAGTCGGTCGCGGCCATTGGCCGCTCCTACAGCGGGTCGGCGCCGAATTCGGAGAAGGGCGCGGTCGCGGCCATTGGCCGCTCCTACAGTCGCATTATCGCGTCTTGAACGAATCCGGGTTCAGGTCGTGACGTGACAGCAGTTTGTAGAAGTCCGTGCGATTGCGTTTCGCCAGACGTGCGGCCTGGCTGACATTGCCCATCGTGATCTGCAGGATTTGCGAGAGATAATTCCGCGTAAATTCATCGCGTGCATCTGAAAACGAGGCGAGTTTGCCGGCGTGCTCGCCCAGAGACTGCTGCACCAGCTCTGCGCTGATGACGGGCGAGCGGGACAGCGCCACGTTTTGCCGCACCACGTTGTAGAGCTGACGAATATTGCCCGGCCACTCGGCTGTCACCAGCATCTCGACCGCTTCCGGTGCGTAGACTTTTCGTTCCTGACCGGCTTCCTGTGCGATCGAGCGCAGGAAGTGCGCCGCGAGCAGCGGAATATCTTCGCGACGGTCATCGAGTGTCGGCAGCTTGATATTCACGACGTTCAGGCGGTAGTACAGGTCCTCGCGGAAACGTCCCTCGGTCATCAGCTCCTGCAGGTCACGGTGGGTCGCGGAGATGACGCGCACGTCGATATCTTTGGCCTCGGTGCTGCCAACCGGGCGCACCTGGTGTTCCTGCAGCACGCGCAGCAGTTTTACCTGCAGGCGCATCGGCATGTCGCCGATCTCGTCGAGCATCAGCGTGCCGCCCTCGGCCGCCTGGAACAGGCCTTCGTGGCTGCGGGTCGCACCGGTGAACGCGCCTTTCTCGTGGCCGAACAGCTCCGACTCGAGCAGGTTCTCGGCCATGGCGCTACAGTTGATCGCAACGAACGGCTTGCTCTTGCGATCGCTGGCGCGGTGAATCGCCTGCGCCAGCAGCTCCTTGCCGGTGCCGCTCTCGCCGGTGATCAGCACGCGGGCATCGGTTGCAGCGACCATCTTGGCCTGCTGCAGGATTTCCTTCATGTTGTGGTTGCGCGTGATGATGTCCGCCGACCAGCCTTCCTCCACTTCCACCGAGCCGGAGAACTTGAGTGCGCGTTCAACCAGCGTGATCAGTTCATCCTTGTCGATCGGTTTGGTGAGGAAGCCGAAGGCGCCATGCTGCGTGGCGGTGACCGCGTCGGGGATGGTGCCATGCGCGGTAATGATGACAACGCGCAGGCCGGGCGAGCGTGACTGCAGCTCCTTGAGGAGACCAATGCCGTCCATCTTGTCCATGCGCAGGTCGGTGATGACGAGATTCGGGCTGAACTGGCCGAGCGTCGCGAGCGCTTTGTGCGCGGATTCGACGGCTTCGACCTCGTAGCCTTCGGCGCGCAGCCGGATGCTCAGCAAGCGCAGCAATCCCGGGTCGTCATCGACCAGCAGGATCTTGCCTTCGCGTTGGGACTGTTTCGCAACCATGCGGCGTAGGTTAGTGATATTTAAGGAGTGCGGCAAGGGCGAGGGTGGTTTATCGGGGGGTGGGTCGCGCGCTGGGGCGCGCTGCTACTGGCGTGTTGGTTTGATGCATTGCAGGGTCGTGAGCATGGCAGGGTCGCGGCCATTGGCCGCTCCTACAGGGTGATCGGTGCGGGGATTTGAGAACGGCCGGGTCGCGCGCTGGGGCGCGCTCCTACAGGGTTGTTGGTGCGATGAATTGCAGGGCGATGAGTAGGGCGCTGTCGCGGCCATTGGCCGCTCCTACAGGGTGATCGGTGCGGGGATTTGAGAACGGCCGGGTCGCGCGCTGGGGCGCGCTCCTACAGGGTGGTTGGTGCAATGAATTGCAGGGCGATGAGTAGAGCGCCGTCGCGGCCATTGGCCGCTCCTACAGGGTGATCGGTGCAGGGATTCGAGAAGGCCGCGGCCGCCTGTGCAAGACGCTTGCAGGCTATTCCTGCTCGCGGATCGAGCGCTCGATCGAGGTGATCGCCTCGAGCTTGGTTTCTGCCGCCTCGAGTTCGCCGCGCAGTCGACGATTCTCCGCCTCGACGGTCGCGAGACGCTGGCTGACTGCCTGCTCCTCGGTGCGCGCGGCGCGTGAGCTTGTTTGCCTGAGGCGACGTGCCTCGCTGTTGGCCACGATGAAGCGCTCCACGTTGTTCAAGTGGATCGTCGCGAGCGATATCTCGGCGGGCGTCAGCAGCTCGGTCTGTGCCAGCACTTCGCGCAGCATGCTCTCGGCCTTTTCGGGGTTGGACTCGGCATGGCCCGGTGTCGCCAGCACCAGCGCGAGGCGAAGCTCGGTATTCGGACCCGGCGTCAGCAGGGCGCCCGACTCGGCGTCGGCGAAGATTTCGGCCTGGCGCGCCGGATCGCCGGCGGTGAGGTCATACAGCTCCTGCAGGTAGGAGTCGGCCTCGGGCGCGCCGAGGATGATCGAGTCCGTCGGTTTCGCCGTGCGACGACCCTGCAGCCAGTCGGTCGTCTGCGTGCAGCCGGCCACGGTCGCAAGCACCACGCTGATCGCGGTGATTCGCTGCATCCTGTTGCTGAACGTTAGTCTAGCCATTGACTGCCATCTTCTGTTGTTGCACGGCGCGCGTTTGCGGAATGTGGATCCTGAAATGCGCGCCCGGAAACTCGTCCGTGTCGATCAATTCCACCGAGCCATCGTGCGCCTGGATACATTCGAGCACCACCGACAGGCCGATACCGGTACCGCCGACCTGGCCGCCCTGTTCGCGCCGACCCTGGAAGAAGGCCTCGAAAATTCTCGGGCTCTCGTCTTCCGGTATGCCGGGTCCCGTGTCGCCAAGCTCGATTATAAAGCTGGCCGGCGTGCGGCTGGCTCGAATGGTGATCAGGCCGCCCCGCGGCGTGAACTTGATCGCATTCGACAGGAGATTATCAAGCACCGTGCGGATTTTGTCTTGATCCGCGTTCACAATTATGTCGTCAACTTCCAGTTTTAGCTGAATGTTGGCGGCTTTCAGCGCCAGTCGCTGCGATTTCGCAACGGAAATTACCTGCGCGCGCAGTGGAAAGCTGGATAACGACAGCACTTCGCTCTTCGCCTGCCAGGCGCTGAAGGACAGCAGGTTTTCAATCAATTGCTGCAGCTTTATGCCGTTCATGCGGAGAATGTCGGTCACTTCGCGCTGCGGGCCCTCGAGATCGCCAACCGAGCCGTCGAGCAACAGCTCGGTACCTTCGCGGATATTGGCGAGCGGCGTCTTCAGCTCATGCGACATGTGCCGCAGAAACTTGTTCTTTTCCTGTGCGAGTTCGAGCAGGCGCAACCGCAACCATTCGAGCTGGCGGCCGAGTCGCTCGAGATCGGTCGGACCCTTGATCTTGATCGGTTTCGAAAAGCCGCTTTCGCCCAGCTGGCCGATTGCATTGTCGATCTGGCGGATCGGTCGGGCGACCAGCACCGTGAAGATCGAGACCAGGATAATGGTGCCCGGAATGAGCGCCACGACCTGCCAGGCCGAGAAGCGCTGCGCGTTCCTGGCGGTCGCTTGCAGGGAGTTGAGCTCCGCATCCACGTACGCGGTCGTTGCGCCGGTCAGGCGCATGACACGTTCCCTGAGCGGCGGGAACAGCGCGATAGTCGCGGCGACTTCGGCCTCGCTGAGCTCGGTATTCGATAACGCGATAATGATGCGGCGCGCGCCCGAGCGAACCGATCGTGCCAGGCGCGTCGCGTTCGCCTGTTCGAGCAGCACCGCCATGTCATCGAGCTGGGATTCCAGTGCGGAAAGGTCCTGTGCCATGAGCTGCAGGCTGTCCGGGTTCTGCAGCACCAGGTACTGGCGAGCGACGCGTTCCAGCGAGTTCAGCTGCTCCGTGAGTCGTCGATTGTTTTCAGCCGCCGAGACACCGGTGGTTACCAGTCGTTCGCTTTGTTCCGCAACGCGGTCGAGGTTGTACAACGCGCCGAGCGCTGCGATCAGCAGCGGCAGTGCCACAAATCCGAAACCGACCAGAATCAGTCCGTTAAGCGATCTTGGGCGGCGAAATCTCATGGCGAAAGTGTAGCACCGGAGTGCCGTCAAATATCCTCAGGCAGGCCAGTACGCGGACGGGTCGCGAGCCGCGATCTTGCGTTCCCAGGCGAGGCTCGTCTTCACAATTGCGTCGAGGTTGTCGAAGCGAGGCTCCCAGCCGATGACATCGCGTACGCGCTGTGCCACTGCGATCAGTTCCGGCGGGTCGCCGGCACGGCGGGGCTCCTCGCGAACCTCGAACGACGCTTCGTTGGCTTTCTCTACCGCCGACAGCACCTCGCGCACACTGTAGCCGTGACCATAGCCGCAGTTCAGCGTCGTGGGCTCGCCGCCGTTCCTGAGATAGGTCAATGCGTCGAGGTGGGCGGCCGCCAGGTCCTCGACGTGGATGTAGTCGCGCAGCCCGGTGCCGTCAGGGGTCGGGTAGTCCGTGCCGAATATGGAGACGCTCGGGCGACGCCCGGTCGCGGCTTCGCAAGCCACTTTGACGAGCAGGGTGGCTTTCGGCGTCGATTGTCCGATCGTACCGCTGGGCTCGCAGCCCGCCACGTTGAAGTAGCGCAACGCCACGTAGTTGGGTCCACCGGCTGCTGCGAGATCGCGCAGCATCCATTCCGTCATCAGTTTCGAGGTGCCGTACGGATTGATCGGGCGGGTCGGCGAGTCTTCCGAGGCTTTTCCACCGTCCGGAATGCCATAAACAGCTGCCGTCGATGAAAATACGATGTTTTTCACGCCGTTGTTCGCGGCGGCTTCCAGCAGCGTGCGGCTCGAGGCCGTGTTATTCCGGTAGTACTTCAAGGGGTCAGCGACGGATTCCGGCACGATGGTGTGCGCCGCGAAGTGCATGACCGTGTCTATATCATGCGTCGCAAAGATCTCCTCGAGCAGCGCCGCATTGCCGGTATCACCAATGACCAGTTCGCCGCTCGTGACGGCCGCCTCGAAGCCGGTCGAGAGGTTGTCGAGCGTGATGACCGACTCACCCGCGGTACCCAGCTGTCGCACCACGTGGCTGCCGATATAACCGGCGCCGCCGGTGACCAGTATCTTCTTGTTATTCATGCAGATTCAACCTGAAACACTTCTTTTCCTCATAATTGTGAACCGAGCGCTGGTTCAGCGGACAAAGTTTAACAATAGTCAGAAAGCCCTGAACGGACCTGTATCCCAGTCTGTCGGCCGAATTTGACCGTTTGACTGTCGCCATAGTCGCACACCTGGGGTTCTGGCTCTGTTCAGCCATCGCCGTTAAACTGGACCGCGTCCGGATTCGGCCCATCTGTCTCGATTAGCCTGGAGTTGCGCCATTACCATGAATTTCGCATCAGTTAGCAAGACGCTCTTACTCACCAGCGCGCTGTTGGCGCTGGCGGCCTGTGGCGGCGGCGGCGGTGGTGGCACCGGCAATACCGGCGGCACGACCAACTCGGCGCCGATTGCCAGCGCGCCCAACCAGACGGTCGACGAGCAGACAACGGTGACGCTCGATGGCTCTGCCAGCAGTGACCCGGACGGCAATGCGCTCAGCTACAGCTGGTCGCAGACCGGCGGCGTGTCGGTAACGCTGTCCAATGCCACCACGGCACAGGCGACCTTCGACAGCCCGGATGTGGGCATTGGCAGCAACACAACGCTGAGCTTTCAGCTGCGCGTTGGTGATGGCACCGGCGCTTTCGGTACCGCCAACGTCGATGTGACGGTCAACGGCGTGAGCAATACCGACCCGGTCGTCAATGCCGGAGCTGACCAGGCGACGACCGAGCAGGCGACGGTCAACCTGGCCGGAAGCGCTTCTGACAACGATATTGGCGACACGCTGAGCTACACCTGGACACAAACGGTCGGCACCAGCGTGACGATCATCAACGCCGACCAGGCGCAGGCAAGCTTCGAGGCGCCGAGCGTAGGTCCGGCTGGCGAGACGCTGACTTTCCAGCTGGCGGTCAATGACGGCACGGCGACCGTGACGGACACGCTGGAAGTTGCCGTAACCGAGGCCGCCGCTGCGGTAGACATCTCCGGTAAACTGCAGTACGAGTTCGTGCCGCCCAACATCAACTGCAACGGCCTGAACTTCCTGCTCACCGAAACCCGGCCGATTCGAGCAGCCACCGTGCAGCTCATCGACGATGCCACGGGCAACGTGCTGGCTTCGACCGTTGCGACGGACGCCGGCGACTACGCGTTCAGCAACGTTGCAGGCAACACCGACGTGCGTATTCGGGTGCGTGCGGAATTGAAGCGCGCCGGCGCCCCGAGCTGGGATGTCGAGGTGCGCGACAACGTCGACACGTCGGCGAGCCCGCCGCCGCTTGGCAGCCGACCGCTGTATGTCTACGAAGAGACCTTCAATTCCGGCGGCGCGGACCTGGTTCGCGACGTTACGGCTACCACCGGCTGGGATGGTGTCGCCTACACCGGGACGCGAGCCGCTGCGCCATTCGCGATCCTGGATGCCATTTATTCCGGCATGCAGCTGGTCCTGACAGCCGATGCAACGGCCAACTTCGGCCCGCTGGATGCGTTCTGGAGCGTCAACAACACGCTAACGAGTCCTTCGGATATCGACGCCGGCGAGCTGTCATCATCGTTCTACAGCGGCAGCATCGACTCGCTGTTCCTGCTGGGTGATGCGAACACCGATACCGAAGAGTTTGACGATCACGTGTCCGTGCACGAGTGGGGGCATTACTTCGAAGATGTCTTCTCGCGCTCCGACTCGATCGGCGGCCCGCACGCCATTGGCGAGAGCGTCGACGCGCGGCTGGCTTTCGGCGAGGGCTGGGCCACCGCGTTGGCTGCGATGGCGCTCGATGAGCCGCTTTACTGCGACACCGGGCCCGCGGGCAGCACGTCCGGCTTCGGCATCAACACCGAGACAAACAACTCCGGCCCGCAGGGCTGGTACAACGAAATGTCGGTCGCGACGCTCATCTACGACCTTTACGACACCAATGCAGACGGCAGCGATGGCGGGTCGATTGGCTTCGCGCCCATCTTTCAGACAATGACAGGACCGCAGCGCAACACGAATGCATTCACCTCGCTGTTTTCCTTTGCGACGGAGTTGCGTGCTCTCCTTACTGACCCCGCTGATCAGGCATTGCTCGACTCGCAGCTGATTCGTGAAAACATCGAAATTGCCGGCCTCGATATCTGGGGCTCGACCCAGGGCAGCATTGCCGTCTCGCCGAACCAGTCGCGCGACGTGCTGCCGCTGTATACGACCATGCCGCTCGACGGCAGCACGATCAACATCTGCACCAACAGCGACTACGATAACCGCCGTGATGGCAACAATCTCGCCGAGTATCGTTACCTGCGATTCACGACGACGACGGCGCAGCGTTACACCGTTACGATGACGTCGACGACACCCACGCCGGTGACGCCGGATACGGACGATCGTGACCAGAGCGATCCCGATATCTACATTTTCCGTCGCGGACAGGTGGTCGCGGCGGGTACCAGCGGCGATGAGAATACCGAGGTCTTCGATACGCAGACGCTGCCCGCCGATACTTACGTCGCTGACCCACGCGAGTTCCGTTTCGAGGATGAGGACGGCGCACCTGCCGACTATCCCGAGCAGATCTGTTTCGACATTTCCATGACGCCGTTTTGACGGCCCGTTAATGACACTGCGACCACCGCCGACTATTGTCGACTATTGGATGATTACTATGAAGAGAGCGAAAACGATTGCCCTGTCTACGGCTGTTGCTATTGCGCTGGCAGGCTGCGGCGGTAGCAAGCAACCCGACGTTGTCGATGCCGGGGCCGCCGTCGAGAAGGGTGCGACGACAGTCGCTGCCAAACCTTCCCCAAGTTACGACGGCACCATCAGCAAACCGGGGGCGCCTTTCTCGTTGAGTTACAAGGTTGTCGGCACACCGATCGTCGGCAGTCCGGTCACGGTCAACCTGCGCGTCACGTCAACGCTGGGATCGCAGCCGTTGAAGGTGAGCTACCGGATCAACGATGCGTCGGCCATGATGTTTCACGAGGCGCAGCCTTCCGAGATCGAGCTTGCGCCCGCGGACAACGAGGACTTTGTGCTGCAACAGGTGACCGTCATTCCGCAGCGCGAGGGACGCCTGTACCTGAACGTCGGCACCTCGGTGGAGACCGGCGAGGGCTCGATGTCGACAATGATGGCCATTCCGATCCAGGTGGGTGCCGGCGGCCGGACCTTAGAAGAGCAGGGTGAGGTGCAGCTCGACGAGAACGGTGAGGCGATTCGGGTTCTTACGCCGGATTAGTCTGGTCGCGGCCATTGGCCGCTCCTACAGAGATATTCGTATCATTGGGCCGTTGCGGCAGGTCGCGGCCAGCTGCCGTTCCTGCAGGTGCCTGGAATGGGTCCAGGGACCGTTTCCGGGAAAACTTTCCCAAATTTTTTCTGAAAACTGAAGTCGCGTCACAGACTTAAAACCAGCGACTCTCTAATGTATCGAGCTATAGCTACAGGAATAGCTGGCCGATGCAAAAAGATTTGCGGGACAAAATAAGGGCTGCCACCGAAGAATCCGGTATCACAAAGCCAGACTTCGTCGATCTCCTGAAGCTGATCGATCAGCATTATGACAAAATGGAAGCGACCATCACGCAGTCGATCCAGACGCGTACCTTCCAGGACAATACGCCCATCGAGGCCATTTTCGACAGCGTCACCGAGGCGCTGATGTCGGTTGGCGTGGATGGCAAGATCCGCAACTGCAACAAGGTATGCCCGCGCTACTTCGATACCAGCCGGCAGTCGCTGATCGGCTCGAACATCTCTGACATCTTGCCCGGCGCCAGGGGCGTGCCGCTGCGGGACTTTCTTTCACCATTTATGTCGGACCTGGATGACACCCGGGTTGAACTCACCGGCGGCGAGGTGCAGGCGCTTCGTTCCGGCGGCGAGTCCTTCATCTCCGAAATCAACGCGACCGAGCTGAGCGGGCCGGACGGCCAGGTGTTCGTCATCAGCCTGCGCGACGTCACCGGTCGCAATGCGGCCGAAAGTGCACTGCGCGAGAACGAGGAGCGCTATCGCGCGCTGGTCGAGAACGCGCCGGAAGCGATCATCGTATTCGACGTCGACAACAATCACTTCACCGACGCCAACGACAACGCCTGCACGTTGTTCAACCTGTCACGATCCCGGTTGTTGACGGTCGGTCCCGAGGCGATCAGCCCGAAAATGCAGCCGGACGGTACACCATCGTTCGGTGTGCGGCGCGGTTTCGTCGATCGCGCCCTGGAAGGCGGGCACCCGACGTTCGAATGGCTGCACAAGGACTCGACGGGCAAGGAAATTCCCTGCGAAGTGCGATTCAGTCGCCTGCCGTCGGACGATCAAAGGCTCATTCGTGTCAGCATTACCGACATCGCCGAGCGCAAGCGCGCAGAAGAGTTGTCATTCGCGCAAAGCAAGGTGCTGGAGATGATTGCCTCGAGCGCGCCACAGGACAGAATACTGCGAGCTATCTGTCGCGTCGTCGAGAAGGTCGGTGACGGTTTCAAAGCGGCGATCATGCGCCTCGACGGCAACAAGAAATTATTGTCGGTCGCGCAGGCGCCGAGCCTGTCCGACGCGTTCAAGCTGCATCTCGACTTCGTCAAGGTCGACGCAGACAGCATCAGCTGCGGATCCGCCGTGCATAACGAGCAGGACCGCATTACGAAAAACATCCTGACTGATTCCGGATGGTCCGAGGCTGCCGACGAAGCGGCGAAACACGGCATCAGAGCGGCATGGTCATTTCTTATTAACGGCGAAGCCGGCCGCACCACGGGCACGCTGGATGTTTACCTGAATGAAAGCCGCGGTCCGACAACGGACGAACTCGATCAGCTTAGCCGCATGGCGCACCTCGCCGGCATCGCCATCAAACGGCAACAGGACGAAGAGAAACTCCGCTCCAGTGAAGCGCGTTATCGTGGCCTGTTCGAGAACGTCGTCGACGGCGTCTACATCGCATCCCGCGAGGGCAAGATCATCACCGCCAATCCGGCCCTCGTCGAAATGCTCGGCTACGACGATGTCGAAGATTTGAGAAGTGCCGGACTGACCTCTGTCCTGTACGTAAACCCTATCGATCGAGAGCGTGTACTGGCACGTCTCGAGGCAGAAGGCGTGGTCAAGAACTTCGAATACCGACTGCGCCGCAAGGACGGCAGCAAGATCGTCGTCCTCGAGAACTCGCGTGCAATCTATGATGAAACCGGCGTCCTTACGGCACACGAAGGCACGATTACCGACATCACCGAACGCAAGCACGCGGAAACCCGCGTGTTCGAAGAGAAAGAGCGTGCCCAGGTAACGCTGCAATCGATTGGCGACGGTGTCATTACGACCGACGCCGAAGGCAACGTTGACTACATCAACCCGGTTGCCCAGGACCTGATCGGTTGGGACATGCGCAGCGCGAAAGGCTCGCACGTAACCGACATCATGATGATCGTGAACGAGCACACCCGGGCTTCCGTCGAAAACCCCGTGGTGCGCTGTCTGAAAGAGGGCCGCGTCGTCACGCTTGCGGAAAACTCGGTGCTCATTACGCGCAAGAGCGAAGAGGTGCCGATCCAGGACTCGGCGGCGCCGATACGCGACAGAATCGGCAATATCATTGGCTCCGTCATGGTGTTCCATGATGTCAGCAAGGAATCGAGACTGTTCCGGCAGCTGAGCTACCAGGCATCGCACGATACGCTCACCGGCCTGGTGAACCGGCGCGAATTTGAGAACCACCTGATCGGCGCGCTGGATCGCCTGCGCGACAATGATGAAGAAGCGCACGCGCTGTTGTACGTCGACCTCGACCAGTTCAAGGTCGTCAACGACACGTTCGGCCATACCGCCGGTGACGCGCTGTTGCGGCAGCTGACCGAATTGGTGCAGAACAACATTCGCTCGTCTGATGTGCTCGCCCGCCTCGGCGGCGATGAGTTCGGTATTCTGCTGGAACGCTGTGACGAGCAGCATGCCATCGAAGTCGCCGAGTCGATTCGCGGTGAAATCGAGGGTTACCGTTTCGAATGGCAGGGCTCCTTCACAACCGTTCGCTGTTCGATCGGCGTCGTCCTGGTAACCAGCGACAATGCCGATGTTGCCTCGGTGATGAGTTCGGCCGACGTCGCCTGTTACTCGGCCAAGGACATGGGCCGCAACCAGGTACACCTGTACCGCGATACCGATGCATCGATGCGACACGAGGAAATGAAGTGGGTCTCGCGCATCACCAGCGCGGTTGAAGAGGACCGCCTCGAGTTGTTTTTCCAGCCGATCATCGGCATCGGCGACATCGACGGCACCCAGCGCGGCCACTACGAGCTGTTGCTGCGCATGCGCGATGAGGACGGCCAGCTGGTCAGTCCCGACCAGTTCATTCCGTCCGCGGAGCGCTACAACCTGATGTCGACACTCGATCGATGGGTCATACACGAGGCGCTCTCGCAGCTGGCGGATCGCAGCGCCGATGGCGAGGCGCGTTACACGATCGCCATCAACCTGTCCGGAACCTCGCTGAGCGAGGATCGCTTCCTCGATTTTGTCATCGACGAGCTCGAGAAGCAGAACCTGCCCAAGGGCGCGATCTGTTTCGAGATCACGGAAACGGCCGCCATCTCGAACCTGTCCCGCGTCGTGCACTTCATGAAGACGCTGAAAAACCTCGGCTGCAAATTCTCGCTGGACGACTTTGGCAGCGGACTTTCCTCATTCACCTACCTCAAGAACCTGCCGGTCGACTACCTGAAGATAGATGGCCAGTTTATCCGCAACGTCGTCGAGGACAACGTTGACGAGAGCATGGTCAAGGCGATCCGTGAAGTGGGCCACGCAATGGGCATCGAGACGATCGCAGAGCGGGTCGAGACCAAGCAAGTGCTTGATAAATTGGGATCCTTGGGGGTCGAATTTGCGCAAGGCTATTACATTGCGCGGCCTGCGTCGGTCAGCACTTTCCAGCCGTGGCGAGATGATGAATCGGAGCAGCGGCTGGCCTGAGCCGAATCCGCCCGTGTCGTGGGTGGCGCCGGGCCCGGGATACGGTACACTGCGTGACATCCTGCAGTCTCAAGGTCTGGCATGACGGACGGTGCTAACAAAAACAATATTGCCGCGTTGCTTACTCCCGAAGAACCGGGCCCATACCGGATCCTGAGCCCACTGGCTGAGAAGCCCATCCTGCTGGTTTGCGATCACGCCAGCTATCGCTTTCCGAAGTCGCTCGGGGATATGGGGCTCGATCCGTTCGCGCGCCGCTGTCACCTGGCCATCGATATCGGTGCCGGCGATTTGACGGAGAGCCTCGCCAAGAGTCTCGGCGTCACGGCTGTCCTGCAAAATTATTCTCGGCTGATCGTCGACTGCAATCGGCAGTTGATGGACCCAGGCGCATTCCTTGAGTATGGCGATGGCATCCTCGTGCCCGGCAATCGAAACCTGCACCAGCAGGATAAGGATCTCCGCGCCGATGCGCTTTACTGGCCTTACCACCGCGCAATCGAGGAGCAGATCGAGCGTCTCAGCAATGCGGGCCCGGCGCCGGCATTCTTGGCGATCCACAGCTTTACGCCTGTGCTAAACGGTGAGTCACGCGCTTTTCAGATTGGCGTGCTGTGGGATAAGGACGAGCGTCTGCGCCACATCTTCCTTGAAGGTTTTCGCGACGCCGGCTATTACGTCGGCGACAACGAGCCTTACTCAGGCAAAGCTCCCCAGGACTTCACCATTGATCATCATGCCGAACCCATCGGCTTGCCGCACATCGGCATCGAGATTCGTCAGGATCTGCTCAGGAACAAGAAAGGTGTCGCGCAGATTGCCCGCGTGATGCACAAAATCATAGAGTCGATTCCCGACCGTCTGGATATGAAGCAAGAACGCAGGAGCGCCTGAGGCGCAAAC
The DNA here is from genome assembly GCA_942492205.1 of uncultured Gammaproteobacteria bacterium. Classification (GTDB taxonomy): domain Bacteria; phylum Pseudomonadota; class Gammaproteobacteria; order Steroidobacterales; family Woeseiaceae; genus UBA1847. The sequence goes on along the minus strand of CALODT010000001.1, from coordinate 2,253,214 downwards.
TGAAGAACGCGAACAACGCAGCTAGAGGGGGGCTGGTGATGGCCGCAAAAGAACCGTCATTCACGATGGGTATCGAAGAAGAATACCTGCTGGTCGACAAGGAAACGCGCGCCCTGGTCGTCGATCCGCCGGCGACCCTGATGGCTGAAGCCGAGGAAAAATGCGGCGAGCAGGTAACCTCCGAGTTGCTCTTGTCGCAGATTGAGGTCGGCACAAAAGTCTGCAAAAACATCCAGGAAGCGCGTGAAGACCTCGTGCGTCTTCGCAGCAATATCATCGCGGTCGCCAATAACCACGGGCTTGCGCCGATCGCGGCATCGACGCATCCGTTCTCGAGCTGGACAGAGCAAAAACACACGCGCAAAGAACGCTACGACACGCTCACACATGAGATGCAGGGCGCCGCGCGTCGGCTTCTGATCTGTGGCATGCACGTGCACATTGGCATCGACGACGACGAACTGCGCATCGACCTGATGAACCAGATGTCCTACTTTTTGCCGCACCTGCTGGCGTTGTCGTGCTCGTCACCATTCTGGAACGGTCGCGATACGGGGCTCAAGAGTTATCGCCTTACTATTTTCGATGCCTTGCCACGCACCGGCCTTCCGGAGCGTTTTGCGAGCTGGGCCGAGTATCGCCGCCACGTGGGAATTCTGGTCGACGCGGGTCTCATTGAAGATTCGACCAAGATCTGGTGGGACCTTCGACCCAGCGCTCGTTACCCGACGCTCGAAACACGGGTCATGGATGTCTGCACGAGGCTCGACGACACCCTCGCGTTGGCATCGCTGCTGCAGTGCATCTTGCGCATGTTGTATCGACTGCGCACGCATAACCAGCGCTGGCGGATCTACACGCCGATGCTCATTCGTGAGAACCGCTGGCGCGCAATGCGCTACAGCTTCGACGAGGGCCTGATCGACCTCGCGAAGGGTACCGTCGTGCCGTTTGAGGAGCTGCTTGATGAGCTATTGTCGCTGGTTGCGCAGGACGCCAGGGCGCTGGGCTGCGTCAACGAACTGGCCGGCGTGCGCGACATCCTGTCGCGGGGCACCAGCGCGCATCGCCAGCTCAAGGACTACGAACTTGAACGCGCCAACGGCGCGAGCGTCGAAGACGCCCTGAAATCGGTCGTGGATACGCTGATTATGGATACGGCCGAAGGCCTGTAGCGGACCAGGCCGACGCCTGCCAGGGCGATCTTTGTTCCGAATCGTGATGCAGTACTCATCGCGCCGGCGGTAATGCGGAGTGCGTCGCATTATGTAGTGCCCGCCATCGTTAGCATATCGGGATGTGCGTCAAAGTCTCATCCGTTGAAGGCAAATACAGCTGATGCTGGAGATGCTGCCGACCCTGCTGCCGCCGTTCCTGGGCGTTGCTGCCGTCGCCTACGCCGGCCTGGCCGTGCGCGTGTCGCGCTCCGGCCCGCAGTACGCGAACAGCATGGTCAGTTTCCTGATGTTCCTGTTTGCCGGGCTGGTTCTTGGGGCGGCCTTTTCCTACGGCGCCACCGACGCGAACATGTACAGCATCGGCCGGGTCTTCAGCTTCTTCTCGGCGGGATTCATCCCGATCGTCTTCTATATTATCTATCGCGAGTACACCGTCGGTACACCCAGCCCGCTGGTCATCGTCATGCTGTCGATCATACCGGTAGCGACGACCGGGCTTGCGCTGACCAATTCCCTGCACAATATTCTCTGGCTGGTTAACGAGACACCGACCGGGCTGCAGTACTCCGACGTCACGGAGCATTCCTGGTACATGCGGGTCTATGCGCCGTTTGTGTATGGCTTGATCGGATTTTCCGCGGTTGCACTGGCGGGGCGCTTGCCGTCGATCGCGCCGGCGCATCGCAAGACGGTGTCGCTGCTGCTGGTGTGCGGCATGCTGCCTTTCACCGTCAGTGTTGCAAATACGTTTTTTGGCATGGGCCCGTCCGAGTTTCCGTTTGCCATTCTTGTCCTGACGCTGCTGTGGCCGTTCTTCGCCTATCTCAGTGTCAAGGTCCGTGTGCACGAGTTCAGTCCGCTGGCCTACCAGACGCTGTTCAACCACGTACGCGATCCTATCTTCGTCATTGACAACGAGCAGCGCATCATCTGTGCCAACCATGCTGCGCAGGACTTGCTGGGTGGCGAAGAGAAACAGCTGATTGGCTGCAAGCTGTGGGAGGATTTTCCGGTAGCACGTGCGATCCTCGAGCAGGCGCGCGAGCTGGACATGACGCAAACGCTGCGTATGGATACCAACACGACTTACGAAGTAAGCGTGGGTCCTTTGACCGGTCCGCGCGGACAGAATATGGGCATGGTCGTGGTCTGTCGTGATGTTACCGAGCGTCGCAAGGTCATGAGCAAGCTCGCTGACAGCGAACACCTGATCCGCACGCTGATCGAGACGTCTTCGAACGGCATCCTGCGATTCAAGCGCGACGAGGCGGATCCCAAGCACAAGTTCCGCTGCGTCTTTGCCAATCGGTCCGCGCAGGGGTTTATCGGGGAGGGCGAGGGCACACTCGTTGGTATGCCGCTGGAAAAACTCGAACAGCTGGATCCGGAGCGCCTCCTGAAGCACTTCATGGCTGAGGAACAGCCTTCCCAGCAAGTGAGTTTCGAAACCTCGGCCTGGGACGGCGACGATGAGAACTGGCTGCGCGTCGTGGCCGAGCCCGTGGGCGAGGATTTCTCCGTCACGCTGGTCGACATCACGCAGCGCAAGCGCCACGAGGACAAGATGCTCTCCGATGCGCTTCGCGATCCGCTTACCGGCGTCCTGAATCGGCGTGGTTTCGAGAAAGAAGGCGTAACGAGTATTCGAAATTGCTCGCAAGGCGCGGTCCTCTACCTGGATCTCAACCAGTTCAAATCGATCAACGATCGCTTCGGACACCAGGCAGGCGACGCTTTGCTCAAGGCGTTTGGCCACCGACTCGGTTTTTGCCTGCGCCCGGAAGACACGCTTGGGCGACTGGGTGGCGACGAATTCGCGATCGTCCTGCCCGACGTGACCGATGAGGATGTGCGGCACATTGCTGAGCGCCTGGTGGAGACGTCATCCGAGGCCTACATCATCCAGGGCCAGGAGATTAAGTGCACCGCGAGCGTTGGCATCGCGCTTATGCCGCGGCACGGCGAAGAGCTCTGGCACCTGTTAAGCATTGCCGACCAGGCAATGTATGACGCCAAGTCTATCTCGGACGAGGAGGCGGCCAATGACCCGGCTGCCTACGTGGACGCTGCCATCGCTGACTAGCAAGGCATGCTAGGATTGCCGCCATGTCGGCAGACTTCAATATCCTGGTCCTTTGTACGGGCAACTCGGCCCGCAGCATCTTGGCGGAAGTTCTCCTGAACGAACTTGGCGCCGGCAGGCTAAACGCGTTCAGCGCGGGCAGCCAGCCGGTTGGCCGCGTCAATCCGGGCGCCATTCGGAAGCTCGAGAAGGAAGGTCACGATGTCTCCGGTCTGGCGTCCAAGTCGTGGGCACGTTTCAGCGGGCCGGAAGCGCCGACGCTGGACCTCGTCATCACCGTTTGCGACAACGCGGCCGGGGAAAGCTGCCCGATCTGGAACGGCGCGCCGGTAACAGCGCATTGGGGTATTCCGGATCCGGCGTCAGATGGTGACTTCGACAGTGCCTACGAGCGCCTGCGGAGCCGCATCGAGGCGTTGCTGGAACTGCCGTTCGCACAGATGCGCGCGGCCGACCTGGACGCCGCGCTCAAAGACATTCACGGCTCAGGGAGCGGGGCCGCCTGACAGGAACAGCACGTCGAGCACCGTCGGATCACCCACGGTGTCGAGCACGATGAAGTCGACGACGTCACCCGCAACGACATCGATACGGTAGGGGCCTGCCAGCGCGACCTTCTGCGTGGATTCAGTCACGTAAATATCGAATGAACCGGCGGGCAGTGTGCCGGACGTCGACGCAATGCCGGTTGGCAGCACGCTGCGAATGGGCGTTACTTCATCGAGACTCGTGCCGGGCGCCACCGCGTAAATATCAACAAAGCCGAAATTGCTTGACGCGTTGAATGGCGACACCCTTGCGCCGGTATCGACCGAGCGCAGGTCCGGAACAAACGGCAGGCTCAGGATGTCGTCGGTCACCCCAACGGCAACGGTGCGGTAACGCAGCCCGCCGAACGCCGTGAGCGGTGTTTCCAGCAGCACGGCGGCCGTGCCTCCCGCCGGCGTGTAGTAGAACGTGTTGGCACCGACGGCAACCTCTACGGCCGGCTCGACATCGCCAAAGTCATGCGCCGCGACAACGAGCGACGTCAAAGGCTCATCATCGTAGATATCGACCTCGCCGAGATCCAGTGACGCATTGATGAATTGCAGCGTTGGCGGGAAGCTTGGGTCCGGCATCGGCGTCGTGGTGCCCAGGTCGCTGAACGAATTGACGAACAGCGGCGCCGTGTCGCTGGCGTCGCCGTCAAACGCCGTCAACAGGTAGGTATCACGCGCCGCGTACGTCCGGGTCGCAGATGAGTAAATAACGTCGGCAGGGTCGCCTGCCGTCGTAATCGTCAGCACGTAGTCACCCTCGGCGAAATCCTCCGGATCGGCGATGTCGCCAAACGACAGCGTTGCCGCCTGGTTGCCGAGCGCGGGCACGACTGCGGCATCGGCAAAGTAGTAGTCGAGAGCGCCCAGGGTCGCTGAGGCGTGTGCGAACTGCATCGCGAAAACGGTATCGGCTTCGCCGAAGCTGCGCGCATCGTATTCCCAGACCGTGATCGAGGGACTGGCGAGCGTGCCACCGATGAGGAAGGTGTGGTTGCGGTTTGCGACGACGTCGATGTTGCGACTCGCAAAGCGGCGCAACGTTGTTTCACCGGCGTAAAACACCTCGAAGTTAAACGTGTAATTAAGGTTGTCATAGGGAGCCGGAGACGAGGCGCCCTGGTAGACAATCGAACTCAGTCCGACTTCTTCGATCAGGAAGTTGATTTCAGGCGATGAGGAGATTGCGTTGATGGCGCGCACGTTGCCTTTGCCTGTGGCTTCCGGCAGTGGTGAGTCGCCGCCGCAGCCCGCGACAATCAGCAAGACCGCCGAGATAAGCAATACCAGGATTCTCTGCATTATTGTTTTCTCTTCTCGTAGCCGTAAATCGACTTCACTTCCAGGAATTCGTCGATGCCGTGTGCTCCCCACTCGCGACCGTTGCCGGACTGCTTGTAACCGCCAAACGGTGCCGCGGAGTCCAGCCAGGCGCCGTTGATGTGTACCATGCCGGTACGCATCTTCGATGCCACCCTGCGCGCGCTTTCGAGGTCGCTCGAGGTGACGTAGCCGGAAAGCCCGTACGGCGTGTCGTTGGCGATACGCACCGCATCGTCTTCATCGTCATACGGGATGATCGACAGTACCGGTCCGAAAATCTCCTCGCGTGCCACTGTCATGTCATTGCTGACATCCGCAAACACCGTTGGTTTCACAAAATAACCCTTCTCCAGGCCCTCGGGTTTGCCGGTGCCGCCGGCGGCCAGCGTCGCGCCTTCCTCGATACCCTTCTGAATCAGGTCCTGCACCTTGTGCCATTGTTGTTCAGACACCAGCGGGCCGACCTCTGTACCTTCGTCGCGCGGGTTGCCGACCTTGGTGTTCGCCGCCACTTTCGCCGCTATCGCTGCCGCTTCTTGCATGCGCGCCCGAGGCACCAGCAGGCGCGACGGCGCGTCGCAGGACTGGCCGGTATTCTCGAACATGTCGCTGGCGCCACTCGCCACCGCTTTTTCGAAATCGGCATCATCCAGCAGGATGTTCGCCGACTTGCCACCGAGTTCCTGTGCCACTCGCTTCACGGTCGGTGCCGCGTTCTGAGCGACCAGTACGCCGGCTCGGGTAGAGCCCGTAAACGAGACCATCGCTATATCCGGGTGACCGCTCAGCGCCGTGCCGACGCCGGGCCCGTCGCCGTTGACCAGGTTGAAGACACCGGGCGGCACACCGGCCTCATCGAGAATCTCGGCAAAAATAATGGCATCGAACGGCGCGATCTCGCTCGGCTTTAGCACCATGGTGCAGCCTGCCGCCAGCGCCGGCGCGACTTTCACCGCGATCTGGTTGATCGGCCAGTTCCACGGGGTAATCAGTCCGCAGACACCGATGGGTTCCTTGACGATCAGCGTCGTGCCGATGCGTTCTTCGAATTTGTAGTCCTTGAGCGCTTTCAGTGCCGCTTTCAAATGCTGCGGGCCACTGGCCGCCTGTGCGTTTTTCGCCAGGCTCCAGGGCGCGCCCATCTCGTCCATGATCGCTTCGGCAATCTCATCGTGTCGCCTCGCATAAACATCGAGGATCGATTGCAGTAACGCCATGCGTTCTTCGCGCGTGCTGACGGAGTAGGTCTCGAATGCACGGCTGGCAGCCGCCACGGCTGCATCCACATCGGCGGCGGAGCCGAGGCTGATGCGACCGCAGACTTCTTCGGTCGCTGGATTGATCACGTCGAGCGTCCGAGGCTCAACGGGATCCACCCATTTTCCATCGATATAAAACTGAAGCTTCTCAAGCATCGGGGGCCCTCCTGAAACGAGGCGCGCATCATATCCTAAAACGCCTCGCACGGCTTGCCCTGGGGGTGACAACCGGGACTGTTGACGCGGCCCGTAGAGAGAATGCGACAATGGCTCAAGCGGGCGGGTAGACGGCTTGCGATGGCGGCCTGACGAACTGAGATTGATGGAGAAGCGCGTTGCAGACCAACAAGGAGCTTTTGGCACGACGGGTAGCGGAGACGCCGCGCGGCCTCGGCACGCAGACGACCGTGTTTGCGGACAAGGCCCTGAACGCCGAGATCTGGGATGTCGAGGGCAATCGCTACATCGATCTGGCCGCCGGCATCGCGGTGACCAATACCGGGCATAATCACCCGAGGGTGCTGGCCGCCGTCAGGGCGCAGCTGGAGCGATTCAGCCATACCTGTTTCCAGGTGACGCCGTACGACGTCTACATCGAACTGGCGGAGCGGCTGAATAAGGCGGCGCCCGGCAATACGCCGAAGCAGACCATCTTCCTGACGACCGGCGTCGAGGCGGTTGAAAACGCCGTGAAGATCGCGCGCAAGCATACCGGCCGAAGCGCTGTCATCGCGTTTTCCGGTGCATTTCACGGGCGCACCATGATGGGCATGGCGCTGACCGGCAAGGTCGTGCCGTACAAGGCGGGTTTCGGCCCGTTTCCGGCCGAGGTATTTCATATTCCGTTTCCCATCGACTACCACGGCGTATCGATGGCGGATTCGCTGGCAGCGCTGGACAAGCTATTCAAATCGGACGTGGAGCCCGCGCGCGTCGCAGCGATGGTCATCGAGCCGGTGCAGGGTGAGGGCGGTTTCTACCCGGTACCGCCGGGCTTCCTGAAGTCGCTGCGCGACCTCTGCGACCAGCACGGGATTGTCCTCGTCGTAGATGAAATCCAGACCGGTTTCGGCCGCACCGGCAAACTGTTTGCCGTTGAGCACGCCGGTATCGAACCGGACCTGATGACCGTCGCGAAAAGCCTGGCCGGCGGATTTCCCCTGTCAGGCGTTATCGGCAAAGCCGAGATCATGGACGCTGTCGACCCTGGCGGCCTTGGCGGTACCTACGCGGGCTCGCCGCTGGGCTGTGCGGCAGGGCTTGCGGTGCTGGACATTATCGAGGAGGAAAAGCTCTGCGAAAAAGCCGAGGCGCTGGGTGTCCAGATAAGGCACTGGGCCGAGAGGCTGCAGACCGACACGCGGTGCATCGGTCATATACGAATCACGGGCGCCATGAGCGCCATCGAGATCGTCGATGACAACGACGCCGATCGTCCGAACGCGGAGCTGACGAAGGCGATCGCCGCGGAAGCCTGCCAGCGAGGCGTCATTCTGCTGACCTGCGGCGTGCGTGCCAACGTCATTCGCTTCCTGCCGCCGCTCACCATCGGCGAGTCCTTGATGGACGAGGCGCTGCAGATTCTCGGCGGCGTTATCCGCGATTTAGCCGCAAAGGTCCGCAAAGCCAGCTAAACCACCGTCAAGCCCCGATTATCGAGCGATCGTAGGAGCGCGCCCCAGCGCGCGAAGCGAAGCGGCGGTCGCCAGACCGCAAAAACCCAGCCAACCCCGCTTCCGTAGGAGCGGCCAATGGCCGCGAAGCGCAGCGGCGGTCGCCAGACCGCAAAAACCCCGCCAACCACCCATCCGTAGGAGCGCGCCCCAGCGCGCGAAGCGCAGCGGCGGTCGCCAGACCGCAAAAACCCCGCCAACCACCCAACCGTAGGAGCGGCCAATGGCCGCGAAGCGCAGCGGCGGTCGCCAGACCGCAAAAACCCCGCCAACCACCCAACCGTAGGAGCGCGCCCCAGCGCGCGAAGCGCAGCGGCGGTCGCCAGACCGCAAAAACCCAGCCAACCACCCATCCGTAGGAGCGGCCAATGGCCGCGAAGCGCAGCAGCGGTCGCCAGACCGCTAAGGGTGCCGCGAATTGAGTACGCCGGGCTAAGACACCGCCAGAAACTTCTGCCGGTATTCCGCAGGTGGCAGCTTGTACCAGGACTTGAACGCGGTGGTGAAGGTGCTGATGTTGGAGTAGCCCAGGAGCATCGCGATTTCGAGCGACTTCAGGCGCGCATCGCGCAGGTAATTCACGGCGAGCTCGGCACGAACCTCGCGCAGAATCTTCTGGAAGCTGGTGCGCTCCGCTTTGAGGCGTCGTTGCAGCGTGCGGCGGCTGAGCTTCAATGCGCGGCATGCGGCATCGGCATTCGCCTCGCCGCAGGCCATCAGCTCGGCCAGCTTGCGTTTCAATTGGGCGGCGATGTCGTCCTGCTGATACAGCGATCGCAGGTATTTTTCCGCCTGGTCTGTGAGCTGCCGGTACATCAATGAGTATCCACGGCCAAGGTAGTCTGCGGGAGAACATTACATTACAGTGTGCGCCGACATTTGCAAAGGAGCGAACATGTCAGAAGTCGTGAATTATGTTATCGACGGTAACGTAGGCGTAATTTCGGTCGATTATCCGCCGGTAAACGCGCTGTCGCAGGCGGTTCGACAGGGCCTGCTTGATGCCATCACGGCGGCTCAGGACGACGCCTCTGAGGCCATCGTGATCGTCTGCGCGGGCCGTACGTTTATCGCCGGTGCCGACATCACCGAGTTCGGCAAGCCCCCCGCCGAGCCCTTCCTGCCGGATCTTCTGAACGTGATCGAGCAATCCGCGAAGCCGGTGATTGCGGCGATCCACGGCACGGCGCTGGGCGGCGGATTCGAGACGGCGCTGGCATCGCATTACCGATGTGCTGATAGCGATGCGAAAGTCGGGCTTCCGGAAGTGAAGCTCGGCTTGCTTCCCGGTGCTGGCGGCACGCAGCGCGCGCCGCGACTCGGCGGGGTCCAGGCAGCGCTGGATCTGATGACCAGCGGCAATCCGATCAGCGCGACGATGGCGCTGGAGCTCGGCCTGATCGACAAGATTGTCGACGGTGACTTGCGCCAAGCGGCGGTCGCCTGGGCCCGTGACCTGGTGGCGCAAGGCGCGGCCCCACGCAAGACCAGCGAGCAGGAAATACCCGGGTTCGATGCAGAGATTTTCGCCACCTACCGGGGCGAGCTGGCAAAGCGGGCGCGAGGGCAGCTGGCACCGCAAAAAATTGTAGATTGCGTCGAAGCGGCGACCAGTTTGCCGTATGCGGAAGCCCTGGCGTTCGAACGCAAGTCGTTCATGGAATGTCTGCAAAGCACGCAGTCGGCGGCGTTGCGTCACCTGTTCTTCGCCGAACGCGAGGCGGCCCGGATTGACGGTCTGCCGAGGGATACGCCCAAGCGGTCGATCGACTCGGTGGGCATTATCGGCGGTGGCACGATGGGCGGCGGTATCGCGATGTGTTTCGCCAATGCTGGCATACCGGTAACGCTGATCGAGATTAGTGACGATGCGCTGGCTCGCGGCCTGTCCATCGTCGAGAAAAACTACGCGGCCAGCGTCAAGCGCGGCAAGCTCAGCGAGGACAAGGCGACGAAATGCCGCGGGCTGATTTCGGGCTCGACCCACTACGCCTCGCTGGCGGAGGTCGACCTTGTGATTGAGGCTGTGTTCGAGGACCCCGAGCTCAAGAAGGCGATTTTTGCGAAGCTCGATGCGGCCTGCAAACCGGGCGCGATACTGGCAACCAACACGTCCTACCAGGACGTCAACGAAATTGCTGCGGCGACGAAGCGGCCGCAAGACGTCATTGGTCTGCATTTTTTCAGTCCCGCCAACATCATGAAGCTGCTGGAAGTGGTTCGCGGCGACAAAACCGCGGACGATGTGCTGGCGACCTGTATGGCGCTTGCGAAAAACATTCGCAAGGTGCCGGTGATGTCAGGAGTCTGCTACGGCTTTATCGGCAACCGCATGCTGCAGCCGTATTTTCGTGAAGCGCAGCTCTGCCTGATCGAAGGTGCGACGCCGGAACAGGTCGATACCGCCATGGAGAGCTGGGGCATGGCGATGGGACCGATTCGTGTTGCGGATCTTGCCGGCATCGATGTGGGATACAAAGCCCGCCAGGCGCTTCCGGAGTCGGAGCGCGGCGACCCGCGTGCATCGCGCGTCGCCGACGTACTCGCAGAGATGGGCCGTCTTGGCCAGAAGTCGGGTGCCGGCTTCTACCAGTACGACCCCGAAACCCGCAAGCACGCCAACGATCCTGCCGTGCTCGAGATTATCGAGCGTGAGGCAGCAGCCTTCGGCATACAGCGCCGCGAGATTGCCGACGACGAGATCGTCGATCGGCTTGTCTATGCGCTGGTGAACGAAGGCATGCGCATTGTGGAAGAGGGCATCGCGCAGCGACCCGGCGACATTGACGTCGTTTACATTTATGGCTACGGCTTTCCGGCGTGGCGGGGCGGTCCCATGCACTACGCCGACGCGGTGGGCCTGGAAAAAGTTCACGCTCGTATCGTGGAATTCAGCGAACGATTCGGTGCGGAGGCCTGGGCCCCCGCACCGCTGCTGGTACAACGTGCCAAGCAGTAGCCGCGCACGCGCGCAGGAGCTGCCCGCGGGGTGCGACACGGAGTAGCGGCTACCGAATAGCTACCTGTACGAGTTCTTCGCCGTCCGGGTCGGTCACATGCACTGCGCAGGCAATGCACGGATCGAAGCTGTGGATCGTGCGCAGTATCTCGAGCGGCTGCGTCGGGTCGTGCATGACGTGCGCGTCCTCAAGCGCTGCTTCGTAGGCACCGGGTTGGCCTACAGGATCGCGCGGACCGGCATTCCAGGTACTCGGCACGACCGCCTGGTAGTTCGCAATCTTGCCGTTTTCAATGACGATCCAGTGCGACAGTCCGCCGCGCGGCGCTTCCATGACACCGACGCCCTTGCAACTCGACGGCCAGCTGTCGGGTTCCCACAGCGTGTCATCGAATGTCTTGGTGTCGCCGGCTTTGATATTGCCGATCAGCGCGTCGAGCCAGCCCTGCATGCTCTCCGCCAGTATCGCGGTTTCAAGCGTGCGCGCCGCGGTGCGGCCGAGCGTCGAGAACAGCGCGCGTGGCGGCAGTTCGAGCTGTGACAAGGTGCTGTTGACCAGGTCCTGTGTAACTTCATGACCCTTGGCGTACAGCATCAGCACGCGCGCCAGAGGACCGACTTCCATGGCTTTGCCCTGCCAGCGAGGCGACTTCAGCCAGGAATAGCCCTGCTCGACGTCGAGGTGCTGGTAGGGGGGCTGCGGACCCGAATAGTTGAGGTTGGTCTCACCGCTCCACGGGTGCAGGCCGACCTCCTTGCCGCCGGTGTAGTCGTACCAGGAGTGGGAAACGAACTCCTGGATACCGGACGGATCGTCGAGCCTGAGCTCGTGGACCGTCGTCAGGTCGCGGTCGAGAATGATGCCGCGCGGGAACAGGAAGGTGTCCGGATCGTCCATGCCGGTAGCCGGCAGGTCGCCGAAGCACATGAAGTTGCCGAGTCCCTCGCCACGCGCGAACCAGTCTTTATAAAAGCTGGCGATGGCGATCGTATCCGGCACGTAGACCTGTTCGACGAAGGTCTTCATCTTGGTGATGATTTCCTGGACCTGCGAGAGGCGCTTGCTGTTGATCGCCGAATCAGAGTTCAGGTCGATCGGAGACGGCACGCCACCAACGACGAAGTTCGGATGCGGGTTCTTGCCGCCGAAAATCGCGTGCAGACGTGCGACATCGCGCTGCCATTCGAGCGCATCCAGGTAGTGAGCGACCGCCATCAGGTTGGCTTCGGGCGGTAGCCTGTACTCGGGATGCCCCCAATAGGCCTTCGCAAAGATGCCAAGCTGCCCGGCTGCCACGAAATCGGCAACCTTCTTCTGCACGTCCTTGAAGTAGCCGGCGGACGAGCGCGGGTAGCTGCTCAAGGACTGCGCCAACGCCGCGGTTGCGGCCGGGTCGGCTTTCAGCGCCGAAACCACATCTACCCAGTCCAGCGCGTGCAGGTGATAGAAGTGCATCACATGGTCGTGAATGTACTGCGCGCCTATCATCAGGTTGCGAATCAGGTTCGCGTTTGGCGGTACCTTGGCGCCGATCGCATTCTCGACCGAGCGGATCGACGCGATGCCGTGCACCAGCGTGCAGACGCCGCAGATGCGCTGCGCGAAAGCCCAGGCATCCCGCGGGTCACGGTCGCGAAGAATGATCTCGATGCCGCGCACCATGGTGCCCGAGGAATAGGCCTGTTCAATCTGATTGCCATTCATCTGCGCTTCGATGCGCAGGTGTCCTTCGATGCGGGTGATCGGATCTACGACGACTCGAGCGTTCATGCCTTGCCCTCCTCAAGATTCTCGGCAACCATTTCCATCAGGCTGCCCATCTTGTAACTCCAGTTGAAATGCTCTTGCGAGTCGTCGAAGCTCTGGCGGCAGTTGGCACAGCTGGAGAGAAGTTCATCTGCCTCCGTGGCTTCCACCTGGTCCATCTTCAACTTGAATACCCGATGACGAAGTTCGTCGGCGCGCTTGATCGTCACGACGCCGCCGCCACCGCCGCAGCACCAGTTGTAGTCGCCGCCATACTTCATCTCGCGGAAGTCGACACCGAGATGTTTCAGCACATCACGCGCGGCCTGCGTAGCGCCGCCGCGGCGCGACACCTGGCACGGATCGTGGTAGGTGACGCTCTTGTCGACCTTTTTCACCTTGATCTTGCCGGTGTTCAGGGCCTCGGCCAGGTATTCGGAAATATGCTGGACCTTGAAGGGCAATGGCTTACCGTACATGTTGGCGCCCATCCAGCGCATCGCCATGTAGGCGTGACCACACTCGGGCAATACCAGCCTCTTGGCGCCGATTCTGACCGCGGCGTCTATCAGCTTGAGCGTGGCTTCTTTCTGCCATTCCGTATTGCCGGACAGCATGCCGAAGTTGGTTGCCTCGAAGCCGTCGGTGCGGAACGTCCAGGATTCGCCAGCCGCGTTCAGGATCTTCGCGGTGGCAGCCATCGACTCCGGATATTTCTGGATCTCGATCGACGACATGACGGCCAGCACGTCGGCTTTCTCGACGTCGATCGGGATCTCGACCTCGTGCTCGTCGGCCATCCACTCCAGGCGGTCCTCGAACTTGTCGGGCGTTACGCCGAGTGGGCTGCCGGTTTCGGCCGCGCGCTTAGCGGTCTCGTGCAGTTCATGGGGAATCAGGCCTGCCTTGAACATGCCGTGACGCGCCATAGACACCATGCCCGCGATGTCGATGCCCATCGGGCAGACCAGCGAGCAACGGCCGCAGACGGTGCAGCTGTCGTACAACAGGTGCTGCCATTCCTCGAGCTGTTCGACGGTAATTTTCTTTTTCAAGCCGAGCAGGCGGTAGAAGAAAGCGAACGGTCCGACTTCGCGCTTGTACGCCTGTTTGAACAGTTCGATCTTCCAGATCGGCGTGTAGCGCGGGTCGTCGGTGCGTACGTGGTAATGGCAGGCATCCGCGCACATGCCGCAGTGCAGGCAGCCGTCAAGGTAGGAGGCTGTTTGCGTGTTGAAATTCTTGACGAAGTGGTGCATTGCCTTTTGCGTACGTTCGTCTGTGCTCATGTCGCCCTGTTTGTCGTGCCGAATCTCGGGCGGCTTGTAAGCGATGCGTTCCGCTTCACGATCCAGGGTATGTCTGCCATCTACGGTGCTCATGTCTTGGCCCCCCTGCGCTCAAACACCATGCCCGTAGTACCTCGGGTCATGAAAACGAGAAATGTATGACCCAGCTTGCCGAACGGCAGCCAGATCAGAAGCAATGCGACGCTCAGTATGTGGATAGCGAGCAGGTCTTCGTAACGGAAGAGCGCGCGCACCGGTATCAACAGGCCGGTAAGCAGCGGCAGCATCGTCACGAACCAGCTGAAGTAGTCGTCAAAGTTCGAGATCAACTTCAGGACCGGGCTCGTAGCGCGCCGAATAATCAGGGCAAAACCGGAAACGATCGATGCAACGGCCAGGAAAAAGATGACGTTGTTTGGCAGTCCCGGCCAGCCGAATCCCAGCCAGTCCTCGAAGAACACGATGTGCGGCGTGAACAGGAAGATGACGGCAAACAACGCAAGGTGCATGACGTAGGCCATGATCTTCGGGTACAGCGTTGCCTTCTTGAAAGGCTCGGCCGTAAATGCGCGTGTCCAGATAACCTTGAGCGCGGCGCCCAGGCCGCCCGGTCCTCGTGGTTCCGAGTAGTCCGGTTTCTTGCCAAGGAAAGCAATACCGACGATTCGCCATAGAGTGCCGGCGATGAGAACGAGCGCAGCGAACTGCAGTGCGGGTCCTCGTGCAAATTCCAGAAGGTCCATGTCATGCCTCCTTTGTGTACTTGTTCTTGCGAGCGCGGCCGGCCGCGGCGGCGACTACGCCAAGCGCGACACCAGCCGCGGCAGCGCCGGCGACCGTTGCACCACTGCCAAAGTGACCCGTTGACAACGGCTGATAGAAACCGCCCTTGTCCCAGAACCTTGGCTCGGAGCAGCCAAGGCAGGGGTGACCCGACTCGATCGGGAAGCTGGTGCCCTGGTTCCATTTGACGGTTGCGCAGGCGTTGTAGGTGGTCGGGCCTTTGCAGCCAAGCTTGTAGAGACACCAGCCCGCTTTAGCGCCCTCATCGTCGAAGGTATTGGCAAACTTGCCTTGCTCATAGAACGGTCGTCGATAGCAGCGGTCGTGAATGGTGTTGCCGAAGAACGCGAGCGGCCGACCGTGTTTGTCGAGGTCCGGTATCTGTCCGAAGGTCAGGAACTGCGTCAGGACTGCGGTCATGACCATCGGGATCGGCGGGCAACCGGGCACGTTGACGACCGGTTTGTCTTTGACGAGGTCCTGCACGGAGACAGCGCCTGTCGGGTTCGGATCGGCGCCGGGCAGGCCGCCAAACGCGGCGCAGGAGCCGATTGCTACAACGGCGGCAGCGCCTTTGACCGTATCCATCAGCATGTCGACATTGCTGATGCCGGCGATGGTCGAGTAGCCCGGATTGCCGGTTGGGATCGAACCATCGACGAGTACGAGATAGCTGCCGTCGTTCTCTTCCATGGCCGCGTGTCGCGCCGCTTCTGCCTGCTCACCCGACGCGGCTTGCAGCGTGTGATGGTAGTCGAGCGAGATGGCATCGAAGATCAGGCCCTCGACGGTCGGCGAGGCGGAGCGCGTCAGCGACTCCGTGCAGCCCGTGCATTCCTGGAAGGACAGCCAGATAACCGATGGGCGTCTTGCACTCTCGATCGCTTTTGCGATACGCGGGATCATGCTGGGCGGCAGCGCCAACAGCGAAGCTGTCGTCGCACAATATTTGAGAAATCCCCGGCGCGAAACGCCTTTCGCTTGCAGAATCTCTCCGACGGTCGGTCTGTAGGTCATGCTGTGTTCCTCCCGCTATTCGAACGTTTCCCCCAGGCGCGCGCGGCCGGCGACGATATCGGCGTCCTGGGAGCAAAGGATTTCCGGAAGCCGCGTCACTTCGAGATAGCGACCCGTGACTTCGTTGTTGGCATTGCGGTGTTCGATCCACCAGACGCCCGGGCAGGCCGTCTCGCGAATGTGGCTGGTGCCCAGCGCGTCGAGTTCGGCGGCGAGCTCGCCTTTGCCGAGCGCTGCTTCCAGCTGATCGAGCTCGCCGGGACCGAACGGCAGACCCGCGAGGTCTATCGTGGTTGGCATGTCGTTCTCGAGCAGATTGTCGAGCGCGTGCAGTACTTCGAAGAGAATAGGCCGCACGTTACCGTGCGACGTGTGGACCTGGACGGGAATTTCGTCCACCCGCGTCATGCCACGGCATCCATGGCTTTCTCTGCGTGCCAGCGGCGCACCAGTTTGCGCGCCCGGTCGCAGGCTTCCGGCAAGGCGGCCGCGACGGCCGTGGTCGGCCAGGTGCCCCAGCCCATTTCTTGCGGCTCGATGCCGATGAGCGCGCGCTTTTCGGGCAGGTCGCCACGCAAGCGCAGCGCGTCCATCAGGTCGGACAGCCCGACCTCGTGCACACTGCCGTGCTGATTGCGAAGGTGGACGTCCATCTCCTCGCCCGTCAGGACGACTACCGTGCCGGGTTTTGCGCCAAGCTTCATGGCGTCGATGACAACCAGGCCGTCGAGCTCCGAGAGTCGGTCGAGCAGGGCGAGTCCAACGGTGCCGCCGTCAAGGCAAAAGACGTGCTCATCGGTATTGTTCTCGGCAAAACGCTCCAGCGCATGGATGCCGGCCCCATCGTCAGTCAGAAGACTGTTGCCGATGCCAACCACAGCTGTTTTTCTTGTTGTTACAGACATACCGATGCCCTATTTATTAGCAAATCCTAATAGGGCAAAGGTCTGCTCGATATACTGGAATCTACCGATGAGGCCCGCATGCATTGCCTGCCGACAGCTGTGCCTGTAGCCGCTCGGCGCCGCCGTTGTGGGATAAGTAGGAACCACAATGTTTTCAACGCGTGGCGCGGCGCATCATCCTTGAAGCTGCGTGGCTATGTCGGCAGCAAACCAAGGAATAAAAACGCAGGATTGCGGCAAGCAGTAATTCCGGCAGGCGACCAGCCCTATTGCATCCAAGCTCAGGGGAGAGTTGCTATGCCTGCCCATGAAACCTTCTACGAAGTGATGCGACAACACGGCATCACGCGCCGAAGCTTCGTCAAGTTCTGTAGTCTCACCGCCGCCGGTCTGGGCCTTGGTCCGGGATACGCCAGCAAGATCGCGCACGCGCTGGAAACCAAACCGCGCACACCGGTCATCTGGCTGCACGGCCTCGAGTGCACCTGCTGCACCGAATCGTTCATCCGCTCGGGTAATCCGCTCGCCGGTGACGTCATATTGTCGATGATCTCGCTCGACTACGACGACACGCTGATGGCAGCCGCAGGACACCAGGCCGAAGAACTACTGCAGCAGACCGTTGAAAAATATGACGGCCAGTACATCCTTGCCTGTGAAGGCAACCCGCCGCTCAACGAAGACGGCATGTATTGCATCCAGGCGGGTAAGCCCTACGTCGAGAAACTTCGCTACATGGCAGATCACTGCAAAGCGATCATTGCCTGGGGTTCCTGCGCATCATGGGGCTGTGTGCAGGCAGCACGCCCGAATCCGACCCGCGCAACACCGATTCACAAGGTCATTACGGACAAGCCGGTTATCAAAGTTCCCGGCTGCCCGCCGATCGCAGAAGTAATGACCGGCGTCATCACTTACATGATCGCCTTCGATCGCCTGCCGCCGCTGGATCGCCAGGGCAGGCCAAAGATGTTTTACGGGCAGCGCCTGCACGACAAGTGCTACCGCCGGCCGCACTTCGATGCCGGCCAGTTTGTCGAGTCCTTCGACGATGAAGGCGCTCGCAAGGGATACTGCCTCTACAAGGTCGGCTGCAAAGGGCCAACGACCTACAATGCCTGTTCGACGGTAGAGTGGAACGGCGGTCTGTCATGGCCCGTCAAGTCGGGGCATGGCTGCCTCGGCTGTGCCGAAGACAACTTCTGGGACAAAGGATCGTTCTACAGCCCGGTCACTAATTTCGGTGTCATGGGTGGTGCCGAGGCTACAGCAGACAAGATTGGTGGCGTGCTCGCCGGCGCCGCCGCTGTAGGTGTCGCCGCGCATGCGGCGGTTTCGGCTGTTAGCAAAGTATCTAGCAGAAAATCCAAGGAGGTGAGCCATGACTAGCATCGCGACGCCAAATGGCTTCACGCTCGACGACGCCGGCCAACGTATCGTTGTAGATCCGATCTGCCGCATTGAGGGGCACCTCCGAATCGAGGTGAATGTTGACGAAAACAACGTCATCCGCAACGCGGTTTCTACCGGCAACATGTGGCGGGGTCTGGAAGTGATCCTGCAGGGACGCGATCCGCGCGATGCCTGGGCGTTTACGGAGAGGATCTGCGGCGTCTGCACCGGCGTGCACGCCATGATTTCCTGTCGTTCCGTCGAAGACGCGCTCGGGATCGACATACCGGCCAACGCCAATTCGATCCGCAACCTGATGATGCTGGCGCAATACACGCAGGATCACCTCGTGCATTTCTATCATCTGCACGCGCTCGACTGGGTTGACGTCGTCAGCGCATTGAGCGCCGACCCGACCGCAACCTCGGCGCTGCAGCAGTCGATCAGCCCGTGGCCGAAGTCTTCGCCCGGTTACTTCCGTGATGTGCAAAACAAGATCAAGCGCTTTGTCGAATCGGGACAGCTCGGTCCGTTTGCGAATGCCTACTGGGGCAGCCCGGCCTACAAGCTGCCGCCGGAAGCCAACCTGATGGCAGTCACGCACTACCTCGAGGCGCTCGACTTCCAGAAAGAAATCGTCAAGATCCACACGATCTTCGGCGGCCGTAACCCGCATCCGAACTGGCTCGTGGGCGGCATGCCATGCTCGATCAATGTCGAGGATGCCGGCGCCGTTGGCGCTATCAACATCGCGTGGCTCAACATGGTGTCGGACATCATCAACAAGTCGATTACGTTTGTTGACCAGGTTTACATACCTGATCTGACCGCTATTGCTTCGTTCTACAAGGATTGGGGTTTTGGTGGCGGTCTCTCCAGCAAGAACGTCATGTCGTACGGTGAGTTCCCGGCTATTGCCAATAACTACACCAACGAGAGCTGGATGCTGCCGAATGGCGCGATCCTCAATGGCGATCTCAGCACGGTGTATGACGTTGATCCGCGTGATCCGGAGCAGATCCAGGAATTCATTGCTCACTCCTGGTACCAATACTCCGATCCCGATCGAGGCCTGCATCCCTGGGACGGCGAGACGGAGCCCAATTTCGAGCTCGGTCCGAATGCCAAGGGCAGCAAGACCAACATCGAGGAAATCGACGAAGGTGGCAAGTACTCCTGGCTCAAAGCGCCGCGCTGGCGTGGCAATGCCATGGAGGTTGGACCGCTCGCTCGTTACCTGGTGGCTTATGCCCGAGGCCAGGAGGACATCAAGGAGCAGGTCGACGGACTGCTGGCGGCGCTGGATCTTCCGGTCGCCGCACTGTTCTCGACGCTGGGTCGAACAGCGGCACGAGGTCTGGAATGTTCCTGGGCGGCACACAAGATGCGCGAGGTCTATGACGGCATGATGGCCAACATAAAGGCCGGCGACACGTCGACCGCGAACATGACGATGTGGGAGCCCGTAACCTGGCCGGCCGATGCGAAGGGCGTTGGCTACGGCGAGGCACCGCGAGGCGCACTGGGCCACTGGCTGCATATCAGGGACACGAAGATTGCCAACTACCAGGCGATCGTGCCGACGACGTGGAATGCATCGCCGCGCGACGCCGAGGGCAATATCGGCGCCTACGAAGCGGCGCTACTCGGGACGCCGATGGCAAATCCCGAGCAGCCGCTTGAGATCCTGCGCACCATACACAGCTTCGATCCGTGCCTGGCCTGTGCATCTCACGTCATCTCGCCCGATGGGCAGGAACTGGCCAGTGTGAAGATTCGCTAGCGGACTAGCGAGGGAGGTAAAGGACATGCAAGGCAGTGCAGCAAGCAGCGTCGTTCGCCCGGAAGACCGGCAGCCGGTCTACGTCTTCGAGGCACCGGTCCGAATCTGGCACTGGCTCCACGCGCTCTCCATCGTGGTACTGGCGGTCACGGGTTACCTGATCGCCAATCCACTGCCGTCTATCGGCGGAGAGGCGAGTGAGCATTTCATGATGGGCAACCTGCGTATGATTCATTTCATCGCCGGTTATGTTTTCGGCATCGGATTCGCGGTGCGCATTTACTGGGCGATCGTCGGTAACTCGCATGCGCGCGAGCTGTTTTACCTGCCACTGTGGCGCGCCCAGTGGTGGCGGGATTTCTGGGAGGAGCTGAAGTTCTATCTCTTCATGCGCAAGGATGCGCCGCCCATTTCCGGTCATAATCCGATTGCGCAGACCGCTTACTGGGTATTCAACGTACTGCTGACGCTGTTCATGATCGTGACCGGTTTTGCGCTCTATGGCGAAGGCCTCGGCCTTGGCAGCTGGGCCGACATGTTGTTCGGCTGGACGTTCGTCTGGCTGGGCGACGCGCAGAATGTGCGCATGTGGCATATTCTCGGCATGTGGCTGTTTATAGTCTTTAGCATTTTGCACATCTACATGGCGGTTCGCGCCGACATCATGACGCGGCAGAGTAGCGTCAGCACGATCGTCAGCGGCTGGCGGACTTACCGTAAAGTGAAGTAGGACGGCGGCAACAAGGACGAACTCATGAACAATGCGTGCAGCCCGCATGCCCAGGAGTCGAGCTGGGACACTCTGGTATTAGGTATCGGCAACGTGCTGTACGCGGACGAGGGATTCGGCGTGCGCTGTGTCGAGGCGCTGCACGCACGATACGTGTTTCCGGATTCGGTTAACGTCATGGATGGCGGCACGCAGGGTATCTTTTTGCTGCCGTGGGTGCGCAGCGCCACGCGACTGCTGATCTTCGACGCCATTGATTTCGGTCTCGAACCGGCAACGCTGAAACTGATCGTCGGCGATGACGTACCGCGTTACATGGGTGCAAAGAAGGTGAGCATGCACCAGGCCGGCTTCCAGGAGGTGCTGTCGTCGGCCGCGCTGACCGGCGACTTTCCGGCGGAGCTCGCGCTAGTCGGCGCGCAGCCGGAGTTGCTGAACGACTACGGCGGCAGCCTGACCGACGGCGTCAAGGCGCAGATCGATCCTGCGGTTGAGCTTGCGTGCAAGGTCTTGACCGACTGGGGCGTAGAATTTCGAGAGCGCGACCAGGCGCTGGCGGACAGCGACCTAATCGGTCCCAATGCGCTGGATATTCACGACTATGAACAGGGCCGTCCGATATTTCCGGGAGAAACAGCGTGAGCCACGTATTGATTGAGCGCCTGCTGACAGAGCTCGGCTACGCGGAGGTGTCGCTGGCGAACCATGACGAGTTCGTCGCCGAGCCCGGCATGAACGTGCTGTTCTTCCCGGGAGATCCGAGCACGGTCAAGGACGCGACCGATGTGGCCGTGGTGCTTCCCGAACTGGTCAGTGCATTCGACGGCCAGCTGCGGCCCGGCGTCGTTACCGACGTGTTCGGCGACGGCAAGACGCTGAAGCGGCAGTACGGATTCAGCGAGTATCCGTCGCTGGTTTTCGTTCGCTCCGGCGAGTACGTCGGCACTATTACGCGGATCCAGGACTGGGGTGACTACCTGGACAAGATAAGCGACCTGTTCGTTGCGGCGCCGAAACGGCCGCCGGGTTTCAGTATTCCCGTTGTCACCGCCTGAGCCTTAAGCTCCTACCGGAGGTCCCGATATGGACATCAAGAAGATCCCCGTAAGCGTCATTGGTCCCGGCAGCCAGCCCGTCAGCGAGGACGGTCAGGGACTGTCGTACATCGACATGCCCAGCGACATGGCGACCTTCGAGCAGCCGGACATCCCCGAGCCTGACGCCGTCCAGGGACTGGTCGGTGCGCGTGAAGCCATGCTGTGGCTGCGGCAGGCGCTGGCCGATTACGAACCCGGCAGAGAAGCGCAGCTCGCCAATCTGACCGGCCTGGATGACGAAGACCGCGAACTCGTAAACCAGATTCTTGGCGAAGGCGAAGTCAGCATCAGCCACAACGGCACGATTCGCGCCCGCTCGCAGGAGTCGGTGCTGGCCGGCGTCTGGCGGACGCTTTATCTCAACGACGATGACACGGTCTGTTACGACATTCTCGAAGTTGCGGATGTACCGCATACTGTGCGCATGCCGGACGGGCGCGATCGGCCGATCAATGCGGACGGTAGAGACATCCCGGGCGAGCTCAACAATGCACTTGCGATCCTTGTCGAACTCGCGGCGCGATACCCGGCATTCGTGGAGGAGGGCGCGCCACACACCATCAACCTGACCCTGCTGCCGCTGTCCGGGGAGGAGCTGGCGTTCATCGAAGAGCGACTGGGTAGAGGACCAATCGACACGTTATCGCGGGCGTATGGCAAGTGCCAGGTCAGCAGCACGCTGACATCGAACGTCTGGTGGGTGCGTTTCTTCAACTCGATGGGGACGCTGATTCTCAATACCATCGAACTGACCGACGTCCCGGAAGCCATACGCGCGGCCCCTGAGGATCTTAGCGACTCGGCGACACGCCTGGGCGATATGCTGACGCCTTACTGGTCCGATGTCGCATGATCGGTTCATCGACGTCGGACCCGAGCGCGCGACTGGAGCGCGACACGCGGCTTGAATGCCGTATCTGCTGGTATGTCTATGACCCGGCCGAAGGAGACGCCGAGCAACAGATAGAGCCCGGCACGCCGTTCCTGGAATTGCCCGGCCACTGGCGATGTCCGCAGTGCGATTCGGAACCGCAGGTCTTCATCCCTGTGGAAGACTGACATGACGGACACCGTCGCTGCGCTGGTTCGCCACTTCGAGCATATTTATGTCGCACACATGCAGGATGTGCCGATCGTCAATCCGCGTGTGCAGGTCGAAGCCGTTGGCTTCCGGGGCTACGAAGGTCATCAGCTTGGCGTCTTGATTACGCCCTGGTTCATGAACCTGGTGCTACTGGTGTCCGGCGATGCCTGGGCCGACAGTGCCCAGGGCGACAAGTCCAGCATAAAGTTTCCGTCCGGGCCGATCGAGTTTACGACCAGTTGCGACGAGGAACTCGGTACCTACCTGACCGCCGTGCTGTTTCGCACCGTCTCGGATATGCCCGACCAGGAGACGGCGCGCGCAATCGCGCAACAGGTGATGAAGGACCTGTTTGTTGCGGCGAAGAACGAGCGCTCGCTAAGCCGTCGCGAGTTGTTGACCGGACTGCGTGGTCGCTGATGCACGAGCTTTCCGTATGCCTGTCGCTGATGCAGCAAATCGACAGCATCGTGCGCGACCGGAATGCAGCCCGGGTAACTAAGATCACGCTGGACGTCGGGCCACTGTCCGGCGTCGAACCCGAGCTACTGCGAAACGCCTACCCGCTGGCGGCGGCCGGTACGTCTGCCGAGGGCGCGGAACTGGTGATGCAGACGGGCGACGTTGTCGTGCACTGCAGCCAGTGTGGCAGTGAATCAACGGTCGCTCCCAATAAACTGCTGTGTGCTTCCTGTGGCGACTTCAGAACCCGTCTCGTCTCCGGCGATGAACTCACGCTGCTGCGCGTCGAACTCGAGAAAGAAGAGGGTTCCGCGCAAGCCAGCTGATCTGGCAGACTAGGCGCCTATGAATCTTGCGACTCGTTTTCTCGTCATTGTTTGCTTGTGCTCGCCCTTCGCCAGCGCGAACGCGGAAATCGAGCAACCCTGCAGCAAAGGCTCGGGCGTTGTTCTGCAGGTGCTCGGTTCCGGCGGCCCGATCGCCGACGATGGACGCGCGTCGTCCGGCTACCTGCTATGGATCGATGGCGTCGCTCGCGTGCTTGTCGATGTTGGCGCTGGTTCGTTGCTGCGTTTTGGTGAGGCCGGTGCGCGCTTCGAAGACCTCGACTTCGTCGGCCTGAGTCACTTCCATACCGACCACTCGGCTGACTTCCCGGCGCTGCTGAAGTCCGGCAGTTTTTCCGCCCGGGCGCGCCCGCTGCATGTCGCCGGACCTGCGGGCGGTGGGCAGTTTCCCGGACTCAAAGCCTGGCTCCGCAGCATGCTGGACGCCGACGCAGGCGCCTACGGATACCTGTCGGGTTTCCTCGATGGAACCAGCGGTCAGCCGATGCTGGTTGCCCGGGAGGTGTCCCTGGCTGGCCCACCGGCTCTCGTCTATAGGAATGACGTTCTAAGCATCGAGGCGATGCCGGTTCCGCACGGCGTTGTGCCTGCTGTTGCTTTCAAGGTTGTCACAGGCGACGAGACGCTGGTGTTTGCCAGCGACCAGAATGCAAGCAACCGCGAGTTTGTGGATTTTGCGAAAGGCGCATCGGTGCTCGTCATGCACCTCGTCGTACCGGAAACGGTAACCGGCGTCGCAAGCCGCCTGCATGCGCGTCCAAGCGTCATTGGTGATGTGGCGGCGAAAACAAAGGCCAGGCAGCTTGTGCTCAGTCATTTCATGGCGCGCAGCCTGCGGGACATCGACAAGAACGTCGCGCTGGTTCGACAGGCTTACGGCGGCAAGGTCATCCTTGCCGAGGATCTTGTTTGCGTTGCTGCGGGGGGATGAGACGTCTTTGACGTCAGGCTGGCAGGTCGACAGGCAGTCCCGCCGCCGACCAGGCGACGATGCCGCCGTCCATCGAGGTCACGTCGCGATAACCCATGTTCGTCAGGGTTTCCGCTGCCAGCGCGGAGCGCCCGCCGGTGCCGCAGTACAGGACGATTTGACGATCTTCAGCCGCAACATCGGCATCCGTTGCGGTGCGTTGGACCAGCGGGTGTATTTCAAACTCGAGGAGTCCTCTCGGCGACAACACGGCGCCTGGGATGTGCCCACGACAAAATTCTTCAGGCTCGCGAATATCGATGAGCAAAGTGCTCGGCGTCAGGACTTTTTTCGCTTCGGAAACGGTGCATTCCTTGATCGTCGCTTTTGCGCGCGCAACGACATCGGCGGGACTTACTAGCATGCTACTGACCTTGAGATTGATTAACGGAGGAGCTCGCATAAGGGTTTGGTGGCATCAAATCACGCGGGATGGCTGCTCGCCGTCGTGCTTCATCCGGCGCATAATTTTCCGAGAGATACGCGATGATCCTGCTCTCTGTATCCGCATCGAATTGCCACAGGTTCTGCTTCTCCTGCATCCAGCGGATCATCGTCAGCCATTGCTGCGCGGTACCGCGTTGCTGGGTAATCAGTTTCGACGAGTGACAGCCGGTGCAATTGGCGCGAACCAGCTGCCAGTCGCCCGTGACCTTGAATCCGGTAGCCGGATCGATTTGTGGCTCTGCGACCGCGACGACGTCGGCCGGTTTCTCGACGGCCGCGGTTTGACCAGCGACGGGTTCCTTGCTGCAGGCTGCGAGTATCAGCAGCGATACGAATGCCAGCGTTGTGATGGGCAAGCGCATCAGGCGACCTGCACGGCGATTCGATGGCAGGCATTGTTCAGGTAGCCCTTGGGGTTCCAGCCGGGCAGGACCATCGGCTGCGAGCGGCCTTCGCTGTCGGTCGCTTTCGCCCAAACCTCGTAATAGCCAATCTCCGGGAAATCGACCTCGGCACGCCAATGCTGCCAGGCGAAACGATTGGCCGGCGCTTCGAGGTTCGCCTTCTGCCAGCTCGCGCCGAAGTCCGTCGAAACATGCATCTCGCTCACGGCCAGATCACCCGCCCAGGCATGTCCTCGCAGTGCCAGTGATTTGCCATGGGCGTGCTCGATGCCGGACTTTGGAAACGTGATCAGGGATTTCACCGGCATCGACTCGATGATGCACATGTCTTCGTCGGGAACCGTTGTACCCGGCGCCACCGGTTTACACGGCACGCGATACGAGCTGCCTGTCATCTTCGGACCATCGTGAACCTGGTTGCGCACTACTATCTTGTTTAGCCACTTGCCGCTGACGGAACCCGGCCATCCGGCGCACACGAGCCGCAGCGGATGGCCATTCATCGGCGGTATATCCTCGCCATTCATGGCCCAGGCAATAAGAGTCTCATCTTGCAGGGCTTTCTCGAGCGGCACGCCACGAGAAATCGGGACTTTGCCGGGGTCGCCGCTGAGGTGCGTGTCCGCGCCGTAGTAAGCGACGTACACGGCGTCATCTTTTGTGCCGACAAACTCAAGTACGTCCCTGAGCCGCACGCCGGTCCATTGCGGACAACCGATTGCGCCAATGGACCACTGGTTGCCGGAGGCGGGCGGTACAAATTCGCTGCGTCCGTTGCCGCCGCACTCGAGCTGCAGCTGGTAGGTGTAGTGCTTGAACTGTTTCTTCAAATCCGCAATGGTTAGCGAGAGCTCGCGGCCGATCGACTCTCCGCCAAAGCCCAGCTCCCAGGCGTCGACGTCGATGTTTGCCGTCACCGGGGGCGTGCCATTGTTACGAACAAAAAGGTGTTTCGCTGGCGTGATCCTGTCATCGAGAAGGTGCGCCGGCGTCTCGGCGTTGACCGGCCGGTCGTTGAGGATGACCAGCCCTTCCTTACCCGGGATTTCGAAAGGCTCATCCGTCGAGGCCAGCGCGGCCGGAATCAGTCCGGCGGGCATCAGGTGCGCGAACGGAATGCTGGCGCCGACAGCTGCGGACATGGCTATCACGCTGCTCTTGGTAAGGAAGCCGCGTCGCGTCAAGGGGTCGCTCTGTCGTCCCCACAATGTTTCGTCAGCAGCCAGCGGATCAGTCTGGTAAAGCTCATGAATACCGCGTTTCTTGTCCGTCACGATTCGCTCCAGTTTTTCACAGAGTGTGATTGAGAATAGTTAGTAAAGCACCGTAATCAAAGAAATACTCACCACGCCTACCAGTACAGCGGAGAACAGGCCAACACCAAGCGGTTTCAGGCCGATCGCTACCAGCCCCTTGATGCTTGTGCCCAGGCCAACTGCCGCCATGGCGACCGCCAGGCAGAGTTCGGCAAGGTCTTTGGTGTGGGAGACGATTGTTTTCCAGGTCGCGGGATCGAGCACGCCAAAGGGCTGCTCGCCCATGTCGCCAACGGTCCGCAGCAGGCTCATCAAGGCGAAGCCGATTACGAACAGCGGAATCATCGTGTACCACTTGGGCGGCTCAGAGCCGTCTGCGTGATTGCGGTGATAGACGATGCTCATCAGCGGAATCACCAGCAGCATGCCCAGGTTCCGCACCAGTTTCGTTACCGTGGCAACGTCCAGCGCGCCCGGTTCATTGTAATACTGCTGGTACACCAGTCCGGCACCGGCAACCTGGGCGGTTTCGTGCACCGAGGTACCCATGAACAGGCCGGCCTTGACGGCATCGCCATCGAAGATCCAGTTGCCGGCAAACGGATAGAGCAGCATTGCGACCACGCCAAACAGCGTGACGACGGCGACGGAGTAGGCGACCTCATCGTCCTTCGCGGAAATCGTTGGCGCCGTCGCGACGATCGCCGTTGCGCCACAAATGCTGGTGCCAACGGCGATAAGCGTGCCGAGCCTGCCACTGAGTCCCAGGCGGCGCGCCAGGAAAGTGACGATAAGCAGCGCGGCCGCGACCGCGCCGATGATAATCGGCAGGGCTTTGAGGCCGATCGCACCGGCTTCGCCAAGACTCAGGCGTATGCCCAACAGAACGATGCCAAGCCGTAACACCCGGACGAGTCCGAAACGTATGCCGGGCTGTAGCGAGGCCGGCAGCGTCAGCGTATTGCGGATAAGAATGCCGAGCAGGATCGCCATCATGATGGCGCTGATCGGACTCTTGGGAAGCCCCATCAGGTCCTTGCCAATGAAGTCAGACAGAAACTGACCGGCAAACGCCAGCAGCAGCGCGAGGATCAAACCAGGTAGTACGGCCATATCGTTACGATTCCGCCAGTTGGGAGGGAACGCGGCAGTCGCCCGGGGCGATTCCCGCGCGACTGCCGTAATGTCTTCAATCTAGTGCGTCAGGCCGTCTTCTTGATCAGGAAACGGTAGGTGCCGCCGTCCTCCGAATGTTCCATGAGCTCGTTGCCGGTCTGGCGGCAAAATGCCTCAAAGTCAGCAACGGACCCCGGGTCTGTCGCGAGGATCTCCAGTGTCCCGTCCGCAGGTACCTCTTTAAGCGCCTTGCGCGCTTTGAGGATTGGCAAAGGGCAGTTCAGTCCTTTTGCATCGAGGGTATGGTCAGCCATGTTGTTGTACTCCAGTTTTCTCTGCCAGTGCAGATGCTAAATGAACAGGTTGATGTCCGCCTGTGTGGCGACTTCGATATAGGTAGCGGCGCCTCCAAGCTCCGGGCCTTCGATCATATCGTCGAGCGTATACTCGAACAGGTCCATCGTCATCTGGCAGGCGATCAGTCGAACTTCGGCTTCGACGGCGAGTTCCCGCAGCTCCTCTATCGATGCCACGCCCTTCTTGTTCATCAGGTTTTTCATCATCTTGGTGCAAGCGGCGTCGACACCGGGAATGGCCGTGAGCAGGTTTGGCAACCCCATGTGTGCGCCCATCATCGGCATCTTCATGGCCGGATTGCCGGCGGCGGTCAGCTGCAGTTTGAGATCCTTCAGCAGCAGTGGCAGGCCATAGAACGTAAAAAACATCGTAACGGGCAGACCCATCGCGGCGGCGGTAGTCGCCAGGATAAACGGCGGATAGGCCCAGTCCAGTGACCCTTTGGTCACGATGATTGACATGCTTTTTTCGTCGGCGGACATTGTTCAATACCTCTCTTTAACGCGGCATATAAGCTATATTAGAGTATCAGAATTGTCTTTATTAGTGAAATATAATATTCTCGAAGAGAACTGAAACGGGTCGTTATCGAGTGCAGGGTTTACCATCGGAAAGCATGAGCCGAAAGGAAGCCATCTCCTTCACAGGCGAGCTGTCGACTGCGACGCATCCGGCGCTGCCGGTCTTCATTGGCAGCGACATCTACCGTGAACCGGCGTTCGGTTTTAATCATCCGCTCAATATCGTCCGGCATTCGGCCGTCGTCGATCTCCTCTTGATGCTGGGTTGGCTTGGCGAAGACGATTATCGCGAAAGTGAATCCGCCAGCGTCAGGCAGCTCTTCGAGTTTCATGATCGTGCCTATGTCCGTGCGCTGCAATACGCAAACTCCACAGGGTCGGTCGAGCCGGCAGTGCGCCAGCGCTACCAGATCGGGACCTTCGAGAACCCGCTGTTCCCAGGGCTGTTCGAGCGCGCCCGGATGACCGTGGGCGGCTCTATCCTGGCGGCCGAACTGGCGATTGAAGGCCGCGTCACGTTTCATCCGTCCGGCGGCACGCATCATGGTCGCCCGGATCGGGCTGCCGGCTTTTGCTACCTCAACGATCCGGTATTCGCGATCCTCACGCTGCTCGAAAAGGGCTGTCAGCACGTGCTGTACATTGACCTGGACGCACACCACGGCGATGGCGTCGAAGACGCCTTCTACGAAGAGCCGCGCGTGACAACTGTTTCGGTGCATGAGCAGCATCGCTGGCCGTTCAGCGGCACGCACTCGCACCCGCATGCCGGCGCCTACAATTTCAGCGTACCGCCGGAACTCAATGACACGGAGTTCGACTGCCTGGTGCAGGAAGCACTGTTACCCATGGCTGCTGCCGCGCACGTCGACGCATTGGTCCTATGTTGCGGCGCCGACTGTCTTGCGGGCGACCCGCTGTCTCATATGAAGCTCTCGAACGTTGCGCTCTGGGACGCGGTGATGCAGTTTGTTGCGCTGGGTAAGCCGACCGTGGTGCTTGGTGGTGGCGGCTACAATCCGTGGACCGTTACCCGCTACTGGGCGGGCCTTTGGGGGCGCATCGCCGGCAAAGAAATACCGGAGCGGCTCGGTACGGAGGCCACTGCCTTCATGAGCCGCATGGAGTGCGAGCTGATCGACGAAGAAGATGTTCAGGAGGAGTGGCTTACGACGGTCGCGGATAGTCCGTATCCCGGCCCGGTTCGCGACGAGATAAGATCCTTACTTCGTAATGCAGCCACGCGGACCCGGGCTGCCGGGCAATAGAGCGTTCACCGAAAAGAGGTCACGTGTATGACATGGCTTGAGGCAATGTCCGGTATCGAAGATCTGGAAGATGCCGAGTTTGACGCGTCGCTGGTCGCGGAGCTGGAGCAGCGCGCCGCAAAGCGAGCGCCGCGCTCGATACGTTTCTCGACGCCGACTTTCAAGGAATACACGAGCAGCGAGCTTAGCGGCTGTAACAAGAACAGCTTTCCGGCGTTCTCAATTACGGCCGGCGCCTGCGGCCTGAACTGCGATCACTGCCAGAAGAAAATCCTGGAACCCATGATCCCGGCGACCAATCCCGGCATGCTCGATGAGAAGGTGCGCCATCTCATCGAGACGCAGGGTCTGAACGGCTTCTTGCTATCGGGGGGCTCAAACAGGAAGAACGAAATTGCCTACGGCCGCTACCTGCCGATTGTTGAGAAGCTCAAGGTCGATTACCCGGAGCTAAAGATTGCTGTGCATAGCGCGTTGCTGGACGAACGGCGTGCCAAGGACATGGAGTCGGCCGGTGTCGATACGGTCATGATGGACGTTATCGGCGCGAATGAAACCATCACCGAGGTGTACAAGCTCGATCGCCCGGTAGAGGACTTCGAGACGACGCTGGCAGCGCTGTGTTCCACGCAGATGGAAGTCACGCCGCACATCGTTATCGGTCTGCATTACGGCCGCATACTCGGTGAGGCCAATGCCCTGGACATCGTCAGCCGCTATGACATTACGGCCCTGGTACTGGTTGTCATCATGCCGTTTTACGCGAAGCCGGGAACCTTCGTGACCCCGGCGACGGAGGACGTTGGCCGCATTTTTCTCGAAGCACGCGAGCGCCTGCCCGACAGGCAGGTCCTGCTGGGGTGTGCGCGCCCACCTGGCATGCACAAGCGGGTAACGGATGCTTACGCCATCATGGCCGGCCTCGATGGCATCGCGTTCCCGGCCGACGGCGCCGTGTCTGTCGCACATACTATCGGGCGTCCGTTCGAACAGGCGCACTCGTGTTGCTCGATCAAACTAGGCACCGATCTGCAAACGAAACTGCAAACGTCGTTCGCGGCATGACGGACGCTACTCAGGAAAAAAACATATGAGTTGTATCGAACACAAGACGACGCCTTCGGCAGGCGAGGGCGTAAAAGGCAGGGACCACAATCCGTTTGACATCATGGAGCCCAGGGCGCCGCAAAAGACGCCGCTGGACAGGAAGAACGGAAAACCCGTGAAGGCTAACGATATCCCCCCACAGGGCGTGTATCTGCCGAACAACAATATACTGGCGCCCCACATGAAGTCGCCGGAATATGTGCAGCTTTCTACGGCAGCGGCGATCACGCTGGGCATCATGGGCGGACGCATGTATGGCTGCGAATGCACGCGCTGCCTGAACCTGCTGCTGACCTACCCGGAGGGCTGCCGCGCCAACTGTGCCTACTGCGGGCTCGCTCGTCACCGCGAAGCCGATCGCGATTACGCCGACCGCAATTTCATCCGCGTCGACTGGCCCGCCGTGCCAATGGCCGAGATCGTCGATATCGTTGCCAAGGACCCGGAGGGCAGTCCGTTTCACCGCATGTGCATCTCGATGATTACGCACCCGCGCTCCGAGGATGACACGTTCGCCGTGCTGGAGCAGTG
This sequence comes from uncultured Gammaproteobacteria bacterium, assembly GCA_942492205.1. Lineage (GTDB taxonomy): Bacteria > Pseudomonadota > Gammaproteobacteria > Steroidobacterales > Woeseiaceae > UBA1847. Next base: position 2,221,587 of record CALODT010000001.1, on the reverse strand, counting down.
GACCGAGCGCATCGATCCCGACGCCATCCCGGTGTCGATACTGTCGAACCCGACGACCATGACGCGCGATGACGTGCAGCGCTGCAAGGACCTCGGCGCGGACATATTCACCGTTGCCCTGGATGCCGCCACGCCCGAGCTGTTCGACCGCACCCGCGGCAAAGGTGTGCAATCGCCGCACAAGTGGTCCAAGTACTGGGAGATCATGCTGGAGGCTCGCGATATCTTCGGCCCGCAGAAATTTGGCGCGCACATCATTGTCGGCATGGGCGAAACCGAAAGCGAAGTGCTGAACGTCGTGCAGGAAATCGTCGACCTCGGCGGCCACAGCCACATGTTCTGTTTCTTCCCGGAGCAAGGCTCGTTGATGGATCATTTGCCGGCCACGCCCAGGGATCAGTGGCGTCGCGTGCAGCTCGCGCGTTACCTGATCGACTACCGGGACGTCCGCGTTGAACAGATGCGCTTTGACGAGCAGGGGCGCGTCACCGACTACGGCGTCGCGAACTCGGAACTCGCTGATATCATTGACGACGGCATCGCGTTCCGCACATCAGGCTGTCCGGGCAAGTTTCAGGACGATATCTCGGCCTGCGACCGCCCGTATGGCGATTCGCCACCGAGCGATATCGCGAGCTTTCCGTTTCAACCGAAAAAAAGCGACCTGAAGCGCATCAGAAAGCAGCTCGATATTCCCGTGACGGTCGAGTAGGCAAGGTAAGGCGCCCGCCGTGGCCAACCCGTTCCGAATTATCGATACCGGCGTTCGTGAAGGACGCTCCAACATCGCGTTCGATGCCGCGCTGATCGAATTGCGCCAGCAGAACAAGGTGCCGGACACGATTCGCTTCATGCGCTTTCCGCCAACGGCGTTGATTGGCCGACACCAGGATCTCAGTCGCGAGATCAACCTGGCGTACTGCGCCGAGGACGGCGTTGGCACGGTACGCCGTATTACCGGCGGCGGCGCCATTTACCTCGATGAAGGACAGCTTGGGTGGGAACTGGTGTTCCACCGGGCGTCGCTTGGCATAGCCGCACTGCCCGATCTCGCGCGCGAGATCTGCAATGCCGCGGCGGCGGGGCTTGCCAGGCTTGGCGTAAATGCGAAGTTTCGGCCCCGCAACGACATCGAAGTCGACGGCCGCAAGATCAGCGGCACAGGCGGGTTCTTCGACGGCGATATCCTCATCTACCAAGGCACCGTGCTGGTCGATATGAATGCCGCGCAGATGGTGAAGGCGCTGAACGTACCGCAAAGCAAGGTCGCGAAACACGATCTCGACTCGGCGGCGCAGCGCGTGGTCACATTGAAGGAACTCCTTGGCGATGATCTGCCGAACATGGAGACGATCAAGGCGGCACTGATCGAGGGTTTCCAGGAAGGTCTGGGGATACAGGCAACAGACGGCGAGATCACGGTTGCCGAAGAAGCGCTGGCCCGGGAGCAGTTTGACAGCGAGATCGGCACTGACGAGTTCGTCGCCGAGATCGACAACCCGGCGGGTGCGGCAGATGTACTGGCCGGCACGCATACGGGACCAGGCGGCACGATCGACGCCTACGTCAAACTCGAAGGACCGACACGGCAGATTCTGCAGCGCGTACTCATCAGCGGAGATTTTTTCATCACGCCGCCGCGCGTCGTTTTCGACCTGGAGGCACACCTGCAGGGGGCGCGGCTGGCGGAACTTGAAACGCGTATCAAGCAGTTCTTCGAGGAGACGGATATCGGCATGCTGAGCGTGACTGCCGATGATTTCGTCTCGGCCATCAGCAACGCGATTCATGCTCCAGGGGCCGCTGCGAATGGCTGATTGCAAGAGTGCCGAGGACGCATTCGTACTGGCCTCGAGTGGCGATACGCCGATGAATGTCGTGGCGGTTGTGCAGCACACATCCGGCGAATACCTGGGTCTCATGGAGGATCACCTTGAAGGCCGCCGCATTCGATTTCAGTATTTCAGGCCGTTCGCCGGCGGTCGCACGCTGCCCGCTGCCGACGTGCCCGCGGATGCTCTGCTGTTGCTGGGCGGCGGGCCCTGGGGATCTGCCGGCGAGCGTGACCTGCCGACGCTGGCCGACGAAGTGGCGCTCAGCCGCGCCATGCTCGACGCCGGAACACCGGTCGTTGGCATTGGCCTCGGCGCCCAGATCCTGGCCATTGCGGCCGGGGGTGGTTCCGAGAGCCGTGAGCTCACGTTCGAGACGCTGCAGGCGACGCGGACAGATGATGCCGCGCTGAACGGCTTTCTTCCTGACAGTTTTCACCAGGTCATCTATATGCGCGATTGGCCGGTTCCGCCGTCGGACGCTCGGGTGCTTGCCTCGGATCCGGCCGGACGCCCGCTGGTCTGGCAGGTCGGTGATAATGCTTATGGCTTCGCAGGTAATCCGGGTATTAAGCTCGGCATGATCGAAGACCTGATCATGGAATTCGAGGAGGTACCAGAGGATGCGCTGCAAAAGCTCGAGGAACTGCGCGGCTTGCAGCCAGTCCTCGAGGACGAGCTTGTGCCCATAATGACCGGTCTCGTGCAATGCACCTCACTCATGTCATCTCCCCGGGCGGCCGAGACGACCGCAGGGCAATTGGACAGGTCACTAATTTAGTATATGCTAATTAGCTGTTGGACGGGTGTCGGACGGCAAAGGAAGGAAGAAATGGCTGAAAAACTCATCATCGTGATGGCAAATACCGATACGCGAAACGGCGAGGAGCTGGGCGCGCCGATTTTCCAGGCAACCGTCGCTGCGGCGATGGACTACGAGGTCGATGTTATCTGCACGGCCACATCCGGACGCCTGATGAAGAAGGGCGTCGCCGAGAATTTGTACGTCAAGGAAGGCTCGCCGAAGTCCGTCTACAGCTTCATTCAGGACGCGCATGAGGCTGGAGCGAAGTTTTTCTGCTGCTCGCCCAATCTCGATCTGTTCGACATGACCAAGGACGACCTGATTCCCGAATGCGAAGGTATCGTCGGTGGTGCGCACCTGATCGAGGAAGTCATGGAAGGTGACGTAAAGGTATTGTCGTACTAGGTTAAAAAGGTTCTGCATATGTCCCATTCAGCGACGTCTCGAATACAGGAACACATCGGCGACCCGGTCTCGGATGCGCCGCCGGTAGCACGCGACAAGCTGGAGGAGATCTTTCAGGACATCCAGGCGGACATGCGCTATGACCATGAGCTTAATGGATGCCTGAACTGCGGTATCTGCACCGCCACCTGCCCGGCCGCACACTACTACGACTTCAGCCCCCGTGAGATCGTGCAGCTGCTCTGGACCGAGAACCTCGAAGGCATCTACGATGCCATGCAGGAGAAGATCTGGTCGTGTGCGCAGTGCTATACCTGCGCCGCGCGCTGCCCGTTCGGCAACTCCCCCGGCGGCCTCGTCATGCTGATGCGTGAAACGGCGATAAAGCACGGCATGGAATCTGCGAAAAACGTGCTGCGACCGTTCAGTCGCGTCATGTTGAAACTGATTTCGACCGGCAACCAGCTGTCGCCCGATATGATCACACCCGACGGCTTTGCCGACTGGGGCCCCAATGTCGCCAAGGTCGACGCTCCACTGGAGCTTCTTCGCAAAGCGATTCCTATGCCCACGCTGCACACCACGAAGACCGCGTGGGAAGTTAATCTCAAGACATCCGTTGAGCTGTACACCATCTGGGAAGAAACCGGCGTGCTCGACAGTCTTGAGACCATCGATGAGAACCTGTTCGATGTAATCCTCGACATCATGGATGAAAAACGTGATGACTATGAGGACTGGCTCGACGATCAGGATGACGACTAGTACTCCACCTCGGCGGAGTACCTGGATCGAAGTCAGGAGATAACTATGACTGCAGGTAACGGAAACGGAAACGGTAGCGGCAAAGAGCGCTTCACTGGCCATGGCGCCGAGTGGACGGATGCCAATCTTTCAAAGGAAGAGGCGCACGTCGCGACGGTCTGGGTCGACCAGATCATCAACAAGCGTTCGATGTTGACCAACAAGGATCGCGTTGAAGACGTGCGCGATGTCATGTGGCAGCTCGAAAAGGAAGGCGAGATCGTCGTGCATCGTGTTACCGACGATCACAAGCCGGCCATGGTCAAGACGCTGTACGGTTGGGACAAGAAGATTCCGACGACGCGTCTTTGGCATCACAAGTCCTGTGGGCAGTGCGGCAACATCCCTGGCTACCCGGCATCATTGCTCTGGCTGATGAACGAGATGGAGATCGACTATCTCGATGAAACCGACCAGACGTCTTGCACAGCCTGGAATTATCACGGCTCCGGTATTGGCAACCTGGAAAGCCTCGCCGCTGTTTTCCTGCGCAACTTTCACCAGGCTTACGTCTCGGCGAAAGCGCAGGGCCTGCCGGACGGTTTCTTCTATCCGCTGGTGCACTGCGGCACATCCTTCGGCAACTACAAGGAAGTTCGCGGCTATCTGTTGCAATCGGCGAAGCTACGCGAGCGTGTCAAGAAGATACTGGGCAAGCTGGGCCGCCTCGTGGATGGCAAGCTGCTGATACCGGAAGAGGTCGTGCATTACTCCGAGTGGCTGCACGTAATGCGAAACCAGATCAAGAATCACCAGGTTATCGATTGCAGCCACATTCGTGCGACGGTTCATCCGGCCTGCCACGTTTATAAAATGGTCCCAGAGGATGCGATCTATGACGATGACGTTCTTGATGGCAACCGTGTGGCGGTAACGACCGGACTGCTCGAGACGCTCGGTACACAGGTCATCGACTACTCGACCTGGTATGACTGCTGCGGCTTTGGCTTCCGCCACATCATTTCCGAACGTGAATTCACGCGATCTTTTGCGATCGATCGCAAGCTGCGTATTGCCCAGGAAGAGGCGCATGCCGACATGATGGTCGGTCATGACACCGGCTGTATTACGACCCTTGACAAGAACCAGTGGATCGGTGCCGCCGCCGGCAAGCCGGTTGAAATGCCGGTACTTGCGGACTGCCAGTTCGCGGCCCTGGTTTGCGGCGCGCATCCCTACAAGATTGTGCAGTCGCACTGGCATGCATCGCCAACGGAAACCCTGATGGAAAAGCTGGGCATCGACTGGGAGAAGAAAAAAGCTGAGTTCGAGGCCTACCTGAAGGAAGTCGAAGCAGGTAAGGGCGAGACCTTGTACGACCCGCGCCTCATGATCACCTCGGGTCCGGGTTTCAAGCCGCTGCCTCGTCAGCCGTCAACCGACAAATAAATCGAGTACATGCTATGAGCAAACCAATTCTGATCGTAGGTGGCGGACCTGCCGGTCTGGCCGCAGCCCATAGTCTTGCCACGGTAGGCAAGAAAGCGATAATCGTCGAGAAAGAGGAGCGGCTGGGCGGTGCGCCCATCCTGTCGGGTTATGCCAAGCTCGTGCCAACCGGCGAATGGGCCAAGGACGCGATCGGGGGCATGGTTGATCGCGTCGAGGCGTCGGCCAACGTCGATGTCGAGACCGGCGCGACGGTCACTGCGTTCGACGGCTCACCGGGCAATTTTACGGCCGAGCTCTCCAACGGCAAAAAGATCGAAGCCGAGGCGGCAATTCTGTGCAGCGGTTTCACGCACTTTGATTCGGTGAACAAGCCGGAGTGGGGCTTCGGTACCTACGAAGATGTCGTGACGACCACCCAGGTCGAGCAGATGATTTCATCTGGCCAGGGCGTGCGCTGCCCGTCCGACGGTCGCAAGCCGGAGCGGGTTGCCATCCTGCTGTGCGTCGGTTCTCGGGATCGCCAGATCGGCCGCGAGTGGTGCTCGAAGATCTGTTGCACCGTGTCCGCCAACATGGCGATGGAGATTCGCGAAGAGCTGCCGAACTGCCACGTCTACATTTACTACATGGACATCCGGACATTCGGTCTGTACGAGACGAAGTACTACTGGCAGAGCCAGGAAGAGTTCAAGGTCAAATACATCAAGGCGCGTATCGCCGAGGTCACGTCCGACGGCGAGAAGCTGATCGTCAAAGGCGAGGACACGCTGGTGAAGCGTCCGATAACAATTCCATTCGACATGGTCGTGCACGCTATCGGTATGGATCCCAATGTCGACAATCCGTCGATCTCGACAGTTTTCGGGATCGACCTGGAACAGAATGGTTTTATCGATATCGGTAATCGCTACGGCGCGATGGGCGAGACGTCGCGTCCGGGTGTCTACGTGGCGGGTGCGGCGACCGGACCTGAGACCATTGACGATTCGATCGCGCAGGGCCACGGTACGGCGATGGCGGTGCTCTCCGGCATCAAAGAATTCAGCAAGACCGCCTGAGACGCTGATGGGGTCGACATCCGCAATTCAACCGCATGAATTCGAGCGACCGGTTCTCGACCTGTCGGCTGACGCATTGAGGGCGGGATTGCAGATCATGATACGGGGCAGCGAGGATCATGGCGGCATCGAGCGCTACATTGATGCGGTCAAGCTGAAGAGCACGATGTTTCGGCAGGCGCTGATCGAAAACGATGTCGCCGAACTCGACCTCGAGACCTTCAAAGGGCTGTGTACGTTCATGGCGACAGTGCGGCGCAGAGTCGGCGACTGGTTGAATGGCGACCGTTTTCCGGAAATGCGCGCAGGTATCGTCGAGCTGTTTGCCGAAGACGATCACATCGACAATCGCGTCGGCCGGTTTTGCGCTCGTTTTCCGGATGACAAGAAGCATCGCTGGGTGCGCGACCTGGCCGTCGAACTGCTGCATAACGCTGACCCTGAACGCGTGCCGCTGATGAATCGATGGGTCTGGGATACCAAGGCCAATACGGGAGTTCTGCGAGAAATCTGGCATGGCGACGATGTCGATCATATGACGATCAAGGTCGCCGACAGCTTCGGTACGTACGTAATGCTTCGCGAGGAGCTCAGTCAGTTTCTGAGCGACAACGGTTTTTTCCGCGACGTGTTGTTCTACGTCGACGTTCTTTGTGCTCAGGTCTATGCGCAGTATATCTGCGAGCAGGGCGGCAGCTACCTGCGCGTCGATTTCTCGGCACCGGAAGATCCGATGCAGCATACGCGCCGCCTGCTGGGTCTGGACGGTGTACAGCCGGGCAGCGGTAGAACGCGCCTGAAGTCCATTGACGGTGAAGCTTTCATCCTCGATGAAAGTCAGACGATTAACTAGAGGTTTCTCCATGCCAATTCATGAAAAATCGCTGATTCGTGAGGAAAATCTAGAGACACACGAGAACCTGGTTATTGATGGGGTGGATGTCTCGGGTCACTGGAGTACCTTCATCAAGACACGCGTCGTCAGTGACTACAACGAGACGCTGCAGGATGAAATCGCGGCGCTTCCGGGGGGTGAACAAATTCATCGCTGCTGGCAATGCGGTTCCTGTACGAACGCCTGTACGGTCAACGAGGTGAACCCGGAATTCAACCCACGCTACTGGATTTACCTGATCCGCATGGGCATGGAGTCAGAGCTGCTGCGCGACAAGGACATCATCTGGCAATGCGTGTCGTGCAACAAGTGTACCTACGCCTGCCCGCGGGACGTTTTTCCGGAAGGCGTCATGAAGGCAACGGCACACTGGCTGGAGAGAAAAGGCCATACACCCAAGTCGCCATCGACGCACTTTGACGAGGTGTTCACGGAGCAGGTTCTCAAGACCGGCAAGATCGAGGAGAGTCGTACCATGCGCCGCTTCTTCGCGAGAACGAAGCAGAAGCTCGCACAGCCGTGGATGATCGAGATGGTTCGAAAGATGATCGGTGGTTTGCCCATCAGTATGCTGACACGCATGGGGCTCGCGACCCTGGTAGCACCACGTACCAGCAACTGGTCGAAAGCGTCGGCTGCCATGCAGGAATACATCGAAGAGCAGCATGAGAAGCAGGAGCACGCGCTTAATCTCGCGGAGCTGGTTGAAACCGCCAAGCGTGACGCGGCCTGACAAGGACAACGGATCGATGACGACAAAAGACAAGTACAAGAAGGTCGCTTACTACCCGGGCTGTGCCCTGGAAGGTAGCGGCCATTCCTATAACCGATCTACGAAGGCGGTGGGAAAAGCGCTCGGGCTCGACCTGGTCGAAGTCAAGAACTGGAATTGCTGCGGCGCGATGGAAGTGAAAAATGTCGATCCGAAACTGCAGACCTATCTGTCTTCGCGGGTCATGTCGACGGCGGCCAACGAGATGGACATGGACGTTGTCATGGCGCCATGTAATGGCTGCTACCACAACTTGAAGAAAGCCGAATACGATCTCGAGCACGACGCAGAGTCGGTCGAAGTGGTCGATCGCTTGTCGAAAAAAGCAGGTCACAAGACGTACAAAGCTGGCCAGGTCGAGACCATTCATGCGCTCGACTGGATAAAGGACACCATCGGCGAGGAAGGCCTGAAGTCACGCGTCAAGAATTCGCTGAGCGGTATCAAGATCGCCAACTATTACGGCTGCATGTACACACGGCCGCGGCATATATTCCCCGAGAAGGACCAGGGGCCGGGCAGTGAGTCGACCTCCAAACCGCACTTCATGGATGACCTGCTTGCGGCGGCGGGCGCTGAAAATGTGGACTTCCCGTTGAAGACTGCCTGCTGCGGTGGTGCACATACGTTGTCTGACAGCGACCTCTCGACCAAGCTCGTGCTCAATATCCTGCAGACTGCGAAGCTCGCCGGTGCCGACGTGATCGCGACCGAATGCCCGACCTGTCACTCGGGCCTCGAAATGCACCAGATACGGGCCGAGAAGACGCTCGGCGAAAAGGTCGATATCAAGATCCTGTATTTCACGCAGTTGCTCGGCATGGCGCTGGGGCTGAAGGCCAGGAAAGTCGGCGTGCACGAGAATATCTCCGACTCCGCCAGGTTCCTGAAAGCAAAAGGGCTGGGGTGAGGACGCTCGCCGAGCTGGAGCAGGTGTTCGAGTTGCCGCGCGAGACGCCGGATGCCAAGGCCAGGGCCGCGGAACTGCTGCGGGCCAGCGAGGAGGTTCTCGAGCATTGGGTCAGCGCCCGGGGCGAGGAGCCGACCACAGACACTCGCGAGGGATTTCGATTACTGGCCCTGCATCGGCAGGGTGCCAAAGGCGACCCGAGCTTCAACGCCTGCCGTGAAACCTGCCGTGAAATCGCCTATCACTACAACCTGTTGACAATGCGAGACGTATATTCGGATATTACGGATCGCTTAAGTATGTTGGCAATGATATCTAAGCACCTGTATTTGTTTGTCAGCGGCAAGTTGCAGGTCGCCCAGCTCGGCGAATTCTGCTGTGCAGCAAAGCCGATACGCTCCGCTGATGCCGCCAACCCATCGCCAAAGGAAGCCTGACTATGCCATCTGTACGTGGATGTAATCTGCCCGACGACCTGCTCTACGATGTCGATAACCACATCTGGTTCCGCGAGGTCGGAGACGGCAACGTGAAGATCGGAATGACGGCTGTTGCGACGGCCATGTCGGGCAAGCTCGTCGCTTTCACGCCAAAGCGTGTCGGGCGTTCGGTGCGCGCCGGCAAGTCCTGCGGCACGCTGGAGTCCGGCAAATGGGTAGGACCGGCAAAGTCCGCTGCAGGCGGCGAGGTCGTCGAAGTTAACGATGCCATGGTCAATGAGCCGAGCATCGCCAATGACGATCCCTACGAGGCCGGCTGGCTGCTGATCCTGAAGCCTGAGGAGTGGGATTCGGTCAAGGGAACGCTGGTCGCAGGCAGCGACGTCACGGCGCCTTACGAAGCCAAGATGGACGCTGAAGGTTTTGGAGGTTGCGCTTGAGTGCCGACGCAACAGTACCGGCGACTCCGGAGGAGTCGTCAGAAATGCAGGAACTGCACGACATGGCGTCGCATGCCGTCGAGCTTCTCAAGGCGATGGCCAACGAGTGGCGGCTGATGATTTTGTGTCAACTGGCGGAAGGCGAAAAGACCGTCAGCGAACTTCAGGCCATCCTGGGCCTCAGCCAATCGGCATTGTCGCAACATCTCGCAATTTTGCGACGCGAACGAATCGTGCAGTCACGCAAACATGCACAGTCCGTTAGCTACTCCCTGTCGGGAGAAGATGCGAGCAAGGTTATGGAGACGTTGCACGACGTATTCTGCGCCGCGCAGGGAGAAAAATCATGAAAGCTAGAGGTGTTCGAGGATTCGCCGCAATTTCGGCGATGGTCATGTTCGCGTTCAGCGGCTCCGCGCTGGCGACGAACGGTTATTTCACCCACGGCGTTGGCACGCAGTCGAAAGGCATGGCGGGCACCGGCGTCGGGTCAAGTGCCGATATGGGCGCCATCATGTCGGCGACGAATCCGGCATTGGGCGTGTTCGTCGACGACAACTGGGAGGCTGGGCTGTCAATCTTCAGCCCGCGTCGCAGCTTCGTCGCAGGCCCCAGCCAGCTTAACGGCGGCATTATCGATATCGATGGCAATGGTATCGATCCGAATGACCTGCCGTCGCACACCATCTTGCCAGGCGAGTACGACAGCAGCAGCGAGTTTTTCCCGATTCCGTTTGTCGCCAAGAACTGGAGTCTTGCGAACGACGCCAATATCACGGCTGCGTTCTATGGCCGCGGCGGCATGAATACGGACTGGGATAACTCCAACCTCACGGCCACCTCCTATTTCTGCGGCGGCAACCCGGCCCTGGGCGAGCCCCCGGCGACCGGTCCGGGCCCCTATTGCTCGGGCAAGGCCGGTGTTGATCTTTCGCAAGCATTCCTGACCTTGAATTACTCCGCCAAGAGCGGCGACAATTTCGCCTGGGGCATTGGCCCGATATTCGCTGTGCAGATGTTCGAAGCGAACGGCGTTTCGGTATTTACCCCGATTACAAAGACCTTCGCGGCGTCCGGCGGAACTACACTGCCAACGGCCCTGAGTAACAATGGCCACGACATGTCGTACGGCATCGGACTGGCTGGCGGCATCTGGTTCGCATTCAGCGACACCGTAAGTGCAGGCCTGGCGTACCAGACCAAGATGCCAATGAGCGAATTTGATGATTACGCAGACCTGTACGCCGAGGCAGGTGGCTTCGATATTCCGTCCAGCATCAAAGGCGGCCTGTCTTTCGTGGCGAGCGACGTGCTGCGAGTGAACTTTGATATCGAGCATACCGCGTTCAGCGAAGTCGACTCTGTCGGCAACCCCATGGCGAACATGATCGGCTGCCCAACGCTTCCATTTGGCGGCACTGACCTGGAGAGCTGCCTCGGTGGGGCCAACGGTGCGGGTTTCGGTTGGGAGGACATGACGACCTTCAAGCTGGGCTTTGAATGGCAGCGAGACGAGGCTAACACCTGGCGTTTCGGCTATAGCTACGGTGAGCAACCGATACAGGGTGCCGACGTGCTCTTCAACATCCTGGCGCCGGGCGTCATGGAACAGCACATCACACTCGGCCTGACTCACAAGACCGCGAGCGATGCTGAGTGGAACTTTTCGTTCATGTACGCGCCGGAGAATTCGGTCTCAGCACCGAGCATGTTTGACCCGACGCAGACGATCGAGTTGAAGATGAACCAGCTCGAGTTCGAAGCTTCGTACAGCTTCTAGGAGTTAAACATGAAGGCCAGGTTTTTGATGGCCGTAGTTTCGATTGCGGCGCTGCTTTCAGCGCCGCTTTCGCATGCGGCAGACGATAAGATTGGAATTTTCGAGACGATTCTCGAGTCATCGCAATCGTATCCGGAGACCGTTGCGGCACTGGAGTCGGCTCTGGAAATTTCTGAACTAGAGCTGCACGGTTCGCACGCGGTCAGAGTGCCGGAAGACCGGCACAAAGCGACGGTATTTGTTTTGACATCACCGTCCTATGCGGAAGCGGCCGCGACCGAGCCCGCACGGACCGTGTCAGCACAGATACTTCGTGTTGCGGTATACACTCAGGGCGACGAGCAGAAGACGTTCGTCAACATGGCGAACCCGGTTGCACATGCCATGGTGTTCTACGCGGATTCTGCAAACTACGATGAACTGATGGGTGCCGCTCGCGGGGCTGCGGATACTATTCGCCAGCTTGTTGCCACACTGCCGGGCACGGCCATGAGCAAACAGCAGGAGCCAATGCGCGGTGAAAAACACTATCGCAAGTTCAAGGGCGACGGCCCTGCGAGAATGATGGCGAAGTTTCGTACCTTCGAGAAAAGCCAGCTAGGGATCGACGTGGACACCAGCGCCGGATTTGACGCCACGGTGGATGCGGTTATCGCTGCGCTTGATGCCGGAAAGGTCAGTGATGCCAGCGATTCGGAGGGCTGGGAGGTGGTATCGCAGGTACGCCTCCGCGATGATGCGGTCTACATCGGCCTGACGAATCCCTATATCGAGGACAAGATGATCCGCATCAATTCGCGTTTCCGCAGTGATTCGAAAAGCGAGGGCTCACCGTATCCGGGTGTCGATCACGTCGCGGCTTTGCCCACCGAGGTGCTCGTGATCCGGGATGGCGACGAGACGCGTGTCCTGCACTATGGCCAGATGTGGCGCATGCAGCTGTATTTCTGGGACTCCGGATACCGTGCGTTTACGGCGAACGTCGGCGTTCCGAGCAAGATCGCCAATTCTATCGAGGCAGCGATCGAGCGGTAATCGATTCGCAGGCGGCTATTTCAGGAGTTCGTGGTCGGCCGGCAGTTTGTGGCTGACCCACATGGCGAGCCTGTGCCGCATCTTGGGCAGATTGAGCTGGTCGGGAGGCAGCGGCGCGATTTCCTTGTCATGCACCAGCAGGCGGTAGACATACTCGGTCTTGAGATCGTGTGAGTCCGTAGGTTCCAATTCGACGATGCCGCGTTTCACGGCATCGTCCATCACCCTACGTAAGGCCTCCGCGAGCAGACCCTTTTCGTTTTTCAGCTTTTTGGCCATTGATCACACCGTGTATGGGGGCAATTCAGGCATAATCCCCGTATGAGCAAAACTGTACTCGATCCTGCCTTTCTGCGACAGCAAATTGTTGGCGTGGACTCGACGTTCCAGACGCCGTTCGGCGAGCGCCTGATGGTCTATTGTGACTATACGGCGTCGGGGCGCTGCCTGCGCTTTGTCGAATCCTACCTGCAGGGCCTGCAGCGGGTATACGCCAACACTCACACCGAAGACGACATTACCGGCCGCAGCATGAGCCAGTTGCTGCACGAGGCGGAAGAAGCGATCAAGCAATCCGTCAACGCCGGCCCGGACGGCCGCATCATCGCCTGCGGCACCGGTGCTACCGGTGCGATCGACAAACTACAGCAGATCGTCGGTGTTGCCCTGGCGCCGGCGACGCGTAAAAACTTCAACGATGCGCTGGACAGCCTGTCGACTGAGTTCGACGCCGGCGCATTTCGTGAGCGGCTTCGGCAAGTGCAGCCGGTCGTATTTATCGGTCCCTACGAGCATCATTCGAACGAGATTTCCTGGCGCCAGTGTCTCGCAACAACGGTTGAGGTTCGCCTTGACGCATCGGGCAATATCGATCTTGCGCATCTTGAGGAACTGTTGACGGATCCGCGCTACAAGGATCGGCAACGTATCGGTTCGTTCTCCGCCGCTTCCAACGTCACGGGTATACGCTCGGACGTACGCAAGATCGCAAGTCTGCTGCACAAACACGGCGCAATGGCATGTTTCGACTTTGCTGCCTGCGCTCCGTATGTCGATATCGACATGAACCCTGAACCGGCCAGCGAGGGCGAGGACCCCAGCATCGACGCGATATTCATTTCACCGCACAAGTTCCTCGGTGGTCCGGGTTCGAGCGGCGTCCTGGTTTTTAATCAGCGTATCTACAACCGTGAGTTGCCGCCCAGCATCAGTGCCGGCGGCACCGTCGACTATGTCGGCATGAAAGGCCAGGATTTTATTCGTCGCATCGAGGAGCGAGAGAAGGCCGGAACGCCCGGTGTTCTGCAGACGCTCAAGGCTGGCCTGGTATTCCAGATCAAGGACAGGGTTGGCGTCGACGTTATCAACGCGCGCGAACACGAACTAACAGATCGAGCGATGAAGAGCTGGGCGGAAAACGAGAATATTGAGGTTCTCGGCAATCCGGATCCGAGCAGCCGCGTCGGCATTATCTCGTTCAATGTCAGGGGCGGTGACGGCAAGTACATGCACCACAAGCTCATTACCGTCCTGCTCAACGATCTGTTTGGTATCCAGTCGCGCGCCGGCTGCTCCTGCGCCGGGCCATACGGGCATCGCCTGTTGCATATTGACGAAGAGACGTCGGAGCGCTATCGATCCGCCGTGCAGCACGGTCATTGTGGCCTGAAGCCCGGATGGTGCCGCGTTGGATTGCACTGGGTAATGGACGACGCCGAGGCAAACTACGTCATTGAAGCCGTGCATTTCCTGGCGCGGGAGGGAGGCCTGTTTCTTGGTCTCTACGATTTCGACCTGGCAACGGGTACCTGGAAGCACAAGTATGCGAGTTCCGAGCTGCCGCAATTTTCACTCGACGCCGCATTGAGCGACGAGGAAGGCGAACCTGCCGTGCTATCACTCGCGCTGCGCCTGCAGCTGTACGATCACTACATGACCGAGGCGAAGCGCATTGCCGAAAGCCTGCGGGGCGAGGCACCGGTCGAATGCTGTTCACTCGAAGGCGAGTTTGAAGACCTGCAGTTTTTCAAGCTGCCGGCCGGCGGGCCGCAAAAACACTAGCGCTTAAGCGCCCGCTTTGGGTTTGCGCGCGAGCAAGACGCCGCTCAAAGCTGCACCGATAACAACCACCGCGAATGCTGCAATGTCGAGGCCGACGATCGGCGCATTGCCAAAACCGAACAGCGCCAGCGCCGCAACGCCCAGGCAGATCAGGATTGCGCCAGCAACCATGCGGATCGCCGATGGCACCGGTGCGCCAGCAGGGCGGGCGCGCCGTTCAAGCGGTCCGAGCACCAGTGCAACCGGAAACAGGCACAGATAAAGCACGGCGATCCAGACCGGCCTCGTCAGCCACCACGCCGAGCTTGCCGGTTCGATGCCAAGACCAAAGCCGCCGGCCAGATACAGCAGCGAAACGAGAATGACCATGACGGTCAGGTGCCAGAGATACAGCGTCATGATCATGCTGTTGATCAACACGGTGACCGACCAGATGCGGAGCCCTTCAAGCAGGCGTCGCATCGGCCCTTCGATGGCCAGCAGCAGCCCGAACTGCGCGATGCCAAGCGCCAGCAGCGTTATCTTGGGCGGCAATGTGTTACTGATCGCCTCATCGGGAGAGCCAACCATCGCGAAGGGGTAGGGACCTTTGAAGATCAACGCAGACAATGCCATCAGGCCGAGTGCCGAATACCCCAGCAATCGCAGCGGACTGCCCATACGGCCGTCACGCCATGCGTAACCAAGATGATGCACGGCCAGCCAGACCCAGAAGTAGTTAGTCCAGCCAAGCCAGCGCTGGTCGAGGGCGAAAAATGCGTAATCGACAGCCAGGCCGATAGCGACGAACGCCCAGAAGGAGGCAAAGCCCCAGCGCTGCCACGCCAGGTAGGTCGCCGGCGCCAGCACGACGACCAGCGTGTAGATGGCAAGAAACCAGATCGGTATCAGCGCGGCACGCGACGCAAGGCTGAGTACCTCGCCAGTGACCCCCGCAAGATGCAGCACGAACGCCAGCACCGCCCACGCGACCAGCAGCAGCAACAGTGGAGAAACCAGCCGATTCAGCCGCGAGACCAGCCAGCCTGCGTAGTCGATACCGCGCCGACGCGCGCTCTCCAGCGAGACTGCGTTCGCGTAGCCACCAACGATGAAGAAGATCGGCATGACCTGGAATACCCAGGTAAGCCATTGCGTCGTGGGTCGGAGTTCCAGCAGGTCGCCTGGCTGCAGTGCGCCATCCTTGTAGTAGAGCGCGACGATCAGCCAGTGGCCGGTTACGACCATGAGAATGGAGACGGCGCGCAGAAAGTCGACGTAGCGATTGCGATCCGCCGGCGTCTGCGCGGCAAGTTCCTTGGTGCGTGACCAGATGCTCATTCGGCGGAGTTTACAGCAAAGCGCAGCTGCAAATATCGCCGTAGCTTCGTATTTTGACTAGTTGTTCCTGGCCCCCTGATCGATCCAGGCGGCGAGCTTTGTGAGCTCGTCGGCACTTAGCGCCTCGCCGCGGCCTTCTGCCAGCGATTCGCTGTGATGCGGTGGCATGCGGATCTCGGGAGCCGTCTTGCCGGCAACAACCATATACAGCGTGCTGGAAATGCTGCTGCCAGGAACGATCACGGCCCCGAACGATGTCCCTTTCATGAGGCTGTCGTAGTCGACGACGCTGAAGTTGCTGGCGGTTGCGCCTTCACCGGTGACGTTGTGGCATTCAACGCAACGTTCCTTGAGAATCGGCTGAATGTCGGCAGCGAAGCTTATTTCCTTGCGGCCGCAGCCCGCCAGTTGCGCGCCAAGCGCAATGCATACGATGCTCAACAGGAGTCTTGCGTACATGGCTCATCCTCCCTTTGTCTGGTCTTCCAAGTTTCGCACCGCTGAGAATTGTTGCCGATAGGTAGTTTCCGTCTCAGAGCTCGCGGCGAGCGGTAATCGCTTCGCGAATCTCGGCCAGTTCTGCCGTGTTGCGGAGGCTCACGCGGTCGCCGACAGTGCCGATCCCCAATCGCCGAAGCGTCGGATAAACATCCGGAAAGCCGCGCTGGTTGGCATAGCGATTGTACAGCGGCACAAACACCTCTTCGTCGACCAGGGCGTCAAGCTGCGCAAACAATTCCGGGCCGCTCCAGGTGCGTCTTGAGGACAGGCAACAACGCTCTAGTCTATCGAGCGCCGTGTCGAGCGATTCGCGTCCGTCCGTGCGTTCCCTCAATGCGACATCTGCCAGCAGGGCGATAGCCGCGCCGCTCCAGTAGATTTTCATTCGTGCCCGTCGCACGCCGGCGGTTGCGGCCTCGTTCAAGGTCAGCTCAGGGCGCGATGCCCGACCGCGCTCCAGGCCCGAGTACAGCTTCTGCCAGGCAAGCTCCGCGCTGTATTGACCTGCCCTTGCCATCAGTATGTTCTGGTAATAACTCGCAAAGCCCTCCGATATCCATCGGTAACGATCGCCGACGTAAGGCAGCATCAGATGACTGAACTCATGCGTTGCAGTCCAGTCGCCGTAAAAATCCTCGATGGGCCGGTCTGTATTGACGTACAGCTCAATCTTGTCCTCGCCGCGCCGCGTGAGTCGTCCAAACGGCACCGGTGAATCGCCACCCCAGGCGCGCCCTTCGGCAGGGATGACGACAATACGCGGCGACTTGCTGGGAAAGCGTCCGTAGGCGAGGCGCACATTGCCGGAAACGGACTGCAGCCAGGTAACGAGTTCAGCCGCCTTTTGATCGTCGATCGGGGGCAGGACTTCAATACGCAAGGTCGCGCCCGGTATGGCTGCCTCGGTGATCAGTGCGCCGCGCGACGCCGCCGACGCGTCGATCGAGAACAACAGCATGAGCAAAATTGCTGCAAAATGGCGCACTAGACCCTCCCTGGTAAAAGGGAATGGACCCGTCGTGGGATGTGAGGTTCAGCCGACAGGCTGAACTCCGGCGTCACGGCTCGAGAATCAGGTGAACCCGGCGATTGCGTTTGCCCTTGTTTTCGATCTTGCTGATCCTGACCGGGCCGATTTCGGCGGTGTTTCGAACATGGGTACCCCCGCAAGGCTGAAAATCGACGCCTTCAATGCGCACCGTGCGAATGTCACCGCTCCCCCTGGGCGGCTGCACCGACATTGTCCTGACCAGTTCCGGACGTTCGTCGAGTTCCGCTTCTGTAATGCTGCCAAATACGACCGGATGCGCTTGCTGGATCAGCACGTTTATCCGCTGCGTCAGATCTTCCTTGTCGATCGGGTGCTCGCCGAGATCGAAATCCAGGCGGCTCTTCTCGGCACCGACTGATCCGCCAGTGACAGGCACCGGAATCAGCGAGCCCAGCAAGTGCATACAGGTATGCATGCGCATGTGTCGATAGCGCCGGTCCCAGTCAAGCTCGATATCCACGGAGTCACCGACCGCCAGCGCGTGCTCGCTCGTCTCGAGCTGATGCCTGACCTGCCCGGCCTCCGGGCTCTTTCTGGTATCGATAATTCGGTAAAGTCGTCCATCCGGCCCTGTCAAAGAGCCGGTGTCGCCGGGCTGTCCGCCACCGAGTGGGTAGAAGATGGTCTGGTCGAGCTCGATCCAGTCGCCATCGATGGCGGTGACTTCCGCCTGCAGGCTTTTTTGGTAGCAGTCGTCGTAGTAGGCTCTTCGTACTTCAGGCATCCAGTATCCTCCGCCGGCGCGCGCTGCATCCGTTGATCAACGGGTGCCAAGGAATGTTGCGCTGTCGAGTGCTTATTATGAAACGATGCGGCCAATTGGCAAGCAGCGATCCGGAATCACCAGGAAAACCCAGGTAACGCATGAAAAGCCCGATTAGCATTGCGCCCATGATGGACTGGACCGATCGGCATTGCCGCTTTTTCATGCGTCTGCTGACGCCATCCGCTTTTCTCTATACTGAAATGGTGACCGCCGCCGCGGTCCATCATGGCGACGCAGATCGCTTGCTTCGCTTTAGCACGGAAGAGCACCCGCTCGCGTTGCAGCTGGGCGGAAGCAATCCGGAATGGATGGCAAGCGCAACCCGGAAGGCGACGGACTACGATTACGACGAGATCAATATCAATGTCGGCTGTCCCAGCGACCGCGTGCAGAGCGGTCAGTTTGGTGCCTGCCTGATGGCTGAGCCGCACACGGTCGCGGCCTGCCTCGCCGCAATGCAGGCCGAAACGCAGGCGCCGGTGACGGTCAAGACCCGCATCGGCATCGATGACAACGATAGCGACGAATTTCTGCAGCGCTTCGTCAGCGTGCTGGCGGAGGCGGGCTGCCGCAAATTTGTCATACATGCGCGAATTGCGATTCTCGAAGGCCTGAGTCCAAAAGACAATCGCAACGTCCCACCGCTTAACTACGAACGGGTCTTCCGTATCAAGCGCGACTTCCCGGACCTCGAGATCGTCATCAATGGCGGTCTTTCCGGGTTAGCAGGGGTCGAAGACGTACTGCAGCACGTTGACGGCGCCATGATCGGTCGGCAGGCTTATCATCAACCGTATTTCCTGGCAGAACTCGAGCACCATTTCAATCCGGGCTGGCCATTGCCGAAGCGGCACGACGTCGTGCACGCTATGCTGCCCTACATTGACGCGGTCGTGGCAGGCGGGGAGCCGCTGCATCGTGTTACCCGGCATATGCTGGGGTTGTTTGCCGGACAGCCGGGCGCGAGAGCGTGGCGCCGCTACATCAGTGAGAATGCGCATCGACCGGGGGCCGGTAAAGAAGTGTTAATTAACGCACTAAGCGCTATGCCTGCCGCCGCATAGGGACGTACAATGCGTGACCCAGTGACGGCAAATCTATCGAGGAATCCAGTCGACCCATGAGCGCCAAATCAGCGAAACACAGCAGTCAACCGACCATGGCCGATACGGCCGATATCCATGAGTTGTACGAACTGTCGGTACAAAATGTCGAGAACGAAATCGAGTTCCTGCAGGATACCTTCAAGTCTCTCACCGGGCGCACGGCCTACCTGTTCCGCGAAGATTTCTGCGGCACCGCCAGCGCATCCTGCCAGTGGGTGCGGCAGGGCGCGGAATATCAGGCGATCGGTGTTGATATCGACCCGGATGTGCTCGACTGGGGGCGGAAAAATCGCGTCGCCAGGCTCGCCACCGAGGACCAGGCACGAGTCAGCCTCATCGAATCGGACGTCATGACCGTTGCAACGCCAAAGGTCGATTTGCTGGCGGCCTTTAACTTCAGTTATTTCATCTTCGATACTCGTGACAAGCTGCGCGCCTATTTCCAGCGGGCCTACGAGGCGACCAAGGACGACGGCGTGTTCTTCTGTGACATGTTCGGCGGGCCGGAAGCGCAGGAGGAAACGCGCGAGAAGACCAAGAACAAGAAGCACGGTTTTACATACATCTGGCATCAGGCGGAATTTCACCCGATAAGCCACTACATTCGCTGCCACATTCACTTCAAATTCAAGGATGGCTCGAAGATCAAGAATGCCTTTACTTACGAATGGCGGCTCTGGACGGCGCCGGAGCTGCGCGAACTGCTGCTGGAGGCCGGTTTCCGCAAGGCGACCGTCTACTGGGAGGGTGAAGACGAGGACGGCGACGGCAACGGCGAGTTCACGCCGAATGAGAAAGGCGAGGCAGATCTGGCCTGGATTGCATACATTGTGGCCGAAAAATAGTAAGATTATTAGCTGCTTGGCGTTCGATTCTTAAGTAAATCTATGGCGAGAGATCTGGAAGTCGCAATCGTGTTTGCCGATGTCGTTGGCAGCACGCAGCTGTACGAGAAGTTTGGCGATACCCGTGCCAGCGAGACCGTCGCGCTGTGCCTCGATGTCATGAAAGATGCGACTTACCAGTTCAACGGCACCGTCATCAAGACCATCGGCGACGAGGTAATGTCGACATTCGAGAGCGTTGACGAGGCCATGGGCGCGTCCATCATGATGCAGTCGCGCATTACGTCCGAGACCAAGAAGAACGACGGGATTCCGGTATCGATCCGCATTGGCTGTCACTACGGCCCGGTGGTGCAGGAGCAGAACGACATTTTCGGTGCCGCCGTGCACACCGCCAATCGCATGACATCGCAGGCGAAGTCGAAGCAGATCGTCGTCTCGGGATTTACCGCCGAGCAGATGAGCCCGGAATACCGCAACATGACGCGGCAGATAGACGTCGCTACCGTACGCGGCCGCATCGACGAGGTCGCGCTCTTCGAGCTGGTCTGGCAGCCCGACGAAGCGACCAACATGCTGCCGACAATCGAGTGGGAGAGCAATACGCGCAAGGTGTCCAAGCTGTTGCTGAACTTCCGCGACAAGACCGTTGAAGTGTCGGATCAGCGCAAGGCGATCAACATGGGTCGCGCTGACGATAATGACCTGGTCGTGAAAGGAAACCTGATCTCCCGCATTCACGCGAAGATAGAGATGCGGCGCGGCAAGTTCATGCTCGTGGATCAGAGTACGAATGGCACCTTCCTGCAGAACCTGCAGGGCAATGAGAAATTCGTGCGCCGGGACTCAACCGAACTCGGCACCGAAGGGACTATTGGACTCGGCCGCGCCGAGCCGCCGGGCTCGCCGCTGGCGATCTATTACAAGACCATAGATTGATGCAGGCGCGCGCTGCAGCGCGCGATCAGTTGTTTGTTGCTACTCCAGCGCTTAGCCGCGCTGTCACAACGATAGCTTACGACGCTCTTGC
This sequence comes from uncultured Gammaproteobacteria bacterium, assembly GCA_942492205.1. Lineage (GTDB taxonomy): Bacteria > Pseudomonadota > Gammaproteobacteria > Steroidobacterales > Woeseiaceae > UBA1847. The sequence goes on along the minus strand of CALODT010000001.1, from coordinate 2,200,339 downwards.
CAATTCCTCGCCAAGCGCTGCCAGCACGCGCTGCTGCTCGGCTTTCAGTCGAGCCGGTGCCCGCTCACCGTAGCTGTCCAGGTACTTCCCGAGCGAGATCATCTCGTCGCGGCACTGTTTTGAGTCTATCGACGTCAGGGTGGCGAGTGCCTCTGCGCTGATGTCCAGTCCACTGGTATCGATGTCCTCTGGGTGCGGAAGGTATCCGATAGCGGTTTCCTGCGCGTCGGCGCGATGCTCGCAACGATCGACAATCCACTGCAGGACGCGCAGGTTCTCGCCGAATCCGGGCCACAGGAATTCACCGTCCGCGTTCTGACGGAACCAGTTGACATGGAACACCTTGGGAAGATGCTTGACGCTGTCTTTGAGTGACAGCCAGTGCGCGAAGTAGTCGCCGAAGTTGTAGCCGCAGAAGGGCTTCATTGCCATCGGGTCGCGGCGAATGACGCCAACCTCGCCAACCATGGCAGCCGTCGTCTCGGACGCGGTGCCGGCACCGACCAGCACACCGTGCTCCCAGCTCTTGGCCTCATAGACCAAGGGCGCGACGTTCTTGCGCCGGCCGCCGAAAACGATGGCCGAGATAGGCACGCCCTCCGGTGCGTCTGCGAGACTGGAATAACAGCGGTTGTTGGTGGCTGCAACCGTGAAACGTGAATTGGGATGCGCCGCCGGGCCGTTCGCCGGATCGTAGGGGCGACCCTGCCAGTCTATTGCCGGCTCGCCGTCTTTCTTGCCCTCCCACCAGGGCTCGTTGTCCGCCGTGGTGGCCACGTTCGTGAAGATCGCGTCGTGCATGATCATGTCGTAGGCGTTCTTGTTGGTCTTCGGGTTGGTGCCGGGCACAACGCCGAAATAACCCGATTCCGGATTGATGGCGCGCAGCTTGCCGGTATCGTCAGGATGCAGCCAGGCGATGTCATCGCCGAGCGTCCAGACTTTCCAGTCGTGCATGGCATCCGGCGGAATCAGCATGGCCAGGTTGGTCTTGCCGCAGGCGGACGGGAACGCGCAGGCGATGTAATGCACCGCCCCTTCCGGGTTTTCCAGTCCGACAATCAACATGTGCTCGGCCAGCCAGCCTTCTTCGCGGGCCTGGTGGCTCGCAATTCTAAGCGCATGGCATTTCTTGCCGAGCAGGGCGTTGCCGCCGTAGCCGGAGCCAAAACTCATGATCGAGAGATCCTCCGGGAAATGCATGATAAAGCGTCGCTCCGGGTCGAGATCGCCCGTTGAGTGCAGGCCCTTGACGAAAGTCCCTTCTTTTTCAATACGCTGCAATGCCTTGTCGCCCATGCGGGTCATCAGTTTCATATTGATTACGACGTAGGGGCTGTCGGTAATTTCCACGCCGCAGCGTGAGAAGCGCGAACCGATCGGGCCCATGCAGTACGGGATGACGTACATCGTGCGACCGCGCATGCAACCGTCGAAGAGGGCGTCCATCTTGGCGCGGCCCTCGGCCGGGCTCATCCAGTTGTTATTCTGGCCGGCCTCGTCCTCTGTCGCCGTGCAGACATAGGTCAGGTGTTCGACCCGCGCGACATCGTTGGGGTCGGAGCGGTGCAGGTAGCAATTCGGGTAGGTTTTTTCATTCAGTTTGGACAGGGTGCCGTCGGCCAGCATCTGCTGTATCAGCTGCTGGTACTCCTCCTCGGAACCGGTGCACCATCGAATTTCGTCGGGTTGTGTCTGGGCTGCGACCTGGTCAACCCAGGATTGCAGTGCAGGTAATTTGCTTGTCATGGAAGGATGTCTCGGCTGAAGGGCATGGCTGTTCGGTCGTGGCCACTCACCGCTGCAGTGAATGCCGTTAGTTTCTTTTGCAATTATACCTGCCAGACCAGACTTTGCAGTATGTGAATACCGGTATGGAGCGTCGTGTGAACAGGTGTTTTGCGCGCCTGCCGTTTGCGCGTGTGCCCGGGCCGCAGCCCGGTTTAGTCTAGTCGCAGAGGGTCGGGATGCCGGCGGAGACTTTTGCCTCGAAGCTGTGAACGGTCTCGAAGTCCCGGTCTATTTCGCCACTGGCAATGTCGGCGCTGAAATGCCATTCGACGACATCGACCCGATCGCAGGCCGCCTGGCCCTGGTTGTGTACCAATGCCAGTAACAGGGTGTGCCGAAGCCGGGTGGGGCTGCCGCTAGCGTAGCTCGAGATGACTTTCTTGTGGCTCGTGTTGAAGAAACGAAACTGCCAGAGATACTCGGTGAACTCGCGCAGCGTGGCGGCGTCGAGTTGCTCGGGGTTGATGCGCCCGGAATAACCGTCCAGCAGGCTGCGATCAACGCCGCGCCTGTCGGTGTGGTTGCACTTGAATATTCGGGCGAAACCGGGAGAAGTGAGGTCGTTGATGTTACCGACGTCCTCCGTGTAAGCGAGCTCCCGAACAAACTCGAAATAGCGCTCTGTCTCATGGGACGTGACGAAATACCCGCTCACGGCGCGCGAGTTGTTATCGGCTTCCTCGAGAGCCTGGGCATCGACGAGATCGTCGCTGCATTCTTCAAAAGAAGCCGAGGAATCGAGCACGTGGTGTACCGTGTAGCTGCGCGTGGTCCCCGCGCGCTCATCAACGAAGAAACCGTCAGGAACCGTGTAGTTGTTGTCGTAAGCTTTTGCCAGAATGACGGCGTCGCTGGGTAACGCGCTGGCGGGGCTGCCACCCGCGAAGTCCTGCGCGGTGGTCGAGTCCGTGGATCCTGAGCCGCCGCAGGCGGCGGCGATAGCCAGTATCGGTAGCAGCGATTGCGTCGAGAATTTCATCGTAGCGAACGGCATTCGTCCCATACGCGCTGGCGACAGGTCGCCTTATTGCACGCGGCATTGCGCATGGAACCACGCCACCCTGTCAGGCTGCAGCGGCTTTCTTGCGCCAGATGCAAAGCTGTTCGGGCGCCTGGACGCCCATCTTCACTCGATTGTTGTTCGAGGAGAAAATCGTTATCTCGATCGGGCCGCTGCGAAACAGGTCGCCCAGCGTCATGCTCGGATCGATATCGTCACCGGGTCGGATTTCAATGGATTCGGCGTCTTTTCGGCTGACTATCAACATGGCTCAGTATCCTTTCTTCACAATGTAAGTTCAGGCCTCTGCGAGAGAGCGGCGGCTTGCGTCGCCGGCCTCTGCGCCGTTTCGGCCGTAGGTATCCGATCCGGGAGTAACGCCCCGGAGTACAGAAATACTGGTTTCAAATTGCTGCTGGCGCAGGCGAATAATTGCGCCGTTCGTGAGGTTCAGTGTGTTGCCGTCTGCGGCGAGCTGTAAGAGTTCGGCCCAGGCCCTGTCGATAACGCCATGTTCATCGCACCACTCGATAAGGTCTCCCATCTGCCCGGGCCCGACGGCAAATCCCCATGCCGCGCAGAGTTCGCTGCGCCGCAATTCCAGCGCCTGCAGTTTCGCGGCATGCTCATTCTTGCTGACCACGACCGCCTGCAGCGCATCCGTATCCTGGCGCTCCAGGGCCGCACGCTCATCTTCGAGGGCCTCTTTGAGGCCGGCAGCCTGAACGACACTCTCGCCGATGATTGCGGCGATTTCCTGGCGAGCCTCAGCTGGGGCAGGGCGAGTCACGACTATTCGCCGAAGGACCGATCGAGACGAATCATCGCATCGGCGATGGCGTCGGAGTCGATCTTGTAATTGCCGTCCTGGATAGCCGCCTTGATTTCGGCGACGCGGTCGCTGTCCACAGTGGGTAGCGCGGCAAGCGTTTTGTCCAGTCGCTCGAGCAGTTTGGCGCTGCTCGTCAGGTTGACGGTGTCCGAGGCCGACCTGGGGTCGGCGGTTGATTGTTTCGGCGCGCTCGAGTCCGCGGAGACTTTCTTACCAGTCCCGGCTTCGTCAACCTTGCCGCCAATCTTGCCTAGTGTTCCCGGATCCATAGGACCAATCCTGTTTGTCATAACGTATAAACCTCAACGATCATTGTTGCTAGACCTGATATCGGCCACCGATGGCGATACTTTAGGCTTCGCGTGAAAAATCTGGCCGCTCCCGGCGACCAGTACCTCAACCTGTTCCCTCGAACGGACGATGCCCTCGACTATTCGCCCGGATTTCGTGTTTTCGACCCGAATTCGCTGGTCGATAGCACCATCCATCAGCGCTTTGCCGCTCATCTGGATATTGATCCCACCGCTCAGGATCGTCAGCGTTACCATCTGCCCCCGGCGCACGGCAATATCAGCTTCCAGCATGGCGGGCGTCAGCAGCCGCCCCGCAATCAGCTGTGTCTTCAGCCGGGCGCCGACGAATTCGCTGTCTTTGGCGATGTAGCCGCCTGGCAGGCGCGAGACGTCGCGCTGTTCCGCCACAAGATCTTCTGCCGTCAGGCGATGGCCGCGAGGCAGCGTGCGGCTGGCGACAAGAACGGTATCGGTAACGATGACCTCCACGGGCAGATAGACTTTCCAGGGCCGCTTGCCGCTGCAGCGGACGCCGACGATGGTGCGATAGTCGATGTCGGTGCCGCGTCGCAGGAAGGGTTCCAGCTGCTCGTTGCACAGCGCCAGTCGATGCCGTGAATCCAGCAGGCCTGCTTTCACCGAGGTTCTGCTTGCTCTGGGGCCCATCCTGTCGCGAATGAAGTTCTCAGCCGCAGCCGCAATGCTCTCGTTCGACTGCCATTCCTGGACGGTCGCCACCGCAGTCGACGCGCACATTAGCAAGCCGGCAGCGCAGCCGACGAGAATCCGACGGGCGTCAGATTCATGTCGCCTGGCGGGGCGGTCCGTCAAATTATCGACGATTGTTGCGGTGCTTGCGGCCATTACTCGCTGAGTCTCCTGTCTGTAACGCCAGCACTGGCAACGTTTTGCCGGTGCTGGCTGCGTCTCGATCGGCGCGATCACTCAAACCGTCGAGACTTCCTACAGATAGCACTGCAATTGCCATGCCAGCCTGATGTGACGCTGCGGCAACAACCCTGCAGGTGTTTGCCGGCCGGCGGCAATGCGTTGCCGTTATCCGAGTAGAGGACCTTAACAATTGGGTATCGGCCGACGTCCGGCCAGCTTTAGGTGTGGGCCATCGGGAATTGGCACACGCCTTGCATAGAGATCTGCAGGAACTTGAATTCCAGGAACTAGAGCAATGGAAATACCTGCGTTAGCACAATACGAAAGGGCACTGCAGTTTCGCGCGCAGCGAAACGAGGTGTTGTCGTCGAATATCGCGAACGCCGATACGCCTAATTACAAGGCGCGGGACCTCGATTTCGGCCAGGTACTGAAGGGCGCGCGGCAGCAGTCAATCAGCATGACGACGACCAGCGATCTTCACAAGCAGGCCTGGGGCATGACGAAACAGGGAGCGCAGACGATGTATCGCGTTCCCACCCAGCCCGCACTGGACGGCAACACCGTCAGCATGGATGTCGAACAGGCACAGTTCGCGGAGAACGCCTTGCAGTATCGCGCCAGCCTGGCATTTCTGGATGGTTCAATCCGAACGCTGCGCATGGCGATCAAGGGAGGTCAATAATGGGACTCTTTAATGTATTCGACGTTGCCGGCAGCGCGATGAACGCGCAGTCCGTCCGGATGAACGTGACGGCAAGCAATCTAGCCAATGCGGGCAGCGTCAGCGGCGATCCGGAAAAGGTATACCGCGCAAAGCAGCCTGTGTTTTCCACGTTCAGCCAGTCGCTCGCCGATCAGAGTGGCGTTGCCGGCGTGCGCATCGACGGCGTCGTCGAGAGTAACGCGCCGCTGCAGCTCCGCTACCAGCCCGACCATCCCGAGGCGGATGCTGATGGCAACGTGTATGCCACCAACGTCAATACCGTTGAGGAAATGGTCAACATGATGTCGGCATCGCGTTCCTACAAGAACAACGTCGAGATGATCAACACGACCAAGGATCTGCTGTTGCAGACGCTGTCGCTCGGACGCTGATTCACCACTGAGGCAATAACATGACAACGTTAGGACCCATCGACAATTTCGACAACTTCGCGCCGCCGCCGCAGCAGAAGGCGCGCGATGAACTGGGCCAGGAGGACTTTCTGACCCTGATGATCTCGCAGTTTCAGAACCAGGACCCGTTCGAGCCCATGGACAACGGTGAATTTCTCGGTCAGCTGGCGCAGTTCAGCACCGTCAACGGGATTGGCTCGCTGAACTCGTCGTTCAGCGGTCTTGCGGCATCGATGCAGGACAACCAGGCGCTGCAGGCAGCGGGGCTGGTTGGTCGCTCGGTTCTGGCGGTCACCGATATCGGCTCCCTGAGTGAAGGCGGCTCGCTGCAGGGTGCAATTGAACTCGAAGCCAGCGCCGGCAACGTGCAAATCGATATTACCAATCGCAATGGCGAGCTGGTGCAGCGCCTGGAACTCGGCCAGCAGCCGTCGGGCCTGGTGAATTTCGCGTGGGACGGCGTCGATTCAACGGGTCGTCGTGCAGAAAGTGGCCAGTACCAGGTAACGGCACGGGTCATCCGCGGCAGCGAGGTTGAAAGCGCGCCTACGGTAATACAAGCCGAAATCAAGAGCGTCACGCTGGGCCAGTTTGGCGGCGGCATGACATTGAACCTCGCCGGCGGGCAGCAAATGCCGCTCGGCCAGATCTACCAGATTATTGGATAACACAGTTGTAAGGAATTGAACGAAATGGACCAAGCCAGGAGAAAGACATGCCATTTGCAATAGCACTCAGCGGACTGAACGCCGCATCCGCCGACCTCGGCGTCACGGCGAACAACGTCGCCAACGTCAATACGACGGGATTCAAGATGTCGCGTGCCCAGTTCAGCGAAGTATTCGCCGTAGGCACACAGAGCGTGAGCTCCAGTGCGGCCGGCAGCGGTGTTCGCCTTTCGGCGATCGCGCAGCAATTCACGCAGGGCAATATCGATTTCACCGACAACGCCCTGGACCTCGCGATTGGTGGCGAGGGTTTCTTTGTTATCAGCGACGGCGGTGCGCGCAGCTACACGCGTGCCGGCGCATTTGGCGTCGACAACCAGGGTTTCGTCACCAACGCGCAAGGCGCGCGGCTGCAGGCCTATCCTTATGCCGGCAGCGGCCTGTTCAACACGGGTACACCGGTTGACCTGCAGCTGACGATTGGCGCCAATCCACCGGCGGCTACTACGCGCGCTTCCTTCGGGATCAATTTGCCGGCTGATGCACCTGTACCGGCCAACCCGGTGTTCGATCCGACGGATCCCAGCAGTTTCAATCACACCACGTCAGTGACTGTCTACGACTCCCTCGGCGCGGCACATACGGCAACGGTGTATTTCATCAAGGATGCCGCACCCAACACCTGGAACACGGAAATTCAGATCGATGGCAACGCCGTTGCAGGCGCAGCGCCGGTAATCTTTAACCCGGATGGCAGCCTGAATTCGCCAGCCGGTGGCCTGATGCCGCTTGGCGCCTACACGCCGGGGACCGGTGCCGCTGACATCGTGATGGGTCTCGACTTTGGTACCGCAACACAGTTCGGTGATTCCTTCGGTGTGAATTCGCTCTCGCAGGATGGCTTCACCACGGGCCGACTCACCGGTGTCAGCGTTGATGCGGAAGGTGTCGTGTTTGCGCGCTTCACTAATGGTCAATCGACATCGCTCGGCAAACTTGCATTGGCGAATTTTGTGAATCCGCAGGGTTTGCAGCAGCTGGGCGATACGGCCTGGGGCGAATCGTTCCAGTCCGGTGATGCCCTGTTGGGCGAAGCGGGTACCGCGTCGTTCGGCAACATTCAGTCGGGCGCGCTGGAAGCGTCCAACGTGGACCTGACTGCGCAGCTTGTGCAGATGATCACGGCGCAGCGTAACTTCCAGGCGAATGCGCAGGCCATCTCGACTGCCGACACTATTACCCAGACGGTTATCAACATCCGGTAAACGGACGAGCTGACCGATAAAGGAATTCGACAATGGATGAAATGATTTTTCTCGCGATGACCGGCGCCAAGCAGACCGAGTATGCGCAGTCCATCAACAGCAACAATCTCGCCAATGTCTCGACGTCTGGCTTCAGGGCCGATCTGCACTCGTTCAGCTCGGTGCCGATCGATGGCCCTGGTATCGAGACGCGCGTCAACGCCGTTGTCGACTCCTACGGTACGGATTTTTCGCAGGGACCTGTCGCTACCACGGGCCGCGACCTGGATATCGCGATCCAGGGCGAAGGATTCATCGCGGTGCAGGCGCCCGACGGCACCGAGGCGTACACACGTGCCGGCGATCTGCGGGTGGAAGCAGGAGGGCTGTTGTCCACCGGTGCAGGCCACCTGGTGATCGGCGATGGCGGCCCGGTCGCAATTCCGCCCAACAGTAGCCTGTTAATAGGCCAGGACGGCACGATCTCGGTGCAGCCCATCGGCCAGGGACCGGAGACCTACTCGATTGTCGACCGCATCAAGCTCGTGAATCCGGATGTGGCACTGCTGCAGAAAGGTTCCGACGGACTGCTGCGCATGGCAGACGGAGAAATCGCTGCGGCTGACGCCGACGTGTCGATCATGTCCGGTGCCATGGAGCAGAGCAACGTTAACGTCGCAAAGACGCTCGTCAACATGATCGAGCTGGCGCGACAGTATGAAATGCAAATCAACGTCATCAAGACATCTGAAGAAAACGCCGATTCGGCGGCAACACTAATGCGTCTCGGATAGGCAGACGTTCGGTAAGGAGTTAGATATGAATCAGGGTTTATGGATTGCCAAGACAGGGCTGGATGCGCAGCAAACGCGCATGGCAGTTGTGTCCAATAATCTGGCGAACGTCAACACGACGGGCTTCAAACAGGGTCGTGCGGTGTTCGAGGACCTTCTCTACCAGAATGTGCGCCAGTCGGGCGGCCAGACATCGCAGGATACCGAGCTGCCATCGGGCATGAATCTCGGTACCGGCGTGCGTATCGTCGCGACGGAAAAGCTGTTTACCCAGGGCAGCGTGCTGCAGACGGACAATGCGCTGGACGTGGCAATTAACGGCCGCGGCTTCTTCCAGGTCGAACAGCCGGATGGCACGCTGGCCTACAGTCGCGACGGAACCTTCCAGCTTAACGACCAGGGCGAGCTGGTGACCGCGAGTGGTTACCGGATTCAACCGGGCATCACGATCCCGGATGCCGCGCAGTCCGTCACGATCGGTAAAGATGGCACGGTGTCCGTGAGGCTGCCTGGCCAGTCGTCGACTACGCAGGTCGGCAGTCTGCAGACGGTCGACTTCATTAACCCGGTCGGTCTGCAGCCGGTCGGTGAAAACCTCTATATCGAAACAGCGTCCAGCGGTACCGCGCAGGCGGGGACCCCCGGTCAGAATGGCCTGGGCTCACTTAACCAGGGTGCGCTCGAAGGTTCCAATGTGAACGTCGTCTCTGAACTGGTCAACATGATCGAGACGCAGCGTGCCTACGAGATGAACTCGAAGGCGATTTCGACTAATGACCAGATGATGCAGTACATCAACAACAACCTGTAAGGAACGTTCATGATTTGTCACTGCCATAGATTCCCTGTTCTCGCGGCGCTTGCCGTGCTTGCGTCCGGCTGTGCCTCTGTTGAGGTGTTCGAAGAGACTTTCGATCCGCCGTGGCCCGCGGAACCCGTATATGCACCGCCGACCAGTGGCGCGATCTACAACAACGGTTCCGACGTGCGGCTGTTCGAGGATCGCAAGGCAAACCGCGTCGGCGATATCCTCACGGTTCGCCTCAAGGAACAGACCAACGCCAGCAAGAACTCGCAAACCTCAACGGCCAAGACAACCGAGGCGACGCTTGGCAATCCGACCGTTTTCGGGCGTGCCCTGAGCAAGGACGGAACGCCGCTGTTCGACGGCTCGCTGAGTGGTGAATCCTCATTCGACGGCGCAGGTTCCAGCAGCCAGAGCAACAGTCTGCTCGGCGACATTACGGTCACGGTGGTGCAACGTTTGCCGAACGGCAATCTGCGTATCCGCGGCGAAAAATGGGTGACGCTGAACCAGGGTCGTGAGTTCATTCGCCTGGCCGGCATTATCCGGCCGGATGACATCGAGCCGGACAACTCATTGCAATCGTATCGTATCGCCGATGCGCAGATTACATACAGCAGCAAAGGCGTGCTTGCCGCCGCCAACCGTATGGGTCCCATCTCACGGTTCTTCAATTCCGTATTCCACCCGTACTAGACCGAGGAAGCTTCGATGCATCTGACCTACAAAAAACGTTTGACACTGAAGCACCTGGCGCTCGTGACTCTGTTCGTGGTGGCTTTCCTGACCGAGCAGGCGATGGCCGAGCGGGTCAAGGACCTTGCGAGTGTCGCCGGTGTGCGTAACAACCAGCTAACCGGCTATGGCCTGGTCGTCGGCCTGAATGGCACGGGTGACCAGACCACGCAGACGCCATTTACCGTGCAGAGCATCGTCAACATGCTGACGCAGTTCGGGGTGACCATTCCGCCCGGTGTCAGCCTGCAGCTGAAGAACGTCGCGGCTGTGACCGTCCATGCAGATCTGCCACCGTTTGCCAAGCCCGGCCAGACCATCGACGTTACCGTCTCGTCGATCGGCAACGCCAAGAGCCTGCGGGGCGGCGCGCTGCTGATGGCGCCAATGCGCGGTGCCGACGGCAATGTGTACGCCGTGGCACAGGGCAACCTGGTCGTCGGCGGCTTCGGCGCGTCGGGCAACGATGGTTCGAAGGTCACGGTAAACATTCCGAGCGCGGGGCGCATCCCGAACGGCGCAACCGTTGAGCGTGCCGTTCCCAGCGACTTCCTGACCAGCGAGGCGGTCGTACTCAATTTGCACGTACCGGACTTCACGACATCGAAACGGCTGGCCGAGCAGATCAACAAGACGATGGGCCCGGGAACCGCCGAATCGCTGGACGCAGTTTCGGTGCGCGTGCGGGCGCCGAGTCAGGCCTCGCAGCGAACGGCGTTTGTTTCCGCGCTGCAAAGCCTCGAAGTTGTTCCCGGTGAGGTTCAGGCGCGCGTCATCGTCAATTCACGTACCGGTACAGTCGTTATCGGTGACAACGTCCGTGTAACGCCAGCTGCGGTCTCGCATGGCTCACTGGTGGTTACGATCAGTGAGTCGCCGTATGTAAGCCAGCCGGCTGCGCCGTTCAGCAATGCCGGCGAGACAGTGGCTCTGGCCGATTCGGATGTCAGCATCCTGCAGGAAGAGGCAAGCATGTTCCTGTTCGAACCGGGTACGAGTCTTGATGAGATTGTCCGGGCGGTGAATCGAGTTGGCGCCGCACCGGGTGACCTGGTCGCGATACTCGAAGCACTGAAACAGGCGGGCGCCCTGCGCGCCGAGCTGATCGTGATCTAGGGCGGCCGGATCCGGGCGATGACTGCAGTAATCACCGACTTCAACCAGTTCAGCGGCCTGCGCGCCGCCGCGGAGAAGAACGACCCGGCCGTGCTGCGCGAAGTTGCCGGCCAGTTCGAGGCGCTGTTCCTGCAGTCGATGTTAAAGAGCATGCGCGAAGCTTCGCTGGGTGACCCGATCTTTGGCGAGAGCGACCAGATGGACATGTACCAGGGCATGATGGACCAGCAGCTGTCTCTCGAGATGGCGAGCGGCAAGGGAGTCGGTCTGGCGGACATGCTGGTACGACAACTCGGTGGCGCCGATACCCGGATCCCATCACGTCCCGACGGCCGTTTTTCGCTGGCGGATATCGCGCGAACTCGCTTGAATACAGCGCGACCGGAGACATCTCATAGCAGTCCTGCATTGTCGGCTTCGCCGCAAGCAGCGGCAGAAGCAACACCGCACTCGGCGGTGCCGGAGAAGGCGAAGCCCACCTGGTCGGACCCGCAGGCATTCGCGCGTGACATCTGGCCACATGCCGAACGCGCAGGGCAGAAGCTCAACGTTGCGCCCGAGGCTATCGTAGCCCAGGCGGCACTCGAAACCGGCTGGGGCAAGCATGTCATGCCGGACGAGCATGGCGGCAACAGCTTTAACCTGTTTGGTATCAAGGCGAGCCGCGGCTGGCAGGGCGAGCAGGTCGCGCGGCGTACGCTCGAGTTCGAGAACGGTGTACCACAGCCGCAGACAGCGAAATTCCGTGCGTACAGCGACGTTGCCGCGACATTCGCCGACTATGCAGACTTCCTGACGCAGAACCCTCGCTACAGTGAGGTCAGCGGGCACGGCGATGACGTTGCCGGCTTCGCGAACGCATTGCAGACGGCCGGGTATGCGACCGATCCGCAGTATGCCGACAAGATCACGCGGATTCTCGAGAGCCCGATCATGAAGTCTGTGATGCAGGGTCTAAAGAATTCCGTAACACGGCCGATAGCAACCCAACTATCGTTGCGTATCAATTAGTGCAAGCGATGGATGACAGGGGAAAACGATGCCAGACGCATTAAATATCAGCCTCACCGGCATGCGCGCGTTCCAACGCGGGCTGCAGGTGACGAGCCACAACATCGCCAATGCCAACACGCCCGGATACAGCCGCCAGGTTGCCGACTTTTCGGCGCGCGCCGGCGGCGGCCAGGGCAACACCTATCTTGGCGGCGGCGTGCAGGTATCGACCATTCGGCGCGTTTACGACAGCCTGCAGGTCGATCAGCTGCGTTCCTCGATGACGGGTTTCTCCCGATTCGATACGCTGAGCATGCTCTCCAGCCGAATAGACACGCTGCTTGCCGATCCCGACACCGGCCTGAATACCGGGCTGCAGTCGTTTTTTAACGCCGTGCAGGATGTCGCCAGCGACCCGGCCTCTATTCCGACGCGCCAGGCCCTGATTGGCGAAGCCCAAAGCGTTGCCAGCCGCTTCCAGTCGATGGACCTGCGGCTCGACGAAATGGATAAGGAAGTCAACAGCCGAATCAGGCTGGCCGTTGACGACATTAATCGTATCGCGACATCGATTGCGGACCTCAACGGACAAATCGCGCTGGCCAACAACGCGACGACGCCGCCGAATGACCTGCTGGATGCGCGCGATGCACTGGTTCTGGAGCTCTCCGGGCAGGTCAGTGTAAGCACGAATATCCAGGCCGATGGCAACATGAGCGTCTTCATCGGTTCCGGCCAGCCGCTAGTGACCGCCGGAGATGCGCGAAGGCTCACAGCGAGCGCTTCGGAATTTGACCTGACACGCGTGACCGTTGCCTACCAGGGCGCCTCCGGAAGCACGCCGCTGGATACGTCGAATACCGGCGGCAACCTTGGCGGCTTGCTGGAATTTCGCTCACGAGTACTTGATCCGGCGCGCCAATCGCTCGGGCAGACCGCGGTTGCGTTCGCGACGAGCATGAACCAGCAGAATGCACAGGGCCTCGACCTGCGAGGCAATCTCGGTGGCGACCTGTTCAGCGTGGCCGACCCCAGGGTGTTGTATTCGAATAACAACACGGGCACCGGCACGGCAAGCGCGACGGTGGCCGACCTCGGTGAATTCACCGGCGCGGACTATGTGCTGGAGTACGATGGCGCAGCCTACAGCCTGACGCGTGCCGATACCGGTGCAGCGATCGCGATGACGGGTACCGGCGCACCCGGTGATCCGTTCCGGGCCGATGGCATCCTGTTTACCGTCGCTGGCGCACCGGCGGCTGGCGACAGACTGTTGATCAGTACCGGCCAGGACGCAGCCGGCTCGGTCAGGAGCGTCGTTACCGACCCGCAGGCTATCGCCATGGCGGCGCCAACGCGCACGTCTGTTTCTCAGGGGAACATCGGCAACGGCACGATCAGCCTGCCGACCATCCTCGATCCGGACGACGCAGACCTCCTTGCCAGTACCGTCATCGAATTCACAAGCCCGACAACGTACAGCATCAACGGCGCTGGAAACTTCACGTACACGGAGGGCAGCCTGATTATCCTGAACGGCACTGGCGTGACCATAAACGGTACGCCCGCGACCGGTGATCGCTTTTCGCTCGACCCGAACTATGGCGCTTCCGGTGACAACAGTAATGGGCTGCGGATGGCGGAGATCCAGTCCGAAGGCCTGCTCGACGGTGGCACGATCAGCATCAACGAGAGCTACGGGCGGCTCGTCTCCAGCGTTGGCGCCATAACCCACCAGGTGCAGGGCAGTCTCGATGCGCAGGGCGTGGTGCTGTCGAATGCAGAAGCTGCAGTTTCCGCGACATCGGGCGTTAACCTCGATGAGGAAGCCGCCAACCTGATCAAGTATCAGCAGGCCTACCAGGCCGTGGCACAGGTGGTGTCCGTTGTCAGCACGATGTTTGACAGCCTGATTGCCGCGACGAGGAGATAGTGATGCGAGTGTCAACGATGGGTAGCTATGCCAACGGTCTGTCTGCCATGCAACGCCTGCAGGCGGCGCTGGACCAGACGCAGCGACAGATATCCAGCGGCCGCCGCATACTGACTCCATCCGACGATCCGCTGGCCGCTGCCAGGGCCGTTGAAATTCGTGAGTCTATAGGGCGACTTGACCAGTTTGACCGCAATGCAACGATTGCCGGTAACCGTCTTGCGCAGGAAGAGTCGTCACTGGCTTCGGTCAACAACGTGCTGCAACGCGTGCGAGAGCTCGCGCTGCAGGCGAACAACGCGACGCAATCGACTGAGACGCGTCGGCTCATCGCGGTCGAGATGCGGCAGAGCCTTGACCAGCTGGTGCAGCTCGCCAACCAGAAAGATGGCAGCGGCAGCTACCTGTTCTCCGGCAATCTCGAGTCGACGCTTCCGGTCACGCGTATGGGAGACACCTTTACCTACAACGGCGACCAGGGGCAACGCTATATACAAATCGGCGAAGGCCGGCAGGTTGCCGACGGGGATTCCGGATCGGCGGTCTTCTTCAAGATTCGCGCCGGCAACGGCTCATTCGTTACGTCGTCTGCCGCCGCCAATACGGGCACGGGTGTATTGGGCGCTGGCAATGTGGTCGACCAGAGCGCCTGGGACCAGGGCCAGTACACCGTGCGCTTTGTTGCGCCTGACAGCTACGAGGTCGAGGATGCGACGGGCAGCGTCATTGCGGCCAACACATTCCAGGACGGCGACACGCTCGCCTTCAGAGGCATCGAGTTTTCGTTGGCCGGCCAGCCAGAGGCCGGCGATGAGTTTTCGGTTGCGCCCAGCCCTTACCAGGATGTGTTTTCGATGGTAGACCAGCTGGCAACCAGTCTCGAACAGTCGGCGGCTGGACCCGCCGGCCAGGCGACGCTCAACAACGGTGTCAACGCCGCGATCCAGAATATCGACCAGGCCATCGACAACGTTCTCGATGTGCGAATCCAGGTCGGTTCGCGACTTACCGCCATCGAAAACCAGCTTGACAGCAATGGTGCCTACAAGCTGAATTACCAGGATACGCTCGCCAGTATTGAGGATCTGGACTATGCCGAGGCTTTGTCTCGACTCAGCCTGCAGGCGACGACGCTCGAAGCGGCGCAGCAGTCCTTCATTCGCACGCAATCGCTGTCACTCTTTAATTACTTCTGATAGCGGCGAAAAACATTCGGCGCCGGGTGACCGATCCACGTCACATTTCTCGGAATTAGCCCTAAAGTTTTGCCCGACCCTGTCGGTGCTTCGCGGCTAGAACTCCCTGAATCTCAAAAAAAAGCCTAAAGGTCTGGCTATGGCGACCGATACCCATTCTGTACGGTGGTCTAGAAAGGATTTCGCGGCCCTGGCATTTTGAACCGGCAGCATAAGCAGTCCGGGTAAATTTTACTTAGGAGTAAACCAATGGCAATGACCATCAATACAAACGTTGCATCACTGAATGCGCAACGTAACTTGGGTCGTTCGCAGGGCATGCTTAATCAGTCACTCGAAAGACTGTCGACTGGCCTGCGAATCAATAGCGCAAAGGATGACGCAGCAGGTCTCGCGATTTCCGAGCGCTTCACCACGCAGATCCGCGGCCTGAACCAGGCTGTCCGAAATGCTAACGACGGCATCTCGCTGGCGCAGACGGCAGAATCGGCTCTCGCTGAGCTGACGAACAACCTGCAGCGCATACGCGAACTGGCTGTACAGTCGGCCAACGCGACCAACTCGTCGTCTGACCGCGCAGCACTCGATGCTGAAGTTCAGCAGCGAATTGCTGAGATCGATCGGATCGCTTCGCAGACGTCCTTCAATGGCCAGAAAGTACTTGACGGTTCTTTCGGTAATGCACAGTTCCAGATCGGCGCCAACGTCGGCGAGACCATTTCGGTATCGCTGAATACAGGCGTTCGTGCCTCGCAGATCGGCACAATCGCCGAGAAGACGGGTGTAGCCGTTGGCACTGGGCAGCTGAACGCTGGCGGCCTGACGATCAAGGTTGGTCAAAGCGAAACAGTCGCAGTTGGTGCGTCGGTCGCTGGCGCCGCCAATGGCCAGACCATCAGCAGTGCGTACGCGAAAGCTGAAGCCATCAACTCATCGAATGTTGCCGGCTTGACCGCGACCGCGCAGAACTCGGTTGCTGAGGCTGTGGCGTTCAGCGACGTAACGCTTGGTACCTCAGGCAGCTACCAGCTGACGGTCAATGACCAGGTAGTGTTTGCAGAGACAACTGACGGCGCTGTTGTTACGGCGAATGATGTTGCGGCGGCAATCAACCTGAACACCGGCGTTACCGGCGTCACG
Organism: uncultured Gammaproteobacteria bacterium; assembly: GCA_942492205.1. Taxonomy (GTDB): domain Bacteria; phylum Pseudomonadota; class Gammaproteobacteria; order Steroidobacterales; family Woeseiaceae; genus UBA1847. The sequence continues at coordinate 2,183,789 of CALODT010000001.1, read as the reverse complement.
GCTACCGTTGACGCGGCGACCGGCATTATGACGTTCGATACGCTCGATGGACGCGACATTAACGTGGTTGAGGCAATCACGCTGGGCGGCGGTTCGGGAACGGGTGTCAACGCAAACGTTGAGGCCGTGACTGCCGGTGTCATCAAAGGTACGGTTACCTTGAGCGCCAACGAGACGATTCAGCTCGGCGGTGCGCAGGAAACTGAGATCGGTTTCGCTGACTCCGAGTCCATCACCAAGAGCGCTGAGGCACTGGCATCGGTTAACGTACTGAACGTTGCCAATTCCAACAATGCGATGAAGCGCATTGACTCGGCTCTCACGGCGGTTAGCTCACTGCGTAGCAACTTCGGTGCTATCCAGAACCGCTTCGAGTCAACGATCTCCAACCTGCAGGCAGTCTCGGAGAACCTCGCTGCATCGCGCGGTCGTATCCAGGATGCCGACTTCGCAGCTGAAACGGCTTCGTTAACGAAGGCGCAGATTCTGCAGCAGGCTGGTGTCGCAGTTCTTTCACAGGCCAACGCCCAGCCGCAGCTCGCACTGAGCTTGCTGCAGTAAGGCAAGGCTAGCAGATCCCCTTGGTCAGGCGGCACGGATGCCGCCTGACACAAGGCTTGGGGAGAATGCAGATGTCTAGTTCCGACTTACAGCAGATATCCAACGTCAGCGGAACGTTCCGGACGTTGCAGCTCAAGGCAGAGCCCGCTCCGCCTGGCGGCAAAGTTACGCCCGAGACCGGCAAAGAGGTGCCGGCAACGGCGCGGACAAAACCCGATCTCGAAGAGCTCGCGCGCAAGCTCAATGTGGCCAGCCGTTCGATCGGCCGGGATTTGCGCTTCGAGGTCAACATGGACAGTGGGCGATCGGTCATCCAGGTGCTCGATCGCGAAACAGGTGAGGTGATCAGGCAGATTCCGCCGGAAAAGACCAGTCTGTATCAATCCGCAGACGGCGCCATGGCGCTGAGGCTCTACGACAAGCAGGTTTAGACGCCGAACCAGGCTTATGCCAGATGTTGGCATGTTTCTTGAAGGCTTATCAGTAAGACAACGTGCGACTCGTAAACCACCAGGACTAACTACAGCTATGCCGAGCATTATTTCAAACGGAATCGGATCTGGACTCGATATTTCGGGCATCGTGCAGCAGCTCGTTGCCGCAGAGGGACAGCCAGTGGTGTCGCGATTGGGACAACAGGAAGCAAAGGTGCAGGCCAAGCTGTCCGGCTTTGGCAGCCTGAAGTCCGCGCTTGCCGACCTGCGTGACAAGCTTGACGCCATGAAGGACCTCGACAAGTTCCTGGTTCGCAAGGCGTCGTCCGGTAACGAAGACAGCTTCACGGTTAGCGCAGACACAAACGCCGTGCCATCAAGCTACGCGATCGAGGTCGTGCAGCTCGCTCAGGCACAAAAGCTGACGAGTGGTGCTTTTGCAGATTCCGATGCCGTTGTCGGCACCGGCACGTTAACGCTGCAGATCGGTGTACAGGGCGTTGCGCTCGACATCAATGCCGAGAACAACACGCTGGCGGGTATACGCGACGCTATTAATGCCTCGCCGGACAACCCGGGGATAGCCGCAACGATCGTCAATGCAGACAGCGGCAGCTACCTGATCCTGACAGCAGAATCGACCGGCGCCGCGAACACCATTAAGGTGACACAGAGCGGCGGTGACGGTGGTCTCGCGGCCCTCGAATACGATCCGCCCACAACATCTTCCTTGACAGAATCAATCGCAGCGCAGGACGGCTTGATACGTATCGACGGTTTCGACGTGCTTAGCGAAAACAACACGTTTGCCGGCGCCGTACAGGGCGTCACGATTACAGCGCTTGAGACGACATCGGGCGGCACCGAGAGCCTCGCGGTACAGAACGACGACGATGCGGTGAAGGATCTCGTTTCGGATTTCGTGCAAAGCTACAACGCGCTGGTTGAAACTTTTGATGGCCTCACGGACTACGATCCGGAGTCAGAATCTGCAGCACCGCTGCTCGGCGACGCCTCTATTCGTGGCATCAGGGACCAGGTTCGCCGCGAACTCAGCGAGGCGGCTACCGGTCTCGGCGGTCCGTTTTCCATGCTGAGCGACGTTGGCATCAACGTCCAGCTCGATGGCAAGCTCGAGATCAATGAAGAGAAACTCTCGCAAGTACTGGCCGATGACTTTGGACAGTTTGGTCAGCTGTTTGCCAGCACGGACGGCTTCGCAACGCGGTTGTTCGGCCTGACCGATGGATTCCTTGCAAGCGACGGTATTGTCGAAGCGCGGACCAAGGGCCTGACCGACCAGATCGATGACATCAACGAACAGGCGGGTGCCTTGAACGAACGTCTGGCGTCGCTCGAAACGCGCCTCACACGACAGTTCAACGCGCTCGACTCATTGCTCGGCAGTCTGTCGACGACCAGCAATTTCCTTTCTCAGCAACTGAATAACCTGCCGGGCTTCACAAACCCCGGTTCTAACCAATAGCGGGTGACAATGTGATGACGCTCTCGGGGACCCCGGCGGCCCAGCAGTACCAGAAGATCGATACGATTAGCAATATCGAGGATGCTTCACCGCATCGAATCATCCAGATGTTGATGGAACGAGCGCTGGTCAGGATCGGCCAGGCCAGGGGTTATATGGAACGCGACGAGGTGCCCAGCAAGGGCGAGAGCCTTGGCGATGCGATCGACATTATCGAAGGGCTGCAGGCCAGCCTGAATCATGACGCCGACGAGCGCATGTCCGAGAATTTCGACGCGCTGTATGCGTACATGATGCGGCGCCTGCTCGAAGCCAATCTGCGAAACGACAAAGCAATACTCGATGAAGTCAGCGCATTGTTGCGTGAACTGAAGGAAGCGTGGGACGCGATCGGCGACGAGGTCTAGGCGCGCCCCGAGGAGTTTGACAATGGTAGCCAGCCAAGCCGCGCTCGAAGAAAACCCGGTGACCGTCGCCTTGCAGATGGCAGCGGAAATGGAGGCGCTCGCAGACGCAGGCGAATGGGAGCGCATCGAGGAAATTGCGGTGCAACTGCGTGCCGCCGTGATGAACGTGCCGGTGGCCGAGCGAAGCGCGTTGCTGCTCGCCGTGCAGCGCAGCACCGACAAAGTCGCCGCCGGCGCGAAACAGGCCCGCCAGACCGTCAGCGACAAGATCTCCGAGCTGCGGCGCGGCCAGGTCGCGAAGAAAGCCTACGAATTACGTTAAAAAGCGCCTATTTGTGACCTGAGTCACAAATGCAGCGTTTTCAAGGGATTATGCTGCACTCCTGATCTAGACATTCAGCAATTGGGGACAGGCATGCAAACCGGCAATGATAGCCGCGCGAAAGTTCTGGTACTCGACGCCAACCTGAAGCACGCGTCCGAGTTGAGCCACCGGCTCAAGTTTCTGAATTACGACCCTGTGATCGCCGAAGCCTCGGGTTCGAGCGTCGACTCGGGCGGTATTGCTGCAGTCATCGTGGACAGCCACGGCGACCGTGCCATCCTCGAAGCGGCCACGCGAATACGCGAACAACATCCGGGATTGCCGTTTCTGTGCCTCTCGGGCGATGCCGGCATGGACAAAGGTCCAAACTGGGCTCTCGATCTGCCGCTGAAGCGCTCGCAGTTGAAACACCTCCTCGGCCGTGCCGAGCGCTACCAGGGAACCGAGCGTCGGCATCGCATCACCGGTAACTCACACCCGATTCGCGCCGTGCGACAGCTGATCGAGCAGGTTGCGGACTTCGATACCAATGTCCTCGTGACCGGTCAATCCGGAACCGGCAAGGAGCTGGTCGCACGCACCATCCACGAGCTGTCCGCTCGCGCCGACAAGCCGTTCGTGCCGATCAATTGCGGGGCAATTCCCGCGGACCTGCTCGAAAGCGAGCTGTTCGGTCACGAAAAAGGTGCCTTCACCGGCGCCATCAGCGCGCGCACCGGTCGTTTCGAACTCGCCGAGGGCGGCACGCTGTTCCTGGACGAGATCGGTGACATGAGCATCGATATGCAGGTCAAGCTGCTGCGCGTCCTGCAGGAACGAACGTTCGAGCGCGTTGGCAGCGGCAAGCTCAAGCGCTGCGACGTACGAATCATCGCGGCAACGCACAAGGATCTGCCGCAGGCTGTGAAGGATGGCGAATTTCGGGAAGACCTGTTCTATCGCCTGAACGTATTTCCGATCGAAATGCCGCCGCTTTACCAACGCGTTTCGGATCTTCCGCAGCTGCTCGAGGAGCTGCTGATCGCGAACCGCGGAGTACAGCAGGGTGAGCTCCGCGTCAGTGCCGCGGCGGTGGAGGTATTGGCCAACTACAGCTGGCCGGGCAATATCCGGGAGCTGAGCAACCTGGTCGAGCGGCTGGCGATCATCAAGCCCGAAGGCACCATCGAGGTTGCGGACCTGCCGCCCAAGTATCGTGAGGCCAGCGCGGCGCCAGACACCGTGCTGAACCCGGTGTCCGAGGCCATGCAGCTGACCAAAGCCAATCTAAAGGACAGCCTGCAGTCACTGGAACGCGGTCTGATCGAACAGGCGATGCAGGCATCGGACGGTGTGGTCGCCCAGGCAGCGCGCCTGCTCGGCATGCGTCGTACGACCCTGGTCGAGAAGATCGCCAAGTACGATATCCACTAGCGGCAGCGGCTCTCCGACGGATTGACCGAAATCCGTCACTCGCTCGCCAATGTCAGAATTTTGACGCCGACCGCGTTACCCTTCTCTTCGTAAGTTACTGAAAAACAATAAAAAGGTAATCTGGCACGCTCTTTGCATTTTCCCTTGCATAGGTAGGTTTATTTGCAATGGAGAAAGGTTTTGGCAACGACGTCGCTGGATGCTGAGCAACTGCACAACGCGTTCGAGATCTTCAACCAGCAGTCCGGGCTTCTTGAAAAGTCGTATCGGGATCTGCAGGACACGGTTGAATCTCTGACGCGTCAGCTGCGGCGCGAGCAGTCGGCGCGTCTGTCCGAGCTGGTCAAGAAGGAGCGCCTGAGTCGTCGCCTGTCCGAGCTGCTCGAGACACTCCCGGGTGCGATCCTGGTCATCGATGGCAGCGGCATCATTCGCCAGCAGAACAGCCAGGCCAGTACGCTCCTCAATCAGCCGTTGATCGGCTATTCATGGGCTGCCATCGTCCGCCGCGAGGTTCGCGAGGGCGGTAGCGAGGACGGCAATATCCAGCTTTGCGACGGCCGCTGGCTGAGCCTGTCGCGACGCCCGCTGAAATCGGAGCCGGGCGAGGTTCTGCTGCTGGCCGATGTGACGGAGAGTCGCCGCATGGCCGAGCTGCGACAGCGCAACGAGCGCCTGACAGCCATCGGCGAAATGACGGCCGAGTTCGCACACCAGGTCCGCACGCCGCTCGCTTCGGCCATGCTTTATGCCGACAAGCTGGACCGAAGCTCGTGTGCCAACGCCAGGGTGGCGGACAAGATTACCGCGGGCCTGCATGATCTGAAGCGCATGGTGAACGACATGCTCGGCTTCGCGGCCGGCGTGCGACGTTCCCAACAGCGCATCAATGTCTCGGCCCTGCTCAGCGACGTCATGAACACGCTTGAGGGTCAGCTTGGCAGCGAGACTGACGTGCGCGTCTCGGTAACCGACCCGGCCCTGAGTGTCGCCGCCAACAAGGACGCACTCAAGGGCGCCCTGCTAAACCTGATTACGAATGCCGACCAGGCCTGCGAAGGTCCAGCCAGCATCCTGCTGCATGGGCATCGCTTCGGCGATTCGATTCACCTGTGCGTAACCGATGACGGTCCCGGGATACCCGCTGCGATTGGCGAACGCGTGTTCGAGCCGTTCTTCACGACGCGCCCGCAAGGAACCGGCCTGGGATTGTCCGTTGTCAAAGCCGTGGCGACAGCGCATGGCGGCGACGTCTCTGTCGCGAGCTCGGAAATCGGCACCTGCTTCACGATACAGCTGCCCGCAGATAGCGGCGACACCGACACGGAGCACTCCGGATGACGCAGCCTGCCGTACTGATCGTCGAAGACGATGCCAGCCTGCGTGAGGCGCTGTTCGACACGCTGAGCAGCGAGTCGCAGCCGGTACTGACCGCAGAAAGCGGGCCGGCCGCGCTCGAGATCATCGATAGCTCGCTGGTCGGACTGGTTGTGAGCGATGTGCAGATGCAGCCGATGGACGGCGTGACATTGTTGGCGAAGATTCGTGAGCGCCATCCAGGGCTGCCGGCCGTACTGATGACCGCATATGGCACGATCGAGAGCGCTGTCGACGTCATGCGCAACGGCGCGGCTGACTACCTTGTCAAACCATTTGAGGCCGATGACCTCAAGGCCATTGTCGGCAAATACATCAAGGCTCCGCAGGAGAGCAATGCGCCGATCGCCGTCGATGCGATAACCCGGAAGTTGTTGCAGGTGGCGCGCCGCGTCGCCGGCACGCAGGTTACCGTCACCATCAACGGACCCAGCGGCTGCGGCAAGGAAGTGTTCGCGCGCTACATACACGACCAGTCTCCGCGCTGTGAACAACCGTTCATTGCGATTAACTGCGCCGCAATTCCGGAGTCCATGCTCGAGGCCGTGCTGTTCGGGTATGAGAAGGGCGCGTTCACCGGCGCTACCGGCGCGCACGCCGGAAAATTCGAACAGGCGGAAGGCGGCACGCTGTTGCTGGATGAGATCTCGGAAATGGATCTCGGATTGCAGGCGAAACTGCTGCGCGTCATCCAGGAGAAAGAAGTAGAGCGTATCGGCGGTCGCAAAGTCATTCCACTCGACGTCCGTATTCTCGCAACGACGAACCGCGACTTACGCCAGTACGTTGCCGATGGCCGCTTTCGCGAGGATCTCTACTACCGACTCAATGTGTTCCCGCTGCACATACCGGCGCTAAACGAGCGTCGCGATGACATTCTGCCGCTCGCCGAGATGGCACTGGCGCGCTACGGCGGTCGTGCATTGTCATTGTCGCAATGCGCCGAGCGGGCATTACTCAATCACCCGTGGCCCGGCAATGTGCGCGAGCTCGAGAACCTTATTCAGCGCACCCTGATTCTCGCCAGCGGCTCCGAGATCCAGGCGTCGGACCTTGATCTGGAACCGTCGAACGTTCCTGAGACGACGGACGCGGACCTTAATCAGGGACTCCGCAACCGGGAGTTCCAGCTGATTATTGACGCGATGAACAGCCACGACGGCAGACGCGCGAAGGTTGCGGCGGCGCTGGGGATCAGTCCCCGCTCGTTGCGTTACAAGCTTGCGCGCATGCGAGAAGAAGGTATTGCCATTCCGGGAGAATGCACATGAACGAAATCAATGCCACTGATTTGCTAAGCCAGATTCGCACGCTGGGCCGTGATCTGCAGCCGACACAGGCGCCGGCGACCCCTGCGGTCAACGATTTTGGTGAGATGCTGAAAACCACGATCAACGCGGTCAATGACGCACAGAAAGAGGCGAGTGCCTTGAAGGTCGGTTTCGTCAACGGTACGACGGACAAGAGTCTTGCGGAGGTCATGATTGCGTCGCAAAAAGCGAGCCTGTCATTCACCGCGGTCACTGAAGTTCGTAACAAGCTTGTCTCTGCTTATCAGGACATCATGAATATGCCGGTCTAACCGGTCGTTCGGTCAACCCAAGGAACGTATAAGAAATCATGGAAACTGGAACTTTAATCGAATCATCGGCCGTACCGTCGAATCAGTTGAATCTCGCTGGCGTACTGCGTATCCCCGCCGTGCGCCAGGTAACGTCGCTGATTGGCGTCGCCGCTGCCGTCGCCGTGGGCTTTGCGATCGTGTTGTGGTCGCAATCGCCGCAGTTTACGCAGCTCTACAGCGACATGAGTACGGCAGAAGCGGCCGAGGTTGCGGCAGCGTTGCAGTCTGCGGATATCGACTACAAGATCACCGGAAACGGTACGGTACTGGTGGCCGAGTCGAAATTGCACGATGCCCGGCTGCAGCTGGCTTCGGTGGGATTACCGCAAAGCGTCTCGACCGGTATGGACCTGATGCAGGAGCAGTCGAGCTTTGGCGTCAGCCAGTTCATGGAGAGCGCTCGCTATCAGCATGCGCTGGAAGCGGAGCTTGCACGCACGATCGCGGCAATCGGTGCTGTCCGCGAGGCGCGCGTGCACCTCGCAATGCCAAAGCAAACGGCCTTTATCCGCGATAACAAGCGCGCCAGTGCCTCTGTGCTGTTGCAGCTCTATGGAGGACGGGTACTCGAATCAGACCAGGCATCGGCCATCGTGCACCTGGTTGCCTCCAGCGTACCGAACCTGATCGCGACCGATGTAACGCTGATCGATCAGCACGGTCGCCTGTTGAGTTCCGGTGACGAACAGGCGGCCGGTGCGCAGGCAGCAACACAATTCAAATTCTCGCGACGCCTCGAGGAAACCTACAAGAAACGTATTGAGGATTTGCTGACGCCGCTCGTAGGTGCTGGCCGGGTGAGAGCCGAGGTTGTTGCTGACGTCGACTTCACCTACACCGAAGAAACGCGCGAGTCCTTCGACCCGGCCCGCGCCGTGGTGCGCAGCGAGCAGATAAGCGAAGACCAGACGAGTGGCCTTGGCGCGCTGGTCGGCGGCATACCTGGCGCGCTGAGCAATCAGCCACCCGAAGCGACCGGTGCGCCGGCCAATAGCGTCGCATCCGAATCGCAACAGCTTGAACCGAAGAACTCGTCGCGCAGCAGCCTCCGCAACTACGAGGTTGATCGCACGATTCGCCATACTCGGCCCATGTCGGGCGCAATCCGCAAGCTGTCGGTAGCCGTTCTGATCAACGATACCCCGGCGGACGGGGATGAGTCCCAGGCGTCGCTGAGCGATGCGGATGTTGAGCGCTACACGTCACTGGTCAGAGAAGCGGTTGGCTTCGACGAGGCGCGCGGCGATTCCGTGGTTGTGCTTAACGAGGCATTCCTCGAAGCCGCGCCGGTCGAAGAGGCACCGCCGCCGGCACTGTGGGAGCGTCCGGAACTGCGAGAGGTGCTCAAGCAGGTATTGGGCGCGATCCTGGTGCTGGCTATCGCATTCGGCATTGTGCGTCCGATGCTGCAGGGCGTCGTTTCGGGCGGGGCCGCGACCGGCCAGTACCTGGGCGCCGGCGGGGAATTCGTCGGTGCCGCGGGTAGCACGCAGCTCGCGGGAGGCGCAGCGGCAATTTCCGGTCCGAGCTATGACGAGAAAGTCGCCGCCGCGAAGAACATAACGGGCAACGACCCTGCGCGTGTCGCGCAGGTGGTCAAGCAATGGGTGTCGACTGATGGCTGAAGCAGCAAATGACATGACAGGCACGGAGAAAGCGGCCCTGCTGCTCATGACACTGGGCGAGAAGGAAGCGGCTGAAGTCCTGAAATACATGGAGGCCAACGAGGTGCATCAGCTCGGTACCGCGATGGCGACGCTCAAGAGCGTCAGTCGACATGAAGCGGACAAGGTTCTCGATATCTTCATCCTGGATGTCGAGGACCAGACGGCGCTTGGTCTCGACACCGAGAATTACGTGCGGAAATTACTGGGCAACGCCTTTGGCGAGAGCAAAGCGAATGCCTTCATCGAGCGCATCGTCAGTGGTGACGATGCCAAAGGCCTGGAAGCGCTCAAGTGGATGTCGTCACGCGAGGTTGTGGACATTATCCAGGACGAACACCCGCAGATCATCGCAATCGTGCTTGCCTATCTCGAGAGCGCGCAGGCTGCCGAGGTGATCGAGAAGCTGCCTGAAGAGATGCGCGCGGATATCGTCATGCGTGTAGCGCGGCTCACGGATATCCAGCAGAGCGCGCTCGCAGAAATCGAAAACCTCATTGCCAACAAGTCCGCGGATAGCGGGCGCGGTGTCACCCGCAAGGTGGGTGGCGACAAGGTCGCGGCCGGTATCGTCAATGCGCTGAAGCCAGAGCGCGGTGAACAGCTACTCGAGCAAATCAAGGAGCGCAACGAGGAGCTGTCCGTGCGGATCCAGGACATGATGTTTGTCTTCGAAACACTGCTCGAGGTCGATGACCGTGGCATCCAGGCGTTGCTGCGCGAAATCTCCAATGATCTGCTGGTCGTCGCACTGAAAGGCTGTGATCCGGCCATCAGCGACAAGATCCTCGGCAACATGTCCAAGCGAGCCGCGACACTGCTGCGCGAAGACATGGAGGCGAAGGGCCCCATCAAGCTCAGCGACGTCGAACAGTCGCAGAAGGAGATTCTCGACATAGCACGACGCCTCGCCGATTCGGGCGATATCAACCTGGGCCAGGGTGGCGAGGAATATGTCTGACGACGTGGCAGCAAAGAAGCCCGCAACCTGGGACGTACCGACGTTTGACGGCGCGGACAGCGCGGCGTTTCCAACCGCAGGTCGTCTCGAAGAGCTGCAAAAGGAAGTCTACGAGGAGGCATGGCAAAGTGGCCATGCTGACGGCATCGCTGCCGGTGAGGCCGCGGTACGCGCGCGTGCGGATCGATTCGACGAACTACTGTATGCACTGAGTAAACCGTTCGACCGCCTGGATGATTCGGTTGAGAAACAACTGGTCGAGCTGGCAATCGCCATGGTCAAGCAGCTGTTTCGCCGCGAGATAAAGATCGACCCGAGTCATGTCATTGGTGTGGTACGCGAGGCTATTCGGCTACTGCCAATCGCCAGCCGCGATGTACAGGTTCATCTGCACCCGGACGATGCCGCGCTGGTGCGAGAAACGTTATCACCTGCCGAAGGAGAGCCTGCTTGGACGATCGTTGAAGACCCGTTGATTTCACACGGCGGATGTCGCATCACCACAGAGACCTCCCAGATCGATGCGACCAGCGAGGCGCGACTGCAGGCCGTGATCAACGCTGCGTTGGGTGACGAGCGACGCTGATGAGTGAGGACACTATCGTACTGGTTGGCCCCGATCCCGATCGCAATCTTGAACGTTCGCTGCGACTGGGCGCGTTGCTGGAACGCGCCGGCGACGAAAAACCGCAAATCGTCGTTGAAGGTGTTCTGCGACGCACCGTCGGTCTCGCAATGGAAGCTGAAGGCTGCCACGCTGCTCTTGGCGGACGCTGCGATGTGGTTGCCGCCGATGGTCGACACGTTGAAACCGAGGTCGTTGGCTTCTCCGGCGAACGCCTGTTCCTGATGCCGGTCGCCGATATGCGAGGCGTGGCACCAAACGCTCGCGTGATCCCGGTCTCTGGTTCTCCTGAAGCCATGGTAGGCGATGAATTGCTGGGGCGGGTACTCGACGGCCGCGGCAATCCACTGGACGGCGGCAAGCCGATAACGCGTGGCAAGACGGTTCCGCTGATGGGCGAGTCCATCAACCCGCTGAAGCGCCAGCCCATCCGGGCACAGCTTGACGTGGGCATTCGCTCGATCAATTCGCTGCTGTCCATCGGGCGCGGGCAGCGTATGGGCCTGTTCGCCGGCAGTGGCGTCGGCAAGAGTATGTTGCTCAGTATGATGACGCGCAATACGGAGGCTGATGTTGTTGTCGTTGGCCTGGTTGGTGAGCGCGGCCGGGAAGTGCAGGAGTTCATCGATCACTCTCTTGGTGCCGAAGGCATGAAGCGCGCGGTGGTGGTCGCGACGCCGGCCGATGACACGCCTTTGATGCGCATGCATGGAGCCTGGCTGACCGCGGCAATAGCCGAGCATTTTCGCGACCAGGGCCTGAATGTCCTGTTGCTCATGGACTCCCTGACGCGATTCGCGCAGGCACAGCGCGAAATAGCATTGGCGATCGGCGAGCCACCGGCGACCAAGGGCTACCCACCGTCGGTATTCGCGAAGCTGCCACAACTCGTTGAGCGTGCGGGCAACGGTCAGGAAGGCGGTGGCTCCATTACCGCGATCTACACGGTGCTTGCAGAGGGCGATGACCACAACGATCCGATCGTCGATGCGGCACGCGCTATCCTGGACGGCCATATCGTGCTGTCCCGAAATATGGCGGACGCCGGCATCTACCCGGCCGTGGACATAGAATCTTCCGTGAGCCGGGCGATGAACCAGTGCACATCCGACGTCCAGCAGCAGCTGGCCTCACGCTTCAGGCAGGTCTATTCGACCTACCAGGAGAATCGCGATCTCGTCGCTGTCGGCGCTTACCAGCCGGGATCCAATCCGCAGCTGGACGAGGCCATCGCCTTGTGGCCGTCGATCGTTGAGTTCTTGCGGCAGCATCATCAACACAGTGTCGATTCCGCCGAGAGCCTCGCGGGGCTGCGAGAGCTGTTTGATGCTGTGCCGGTCGACGATGCTGCAGCTGATGCCACCGGACTGCCAGCGCTGAGTGGCTAACGTGACCGACCGGTCGAAAAAGATCGGCAAGATAGCGTCTCTCGCTGCGGCGGAGGAACGCCGCTTTGGTGAGATGGCGGGCCGTGCGCGGCGGCACCTGCAGGAACAGCTTGACCGGCTCGGCGAGCTCAACGCGTTCAGACACAACTACGAACAGAAAGCAGCCGGGCAAGCCACGCTGCGCGCCGCGCACTGGCAGGACTATCAGTCTTTTCTGCATCGTCTCGATACCGCCGTCAAGGCACAGCAGCAGATCGTGCGCGATAGTGAACGGGCCCTCGAAGTACATCGACAGCGCTGGATTGCGAAGCGCCAGCGGCTCGAGTCTTTGCAAAAGGTGCTCGAGAAATACCGGGCCAACGAGCGGGTTCAGGAGTCGCGCCGAGAGCAGAAGACGCTTGATGAACTGGCCAGCAAGCAGCCGGCTTTTCCGGAGGACCAGTGATGTTCACCGACAGGGCGACGAGCTCACCTGAAGCTGGCACGCATCTTGCTATTACTTCCTTAGGAACGCCAATTCGCCAAGAGGAACGCGCATGCTCGCCACACTAAATCTGCAACTCCTGTCGCTCGATACGCTCGATGACACCAACCTGAGGCCCGTATCGCTTGCCCCAGGCGACGGAACCGAGCTTGCTGCGGATTTCTCGGACTTGCTGAGATTACGTGTTGACGCGTCGCAGATAGCGGCAGAAGCCGGTGGCGAACTATTGCCGCCGGGCGGCAGTGGATTGCCGCTCCTCACTGACTTGGCCACGCCTGGGAATCTGCCGGATCTGCCGGCGCTGGAGCCAGGTTTGATCAAGCTGGCGCCGGCTTCGCCGTCGGAGACGGGCGAGTTGGACTCCCTGGCAGATGACGCCGAGTTGCTGCTGGAGACCCCTGTCCTGTACCCGTCGACTCCCGGGTCCGGCCTGAATCCTGGATTGCCGATTCTGTCACCACCGCTGATGGTGGGCTCGTCGGCGCCAGCCGGCACGACACCGCAGCCCGCGGGTGGTGAGCGGCGCGCGGATGGCCTGCAAGGCACTGCGCTGGATCCGCGCCTGAATACAGGTCGCGGAACCGTCGGCGGCTGGGGAACACCGGTTCCGACACCGGTTGCCGACGGGCGTGAGGCGCGTCTGCATGTTCCAACCCTGGAAGCGGGCGCGCCCACGCCAGCCAGTCTCGGACTGCGCGACCGCGGTCAGCCGGGTGAGTCAACAACGCGCCCTGCATCCGCATTGGTCACAAGTACGCTGGCGAGCGCGCCGGCCGGTACTGCGCAGGCCAATACGACTGCAGACTCGATGCGTCAGCTGGGCCTGATGCCGCTGCAACGCGCTGACGGTCGTTCCGAAGCCGGTAGCGAGTCGTTGCAACCGCGGATGACTGCCTCGCAGATCGCTCCGATCTTGCAGACGCAAATAAATCCACAGCCCATTCAACCGAACCTGGCAACCGCGCCAGCTTCTGCGGCGCCAGTCGACTTAAGCTATGCGGCAGCGGGTCAGCAGAGTACCGATCTGATCGGCACCTCGGTCAGAGACGCCGCCTGGGGCGATCGAATCGGTGACCGTGTTGTCATGATGGCCAGCAACCAGCTAAGGCATGCGGAAATCCGCCTCACCCCGGCCGAGCTAGGTCCGTTGCGGGTACAGGTGTCTGTTGATGACGGTGCCGCCCATGTGACGTTCCACGCGCAGCATGCCGTGACGAGAGAAGCCCTGGAACAGGCCCTGCCGCGCCTGCGGGAAATGCTTGCCGAGAATGGACTGTCACTGGGCCAGGCTGATGTCAGCGATCGCGGCGTCGGTGAGGGCGGGCGTGAGCCGGGATCCGACGGCGCATCGGCGCAGTCGCATCTCGACGGCCCGGAAGATCGGGATCTCGATGTTGGCCACGAAGCGCTGCGACGACCACGTGCTTCCAATAGCCTTGTCGACACTTTCGTATAGCGGGACCTTCAGTGGGCAGGCGTTCGCCTGTCAAAAATCCGACGGCGCTGCTTCCAGCATCCTGAGCGACGGATTTCCGACGCTCAACAGCACAATGTCAAATCTTGGATAGTCTCTTAACTATATGAAATAAATAATAAAAAACCACCGCTATCTGGCTTGGCATGCCACTTGCATTACTCCTGTTAGTAATCATGGGAGTGAGTGATGGCTGAGGAAGAAAAAGACACGGGATCCGCTGCCGAGTCCGGCGGCGGAATGATGAAGAAACTCATGCTGGCCGGCATAGGCGTGGCGCTGCTGGGCGCCGGCGTGTTCGGCGGTATGACCTTCTTCGGCGGCGAGGCACCGGCGGAGGATGTCGAGGCGGCCGGGCAGGCGCTTCCGGCAGATGGCCCGGCGCTATATACCAGCCTGCATCCGCCGCTCGTGGTGAATTTCAAGGACAGCGTCGGTGACTCGCATTTCATGCAGATCACGATGGAGGTCATGGCGCGCGATCAGAACATCATCAACTCCGTGCGCGAACATACCGCCGTTATCCGCAATAGCCTGATCCTGCTCTACAGCGGCGCGATCTATGAAGAGATCATTACCCGTGAGGGTAAGGAAAAAATGCTGGCAGACGGCCTGGCCGAGATCCAGGCAGTAATGACCGAGCAGATCGGCGAGCCCGGTGTAGAAGCCGTGTATTTCACCGCGCTGGTCATCCAGTAGGGCGCCCTCATGTCAGATCCCGTACTCACAGAAGAGGAAAAGGGCGCGCTACTGGACGGAATGTCGAGCGGCGAGGTCGAGGTGCACTCCAACAAAGGCAGCACCTACGCCGATGTCAGTGCGTTCGAAATCGGCCCGCGCTCACGGCTGAAGACAAACAGCTACCCGCGCCTGCAGGGCCTTAACCGGCAGTTGGCCAGCCGCATGAGCAAACAGCTGGAGTTGCTGCTGAATGTCGATTCGAAAGTGACCTTCGCGAGCACGGCGAACTGCAGCTACAGCGTTGCCAGCGAGCATAGCGGTGGTCTCTCGCTCATCGTCGAATTCCTGCCGAAGCCGCTGCCGGGATCGGCGTTCATTACGCTCTCTTCGGCGACGCTCGGTGACCTCGTGGAGACGTTTTATGGCGGTCACAGCAACGACCCGGCCGATCACCAGCCAGAATTCTTTACGCCCGGAGAAATCAGCGTCGCTGCGCTCTTCGGCGAGGCGGTACTGCATGTCATCGCCGAAGTCTGGTCGCCGGTGGCTGACCTGGCACCGGAGATCGTCGCTACGCATCTCAGTACAGGCGTCATCGACAGCGTCGACGGTGGCGATGACGTTATCCAGTGCGAATTCGATCTGCAGTTTGGCGAGAAGGCCCGCAAATTCGACATTCTCTGGCCGCTTGTAACGGTCGCTTCGCTGCTGCCGGTCTTCGACGGACAGAAGCGCGACCGCGATCCGGCCCAGGACGCTTTGTGGCGGCAATCCCTGGGCGCCAGTGTGACCGACTCGATTGTGCGCATTGCGTCCGACGTCGGCCATACCCGCATGGCTCTGCGCGACATTACCGACCTGAAGCCCGGCGACATTATCAATATAGGCGACCCGAAGGAGGGCACGGTCAGCGCACACGACGTGCCCGTCATCGCGGGACGTTTCGGCATTCGTGACGGCCACTACGCCGTCGAGACACTCAACTGGCTGGAGTCCGCGCTCGGATCGACAGCCACAAACAGCAAGCAATAAAGAGGAAATCGTACGATGGAAAGCGATACATCAACGCCTGGCAACGAGCCTGAACAGCAAGCGGATGCCGAATCGACGGGTGCGCCGCAGTACGCGCCTGACGAACTGAATGAGGCTGGCAATGCGGCACAAGGGGCGCCGGCCGATGTCAATCTCGACCTCGTCCTGGATATTCCTGTCGACCTGTCGCTGCGAGTCGGTTCGACGGATATTTCTATCCGCGACCTGGTTTCGCTGGTGGAAGGTTCAGTGGTTGCACTGGACCAGGACGCGGGCGCGCCGATGGATGTGCTCGTCAACGGTACTCTGATTGCGCACGGCGAGATCGTCGTTGTCGACGATCAGTACGGCGTGCGCCTGACCGATGTCGTTACGCCCGTCGAACGCATCGAAAAGCTGCACTAGGCGACGTCGATGCTTGGAGGAATTCTCACTTCGACTACCGTGGCGGTTGGCGCTGACGTCGCGCCGTCTTTGCCATCGACGCCAGGCCTCGGCGGTGGTGATGTATTGAACATGGTCATCAGCATGCTCTTCCTGGTGGCCGTCATTGTCGTGCTCGGCTGGCTTTATTCGCGGTCGCGCTTTGTCGGCAGCGGCAACAACGATGCGATAAACGTCGTCGCGACACGCGCCCTTGGGCCGAAAGAGCGTCTGTTGATTGTCGAAGTGGCCGATCAGCAGCTGCTCGTCGGCATGACGGCCACCGCAGTACAGACGCTGCATGTGTTTGACAAGCCCGTCGCAATTACGAAATCGCCGGCACCGGCCGGTTTTGCCGGTCGACTGCGCACTGCCTTGCAGGAGATCGGCAAGTGAGGTGGCTGCTAATCGTCGCGGCGCTATGCCTGGTCAGTACGACGGCGGACGCGCAAACCGCTCCGCTGGCACTCGCGGCCGAGGCTACCCAGGGCCAGAGCTACACACTGAGTATCCAGATACTCGTCCTGATGACGTTGCTCACGCTGCTGCCCGCAGCGATTCTGTCGACCAGCGCATTCGTCCGGATCATTATCGTATTGTCGATTCTGCGGCAGGCACTGGGGACCGCGCAGACGCCGCCGAACCAGGTATTGCTGGGCATCGCCTTGTTCCTGACGTTCTTCGTCATGTCGCCGGTTATCAGCGACATCCATCAGAACGCGGCGACACCGTACATTAACGGCGAGATCTCGGCGCCAGAAGCGCTTGCCAGCGGCATCCAGCCGCTGCGTCAGTTCATGCTCAACCAGACGCGTGATAGCGACCTGCAACTGTTTGCTTCGATTGCAGGGCTGCAGGACATTACGTCGGTAGACCAGGTGCCGTTCGCCATCGTTGTCCCGAGTTTCATGGTGAGTGAGCTGAAGACGGCATTTCAAATCGGATTTCTCGTTTTTATTCCGTTCCTGATTATCGATCTGGTCGTGTCCAGCGTGTTGATGTCCATGGGCATGATGATGCTGTCACCCATGCTGATTTCGCTGCCTTTCAAAATCATGTTGTTCGTCATGGTCGATGGCTGGGCGTTGCTGCTTGGCACGCTGGCATCGAGCTTCTACACCTGAGGATTCACCGCCATGACACCGGAAACAGTAACCACCATCGGCCAGCAAGCACTCTGGGTAACGATCATGATCGCCGCTCCGCTGCTCGGTTCGGCGCTCGCCGTCGGCCTCTTTGTCGGCATGATCCAGGCGGCCACACAGATTAACGAAATGACGCTGAGCTTCATTCCGAAGCTGCTGGTGCTTGTGCTGGCCCTCGTGCTGGCGGGCCCCTGGATGCTCAGCGTCATTGTGAACTACACGCAGCAGCTTATGGAGCAAATACCTTCCCTCATCTCGTAACAAGCGAGCAAGGACTGAGAGATGTTTTTCAGCAACGAACATGAATATCGACATTCCAATTGCACCGATCCTCGAAACGCTGGCCGTCTACATATGGCCCTTCGTACGAATCGGCGCTTTCCTGATGGTGATGCCGTTGATCGGTGGCAGCTTCACGCCGCTGCGGGTGCGCCTGCTGCTGGCGATTGCATTGACTATCGCTATCGCCCCGATTATCCCACCTGCGGTGACTCAGGACGTGTTGAGTGTGGCGGGTCTGGTCACGATGATTCAGGAGATCGCAATCGGCGTCGCATTGGGATTCTTAGTGCAGCTTGTCTTCGACGCGATCGCGCTCGGAGCGCAGGTCATCGCGATGAGCATGGGCCTCGGCTTCGCCGTCTTTCTGGATCGGGCCCGCGGCATCAGCATACCGGTACTTGGACAGCTGTTCCTGATGCTGTCGATGCTGATCTTCCTGTCGATCGACGGGCACCTGGCGATGATCCAGCTGCTGGCCGACAGCTTTCGTGCCTGGCCGATGGGCGAGGGTGGCGTGACGCTGCCGGTTCTTTCGGAGTTGCTGGTGTGGACGGCTCAGCTTTTCATCTTCGCGGTGAAGATCGCGCTGCCGGCGGTCACGGCTCTGTTGATCGTAAACCTGGCGTTCGGAGTAATGAGCCGTGCAGCACCCACGTTGAACCTGTTCGCGGTCGGTTTCCCGGTCTCCATGTTGTTGGGCTTCGTGGTCATTTTTCTAAACATGGGGGCGCTGGTGGAGAACGTAACGGCGTTCCTGGAAATGTCGATTTTGAAAATTTCGCTATTGCTTGAGATGTAGCTGGCGCAGTAGCGGCGAGGAAGGCACAGAGTGGCAGAAGAAGCGCAACAGGATCGTACTGAACAAGCGACACCAAAACGTCGCGAGGACGCCCGCAAGAAGGGCGATGTTCCGCGTTCCCGCGAATTGACC
This sequence comes from uncultured Gammaproteobacteria bacterium, assembly GCA_942492205.1. GTDB lineage: Bacteria > Pseudomonadota > Gammaproteobacteria > Steroidobacterales > Woeseiaceae > UBA1847. Next base: position 2,165,072 of record CALODT010000001.1, on the reverse strand, counting down.
ATGACCGGCGTGATGCTCTCCGGCGCAGCTGCGATGCTGCTGCTCGCTGAATCGGTCGGTGGCAACCTTGCTGCCGCGTTCAGGAGCGGCTTCACCATCGAGCGCGAGTTATTGATGGATGAGCGCTACCTGGTTCCCGCACTGGCGCAGCTCGGCGGAAAGATGTTCATGAGCCTTGCACCGCTCGCGGTCGTCTTGCTGTGTGCCGTGTTCTTCAGCGCTGCGGTCATTGGCGGCTGGTCGTTCAGCCTGAAAGCAGCTGCGTTCAAGGCAGAACGCCTGAACCCTTTAAAGGGTATCAAGCGAGTCTTCGGCCCGAACGGCCTGAACGAACTCGTAAAGGCCATCGCGAAGTTTGCACTGGTCGGCGCCATCGCGATCAGCTGGCTGTGGTTCTCGGCAGACGACTTGTTGTCGCTGGGCCGCGAGCCGATCGGCCTGGCGATTCAGGATTCGCTGCGGCTCTGTGGCTTGTCGCTGCTGGTGGTCAGTCTTGGCTTGATTGTGATTGCGGCGTTCGACGTGCCGTTCCAGCTCTGGCAATACGAAAAGAAACTGCGCATGACGCGCCAGCAGGTCAAGGACGAGTTCAAGGAAACGGAAGGGCGCCCGGAGGTCAAGGCGCGCGTCAGGGCGTTACAGCAGCAGGCAGCCACGCGGCGCATGATGGAAGAACTGCCACACGCCGACGTCGTTATCACCAACCCGACGCATTTTGCAGTAGCGCTCAAGTATGACGACAGCAGCATGGGTGCGCCGAGAGTGATCGCCAAGGGCAAGGACCTGATCGCCAAGCGAATTCGTGAAGTTGCGGAAGAGCACGGTGTGCCGTTGTTCTCGGCGCCGCCTCTCGCGCGCGTACTTTTCCGCACAGCAGAGATCGGTGAGGAAATTCCGGCCCGACTGTATACGGCGGTCGCACAGATACTGGCCTACATCTACCAGCTCAACGAAACACCCCGACCGGGGCAGCGTCGGCCCGAGCCGCCTGTGCCGGACATTGATGAAGACGATTTCCCCGGGCCCCGGCGCTCAGGATGAGTAAACAATAATGGCGAATAACCCGACCAACAATTATCTCGTGGACATCCTGCACGGCCTCGGTCTGCCGTTCCTGGTGCTGGCGATGCTGGCAATGATGATGGTTCCGCTGCCGCCACTGGCGCTCGATGTCTTGTTTTCGTTCAATATCGCGTTGTCGCTCGGCATTCTCCTTACTACCGTTTACGTCAAGCGGCCGCTGGACTTCGGCGTTTTCCCGACCATCCTGCTGGCTGTGACGCTGATGCGGCTGGCGCTCAATATTGCGTCGACTCGTGTGGTATTGCTGAACGGCCACACCGGAACATCCGCGGCAGGCAAGGTCATTGAAGCGTTCGGCGAGTTCGTGGTCGGTGGCAATTACGCCGTTGGTCTGGTCATTTTCGGCATCCTCGTCATTATCAACTTCGTTGTCGTCACCAAAGGCGCCGGCCGCGTGTCAGAAGTGTCTGCACGCTTCACCCTCGATGCGATGCCCGGCAAGCAGATGGCGATCGATGCCGATTTGAATGCCGGCGTCATCGATCAGGACGAAGCGCGCGTGCGACGCCAGGAAATCGGCGAAGAGGCTGACTTGTACGGCTCGATGGATGGTGCCAGCAAGTTCGTCCGCGGCGATGCGATCGCGGGCATCCTCATCCTGTTCATCAATATCATCGGCGGCCTGATCATCGGTACGTCGCAGCATGACCTGACGCTGTCGGAGGCTGTACACAATTACACGCTGCTGACCATCGGTGATGGTCTTGTCGCCCAGATACCCTCGCTGCTGCTGTCGACCGCCGTCGCGATTATCGTTACCCGCGTTACACGTTCGCAGGATATGCGGCAGCAGATCGCCAGTCAGCTGTTCGAGGATCCGCGCGCGCTGATCGTCACGTCTGCAATTGTCGGCATACTGGGACTGATACCCGGCATGCCGAACTTCGCTTTCTTGAGTCTTTCGGCACTCTGCGCTTTCGGGGCTTTTCGAATCATGCGCAACAAGCGCATACCCCCCGAACCCGAGGTGCGGCCGAAGGATCCCGACTCGATATTGCCGGAGCTAAGCTGGCAAGACGTCGATCCCGTCGACCTGGTCGGTCTCGAAGTCGGTTATCGCCTGATTCCGCTCGTGGACTCGCAGCGCAACGGGCCCCTGGTCGGTCGTATCAAGGGCGTCAGGAAGAAGCTGACCGAGGAGCTGGGTTTCCTGGTGTCGCCTGTGCACATTCGCGACAACCTGGATCTTGCCCCGAACGCCTACCGCATTTCGCTTGCCGGCGTATCCGTCGGCGAGGGCGAGGTGCATATCGACAAGGACCTCGCGATTAATCCGGGCCAGGTATTCGGCAAGATCAATGGCATAGCAACCGAGGACCCGGCATTCGGCCTCGAGGCATTCTGGATCGAGGCGGCGCAGCGCGAGGAAGCGCAAATGCTTGGCTACACGGTGGTCGACCCGTCGACGGTCGTAGCCACGCACCTGAGCCAGCTGCTGCAGACGAACGCCCATGAACTGCTGGGCCACGAGGAATGCCAGCAGCTGATGGACCGACTCGCGTCGGCCTCACCAAAACTGGTGGAAGAGCTGACGCCGAAGTTGCTGCCGATGAGCGTCGTGACCCGCGTGCTGCAAAACCTGCTCGAGGAGCACATCCCGCTGAAGAACATCCGAAAGATCGCCGAAACCTTGGCGGAACATGGCGCGCGGAGTCAGGATCCCGACGTTTTGTCGGCGGCTGTGCGTGTCGCGCTGGGTCGCTCGATCGTCCACAACGTAGCAGGGACGCGGCCTGAGCTGCCTGTTTTGACGCTGGAGCCAGAGTTGGAACGAATCTTGAATGAGTCAGCACAGGAGAACGGAAATATAGGACTGGAGCCAGCGATGGTTGAACGACTGCACCAGACACTGACTGAAAAAGCGCAGAGCCAGGAGGTTGCCGGGGAGCCGGCGGTGCTGCTGGTTGCGCCTCAGATCCGCCCGTGGATGGCACGCATGATGCGCAACATCCGCAATCTGCATGTCATCGCCTACAACGAGGTTCCGGATGACAAGCGCATACAGATGGTAGCTGCGGTGAGTTGATCGGCGCAGCGGAATGCAGGAAGAGCAAGGGTTGAAAAGAGCGAACAAGTAAGGAAACGAGCGAGCAATTCAATGAGGAAAGATGGTGAAGATCAAACGATATTTGGATAAGGATATGCGACACGTCCTGCGCCGTGTGCGCGAGGAACAGGGTCCCGACGCGGTGATCTTGTCGAACCGGCGTGTCGACGACGGTATCGAAGTGATTGCGGCAATCGACTATGACGAGGCACTGGTCAGGCAGGCAATGGGGATGCCCGCGGACACCGACGACAGCCTCGACACCGACGCTCTTGCGCGGTTGGCTGAGGACGATGTGCCGAGCGTTGCAGACAAGCCCGTAGAGATTGTCTCGGCGGAGCTGACACAGATAGCTAAAAACGAGCGAAATGCGCTTGCGCAAAGCGCGCAGCAGAAGCTGGCGGCAGCGGACACGATTGCAGTACAGCCGGTCGACGGCACGGCCTTCGCGGCGAATAGCACGAAAGTCCGGCCACAAGACGATGGTGCGCTCGAGTTGTTGCGCGGCGAACTGTCGAGCGTGCGCGGGCTGCTCGAGACGCAGCTTTCCGGCCTGGTATGGAAGGACGCGACCCGTCAATTTCCGATGCGCGCGCAAATGCTGCGCAACCTGTCCCGTCTTGGCGTGGCACCGGACGTTGCCAATATCATCGTCAACCGCCTTGGACCTGCCGACGACGTCAAGAGCCTCTGGAGTGCGCCGTTAACCGAACTCGCGCAGACACTGCCCGTTGTGCAGGATGATCTGCTGCAAGAGGGTGGCACGATCGCGCTGATTGGCCCCACTGGCGTTGGCAAGACGACGACCATTGCCAAGATCGCGTCCCAGTTCGCCATGCAGAACTGGTCTGACGACATTGCGCTGGTTAGCGCCGATTCCTATCGAATCGGGGCAAAGGAACACCTGACGGCCTTCGCCAACATTATCGGTGCCAAAGTGTATTCAGCGAGCAGCTTTGACGAACTCTCGGAGACGTTGACGCGTCTTCGGGACAAGAAGCTCGTCCTTATCGATACCGAGGGGCGTAGCCAAAGGGACCGAGACCTGTCCAGCAGACTCGCCGCCTATGGCCGCAACGCCGACCGGGTCAACTTCTACCTGACGCTGTCGGCCGCGACCCAGGAAGCAGCGCTGGATGAAACCATTCGCGAATTCAACAAGGTTCCGCTGAAGGGCTGCATCGTCACCAAGATCGACGAGGCCGCGCAGCTGGGTTGCATGATGAGCGCGCTGATCCGCAACGATCTGCCTGCCGCGTGGTTTTCGGACGGCCAGAGAATACCCGACGACTTGCATTCGGCCGCGCGCAAGAAGCTGTGGCTGGTTAACCAGGCCGTCGAGTGCATGGAATGCAGCCAGCCGCGCATCGATGAAAGAACGATGGCTGAAAACTACTCAAACCAGACTTTTGCCCATGTCCAGTAACTCACAACAAGCGAACCTGGCTCGGTTCATGAAAAACAGGCCCGTCAAGGTGCTGTCTGTCTGCAGCGGCAAGGGCGGTGTTGGCAAGACGAACGTGGCCTGCAATGTCGCCGTTGCTCTCGGCCATCGCGGCAGGAATACCTGTCTGCTCGATGCAGACCTCAGTCTCGCGAATGTGGACGTGCTTCTGGGGTTGCAGCCGCGATTCAATCTGTCACATGTCGTCCGCGGCGAAGCGGCGCTGCACGACACGATACTCTGTGGTCCCGGCAACATCCGCATCGTGCCGGCCTCGTCGGGAAACTTCAGCATGACAGACCTGCCGGAGGCGGCCCAGGCCGGCATTGTGCAGGCGTTCAGCGAGCTACAGGATCAGCCGGACGTCATGGTGGTCGATACGTCCGCCGGTATTTCCGCGAAGGTCGCGAGATTCGTGCAGGCCGGCCAGCACCCGATCGTTGTTGTCTGCGACGAGCCTGCGGCGCTTACAGACGCCTATGCGCTGATCAAGGTATTCAGCCAGCACTACGGCATATCGCGCTTCCAGATTGTCACCAACCAGAGCCGGCGGGCGCGGGACGGCCGCGCGCTGTTTCGCAAATTGTCGCGAGTGACGGATACCTATCTTGACGTCGTGTTGCATCACCTCGGCGATATCCCGAGGGACGACTATCTGGTCAAAGCCGTTCAGGAGCAACGCGCCGTTGTAGACGCCTATCCCAAGAGCAGTTCGGGAATCGCCTTTTCGGAACTTGCGGCGAATATCGATCGGTTGCCAGCGGCACGAGGTGCCAGCGGCGGCATCGAGTTTTTCCTGGAACGTTTGCTGATGGCGAACCCGGACGCACGAGGTAAAGTCGCATGAACACCTATAGCACCGTAGCTTCGCGCAACGAGTACTCCGACGGCGACCTGGTGATGCAGCATGTGGACCTCGTCAAACGAATCGCACACCACCTCGCAGCGCGGCTGCCGTCCAGCGTCGATGTCAACGACCTGATGCAATCCGGTATGGTGGGTCTGCTGGAAGCAGCTGGCAATTTCGACGCGTCTCGCGGTGCGAGCTTCGAAACCTATGCTGGCATTCGTATTCGTGGCGCGATGCTCGATGATATTCGCAAGCATGACTGGACGCCCCGTTCCGTGCATCACAAGTACCGCCAGGTCACTGACGCGATCCACGAAATCGAAGCCGAGACCGGGCGGGCGGCGACCCCTGAACAGATAGCGGCCAAGCTCGGCATCAGCCCGGAGGAATACCACAAGATACTCGCGGACAGTGCCGGCAGCCGCTTGTTCAGCTTTGAAGAAACGCTGGAAGAACCCACGTTGCAGCGCAAACCACCAACATCCGATGCGCCCTTGCCGGACCAGGAGCTCTACCAGTCACAGTTTCGTGCCCAGCTTGCCGATTCAATCGATCAATTGCCGGAGCGTGAACGGCTGGTCCTGTCGCTTTATTACGAGCAGGAGATGAATCTCAAGGAAATTGGCGAGGTGCTGGAAGTTTCGGAATCGCGTGTGTGCCAGATTCACGGTCAGGCGGTCATGCGCCTCCGCGCTGCGGCGAAACGCTGGAGCTAGAGGAGCGTCGAGATGGCCGACTACATATCCGGTATCAAGTACATAACGCCTGCTTACCCGGTAAAGCCTGTACAACCAATCCAGAAGGACCGGGAAACGGACCGTCGGCAAACGCCCAAAGATGAGAGCCGCGACAAGCGAGAAAAGGAGCGGCACAACGATGAGGACGGCGACAACAAACCCATTATTGATGAGCACGTATGACTATGACTAACGACTATTTCTTCCTGACCCTTCTGCTCGTGTCGAACGGCTTTCTACTCGCGGTCGCCACGATCGCAGTGCTGCGTTTCGAACGGCGCTGGCAACGTCTCGAGAGTTTCTGGGACAGTCCTACGGGCGCAGCCTTGAGCGATGCCGGTGACGAAGAGCTACATGAGCAGATGGAGGCAACACAACGGCTCGAGCAACAGCTGGGCGAACTGCAGGTGGCGGTCAAGCTGATGGACAGGAAAGCACCGCAGGAGAGGCCGCCGATCGAACGCAACCTGCCGATCGAGAACGCCGTACGCATGGCGAGGCTTGGCGCAAGCGTCGAGGACCTGACGCGGAATTGTGGTCTCAACGTTGGCGAAGCGCGACTGCTCAAAAAACTCCATGGAAGGGAGCCACTGGCCGCTAATGGACACTAGACGAGCGCGGGAAAGAGATGACGAGTTCCGGTTCGTAAGCCTGCTTGCGCTGGAACTCGACAATGGCGATATCTTCTTGCCGTCCTTGCCGGACGTCGTTATCAAGATTCGTGGCTTACTGGAGAAAGACAACTGCGACTTCGGCGTAATCAGCCAGGCGATCAGTGTTGACCCTGTGCTGGTTTCGAGGCTGTTCGTGTTTGCAAATTCCGCCCTGTACAACCGCGCCAATGTCAAGATTGATACGCTGGATGGGGCCATCGGGCGGCTGGGGTTCGAAGTCGTGCGCAACACGGCAATGTCGCTGGCCATGAAGCAGCTGCACCGGTCCGACAAGCACGACAAATCTGCCCGACAGTTCCGCGCGGTCTGGGCCAGAGGGATGAAATTGTCGTCGATGGCGCATGCGGTAGCGGCAAGGAATGGCTCGCTGAACCAGGAGACCGCTTACCTGTGCGGCCTCATGCACGAAGTCGGCAAGCTCTACATTCTGACGAAGGCCGAGGATTTTCCGGACTTGCTCGGCGACGTGAATTCGCTGGCTCGCGTAATGGAAGAATGGAATCCGCAGGTCTCAAAGAGCATCATCGAATCCTGGGGATTTCCCGAGGAGGTCGCCGAATCGGCCGACCCTGCCGCTTACGCGGACGCGGATGCCGTGACGGAGCCGACCTATGCCGACGTCATGTTTGTAGCAAAACTTCTTGTTGACGGCAGTGACGCGAAGCTGTCATCAGTGTTCGACGACAATCCGTCATGCCGCAAGCTGACTATCGATGAGGCTACCGCGGCTGGCGTGATGCTGGCGTATCGCGAGAAGATCAAGTCCATGCAAAAGCTGTTTGCCTGAGGCGAACGGCTTTAGCGGGTCTACATCGCATCCATCTCGAGACGCCGCATCCGCAGCGTCTCGGATTCGCGGCTGAACATATGCTGTATCAGGATCTCACGCTGTGCCGCGGGCAGGTCTATGAACTCGACAGCAATGCCGTAGGGCAGTTCCTGGGCGCTACCGTCGGGCGGATCAACGAGGCGCACAACCTGGCAGAAAGATTCCACATAGCGGTTGTCGCTCGACAACATGAATTGTATGTGCAGCTTGTCGCCGACCGACAGCGGTCGCTTGCTGGAGAAGCTCAGGCCATCAGCACTGACATCGCAGGTTTGCGGCGGTGTCTGCGCCAGGCTCTTCTTCGTTTCGCGAAGCGACGGCAGTTGCTCGATGGCGATGTTCACCTTGTCGTTTATTAGCGTCATGCATCGACCGATCTTGCCGTTCTCGGCGTTAAGCAGGTACATCGCTTCGCTGAGTCGAGCTTCGATCTCGACGAGCTTCGCCTGCGCACCATCATTGATGCCCTGGCTGAGTTTGTAATGCTCCAGCCCATTGCTGACAATCTCGTCGTCAACCAGGTCGTATTTTACGTAGACGGATTCGCTAATGCGAAACGACCGCCTGTTGTCTTTTCCGTTCGTCATTGTTGCGGTTCCTCGCTTGCTTCGTCGGCCGTGGATGCTGTGGTGAGACTCATCGTTCGGTATTCGTCGATTTCCTTGCCACGAACGATAGCGATGTCCACACGTCGATTCTTCGCACGGTTTTCGTCGCTGTCATTGGGTGCGCGAGGGCGGGTGTCCGCATGCCCCGTTACGATGATGTTCTCCGGGGTGATCTTCGACACTTGCAGCAACTGGTGCGCCACCGATACAGCTCGCGATGACGAAAGATCCCAGTTGGAACGAAATCGTTCATTTGAGATCGGTACGTTGTCTGTATGGCCGGAGATCGTTACCTCGCCACTGTTACTGTCGATAAGGTCGCCGATTTTTTTCAAAGCGGGCATAAACGATGCACGCAGGTCGGCCATGCCCGAGTCGAACGAGGCATTCTCCATGATGTGAATTATGACCTTCATGCCTTCGGTCTGAATCGAGACGTCGCCTTTCTTGAGTTCTTCCTTGAGTGCCAGCCGCAGGCGCTTCGCGTGCTTGCGGGCTTCTTCGATTTCCCGCGCTTCACGCTCCAGCGCATCGAGCGTATTCTTGTTGGAGTCAACCGTAAACTGCCGGACCTGCGGCAAAGCGGTAGGGTCGGGGCGGCCGGGACTGAATTCCTGTGCGACCACGCTGGTACCCTTCGGGATCGTGCGGACTTCAATTTCAGCCTGCACACCGAATGCATCCTTCATGGAGCCGGAAAGCTGCTTGAACTTCGCCGCATCCATTTCCGAGAACGCGAGCAGCAGGACGAAGAAGCACATCAACAGCGTCATGAGATCGGCAAATGTCATGACCCAGGCGGGAACGCCTGCGCTTTCTTGCTTTTGCGGTGCACCGTCAGACATGTCTCAACGCTGGAAGCCGGTCAGGCTTCGGCGTCCTCTTCAGCTCGTTTCGATCGCGGCAGATACGCCTCAAGCATCGCCGCGATGATGCGCGGGTTCTGGCCGCCCTGGATACTCAGCAGGGCATCGATGATCAAGGTCTTGCTGGTATTCTCTTCGCGGCTTCGTACCGCCAGCTTGTCGGCGATTGGCAGCGCGAACATGTTGGCGAGAATGGCACCGTAGAGCGTGGTCAGAAGCGCCACAGCCATTGCCGGCCCGATCTGCTTGGGATCGTCCATGTTGGAGAGCATCTGGACCAGGCCGATCAGCGTACCGATCATGCCCATGGCCGGCCCGACATCGCCTATCGCCTTGAAGATGTCCTGTCCGTCGCTGTGGCGCTTGAGCGTCTCGTTCAGGTCTTTCTGCAACATCGCGCGGACGGTATCCGCGGGATGTCCGTCAATCAGCAGGCCGAGCCCGGTTTTCATGAACTCGTCACTGATTTCCCGGTCTTCGAGTGCAAGCAGGCCACCCTGGCGAGCGGCCTTGGCCAGTTCGACGGATTCTTCGATCAGGTCTTCGGGATTGGAAGGTTTGTAGAGGAACGCCTTGACCGCAATGGAAGCCGCCCCGGCGAACTTGCCGAGGCTGAATTTCATCATGGTTACCAGCACGGTGCCACCGAGCACCACCAGGAGCGAGGGGGTGTTAACGAACGTGCCAGCAGAACCGCCCAGCATGATGGACGTCAGTACAATACCGAACGCGCCGATCAGGCCGATGAGTGTTGCCAAATCCAAAGTACATCCCTCCGTTCCATGGAATCAGACGGAAACCGTCTCCTTAGGTTTTATCGGCAGACTCGGCCCTTGCTTTAGGCGGAAAGTGGCCTAATTCGGCGCCAAACTGGACTATTAAGGGCTTTTCCCGGCCGGCAGGAATACGGCGTGGTTGCGGCCGCCGTTTTTCGCCGTGTAGAGCGCCTCATCGGCGCGTTTGATGAACGTGGCAACGGTGTCACCGTCGGCGATTTCCGTGTAGCCGGCCGAGCAGGCCACAAGCGCCGCGTCCGGGACTGACGCAATCTCGATCTTGCGCGCCTGTTCGAGAAAACGCTGAATCAGGGTTTCGCAGTGACGCGCAGGGGTGTCGGTCAGGATAACGGCGAACTCGTCACCCCCATAACGCGCGACGAAATCGCTCTTGCGAATGAACGACCGTGCAAGGCAGTCGCCGACGGATCGCAGGACTTCATCGCCGGCGGTATGGCCGTAGGTATCGTTGATCTGCTTGAAGTTATCCAGGTCCACCATGACCAGTGAGACGGGTTGCTTCATGATGAAATGCATGTTCACGCTCTGCGTGATCGCGGCATCGAAGGCACCGCGATTGAAGGCATCGGTCAGCGCGTCGCGTTTCATTTCCTCGCGTGCGGCAACCAGGTCCTGGCGTAAGCTGGACATGCGCTCGTTAAGCTCCTGCAACTGCAGTTCGTACTGTTCCTTCTGCCGCGCAAAGGTCTCGTTGACCTTCGATACGGTTTCTGTGAAGGCCTCCTTGATTTTCGACAGGGTACCGCTCTCAACGGCCGCCTCGATCGAATTCAGGCTCTCGCGGATACTGGTTTCCGTCAGCTGATCGCGTTCGCCGATGTCTCTCAGGCCGGCAACAAGGTCGTCGACCACACCCCGATAATCCGACAGATGTTCGATGACGAACGACTTTTCGGCGTGGCGTCGATCCGCAAAGAAGCGCCGGACTCTATCCCATTGGCGCGCACCGTTTTCTGACTGAGGTATACCAAAGGACGGCACCGCGGCGCCGTTCTCGACGTGCCTTGCAATCTCTGCGCACATGGACGGGAAGACGGTAGCGTCCATATCCTGATCCAGCGGAAAGGACTCGTCGCCCATGACGCGAATAACGCTTCCGAGGGTATCCAGTGCACCGTCAGCGAGCGACTCTACCGGCACAGGCTGCCTGTCTTGCGACTCGCCTGAGCGCCCGCCAAATATCTTCGATACGAGATCCATAACGTACTTGATCGGCGCCGGGGACGGCTTCTTGAGCCTGCGTTTCTGACATTCCGGCGAGACCCGCGGGAATGTTCGGTGAAAAAGCCCCCCCGGGCAGAGCAAAAACGGATCAAAACGACCAAATACGGATTTTTGACGCGAAAAGTGTTCCTAATATGGGCGAGTAGTCCTAATATGATCCTACTGACCCATTTTCATCTCTATTTGGTGTATTTCGGTACACATTTGGAAGGCTTGCCGGAAAGACCAATAGAAACAAACGCTAATGCGGGGCTGGCCGATCGACGACACCATCCCCGACCTGGACGACAATTCACGATAAAGGGGCGCGAATTGGACAGTGCGGACAGCATGATCATGGTGGTCAATCGAGCAGGAACGGCCGCCGACAATCTCAAGGAACTCATCGAGTTCATGGATGCCCCGCACGTATGTACCGCGACCCCCGCGAAGTGGCAGCAACAACTCGGTGACAGCCGCCTGGAGGCTGTTTTCATCGGACCCGATCTGACTGACAAGGACGTACGCTCGCTGGTCGATGGTATCGGCAAGCTGGATCCGAATATCCCCATCGTCATGATCACCGACGGAGACGAGGAATGATCGCCAGCGACCTGCACCGCGAATACCCGTGGGCGCGAGTGCACTCTTTGCATTACCCGGTTCGCCTCGATGCGCTGGGGGAAGTCCTCGCCGAAATAAAAGCCTCTCACAGCCAGACCGATCACACCGATCCCAAGTGCGGTGGAAGCCGACTGATCGGCAACAGCGCCGATACGGAGCTGGTACGGCGTCTTATCGAACAGGTCGCGCCGTCGCTCGCGACGGTACTCATCACCGGCGAGTCTGGAACCGGTAAAGAAGTGGTTGCGCGCCAGATTCACGAGCAATCCGGACGAAAAGGACCATTTATCGCGGTGAATTGCGGAGCCATTCCCGAGAACCTGCTGGAAAGCGAGCTGTTCGGCCACGAACGCGGTGCGTTCACGGGCGCCGTGCGTGCGCGTGCGGGACGCTTCGAGCAGGCGAAGGGTGGCACGTTCTTTCTGGATGAGATTGGCGACATGCCCACGGTCATGCAGGTCAAGTTGCTTCGCGTGCTGGAAGAGCGAGTGATCGAACGTGTCGGCAGTGCAGACAGTATTCCGGTCGACGTCAGGTTGATCGCTGCGACGCATCGCGACCTGCCAAGGCGCATCGAAGCCGGAAAATTTCGTGAAGACCTTTACTATCGACTCAGCGTGTTTCCTATCGACATTACGCCTCTGCGTGCGCGACCGGATGACATCGCGCCCCTGGTTGACGAGTTTATCCACCGCCTGGCGGCCGAAAAATCGGTATCGCTGCAAATCGCGAACGATGCCATGTCGGTTCTCAAGGCCTACAAGTGGCCCGGCAATGTGCGCGAGCTGGCAAACCTTATCGAGCGCCTGGTTGTGGTCAAGCCCAATGGCGTCGTCCACCGCACTGATCTGCCGTGGCCTATCGTGGAGCGCGATGCGACAAAGCCGGCACAACCCGAAGTCATTAGCAGCAATCTGAACGCTGCGCCGGCCGGGATTCGAGCGACCCTGCCGACCGGCGGCCTGGACCTCAAGCAATATCTTGCGAAGATCGAGCAAGACATGATCCACCAGGCCCTTCTGGAATCAGGGGGCGTGGTGCAGCGCGCCGCGGAACTGCTGGGGGTCGGACGAACCACGCTCGTGGAGAAGATACGCCGCTACGAGCTCAACACGCCGAAAAACAAGGGCCACTAGGCGGGCTGCTGACCCTTCTCGAGCGCCTGGTGACAATGCGGGCAAACCGGTTTCTGCTGCCTCAACATCTGCTTCACTCGACCTTCGTCCAGAATCTGGCTTGCCGTATGTTTGCCGAGCCCAAGGTCGACGCGGAGTTCCTCGAGGTGCTTTATCTCGTCGTCGCTAAGGATGCCATCGTCAAGCGCTTCAGCGGCTTTTCCTTCGTAGACCGACGTGCTCACCTTGAGTTGCTGGGTGTAGCCGCTCGCGAGGATACTGGTAGGCAGGGCCACCATGCCGATGCCGACAACGGTGATTAATGCACCGAATATCTTGCCGCCAACGGTAATTGGCGTCACGTCCCCGTAGCCCACCGTTGTGAGGGTCGCAAACGCCCACCACATCGCGGCCGGGATACTGCCGAAATCGTCGGGCTGTGATTCGCGTTCGAAGTAGTACATTCCTGAGGCGGCGAGCAGCATGACGGTGAGCAGTATAAGGAACGCTGCCGACAGTGCCCGTCCGTTTTCGCGAAATGTTATGAATACCATGTTCATGGCCGCCGAATAGCGCGTCAGTTTCAGTACGCGCAACAGGCGCACGGCGCGCAGGAAGCGCATATCAACGCCGCCGGTCAGACCCAGTGCGAGCAGGTAGAAGGGCAGAATTGCGACCAGGTCTATGACTGCGTGGAACGATGTCATGTAGCGAAGTCGCGCCTGCGTCGCAGTCTGTTGTGCCAGGGACTCCTGCTCGACCGAGCACCAAACTCGCAACAAATATTCGACAGTGAACACGGCGACCGTGAACACCTCGAAAATGCCGAGCTGCCAGGCATATTGCGCTTCGAATGACGGAATGGATTCGAGAATGACAGCGCCAACGCTGCCGGCGATCAACGCGATGAGGAAAACGTCGACGGCAAGGCTGACACCCGACTCGCCCTGCGCGGTATCCAGCGCACAATAGACGGACTGCCGCAGTGTCACCGGGCGGTTGCTGGCATTCTCTGAGGTTGATGCAGATCCATGCACGAAGCCGGCTCCGTTGGCCTTTGGTACTCACCTTTAGCGGCAGGAAGCCTGTACTTCTTTAGCGACGCCGGGAAAGGCTCAAGCGCAGCGGCGGCTGGCCGATAAGACTGTAATACCGGTGTGCCTGTCGAAGGGCGCCGGATGGCCCGCTCAGCGCGAATTCGAAGGACCGCTACATGACGTCGTCGGTGCACGCCCTACGCGAGACGCAACCCAACGTTACGCTCATTGAGCGCCTGATTGCAGCTGGTCTCATCAGCGAGTTGCAGCTGCGTCGCGCCCTTCAGGAAAAGGCAAGGCACGAGCGTCCGCTCGGCAAGATCCTGGTTGAGCTCGGCATGATCAGCGAAAAGGTACTCAGCGAGACGCTGCATGAGCTGCTCGGTGAACCGCGGCTTGACCTACGCGCCTTGATACCGCAACCAAATGCCATCGCGATGGTGTCGAAGGAAGCTGCCGAACGTTGTTGCGTATTGCCGATAGAGTTCGATGACGAAGCCCAGCTGCTGACGCTTGCTGCTACGGAGCCCTTTGATCTTGCCGCCGACGAAGAGCTGTTCCAGTCGATACGCACCGGCGTCGATATCGCAACAGTTGTTGCTCCTGAATCCGAGATCAAGGCTGCGATCAGAAAGTTCTACGGCATCAACCTGGCAATCCCGGATATTCTTGGCGAAATCGACGGTGTTCCATCCGACCAACTGGGCGCTGTCAGTAATGCCCCAGGCTACGCACATCCGCTGGTTCGACTTGTCGACGCGATTGTCATGGAAGCGTCACGGCGGCGCGCCAGCGCTATTCATTTCGAACCGGAACGCGGTTTCCTGCGCGTGCGATTCCGGATTGACGGCGTCCTGAGCCAGGTCATGGCGTTGCATCAAAGCTATTGGCAATGCATGCAGGACCGACTGGTCGAAATGTCCGCCATGGACAGTGACGAGGACGATCGATTGCATACCGGAAGTACCTCGATGGTCCTGGGACAGCGTGATGTGACACTGTATTTCTCGCGTCAGGTGACGTTCAAGGGAAACTGCGTCGTCGTGCGTATCGTCGAGCGATATGCGCAGGCACAGCCGTTGGACGGATTGGGCCTGGATAGCGAGGCGTTCGCCAGCCTGCGCCTGATGCTGGCACGGCCAGACGGGCTGGTCGTCATCGCCGGGGCGCCAGGAAGCGGCAAGAGCAGCACGCTGCATTCGATACTGAGCTATCGAAGCGACGAGTCTGTGGCAATCGTCACGCACGAGCAGCCGACGGCGGCTACCGTCCCGTCAATTCGTCAGACCCAGGTCTTCGCGGGCGATGACACTCGGAATGGTCACAGCCTGGAGTCGCTGTTACAGCAGGATGCCGACGTGCTGATGGTGGACGAGCTCAGGGACGAGCAAGCGGCAGCTGCCGCCTTGCGCGCTGCAAGCAGCGGGCGCCAGGTATTCGCGGCGCTAACGGCGGGGTCAGCGCTAGCGGCGCTGGCAAGGCTGCAGGAATTCGGTTTACAGCCAAGGCAAATTTCTGGAAATCTCGGCGGAATCGTCTTCCAGTGCCTGCTTCGCAAACTCTGTCCTGACTGCAAGCAGGCGTATACGCCACAACCGTTCGAGCAGCGTATCCTGCACGTGAGCAAATCCAAGGCGTTGCAGTTGTATCGCGAGGTCGGCTGCGAACACTGCAACTACCTCGGATTCAAAGGTCGAGTTGCGGTGTTCGAATTGCTCGCCTTGAACGACGCGCTCAACGAGTTACTTGAGAGAGGTTCAACCTCAATCGAAATACGGCGTGTCGCGGAGGCTGCCGGATTCAGGAACCTCGTTGAGCAGGTGGTCCCGCAGGTAATTACTGGTGTGACCAGCCTCGCGGAAGCGTCGCGTGTTATCGATCTGTCAGCGCGGCTCAAATAGGCCACACAGTCGGCTGCCCGGGGGAGGGTGTGCGGATCATGCAGACTGTACGGTCGGACCCCTGTCATAGCGTATCGCCGACACGGATGAACGTACCAGAATAGGTCCGTATTGATACAGCGTTCGCAGCGCCTTGAAGAAGGACGGGCGTTTTTCGAGTTTCATCTTGCGCATGAAGGACGGCAGACTGGTCGGCGAGAACATGACCGCCGAGTCGGCGGCAAGCGTACCGCTGTCCAGGAGCTCCTGCGATTGAGGGCTCGTGATCAGGACAACCGGAACAGGGGCGCGCCGGTCGCCGAAAGCTATCGCATTGAGAACGGCAATGGTCTCTTCGCCAGGGTCGGTAAAGTCCACGAAAAACAGGTCGGGCAGTGGTTTATCGCGGTAGGGTCCCTGCTGCAGAGCGCAGTCTATCGCGGGATCACCAGGTTTGATTCGCCGTATGACGCCATCGACCCCACACCTGGCCATGGCGTCGCGCAACATCGATGATCGGCCTGAATCTGACGCGATTAGCACAAGGTTGATCTCTTTGGTCGACACTTGCATGTCATGGCTCCTTGCAGTACCCCGGGTTACCGTTGCGCAGCATGCCCACGAATCGGATTTTCTGCGCTGTATAGCCCATATGCTGCAGGTTCTGTGCCAAACGCGATTTTTGTCCCACTTCGGCAAAAAAATTCCCGACGAATCATGGACTTGCGTAAGCCATTGGGAAAAAAAGAAAAAATCGCAATGTGTCGTTAAGTCACGACATTTGGACGAAGCCACGAAATATCGTGACTATGTCGTCACCGCGGTGGTAAAACATCGGGCAATCAAGGCTTTAACAAACAGCTCAACAAGCGTCTCTGCTCCAGGGTGTTAAAAGGCACCCGATCTCGGACGGTGACCAACTTTTTTGGCTGTCCTTTGTACTTCAATACCAGTAAGGGGCGACCTGGTGGTTGATGCATTGAACCTTGACGTGGTGCTGAGCGTCGCTGAACTCGGCGCAGTTCTGGCCTCGGCTGCCCTGCTCATTTCCGTCACTTCCCGGAGTCGCCTGAAGAGCCGTGTCCTCGCCCATGGCGGCCTTCTGGTCGTATTCGGCCTGGCGCTCGCCATATTCGCGCATTTCTGGGAAACCGCCTACCGAATCCGACACCTGTCGTTCATCGTCCCGGCGGACGCCGTTGCGTCCGGCGAAATACTGTTCCAGCGGATGCACACGCTGTTGTCCGTCGCGGGCTTCCTGATGATTGCACTGGGACTGGTTTTCGCCCTGCGAAACCGGCGCAGCACGGAAGTCGAAATCCTCGACACGCGAAGAGAACTCGAGGTGTCGAAGTACTTCGAATACCAGGCCGAAGAACGTTTTCGCTACCTGTTCGATAGCACCTCGAATTCGGTGTATTGCTACCGATTCGACCCGCCTATGGCAACTGACTTGCCGATCACGGAGCAGATTGAGCGCAGCTTCGACGCTGTGCTGCAGGACTGCAACGTGATCTTCGCGAGAGAACTCGGTGCAGAGGACCCGTCGGAAGTTATCGGTGGACGTCTTGGCGACCTCGACAGCGCCAAGGACGCCAGGTCACACGAAGACTATTTCCGCGCATTCGTCGAAAACGACTATCGTCTTGAAGCATACAGTCTGGACTACGTGGCGCCTGACGGTGAACGACGGTCTCTGCAAATCAACACTGTCGGGATCGTTCGCGGCGGACTGCTGCATCGAATGTGGGCCGTCGAAAGCAACCTGACGCTGCTTCGCAAGACGGAAGAGGCACTGCAGCAAAGGCGACGCTTCCAGACGTTGGTGGCCACGGTGTCTTCGCGGCTGGTGACAGCACCGGATCCGAAAGCAGACCTCGTCCTCCGGGACTGCATGAAACTGGTCTGCGATCTTGTCGGTGCCGATCGTTCGACGATGTTCTGGCTGGACAAGGACGCCGATGTGGCAAGCGTTGAATATGTGTGGAGTCCCGGTGAGAAGCCGTTTGGACAGGTCTCGATGGACCAGTTTCCGGTTTTCGGTAAGGAGCTGATGGCGCACAGGCCCGTGCGGATTGACGATGTCGACAGGATGCCTGACGAGGCCGGGGTCGACAGAGTCAACCTGCAGCGTTACGAGCTGAAGTCATTTCTCGCGCTGCCGATGGTCGTTGGCGGGGATACCGTCGGCGGTATGACCTGCGGCCGCCTCGCGGAGCAAAAAGCCTGGTCTGATCAGGATGTGGAAGACCTGACGGTTTTCGCTGAGCTGTTCGCAAACTTCGTACTGCGGCTCAAATCGCGGCGTGCATTGGATAACGCCATGGGCCAGCTGAAGGAAGCCAAAGAGAGGCTCGAGGCGGAAAACGTCTACCTGCGGAATGAAATCGAGTTGACGCATGGTTTTGACGAGATTGTCGGTCGCAGCGATGCGGTGTTGCACAGCCTGCAGCTCGTTGAGCAGGTGGCGCCCACCAAAACCCCGGTGCTGATTCTCGGCGAGACCGGCACAGGCAAGGAGCTTATAGCGCGTGCCATACATGAGCTTAGCGAGCGTTGCGACCGTCCGTTGGTAAAAGTGAACTGCGCGGCGCTGCCGGCGAACCTGATCGAAAGTGAGTTGTTCGGGCATGAGAAGGGTGCATTCACAGGGGCGGACGGCGCAAAGCGTGGCCGCTTCGATCTGGCGCACGGCAGCACGTTGTTTCTTGATGAAATCGGCGAGATTCCGCTCGAGTTACAGGCGAAGCTGCTGCGGGTGTTGCAAGAAGGTGAGTTCGATCGACTCGGAGGTAGCAAGACCATCAAGGTCGATGCAAGGCTGATCGTCGCCACCAATCGCGATCTCGCAGAGTCTGTGCGAGACGGTCAGTTTCGCTCGGACCTCTACTATCGCATCAATACGTTTCCGATCACCTTGCCGCCGCTTCGGAATCGCGGCGAAGATATCGACATGCTTGCGCAGCACTTCGTCAGGGTGCATGCGCCTCGGCTGGGGCGCGAGGTCAAGGAAATATCTGCAGACATGATGCAGCAACTGCGTCGCTACACTTGGCCCGGCAACGTACGCGAGCTGGAAGGCGTCGTGCAGCGCGCGTTGATATCGTCGGTGGGGCCGGTACTGAATCTCGCGGCACCGCTTGCGCCTCCCCAGGAAATCGAGGCACCGGCGCAAGCGCCTGTCTCCGATCTCAAGCTAATCGAGCGCGAGCATATCGTTGCTGTCCTTGAGGATGCCCGGTGGAAGATCTCCGGGAGCGCTGGCGCCGCCGCCAGGCTCGGCATTCCTCCGAGCACGTTGCGCTCTAAAATGAAGAAGCTTTCGATAAGTCGGCCAAACTGAGCCTTGCTCGGCGAGCACCTTCTCTGCACAGCGGCAAACCGGCAACGCGAACCGATTGTGAGCCGCTTCACGGCAAAAGTGAGAGACGATTCACAGTTTTAGAACATAAGGGCCGAAATCCGTGCGGCCCGGTTCATTTTCCATAACAGTCCAGCCATGACCGCAATGACAGCGGGCAGGCGACGGGTAGCGCGCCAGTACGTTACCTCGAAAGGAATGAACCTTGGACACGGCAAACTCAACGTTTGCGTCGGCGTTCGCATGGACGCGGCGAATCACCTATCTGACTTTTCTTTGCGTACTCAGCGCGCCAGCAGCTGCTGTGGGTACCGCTGTCGGGACGGTTATCGAAAATACCGCAGTCGTTAACTACGACCTGTCGGGAACCCCCCTTACCATTCAGTCGAACACGACGACGCTTGCGGTAGCCGAACGCATCAACGTTACCGTGACGCTGCAAAGTCCGCAGACGCCGGTTGCACCGGGCGATGCTGCACGTGCATTGCTGTTCACGGTTACCAATACGGGTAACGGCTCAGAGACGTTTCAGCTGGCTATCGACAGCCTGATTGCCGGTGATGATTTCGATCCGACACCGGCTGTCCCCGGCATCTATTTCGACACGGACGGCAGCGGTGACTTCAACGCCGGTGACCAGCCGTATACGCCCGGCAGCAATGATCCGGACCTGCTCGCCGATGAGTCGATCAGCGTGTTTCTCGTTAATGACATCCCGAGCGGCCTGGCCAACGGTCTGACAGGTCGTAGTGAACTGACCGCGACCTCCGCGACAGGTACTGGCGCGCCGGGCACGGTGTTTGCCGGCCAGGGAGACGGCGGCGTTAACGCAGTGATCGGCTCGACCGGCGGCGAAGCAGAGGACACTGGTGAGTACCTGGTTTCTGATGTGCAGGTCAGCGTGACCAAGGCGCAGCTGGTCAACGATCCTTTCGGCGGCAACGAAGCAGTGCCAGGCGCGACGCTGACTTACACCATTGTCGTTAACGTCAACTCAATTGGCACGGCGACCGCGAGCATCGTGCGCGACGCGATTCCCCCGTTTACCACCTACGTTCCGAACAGCATTACGTTGAACGGATCAGCACTTTCCGATCTGGCTGATACCGATGAAGGCGAATTCGACACATCCGGGGCACCGTCAGTCGTCGTTCGGCTCGGTGACCTGACGCAGGCTCTTGGTGCGCAGACCGTCGAATTCCAGGTGGTTATTGATTAGTGAGTTTTGAGCGATGAACCAAGCACGGCGAGGAGCTGTTATGAAAACTTTTATGAGCGTTATTTTGATTGCGTTGGCCGGAGCGGCTATGGCGCAGGAACAAGGACACCTCGATTTACAGACGACCGTACAAAAACAGGAAGTCGTTATTAACGAGGCGGGTGAGTCGGAGACGCGACTGGTGCCGGCGCAGCTCGTGGTGCCCGGTGAAAGCGTGGTCTACACGATTACGTTTACGAATGTCGGTACCGAGCCGGCTGACAACATCGTAATTACCAACCCGATTGCAGAAGACCTGATGTACGTCGACGGCTCGGCGTTCGGTCCGGGTATGGATATTCAGTTTTCTGTCGACGGCGGCGTGACGTTTGCTGCGGCAAACGAATTGACGATTGTAGAGGACGGCGAGGTGCGCGATGCACAGGCCGGTGACTTCACGCATGTCCGCTGGGTCATGCAAAACGATCTTCCCGCGGGGGCGCAGGGGACAGCGCGCTTCGCCGCAATACTGGAATAGGATTTTGGTGAGGAGTGCGGGTGTTTCCGTGCGCCTCGTTTAGAGCAAGACGGACTGCAGGTTCCGTTTTGGAAAAGAGTGTTACCTGCCCGGCGGATTGCCGGCTTTTGTATGAATGGTAAGGAGTACCGTGATGAAAGTTTTAGTTGGCAAGACAGGCCTGGTCTTCAGGTTTACTGCAGTTGTTGCAGCTCTGTTGCTTGGGCAGCAGGCGATGGCTGCCGGGACGGTCGCCGGTTTCGATATTCTCAACGAAGCCAGGGTGAACTACGAGGTAGGCAGCGTTGCTCAGCCTGAAGAGACGGCTTCTGTAACGTTCAAGGTGGATCGACGTGTCGACTTCACGTTGGTACCGGTTGATAGCAATCTCAAAGGCGTCTCTCCTGGCGAGCAGGATGCATGGGTCGACTTCACTCTGACCAATACCAGTAACGCAGATCTTGATTTTGCACTTGCTCTGGCGCACATGACGGGCGGCACAGTTGGCGGTCAGACGGACAACGTTGATCTGGACTCTATTGAGTACGCTGTAAGCGTCGGTGGTGCCGATCCGGTCCAGGGTGGACCTCAGTTTGTCGACACACTGGTGGCAGATGCTTCGATACGGATTCGTGTCTGGGGCGATGCAAACCTGGCGCTGAACCTGCTGGACGCTGATGTCTCGGGCGTGCAGCTTACTGCGACGGCCACGGAGCCCGGTAGCGGTGGCACCGGAACGATTACCTATGGCGGTCCTGATGGCGCCACGACGGTCGAGAGTGTCGCAGCTGATGCTGGCAACGACGGTGAAGAATCGGCGATCGATGGCTGGCTTGTTACCGCTGCAACGCTGGCGATTACCAAAGGCTACACGGTCGTTGGCGGCGTTCCGGCAACCCCGGGTGAAACCATCGAGTATACGATTACCATCGTCAACAGCGGCTCGGCAAACGCTACCAATGTCGCGATCAGCGATGATCTCGTGAACCAGCTGGAGCTTGATTTCCTCGGCTTTGACGGCAACACAGCGGATGCTCAGATCGACAACGATGGCGCGGTGACCTATTGCGTCTTCTCGACGACGCCAGGCAGTGCCTGCGAACGATCAGCGGTGATACAGGGTGCGGATGTGACGTTCAGGAACCTGACGCTGGCTGCGCCGGTGACGCCTGCGACGTCTACGACGCTGACTGTGACATTCCGGGCGATAATCCTGTAGTTCGGGTTTGTTGATCCTGTAAAGCAGTCAAAGCAAGCATCACGGTGTTCAATGGACGATACACTTCGACCGAACGGCGGGTCACTCTTCTGAGTGGCCCGCTGCAGGTCGCACACGGAACTGAGCCACCTTGGCGAACTCCACGTGACCGTGTAAAAGCCAATTCTCGGGGGGAGCGCAAGCTCCCCCCGAGCCACGTCTGGCGTTCCTGCAACACCGTTCTGCGGACCTTCCTGGCCGCTTTTTTCGCGTCAATCCTGGTCTCAGGGGCGGCGTTTGCGAGTCCGCCCGGCGCCGTTATTTCGAACCAGGCTTCGCTTGAACATCTGGACCGTTCCGGACAGCTGACGTCGGTACTGAGTAACGAGGTTTCTGTTGTTACTGCGGTCCTGCGCAGTCCGGCGAGCGTGGACTTCACGCGCGTCGTGGCGAATGGCACTGGAACTGCCCAGGAAACTGTCGGGCCCGCGGCCTGCATGACGGGCGGCGCACTGCAGACGCTGGTGGATCCGACGCTGGTGGGTGGCAATACGATAAACCCGGCGCTCGTTCAGGATATTCGTACGACATCGGCCTACAACATTGGCGAAGCAGCCTTCATCAGGCTCGTCGACAGCGACCAGAACCTGGATTACCAGCAGATAGACTATGTCACGGTGATCGTCAGCAACACCCTGAGCGGTGATACTGAGACCATCCAGCTCAGCGAGACCGGGCTGGATACCGGTGTCTTCAGTGGTTACGTGCCGCTCGGTTCTGGTGCGCCCATCCCGGGCGATTGTGTTCTGCGAGGACCACCGACAAGCGGTATCACTGTCGCTTACGTGGATCCTGTCGATTCGACAGATACGGCGCAGGCATCCGCCATACTCGATCCGGTACAACGCGTGTTCGAGTCACGAACCGGCACCGTAATCAGCGGTTCCACCATAGAAATCGTCGACGCGCTGACCGGCTTGCCGGCGACGGTCTATGGCAATGACGGTATCAGCCAGTTCCCGTCCTCGATCGTCAGCGGTGGCACCGTAACCGACAGTTCCGGTACGTCCTATGTTTTCGGTCCGGGTGAATACCGCTTCCCGGTCGTTCCCGACGGCGACTACCGCCTCCTGGTTACACCACCGGCGAACTACATTGCACCTTCCGCCGCATCAATCGCCGAACTGCAGAGTTTGCCGGGCGCACCGTATGCGCTGAGCCCCGCATCGTTCGGCAACCAGTTCACCAAGTCGGGTGACCTTTCGTTCGCAATCGACATCCCGCTGGATCCCCTGTCGTCGGCGTTGTTTCTGCAAAAAAGGACGTTGACGACCGTAGCCTCGCCGGGCGACTTCGTGCGCTACGAGTTGCTGCTGGAGAATGCGTCGTCTACGGGTGTCGCCAATGACATCAGGATTGTCGACCAGCTGCCGCCCGGTTTGCGATTCGTGCCAGGCTCTGTACAGATTGACGGAGCCGACGCTGCCGATCCGTTCATCGGCCCCGATCACCGCGTACTGGAGTTTTCGGTCACTACGCTGCCGATCGCCGGGCGAACACAAATTTTCTATGTCGTCGAAGTCATCGGCGGTCAAAGTGACAAGGAACTTGTCAACACCGCCACGGCATTTGCTGCTGGCGGCCTCGTTTCGAACGAGTCAACGGCGCTCATTCGCCTTACCGAGGATTTGTTTCGCACGACGGCAACGCTCGTCGGGCGGGTACTCGAGGCGGACTGCAGCCAGAGTAGTTTTGGCGAGGAACAGGGAGTGGCCAACATTCGCGTCTACCTGGAGGACGGCCGCTACGCGGTGACGGATGCGGGCGGACGATATCATTTTGAGGGACTGACGCCTGGAACTCATGTTGCGCAGCTCGACACGTTCACGGTGCCCGCCTATCTCGACGTGATTGGTTGTGGCGATACACCCGGTTATGCGGGTCGCGCAGATTCGCAGTTCGTCAAGCTGTCGCGCGGTAGCCTCAAGCGCGCGGATTTCTTCGTGCGGCGCAAGCCCCGCCCGCAAGGCCGCATCGATATCGAAATGCGGCATGCAGGTGCTGCAAGTGCTGACCAGGTGGGCTATGAGCTTACGCTGAACGGGGTTGGCAATGTCGAGATCGACAACATCAACCTCGAGATCCTGCTGCCCGCCGGCGTCCAGTATTTGCCCGGAACGTTGCGACTGAACGGTGCGTCAGTTGGCGAGCCGCGCCAGGTCGGTCCGTCTCTGTCGATGGCGCTGGATGGCCAGTTTGGCAATTGGACCAGCAACCTGAGCTTCACCGCATCGATCGGTGGTGCTGTCCATGGCGAACTCGTGAGCAAGGCATTGGCGCGCTTCGACACGCCGATGGAAGCCGCGCAAACAACGCCCGTCGTTGAAACCAAGATGGTTCGGGAGCCCGCCATCCTGGAAAACGATGGCTACGTGCTGGACCTGAAATTCGCGGTCCTTTCGGATCAGCTTTCTGCTGAAGACAAGCAGCAGCTGGATGCGCTGGTCCGAGACTGGCAGGGCGTCAACGATATTCGCCTGTCTGCAATCGGCCATACTGACAGTCAGCGCATCAAGGCCAGCAATCGCCACCTGTTTGCAGACAACTATGTCCTGTCACGAGCACGCGCTACCTCTTCAGCCCTGTATATTGCAAACGCACTTGGCATTCCCGCGGCCGATATCCAGGTCGAGGGGCGTGGTCCGGACGATCCGCTTGCGGACAATACGACGGCGGCGGGTCGACAAAAGAACCGTCGTGTCGAGCTCGTCATGAGCGGCATTCGTCCGACGCGCCCGTCTTTTCTCGAGGTTACGCAAGTCAGCAGCGGCACCAAGGAAACGCCCACGGTCGGAGCCATACCGGGGATGGAGAAAGTGCGCAAACGGCGCGAGCTCGTCGACGAGAATGCAGGCATGCCGTCATCGCAGAAAGAGCCGCCGCTGGAAACCCTCAAAAAGGGTTACGCGATGTTGCTCCCTGGAAAAGGTTTTGCACCGGCCATTCCTGCGACCAAAGTGGCGATCCAGCACGAGCCCGGGCAAAGCGTTGAATTGACGCTGAACGGTGTGTCGGTCAACAAGTTGAACTTCGCGGGTGAGGCAAAGAACCTGGCCGGCACCGTGGCGGTGTCACGCTGGGCGGGCGTAGACCTGACCGATGGCGCAAACGAACTGCGCGCTGTTATTCGCAACGCTGACGGCAGCAAGGCGAAGAGTATTCGCCGTACCATTCACTTCTCCGGCGGCCCGATTCGCGCCGAACTGGTCGAGGAGCTGTCGAGCCTGGTCGCGGATGGCAAGACTCAACCTGTCATCGCACTGAGGTTGTTCGACCGTAGCAACAAGCCGGCACGAGCGGGTGTCGTTGGCCGATTCCGGGTTGATGCGCCATACCGTTCCGCATGGGATGAAGAAAACGACCGCAAGAACGACCTCGTGGAGATCGGCACGCGCAACGCGTCTTACAGGGTAGGTGCCGATGGCATCGCGTACATTGAGCTGGCGCCAACGACACAGACAGGCGAGGTGAATTTCGTGTTGTCTTTCGAGAACAACCGGGAGCAGGAGCTTCGCGCGTGGCTGAAGCCCGCACAACGCGATTGGATACTCGTCGGTTTTGCTGAAGGCACGGCGGGCTACAACACCTTGTCCGACAATATTGACGCCGCTATGGACGCCGGCAACGAAGACGGCTACTACGACGAGGGACGAGTCGCGTTCTTTGCCAAGGGATCCATCCGGGGCGAGTATCTCCTGACGCTCGCCATGGACTCGGCGCGCGACCGCGATCGCAGCCGTGACCGCTTCGAAACGGTCGTCGATCCAAACGCTTACTACTCGCTATATGCCGATGTCAGCGAGCAGCGCTTCGAAGCGGCCAGTCAGCGCAAGTTATACCTGAAGATTGAACGCCAGCAGTTCTATGCGCTGTTTGGCGACTTCGACACCGGCTTGTCCGTGACTGAACTCGCCCGTTACCAACGTCGCTTCAATGGCCTGAAGAGCGAGTATCGTGGCGACAACTTTGGTTACACGGTGTTCGCGGCTGAAACGGACCAGTCATTCAATCGCGACGAAATCCGTGGCGACGGCACCTCGGGTTTGTATCGGCTCAGCAACGCACCGATCATTGCGAACAGCGAGATCGTGCGCATCGAAGTGCGAGATCGTTTTGATTCGGGCGTCGTGCTGAAGACCGAGACGCAGGCGAGATTCCTCGATTACAATCTCGACACGCTCGACGGGACCCTGTACTTCAAGAAGCCGATTCCCAGTCGCGATCTGGATCTGAACCCCGTCTATATCATCGTTGAATACGAATCGTTGTCTGCCGGGACTGATGATGTCGTCGCTGGCGGCCGAGGGTCGATTCGATTCGGAGCGGATTCCGCGGAGTTGGGCTTCAGCCATATCAATGACGAGACCCAGGGTGCCGAAGCGGACCTGACCGGCCTGGACCTGCGCTGGCAGGTCAACGATCAGACGGTCCTGAAGGCGGAAGTCGCGGATTCGAACAGGGTCATTGCCGGTGTGGAGACGAGCGGTTCTGCGCATCGGGTGGAACTCGAACATAACGGCGAGAAGGTTGATGTTCGCGCCTTTCTCACCGAGGTAGATGACAGCTTCGGCGTTGGCTACCAGAGTAACGCGGAGCTTGGCGTGCGCCGCGTCGGTGTGGATGCACGCGCCAGGATGAACGATCGGTTTGCATTCGAAGGCGAGGCGGGCTGGCAGCAGAATCTGCAGACCGACGCGATTCGAAACGTGGCGCGTGGCCTGGTCCGCTACGACCGGGACAACTTCACGGCACGCTTTGGTCTCGCCCACGCCGAGGACAAGTTCGAAGACGGCGAACGCAAGTCCAGCGACCTGGCAGAGCTCGGCCTGTCGAAGAAAGTGTTCGACGACAAATTGAACCTGCGTATCAGTGGCAGCACCGCCATCAATTCAGATGCCGAAAATACGGATTATCCGTCACGATACGTGGTCGGCGCGGATTACCGCGTTGCCGATGGCATCGACCTGGTCGCAGAATACGAAGACGCGCAAGGGCGAGAACCTGGACGCTCAAACCACGCGCCTGGGCGTGCGCGCCACGCCATGGAGCCGTGCCCAGGTGAATTCGTTTCTGACCAATGAAACCGACGAGTTCGGTCCGCGGCTGTTTGCCAACGTGGGATTGATCCAGGGCTTTCAGCTCAACGATCACTGGATCTTTGACGTTGGCGTTGACCATGCCGAAACGCTGCTCGACGCCGATGCCCGGTCATTTGACCCGGACCGCGAACTGACCTCCGGATCGCGAAACGAGGACTTCACCGCCGCCTACACCGGGGCAACCTTCACGACCGAACTCTGGAGTGCGAATGCGCGCCTGGAAACCCGCAACGCCGACAGCGAAGAGCGTGTTTCGATGCTGATGGGCTGGTACCGGCAGCCGACGACCGGCCACGGCCTGTCCGCCGGCTTGACGATGTTTCAGGCCGACAACGTACTGGGGAACGAACTCAAGCAGGCGAATCTGAAATTCGGTTGGGCGTATCGCGTAGCAGACAGCAAGTGGTCATTCCTCGATCGGGTCGATCTCGTCTACGATCGTGCTGTGACCTCGGCTGAGGAACAGCAGAGCTGGCGGCTCATCAACAACTTCAACGCAAATCGTCGTATCAGCGCGGCATCGCAGCTGTCGCTTCAGTATGCATTCAAGTACGTGCGCAGCGAACTCGGCGGCGATGGCTATACCGGCTACACCGATCTGCTGGGTATCGACTACCGGCGCGGATTCGGCGATCGCTGGGACGCCGGGGTGAACAGCAGTATCTACCACTCCTACCAGTCCAGGGTCATCGACTACGGCCTGGGCGTCGATATTGGCTACAACGTTGGCCGCAACATGTGGCTGACGCTGGGTTACAACGTTCTCGGTTTCGATGACAAGGACTTCGAGCAGGCTCGCTACACGGCGGCCGGACCCTATTTGCGGTTTTCCGTCAAGGCGGACCAGCGGCTGCTGAAAGCGATCGCCGGGCAACGCTGAGGCCCAGGCAAAGGGTTTTAGCGTGTCTTCGGCAGAATTCGGTAAGGCCAGCGCGCGCATAACCGTGTAATCTTTCGGCCGTGACAGACTTGACCGAATTTTTTGGCGCGAAGAGCCCGCTGAAGGCGCTGCTGCCCGGCTTTCAGCCGCGCGCCGGACAGGCCTGGATGGCGGAGGCCGTTGCCGAGGCAATCGCAAACTCCGACAAGCTCGTCGTCGAGGCCGGCACCGGCACCGGCAAGACCTTTGCCTACCTGTTACCTGCGTTGCTGAGCGGTCGCAAGACGATCATCAGCACAGGCACCAAAGCACTGCAGGATCAGCTTTACCATCGCGATCTGCCGCTGATCGGCAAAGCGGTCGGGCGGCCCGTCACGACGGCATTGCTGAAGGGCCGCGCAAACTACCTTTGCCTGCAACGAGTGGAGCAGCTCACTGACGTGTCCTCGACACTGGCCGCGGATCTGAAGCGGGTAAGCGAGTGGCGCTATCGCACCGATAGCGGCGATCGTGCCGAGGTGACCGAGGTTGCCGAGGACTCCCCGATCTGGCCGCTCGTGACCTCAACCGCAGACAACTGCCTCGGGCAGAAATGCCCGGAATATTCGAAATGCCACGTGGTGAAAGCGCGTCGGGCTGCCCAGGAGGCGGACCTCGTGGTCGTCAATCACCACCTGCTGCTCGCCGACCTGGCAATGAAGGAAGAAGGTTTCGTTGAGTTCCTGCCGGGCGCCGAGGCGATCATTCTCGACGAAGCACACCAGGTGCCGGACCTCGCCGTGCAGTTTTTTGGTGTCTCGCTGGGCAGCCGCGAACTCGAGCGACTGGTTGACGAGGCGCGCGCAGCAAGCCTGTCGTTTTCGCAGCCGGAATTGCAGCGTCGTATCGATGCGCTGCAAACGGCCGTGCGCGTACTGCGCGCCGAGGCACCGGCAAAGGAAGGCCGGCATGAACTTGGCGATCTCATGGCAGAGCTGCGTGAGCCGCTCAACGGGCTCGCACATGCCTTGTACGATGTGCATCAAGCGTTGGCGGAACTTGCAGAGACGTCAGTCGATCTCGAGAAGATAGTCGAACAGCTGCAGGCCGCGGCCGAACGCCTCGCTATTCTGTCCAGCGACGATGCCTGGGACGGGCTGCGCTGGCTGGAGGTCAACCCGCGCAGCGTCCGTCTGAACCTGACACCACTCGATGTGTCCGAAAAGCTGAACGGGCTGATCGACAACGGTTTCCAGGCGTGGATCTTCACATCAGCGACGCTGGCTGTTGGCGAGGACTTCTCGCTGTTCGGTTCGCGCATGGGCCTTTCGAACGTAGCCGGGCTGACGTTTCCGAGTCCCTACGATATTCAACAGAACGGTCTCGTCTATCTGCCCGAAGACATGCCGCAACCGTCGGATCAGGGTCACACGGCGGCGATGCTCGAGGCAGTCACGCCGTTGCTGGACATGACCTCCGGCGGGATGTTCTGCCTTTTCACCAGTCACCGTGCGCTCAACAACGCAAGAAAGTGGTTCAAGACGCACAGGTCGAGTCTCCGCGGCCGACAGCTGCTGGCGCAGGGGGATGCGCCGCGCGACGACCTGTTACGGCGTTTCCGCGATAGCGGTGATGCGGTATTGCTCGGCACCGGCAGTTTCTGGGAGGGCGTCGATGTTCGTGGCCAGGCGCTTAGCGTGGTTGCTATCGACAAGTTACCGTTTGCCTCCCCCGGCGATCCGCTGATGATGGCGCGCCTCGAGCATATCCGTCGCCAGGGCGGCAACGGGTTCATGGACCACCAGCTGCCGCTCGCTGCGTTATCCCTGAAGCAGGGCGCGGGGCGACTGTTGCGCGACCAGAACGACTACGGTGTCATTGTCCTCTGCGATCCGCGTATTGCGACGAAGCGTTACGGCCGCGTATTCCTGCAATGCCTCGAGCCTATGCCGTCAACCTCGGCATTGAATGAAGTGTCCAGCTTTCTGGCCGCACACGAACGCAAGGGCAAAGTCGCGTGAAGCTGCTCGCGCTCGACACCTCGTCGCTGGCATGCAGCGTTGCACTGCACGATGGCGCCAATGTCCACACGCGACATGAGGAACAGGAGCGTGAGCACACGCGGCTATTGGTACCCATGATTCACGATGTGCTCGAGGACGCCGGTCTGAACGTTACCGACCTCGATGCGATCGTGCTGGGAAACGGACCCGGCTCCTTTATTGGCATGCGCATCGCCGCATCGGTTGCGCAGGGGTTGGCGCATGGTGCCAACCTGCAAATCGTGCCGGTCTCGTCGCTGGCGGCTATCGCGGCGCAGATCTTCGCAGAAAGCGACGCCAATGAGGCGGTCATCGCGCAAGATGCTCACATGAACGAAGTTTATCTCTGTGCGTACCAGCGCGGTGATGCGAATCTGCCGATGCCGTTGTTTGCAGAGCGCCTGCACGGTCAGCAGGCGGTAACCGAGCTTGCGGAATGCGATGCGCAGGGGCGCATTGCAGCCGGCTTTGGCTGGAAGCGCTACCCGCAACTCGCTGCGCTCAACAGGTCACGAATACGAGACTTCGCGGCTATCCTGTACCCGGATGCGCGCTATCTGCTGGGGTTGGGGGCGATGGCGCTACAGAACGGCGAGATTGTCGATCCGCAAGACCTGATTCCTGCCTACCTGCGACAAAAGGTCGCGGAGAAGCCCCAGAAGGGCAAGCCGTAACGTGGCTGTAATATACTGCTGTTGAAAT
This sequence comes from uncultured Gammaproteobacteria bacterium, assembly GCA_942492205.1. GTDB lineage: Bacteria > Pseudomonadota > Gammaproteobacteria > Steroidobacterales > Woeseiaceae > UBA1847. The sequence continues at coordinate 2,134,242 of CALODT010000001.1, read as the reverse complement.
GCCGGGCTGTAGCAACAAAGACCAGGCTGGGAGCGTCGAAAGGCATTATGGCCACCCACAAGATACTCATTGTCGAAGACGAACAGCCGATTCGCGAAATGATCGCATTCCACCTGTCTCGGGCAGGCTTCGAAACACTGGAGGCGGGCAACAGCCGGGAGGCGCGTCAGCTGCTCGCTGACAAACGCCCCGACCTCGCCTTGATAGACTGGATGCTGCCAGACAGCAGCGGCCTCGAGCTAACCCGGCATCTGAAGCGTGACAATGACTTCGAAGATCTTGCAATCATCATGTTGACCGCACGAGCCGACGAAGGCGACAAGATCTCCGGGCTTGAGGGCGGCGCCGACGACTACATCACCAAGCCATTCTCACCGCGGGAACTGGTGGCGCGGATTCAGGCCGTGCTGCGTCGCAGCGGCACGTCATCGGACAGCCCGATCCAGGCGGGTGCGCTCGAACTTGACGCCGCGGGCCACCGCGTTTTGGCCGCGGGCAAGGAGATCAGGCTTGGTCCTACCGAGTATCGCCTGCTGCAATTTCTGATAACCCACCCGGAGCGCGTCTATAGTCGGACCCAGTTGCTGGACCGTGTATGGGGTGCCAACGTCTATGTGGAGGAGCGCACCGTTGACGTGCACATCAGGAGGCTTCGCAAGGCCCTGTCCAGGGAGAATGCCGATAGCCATATCCAGACCGTGCGCGGCGCCGGCTATCGATTCTCCACGCGCGACGTAGCTGATTAGCGTGTCTGACGCATCGCGAAGATTCCTGTTTGGCCTGTTCCTGCTGCTGGCGGCAGGTGCGGGCATCGGCTGGCTTTATGGTCACTTGGACTGGGGCCTGCTCAGTGCAGCGCTTATTGCCTTGCTGTGGCAAACGCGGCAGCTGTTGAGTTTTGAGCGTGCACTACGTACGGGCGACTTCGATGACTTTCGCGACGGCGAAGGAATCTGGCAGCAGCTATTTTCACGATTCAGGTTTGAGCGCGAACGGGCTGTTCGCCGCAAGCAAAAATACAGGCTGCTGCTGAAGGAGATTCGCAAGTCCACGAATGCCATGCCCGATGGCGCGGTAATCCTGAACGACGAAAACGAAATTGTCACCTGCAATCGCAGCGGCGCAGAGCTGGCCGGTCTCAAGCGCAAGAAAGATCGCGGTCAGCGTGTTGATAATTTGCTGCGCGATCCTGGTGTTACCAATCTGCTCGCGAAGCAGGACTTCAACTCGACCATCGAGTTACCGTCGCCCGTCGAGGAGGCTCATTGGCTGAACGCGCGTGTCGTACCGTATGGCGCCGAGCAGAAGCTGTTGCTGCTTCGCGACGTGACCGAGGGCATGCGGATGCGCAAGATGCGGCGCGATTTCGTAGCGAATGCATCTCACGAATTGCGCTCACCGCTGACGGTAATCAACGGCTATCTGGACATGCTTGCCGACGATGAGAGCAAGCCGGCGGCGTGGGAGACACCGGTCCGGCAGATGCGCACCCAGGCTGCGCGTATGCAGCAGATTCTCGGAGAATTGCTGGAATTGTCGCGCCTCGAGAGTGCGGGTACCGAGAAATCCGAGCAGCCAGTCGATGTACCGGCACTGGTCAGCAACACGATCGAGGCACTGGCTGGACATGCAAATGCGGCTGCGGTCCGTGTAGATCTGGCCTCAACCGCGGCGCTGCACGGCAACGTGGCCGAAATCGAGACAGTCATCGTCAATCTGTTGTCAAATGCGTTGCGTTACACGCCGGTGGACGGTCAAATAACAGTTACCTGGCGCACGGGTTCGGACGGCGCTGACCTCATTGTGGCGGATACCGGTGAGGGTATCGACCCGGAGAATATTCCTCGTCTCACTGAGCGATTCTTCCGTGTGGACAAGGGGCGCAGCCGCGATGACGGTGGCGTTGGACTTGGGCTCGCCATCGTCAAACATGTCCTGGCCCGGCACGATGCAGAATTGATCATCAGCAGCGAGGCGGGCGCAGGCAGTGAATTCCGCTGTCATTTTCCTGTCGAGCGCGTCGTCGTCGCCGCGCCGATTCCACTGTCATAAAACTGCAATATTTCTGTCACACATTCGACATGTGGTGCCGTTAACGTGCCGCTAACTTTCTCGAAACGTTTCAGAAATACGGCTTTATCCAGTGCCGAAAGGGACCAACATGAAATCAGTAACAATCACGATCGCAGCGGCGCTGGCGCTTCTTCTGCATCACTTCACCCGGCAAGTGCAGAGGAAAAAAGCTGGGCGATCGCATCAATCTCAAGGGCGACATTCGCCTGCGCCATGAAAGTGTCGACGAAGAAGGCGAAGAAGATCGCGCGCGTGGCGATTCCGCACGCGGTTCGGCCTGTCGGCCAAAGTCACCGACGACGTGAAATTCGTGCTGCAGCTCGCTACCGGTGGCGGCAATCCGGTATCGACCAATCAGACTTTCGACGGTGGCTTCTCCACCAAAGACATCGGTGTGGATCTCGCCTACGTCGACTGGAAGATCAACGACAATCTGAACCTTCTACGGCGGCAAAATGAAGAACCCGCTGTTCAAGGCGGGCGGCGTGCCGCTGATCTGGGATGGCGATTTGAATCTGGAGGGCGTCGCCGTCACGTTCAGCCAGGGCAACTTCTTTGGCACGGTCGGCGGTTTCTCGGCGGAGGAACGCAGCAGTTCCGACGACTCGCTGCTGTACGTCGTTCAGGCCGGCTTGAAGGTTCCCCTCGGCGACGCCGCGAAGCTGACGGCCGGCGTCGGGCTATTTCGCGTATACCGATACGATCGGCAACGAGCCGTTCTACAACGGCAGCGCGAACGGCAACTCGGTCGACGTCGATGGCGACTACCTCTACGACTACAAGAACACCGAGATCTTTGCCCAGACTCGAGCACCAAAGGTAGGCGACTGGCCGCTGAAGATCTATGCGCATGCCACGCAGAACAGCGAAGCGCCGACCGAAGATACCGGCTTTTGCAGTTGGCGCAAAGCTTGGCTCGGCGAAGAAAGACGGCGAGATGGAGTTCAGCTGGACCTACATGGATACCGAAGCAGACGCTGTGATTGGCACCTTCAACGATTCTGATTTTGGCGGCGGTGGAACCGACTCGGATGGCCACTTGCTGAAAGCCAAGTATGCTTACTCAGACAGGATATTCTTCGGTGGCACATTGTTCGTAAACAGTGTCGATCGCTTCCAGGGCACCGAACATGATTACAACCGCCTGCAGCTTGACGTAGAATTCAAGTTCGATTGATCCGATCCAGGGCGCAATATGGAAACCGCAGACTTGAACGACCATATCTCAAGGCGCTACAACAAGGACATCGAGGATCTGCGCAGCAAGGTCCTGGCGATGGGTGGCCTGGTTGAATCGCAGCTGTCGCAGGCTATCGCTGCCATTGTCAGCGGCGATAGCGAGCTGGGGCTCAAGGTCGCGCATGACGACTACCTGGTCAACAAGCTCGAGGTGGAAATCGACGAGGAGTGCGGTCGCATCCTGGCGACCCGCGCTCCTGCAGCCGGCGACCTGCGCCTGATCGTTGCGATCATAAAAACGATCACCGATCTGGAGCGCATCGGCGACGAGGCGGAGAAGATCGGCTTCCTCGCATCGAAGCTGGCGGCCATGGACAGGCCCGCAGATTCCTACCGCGAACTGAAAACGCTCGGCAATCACGTTGCGCACATGGTTCGGGATGCCATGAATGCGTTCGCGCGTCTTGACGTCGCAGAGGCGCTCGACACGGTCAGAGAGGACGAGCGCGTCGATGATGAGTACGAAGCGATCGCCCGTCAGTGCATTACTTTCATGATGGAAGATCCCCGCTCAATCAAGCGTGTCATGAACGTCACATGGGCGGCGCGCTCGCTGGAGCGCATTGGCGATCATGCAAAGAATATCTGTGAATACGTCATCTATATGGTGCAGGGCAGGGATGTGCGCCATACTCTGGAAACCGATGAGCACTGAAACCTTTTCCATCCTCACGATGACTCTCCCAAACAAACGCCTGCTCAATCTCGCAGGCTTCCTCGCCTGCGCAGGCATGATGAGCTTTGCCCTGTACGCCCAGTATGTTTTGCTCCGGGATCCTTGCCCGCTGTGCGTGTTTCAGCGGATTGCGACAATAGTGCTTGGTCTCGTGTTCCTGGCTGCCGCGCTGCACAATCCGGGCACCGATGGGCGCACGCGTGTATGCCGCGCTGGTGTTGCTGCCGGCAGGCGTCGGCGTCGGTGTCGCCAGCTGGCACGTCTACCTGCAGAACCTGCCGGCTGACAAAGTTCCCGGCTGCGGCCCAGGCTTCGAATACATCATGGAAAATTTCGCGTTGTTTGATGCGCTGAGCCTGATTTTCAAGGGTTCCGGCGAATGTGCCGACGTGGTCTGGCGACTGCTTGGATTGTCGATGCCGACCTGGGTGATCATCGGGCTCGGCGGACTCGGCATCGCCGGCATCTGGAACAATCTGCGCCGCAAAGACCTGATCGCCAGTCTACAGCAGCAGCGACTCGAGAATGCGCTGGTACATGGGCGTGTCAGCGTCACGTCATCGATTCTAACGTGTTCGTCGATCTTGTGAATCGACGCATTGACGGGACCGAGTTCGACGACGTCCGTCCCGGCCGGTGAAATGAAACGGCCGTCCGATGTGCCGCCACCGGTCGACAGTTCCGGCCGGCTGCCCGGTTTCCTCGGCGACGGCCTGCGACACGGCGTCGATGAGTTTGCCCGGCTCGGTCAGGAACGGTTTGCCAGACAGGTGCCAGTCCAATTCGAACGAGATGTCATGGGCATCGAAGACGCTCTCGACTTTCTTCTGCAGCGATTCATGATCCCATTCGGTCGAGTAGCGGAAGTTAAAGCGCGCGGTGAGCTCGCCAGGCGTCACGTTTGGGGCGCCGATGCCGGCCTTGATATCAACCACCTGGAAGCTGGTAGGCGGGAAATGCGCGTTGCCCTCGTCCCACTGGATCTCATGGAGTTCCGCGAGTACCGGTGCGAATCGCCGAATCGGGTTGTCGGCCAGCTGCGGGTAGGCGACGTGGCCCTGGATGCCAAGCACCTTCAGCATGCCGCTCAGTGAGCCGCGTCGTCCGATTCGCACAATGTCACCCAGCGTTTTCTGACTGGACGGTTCTCCCAGCACGCACCAGTCAATATGTTCGCCACGGTCCTTAAGGGTCTCGATGACCTTCAGCGTGCCGTCTCTTGCACGGCCTTCCTCGTCACTGGTAATCAGCAGCGCGATGCTGCCGTCGTAGTCCGGCTGCGCCTCGAGGAAGCGCTCGATGGCGACGAGCATGGCGGCAAGACCGCTCTTCATGTCGGCTGCGCCGCGCCCGTACAGGCAGTCATCCACAAACGTGGCGTTCGAACGGCGGGTGCTGCCATTCCGACACATTGCCCGGCGGTACGACGTCGGTATGACCGGCGAAACACAGCACGGGCGACGCCGTGCCGCGGCGTGCCCAAAGGTTGGTAACGTCGCCGAATTGCAGGGTCTCGCAGCTGAATCCCATTTGCTGCAATCGCCTGGCCAACACGCGCTGACAGCCGGCATCGTCCGGTGTAATCGAAGGGCGACGTATCAGGTCGCTCAGAAGTTCGATTTCGGGCAATTTCATTACGTCAGTCATTACTTAAGAACTTCCTCTAACTAGCTGAAAAATATCAAAAAGTAAGTTACAGATGCTTTTCTGCGAGCGTCGACTAAATCGTCGTGTTGCAACAATTCGGTAACAATGTGCCGCTACCATTTGCGCCACCCAGTTAATCCATCGGAGAACTCATCGTGAGCATCCAAAAGAAATCCATTGTCTTCACAGTCGCGGCGCTCCTGGCCCTGCAAGGCTGTGGCAAAGACACCACCAGCAGTGAGAGCACCGCGAATAAAGCCGCAGCCGACAGCGCGCCGGCAGCCGCAAAGCCGTCAGCTGCGGTGGCTCAATCAGGCCGAGACTACGTCTATATCGTCGGTTCGTCGACAGTCTATCCGTTTGCCACAGTCGTTGCCGAGCGATTCGGTCGCGGTAGCGAGTTCAAAACACCGAAGGTCGAATCGACAGGATCGGGCGGCGGCATCAAGCTGTTCTGCGCGGGCGTCGGCGTGGACCACCCGGATATTGCGAACTCGTCCCGCGCAATCAAAGCCAGCGAGGTTGAATCCTGCGCCGAGAATGGCGTTACGGACATCATAGAAGTGAAGATCGGCTACGACGGCATCGTTTTCGCCAACGCGATTGACGGTGTGACCGTGGACGTTAGCCGCGCCGACATTTTTATGGCGCTTGCAAAGGAAGTGCCGGGTGACGCAGACGGTGAACTCATCGAGAACCCGTACGAGACATGGGCCGATGTCAATCCGGCGCTGCCCGATATGCGGATCGAGGTGCTCGGTCCGCCGCCGACGTCTGGCACCCGCGATGCGTTTGTCGAACTGGCCATGGAAGGCGGCTGCAAGACCGTTGACTGGATTGCGGCGCTAAGTAAGTCGGACAAGAACAAATACAAGGCAATCTGTCATACGATTCGCGAGGACGGCGTATTCGTCGAGGCCGGTGAAAACGACAATCTGATCGTGCAAAAACTCGAGGCCAACCCGAGTGCCTTCGGCATTTTCGGCTTCAGCTTTCTCGACCAGAATCTCGAGAAGGTCAAAGGCGCGCTGGTCGATGGCGTTGCGCCAACTTTTGATGCTATCGCCGATGGCCAGTATCCGGTGTCCCGACCGCTGTATTTTTATGCGAAGAAAGCGCACGTCGACGTGATCCCGGGCCTACGCGGTTATTTGCGCGAATTCTCGAGCGAACGTGCGTGGGGAGAAGAGGGCTACCTGTCGGATCGGGGGCTGATCCCGATGCCAGACGAGGAGCGGAGCGAGGTCGCAGCAGCGGTGAAGCGACCTGACGCCGTTGACGATGGCGAGCGACTAGAACTGTTCGAGTACCTGCGCAACATCGGCGGCGTCGCATGCAAGGCCGCCGATTTGCAATAAGCGCTGCTCTCGTTCGGTACCCACCCGCATGCAGAATACGACACTCATACTGTTCCTGGCGCTCATTACGCTGGCTTCGTTCTATTTCGGACGCCAACGTTCGCTCGCGACCGTCGGCGGACCCGGGAAAAGTGTGCTGCTGCATTCGCTGCCTGGGTACTACGGCTATTACGTGGCGATCTGGTGTGCGCTGCCGGCATTGCTGCTAATGCTCGCGTGGATGTTCGTTGAGCCGCGCCTCATCGTCGCGCTGGTTGTCAAGGGTCTGCCGGAGTCTTACCGGTCACTGACGCCCGGCGAGTTGAATCTGCTCATCAATAATATTCGGAATCTCGCGTCCGGCGACGTCCTGAGTGTTGATGTCGACGCCGATATTCAGGCCGCAGCTCTGGCATTGACCACTTACACGGTGAACAGCCGCCAGGTTCTGGCCGCGCTGGTGACCGGTACGGCGCTGCTCGGTGGGACGTTGGCCTGGCGGCGGATCGATCCGGAGCTGCGCGCACGAAACCGCGTCGAAAACGTCGTTAAATGGCTACTGATTGCCGCATCCAGCATCGCGATATTCACCACGGTCGGCATCGTCCTGTCGGTCTTGTTCGAGGCGATCCGGTTTTTTCAGAAAGTGCCGATAACCGAGTTTCTGTTCGGCCTGAACTGGAGTCCGCAGACTGGCCATCCGGGCGGACCAGGTGGGTTCTTCTGGCAGCTTCGGCGCGGTCCCGCTATTTACCGGCACGTTGCTGATCACCGCAATCGCAATGGTCGTCGCGGTGCCGGTGGGTTTGATGACGGCAATTTACCTGGCTGAGTATTCGTCCTCACGGGTTCGTGGAATTGCCAAGCCGTTGCTCGAAGTGCTGGCCGGTATTCCGACTGTTGTCTATGGTTTCTTCGCCGCGCTGACCGTTGCGCCATGGATTCGGCAGGCGGGTGAGTCTGCCGGCCTGGCAGTAGCTTCCGAGAGCGCTCTCGCTGCAGGCGTCGTAATGGGCATCATGATTATACCGCTCGTGTCTTCGCTGTCGGATGATGCGATCAATGCCGTGCCGACGGCGATGCGCGACGGCGCGCTCGGTCTCGGCTCGACGCGCTCGGAAACGATGAAGAAGGTCATACTGCCGGCCGCATTGCCCGGCATCGTCGGCGGCATTCTGCTGGCTGTGTCGCGCGCGATTGGTGAAACGATGATCGTCGTTATGGCGGCGGGACTGTCAGCCAACCTGACAGCCAACCCGTTTGAAGCCGTGACGACCGTCACCGTGCAGATCGTCACCTTGCTGACCGGCGATCAGGAATTCGACAGCGCCAAGACCCTGGCGGCTTTTGCGCTGGGGCTGATGCTGTTTGTCGTGACCCTGTGCCTCAACGTTATTGGCTTGAGCGTTGTGCGCAAGTACCGCGAGCAGTACGAGTAAAGGTGGCATGAGTGACTGTTAAAAAGACAACCCGCGAAATCGTCGAGGCCGGCCTCGCGGCGCGCCGACGCAAGGAAGCGACCTTTCGATTCGTCGGCATTGTTGCCGACGGCGGTGGGCGTCATGTTTCTCGGCGTCTTCTTCGCGAGCCTGATCGTCAAGGGCTGCCACGCGCGTTCAAGCAGACGTTCGTGCAACTCGACATCGAGCTCGACGCTGAGGTGATCGCGCCGGGGAGCGCGAACTCGATCTCCAATATGCCGATTTCGACGGGCTCGTCCGCAATGCAATGCGCAGCGATTTCCCGAAGTCAAAGCCGTGGCGATCGCGAGAGCTGTACCGGCTTGTCAGCGTTGGCGCGGCCTATCAGTTGCGCGACCTGGTCGAGAACGATCCGGATCTCGTGGGCACGACGCAGACGCTGTGGGTGCCGGCCGACCTCGAACGTCGACATGTTGATCAAAGGGCAATATCGACGCCGACCTCGATGAGGCGCTGACGGACATGTCCGATCAACAAATCGCCTGGGTGCAGGCGCTTCGCGGACGACGGGCCGGGTGCGATCGCAGTTCAACACGGCGCTGTTCAGCAATGGCGACTCGCGCGAGCCGGAACTTGTCCGGCATCAAGGGTGCCATCATGGGGTCGTTCTACATGCTGCTGGTTACTCTCGTGCTGTCGTTCCCGATCGGCGTGGCGGCGGCGGTCTACCTCGAGGAGTTTGCGCCGAAGAATCGCTGGTCCGACCTCATCGAGATCAACATCAACAACCTGGCGGCAGTGCCATCCATCGTTTTCGGACTGCTGGGCCTGGCCGTGTTCATCAACTGGATGTCATTGCCGCGCTCCGCGCCGCTGGTCGGCGGCCTGGTGCTGACCCTGCTGACACTGCCGGTGATCATCATTGCGTCGAGGGCGGCGATTCAGGCGGTGCCGCCGTCGATTCGGGAGGCGGCCCTGGGGCTTGGCGCGTCGAAGACGCAGGTTGTGTTTCACCATGTTCTGCCGCTGGCCATGCCTGGCATGTTGACCGGCGCGATCATCGGTATGAGTCGTGCGCTCGGCGAGTCTGCGCCGCTGCTGATGATCGGCATGGTGGCGTTTATCGTGGATGTCCCCGGAGGCTTCACGGATCCTGCGACGGCACTTCCGGTGCAGATTTACCTGTGGGCCGATAGTCCTGAGCGCGCATTTGCTGAACGTACATCGGCGGCGATCATCGTCCTGCTCGGCTTTCTTTTGTTAATGAACCTCGCCGCCGTCATCCTGCGAAAACGCATGGAGCGTAAATGGTAGGTGAACGCAGCATTTGAGCTGTGAGGAATCCTGTATGAGAATGTCCGCTATGACAAAAACAATAACCGACAATCCGCCACCAGAAACTCTCGTGCCGGAACCAACAGTACTGCCTCGGCCAGTGAGCGGACGATGGTTCTTCCCGAATTCCGTCGGCCGCAGGCGACCGAACTGGGTGGTGAAGACGGTCGGTACCATAACCTGCGATGAGCCGTTCATGGTTGCGGAAGACGTCAACGTCTACTACGGGGACAACCACGCGATACAGCACGTCATCGCTGGAGATTGCGCAAAAAGAGGTCATCGCGCTGATCGGCCCGTCCGGGTGCGGCAAGTCGACCTTTTTGCGCTGTCTGAACCGCATGAACGACACGATCGAGACGGCTCGTGTGACCGGTACGATTACACTCGACGGTCAGGATATCTACCGCAAGGAACAGGATCCGGTGGCGCTGCGCGCCCGCGTCGGCATGGTGTTTCAGAAGCCGAACCCGTTTCCCAAGAGCATTTACGACAATGTCGCCTACGGGCCGCGAATTCACGGTCTTGCCGGCGATCGCGCTGAACTTGACAGTATTGTCCATACGAGCCTGGAACGCGCTGGATTGCTGAAGGAGGTCAAAGATCGACTTGATGAACCCGGCACCAGTCTCTCCGGCGGCCAGCAACAGCGACTTTGCATCGCCCGGACCATCGCCGTGAATCCTGAAGTGATCCTCATGGATGAACCGTGCTCCGCGCTCGATCCGATTGCCACGGCAAGAATCGAAGACCTGATGGATGAGCTTTGCGAAGACTACGCGATCGTTATCGTCACGCATTCGATGCAGCAGGCAGCCCGCGTATCCAGGCGCGTCGCCTATTTTCACCTGGGCTTGCTGGTGGAGGTTGATAGCACCGACAAGATATTCACCAATCCCCAGCACAAGCTGACCGAGGACTACATCACCGGACGTATCGGCTAGTCGTGCGTCGACAGGCCTGCCGCGCAGCGGCAAGGCGTATCTCCGCGGGTACTATGCGGGCAGCTTATCCAGGTAGTCGGCGAAGCGCTTCGCGGAAAAGCCAACCGCCAGGAACTGTTCGGACTCGATGACCGGACGCTTCAGCAGCGTAGGGTGATCGAGGATCAGCGCAAACGCGCGGTTCTTGTCCATATCGGCACGGTCAACCTCAGGAATCTTGCGCCAGCTGAGGCTGCGACGGTTCAGGAGTTTTTGCCAGTCGATCCGATCCGACCAGCGCTCCAGCATCTGGATGTCGAGACCGTCGTCGCGGACGTCGTGGAAACGAAAGTTGATGTCGTTTTCCGCGAAGTACTTGCGCGCTTCGCGGCAGGTGTCGCAGCTCATGATTCCGTAGACAGTTAACATGGTTTATCCGTCAATCCAGGTTTCGCAGCAGTTCGTTGAGTCCTGTCTTTGCGCGCGTCTTCGCATCAACCTGCTTCACAATGACCGCGCAATACAGCGAGTATTTTCCGTCGGCCGATGGCAAATTACCAGAGACGACGACAGAGCCGGCAGGAATTCTGCCGTAACTGATCTTGCCGGTTGTCCGATCGTAAATGCGCGTGCTTTGACCCAGGTAGACGCCCATTGAAATGACCGAGCCACGTTCGACGACTACGCCCTCGACAACCTCCGATCGCGCGCCGATAAAACAGTCGTCCTCGATGATGGTCGGACCGGCCTGCAGTGGTTCCAGCACGCCGCCGATGCCGACGCCGCCCGAAAGATGCACGTTCTTGCCGATCTGGGCGCAGCTGCCGACGGTTGCCCAGGTGTCCACCATGGTACCGCTGTCGACATAGGCGCCGATATTCACGAAACTCGGCATAAGCACGACATCCGGCGCAACGTATGAGCCTCGCCTGACGACCGCATCGGGCACCACCCGTACGCCGTCTTTCGCAAACTGCTCTGCCGAGTAGTCCGCATATTTCGACGCTACCTTGTCATAGAAGCGTGTGTGCCCACTCTCGATGACCTTGTTTTCTTCGAGCGCGAAACTCAGCAACACGGCTTTCTTCAGCCACTGCTTGACGTGCCAGCCGTCTGCTGTCGGTTCAGCGACACGTGCTTTACCTGAATCCAGCAGCCCGATGGCCTCCGCCACGGCCGCCGCTACCCGCGGTTTGTCGTCAAAACCCTGGGCGCGCTGGTCAAAGGCCCGTTCAATAATCGTTTCAAGTTCCTGCATCGGTATTCCTAATCCATGTACCTAGGCAATCAGGTTTTCATCCAAGCGGCGAAGCAGCGCATCTTTCAGTGCTGCCCGAGCCGCCTCGCCGATCGGCTTGCCGGCTTCGTCGCTGATGTAAAAGACATCCTCTGCTTTTTCTCCAACCGTCATGATCTTGGCAGCGTCGATATCGATACCCTCCTCGATAAACACGCGACCGATCTCCGATAGCAATCCGGGCCTGTCGGCAGTGGTGATCTCAAGTACCGCATTCCTGTCGCATGAACCCGGACTGATCTCGACGCTGGTTTGCGTCGTGAACATGCGCGCCTGGCGGGGCAGTGTGCGGGTCACCGTTGCCTCGCTATCATCGTGGGTGGTCAGTACGCGTGTCAGCACGCGGCGAATCCTGTTCAGTCGTGCTTCGTCGATATCGACGCGTTGATCCAGTTCCATGAAAACAAATGTGTCAATACTGTAGTCCTTCTCCAAGGGTATGACCCGCGCATCCATAATCGTCATGCCGAGTTCATCCAGCACCGCGGTAGCGAGCGCGAACGTTCGTTTGGCACGTGGCGTATACAGGACGGCCTCCACGCCGTCGCCGGTTTCTCGCCGGCGCACGTCGACCAGTCCAATCTCGGATTCCAGATCGGCCTCAGCCAGCCATTCCGTGTGCCACGCGATTTCAGCGCTGCGGTGACGGAGAAAATAGTTGGCGTTCATGAGCTGCCAAACGGCATCGGTGCGGGCGTCACTCACGCCCTTGGCTTTCAGCAATTCGCGTGCCCTGGTTTGCTTCTCGAGAATAAGCTGTTCGCCATCGATCGGATTCTCGAGCCCGCGCCGCAATGCCCGACGCGTCAGCTCATAAAGATCGTGAAATAACTGCGCCTTCCAGGAGTTCCATAGCTTCGGGCTCGTGCTTCGCACATCGGCGACCGTCAGCACGTACAGATAGTCGAGATGCAGCGGATCGCCGACCGTGCCTGCAAATTCGTTTATGACGTCAGGATCGCCGATATCCTTCTTCTGGGCGGTGCTCGACAGAATCAGGTGGTTTTGCACCAGCCAGGCCACGATACCGGCCTCATACTTGCTCAACCCATGCTCGAGACAAAACGCCCGCGCATCCACGGCGCCCAGTTCCGAGTGGTCACCGCCGCGGCCCTTTGCGATGTCGTGGAACAAGCCGCCTAGATAGGCAATCTCGGGCTGTTCGAGCGACTGCATGATGGCGCTACAGTCGGGAAACTCCTCATTAAAACGGGGCAGTGCGAAGCGACGTAGCTTGCTCACGACGCGCAGGGTGTGTTCGTCGACCGTGTAGGCATGAAAAAGGTCGTATTGCATGCGACCAACGATGCGGCCGAACGATGGAATGTACAGGCCGAGAACCCCGTACAGGTTCATGCGCCGCAGTTCGTGGGTGACGCCTTCCGGCGCGCGGAGAATGTCCAGGAAAAGGCGATGGTTGCGCGGATGCTGCCGGAACTCGTCGTCGATCAGATACAGATTGCGCTTGATGAGCCCGATCGTATAAGCACTGACGCCCCGAATTTGCGGGTTCTGCTGCAATATCACGAAAAGTTCGAGAAGCGCCGACGGGTCGTCACGGAACACACGCTCGTGCACGGTTTGCAGATACCCGTTCTTGACCTGGAATTGCGAATTCAACGCCTCTGGCTCAGCGTCCGGATCCATCAGGATCGCTTCTTCGAAAAGCTGCAGCAGCATTTCGTTGAGACGGCTGAGCTCCATCACCGTGCGGTAGTAGCGCTGCATCAGCTGCTCGACCGCCAACGTGTAGCTCGCGTCCTCATAGCCCAACAGCTCTGCCAGCTTGGTCTGGTGATCGAACAACAGGCGATCTTCGCGGCGCCCGGTAAGAATATGAAGGCCAAAGCGGACGCGCCACAGGAAGTTCTGGCCATCCTCCAGCCGCTGCAACTGACCCGGCGTCAGGAAACGGTGGTCGACGAGTTCGGCAAGCGTCGCGGCACCGAAGTGCCGCTTGGCCACCCAGCCGATCATCTGGATGTCCCTGAGGCCTCCGGGGCTGCCTTTCACGTTCGGCTCGAGGTTGTAGGCGGTGTCACGGTACCGATGATGGCGGGCTATCTGCTCCTTGCGCTTTTCGGCGAAGAACTCGGTCGAGGGCCACATCCTGTCTGGCGCGATGCTGCGCAGCATGGCGTTGAACAGGGCTTTCGGTCCTGCGAGCAGGCGCGCCTCCATGAGCGTCGTGGCAACGGTGAGATCGGCGCAGGCTTCCCGAAAGCACTGCTCCACCGTACGCACGCTGTGACCGATTTCGAGCCCGATATCCCAGAGCGCGGTTACAAAGGCTGACAAGGCATCTTCAGCACCGGGGGGCAGTTCACCGGGCAACAGGATCATGATGTCCACGTCGGAATAGGGGTGCAGCTCTCCGCGGCCATAGCCGCCGACGGCGACCAGCGCGGCGCCGGAGTCCTCGACCGGGCCCTGCCAGAGCCTGATCAGCTGCTCATCAATGGCGGCGGCGCGTGCGTGCACGAGTGCGACGACCGACTCGCCGGCCCGGAATCGCTGTTCCAGGTCGCGGCCCGAGGCGGCGATGGCGGCGCGAATCTCTCCGTAAGCCGCTGGATTATTGACGATCGTCTGCGCCAAGCGTCAAAACCTCGAAACCGTCTGCTGTGATCAGGACCGTGTGTTCCCATTGGGCAGACAGGCTATGGTCCTTGGTAACCACGGTCCAGCCGTCCGGCAGCAACTTAACCTGGGGCTTCCCGGCATTGACCATGGGTTCGACGGTCAGCGTCATGCCTTCCTTCAGCTCCATGCCGGTGCCAGCCTTGCCGTAGTGCAGCACCTGCGGATCCTCGTGAAAGACCTCGCCGATACCGTGGCCGCAATACTCCCGAACGATCGAGAAGCGATTTTTCTCCACGTGCTTCTGCACCGCAGCGCCAACGTCGCCGAGATGCTTGCCCGGCGCCAGTTCCTGGATGCCGAGCCACATGCCTTCGAAGGCGACCTGCGAAAGCCTCTGCGCCTGGATATTGGGTTTGCCAACGAAGAACATGCGACTGGTATCGCCGTGAAAACCGTCCTTGATAACGGTCACGTCGATATTCACCGCATCACCCGACTTGAGGGTCTTCGGCCCCGGAATGCCGTGGCAGACGACGTGGTTGACAGATGTGCAGATCGATTTCGGGAAGCCGCGGTAGTTCAGCGGGGCAGGGATCGCCTGCTGTTGATGCGTAATGTACTCGTGACAGATGCGGTCCAGCTCCTCGGTCGTGACACCTGGCTTTACATAATCTCCAATCATGTCGAGGACTTCTGACGCGAGCCGCCCGGCGACCCGCATCTTGGCCTGCTGCTCGGGGTTTTTAATGGTGACTGTCATCTGCTCCGCACTGCGCTCAATGGCATCCGGCCCGATTCCCGGAAACGGGTCGGAACTGGAAACCGGGTGGTCGTGAATTTCCTGCAATTCCGCGTTGTTGGGCGCGGCCGGCTATGGTATAAAGCGCGCGCGCCAGTAGCAACTAATTGCTGCCGGCAGCTAAAACTACACACGTGTACCGACACATTTCGCAGGGTGCCCCACCGAAAAAGGGGTTGCGGCATGGGGTATGCGGAGGCCTAACCCGGAGATATTTCATGGCAGACGTAACCATGCGCCAGATGCTAGAGGCTGGCGTGCATTTTGGTCATCAGACCCGTTACTGGAACCCACAGATGGCACCGTTCATCTTTGGCGAACGTAACAAAATCCACATTATCAACCTTGAGAAGAGCTTGCCGCTGGCACGCGAAGCCTCCGCATTTGTGAAGGCTACCGTCGCCGATGGTGGCACCGTGCTGTTCGTCGGCACCAAGCGCGCGGCCCGCGAAGCGGTTCAGACCCACGCCAGGCGCTGCGAGATGCCATTTGTCTGCCAGCGCTGGCTGGGCGGCATGCTGACCAACTACAAGACCATTCGTCAGTCAGTCAAACGCTTGATGACGCTGGAGCAAATGGCGGAAGAGGGCGGCTTCGAGGGACTCACCAAGAAGGAAATTCTCGGTCTGAGCCGCGAGCAGGAAAAGCTCGAGCGCAGCCTGGGCGGCATCAAGACGATGCGATCCCTGCCTGACGTCATGTTTGTTGTCGATGTCGATCACGAAGACATTGCCATTCGCGAGGCCAAGAAACTCGGCATCCCCGTCGTCGCGATCGTAGACACGAATTGTTCGCCGGAAGGTGTCGATTACGTCATTCCCGGCAATGATGACGCGATGCGGGCCATCGAGCTGTACTCCGGCCTGATCGCTGACGCAGTGCTCGACGGCAAGGCCTCGATTCCGGAGGTGGCCCTCGGTGAGGATGAATTCGTCGAGCTCGACGAAGACGGCAAGCCGAAAAAGGCACGCGCCAAGAAGAAGCCAGCCAAGAAGAAAACAGCCAAGAAGGCGACGGTGAAGAAGAAGGCACCGGCGAAGAAGGCAGAGCCTGCTGAAAAGGCCAAAGTCGAGGAAGCGAAAGCCGACGACAAGGCCGATGCGAAGGCAGACGCGAAAGCTGACGATAAGGCCGATACCAAGGCGGACGCGAAAGCTGACGACAAGGCCGATGCGAAGACGGACGCGAAAGCTGGCGACAAGGCCGACGACAAAGCTGAAGCGAAAGCTGATGTCGCGGCGGCGGCGAAGCCGGCTGCGAAGGCCAAGGCCAAGCCTGCCAAGAAAGCCGAGCAGACGTCGGATGAAAAGCCGGCAAAGAAAGCGTCAAAAGCGGAGCCCGCTGGCGACGAGAAAGTGGAGGACTGATCGATGACTGTCACAGCATCTCTGGTGAAGGAACTGCGCGAGCGCACCGGTGCGGGCATGATGGAGTGCAAGAGAGCACTCGTCGAGACGAACGGCGACCTGGATGCCGCAGCTGAAGCGCTACGGAAGTCGGGTCAGGCAAAAGCGGACAAGAAGGCCAGCCGGGTGGCTGCCGACGGTCGGGTTGTCATTCGGGCAAACGGTAGCAAGGCTGTTATTGCCGAGGTGAATTCCGAGACCGATTTTGTCGCCAAGGACGAAAACTTTATCGGCTTTGCCGAAGCGGTTGCCGATGCGGCCCTTTCTTCCGGCGTTACGGATACCAACGAACTGGCGAATGCGTCAATCGGGGATTCGACAATTGAGCAGGCCCGCACAGAGCTGGTGCAGAAAGTTGGCGAGAACATATCGGTACGTCGCGCCGAGATCATTGAGAATGATGGACCGATCGGCTACTACGCTCATGGCGCGCGCATTGGTGCCATCGTCGCACTTCAGGGTGGTGATGAGGCTCTGGCTCGTGATATCGCGATGCACGTTGCCGCCATCAACCCGACCTGCATCGACGAGTCTGGCGTTCCGGCCGAGACGCTCGAACGAGAGAAGCGCATTTTTACCGAGCAGGCCAAGGAATCGGGTAAGCCGCCCGAGATCATCGAGAAGATGATCGGTGGCCGAATCAGCAAGTTCCTGAAGGAAATTACGCTGATTGGCCAACCGTTCGTCAAAGACGACAAACAGTCCGTCGGGCAGCTGCTGAAAAGTGCCGGGGCAAACGTCGTGTCGTTTACTCGATTCGAGGTTGGCGAGGGAATCGAAAAGAAGACGGAGAATTTCGCAGACGAGGTCATGAAGCAGATCGAAGACGCGAAGAAGGACGACTGACTTTAGGAACTTATTGTAAGTCATTGATATTAATGAAGACCCTTAATGAAGACAGATGGGGTTTGCGTTAGAATCAACGGCCGTCAGCCCCAGGGCGTGACTGAGAAGAGGCCAATGTATGAGTGACAGTCCGGTTCAATACCGACGCGTATTGCTAAAACTCAGCGGCGAGGCGCTGATGGGTGAACTGGATTACGGCATCGAACCGAAGGTCATTCAGCGCATTGCGGCGGAAATCGCCACGGCCAGGGAGACCGGCGTCGAAATCGCGATTGTCATCGGCGGCGGTAACATATTCCGTGGCGCCGGGCTCGCACGCGCCGGAATGGATCGCGTGACCGGCGATTACATGGGCATGCTGGCGACCGTCATGAATGCGCTGGCGATCCAGGACGCGTTGGAATCGCTCGATGTCTATGCGCGTGTCATGTCGGCATTGCAGATTCACGATGTCTGCGAGGATTACATCCGACGTCGCGCTGTGCGCCACCTCGAGAAAGGCCGGGTTGTGATTCTCGCGGCTGGCACCGGCAATCCGTTCTTTACGACCGATACGGCCGCAAGCCTGCGCGCCATCGAGATCGGTGCCGACGTGCTGCTGAAGGCGACCAAGGTCGACGGCGTCTATGATGACGATCCGATGGCCAATGCCGATGCCAAACGCTACGGCACAGTCTCTTACGATAAGGTGCTGGCGGACAAGCTGTCGGTCATGGATGCCACGGCAATCGTCATGTGCCGGGATAACAATATTCCGCTGCGCGTTTTTGATCTGACGCGCAGCAATGCGCTCGTCAAGGCAATCTCGGGCGCGAATGTTGGCACGCTGGTTACCGCCTGATTGCCGCCCCGGCGTCGGTAAATCATGAGAACAACAGAGGGCAAGAATCGTGTTGGATGAAATCAAGAAAGACGCGGCCACACGTATGGCCAAGAGTGTCGCTTCCTTGCAGCAGGATCTGACCAAGATCCGCACCGGCCGGGCGCATACCAGCCTGCTCGATCACATCACCGTCGAGTACTACGGTAGCCCGGTACCGCTCAACCAGGTTTCAAACGTAGGTGTTGAAGACTCCAGGACGCTGATTATCACGCCGTGGGAGAAAGACATGGTGCAGCCGATCGAAAAGGCCATCATGGGATCGGATCTTGGATTGAATCCGGCTTCGGCAGGCACCGTAATTCGCGTACCGCTGCCGGCGCTCACCGAAGAGCGGCGCAAGGATATGATCAGGGTGGTGCGCAACGAGGCCGAGGGCGGTCGAATTGCGATTCGCAATATCCGCCGTGACGCACTCCATGACGTCAAGGAGTTGCTCAAGGAGAAAATGATCGGCGAAGACGAAGAACGTCGGGCCGAGAGTGATATTCAGGGCATCACGGACAAATACATTGCCGAGATCGACAAGGTCCTGACCGAAAAAGAAGCGGAGCTGATGGAGGTCTGAGCGACCGCCAAGCAATCGCCGTGGACGCCAAAGCCGCAAATATGCCCAGACACGTCGCCGTCATCATGGACGGCAATGGCCGTTGGGCACGGGCACGCCAGAAAGCACGTCACGCAGGCCACAGGGCAGGCGTCAAGGCAGTGCGGACGACGGTCGAGCAGGCCGTCAGGCGAGGGGTCGAGGCCCTGACCCTGTTCGCATTCAGCAGCGAGAACTGGGCCCGTCCGGAGGAAGAGGTACGCAGCCTGATGACGCTGTTTGTCGAGGCCCTGCGACGAGAAGTGGATGAGCTGCATCGTAACAATGTAAGGCTGCGGCTGATCGGCGCGCGGGAACTCCTGCAACCGCGCCTGGTGAAGATGTTTGCCGCGGCTGAAGAGCGCACTTCCGGTAACACGGGGCTGCTGTTGAACATCGCAGCCGCCTACGGTGGGCGATGGGATATCTTGCATGCGACGAAGTCACTCGCTGCACGAGTCGAGCGCGGTGAATTGCGCGCCGACGATATTGACGAGCAGGCGTTCGCATCGGAGATGCAATTGGCAGATTGTCCGGAACTCGACTTGTTGATCCGAACTGGCGGGGAACAGCGCGTCAGCAACTTCCTGCTATGGAACCTCGCGTATGCCGAGCTCTGGTTCACCGATGTGCTGTGGCCGGATTTCGACGAGCAGGAGTTTGACAGGGCCTTGCAGTTTTTCTCACAGAAACAACGGAGATTTGGGCACACCGGCGAGCAAGTGGCGGCGACGCAATGCTGAGGACAAGGATCCTTTCTGCTGTCATAGCACTGGCTATCCTCGGCACCGTGCTGTTTGTCGTGCCGGCTCGACTTGCCGAGCTGGTGATTGCGACGGTGATCCTGCTGGGCGCATGGGAATGGTCGGCGTTCCTCGGCAGTTCGTTGCTTGCTATACGGGTAAGTTTCGTCGTTGTCTTGGCCGCGCTGCTCGGCGCCCTTTACGGCCCGCTGGCGCAGTATTCCGATCTGGCATTGCAGCTCGCCTTCGTTTGGTGGTTCTGCGCGTTTGTATGGACCCTGTTTTTTCCGACTCCGATACCGACAGTCGTGCGTTGGGCAGCCGGTGCACTCGTCCTGGTTCCGCTGTTCGTCGCGCTGATAGCGCTGTATCGAAAAGGTCCGGAAGTACTGTTGCTGGCCTTGCTGATTGTGTGGGCAGCCGATATCGGGGCGTTCTTTGCAGGAAAGCTTTTTGGACGCGTGAAACTGGCGCCACGTATCAGCCCCGGCAAGACCTGGGAAGGCGTATTCGGCGGTTTGCTGCTGGTGGCGCTGCTGGCGGTTGCTGCCGCGCAATGGACCAGTTCACCGTTCGCCGTGCTGGTGCCGTTTTGCCTGGCGGTCGCGGCTTTGTCGATCGTCGGTGACCTCACGGTGAGCATGTTCAAGCGCACGGCCGGGCTCAAGGATAGCGGCAAGTTGTTTCCTGGCCACGGCGGAATTCTCGATCGTGTTGACAGCGTTGCGGCCGCAGCACCGCTTTTCGCGCTGGGCATAAGCTGGCTGGGGTTGCTCGGATGAGGTATTCATCGTGCATTCAGTGTGGATCGTCTAACGTCGACGAACACGAGGAACTGCCCCGGCCACTGTCAGTCACATACCTGAAGGGCCAAAAACCTCGCCATTTGCCCGGGCGTCGACGAGCAAGCGTATGACCAGATCAGGAATCATGGCTAATGATGGGTAACGCGCTTATCAGCATACTGGCATTCATCGCCGCAATCAGTGTCCTGGTTGCCGTGCACGAGTTTGGCCACTACATCGTCGGGCGCTGGGCCGGCATGAAGGTGCTGCGTTTCTCCATTGGCTTCGGCAAGCCGATATGGATGCGCACCTCCGGACCTGACCAGACGGAGTATTGTGTTTCGGCTATCCCGCTGGGCGGCTACGTCCGGTTTCTCGACAGCCGCGAAGGTCCGATCGATCCCGAAGATGAGGGCCGCGCCTTCAATCACCGCCCCATCCCGGCGCGCATCGCTGTCCTGCTGGCCGGCCCCGCGTTCAATTTTGCATTCGCGATTCTAGCCTACTGGGTGCTGCTGTCGGGTGGCGTCATGATGCTGAAGCCGGCAGTCGGTGACGTCACTCCCGACTCCTACGCCGACAAAGCCGGATTGACCTTCGGCGACAAGATCGTCGCCGTGGGCGACGTCGCAACGTCCGACTGGGAATCAACCCTGGTTCAGATTCTCGAGAACATGACGATTGACGGCAAGGTTCCGCTAACGCTTGAGAGTGAATCGGGTCGTGTCCGAGATACCGTCATCGAGGTAGGCGCTGACCGGACGCGCCTGACGGAGCCAGGCCTGCTGTTCGAAGGGCTGGGTTTCGAGGTCTGGCAGCCGCCCGCCGAGGTTGGCAGCCTGTCGCCCGATGGCGCGGCCGAGGCGGCGGGTCTCCGGATTGGGGATCGTGTCGTCGCCGTCGATGGCGTTCGAACCAAGACCTTTTCTGACCTGGTTGCGGTCGTGGGGCCGCTGGCCAATGAGCGCGTCACCGTCGAATATGTGCGTGACGGGCGAACCGCGAGCGTCGATGTGCGTCTCGGTGCGCACGAGGTCGACGGCGAGCAGCGAGGGCTGTTGGGAATCAGTCTGCCGCAGACGTCGTCGGACTATTACGTTCGTCGCAGCTATTCGCCGCTGGAGTCGCTAAACGAAGCCGCCAAGAAGACGTGGTCGTCAACGTTGTTTACGGTGCGCATGTTGAGCCGTATGGTCACGGGCGACGTGTCCATCAAGAACATCAGCGGGCCTATCAACATCGGTCAGATCGCCGGCGAGTCCGCGCAGCGCGGCGCAAGCTATTTCCTGAGTTTCCTGGCCGTGGTCAGCATTAGTCTGGGTGTGCTGAACTTGTTGCCGATCCCTGTTCTCGACGGCGGCCAGATCGTTTATCAGCTCGTGGAGATGGTCAAGGGCAGCCCTATGACAGAGCGTGCGCAGATGCTTGGACAGCAGGTGGGTATTTTTGCTCTCCTGTTACTGATGAGTTTTGCCTTTTACAACGACATAGCGAGAATCCTGGGTTGACCGGGTCCGACGAAAAATCACTGCCGATGAACTATTGCCGATGAACTGTTGCCAATGAGAAATACACTACTCGCTTTGTTGCTGGTACTGCCCATGAGCGCTTTCGCGGCCGGCGAATTCGTCGTGAAAGACATGCGCGTCGAGGGCTTGCAGCGCATTTCCGAAGGCACGGTATTCAACTATTTGCCGGTTAACATTGGCGACACTGTCGATGCCAACCGCATAGGCGAAGCCATCCGGGCGCTGTACGGCCAGAACCTGTTCGACGATATCGAGATGCGTCGCGACGACGATACGCTGGTCATCGTGGTCAAGGAGCGTCCGTCGATCGAGAGTTTCGAACTCGAAGGCAACAAAGACATCAAGACCGAGGACCTGATGGAATCGCTGCGCAACGTCGGCTTGGCCCGTGGTCGTACCTTTGATCGTTCGGTACTGGACAATGTAGAGATGTTCCTTCGCGAGCAATACTACGATCGCGGCAAATACGGTGTTTCGATCGATACCGAGATTACGGATCGTCCCAACAATACGGTACGTGTGAAGGTCAACGTAAAGGAAGGCGACCGCGCCAAGATTCGCCAGGTCAATATTGTTGGCAATGAGACGTTCGACGACGACGAGATCCGCGAAGGGTTTACGCTCGACACCGCCAACTGGCTGTCCTGGATTCGCCAGGACGATCGTTATGCCAAAGAGGCACTGGAAGGCGACCTGGAAGTCCTGCGGTCCTTCTACATGGACCGCGGCTACGCCGACTTCAAGGTTGACTCGACGCAGGTGGCAATTTCACCGAACAAGAAGGATATCTTCGTTACGATCGGCATCAAGGAAGGCGACCTGTATACGATCTCGGAGGTCAAGCTGGTTGGCGAGATGGTTATTCCCGAACAGTTTCTCCGTGGCCTGATCCTCACCAAGCCAGGTGCCGTATTCAATCAGCGGGCACTGACGCAGACCAGCGATCTCATGGCCTTTCGTCTCGGCGAGGAGGGTTACGCGAATGCAGAGATCGAACCTGTGCCGGAACTCGATCACGAAAGCAAAGAAGCGTCGGTGACGTTCTACGTCAATCCGCAGAATCGCGTCTATGTGCGACGCATCAACTTCAATGGCGTAGACCAGATCGATGACGAGGTGCTGCGACGGGAAATGCGACAGATGGAGGGATCGTATCTGTCGAATTCGCTGATCGACCGCTCCAAGGTGCGGTTGCAGCGCCTGCCGTTTATCGAGAGTGCCGAAGTCGGCAATCAGCCTGTACCGGGAAGTCCGGACCTGGTTGACGTCAATTTCGATCTCGAATACCGAATGCCCGGCCAGTTTTCAGGTGGCGTGGGTTATTCGGAGTCGCAGAAGCTGCTGCTGAACGGCAGCATCGTGCACACGAACTTCCTGGGCTCCGGCAATCGCGTCGCACTCGAGCTTAATTCAGGTCGTTTCCAGAAGCTTTATAGCCTGTCGCATACGGACCCGTATCGATCCATGGATGGCATCCGGCGCACCATCAGCGTCAACTATCGCGACATCACGCAATTTACCTCCGCGGCTTCGGACTTCTCGACGACCAGCGCAGGCGCGACGGTTGACTACGGTTATCCGATTACCGAGTACCAGACAATATCCTTTGGCGGGACCTTCCAGCACTCCGAGCTCGTGTCGTCCTTCAACAGCACGCAGCAGGCACAGGACTGGGTTTCCAACAACGGCAATCAGTTCGTCGAGAATCTCGGCACCGCCGGCAGCATATTCGGTACCGAATTTGACACTTTCGAACTGATCGCGGGTTGGACGTACGACAGTCGAAATCGCTCGCTTTTTGCCAATCGCGGTACGCGCCAGCAGTTGTTTCTCTCCATGGCAGTTCCCGGCAGCGATGTCGAGTACTACCAGGCACGCTACAGCTTCACAAAGTACTTCCCGATCACGAGCAAGTGGGTTGTGCGCCTGAACACCGAGCTGGGCATTGGTGAGGGCATCGGCGACACCACCGCGTTGCCGCCGTACAAGCAATTTTATGGCGGCGGGCCCCAGTCGGTGCGGGGCTTCAAGGAATCCTATCTTGGCCCCCGGGACAGCTTCGGTCGCCCATATGGCGGTAACGTGTTGGTTGCGAGTCAGCTAGAGCTTATACTTCCGCTTCCCGACAAATGGGCCAGCCAGGCGCGCGCCAGTCTGTTCTACGATGTAGGCAACGTGTTTAACACGGGCGAAGTATCGTTTACCGACAGGCTTGGCAGCCCGGTTTTGTATGAACCCGATCTTGATGATTTACGCACATCGGTGGGAATTGGCGTCCAGTGGCTCGCCCCTCTGGGCCTGTTCCGCTTCAGTTACGCCTACCCGCTCAATGTGTATGACGGCAACGACAGGTATTACGGAGACGAATTGGAACGATTCCAGTTCTCCATTGGACAAGCGTTTTAAGGAATGGAAAGTTTATGAGTTTTGTAAAGCGACAGATGGTTAAAGCAGGTTTGGGCGTAGCGCTGGTTTGTGCATTTGCACTGCCGGCCGCAGCGCAGGAAACGAAGATCGGGGTCGTCAATTTGCCGGCACTGATCGAGCGCGCACCGCAAACGAAGATTGCAATGGACGCTTTGCAGGAAGAGTTTGCGCCGAGGCAACGAGAGTTCCTCGCCAAGCAGAAGGAATTCGAGGAGCTGACCACCAAGGCTCAGAAGGACTTCGCCGTCATGGGTGAGACCGAGCGTCGTAACGCCGAGAAAGATCTGCGTGACCTGCAGCGCGAAGTGGCCCGTTTACAGAGTGAGTTTCGCGAAGATCTCAATCTGCGACAGAATGAAGAGTACGGCGTCCTGCAGCGCTCCATGCTGAAGGAAGTACAGGACTTCGCAGAGGCGCAGGGATACGACCTGATCGTCGGTGACGGTGTGTTATTTGCCAGCGGTGCGGTAAACATCACGGAGGCCGTCCTGCGTGCCGTAGAGGCCAACCACCAGGCGGCGGGCGCGCGCTAGAGCCTCGTTAGCGCAGGCTTCAGACCGATGCCGATCAGCCTCGGAGCGCTTGCAACGCAGTTCGGCTGCGAGTTGATCGGCGACCCGGATATCGTGGTGGAGGGTGTTTCTTCCTTGTCCAGTGCGACTCCCGCGTCACTGACCTTTCTCTCGAACCCGGCGTTCAGGGCAGAGCTTGCCGGGACCCGGGCGGCGGCGGTCATCGTGCGGGCCGCGGACGCCGAGTTGTCGCCAGTGGCCGCCCTCATTCACGATGATCCCTACGCCTGTTACGCGCAGATGGCAGCGGTGATATGCCCGCCGCCGGCGTTCGCCCCGGGGAAACATTCCACCGCGGTTGTTGCAGATGATGCACGTGTCGCCGATAGCGCGCACCTCGCCGCGCATGTTGTTATCGGCGAGCGAAGCGAGATAGGCGAAAACGTCTACGTCGGACCGGGCACCGTTATTGGACCGGACTGCAGGATTGGCGAGGACTGTCGCTTCATTGCCAACGTCACGCTGGCGCGCTCCGTCGTGATTGGCGCGCGCGGCCTCTTTCACCCGGGCGTGGTTATAGGCGCGGATGGTTTCGGCAACGCGATGACGTCCGACGGCTGGGTCAAGGTGCCGCAGCTCGGGGGCGTGAGCATCGGTGACGACGTAGAGATTGGTGCCAACACGACGGTAGACTGCGGCGCGCTTGACGACACCGTTATCGAGGACGGCGTGCGCATCGACAATCTCTGCATGATTGCGCACAACGTACATCTCGGCGCGCACACAGCGCTTGCCGCTTTGACGGGTATCGCGGGTAGCACTACGATTGGAAAACGTTGCATGTTTGCCGGTGCGTCCGGCGCTGTCGGCCACATCACCGTTTGCGATGATGTAATTGTTGCTGCCAAGACGTTCCTGTCGAAAGACGTGAAAGAGCCGGGAACCTATGCGGCAAGTTTTCCAGCCGATGATGCGAGAAGTTGGGCAAAGCAGCTGGCACGATTTCGTCGTCTCGGTACGCTCGTCGAACGAGTCAGGAAGCTCGAGAAAGGTGGCGGGTAAACCGTCGGCCCACCGGAATTAAATGACATGATTCATGCAACAGCGATAATTTCCGACAAGGCGCAGCTCGCTAGCGACGTCGAGGTGGGGCCGTACGTGGTCATCGGCGACGACGTGCAGATCGGCAGCGGCTCGATCATCGACAGCCACGTTGTGATCAACGGGCCGACGACGATAGGTAAAGACAATCACATCTACCAGTTCGCGTCGATCGGTGACGACCCGCAGGACAAGAAGTATGCGAATGAGCCAACGCGGCTGGTCATCGGCGAGCGCAATACCATACGTGAGTTTTGCACCATCAGTCGCGGTACCGTGCAGGATCGGGGCGAAACGACTATTGGTGACGACAACTGGATCATGGCCTACGTGCATATTGCGCACGACTGCGTGGTTGGCGACAAGACCATTATGGCGAACAACACGACGCTTGCCGGGCATGTGCATGTCGGCGACTGGGTTATCTGTGGTGGATTCTCCGGGATCCACCAGTTTTGTCGCGTCGGTGCACATGCGTTTCTCGGCATGTATTCCGCCGTCAATCGCGACATCCCGGCCTATACGCTGGTCTCCGGCAGTCCTGCTGCACCGCGCGGTATTAATTCGGAAGGGCTCAAACGACGTGACTTTTCCGCGCAACAGATTCGCAACATAAAGAATGCGTACCGGCTGACGTTTCGCAAAGGCAAGAAGCTGTCCGATGCGATCGATGAAATAGCGGGGCTCAGTGAGCACCAGCCCGAACTGCTGGTGTTCCTCGAATCGCTGCGTTCTTCTGAGCGCGGCCTGGTTCGATAGGCGATCGCGGTGAAGATCGGGCTGGTTGCTGGCGAAGCGTCCGGCGACCTGCTGGGTGCAGGGTTGCTGCGGGAGCTTCGCAAACGCGTGCCGGAGGCAACGTTCGAGGGCGTTGCCGGTCCGGCGATGCTTGCCGCCGGTTGTGAACAGTGGGAGCCGGCCGAGTCTCTGGCCGTCATGGGGCTCGTCGAGCCGCTCGCACATATTCCGAGACTGCTTCGACTGCGCAAGGACTTGCTGCGCCGCTGGCGCGAGTCACCACCGGATGTTTTCGTCGGCATCGATGCGCCGGATTTCAATCTCGGCCTGGAAAAGAAACTCCACAAGGCCGGCATCAAGACCGTGCACTATGTAAGTCCATCGGTGTGGGCGTGGCGAAAGGGCCGCATCAAGACCGTCAAGGCGGCGGTCGACAGAGTGCTTTGTATCTTGCCATTTGAGAAGGCGCTCTACGATTCCCACGAAGTGGACGCGGTTTTTGTCGGGCATCCCAAGGCGGACAGTACGCCGGCAACGATTGACGCGGCGGCAGCGCGGCGCGACCTGGGACTTGGCGACGGTGAACTCGTTGCGGTGTTGCCGGGCAGTCGTGTCGGTGAGGTAGCGCGACTGGGCTCTATTCTTGCGGCTGCAGCGCAACGGCTCGTCGCCGCACGCCCGGGCATTCGCTTCGTCACGCCGGTCGCGGCCCCGGCGCTGCGCAATACCATCGAAGGCCAGCTTGCGGACGCAGGCGTCAGCGATCGTTTCCTGGTGTTGGATGGTCATTCGGAGACCGCGATGATGGCGGCCGATGTCGTGCTATTGGCGTCGGGCACGGCGGCATTGGAGTCTGCGCTGCTCGGCAAGCCGACGATCGCGGCCTATCGGCTGGCGCCAGTGACGCATGCGATCGCGATTGGCATGCGGCTCGTCAAGCTGGAACACTACACGCTGCCCAACCTGCTCACCAAAACCCCGCTGGTTCCGGAGTTTATGCAGAAAAACGCCGAGCCCGGCGCGATCGCAGACGCTGTTGCGGCCATGCTGGATGACCCGGAACGAAGGCAATTCATTCGCAGCGAATTTGCTAAACTGAGAACCGAGCTGGCACTCAACGCAGACCAGCGCGCGGCCGAGGCGGTAATTGAGCTGGCGCAATCATAGAGCATCCATGCAGGTTGAATTGTTTGACATTGACGGACTCGTTGCCGGGGTTGACGAGGCAGGCCGAGGTCCGCTGGCGGGACCGGTGGCTGCTGCGGCAGTTATCCTTGATCCACGACGGCCAATCGCTGGCCTCGCAGACTCGAAAAAGCTCACGGCCGGGCGGCGTGAGGTGCTTGCGAGTGACATTCGCGAGCGTTCGCTTGCATGGTCCGTCGCGTGGGCCGATCCGGCAGAGATCGATGCAATGAACATACTCGCGGCGACATTGCTCGCCATGCGGCGGGCTATCCTCGGACTCTGGCTGCGGCCGGATGCGGTGCGTGTCGATGGCAACCGTCTGCCCGACCTGTGTTTTGGGGAGCGCCGAATTCCGGGAGAAGCGATCGTCCGCGGCGATAGTCGCGTCGCAGAAATCAGCGCTGCGTCGATTATTGCCAAGACGGCACGCGACTCAAAAATGCTGGAACTGGACCGGCTCTACCCGTGCTACGAATTTGCGCGTCACAAAGGCTACGGCACGGAGGTCCACCGGGCGCGATTGCGGGAGTTCGGCCCGTGTCGCGAACATCGCCTGACATTTGCTCCGGTCCGAATGGCGATATGAGCCGCGCGTCTTTCGTTCACCTGCACCTGCACACCGAGTATTCACTCGTGGACAGTACCGTGCGCATTCCAGCCCTTATGAAGCGCTGCGCGTCGATGGCGATGCCGGCTGTCGCGCTGACCGACAAGAACAACCTGTTTGGCTTGGTGAAGTTCTATCGCAAGGCGATCGCCGCCGGCGTCAAGCCGCTCATCGGTGTCGACATCCGCTTGTACAACGGCGACGAGCCGGAGCGACCGTTTTCACTAGTGCTACTTTGCCAGGATAATGCAGGCTATCGAAATCTGTCACGCCTGGTAACGCGCAGCTACCTCGAAGGACAGCTGCGCGGTGAGCCTATGGTGCGCCGTGAGTGGCTGAACGAGGAGAGTTGCCAGGGACTGATTGCCTTGTCCGGAGGTCTGCACGGCGATATCGGGCAAGCACTGCACGCGGCGCATGTTGACAGGGCCGGAGACTTGCTTGCGGGCTGGCAGGAGACATTCCCGGAACGCTTCTACCTGGAACTGATCCGCACCGGCCGCGCGGGTGAGGAGGATTGCGTCCAGGCGAGCGTCGCGCTTGCAAGCGACAGCAAGGTGCCGGTGGTCGCGAGCAACGACGTGCGCTTCATCGATCGCGACGACTTTGACGCGCATGAAGCACGCGTATGCATCCACGATGGCCGTGGGCTCGCCGATGCCGACCGGCCACGCCTGTACAGCCCGAATCAGTACCTTAGATCCCCGCAGGAAATGGCCGAGCTGTTTGCGGATATTCCGACTGCGCTGCAGAACACCGTGGAGATTGCGCGGCGCTGCAATCTCGACCTGCAACTTGGCCACAGCGTATTGCCTGCATTCCCGGTGCCAGAGGGCAAGACGGAAGCGCAGTTCCTCGAGGCAGAGGCACAGCGCGGGCTGCAGGCGGCACTGGCAAAGAAATTCGAGCTCGAAGAGGTCCCGGACAACGAGCAGGATCGCTTTGCCGCGCCGTACTTCGAGCGTCTGCGCAGCGAACTGGGCGTTATCCAGTCCATGGGGTTTCCCGGTTACTTCCTTATTGTTGCCGACTTCATTCGGTGGGCTCAGGAAAACGATGTGCCGGTTGGGCCTGGCCGAGGATCCGGCGCCGGTTCCCTGGTTGCCTGGGTGCTTGGCATTACGGCGCTCGACCCGCTGGAACACGATCTCTTGTTCGAACGTTTCCTGAATCCGGAACGCGTATCGATGCCTGACTTCGATATCGACTTCTGCATGGAAGGGCGTGACGCCGTCATCGACTATGTTGCACAACGCTACGGTCGGGAACGCGTGTCGCAGATCATCACATTTGGCACGATGGCGGCCAAGGCCGTCATCCGCGATACGGGCCGCGTCCTCGGGCAGCCGTACGGCTTTGTCGATCGAATCGCAAAGCAGGTGCCGTTCGAGCTGGGCATTACGCTGGAGAAGGCGCTCGAGCAGTCCGACGAACTGGCCGCCATGTACCGTGATGATGAAGAGGTAGCCGCCATCATTGATCTCGCGAGATCCCTGGAGGGACTCGTACGAAATGCCGGCAAACACGCCGGCGGCGTGGTTATCTCGCCGGGTCCGCTGACTGACTTCGCACCGCTCTATTGTGAAGAGGGTGGTAGCAACGTCGTGACGCAACTCGACAAAGACGATGTCGAAGCCGTGGGGCTGGTCAAGTTCGACTTTCTCGGCTTGAAGACCCTCACGATTATCGAGTGGGCGGTGCGTATCATCAACGACACCTATCCCGAGGTTGATCTCGATATCACGCGCATTCCGCCGCGTGACAGAAAGACATTCGAGCTGCTGCGCAGTACGCAGACAGCTGCCGTGTTCCAGCTTGAGTCGAGCGGCATGCGCGACCTGATCAAGCGCCTGAGGCCGGATCAGTTCGGTGATCTCGTCGCCCTGGTCGCGTTGTTTCGCCCGGGGCCGCTGCAGTCGGGCATGGTCGATGACTTCATGACGAGGAAGCATGCGTCCAACAAGGCCGACATCGACTATTTGCATCCGGATCTAAAGCCGGTACTCGAGGAGACCTACGGCGTTATCCTGTACCAGGAACAGGTCATGCAAATTGCGCAGGTGCTCGCCGGTTATACCCTGGGCGGCGCTGACCTGCTGCGCCGCGCTATGGGCAAGAAGAAGCCCGAGGAGATGGCGAAGCAACGCGAGATTTTTGTGACCGGCGCGACCGAGCGCGGCGTTGCGGAAAAAACCGCGACACGCATATTCGACCTGATGGAGAAGTTTGCCGGTTACGGCTTCAACAAATCGCACTCGGCCGCTTACGCGGTGCTGTCTTACCAGACGGCCTATCTTAAAGCGCATTACCCGGCGGCATTCATGGCGGCGGTCATGAGCGCGGACCTGCAGAATACAGATCGACTGGTTACCCTGAAAGATGACTGTCGGCAGCTCGGATTGACGCTATTGCCGCCCGATGTTAACCAGTCGTCGTTCCAGTTCAGCGTTTCCGACGAGAGCACCATTCTCTACGGGCTCGGCGCGATAAAGGGCGTTGGGCATTCGGCGATCGACTCATTGATCAGCGAGCGCGAGGCGCATGGCGAATTCGCGAGCCTGGTCGAATTCTGCAGGCGCGTGGATCATGAAAAGATCAACCGTCGAGCACTCGAGGCGCTGGTCAAGTCGGGCGCAATGGATGGCTTTGGCGAATCGCGTCGCAGCCTGATGAACCAGGTTCCGGAAGCGTTGCGAAGCGCGGACCAGCAGGCAAAGGCCGCGGCGGCCGGTCAGAACGACATGTTCGGACTCGAGACACCAGCGGTCGAGGTTAAGCCGGAGGCACCGGCGCTGCTTGCTGAATGGCAGGAACGTGTTCTCCTGAGCAACGAGAAGGAAGCGCTTGGGCTGTATCTTACCGGGCATCCTTTCGACGCGGTTCGCAACGACGCCGGTTTCTTCGCGGACGGGCGGTTGGCGGACATCACTGCCGAGCCCCCGCCGCAAAACAACAAGGGCGAACGAAATTATGCGCAGTCACGTCGCGAAGCGACGGTTGCCGGGCTGATCGTCGATGTACGCAAGCGAGGCAATCGTGTCAGCGTTGTTCTGGATGACGACACGGGGCGCATGGAGATAAGTTTTTTCAACGAGGCCTTCCAGGAGTTTCGCCATCTGCTGGTGAAAGACGAGATCGTGGTAATCTCGGGCGGGCTTCGGTACGACGACTTCATCGGTAGCTGGACCATTAACGCGAAAAACGTACTGCATATCGACCGCGTCATAGAATCGCGCGCCAAGGGTATGGTCCTGAGCCTGGCACCGAACGGCCAGGGCGAGCAGCTGCTGGTGAAACTGCACGACCTGTTGCTGCCGTTTCGCGAGGGCAACTGCGATGTGTCTGTCAGGTACATCGGCGATAGCGCGATGGCGAGATTGTCGCTCGGTCCCGAGTGGAGCGTACGTCCCAGCCGTGAACTGCGGGACAAGTTGGGCGAATTGCTGGGTACCAATAATGTCCGTCTAACGTACGCGCCTGGCCGCGAAATCATGTAATCTCGGCCTTATGGACCTGAAATTTCTCGATTTTGAGCAACCCATCGCCGAACTTGAGGCGAAGATCGAAGAGCTGCGCTACGTTGGCGATGACTCCGAGGTCAACATCAATGAAGAGGTCGCGCGACTCAAAGGCAAGAGCGAAGCACTGACAAAGAGCATCTTTGCGAAGCTGAGCCCCTGGCAGGTTGCCCGAGTGGCTCGGCACGAGTCACGTCCGTATACGATGGACTACCTGCGCATGATCTCGCCGGATTTCCAGGAGCTGCATGGCGACCGCATGTACGCCGACGATCCGGCAATTATCGGCGGCGTTGGCCGTATTGACGGGCGTGCCGTCATGTTTATTGGCCATCAGAAAGGTCGCGATACCAAGGAGCGTGTACGCCGAAACTACGGCATGCCCAAACCGGAAGGTTACAGAAAAGCGCAGCGATTGATGCGACTTGCGGCAAAATTCTCGCTGCCGGTTGTGACCTTCATCGATACGCCAGGCGCCTATCCCGGCGTTGGTGCGGAAGAGCGCGGCCAGAGCGAAGCTATCGCAAGCAGCCTGTACCTGATGGCTGCCCTGCGGACACCCATCATCAGCGTTGTGATCGGCGAGGGTGGTTCCGGTGGCGCGCTCGCGATTGGCGTGGGGGATCGACTCCTGATGCTGCAGTACGCGGTGTATTCTGTCATCTCACCCGAAGGCTGCGCGTCTATCCTCTGGAAGAGTGCCGACAAGGCAGAGGCCGCGGCCGAAGCGATGAAGATCACTGCGCAAAACCTGAGCCAGTTCGGGCTGGTCGATGAAGTACTTGCTGAACCACTGGGCGGTGCGCATCGCAATCCGGCAGAAATGGCAGAGGTTATCCGCAATGCGGTTCTGAAGAGTCTTGATGAGCTCGACAAACTTTCGCTCGAGCAGGTGCTGGAGCAACGTCAACGTCGGCTGGAGAGCTTCGGCCAGTTCAAAGACGCGTGACCCTCGAAGCCGGGACCCTGCTGGCCAGGCTCAGGGAGCTCGAGACCGGCGCCGCCAGTCCTTGCCGTTACGTTATTGCTTTTAGCGGTGGCCTGGATTCGACGGTGCTATTGCATGCAATGGTCGCGCTGCGAAAAGAGCTTGCTGCTCCGCTGCTGGCGATTCACGTCGACCACGGACTCCACGAAGACTCGGCTGCCTGGAGCGAACGCTGTCGCGAGCTGGCCGCCGCCCTCGACGTGGAATTCAGGTCGTTATCCGTCAATGTACAGCTCGAATCCGGCAAAGGCCCGGAGGCGTCGGCCCGCGACGCCCGCTACAATGCGTTGCACGCGGAGCTTCAATTCGACGACTGGCTGCTGAGTGCGCACCATCGTGAGGATCAGGCCGAAACACTGCTGCTAAACCTGATCAGGGGCAGCGGCCCGATGGGCATTGCCGGTATCGGCAGCATTCGCCGTTTCGGGCCTGGCTGGCTTGCCCGGCCGTTGCTTGAAACCGGTCGGCAGGAGCTGCAGGACTACGCGAGCCGGGAGGGCCTGGCGTGGCTCGAAGACCCGTCAAATGTGGATCGTCGTTTTGACCGTAATTTCCTGCGGCACGACATCCTGCCACGACTCGGCGCGCGCTGGCCGGACATTGCCGCGAGACTGCAGCGCAGCGCCAGCCACGCAGGCGAAGCGTCGCAGTTGCTGACGGACCTTGCGGCAATCGACCTTGCATCGATCGGTGGACGAGCCGACCGGTTGGCCATCGATCAATTGCTCAGCTTTTCGCCGGCCCGGCAGCGCAATCTGCTGCGCCACGCATTGCGCCAACTCGGTCTGGCTACGCCAACGGCGATGCAGTTATCCCGCATCCAGAACGAGCTGATCCCGGCGCGGACGGACGCGCAGCCACTCGTCACCTGGTCGGGTGCGGCCGTGCGTCGCTATCGCAATGGCCTGTACCTGTTGCATGAAATCAGTCACGAGCTGCCGGAGAGTATCGAGATTGCGACACCGGGTGTGCCGTCGGACGCTGTTCCGCTAGGCCCCGGACTCGGCGTGTTGCAGTTCAGGCCGGGGCAGAAGCCGGGCCTGGACACTGGCCGGTTCGGACGCGGAATCCGGATCCAGTTTCGGCAGGGTGGCGAGGAACTTCAGCCATTTGGTCAGTCACATACGCGAAAATTGAAGAAACTACTTCAGGAAGAGGGCGTGGTGCCATGGATGCGCGACCGACTGCCGCTGGTCTACGCGGGCGATGACCTCGTTGCCGTTGGCGATTTGTGGATGGCCGAGGATGCAGTCAGCGCCGAAGGCGTCGAGGTCCTGTGGAAGGACCGTCCTGCACTGCATTGAGGCACCTCGACCACCCCTCTGCGGTCTTAAGTCATTGTGTCATCGAAGGCTATCTGATAACGTTTAAAACCGTCTTCAGTCCAACGACGGCGCGAAATTCGAAGGGTTGGAAGAAAGCACAGCGTTCGCCAGACAGTGCTTTTACTCCAGCCCTTTCTTGTTTCTCGCTTTCTGCGAAAACTTAGCGCCTCAGGCCCTGGATCAGCACATGACTTCGTATGTATTTATTACCGGCGGCGTGGTCTCCTCGTTGGGGAAAGGGATCACGTCAGCCTGCCTTGGGGCCATTCTCGAGGCGCGCGGTCTGACGATCAGCATGATCAAGCTCGATCCCTATATCAATGTCGACCCCGGCACCATGAGCCCGTTTCAGCACGGCGAGGTATTCGTCACCCACGACGGCACCGAGACAGATCTGGACCTCGGTCACTACGAGCGTTTCGTGCGCACAGCGCATGGCGGGCGTCACAGCAATTACACGACGGGTCGAATCTACGAGAGTGTCATCCGCAAGGAACGTCGCGGCGAGTATCTGGGTGCAACCGTACAGGTCATCCCGCATATCACCGACGAGATCAAGCACAGCATTGAACTCGGTGCCGGCGATGCGGACATCTGCCTGGTCGAAATAGGCGGCACGGTTGGTGATATCGAGTCGTTGCCGTTCCTCGAGGCGATACGACAAATGGGGGTCGAGCTGGGTCGTGAACGCGTGGTCTACGTTCACCTGACGCTCGTGCCCTACATATCGACGTCGTCGGAAATCAAGACCAAGCCTACACAGCACTCCGTGAAAGAGCTGCGATCCATCGGTATTCAACCGGATATCCTGGTGTGCCGCTCGGAGCAGCCTCTGCCCGATGAGCAGCGCCGCAAGATCGCCCTGTTCACCAATGTTCGTGAAAATGCCGTTATTTCCGCCTACGACGCGGACGATCTTTACAAGATTCCCGCGATGATGCACGAACAGGGCCTTGACGAGATTGTCTCGCAACAGCTTGGGCTTGACCTGCCGGCGGCAGACTTGAGCGAGTGGGACGCGATCGTCGAGGCCAAGCAGAACCCGGATCTCGAGGTCGACGTTGCGATGGTCGGCAAGTACATGGACCTGAAGGACTCGTATATTTCGCTGGTCGAGGCGCTGCAGCACGGTGGCATCCACACCAAGACCAAGGTGAATATCCACTTCATCGAGTCCAACGATATCGAGGACAACGGTCCTGGCTGCCTCGAGAACATGCATGGCATTGTCGTGCCCGGTGGCTTCGGCGACCGGGGTATCGAAGGCAAGATCGAGACCGTGCGGTTCGCGCGGGAGAACGGCATCCCTTACCTGGGCATCTGCCTTGGCATGCAGGTGGCCGTGATCGAAGCGGCGCGCAATCTCGCAGGACTGCAAGGAGCGATGAGCACCGAGTTTGACAAGAGCACACCCCATCCGGTCGTCGGTCTGATTACCGAATGGCAGGACAACACCGGCGATACGGAACAGCGCGACGAGGATTCCGATCTGGGCGGCACGATGCGTCTTGGCGCCCAGCAGGTGTCTCTGGTTGATGGCTCTCTGGCCGCGGAAAGCTATGGCAGTACGACGATCGAGGAGCGGCATCGGCATCGTTACGAGGTCAACAACAACTACCGCGACCAGCTAACCGAGGCAGGGCTTTGTTTCTCGGGGCTTTCGGTCGACAATCTCGTTGAGATGGTCGAATTGCCCGGTCACCCGTTCTTCCTCGCCAGCCAGTTCCATCCCGAGTTCACGTCCAATCCGCGCGACGGTCACCCGTTGTTCAAGAGCTTTATCAACGCGGTGCGTCAGCGTGTTGAGTCAGAATTACCGGAGGCAGCCGAAGCATGAAGCTGTGTGGGTTCGACGCCGGCAACGATCGGCCGATTTTCCTGATTGCCGGAACCTGCGTTGTCGAAAGCGAGCAGATGGCGCTCGATACCGCCGGCGCCCTCAAGGAAATCTGTGCCGGGCTCGGTGTGCCGTTGATCTACAAGTCGTCATTCGACAAGGCAAATCGCAGTTCGCGTGCCGGCTTCCGCGGACCGGGCATGGAGGAGGGCCTGCGCATTCTGGGCGAGGTCCGCAAACAACTTGGTGTGCCGATCATCACCGACGTTCACGAAGACACGCCGATGGATGAGGTCGCGGAGGTCGTCGATGTCTTGCAGACGCCGGCCTTTCTCTGCCGCCAGACCAACTTCATTCTGCGCACCGCATCGGCCGGCAAGCCCGTCAATATCAAGAAGGGCCAGTTTCTGTCGCCGTGGGAGATGCAGAATGTGGTCGACAAGGCGAAGTCGACCGGCAACGAGGACATTCTGGTCTGCGAGCGCGGCTTTTCTTTTGGCTACAACAACCTGGTGTCGGATATGCGCAGTCTGGCCGTCCTGCGCGGCACAGGCTGCCCGGTTGTATTCGATGCGACGCACTCGGTGCAGCTGCCGGGCGGCAAAGGATCCTCGTCGGGAGGGCAACGTGAGTTCATACCGGTGCTCGCTCGCGCGGCCACGGCTGCCGGCGTGGCTGGACTCTTCATGGAGACGCACCCGGATCCGTCGAAGGCGCTCAGCGACGGCCCCAATGCCTGGCCGTTGCACCTGATGAAACAACTGCTGGAAACGCTGGTGTCGATCGACACGAGTGTCAAGAAAGATGACTTCCTCGAAGCCGGATTCGGACTCGGGGTACCTGACTCGGAGTAACAATGATCAAGATACGCGAAATACGTGGTCGTGAAATTCTCGACTCACGCGGCAACCCCACTGTGGAAGCGGATGTAACGCTGGTTGACGGCACGGGCGCGCGAGCGGCGGTTCCGTCCGGCGCGTCGACCGGCACGCGCGAAGCGGTTGAACTGCGCGATGGCGACAAGAGCCGCTACCTGGGTAAAGGCGTGCAAAAAGCCGTCGCCAATGTCAACGGCGAGCTCAGGAAAGCGCTCGTCGATGTCGAGTTCGAGAACCAGCGAGCACTCGACACGGCGATGATCGATCTGGATGGCACGGACAACAAAGGCCGCCTTGGTGCCAATGCTCTGCTGGCAATCTCGTTGGCAGCGGCGAGGGCGGAGGCAACGTCAAAGGGTCTCTCGCTGTTTCGCCACCTCGG
The DNA here is from genome assembly GCA_942492205.1 of uncultured Gammaproteobacteria bacterium. Lineage (GTDB taxonomy): Bacteria > Pseudomonadota > Gammaproteobacteria > Steroidobacterales > Woeseiaceae > UBA1847. The sequence continues at coordinate 2,096,636 of CALODT010000001.1, read as the reverse complement.
CCCTGGAACAACGATGCCCGTGCCGATGATGAACATCATCAACGGCGGCGCGCATGCAGATAACAGCGTGGATATCCAGGAGTTCATGATCCTGCCGGTAGGCGCGCCGAACTTCCGCGAGGCGCTGCGCTACGGTGCGGAGATTTTTCATAGCCTGAAGAGCGTACTGCGTGCGCAGGGTCTGAATACGGCGGTCGGGGACGAGGGCGGATTCGCGCCGGACCTGCCGTCCAACAAGGCGGCCCTTGATACGATCATGACGGCCATCGAGAAGGCCGGATTCAGTGCTGGCGACGATATCCTGCTCGGCCTGGATGCCGCCAGCTCTGAGTTCTACAAGGACGGCGTCTACGACCTGGCTTCCGAGGGGCGGAGCTTCGATGCGGCCGGCTTTAGCGCATATCTGGCCGAACTGGCGGACGCCTACCCGATTATCACGATCGAGGACGGCATGGACGAAAGTGACTGGGAGGGCTGGCGCATCATGACCGATGCGCTCGCAGACCGCGTACAGATTGTCGGTGATGACCTGTTCGTAACAAACACCGCCATCCTGCGCCGCGGTATTGACGAAAAGATTGCCAATTCGATATTGATAAAACCCAACCAAATCGGTACCTTAAGCGAAACTCTTGATGCGATTACTATGGCGGATGAGGCGGGCTACACGGCGGTAATCTCGCACCGTTCGGGCGAGACGTCGGACAGCACGATTGCAGACATTGCCGTCGGTTCGAAAGCGACGCAGATCAAGACAGGGTCGTTGTCCCGGTCGGATCGAATCGCGAAGTACAACCAGCTGTTGCGCATCGAAGAGGAACTGGGGGCCGAGGCGTCGTACGCGGCTCGAGACGCGTTTTCGGTCAAGGTTGGCTAGGAAAAGCGCCTGACTTTTTTGGGGTGGCTGTTTGATTCGTTCACGCATACTGCTGGTGCTGCTTGCAATCGCCGGATTGGGCCTGCAGGCGGAGCTGTGGTTTTCGGAAGACGGCTACCGCAAGACCCGGGATCTCAGGGCTGCCGTTGCCGAGCAGAGCGCGCTGAACGATTCGCTCAAGGATCGCAATGCGGCGCTGGATGCCGAGGTCATCAATCTCAAGCAGGGCAGGGATGCGGCCGAGGAGCGGGCGCGTACCGATCTTGGCATGATCGGTCCCCGGGAAACGTTCTACCAGGTCGTGCCGGTCGCCGGTAAAGCCGACTAGGGAAACCATGTCTCTACCTGACTGGGCCCGTGCGCACGGAGACCCGTTGTTTGCCGCGTCGATCCGGTCGCAGCCCGAGGAGTTTGACGTTACCGAGGTGCTCGGCTTCGAACTCAGCGGCGACGGCGAGCATGACTACCTGTATCTCGAAAAGACGTCGACCAATACCGAGTGGTTGTCGCGCCAGCTGGCGAGCTTCGCCGCCGTCCCCGGCAAAGATGTCGGCTACGCCGGGCTGAAGGATCGCCACGCCGTTACGCGCCAGTGGTTCAGTGTGCCGCGCTGGAATTCGCCGGACTGGACGCAATTCGATGTCGCCGGTGTGCGGCTGCTCGAACAGCAACGCCATAGCCGCAAGCTGCGTCGCGGCGCGCACCGTGAAAACCGCTTTCGCATCGTGTTACGCGGCTCGTTGCCGGACGCGCGATTGTTGCAGGACAGATTGCAACGTATCGACGCGAGCGGCGTGCCGAATTACTTCGGCGAGCAGCGATTCGGCCGCGGCGCGGCGAACCTTGCGCTGGCCAATGCCTGGGCTGCGGGCAAACGGCTGCCGCGCCACAAACGTAGCATGGCGATTTCAAGTGCTCGCTCCTACCTGTTCAACGAGATGCTCGAGCAGCGGGTGCGCGACGCGACCTGGAATCGGCTGCTTGCCGGTGATGCAGTGAACCTGGACGGAACCGGCAGTGTCTTCGCCATTGATGCGCCGGACGAGGATCTCCTGCGTCGCTGCGCCGAAATGGATATCCACCCGGCCGGGCCGCTGTGCGGTGACGGTACGCCCGAAGCTGGGCTGCCCGCAGGGTATGAGAACTGGCTTGAGGCGCTGCGTCGAGGCCGCGTCAAGCCGGCAACCCGCAGCTTTCGACTCCGCGTCAGAGATTTCGGCTGGTCGAGCGTGAATGATTCGCTGCAGCTCGAGTTCGTGCTTGGACGCGGTGCGTTCGCGACCGCCGTGCTGCGCGAGATAGCGCGCGTCAGCGATGCGTCGCATCGGCGAGGCGATCAGGATTCGAAGGACGTTTCGCCGGCGATCTGACTGGTCGCGCTAGCCCTTCTGCAGAAGGACGTAGATCGCGCCTGTGCCGCCATCGACCTGTCGCGTAGAGACAAACGCAAGTACGTTATCCCATTTTCGCAGCCAGCGGTTGACCGCGTTTTTCAGTACCGGGCCCCGGTCTCCGGAGCCCAGCCCCTTGCCATGTACGATGCGTACGCAGAGATGATTCGAGATCACGCTGTACTCGATGAAATCAGCAAGACGCTGCCTGGCCTCTGAAACGGTCATGCCGTGCAGGTCGAGTTCGGCCTGCACGCTGTAGCCGCCACGCGCGAGCTTGCGCATTGTGCGCTTGCCGACCGAGGCTCGGTGGAAGCGCAGGGCGGCGCCGTAGCCGTGTTCGATCGTATCAATATCGTCCTCGAGGCTCTGCTGCAGAACCGCGCGCTCGTCGGCGCGCGAAAAGCGCGCTTTCGGCTTTGGCTTCGGTTTGCTGGCAGGCACACGGTCCTCCACCTGCAGCGGCTTTGCGTCCGAAAATGCCCGCCGAAACTCATCGATGTCCTTGTCGGTCACAGTGTTGCCTTCGAGGCTATGGTGTACGGTGAACATTCAGTATAGTGAGCGCGTTGTCATCTACCAACGCCAAGAGTCCGCTCGTCAAAGACAAAGCATGAAAATCCTCGTAAGTAATGACGACGGGTATCTCGCCACCGGTATCATCGCCCTGACAGAGGCCCTCGAGCGTGTCGCGGAGGTTGTTGTCATGGCGCCCGATCGTAATCGTTCGGCGGCGAGCAGCTCGCTCACGCTCGATAGACCGCTCAGGGTCGCTGAAGTTGCGCGCAACCGCTACCGGGTTGACGGGACCCCGTCGGACTGCGTGCACCTGGCACTCACGGGATTCCTCGACTTCGAGCCGGACCTGGTCGTATCGGGCATCAACCACGGCGCCAACCTCGGCGATGATGTCATTTATTCGGGTACGGTTGCCGCAGCGCTGGAAGGTCGTTTCCTGGGACTGCCGACGATCGCGGTTTCACTGGTCGGGAACGAGCTCACTCATTTCGACACGGCAGGACGCGTCGCCGCAGAGCTGGTCGAGAAGATAGAGCGTGCCGGTCTGGCGCCGGACGTCGTGCTGAACGTCAATGTGCCCGACAGGCCGTATGAGGAACTCAAGGGAATCGAAGCAACGCGGCTCGGATTTCGGCACAAGTCGGAACAGATCCTGACAGACACCGATCCCTACGGACGTCCGATCTACTGGATCGGGCCCGCCGGCGCGGGCCAGGATGCGGGTTCGGGAACAGACTTCCACGCCGTCGAGCGGGGGGCAGCGTCCGTAACGCCGCTGCGGGTTGACCTGACACGGCACGATGCGGTGCCCGGCATCGCGGACTGGCTAAAACGATGATCGACGCCCGCCACGGCATACAGGGGATCGGCATGACGTCGAAGCGTACGCGCGACCGGCTGGTTGCGCGTCTGCGGGAGTCAGGTATCCGCTCCGAGGCGGTTCTCGAGCAGATTCGCAACGTGCCAAGACACCTGTTCGTTGACGAGGCGCTGGCCAGTCGAGCCTACGAGGATACGGCGTTGCCGATCGGGCTGGGTCAGACCATCAGCCAGCCGTATGTGGTGGCGCGCATGACCGAGGCATTGCTGGACGGTTTCGAGGGCGAAAAAGTCCTGGAGATCGGCACTGGTTGTGGCTACCAGACGGCGATACTCGCGCCACTGGTCAAGAAGATCTACACCGTCGAGCGTATTCGTGAGCTGCTGAGGAAGACGCAGCAGCGACTTCGCGATCTGGATATCTACAATGTGCAGTTTCGACTCGGGGACGGCTGGGAGGGCTGGCGCAAGTACGGTCCTTACGACGGCATCATCGTCGCCGCCGCCGCGGCCGAAATTCCGGAGAAGCTCCTGCAACAGCTGGCGCCCGGCGGCCGCATGATTATTCCGATCGGCCCGCCGGGTCGGCAAGAGCTCACGATGGTTATCAACTGCAACGACCATTACGAGCAGGTCTCGCTGGGCCTGGTAAGTTTCGTACCACTGGTAAAGAGTGAATAGTATATATTTCAATTAATTATGGATTATTTTGAAAGTAATTTATCGTTACTGGCCCGTTTGAGACACTCGACATGACGTTGTTTGCACCGCTGTACGAGCGGGTCCTTGCATGGTCAAGGCACCCGTACGCCGAACGCTATCTCGGCGCCATGAGTTTCGCGGAATCCTCGTTCTTTCCGATCCCGGTTGACGTCATGCTCGCACCCATGTGCCTTGCCGATCGCGATCGCTGGGTGCGTTACGCGACGATCGCCACGCTGTTCTCTGTGGCGGGCGGACTGGCGGGCTATGCAATCGGCTACGCCGCCTTCGAGGCCATCGAGCCGTGGCTGCGGAATTCCCACTACTGGGAAGCCTATGAAACCAGCCGGCGCTGGTTTGACGAATACGGCGTGGTCGTCATCTTCGTTGCCGGCTTTTCGCCGATCCCCTACAAGGTGTTCACGATTGCAGCCGGTGTCGCCGCGCTGAACCTGCCCGGCTTTCTCATCGCCTCGCTGGTTGGCCGCGCCGCACGCTTTTTCCTGGTGGCCGGACTGGTACGTGCCGGGGGCGAGCGTTTCGAAACCCAGCTGTCCAGACACATCGAGCGCATCGGCTGGTTTGTGGTGGCGCTGTCGGTGATCCTGATTGCCTGGCTCATGATGCGGGGACAATGACATCGCGGTTCGCCACGCTGCTGGCTGGTGTCCTGCTGCTTGCCGCCTGCAGCAGTTCGAGCTGGCAGAGTGACCCCGATACCCACATCGTGCGTCGCGGCGAGACCCTGTTCTCGATTTCCTGGCGCTATGGCAAAGATGCAAAAGACCTGGCGCGCTGGAATCGGCTCGGCAACGGCTCGCTGATTTATCCCGGCCAGGTCATCCGATTGACGCCGTCGCCAGGCTCGTCGTCACGTTCGACGGCCGGCACCCGAGCGAACACGAGGCCGGCTGAAAGGCCGTTGCCGGCGATTCCCGCAGAGCCAAGCCCGGCGTGGAGATGGCCGACCAGCGGCAGAATAAATGTCAACTTCGGCGCAAAACCCGGCACCGGTACCGGTGTGCTCATCGATGGCAAGGCGGGCCAGTCCATCGTTGCGTCTGCCGCAGGGCGCGTCGTTTATGCCGGCGACGGACTGATTGGTTACGGCAAGCTGATTATCCTGAAGCATAACAACACCTACCTGAGCGCCTACGGCTACAACGCGTCGTTGCTGGTGAAGGAAGGCGACCAGATCCGGCAGGGCCAGAAGATTGCTACGATGGGCGAAGGACCGGAGCGCAGGCCGCGACTGCACTTCGAAATTCGCCGCAACGGCCAGCCCATAGACCCAAGGGGGCAGCTGCCGACCCGCTAGAGAGCGCGGCGCCGCAAGCTCGGCGTTACAGGTAGAGTACCGCCGCTACTTGCCGTCCCTCGGTTGCCAGTACATTGAATGTGCGAGCCGCGGCCGCCGTATCCATGCATTCCAGGCCGATACCGCGCCGGGCAAAAGCGAACAGTAGCTCGCGCGGCGGAAATACATTGCTGCGGCCCGTACCCAGCAGCACGATTTCGGGGGATTTCGCCAGCAAGGGCTCGAAATCGGATTCAGTGAGGGTACCGACAGGCTTTGGTTCCCAGCCGGCAAGCACCGCCTCGGGTGTCAACGCGATGCTTTCCGCGTAAGGTTCGCCATTGATCGTAATAGCGGTCTCGGTGACTTGCTGGATCACCAGTGAAGCAGTCATTTCTCTTGTGAATCTCAAGCTCGCATCCCTTAACATCGGCGTCTAATCGTGACGAAATCATACGACAAACCGGCGGCCCTGGCTGTGCTGCCCGCCGTAACGGGCGGACGCCTGCAGAACAGTTCATTGCGCGCGTGGCTGGCGCAAGCCGAACTTGCCGCCGTCTCGCCGCATCGCGATATGCTACGGCAGATTACCGGCGAGCTCGATCTTCCCTATCCCGAGGAGGGTCTTGCCGCACTCCGCATGTGGGGCCAGACCGGCGAACGGCCGACAGTATGGATCGCGGCGGCCGATCCTGTATACCTTGAACCACGGCTTGATAATTTGTGCCTGCACGACTTGTCGAGCGGGCAGATTGCGCCTGCCGATTTTCGTGAACTGATCGAGCACCTGCAGGAGACACTCGGCGGCGACGATCGTGTCGGCTTCATCCGCCTTGGCCAATACGGTTACCTGCGCGCGCAAACGCCAATGCCCACCGCGGCTGTGCCGGGCCGGCTTGTCGACCAGCAGGCGCCGGGCGATTTTCTGCCCACCGGTGCAGAGGCGTCGGTATTTCGAAACCTTCTCTCTGAAATCGAAATGACATTGCACGAACATGCGGCCAACCAGCGCAGGGCGGCAGAGGGGCGGCCGCCGATGAATTCGTTGTGGCTCTGGGGCGGTGGCAATGCGCCGCCGAGAACCACCCGCTCGCAGCCGCGGCTTTTCAGCAACGAGCCGCTGCTGCTGGGTTACTGGGACAGCGCGAACGCCACCGCGAACCTGTGGCCGGGCAGCATGGTCGAATGCCTGAACGCAAGCGGCGACAGCGGATTCGTGGCAGTAGCGCCGGCGGATGAAGACGATCCGGCGTTCCTCGAGGCGTGTCTGCGGCAACTGCGAGAGGCGCTGCTGAAGAAACGTCTGCGGCAAGTGACCATCCTGTTTCGCGACGGGCTGCGTGCTGATATCGTGCGCTCGCAGCGGCTCCGGTTTTGGCGCCGCGACTCGCGACTGCTGGATTGACTTGAGAAGGACTCACTCATAACTGTGCGGGCAAGCAGACCCATTGTAGCCAGGGACCAGCCGAGCCCGGATCTGGTCGAGCAATTTGGTGACCTGGATCCCTTGTACGCCCGCCTTTACGCGATGCGGGGGCTGAAGGCGGCCGATGAGCTGGACTACAGTCTCGCAAGACTGCTGCCGCTCGGCGCACTTCTGCACCTCGACGAGGCGGCTGCGCTGGTCATTGCGAACCGCGACCGACGGATAATTGTCGTTGGCGATTATGACGTGGATGGCGCGACCAGCACGGCGTTGGTCTTGCGTTGCCTTCGCGAGTTTGGTTTCGCCGATGTCGACTACCTGGTACCCAACCGATTCGATTACGGTTACGGGCTGTCGCCCGAAATCGTTCGCGTTGCCGCCGAGCGGAATCCTGCGCTACTGATAACCGTGGACAACGGCGTGTCCAGTATCGAAGGCGTTGCCGAAGCCAACGCACTCGGCATCCCTGTCCTGATCACCGATCATCATCTGCCCGGTGACGAGCTGCCGGCAGCGGCGACGATCCTCAATCCGAATCTCGCGGAAAGTCGGTTTCCGAGCCGCAACCTGGCGGGCGTGGGCGTTGCCTTTTACCTCATGGCCAAGGTTGGGCGGGAATTGCAGGATCAGGGCATGCAAGGTGCCGCCAGGATACCTGCGCGCTACCTCGATCTCGTTGCACTCGGCACCGTTGCCGATGTGGTGCCGCTGGATCACAACAACCGCATCCTCGTTCACCAGGGACTGCTGAGAATTCGCGCCGGTCACTCGGTGCCGGGCATCCAGGCGCTACTGCAACAGTCGGGCAGGCAGCCCAAGCGCTGTGTCAGCACGGATCTCGGTTTCGCTGTTGGCCCGCGCATCAACGCGTCGGGCCGACTCGAGGATATTGCCGTCGGTATCGAATGCCTGCTGACAGATAGCGCGGAAACGGCAGCGGAACACGCGCGACTGCTGGACCACATCAACAGCGAGCGTCGTGACATCGAGGCCGGTATGCGTGAGCAGGCATTCGACTATGTCGACAAGCTCGGGTCTACGCGCTGGCCGCCCTGCGTATGTGTCTACGATCAATCGTGGCACCAGGGCATCGTTGGACTGATTGCGGCACGTGTCCGCGAGCGCTGTCACCGACCTGTCATCGCGTTTGCACACGAGAAGGACGAGACGTTGAAAGGCTCGGCGCGCTCGATTCCAGGCGTGCATATTCGCGATCTGCTGGAGGCCGTGTCGTCGGCGGCGCCGGGTCTCATCGACAAGTTCGGCGGGCATGCAATGGCAGCCGGCCTGTCACTGTCGCGATCCAGGCTTGATGACTTTTCGCGTATCGCCGAGAAGCAGATGGGCCGACTGTATCCGCAGGCGGACTTCAGCGGCGCCATCGTGACGGACGGGCCATTGCCCGATTCTGCCTTTAGCCTGAGCTTCGCCCGCTCGTTGCGCGACGCAGGGCCCTGGGGTTCGGGATTCCCGGAGCCGTTGTGGAGCGGTGACTTCGCGGTCGTCGAACAACGCACGGTTGGCGAGAATCACCTCAAGCTCCGGGTGCGCCCGGCAAACGGCGGCAACGTCATCGACGCCATCGCGTTCAACCAGGCGGGCCCGACCTATCGAGGGCTCGTCAAGCTCGCCTACAAGCTTGATGTCAACGAGTTTCGCGGCGTAGAAAACCCGCAGCTGGTGGTCGAGCAAATTGCCCCTCTGCACAGCAGCGCTGCGTGATAAGATCGCGCCCTTTCCGGCAAAGCTGTAGCGATGGAAACCAACCCAATACGAGTGACGATTGCAGACCTCTCGGAGCGCTCCGATGCGCTGAGGAGGTACCTTTGACTACGATGCCAAGGCCGAGCGGCTTACCGAGGTAGAGCGTGAGCTCGAGCAGCCGGACGTCTGGAACGACCCGGCGCGCGCGCAGGCGCTCGGCCAGGAGCGCTCCCAGCTGGAACAGGTCGTCGTCAATCTCGACGCCCTGTCAACCGGCTTGCAGGAGGCGGCCGAGCTGTTGACCCTGGCCGAGGAAGAGGACGATGCCGGTACCGTCGACGAGGTGGCCAAAGACCTTGGCAAGTTCGAGACGCAGCTGGCCGCGCTGGAATTTCGGCGTATGTTCTCCGGCGAGATGGACATCAACAACGCCTATGTTGATATCCAGTCCGGTGCGGGCGGCACCGAGGCACAGGACTGGGCGGAAATGCTGTTGCGCATGTACCTGCGCTGGTCGGAGGCGCATGGCTTCAAGGCCGAGGTGATCGAGGCGTCAGCCGGCGAGGTGGCCGGTATCAAGAGTTCGACCCTGCACATTGTCGGTGAGTACGCCTACGGCTGGCTGCGAACAGAAACCGGCGTACATCGACTCGTGAGAAAGTCACCGTTCGACTCGGGCAATCGTCGTCACACGTCGTTTGCCTCGGTGTTCGTCTCGCCCGAAGTCGATGACGACATCGATATCGAGATCGATCCGTCGGAGCTGCGCATTGACGTGTACCGCGCAAGCGGCGCCGGCGGCCAGCATGTGAACAGGACGGAGTCAGCGGTGCGCATCACGCATTTGCCGACGAATACCGTTGTGCAATGCCAGAACGATCGTTCGCAGCACAAGAACAAGGCGACGGCGATGAATCAGCTGAAAGCAAAACTGTATGAGCTGGAAATGCAAAAGCGGCGTGCCGAAGCTTCAGTGGTTGAAGAAAGCAAGGCGGATGTCGGCTGGGGCAGCCAGATTCGCTCCTACGTACTCGACCAGAGCCGCATCAAGGATTTGCGTACCGGTGTCGAAACCGGTAACACTCAGGCCGTGCTCGACGGTGGGCTCGATGCCTTCATCGAAGCAAGCCTAAAGCAGGGACTTTGAATTGACTGACAACAAGCAAAAAGACGACACCGGGCCGGACGAGAACAAGCTGATTGCCGAGCGGCGTTCGAAGCTTGACGCCTTGCGCCTTGAGGGCAATGCGTACCCGAATGATTTTCGCCGCAATTCGATCGCCGAAGAGCTGCACCAGACTTTCGATTCTCACGATGACGAGGCGCTGCGCGACGAGCATGTGAGGGTCGCCGTCTCTGGCCGCATGATGGCGAAGCGCGTCATGGGCAAGGCGAGTTTCGTCAAGCTGCAGGACCGCAGCGGCCAGATTCAATTGAGGCTCGAGCGCGATCGCTTGCCTGAAGGCGTCTACCAGGCGTTCAAGAAATGGGATGTGGGCGATATCGTTGGCGCCGAGGGTGAATTGTTTCGCACGCAGACCGGCGAGCTCACCGTCATGGCGGAAGCGGTGCGCTTGCTATCAAAGTCGCTGCGGCCGCTGCCGGAAAAGTTTCACGGGCTTGCCGACCAGGAAACTCGCTACCGGCAGCGCTATGTCGACCTGATCATCAATGAATCCAGCCGTGACGTATTTCGCAAGCGGTCGCAGATCATCACCTATATGCGTGCGTTCCTCGAGGCTGCCGACTTCCTGGAAGTCGAAACGCCGATGATGCAGACGACGCCGGGCGGCGCGATTGCGCGGCCCTTCAGGACGCACCACAATGCGCTGGACATGCAGCTGTACTTGCGTATTGCGCCGGAGTTAAATCTCAAGCGACTCATCGTCGGTGGTTTCGAGCGCGTCTACGAGATCAATCGCAACTTCCGCAACGAAGGCGTTTCCACGCAGCACAATCCCGAGTTCACGATGATGGAAGCGTACCGGGCGTACGCCGACTACAACGACTGGATGGACATGACGGAGGCGATGCTGCACGGCATGTCCGACGCCGTTCTCGGTACCACCGTCGTGCAGTACCAGGGAGAAGAGTACGACTTCGGAAAACCCTTCCGGCGAATGACCGTCGAAGCGGCTATCGAGGCCTTCAATCCTGACTTTGACATGTCCCGGGTTCGCGATCGCGACTATCTTGCCGGCTATTGCGAGAAGCTCGGTGTCGAGGTCAAAGACAGCGATGGTGCCGGCAAGCTGCAGACCGAAATTTTCGATGCGACCGGGGAGCGGCAGCTTCGTGAGCCGACCTTTATCACGCACTATCCGACCGAGGTATCACCGCTGTCCCGTCAGAATGACAGCGATCCGTTTGTCACGGACCGCTTCGAGCTGTTCATCGCCGGCCGCGAAATTGCCAACGGCTTCAGCGAGCTCAACGACCCCGAAGACCAGGCTGCCCGTTTCCGAGCGCAGGCGCAAAACCGTGACGCCGGCGACGATGAAGCCATGGCTTTCGATCACGATTATATTCGCGCACTCGAGTACGGCATGCCGCCAACAGCCGGTATCGGCATCGGTATCGATCGACTGGTGATGTTGTTTACGGACTCGCCGTCGATTCGCGATGTCCTGCTGTTTCCGCACATGCGGCCGGAGGTCTTCGACTAGGCGCGCAGGGGTCGAGGCAGAATCCGGTTGCGAGCCGTGCGCTCTGCCAGACGACTGCCGGCAATCACGATCTAGGCGGGTTTTTCGGCGCGATCGGAAACGTCGATGTACGGCAGGGCGTGGTACGTCAGTGTGATGCCGTTGACGCTAAGCGTATCGCTTGCCCTGTCGACCGGCACCACCGCCAGCAGGTCTGTGCCGGAAACATTGAGTACCTCACCGATATCGCGCTGGCCGTCCGAGACCTTGTCGCCCTCGGCAACGGGTTGTTCGCTTTCGAAGCGGAGTGTGCGCCGCTTGGTCGCTCCCTTGTAGTGCGTACGTGCAACGATCTCCTGGCCTGTGTAACAGCCTTTGTCGAAACTGATCGCGTCGAGCAGGTCGAGATTCAACATGTGCGGTGTAAATTGCTCTACCTGTCGTGCGCCGATGAACGCATGGCCCTGCCGCACGAGAAACTCGGGGTCGACCGTGGCATCGTCGTTAACGACCTCGAAATCTACCTTTGCACGAAATCGAAAGACGGTCAGACGCTTGACCAGGTCGGCGGCTGTCTCGACGGGGGCGGACAGGGCAAACCCGGAATCGATCGAGCTGACCGTGCCGAACCAGATGACGCGGCCTTTCGGGTTGCACCACGCGGCGAGAATCTCGGCCTCCGACTCCAGTCGCCGCAGATCGTTACTAAGCTGACCCTGCAGGAACTCGAAGGCGTCCTGACCGGTCACGTTAATGGTCGCTAATGTTTTCATTTGTATCTACGCAAAAGCAGGTACTGCAGCTTGTCAGGCGGTCTGGCATACTCCACTTCATGACTGACAAGGACCCGAAAGATCTGGCTGAGGTTACCGATTCAGAGGACAACAGCCAAGCGGATGATACAGCGCCTGAGGCGCCGACGCGGCCGACGGAGGTCGGTGGGCGAGGCGGACTTGATCCGACGCGCTACGGCGACTGGGAGAAGGCTGGCCGATGTATCGATTTTTAGAGGTGCTTTCTGGATAATACCGGGCGCCACAACCAGCCAACATCCAACAAAAGAAGCAAAACCATGAGCAATCCGGGCAGGCCCCTGTCACCGCATATTTCCATCTACAGATGGCCGATTACGATGGCCCTGTCGATCCTCCATCGTGCGACCGGCATCGCGCTGTCGGCCGGCTTCGTCGTGCTGGTCGCATGGCTGATGGTCGCTGCCACCGGATCAGAGGCCTACGCGAGCTATGCAGCCGTTATGGGTTCGCTGTTCGGCAAGCTGTTACTGATCGGCTGGTCATTTGCGTTCTTTTACCATGTGAGTAACGGCGTCCGGCACCTGGTGTGGGACACCGGCCGCGGCTTCGAGAAGAGCCAGGCCAACAGTTCGTCCTGGGTCGTGCTGCTCAGCGCGGCCATCCTGACCGCCGTGTTCTGGGGGCTGGCATCATGAGTCTGCGATCGCCGCTAGGTCGGGTACTGGGCCTCGGAAGTGCCAGGGAAGGAACGTCGCACTGGTGGGGGCAACGCGTCTCGGCCATCGCGCTGGTGTTTCTCGGGCTGTGGTTCGCGTACTCGCTGGCAACCTTGCCGGGCTACAACCATGCGGAGGCGCTGGCGTTCATCGGCCCGCCGCTGAATAGCATTCTGTTGCTGCTGTTATCCGTGACGCTTGCGTATCATTCCTACCTCGGTATCCAGGTTGTTATCGAGGACTACCTGCACGCACCGGGCCTCAAGCTTGCCGCGCTGCTCGTTTCTCGCTACGCCCATATCCTGCTGGCTGTAGCGGCTATCTATGCAATCTTGAGAATCGGACTCGGCGCATGAGCGACTACGAATTTATTGACCACAGCTATGACATCGTCGTTATCGGTGCAGGCGGCGCGGGCCTGCGAGCCACGTTTGGCCTCGCAGAGGCGGGTTTCGATACGGCTTGTATCAGCAAGGTTTTTCCGACACGCAGTCACACCGTTGCGGCGCAAGGTGGCATCAGCGCCGCGCTCGGCAACATGGGTGAGGACGACTGGCGCTGGCACATGTACGACACCGTCAAGGGGTCGGACTGGCTCGGCGACCAGGATGCGATCGAGTACATGTGCAAAGAGGCGCCTGATGCCGTTATAGAGCTCGAGCATTACGGCGTGCCGTTCTCGCGAACCGAAGACGGAAGGATTTACCAGCGGCCGTTTGGCGGCATGACGACGCGCTTTGGCGAAGGCACGGCGCAGCGAACCTGCGCGGCCGCGGATCGTACCGGTCACGCCATGCTGCACACGCTGTATCAGCAGTCCCTCAAACACGATGCCGAGTTTTACATCGAGTATTTTGCGATCGACCTGATCATGGAGGACGGCGCGTGCCGTGGCGTGGTCGCGATCGACCTTGCGACCGGCAGGCTGCATCGCTTTCGCGCGCACCAGGTCATCCTGGCGACGGGTGGCTACGGACGATCGTATTTTTCCTGCACCTCGGCACACACGTGTACCGGTGACGGCACTGCGATGGTGCTGCGTGCCGGCCTGCCGGTGCAGGACATGGAATTCGTGCAGTTTCATCCGACCGGTATTTACGGCGCAGGCTGCCTCATTACCGAAGGTGTCCGAGGGGAGGGCGGCTACCTGACGAATTCCGAGGGCGAACGCTTCATGGAGCGCTATGCACCGAACGCCAAAGATCTGGCGTCGCGCGATGTCGTCAGCCGTTCCATGACGATAGAGATACGTGAGGGTCGCGGCGTAGGCGCAGAGAACGACCACATATTCCTGCACCTCGAGCACCTGGGGCCGGATGTAATCGAGGAGCGCTTGCCCGGTATAGCCGAGACGGCGCGAATCTTCGCGGGTGTCGATGTAACCAGGCAGCCGATACCGGTGCTACCGACCGTGCACTACAACATGGGCGGTATACCGGCCAACTTCAACGGCCAGGTGGTGACGCTGAAAGACGGCGATCCCGAGGCCGTCGTACCGGGCCTGATGGCGGTAGGCGAGGCTGCCTGTGTATCCGTGCACGGCGCCAATCGACTTGGCTCGAATTCGCTGCTGGATCTGGTGGTTTTCGGCCGTGCGGCCGCTCACTTCTGCACGCGTGAAATGAAGCCGGGCGAACGACACAAGCCGCTGGCGGCCGACGCGGGCCAGGACAGCGTCGCCCATATAGACAAGCTTCGTCATGCCAACGGCAGCAGGCGTACCTCGGAGATCAGGCTCGAGATGCAGAAAGTGATGCAGGGCCATGCAGCGGTATTCCGTACCGGCGAGGTCCTCGACGAAGGCGTCGAGCTGCTGCGCCAGACGTTCGGCAGCTTCGACGATGTCGGCGTATCGGATCGTTCGCTGATCTGGAATACGGACCTCATCGAAACGCTGGAGCTGGAAAATCTCCTGCTCAATGCCACTGCGACAATTGAGTCCGCCGCGAACAGAACCGAGAGTCGCGGCGCGCACGCGAGAGAGGACTATCCGGATCGCGATGACGAGAACTGGATGAAGCATACGTTGTCCTGGGTAGGTGGCGTCGGTGACGTGCGCTTTGATTACCGACCGGTGCACAACCGGACGCTCACTGACGAGGTCGACTATGTCGAACCAAAAGCACGTGTCTACTAAATCTGCAGGGATGATTGATTGTGGCTGAATTCAGACTGCCGAAGAATTCGCGGATCTCCAGGGGAAAGCATTTCGCGGCTGCCAATGGCTCCAGCAACGTGCGTCGCTTCGCGGTGTACCGATACGATCCGGACTCGGGCGATAACCCGCGCCTCGACACCTATGAAATCGACCTCGACAGCTGCGGTCCGATGGTTCTCGACGCCCTGATCAAGATCAAGAACGATATCGACCCGACGCTGACGTTTCGACGCTCCTGTCGCGAGGGTATTTGCGGCTCCTGCGCGATGAATATCGACGGTGGCAATACGCTGGCCTGTACCCGTGCTATCGACAGCGTCAAGGGTGACGTGAAGATCTACCCGTTACCGCACCTGCCGGTTGTCAAGGACCTGGTTGGTGACCTGACCAACTTCTACGCGCAATACGCCTCGATCAAGCCATGGCTGCAATCGCGCACACCGCCGCCACCCGATCGCGAACGTCTGCAGAGCAAGCAGGACCAGGAGCTTATCGATGAGCCGTCGGCCTGTATCCTCTGTGCCTGTTGTTCGACAAGTTGCCCGAGCTACTGGTGGAACAGCGACCGCTACCTCGGACCTGCGGCGCTGTTGGCGGCGTACCGCTGGCTGGTCGACAGTCGCGACGATGCCACCGGCGAACGACTCGACGAGCTCGAGGATCCGTTTCGCCTGTACCGCTGCCATACCATCATGAACTGTACGCAAACCTGCCCCAAGGGGCTGAACCCTGCCAGGGCGATCGCTGAAACCAAGAAGATGCTGGTGGAAAGGAAGTATTGAGCGAGGAATCCCGGCTTCGTTGGCAGTGCCGTCGCGGTATGCGCGAGCTTGATGAGTTGTTGCTGCGCTACCTGCGCGAGCGGTATCCGCTCGCCGATGACCGGGAAAAAGCCGCTTTCGAGGCGGTTTTGCAGCTTGCGGATCCGGAGCTCAACGGCTACTTGTTGCAACGTCAGCAACCCGCCTCGGAGCCGATAGCGCGTGTCATCCAGCAGATACTCAGCTGAGCTGCAAACGGATACTGCACTACGCTGGCTGGTGCTGGTGACCGGGGCCGGTCTTGGCCTGATCGGGCTCCTGCTGACCTTGAGCCTGCCCGTGCATGTTGCAATTGCAGGAGCTGGCGCGCTGGCGTGGTGCGGCTATCTTGTGCGGGAGCTGCGCAACACGATGCGCGCTCATACAGCAACGCGTGGGTTGCGGATCGCGGCCGACGGGTCGCTCCGTCGCCTCGATGCCGCCGGTTGCTGGCGGCCCGCGCGCCTGCTCCAGGGCAGCGTTGTGCTGTCGCGGCTGGCGTGGATACGCTTCGAGACGGAGCGGGGGGCAGAAGCGGCAGAACTACTGGGCGGAGATCCCCGCAAGAATCATGACTGGCGTCGCCTGCAGGTGATATGGCGGCACATTGGAGCGGTTGAGTGAAGCTGCTACCATGCTCGAGGACTCAAAAATAGTGCACAAAACAGGTCAAAAGGCGCGATCTGCCGAGCGTAACCGGAACGGTGTCACAGAACGATAATGAATAAGGCAGATAAGCGAGAACTATTCCATCCACGGCCGGTCTATCCCGGAGTTAGTCGACTGTTCGGAAGCGACGGCGGGTGCGCCTGAATGTCCAATCAGTCGTCCGACAAGAAACTGGTCAAACGGGTCCAGCGCGGCGATAAGGGCGCCTTTGACCTGCTGGTGCTGAAGTACCAGCACAAGATTGTGAACCTGGTCATGCGCTACGTACGGGATCCGGATCTGGCTTTGGACATCACACAGGAGGCATTTATCAAGGCGTATCGGGCACTGCCTCGATTCCGCGGTGACAGTGCTTTTTACACCTGGATGTACCGGATTGCCGTGAACACGGCGAAGAACCACCTCGCAGCGCAGCGCAGAAGGCCAATGAATGTAGAACTCGATTTCCAGGATCCTGAGCAGTACGACCTGCATGCCAAGCTGAAGGAGACGGATACACCTGAAGCGATAGTGCTCAGCAACGAGTTGCGGGGTACGGTCGAACAGGCGATAGCGGCGCTGCCTGAGGATCTGCGCACGGCAATCATCCTGCGTGAAATCGAAGGCATGAGCTACGAGGAAATCGCGCAGACCATGGAATGTCCGGTCGGCACGGTGCGCTCGAGGATTTTCAGAGCACGCGATGCGATCAGCAAGAAGATCGGATCACTGACACGATAAAGAAGGCCGAAAGGCCCATGACGTTTATTTAGGCGGGTGAGTTATGAATGACGCGATCAGAATGCAAATTTCAGCGTTTGTCGACGGGGAGCTACCGGACAATGAGGCGGATCTTCTGCTGCGACGCATGGGCCAGGATGCCGAGCTTCGGCTAAAGGTCGCCGAGTACCTTGCCATTGGCCGCGCGCTCCGCAATGAGGTCTTTGTGCCTGGCGTCGATCGCATACACGAGCGTGTTGCGGCTGAGCTTGATGACAAGCCGCTCCAAGCCATTGCAGAGATCAGCGACAAGCCGGGCACGGCAGCCGTCAAACCCCTGGCCGGCGTCGCCATCGCGGCAAGCGTTGCGCTGGTCGCTATCTTCGGTCTGCAACAGATGACCGCTGTTGATGAGGTCGACACCGGCGACACCAGCCTCGCCGTTGTTGAGACAGACGCTGGCTATACGGTGCCGCGACCCGTCGACGAACAGCTGCAGCAGTACTACATGCTGCATGGCGCGGCGGCCACGGAGTTCGGGGCGAACGGCATCAATTCACGCTTTGTGTCTCTGCGTATCAGTGAAGAGCTCCCGGCGGAACCGGGTGCCGACGGAGATGAAACGCCAGCCGACACCGCCGCCGAGCAGTCGACACAACGCTGATGCGGCTGCAGCGCAAAGATTGGTTCGGCCGCTGGACGCTGTTGGCCGGTGTAGTGTCTTTGGCAGCACCTGCACTCGCCGCTGCGGCTGATCCCAGTGAATGGCTGGACCGCATGAGCGCGGCGGTCAAGACAAGCAGTTACGAGGGTACCGTCGTGCGCATTCTCGACGGCAAGGCCGAGGCGCTCAAAGTCGCGCATTCTTTTGAAAATGGCGTCATTCGCGAGAAGGTCGTAGCCCAGGAGGGCAATGGTCTTGAAATCATCCGCATTGGCAACGAGGTGCATTGCATTCTGCCGGACAAGCGCTCGGTGCTGGTCGAAGAATGGGACGACCAGTCGACATTGTTCTCCACACTGCCATCGAGCGACATACGTTTTGGCGTTGAATATGACGTGTCCATCGTTCGCGAAGAGCGTGTCGCTGGACGCCAGGCCAACCTGCTTGCCATTCGGCCACATGACGACTACCGCTACGGCTATCGCATCTGGCTGGATACCGAGACGGCATTTCCGCTGCAAACGCAGCTGATAGACACGGACGGAACCGCGATCGAACAGATCAAGTTCGTGGAGATCGACCTCAACAAGGACATTCAAGCGAGCGCACTGGCGCCTTCGCACAGCACCGAGAATTTTCGCTGGCTCAATCAGTCGAACCCGCACGTCACACGTGCGGTCGAAACCGAGTGGCTGAGCGATGATCTGCCGAGCGGTTTCAGGGCAGTATCGACGCACGAAGAGAAAATGGCGAACGGCGATGACTATGTCGTTCATATTCTCTACAGCGACGGCCTTGCGAGCGTCTCGGTATTCATCGCGACACTTGAGGATAGCGATCCGCAGGGAGAATCAAGTGTCGCAGGGTCGAATGCCTATAGCACGGCGGTCGGCGATCGACACGTTACGGTGGTTGGCAAGGTCCCGGCGATGACCGTCAAGCAGATCGCAACGACCATGCGGGCCCGCTGAGGCCGACGCGCTCGTCCAGAGACGCAACCTTCCCCCACTACGGTAGACTGCTGCTATGGAAGATCCACGTGGCCGGGTTATTCAAGTCAGCGCTGCTGCGGCATCGCGTCACGCGCTGGTTGAAGTGGACGCCGGCCTGCAATGCGAGCGCTGCGCGCTGGGAAAAGGCTGCGGGGCCGGGTTGCTTGGCGCGACGCAAGGTAGCCGGCGCATTGATGCGCTGGTCAGCGCCGGACTCAGCTTGACCGAAGGCGACCAGGTACGCATCCAGCTGGCGCCGGGCAACGTGCTGCGAGCATCTCTGCTTGTTTACGGCACGCCGCTGTTCGTCGCTGTCGGTGCTGCTATCGTCGCGTATGTTGCTGGCCTGGGCGATCTTCTCGCAACGCTGGCTTCCGTCGCGGGGCTGTTGGTCGGCGTTCAGATTGCCCGACTTCGGCTGCAGCAATCCCATTGTCTGCGCAGTCTTACGCCGACGGTGGTCGAACGAATCGTGTCGCACGGGTCTTGAGCTGATGCAAACCCTCAGGGTATACAGCCGCCAGGGCTGCCATTTGTGCGAAGTGCTTATCGAGGAACTGCTGGATATGGCCAGGGGGCGCTTCGCGACCGAAGTGTGCGATATCGATTCGCGGCCGGAATGGCTTGCCGAATTCGACACGCGCGTGCCCGTCGTCGAGTACCAGGGCAGGGTGGTCTGTGAGTATCGGCTGGACAGGCAGGCTCTAGGCAGCCTGCTGGATACGCTGCCGTGAGCGTACCGCCAAACATCCCAAACAAAAGGGCCGAAGCCCGGTATACTGCGCCGCTAAATCGGCCTCATGGCGCCCCGCGGGCGCCCGGTTCTTGTCGCAAATGAAGCACATTCGAAACTTCTCGATCATCGCCCATATCGACCATGGGAAGTCGACGCTGGCCGACCGATTCATACAGCTTTGTGGCGGCCTCGAAGAGCGAGAGATGGCGGCACAGGTCCTCGATACGATGGACCTGGAGCGCGAGCGTGGCATTACCATCAAGGCACAGAGTGTCTCACTGCCGTTTGTCGCCACGGATGGCACCGAGTATCAGCTGAACTTCATCGACACACCCGGCCACGTGGATTTTTCCTACGAGGTTTCTCGCTCGCTGGCTGCCTGCGAAGGCGCACTACTCGTTGTGGACGCGGCGCAAGGCGTTGAGGCGCAAAGCGTTGCCAACTGCATGACGGCCATCGACCAGGGGCTGGAAGTCCTGCCGGTGCTGAACAAGATCGACCTGCCGGCGGCCGACCCGGACAAGGTCGTCGCCGAAATCGAGGACATCATTGGCATCGGCGCGGAGGATGCACTGCGTGTCAGCGCCAAGACCGGTGTCGGAATTTCGGAGCTTCTGAACGAGATCGTCGCGCGTATTCCGCCACCTGAGGGGGACCCCGATGCGCCACTGCAGGCGCTCATCATCGACTCCTGGTTCGATAATTACGTGGGCGTCGTATCGCTCGTGCGCGTCATGAACGGTACCTTGACAAAAGGCAGCAAGATCACCGTCATGTCGACCGGCGCTTCGCACTCGGCTGATCGCGTCGGTGTGTTCACACCCAAGATGTTCGATCGCAAGGAACTGGGTACCGGCGAAGTCGGTTTTGTCATCGCTGGCATCAAGGACATTTACGGGGCGCCGGTCGGCGACACACTGACGTCAAGCAAGCGTCCCTGCGAAAAGCCCTTGCCCGGGTTCATGCAGGTTCAACCACGCGTGTTTGCGGGACTGTTTCCGATCAGTTCCGAAGACTACGAGGCATTTCGGGAAGCGCTGCAGAAACTTCGCCTGAACGATGCGGCGCTGCATTTTGAGCCTGAAACCTCGGCGGCGCTGGGCTTCGGTTTTCGGTGTGGCTTTCTCGGCATGTTGCACATGGAAATCGTGCAGCAGCGGCTGGAGCGCGAATACAACCTGGAACTGATTACGACCGCACCGACCGTGATTTTCGAAGTTGTGACGACGAGCGGCGAGACGCTCATGGTGGATAATCCCGCCAAGCTGCCACCTTCGAACGAGATCGAGGAGCTTCGAGAGCCGATTATTACTGCGAATATACTGGTGCCCGAGAAGTTCGTCGGTTCTGTTATCAAACTCTGCATCGACAAGCGTGGCGTGCAAAAGCAGATGCGTTACCTGGGTGGCCAGGTCTCTCTCGAATACGAGATGCCCCTGTCGGAGGTCGTGCTCGACTTCTTTGATCGTCTGAAGTCGACCAGTCGCGGATTCGCTTCGTTCGACTACCACTTCGAGCGCTTTGAGCCGGCGCAGCTCGTGCGACTCGATTTGCTGATCAACAGGGAACGCGTCGACGCGCTGTCCGTTATTGTCCATAAGGATAACGTGAAACTGCGCGGCCGGGATCTCGTCGAAAAGATGCGTGAGTTAATCCCGCGGCAGATGTTCGACGTTGCAATTCAGGCGTCGATTGGCAGCCAGATTATTGCCCGCAGCAATGTGAAGGCGCTACGCAAAAATGTGACGGCAAAATGCTATGGTGGCGATGTGTCGCGCAAGCGCAAGCTGTTGGAAAAACAAAAGGCGGGCAAGAAGAGAATGAAGCAGGTTGGATCGGTGGAGATTCCACAGGAAGCCTTTCTTGCCGTGTTGCGCGTTGAAAAGTGAGGACATGATTTGATCGTTAATCTTGCATTGATCCTGACGGCTTTGACCCTGTTTTCGGGCATTGTCATGGCACTCGACAGGCTGCTCTGGAAAACAACCGAGCGTGACAGTCGTGAGGCGCCGGGGGCGCTGGTGACGCTGGTTGAGTACGCGCGCTCGTTTTTTCCTGTGCTGTTGATCGTACTGATAATTCGGTCATTCATTTTCGAGCCGTTTCGGATTCCCTCCGGGTCGATGATGCCGACGCTGCTTGAAGGCGATTTTATTTTCGTGCAGAAATTTGCTTACGGGCTTCGATTACCCGTTACCGAAACCAAGATCATTGAGACGGGTGATCCCAAACGCGGAGATGTGATCGTTTTTCGCCTGCCGACGGATCCGAGCATCAACTACATCAAGCGCGTTATCGGTTTGCCAGGCGACGAGATCGTCTATGAGCGGCAGCGCCTGACGATCAACGGCGAAACCGTGAGCCTCGAGCGTGGTGCTGACGCGACCCGGGATGCGCCGGTATTCGTCGAGGATCTCGATGGCCGTGTCCACGATATCCTGGTCACCAATCCGCAGTTCTCGACGCGCGACGGTACCTATCGGGTTCCCGAGGGTCACTACTTCGTTATGGGCGACAACCGGGACCGAAGCCGTGACAGTCGTTTTATTGGCGCTATTCCTGAGGAGTTCCTGGTCGGCGAGGCTGTACGAATCTGGATGCACTTCGTGCCCTGGAGCATGCCGGATTGGGGGCGCATTGGTACCAAAATTCAATAATGTGGTGCCAGTCACTGAATTTACGGATAATGTCAACATAATGACAAAGGTATTGACTGAATCTGGCCGGTGCTGCCGGACATTCGGAACGGAGAAATCGGTATGAGCCTCAAGTCGTTGGAAAATCATCGCTCCATGGTCCGCCAGTCGGGCATGACGACGATGGGCCTTGTGATTCTGGTGTTGTTCGTCGGCATGTTTGTGTTCGCCGGAATTCGACTCACGCCCGTCTATCTCAATTACATGAAGGTCGCCAGCGTCGTAACCGGAGTTCAGGAAGAATTCGACGGCAATCGTCCTACTTCAAGCCAGATTCGCATGTCAATTGAGCGCCGCTTCGATATCGACAGTGTTGCTGTTATCAGAGCAAAAGATGTCCAGGTCAAGAAAGTCGACAGTGGTTTCGAAGTGGTCGCGGCCTACTCCCACAAGGCAGACTTCATCGGCAATATTTCTTTCGTCGTCGATTTCGATAAGCGAGTGATGATCCGCAGATAGTATTAACTTGCGGTCGGCAGCCTGTCCGACCGAATGAGCGATGACATTGGAAACGGCCGAGCGCTGGTTTTACAAGACACTGCACTACCGCTTTCAGGACCTTGGCCTATTCGGCCAGGCGCTGACGCATCGCAGTGCGGCGCGCGTCAATAATGAACGCCTTGAGTTTCTCGGCGATGCTATTCTGGATTTCGTCATTTCCGAAGCCGTCTATGCATTGCGACCTGACGCGTCAGAAGGTGACCTTAGCAAGCTTCGTTCCTCACTGGTCAAGGATTCCAGCCTTGCGGCGCTCGCTGCCGATCTCGGCATTGGCGAGCACCTGATTCTCGGCGGCGGCGAGTTGAAGAGCGGCGGGCACAGGCGCGAGTCGATTCTTGCTGACGCTCTGGAGGCCCTGTTTGCCGCGGTTTTTCTGGACGGTGGCATCGAGCCCGCAAAGCGCGTCATCCAGCAGGTCTTCGCGGCGCGTCTTGAGGCACTTCCGGATGCGGCCGATCTGCGCGATCCCAAAACCCGACTGCAGGAGTGGCTGCAGGGTCGCGGTCTGGAGCTGCCTGAGTACGAACTCCTCGAGGTGACGGGCGAGGCGCACAAACAGCGCTTTGAAGTTACCTGTCGCGTCGCCGACAGTGACGCGGTAACGTCGGGGAGGTCGACGACGCGCCGTAACGCAGAACAGAAGGCCGCGAAGGCCATGCTCACCGTGTTGCGTGGAGATACTGCATGACTGTGCACCGCTGCGGCATGGTGGCTGTTATCGGCCGCCCCAACGTCGGCAAGTCGACATTGATCAATGCAATTCTGAGACGCAAGGTCAGCATTGTTACGGCAAAACCGCAAACGACTCGGCATCGTATCCTCGCCGTACTGACGTCCGACGATGCACAGGTGATTTTCGTCGATACGCCGGGTCTGCATCGCAAGGCCGGCAAGGCGATGAACCGTGTCATGAATCGAACGGCGGCAAATGCGCTTGCCGATGCGGACCTCGTGTTATTCGTCAGCGATGCTACCCGTTGGACCGACGAGGACGAGGATGTCCTCACGCGCCTGAAGGCCTGCCGTGCGCCCGTTGTTGCCTTGCTCAACAAGATAGACAAGGTGCAGCCGAAGGAAAAGCTGCTCGAGGCATTGGCGACCATGTCAAAGCGGCATGAATTTGCCGAGATTGTGCCGATCTCTGCGAAGAAGCGTGACAATCTTCAGCAGCTCATGGAACTGATTCCGCCATACCTGCCCGAATCGCCGGCGTTGTTTCCGGCCGACATGCATACGGATCGCAACGCCGAGTTTCACGCTGCCGAAGTTATCCGCGAAAAGCTCATGGGGCTGCTGCACCAGGAGCTTCCGTATGGCCTGACGGTGCAGGTGGAGCGCTACCTGACCGAGCGGAGCGGCGTCACGATAAACGCCATCATCTGGGTCGAACGCGACAGCCAGAAGGGCATCGTTGTTGGCAAGAATGGGGCAGTCCTGAAAAAGGTGGGCCGAGCGGCGCGGCTGGAGATTGCCGAGCAACTAGGCCAGGCCGTGCATCTCGAGCTGTGGGTCAAGGTCAAGGAGAACTGGGCGGACAGCGAAAAGGACCTGATGAGCCTTGGCTACGATGTATCCTGAAGAAGTCCTGTCGCGGTGACGGCTGCGCGTCGAATTCAGCAGCAGCCGGCCTACCTGCTGCATCATCGACCGTTCCGGGATACGAGCCAGATTCTCGATCTGGTCACGCGTGATCATGGCAAGATCGCGCTGGTTGCACGCGGCAGTCGCAGCGCCAAATCGCGACTCGCCGGTGTGCTGCGGCCATTTCTGCCGCTCAGCGTATCCTGGGTTGCGCGTGGCGATCTGGGTACGCTCACCGGCGCCGAAGCCGCCGGCCGGCCGACAGGCATCCGCGGCGATGCCATGCTGGCCGCATTCTATGTCAATGAACTCCTGCTGCACTTTCTGCACCGTCACGACCCGCAGCCCGAGATCTTTGCACTGTACGCAGAAGTTGTTGCGCGCCTCGGGTCGGGTCAGGAGGTGGCCACATGCCTGCGTTCTTTTGAACTCGAGCTGCTGAGCCTGCTGGGGTATGCGCCGAGTTTCGCAGCGGACGCCGCGTCGGACGCGGCACTGGAGCCGCAGCGATATTACGAATACCGCATCGAGCAAGGCCCTGTGCCGGTTGCTCGCTCGGAGGGGCAGATGGTCTTCAGAGGCGATCTGCTGCGGTCGATCCAGGCCCAGGAGTTCGATAATGCGGAGACTTTGCGTGCTGCCAATCGATTGCTGCGACAGGTGATCAATTACCATCTCGGCGGTAAAGAACTGAAAAGCCGCAAGGTGCTCATGGACCTGCATCGGAGTAGACTTGCGGCTCCTGACAATCGGACCAGCGAAAGTGACTGAACGACCACCCATTTTCCTCGGCGTCAACATCGATCACGTGGCGACGCTGCGTGAAGTCCGCGGCACGACGTACCCGAGTCCGGCAGAAGCGGTGACTTTCGTTGAGCGGGCGGGCGCTGACAGCATTACCGTCCACCTTCGGGAAGATCGGCGACACATCCAGGACAGTGACCTCGATGCCATCAAGGCGGTGATGCAGACGCACATGAACCTCGAGATGGCGGTCACCGACGAGATGCTGCGCATCGCTGCTGAAGTGAAACCGACGGACTGCTGTCTCGTTCCCGAGAAGCGCCAGGAGCTCACGACGGAAGGGGGGCTGGATGTCAGGGGGCAGCAGGACAAGATTCGTGATGCCTGCGCAACGCTTGCCGAGGCCGGCATACGCGTTTCTCTGTTCATCGACCCGGATTACGGGCAACTCGATGCGGCGGCTGCGGTGTCGGCGCCGGTGGTTGAGCTGCATACGGGTCGTTACGCGGAAACCGGGGGTGAGGAGCAGCGGGCCGAGCTCCGTCGAATTGAGGAGGCCGCGCGTTACGGCAGCGACCTTGGACTCGTCATCAACGCGGGACACGGGCTGAACTATCACAATGTCGCGCCGATAGCGCGCATCGAACAAGTGGTGGAGCTGAATATCGGACATGCCATCGTTGCGCGAGCCGTGTTCGATGGCCTGGGGATAGCGGTCAGCGAAATGAAACGACGCATGCTCGAGGCGCGGGAAGGGTGAGCGCAGCGTGATTTTCGGCGTTGGCACCGACATTGTAGAGCTGTCCCGCATACAGGCCACCTACGACAGGTTTGGCGAGCATTTCGTTGCACGCATTCTCATGGCTGAAGAAATCGAACTGTTTCGCCGCAGCAAGCAGCCAGTGCGCTTTCTTGCTATGCGATTTGCCGGTAAGGAGGCAACCGTCAAGGCGATGGGCACCGGGTTTGCTCACGGCGTATGGCTGCGTGATGTCGGTATACTCAACAACGACTGGGGGCGCCCGATCGTAAGCTGGTCGGAGCGCGGCAAGCGCGTCTGCGACAGACTGGGTATTGGCGGAGGGCACGTCAGTCTTACTGACGATGCCGGGCTCGTCGTCGCATTTGCGGTTGTCGAGACGGCGGCCGCCGGGCCGCAACATTGAACGATTTCATCAACAGGGTTGCGAACGTTTATGCACTGCTTTTCATTTGACATTGAAACTGTTCCCGACGTCGAGTTCGGGCGCCGTTACTGGGAGCTGGACGGACTCTCCGACGAGGACGTGGCGACGGCCATGCTGTTCAAGCGGCAGCAGGCGGCCGGCACCGATTTCCTGCCGCTGCACCAGCATCGTATCGTTGCAATCTCGGTGACGTTCCGCACGGCAGATACGTTCAAGGTCTGGAGCCTCGGCGACGAAGACGCCGATGAAGCCGAACTCGTGCAACGTTTTTTCGATGGCATCGAACGCTATACGCCTGATCTCGTGTCCTGGAATGGCGGCGGTTTCGATCTCCCGGTGTTGCATTATCGTGCGCTGAAGAACGGTATTCGCGCTGCGCGCTACTGGGAGATGGGCGAGGGCGACCGCGACTTCAAGTGGAACAACTACCTGAGCCGATTTCACTGGCGCCACGTAGACCTGATGGATGTGATGGCGGGTTTTCAGCCCAGGGCTCGCGCCAGCCTGGATCAGATAGCGACCATGCTGGGGTTTCCGGGCAAACTCGGTATGAGCGGCGACAAGGTGTGGGATACCTACCGCGATGGCGGGATCAGGGAAATCCGCGACTATTGTGAAACCGACGTACTCAATACCTGGCTCGTCTACCTGCGCTTCGAGTTCATGCGCGGCAATCTTGATGAGAAGGACCTCGAGCGTGAGTTCGCGCTCGTGCGCAGCACGCTGGCGCAGATGGACCAGGAGCACTTGAACGTCTTTCTCGCGGCCTGGACCGAGTAGCACAAGCAATGGCGAGGCGACGACGCGAGCCGGAGACGGCGGCAATTCAAGCGGTTACCCACGACGGCAAAGGAATTGCGAGCCTCGATGGCAAGAAGGCGTTCGTGGCCGGTGCGCTGCTCGGCGAAACGGTGAAATTCATCCGCCGCAAGTCCCACCGGAAGTACGATGAATGTGAGTTACTCGAGATCATCGAGGTATCGGCCGATCGCATAGAGGCGCGCTGTGAGGCCTTCGGCCGCTGCGGCGGTTGCGCACTGCAACATGTCACACCCGCGCAGCAGCGTGACATCAAGGAGCAGACGCTCAGGGACAACCTCGAGCGAATCGGGCGCGTCGAAGCCGTCGAGTGGCTGCCACCCATGACCGGCCGTGAATGGAACTACCGGCGTCGTGCACGGCTGGCCGTCAAGCACGTGCCTGCGAAAGGGCGTACGCTGGTCGGGTTTCGTGAGCGGCATGCACCGTTCATTACCGACATGCACCGCTGCGAGGTCCTCGCCGAGCCGGTGGATGGAATGCTCGATGACCTGAGTGACCTGGTCGGTCGGCTGTCAATCCGGGCCCGCCTGCCGCAGATCGAAGTGGCTGTGGCGGATAACGATGTAGCGCTTGTTTTCCGGGTACTCGACGCGCCGACCGAGGCCGATACGGCGCAGCTGATCGCGTTCGGGCATAGGCATGGTATCCGCGTCTACCTGCAACCCGGTGGCCTTGATTCGGTTGCGCTACTGCATCCCTCTGCAGCCGACGCGCTTTACTATTCGCTGCCCGAATTCGATATCAAGATCGCTTTTGAGCCGATCGATTTCGTCCAGGTCAATGGTGAGATCAACGAACGCATGGTGAGTTTTGCGCTGCAACACTTGCAATGCGGTCCTGACGATCGCGTTCTTGATCTCTATTGCGGCATTGGTAATTTCTCGCTGCCGCTCGCGCGCCGGGCAGGTCATGTCCTCGGTGTTGAAGGCGAAGCGAGCCTTGTAGCGCGGGCGTCGGAAAACGCTCGCCGCAATGGCCTGGAGAACGTCGATTTCCGCGTTGCGGATCTCGGCAAGATTGACGGCAGCGAGTCCTGGGTAAAGTCCGGGTGCGATCGACTGTTGCTCGACCCGGCGCGCAGCGGCGCGGCCGAGGTTGTCAGCCGAATGCATCTGCTGGCGCCACAGAAGATCGTGTATGTATCCTGTCATCCAGGCACGCTTGCGAGGGATGCCGCAACGCTGGTGCACGAGCAAGGCTATCGGCTGGAGGCAGCCGGTATCATCGATATGTTCCCGCACACAGCCCATGTAGAATCCATCGGTATCTTTAGCAAGTCGTGACGGCGACCTCAGAGGCACTGCGGATGTCATTAGGCCCGGTGATGCTGGACATAGACGGACTTCATCTGAGTCCGGCTGACAGGGATTTGCTGCGCGAACCGGCTGTCGGCGGCGTGATTTTGTTTACACGGAACTTCGAATCCGTGGAGCAGGTGGCGGACCTGGTGCAGGATATCCGCGCGCTGCGCAGCCCGCCCTTGCTGATTGCTGTCGATCATGAGGGCGGTCGCGTGCAGCGTTTCCGTGACGGCTTCACTGCCATTCCGCCAATGCGCCGAATTGGCCGCGAGTTCGATCGTGACAGCGAGTCCGGCCTGCTGGCCGCCCGCCAGGCCGGCTGGATGATCGGCTCTGAGCTGCGCTCGGTTGGAATCGACCTCAGTTTCGCTCCCTGCCTCGATCTTGACTGGGGTGTGAGTGAAATCATCGGCAACCGCGCGTTTCACACGAAACCCGATGCGGTGGCTGAACTGGCTGGCTCGTTTGCGCGCGGCTTGCGCAATGCCGGTATGGCGGCTGTCGGCAAACACTTTCCAGGCCACGGCGCCGTTATTGCGGATTCGCACCTGAAACTGCCGACCGACCGGCGAGACTACGGCCTGGTGCTTGACGACATGCGGCCCTATGAGCGACTCGTTGGCAACGGCGCGCTGGCGGGCGTCATGCTGGCGCACATTGTCTACAAACAGATAGACCCGATGCCTGCGGGATTCTCGGAATATTGGATACAACGTGAACTGCGTTCCCGGCTCGGCTTCGGCGGTGCGGTATTCTGTGATGATCTCAGCATGAAAGCGACGCGTGATTATGGCTCCATGGCGGCACGATCGCGTCTGGCACTCGATGCCGGGTGCGACATGATCCTCGTCTGCAATGACCGGGATGCAGCACAGCAGGCGGTGGAAGCGCTGGCCGGCTATTCCAACCCGCTATCGCTGGTTCGCCTCGCGCGGCTGCACGGTACCGGGCATCCAATGCGCGAGACCCTGCTGGCCAGCGACGAGTGGGTGTCGATCAACAAGCGGTTTGCCCGCTGGAGCGAGCGCCCAGAGCTGCACCTGGATGCCTGACCCGAGCAGCCGATGACCAAACCTCGAAAATACGCTCTTATCATCGGCAGTGGTTTCCCAACGTTGGTCGGTGAGGGCGGCGGCCAGCTTGCCAAAACGCGTTTCGGGAATCCGTCGGCGGCCATACATTCCATCGAGTTCGAGGGCTGCGCCGTCCTGACTCTGCGGCGACATGGCGATGACCATTCTGTCCCGCCGCACGCAATCAACTATCGCGCCAACCTCGCAGCATTGAAAGCGGCGGGCGCCGAGAGCGTCATCGCCCTGAACACGGTCGGCGTGATTTCCGGGGTCCGGGAAGGCGGCCAGGTCGCGCTTCCGGACCAGGTGCTCGACTATACCTGGGGCCGCGAACACACGATATTCGATGGGGCAGACGGCCGGGTCGAGCATATCGATTTCACCGAGCCTTTCTCCCAAAAGACCCGCGCTCGTCTGCTCGCGTCTGCCGAAACGGCGGGCATCGACTGCTACGATGGTGGGGTGTATGCGGCGACGCAAGGCCCGCGGCTGGAATCGGCGGCGGAAATCGATCGACTTGATAAGGACGGTGCCGACTACGTCGGCATGACCGCCATGCCAGAGGCATCACTCGCGCTGGAGCTTGATCTCGCCTACGCTTGCCTGGCGATGATCGTTAACCGGGCTGCCGGTCGCGGCGAGACACCGATTCACCAGGACGTGCAAGCAAATACGTTAGCGGCCAATGCCGTTACGATGAGTCTGCTTCGAGAGTTTTTCAGGACGCTGTGAGCCAAAGATCAATGAAGTCGCCGAACAAGCAGATTCTCGAGCAGGTCATTACAGCAACCACCGAGCCACTGCTGGTAGCGCGTATCGACCAATCGGATTGGCCGGTTGTACTGACCAACCCGTCGTTCGATCGGATTGGCGGCGAACACGGACTCTCACAGCCATTCGCCGATGTCGTCGAGGGGATCGCCGGGCGCGAGATTGCAATCGAAGTCAGCGAATCCGTGCGCGCGCAGCAGGAGACGAGTTTTCCGGTTGAGGTCAACGGGCGCGAGTATCTGCTTGTGATCAAACCGCTGTTGCTGCCTGAGGAGGAGTCCGCGCGCTTCTACGCGGCTTACTGGCGCAGCAGTGCAGGCAGTGGGCCGGCGGAAAGTGCCGAGGTGCATCATGCGCTCCTCAAGGCTAAACGCCGCATTCGCGACCTGTCGCGGGACGACCCGGTGACGGGCCTGTTGAACGAGCGTGCCTTCATCGAGGTTCTCGAACACGATTGGGCGGTCGCTTCGCGCGAGAAGAGCCAGCTGTCACTGGTGTTGTTTATCCTCGATGAGTTCGATGCGTATGTTGACGTTTTTGGCCGGCACGCAGCGGACTCCTGTCTGCGGCGGGCCGGCCAGGCAATCAAGCGTTGTTTGCGGCGTGCCAGCGATGTCGCGGCGCGACCGGGCGGCGCTCGCTTCGTTGTGCTGTCGCATTCATCCGATGAAGACGGTGTGCGAGATTTCGCCGCGCGCATCGCGACAGCGGTGCGGGAACTGGGCTTGCATCACCCGCGCTCCAAGTCTTCGCGCTTTGTAACGGTTTCGTATGAAGTCTGTGTGGCCGATGCCGGCGATGAGCAGCAGACCGCCGGAGAAGTCCTGCGGGATTTACTGGGCCGGGTAGCCGAGTAGCTCGGATTCCGGTGGTTCAGGCGCTGCCTCGGGCTCGTCTTCGACACGCGTGACTTTGGCGAGCACGCCGAATTTAGGATGGTCGAAGTAGCGAAGCTCGTCCGAACGCAGTATACGATTCTCCTCGATGCGATAGCGCACTCGCTGCGGAGCTCCGCCGTCGTACGTGCGTTCCCGCGAGCCGGCTTGATCAATCGATCCTTCCTCTTCCAGCGAACGATAGTCTCCGTAGTCCAGCACGGGACTGGAACGGCTGCCCGAGGATGCGGACATGGTCGGTCCCTCCAGCTCGAGGTCAACGACGAGGTGCAGGTAGCGACTGAGGTACAGCCGCAGCGTGCCGGTCAGGCCCGCTGGCAATGCGCCCATCCTGTCCAGATCGATAGGCAGGGTATCCTCGTCCGGCCATGTTGCCTGCGTCCAGCCGAAGTGCATCATCGGTTCGTATACATCGAGACGCCGCAGCCTGTCCATGATCTCGCCCATCGTGTACTCGTGGTCCATGAGCCGCGTGAATTCAATGTCACGGTATCGGCGCGGCACTGGCGGGATCTCTTCGAGTACCTCGCCGTCGATCACGACAGACTCGTCATTGACGTCCATTTGCTCGACGCCCATGACCTCCGCCGGGAAGATCTCGCTGCCGGTCGCAACCTCCTGCGCGTAGCGAAACACGATTACCTCAACCGTATAACGTCGCGGTTGCTCAGGTTCATCGGCGATTCGGTCGCCGACTTGCGCCGCCGCCAGCATCGGCTGCATGAGCAGCACTAGTAGTAGAGTCCGTATTGGAGCCATCATTATCCGTAGTTCCTAGTTCTTGACTGCAAGCAGCTCAAGCAGGCGTTCGATCGCACGGAAGCGCGACTCCAGGTCGGCCAGATCGTCCCGCACCTGCAAGCGATGCGAACCCTGCAAACGGTACTTGCGACTGTCATTTTGCACTAATTGGACCAGCGCGACAGGGTCAATATTGCTTTGTGAGCCAAACAGGATATAGCCGCCCCGATCGGCGGCGTCAATCTTCTCGATGCCGAGTGCGGCGGCCGATTTCTTGATCGCGGCGATGCGCATCAGGTTCCTGGCGCTGTCCGGCAGCAGGCCGAAGCGATCAATCAATTCGACCTGCAATTCGCGCAGCTCCTCGGCCGTCTCTGTGGCCGAAATACGCTTGTAGAGAATCAGCCTGAGATGTACATCCGGAACGTAGTCCTCGGGAAGCAGCGCCGGAACGTGCAGGTTGATATCCACGCCGGCGTGCAACGGGGCGTCGAGGTCGGGCTCTTCGCCAGCGCGCAACGACTCCACCGCCCGGCCCAGTAGCTCCGTGTACAGCGAGAAACCGATTTCCTGGATCTGTCCGCTCTGCGTATCGCCGAGCAGTTCGCCGGCGCCGCGGATCTCGAGGTCGTGCGTCGCCAGCGTGAAACCTGCGCCCAGGTCCTCGAGTGAGTCTATGGCCTCGAGGCGCTTGATCGCGTCCGCCGTCATAACGGCCCTGGGTGGTGCCATCAGGTAAGCGTAGGCGCGGTGGTGCGACCGGCCAACGCGGCCGCGCAGCTGATGTAGCTGCGCCAGGCCGAAGCGATCCGCCCGGTTGATGATGATGGTGTTGGCGGTCGGCACGTCGATGCCGCTCTCGACGATCGTCGTGCACAGCAGCACGTTGAAGCGCCGGTGATAGAAATCCAGCATGACCTGCTCGAGTTCGCGTTCCGGCATCTGACCATGACCGATGCGGATCTTTGCTTCGGGGACCAGCTTGCTGAGCTGCTGTTCGACGCGGCCAATGTCCTCTACGCGATTGTGGATGAAATACACCTGGCCGCCGCGCTTGATCTCGCGCAGGCAGGCCTCGCGGATAATGACGTCGTTCCACTCGGAAACAAACGTCTTGACCGCCAGCCGTTCGGCCGGCGGTGTGGTGATCAGCGACATCTCACGCAGGCCGCCAAGCGCCATGTTCAACGTGCGCGGAATCGGCGTGGCGGTCAGCGTCAGGATGTCCACTTCGCTGCGCAACGACTTGATGGCCTCTTTCTGTCGCACCCCGAAGCGGTGTTCTTCATCGACGATCACCAGGCCGATATTGTCGAAGTCCCTCGTGTGCTGCAGCAGCCTGTGCGTGCCAATGACGACATCGACGGTTCCGGCACGCAGCCCTGCCACGATGTCCTTGACCTGTTTTGCCGACTGGAAGCGCGACAGTACCTCGACTCGGATCGGCCAGTCGGCCAGGCGATCGCGAAAATTCTGGCCGTGCTGCTGGGCCAGCAGGGTAGTCGGCACGAGCACGGCTACCTGTTTGCCGCCATGCACGGCGGCAAACGTCGCCCGCAGCGCCACCTCGGTCTTGCCGAAGCCGACGTCACCGCAAACAATGCGGTCCATGGCCTGATCCGAAGCAAGGTCTTCGAGAACGTCGTCTATTGTGTTTGCCTGGTCTTCGGTCAGCTCGAACGGAAAACCGGATTCGAAGCTGCGGTACTCGTTCTCAGGCCAGTGGAAACTGAATCCGGGGCGCGCCGCACGCCGTGCGTAGACATCAAGCAGTTCAGCCGCGACGTCGCGAATCTTCTTGATCGCGCGGCGCTTCGCCTTGTCCCACTGGTCGCTGCCGAGCCTGTGCAATGGTGCATTATCCGGCGAGGCACCTGTGTAACGCGAAATGAGATCCAGCGCATGCACGGGCACATAGAGCTTGTCGCCGTCTGCATATTCGAGATGCAGGAATTCTGCCGTGATGTCGCCGACTTCCAGAGTGATCAGCCCCAGGTAGCGGCCAACGCCGTACTCCTCGTGGACGACCGGCGACCCGGGCTCAAGGTCATTGAGCTGCCGGATAATGGTCTCGGGGTCGCGATCGCTTTTCCGCCGCCGGCGCCGCGTGCGCGTGCGCTCTCCGAACAGCTGTTGTTCGCTGATCAGTGCGATGCCGGCAGCCGGCAACAGGACGCCGCTTTCGAGCGGCGCGACGGCAACGCCTATCCGCTGTTCGAGACCGATGAACTCCTGCCAGCTTTCCGCACGTGCCAGGTCGAGCCCGCGGCCGGAGAGCAGATCATAGAGTTGCTCGCGACGCCCGCGTGAATCGGTGGAGAACAGCACGCGTCCTTCGAACGATGCCAGGAACTGCATCAATGGCGCGGCCGCATCTTCGTAGCGGGCCTCAATCTTCATCGCCGGTGGCAGGCGTGTCGCGAAATTGGTCGTCGAAGCACTTTCGCTGAGCGACTGCGCGGCGTAGCGAACTTCCGCGTATTGCCGTAGATCGTCCAGCACTTGCTGCGGCGCGACGAAGGTCTCATCAACGCTCAGAACAGGCCGTTCCGGGTCCAGGCTGCTGAGCTCGTAGCGTTCGGCCGCCTCTGTCCAGAACTGCTGCAACAGCGCTGGGAGTTCGTGCGGCGCCAGCACCATGCAATCGTCCGGGATGTAGTCGAGTAAGGTCGCGCTGTTGTCAAAGAACAGCGGCAGAAAGTATTCGATGCCGCCATGCGCGATGCCGTCTGACACATCCCGGTAAACGCGTGACTTGCCGGGCTGTCCTTCGAAGCGCTCGCGATAGCGATCGCGGAAACGGGCAATGGCGTCATTGTCGAGCGGTACCTCGCGCGCCGGCAGCACGCTGATGCTCGTTGTGCGCTCACCCGATAGCTGCGTGTCCGGCGCGAAGTAACGCAGTGACTCGATTTCATCGCCGAAAAAGTCTATGCGAATCGGCACCTCGGTGCCCATCGGGAAGATGTCGATCAGCGAGCCGCGCACGGCGAACTCTCCATGCTCGGACACCTGCGGTACACGCAGGTAGCCTGCCGCGACCAGCGTATCGGTGAAGTCGTCGCGCTCCAGCGCCTGGCCCTCGGCCAGCGAAAGCGCGCGCGCTGCGACATAGTCGACGGGGGGGAGCCGCTGCTGCAATATGCTGGTGGCCGCAATAACGACGCCGCGCCGCATTGTCGGAAGCTGCGCCATCACTTTGAGGCGCTGCGAAACGATGTCCTGGTGTGGCGAGAAACTGTCCCAGGGCAGTGTCTCCCATTCGACGAAGTGCTCGACGGGCAGCGAGGCGCCGGCGAAAAAGCGAATCTCGGCTTCCAATTGATCGGCGTGCCGCGGATCCTCGGCGAGCAGCAGCAGCGGCCGATCAAGTGTCGATGCAAGCTCGGCAACGGCGAGGGCGGCACTCGCGCCGATCAGGCGGCCCCAATAGCCAGGCGCGCCAGGCTGGGCCGCGGTTGCCGCGCCGGAAATCAGCAGTGCATTGCTCAACGAAATTCTCGCCAGACTCAGGTGAACGAAATAGGGGTAAACGCGGCGCGATTATTACACAGCGCCCCGGACAGAGCGCTTTGGACATGAAAAAGCCCGGGTCGTTTCCGGCCCGGGCTGCAATGTGTGCTTCGCTGTCAGATCAGCGTTTGACGACTGAATGAATGACGCGGTCGTACTCGAAGAAAACGACGAAATCCTTGTATTCCCAGCGCGTGATGGGGGGCTCGCCAACCGGCGCCTTGACCGTGACCGGGCTACCGAACTTCGATTCGACGCTGGCCTGTGTCATGCCACGAGCCGGGCGCGCGTCACTCGAACCCGCCGACATGTTGTCCATTTTCAGCGTGTCCGCCTGAGCCGTGCCGAATAAGGCCAGAAACAGGGCAACAAGTGCTGCGGTGCGCAGTTTAGCCATAAGTCCTTCTCCCGAGTGCGACCCAACGACTATAGCACTGCTCGCCGGGCCAAAAAACAACTGATCTATCAAGTTTTTACAGGGATCCGTGCAGCGTATATGCGAACTGCGTCACAAACCCCGCGCGGCGAAACACAAAGTCGCGCTGCGGCTAATGTGGTTTAATGCCAGCCGATGATCAACCCCGTCGAACTGTTCGTTGGGTTGCGCTACCTGCGGGCCAAGCGGCGCACCCGATTCGTGTCCTTCATAACGCTGATATCCCTGCTCGGGATAGCACTCGGCGTGGCGGCGCTCATCGTCATCCTGTCGGTGATGAACGGCTTCGAAGGCGAGCTGCGTGGCCGCTTGCTGAGCATGTCGGCGCACGGCAGCGTCTCGGCCCGCGACGGCGTAACCGAGGAATGGCGGTCGCTGCAGCAACAGGTGAGCGCCGAGCCTGGCGTATCGGCGGCGGCTCCGCTGGTACAGATGGAAGGCATGATCCAGTCGGGGCGGCAGCTGCATGCTGTGCTGGTGCACGGCGTCGACCCGCGCTTCGAGCAACCGTTGTCCGGAGACATGATCAACATGATCGAGGGGCAGCTCGACGTGCTCCAGGCAGGGAGCCGCAGCATCATCCTGGGTCGAACCCTGGCTTTCGATCTCGGTGCGCGTATTGGCGATGGTGTGGTGCTGCTCATACCCCGTCCGGTTGGCGACGGGACGCTCGAGCCGGTACTCGAGCGCTTCGTATTGGGCGGTGTTTTCGAAGTGGGCTTGCAGGATCACGACGGCGTGTTGGCATTGATGCACCTGTCGGATGCGGCGCAAATTCAGTCGCTGGGCAGTGCAGTCAATGCCATACGCTTTCGCGCGGACGACGTCATGGCGGCGCCCGCCGTCGCCCGAGCCCTGGCCGCTCGCCTGGGCGAAGCTTATGCGACCAGCGACTGGACGGTGGAGAACGGCAGCTACTTCCGGGCTATCCGCCTCGAGAAAATGATGATGTCGCTGATCCTGTCCCTGATCATCGGCGTGGCGGCTTTCAATATCGTGGCAAGCCTTGTCATGGTGGTTACCGACAAGACCACCGATATAGCCGTGTTGCGCACGCTTGGCATGGGTCCCGACGGGGTTGTCCGGGTATTTTTTGTGCAGGGCGCCGTGATCGGCTGGGCCGGCGTATTGATCGGTGTGGTGCTGGGCATCGTGTTGGCACTTAACGTGCCGGTCATTGTGCCGTTCCTGGAGCAGGTTCTGGGGTTCCAGATAATGCCGGGCGACGTCTACTACGTGACGCGAATACCGTCCGAGCTGGAATGGCGTGACGTAGCGGTGATCTCCGTTGCGGCCTTCATACTGACGTCCGTTGCGACGCTGTATCCGTCGCGCCGTGCCGCGCTCGTCAATCCTGCGGCGGCTCTGCGCTATGAATAGCCTTCTACCGTACAAGAGTATCGAAACAACGATCATGCGTGCGCGGGGCTATGTCGATGGCTAGTCGTTTCGAATCGTGGGTCGGTGCGCGTTACGTACGTTCCCGCAGCGGTGACCGCTTCGTGTCCATGATTTCCGCGATATCCATGCTCGGTATTGCGATCGCGGTGACCGTGTTGATTGTCGTCATGTCCGTCGTGAACGGATTCGAACGCGAGCTCAAGGATCGACTGCTGGCAATGACGGCGCATGCCAGTATCGAAGATGTTGATGGCCAGCTGACGGATTTCGACTCGCTGCTTGCAACAGCCCGCAGCAATCCGCGAGTTCGGGCCGCCGCACCGTATGTGGACGGACAGGCATTGCTGTTGTTCGAAAACCAACTGAGCGGTGCGGAACTGCGCGGTATCGACCCGCTGCTCGAGGACGAGGTGTCGGGCGTCGGCGGCGTGATGCAGGCGGGACAGCTGAGTGAGCTGGCGGCTGGCAGGTTCAATATCGTGCTCGGCGAGGAACTGGCGAAGGCGCTCAGCGTGAACGTGGGCGACAAGTTGCTCGTGACCCTGGCGCAGGGCAGGGTGACTCCGGCAGGCGTGATTCCGCGGAGCAAGCGCTTCACGGTAAGCGGCATTTATCGGGTTGGCATGTACGAATTTGACCGGCGTCTGGCGTTCATCAACCTGACGGATGCCCAGAAGCTGTACCTGAAAAAAGACGCCATCACTGGCGTGCGCCTGGCAGTTACCGATATCTATGAAGCGCCGGCCATTGTTCGTGAGGTTGCGCTGACCAACGGCAAGCTCGTGCTGGTCAGCGACTGGACCCGGCGACACGTCAATTTCTTCCGCTCGATCCAGATCACCAAGTCGATCCTGTTCGTGATCTTGCTGATGGTTGTCGCTGTTGCGGCGTTCAATATTGTTTCGACACTGGTCATGGTGGTCAAGGACAAGCAGTCCGACATTGCGATACTGCGTACCGTCGGCGCAACACCATCGAGCATATTGAGAATTTTTGTGACGCAAGGCAGCATCGTCGGTATCGCGGGAACGCTTGCAGGCGTCGTCCTCGGCGTGTTGCTGGCACTGAACCTGGAGTCAATTGTCGGCTTCTTCGAAGCGGTTTTCGGCATCAAGTTCCTCGCGGCCGACGTCTATTTCATCAGCGACCTTCCCTCCGAGTTGCGCCTCAGCGACGTTTCGAGGATTGCGCTGATGGCGTTGGTGCTTGCACTGATTTCCACCTTGTACCCGGCCTGGATTGCGGCCAGGACGGCCCCTGCGGAGGCGCTTAGATATGATTGACACGGGCAAGACCGACACGGCCATCGATCCGGCGACGCCGGTCCTGGAATGCCGCGAGGTAGTTCGTCGATTTAACGAGGGCTCGTCGACGCTGGAGGTGCTGCGCCGTGTCAGCCTCATCGTCAAACCGGCAGAGCGCGTCGCTATCATAGGGTCGTCAGGCTCCGGAAAAACAACCTTGCTGCAGATCATGGGCGGCCTCGACGATCCCAATGAGGGTGAGGTGCTCGTCAACGGCGAACGCATGCAGGGAATTGACGAGGCGGCGAAAGGCCATCTGCGTAATCGATACATCGGTTTCGTCTACCAGTTTCACCACTTGCTGCCGGAGTTTTCGGCGGAAGAAAATGTCGCCATGCCGTTGCTGATCCGACGCGAGTCAAAGCCGGTTGCTTTGCAGCAGGCCCGTGAGCTACTCGCGAGAGTTGGGCTTGGCGAACGCCTGACGCACAAGCCTGGCGAACTGTCAGGCGGCGAGCGACAGCGCGCCGCGGTCGCCCGCGCGCTGATTACACGACCGCAGTTGGTGCTTGCCGACGAGCCGACCGGAAATCTCGACTCCGGCAACGGAGAGCACGTTCTGAAGCTGATGCTGGAGCTCAACGAAGAGCTCAAGACGAGCCTCGTCATCGTGACTCACGATCATTCGATCGCGGCACGAATGGACCGTGTACTCGTTCTCGAGGATGGCGCTATCCGCGAATCAGCCTGACTCTTTGTCGCGCCTGATCTGCTGCTTGCGAGTCTTGTAGTTGCCGATCGACATGCGCCAGAGCACGTCGAGCACCACGTAACCGACAAGTGCCGCCACGCTGCCGAGCAGCAGGCTGCCCAGCAGCATGGGCTGCCAGATGTTGACCAGCGTATGCGTGACCCAATCGAGCGAAAGCTCAAATTTGAATGGCTTGATGGGGATACCCAGCAAGGTCGATCCCAGCCTGTAGGCGAAGTAATACAGTGGCCCCATCGTTACAGGGTTGCTTACCCAGGTCGCCAGCGCCGCCACCGGGATATTGATGCGCAGGGCCAGCGCGCTGAGCGCGCCCATCAGCGTGTGGCCGGGAACGGGCAGGAAGGCGATGAATAACCCTGTCGCGAACGCCGGCACGACCCAGCGACGACGTATGCCCCACAGGCGATGATCCTGCAACAGGTGCCTGAACGGCGCCATGTACCAGTGTTCGCTTATGTGGTGACGTTTGAAGGCGAATTTCCGAAAAAAACGTCTTGGCATTGACTTAAGGGTCCGGTTTCCATGGTGAGTGCTGACGAATAGAGAAAAACACTCATGATCTGGGCCTGCGCGTTGTTGCTTGCAGGCGGCCTTGCGGCGCAGCATAGCAGGCTACCGCTTAGCTCCGACATCTGCGGGCTGCTATTAGTTGCATCTCTGCTGCTGCTGGCCGGTCGTCGGACACGATTATTGGCTTGCTTCACTTTCGGCGCCAGCTGGTTCCTGCTGGCAGGGCAGGCGATTGTCGATGCGCGACTGCAGTCCCGCTATGCGGGCGATAGCCTCCTGACGGAAGTCAGGATCATCGATTTTCCGAAAGCCGTCGGAGAATCGATTGTAATGCTGGTCGAGCCGGTGGACGATGCCCGCCTGCCGCCTCGCTCCAGGGTGAGCTGGTTTGAGCCATCGGAGACGCCTGCGATCGGCGAAGTCTGGCAGCTGGAGCTGCGACTCAGGCGGCCGCGGGGTCTGAGTAATCCAGGGATTTTCGATCGCGAAGCGTGGCTGTTTCGAAACGCCATCCATGCCACCGGCTACGTGGTTGGCGGTTCGCGCAATTTCAGGCTGCGGCTTGCCGCGGACGCGACCGTCGATGTCCTGCGGCGCGATTTCGTCGAGCGCAGCTTCGACGCTGCGGCATCCGCCGAGATTGCCGCTGTCCTGTCGGCAATCGGTGTTGGCGCACGGCAGCATGTATCCAGGGAACAATGGGATCGCTATGCGATCAGTGGCACCAGTCACCTGATGGCAATCTCGGGCCTGCATATAGGCCTTGCGGCCAGTGCCGCTTTCCTGTTCGCTCGCGGCCTGGCGGGTATTTTTCCCGGTATTGGCAACGCCCACCTGGCCTCGATGGTACTGGCAGTCGTCGCCGCCTGCGCCTATGCCGTCGTCTCAGGGCTCGGTGTGCCCGCCCAGCGTGCCGCGTTGATGCTGCTTATTGCCATCGTGAGCATTCTGCGGCGCCGCAGCGTTGCCCCGCTGACGCTGCTTGCAGAAGCCGCCGCTATTGTGTTCATTGTGAATCCGCTTGCGATCATGGCTCCCGGGTTTCACCTGTCGTTCGTCGCCGTGCTGTTGCTGCTCTGGCTGGCGAAATTCCACCACCATCGCTGGCAATCAGGG
Organism: uncultured Gammaproteobacteria bacterium; assembly: GCA_942492205.1. Taxonomy (GTDB): domain Bacteria; phylum Pseudomonadota; class Gammaproteobacteria; order Steroidobacterales; family Woeseiaceae; genus UBA1847. Next base: position 2,055,762 of record CALODT010000001.1, on the reverse strand, counting down.
GGCAATGTAGCCAAAGCCGGCAACGCGCTGCGGCAGCTGTGGCGGCTGCAGGTGGTCCTGCTGTTTGGCCTGATGCCGTTGACGATCGCGCTGTTTCAGCGAGTCACTCCGCTGGCGTTGCCGGTGAACCTGGTTGCGGTGCCGGTATTCACGGTAGTCACCGTGCCGTTGACCTTGCTGGGACTTGCGCTCGGCAATACCTTCGAGCCGGCGGCACAGGCGGCGCTGGTCGTTGCCGGCTACAGCGTCGCCGTCGTTGAGGCCGTGATTGACGGGATGGTGGGGCTGCCGTTCGCCGATATCACCGTTGTCGGCGCGAGTGCTCTGCCGTGGCCGCTGATCTGCCTTCCGGCGCTGGTCGCCGTGCTGCCAAAGGGCTGGCCTGGCCGCTACGCCGCCGGGCTCGCTGTCGTTGTGCTGATCGTGCAGCCACCGCTGCGTCCGCCGCCCGGCTGTGTCGATACGCATGTGCTGGACGTGGGGCAGGGCCTTGCCACCGCACTGCAGACATCGACTCGTACCCTGATTTTCGATACCGGCGCCTCGTTTCGCGGCGGCGGCAGTGTTGCGCAGCAGGTGATCGTGCCGTTCCTGAAGTCTCGGGGCATCACGAGCATTGACTGGCTGGTTGTGTCGCATGCTGACATCGATCACAGTGGCGGCGTCGTCGCGCTGCTCGAGTACGCAGTCATCGGCGAACTATACGCCGGAGAGCCGTTGCCGCCACTCCCGCTGGCCGCAACGCTGTGTCGTGCGGGACAGTCCTGGAGCGCCGACGGTGTGCGTTTTCAAGTGCTGCACCCCGGCGCATCGTCCGCCCCGGGAGGCAATGACGCTTCCTGCGTGCTCCTGGTCGAGAACGGCCCGCACGCGATTCTGATGACAGGTGACATCGAGGCCGCGGCAGAAGAGGAGATTTTGCGGCAACGGAGCTGGGTGAATATCGATGCCGTTGTTATTCCACACCATGGCAGCCTGACGTCTTCGAGCGAGCGATTCGTCGCTGCTGTCGCACCCGATATCGCGATAGTATCGGCAGGCTTCGCGAATCGCTGGGGTTTTCCGAGTGCCGAGGTTTCCGAGCGCTGGCGTTCCGCTGGCGCAACTGTACTGAATACGGCAACCTCCGGCGCGGTCAGTTTCCGATTGTGCCGTGAAAGCGGACTTGGCGAGACGCGACTCGATCGCCGGGAACGCCTTAGATTCTGGCGCGAGGATACGCCCCAGGCGGCAAAAAAATAGCGGCGTATGCCAAGAATTTTGGCGGCGAGCGCTGTATATTTCATTCTTCCGACTTGGGTCCGATTTTTATGGTTGAGATAGTAAAATCCGGCGGCTACCTGATGGCGCCGATTATCATCTGCGCGATCGTCGCGATGGGGATCATTCTCGAGCGATTCTGGACGCTGCAACAGAAGCGCGTGCTGCCCGAAGACCTGACCAGCAAAGTCTGGGGCTGGGTCAAGAAAGACCAGCTGGATCAGAAGCAGATTCAGTCTCTGCACCAGGGTTCGGCGCTCGGCCAGATCCTTGCGGCCGGCCTGATCAATCGCAACAGGGACAGGGCCGTTCTCAAGGACGCTATCGAAGACACCGGGCGTCACGTGGTGCACGAGCTCGAGCGCTACCTCGAAACGCTCGGCACCGTCGCCGCCATCTCTCCGCTGCTGGGCCTTCTCGGAACGGTAATCGGCATGGTCAAGGTGTTTACCGCCATCACGACACACGGTGTGGGGGATCCGACCCACCTGGCAGGCGGCATCGCCGAGGCCCTCATTACCACGGCAGCGGGGCTCACCGTAGCGATTCCCGCGCTTATCGGTTATCGCTATTACCGGACGCGCGTCGACACGCTGGTTGTCGATATGGAAAAAGAAGCCATCAAGCTGGTTGAGGCACTGCATCGGCGAAATGAAAAGGCCTGACGATGAGACTCTCCGAGCACTGCTCATGTCGCGTGACGCGGAGCTAGCAGCGTGAAACTCAGCTTGCGGCCGCGGACGCAGCCCGAAGTGAATCTGACGTCCCTTATCGACGTTGTCCTGCTGCTGTTGATCTTTTTCATGGTCTCGACCAGTTTCGTCAAGCAGTCACAGATAACGATTCGACTGCCCGAGGCGGACAGTGCCGCCATCGTCGAGGAAGTTCCGCAGCAGATTGATATCATGATTACCGAGACGGGGATCTACCTGATCAACGGCCGCGAACTGATCAACAATCGTCCCGAGACGATTCGCAACGCCCTTCGCAAGGTTTCCGGCGGCAATAACGAACTGCCGTTGACGATCAGTGCGGATGCCAACGCCAAGCACCAGCATGTCGTTACCGCGATGGATGTGGCCGGCCTTCTCGGCTTCACGAAGATCAGTCTCGCAACCGTTAATGATCCGGCAGATCAGTGAATCGCGCTGACGTGAGCAAGCGCATCGACTCCCAGGTTCGTGTCATCTATGGTCGCCTCTGGCACTACGTCACGCCGCACAAGTTGATCGGGTTTATTGCCGTTGTCGGCATGGCATCGACAGCGGTCATCGAGGCGGGCCTGGTTGCGCTGCTGCAGCCGCTGACCGATGAGGCGCTGGTCGCGAAGAATCTCGAAACGGCGAAGTGGATTCCGTTTGCATTTATGGGCATCTTCGTGCTGCGCGGCGTGTCTGGATTTGCCACCGAAGCATCACTGGGCTGGATAGGGCGACAGGTTATAAGTGACCTGCGACGCCAGGTGTTCAACAAGTTCCTGACGTTGCCCGCGAAGTTTTTCGACAGCCAGACTGCAGGTCCACTGCTGTCGAGGATGACCTACAACGTCGAGATGGTGGCCGAGTCGGTAACCAGTGTCGTTACGATTGCGGTCAGGGATATACTTACGGTGCTGGCGGCATTCGCCGTTATGATCTATTTCAGCCCGACACTGACGATTTTCGTCGCCATCCTGTTTCCTATCGTTGCGCTGCTGGTGCGTCTTCTTGGCATCGCTTTTCGCCGCTACAGCGGGCGCATCCAGGATACCGTGGGCGAGGTTACGCAGGTGACCGATGAGGTCATTCGCGGCAACTGGGTCGTCAAGGCGTTCGGTGGCTTCGACTATGAGGAGGATCGGCTGGTCGAAGTCGATGAACGCAATCGTCTGCAGAATCTCAAACTGATTCGCGTGCGCTCGTTCGGCGTTGCTGTAACGCAGGTCGTTTTCGGCTTCGGAATTGCAATGGTCATTTACGTAGCCGGTCGGCAGTCGCTCAATGACCAGCTGACCGCCGGTGAGTTCATAGCGTTCTTCTCGGCCATGATGCTCATGCTGCAACCCGTGCGACGAATTACGAACGTTAACGCTACGTTGCAGCGAGGGGTTGCGGGTGCGGACAGCCTGTTCTCGATTATGGACGAGCGAGACGAGAGCGATACGGGCACACTGGATATCGCACGGGTCAAGGGCGCCGTGGAATTCAGGGACGTCAGGTTTTCCTACGGGCACGACGATACGGTTCTGGACGGCGTCAATATCTCCGTTGAACCGGGCCAGACGCTGGCCATTGTCGGACATTCCGGCAGCGGCAAATCGACCCTGATCAGCTTGTTACCGCGATTCTACGAAGTGGATTCGGGGGAGATACTGATCGACGGCGTTTCTATTCGTGATATGACGCTGGCGAGCTTGCGAAATAACATCAGCCTGGTGACGCAGGACGTTGTCCTGTTTAACGATACGATTCGCAACAATCTCGCCTACGGACAGTTGAAATCACATTCAGACGACGCGCTAATGCAGGCGGCCGAAGCGGCGCACGTGCTGGATTTCGTGCAGGAGTTGCCGGACAGGTTCGAGACGAGGGTCGGCGATCGTGGCGTACTGCTATCGGGCGGCCAGCGGCAGCGCATCGCGATCGGACGCGCGCTGCTGAAGAACGCTCCGTTGCTGATTCTGGATGAGGCAACATCGTCGCTCGATACCCAGTCCGAGCGCCGTATTCAGGACGCGCTCAATCTGCTCATGAAGGATCGCACGACGCTGGTGATTGCCCACCGTCTGTCAACGGTCGAGAAAGCGGACCGCATCATCGTACTGGACCAGGGCCGGATCGTGGAGTCGGGCACACACGCCGAGCTCATTGCCCTGGACGGGCACTATGCGAAGCTGTATCGCATGCAGTTCAGCGACGAGTAGTCCGCAATGAGCCTTGCTTATCGACTGATCCATCGCATCTGGTATGAACGAGCGGGATTCAGCTGGTTGCTGCTGCCATTCAGCGCTCTGTACTGGGTAATTACCAGCCTACGACGATTTCTATATCGCTGCGGTGTTCTGAAAACGCACCAATTGCCGGTGCCGGTAATCGTTGTCGGCAACATAACGGCCGGCGGAACCGGCAAGACGCCGATCGTAATATGGCTGGCTAAGGAACTCCGCGCGCGGGCTTTCTCCCCGGGCATTGTTAGCCGCGGCTACGGGGGGTCGGGGTCGACGACGCCCTTGCGCGTCGACGCCAACAGTGAACCGGCTCTTGTTGGCGACGAACCGCTGCTGTTGGCTCGGCACAGCGGCTGTCCGGTTGCGGTCGATTCCGACCGGGTTCGCGCCGCCGAGTCGCTTGCCGACGAGGGCGCCGATGTGATTATTGCGGACGACGGAATGCAACACTATCGTCTCGCCCGTGACTGCGAGATCTGCATAATCGATGGCGCGCGGGGCCTCGGCAACCGCCGTCTGCTTCCTGCCGGTCCCTTGCGCGAGCTGCCGGAGCGCTTGTTGCAGGTCGATCAGTTGCTGGTGAATGGAACGATGAGCGCCGCAGGAGACCTTTCCGTTGCCGAGCAGAATGCGATTCCGTTCGAGCTTGTAGCGGAGGAGGCTTGCCGCCTGAATGAATCCCTGACCCGACCTATCAAGCGCTTTTCGGGGATGCGGGTCCATGCGGTTGCAGGTATCGGTAATCCTGCAAGGTTTTTCGACCTGCTGAGGGGCTTCGAGATTGAGATAATCGAACACGCCTTCGCCGATCATGCTGCACTCAGTCTGCAGGATCTCGAGTTTGGCGATGATCTCGACGTCTTCATGACCGAGAAAGATGCGGTCAAGATCAGCAGGGGTGTGGACGACAAGTTCTGGGTTGTTCCAGTCAGGGTGGCTATCGATCCGGCGCTCGCCCTGCCCATGATCGAGCAGATTCATTCGCGCTTGAAAAAGGAGCAACCGCAATGACGGACTTTGTGGTGGTCATTCCGGCGCGCTACGCGTCGACGCGCCTGCCGGGCAAGGCGCTCCGGCAAATACACGGCAAGCCGATGCTGCAGCACGTGTTCGAGCGGGGCACGGAGAGCGGCGCCTGCGAGGTCGTTGTTGCGACGGACGATGAGCGAATTGCGGATGTCGCTGCCGGGTTTGGAGCGACCGTTTGCATGACCGGGAACCAGCACCGGTCGGGCACCGAGCGCATCGCCGAAGTGGCGGACCTGCTTGACTGGGACGATGCGCAGGTCGTGGTTAACCTGCAGGGTGACGAGCCGGCAATGCCTGCGGCACTGCTCGATCAGTGCGCGGAACTGCTGGCGGACGCGACCGCGGACATTGCGACACTCGCGTCGCCGTTACTTTCGCAGGAAGACTTTACGAATCCGAACGTTGTCAAGGTGATTCGCGACTCGAACAACCATGCCATCTACTTCAGCCGGGCGGCGATACCGTATGTACGTGACCGGGAGGCGAGTTCCATGGCGGTCGAGTCGGCGCTGCATCATCACGGCATTTACGCGTACCGGTGCGGAATCCTTAGACGCCTGGTTTCGTGCGAGCGGTCGCCGCTCGAGATCTGCGAGCAGCTGGAGCAGCTTCGCGCGCTTTCTCTGGGTATGAAGATAGCCGTCGGTATTCCCTCGACACGGCCCGGTACGGGCGTCGACACGGAGGACGACTTGCAGCGTGCCGAACGCGAAATGCCGGCCTGATTGGCGGGCCGGTCTGGTCCGGCTAAGTACATGCCCGACTTGATCGCTGTTTGCAGTTGGCGGATAAACAGCGATGCCCTGATTCAAGGTACGTAAAAAGCGACAACGCCGGTATGGATTACCCTTTGTGCGAGCGGTGCGGACTGGACCCGGATGCCATGCAGGAGCGCCTGCGGCTGCTTGGCCTCGATCAGGCGGACATGGAGTTTCAGGGCAAAAGGCTTCACCAGCACGTGATCGCGCCAAATATCGATCGCATCGTCGATGCCCTCTACGGGAGCCTGTCGGGCCTGGAAGAATTCGCCAGCATTGCCGATGATGCTGCAAGAGCTGCACGCCTGCGCGCGCGGCACGAAAACTACCTGTTCGGCCTGGGCACGAAGTTTCGTGAAGCCGAGTACTTCGAGCAGCGGCTTCGTATCGGCGCCGTACACCAGCATGCCGGGGTGCCGCAAAGCCTGTACCAATGTATGTATCAGAAACTTCAGGGGCTGCTGATCGATGGTATTCCGGCTGTCGTAAGGGACGATGCAGCGGCATTCGAGGGCATGCTGCAGTTTATCCTGAAAATAACGGCGCTCGACATGTCGCTGGCGGCCGAGAGTTATTACTCGCTGAAGGTCTCCGACCTCGCGGAGTCGCTTGCGGGCGAACGCGACAAGAGCGAACAGCTGCAGAAGCTTGCCGTAACCGACTGCCTGACGAATCTGCCCAATCACGCCTACTCGCGTCGCTGTCTGGGTGCAGCGCTCGATGAGGCCAGGACGGAGCAGACGGAGTTATGCATCATCATGGCGGACCTGGACCGATTCAAGAATATTAATGACGAATACGGGCACCTCGTCGGCGACGAAGTTCTGCGGATTGCGGCTGCCCGGATGCTCTCCGCGGCTCGATCGGGCGATGAGATCTGTCGCTATGGCGGCGAGGAGTTCCTGTTTGTGTTGCGGCACACCAGTCTGCGCGAAGGGGCCGACGTCGCCGAACGTGTGCGGGCGCGAATCAACAGTGATGCGATGCACGATGGCGGCAGGCAGATCCGGCTCAGCCTGAGTCTCGGTCTGGCGCAAGCAACGCCTGAGGATTCGGTCAACTCGCTGATCCAGCGCGCCGACGAGGCGCTATACGCCGCGAAAAGAGCGGGGAGAAACCGGGTTTGCGTGAAATAGCCGGAGGTTGTCACGCCGCCTGGGGGCCTGGCACTCGAGCGCATGGCCTGCGTGTTTGCCCGTGTCGGCGTCTGTCACGCCGCTAGCTGAAGCCCAGGCCGGAGAGCAGTTCCTGGCTGTCGCTTCGAATCCTGTCGAGGCTTGCAACCAGTACGTCGGCCGGGATCAGCCGCAACTGTTGCTCCGTTTTCAAATAGTCTCCCCGAATAGCCTCAAGACGAGCTTCGGCGGTTATCGCCTCAAAATCGTCACGCTGTAACAAAGACAGGCACAGGTTATCGGCCACCTGTACACAGAAAAGCAGGGCGTCAACAGAACCCGGGACGATTTCATGTTCGATAGGCGTATGGTGCCGTCGGATAACCTCAGAGATTGAGTCCGGCAATTGCCAGTGCACGCAGGCTCGGAAGCCGAGTTCGCTGTGCGTAAACGTATAGATCTCGACGTCAGCCTCGATCAGCTCTTCAGGCGTTTGCCAGTGGCTTTCATCGACCTTGAGCAGGTTGGGTGCGGCGTGCTCGAACATGACAAAGCGGCCAATGTCATGCAGAAGGCCAACCAGGTAGGCTTCGGCGGGATCAACTTGAATGTCGGGAATGAGCTCTGCGATCTTCGCGGCGGCAAAGGCCGCGTACACGGAGTGTTGCCAGAGCCCTACCTCGTTTGGCTTGGTCGGCAAGAAAACGCGCTGTACGGCAAGCGACGCTACCAGGCCGCGTATGGCATGGGAGCCCATGCGCGTCAGTGCGTCGCGAATCGAAACGACGGGAACGGCAGGCGCCGATGCAGCCGAGTTGGCCAACGTGATGACGCGCACAGCGAACGCCGGATCTTCCTTGGTCAGCTTGCCGAATTCCTCAAAGAAGCTGTCCGATTCAGTGTCGAGCTGCAGGATTCTGACGAGCACCTGCGGCAGTAGCGGCAGCTCGTCAATCTTGTCTTCCATGCTCTGCAGGGCTGAGTTTGGAACGGCGACCAAATCGAATACTCCGGAAGCAGGGATCTCGGGAGGCGTACGGTGCCGAGCAGATCGCTCGGCCGCGCTCGCGGCGGGCCGACCAGTGCTTCTACAGACCGGTCCTGAAGTCTGTATCGGCGTCAGCTGGTGTTTCTTGAGAGGTGTTCGAACAGGGTGCCGGGCGACGATCCCTGCCGACCCGAGTGGCCTTCAGGAATCATCAGCCGCGAACCTTGCAACGGGCCAGGTTCCGGCCGCGGGTCGCCGGCTAGGCGGTTTCTGCGGCGAGGTCGCCGCGCCGCTTCTCCAGCTCCGCACGAATTTCGTAGGCCTTTTCTTCCGTAATGGAGAACGTGGCAATCGCCCAGATCGCGACGCCGGACGCAGCCGCTGGAATGAAGGCATCAAAGAGGCGCATCAGAACGATGGTGCGCGGCGCCTGGTCGCCACCAAGCGCTACATCGAAGCCAGTGGCGTTAAGCAGGAAGCCGCCGGCGGCCAGCGCCGCTGCCATGCCGAGTTTCACAACCCACCAGAAGATGGAGCCGTACATGCCCTCGCGACGCTCGTGCGTATTGATTTCATCGGCATCCACAACGTCACAGATCATGGATGGCATGATCGTGAACAAGCCGCCGAGGCCGAATGCCATGAGCGGCGCTGGCAACAGCAACAGCCACGGGATCTCCGGGTTGTAGCAGACCCACTTCAGCATGTAACCAACCATTGACACGCCGGTGGCAACAAAGAATGCCCGACGCTTGCCGATCTTGGTGGCCAGCCACGTTACAAAGATGATAACCAGGAAGGTCGAGATCGCGCCCAGCGTGCCAGAGTAGCCCGCGTACTCCGCGCCCTTCACCGTATCGCCGCCAAAGACGTAATAGATGATGACGTAGAACTGAAACGAGGCGATCAGCATGAAGCCATTGAAGACCAGGAACGTTGCAGCGCACAGCTTCAGGAACGGTTTGAATTTTAGCGAGGTAGCAAAGCCGGCAATGAAGGACTTCAGATTGCGGAGCAGGGCAGCTCCGGCACTCTCGACTTTGCTGTTGCGCTCGCTCGCAATGGCCGGATCTTCGCTAAACCGTTCCTTGAGGAAGATTGCCGGCAAGACACCGACCGCAATGACAAACACGCCGATGATGATCGCCAGGCCGGCGGCGCCATCCACCATGCCATCAAACAGCATTTCGCTCTGCATGATGAGCAGGAACCACGGGGCGATGACGTAGGCGAGCTGACCGATGAAATTCTGCACGCCCATCAAGCGCGTGCGCTCGTGATAGTCGGGTGTCAGTTCGTAGCCCAGCGCGACCCACGGCGTGGCGAACATCGTGTAGGCGAGGTAGAAGATCAGCGAGCCGCTGAGGAAGTACCAGAAGTAGAACGCTTCGCTCTTGTCGGCAGGCAGCTGCCAGAGCAGCGCATAAATAACGCCAACGAGAATCGCGCCGACAAATATATAGGGTCGCCGTCGGCCCCACCGACTGCGCGTCGTGTCCGAGATATAGCCCATTAACGGATCGGTGATCGCATCGGTCAGGCGCGGCAGCGCGCTGACAAGGCCGACGAGCGCAGGGTTCATACCAAGGCCGAGATTAAGAACAATTACCATGCCGCCGATGGCAGCGGCCAACAGGTTGTTGACGAAAGCCCCGAGCCCGTAAATGAGCTTCTGGGAAAATGGGATTCGATCTTCAGGCGCCGTTACGTGGTGGGTGGCTTCACTCATTGTTCTTATTATTCCCAATTGCCGGCTTATGCGAAAGATCGTCCTTCAAATTGACAGCGCTGTCAAATATTGCTACAAAATCAACACAATAAATCCGACAAGAATGCCTTTTCAATTCGCCAGGCAAGGCGCGAAACGCGTTGCGAGTCTTAGGTCGGCGCCGCGCAAAATCGTTTTTGCAGGAAGACAATACATCATGCGGTCCCGGCAAAATTGCGTTTAGATCCCCGGAAACTCCAAGCATCAGCTGTCCGGATCATCACACTGTTCGCGGCGAGCGGACTACTAGCGAATAACTCTATGAGTGCATCGATTACATTGGCGGCTGGCGATAGCGGGTCGATCGAGCAGCGCGTGCATGCACTGCTCGATCGTATGACGCTTGACGAGAAGATCGGGCAAATGAGCCAGCGCCACGTAGGCGAAGGCAACTCGCCCGATGCCGTAGCAGAGGCTTTGCGGGCCGGTCGTGTTGGCTCCGTCATCAACGTTGTTGACGTCGACGTTATCAACGAATTGCAGCGCATCGCGGTCGAAGAAAGTCGCCTCGGCATACCGCTGCTGGTAGGGCGCGATGTTATCCATGGATTCAAGACCGTCATGCCGATACCGCTTGGCCAGGCGGCAAGCTGGAATCCGGCGTTGGTAACAGAGGCAGCGGCCATTGCCGCTCGTGAAGCGGCGACCACAGGCGTCAACTGGACGTTTGCTCCAATGATCGATATTTCACGGGACCCGCGCTGGGGTCGTATCGCGGAGAGCCTCGGCGAGGACGCCTACCTGGCAAGCACGCTTGCGGCGGCGATGGTGGAGGGATTCCAGGGCGAGGATCTCTCCGCAGTCGGCACGATAGCCGCCTGCGCCAAGCACTTTGCCGGATACGGCGCGTCGGAAAGCGGTCGGGACTACGCCACGACGAATATCCCTGAGAACGAAATGCGCAACGTCTACCTGCGTCCTTTTCATGCGGCGGTAGATGCTGGCGTATCAACCCTGATGACGTCGTTCAGCGATATCGATGGTGTGCCCGGCACGGCGAACGCGTTTCTGCTGCGCCAGGTGCTGCGCAAGGAATGGGGCTTTAACGGGTTCGTGGTCAGCGACTGGGACTCGGTGCGGCAGCTTTCGATTCATGGACTGACTGCGAATGACGAAGAGTCCGCCTATGAGGCGATCACAGCCGGTGTCGACATGGAAATGCACGGCGATGCGTACGGCAAGCACCTTGCCACGTTGGTCGACGAAGCTCGCATCAGCGAGGACCTGATTGACGGCGCAGTTGCGAGTATCCTTCGTGCCAAGTTTGCTCTGGGTTTGTTTGAAGAACCGTACACGGACCCTGCGAAACTGCCTGCTATCGCGAACAAGGACGCTTTGCAGACGGCTAAGCGTGCCGCATTGCAGAGCGTCGTGATGCTCAAGAACGATAACGGGGTTCTGCCGTTGTCCGCGGACCGGCTCTCTTCGGTCGCCGTGATCGGCCCGCTTGCCGATGCACCCTATGAACAGCTGGGTACATGGATCTTCGACGGTGATGCGGAGCTCAGCGTCACACCGATGCACGCGATTCATAGCCTGGTCGGCAACGATGTCGACGTGCGTTACGTGCGTGCGATGGAAAACTCACGCTCGCGTGCCAGCGATTCTTTCGACGAAGCCGTGCAGGTCGCGCGCAGCTCCGACGTGGCAATCCTGTTCCTTGGCGAGGAATCGATCTTGTCCGGCGAGGCGCATTCGCGCGCCGACATCAGTCTTCCGGGTGCCCAGGCAGAGCTGGTGCGCCGAGTCCGAGCGGCAGGCAAGCCGGTTGTTGCCGTCATTCTGGCCGGCCGGCCGCTGACGCTCAGCGACATTGTCGACGAGGTAGATGCCATCCTGTTTGCCTGGCACCCCGGCACCATGGGCGGACCGGCGATAGCCGACTTGCTGTTTGGAGTCGAATCGCCATCCGGCAAGCTGCCGGCCACGTTTCCGCGTATGGTTGGCCAGATTCCGATCTACTACAACCAGAAGAACACCGGCAAACCGCCGTCACCTGACACGGTCATGCATATCGACGACATCGATGCGCACGCGCCACAGCTGTCGTTCGGCATGACCGCGTTTCACCTTGATGCCGGCTACACGCCGTTGTTCGCATTCGGACACGGCCTCTCTTACACCGATTTCGATTACGCGGATATCCGGGTCAGCGCCGAGGAAATTGGCATTGGCGATACCATCACGGTCAGCGCCCGGTTGGCCAACACCGGCGACGTTGCGGCTGCAGAAGTCGTTCAGCTTTACGTTCGCGACCTGGTAGGCAATGTGACCCGACCTGTCAGGGAGCTTAAAGGTTTCAAACGCGTTTTCCTCGAGCCCGGCGAGGCCGAGACCGTGCGCTTCGAACTCGCTACGGACGATCTCGCGTTTTATGGTCGCAATATGCAGTTGATGACAGAAGCCGGGCTATTCCATGTCTGGATTGGCGGCAGTTCACAGGCCGAGCTTCGCAGCCAGTTCAGCATCGTCGACGGCGACTGAGGCAGGGATACGACAATGAACCAGGGCACGCGATTCACGACAAGGGTGGCGCTGATAGTTGCGCTGGGCGGCTTCCTGATGGGTTTCGACGCATCGGTTATTTCCGGCGTGGTCGGCTTTATCGAGACCGAGTTTGCGTTGAGCAAGATAGAACTCGGCTGGTCCGTCTCGTCACTGGCATTGACGGCGACGCTCGCGATGATGGTGGCCGGCCCGATCAGCGACCGCATCGGCCGGCGCCCGGTGCTCAGGATTGCGGCCGCGCTTTTCGCGGTATCCGCGATCGCCTCTGCCATGGCGCCCGACTTCATCACGCTGGTAATCGCGCGCATGGTCGGCGGCCTGGGTGTCGGCGCAGCGCTGATCATCGCGCCCATGTACATCGCGGAAATCGCGCCGGCAGCGATTCGCGGTCGCATGGTCTCATTTAATCAGCTGAATATTGTCATTGGTATATCGGCCGCGTTCTTTACGAATTACCTCATATTGACGCTCGGCGAGTCGGGTGCCGAGTGGGCAGCGTCGCTGCGACTTGGCGAGTGGAGCTGGCGCTGGATGCTCGGCGTGGAAACGCTTCCGGCGATTCTGTACTTCTTCGCCTTGCTGTTTGTTCCGGAAAGTCCGCGCTGGCTGGCCATGCAGGGTCGGGATCACGAGGCACAAGCGGTACTCCAGCAGGTCAGTGGCGCGGAGCAGGCAGCCGTCGACCTGAAGGCCGTCAGGGACAGTATCGAAGCGGAGGCGGAACAGGGCGGTGTTTCGCTGAGCGCCCTGTTTCATCCATCGATGAAGCTTGTCCTCACCATCGGTGTCTCTGTCGGCATCTTGCAGCAAATCACGGGTATCAATTCAGTGTTCTTTTACTCGCCGATGATCTTCGAGCAATCCGGCATAGGCACGAACGCCGCGTTTATGCAGGCGGTGCTTGTCGGTCTCGTTAACCTCGCTTTCACGATCGCGGCGATGTCGCTAATCGACAAACTGGGTCGCCGTCCGTTACTGGGATTCGGCATGAGCGGGATTGCTGTTTGCATGCTGCTACTGTCCTACGGCTTCGGCTCAGCAACCTATACGCTCGATCAAGCCGCCATCGACAAGTTGCCGGCGGAGATCGAACGCGCGCAGCTCATGGAGCTTGAGGGTACGACTTACGATAGCGACGTAGACTTCAGACAAGCTGTGTCGGGAATGATTGGGGCGGAGAACTTCAAGCTGCACGAATCGGCGTTGGTCAGCAACGCGATTGCGATGAACCCGACGCTGATCCTGCTTGCGATACTCGGCTTCGTTGCCAGCTTTGCTATCTCGATCGGACCGGTCATGTGGGTGTTGTTCTCCGAACTGTTCCCAAACAACGTTCGCGGCATGGCCATCTCGTTTGTTGGCTTGATAAACTCGACCGTAGCGTTCCTGGTGACGTTCATTTTTCCGTGGGAACTTGAGAATTTCGGTAGCGCAACGACGTTCCTGATCTACGGCATATTCGCTGTTATTGGTCTCGTATTCGTCATGCGCGTCCTGCCGGAAACCAAGGGGCGTTCGCTCGAAGAGCTCGAGGCCCTGCTGGTGCGGCGTTGATATGATTCCTCGTGGTCCGTCATCAGGGAGAGCGAAATGAAGATTAGCAGCACGAAGCGGCTCGTTCTTGCGATTGTCGCGGCTAGTGTCTCGATTGCGGCACTCGCAGACGATCGGCAACAGCCAGCCTATATCTCGGTGGAATGCATGAAGGCGACATCGCCGGACTACCGCTGGATTGAATCGGCAATCTGGCTGCCCATGCATCAGCACATGGTTGAGCAAGGCAAGCAGCAGCGCTGGGCTCTCTACTGGGTCATGTACGGCGATCGTTCCAGGTGCGATTTCTACACGGTCACGACCTACGTGGGTTCCGAGCAGCTGAACGCGTATCCGTCCTTCGAGGAAGTCTTCGCAGCTGTGCATGCTGATCGTGACTTCGAGAAGTCGATGGCGCGTACCCTCGCAGCGCGGCAGCAGGTCAGCTCTGAACTGTGGCAGATGGTTGACGCGATTCCCCCGCAGCAGCATCGTTTCGCGATAGTGAATCGTATGTATGCAGCGGACCCGGATGCCTACGAGCGCATGGAAACCGGGGTTTTCAAGCCCGGGCACCAGGCCCTCGTCGATGGCGGATTCCGCAAGGGTTGGGCGATGTATTCGCTGCTGTCTCCGCTGGGGACATCTGTGCCGTACAACTACAGCACCGTCGACCTGGTGGATAACCTCGATCCCGTGCCGATGGCCGAAGCCATGATGGCGGCAAACCCGGGCCGGGATCTCGATGCCATGCAGGCGCTCCTGGAGCTTCGTGAACAGGTGAGCTCGGAAACCTGGGCGCTGGTGGTTGCGACCAAGCCCAGATCGAAAGAGGAATAAGAAATGACGACATGGATTAAGAGGCTTTTCAGGGCAGCGCTGTTCACCAGCAGCGTGCTACTTCTGGCAGGCTGTGCTCCGGGAAGCAGCGACTCTCCAGCCGGCATGCCAGTGGACAATGGCAGGCAGGCGTCCTCGGCCTTGCTGGCTGGCGAGGTTATGGCGATTGCCTATTCCGGCTTTCGGGAGGGCCAGCATCCGGATCGTGGCGATGGCGCAGTGAATCCCAGCGACGACGAGATTCTTGAAGATCTGCAGATACTGATCGAACATGGATTCGGTCTGATTCGCCTGTATGACGCGGGCGAAAACTCGGTGACCACGCTGCAGCTCATCGAGCGGCATGACCTGCCGATCAAAGTGCTGCTCGGGATGTGGTTGCAGGCGGAGTTCAGCAATCATGAAGGCTGTCCGTGGCTCGATGAGCCGATTCCCGAAGACGAGCTGGCAGCGAATGCGTTGAAGAACCTCGAGGAGTTGCAGCGTGGTATCGAGCTGGCTAATCGCTACAGCGATATCGTGGTGGCCGTCAACGTGGGCAACGAGGCGCTGGTCGAATGGAATGATCACATGGTGCCGCTGCCACAGGTCATTGCTTACGTCCGCAAGGTAAAAGCTGCTATCGAACAGCCCGTCACGGTTGCCGATAACTAC
Organism: uncultured Gammaproteobacteria bacterium; assembly: GCA_942492205.1. Taxonomy (GTDB): domain Bacteria; phylum Pseudomonadota; class Gammaproteobacteria; order Steroidobacterales; family Woeseiaceae; genus UBA1847. Next base: position 2,040,383 of record CALODT010000001.1, on the reverse strand, counting down.
GAATGGTGGATACAGGACGGGGCGCCGTTGGCTGCCGAAGTCGACTTCCTCGGCGTGCATACCTATCCCGCATGGGAAGAGAAGGGAATCGATGAAGCACTCTCCTACACGATAGAGAATATTGACGGCGTGAGGGCGGCGCTGCCGGACAAGCCGATTGCGATTCTGGAGGCCGGTTGGGCGACGACCGCCAGCGAGTTTGCAGATCGTGCCAGCGAGGAAAACCAGACTCGCTACTATCGCGAGCTGGATGAATGGGCGACCGATACCAATACCACGGTGTTCTTCTTCGAGGCCTTCGATGAGCCCTGGAAAGGCAACCCGAACAATCCGCAGGGTGCCGAAAAGCACTGGGGTATCTTCTTCGTTGATCGAACGCCAAAACAGGTTGTGAGGCAGTTGCTTCAGGCCGGCGGTGACTGATAGACGATGCCCAGCAAACCGAAAATTTCCTTACGTGGGCTGCGTACCTTCAGTGTAGCCGCACGTTACGAGAGCTTCAGGACGGCGGCCGAAGAGCTGTTCATCACGGCGTCGGCGGTGAGCCACCAGATAAAGAGCCTTGAAGAGGAGCTTGGCGAGCAGCTGTTCGATCGCAACAGCCGCACGCTCAGCCTGACAGAAACCGGCAGATCGTTGTATGCCGACGTCCGCCCCTTGATCGAGCAGCTCGACGCGGTAGCCGCCAAGTACAAGAAAGGGGCGATGAAGAGCTCTATCCGGATTTCCGTGCAGCCGTTCTTTGCCAGCGAGTATTTCGTTCCGCGCCTGAGTGAATTCACGGAAAAACACCCCGACATCGACATCCAGGTCGGCACCAGCGACGAGTCGGCGGAGAAACACCCCGCGGATTCCGACTTGTCAATTCGCCTGTTCAGGGCACCTCCAGCCAACATGCCCTCGAACCTGCTGTTTCCGCTGCGCCTTGCGCCTGCAGGTTCTCTCGAGTTCAAGAAGAAGATCAAGGTGAAGGACAGGAAGATCGTCAGTGATTTCCCGCTCATCGTGCATGAAACCCATCCCAAGGCGTGGAAGCGTTGGGCGAAGGCAGCCCGTATCGAGCTACCGCAGGACAGCAAGGTGATTCGGCTGGATTCGATGATCGCCGTTGTACGGGCCGCGCAGCGCGGCATCGGCGCGGCGCTGGTGCCGGTGCCCATTGGCGAGCTGTGGTTCCAGGAAGGCAGTGTCGTGCGCCTTTTCAAGGACGAGTACGTGGCCGATGTCAGCTACTTCCTGGTGTGCTCCGAGGACAGGGCAGGCGACGCGAGCGTGTCCCTGCTACGCGACTGGATCGTCAGGAAGTTCGCTGATTCTGCTTAAGTTCTTCTCAGCCAAGGCCTGAGTTCATTTCGTTTTAGGTTAATCCTGCGCGCCCCGTATTCCGGGGCCGGGCTCGCCAAAGCCGGGCCTGGCGCTGGCCAAATCCAGCCGATATCGCATGGCCCAATCTCGCCTGCGTCGATTTGTAAAGGGTGCCAGGTTTGGCGTATGTTCCATCACCACACGGGTTGCGGACTGATATTTTATGACGGCAAGAGTTCGACTTCGGCGTTACCTCTCAGCGGTCGCCACGCTACTGATTGTTGCCGCTTGTGGTGGCAGCGGTGGTGGTCTGCCACCCGTGGTTACAACGCCCCCGCCGCCAACAACAACGCCGCCGACGCCACCGACAAACGTCAATATTTCCAATCCGTCTTTGCTGTCGCTGGACAATTCCGCCATTGCTCCGGGTGGCGCCCTCAACCTGGTCTGGAGCGATGAGTTTGACGCCAGTCAGCTCGATCCGGAAGTCTGGTATTTCGAGACGGGCGACGGCAGCCAGTACGGCATTCCGGGTTGGGGGAACAACGAGTTGCAGTATTACCTGCCTGACAACGCGGAACTGGACAATGGTGTGCTGCGAATCACGGCGCGGCAGGAGTCGCAGGGCGGTTATAACTACACCTCGGCCAGGATCAATACGCGCGACAGAGTTGCTTTTCGATACGGGCGTATCGAAGCCCGCATGCGTTTGCCCGGCGGGCAGGGTCTGTGGCCGGCGTTCTGGATGCTGCCGCAGGATAACGTCTACGGAACCTGGGCCGCGTCCGGAGAAATCGACGTCATGGAGGCGGTCAACCTCGGCGCTTCCGGTGGCAACAGGGTGGTCGGCACGATCCACTACGGCGGTGAGTTCCCCAACAATGTTTTTTCGGGAAACGAGTATACGGTGACGAGTAGTGCTACTGCCGAGTTTCATGAGTACGCGCTGGAGTGGGACGAAACGGAAATGCGCTGGTACGTCGATGGCGTCTTGTACGCCATGCAGAATTCCTGGTACACCGCGGGTGCACCATTTCCCGCCCCATTCAATGAACGTTTTCACATTCTGTTCAACGTTGCGGTCGGCGGAAACTTCCCCGGAGCGCCGAACGGATCGACGGTCTTTCCGGTGACGATGGAAGTTGACTATGTGCGCGTCTATTCCGGCGATCCCTGAGCAGGGCTGTATCAACATGCCTTCGGTTGAGGACTGAACCTGGCGTCGACTGTTGGGGGCTTGTTCAAGTATTTACGCCGCTTTCGTTTCCAGATCGAAATCTGAACGGGCGGACACTTAAACCGTGCTCCCGCCGACACGGGTGGCCGGCCGGGTCGGCTGTAAGCTGAATGCTTATCTTGTTCTGCCCTGTGACCGGGGAAGGCGCGCGGAAGATCCAGAAACAAGCTGTTACATTTTCGAGCAGCGTAATGACGCAGCAAATTGACAACGCTGTCATTAGTTGCTAAAAGTTACCCTATAGCGGGTGTTTCAGAGAAGCGGGGGGGCCGATTTCTCGCACTCGTCAGGACAAAAAAGAAGAACAATATTTCCTTCAAGTCAATCAGTTACAGCTGATTCCAATTCTCATGGTTACCTAGAGACTTCCGTTATGCACTCACTATTTTCTACGCGCCTGATTCGCATGTTCACGATCATCATCCCGTTGACAATCCTCATGGGTTGCGGCGAAGGCGATGGACAGCAGCGGATTCTGGGCACACCGGCACCGCCGTTCGTGCCGCCGCCTGCATCTTGTGACGTTGGCATAACGTTTGAGGATCTTTGCCCCGCGGTTACGTTTGTCAACTTCGAAGGTGGTGAGTCGTTTATCGTCGATAATCCAGACCAGGGAGCGGGCAATCCAAGCGACAAAGTCGTGCGGATGCAGAAATTCGAAGCCACCAGCGGCGCGCTGTTTGGCGGCACCACGGTGGGCTTTCCCACGCCTTTCACTGTCGCGGCCGGCAGCTCGTTCACGGTAAAAGTCTGGTCGCAGCGCGCGGTCCAGGTGCTGTTCCAGCCGGAACCGCAGGGTCCGGGCACGGGCGTCGAGGTAACCCACGGCGGTACGGGTTGGGAGGAACTGACGTTCTCCCTGCCGGCCTTGTCCGGCGAGGTCTCGGGCGCCACGTTTATCTTCGATAACGGCACTCTGGGCGCGGCGGCGACGGATCCGGACAACTGGACCTTCTATTACGACGACATCATCCTGGTCGCCGGCGGTGGCGGTGGCGGTGGTACTGCCAGCTTCCCGATCACCTTCGACGAGGCGACGCCGCCCGCGGTCAGCGAGTTCGGTGGTGCGGGCTTTGCAATTGAGGCTGGTCCGGCAGGTGGCGACGGCAACGCGTTGAAGATTGTACGTGATGGCGGCGACGTATTTGCGGGTGTCTTCGTCACGGTTCCGTCGATTCCCAACGACGCCGGCGATCAGACGATCTCCGCGCTGGTGTACTCGCCGACAGCGGGTATCCCGATCGTTACCAAGGCGGAATTCGACGAGAACATGGGTAGCGGCGACGTGCAGGCGAATGAGACGGTGGTCGTGGGCTGGCAAACGCTGACCTGGACCTTCACCAACCTGGCGGCGCCTAACGACTACACGCGGTTCGTGATTTTGCCGAACCTCGGTACTGTCGATACGGCGACCGAGTACTTCTTTGACAATATCGACCTGGTTGCCGGTGGCGGTGGCGGCGGTAGCACGCTGGGACCGATTGATTTCGAGCCGGGTGGCCAGGGCGCCGCCTTTACCTGGAACGTGTTCGAGAACGGTGACAACCCCGCGGTTGAATTCATCGCGAATCCGGACGCGTCTGGCGCCAATACGTCGGCAACGGTTGCGCAGTTTACGGCACGGCAAGCCGGCCAGCCATTTGCCGGCACGGTTACGGCGGATCTCCCGACCTTCACGCTGGACGCCAGCAACAGCACCGTGACGATCATGGTCTGGAAATCGGTAATCAGTGACGTCGGCATCAAGTTCGAAAACGCGACCGGCGGCTCTACGGGTGAGATCAAGGTGGCCAACACCGTGACCGACCAGTGGGAAGAGCTGACCTTCGACTTCTCCGGCGTAATCGGCGACCCGAACAATACCGACATCACCGGCTTTGTGATTTTCCCTGACTTCGATGCGAGGACCCAGGACAACGTCATTTACTTTGACAACATCACGTTCTCAGACGGCAGTGGCGGCGGTACTGGCGGCGGTGGCGGAAGCGCCGCGGTAGACTTCGAGACGGCCGGCACCGGCGCCGGATTCACCTGGAACGTCTTCGAAAACGCCGACAACCCGCCGCTCGAGATCATTGCCAACCCGGATGCGACGGGTGCCAATACCTCGGCGACCGTGGCGCAATTCACCGCGCGGGTCGGCGGCCAGCCGTTTGCGGGCACTGTTACCAGCGATCTGCCGACCTTCACGCTGGATGCCAGCAACAGCACCGTGACCATCATGGTCTGGAAGTCGGTGATCAGTGACGTCGGCATCAAGTTCGAGAACGCGACCGGCGGCTCAACGGGTGAGATCAAGGTGGCCAACACCGTGACCGACCAGTGGGAAGAGTTGACCTTCGATTTCTCCGGCGTGATCGGCGACCCGAACAATACCGACATTACCGGCCTGGTGATCTTCCCGGACTTCGATGCGAGGACCCAGGACAACGTCATCTACTTCGACAACATCGCTTTCTCCGACTCGGGTGGTGGCGGTGGTGCCAGTGGCTCGATTGACTTTGAGTCCGGTGCTGCGACGTTTAACGACTTCGATGGCGGCGTCGCAACGGTTATCGCCAATCCGGATGCCAGCGGCATTAACACCAGCGCCCAGGTTGGGCAGATGCAGAAGTTCGCCGGTCAGCCATTCGGCGGCAGCACCCTGGATCTGGGTGGCGCCGTGCCTCTCGCGGCGGGCGATTCCTACACGATGAAAGTTCGCTCATCACGTTCGGTGGTGGTGACTCTGAAGCTGGAGCCTCTGAACGAGGAGCGAACCGCGACCCACAGTGGCAGCGGTACCTGGGAAGAACTGTGTTTCGACTTCACCGGCGTCTCCGGGGACGTTACGGGCATCACGCTGATTTTCGACAACGGTACACCGGGCGATGCGGCGAACGACCCTGACAACTGGACGTTCCAGTTTGACGACATTGCCCAGACCTCGAACGCGTGTCCGACCGGTGGCGGCGGTGGGCCGTCGCTGGGGCCGATAGATTTCGAGCCAAGTGGACTGGGCGAAGCGTTTGCCTGGACCGTGTTCGAGAATGGCGACAACCCGCCGCTGACCGTCATCGACAACCCGGACCAGACAGGTGCGAACACGTCCGGGCGCGTGGCGCAGTTCACGGCGCGCGTGGCCGGCCAGCCGTTTGCCGGGACCATCACCAGCGATCTGCCGACCTTCACGCTGGATGCCAGCAATGCCATTGTGAAGATCAAGGTATGGAAGTCGGTGATCAGTGACGTCGGCATCAAGTTCGAGAACGCGGCCGGCGGCTCTACCGGTGAGATCAAGGTGGCGAATACCGTGACCGACCAGTGGGAGGAGTTGACCTTCGACTTCTCGGGCGTAATCGGTGACCCGAACAATACCGACATCGCCGGCCTGGTGATTTTCCCGGACTTCGATGCCAGGACCCAGGACAACGTCATTTACTTCGATGACGTCACGTTCGAGGCGGTATCCACCGGTGGCGGTGGCGGCAGTGCGGCGGTCGACTTCGAGACGGCCGGGACCGGCACCGGGTTCACCTGGAATATTTTCGAGAACGGCGATAATCCGCCGCTCGAGTTTATTGCCAACCCGGATGCGACGGGGGCCAATACCTCAGCCACCGTGGCGCAGTTTACGGCGCGCGTGGCCGGCCAGCCGTTTGCCGGGACCATCACCAGCGATCTGCCGACCTTCACGCTGGATGCCAGCAACGCCATTGTGAAGATCAAGGTATGGAAGTCGGTGATCAGTGACGTCGGCATCAAGTTTGAGACCGCTACCGGCGGTTCAACGGGTGAGATCAAGGTGGCCAACACCGTGACCGACCAGTGGGAGGAGTTGACCTTCGACTTCTCGGGCGTAATCGGTGACCCGAACAATACCGACATCGCCGGCCTGGTGATTTTCCCGGACTTCGATGCCAGGACCCAGGACAACATCGTCTACTTCGATGACGTCACGTTCGAGGCGGTGCCCACCGGTGGTGGTGGTACGGGATCGTTCGTCAATGGTGACTTCGAAACCGGAGACTTCACTGGCTGGACGCTAACCCAGGACCCCCCAGGTCGCGGCTCCATTAATGTCGATTCCAGCGGGCAGGGTGGCCGGGCAGGCACCGTGGCGAGGCTGGTTGCAGCCGGAGATGCGACTGGAACAAATGACGTCGTCATAGGCCAGGTGGCATTGGGCGCAGGTACGATTCAGCCCGGCGATTCAATCGATGTCTCCTTCGATCTGTACGGAGCCCTGTCGGGTGCCGGCGGTGTAGTGTTTGTTGAAGTGATATTCCTGAACGCGGCTGGCCAGGATGAGGGCGGCCGGAATTTCGTCGGCCCAGCAGCGCCCTACACTCCGACGACAACCTGGACGCCGTACTCGGGCACAGTCATCGCCGGAGTCGGTGCGAACGCAAGTGGATGGGACGTGAGCGGCGGTGTAACGCTGGAACTGAAAGCCGCTTGTGGTGCTATTGCCGGTGGTTGTGGTGTCGATGCGTCGTTTGACAACGTCACCTTCACGATCAATTAAGGGGCGGGTAAGACAATGCAATTATGCGACTTTCACCAAGAATCCAATCTTAATAAAAGAGTGTTCGTTATGACGGCAATGCGCTTCTTCAAAAGCATCAAACAAGTCTGCGGTGTGCTTGCAGTGACATTGGCTGTCATGACTGTATTCGCCGGTCAGACCCACGCGGCAGATTCGGTGACCACGTTCAAGGACGAAAGCGGCTGGAAGCTGCAGGTCAACGGCGAGGATTTCTATGTCAAGGGTGTGGTCTGGGGCTACTCGCCCAGGGGAGCGAACTACACCTACAACCTGTGGAATGAGTCCGACGATTTCATCCGAAAAGTGCTCGACTATGACTTCGGGCTGATGAAGGCGGCAGGCGTCAACGCCATCCGCAGTTTCACGATGATTCCGCCAGAATGGGTTACCTACATCTACCGTGAGCACGGCATCATGTCGGTGATCAACCCGCTCATGGGCCGCTACGGCTACACGATCGGCGGCAGGTGGGTGCCGTTTACGGATTACTCGGATCCGCTTACCCGCGCGACGCTGCTAAAGGACTCGCTCGAGATCGTCGAACAGTACAAGAATACCCCCGGTGTCCTGATGTTCACGTTCGGCAACGAAAGCAATTACGGCCTGTCCTGGTCGAGCTTCGAAATCGAGAACCTCCCGGAGGGCGAGCAGAACACGACAAAGGCTCGCTATCTCTACAGCCTGTTTAACGAGGTGATGGCAGAGGGCAAGAAGATTGCGCCAAACCATCCGTTCTCCATCGTTAACGGCGACATCCAGTACATCGATCTCATCAGGGAACTGTGTACGGACATGGATATTCTGGGCGTCAACGCCTATCGCGGCAAGAGCTTCACGAGCATGTGGCGAGACGTCGACGAAAAGCTCGACAAACCGATCGTGTTCTTCGAGTTCGGCAGTGACGCGTTTAACGCGAGGGATTTCGAGGAAGACCAGCTGTCGCAAGCGCTTATCCTCAGAGACCAGTGGCTGGAGATGTATAACAAGGCCGCCGGCAACGGCGAAGAGGGCAACTCCATTGGTGGTTTCGTTTTCGAATGGCGTGACGAGTGGTGGAAGTACCTGCAAATCGAAAACCTGGACATTCAGGACAACAACGCGTCGTGGTCTAACCAGGCTTATCTGTTCGACTGGGCGGAAGGCCAGAACAACATGAACGAGGAGTGGTTCGGTATTACCGCTCTCGGAACGCCCAACGCCGATGGCGTCTACACCGCAAGACCCCGGATGGCTTATGACGTGCTCTCCGAAATCTGGCAGCTCGATCCCTATCAGAACAAGAAAGCCGCGTTTAACCAGGCAATCAACAATATCAACCTGGAGTTCCAGCAGCTAAAAGGTGAGGTCCGCCTGCTAAAGAGCGAAAACAAGGAGCGCAAGCAGAAGCTGAGTTTCACCGGCGGCAGCTTTCTCGGCGAAATGGTCCTGAAAGGAGAAGACCGGGACATCACCCAGTTTGGCGAGAACGGCACCGAGTTCTCTGACGGTCAAATGGTGTTCCTGGATTTCGGCTTCCAGCCCTCCGACAAGCTCAATGGACAGATGACCTTGAATATTCTGGCGAATGTCGCCAACAAGGAGCCTCTGGAAATCCAGTACGGTCGACGAGGACTGCCGTTCGATATCGAGGTCGATGCGGATTTTGATCGAGACGGCGAATTCGATAGTGAAGATGTTGCGATTCGCTTCGAGGATCGCGAACGCGTTGAGATTTACGACTTTGATGCTACGTACGAGAGCGACAACTTCGATCTGACCGCGTTCTACCATACGCCGCGCTATCACTGGAAGTACGAAGGCGATTTCTTCGGCCTGATTCGCGAAACGACCGACATCGCCGGCTCGGACATCTGGAATGCCAAGGCGCCAGAGGGCGTGGAGTTCGTCGGCAAAGGAAAGTTCGACGGCCTGAAGATCCTGGCGGGTCCCCAGGTTTACTGGGGCGCAAACCCGAAGATCGTCGTCAAATACCAGAAGCAGATCGGCAAGACCGAATTTACCTTCATGCACTCGGAAGACGTGGCCAGGAGCCGGGAACCGCGTGGCTCGTTTGAGCCCACGATCCGGGAGACGCGCCAGACGACGCTGTATGCCAAGCGCAATCTCGGTGAAGACATGGTCCTCGAGCTCGGCGGTCTTATCGCTTCTGACGAAAAAGTTGACGACCTTTACACGCGTGTAGACGGGGACTTCGTCATTCTCGACCAGATCGAGTTCGAGGATACGCTTGCCTTCCGCGCCAAGTTGACCTTCCCGTTATGGGGCACCACGTCGTATATTGCGACCCATCATGCCGGTCTCGTTGCCGACGCCGGCGATGTCCTGAAGGACTTCGGCGTTCTTGATCCGGTCGGGCTGCCGTATTCGCCGCAAGGTAACAAGCAAGAGTACGAAGCGGGCATGATGATGAACTTTGGCAATTTCATGCTGTATCCGCGCGTCATGTATCGCGACAACCTGGTGCACGCAAATCCCTTCATAGAACCCTCCATTAGCGGCGGGGTCCTGAACCCTGGCGTACAACCGCGCACGACGGATACGGACCCGTTTGCAGTGCTGGGCAATCGCGAAGCGAGATCTGCGGACCTCTACCTGACCTACGATCCGACAGGCAGCTCGTTCTTTTATCAGTGGGATAATGACTGGGCCGAAGACGCCAGGTTTGCCTTTAACATCGGTGGCAATTACACGGAGTACCCGACGCCTACCGATGCAGGCCTGTTCTTCCTTACGGATAACAGGAACGCGTCGTTCGGTCAGGGGCTTCCGGCTGAGGACGTCTGGTCCGTGTCATCGAGGATGGTATTCAACCCGAATAGTCAGAGGAAATATATCCTGAATCTGAGGAGAGGTTTCCAGCAGCCAACAGGCAATCCGGACGGCGGTACGCGCAAGTTCTTCGAAATGCACGGCAAGGCCGTTCTCGGCAACAGGCATATCATTTCGGGCTACTTCAAGAAGGACGCCTGGGGACAATATGACTTCCAGCGGCAATTCAATATCACCTTCCCGGAGCAGTACAAACTGGATTGGCAGGTCGTGCTTGACGGCAGTGGTGACCAGAAGCCATCGACGACGGCCACCGGAACCAGTGTCGGCATCCGCGCGTTGTATCGTACGCTTGATGAGAATTCACTGGGGTTTACATTCGAGCCCGGCGTAAACGAGTACATCTTTCAGACTGTTTTCTACTTCACGTACCGGTTCTAGAGAGCTGACATGCGTTACCGAGGATTTACTATTATGAATAACCCAAATCGAATGCAGGCTAAGCCGGCTGTTTTCAAGAGTGCGGTAATGGTGTTGCTTGGCCTGGTGGTATTGGCGACCAGCGGCTGCGAGGAACGCGGCGCGCCTGACGGCGTGTCCATCAGTCAGCTGGCGCTGCCGACGGACGTTGTACTGGACCTCGCTTGCGAAGACGTCGGGATCTACCTCGAGACCTGCATACTCAGCGATCCCGAGAATCCTTTCGCAACTGCGGCGACGCTCGAGTTCAATGTGAACGACCCGGATGCACCGACCAAGTTCGACCTGGCGGACGCAATTCCCGCAGGGCCGACGGGGGCGAAAGCGCGCTTCTATCTTTTCGCGACGGCGCTTGCGAGATTTCCGTCTGGCGAAAATCAGTGGCTGACCGCGCGCGCATTGCACGAGGTCTTCGATGCCAACAGCACGTCGCAGTTCTCTGATGAGCTGATTCGTGAGCAGGCCTTGAAGGCATACCGTTCAGTGCTGGACAACTTCTTCGGCTCAGTCATATTTTTCGAATGCTGTGCGAACGTTAGTGTCAGTGGAACTGATCCCGTCTCGTTTTCCATACCCCTCAATGAACTCACGGCCGATGATATCTACCGAACCGCGGCGACCGGTTTCAGGCGAGTCGTTCCGGGAGACCCGCTGCTGGCAATCTCATTGCTTTCAGAGTGGGGCTACAGCTACACGCCCGCAACACCGCCGAATTTCGACAATGGCGTCGTGACCGTCAACGAGTTCTGAAGCGACGCGTTACAGATTTGACCCGCATAGCCATACCAGCAAGGGCCCTGTTAGCAGCAGGGCCTTTGTTTTATTCCCGATAGTGTCGGTCGAAGCCCTGCACGTTGAACTCAAGCAGACCGGGCAGGGCTGGCAGCTGTTGCGCGGCGGCGTGCCTTATCTCATCAAGGGCGCCGGCGGAGACGCATCCCTCGAACAGCTGGCAGCGGCCGGCGGCAACTCGGTGCGCACCTGGGACAGTGGCGACATTGACGCGCTGCTCGATGAAGCGCATTCCCTGGGCATTTCCGTCACGGTCGGCATCTGGCTGGGCCACGAGCGCCATGGTTTCGACTACGGCGATGCGGTGCAGGTCAGTGAGCAACGGGAGCGCGCGCGCCGAGCCGTCCTCAAGTACAGAGATCATCCTGCCGTGTTGCTGTGGGGCATCGGCAACGAGATGGAGGGGTTCGCTGACGGTGACAACCCGCTGATCTGGAATGCCGTCAACGATATTGCCGCGATGATCAAGCAACTCGATCCGGCGCACCCGACGATGACCGTTACCGCCGAGATCGGTGGCGATCGTATCGCCAACGTGCATGAGCGCTGTCCCGACATCGATATCCATGGCATCAATTCCTACGGCGGCGCCCAGTCGCTCTCGGAGCGCCTGCGTGCTGCGGGCGCAAGCAAGCCCTATATCGTGACGGAGTTTGGTCCACTCGGACCCTGGGAGACAGGAAAGTCGCCGTGGGGCGCACCGTATGAGCAGACCAGTGCCGAGAAAGCGGCTTTCTACCGGCAAAGCTACCAACGTGCTGTTAGCGACGCGGCAGGTTCGTCGCTCGGTGCCTACGCGTTCCTGTGGGGTAACAAGATGGAAGGCACCGCGACCTGGTTTGGCATGTTCCTGGATGACGGCTCCCCCCTCGGCGTCGTCGATACCATGGCGGAACTCTGGTCCGGTAGGGCGCCGAGGAATCGTGCGCCAATCTTAGGGCCGCTGCGTCTCGACGGCGAAGCTGAGGTTGAGCCTGGCGTCGAGATTTCGGTATCAGCGGTCGTTGTGGACCCGGATGGTGGAGAGGTCAGGACTTGCTGGGTGCTGCGACCCGACTCCAATGACTACATGACCGGTGGCGATTTTCGCCCCTTGCTGCCAGATATCGAGGGAGCGGTCCTCGACAGCAACAACAAGGGCGCCGTCGTTCGCATACCGGAGGAGCCCGGACCTTACCGCTTGTTCCTTTACGCCTACGGCAATAACGGCAAGGCGGCAACCGCCAATTTGCCGTTGCTGGTTAAGGAATAACTGCGCGCTTGCTTCGTGCGTGGCGCTATTTCTGTCGTGGCGCCGGCCCGGTCGACTCGCGAATCTTAATCTTGGCGGGAATGACCTGGGGGCCTTTGAACCTGGACTCGCCGTTTCCCTTGGCCAGCATTTTGGCCGCCCGTTTCGCCATTCTGACGAGCGGCTGCCGAATCGTCGTCAACGCCGGGTCAACCTGGCGAGCCAGCGCTATGTCATCAAAGCCGGCGACGGATAGCTGCGCCGGTATCTCGACACCCAGCCGGTTGGCGGCGCGAATGACGCCTGCCGCCATGTCATCGTTGGCGGCGAAAATAGCGGTCGGCGGATTTTCCTTCGAGAGCAACTTCAACGCGGCGCCCAAACCCGCCCCGAATGAGTTGTCGCCATCTACGACAAGATCCTCGGAGAACTCGAGGCCGCTTTCCGCGAGCCCGTCCTTGTAGCCGAGCAGGCGGTTCGCAACCGCCTCATGATCGGGGTCGCCGCTGATGAACGCGATTCGTTTGTGTCCGAGGCCTGCAAGATAGCGCGTCAATTCAGCGCAGACTTCGCGATCGTTGGTCGAGACAGAAAGCTCCTTAGTGCTGCCGTTGCCAGGCGATAGCCTAACCATCGGCGTTCCGGTTGCCTCGATGGCACGCACTAATCTCGGCATATTCGATAGCGGAGCGGCGAGAATAACGCCGGAAAGCCGAGTCTCTTCGATAAACGTCTTGAGCTTCCGGCCGGCGTCCTTTTTCCGAAAGTCACAGGGATGAATCAACAGTTCAGACAAGGCCGACTTGCAGGCCTTGAGGGCTCCCTGCTGCAGATCGAGAATATAGCCGCCGCTCGGCATGTCGTAGGCGGCCGGATCGTCGTAGACGAGGCCGATGAGGTGCGATCGCTGGCTGGCGAGATTGCGTGCTGACTGATCGGGTTTGTACTTGAGAACGGCGATCGCATCTTCGACGCGTTCACGCGTCGATGCGCGCACGTTGGGCTCGCGATTGACAACGCGTGACACGGTCTTGATGGAGACCCCGGCGACCTTGGCCACGTCGAAAATGGTTGACCTAGCCAAGAGATGCGCCCGGTTCTCTAGAAATGGTTCTTATTATCATTTTGACCGCGATTACACCGCGAAATGACAACGCTGTCAAATCGGTTTCCTATACAAACCAGTAACTTGGCTGGCGTCTAAACCGGTCGGTTCAGCCGAGCAGTTCGGCGAACAGCGCTTTCATGACCAGCTTTGGCTTCCGCTCCACCGTGAAAAGACCCCAGTGCTTCTCGGGTTCCAGCTCGTCGGGGGAGCCTTTCCACGGCTCGTCGAAGGCCTCGAAGACAAACGTCAGGATCCGCTCTTCGTTGGTCCACTCCAGCAGCTGGCGGTAATAGCGCTCCTGTAGTTCTTCGGAGGCGTTCCAGGGCTCTATGCCACGGCCATTCGACGCCGTCGTCCAGCCAGCCTCGGTGATTACGACGGGCTTTCCGGGATAGTGGTCGACCACGGAGTGGTAGTTCTGCTTGGTGTACTCGAGCGCATCTTCAATCGAGCGGTATTCCCAGGCAGGGTAGGTGTGCACCGAGATGAAATCGAGTTCCTCCGCGAGCGGCTCGAGTTTGTACGTCCAGGGAACGTAGTTCTCGCAGAAGGTAATTGGCTGCTTTATCTGGCTTTTCATATGGCGCACATAGTCGATGAGATTATTCACCGGCACCATGTGATCGCTCCACTCGACGCTGGCTTCATTGCCTACCGAGACCGAGAACACGATGTCCGGGTATTGCTTGCACAGGGCAATGGCTTTCTCGACCTGCTCGGCGTTCGCTTTGCGATTGGCAGCCAGCGTTTCGTCACTGAAATCAGCGCCCCACGGACAGTGCGGGTTGCTCATTTCTGCACCCATATCCACGCCCAGCATGACCATGAAGTCGAGCGCTTCGTCGGCGATTACCTTAAGCACGGTTTCCGCGTGCGGGCTGGAGTCATAGAGCCTCAGGTACTTCCAGTTCTTGGCGAGTATCAGCAGGTCCTCCCGGATCTCGTCGTACGACGGATAGGCAGAGCCCGGTACCTGGCCTTCGCGGTAGCCGGAGTAGCAAATAGCGTTGGCGTGCTCGAGTTCTACGCCGCTGCCATTGCTGAGATGCGCGTTTAGCTTGTCAATCATATTTGCACTTACCGTCTTTGTCCCAGATTCCCCAGTAAGCCCCGACGTCGCCCTCCGCATCGACCTTCCAGGTTTCGTCAAAGGAAGAGAAGTAGAAGATTTCTACATTTTCTTCTTCAGCCCACTGGTAGGTATTGATGAAGTACTTGATGGCGTTTTCGAAGGAGGGCACCGCGCCGCCTTCCGGCGTGCCGACGTTGGGCCAGCCGGTCTCGCTGATGATGACCTTTTTGCCGTTCGCGGCGTGTTGCGCGCGACGATACATGTCTTTCATATACAACAGTGCATGATCAGCGGGGCAGCCTTCCCAGAACGGATAGCAATTGGCGAGAATAACGTCGCAGGCTTCGGTCACGCCGGGGATGATCGTTAAACTCGAAGTACGCGTCTACGTAGCCGACATCGACATCCGGCACGGCCTGTTTGCCCGGTTGATGTAGTCGATGAGTTCATCTTCAGTCAGGTCGCCGCGCAGCAGGACCTCGTTGCCCACTGCCAGGATATTGGCATGTCCAGCCTTGGCAACCTCGATGGCGTTGGCCAACTCCTTCTCATTGTGCTCCTTGTCATCGTCGAGCCAGACACCAACCATCGTCTTGAGACCGTGCTCGGTTGCGATCGCAGGAATCAGCTCGTTACCCTCGGTGCAGGAAAACGACCGCACCCAGCGCACGTACGGCAGGATGACGCCCATGCGTTCCCGAATCTGCGCCTCGCCGAGCTGCGTCCCCGGTCCCTGGCCTTCGATATACGGGCTGAAGGAGATGCCGTGGATCTTGGCCGCCAGGATCTGCCTGACCAGCGCGCGCAGATCATCAATGGAGTGCCGCGAGAAATCGATTCCGGCGAGCGCCAGGTTTCTTTTGTAGTAATTAGACATGCATGCCTCTCGGTTGTATTGGTATTCGTTGTGGCAAGATCGAAAAGAGTATTAGTCTGCGAATAGCAGGCCCGCATTGAACGTCACGGCTATTTCGATGACACGACCGCTGCGCTGGAACAGCTCCATGGCGATCTTAGTCGGCAGCGCCAGTCCGTCGACAGTTTGCTCAGTCCCGTCTTCCCATCTAATGGTCAGCCGTGACTCATCGTGTTCGCTCAGCGAGTAAATGACGGGCACCTGGCACCAGGTAAATGCCAGGCCATGTTTCGGAATCTGTTTTTCCTGCCAATTCCCGGCGACGTCCAGATAGCGAAACTGGCGTGCCTTGGGTACGAACTCCCTGGGCCTGAGCAGCCGTGGTTGAAATCTCGCGGTGCCGTTGTTGACGCGAATGCCCAGCTCGCCGAAGCGGGTGAGCACCTCTTCCTTTACCTGCCCGGTCATGCCGGGCTGTTTCGCGCCCGAATGTTTCGGCGTGTGTGAGTAGGGATCCGTGGGAAACGCTCCGTATTCCTCCGGCGTCTTGTTGAAGCCTATTCCCTGGCGCACGCGATAATACAGATCACCCAGCTTTTTGCACACGTCGTCGTCCGCGCCGCTGTCCAGTGCGGCGAAGTAATTTTCCTGCACGGCAAGCAGTAGCTTGGACACCATGTGCCAGTAAATGCTGCCGAGGCCTTCGAAACCGAACATGCCGCCGGAGCGTCCTGTAAAGGCCTGGTGATTGAATACCGATTCATACAGCGCCGTCACTGCTTCGCGCGCAGACTCAACACCCTCACCGTACTCGTCTGCGAGAGTGTCGAGTCCGGCGTTGAGATCGCCAACATTGGCGAAGTCCGCGTTGAACCGCAGGTTACCGTCCGCATCGCGCTGGACGATTCTCTCGTCACCTTCGCCGAGCATCGTCTCCAGCAACGGAATTGCAGCAGCCTGATCGTTAGGAATGCGGTTCTTCTCCAGGAAACCCGGCAAAGCGCGATCCGGATACAGCATGAAGGAGTGCTGGTCTTCGCGATAAACGTCGCTTGCGAACAATGCCTCGAGCACGGCGACCGCCTCTTCGGGCGGAACCAATCCTGCGCTGAGTGCCGCAACCTGTCCCTCGAGCATCGGATACAGGGTATCGATTGTCAGCGAGTCGGCGTCCAGACCCAGCAAGTTGTATGCGTGATACAGCCCGTCTCCACGTCGATTGTTGGCAATGCTCCGGTCGATGATCGACAGCGCATCGTCCATCATGTCGAGGATCGGGGCCGCCTCCTGCGACACTTTGCCGGAGAACGATTCCTGCCTGTAGACACGCTCGCGATAGCGACTCGCGGCTTCGCCAA
The DNA here is from genome assembly GCA_942492205.1 of uncultured Gammaproteobacteria bacterium. Lineage (GTDB taxonomy): Bacteria > Pseudomonadota > Gammaproteobacteria > Steroidobacterales > Woeseiaceae > UBA1847. Next base: position 2,023,647 of record CALODT010000001.1, on the reverse strand, counting down.
GATCAACCAGGATCTTGTAACGTGCTTGCCCATCGATTGCGCCACCGTCTGAAAGCGTTCGCGCTCGCGATAGTGCGGCCGCGGTCTCGTCCAGCCACTCCGCGACTTCGGTCGACATGTCACTGGCGTTGCCGTTAGCCTGCAACAGCTCCTTGAAAAAACGGATATAACGGCGCAAGTAATACAACGTGACCATTGACAGCCCTTGACCAACCAGCGCGTTATTGGCGTCATTCCATTCAGGACGCTGGGTGTTCATCCAGATACCGCCGTCGACGACCAGGTTGCTCAGCTTGCAGAGCAGGGGTACGAGCAGTTTCTCCAGCAGGTTGACCTGGTAGACACTGCCCGCAGCATCGAGCACCAGCTTGCCGTCGGCGCCCATGTCTGCGACGCGTTTCTCGATACGCTCCGCAAGCGGCTCGTCATAGTCAACCGTGCTTTTCGGATCTTTGAGGAGTGCGGTTAGCGGACGGATTCGATACGGAACATTGGCGTAGCAGAAAATGGATTCATGCAGAAACTCATTCAGGCGCTCCGGGTGAAAGGCACGCGACAACTCAAGCAGCTTCTGCAGGTAAATAATCTGGTGATCGCCCCAGTAGCCGATGTAGCTCCATGGATCGTCCGGTTCCTCGACTTCCCAGTCGATGCCTTCCTTGGTGATCCGATACGGGTTGTAGCCATCTATCGTTGATGCGTTGACGAATTTCGCAATGATGCTTTCAATAAAGGAGGGGAAACTCAGCGCCAGCGCTTCCCAGTTCTGAAAGATGTCTCGCCAGTTGCCCTCGTAGGACAGCAGGCGATTGCCTTCGTCGTCTTTTAATCTTATTGCGAACTGGTTCCACGGGCGGCTGGGGTCGCCATGTCGGCGGCCAAACGTTATGGGCAGGTATTCGTGGGCAAGGCGCGCGAGCTGCAGGTCACCGTGCTTGTGTAGGGTGGACAGCAGCGCGTCAACCGACAGGGTGTCGGGCAGGGCATTCAGCACCTCACGGTTCTGCTCGTACACGGCGCTATTGAAGCTTCGTATTGTGCGCGTGAAATCCCACGACGAAACCGTGTATTGATTGTCGAAGATGCCGCCGCGAAGCACGTTGAAGAGCACGTTGGCATAGTGGTGCACGGCGACGTTGACTTCCGCCGCTGCCTGGAAGCCATCGGCGCTGGCCATGATGCGCGCGAGCGCATCGGAACCCGCGTCGACGGAGGTCGCGATCTCGGTGGCAACGCCCTCCGGATTCGTGAGTTTCTTCTTTAGCCTGACGACGTCAGCCTGGCTCTTTTCGATGTCGGCCACGATCTGCCATTGCTGACTCGTGTTCGGCTTTACGTCAAGGGTGACGCTTACTAGGTAGGCGCCACGAATACCGCGCTTGTGAGTTTCCTGCTCCGGCAACTTGCCGTAGCGAAAATCGTTCAGCTGCTCTGATGAAATCAGCGTCTTCTGTCCGTCCAGTCCGAGGCAGAAGACCGTGTTGGCTCGCAGCGACTCAGCCGGCTCGGCGCGATCGGTAATGCCCGAGTACAGCGCGTACAGCGCCAGGCCTGTCGATTCGTCAAGCTCCGTCCATTTGTACGCGTCGACAAGATTGCTCGTGTTCGTCTGCGCAAATCGCGGTGCACCTGCCGGCAGCACGTTCTGCAGACCGTCGATCATGTCGACGCGAACGTTACTATGTCGCCGAGGTTTTGCAGTTCACACTGTCGTGCAAAGCCGTAGCTGTCGCTGGTCACCCAGGTGTAGCGAAACGCAAGCTCGAGATCGTGGTTGATTTCCTCAAAGCACAGCTTGTTGCCGAGACGGTTCTTGTAGAGGTTGCGGGTAAGTTTGAAATAACCATCGTGTTCACGGTTGAACGGCTCCCAGTTGTGCGGCGTGCCGTTGCGGTGCGCGCGCAGCATGGTCTTGCTGCCCGTGTGGGTGTAGCTTTCGTGAATCTTGTCAACGGTAACGTAGGGAAACAGCGCGGTTTCCGGCGACACGCGCCCCGCAGTGAGCCCGCCGCTGGACGAGATAAAAAGCCAATGGTCCTTATCGGATATGACGCTGATAAAGAACGGCGCCATGCGGTCGACATTGTAAATGGCGTAATACCGCTCGCCGCCCATCTCAATGAATTCGCCGGATACGGCGTCAGTATGTTGGTTCTCGATATTCAAGAGCTGTTCCATCTCGTTTCATCTTTGTTATTAGTTGTTGTGAGTGCCTGGCCTATTCGACCAGAACGAGCGATCCAAACAGTCCGGCGTCAATCCAGCCACGGTCTTTGGGTCCCTCGGCCACCAGCTCGGAGCCGATAAAGTTCTCGCGAAGCTCGCTGCCATCATTGTCGCAATAAGCGACCATGAGACCCATGATCTTGCCAGCCGATAGCTTCACCGGTTCGTTCTCATCGGAGTCATCCACATACGCATCCGTATAGATGTCGATCGCGAGCTCCCAGACGATGTTGTTGCCGCGTTGTTTCCAGCGGCTCTCGACATGATGTGAATAGTTGCGTGCCTGCTTGTCGGTACCGATATCAATCGCCTGGTTGTCCAGCGACATGTGATAGGCAAACGCATTGTGATTGAACTGATGATCGCCGCCGGAAAAATCTTCGTCGAGAAAGATCTCGAGGCAGTCGTCATCCCAATACTGCAGCAGCGGGTCACGGTGAGTATCGATCAGGATGTCGTCCGTGAATTCGGCGAGAAGGTACAGCCTGTCTTCGGTCCAGACAAGCTTGAATCTTCCCGAGAAATCGTCGGCCGTGTACTCAGGACCCAGCCAGCGGTGCTCCAGCGCATGCCATTCTGCTCGCTGCCAGATTTCTTCATCCGCGACACCGTCGATCCGCGGTGCTTCCGCAGCTCGGGGCGCGACATACTCGTTACGGTCTGAGTAGTGAGCGTCCCCGGCTACCGCGTTTGCAAGGCCGGGTAGTGGCAGCAGAGCCAGCAGGCACAGCAGCCCAGGTTTCCTGTCATTCATGACGCCCTCCCGAGACGACCGTCGATACTGGTAAAGAAGCTCGCCGAAATCGACTCGGCCACGGCAACCGTGCGCGCAACGAGCTCATCGATCGGCAATTCATCGTAGCCGGCAAGGCTTACGCCAACCCGTCCGTTCCAGGGAATCGTCCAGGCGTCCGGGATCGGTCCACCCCGTAAACCCATCAGTCCGCCAACGGTCGCGCCGTTGCAATCCGTATCCCAACCAGCGGCAACCGCGTCGCCAATCGCGACACCGAAATCGCCGTCGGACGCACACAATGCCCACACGACGAGCGCGAGGTTATTCAATGTGTGCACCGGTGACAGGCCCTCGTATCGTTCGTGCAGCCGATCTACAGCGTCGCTCCTGCCCGCCAGTGCCCGTCCGAAGCGCACGGCCGCCGCCGTCTTGCTGTCAGCCGGAATGTGTTGCAGCGCCGTGTCGATAGCAGCATCCAGGTCGTCGAGGGCCGGGATGGAGGCGCCAAGCGCGGCGATGAACGCGGCGCCATGAACGCCGTCGCCCGAATGGGAGAGTCTGGCATCCCGTGTGGCGAGCTCGGCCGCCAGTGCCGGTCGTCCCGGGCACGCCCAGCCATAAAGATCAGCCCGGATCTGGGCACCGATCCACTCGCAATAGTCGTTGTCCGCGCAGTCGCGAAGATCGAATCCCGGGTCTGCGCCGTTGACAAACTCGTCGGCCATGTTGTCCAGCAGGGTTCGATAGGCGGCACGTTCTGCGGTCCACGTCATGCCGGCCGGCAGCAGGCGGAGCCAGGCCCTTGCAACATCCGCCGTCGTGAGGCTCAGGCCATGTTCCTCCAGCAGCAACAGGGCCAGCACGGTGTAGTTGATGTCATCATCCGGCTCGGCGCGGACAATGCGGCCGCGGCAGCAGTTCTTGCCCAGCTGCTCGACAATGGATCCTTTCACCAGCGGCACATAGTCCCGCAGGGGCAGGGCATTGGTATCGGAGAGGTAGGCTTGCAGACCGCGCTGCCCCTGTTCGAAGGAGAGTACCTCGACGGGTTTGCCGAGCAGGCAGCCCGATATCCGGCCCTGCCAGGCGGCGCGCACGCGCGCTGGTTCGACCGCCATTGCTTTCAAGATAGCCCCCCTCAGCAACGAAAGAGTCCGTCGCAGCCAACAATTGTAAGCATAAATGACAGCGCTGTCAGCAACAATTGAAAATGTCCGTCTGGCAAATCTGCAGGGGTTGGTCAAGAAGTATTGACAGCGCTGTCAATATCCAGTACAAACAAGACGATGGCTGGGGGGCATCGTTTTGGCTGAATCTGTGCTCGGCCACTTCCCCCTGATTCCAATAAAAAAATCCGGTTATTCCTCGATACACGGCAAGCTTTAGGGGGCTTAAGCATGCAAAAACCTACATTCCGCAGGACACCTTTGGCCACAGGCGTAGCAATTGCGCTGGGCGCAGCTTTCGCGACGCCTTCAGTGTCTGTCGCGCAAGAAGGCGAGGAGGTCATCGAGGAAATCATCACGACGGGTATCCGCGGCAGCCTGACGCGTGCCATGGATATCAAGCGCACGTCAGCGGGCGTTGTAGACGCCATTTCTGCGGAAGATATTGGCAAGTTCCCGGATGCGAACCTGGCCGAGTCCCTGCAGAGGATCACCGGCGTATCCATCGACCGGGAGCGCGGTGAGGGCAGCTCCGTGACGGTGCGTGGATTTGGTCCGGAATACAACCTGGTGACCGTCAATGGCCGCCAGATGCCAACTCACAGTGGCACCAGCCGCTCGTTTGACTTCGCTGACCTGGCGTCAGAAGGGGTAGCGGGTGTCCAGGTCTACAAGACGGGTCGCGCCGACGTGCCCTCCGGCGGCATCGGCTCCACAATCAATATATCCACGCCCAAGCCGCTTGAAGCGGAACCGACCGCAAGTCTCGCGGCAAAGACCGTTTTCGATCAGTCGACTCGCACCGGCGACGATGTCACACCGGAATTCTCCGGCATTTACACCGGGCGCTTCTTTGATGACACGGTAGGTATCGCCGTCGTAGCAAGCCGCCAGACCCGGAACAATGGTGTCAACGCAGCTAGCATTAATGGTTGGTACACCAGGCCGGGTGACGATGTGCTGCCGGATGGTTCCACAGACGTGAGAGTCATCAATGACGCCAACCAGATAAACCGGCCGCAGTCGCCCGATGAGAGCTATTCCATCCCGCAGGCTGTGTCGTACAACATTGCGGAATTCGAAAGTGAAAGGACCAACGCGCAGCTTGTCCTGCAGTGGGCGCCCACTGACAGCATCACGGCCACGGTGGATTACATCCAGTCTGAATTTGAACTGGAACGACGCTACAGCGATCTCTCTGCCTGGTTCTCTAATACGGCGGCCCTTTCTCAGGCCAGTGAATGGACGGATGGCCCAATTGCCAGCCCGATCTACTACACAGAGACCAATGACAACAATGACTTCGCCATGGGCACCGGTGAGGATGGCCGTAAGAACTACAATCAGTCGATCGGTCTGAACGTTGAGTGGTATTTCAACGATCAGCTCAGGTTCGAATTCGACTACCACGACTCGGATGCAGACACCGGGGCCAACAGCCCCAATGGCACAAGCTCGCTGATCACCATGGCCAGCTTTAACAAGGTAGGTCAGACTTTTATCACCGGTTATGAACTGCCGATCTTTTCAAACGACCTGAACTCCGGAGGCGAGGAAAACCGGCCTCTGTACAAGAATGACATGATCCTGACGGGTAGCGTGTTCAGCAACGATGCCGCCTGGATGGATCTGGAGCAGGCGAAGATCGCCGGGTCTTTCGAGTTCTTTGAATCGTCCAGTATCGACTTTGGCGTGCAGACGACGGAGGTCACCAACCAATCGGTGTCGAGCGTGGTGCAGCTGGATAACTGGGGTGGTATTACGGACCCCGGTTTTCTGTCAGATGTCGTAACTCGTTCGAGCATCGACGGGCAATTCGACGAACTGTCCGGCCACGATCATCCGGATTTGCAGACCGAATACTTCACGGCCCGTCTCGCTGATCTTCAGGCCGCGGGTGAGGCTTATTACGCCGCCAGTGGCGATACCTACGCCGAGGTGGGTGACTGCGGCACCGGCTACTGCCCGTCGACTGACTGGACCACCGATCTTCGGACCACAGAAGAAACCACTGCCTACTATCTCCAGTACAACTGGGCCGGGGATATCGCTGACATGCCGGCCAATTTGAAAGTCGGCGTTCGCTACGAAGAGACCGAGGTAGTCTCCTCGGCATTGGACAGGGTCTTCAACGGCTCTTCATGGGTTGGCGCCGGCAACGAGCTGAACATTACGGAAGCAGTGGATGCGAACGGTGTACCCCTGCAGAGCTTCACTGAAGTTCCGGGAGACTATGATGTAACGCTGCCCAGCCTCGATTTTGATATTGAGCCCTGGGAGGACATTATTCTTCGTGCGTCGTTCAGCGAAACCATCACTCGTCCGAGTTATCAGGACATCAAGGGTGGCCTGTCGCCCGACGGCACCCAGTACTTCCCCAATACGAGGCCATCCGCATCGTCGGGAAATCCGGGGCTTGTTCCCATTCAATCGTTCAACATCGATCTGTCGTTTGAGTGGTACTACGGAAACGGCAGCTACCTGTCCGTGGGCTATTTTGAAAAGGATGTAGAGAACTTTATCGGTACCGGCCGAGAGTCAGGTACTACGTTTGAGATTCCTAACATTGTCGGTGGCGCCCTCTGGAATCGAGCCATTGCAGACAGTGGAATAGACCCCAACAACTACACCGCGCTAGGCCGCTACATTCTCGACAATTACCAGAGTGACCCGGCAGTGGATGGTGAGACTATTGTCAGCGTACCGGGTGATCCGTCCATCGTCTTTGACCTGAGCCGACCAGTGAACCAGAGAACGGCAAAGGTGGACGGTGTTGAACTGAACCTGCAGCACAACTTTGGTGACACCCCGTTCGGCTTTATCGTCAACGCTACGTTTGCGGACGCCGACGTCGCTTATGACCCTTTCAACTCCCTTGAAGGCCAGTTCGTCCTGAACGGATTGAGTGATTCGGCGAACCTGATTGGTTTCTACGACTCCGAAGACCTGCAGATTCGTCTTGCCTACAACTGGCGCGACGACTTTATCGGTGGCGTTGGCCAGGCCGAGGGTACGCGGACCAATCCCACCAATATTGAAGCCTACGGGCAGTGGGACCTGGGAATTACCCACTATTACAACGACAACCTCACGCTGTATTTTTCCGGGTTGAATCTCACGAATGAAACAAGACATGTTTACAGCCTGACGAAACGCCAGGTGCTGCAGGCTGTCCAGGGTGGCCCCCGGTATGACTTCGGGTTCCGCTATGACTTCGACTTCTGACGGACGCAGGATTCGTCCAGATGACAGGAGCCGCTGATCACCAATGGCGCAGTCAATATTCAGGTATCACCTTAGTCAGGCACAAAAAGACTCATTTTTAGGGGGCGTTATGCAACGGCAGATCTTCAACTCACACCGCGGGCAACATGGCAACTTTGCCAGTCGATTGGGTGCATTACTGGCCATGGCGGGCCTGCTTCTGCTGTCCGCCTGTGGCGGCGCTGGCAACGATGTCACGCAAAACTATCTGCCTGAACCCAGCGGCCTGGACGGCGTGCCACCGACGCTGACCGACGTCTCCATCCGGGAGAGCACCAAGTCAGCGAAGCCGGGTGGTACCGTGGAGCCGGGCAAGTCTGTGCGCGTCGACCTTACGGCCAGCGAAGCACTGATGAAACCCGTGGTCACTATTAACGGCGTGGAGGCCGACGTTACCGGCAAGGCGACCGGTTGGTTTGCCGTCCGTGAAATGACCGCGACCGACACCCTTGGTCCGGTCGGCTTCATGATCGAGTACCAGGACATCAGCGGTGAACTGGGTGCCCCTGTCAGCGCAACGACCGACGGCAGTGCTCTAATATACTGCGACAACGATATTATTAAGTGTCCGGAACCCGTTGCTCTGCCGGGTGACTGGCGCCTGGATGTAGTGGGTGGCGCCGGCGTCGGTCCAGCCTCCGGGGATATTTCCTGGTGGAGCACCGACATCGCGGGTGTTGTTGAAACACGCGCCTGCTGGTTTGACGATATTTACCGCTTTGGCGCCGACGGCTCGTTCAGGAATATCCAGGGCGACGAGACCTGGCTCGAAGACTGGCAGGCTGGCTCGGAGCAGTGCGGCGCGCCGTTAGCGCCCCACGATGGCAGCACGGCTGGCACCTGGGAATACAATGATGCGGCGAGCACGCTGACAATCAGTGGCGCCGGCTCATTCATTGGCCTGCCGAGGACCGTCAACGGCGGCGAGCTTCCTAACGTCCCGGTACCCGATTCCGTCGTCTACGACGTACTGTCGCTGGACGGTGATTCCATGACGATCACGATTGACGTCGGCGGAGGTGCCTGGTGGACGTATCGCCTGGCAAGGCAGCCGCTATCCCCATTGGCCGGAAAGTGGAGGCTCAACAAAGAGAGCGGAGCCGGGGTTGGTCCAAATGAAGGGGACATTTCCTGGTGGAGCACCGATGTCGCCGGTGTGGTCGAGGCACGCGCCTGCTGGTTTGATGACATCTACGAATTTGGCGCTGACGGTTCTTTCCAGAATATCCTCGGCGATGAGACCTGGCTCGAAGCCTGGCAGGCTGGCTCTGAGCAGTGTGGCGCGCCCATTGCGCCTCACGACGGTAGCAATGGCGCCATCTACCAGTACGACGAAGACGCAGGGACCCTGAAGCTGACCGGTGAAGGCGCCCACCTGGGCTTACCCGGGAAAGTGAACGGCACAGAACTGGGCGCACCGTCAGAAGCGCCGGACTCAGTCACCTATAACGTGGCCGTGCTGGACGGTGACGACATGACGGTCACGATTGATGTGGGAACTGGCTGGTGGCAGTACCGGCTGACTCGCATTTCCAATTCCCCATTAGTCGGCAAGTGGAAACTCTCCGAGACAGGAGGGGCCGGAGTCGGTCCAGCCTCAGGAGACATTTCCTGGTGGAGCACTGACATCGATGGTGTCGTCGAGACACGCGCCTGCTGGTTTGACGATATTTTCCACTTTGGCGACGACGGTTCGTTCCAGAATTACCAGGGTGGTGAGACCTGGCTCGAAGACTGGCAGGCCGGGTCTGAGCAGTGTGGCGCGCCGTTAGCGCCGCACGATGGCAGCACCACCGGCTCCTGGGATTATGACGAAGATGGGGGCACACTCACGATCAACGGCGCAGGCTCGCACCTGGGCCTGCCGAGGACCGTGAATGGCGGGGAGCTTCCCAACGTCGCCGTACCCGATTCCATCGTCTACGACGTGCTGGCGCAGGATGGTGATTCCGTCAGGGTGACCATCGACGTCGGTGGGGGGGCCTGGTGGACCTACACACTCGCACGTGTCAACGATACCGCTGCCCTCGCGGGCAAGTGGAGACTGGACACCAGCGGTGGAGCCGGGGTTGGTCCCGCCGCAGGCGACATCTCGTGGTGGAGCACTGACGTCGACGGTGTGGTCGAGGCACGCGCCTGCTGGTTTGATGACGTAGTCGATTTTGGTGCTGACGGTTCGTTCAGGAATGACCAGGGTGATGAGACCTGGCTCGAGGCCTGGCAGGCAGGATCTGAGCAGTGTGGCGCACCGATAGCGCCGCACGACGGTAGCGCCAGGGCTGTATTCGAATACGATGAAGCGGCCGGCACACTGACGGTCCAGGGCACGGGTGCACATCTCGGCCTGCCTGGAAAAGTGAACGGCGCGGATCTGTCAGCTCCGGCGCAAGCGCCCGAGTCAATCACCTATGATGTGCTTACCCTCGACGGTGACAATATTACGGTTGCTCTCGAATCGGCGCCCGGAAACTGGTGGACGTACAAGTATGTTCGCGTTTCCAACTCCCCGTATGTCGGTAACTGGAAGCTGGACGTCAATGGCGGAGCCGGAGTCGGTCCAGCCTCAGGAGACATTTCGTGGTGGAGCACTGACATCGATGGTGTTGTCGAGGCACGCGCCTGCTGGTTTGACGACGTTTTCCACTTTGGTGGAGGCGGTAACTTCCAGAACTTCCAGGACGGTGAGACCTGGCTCGAAGACTGGCAGGCCGGCTCCGAGCAGTGCGGCGCCCCGATAGCCCCGCACGATGGCAGCACCGCGGGTGTATGGCGAAATGATGACGTTGCGGGCACGCTCACGATAACTGGCGCTGGCTCACACCTGGGCCTGCCAAGGACCGTGAATGGCGGGGAGCTTCCGAACGTCGCCGTACCCGATGCAGTGACCTACGACGTGCTCAGTTTCGATGTCGGTGCGATGACGGTGACGATTGACGTCGGTGGGGGCGCCTGGTGGACCTATAATCTCGCAAGGGAGTAGCGAAGATACTGCCGAAATAAGAAAGGCGCTCAATAGAGACTGTGAAAATAGTCCGGGCCTCTTGAAAAAAATACCCGCAGTTCGCTGCGGGTATTTTTTTGTGCCTGTAAAGGGACAAAGCCGCGATCAGCGGAAGTTTTCTCCTGAGCGGCTGATGAACGTGTTCATTGCTGAGGGCAACGCGGTCCGGGTGACCGACGTATTCGAGGGCCGCCAATTAGCAGGCCGTGCAGGCAGGTCGGCCCTCAGAACAACGTGTAGATAAACGGCGCGAGCGACGAACCCTGCGCGAACACGATCAGGCCGCCAAGCAGGATCATGACGATGATAATCGGGGCGAGCCAGAACTTTTTCCGCTCCCGCATGAAGGCCCACAGGTCTGCCAACAGGTCCAGCATCAGAAAGGTCTCTCCAGTTTTTCCTTCGGGCTCTTCATGCTCGGCACCCGGTAGCTCTCTTGATTCGGGTCGAATGCTCTCCGCAGCGGGTCTTTTCCCATGAGGCGCATGACCAGAGCCATCGGCGCGATCATACCAAAAAAGACGATCCCCAGAACGAGCGGCGTCATCACGCGGCTCGCGAGAAGACCGAAGCGCATCCATGCTCGATAAACCCGGCGCAACCACTCAGGCCGCACCAGGGCCAGCAACCAGAGCGGTGCGGCGATGATCCACGGCCAGATCGGCCAGGCCAGCTCGAGTAGCCAGGGGAAGAACAGGCCGAAGATGACGACGATCGCCGCGCCGGTCGTCAGACCGAATTCGCGCAGGCCCTTCCGGTCGAGATCGGGAATCTTGTGATCGATGGCCATGTCAGTCGAGCTCGAATTCGTCTTGCCAGGAGCTGTCGCTTTCCCAGGCCGGCTGTTCTTTCTTGTCCAAAAAGAAATTCTCCACGACGAGGTAGTCCATCTCCGTACGCATGAAGCATCGATAAGCATCCGTCGGCGTGCAGACGATAGGTTCGCCGCGCACGTTAAACGAGGTGTTCACGAGGACGCCGCAGCCGGTGAGCTGCTCAAACGCCTTTAGTAGTTTATGGTAGCGGGGGTTGGTTTCGGAATGCACTGTCTGCACCCGCGCCGAGTAATCCACGTGCGTAATTGCGGGCAGCTCCGAGCGTTTGAGCTTGAGTTTCTCGATGCCGAATAGCTGCTGCTGCTGTTCGTCAGTCAGGGCTATCCTCAGCTTCTCCTGTACGGGCGCGACGAAGAGCATGTAGGGGCTCGGCGCGTTCTGCTCGAAATAGTCAGAAACGCGTTCCCAAAGGACGGACGGTGCGAACGGCCGGAACGATTCGCGGTACTTGATCTTGAGGTTCATGACCGACTGCATCTTCGCGCTGCGCGGGTCGCCGATGATCGAGCGGCCGCCAAGTGCTCGTGGCCCAAACTCCATACGGCCCTGAAACCAGCCGACTACGTTTCCCTCGGCGAGAAACTGCGCCGCTCTCGAATACAGAGCGTCGTCATCCAGCACGCTGTATCTGGCCCCCATCGCATCGAGCTCCGCCTTGATCTGCCCGGGCGCATATTCAGGTCCGAGGTAGGACCCGCGCATGCGGTCAGCGGCGGGGCTGCTGTTGCCGTTCAGCTTGCGCGGCTGTCTGTCATAGTCGTGCCAGGCAACGGCAGCGGCTCCCACGGCACCGCCCGCATCGCCAGCGGCGGGCTGGATCCAGATGTTCTCGTACGGCCCTTCTCGCAGCAGTCGTCCGTTTGCAACGCAGTTAAGCGCCACGCCCCCGGCGAGACAGAGGTTCTTCTCGCCGGTTTCCTCGTGAAGCGTGTTGGCGAGCCGCAGCACCACCTCTTCCGTGACAACCTGAATGGAAGCGGCGATGTCCATCTCGCGCTGCGTGAGTTCGCTTTCCGGTTTGCGCGGCGGGCCACCGAACATCGCGTCGAAGCGCTTGTTGGTCATCGTCAGGCCCGTGCAGTAGTTGAAATACTGCATGTCGAGGCGAAACGTTCCGTCCTCCTTGAGGTCGAGAAGCTTGTCGAGAATCAGTGCGACGTACTTCGGTTCGCCATACGGGGCAAGCCCCATGAGCTTGTACTCGCCGGAATTAACCTTGAAGCCCGTAAAGTAGGTGAAGGCGGAGTAGAGCAGCCCCAACGAGTGCGGAAAATCGATTTCCCAGAGCGGCTCCAGGCTTGCACCGTTACCCAGCCACGTCGATGTTGTCGCCCACTCCCCGACACCGTCGAGGCAGAGCACGGCCGCGCGCTCGAAAGGGCTGAAGTAGAACGCCGAGGCTGCGTGTGACTGGTGATGCTCGGCAAACAGCAGCGGCGGCAGGTCTTTCGGTTTGCAGCCGGCGAGCTTCGCAAGTTCCTTCTTCAGAACAGCTTTGAGATACAGCTTCTCCTTGAGCCAGACCGGCATCGCCGCAACAAAGGATCGAAATCCGTTGGGCGCATAGCTCAGGTAAGTCTCCAGCAGCCGCTCGAACTTGATGAGCGGTTTGTCGTAGAAGACGATTCGGCCGAGCTCGTTGAGATGCAAATTCTCTGTTTCCAGGCAATAGCTGATCGCATCCCCCGGAAACCGGGCATCGTGTTTCTTGCGGGAGAAACGTTCCTGCTGTGCGGCCGCTACCAATTCTCCGTTCTTCAACAGCGCAGCGGCGCTGTCGTGGTAATAAGCGGAAATACCGAGAATATTGGACGCTTTGGCGGAGCTCATCAGGTTTCTACTTCCTTGGGCCGGGACGGCTACGAGCTCGTCGGGTCACTCACTTCAAGTCGCTATTGCTGCGTCGGAGCCTCCGCCCATTCCTTGGCCTCTTCATTGTAGCCAGCCATGGCCATGAGTTGTGACATTCTCTGATACAGCAATGGAAACTCCTTATCCTTGTCGCTTCGGATCAATGATCTCGCGTATCTCTCAACGTCTTCAACATAGCGATCAAGGTCCTTGACCCTGCCACGGTCTCTTGAGTCCTTGATCAGATTGCCATAAGCCCTGAGAGTCAAACCTATTTGATCCGAATATTTTTCGGTCACTTCCAGTAGCAGATCTGTTGCCTTCTCATACTCTCCCGTCCTGAGATACGCCGTGCCCAACCAGCCAATGGTCTCGGCAATCTTGTTTTCGTCGCCCCTGGTGTAGTAAAGCGACTGCTCGAGATACGGTATCACCTCGCGCCACTTTCCGTCTTTGCTCATCGCTTCGGCGATCTTCATGTAGCTCTCACGGTTGTGTGGGTAAAGTTCGAGAATCTGATTCAGGTGATAATACATTGCTGGCGGATTACGCAGACGCTGATTCAGGACGGCCAGTTCAAAATGAACTTTCCAGTCGGCAAGACCTGCACGTGTTACGTCCTGCCGTCTTTGCACAATGTCCATCGGAGACCCGACTTCCCTCGTCATGCTTGCCACTTTGTCGTCAAGGGTCTTTTTGAATTCGGTGTAATTGCTCTGCCCGGGAAAAGGCGGATGCTGAATCATGCCCTGCAGATTCCGAATTTCCTCGATGGTGTCGTAATTCGGGAATCCAATTCTCTTGGCGACTTCGGCGCTGGGCAAAGGTTCGTAAGAGGCGTCCCCGGTCAGGTGGCTTTGTATCGAACGGGCGGTCTCGGCTGCCAGAACGTGGTTTCCGGCAAAATCGTAGTGAACGTGCTCGAGAAGCAGGTTCCAGCCGGGTTGAAAGGGCTGGCTGGCCTGCTCGAAAGCGGCGGCGCTATCGACAAAGCTGAACGTGTCGCTCTCGAGGCCGGACGCAACGTCCTGGATGATCTGGTTTATTCTTGTGTCGGCTCGAAATCGCAATGCGTCCAGATCCAGGGCACGTTGATAGTGAGATTTGGCCTCTTGAAATTCGCCGATACTCTCGTAGGCGCTGGCGAGCCTGAAGTGGGTGTCGGCGTAATCAGGATCAATCTCCAATGCCGCCTGATAATTATCGATAGCGTCATCCCAGTTCTCCGCATCAGAGCTCTGAGTTCCTCCACGCGTCAATGCACGCCATTGGTCTAGCTGTTCCTCAGACAGATTCGGGCTGTGCACGGACAAGAATGGCGCGGAGTGTCGAAAGTTAACCGGTACGGAGGACAGTATTGCGTGGATTCCCTTGTCGCGAAGCGTCTCAATAATGCTTGTGAGGTTGGCTTCATAATGACCGTAGACACTTTCCATACGAGGGTCATCGTGTGGGACGCCGTGACTCGTGAACATCTGCATGCCTTCCCACTTGAGATCCTGCTTCGCATCGGTAGGCCTGATTTGCAGGAAAAGGCTGTCCAGGACTTGCCAGATTCGTGTGCGCTTTAACGCCTGAATTCCCCGAATCAGATTAATGTTGGCCAGAAAATTCTGATTGAAGGTGCCCGGGCCGTATGGGCCAACAACCTCATTATTGCCCATCAGGATAACGGCATAGTCGGCCGAGTTTTCCGGGATCGATTTGGCAACGGCGTAAACAACGTGGGAATTGACCGAGGTCATCGCCGTGTTGATGACTTCGATTTTTCGCGAAGGCAGCGCGGCTCTGAGTTGGGCTGCCAACAGCCGGTCAATACCGTGGTTTTTATGCGGGAAGCCCTGCGCTGCGGATCCTCCCAGAACGTAGACTCTAAGCAGATCAGGGCTACGCTGTTCGGCGAAGGTATTTTCCAGGGGACCAATATTCAGCGATGCGGGATAGAACTGGTTGGCGAAGTCAGGGTTCTCCTGGTAATGAGACTGTCCGTTGATGTCAATTTCATGGAAATAGTCGAAAGATGTGCCAACGCCGACAATCTTGAGACTGAACTCGAGCAGAACGAAGAACAGCAGAGGGACTACAACGACCGTAATGAAGGTGAAGACAGTTTTTTTGACGTCGGGCACCGGTATTGATCCTTTTGCCATCGCTTGAACCCAATGGCCATCGGGAAAACGATTGCTTTCGTTATCAGAGCCTAGTTAACCCTCGACGGGTAAATTAATCAACAGCTTGGGCATTCTTGTCGGCACTGCGATCCGTGCCCGGAGGCGTGTAGAATATCCCGGAAGAATCAATGCACCTGAGAGCGGAGCGGGCAGTTTTGCAGAAAATCGAGGATTGGCACAATGTGGATCGATCGGTTTTCGAGAACGAGATCTTCCCTGCGAACCGTCCTGCCGTGCTGAGAGGTCTGCTGCGAGACTGGCCCGCCGTTCAGGCAGGTCGTCAATCGCAAACGAGTGTAGTCGACTACTTCAAGCGATGCGACACCGGCGGCACGGTCAGTGCCATGGTCGGACCACCACAGATAGACGGCCGCTTCTTCTATTCCGACGATTTCCAGGGTTTCAATTTCGAGTCGATAGACGTTTCGATCGGTACCGCACTGGACAACCTCGTTTCCCTGGCCGAGGCTCCGCATCCGCCGGCAATCGCACTGCAGGCGCTGCACGTACCTGACCTCATGCCGTCGTTCCTTGCGGACAACGCGATGCCGCTGCTGGACGGCGAAATCGCGCCGCGTATCTGGATAAGTAATCGATCGCGGGTCGCAACCCATTTCGATAACAACCACAACATCGCGTGCGTCGTCAGCGGTCGCAGGCGGTTTACTGTATTTCCGCCCGATCAGGTCGGCAACCTCTACATAGGACCGCTGTTGCGAACGCCGGGAGGAACACCAACCAGCATCGTGGACCTGCGTGCACCGGATTACGCGAAATTCCCGAAGTTTCGCCAGGCTCTCGAGTCGGCCCGGGAGGCCATTCTCGAGCCGGGAGATGCCGTTTACATTCCGATTCTGTGGTGGCACGGCGTGGAATCGCTCGAGCCGCTGAACATTCTTGCCAACTACTGGTGGAACGAGGCCGTTTCGGCGCCCCACAAGCCGTTCCTGAGCCTGATCCATGCCATGGCGTTAACCTCGGGGCTGCCCGCCGAGCAGCGCGACGTGTGGCGCACGTTTTTCGACTATTTTGCATTTCAGACAGACGGCGACCCGGGAGCCCACCTGCCGTCGGACCTGCGAGACGTGATGGGCAAGCTGTCGCCCGGGGACAGGGATCAGGTCATAGCGTTCGTAGCAGAGCAGCTGAAGGGCCAGGTTGGATAGATCTCAGGCTGCTGCGGCTCTGCAGTAGCGCCTGATGAAGTCCTGGTGTGTGGGCAGCTGCTGCAGCAAAGTGTCCACTTTCTGCGCCTGGATCTGCATGAACTGACGAAGCTCCTGCTCACCCATCATGTCGACAATCGGGTGATAACTCTGCGGTTCGATTCCCTGGCCCAGCATCACCTGGGTCCAGCTATTCTCGCGGAAGATGTCTCCCTCGGCCTCGAACACGCGACCCGTATCACGAAACAGGTCCAGGCGATGCTTCAGGCTGTCGGGAATATCCATGTCACGACAGCGACGCCAGAATTCGGAATCCGTTCGCTCGGTAACATGGTAGTGCATGATGATGAAGTCGCGGATAGTGCGGAACTCAGTGTCCATCTGGCGATTAAACTCCGCCTGATCCGATTCGACGATGCCGCTGTAGGGAAACATCTGCAGCAGCCGGATCACGCCTCGCTGGATCAGGTGAATGCTGGTGGATTCGAGTGGCTCGAGAAACCCGGCCGCCAGCCCCAGGGCGATGCAGTTTCGATTCCAGTGTTTCACCCTCTGCCCGGTGCGAAAACGCAACGCCCGGGGTTCCGTGATCACTTCACCCTCGAGATTGCGGAGCAGGGTGTCGCGGGCTTCATCGTCGGTGAGGAATTCACTGCAATAAACCAGGCCATTGCCAACTCGGGTCTGCAATGGAATACGCCACTGCCAGCCGCTTTCCCTGGCAATTGAGCGGGTATACGGAATGGGCTCACCGACAGAGGATGTCTGAACCGCTATGGCCCGATCGCAGGGGAGCCAGTGCGTCCAGTCTTCAAATTCGGTTCCGAGGGCCTTGTCCATCAGCAGGCTGACAAAACCGCTGCAGTCAATGAACAGATCCCCCTTCACCGCCTGCCCTGATTCCAGCACCACGTCAGAGATGTCACCCGATTCAGTCTGACGTACCTCAGCGATCTTGCCTTCGACCCGGGTCACGCCATCCTGTTCTGCAAGCTGACGCAGGTACCTGGCGTAACTCGTGGCATCAATATGGTAAGCATAACTCAGCCCATTCTCCGTCAGCAGACCGAACCGGTTTGCTCTCGCGGCCATCAGCTCCGGAGCGTAGCGGCCGTAGTCTTCGCCAAAACCCAGAGTCCTGGCTTTGAGCCAGAAGTGCTGAAAGCCGGCTGCCCAGCAGCCCTGACCCGTAAAGCCAAAGGAGTGAATGTACTCATGGCCGATATCCCGCCAGTTTTCGAAACTGATGCCCAGCTTGAAGGTGCCCTGCGCCCTGGACAGAAAATCGGCTTCATCGATCTTGAGCAAACGATGCAGCGTTCTGAACGGCGGTATGGTCGCCTCACCGACACCGACGGTGCCGATGGCATCAGATTCCACCAGCACCACGTTCAGGTTGGCACCGATCAGCCTGGCAATGGAGGCTGCCGCAGTCCACCCTGCGGTGCCTCCACCCACGATGACAACGTTCTTTATTTTTGCAGCTGACATTAATAGCGTCCTACAACAGCTTGTCCCTTAACATCTTGCGAATCTGCCGGGCGGTCTGCTCGTCGACAGGATTCAGAATGCCACGCGCAGCTTCCGGAATGTGTTCAAAGTTGTCCGGATCAGGATTAAATACATAAAAGTCAAACAACTCCCGCCACTGTTTTCTCTGTGCTTCAGGCAGGTCCCGAAGCCCCAGTATGGCATGCTGCAGCGCACTCAATGGCGGCCCCATGTAGGATGGCGAGCTGCGCCACCAGTAATTCACTAACACGTTAAAGGCATCCAGCGCTTCCATATGATGCCACCACATACTTGGAACGATGAGGGCGTCTCCCGGTTCCAGGACAGACATCTGCGCCACTTTCAGTGCCTCGCGAAACCTCGGGAACCGCTCATAGTCAGGCGCGTGAAAATCCACCAGGCTGATCGGTTGTCCTGCCGGCGTAAAGTCCAGCGGCCCAACGTAAAGATTCGGTAACTGTTCCGGCGGCAACAGGATGACTCGCCGCCGGCCCGCGACTACGCAGGCAATGTTGGAGGGGAAATCATAGTGCGCTGACACCCGGCTCTGGTTGCCGATCCAGATGCTGGCCAATGGCTCCAGATGTTGAATCGGAAGATCGTTCTGTTCCCGGAATCCAGGCAGCCAGTGATCAATGTTGGTCGAGCCGATATACAGTGACGGCGGTGAAGGCAGATCCATATGAGATCGGACCTGCAGCACGGCTTCCTTTAGTGCCATGCGCCGATATTCAAAATTGAAGCCGGTCATGTCCTCGTTGTAGAAGATCCGGCCCGCTGCTTCAGGTGGTGCATGCAGCGCTGTGACCACATTGTCCGAGTCAAACCCCTGCAGGTATTCAATGATCCGGTCCGCTGACTCGCGGCCATGTTTGACGGCTGGCCAGTCCAGGGCCAGCCCACGTATGACCAGCGGCTGATCCGACGACAACAGTTCAGCGCTGAGATCTGCAACAGTGACGTCTCGCGTCTCTGCAATTGCCTGACTTATGTCGTTCACGACATGCTGGCCGGTCATACTTACACCTCGGATCTGCAGCTACAAGAGGAGCCGGTTTCGTCTTTCGATGACGTCACGCATCCGCGACATTGAGGCGACGGCCATAAAAACAGGTTGCAGGTAGCCAGCCTGATTCAGCGACTCCAGTACGTCTCCTTTCAGCCGATAAAGCCGCTCTTCTGCAATGCAGTAAAAGCCTTCCACGCTCTTCTTGCTGCCATCATTAAAGGCAATATCCAGGGTGACCTGTTCTAACAGCTCGTGCTGAAGCAGGGTGTCAACGAATCCGCTGCTG
This sequence comes from uncultured Gammaproteobacteria bacterium, assembly GCA_942492205.1. GTDB lineage: Bacteria > Pseudomonadota > Gammaproteobacteria > Steroidobacterales > Woeseiaceae > UBA1847. Next base: position 2,004,423 of record CALODT010000001.1, on the reverse strand, counting down.
TGTTGCAGTCCATGATGCAGCTTGTCCAGCAGTGCGATCTTCTGATTGAGAAACTCTGTCGTACCGCCGTCACTGTCGAACAACGCTTCGCCCTCATCCTGACTGACGCGCGGGTGATCGAGGTCCAGCGAAACCACCGGGTCTGCATTGTCGTCTTTGTCACGTTTGGCAATCAGGAACGGCTGACGTCGGACCATGGCAGGGATATATGGGGCGTCCCAGCCATTGTCCTGTAGAAACAAATTCTGATCCGCGTCAAAACCCATTACAGCAGCGGGAAAGAAACCGCCGGTGTTTGGGTCCTTGGTAAACAGGATGGGATAACAGCTCTGAATGTCCCTGAACTCCATGGGGTAGGTCATCACGTACCGGAGTGCGTCACCCAGTGCCGCGCCATAGCCCGTTTTTATCCGCAGGTCTCGATGTTTTTCCCGGTTCAGGATTTCGTAGTGACTCATATTGATACTGTACTCACACCTGCTTCTCGTTTACAGCGTCTGGAACCCAAACTCCCGTACTTTGTTCAGCAGTTCCCTGTTGCCTGGCAATGCCTGCTGCAGCTGTGCTGCCCGGGCCGCATTTTTCTGGAACAGCTCGGACGCCTGTCGCTGGTGCTGCTCCTGACGGGGGCTGCCGGTATGCCGGGCTACTGTCTCGAAGCCCATGCCATAAAGGATGTACTGATAACTTGCGGTAGGAAACAGGTCGTCCACGGCGCCCGCATCCTGATGCCAGGGGCTGCGATAGCGCCACAACGCCAGCTTCTCGATTAGCTCTTCCGGGGTGGATGTAGCCGCTCGATTGTCCCGCCAATACGGAGAGTCTTTGCGATCGCAGAGAACATAGTGCAGTTTCAGGAATTCGATGATCTGATTCCAGTGACGCAGAAATTTCCGGTTGTAACGTTTGGCGACAATATCCATGACTTCTCGTGTCGGGGGTAGCTGCTCGGCAATCATCCCCGCGGCCAGTTCAATCATCACCAGTGCTGAAGCCTCAAGCGGTTCGACGAAACCCGACGACATGCCAATCGCAACACAGTTCCTGTGCCAGAATTCTCGCCGATGGCCGGGCTGAAACCTGATCTTGCGCGGCACAACCGTGTTTGCCAACTTGTCTCCGGCAGTCTCCCTGATATAGGCCAGCAGCTGAGCCGTGGCCTCATCTTCCGAGATATGAGCACTGGAATAGACGTGGCCGGTACCACGGCGCGTCGGCAATCCAATGTCCCAGATCCAGCCTGCAGTCTGTGCGCTTGAGTGCGTGCAGGACTGGATCGCCTGATCGTCTTCCGCGTATGGCACCTGTACAGCCAGCGCGGTGTCGTTAAACAGGTATTCCTGGCATGACTGGAACGGGACATCAAAGTGCTGACCCAGCAGCAGGCTGCTTGTACCGGTACAGTCGATAAACAGATCACCGGCTATCTCGCCGGCACGATCGGTTGTGACGGATTCAATATCTCCGTTTGCAGCCGCATTGATCTTCTGCACATTCGCCTTGACGTGCTCTACGCCGAGCTTCTCGGTGCAGTGCTGGCGCAGCAGCTCAGCGAACTTTCCGGCGTCCAGGTGATAACCATAGTTCACGACGAAAGCGTATTCCGGCGTTGTAATCTGCTTGGGGGCCAGGCAATCAGCAAACAATGCAGTCTGAGGTGTCACAGCATCTGCAAATTGAGGCGCATCGCTCAGCGCCAGCCAATGTGGCACGAGGTTTGTGTCGGCGAAGCCGGCGGGGACGGTAAATGGGTGGCTGTAGGTATCTCCGCTGCCCGTACGCCAGTTGCGGAAGAAAGTGCCCTGTTTGAAGCTGGCATCGCACTCTCGAATAAAGTCAGTCTCAGACAGTCCAATGCGCTGCAGGGTGGCTCGCATGGATGGCCAGGTGCCTTCACCAACCCCGATGGTTGGCACATCTGGTGATTCGATCAGCAACAGTTCGAATGGCGGCTGTGCCTGTGAGTCGATGCGATGCTCAGCGGCAATCACCCCGGCAGCCAGCCAGCCGGCGCTGCCCCCACCCACGATAACTACCCTGGAAATTCTGTCTTGCATATCCGGACTAGTATCCCACAACTGGGCAGCTTGATTGCACCACGAAAAGCAGCGATCCGCTTGCAGAGGTCAGGAGCAGGGAGCGTAGTCGGCCGGGTGGTCAAGTACCGATTGCAGCGAGTACTATTGCTATGCCAGAGCAGTGTCGATATCGGTGTCGATGCAATTGCGATTCGTGCCAAAAGGAGAAAACAGGTGATTCACAGGAAGCTCGGTTTTATCGTAATCGTATCGTGCGGCTTGATTCACTCGGGCTGCCAATCCGGAAGCCCCGGCAGCGATTCGGCCGATGCCGAAGCTGGTACCGACCTGGTCTGGGCGATCAACGTCGGTGGACCCGCGTTCACAGGAATCGACGGCACCGAGTACGCGCCTGAGGAGTCGGTTTCCGGCGGCGAGATCGGCAGCATGGAGACCGTGAAGGGCTCGCAGGACGCCTTCCTGTACAAGAGCTTCCGCGAGGGCGATATCAGGATCGCGCACCCGATCGCCAATGGCACTTACGACATAACCTTCCATTTCGCCGAGGCCAGGGAATACGGTGGTGGACAACGTCTCTTCGACACGATCGCCGAGGGCAAGCGGGTTATAGAGGACCTCGATGTCATGCTGTTTCGGGATGGCAAGATCGAGTCAGCGTTGACGGTTACTACGCCGAACGTCGTGGTGTCGGATGGTGAACTGACTATTGAATTCGAGGCGTCTGTCGGCCAGCCGACACTGAGCGCGCTGGCCGTGCGCAGCAAAAACCGGCCGGGACCCGACTGGCAGCTCGTCTGGAGCGACGAGTTCGATGGCGATGCGATCGACACCGCAAAATGGAGCCCCAATATCTGGCCTGCGCGGAAGGTCAACGACGAGGACCAGGCATACACCGGCCGTGAAAAGAATCTGCGCATTGAGGATGGCAAGCTCGTCATCGAGGCGCATAAGGAGGAGTATGAAGGCGCAAGCTACACCTCCGGTCGCTTGCACAGTGATGGCAAGGGTGACTTTCTGTACGGCCGATTCGAGGTGCGCGCCAAGTTACCGCCGGGCAAGGGCAGCTGGGCCGCTATCTGGATGCTGCCCAGCGACCCGTTCCGCTATGCGACCCGTTGCGAGGAAGGCGAGGACTGGCAGGGCAGCAGTACCTGTGATGCCTGGCCGAACTCGGGCGAGATCGACATCATGGAGCACGTTGGCTACCAGATGGGTCACGTGCACGGCACGGTGCACAACGAAGCCTACTACTGGCTGAAGTGGGAGCAGCGCAAGGGCCGTATTCTGCTCGATGACGTTGATGAAAAATACTATGTCTACGCGCTCGAATGGACGCCTGAAAGGATCGACGCGTACGTTGACGACGTCCACTATTTTACTTACATGAACGAGAACGCCGGCTGGCGCTCCTGGCCCTACGATCAGCCGTTTCACCTGATCCTCAACGTCGCCGTGGGCGGCGCCTGGGGTCGAGCGGGTGGGGGTATCGACGACGACATATTCCCGGTGAAGATGTTGGTCGACTATGTGAGGGTTTATCAGGATAGCGCTGCCGACTAGCGCGTGATCGCTCACCCCGCGCCGTTTCCTCGTGTATAAAAAACCTTAGGTATAGTTCATATCTTATTGATATAAAACAATATAATTAGAGGCCTACGCGGTGGCGATCGGCATCGCGTCGTGGAGCATCTGCCGAGCTGCTCGGCTCAGTCGATCTGGCTTGGCGCGACGAGAACGCCGTTCTCGTCGCAATAAACCCAATGTCCAGGTTCAAATCGGGCGCCGCCGAAATGCAGTACGACGTCGACGGCACCTTCGCCGCGCTTGACGCTCTTCGCGGGATTCGTGCCGAGCGCTTTGATGCCGAGGTCGATCTTCGCGAGTTCTGCGACATCTCGCACGGCGCCGTAGATGACGACGCCCGACCAGCCGTTTTTCGCCGCCTTGGCCGCGATGATGTCGCCGATCAGGGCGACCTCGGTCGAGCCCTTGCCGTCGACGATGGCAACCGCGCCGTTACCCGGTTCATCCATGAGTGCTCGAAACAGCTGGTTGTCGTTGCGGCACGTTACGGTGCGGATTGGGCCTGAAAACCGGTTTTTTCCGCCAAAATCCCGAAACTGCGCAGAGCAGGTCGTTGCGATGTCCTCGAAGTCGTCGTAAAGGTCTGGCGTAGCGCGCATGCTTGCTCCCTGAAAGTCTGGTGGATCGTCGAAAACCGGAGTTTACAACGATTCAGGCTGCGTGCAGGGATTGCCGTTACGGTCCTTGCCGGGTTCGGATGCGCGCGTGTCGGCGGCACGGTAGTATCGAGCGCTGGTAACGAACCTGGCCTGTGCCGATGGCAATCAGTAACGACGAAGCTTCTGCAGCGCCCGCGCCCATTCGCACGGGTGCGGACTACATCGAGAGCCTGCGCGGGCGGAATCTCAAGGTCTACCTGTTTGGCGAACTCGTCGATGAGCCCGTCGATCATCCGGTTATTCGCCCGTCCATCAATGCGATCGCCGAAACCTATGACCTGGCCGCGCGCAGTCCCGAGCTCGCAACCGCGATGTCGCCGTACACCGGGGAGCGCATCAACCGTTTTCTGCACATCGCCGAGAGTGCCGAGGACCTGGTGATGCAGAACAAGATGCAGCGGCGTCTCGGGCAGCTCACCGGAACCTGCTTTCAGCGCTGTGTGGGTATGGATGCATTCAACTCCCTGCATTCCGTGACCTACGAAATCGACGAGGCGCACGGCACCCCGTATCACCAGCGTTTCGTTGAATTCGTGACGATGGCGCAGCAACAAGGGTATGTAATCGGCGGTGCCATGACCGATGTCAAAGGCGACCGCAGCAAAGCGCCACATGAGCAGGATGATCCCGATATGTTCGTGCGCGTCACGAAGCGTACCGCAGAGGGCGTCTACATTCGCGGCGCAAAAGCGCACCAGACGGGCTGCATAAACGCCCACTGGCTGGTGGTGATGCCGACACTGAGGCTGGGGCCTGACGACAAGGAATTCGCCATCATCGGCGCGCTTCCGGTAGATGCCGACGGTATCACCTATATTTACGGCCGCCAGTCCTGCGACACGCGCGCCATGGAAGACGGCGACATCGACATTGGCAATGCGAAGTTCGCCGGCCAGGAAGCCATGGTCATTTTCGACGACGTGTTTATTCCCTGGGACCGTATATTCATGCACGGCGAGTACGAATTCGCCGCCATGCTGGTCGAGCGTTTTACCTGTTACCACCGCCGCAGCTACGTCTGCAAGTCGGGCGTCGGCGATGCCTTGATCGGTGCGGCGGCGACGGTGGCCGACTACAACGGTGTGGAAAAAGCCTCGCACATCCGCGACAAGCTCGTGGAGATGACGCACCTCAACGAAACGATTTATAGCACGGGCATCGCGTCGAGTTACCAGGCCTCAAGGATGAAGTCGGGCGTCTTCATGAACGACGACATGATCGCCAACGTCTGCAAGCACCACGTGACAAAAATGCCGTATGAAATTGGCCGCCTGGCGCAGGATCTCGCCGGTGGACTGATGACCACGGCGCCCTCGGAGAGAGAGCTCAATCATCCCGAGATCGGCGATATCGTCAGGAAGTACCTGAAAGGCCGCAAGGAGATCCCGACCGAGGACCGCCTGCGCATACTGCGGCTCATCGAGAACATGACCATGGGCCGCAACGCAGTCGGCTATCTCACTGAGTCCATGCACGGTGCCGGCTCGCCGCAGGCGCAGCGCATTCAGATAGCGCGCCAGATGCAGCTGGAGTTCAAGAAGCAGCTGGCGAAGAACCTCGCCGGCATCGCGCCGGAGTCGGCGGAGGAAGTCTCCGATGAACTGGCCGGCTACATGGAAAAAGTATTTGCCTCCGTGGATAGCAGTAAGATCCGGTAGCGGTATCGACCGACGAACAGGCGACAGCGGTTTATACAATACAAACTCAAGGCAGCGGTGTAGCAATGAAAAACTTCCAGGGAAAGGTTGCGGTCGTTACCGGTGCAGGCTCCGGTATTGGACGTGCTCTCGCCATCCTGCTGGCTGAGAAGGGTGCCATCCTGGCGCTGGCAGATGTCGCTCGCGACGGGCTGCTGCAAACACAGGAGCACGTGAACCGGCTCGGCGCGACATGCAGCGTTCACGAAATCGACGTTGCCAGTCGCGAAGCTGTCGAAGACCTCGCGACCCAGGTATTAGGCGAGCACGGCGCCGTACACCTGCTCATCAATAATGCCGGCGTCAGCCTGGTAGAGCGGGTGGATGCCATGGACTACGAGGACTTCGCCTGGGTCATGAACGTGAACTTCTGGGGTGTCGTTCACGGTACCAAGGCTTTTCTGCCGTACCTGCGCAAGTCCGAAGAAGCACACATCGTCAATATTTCGAGCCTCTTCGGTCTGATGTCTGTGCCGCTGCAGTCTGCCTACAATGCATCCAAGTTTGCGGTTCGCGGTTTTACGGAGTCGCTGAAGATGGAGCTTGCCGGTTCGTCAGTCGGTGTGAGCTGCGTGCATCCGGGCGGCATCGACACCCATATCACCAGGAACTCGCGTATCGGCGAGGGCGCGCTGGCTATGAGCGACGACGAGCTGCACTCCGCGTTTGCGGCAGCGGCCATTACCAGCCCGGAGAAAGCGGCGAGGGTGATTATCCGCGGGGTTGAGAAGAACAAGCGCCGCATAATTATCGGCGCCGATGCGCGAATCGCCGATTGGTTCATCCGACATTTTCCAGGTACCTACGAGAAGATACTGGGCCTTGAAAAGGAACAGCTGCGCGGCGTCAGGCGGCGTCTTTACCCGGACGGTTAGGTCATGCGCAAGATGACTTTGCCGAGCGCACGACGTTCGGTAATCGCCTCGAATGCGTTCAGGAAATCATCGAGCGCGTAGGACTCGGTTACACGCGGTGTCAGCACCCCTTCGGCGACCAGCTTGGCCAGTTCCATCATGTTCTGGATCTGCAGCTTGGGATTCTTGGACGCCCACGTACCCCACCAGACGCCAACGATACTCGCTTCTTTCAGGAGCGCGATGTTCGCAGCGAACTTCGGGATATCGCCACACGCAAACCCGATAACCAGGTAGCGACCATGCCAGGCCGTCGCGCGAAACGCCTGCTCGGCAAGTTCACCGCCGACGGGGTCATAGACCACGTCCGCACCGTTGCCGCCGGTGAGTTCCTTGACGCGTTCTTTCAAGTTTTCTCTCGAATAGTTGACGGTCTCGTCGGCACCTGCCGATCTGGCGAACTCGAGCTTCTCGTCGCTGCTGGCAGCCGCGATCACGCGTGCACCCATTGCTTTCGCGATCTCGACCGCCGTGATGCCGACGCCACCTGCGGCACCGAGAACAAGAACAGTCTCTCCGGCTTGCAGGTTTGCGCTCTGCTTGAGCGCGTGATAGCTCGTGCCGTAGGTGACCGAGAAGCCGGCTCCCTGTTCGAAGCTCAACGCGTCGGGCAGCGGCATCATCATGTGCACCGATGCGAGGCATTTTTCGGCAAACGCACCGCCCATCGTGTTGACAATGACCTTGTCGCCGACAGAGTAGTGAGCAACGCCGTCCCCGACCGCGGCGACCGTACCAGCCGCTTCATTGCCGGCAACGAACGGCGTCGGCGTCTTGACCTGGTACTTGCCTGCGATGGCCAGGACGTCCGGAAAATTGATGCCGGCCGCCGCGACGTCGATCAGCACCTGGCCTTCGCCCGGAACCGGGTCATCGAGCGTCTCGATACGAAGCGATTCGGGCGGGCCGTACTCGTTGCAGACCAGGGCGCGCATCAGGCGACCTCGAACAACGAGGCGGCGCCCTGGCCACCACCGATGCACATGGTACAGACAACGAATTTGGCACCGCGTCGTTTGCCCTCAATCAACGCGTGACCGACGAGGCGAGCGCCGGACATGCCGTACGGGTGGCCGATCGAGATCGCACCGCCGTCGACGTTGAGTCTTTCATTCGGGATGCCGAGTCGGTCGCGACAGTAGATGACCTGCACGGCAAAAGCCTCGTTGAGCTCCCACAGATCAATATCGTCCATGGAGAGGCCGTTGCGCTGCAGCAACTTCGGTACGGCGAACACCGGACCTATTCCCATTTCGTCCGGTTCGCAGCCGGCAACCGCCGTGCCGCGGTAGATGCCGAGCGGCTCGAGGCCGCGTTTTTCGGCGACGCTGGCTTCCATGACAACGCTCGCGGAAGCACCATCCGAGAGCTGGCTGGCATTGCCGGCCGTAATGAAGCCGTTCTCGCGTACCGGGTTGAGACCCGCCAGCCCCTCCAGCGTTGTTGACGGTCGGTTGCCTTCGTCTTTTTCCAGGACAACGTCCTCGAACGTGATCTCCTTCGTTTCCCTGTCCATCACGCCTTTGCTCGATGGCAGTGGCACGATCTCATCGTCGAATCGTCCCGCTTCCTGCCCGGCGGCCGTACGCTGCTGGCTTTGTAACGCGTACTCGTCCTGCGCTTCTCGAGTCACGTCGTAGCGCGCGGCGACGACTTCCGCCGTGTCGATCATGGGCATGTAGACATCCTTGTGTACAGCCAGTAATCGTGGATCCTTGGCGCGATAAGTGTTCATGTTTTCGTTCTGCACGAGGCTGATGGACTCAAGTCCGCCGCCAACCATGATATCGACGTTATCTGCGACGACGGTTTTGGCAGCGACGGCAATCGCCATCATGCCCGATGAACACTGGCGGTCGACCGTCATGCCGGCAGTGGTCACCGGCAGTCCGGCGGCCAGCGCAATCTGCCGAGCGATATTCTGTCCCTGCGAGCCCTGCGGCATCGCACACCCCATGATCACATCTTCGACTTCCGCCGGATCCAGCCCGGCTCGCGAGACGGCGTGCCTGACGGCATGCCCGCCGAGGGTCGGCGCCTCGGTGTTGTTAAACGCGCCGCGGTAGGCCTTGCCGATGGGTGTACGCGCTGTCGATACGATGACTGCCTGCCTCATTGCATGCTGTTCCTTGTTTGTTCTGGCTTAGTTGTCCTGGTCGCTCAGGTCCAGGCCGAGTTTTTCAGCGCCCTGTTTGGCGAACTTGCCGGTCTGCTCGAAACCGCCGGTGAATTCTCTCATACCCGCTTCGTCGTTGATCGTTTTCCAGGCTTCTGCAATGCCTTCAGGCGTTGCATCGCCGGGCAACAGGCTGACGCCCTCCGTCTCGAAGCCCTTGAAGATCGCAAAGCTGCCGCCGCCGGCGCCCAGCACCTTGCGGCTGGGTGCGTCGGGTCCCGACAGGAAGACCACGGCCGGGCTGACCACATCGGGCGACAGCAGTTTGAACACCGGCTCCGGCAGCAAACCCTCGGTCATGGCGGTACCTGCCGTGGGTGCCAGGCAGTTGACGCGGATGTCGTTCTTCATGCCTTCGAGGTGCAGCGTGTTCATCAGGCCGAGCATGGCCATTTTGGCCGCCCCGTAATTGGACTGCCCGAAGTTGCCGTACAGGCCGGAGCTCGAGCTGGTGAAGACTACGCGTCCGTAGTTCTGCTCGCGCATGATGTCCCAGACGGCCTTCGTGCAGTTGACGGTCCCCATCAGGTGCACGTCGATAACGAGGCGGAAATCGTCCAGTGACATCTTCGCAAACGTCTTGTCGCGCAGGATACCGGCGTTGTTGATCAGGATGTCGACGCGGCCCCACCGGTCCATTGCCTGTTTGACCATGTCCTCGACCTGTGAGAACTCTGCCACGTTCGCGCCGTGACTGATGGCTTCACCACCTTGGGCGTTGATCTCGGCAACGACGCTGTCGGCATTTACGGAAACGCCACTGGCATCGCCGAGATCATTGACGACAACGTTGGCGCCGCGCTCTGCAAGCGCCAAGGCGTGACAGCGGCCAAGGCCCTGGCCGGCGCCTGTGACGATGGCCACCTGGCCGTCGAGTCTGATAGTCATAGTGATTCCTCGTGGTGCAATTGCTTATGCGACAACCAGCAGTGACAGGATCTCCGCAATGAGTGCAGGCGTTTCTTCGCCTTCGATATCCACGGTGACCGCACACTTCATGAGCCACTGGCCGGGTTTCTTTTCGTTCATCTCGAGCACGGTTTGTCGCGAGCGAATACGCTTGCCAACCCTGACCGGGTTCAGGTAACGGACCTTGTCCGAGCCGTAGTTGATAACGATCGCGAGGTTCTCAGGAAACACAGCCGACTGCTCGTTGAGGTAGGAAAGCAGTGACAGGCTTAAAAAACCATGCGCGATCGGTCCGCCAAACGGCGTCTGCGCTGCCTTTTCCGGATCGACGTGAATAAACTGATGGTCGTTGGTGGCGTCCGCAAACTGGTTGACGCGCTCCTGGGTGATCTCGATCCACGGCGATGGTTCGAGGTCCGTACCCACCAGGCCGGGGAGTTCTTCAACCTTGATTGTCTTCTTCATTGGCTGTCCGTGCATCCTGATGTTGGAGCATCGATTCTACTCGAAAGCCGGCAGCCAAATGCAAAGCGGGCCCCGAAAGGGGCCCGCAATGTTTGTGCTTTGTTGTGCTTGTGGTCAGTCGAAGTACTTGCGAACCGTCAGGCCGAAAGTGCGCGGCTGGTTCGGGTAGCCCGAGTAGCTGCCCGCCTGCGCTACAGACGGGAACGCGCTCAGCAGGTACTCGTCGTTGTTGATGTTACGGCCCCAGAGCATGGTCTCGAAGCCGTTGTCCCACGCAAGGCCAACACTGGCGTTAATCGTGCTCACCTCTCGCGTAGCAACGCTGGCAGGCACGTTTTCGATGACCTGGATTTCGTCCTCGTAAATGTACTCGACACGAGCGTAGCCCGCCGCATTGCCAAGCTGGAAGCTGTAACGACCGGCGGCCGTCAGGCTGAGCTCATGAATGCCCGGCGGCTGTGTGCCGCTGAGATCGGTTGGGCCGTTGACTCCGGTCGCGCCCGGGAACGAATCGTACTTCGGGTCGAGAATGGTAGCTGCCAGCGTTCCTTCGAAGACATCCGAAGGCATCCAGCGAATGTCGATTTCTGCGCCGGTGGTCGACTGCTTGCCAGCGTTGACAAGGCTGAAGGCCGTTCCGGTGAAGATGTTCGACTGAAAGCCCTCGATCTCCTGGTCAAACAGGGCGAGATTCACGGAAACTATATCCCAGCTGCCTTTCAGGCCGATTTCGTAAACCGTGGATTCCTCAGGCGTGGCGTAACGGAAACCCGCAACGATGTTCGGCACCAACAGGCCGGCCGTAGTGAGTGCCGGCAGGTCGCTGGCAAACGGCCGCGAGTCGCGCGACAGGTTCCAGGAACTGGCTTTGAAGCCGGTGCCAACGCTGCCGTAAATATTGACGTCGTCGTTGACATCGAAGGCGAGGCGAACGGTCCAGGTGACTTCATCGTCTTTTGTTGTTCCCGGTTCAACCGAGTTCGGAAATACGATATTCGGTCGCTGCAGCTGTAACGGGCGCAGGGCAAGGGTCGGGTTACAGGCAGGCGGCGGGTTGGTGGGCGAGCACGCGATCGGCGCAAGCGCTGCCGACGTGGCTGTTGCAACAGCGTCCGCGGTTACCGGATCTGCGCCGCCCGCAATCTGTTGCTGGAAGACCTGGCCGTAAATCAGCGTGCCGCCGGCCTGCACCAGGTCGATGCTTGAGAACACATCGGTCGCGGTTTGGCTGAAGGTGACGTCCTTCTCATCCTCGGTGTAGTTGGCGCCGAGGGTCAGCGTGGCGCGCTCGCCAAGATCGATGTCGACCTGGCCAAATAGCGAAAAGGCCTGGTTGTCCATTGTCGAGACTTCGACGTTGCCTTGTCCGCTGGCAAAGAACGTCCCCGGAGGCGTAGCTACCGGGAAGCCCAGCGCCGTCAGTCCGGCTTCGATATCCCAAAGCGGCGATGCCCCGGGTGTGCCACCGGCAAGAATGTCTGCATAAGCGCGGAAAGCGGGTCCGTAAATCAGGCCTGTTCGCTGAGTGATGTCTTCGTCGAAGATATATGCACCAACCATCCAGCTCGTCGCATCTGTGGCACCGGCGAGGCGAAACTCCTGTGTGATGGTGTCGATATCGACGTCCGTCAGGTTGCCGGTGCTCGGATCGAGCAATGGCGCGCTGGTGAAGTCGACATCGCCGTTCTCGAAGCGTGCGAGGTTGCGGAACGATGTGATGGACGTCAGCGTGACATCGTCATTGATGTCCCAGTCCAACTGGCCGGAAATGCCGCTGCTCTCGAATTCGTTGACCGGGGTGAAGTCGTAGTAGCCCTGGTAGGCAAATGGCGCATTGGGCACCAGGTTGCCGCCAAGCGCGACAATGGCTGCTCCGGTCGGGCCATTTTGCAGGTTGGCAACACCGCAGCACGCCTCATCGAGGTCCGAGTAATCGGCAATGAGGCGTACCTCGACCTCGTCGGAGGGCACGAAGTAGAGCTGGCCGCGCACGCCGAAACGATTCAGTTCGCCGAGTGCTTCGCCACCAGCGAGGTTGTCGTAGTAGCCGTCGCGCTGGTTGAAGCTGCCGGACAGGCTGAAGCCGGCGGTTTCTGACAGGGGTCCGTTAACGTCGCCTTTGACGATCACCTGGCTGTAGTCACCGACTGTGAGCGATGCCGACCCTTCCATGACATCGAGATTCGGTTTGGCCGTCACGACACTGATGACGCCTGCCGATGCGTTCTTACCGAACAGCGTGCTTTGCGGTCCGCGCAGCACCTCGATACGCTCGAGGTTGGGCAGATCGTTGAGTGCTGCCGCCGAACGCGAACGATAAACGCCGTCGATGAATACGCCGACGGAGGGTTCGATGCCGGCGTTATTCGCGCCGTTGCCGAATCCCCGGATAATGAAGTTGGTGTTGCCACTGGACTGCAGCTGCGTGATGCGCAACGAGGGCACCAGGAACTGCAAATCCTTGATGTCCAGGACCTGCGACTCCTTGATATCCGCTGCACTAACGACAGAAACCGCGACAGGAACTTCCTGCAACGTCTGCTGACGCTTGGTTGATGTGACGACGATTTCTTCAAGAATTGAAACATCGTCCTGGGCGACTGCGGGTGTTACCAGCGCAGCCGCTACAAATCCGAGAACACCCCGGAATACCGTGGGTTTGGACATCTTTACTCCCCCTGCTTTATGTATAAAGACAAACCAATAGATTACCAGAGCGTAAGCGAGTTCATGGGCGTTGGCAACCTGCATAGCCCGTTAAAAAGGCGACATAACGGTCTGAGCGGCTTGATCTTCTTCCGCTGCGGAGTTGGCAAGGCCGGCAACTCGCATTGACGCCGATCCGGCGACGGTGCTGCAATGGCCGGATGCAGCAGCAAAGTGAGCAATTAGCAGCGTTCCTGGCGGAACACGAAGCGGTCGCCGTGATCAGCGGTGCGGGTGTCAGCACCTCGTCCGGCATACCGGACTACCGGGATCGCAATGGCGAATGGAAGCATGCCAAGCCCATCCAGTTCCCGGATTTTGTCAAGAATATCGATGCGCGCAAGCGTTACTGGGCGCGCAGTTATGTCGGGTGGCAGCGCTTCTCCAGGGCTCGGCCGAACCGGGCGCATTACGCGCTGGCGGGCCTCGAATCGGCGGGCAAAGTCGATACGCTGATCACCCAGAACGTGGACCGCCTGCACAGCACGGCCGGGAGTCGCCGCGTCATCGACCTGCATGGCGATCTGTCCAGGGTGCGCTGCCTTGCCTGCAAATCGACCTTTGCCCGCCTCGACTTTCAGAGCGCGCTAAAACAAGCCAACGCGGATTGGCATGCCGACGTATTTCGCTACAAGCCGGACGGCGACGCCGAGCTGGCCGCCCATAGCCATGAGGAGTTCCGCGTCCCCGGCTGCCCGGAGTGCGACGGCATCGTGAAGCCGGACGTCGTCATGTTCGGTGAGAACGTGCCCAAAGAACGCGTTGGCGAGGCGCTGTCTGCCGTCGATCGCGCCGATGCACTACTCGTCATTGGTTCTTCGCTCATGCTGTTTTCGGGGTATCGCTTTGCGCGCCGGGCGGCTGAACAGAACAAGCCCATCGCCATCATCAATCAGGGTCACACGCGCGCAGATGACCTGGCGACGCTGAAAGTCGAAGGCGATTGTGGGGATGTCCTTGCCGCCGCCGCGTCACTGCTATCGCAGCGAACCGGCATGGAAAGCGGGCGGCTGGGCAATGGGTCAAGTCGCCTGTGAGTAGTGACTGGCTGGAACGATGGCAGGTGGGCCGGATCGGCTGGCATGAGCAGGGCGGCAACAAGAGCCTGCAGAAGCACTGGAATGCGACCGGCAAACGTGTATTGGTGCCACTCTGCGGCAAGTCAGTGGACTTGCTGTGGTTGCAGCAACAGGGCAACGAGGTGGTTGGCGTCGAACTGTCGGAAATCGCGGCCAGGGCCTTTTTTGAAGAGAACTCGCTCGACTATGACCTTGTCGACGGTGAATTGACCGCCTACATTGCAAGAGACAGGCCCATAACGATTCACTGCGGCGACTACTTTGCGTTTTCGGGTGGGTCGTTCAGCGGGTACTACGATCGCGGGGCGCTGGTCGCGATAGCGCCAGACGTGCGTGCCAGGTACGTACAACACACCCGCTCACTGCTGGACGCGAACGCCACGGGCCTGATCGTTACTGTTGAATACGATCAGTCTGTGGCGAACGGGCCGCCATTCTCGATTCCTGCTTCGACGATGCAGGCCTTGTGGCCCGAAATGAAGCGTGTCGATGCTTTCGATGACATGGACAACTGCCCGCCAAAATTTATTGATGCCGGGCTCAACGAAATACTCGAAGTAGTGTACTTTAGCGGCCATGACTGAGACCAAGGCAAAAGTATCCGTGCTGTTCGTCTGCATGGGCAACATCTGTCGATCGCCGACAGCTGAGGGTGTGTTCCGTCACTATGTCGAAGAAGCCGGCTTGGGCGAGCACATCCATATCGATTCCGCCGGCACGCACGCGTATCACGTCGGCGATCCGCCGGACCGTCGCGCGAAAGCGGCAGCGGAGCGGCGCGGTATTCAACTCGGAGATCTGCGCGCCCGACGCGTCAGCGACGAGGACTTCGAACGCTTTGACTACGTCATCGCGATGGACATGGACAATCTTGAGCGCCTGAAAGACCGCTCGCCACCTGCGCACCACGGCAAGGTCCGCCTGTTCCTGGAATTCTCATCGCTCAGGGAGCGAGAAGTGCCTGATCCTTATTATGGTGGCGCAGCTGGCTTCGAACGGGTGCTCGACCTTGTCGAAGACGCGTCCCGAGGTTTACTCGAGACGCTCTCCAAGAAGTAAGCACAGGACGATACGCACTAGTCCTGCGCCGGCTCCGACGGTTTGCTGTCCGGCCTGGGCGGTGGCGGAGCGGCCGGCTCCAGTTTGGGTTGCTCAGGAGTCGCGACGTCGGCCTTAGGTGCCGGTTTCGGGGACGGTTTCGGTGCTGGCTTTATTTCTGCTGGCGCGGGTTGCGGTTCCCACGGCAGCAGCCTGGCTGCGGGTTTCGCAGCTACCTCTTTGCCGGTGCTGCCGTTACCGTCGGCTGCCGGCTTCGGCGCGGCCGATGATTCACTTTTCGGTTTCGCGGGCGGCTTGCTTTCCTGTGGCTTCGCCGGCTCTGGCGGCGGCTTTGCTGCTGGCTGCTCTTCGCGTGGAGTCTGCGGCTTCGCTGCCGTTTCGGCGGCAGGCTTGCTATCGGCCTTGGCCGCCGCAGGTTTGTCTGCAGTGGCTGGCTTTGGCGAATTTGCCGCGCCGTCATCCGAAGCGTTACTCACTTTCTGCGGAGCGTCTTTGGGCGGCGCGGAGTCGCGGGCACGTTGTTCATCGGTGCGAGCGCGCGGCGGACCGCTATCTTGTTTCGGCGTCTGTTCTGCCGGGGCGCGATCGACGGGCTTCGCACTTGCCGCCTCCTGTTTGGGCTGTTGCGAGTCGGTCTTCTGCGCGGCCGGCTGCGTATCGGTCGTCTGCTCCGGCTTGTCTGCCGAGCGACGCCGGCGCCTGCCACCGCGGCTGCGGCGACTGCGTGTGCGTTTCGGTTCATTGCGAGACTCGTCTGCCGATTCCTGCTGCGGCGAGGAAGGCGTCTTCTGGGTCGCCTCGTCAGACTGTTGCCTGGGACCGGTCTTCTTCGAGGCCGCCTTCTTCTGAGGTGCTTTCTTGGCCGTCTTCTTTGTCGCTGCCTTCTTTGTGGTCGTTTTCTTGGCGGCCTTTTTTCGCTGCGGCCCGCGTTTCTCGGCGGTCTTGCGCGTATCGCTACCGCCGCGTCGACGCGACTGCTGCGATCGACGTGAGTCGCTACCTCGACCGCGACCGTTCGGTTTCTGCTCGTCTTCTTCGCCGCCAAACAGTGCGAAGATGCCGGCCCAGAAACCCTTGCGCGCCGGCTTCTGTGACTTCTGGGTTTTCGGTGCGGTCGTTGTCGGTTTCAGTGTGGCGACGACGGGCTGTTCGATAGCCTTGCGCGCGAGCACATCCTGCGGTGACTCGGGTTCGACGATGGTATGAGAGAGTTCGTAGCTGACGCCCGAGTTCTCCGCAAGTTCCATCTGGTCATCGCGTACGCGTCGAACTTCGTAATGCGGCGTCTCGAGCGCCGAGTTGGCTACTAACACAACCTGCGTGTCGTGCTGAGACTCCAGTCCGCGAACCCAATCGCGTTTTTCGTTGAGCAGGTAAGTGGCAACTTCAACGGGGAGCTGCGCGATCACCTTGGACGTGCGTTCCTTGCGGGCTTCTTCGCCAATGATGCGCAAGATCGCCAGCGCCAGCGATTCGACGCTGCGGATCGTGCCAAAACCGGTGCAACGCGGACAGGTTTGGTAGGCTGATTCGCCGATTGACGGCCGCAGTCGCTGGCGTGACATTTCCAGCAGGCCGAAGCGACTGATCTTGCCAATCTGCACGCGTGCCCGATCCTGGCGAACCGCGTCGCGAAGGCGGTTCTCGACGTCGCGCTGGTGTTTTTGCGGGCCCATATCAATGAAATCGATAACGACCAGCCCGCCCAGGTCGCGGATGCGAAGCTGGCGAGCCACTTCGTCCGCGGCTTCGAGGTTGGTGTTCAATGCCGTGGCTTCAATGTCCCCACCCTTGGTGGCGCGCGCCGAGTTGACATCAATCGAAACCATGGCTTCAGTGTGGTCGATGACGATGCTGCCGCCGGATGGCAGGCTCACCATGTGTGCGAATGCCGACTCGATCTGCGTCTCGATCTGGAAGCGCGTGAACAGCGGCACCGGATCTACGTAGTGCTTCAGCTTCTTCAGGTTCTGCGGCATCACCTGTTCGACGAATTCGCGAGCCTCGTTGTAGGTGGCTTCATCGTCAATCAGGATTTCGCCAATCTCGCCCGTCAGGTAGTCGCGAAGCGCACGTACGACCGAGTCGCTCTCGCGGTAAATCAGGAACGGGGAGGGGCGCTCGAGTACGACATTCAGGATAGCCGTCCATATCGTCAGGAGATTTTCCAGATCCCAGGCGAGTTCCTCCGGGCTGCGATCGATGCCCGCGGTCCGCAGGATCACGCTCATGCCGTCTGGCACGACGATGTCATTCAGGGATTTGCGTGCCAGGTCGCGATCGTCGCCGATGATACGCCGCGAGACGCCGCCGGATCGTTCCTTGTTGGGCTTCAGTACGATGAAACGCCCGGCGAGGCTGACAAACGTCGTCAGCGCAGCGCCCTTGTTGCCGCGCTCCTCCTTGTCGACCTGTACAACGATATCCTGTCCTTCCTTGAGGACATCCTTGATGCTGGGTTTTCCGCCGGACTTGTTGTCCTTGACGAAATATTCGCTGGAAATTTCTTTTAGCGGCAGGAAGCCGTGACGACCGGCACCGTAGTCGACAAAGGCGGCCTCGAGGCTGGGCTCGATGCGTGTAATTTTACCTTTGTATATGTTGGCTTTTTTGCGTTCGCTAGCCGGCGCTTCGATGTTGAGGTCGTAAAGGCGTTGGCCATCGACCATCGCCATGCGCAACTCTTCTTCCTGAGTTGCGTTGATTAGCATTCTTTTCATAGTGCCCTACTTGAAGTGAGTGACAGGGCAGCAAATCGGGGCGAAACGCCGTGGAGCGGGCGCAGGGAAGGTCACGCATAGAAAGCCGGCGCAGGATTGCGCCGTCGAAGAAATTCGCAATTTCGAATCGGGTTTGACGAAAGAGGGTCAGAACCCATGAAACTATCAGCATGAATGCCCTGCGGCTTTGCCGCTCTGGCGCCAGCCGGAATCCGAGCTCGCTGCCATCTGAAATTCGGTTCCGCAAACTGCGGGACCACAATGTGTCGCAGAGGCTACGATCCAGTGGGGTAGTCGCTGCGGGTGGAAACGGTAGACGGTCAATCCTCGATCGGGTGCCGCCCGGTTGTGAGGACTGTCGGGTTGGTATCCCGGGACGCCTCAGGGCGGTAATATAGCACACCCTAACCCGACTTCAAGTTATTGATCATGCAAGAAAAGTCTAAAGATGCCGCCGAGACTCGTGTTACCGGTGTCCGTAAGGTCGCGGTCGACGCAGAGCGCGCCGGGCAGCGTATCGACAATTTTCTGCGAAACGAGCTGCCGGGGGTGCCAAAGAGTCGGGTGTATCGATTGCTCAGGCGCGGCGAGGTCCGGGTCAACGGTGGCAGGGTGCAGGCAGAATACAAGCTCTCCGAAGGCGATGAGGTGCGTGTCCCGCCGGCGCGCGTCCGGACCGGTCCCGCGCCGCCGCCCGATAAACTGGCCCAGGGTCTGCTGGAACAGGTGCTTTATGAAGACAAGCGCTTGCTGGTCATCGACAAGCCGACCGGACTGGCGGTGCACGGCGGCAGTGGCATCAGCTACGGTGCCATCGAACTTCTGCGCCACGCGCGGCCCGACCTGAAAGATCTTTCGCTGGTACATCGTCTCGATCGCGAAACCTCCGGCTGCCTCGTCTTTGCGAAGCGACGCTCGGCGCTGCGCGAACTGCACGCATTGTTCAGGGCAGGGCAGGTGGAAAAAAACTACCTCGCTCTTGTCGTCGGCGACTGGCAATACGGCGAGCAGTTCATCGATGTGCCTCTCGAGGTGCAGAATCGCCGCGGTGGTGAACGTCACGTCGTGGTTAGCGAACAAGGCAAGGTCGCGCAGACGCTCGTCAGCCTGTCACGTACCTACGGCCTGTATAGCCTGCTGCGGTGCTCGCCGGTGACTGGCCGCACACACCAGATCAGGGTGCATCTGCAGCACACCGGGCACCCGATTGTGGGCGACGAACGGTACGGTATCGAGGCGATGAATCGGCAGGCCGGCAAGCTCGGTCTGCGGCGGCTGTTCCTGCATGCGCAGTCCATCGCCTTCGTCGATAACAGCGGTAACGACCTGCATTTCACCGCGCCGCTGGCAGATGATCTTGAAGAGTTCCTGACCGTTGGCGTCAAGGATGCTCAGCAACAACGTCGTCGCGAAAAGTAAAGGCGGGCGTTCTGAAAAACCTCAGGTTCGCCCTGGAAATCCAGAATGTCCCCGATGTCAGGGTAACTACGGCGACAGGTACCCGAGCTGCAGCAGGCGGTCAGCCAGCCAGATCATCGGCAGGCCGATCAGCGACGTGGGATCGTCGGTCTTCAGAGACTCGAACAACACGAAGCCGGCGCCCTCGAGTTTGAAGCTGCCGGCGCAGTCGTAGGGTTCGTCCAGGCGCAGGTACGCCTCCGCAAGCCGGCGGTCAAATTCGCGAAACCGGACGATCGTCTTGTCGGTGTGCTCGTAGCGCGTTCGCTCGATCGGATCGAGCACGCAGACGGCCGTCAGAAACGTCACCGCCTGCCCCGACGCCGCCAGCAGTTGCTCCAGGGCATTTTTGTGGTCACCCGGCTTACCGAGTACCGTGTTGTTCAGGACGGCTAGCTGGTCAGCGCCAATGACCAGCGCGTCGCGGTGGCTGCCGGCAACCGCCTCGGCCTTTTTTCGCGCCAGGTGGCGCGCGAGATCGGCTGGCTCGAGGCCGAGTCCATTGCGTTCGTCCACATCCGGAGCGACGGTCTCGTACTGGTCAAGAAATCGTTCCAGCAGAGCGCGGCGGTACGGTGACGAAGAGGCCAACACGATCGGGGGTGCAGAGGGGTTTTGCATAAATAAATCAGAACCTTAAGCCAGACGATGCGAATATTACCGGGTTTGCGCCTGACCGCTAGTATTTCTGCAGCGCTCGGGCGGCGAGATGCTTTGACAGTGGCCTCTGAGGTCCTTATGATGCGCGCGCCATGGCTAATACGCTGCGAGATCGCCGTACCGCGGCCGACTGGGCGGCGGCCGGGCAAGTTATTGAAATAGCTGAGAAACTTGAGGGTTTCGAACAGCTGGCGTCGATCGTGGAGGCTGATTTGTCTGCGCTCGATGCAGCGAAAATTCCTCGCCACTGGCGCGATTCGCAGATCGAGGGATCGCTTGAATTCGGCTTTGCCGATGCGCGGCGAGCGTTGCCGCGGGTTCGTTGCAAGGCAGGCACGACGCTGCATGCGGTTTGCCAGCGCTGTCTGGAGGGCTTCGAGCTGACCGTCGCTGTCGAGGCAGACATGCTGTTGCTCGGAGCCGAGGAAACAGCCGATGGGTATGAAGACCACGAGGTCTGGGAACTGGAGGAGGATAAACTCCGGCCGCTGGATATCGTGGAAGAGCTGCTGATCATGGCATTGCCATTTTCGGCAATGCATGTTGATGTGGCTTCGTGCAAGGCGCTGACCGCCGAGCCGGACGAGCAGAAGACCAGCACAACACCGTTTGCCGCACTGCGCGCGCAGATGACACAGGATTAACGAGGCCCGCAGGGCAGGTTCGGGCAGGAGAAGATTATGGCTGTTCAAAAGAGTCGCAGGACCCCTTCAACGCGCGGCAACCGGCGCTCACATGACAAGCTGAAAAAGCCGGCATTGTCAGTGGACCCGACATCCGGCGAAACGCATTTGCGCCACCGCGTAACACCGGACGGTTTCTACCGCGGCAACCAGGTTGTCACGCAACCTGAGTCTGACGACGAAGAGTAAACCCATCCCCTGATCGGTCGGAGATTCTCCGACCCGTCGAACAGTGGGATCACACTCAACCATTTCTCTCGATGCGATGAGCGGCGACCGCGGCGCCGAGGTAGTCGTGCGCGCGGCTGCCAAATCGTTACAGAAATACGCGCATCTCGACCTGATACTCGTTGGTGACCAACGCGAGCTCAACGACCTGGTTCAGCGTATCGTCGGCAACGAGCCCCGACTGCACATTCGACACGCCAGCGAAGTCGTTGGCATGTCGGAAGCACCGGTCGAGGCGTTGCGAAAGAAGAAAGACTCATCCATGCGCGTAGCCATCAACCTGGTCAAGTCCGGCGAGGCTGATGCCTGTGTCAGCGCGGGCAATACCGGCGCGCTGATGGCGACCGCGAAGTTCGTACTGAAGATGCTGCCTGGCATCGATCGGCCCGCAATTATCGCCGAGCTGCCGGCGATCGGCGGCTCTCTGCACATGCTCGACCTGGGTGCAAATACGCAAGGCAGCGCCGTGCACCTGTTTCATAACGCGGTGATGGGTTCCATCGTCGCATCCGACATCCTGGGTATCGAACAGCCCAGGGTCGCGTTGCTGAATATCGGTGCCGAGGACACCAAAGGGCACGACACGATCAGGGACGCCGCCGCCCGACTGACCGAAAGCTCTTTAAACTATGTCGGCTTCGTCGAGGGCAGCGATCTATTCTCCGGCAAGGCTGACGTGGTTGTGACCGACGGATTTACCGGCAACGTTGCGCTGAAAACGATGGAAGGAACGGTAGGCCTGGTGAAACATTACCTGCGCCGGGCATTCAGCAGGAATTGGCTCGCGAAGCTGCAGGCACTGGCTGCCGGGCCCGTGCTGCGCAGATTGGCCATTGAGGTAGACTCGCGCAACTACAACGGTGCGACTCTTGTCGGCCTGGATGGTATTGTAATCAAGAGCCACGGTAGCGCGGACGCGTATGCATTTCAGCACGCTATCGATACGGCGATCGTTGAGGTTCGCAATCAGTTGCCGCAACAGATTGGTGCAATGCTGCAAAAGGAAACCCTATGACGTATTCGCGCATCGCTGGCACAGGCCGCTACTTGCCAGAACGGATCATGACGAACTTCGACCTCGAGAAGCTCGTCGATACGACGGATGAGTGGATTCGAACTCGCACCGGCGTCGAGCGTCGCCATGTCGTCGCCGACGATCAGACGACCTCGGACATGTGCGTCGAAGCGGCGAAGAAGGCTATCGAAGACGCGGGCGTCGAGGTTGCCGATATCGATCTTGTGATCACCGGAACCACCTCGCCGGACCTGATATTTCCGAATGTCTCGACGTTGATTCAGCATCGCCTGGGTATTCCCGCGTGCACAGCGTTCAGCCTGGAAGCCGCGTGCACCGGTTTTATCTATGCGCTGACAATGGCGGACAAGTTCATTCGCCTGGGCGAGTCGAAATGCGCGCTTGTAATGGGCGCCGAGTGCATCACCAAGCTCATGGACTGGACCGACAGGAATACCTGCGTGCTGTTTGGCGACGGGGCAGGGGCGGTCATCGTGAAGCCGTCCGCGGAGCCCGGCATTCTGTCGTGTCACCTCGGCGCGGATGGCCAGTACAAAGACCTGCTTTACTACCCGGTCGGCCCGTCGAACCAGCTTGCAAAAGCCGGCACCGACGAGGCGGCGATTCAGATGACCGGTAGTGAGGTGTTCAAGGTCGCGGTGAAGACGCTGGGAGGCATTGCGGCGGAGACGCTGGAAAAAGCCGGCGTCGACCAGGATGAACTCGACTGGCTGATTCCACACCAGGCGAACATCCGTATTATCCAGGCGACGGCAAAACGTCTCGGCCTGCCGATGGAAAAAGTCATCCTCACGGTGCAGGATCACGGCAATACGTCGGCGGCTTCTGTGCCCATGGCGCTGGACGTCGGTATTCGCGACGGGCGAGTACAAAAGGGTCAGCTGATCCTGATGGAAGCGTTTGGCGGCGGCTTTACCTGGGGCTCTGTACTGATGCGGCTCTGAGCGGCTGAACAAGACAGTGGGGACATTCTGCTTTTCCGCGCGCGGAAAAGCAGAATGTCCCCAATTTCTTGTCCGCGGAAAAGCAGAATGTCCCCAATTTCTTCCCTGAGCCGCCAGACAGGACAGGGCTGTTCCCGACCGGATGTTGCGGCGCACTAGACGGGGCTGATGTCGTTGGCTACCAGAGTTTGCTTTTTGCCTGGCGCGCAGAGCGCCGCCGCATTCGTTGATGCAGCTGTTGCCGTCGCCGGTCCAGTCGGTCGCGACGAATCACGGCATCGACCTTCTTGCCGTGCTCGCGGTTGAAGTCTTTGCGAAAACTGCAGAAGTCATCATAGGCTTCGCGGACATGCTTCAACTCGCCCAGGACTAATTCGATGATGATGACGTCGTCGAGGTAACCGATGACCGGAATGTCGTCCGGGAGAATATCTTCAGGGTCGGCAAAGTAAACAAACGTCGCCAGCAGCCGTTCGCGGTCTGTCGCGGGCAACTGCCAGTCATCGTCCGTCAGCATCGAAATCATCGACTCGAGTTGCGGAATCCGCTGGCCAACGAAGTCCGGTAGCGGCTGGCTTTGGCGTATGGTCTCGAGAACGTCACGAATTGCTTCTATAATCTCGCTTTCTTCGGCATCTCGAACGGCCTCGCGGGATAGCTTTAGCGCCTTCCTGAAAAAACGCAGGTCCCTGTCCGTCAGTTCGAACGCTATCTTCATCGCCATTAGCACAGGCTACCGGCAACTCCCTATGTCGGTCAACGCGCGATGGTTTACCATAGGGACGGTGCAACCGAGTCCAGAGCAATGAAACCAAAACTGATTATCGGCAATAAGAACTACTCTTCCTGGTCGCTGCGTTCCTGGCTGCTGCTGAAGGAAGCGGGCATCGAGTTCGACGAGCACAGGATCGTTCTCGATACCGACACCTCGGCTCAGGAGATTGCGTCATTCTCTGCGGCGGGCCGTGTTCCCGTGCTGTTGCTGGGTGACTTGACGGTCTGGGATACACTCGCCATTGCGGAGACCGTCGCCGAGCGCTGGCCGAAGAAGCAGCTGTGGCCGGCGGATCCGGACGAACGCGCACTGGCCCGCTCGATCTCGGCTGAAATGCACTCCGGCTTTCATCACCTGCGCGAATGCATGCCGATGAATTGCCGCGCAATGGGCCGCAAAGTGCCGTTGCCTGACGCGCTGGGTGCCGACATCGATCGCGTCATTCATATCTGGGGAGACTGTCATCGCCAGTTCGGTGATCGCGGTGGCTGGTTGTTTGGTAATTTTTCGATTGCCGACGCGATGTTTGCGCCAGTGGTTTTGCGCCTGCGAACTTACGGTATCAATCTGCCGGAGTCCGCCGGGTTCTACCCGCACCGCCTGCTCGAAAGCCAGGCGATGCAGGAATGGCTTGCGGCTGCCGAGTGTGAAGTCGAAGTGATTGAAGCGGACGAAAAAGGCCAGTGATAGCTCGCCTGTTGTCGCTGCTTGCTGCCGGATTGCTGGCAAGTTCGCCATCGTACCCGGAAGTCTACGAGTTGCCGCCTGAGGGTTTCGACGTCATTGGCGCCGTTTCCACCGTAACGGCGCGTTATGAAGACACGCTGGTGGATATTGCGCGACGCCACGGCCTGGGTTACCAGGACATCGTTCGCGCCAACCCGGATGTCAATATCTGGGTGCCCGGTGCCGGCACCGAGATAGTGCTGCCTACGCGCTTCATACTGCCACCCGGGCCGCGCGAAGGCCTGGTGCTGAATCTCGCTGAGTACCGCATGTATTACTTCCCGCCGAGCCAGGCCGGCAAGCCCGCTTACGTGTATTCCTATCCGATCAGTATTGGGCGAATGGACTGGGAGACACCGATCGGCCTGACAAAGATCGTTGCGATGGCGAAGAACCCGGCCTGGTATCCACCGCAATCGGTGCGCGACGAACACGCCGCGGAGGGCGATCCGTTGCCGCGCATTGTGCCGCCGGGACCGGATAATCCGCTGGGATCGAGGGCATTGCGCCTGGCGCTTCCTGGTTACCTGATTCACGGCACTAACAGACCTGCCGGTGTCGGCATGCGCGTTTCTCATGGTTGCATACGCATGTTTCCGGAAGATATTGAATTCCTGTTTCAGCGCCTGAGCGTCAATACGCCGGTACGAATCATCAATGCGCCAGTGAAGCTCGGCTGGGATGGCGAAACGCTCGTTGCCGAGGTGCACCCGTTGCTGGAATCGGCGCAGCCGCCAGTGGATGCGTCGCTCGAACAGATAGAGAAGCTGGATGCTGATATCGATCTGCCGGATATCGATACGCACAGCAAGGATCCGCTGACGCAGGTCACCGAGCAGTTCATAAGCGTAACGTCGGAGCGCGCCGGGCAGCTGGACTGGGGCCTGGTGGAATTGTTGGTCGCGCGCTCCGACGGCATTCCCGAAGCAGTTGGCGTCAGCATAAAAAACGCCGCGACAAGCGCGGCGTCTGAATAACTGATTTCGTAGTCTTCGCTACTAGATACAATCTTATTTGGACATTGACTTCTGGAACATACGTTCCATGCTTTCGCGATTAGCTTCGCAGCAGGCTTGTGATGCTGTCGCAGCTGACATGGCGCGATCTGCGGTGCTCTGTGCAGCAGATGCGGCCTGAGCAGCACGGTCGGCAGCGGCACGAGCAGCTTCAGCAGCAGAGGCTGCAGCAGCGGCGTCAGCGGCAGCACGATCGGCTGTTGCCTTAACATCATCGAGGCCAGTTGTGGCACAGCCAGCGGCCATTGCTACGAAGAGCGCAAGTGCGCTTGCTCTTAGTGCGGTCTTTTTCATCTTGGAAAGTTCCTTTGTGGGTAAAACTGCAGGCGCATTATTTAACAAACTGTCCGAAGCTGCAATGAAAACTGCTGTTTTTATTATCTTTTGTCGTTAGCTGGCGACATCCGGAATACCGTATCCGCAGACCGTAGCGGCGCTAGTGCCGATGTAAGCCCCGCCTCGGCGCACGAACAGAAGGGGCGTCCGCAGGCTACTGTTAGCAGCGTCTGAAGCGCGTTCCTGTTGGTACTTGCACTTGCCCTGGTACTGTATATAATCCCAGATACTGTGAATCCATACAGGAACTGTTCAAATGCGCGAATTAACCCCCAGGCAAAGGCAAATTCTTGAAATGATTCAGGAATTTATCAGCGAAACCGGTATGCCGCCGACCCGTGCGGAGATCGCCGCTGAGCTCGGTTTCAAGTCGGCAAACGCCGCCGAGGAGCATCTGCGTGCGTTACAGCGCAAGGGCGTGCTGGAGTTGTTACCGGGTGCCTCACGCGGCATCCAGCTCAAGGATTCCCTGCGAGACCAGATGGGCCTGCCGCTGGTCGGCCGGGTTGCGGCGGGTAGTCCCATCCTTGCCGAGGAGCATATTGAGACGCATTACAAGATCGATCAGCAGCTGTTTAATCCCAAGCCGCACTACCTGTTGCGCGTGCAGGGCATGAGCATGAAGGATGCCGGTATTCTCGACGGCGATCTTGTTGCCGTGCATCGCACCCCCGAAGTGCGCAGTCGCCAGATCATCGTGGCGCGTCTTGATGACGAGGTCACCGTCAAACGCTACCGGCAAAAAGGTTCGCTGGTCTCGCTGTTACCTGAAAACAAGGACTTCGAACCCATAGAGGTTGACCTCAAGCATCAGTCACTGGTCATCGAGGGTGTTGTGGTTGGCGTCATTCGCGATGGCCTGCCGCTGCATTAAGCCTTGTCTGCGTCCCTCGAAAAACTGCTGGAGAACCCGCGTGTCTGGCGGGGACGCAATCAGACGCCACAGCAGGCAGGCTTGCCCAGTGGTTACCCGGAGCTGGATCGACATTTGCCCGGGGGCGGCTGGCCAACCGGGGCATTGACTGAAATCCTGACGGAACAATACGGTATTGGAGAATTGCGTTTGCTGATGCCGGCGCTGGTGCAACTCAGCGCCGAAGACGCGCAATCCGACTACAGCGAGCCGGGCTGGATTGCCTGGGTAGCGCCGCCTTTCCAACCTTATCCGCCCGCGCTGATGCAATGCGGCATCGATCTGTCACGCATGCTGGTTGTGCGGCCCGAAGATCCTGGTGAAATACTCTGGTCTGCGGAACAGGCGCTCGCCTCCGGCACCTGTGCCGCTGTTTTGTTCTGGAGCGAAAAACTTGACGACCAGGCCAGCCGGCGTTTGCAGCTGGCGGCCGAGAAAGGGCATAGCTGGGGCATTGCTTTTCGTCCCATGGCGGCGCGCCTGCAACCGTCAGCGGCTGCATTACGTATCGAGCTGCACGCAAGCAGCGAGGGTACGCGCGTTCATATCCTGAAGAGTCGCGGCGGGCGCCCGACGATTCTCAATAATTTAATCTGATCATGCGGCGGGCACGGAGATCACCCGTCGCCATACGGGGAGCCGCCCCGACTCCTGCTGCAGTGCAGCAGTTGTTGCCGTTCGCTGAGCCGGCAGCGCCTGTCAGTTCCTCAGGTTTATCGCCGACACGAGTGCGGCGTCTCTGGTTCTGTATCTGGTTGCCGGGGCTACCGCTCGAGGCTACTCGCTCGGTCGACGGTGCGACGGCCGTGATTGAAGAGCAGCAGGGCATTCATCGTGTGCTGCTGGCAGACGCGGCAGCAGAGTCTGCAGGCGTCATGGCGGGACAGTCCTCGAACGCGGCGCTTGCATTGCTACCGACACTGCAGCTCGAAGAACGCAGCCAGCCGCGCGAACAACAGGTACTTGAAGCGCTGGCAAGCTGGCTCGAGCGTTTTTCATCGTTTGTCTGCATTGCCGACCGAGACGTATTGCTACTCGAGATCGCAGGCAGCCTGCGACTGTTCGGTGGCTTGCCAGAGCTGCGCAAAAAGATTTCGGCAGGCCTCAATAAACATGGCTTTAAGGCCTCACTGGCGATTGCACCAACGCCGCTGGGCGCCACCTGGCTGGCGCGGGCAGGGCGACGAGTCTGCATTCGCGATGAGCAAAATTTACAGCGCGTGTTACGTGATTTGCCACTGCAGCGCCTGCAATGGCCGGAGCGGCTGCTTGCGTCGCTGACTGGCATGGGCGTCACGACGATTGGCGATTGCCTGCGCTTGCCACGTGAGGGTTTTGTGCGGCGTTTTGGTGCCGAGCACATGCTGGCCCTGGATCGCGCGCTCGGCCACCTGCCGGACCCGCGAAACTCCTGGCGTGCGCCGGAACGTTTCTGCGCGGATCATGAAATGGCAGAAGAGCAAGCCGACCGCGAACGCCTGCTCAATATTTGCCACGAGTTGCTGTTATCACATGAGCAGTTCCTGCTGACGCGACAACTGGGTACGCAGCGCCTCTGTTTTAGTTTTTTTCATCTCAAAGGCTCTGCGACAGAGCTGCGCCTGGGCTGTGCGCGCGCGGATCGTTCTGCCGAACGCTGGCTGGAGTTGTTGCGTATTCGCTTTGATCAACTTGTATTACCGGAGCCGGTTATCGCAGTGCGTTTGCGTAGCGGTATGACGCAGGCATTACAGGCGGAATCCGCACGATTGAATTTTGATAGTAGTAAAAGCGCTCCAGCCCGACGTTATTCGATCACGGAGCTTGCCGAGCGTCTTGTTGCTCGTGTCGGTGATCAATCAGTGCACTCATTGAGTATGGTTGCGGAACATCGTCCTCACTATGCATGGCGTCCTCAAAGCCTCTTTTCTGACTGGGCGAGCAGTACGCTCGCAGAGGTTCGTCGACACTTACGGCGCCCTCTTTGGATGTTGCCGCAACCAACCTTGTTACCGGCCCATGACGGTCACCCGTCGCACCAGGGTGGTCCATTAGTGTTGCTGGAAGGGCCGGAGCGACTCGAGACCGGCTGGTGGGATGAGGATGGTATTTCTCGCGACTATTACACCGCGGTAAACCTTGCAGGGATACGCTTGTGGGTCTTTCGTAATCGCAGCCAGCCATCTTCCTGGTACCTGCACGGCTATTTTGGATGACTGGTGAGTACGCTGAGCTGCACGCACTCAGCAACTTCACATTTTTACGCGGTGCCTCTCATCCCGAAGAGCTCGTTGAGACTGCAACAGAGCTCGGCTACGCAGCACTCGCTATTACTGACGAGTGTTCAATGTCCGGTATCGTCCGCGCGCACTCGGCCGCGAAGCGGTCTGGTCTCAAGAAGCTGATCATCGGTTCAGAGTTCAAATTGCAGAGTGGCCGCAAGCTCGTTGCATTGGCGCGCAACCAGAACGGCTATGCATCACTGTGCCAGTTAATCTCCCATGCGCGTCGGGCCGCGGAGAAGGGCAGCTATGCGCTATCACGCATGGCGTTCGAGGCCGGTTTGCCGGATTGTCTTGTGCTCTGGGTCCCGGATCACGATTTCACGCTGGATGTCGAAGATCACTGGGTGCGAGAGACATTTCGTGACCGTCTCTGGATCGCCGTTGAGTTGCTTGCCGATGGCCGGCAGCATGAGCAGCTCGCCAGGCTCGAGGAAGAGGGCCGTCGACTCAAGTTGCCGCTGGTGGCGAGTGGCGACGTGCACATGCATCGTCGCTCGCGACGGGTTCTGCAGGATGCCCTGACAGCGATACGTCACGGCACGACGATCGACAATGCAGGTTTTGTCCTTCACGCCAACGGCGAACGCCATCTGCGTCCGATCGAGATATTGCAGCGGATTTATCCGCCCGAGCTGCTGGCGGAAACGGTACGTATTGCGGATGCCATCGACTTCTCGCTGGATGAACTGCGTTACGAATACCCGGACGAGCTGGTACCACAGGGGGAAACGCCTGCCACCTACCTGCGCAAGCTTACCGAGCAGGGTATGCAACGTCGCTGGCCGGGGGGCACGCCGGACAAGGTGGTGAAGCTGGTCAGGCATGAGCTCGCCCTGATTGCCGATCTTGCGTATGAGCCTTTCTTTCTGACCGTTTATGACATTGTTTCATTTGCCCGATCGCAGGGCATTTTGTGCCAGGGAAGAGGCTCGGCAGCCAATTCGGCAGTCTGCTTTTGTCTGGGGATCACCGAAGTCGATCCGGGTCGCATGCAAATGCTGGTCGAGCGCTTCATCTCCAAGGAGCGCAACGAGCCACCGGATATCGATGTCGACTTTGAGCACGAGCGTCGCGAAGAGGTTATTCAGTATATCTACGCCAAGTATGGCCGTGAACGCGCCGCGCTCGCAGCGACCGTGATTACATACAGGCCGCGCAGTGCGCTTCGGGATGTGGGCAAGTTGCTCGGGTTGAGCGACTTGCAGGTCAGTCGCCTGTCGCGCTCGATGCAATGGTGGGATGGTCACAAGGTTGATGACAGTCGCATTCTCGAGGCGGGGCTGGATCCGGATAGCCCTGTCATGCGGCGACTCTTGTATCTCGTCAAAGAGCTCATCGGTTTTCCGAGACACTTGTCGCAACATGTGGGCGGCTTCGTAATCTCGAATTCGCCTTTGTACCAGCTGGTACCGATCGAGAATGCCGCAATGCCGGATCGGACGGTGATCCAGTGGGAGAAGGATGACCTGGAGGAGCTGGGTCTGCTCAAGGTCGACGTGCTTGGCCTCGGCATGCTGACGGCAATACGCCGCAGCTTTGACCTGATACGCGATTTCAGCGGCACCCGGCATACGCTGGCCAGCGTCCCGGCTGAGGACCCGCGGGTGTATGACATGATTTGCGCGGGCGACACGATGGGCGTCTTCCAGATCGAGTCGCGGGCACAGATGGCGATGTTACCTAGGCTAAAGCCCCGTTGTTACTACGACCTGGTGGTCGAGGTGGCAATTATCCGGCCTGGCCCAATACAGGGCGATATGGTGCACCCGTATTTGCGCCGTCGAAATGGCGAGGAAGCCGTCGAGTATCCCAGCGATGCCGTGAAAGGCGTGCTGCAACGCACCCTGGGTGTGCCGATCTTCCAGGAGCAGGTCATGCAGCTCGCCGTTGTTGCGGCAGGTTTTACGCCGGGTGAGGCGGACCAGCTACGACGTGCCATGGCGGCATGGAAGCGTCGCGGCGGACTCGGTGGCTTCGAGCAAAAGCTGATCGCGGGCATGCGCGAGCGCGGCTACAAGGAGGAGTTTGCGCGGCAGATATTCCGTCAGATTGAAGGCTTCGGCGAGTATGGATTTCCCGAATCGCATTCCGCGAGTTTCGCGCTGCTGGTGTATGTCTCTTCATGGCTGAAATGCCATGAACCGGCGGCATTTACCTGTGCACTGCTGAACAGCCAGCCGATGGGGTTCTATTCCGCATCACAACTGGTACAGGATGTGCAGAGGCATGCCGTGCAGGTACGGCCGGTCGACATCAATCACAGTCAGTGGGACTGTTCGCTGGAGGCTGACGAGACGGGTGAAGCCGCACTTCGCCTTGGCCTGCGCATGGTCAAGGGCCTGTCTGAGGCGGCAGGGCGCAGAGTCGTCGCAGAACGTGGTTCGGGCGTTTACACAAAAGCACAGCAGCTACTGGAGCGCGCCGGCCTGGACCAACGCGAACTTGGCGTGTTGGCTACTTCGGGTGCCTTGCGGCCGCTCGCCGGCGATCGGCATCGTGCGCGCTGGGCTGTGTCCGGCATCGAAAAGCCAATGCCGCTGTTTCCTTCGATGGATCGTTTCGAGGCAGCGCCGCTACTGCGAAAGCCGACGGAGGGCCAGACGATCGTTGCGGACTACCAGAGTACCGGCCTGACGCTCGAACGGCATCCTGTATGCCTGCTCAGGCAGCACCTGGACCGCTACGAGTATCGTTCAGCGAGAAGCTTGCCGGACCTCGATAATGGCCGGAAGATCAACGTGGCCGGTCTGGTCATTACGAAACAGCGACCGGGTACAGCCAGCGGCGTTACCTTTGTAACGCTGGAAGACGAGACCGGGCAAATCAACGTTGTCGTCTGGAAACAGGTTGCCGAGCAGTATCGTGCGGCATTACTCAATGCACGTCTGCTGGGGATATCCGGGGAGCTGCAGATCGAGGGAAAGGTAATACACGTAATTGCCAATCGATTATTCGATCATACGAATATGCTTGGCAATCTGACCGTGCGGTCAAGGGATTTTCGCTAGCTGCGCAAATTCAGTCGTCGTCGAGATTGAAATTGAAGGTGCTATCCAGCTCCGCTTCGCGCTGTTCCCTGAGTTCTTCGAGCCTGCGCCGAATCTCGGCCCGGCGATGCACATCTTCGCTATCGCTGGCATCAAGTTTGGCAACCAGTCTTTCGATATCCATTTCTATCGTCGTATCGCCATCGACATCGTCATCATCGTCTTCTGAAATGACGACTGTCGACGTAAGATCCTCGGACGAGTCATCGTCCAGGTCGTCGTCGAGGTCGTCGTTCTTGCCGTTCATCGCATCAGTCTCCAGCAACAAGCAGGTCAATAAGAATTGTTAGCGAATCAGGTTATTAATTTCGAAGATCGGGAGCAAAATTGCAAGCACTATTGTCAAGACAATCGCACCCATTATGATAATCAGTAGTGGCTGCAAGATCCCCAGCAAGGCCGCAATCAGCCCATCGACTTCGCGTTCCTGGCCAGCCGCTGCCCGCGACAGCATTTCCTCCAACCGGCCGCCGGCTTCACCACTGGATATGAGATGAATCATCATCGGAGGGAACAGCTTGCTTGCGGCAAGCGATTTGCTGATCGAGCCGCCCTCACGGACTCGTAACGTTGCCTCCATGACGGCATCCCGCATTGGCAGGTTTTCGATGACTTCCGCCGAGATATTAAGCGACTCAAGGATCGGTACACCACTGCCGGCGAGGATGCTGAGCGTACGTGTGAAGCGTGCGGTATTGATGCCGCGGGTCAGGCGTCCAACAATAGGTGTACGAAGCAGCGCAGAGTGATAGCGCCGCCGCGGCAGGTCTTTTTGCAGCACCCACCAGATCGCGTAGCCCACAATGCCGACACCAATGATGACCAGCGGCCAATAGGCGCGCAGGAAGTCGCTGCTCGCAATGAGCCCGGTGGTCAGCGCCGGCAGTTCGGCGGCCGTGTTCTCGAATACGTTGACGATTTTGGGTACGACAGTCGCCAGCATGAAACTGATGATGCCGACGGCCATTACGACGAGTGCGATCGGATAGACCAGCGCATTCGTGACGCGCTGCCGCAGCTCCTGACGAGCCTCTGTGTAGTCGGCAAGGCGCTCGAGCACGATATCGATGTGGCCTGACTGTTCGCCAGCCGCTACCGTTGCCCGGTACAGTTCCGGAAAGGCCTGCGGAAACTCGGCGAGTCCGTCGGCCAGCGTATGACCTTCCATCACTTTGGCGCGCACGCCCAGTAACATGCTCTTGGTGCGCGGATGGTCGTTCTGCTGCGAAACGGCCAGCAGGGCTTCTTCAAGCGGCAGGCCGGACTGCGACAGAGAGGCCAGCTGCCGGGTTATCAGCGCCAGTTCGGCGGAGGACATGCCGCTGCGCAGCGAGAAACTGCTCTGCCGGTGCGCCTCTTTCTTTGCAACTTCCGTCACACTGACCGGCAGCAGTTTGCGGTCGCGCAGCAACTGGCGCACGTGTCGTGGCGTGTCGCCCTCGAGCAGCCCTTTGGACTGCTTGCCGGACTGATCCATTGCTACGTATTCAAATGCACCCATCTGGCGTTCTTCCGTGAGTTGCTAGCTGACCGGGTCAGTCCTCGCGCGTAACACGCAGGACCTCCTCAAGCGTTGTGGTGCCGTTGAGTACCTGGCGGCGGCCGTCAGCACGAATGCTCGGGCTGGTCTTGCGCGCATGACGGTCCAGCTCCTGCTCGCTGACGCCACCATGGATCATCTCGCGCATCTCGTCGTCGACGGTAATCAGCTCGTATATTCCGGTGCGTCCCGAAAAGCCGCCGTTGGCGCCTTCTCCCGGGTGGTAAAGGGTAGGTGGGTTAGCGGGGTCTACCTCGAGCAGCTTGCACTCGTATTCGCGTGCCGTGTACGGAATTTTCGATTCGTCGTCGAGCACGCGCACCAGGCGTTGCGCCAGCACGCCCAGCAAACTGGATGACAGAAGGAACGGTTCGACCCCCATATCGCGCAGGCGGGTCACTGCACCCGCTGCGGTATTGGTGTGCAAGGTCGACATAACGAGGTGACCGGTGAGGCTTGCCTGCACAGCGATCTCGGCCGTCTCCAGGTCTCGAATTTCACCGACCATGACCACATCCGGATCCTGACGCAGAATCGCACGCAGTCCGCGCGCGAACGTCATACTGACTTTCGTATTCACCTGCGACTGGCCGATACCGTCGATGAAATACTCGATAGGATCTTCGACGGTCATGATATTGCGGGTATCGTCATTGATGCGTTCCAGCGCGGCATACAGCGTCGTCGTCTTGCCGGAACCCGTTGGGCCGGTCACCAGGATGATGCCGTGAGGCTTGTGGATCAGCTTGTCCATGGTGTTCTGCGCGACCGGATCCATGCCCAGGGACGCCAGCTCGAGCCGGCCAGCCTGCTTGTCGAGCAATCGCAAGACCACACGCTCGCCGTGGCCTGAGGGCATCGTCGAGACGCGTACGTCAACCGCGCGACCGGCTATGCGCAATGAAATGCGGCCATCCTGTGGCAGACGCTTCTCGGCGATATCGAGCTTCGACATCACCTTGATACGCGAGACAACCAGTGGTGCCAGTGCGCGCCGCGTCTTTAGAACTTCCTTCAGGACGCCGTCAACACGAAAGCGTACACCGAGCCGGTTTTCGTAGGGCTCGATGTGCACATCCGAAGCGTTTTCCTTGATGGCTTCGGTTAGCACAGCGTTAATGAAGCGAATGATAGGCGCATCGTCGTCGCTTTCGAGCAGGTCAGAGGGGCCCTGCAATTCCTGGGCGACCTGGGTGAGATTGAACTCCTCGTCGAGCCCGTCGACCATTTGCGATGCCTTGGTACGGTCGCGCTCGTAGAAGTCCTGCAGAGCCGTGTCAAATACCTCGGCCGACACCCGCGACAGCTTCAGCGGAACGCCGGCGAAGCGGCGCGCTTCTGCAAGGCTCATAGGAGAAATTCCGCTGAGGCACAGCGTATCGGCCTCGTGCTCGTCCACCTTGCGGATCAGCACGCCGTGACGTTTTGCAAACGAATACGGCAAGGCCCGCGAATGCACCTCTGGCTGCTCTTCGTGCTCCACCTGCAGCATGATTTCGGTATTTGCTTCCACGGCCGCTAATTGCCGTCCTGTTTGGATCGCTCAGGTCGCATGTATTCCTCCAGCGGCGGCAACATCGGGCGCTGTGTGCCGGGCATCAGTTCTATGTCCCGACCCTGCTGACCCTGCTGAATTTCGCGGATCATGTTGTACTTCTGGTTGGTTTCAAACGCGGTCTGCTTCGCATCGCGCAGAATCGTCGGACGAATAAAGATCATCAGGTTGGTCTTGACCTTGTCGGTCTTTCGCGAACGAAACAGGTTGCCCAACAGCGGCACGCGACCAAGCACAGGTACGCGCTGATCGCTCTCCCGAAGCTGGTCCTCGATGAGCCCGCCCAGTACGAGAATTTCGCCGTCGTCGACGATAACCGTGGTTTCGACGATGCGCTGGTTCGTGACGAGGTCGACAGCACCTTCGGCCGACGTCGCGATACTCGAGATCTCCTGGGAGAGCTTCAGCACCATGGAGTCGCCCTCGTTGATTTGTGGCGTAATCGCAAGTTTGACACCGATCTGCTGTCGCTGGATGGTCTGGAACGGATTGACGGATCCGGCCGTCGAACCGGTATTGGTGAACGAGCCGGTAACGAACGGTACTTCCTGGCCGACGTTCAGGGTTGCCTCTTCATTATCGGTTGTGACAATCGAAGGCGTGGAAATGATGTTGGTGTTGGCGTCACCCTCGAGTGCGCGCATGATCGCCGCGAAGCTGACACCTGATTCACTAATGCGACCGACACCGATCGAGATACCTTCGCCTATGATGCCGGGATCAACCACTCCGGAACCGGCCGCTGTGCCGAGATCGACGATGCCGCCGGGGAAGTTGGAGAAATTGGTAACGCCGATCGGTGCGTTCTCGCCGCTACCCTCAATCGCCCAGGAGGTACCGAACTCGTTTTTCTTGTCGGCGATAACTTCGACGATGATTGCTTCGACCAGTACCTGGGCGCGCCGAATATCCAGCTTGTCCACGATCTGCGTCAGCGAGCGCATCATCTTGGGCGGTGCGTTGACCACGATGGCGTTGGTCTGTGTATCAGCCCATACGCTGACGCCGCTGCCACCTGGTGCAGCAGCGCCGCCCGTCTGGGGCGCGCCTGCCACCTGCGATGAGAAGTGCTGCTGCAGCTTCGTTGCGAGCTCCTCGGCGTCGGCGTATCGCAGGTAGCGGACCTGCGTGTCGCCGCCTTCTTCGAGCGGCGTGTCGAGATGCGCAATCAAGGTGCGTAATCGCAGTCGATCCGACTTGTCACCACCAATCAGTACGCTGTTCGTGCGAGCGTCTGCAACCAGGCTCGTCGTAACCGGCGCGCCATCGGCGCGTGGCGTTTGCGACAGTGCGGTCATTATGCGGACAATTTCTGAGGCGGATGCGTGCTCCAGCGTAACCACCTCGATATCCTCATCGCTGGCCTGATCGATGCGGCGGATAATCGCGACCATGCGAGCGACGTTGGCGGCTCGATCGGAAATGATGAGCATGTTCGAGCCGGCGTGAGCGACCATGTGGCCATACTGGGGAATCAGAGGTCGCAGGATTGGCACCAGCTGTGTGGCGCCAACATTACGAACCTGGATGACCTGTGTCGCCAGATCGTCAGGGCCGGACGAGTCACGTGTGCCGATGGGGCCGGCGAACTGCCGCGCGGTGGCGTCAGGCAGGATCTTGATGAGGTCGCCGGTTGGAATCGCGACGTAGCCGTGCACCTGCAGGATCGACAGAAACGCCTCGTAAAAGGCATCGGGCGACATCGGCGTTGCCGACAGGAGCGTAACCTTGCCGGTGACGCGCGGATCGATAATAAAGTTCTTGCCGGTGACGTCGCTGACAGCCTCGATGACTTTGCGAATATCGGCATCCTTCCAGTTCAACGTGACATCGGCCTGTTGGGTCCAGCCCAGCGAGGCAAACGACAGCAGGAGGGTGGCTATCAGCAGGCGCGAAAATCCCTGCGCAGTATTTCTTCTGTTTTTATTCATTCGGTTTGCTCGCCGCCCAGATCGAGTTGGCTGGTTTTCAGAACAATGGTCTCGGGCTGCCCATTGCGTTCAACTGTGACGGACACTTCGTCTGAAGTGCCGAGGGATTGAAAAATCTGCATGGCCTGTGTCGGGTCTGTCAGCGACTGCCCATCGATGTCCTTGATCAGGTCGCCTGGGCGCAAGCCAAGCGCCGAGAACTGCTGCCGATTGCGCCCTGGGTAAACACGGTAGCCGCTTTGCTGGCCATTCACAAAATACGGCGTCGGACGAATGACGTCCGAGAGCTTGGTCAGGTTTTGCGAAACA
Source organism: uncultured Gammaproteobacteria bacterium (assembly GCA_942492205.1). Classification (GTDB taxonomy): domain Bacteria; phylum Pseudomonadota; class Gammaproteobacteria; order Steroidobacterales; family Woeseiaceae; genus UBA1847. The sequence goes on along the minus strand of CALODT010000001.1, from coordinate 1,966,995 downwards.
ACGGCCTGGATGCTCTGCGCATTTGACGCGGCCGCCCGGTTTCGTGTCGCGGTCCGGCGCGACGGTGCGGCCTGTGTCGCGGTGAATTCCCGGGGTAATTTCAGATTAGTGAGTACTCCATTCTCGTTCAGGACCACCCGGTCAGCATAGACGGCATGCAGTTTCGCATTGGATCCAATGGGGTCGCCAATCGCGTAGACCTTTTCGTCATTGTTGCCGTCCGCTATGACGGCCACCGAGAACTCTCTTCGCTGCGATGCGACAGTCCCCTTTAGCGAAAGATTGGTAAGACGTGTGTCGCTGAGATTGTCCTCCTCGTCGGGCGGCGGCGCCGCCTCAACCGATTCGGCGTCCGCGAGACCGAACATATGCGCGGCAACGATCGCATCGACATCCGACGATGCCGATGCCTGGACGCTGCTGCTGATGCTGGTTGCCGGTGCGGTAATGGTATCGCCGACGGCAGGGCCGGGAACCAGCATCCAGATAATGCTGGCGATCTGCCAGGCTATCGCAACGACCAGCAACAGGCTGGCCCATGGCGGAACCACCCTGCTGATGAAGGCGATCGCACTAGCACCATCCACGTTGGCGAGTTGGGAGAAATTGGCTTTGTTGATCATGTTGCGTGCGGCTGACTTCCGTACCCTGACCTATTTATTAACGCAGCGGCCCGATGATACGGGTCGACCGGTCGCGGCGACAAGTGGAAATGGGCAAAAAATACTATGTTTGGCAAAGATATACCTGCATTTCTTAATGTAGAAGTTGGACTCGGGATCGGCGCCGCGCTCGTATCCGGCGAGGTATCGACCCGGCCCGGAGCCGCGCTAGCCCACACCGGCTTGGATATAATAACTCGCTTGTGGCTCAGCATATTGAATTTCTCATATCTGACCGCAAATCGAACAGTCAATTTTGCCTACTTTCCAGATTGAGCCTGATGAGCGAAAAACCGACCGACAACGAGCAAATTGGCAGCCACGATCTCGCGGTCGAAGAGGCGCGACCCGAGCTGAAACAGCCGCCATTGTACCGGGTCGTGCTGATAAACGACGATTTCACGCCGATGGAATTTGTCGTCGATATCCTGGAAACCGTCTTCGGTATGGAACGTACCCGGGCGACGCAGGTCATGTTAGAAGTGCATACGAAAGGGAAGGGTGTCTGCGGTGTGTTCAGTTTCGAGATCGCGGAAACCAAGGTCGCGCAGGTAATGGGTATCGCCAAGCAGCATCAGCATCCGTTACTCTGCACTATGGAACAGGTATGAAAGCAGTGAGGCAGCATTATGCTCAGTAGTGAGCTTGAGTTTTGTTTGAACGAGGCATTCCAGCGTGCTCGCGACCGTCGTCACGAGTTCATGACGGTCGAGCATCTCATGCTGGCACTTCTGGATATCCCCAAGGTGCACGAGATCCTGAAGGCCTGTGATGCCAATATCCCGGAACTCCGCCGTCAGTTGGCGGAATGCGTCGACGAACAGACGCCGTTGCTGCCAGAAGACGCCGAAGCTGACGTCCAGCCAACGCTGGGCTTCCAGCGCGTGCTGCAGCGCGCCGTTTTTCATGTTCAGTCCAGCGGCAAGAAGGAGGTGACCGGCAGCAACGTGCTGGTGGCGATCTTCAGCGAAAAGCAGTCGCAGGCTGTGTATTTCATGAATCTGCAGGACATTACCCGCCTCGACATCGTGAATTTCATCTCGCATGGCTTGCCGCAGATTCCGACCGAGGGGGCTGACGAGGAAGCTGAAGCCCGGGTGGACGGTGATGCCGAGATCGAAAGTTCGCCGCTGGACCAGTATGCGACCAATCTCAACGAACTGGCCATTCAGGGCAAGATCGATCCGCTGATCGGACGCGAGCTCGAGATCGAGCGCACCATTCAAATACTGTGTCGGCGCCGCAAGAACAATCCGCTGTACGTTGGGGAGGCCGGCGTCGGCAAAACGGCCCTTGCGGAAGGGCTGGCGAGGATGATTACGGAAGAGCGCGTCCCGGAGGTGCTTCGCGACAGCACGATATACGCGCTTGACATGGGTACGCTGATCGCTGGCACGAAGTATCGCGGCGACTTCGAGAAGCGCCTGAAGGGCGTCATTGCCGAGATACGCGACGACCCGGGAGCGGTTTTGTTCATCGACGAAATTCACACGGTGATCGGTGCCGGGGCGGCATCCGGCGGTGTCATGGACGCGAGTAACCTGATAAAGCCGGTGCTGGCGAATGGTGAAATTCGCTGTATCGGCTCGACCACATACTCCGAGTATCGCGGTATTTTCGAGAAGGACCACGCGCTGGCACGGCGATTCCAGAAGATCGACGTTCCGGAGCCAAGCGTCGAGGAAACCATTGCCATACTCAAAGGCCTGCGCTCACGCTTCGAAGAACATCACGGCATTCGCTATGACGACGGAGCGCTGGAGTCTGCCGCGGAACTTGCGGCGCGGCACATCAATGACCGGCATCTGCCGGACAAGGCAATCGACGTCATGGACGAGGCGGGCGCAAGTCTGCGATTGCAGCCTGTAGCCGAGCGCGGTGACCACGTGACGGTCGAGATGATCGAGAATATCGTCGCGAAGATGGCACGTATCCCGGCGAAGAGCGTATCTGCATCGGATCGCGATGCGCTGCGCACGATGGAGCGTGATCTGAAGCTGACAATCTTCGGTCAGGATCGGGCCATTGAAGCGCTGAGCAGCGCGATCAAGATGTCGCGTTCCGGCCTGCGCGAGGAAGAAAAACCGATTGGTGCCTTCCTGTTTGCCGGGCCGACCGGTGTCGGCAAGACGGAAGTCACGCGGCAGCTGGCAATGTTGATGGGCGTAGAGCTGATCCGATTCGACATGTCCGAGTACATGGAGCGGCACACCGTGTCGCGGCTAATTGGCGCGCCACCGGGATACGTCGGTTTCGACCAGGGTGGATTGCTGACCGAGGCTGTCAGCAAGAATCCGCATGCGGTTGTGTTGCTCGACGAGATTGAGAAAGCCCATCCTGAGGTATTCAACCTGCTGCTGCAGGTCATGGATCACGGGACGCTGACAGACAATAACGGCCGCAAGGCGGATTTCCGCAATGTCATCCTTGTCATGACGACGAACGCAGGAGCCGAAGAGATGAGTCGCGCATCGATCGGCTTTACTCAGCAGGACCACAGCAGCGACGGCATGGGCATCATCAAGAAACGTTTCGCACCTGAATTTCGCAACCGGCTGGATGCCATCATCCAGTTCGCAGCGCTTGAAATCGACTCGATCAAGCGCGTCGTCGACAAGCTGGTTGTCGAACTGGAAGCCAGGTTGGGCAACAACAATGTCACGCTGGAACTCGACGACGATGCGCGTGAATGGATAGCCGAACGTGGTTACGATCCCAAGATGGGTGCGCGCCCGATGGCCCGCATCATTCAGGAAAAAATCAAGCGGCCGCTCGCGGAAGAATTGCTATTCGGCAGCCTGGCTGACGGTGGTCACGTGAAGATAACGATTGGTCCGGATGGTGAGCTGCAACTGAATTCCGAGCCCGTGCTGAAAGAACTCGAACACCTGCCGGAAGGACGGTAGGGAGCGCTTTAACGTCCGCGGTAGACGATTCGACCTTTACTGAGGTCGTACGGAGTGAGTTCCACCGTGACTTTGTCGCCGGTGAGAATACGGATGTAGTTCTTGCGCATCTTTCCTGAGATGTGCGCCGTCACCACGTGGCCATTCTCCAGTTCTACCCGGAAAGTGGTGTTGGGCAGCGTCTCTGTAACGACGCCTTCCATTTGAAGGGCTTCTTCTTTAGCCAATGGTCTCGCTTCTCTCTACTGCTAAAAGGCTGGCGAATTGTGCAGAAACGGCCCCGGTATTGCAATGCGGCCCGGACGGTCAATGCGGCAACTCAGGAACCGATATGGGGTCGATCGGCCAGTTTTCAAACCGTACGGGCGGGCTGCACAGCTCGGCGACGACAGCCATGAAATCGCGCCGCGCGATTTCAGTGGCGCCAAGTCCCAGCAGGTGGCTCGATACCAGCTGGCAATCGAGAATGCCGAAATCGCCAGCATCCATCATCCCTGACAGTGTCAGCAGCGCGAATTTGGAGGCATTGTCGGCGCTGCTGAACATCGACTCGCCGAAGAAGACGCGGCCGATAGCAATTCCATAGAGCCCGCCGATCATTGAATCGCCTTGCCAGACCTCGACAGAGTGCGCCCAGCCTTCTTCATGCAGCAGCTCGTAGGCGCTGATCATCTCTGCCGTTATCCAGGTGCCATGGTGCGCCCCACGAGGGGCGGCACAGGCACGAATGACGGTGCCAAAATCGGTGTTGACGCGCACCTCGGCGGCGGATTGCCGCAAGGAGCGTCGCAAGCGGCGTGAGACGTGAAAGTCGCCAGGTCTGAAAACGCAGCGTGGATCGGGCGACCACCAGAGCAGCGGCTGGCCGTCGTCGTACCACGGGAATATGCCGTGCTGGTACGCGTACAGGAGTCGTTCCGGGCTCAGGTCACCGCCGGCCGCAAGCAGACCATCCGGTTCCCTGAGTGCGGCGTCGACACTCGGAAACGCCTCGGGCGGATCGCTGGCACTTAGCCAGGCAATACGGCTAGTGCTCATTCGTCATTCTTGTAGGGACTGCGTGCGTCAACCGCGTCCATATAACGCTCGACGTGACGGGCCTCTTCATCGAGGTAGCGGCCGACCGCATCGGCGAACTCTGGATGTGCCAGCCAGTGAGCCGACCAGGTAGGCTGCGGCGAGAAGCCGCGGCTTATCTTGTGCTCGCCCTGTGTGCCGGGTTCGAATACTCGCCGACCGTTCGCAATGCAGTAATCGATACCCTGGTAGTAGCAGGTCTCGAAATGCAGGGCGTCATAGTGTCCATTGCTGCCCCAATAGCGTCCGTAAAGAACCTCGTCGCTATCAAAAAAAACGGCGGCCGCGACGGCGATACCGTCCTGCTCGGCCAGTACGACGAGGAAGTTGTCCGGCAATTGTCGGCTGGCGGACTTGAAGAACGTCTCGTTGAAGTACGGCAGCGAGCCGCGGCGCATGAAGGTGCGGCTGATGAGTGCGTACACCTGGGACCACAGCGCATCGTCGATCTGGTCACCTTTCAGGTGTCGAAACGTAATGCCGTTCTCGATCGCACGGCGCCGGTCGCGTTTCGCTTTTTTGCGTTTCGAAGCAGTGAATGTCGCGAGAAAATCGTCGAAGCTGTTGTAGCCACGATTATGCCAGTGAAACTGGCAATCCTTGCGCACCAGCAACCCTGCTGACTCGAATAACGGAATCTCTTCGGGTGACGGAAACAGGAAATGAACCGAGGAACACTCGGAGGTGATCGCCAGCTGCACGGCGGCGGCGATGAGCGCCGTCGCTGCCTCGGTATCGTCGGGATCGGCAAGCAACAGGCGACGGCTTGGCGCCGGTGTAAACGGCACTGCCGAGGTGAGTTTCGGGTAGTAGCTGAGTCCCGCCTGCTCGTAGGCATTGGCCCATGCCCAGTCAAATACGAACTCGCCCCATGAATGTGACTTCTCGTAAAGCGGCATCGCGGCACGCAGGCTGCCCTGTCTGCCGATCGTCAGGTGTCTGGGTGACCAGCCCTGCTCGGGTGACACGCAGCGAGTTTGCTCCGCGAGGTCGAGGAATTCGTGGCGCAGGAACGGAGAGTCGCTGCCAGCGAGGCTGTTCCAGTCGTCGGCAGAAATCTCTGCGATGCTGCCGTGGACGGCGACTTTCACCGGGCTCCGCGACGCCGCCGCCTCAGGCGGCTGCGTCGTCCGCCGCTTTCGACGCCTTTTCGAGCGCATCGACGAACTTCTCAGCGTCGAGCGCCGCCATGCACCCGGCACCGGCCGACGTTATGGCCTGTCGATAGACCTGGTCGGCAACGTCACCGGCCGCAAATACTCCCGCTATGCTGGTAGCGGTTGCGTCGCCGGCGATACCCGATTTCACGATGATATAGCCGTTCTTCATGTCGAGCTGGCCGTCGAACAGGCTGGTATTGGGTTTGTGCCCGATCGCAATGAACACCCCGTCGACCGCAAGGTCCGTCGTCACGGATTCGTCCTTGGTGCTGCGCACACGCAGTCCGGTAACGCCGGTATCTTCGCCAAGTACCTCGTCGACTACGTTATCCCAGAGGATTTCAACATTGCCATTTCGTTCCTTCTCGAACAAATGGTCCTGCAGGATCTTCTCTGCGCGCAGCTCGTCCCGCCGATGCACGAGCGTTACCCGGGAGGCGATATTGCTCAGGTAGAGGGCTTCCTCGACCGCCGTGTTGCCACCGCCGACAACGGCGACAGGCTTGTCACGGTAGAAAAAGCCGTCGCAGGTCGCGCAGGCAGACACACCGCGGCCCTTGTAGGCCTCCTCGGAGGGTAAGCCGAGATACATGGCTGTGGCGCCGGTAGCTATTATCAGGGCGTCGCAGGTATAGCTGCCGTAGTCGCCGTCAAGCCTGAACGGTCGCTGCGAAAGATCGGCCGTGTGGATATGGTCGTTGATGACTTCGGTGTCGAAGCGCTGCGCGTGGCGCAGCATGCGATCCATCAGGGCAGGGCCCTGCAGCCCTTCAACATCGCCCGGCCAGTTGTCGACATCTGTCGTAGTCATCAGCTGGCCGCCCTGTTCGATACCGGTGACCATGACCGGATCGAGGTTGGCACGAGCAGCGTATACCGCAGCTGAGTAGCCTGCCGGCCCCGACCCCAGAATCAGAACCCGGCAATGTTTCAAGTCACTCATGTATAATTTATCCCAAGATGTTGATGCACTGACCTGCCCGCGCAGAGCCTGGAAATGCGGTCTGACCGACGAGTTTCAAGGGCGATGATGCGGGCAAGCTTTATGAAGTGCAGTGCGTCCTTGGGCTAGTGTAGGGAAAAGCGTTTCTTCATGGCAAGAGTCTCAAAAGCGAAACAGCCACAAAGCCGATTGTCGTTGCAGGTGCATCGGGCACTGCGGGAGGGCGCGCTGTATGTATTCGGAGCGTTGGCCCTGATTCTCTGGTACGCGCTGTTTACCTACGATCCGGCTGATCCAGGATTCAGCCAGGCAACAACAAACGCCGAAGTGCGCAATGGCGTGGGTCGTTTCGGTGCCCTGATTGCCGATCTCCTGTTCAATTTCTTCGGAAGGCCTGCGTACCTGTTCACCGTCATGGTGTTCTATCTCGGCTGGATGCTGTATCGCGAGCAGAAAACGCAGATCGAGCTGACCAAGCTGGATTTCGGTCTGCGTTTCGCCGGTTTCCTGGCAACGCTCGTTACCAGCTGCGGACTGTCTACGTTGCATTTCTCCCCGGCCGGCTTCAACGAGTCGGCGGGGGGCATCATCGGCCAGGTCGTCGGCAACGGGCTCGCAAGTGTCATGAAATTGCTCGGTGCGAGCACGTTGCTTTTCTGCCTGTGGGTGGCGGCAATATCGCTGTTCCTCGGAATCTCGTGGATCGATGTGATGGATCGCGTCGGCCAGTGGACGCTCGCCGCGTACGAGAACCTGAAAGTCAGGATCGGCGAGCTGCGCGACCGGGCTGAGGGACGGCGACAGGCTGCTGCGCGCCAGGATGTCGTCAAGGTCCAGAAGATCCTCAAGGCGAAGCGTGCCAAGCCGCGTATCGAGCCGGTTGTATCGACCCTCGAGACCAGCGCCAGGGCGGAGAAGGAAAGGCAGGTGCCGCTGTTCGACCCGCCGGCTGCCGGCGAGTTGCCGCCGTTGTCGCTGCTGGATGACCCGCCGGAACAGAAGCAGGGGTATTCCGAGGACTCGCTCGAGGCGATGTCGCGTCTCGTCGAACTCAAGCTCAAGGATTTCAACATCGATGTCGAGGTTCGCTCCGTATCGCCGGGCCCTGTCATCACCCGGTTCGAGCTCGATCCTGCGCCGGGGGTCAAGGTGAGCCAGATTGCGAATCTCTCCAAGGACCTTGCACGTTCGCTGTCTGTCGTGAGCGTGCGCATCGTGGAGGTTATTCCGGGAAAATCCTTCGTCGGCCTCGAGATACCCAACGAAGTACGCCAACTCGTGACGCTGGGGGAGATACTCAAGTCAAAAGCCTACGATGAAATGGCATCGCCGCTGACCCTCGCCCTGGGTAAAGACATAGGCGGCAAATCAGTGGTTGCCGACCTGGCGCGCATGCCGCACCTGCTGATTGCGGGCACAACCGGTTCGGGTAAGTCGGTTGGCATCAACGCAATGGTCCTGAGTATTCTCTACAAGGCGCAACCCGAGCAAGTGCGGCTCATCATGATCGACCCGAAGATGCTCGAACTGTCGGTGTACGAGGGAATTCCACACCTGCTCGCGCCTGTCGTTACGGATATGAAAGAGGCATCGAATTCGCTGCGCTGGTGCGTTGCAGAAATGGACAGGCGGTACCGCCTGATGTCGGCGCTGGGTGTCCGAAATATCGGCGGCTACAATCGCAAAGTGAAAGAGGCGATTGTTGCCGGCGACCCCATCAAGGACCCAATCTTCAGGCCGCCCGAGATCTTCGATGAAGACAAGCCGATCGAACACCCGACGCTAACGCCGCTGCCATTTATTGTCGTCATCATCGACGAGCTCGCCGACATGATGATGATCGTCGGCAAGAAGGTCGAGGAGCTTATCGCACGCCTGGCGCAAAAAGCGCGCGCATCCGGCATACACATGATTCTTGCGACTCAGCGTCCGTCTGTTGATGTGATTACCGGCCTGATCAAGGCGAACGTACCGACGCGAATCGCGTTCCAGGTATCGGCAAAAGTCGACTCTCGCACCATTCTCGATCAGATGGGCGCCGAGAATCTGCTCGGCCACGGAGACATGTTGTATCTGCCACCGGGTACATCGCTGCCTGTGCGCGTGCACGGCGCGTTTGTTGCCGACAACGAGGTGCACGCGGTGGTCAGGCAGCTGAAAAAAAGTGGGCAACCGCGTTATGTCGATGAAATTCTGGAGGGCCCGTCGGGTCCAACACCAGGACTGGTCGGGATCGACAAGATGCCGGCCGATGCTGCCGACGCGGAGGAGGACCCTTTGTACGATCAGGCGGTCCAGGTTGTCCTGGATACGCGTAAGGCCTCTATTTCCGGTGTGCAGCGACGACTCAAGATCGGCTACAACCGCGCGGCCAGGATGGTGGAATCGATGGAAGCAGCCGGCCTGGTCGGGCCGCTGCAGCCGAATGGCAGTCGTGAAATCCTGGCGCCCAATGCGGGTGACAAGGACTGAAAACGGATGATCAGGCAATGATAAGCAAGACAGCGCAACAACCCGGTTCACTGCCAGGCAGCTGGCGACGATATTTCGTCGCCGCCGTCGTCTGCGTGTTGTTGGCCAGCGCTACCGGCCAGGCCGAGGGAGACATTGACGCTGCCGGCGAACAACTCGTCAATGACTTCCTTACGGACGTCGTGACCATGCAGGGCCGCTTCGAGCAGTCCCTGGTCGATGCCGAGGGTGAGGTCGTCGAAGTCTCCGGCGGCATGCTGGAGATAGAGCGTCCGGCACGATTTCGCTGGGCGTACTCCGAGCCCTACGAGCAATGGCTGGTCGCGGACGGTCTTAACGTCTGGTCTTACGACGTCGATCTCGCGCAGGTGACCGTCAAGCCGCAGGCAAAAGCCCTCAGTAACACACCGGCGCTGCTACTGGGTGGTGCCAATAACGCACTCGAGCAATTTCGTTTTGCCGGAACCCGGGTAGAGAGTGGCACGACATGGGTGCGCATGCTGCCCATCGATGACAGCAGCGGGTTCAATCGAGTGGAGCTCGGTTTTGTCGACGGTCAGCTGGCTCGAATGGTGTTTTTCGACAACCTGGAACAGACAACGCAGGTGACGCTTTTTGATGTCGTTGTCAACGAACCCATTGATGCGAGTCGCTTCAAATTTGTCGTGCCGGCTGACGCAGATCTCGTCGGCGTGCCGCTTGCGAAAAGCGACGCCATACCCTGATGCTGCCCCTGCGGCACTTGCGTTTCTGGCGTATTGCCGGCGTGCTCTTGCTTCTCACCGTCCTGACGGCGGCGCTAATGCCGGCAGTCTGGTTCTGGGATGACAGGGCGGTCGCAATTGCCTGGTTTCGCAACGCTGACAAGCTGATGCACGGCACAACCTTCCTGCTGCTCAGCGTGTGGTTCGCCGGGCAGTACCGACGTGCATCGTACCTGCGCGTTGGCGCGTCGCTCATGTTGTTCGGCCTGTTCATAGAGTTCTGCCAATACCTGGTGGGCTATCGCCAGGCGGAGGTCTTCGACATGGCCGCGAATACAGTCGGCATCATCGCCGGTTTCGCAATTGCGCTCGCCGGACTGGGTGGCTGGAGCCAGAGACTGGAAGACTGGTACGCCTTGCGAAGAGCGGGCAGTAATGGCTGACCTGTTCTCTGTTGTCGATGACACCTACAGCGAACGTCCGCTCGCTGACAGGATGCGGCCAAAGCAGCTCGGCGAATTTTTCGGACAGCGCCACCTGCTTGACCAGGGCAAGCCGCTACTGCGAGCGATCGAGCAGGGTCGGGCGCACTCGATGGTGTTCTGGGGCCCGCCGGGTACGGGCAAGACGACGCTCGCAAGACTGATCGCCCATACGACCGACTCGCATTTCATCGCACTGTCGGCGGTAATGGCGGGCGTAAAGGACATAAGGGCCGCCGTAAAGGAAGCCGCTGAACACCGGCAAATGAACAATCGTGGCACGCTGTTATTTCTTGATGAAGTGCATCGTTTCAATAAGTCACAACAGGATGCGTTCCTGCCATTCGTCGAAGACGGCACGCTGACGTTCATCGGTGCGACCACAGAAAACCCGTCTTTTGAGTTAAACAACGCGCTGCTGTCACGAGCGCGGGTGTATGTCCTGAAGTCGTTGACCGAGGATGAGCTGACGGCGGTATTGCGGCGCGCGTTGCACGACCAGGATCGTGGCCTTGGCGGCAAATATGTAATCGACGATGCGTCTCTCGCGATGCTTGCCGAGGCAGCAGACGGCGATGCGCGTCGTTGCCTGAATTTGCTCGAGCTTGCTGCTGACCTTGCCGAAGGCGGGCAGATCTCGGCGGACATCGTACGCGAGGTGGCGTCCGGAAATCGTCGACGCTTCGACAAACAGGGCGAGTATTTCTACGATCAGATATCGGCGTTGCACAAGTCGGTGCGTGGTACCGATCCTGACGCAGCTCTGTACTGGCTCATGCGGATGCTGGACGGTGGCTGCGATCCGCTGTATATCGCGCGTCGAATGATTCGTGTTGCCTCCGAGGATATTGGCAATGCGGACCCACGCAGCCTGCAGCTGACGCTAAACGCGTGGCAGGTGCTGGAACGCCTGGGCAGTCCGGAAGGAGAGCTTGCACTGGCGCAGGCGGTGGTCTATCTGGCGTGCGCGCCCAAAAGCAATGCGGTCTACACGGCGGCAAAAGCTGCAATGCAGGATGCCCGCGAACGTGGTTCGCTCGAGGTGCCGATGCATTTGCGCAATGCGCCGACGCGCCTGATGAAAGACCTCGGCTACGGCGAAAAATACCGCTATGCGCATGACGAGGAGGGCGCGATTGCGAGTGGCGAAAGCTACTTTCCCGACGACATGAGCCCGGTGAAGTATTATCATCCGGTGCCGCGCGGCCTGGAGATCCGGATTCGCGAAAAGCTCGATGACATAGAGCGCAATAACAGCAGCACGCAGGCGAAGAAGACTAACCATGATTGATCCCAAACTACTGCGGCAGTCCGCGACCGACGTTGCTCGTAATCTCGCGCGCCGAGGTTTCAAGTTCGACACCGACGAGTATCTCGCTCTGGAGGAGCGTCGAAAAGCGCTGCAGGTCGAAACCGAAGCGCTGCGCAGCGAGCGCAATAGCAGCGCCAAGCGCATCGGCGTGGCCAAATCACAGGGCGAGGACATTGCGCCGCTGCTGGCGGCCGTCAAGGACCTGGGAGACAAACTCGAGAGCAGCGAAGCGGCATTGCAGGAGGTACAAAAGTCGCTCAGTGATATCGAACTGGGGCTGCCCAATCTGCTTGCGGACGACGTTCCCGATGGCGCTGGCGATGCGGATAACGCTGAAGTACGACGCTGGGGTGAGCCGGCCGAGCTGGGTTTCGCAGCGAAAGATCATATTGAGCTGGGCGAGCAATTGGGAATGCTGGATTTCGAATCGGCCAGTCGCATTTCAGGGGCGCGATTTACGGTGATGCGCGGGCCGCTGGCCCGTATGCAGCGCGCTTTGATCCAGTTCATGCTGGACACCCATACTGCTGAGCATGGTTACCAGGAGACCTACGTGCCTTACCTGGTGCAGGCGCAGGCGCTGGTCGGCACAGGGAATCTGCCGAAATTTGAGGAAGACCTGTTCCAGACGCGCACCGAGACGCCGTACTACCTGATTCCGACGGCCGAAGTACCGGTGACTAACCTCGCTCGCGACAGCATCCTCGAGGCGGATACGCTGCCGGTGCGCTACGTGGCGCACACGCCCTGTTTTCGCTCGGAGGCCGGCTCCTACGGGCAAGACACGCGCGGCATGATCCGGCAGCATCAGTTTGAGAAGGTCGAGCTGGTGCAGTTTGTTGCGCCCGATCGCTCGATGGACGCGCTCGAAGAATTGACCGGGCATGCGGAGATCGTACTGCAGCGGCTCGAGCTACCCTATCGTGTCGTCACGCTGTGTGCCGGCGATATCGGTTTTGGCTCCACCAAGACCTATGACATCGAGGTCTGGCTGCCGGGGCAACAGACATACCGCGAGATCTCTTCGTGCAGCAATTACAACGATTTCCAGGCGCGACGTATGCAAGCGCGCTGGCGCAACCCGGAAACGGGCAAGCCGGAGCTTATACATACTTTGAACGGCTCGGGCGTGGCGGCAGGACGGGCTTTGATCGCGGTCATGGAAAACTACCAGGAAGAAGACGGCAGCATTCGCATTCCGGATGCTTTGCAGCCTTACATGGGTGGCCTGACCGAGATTCGTTAGCAACGGCCGGCTGCCTCGCCTGGACAAGAAAAAGGGCCCTTGACGGGCCCTTTTTCGTGCGAGTCGTAGTGTCCGATCAGTCGCGGCTGATAAAGAGCCGCAATACGTACCAGAACATCATCGCAATGGACGCAAATAGCGCCATCGATGCGGCAACGTACTTGTCCTCGGGGTAGTGGTGCATGATATTGGACGTGTCGTACAGCACGGCGACGCCGGCGAATGCGATCATGCCGACCGAGAACCAGGTTCCGAGATTCCAGCCAAACAGGAACGATGCGCCGATCAGGGCGATCACGACGAAGAAACCCCAGACCAGGATACCGCGCAGGAACGAGAAGTCCTTGCGCGTGATCATTGCCGTCGCGATCAGTGCGACGCAACCGAAAATAGTGACGCTGGCAGCGCTCTCGATGATATTGGTGCCGCGCTGTTCGGACAGAACCATTGCGATCGCCAGCATGGGCACGAACATGATCGACCAGAGCACAACGAAAGCGCCGAATGCGGCGTACTGGGCCGGCTTGGACACGAGCCGGTGCGCGAGGTGGCTTGCGCCCCAGCTCAGGGCGATAAATGCCATGAGAACCAGCATCGGGCTATTCATCATCGGCGCGGCGATCGCCTGTGCGACACCGGACTGGAACAGGTACATCTCGATCGCGGCGAACGCGAGAATAGCGCCGACAACGTGCGCGTAGCACTTCCAGATAAACTCGGAACGACTCTCAACCGAAGCTTGCGCGACGGGGCCGAGGTAGTTGGCGTTCTGCTGCATATTCTTGATCCTTAGTCTTGGATGATTACCGCCAATGCTAACACTGCCGGTGACATTGACGGTACGGAAAACCCGACCGATCTGTTCGAAATATCGGCAAACGGTGTTACCAGGGCAGGGGGTAACCCTCGGCATGCCAGAAGCCACCCGAATTCTCCAGCGTCAACTCATCGATCCTTGCGATGAGCCCGGTGGCGGAGTCGACGGGTGAGATCCCGTGACCCCGGGTCATCTCGGTGGCGACGAGACCCGGGTGCAGCAGGGCAACGGCGATACTCCTGGGTTTGAGTTCATGCATCAGGTTGGTGCCGATCATGTTGACGGCGGTTTTCGATGTCCTGTAGCCCCAGTTTCCACCCGAGCCATTGTCCTCGATCGATCCAACCCGACTGGTGACGATCGCGACTTTTGAGCCGGCGGCGAGGTTGTCGCGCAGTGCTTCCGTGACGCGTAGCGGGCCCAGGGCGTTAACTTCGAACTGCAGCATCATCTCATCGTAGTCGATGTCACCAAACGCATCTCCGCGGAGTATCCCTGCGTTGTTGATCAGCGTATCGAGGTGCGTGCCTTCGAGCTCAGCGGCAAGTCTTGCAACATCTTCGCCGCGCGAGACGTCGATACCGTCAATGACACGAATGCCCAGGCTGCTGAGTTCCTCGTTCTGCTGGCGGCAGACGCCGATCACGTCGTCTCCCCTCGCAGATAGTTGTCGCGCGAGCTCCAGCCCGATACCCCGGTTGCATCCTGTGATCAGTACGGTTGACATTTGTTATCCCTTATTCGATTTTGCGTGGTGTATGGTCACCGACTATGACTCGATTGGCAATCAACAAGTTCGCCTATACGACCGTCACCGCGGTGGTGATCGCCAACATGGTCGGCACCGGGGTGTTTACAAGCCTTGGTTTTCAGCTGCTGGAACTGCGCTCAGGGTTCGTGCTGCTTGCCCTCTGGGCGGTTGGCGGCTTGATCGCGCTGTGCGGCGCCATGACGTACGCCGAACTCGGGGCGGCATTGCCGCGTTCTGGCGGCGAGTACAATTTCCTGTCGCGAATCTATCACCCGGGCGTCGGCTTCGTCTCAGGCTGGATCTCTGCGACCATCGGTTTCGCCGCGCCGACCGCGCTCGCCGCGATGACATTCGCCGCGTATACGACGTCGGTCTTGCCGCAGCCAGTCGATGATCGCGTGGAAAAAGCCATCGCCGTCGCGCTGGTTGTCGTTGTCACACTCGTCCACTCGGGCAGCCGACGCCAGAGCGGCGGGCTCCAGTCCGCGTTTACGCTAATAAAGGTCGGTGTCATCGTGATCTTCTGCGCTGCAGCTTTGCTCATGGTCGAGGAGCCGCAGCCGCTGACCGTTATCCCGGTTACAGGCGACCTCGAACTGCTGATGAGCGGCGCGTTCGCGATCTCGCTGATCTATGTGAGCTACGCCTACACCGGGTGGAATGCGGCAACCTACCTGAGCAGTGAACTCGAGAATCCGCAGCGAGATCTGCCGCGTATTCTGTTTCTCGGGACCGCGCTCGTAACGCTCCTTTATGTCGCGCTGAACTATGTTTTCCTGCGTGTAGCGGCGATGGATGCGATGCGCGGAGAGATCGAAATCGGCTTCATCGCTGCGGAATCGGCGTTTGGCGTGGCCGGTGGACGCTTCGCGGGTCTGGCCCTGGCCTTGCTGCTGATATCGACGGTCAGCGCCATGACGCTGGCAGGGCCGCGCGTACTCCAGGTTATTGGCGAGGATTTTCCCGCGCTCAGGTTTCTGTCGCGCAAGAATAGCGACGGCTTGCCGCATATTGCGATTCGAAGCCAGTCCGCGCTTGCGATCCTGTTTATCCTGTCCTCCGGGTTTGAGTCGATCCTGGTGTTTGCCGGGTTTACGCTCGCCTTGAACAGCTTTGCGACGGTGCTCGGCGTATTCGTATTGCGCCGCAAGCAGCCGGACCTGCCGCGACCGTACCGGACCTTTGGCTACCCGATTACGCCGATCATTTACCTGCTGCTGACGGGCTGGACGCTGGGATTCGTGCTCTATAGCCGGCCGGCCGAAGGTGCGTTTGGGCTGGGGATCATTCTGTCGGGCGCACTCGTCTATGGTCTGTCGAAGCGATGGCCGAGCTAAGGGTTGCAGCGCAAGATCGCTCCGGAAGGTCTTCTTCACTTTTTTGGCGGAGAGGGTGGCATGAACGCTTCGCGTTCTCGCTGGCGGCGCTGCCGCTGCCCGAGTTGAACAGGGCTCAAAACCGCAACCGCACTCGGCAAAAAAGCAAAAGGCCCCCGGTGGGAGCCTTTCGCTTTTATGGCGGAGAGGGTGGGATGGATTCGAATCGCCTTCGGGCGATTCTCACCCCTTGCGGGGCGCACTTCGTGCGTCCAAGACGCTGTCGCGTCTTGTTGAACAGGGCTCAAACCCTCAACCGCACTCGGCCAAAAAGCAAAAAGCCCCCAGAAGGGGGCTTTTCACTTTTATGGCGGAGAGGGTGGGATTTGAACCCACGAAGGGCTACTAACCCTTGCTGGTTTTCAAGACCAGTGCATTCAACCACTCTGCCACCTCTCCGGGGTCCGGTTGAACGACCGCGAATTGTGCTTGCAGACCCACCGGGATTCAAGCGGTTGCCGGTGGGCGCGTTGAAATAACCGGCCCGCGGCCTCATATTCTTTGCCTCACCGAATTCGCCGCCGGCGAACCTGCTTGGGCACCAGGTGTCCTAATGATCAGGAGCCGCCGAGATTTTTCCTTATGTTGACTTTAGAAAAAACCTGTAAGTGTCTGATATTAATATCTATAAGTTTAAGTATCAGCGCCCACGCTGCAGGTACGGCGGAGCAGTACTTCGACGCTGGTGAATGGGCGGCCGCGGCCGACGCTTACGCAGAGCGTACGCAGGCGGACCCGGAAGATGTTACAGCGTGGTTCAGGCTGGCCGTCAGTTCGCGTCATTCCGAGCGCTATTCCCAGGCACGGCATGCGCTGGATGAGGCGGCCGCACGGCAGTTTTCGCCGGTCGGAATTGGACTCGAACGCGCCAGACTCGACGTTCTTGAGGGTAATACCGGGGCTGCGATCTCCGAATTACAGGCCGTCGCGGCTGCCGGATTCACCGCTGTCGGCATTATTTCCGGAGATGCTGTGCTGGCCAGGCTTGTCGGACGGCAGGAGTACGATACCTTGCTGGTGGAGATGTCACGGCAGGCGTATCCGTGCGAGAACGACCCGGCATTCAAGGCATTCGATTTCTGGCTTGGTGACTGGGATGTGCATGTGGCCAATGGCACCTATGCCGGCAGCAACCGTATCGAGCGCGCCGAACATGGCTGCGTGCTGATCGAAAACTGGACCAGCGTAACGGGTGGTACCGGTACCAGTATCAATTATCTCGACGGCATTACGGGTGAATGGGTGCAGGTCTGGAACGACGCCGGCGGTAGCCAGATCAACATTCGCGGCGGCCGGTCCGAAGACGGTATGCTATTGACCGGCACCATTCATTATTTGAACAACGCCAGTACGGCGGGTTTCAGGGGGCTGTGGACGCCCTTGCCCGATGGCCGTGTCAGGCAATTTTTCGAACAGCAGTCGGCCGACGGGGCGACGTGGACGCCCTGGTTCGAGGGCTTTTACAGCAAGAAATCCGCGGACTAGGCGGGTTTGAGGAAACTGACTTGAAATATTCATCGAGCAATCGCGGCTTGCCGGCCGGCAATCCCATTGCCAACATCTTCGTTATTCTCGCCGGTGTGCTGATCATCGCAGTCTCGGTCGTGCTTGGCTTTTTCGCATTCGTCGTGCTTGGAAGCATCGTCGCCGTTTTCGCGGCGGTTATCGGTCTCAGGCTATGGTGGTTTAATCGCAAATTGCGAAAGCAGGGTCCTGATGCACGCGCGCAATCGAGCTCTGTGACGTATATCGAGGGCGAATACCAGGTGGTCGAAAAAGACCGCCGCGACAATACGCAGCGCTAGTTGAGCGTAGTCAAAGCGACAAAAACCTCGTAAAGTCGCTCACATGCTCAACCGCGGTATGAAAACTCAAAGCGAGATCGACCGAAAACGGCGACGCCGCAGGCGCCGTCTCCAGGTCATCGTTATCTACACGCTCATCGCCGTTGGCCTCGCATGGTTTTTCGAATCGCAGGCGACGACCACGGTCATTTTCGTACGTCATGCCGAAAAAGCTGCGCTGCCCGCCGATGATCCGGATCTCAGCGAGGAAGGCCGGTCAAGAGCGGCAGAACTCGCCCGACAGCTTGTCAATGCGGATGTCGTGCAGGGCATCGATGCCGTGTTCTCTACCTCTTTTCAGCGCACAGTCGAAACGGCGAGGCCCGTTGCAGAGGCCCTCGACCTGCAGATCATGACCTACGATGCGGCGGATACCGAGGCGTTCCTCGACGCCATTATCCGGGACTACAAGGGCAAGATCGTTCTCGTAGTCGGGCACAGCAACACGGTCCCGCAGATGATCGCCAATATGGGGGCCAGCAAGAACGTGCCGCCAATTGCCGAGGACGAGTACGACAATATCTACCTCGTCAGTATTCCTTGGTTCGGCAAGACGAAGACGATTCGGCTGCGTTACGGCGCGCCCTACGTCCCTTGATCGCCCAACAGGAGCTGCGGGTCGCGACGACGGGTCGTGGAACCTATGACATTAGCCGCGACGTGCAGCGTGCGGTTGCCGACTCCGGTGTGGGCTCTGGCCTCTGTCATGTCTTTATCTGTCACACGAGCGCTTCGCTCATGCTGTGCGAGAACGCCGACCCGAGTGTCATGCGAGACCTCGAGACGTTCATGGCGCGCCAGGTTCCGGACGGCGACCCCATGTTTACACACACAGCTGAAGGGCCGGACGATATGCCGGCGCATATTCGAAGCATTCTGACGCAATCGGACCTGAACCTGCCGATTCGCGAGGGTCGCTGTGTACTGGGAACCTGGCAGGGGATCTATCTCTGGGAGCACCGCCAATCCGCGCACGCCCGGCGAATAGTCCTGACTATGCAGGGCGAGCGCCGCTAATGCTCCTGCCGCCGTCCGGCGGTTTCTCTCAGGATTATGGCCTTTTCGATGAACTCCTGGTGTCGCCCGATGCGCACATCGGCCATCACGGCATCCTGGATCGTACGGTCCTGATTGATGAGAAACGTGGCGCGCCGCACGCCGACGCCAAACGGTCCGTCGACGTCGTACATCCGGATAGCGACCTTTTCCGGGTCACTCAGTAGAACAAATGGCAACTCATACTCGTCACGAAAACGCACATGACTCTCGGTGTCCTGGGGGCTGATGCCGGCCACCTGCAGCCCAACCGACTGAATGTCGTTGTGAATGTCACGGATCGAACACGCCTCCTTGGTACAGCCAGGCGTGAAGTCTGCCGGATAAAAGTACAGGATAAGCGGACCGTCCTTCAGCAGGTCGGACAGTGTCGTCTCACCACCGGAATCGTTTGCCAACTCAAACTCTGGCGCTTTTGAACCAATCTGTAGCATGCCTTATCTCCTCAAGGGTTCTTTCCAAGCATGGATTCCATGACCAGGTAGCTGGTTTTGCCCATGCCAAGCGCTTCGTAGGTCTGCTGCGCGCGCTCGTTGCCATGCTCAACGTAGAGCCTTAGCCCGCAGACGCCGGGCTCTGCTGCAGCCAGCGATTCTACATGCCGGTACAGCGCTGAGAATACTCCTTTACGCCGATGCTCGAGTGGCACATAAACGCTCTGGATCCACCAGAACATCGCGTTGCGCCAGTCGCTCCATTCGTAGGTCACCATCAGCTGGCCGACGATGGCCCCCTCAGACTCGGCGACCCAGTAGCGTCCCTTGGACTTGTCGGCCAGAACCTCTGCCACGCCCGGTCCGATTAGCTCCGATTCGAGCGCACGGCCTTCGGTTTCCTCGGCCATCCGCGAGTTGTAGTGGGCTATGTCGGTCGCGTCGGCCGGTGCTGCGTCGCGAATAATGAACTGCATGCTCGTCGCCTCTCGGTAAGCAGGAACTATGCCCGGGATATCCTGCAATCTGCAAATACGTAGATATTCTTGTATAACAACGGGCTACTCATGCCGTATAAGCAGTATCTGATGATACGTGTTCTCTCCATGCTCATGCTGTTTGCGCTCGCAATGCCGGGAGGCGCTGCTGCGAAAGACAAGAAACCGCTGTTTCAGGATGACTCGGTCATCAAGGCTGTGCTGACGGCGCCTATCTCGCAGGCCTATGCCCAGCGTGACCAGGATGTCCGCTTGTATCTGCCGGGCCAGTGGAGTTACACCGAGGCCGACGGTACTACCAGGCGTCTCGAGGTGTCCATCAGGACGCGCGGCTTGTTCCGCCGAGAGTACTGCGAGCTGCCGCCGCTGCAATTGAATTTCAAGAAGGGGCAGCTGAAGGACACGCTGTTCGCCGGACAGAACAAACTGAAAGTCGTTGCGCCATGCATGAACGGTGCGAAATCGCAGCAACACACCGTACTCGAATACCTGGCGTATCGGACGTTCGAGATATTGACGGAACGCAGCTTCGCCACGCGGCTGGTGCGCATCAGCTATGTCGACAGCGACGAGAAGCTGCCACCGTGGACCGATCTCACCTTTGTCATCGAGGATGACAAAGATATGGCCAAGCGAGTTGGGCTCACTCGATTGGACGTGGTGTCCAATGATTTTGACCAGATGGATCACGCCAGCACGGCGCTTGTCGACCTGTTTCAATTCCTGATCGCCAACAACGACTATTCGGTGTTGCAGTCCGCTGACGGTCGGGAATGTTGCCACAATACGGAAATCCTGGCGCTCAAGGACAATGCAGACGTGCGAATCCCGGTGCCGTACGATTTCGACATGTCCGGGCTCGTCAATACCAAGTACGCGGCGCCGCCTACGCACCTGCCGATACAGTTCGTTCGCACGCGCTATTATCGCGGCCTCTGCCAGCCGGACGGCGTACTTGACGAGACTATTCGGTACGTACAGTCGAAACGTGAAGAAGTCCTCGCGCTTTACAGGAATACGAAGGAGCTCGAGCCCTACACCAAGAAGAAGACGCTGCAGTACATCGAGGAATTCTTCGAGGTGCTCGACGATCCGAAAAAGCGGCGGAAGCAGCTATATGATCGTTGTCGCGGGCAGAAGTTGCTGGACGAGATGCTGTCTAAAGACTAGAGGCGGGACCACCGGACTGGGATTCAGCCTGTCGCGCCGCTGCTCGTTCCGCTTTGGCCATTTTTCTGCGGACCTTATCTTCCAGCGCGTATTGTGACTCCAGCCCGTCACCGAAAGCGCATACGGCGATAGCCGCGTAATTGAAAAATACCGTCAGGACGATCGCGATCTCGATCGACTTGACGCCGGCCGAAATGCCAACGCCAATCGAGGCGAGAATAAACAGCGTGTCGAAGGTGTCGCTGAGTGCTCGTCGAAAGCGGACGCCCGCAACGATGCCGGCAAGACTGAATGCCAGCGCCAGGCTGTGTTGCACCACGGTGACAATGCCGGCGACTACGGCCGGCAATACGAGTGTCGTCGTGTCAATGGAATGATCGTAAATACTGTCCGTGTGTATCGCCCTGTACACCCACGACACCGGCAGCATCAACAGCAGCGTCGCCGTCATTACATAGACAAGAGAAAACGCCTCGCTTAGCCACAATGGACCGCGCGCAAGCCGGGCACGAGTTGTTGCTGTGGCGATCTCCTCGAGTTCCTCGTCGTCGGCAGACAGCAGGGCTTCTTCCAGGTCGTAGACGCTGCCGCCACCGTATTCAGCAATTTCACCGACGCCGCCGAGCGGCAGCTCGTCAACGACGTTCGGAAATACCGTTACGAGAAGCGCGATCGCGGCTGCCAGGATGAAATAGTAGACAGAAACGCGGCCCGCCATCCGCAACAGGATCCTGCGATGTCGCGCGAGCGTCGCTGTCTTGATCTCTGACTCAGCCATGCAGCAACTCTAGAGGCATTGATTGCCAATGGCAATCAATGCCAGCGGGCAGTTTCGACACGGCCCGTCGCAAGGCTATTTCAGCGCCGGAACTTTCCATGTGTCCGGCAGTGCCCCCTGGTCCATGATGATCTCGCGAT
The DNA here is from genome assembly GCA_942492205.1 of uncultured Gammaproteobacteria bacterium. Taxonomy (GTDB): domain Bacteria; phylum Pseudomonadota; class Gammaproteobacteria; order Steroidobacterales; family Woeseiaceae; genus UBA1847. The sequence continues at coordinate 1,945,168 of CALODT010000001.1, read as the reverse complement.
GCCCGCTCCAGGTACTGACGATTGCTTCGGGTGTGCCTATGCCGGCTGCTCGCGGATCGCCGCACGGCCCGAACCAGTGATTCTGAGGTGCGCCGGTGGTTCTGGCCCGCATTCCGCAATACGTCGTTCCGTTGACGGTCGACGCCAGGATGCGGTTCTGGAAGACCGGGTCGGCGCTAACCACGGCGGCGGTCAGATGATGCGACATGCGCTCGAGAATCTGGAGCAATGTGTCGATGTCATGATCGTCGTAAACGCTGACAATCTGGAACGGCCCGAACAATTCCGTCGTCAACAACTCGAACTGCTCCCCCGCAACAGCCGCCAATGGGACGCTGATCGCTGTCGGTTGATAGGCTCCGTAACAGGCCGGGATCTCGTGATTCTCCAGCGGCTTGCCGCCAAACTGCAGCTGTGCGCCCGGCACGGCGAGTACCGCATCGATATGCGCTTTGATGCGCTCGTTGGTCCAGGACAGGACCGGTCCGATCGACAGGTCGCTGATTCTCCGTCGCGCCGCAAGCTGCTTGAGCCGTGGCAGGAGTGCATCAGACCAGTTTCTGTGCACGAACAGGATGCTCTGTGCCGAGCATTTCTGGCCTGAGGCGTTGTAAGCGTCCTCGTCGCACTGCCAGGCTACGTAGTCCACCCAGCTGGCGTCGAAGTCGGGGCCAATGACCTTCCAGTCGAAGCCCGCATCTTCGAGGCGCACCACACCGTTAGCATTGCGTGCGATTACCTCGGCGACTCCGCTCGACCCGGTAAACTGGATCATCCGGGTGCGGTCCCTGGCCGCGCCCAGCAAGTCACCCATACGTTCGCCGCGACAGTGGATAAGGTCGATGTCGTTCGGTGACAGTCCGCAGTGGATCAATAGCCGCAGGAATTGCTCGAAGACGACGCTGACTTTCGAGTCCACTTTGACCAGCGGCCGATTACCCATGAACAGCGCGCCCAGCGCCTGTAGCGCCGGTATTTCCAATGGAAAGTTGAACGGTGCGATAACCACGACCGGACCGTAGGGCCATCGATAGCCGCGCGACTCCTGTCCGGTAACGTCGCCGGGGTTTGAAAAACCCCGTGCGAGAAAACGTACACCATCGCCTGAGAAGTTTTCCAGGAATACGCGTGTGACGATGACTTCGTTGAGGCACTGCTGCCAGCTTTTTGGCATGACGCGTTGTATGAGTTTTGTGAAATACGCTTCGACGTCGTCTTGCGCCAATACTGTCGCGGCCCTGGCGCAAACACGGCCCAGGTGAACATAGCGCTCCGTGTTTTTCAGAGGATTGTGCAAGCCTGTTTTCGGACAGTTGCCGAGGCTGTCTACGAATGCTTCGATGTCGGCCGTGTCCGGCACGTCGATGAAATGCCGACCGGTCAGGGGATCGGGTATGTCGTCACGATTCCTCTCGCCGACACGCCAGCTGCCAGCGAGCAGACTCTCCGCCTTGCCGGGTGACTGTTGCGTCATTGCTCCGAACGGGTCAACAGTAGCGAAGGATGGTGTGGTTCTGGAGTTCATTGTTTGAAACCTCGGTCGAAGGGGTACCCTGCCGATTCGTATTGGGAGAATTCTCAGGTGATTCAATTATACGCACCGTGTCCGATACTTTGCGATTGCCGACAACTATCCGGCACAGCGTGCGTGATGCATAAGCGGGTCGGGCAGCAAGCAGTGAGTCATTCTGTACGCAGATAGAATGGCCCGGGAAACCAGCATCTTCGCTGTCAACAAAAGCAGCCGCTCAGATTCTCAATGGCAGCTAATTACCACGCTGCTGCTCGTAAAGTTGGACGTAGTCGAGGTAATGGCCGGTGTACAGGTTGAAATACTTCTCGAGCTCGGCGAGCTGATGCTCGCCCGCAAGGAAGTATGCGAGCAGGTCCTCCTGGCGGAACTCCAGCAGCCGCCCGAGATTCGGCGCGACGTCCGTTACGTTGTACAGGTCCATGTCGGAGTACTCGAGGATCGGGCGGTTGTCCGTGTGGATTGGCGCGCCGGCCACTAGCGAGTCGATGTCGCTCTCGCCCAGCAGCAGCATGCTGGAGAGCTCATACACGTTGTCGACGCTCAAGGTGCGCAGGTCGTGCTCGACCTTTTTCATACCTTCGCCGAGCTTCGCCAGGTTCACCTGGGTCGGCTCTGGCGTGCCCACCAGGATGATGAAATGCGTCGGGAATTGAGTGAAATACCAGGCGGTCGTGTGCGGAAAGACGCTATCGAACGTGGCGATCAGTATGCGCAGGTCGTTGAAGGACAGGCCGCCAACCGGGAGCCACGCGGCGGCAATGCCGTCCTCGCTGAGCGCGCCACGCATGATCTCGAAGTATTCCCGGGTGTAAAGGTAGGGGTTGCGCTTGTACTTCAGGTTGGTCACATCCGTCACGATGACCGAGAACTCTACGTCCGTGGTGGCGATGTAGTTGCGGGCATCGTCAAGCACGATATCGAGACCAGGGTCGGCGAAGGACGAGTAGTTGACCTTGCTGAACAGCGGCGCGGCCTCGATGATCTTCTTCTCGATCTCGACGGCATGCACCTCGACGTCGTACAGGAGCATGCTCCCCGAAGTCGTGCCGGTCCCGTAGCCCACGGTCAGAGCAATTTCCGGCGCGTCCGCCAGCAGCAGCGGCACGTGGGCGAGCATCTTCGAGTCGGCAAGCAGGACGGGGTCCGTTCCGGAGACGTTCTGGCCGTCGACGAACAGCCCGCGATAGTTGCCGCGTTCGACGGCTGTGACCGTCCCCGACAGCCCCTCCGCGTAGTAAATGACATCGAAGCCCGCAGCCGCCGTGCGCAGATCGCGGCCCTTCAGTTCGGCGTGGAAGGTCTTGCTGTCGGTGAATACCAGCAGGTTCGCGACGGCCGCGACGACGACCAGCGAGGCCCATTGAGCCCTGGCGGGACGGCGGCCCCGAAGCAGGAAAGCCACTGCGATCAGCAGGCTGAGGTTGATCAGAACGAGCGTGGTATTCCACATGCCCACGAAGGGAATCAGCACGAATCCCGTCAGCAGGCTGCCCAGCACGCAGCCGAGCGTATTCGAAAAAAAGGTGTTGCCGGCTTTGGCGCCGATCCTGTCGACATCGTGCGCGTAGATGCGCACTCCGAGCGGGAACAGAATCCCCATGAACACTGCCGGGATGAAGGATACGGTGAACGCCAGGGCCATGCCGAGCGTCAGCGGCCTGATCGCCGTGCTATCCGCGAGCAGGATCGTGAGGGCCTCGAACTGCCGGAACAGCAGCAGCACGACCGCGCCGCTGAAGGCCGTCACGATCGACACGGCGCTGAACCAGGCCTCGAGATCCCGGCGACGATCCACTGTTCGCGCGACGACCCAGGCCCCGACCGAGAAGCCCAGCAGGAACCCCGCGAGGATGAGCGCGAAAGCCTGTGAGGTCGACAGCCCGTAGGTCGAGAGGATGCGTACCCACAGCATCTCGTAGCCCAGGCTGATGAAGCCGGTCAGAAACAGGAAGACCAGCATGAAAGAGTAGGGCGATTGCCCGACCGTCACAGCACGCCTGACGCCTGTGCCGCGCTTGCTCAACGCAATGATCAGCGCGACCATCAGGTTGCCGCCAAGGGCAATGATCAGCGTGCCGATCACGCCGAAATACCGCACGAACACAAAGCCTGTTAGCAGCGCGCCGGCACAGGCCCCAAGGGTGTTGAGGTAGTAGATCTTGCTGAAGCTGGAGCCCAGGCGGGCAGGGTCGCGCAGGAAATACTTCGCGAGCAGCGGCATGGTGCCGCCGATGAGGAAAACCGGGGGCAGCAACACCAGCGTCGACAGCAGCAGCCGGGCGACAGAAAGGCCGTAAAAGTCAAGGTGATTGTAGGCGTACTCGTAGAGATAGCGATAGACGGGCAGGGCCTCAATGACGAGGTAGGCGATGACGGAAGTTGCGGCAATCCCCAATTCCACATACAGGTAAATGCGCAGCGGGTCACGGGCTCGCTCTGACCAGCGGCCAAAGAAATAGCTCCCCAGGCCGAGGCCCAGCAGGAATACGGCGACCACCGTGGCGACAGCGAAACTGCTGACCCCGAACACGAGGCCGAGCAGCCGCACCCAGATCAGCTGGTAGATCATGGCGGAAACGCCCGAGACGAAGATGGCTGCAAAAAGCGTTCTGTTGCTCAGGGTCCAAACCATAAGCGTCAGGCCTCGGGCTGCGTTGGATGTCCCGGTGTCGCGTCGCTACGGCTGGCGCGCAACAACCGGCTGAGGACGCATCATATCAACACATCCCCGGCGACCCTACAGGGTCCGGACTTGATGTCCCGGATTGGATGAGCGCTGGCCCGGACCTGGCCGGCGTGGTTCTCCGATTGCCACTGGTTGTTAAGAGCAGGTCATCTCCGGCGGCCGATGCCGCTCGATTATTGGACTGTCATTCGCATCCGCGGTGACGCAAGCCAAGCCGCCGGGACGATAGACAACAAGGGTCTCCGGTTGGCACGCATGCCCCCCGGGGGTTGGTAGCGGGCATGACGCCCTGTCTGAGATCAAGGGCCGTTTCCGAGACCATTGCGGACGTCGAAATCTGAGCATGAAGCGACCGACACGCATTCGTGAATGCGCTACTAGCGATTATCCGCCGCAGCGTGCCAACAGCATCAGTACGATGACACCGACGATCGAGCCGACGTAGACCTTCATCGACACGGTTTTCCCTTCCATGCTGTTCAACGCGTCCGCAGCGCCTTTTTTGACACCGGCGAGCGGGTCGCCGGGGGGGGTCGTGAATTGCGGTCCGCTCTGCGTGCCTTCTTCGGATGCTGCTGCCGTCGCTGCATCATCGGATGCTGGCGTGTCTCCGGTTTCATTCTTCTTGTCATCGCTCACTGGTATCTCTCCACAATTTGAGTAAGTGCATTCGAGTCGAACCATAGCTGCAAATGGCGCCCCGGAGAGGATTCGAACCTCTGACCCCCAGATTAGGAATCTGGTGCTCTATCCGACTGAGCTACCGGGGCGGCGCAGCGATTCTAGCAGAACCCACTGCTGCTGCAATTGATGTCTACATGTAAGTGATTGTAACAGCAGCGATTCGAGCGTTGTTGCGTCCGTGATCCCCTGTATATTGGTCTCACAAATTTTCAGGAGGCCGACGATGGGCGGTGTGGCAGCGAAAGCAATAGGTTGGACGGAGTCAGGTTTGGTGCCCGACACGGTAATCCGTCGTGGGATGCGTCGGCTGCTGGAACGAAAGCTGACTCAGATTCGTGCGGGAGACGTGGAGTTCGCATCGCGGATGCTGACCGAGTTCGCCGAAATGATGCGCCGGTCACCGGTCGCGCTCGTTCCGGAGCTGGCGAATGAGCAGCACTACGAAGTCCCGCCTGAGTTCTTCGTGCAGGTTCTCGGCGAGAATCGCAAGTACAGCTGCTGCTACTGGAGCGCCGACGTCAGCACACTGGCAGAAGCCGAGGAGGCCGCGCTGCAGGTGACCGTCGACAGGGCTGGTATTCAGGATGGCATGAAGGTCCTCGACATGGGCTGCGGCTGGGGTTCGCTGTCACTCTGGATCGCAGAACATTTTCCCAATGCCTCGGTAACGTCGGTTTCGAATTCGCGCTCGCAGCGGGAGTTCATCCGTGCGACAGCTGCGGAGCGCGGCATCGACAACATCAATGTCATTGTCTGCGATATGAACGACTTCGATGCTGGCGATACCTTTGATCGAATCGTGTCGGTCGAAATGTTCGAGCACATGCGCAATTATGAAGAGCTGTACCGGCGTATCAGCTCGTGGCTTGCGCCGGGCGGCAGATTTTTCATGCATATCTTCTGCCACCGCAGCACACCGTATGAATACATCGACAAGGGCCCCAGTGATTGGATGAGCCGGCACTTCTTTTCCGGCGGCATCATGCCCAGTGTCGAACTGCCGCTGATGTTTCAGGAGCACCTGAAACTCGAAAAGCGTTGGGCATGGAATGGAAATCATTATGCGAGAACCTGCCGTGCCTGGCTGGACCGCATGGACAGTCGCAGGAAGGAGATCCTACCCATTCTCGCCGACACCTATGGTCGCGACGACTCGAGCCGCTGGTGGATGCGCTGGCGCATGTTTTTCATGGCCTGCGAAGAGCTGTTCCGGTTTAACGGTGGGCAGGAGTGGTTTGTGAGCCACTACCTGTTCCGAAAGGGCGGTGAATAACATGCCTGTTCTCATCAACTTCGCGGCCTTCCAGGTCGGCTGGTTTTCGTCGGTCATCGGCGCGGCACAACAGATGCCCTGGCTGGGCCCGGTTGCGTTGCTGCTCGTGCTCGCGATTCATCTGCGACAGGCGCATCGTCCGCAGGCGGAACTGACATTGATCGTCGCCTGTGGACTGGTCGGCGTGTTTTTCGACAGCCTGCTGGTTGCCTCTGGCTGGGTGACTTATCCATCCGGGCAATTCAGTGAATTTCTCGCGCCCTACTGGATCGTCACGATGTGGATGCTGTTCGGCACGACCCTGAATCTCTCGATGGGCTGGCTCAAGGGCCGCCCCCTGATTGCGGCTCTGTTCGGTGCCTTTGGCGGGCCAGCCTCGTACATCGCCGGTCAGAAGCTCGGCGGCATTGTCCTCGTCGACTACTACATGGCACTGATTGCCCTTGCCGTCGGTTGGGCGTTGTTCATGCCGCTACTGTTGCTGCTTGCCGAGCGCTACAATGGGATGGTCGTCGAGCTAGCGCGTGAGGACGCAGTGGGCACGACAGAAGAGGTGCGATCTTCGTGAGGCGCATGTTGCTATCAGCGCTATCCCTGTTTTTGGTTCTTACGCTCGGTACCCCGGCGTCGAGCGGCGCAGCGAGTGCATCGCAGAGCTGGGATTTCTCCGTCATGCTGGACGGCAACCAGATCGGTTATCACCGCTTCGAGTTGCTCGAAGATGGCGAAGATCAGCTACTTCGGAGCGAGGCGAACTTCAACGTACGGTTTCTGTTCTTTAATGCGTTTCGCTATCGCCACGAGGTTGAAGAAACCTGGCGAGACGGGTGCCTGCGAGAGATCGACGCCCACACACAGACGAACGGCAAGGAGATCGCCGTGAGTGGTTCGATGGTAGAAGACCGACTGGTTATCGATGCCGGCGATGCTAAGAGCGAACTGCAAGACTGCGTGATGACCTTCGCCTACTGGAACCCACAGTTTCTGAACCAGCCCCGGTTACTCAACGCGCAGTCCGGCGAATACCTGGATGTGGCGGTAGAGTCGCTGGGGAATGAGCCCGTAAGGGTACGCGGCCAGAATGTCGATGCGTCGGTATTCAGGCTAACCGCAAAGAAGCTTGAGCTGAAGCTTTGGTATTCGCCGAATGATGAATGGCTGGCGCTGGAGTCGGTCGCCGAAGGCGGACGGATTATTCGATATGAGCTTACCTGAAATGAAAAAATTAAAGATGCCGTTATTGGCCGTTGTATTTTCACTCACACTAAGCGCCTGTGCGGCGCGTGGACCACAGATGGAAACTGTAGATTACGTAGACCTGGAGCGCTTCATGGGCGACTGGTATGTCATCGCGAACATACCGACTTTTCTCGAGAAAGGCGCGCACAACGCGGTGGAAACCTATGCATTGAATGACGATGGCTCCATACAAACCACGTTTACCTTTCGCAAGGATGGCTTCGACGGTGACAAGAAAGAGTACAACCCGAAAGGCTTTGTTACCAACAAGCAAACGAACGCGACCTGGGGAATGCGCTTTGTCTGGCCGATCAAGGCCGACTACCGAATCATCTACCTCGATGACGACTACTCCCGGACGATCATCGGCCGGCAGAAGCGAGACTTCATCTGGATCATGGCGCGCACGCCGCAGATACCAGACGCGGAGTATCAGCAGCTTGTAGAGCTCGCCGCGTCGGTTGGTTACGACGTGAGCAAGATAGAACGTGTTCCGCAGCAGTGGTAATGCGAACAAATTTGCGAAAGGGAGAAGCGGTGTGCGCTTTCGCTGAACGAGCTATTGGCACCGTGCAGTTGCATGCAATCGGCGCCGAGGCAAGGCTCGCCGCGATTACTGCCCGATAGGTCTGTTACCGGGTACTTCCCCGCGGCTGCGTATGGGCCCATAATGGGCACATGCAGGGAATCGTTCTAAGGACCTTGATCTCCATGCTGGGGCTCTACCTGGCGTCGCAGGTGTTGTCAGGGGTGAACATCGTCGGCACCGGGACTTTTATTCTCGCAGCACTGCTGCTGGGCATCGTCAACGCGGTGGTGCGGCCGATCGCGTTAGTGCTGACGTTTCCGCTGACCATCCTGACGCTCGGCCTGTTCCTGTTCGTACTGAATGCCGCCATGTTCGGGCTTGTGGCCGCTTTGCTCCAGAACTTTACGATCAGCGGATTCTGGTCGGCCGTTTTCGGTTCGATCATCGTCAGTATCACCAATACCGTCTCTTCCTGGTACATCGGTCCCGACGGCAAGTTCGAGGTTTATGTCATTCGTCGGTCAGATTGATGGCAGTCGTTAACGCGAGGCCAAGGAAGCAGATTTGAGAATCGAGTCGCGGCTAGTCGACTATTGCGATGAGACGGTCAACTACCAGGGCAGGTTGACGTTCGACCGGCAAATCCCGGGCAAAAAGCCAGGTGTCCTGGTCGCGCATACGATACGTGGACGCACGGCATTCGAGGAACGCAAGGCGGAACAACTGGCCGGGCTTGGCTATGCCGCTTTTGCGCTGGACCTGTACGGTGCGGCCGAGCTTGGCTCGGGTGATGAAAACACGCGAAGTTGTATGCAGGCGTTGCTAAGGGATCGCACTGAGTTGCGGCGGCGAGTTGCGCTCAGCCTCGCCACGCTCGAGGAGCAGCCCGAGGTCGATGCGGCCAGAACAGCGGCCATTGGCTTCTGCTTTGGTGGCTTGTGCGTGCTGGATCTTGCACGCAGCGGTGCCAACGTGGCCGGAGTTGCCAGCTTCCATGGCTTGCTGGATCCGCCTGAAGCCAGCGTGACTGAGAGGGTCAATGCCAGGGTGCTGGTGTTGCACGGGTGGGATGACCCGCTCGCGAAGCCCGAAACTGTGCTGGCGCTGGCCGAGGAAATGACGGCTGCGGGCGCGGACTGGCAGCTGCATGCCTACGGCAATACCGTACATGCGTTCACAAATCCGGCGGCGAGTGACAGCTCACGAGGTACTGTTTATGATGCGGCAGCCGATCGGCGGTCCTGGGCCGCCATGGCGGATTTTCTAAACGAACTGTTCAGCGGGTAATCGGCCCGGGAGAAAAGAATATCGTGAAGCACTTCAAACTACTCGCCCTCGTTGTCGTGGCGGCATCTTTGGCTGGCTGCGGCAAGCCGGAACCGGTCGAATCTTCGCGCGCAACCGACGCCGCTGTACCGATCGAGAATGACTCAGGCAATACAGCAGCCGACATCGCCGCACGGCAGATCCAGGACGCTTACATGCGCGAAATCGTTGTGGAGATTTCGGACGATCGCTATGAAGGTCGTGGCCCGGGTACCCCCGGTGACGAGATGGCGCGGGAATATCTGGCCCGGAAAATGAAGGACCTGGGCCTGCAGCCCGGTGCTGCAGATGGAAGCTGGCAGCAGACCTTCGACCTCGTTGGCATCAATGCTACCCAGCCCGAGTCCTGGACATTTGACGGTCACGGCAAGTCGACGACGCTCAAGCAGTGGGATGAGTTCATTGTCGGCAGCGGCGTGCAGCAGGAGCGGGCTACGGTCGAAGGAGCCGAAGTGGTTTTTGTCGGCTATGGCATTCAGGCGCCGGAATATGACTGGGATGACTACAAGGGCGTCGATCTGAAAGGCAAAGTGCTGCTGATGATGAACAACGATCCGGACTGGGATCCGGAGTTGTTCGCCGGCGAGACGCGGCTGTGGTACGGGCGCTGGGATTACAAGTACCTGAGTGCGGCCCGTCAGGGCGCGGTGGGCGCCATCATCATCCATACATCGCCATCGGCTGGCTATCCTTTCCAGGTGGTGCAAACGTCATGGACCGGTGTGCAGTTCGAACTGCCGGCGGGCGATGAGCCGCGCAGCCAGATCAATTCCTGGGTTACCGAGGATGCGGCGCGCGAGCTGGTTGCGATGGCAGGGCTCGATCTGGATACGCTGCGTGAGGCCGCGTACAACAGGGATTTCGAGCCTGTACCGCTCGGTATTACGACGTCGATCGACGTGCCTGTCGAGCTACAGCGCGTCGAGTCGGCCAATGTTCTCGGCCTGATCGAAGGTAGCGACCCTGAACTCAAGGACGAGGCGGTCATCTATACGGCGCATCACGATCATCTTGGTATCGGTACGCCGAATGAAGAGGGTGACGCCATCTACAACGGCGCCATGGATAACGCGACCGGTGTCGCACAGGTCTTGGCGATTGCGAAGGCGATCAAGGCCTTGCCGACGCCGCCACGGCGTTCCGTGCTGATTGCACTGGTAGGGGCCGAAGAGCAGGGACTGCTTGGCTCCGAGTACTATGCAGCCGAGCCGACTTTCGCGCCCGGCAAGATTGCGGCGAACCTGAATTACGACGGTGGCAACATCTGGGGCCATACGCATGACGTAACGTTTATTGGCCTGGGCAAGTCATCCATCGATCAGATCATGAAACTGATCGCGGACGAACAGGGGCGCGTCGTGAAACCCGATCAGTTCGCAGACAAGGGCTATTTTTATCGCTCAGACCAGTTCAGCTTCGCGAAGATCGGCGTTCCGGCGATGTATCTCGATACCGGTACGGACTTTGTCGATCGGCCGCCTGGCTGGGGCAAAGAGCAGCTCGATCACTACACCGAGGTCAACTATCACCAGCCTTCGGACGAGTATGATCCGAGCTGGAACTTCGACGGCATGATCGACGATGCGCTGCTTGGCTACTGGACGGGTCTTGCGATAGCGAATGCTGATGAGATCCCCACCTGGAATCCGGGTGACGAGTTCGAGGCAGCGCGCATCGAAGCACTGAAAGCGCTGCAGTAGGAGAGTCCCGGTCTAGGAGCGGCGGAATCGGCTCAGGAAACCTTTCTTCGGCTCTTCTTCCGACCCGTCGTCGATGACCTCCGTCGGCACCTTCAAGGCTTTGAGCGTCTGCGTGATCGACGTGTTGATCTGATCCTCAATCGGCTGTGGCGGTTTGCCGCTGGCTGCCGCATCAGGCTCATTGCCAGGCTCGCGCAGCGAGGGGTGCAGATGCGCGTTAAGCGCGCGAACGGTCTTGAGTCGTTGTGAAGCGGACAGATCGAGGCCGGTATTCGCGACTGGGGTCTTCGTCTCGATGGAGATTTCCTCGTCAGGCATGGCCTCGGTCGGGGCAGCCCCGTTAGTAGCGACAGGCGTCGGTGTTTCTGTCACTGGCGGTGGTGCCGTGGCTTCATCCTGCATGAGCTGAAGCTCATCATTGGCCGAGTCGTCCTGCGGTGGGTTCGCGGTAACCTGCGCCGCAATCATGCTAATGCCGGTGCCGAACAGAGTTTCTGCCATGATGTCGTCAATGTCTTCGATCGACTTGGCGTTCGCAATATCGGCGGCGATGCGATCAAGCTCCGGATTCGGCTTTGCAACCGGTTTCGGCGGCTGAATGTCGGCCGGTTCCTCAATGTCGAGATTGTCGATGCCGGTTTCGATCGACTTGTCGAGAATAATCTCAGGCAGTTCTTCGAGTTCCGCGACGCTTTTTGCCAGTTCTTCCGGCGCTACGGCCGGGCTGCTGATTGCAGGCTCTCCATGGGTAAATGCCAGCGCCTGCTCAAGCGCGTCCAGATCCGGCTTCAGCTGTGCGAGCGTAGGATCGCGATCCCATTCCGCCACTTCTTCCTCTGCAGCAACGTCTCCCGGTTCGATGTCTGGCGCGCTTGCGTCCTGCGTGGCTTTCGCCGTCTCAATCACGGGAGCCGGTTTCGGCTTCGTTGCGGCCTCTGGCTTGACTGCTGTTGTCGCCGGTTTCTCGGCGATCGGTTCATGGGCGATCGGTTCATGGTCGATAGGTTCATGGGCGACAGGTTCATGGGCGACAGGTTGCCGGGCTATCTCAAGCGGCTCCGGCTCGATCGGGAGTTCCGGGATGTCGTCGGCTACCGGCGCCGGGTCAAGCTCGACCTTTAGCTCGGGTATGTCGTTCTGGGCTGCCGCTGTCGTGGCGCCGCTTTCACCGGTTACCTCAGCGTTGAGGGACGGAACAACCTCGGTTACCAGCTCGAATTCGGGTTCCTGCGTCAGTTCCCATTCCGGCGGGACGTCTGGCCTGGGCGTGGTCGCTGTCTCGGGCGCGTTGTCGACCGGCGTCTGTTCGCCACTTGGATCGGCTGGTGTTGCCGGTGTGCTTTTTAACTCGGGATCAGCCAGGGGTTCAGCCTGGAGTTCCGGGATGTTGTCGACAGCGTCGTCCTCGGCAGCTTGTGCTGCGCTGTCGGGCGGGCTGTCGATATAGCTTTCCTCGAGCGTCGCGTAGCGTGCTGAAAGTACCGCGAGGTCGGGAAGGGTGTCCTGAATAAGATGCGGGATATCCGTCGAGTCAGCTGCGGGTTCGTCCGTGCCGTCAGCAAATACGATGACCGGGTCCTGCACTACAACGGGATCTTCGCTTGCAGCCGGAGTCGGTTCCGGCTCAGGTTCCATCTCTGCTACGGGTGCCGGAGTGGCTACCGACGCGTGGCCGGCGGGCGCAGTGTCCCCGGAGACCTGCGGCTCGGCCGCGTCGTGTGTTTCTCCGGATGTGATCTGAGCGGCGTCCACCGCTGGCGCGCTTTCGTCCGTCGCTGGCGGCTTGGCGGCTGCTTCTTCCTCGGGCATTGAGAAGTCAAAGCCGTCAACAGTCAGTCCGAATTCGTCCTCTGCCACGCTCGCGATGAAGCTGGCGGAGATACGATCCAGGCCCTGGGAGGCCGCACTCGTCAGGACCGCTTCGACGATATTGTTCGCAACCCTGGGAATGCCGTCGCAAAGGCCATGTAACAATTCCGCGGACCTTGCATCAAATAGCTGGTCGAAGTCACCGCCAGCCAGGCGCAGGCCGTGTCTGAGGTAGCCGCGCAGTTCTGCTATGCAGAGCGGCTGAATGCGGTGGCGCTGCCGGACTCTCTGCTGCAACTGCGCCAGCTGCGGTTCCTTCATATACTCGAAAAGGCGCTCGTCGCCCATCAGCACGATACTCGCGCCGTCAGACTCGCCGGCGTCAGCGACGGTCAGTGCCTCGAGTTCGGCAAGCGTGTCGGTGCCTGCCCGCAGGGCGTCTTCCACGAGGATGAAGACGCGCGTTTCTGCATCCTGCAATTCCCTGAGTTTCCGACGGAGGGCCGTAAATCGCTGGATCGTGCCGCTCGGTCGATCCTGAACGCCGAGTACGATAAGCAGTGACTCGAGTACATCGCTGGCGTTCATCTGCATGCGACCCACACGGATCGTCTTGTATTTGCTGCCTATGGCATCCAGCGAGCGATCGACAAGCGTGGTCTTGCCGGTCCCGGCGGCACCGGAAACCGTAACGACGGCATCCCGCGCAGCCAGCGCCTTGCGGAAGCCCGCCATCGTCTTGGCGGTCTGGGGTCCGACGAAAACCTCGGTACCTGTCGCTTTCACATTGAAGGGACGCTTCTGGAGCCCGAAATGTTGCTCATACATGGCGGCTTGATCACCTTTTTGCTTGCCTGCGTGGCTAGATAGCCGTGTCAGACACGCAGTTTGGTTTGAAATAGGACGAAATTCATGGAGTTATGTCACAAAATTGCATGTCGGACGGCCCGGCAATGAATAGTCGGTGGCGGCGGCGAAATGTAATAAACCCCTGATCTTGTGGTCAAAAGGGGTCAGAATACGCGGCTTGATATCAACAATTACCCGAAAAGCCACAGGAAGCTCGACGAATGCGAATTCTCTTGATCCTCGGGATACCGATCCTGGCCATCATCGCTGCCGTAGCGATGACGGGTCTTCGAGAAAAACCGCCCGAAAAGGAGCGCGTCGACCTCGATCCGCTGGTCGATGTACTGGTTCTCGAGGCAAAGACGACAAATTTCGAAGTGCGTAGCCAGGGCACTGTAAGGCCGCGAACCGAGACTGTGCTGAGCGCCGAGGTGTCCGGCACGATTTCGAGCATCTCTCCCAAATTCATCGCGGGCGGCGTCTTCGAGGCCAATGAGGTCCTGATGCGGATCGACCCGACCAATTACAAGGTGGCTCTGGACCAGGCGGAGGCACTGGTCTCGCAACGCCAGATCGAATTCGATGGCGCGAAAAAACTCAAGAGCCAGGGCTACCGGGCAGAGACGGAATTCGCCTCTGCGGTTGCCGCGCTTGCGAGCGCCAAGGCGGAACAGGTTCGTGCGCAGCGGAATCTCGAGAGAACTTATATTCGGCTGCCCTACGAAGGCATGGTCCGGGCCAAGGACTCCGACCTCGGCCAATTCGTGAATCCGGGCACGCGATTGGGCATTACCTTTGCGACAGACTATGCCGAAGTCCGGTTGCCGCTCACCGATCTCGACCTCGCATTCGTCGATCTGCCGGACGCGGCGGACATTGCCCGCACTGGCAGCGCCGCCGGACCGAAGGTCGTGCTTTCCGCCGTCAGGAAGGGGCAGTTGACCGAATGGCAGGCGAGCATCGTGCGGACCGAGGGCGTTGTCGACGAGAAGAGCCGCGTGACCTATGCCGTTGCCCGCATCGATGATCCCTATCGCTTGCACTCCGGTGGACCCGCGCTGCCGATGGGCACGTTCGTCTCCGCGACGATCGAGGGCGCCGCTGTTTCCGGATTATTCGCCGCGCCGAATTCCGCAGTGCGTGGCGCCAACCAGGTGCTGGTTGTCGACGACGAGAACAAGCTGCACATTCGAAAGGTGGACATTGTACGGGCGGATGGGGAGTTTTCTTATTTTGTTGGCGCGACAAATGGCGAGAAGATTGTCACCTCGGCGCTGGAGGCGCCGATAGAAGGCATGCGAGTGCGCACGACCGACAATGACGATGACGTGGAATCGGCGACGGCGGCAACGCTGGAAGACGGTGATGACGCGTGAACCAGCGCGAGTCAACTAGCCAGAAAGGGATCATCGCGTGGTTCGCCGCCAACCATGTCGCGGCAAATCTGCTGATGTTGTTCATTATTGTTGCCGGGCTCATCTCGGCGTTCACCATCCGCAAGCAAACGACGCCGGATTTCGAGCTGAACACCATTCAGGTTCGCGTCCTGTACCTGGGTGCGGCACCCCAGGAGGTGGAAGAGGGCGTTGTTATCAAGATTGAAGAGGCGATTCAGGACGTCAAGGGAATCGTCAAGCTCACCGGCTTCGCACGCGAAGGCGTGGGCACGGTCACCGCGGAGGTTTCGACCGGCGCGGATATGAACGAGGTGTTAAGCGAGATCAAGACACGTGTCGATGCGATCTCGACGTTTCCGGGGCTGACCGAGAAGCCCGTCATCTACAAGCAGGAAATCCCCATCCATGTTGTGTTCCTCGCCATTCATGGCGCGCTTGATGAGTTTTCACGAAAGGACATTGCACAGGAAGTTCGCGAAGAGCTGATGCGCCTGCCGGCGGTGAGCAATGTACAGCTGCTCGGCGATCGCGCCTACGAAATCAGTATCGAGGTTTCGGAGAACGTGTTGCGACAGTACGGGCTGACGATGACTGAGGTGTCGCAAGCGGTCCGCAACTCATCGGTGGACCTGCCCGGCGGAACAATCAAAACGGATAGTGGCGATATCCTGTTGCGCACTGAAGGGCAGGTCTATACGGGTCGTGAATTCAGCACACTCGTGTTGCGTACCTTTACCGATGGGACACGCCTGACACTGGGTGATATCGCAACGATCAAAGACGGATTCGTCGAGGAAGACGGCTATGGGCGATTCGACGGTGCTCGAACCGCCACGTTGCGGGTTCTCGCAAGTGGCGAGCAAAATGAGCTGACTACTGCGGCGGCCGTGCGGGAGTATGTCGAAGAGAAGCGGGCGACACTCCCTGATGGCGTCAATATGGATATCTGGGTCGATCGGTCGCACTACCTGAAAGGTCGGCTGCAAATGATGAGCAGCAATATGTGGCAGGGTGCCTTGCTGGTTTTTATCCTGTTGTCGCTATTCCTGCGGATCAAGGTAGCTGCCTGGGTTGTAGTTGGCATTCCGATTACGTTCCTTGGCGCTATGTGGCTGATGCCCTTCGGTCCCTGGCCGGTGACGATCAACATGATGAGCCTTTTTGGATTCATCATCGTCCTTGGCATCGTCGTCGATGACGCGATCATTATTGGCGAGAGTATTTATACGAAGATTCGCGCCGACGGCCATTCGCTGGAGAACGTCGTCGCCGGCGCCAGGCGCGTCGCGACCCCTGCGACGTTCGGCGTGTTGACGACCATTGCCGCGTTCGCACCGCTGTTATTCGTTGGCGGTATTGCGGGCCCGTTTTTCGAGGCGATTTCGGTCGTTGTCGTGCTGTGCCTGATGTTTTCCCTGGTCGAATCCAAGCTGATCCTGCCGGCGCACCTGGTGCATACGCGGATCGACCCGGTCGATGAGGAGGACCTCTTCAATCCGCAGCGCCACATCAGGTTGCGCGAGAGAATCCCGCGGTTTTTCCTCAAGATCCAGCGCCGGGTACAGCACGGCTTGCATCGTGTTATCAACGACTGGTACCGACCCATGGTTGAGCGAGCGGTCGACAATCGAGGCATTACGACCTCCTGCTTTGTCGCAACGTTGATTCTGACCATCGGTTTGATGGCCGGCGGGATCGTCAAATTCGAGATGTTCCCGGACCAGGCCAGCGACTTCCTTCGTGTAAATGTCGAGATGCAGACAGGAACATCGCCCGAGGAGCGAGATCGTGTACTGGCTTCGCTCGAAGACACCGTGCTGGAGATGAACGCCGAGTACGTCGCCGAACATCCTGAAACGCTTCCCATGATTCAACACGTTGGTGCGTTCACGCAAGGCAGCACTGGCGGCGTCATCTTTGTCGAAATGCCTCAGTCTGAGGAACGGCCGTTCAACGGCGATGCCATCAGCGAGCTCTGGCGTGAGCGCGCCGGTGAGTTTGTCGGTGTCAAGGAGCTTACATTTACGGACGCCGATCACCTCGGTGGCGGACCACCTTTGAGCTTTCGTTTGAGCGGCAGCAACTATGAGGCGCTGGAAAATGCGGCGGCTGAACTTGAGCTGCGGTTGGCCGAGTTCGAAGGCATCTTCGATATCACCAACAGCGTCAACAGCGGCGGCGACGAGATCCGTCTCAAGATCAAGCCCGAGGCTGAAGCGCTTGGCCTGACCCTGTCGTCGCTGGGTCGTCAGGTTCGCCAGGCTTTCTACGGTGAAGAAGCACAGCGTATCCAGCGCGGCAAGGACGAACTGAAAGTGATGGTTCGTTACCCCGTGGAAGAACGACGCTCAATTGCGGACCTCAGGAACATGAGAATCCGGACGCCGGATGGCGAGGAGGTTCCGTTTTCTTCTGTCGCCGATATGTCATTCGGGACAGGCTATTCGGGTATTTCGCGCTTGAATCGCGAGCGCACCGTTACCGTTTCGGCGGATATCGATCCCGAAGTCGTGGAGTCCACCGAGATCGTCAAGACAATTTCGGAGGACTATATTCCCGCGCTTCTGGCACGTCACCCCGGCGTCAGCTACGGGCTCGAAGGCGCCAGCCAGGAACTGGTCAACCTGCAGCGCAATCTCTCGATCGCCTCGATTGCAGCGCTTTTTCTCATCTATGCGCTGATCGCGATTCCGTTGCATTCCTACAGCCAGCCACTGCTGATCATGTCGGTTATTCCGTTCGGCATCATAGGCGCGGTGATCGGACATATCGTTATGGGTCGATCCATTAGCATGTTCTCGTTGTTTGGGCTGGTGGCTCTGGCGGGGGTTGTCGTCAATGACAGCCTGATCATGGTGGACTTTATCAACAAGGCGCGTGCCGAGGGTGTCGCGCTAAAGAAAGCCGTCATTGAATCGGGAACGCTGCGGTTCCGCGCAATCATTCTTACGTCGTTTACGACCGCAGCCGGCCTTATGCCCATCATGACAGAGGGCAGCGTGCAGGCGCAGACGGTGATTCCAATGGCGATTTCCCTGAGCTTTGGCATCATGTTTGCGACCTTCATAACCCTGTTCCTGATACCGTGCTTGTACATGCTGCGTGAGGACGGGCTCAAGCGCATGCGCCAATTCTGGAACTGGCTGCACTACCGCCCGAACCCGGAAGCCGTGTCAGAGTCTGCGGCCGCTAATTTCGACCGGTCCTAAACGCGTTGCCCGATACTTCTTCCGACATACGCGATGGTGTCATCGCCGGGCTGGTCGCATACCTCATCTGGGGCGTACTGCCGGTCTATTTCAAGACGGTCGATTCAGTGGGCCCGCTGGAAGTGCTCTCGCATCGCATCATGTGGGCCATCCCGTTTGGAGCGGCCATCCTGTTTGCGCGACGCCAGTGGCCGGAGGTCCGACGCGCGCTGACACACCGCGCAATGCTCGGGTGGCTGGTACTGTCAGCGATGTTCATCGCCGTGAACTGGCTAATTTACATCTGGGCCATCCAGGACGAGCGTATTTTCGAAACCAGCCTCGGTTATTACATCAATCCGCTTTTTTATATGTTAGTGGGCGTCGTATTCCTGGGCGAACGGCTGCGGCACTTGCAGGCGGCGGCGGTCGTACTGGCTGCCGTCGGCGTCATGGTGCTCACCATCAGTGGCGGCACATTGCCGTACGTTGCGCTAAGCCTGGCCGCAACGTTTACCGCGTATGGGGTTATTCGCAAGAAGGTGGTTATCGGCGGCATGCCGGGGCTATTTGTCGAAACACTGCTGCTTTTGCCGTTCGCACTCGCCTGGTTCGGCTGGATTACAGCAGGTGGAGAGGCGAAATTCTTCGCTGGCAATAGCTCGATAACGTTCTGGTTAATCATGGCCGGACCGATCACCGCGCTGCCGCTACTATGCTTTGCGCTCGCGGCGCGGCGCCTGCCGCTCACTACGATCGGATTCATGCAGTTTCTTGCGCCAACGCTGCAGTTCGGCACCGGTATCTACTATGGTGAGCAACTCACAACGGCACACCTGGTCTGTTTTGCCTGTATCTGGATTGCTGTGGCCTGTTTCAGCATTGATGCGATTTCTGCAGGCAGAAAAAAGCCCCCGCAGGTGAAACCGGCGGGGGCTTGATTTGCTCTGAAGCAATCGTCCTGTTACTTGTTCTCTCTGCGCTCCCGGGCTTCCTTGATAACCTCGTCCGCGACGTTCTGCGGGCACGGTGCGTAGTGCGAGAACTCCATCGAGAACTGGCCGCGACCCGATGTCAGCGTGCGCAGATGGCCGATATAGCCGAACATGTCGGCAAGCGGAGCATCCGCCTTTACGCGTACGCCGGTCGGGCCGGCATCCTGCGACTTGATCATGCCGCGACGACGGTTCAGGTCACCGATAACGTCGCCCACGTTGTCGTCAGGTGTAAACACGTCGACCTTCATGATCGGTTCCAGTATCTGCGGCGCCGCCTTGGGCACCGACTGTCGATAAGCGGCCTTGGTCGCGATCTCGAATGCCAGAGCCGATGAATCGACCGCATGGAAGGCGCCGTCCAGCAGCGTGAACTTGACGTCCAGCAACGGGTAGCCTGCCAGCGTGCCTTCAACCATGCAGCTGTGGAAGGCCTTCTCGATGGCACCCCAGTATTCGCGCGGCACGTTACCGCCGGTCACCTTGGACTCAAACTCGTACCCTGCGTTCTTCTCGGCAGGTTCGATCTGGTAGTCGATACGGCCGTACTGACCTGAGCCACCGGACTGTTTCTTGTGCGTGTAGCTGTCTTCGACCATCTGCGTGATGGTTTCGCGATAGGCAACCTGCGGCTTGCCCATCTCAACGTCGACTTTGTGGGTCCGGCGCAGGATGTCGACCTTGATATCGAGGTGCAACTCACCCATGCCCTTGATCAGCGTCTCGCCGGAATCCTCGTCCGTGGCAACCTGGAACGACGGATCTTCCTGGACCATCTTGTTGAGCGCGACACCCATCTTCTCGGTGCCCGCCTTGTCTTTTGGCGAAATAGCGATCGAGATAACAGGATCCGGGAATACCATCGGCTCGAGCGTCGCCGGGTGGTCAGCGTCAGCCAGCGTGTGTCCGGTGCGTGTGTTTTTCATGCCGAGGAGGGCGACGATGTCGCCAGCCTGAGCCGAGTCCAGCTCCTGGCGCGAGTCGGCATGCATCTCGACGATACGGCCGATGCGCTCATTCTTGCCGGTAAAGGTATTGACGACGCTGTCGCCTTTCTTGATCGTCCCCGAATAAATGCGTGTAAAGGTCAGTGCGCCATAGCGGTCGTCCATGATCTTGAACGCCAGCGCGCGCAGCGGCTTGTCGGGGCTGACCTCGGCGAAGCCGCCCGTTGGATTGCCTTCGAGATCGATTTCCGGCTGTGGCTTGACCTCGGTCGGGTTTGGCAAATAGTCAACCACTGCATTAAGAATATTCTGTACGCCCTTGTTTTTAAAGGCAGAACCACAGAATGTCGGGAAGAAGTCGAGGGCGATCGTGCCCTTGCGAATGCAGCGCTTCAAATCCTCGATCGACGGCGTTTCGCCCTCGAGATAAGCCTCGAGCAGGTCGTCATCCTGCTCTACGGCCGTCTCGATGAGTTTCTCGCGCCACTCGGCAACCTTGTCTTTCATATCCTCCGGGACGTCGCCGATCGTGTAGGACTCCGGATCGCTGGAGTCGCTCCAGATCCAGGACTTCTCGGTGAGCAGATCCACAACGCCGACAAAGTCGTCCTCGACGCCGATCGGCAGCACCATGACCAGCGGATTGGCCGCAAGCACGTCCTTGACCTGCTGCACAACGCGATAGAAATCCGCGCCGATACGGTCCAGCTTGTTGACGAAGATAATACGCGCAACTTCCGAGTCGTTGGCGTAGCGCCAGTTCGTTTCCGATTGTGGCTCAACGCCGCCGGAACCGCAGAATACGCCGACACCGCCGTCCAGCACCTTTAGCGAGCGATACACTTCAATCGTGAAGTCGACGTGTCCGGGGGTATCGATAATGTTCAGGCGATGCTTGTCCCACTCGCAGCTGGTCGCAGCAGACTGAATGGTAATACCGCGTTCCTGCTCCTGATCCATGAAGTCGGTCGTGGCCTCGCCGTCATGAACCTCACCGGTCTTGTGGATCTTGCCGGTCAGCTTCAGTATGCGTTCGGTCGTCGTCGTCTTGCCCGCGTCTACGTGGGCAAAGATGCCGATATTTCGGTACTTGCTAAGGTCTTTCATCGCTTCGCTTCAACTCTGTTTAACTGTCTGTGGCACCAACCGTTGCCTGCCGCAATACGGCAAGCTGTTCTCAACGCCTTGCTGCAGCGAGAACCTCACAATCCAAACGAGGTGGGTGCGTGTAATTCCTCGGCCGCCTCCCAAGTGTTTCCGGGCAGCTGGCACGGTCTGATATCCAGCAGGGGCGGGCGTTCGGGCGCGGATAATAGCAGTGCCGACGCCCCTAGACCAGCCCAATTCCAATAAAGCTGCCGTAACGCTGCGCGCTTGGCAGTTTTTCCCTACTTGTCAGTCACTTGGCTCATCAGCGCCGCAGGATCGCCAGCCACCGGGCGACGTTCAGCAGACTCATCAATGAGGCCGACACATAGGTCAGTGCGGCGGCTCTCAGCAGGGTTCGTGCATGCGGCCGGTCCACGGGCTTCAGAACGCGATGCTTGTCGAGCATCGGCAAGGCCCGGCTAAAGCTCGCGTCGAACTCCGTAGGCAGGGTGATGAAGTGGACCAGTGCCGCCGAACCGAGCGTCAGCAGCCCGGCGGCGAATGTCAGCAGGCCGAGTGCGGGCACTCGCGTTACGGCACCCAGGAAGGGGGACACGATGAGCACCCCGGCGCCGATGCGCTCCACACCCCGCATCGCTTTGACCAGCCGGGTTCGCAGCCGCAGCGGCGCATAATTCTCGTGATCCTGCAGGGCGTGCCCGACCTCGTGAGCGGCAACCGTGATGGCAGTGAGCGAACGACCGTCGTACTTGTCCGGCGTCAGCCGCACCGCCTTGGCCTCGGGATCGTAGTGGTCGCCTGCTTCCGTCGGTTCGACCTGGATTTTGTTCAGGCCGTGCGCGTCGAGCAGGTGCCTCGCCAGCTGGGCGCCGCTGCCGGAGTAGCGGTCCGCCGGCTCGCTGTAGCGCGCCAGCACGCGCTTTACCCAGATGCCGGGTCCCAAGACCAGCGCGAGGACGACGAGAATGAAGATCAGAATTGCCATGGCGTTAGAGTAGCTCGGACCGGCCCCTGTCGAAACAGTTTCAATGCGTTGTGGTTGTTTGCCAGTTGCGGGTAGAGTTACGAGCGTCGCCCACGCTATCTGTCACGAGGTTCGCATTGACCGCCGACCAGCTAACCCTTTTTTCCTTGTTGTTCTTCGTCTTTGTGTTCCTCATCTGGGGCCGCTGGCGCTACGACCTGGTCGCCTTTGTAGCGTTGCTGGTTGCGATCCTCACGGGACTCGTTCCGACGGGAGAGGCGTTCTCGGGATTCGGTCATCCGGCGACGGTAATCATCGCGCTCGTGCTCGTTGTCAGCCGTGGGCTCTCCAATTCCGGCGCCATAGAAATCCTGGCGCGCTACGTTGTTGACGCTACGCGCAAGCTATCGACGCATATCACGGTAATGTCCGGCCTGGCGGCGGCGTTGTCTGCCATCATGAACAACGTTGCGGCGCTGGCGCTGCTCATGCCGATCGACATGCAGGCCGCAAAGAAGGCCGGCAGGAGCCCGTCCCTGTCGCTGATGCCGTTATCGTTTGCGTCCATTCTCGGCGGCATGATCACCTTGATCGGCACGCCTCCCAATATCGTTATCGCCGAGTTTCGTGGCGACGCGCTCGGCGAGCCCTATCGAATGTTCGATTTCGCGCCGGTCGGGCTGGCCTGCGCGGCTGTCGGTGTGGCCTACGTAGCGCTGTTCGGGTGGCGCATGTTGCCCAGCGATCGTCGCGCGCAAGACGCTGGCGCCGAGTTATTCGAGCTGGCCGACTACATCGTCGAGGTACGCGTGCCGGAAGGCTCTTCGGCGATTGGCAAACGTGTTCGCGACCTGAGCGAGCAAGCGGCCAAAAGTGACGTCGAGATTATCGGCCTCACCCGGCGCGGCCGTCGCATGCCAGGACTGGCACGGACCGCTGAGATTCGCGAGGGCGACATCCTGGTACTTGAAGCCAGTCCCGACAGTCTCGAGGAGGCGCTTGGCGCGCTGAAGCTCGAGTACGTGGGAAAGGGCGGGGGAAGACTGGAGGAGGAGGATCTCGTGCTGAGCGAGGCCGTCGTCCAGGAATCGTCACGCCTGGCAGGAAAATCGGCGATGGACATCCGGCTCCTTTATCGCTATCGCATTGCCCTGGTTGGTGTGTCGCGGCAGGGGAAGCGATTTCGCGAGAACGTACGCAAGTTGCAGCTTCGGCCCGGCGACGTGCTGCTGCTTCTCGGGGGTGAGGAGCGACTCGCCGATGTCACCGGCAGGATAGGCCTGCTGCCGCTCGCGGATCGAGGACAACGCGTGATCCTGCGGGAAAAAGCGTGGCTCGCCGTCGCGATCTTCGGCGTTGCGATAGCCGCTGCGAGCATTGGCCTCGTCTATCTGCCAATCGCTCTCGGGTGTGCAACGGCACTCTACGTAATTTTCAATATCGTGCCCATCAGGGACGTCTACACGTCCATAGAGTGGCCGGTAATCGTGCTGTTGGGATCGATGATCCCGATAGGCGGCGCGCTGCAGTCTACGGGCGGTACATCGCTGATAGCCGGGGGTATCGTGGACCTGTCGGCGGGACTGTCGCCTATTGTTGTTCTGACGCTTCTCATCATTGTGACGATGTCTCTGTCCGACGTGATGAACAACACGGCAACCGCCGTCATAGCGGCGCCTATCGCCGTTGAAATGGCGGCCCGGCTTGGTGTCAATCCGGACCCGTTTCTGATGGGCGTGGCGGTCGCTGCGTCGTGCGCTTTCCTGACGCCGATCGGCCACAAGAACAACACACTGATCATGGGGCCCGGCGGTTACCAGTTCGGTGACTACTGGCGTATGGGACTGCCGCTCGAGTTGTTGATCATCGCCGTTGCTGTTCCGATGATCGTGCTGGTATGGCCTCTGTAGCAAATCCTGCTGCATCGTCGCGACGATAAGCTTATGTCAACTGCTTGTCGCCGATCGCACGAAGAAGTCGTCAGGAACTGACAAAAAGGGCGCAGACCATGAACCTTGAGAACACCTACAATAGACCGTAAATATCTGATTTATAAATAATTATTTTCTTATCCCGGCAATCCAGGATGTTGGCACAGCCTTTGCAATTTCTTTTTGTGAAAGCCCTCATGGGCAAGGCAAATCGCGATGGGCAATCGGGAGGAAACCATGGAAAAGGCAACTATCCAGGACTGGACGGACAGCGTGGTCTTGTTGAAGTTCGACCAGCACAAGGACGTGAAGTACCAGGTGTACCGGGAGGAGCAAAAGCACTTCCTGGAGCTTCGGGACACCGAGGATACGCACATCCACACGTTGGAACTGCCGGACGGCATGAAGCTCGACCGGACCAGTTACGAAGTGCTGCTGCGCTACGTCCTGCTCGACGTTGTCGCCGCCTGACGGAAGCGCAACCGTCGCCAGAGACTTGCGGCTGTCCGAGAAGGTCGAGTCAGGTTTGCTGCGCCGCGTACGCCTCTACGGCCTGCCAGACGCGTAGCAGGTTCTCGCCGAGAATCTTGCGGATATCTTCGTCGCTGTAACCGCGTCTCAGCAGTCCCTCGATCAGGTTCGGATAGGACGACACGTCCTTGAGCCCGATCGGCAGCGAATCGCCGACGCCGTCGTAGTCCGAGCCAATACCAACGTGTTCGACACCAACCAGCTTGACGACGTGATCGAAGTGATCCAGGACATCGTCGACGGTTGCGAAGGGTAGTGGACCATGCTCCTCCGCAAAAATCTCCGGAAACGTCGTATACAGCTCGGACTTGGACATGTCAGGGTGTTCCAGCATGAACTGCTTGCCGGCCTCGGTGCGGGCGTCCCCATAATCTCGCGCTTCCTGCGTGACGAATGTCGAACCGAAATTTATCTGGATGACACCGCCGTTTTCGGCGAGGGCGACGATCATTTCGTCACTCATGTTGCGCTCGAAGCCGGGGGTGTAATGCCGCGCGGACGAGTGTGATGCAATTACCGGTGTGTTGCTGACCTCGAGCACCTGCCAGAAGGCCTCATCCGAGACGTGGCTGACGTCGATCATGATGCCGATACGGTTCATTTCGCTGACGACTTCGATGCCAAAATCACTGAGGCCGTTCCACTGGCGGTTGTCGTCGTAGGATGAGTCGGAGATGTGGTTGGACAGGCTGTGTGTCAGCGTAATGTAGCGAATTCCACGATCGTAAAAGTGCTGCAGATTGCCGAGATCGCCTTCGATCGGCGAGCCGTTTTCCATGCCCAGGGGCAAGGACATCAGGCCGGCATCAAACTGCTCGCGAACCTCTGCTACGCTCAACGCGATCGCGAACTTGTCCGGCGCTTGTTCCACGAAGCCCTCGACCATCGAAATGAGTGATTCTGCGACTTCCTTCGAAAGGCCCTCGGCCTCGAGTTCCGCCGGCGTATAGATCGACATGAAGGGCGCGTTCAGGCCGCCGGCCACGGCGCGAGGGTAGTCAAAATCACCATCATCGGTCGCGTGGGCGATGTCGGCGGGTCGTGCTTTGATGCGATACGGCACATCGACATGCGTGTCGACAATCAGGCTCTCCCGGGCGAGCGTGAGCGCTCGGCTTGAGAGGTCTTCGCCGCTATCGCTGTCATTGTCCTGTTGTTTGGCGCCACAGGCCGACAGCAACAGGAAGATGGTTACAAGGACAAACGATTTGCTGGTCATGCGCAGACCTTTTGCTGGTTTAGGAGGTCGAAGATTGTAACAATAGAGGCGCGCTACGTTGCGTCTATTTGGGCAGTACCCAAGACAGGAGCTACGAGATGAACAACAGCAATCCACCGGCCGACGAAGTCTTCGTTGAAGATGGCGGGCCGGAACGTCCCATCGAAGAAAACCTGAAGTCGCGTGCTACATGGACGCGGCTGTTATTCATGGTGATTTGCGGGATCCTGCTCAGCATTGCGAGTTTTGTCGGCGGCTTCGTGGTCGTGCTTGGATTTCTTTGGGTCCTGGTCACGGGTGAGGTCAACCGCCAGATTCGCGAGGTCGGGCAGAGCATCGCGGCCTACGTCTACGAGATTATTCGTTTCCTGACATTCAACACCGAGGATCGGCCGTTTCCGCTTGGCAGTGACTGGCCATCCGGGAAGTCGGACTAGGCGGCGTGCAGGCTGCCGGTAAACCGGTGGTGAGGCGCTAGACAGAAAGCTCGCGCTGGCCGGGTTGCCAGTGCGTCAGGCTGATGTGCGCACCGCCGATACCGAGGCCCCGGACCCACTTGGCGGCGGCGTCCAGCGTCACCCAGGTGCGCACCTTTCCCTTGGTCGTTTCGGCGGTGACAGGTCCGTTGGGCGTCCTGGCTTCTATGTGAAATCGTGCCCCGCTGGCAATAATGTTGATGTTCCTGATAGCCCCGGCGGCCACCATCGCCCTGATCATTCGCTCATCCATTCTGATTCCCCGGAAATAAATCGTTCTGTTCTGGTACGGCAATACCGGCTTGCTGGCAATGCCGACGGATCAACATTTCAATCATGTTTGCCACGCTGCGATGCTCACGTGCGGCTGCCTCGCGCACGGCGTCCTTGATGCCGGGCTGAATTCGCAGGTTCAACGTGGAGATCTTGGTTCGGGCCATGCGTTACATTGTATATTAAAAAAAACGTAAATGTAACGCACTTTGCACATCCTTTGCGTTCCCGTGGAATCCCGCGGGTGGCAATCGCGGGGCAGTCTATAATGGTGCTATCGGCAGCTGAACTGCTGCCAGCCACCTACCCAGCCTGGAGCGCGTGATGGAACAGACGGTCTTTATCATCTGCATGTTTTTCGGAGTTACGTCGGTAGCGCTTATCGCGTTCACGCTACTGGGTATCGTACTGGGACGGATCAAGGTCTGACGGCGGCGACACACTCGAGTGCACGAGCAGATGAGAATCAGCAGCGTCAACATTGGCGCCGTCGAACGCA
This sequence comes from uncultured Gammaproteobacteria bacterium, assembly GCA_942492205.1. Classification (GTDB taxonomy): domain Bacteria; phylum Pseudomonadota; class Gammaproteobacteria; order Steroidobacterales; family Woeseiaceae; genus UBA1847. Next base: position 1,918,009 of record CALODT010000001.1, on the reverse strand, counting down.
TCGGGCAAGGCGAGAAGACGCTGACAACCGGGATCTGCAAGCGTCCGCATGACGGCCCCGTGCATATCGGCAAGGCCGGGTTGAACGGCGATTCGATCGTGGACGAGAAGCACCACGGTGGCGCCGATCAGGCGGTCTATGCCTACAGCGGCGACGACTATCGCTGGTGGAGCCAAACCCTCGGGCAGGACTGCGCGCCTGGCCTGTTCGGTGAAAATCTGACGATCGACAGCCTGCCGCGTAACCCGGCGATTGGCGATCGGCTGCTGATCGGGGATGTCGTCCTTGAGGTGACCTCGGCCAGAATACCCTGCGGCACACTCGCGGCCCGCATGCAGGATCCCGGCTTTGGCCTTGCATTCAGGAAGGCAGAGCGCCCGGGCGTTTATCTCAGGGTCCTTAATGCGGGCGAGGTCACCGCGGGCGATGCGGTAACGCTGGTGGAGGCTCCCTCGGGCTCAGTGACCGCGCTCGATCTGTTTCGTTTCGCCTATGAAACGACGCATGACGCCGAGCGCCTGCGGCAATTCCTGGATGCACCTGTCGCAGAGCGCATCCGCTTACAGGTGGAGGCGGCACTGGCACGGCTCGGCCACGAAGTAACGGCCTAAACCGTTTCCGATTTCGCGAGGAGTTCACTCCAGTCCCCGGACTCCTTGGCCTGCTCGACGTTGCGGCGCATTTCGTCGATCCTGTCGTTCATCTGTTTCTGAATGGCAGGGAATCTCGGATCGGAACGTAATGGTTCGATGATGGGGTCGGACTCGAAGCCCCATGCGTCGAATCCCTGCGAACTGACGAACCCCTCATCAACCGCGGCGAGCAAGGTTTCGATGGCGGCGTTCAACCTGCCCTGCATCGTCAGGATCTGCACGTCCTTGATCCCATGGCCGGCCATGCCGAGGCGCGGCATCGCGTCGACGACTGGCTGCGCCTTTGTCAACAATTCTTGTGCATGCTTGGATCGATTTCGTTTCTGCTCGACGAACGCGAGTAGCACGGCGGCGTAAACATTGTTTCTATCGATGACGACGTCATTGTCGCTCGTCAGCGCCGGCTCACTGTGCGCGATATACGTGTAGGCTCGATCATAATCGCCACTCAGAATTGCGCTGCCGACCAGCAGGGGAATAATGAAGTCCCGCGGTGCATCGGTCACGCCGGTGTACGGCTCGAGCTCGGCGATAGTAGCCTCGTAGTCGCCATCAATGTAGTGCCAGTAACTCTTCCCGACAAAATAGAACGGGTGATCCTGCGGGAAATTTTCCATGAAGTTCATGACAGCGTCGTCATGCCCGAACTCGCGGTAAACGGCAATCAGATGGCCGCCGGCCATCGGGTCTGTACTGAGCGCCATCTCCCGAAGGCCCCAGGCGACGGCCTCATCAAGTCGCCCGAGTTTCTGCATATGATTACTGAGATAGTTATACGGCGTAGACCAGTCCGGGAACAATTCAGTTGCGTCCAGCAACATACGCGTGGTTTCCGCATTTTGACCGCGCATCGCGTAGAAACTGGGAAGATTGACGTAGGGGATACGACTCAGCGGATCAATCGATAGCGCCTTGGTGAGCAGCTCAATGGCACTGTTAACGTCGCCTTCAGTCGTGCGCATACTGGCGAACCAGACGTAGGTGTCGGCCAGGTTCGGGCTCAGTTCGATTGCTTTTCGAAACGAGTCGGCCGCATCGATATTTCCTCTGCCACCGCGCTGGTTCTCCCAGCGCATCATCTGCAACAGTCCCAGCACGGCATAAGCATCGCCAAGTGCCGGGTCAATGCTGAGCGCCTTGTCGATCGCATTCTCGGACATTGAAAACGCGTCATCGACGGCGATGGACTTGTGATTGGAGAGTGTGACGAGCAATGTCTGCGCCAGCGCCGCATAGGCCTGTGCATAGTTTGGATCAAGTTCGATCGCGTTCATGAAGTTCTGCCGGGCACGCTGCAGCGATGCAAAGCTGCGCTCGGACAGATTAGTCCGGCCGCGCACGTACTCGGCATAGGCCGAGATGTTGTCGGTCGGCGTCGCAGCAAGACGGAGCTCCTCCTCGGGCGTCAACGCCGTTCGAAGAGAAGCCGCGATTCGGGCACTGATTTCGCTTTGCACCTCGAACACGTTCTGGATAGTAAGTGCCTTGTCAAAAGTCGACGCCCAGATGTGCTCGTCGGTGGTTGCGTCGATAAGCTGCACGGTAATTCGTACCCGGTCACCGGCGCGCTGGACGGCACCCTCTACGATAGTTGCCACTCCGAGTTCCTGCCCGATCTGACGCATATTCTTGGCGGTATCGCGATACTCATTGACGGACGTTCTCGATATCACTCGTAGCGACTCGATGTTGGCGAGACGCGTCAGGATGTCATCGTGAATGCCATCGGCGAAGAACTGGTTCTCCTCGTCGGTGCTGCGACTTGAGAAAGGCAGCACGGCAATCGAGTTCCTTGCGACCGCCTGGCTCGGCAAATCGTCATTCCTGATTCCCGTGATGTTGAACGTAAGCGACACACCCAGTGCGATGACTAACAGCGCGATGATGACGAGGTTCATTTTCGCGCGCGGCTGCGGCTCGTAACTGGACCGATCTATGTCTCGCTCGCGACGCACGCCGTCCGGCGTTATCTCGAAAATCCAGGCAATGATCATCGCCAGCAGAAAGCCGAGAAGCACGATCACAACATAGACGCGAAAAAACCATTCCGGCGCGCCAAAGGTAGGTAATAAGACGGAGCCCGCCTCGATCAGGATCCAGGAGACCAGCGCGTAGGCCGCGGCGACACGCAGGACGTTACGCCGCCGGAGTTCCGATAAAAAATTGTTCATAAGGCGATTATGACCACATTCGACCGTCGCCGCAGCAACTGAGTTCCCTGGCGCAATGACCCTGTTTGGCCGCTGCGACTGGCCACTGATCCGATCGCTGGGTGAGGGCAGCACATGTATCCAGTTGTTTCGATGCAGACTCAACGCAGACGGGGTGGGTTTTCCGGAGTAAACTAACGGGATGACCAAAGTACTGTTGATTGACGATGACAAGAAGCACTCGGACCTGCTGCAGGCGTACTTCAAGCGCTTCGGCATCAACCTTGTCTGTGCGTATGACGCGGACAGCGGATTTCGCCGATTGAATCGCGAGGATCCGGATCTACTGCTGCTGGACGTAATGCTGCCAGGCAAGGATGGATTCGAGATCTGCCGGGAAATCCGCAAGACCAGCAACCTGCCGATCATCATGCTTACCGCAAGAGGCGACGTTATCGACCGGGTGTCCGGCCTGGAACTTGGCGCTGACGACTATATCGGCAAGCCGTTCGAACCCCGGGAACTCGTAGCCCGCGTGCAGGCAATCCTGCGGCGGTCGGAGGCGGGCGCTACGGCTTCCGGCAAACTGGCCTTCGACGGACTGACGATTGACGCGGATGCCAGGACCGTCGAAGTTGACGGCAAGGCGGTGGAGTTGACGTCGATGGAATTCGAGCTACTGTTGATTCTCGCCAAGCGTCATGGCAAGAAGCTGTCGCGTGATGACATTCTGAGCGAGCTGCGCGGCATAGATGCCGCGATTCTTACGCGCTCGGTCGACATAATGATCAGCCGCTTGCGAGCGAAGCTGGGCGACTCGGTCAAGCCGCCACGTTTCATTCAGACGATATGGGGTCGCGGCTACTCGTTCGTATGCGCACCGGTCGCGGATGCTTAAACGCCTTTCCCGGTCGCTGTCGTTCCGGCTGCTGGCGATCTTTTTAGTCCTTGCGCTGCTTTTCGTTTACGGCACATTTGTTGCGCTTCGCTGGGTCTACAACAGCGACGAAATCCGGGGTCTGATCAGCGGTCACCTGTCACTGCACGTCAGCTATGTCCGTGAGGATCTTGGGTCGCCACCACGCATAGATCGCGCCCTTGCGATTACACAGAGAGTGCCCGTGGACATCCGGATCCTGGGGCCCGATATAGACTGGGCCTCGGATGCAAATTTCCCGTTGCTGGATACGCTGGAGTTCGGTGCCAGCCCGAAATTCAGCGATGACGAGGACGCCTGGGTCGATGAGTTGGCCGGTCTCGAGTTCGCCGTACAAGGCAAGCATCGGTTCTTGAAGATATACCAGGACGACTACCAGGTTGTCGTCGCTTCCCCCCGAATAGCGGATGTCAGCGGCGGACCGGACCTGATTACGATCATTGTCAGCCTCGGTCTGATCTACCTGATGATCGGCTATGCGGCGGTCAGCTGGCTGTTCAAGCCCATACGCGCCATTCGTGCCGGAGCCGCGCACATCGGGCGCGGAAATTTCGATCACCGACTGCGCAATATCCGCAGCGACCAGCTGGGAGACCTGGCCTCTGACATCAACCAGCTGGCCGATGATGTGCAGCACATGCTGGACGCAAAGCGTGCGTTGCTACTGGGTATCAGTCACGAGTTGCGCACGCCCCTGTCGCGCATGCGGCTGCAGCTCGAGTTCCTGGACAACGACGCGGATCGGGAGGCGCTGAAAGTAGAAATCGCGGAGATGGAAAAGATCGTGGTGTCCTTGCTCGAGGCCGAGCGACTAAGCAGCCGGCATGCACCCCTGAATCGTGCGCGCACCAATATACGCTCGCTTATCGAGAGCCTGATCGACGATTTCTTCGCTCGTGATCGTGAACGTATAGTCATCCGGTGCGAATCCGAGTGCCTCGACGCGGATATCGATGACGCGAGGATCGGTCTGCTTCTGAAAAATCTGATTTCGAACGCAATGCGGTACATACCGGAATCGGGCGGCAGGGTAGAGGTGCTGGCGCAAGCGGACGGCGATGACCTTGTTCTGCAGGTCAAGGACAACGGTCCAGGCATGTCGAGCGCCCAGGCCGAGCATATCGGTGAGCCATTCTACCGCGGTGACCCGTCGCGGACCCGGGATACGGGCGGCACCGGGCTGGGACTCTACCTGGCATTCCTCGTTGCGGAGGCGCACGGTGGCTCGCTGAAATTGGTCAATCCGGATGCCGACGGAGCCTGTTTCGAATGCCGAATTCCAAGAGAATTTGACATAAGCAGCTGATTGCCGGCTCCCGGCGATCACAGAGACTTCTCTACGAATCAATTACTTATGGCTGTCCCTACGCCAGGATCTTGCGCTATTCAGAAAGTGATATCATAATGATATCAAAATGACCTGCAAGAGAGGGAGATGACCATGTTTCGAGAACAGGTGAGAAAGGTCTCATCGGGGTACCTGATGATCGCGATTCTGCTGGTGGCGCAGCTGGCGACCGGCTACGCAATATTCCTGGCGCTGCGCGCCTTTTACGTTCCCGGTATTTTCGCCGCGGTGCTCGCGTCGATCATTGTGCTGGTGTGCTGGGCAGGACTGTTCATGGTTCACCCCAACGAGGCGAAAGTACTGCAACTGTTTGGCAAGTACGCAGGCACAACGCATGAGTCCGGCCTGAAATGGGCGAACCCGTTTTTCGCAAAGACTGCCGTATCAACCCGTGTTCGAAATTTCGAAAGCGCGAAGATGAAAGTGAATGATTCGAACGGCAGCCCGATCGAAATCGCGGCGGTCGTTGTCTGGAAAGTCTTCGACACCGCCGAGGCATTGTTCGAGGTGGATGACTACGAAGAATTCGTGCAGATCCAGAGTGAGTCGGCGTTGCGAAATCTGTCGACGACCTATCCGTATGAACCGCATGAGGGAGAGGGCGTTGCATTGCGAAGCCACCCGGCGGAAATCGCCAAGTCGCTGCGCAAAGAGATTCAGGATCGCCTCGAGCAGGCTGGCGTAACGGTGATCGAAGCGCGCATCAGCCACCTGGCCTACGCGCCGGAAATCGCCAATGCGATGCTCCGCCGGCAGCAGGCTTCTGCCATTATCGCGGCACGCCGGCTGATCGTACGTGGCGCCGTCGGCATGGTGGACATGGCGCTGGATGAGTTGCGCGAGAACAATGTCGTGGAACTGGACGAGGAGCGCAAGGCCGCAATGGTCAGCAATCTGCTGGTCGTGCTGTGCAGCGAGGAAAGCGCACAGCCGGTGCTCAATACGGGATCGCTATACACATGATCGAGCGGCGCTAGCGGCAGGCCCCCGGGGAGAGACCATGGCGAAACGCAAGTCTTTCGCGCTGCGGATAGACGAGAACACGCTCGAAGCGATGCAGCGCTGGGCCAGGGACGATCTGCGCAGTCTCAACGCGCAGATCGAGTTCGTCTTGCGAGCTGCGCTGCAGGATGCCGGTCGGTTGCCGAAGCGATTGCCACCGGGCCAGGACGAGGGCGGTGGTAGCATGGATTGATGGGAACCGTCGTCGCCATCGTCTCCGTACTGCTTGCCCTTGTTGCGGCAGGAAGTATTGCTTACATCGCCTGGGAGCTGACGTCTGAAAGAGCTGCGGCTGCCAAATCCAACGACGCTAGCGAGCCGGTGGAAAAGCCCTAGTCCCTTTGCCGGCGTCGCTGGGTGCCCCGGTCAGGCGCCTGCCGTGATTCTTTCGCCGGTGCAGACTTTCGTGGGGCCGCCTGCTGTTGACGTGGCTGTTGCTGACGTACATCAGCTTGCCTGGCCGGTGCCTTTCTGACGACGTTGCGTGCAGGCTGCGAGCGTTGCGGCCGGACGGGTGTTTCTGCCCTGCGCGCAGAGCGCACCGTCGGCGTAGTGCGGCCGGGTGCAACGACAGAGCCTGAGCGTCGGGTGGAACGTACTGTCTCACCGCGGCGTGCCTGAGCGACCGGCTCGGGCCTACGCAGCTTCGGCGTCGGTTCGGAGCGGGGCTGCTTTAGCACGCGGTTCGTGGGCTCGGTGCGGCGCTCGCCGGTCCGACGTTCTGCCACGTTTGTATCGCGTCGCGTGCGCACGTCGGTCGCCGTATCGCGCGCCGGTGCTCGCCGGGCCACGTCGCTGCGACCGCTGGTGGTCGAGCGTGCATTGCGGTTAACGGTCGCGGTGCGTGGTCGTTCGCGGAAAGCGATCGGCTCGCGGTTCTCGCGATTCTGCTGTTGCCGACGGGTCTGGTCGATTCTCGCCTGTCGTGCGCCCGCCGCCGTGCTCGATACGGAGGCCGGGGCGTCCGAGCGGCGCGGTATCGGGTAGCTTCGGTTGCGCGTGATGCGCCTGTCGGACAGGTGCTCGCGCCGGTCACTGCGCGGCTGCCAGCGGTCACCGCGGTTGTAGCGATTCACCGTTATCCTGGTATTTCCGCCGACATAGTGATTGTTGTAAATATTGATGGTCGGCCTGCGGTACCACCAGCGGTCGTAATACGAACGGCCATAATAGGGATGCCCGTAGTAGCTGTGATGAAATACGTTCAGGCTGTTGGTGTACCAACCGATTGAGAACGCTGTCGTTACACCCCAGAAATACCCGCGATCAAACGCGAACGCTGACGAGTACGGGTAGTAATAGACCGGGTACGGGCGCGGGTAGTAGTAATAGGCAGGGCGGGGCTGGTAAACGACGACCCGCTCCGGTTCGTAGTAAGGCACGTAAATAACGTCCTCGGAAACCGGCGTAATCTCGATGACACCATCGTCATTCGAGACACGTTCTGGTAGGAGTCGCTCTTCAGGTTACCGGCCGCGTAAGCGCGATCACGAAATGTCTCGATCGCAGCGACGACATCCGCCTGCTGAGAAACAACGGCCTCACCGAGTCGCCAGGTCCAGTCGATATCGTCATTCAAGAGCTCGATGACTTCGGGATAGTTGGTCAAAGCGACGACCGAATCGTCCCAGTCAGGATCCGGTTCGAGCGAAGGATCGTCTTCCAGCGCCTCGAGGAAGCGCGCCGCGTCGACGATCTGCAGCGGATAGGCCGCGGCAGGCAAAACGATTGCGAGGAGGTCATCCGGGTACAGGGCAATGGGGCCGACCAGTTCTTCCAGGTCGACGGACGACAGCAGCGGAATATCCTCTCCGCCAGTCGCTGCTTCGGCGCTCAGCGTGTCGACGTTGCCGATGATTTCACCGTTTTCATCGACCGGAACTTGCGCCCATGCGGCTACCGGAAGCGCCAGTAACGCGATTAGCGCGGCTGCAGTTCTTGCCAGTCCAAATTCGGCTATCAGTCGGTCTTTCATAGGGCCTCCCGGTCCAGTGATTCTTGCGGACCTCTCCATGTTGATGCTCATGGTAGCGCCGTTAAGCTGAACCGGCGCTTAACCGCCGGGAGGCATTTCCGGCGGGCGGCGCCCAGCCGGGATCAGTCGTCGGCGCCGCCCGACCAGGCGATGAACTTCCAGCCGTCATCGGTTCGCACAAGAACGTCCGTATAGCGCCCGTTTGATGACTCTGTCTTGGCGTCCTTGGTCTTCGGCCGGTCCGCCCTTGAATACAGGTAATGTGCTATGGCCACGTCCTTATGCACAACGATCGACAAGGGATACAGCTCGTGTGCGAGCATCTTGCTGTTTTCGTTGCCAAAACGGGTCCACATCTTGGTCGATGCCTTGGTTCGCGGTGCCGGTGACTCCTTGCCCCAACCGGAGAAATCATCGGTCAGCATCTTGTCGACCCACTTGGCGTCCTCGTCTTCAACCGAGTTCCATTGTTGTTCGATCTTCGCCCAGACGTCGGCCTGGTCGCTGACCTGTTGGTCCGTCTGCGCGTAAGCTGTCACAGAGCCCAGCAACAGCAGTGCCGGCATTATCAGGCGCAATACATTATGTCGTTTCACTATCCGCTCTCCGGTAAACAGTGGGGTGAGTTTAGTCCTATTGCTGGTATTCGACAAACCCGCAGCATTACTTGCCCCGGCCACCAGCACCAGGTAAGTTCGGCAACAGTCCGGGCGACAAAGCCGTCGCTTCGTCGTATTCGTACAAGTCGTGACAATCGCTTTCGGACAGGTAGTCGGGGTGATGTGTTTCGACATGATTGTCGCGTACTCGAACACCTGTGCTTCACGAGCGAGCAGCAGCTGATAGACATGCAAAGCAAGGTCGCCCGTTTCGCCGAGCCGCATCAATTCGCAGACCGCGGCGCGCCGGTCAGGCGACGGCAGACTCCCGATGTACAGCGTCTGTTTATGGACATCCCAGCCATGCGACCGGAATACCGCACCTATCGAATTTCCAGCCAGGATCTTCGCGTGTTCTTCGCGATACCATTCTTCATGTTGCTCCGCGAAACTCACGATGGCATACGTCCTGCAGACCTGTTCCTCGCCATGCACACTGTAGACACTGGAGCGGCGCAGGCCTGCCTCGCTGGAAAGAACGGCAATGCCGCAGCTGCCGAATTGTTTCTCGATCCGCTCGCTGTTGAGGAGTGCCGGTTCTGCCTCGCAAGCGCTGTGCATTTCAGCCAGCACCGCGGGCGGGAGTGTCGAAGTTTGCATACTCGGTAATTGCACCATGAATGAGCGAGAACCTTATACTGTGCGAATCGGGGCGTAAAGGAGCAGTCGGATGCGGGCAATGTTGTTGACGGCACCTGCTGCAACAGGCGCGTCAGGTCCGTTGCAGCTTGCGAACCTGCCGCGGCCGGTGCCCGGGCCGGACGAGATTCTGATCCGGGTTCTGGCTTGCGGTGTTTGCCACACGGAACTCGACGAGATCGAAGGCCGCACGCCACCCAGGAAATATCCTGTTGTGCCTGGTCACGAAATTGTCGGGCGAGTCGAGGCAGCGGGTGCTGACTGTCGGCGCCACGAGATCGGGCAAAGGGTCGGTGTTGGCTGGATCTATCGTTCTTGTGGCGGTGAGCTTGAAAATATCGACGAGGCGTTCGTTGCCACAGGACGCGACGCGAATGGGGGCTATGCCGAGTTCGTTGCGGTTCCTGAGCAATACGCGTACCCGATCCCGGATGTTTTCACTGACGCCGAGGCGGCGCCGCTGTTGTGTGCGGGCGCTGTCGGATACCGATCGCTGCGACTTGCGAAGCTGCAAGATGGACAGGTGTTGGGCCTGACGGGATTTGGCGGCTCCGGGCACCTGGTCTTGCAGCTGGCTCGGCACCTTTACCCACATGGGCAGGTTTTCGTGTTCGCGCGCAGTGCCGCCGAACGCGCTTTCGCCATGGAGCTCGGCGCGAACTGGAGCGGTGATACGACGGACGAGCCGCCGGTTCCGCCGCATGCAATTATCGACACCACACCAGCCTGGAAACCCGTACTGTGTGCGTTGCAGCAGCTGCGTCCGGGTGGCAGGCTCGTCATTAACGCGATTCGCAAGGAATCCTCCGATCGGCACCTGATGGCCGGGATCGACTACGAACAGCACCTCTGGATGGAAAAAGAGATCAAGTCGGTGGCCAATGTTACGCAAGCGGATATCGAGGCTTTCCTGCCGATCGCCGCCGAAATCCCCTTGCGTGTCGAAGTCCAGACGTACCCGCTGGCAGATGCCAATGAGGCTCTCACAGATCTGCGCGCTGGTCATGTTCGCGGCGCCAAAGTGCTGGAGATTGGCGCTGCACCTTGAATCCATTCGGGCTCGTCGTGCATCTAAACCGAGTTATTCCCGAATCACTGGAGAAGCAACCCATGCACAAGCTGCTGCCACTGTTAATCATGCTGGTCTTTCTGAGCCCGGCGACATCCGCCGAATCGGACGTGAGCTGGGTCGATAAGAGCAACCAGCATGCCAAGGTCGTCCTCGATGTCCTGGCGAAGTTCAACCCCGAGGGAGCGGGCAGCCTTGGCGTCGACGGGCTCGATGAGGAGATACTCGATCTGGGTCCGGACATCTACGAGCGCGGCATCGCGGCATCGGAAGCAGTGCTGGCGGAGCTTGAGCGCAGGCTCGACGAGGAAGACAACAGCCGGGTGCGCCAGGATATCGGCATTCTGATCAAGGCCGTCGAGGACAACATCCGGACGTCCCGTCTCAATCGTGAGCGCATGCTGCCTTATTTCAATATCTCGCAGACCGTGTTCTTCGGGGTGCGGGGCCTGATCGACCCGCAGGTGTCACGAGACCGATACCCCTCGGCATTGGTGCGGATCGACAAGTATGCCGGACGGGTCGACGGCGCCACGCCGCTGACCGAGCTTGCCATCGAGCGTACCCGGGAACGATTCGATACCGACGGTCTGATCGGGCCCTTCCGCGGCGAGGTCGAGCAGGATCTCGAGCGCGCCGAGTCCTTTGTGACAGGCATTGAGCAGCTGCTCGACGATACGGACCTGGAAGGCTGGCAGGAAAGCTACGCGACGCTGGCGGGACAGCTGCGCGCCTACAATGACTGGGTGCGGGCCGAGATTCTGCCGCGAAGTCGGGATGACTATCGTCTCCCGGCGGCGCTGTACGAGGACGCACTGCGCAACTGGGGCGTCGATGCCGCACCGCTCGACCTGATCGAGCAGGCGACAAAAGGTTACATGGATATTCGCAACGAGATGGAGTCGCTGGCGCCACTGGTAGCGGCCGAGAAAGGCTATGACACGCAGGATTTTCGGGAAGTTATAGCCTTGTTGAAGCGCGACGGTGCGATTGACGGCGACAAGTTGCTGGATCACTACAATAGCGTGCTGCGGGACATTGAAGAAATTATCGTTCGCGAGAACATAATTACCTTGCCGCAGCGCGATGCCGGTATACGCATAGCCTCGGCCGCCGAGACTGCGGCACAGCCCGCGCCGCATCTCGATGTACCACGGCTGCTCGGCAATACCGGTGAGTATCCCTCGTTTGTGATTCCGCTGTTGACGCAATACGAGGATGGCAGCTGGCAGCAGACCGACGATACCTATGCAGCCGGGGCATGGACACTGACGGCACATGAGGCCCGGCCCGGACATGAGATGCAGTTCTCGAGCATTATCGAGTCCGGCGTTTCCATCGCTCGCGCGGTGTTTGCTTTCAACAGCGCAAACGTCGAAGGCTGGGGGCTGTACGCCGAAGCCGTCATGCGCCCCTACCTGCCGCTGGAGGGACAGTTGATCAGCCTGCAATATCGGTTGATGCGCGCAGCGCGAATGTTCCTCGACCCGATGCTGAACCTCGGCCTGATAACACCCGAGGAAGCCAAGAGCCTGATCGTCAACGATATAGCCATCGGGGAATCGTGGGCCCAGAACGAGGTTGAACGCTATACCTACCGGATGCCGGGACAGGCGACCGCTTACTATTACGGCTATAACAAGATGCAGGCCCTGCGTACCCAGACCGAACTGAAGTTGCGTGAGCAATTTGACCAGAAGGCCTATCACGACTTCATCCTCGCGCAAGGGATGTTACCGCCCGACATCCTCAAGGAAGCCATCATGACGGAGTTCGTGCCGAGCCAGCTTGACTGAGACGTTATACTGCGGCTTGCCCATCGTAGCGGGAGGCCGCATGTCCGATGTCATTTCCTGTTTTCGCTGCGGCGCGTCGCTCGAGGCGTTGCCGTTGCCGCTGTCACGGCGCGATCAGTGCCCGGACTGCAGCGCCGATCTGCACGTCTGCAAGATGTGCATTTACTACGATCGCTCGGTGACTCGCCAGTGCCGCGAGGACGGGGCCGACGATGTCACGGAAAAGGAGCGCGTCAATTTCTGCGACTGGTTCAAGCCGTCGTCTGGCGCATTCGACCCGGGCAGGAAAGCACAGGCAGATCAGGCAGAGGCGGCACTGGCAAGCCTGTTTGGCGACGCCGATGAAACTTGATCGCCGGCAGTTCCTGGGCATGACCGGAGCGGCACTTGCCGCGAGCCAGCTGTCGGCGTGCAGCGACGTCGAAAAAGTGCCGGCCGAAGGGGTGCCGCGCAGCCCGTTCGACGACACGTCAACAGCGGAGCAGGTGACCGAAGGTGTGGACCTCACCGGCAAGCTCGCCGTCGTCACGGGCTGTAGTTCGGGTATAGGCTTCGAAACCATGCGGGTGCTGGCGAAACGTGGCGCAGTCGTCGTCGGCACGAGCCGTTCTCTGGAAAAGGCGCACAAGGCTTGTGCACGTGTCGTCGGTCAGACGATGCCCGCTCGGCTCGAATTATCCGATTTCGACTCCGTCGTTCGCTGCGCCGAGGCGATCAACGGGCTGCGCACGCCAATCGATATTCTTGTCTGTAATGCCGGCTATCGAGGCGGTGGCAACGAGCGGCAGCTCGTCGACGGCATCGAGAAGCATTTTGCCATCAACCATCTTGGCCACTTCGTGTTGGTCAACCGCCTGCTGGAGCGACTTTTCCTGGCCTGGCAGGGGCGCATCGTCATGGTGGCAAGTCGTGCTGCCTATCGCGGGGCGCCGGCCGCTGGCATCAATTTCTCGGACCTTTCACTGTCGGACGATTACAGTGATTCGGCGGCCTACGGCCAGTCGAAGCTCGCCAACGTTCTGTTCTCGCTGCGCCTCGGCGAGCTGCTTCGCGGTACACGCATCACCAGCAACTCCCTGCACCCCGGGGTGATTAACACGGACATCGACCGTAATCTCAATCCGATCACCCGTTTCGGCTTTGGTCTGCTGACCAAATTTGCCGGCAAGTCGATCGAGGAGGGCGCGGCGACCAGCTGCTACGTTGCGACGAGCGATGCCCTGGGCGCAACCAGCGGTCAATACTTTGAGGACTGCAACGCAGTGACGATCGACGGCGCCGGTCACATGCATGACATGGCGATGGCAGAGGAGCTGATGCGGGTTTCCGAAGAACTGGCCGCTGATTACCTGGTCGAGCTGAAACGGCCGGACTGGAGCGACTACGAGAACGGCTGGCCAAGTAACTCTGGAAATAACGAAGAGCCGCCGGACAACGACGGCTAACAGGCGAAATTGGCAGTGACAGATCACGAGAAAGCATTGGTCGTGCTATCGGGCGGACAGGATTCGACAACCTGTCTGTACTGGGCCATCGATCGTTTCAAGTTGGAAAACGTGAGCACTATTACCTTCGACTACGGCCAGCGGCACCGTATCGAGCTGGCGTGTGCAGCGCGCGTTGCCGAGCACGCCGGGGTCGCGAATACCTGCCTGCCGATCGACACGTTTGCAGCCCTTGGCGGCGATGCGCTTACAGATAGCGGTATCCCGGTGGAATCCGGTGTTTCGTCCGATTCCGGCCTGCCCAATACGTTTGTACCCGGCAGAAACCTGATCTTCCTGACCTTTGCGGCGGCGTTCGCCTACCAGCGCGACATTACGAATCTCGTGACCGGGGTCGCGCAAACGGATTACAGCGGTTACCCGGATTGTCGGGAAGAAACGATCACTGCACTGCAGCAAGCAATACAGCTCGGCATGGACAGTGGCGTCGTCATTCACACGCCGTTGATGCACCTGTCGAAGAAACAGACGGTCGAGCTGGCCTGCGAACTGGGCGGGCTCGATGCGATGGCGCTGACGCATACCTGTTATAACGGCACGCACCCTCCCTGCGGTGAGTGTCCCGCCTGCCTGCTGCGCGCGAAGGGCTTTGCAGAGGCAGGCGTGGCGGACCCGCTGCTTGCCTGATGACTTATTCCGTCAAAGAAATCTATTACACCTTGCAGGGCGAGGGCGCCCAGACCGGCCGGCCGGCCGTATTCCTGCGCTTTAGCGGGTGCAACCTGTGGTCAGGCCGTGAAATGCATCGCCTGGAGTCGGTCTGTCGCTTTTGCGACACGGATTTCGTGGGCACCGACGGAGCGGGCGGCGGCAAATTCGAAACCCCTGAGCTGCTGGCGAACGCGGTGCTGCAAGCCTGGCCGTCGACGCCGGGACAACAGCGCCCTTACGTGGTTTGCACCGGCGGCGAGCCGCTGTTGCAGCTCGATGACGCGGCGGTCGAGGCACTGCATGCTGTCGGCTTCGAAATCGGCGTCGAGAGCAACGGCACCTTGGTGGCCCCCGCGGGTATCGACTGGCTCTGTATCAGTCCAAAGGGCAGCGCCGGGCTCGTGCAGGCGAGCGGCAACGAGCTGAAGCTCGTCTATCCGCAGGTCGAAACCGAGGCACAGCCTGAGAAGTTCGCGGGCCTTGATTTTGAGCACTTTTTCCTGCAGCCGCTCGACAGCCCGGATCTCGAGGCCAATACGCAACGTTCGATTGCCTACTGCCTGGCGCATCCGCAATGGAAATTGAGTTTGCAGACGCACAAGATCATCGGCATCGACTAATGCGACGGCGTCGTATATCGGGCAGCAACGCGGTGGCGAGGTGAACCACCGGGTCGGTCGAGTTGTGTTTGCCCTGTGCGTCGGCCTTGCTGTCGCCGTTTTTTCGTACCAGTGGATTACAAACCCGGCGCCTCGGGAAGAAAGACAACAGGAAATGCAGGTCGTCGAGCAATCCCGGGTACTACTGCGCTCGCTCCTGGCCGACGACGATATTGACATCGTCGATCCGCTGGCGCCGGATCGCAAGGTCGGCAAAGTCTATGTCTACGCGGAAGGGCCGGGTTGGGCGGTGTCCGGTTACTATCGCCGTGACGACCAATCCCCATGGCGCCCTTACCTCATGACCATGACACGGGAGCTTGAACTGGTCCGGCTCAAAGCGCAGGACCCTCAGTTGAGCGACCGGGCCGCGGCTGATTCGAGGCTCGACGTAGTGCCCTGACGGACATCGCCAATCGAGCCAGGTATCAGAAAAGGTTGAGGGCAACCCAGGCGATAAGGATCAGTAGACCGGCAAAGTAACCGAGTCCCAGGATGACCGTTTCCGCGTCTATCCCGTGCTGCTGCTCGTCAAACATCATGGTTCCGCCCCTTGCCTGGTGTGAGTCCATATCGTCGCCGGAGGGGCGATCGAGGGCATGAGCGGCTTGTGATGGTTTCCTGACGGTCAGGCGATGGCGGCGGCTTTTTCCTCCTGGCGCCACTCGAATACGTTCAACTCGATGAAGACAAAAGCGACCAGCCAGAGAAAGGCGTCCCAGAAGTCGACGAAATCGCCCTTCAGGCCCCAGTACACGGCAGCGAGCAACAGCACCGAATAGAGAGCCGTTTTCGCCGCATTGCTGAGTTTCAATGCGATGCCCTCGAAACGGTTGTGCTCCTGCAGCCGCACGTCAATCTCGAGCACCAGGACGACGAGCAACCAGACGGCTGCGTTGATCACATCCACCCACGCGAGATAGCGGATCTCTTTGAGACCCTGCGCATCGACCACGGCCGCCATATCGTTGAACTGGTAGATGACAGAGGCGTCCGACAAACTCGCGCAGTTCGCGGCGGTGATAGCGGCATACTCGTCGAGCGTCACCGCCCATGACCAGTCGGCGGGCAAGAGCTGGCACAGATCGCTGATATCGGCGAGCGCCGTCGTCTCGTACAGAAACGTCATATTCTGAATGTAGCCGTAGAACGCGTACACGATGAACGCGTAGCAGATTGCCCGCAGTCCATGCAGGCTCCAGGTAACCCGTTTCGTGAATTGCCGATCCTCGAGAACGTATGTCTCGAGTTCGAACATCAGCAGCAGCACGACCCAGGCTGCAGTATCTATCGTCGCTGAGAAAGCCTCGATAAGGTCCACAGCGGAGACGCCATTGGCGAACTGCAGCACGGCCGCCGTGCTTTCCTCGGCGTAGAACCAGTAAATGTTCATCGCGAGAAGCAGGTATACGGCGTACTTGAAAAACTGAAACAGCGCGCTGCTATTGACCGTCACGACCCCAATTCCGTGCCTTCGTGCGAGGATTCTATGACTGTTGAATCGCTATTCGCAATGCAGGGCCAGGGCGGAGACCGGTTCTTCCAGCCAACCGCAGCTGTCACTAACCGGCTGTCTCCGCATCCGTTTCCGCCGCATCGTAGTAGATCCAGACATTCTCTTCGCCGGAGAGCAGCTCAATATACTTGGGATGTACGAACAGGTTCTCGCGGCCTGACTTGATCTCCCGCAGCACGCCCAGTTCGCACAGCTGCTTCAGGTAGACAGAGGCTGTCTGACGTTTCGCGATGCCGGCATCGACCAGGTTGCCGATTCGGCAATAGGGTTGCTTGAAGAGCAGTTCGACCAGTTCCCAGGAATAGATCTTCGGCAGACTGGATTGCACGAACTCGCCGGTGTGTTGCATGAGTTCGCGAATCGATTTGATCTTGTCGGTCGTCCAGGTGCAGGTTTCCTCGACCCCATCCAGCATAAACAGGATCCATGCCGCCCAGTCCTGGTCACGGGTAACGTTCAGCAACAGGCGGTAATACGCCGCCTTGTGCTGAATGATGTAGCGGCTGAGATACAGGATCGGTGAATCCAGCAGGCCGTGCTGTACCAGGAACAGGATATTGAGGATCCGGCCTGTGCGCCCATTGCCGTCCGAGAACGGGTGAATGGCCTCGAACTGGTAGTGCTGAACAGCCATTCGCACCAGTGGGTCGAACGAAGACTCCTCGTGCATGAACTTCGCCCAGTTATCGAGCTTCTGGATCAGCAGCTGTTGTCCGACCGGCGGCGTATAGATCACCTCTCCGGACCTGCGGTTTTTCAGCGTTGTTCCAGATTCCGCTCGAATATCCAGCTCCATACCCTTGATAGTGCTACATATATGGATAGCCATATCTGTGGTTAGCATGCCGCGTTGGACCATCTTCGTACCTTCGTACAACGCCGTTCGGTAGCGCAGGGCTTCCTTGGTCGGGGCGTCGGCCCGGTCTTCGGCGATGTCCGCGAACTCGAACAGCTTGTCGGTCGTGGTGACGATATTCTCGATTTCGGAGCTGGCGCGTGCCTCGAGCAACGGCAATGCATTCACCAGTACGGCGGAGTTCGGAATCAGTTCGGCGGCCTGCTTGAGCTCGGCCAGGGCGACCCGCGCATTGATGCAGCGCTTCAGAATCTCGGTGGTTTCGATACTGGCGGCCGGCGGCGGCAGTTCGGGCAGAGCGTCGTACGGTACGGCGGGATCAAAGTCAGTCAATTGTCGGCCCCCCATGGCGCCTGGTCGTGTCGATAACGGAGACACGCGTTGAACCGGTGTCGATGCCATCGACACGTGCCAAGGATATGTCGAAAGAAAGGCAATTTATCGACATGTTTCCTGGATATGTCGATAGTATCGACTCGAATCGCACATATGTCGAAAAAAGTCACTTTCTTCGACATATCCCGGCGACAGGTCGATGCTATCGACCTTTTCCAAGAATATGTCGAAATACCGACAATTTATCGACATATCGGGAGTATAGGCGTATCCGGATGGCGAGATCGTGAACCAGGTAGCGAAATACCGGATTGCCTCGAATGGATCCGATCTCGGGTCCGTCGGGATCGTCTGCGAGCTCCGTTATTTCGCGGCGGCTCAGGCTGCGGGTACGCACAATCCGCAGCAGCGCCGAGGCCCTGCGGGGCGTGGATTGCGTTAGAATTCCGGGCACTCACGACACAACAAGAAAAGGAACTATCGTGGCTGTTAAAAGCGACATCGAGATTGCCCAGGCGGCAGAGCTCAAGCCCATCCAGGAGATCGCCGGGAAGCTGGGTATCCCGACAGACTCACTCATCCCTTACGGACACGATAAAGCAAAGATCGATGCGGACTTCATTCGCTCAAGGCAACAGGGCCAGGACGGCAAGCTGATCCTGGTTACAGCGGTGTCGCCAACGCCGGCTGGCGAAGGCAAGACCACCACGACGGTAGGTCTGGGCGACGCGATGAACAGGATCGGCAAGAACGCGTTAATTTGCCTGCGCGAGCCAAGCCTGGGTCCATGTTTCGGAATGAAGGGAGGCGCAGCTGGCGGTGGCTACGCGCAGGTCGTGCCAATGGCCGACATCAACCTGCATTTTACCGGCGATTTCCACGCGATCGGTGCTGCCAATAACCTGCTCGCGGCGCTGATCGACAATCACATGCACTGGGAGAACCAGCTCAACATCGACCCGCGCCGAGTAACATGGCGCCGCGTCGTGGATATGAACGACCGGGCACTGCGCACGGTCACGTCGGGTCTGGGCGGTTACCACAATGGCGTTGTGCGCGAGGCCGGATTCGACATCACCGTAGCTTCAGAAATCATGGCGATTTTCTGCCTGGCAACGGACCTGAAGGATCTCGAAACCAGGCTCGGAAATATCGTCCTGGGCTATACCCGCGACAACCAGCCGGTCACGGTCAGGGAACTCAGCGCCGACGGTGCCATGACAGCGTTGCTGAGAGACGCGTTCCAGCCGAACCTGGTACAGACCATGGAGAATAATCCGGCCCTTATGCATGGCGGGCCGTTTGCCAATATCGCGCATGGCTGCAACTCGGTTGTCGCGACAAAAACCGGACTGAAGCTCGCCGACTATGTGATCACCGAGGCGGGTTTTGGCGCCGACCTGGGCGCCGAGAAGTTCTTCAATATCAAGTGTCGCAAGGCGGGTCTGAAACCGGATGCGGTTGTGCTGGTCGCCACGATCAAGGCGCTTAAGATGCAGGGCGGCGTCGCCAAGACGGACTTGTCGGCCGAAAACGTCGAGGCTTTGCAAACCGGTTGCAAGAACCTCGAGCGCCACATTCGCAATCTCGGCAAGTTCGGTGTTCCCGTGACGGTTGCAATCAATCGCTATACGGCTGACACGGACGCCGAAGTCGATGTGGTTCGCGAGTTCTGTGAGAAGTTCGGTGTGCGCGCCATCACCTGCACGCACTGGTCCGACGGCGGAGCCGGGGCCACCGAACTGGCTGAACATGTCGCTGCGCTGTGCGACGGCGGTGCCGCGCAATTCCGAACGCTCTATGACGATGACCAGACGCTCTGGCAGAAGACAGCGACGATCGCCAGGGAAATCTATGGCGCCGAGGACATCATCGCCGACAAGAAGGTCCGCGAGGAATTTGCCAGCCTCGAGCGAGACGGCCGCGGCAAATACCCTATCTGTATGGCCAAGACGCAGTACAGTTTTTCGACGGATCCGAATTTGCTCGGGGCACCGTCCGGACACCACGTGCAGATTCGAGAAATCCGGCTGGCGGCCGGTGCAGAGTTTGTTGTCGTAGTCTGCGGCGCCATCATGACGATGCCGGGTTTGCCACGGGTACCGGCGGCCAACGCCATTCGCGTCAACGAAGACGGCCGGATAGAAGGGCTCTTCTAACTGGAAACCGGGCTGGCCCCGGTTCGGCAGCCGCCGATTTCGCTATTTTGGCACTAGCAATGTCGATATAGTGGCGTCGTCATGCCGGCGAAAGAAGATCTCCTCAAGGGATTCACACTTGGCGACTGGGAAGTCTTTCCGGGTCGAGGCGTGTTGTGCCGCGGCAGCCAGGAGGAGCGTCCGGAGCCCAAGGTTTTTGCGGTACTGCTGGCGCTCGCCGTTCGCGACGGTGAACTGGTCACGCGCGATGATCTCGTCAACGAGGTGTGGGACGGGCGACCGACTTCCGATGAGCCGATCAATCGCTGTTTGTCGCAGCTGCGCGGACACCTCGATGACAGGGCAAGACCTTACCAGTATGTAGAGACCCTGCAGCGCCGCGGCTACCGACTCATGAAACCGGTTGAACTGCAGCAGCGTTCCGAGCCGACAGAATCGCCTCCCGTTTCCGGCGCCAGGCTGCAACTTTGGCGCATGGTTGCCGTGGTCATGGCGCTGGGCTTTCTTGCGAGCATTCTGCTGACGTGGCGACCCTGGGGAGCAGACGCTGAAATCCGTTCGATCGCGGTGCTGCCGATCGAGAATCTGAGCGGCGACCCCGCAAATGAGTACATTGTGGACGGCATCAGGAATGTGCTGGCCAGACAGCTGTCAGAGATCCCGGAACTATCGATCAAGACGACGCGCGTCAGCTACGACGAGGAACCGTCGCGAATTGCCAGGCTGCTGGATGTCGACGCCGTCGTCTCCGGTGCCGTGCAGCTTCAGGATTCCACGCTCAAAGTCACCTACCTGGTCTCCCGGGGCAGCGATAGCGTTACGATCGGTTCCGGTGAGGTGAATGGCAATATCGCTGCAATTTTTGCACTGCAGGAGGAACTGGCGAGCGCGGTGCGCGAGGACCTGACCGACAGCGGGACCACCGCTGCTGCGCGTCCCTACGCGCCGAATGCAGAGGCATACAGTCGCTACATCCGCGGTATCTATGCACTCGATCATCGCGGTGAGGACGATAATCTCGAAACGGCCATCCAACTGTTTCAGGAGTCCATCCGCCTGGACGAAAACTTCGGTCCGTCTTATTTGTCGCTGGCGACGGCTTATGCGCTGCTGCATTACTATCGCGGTCTGCCGGTGGAGGAGACGAATCAAGCGGCCATCCAGGCGGTGGAGAAGGGTGTGTCGGTTGACGCCAGTATCGCTATGGCGGCCGAAGCGATATACGGCAGCTCCTTTCATCAGCAAAAGAAGTGGGCCGAGTCCGAAGCCGCCTATCTCCGCGCGGCGTCGGCACCGCTCGAGAATCCAATTGTGTTCAACTGGTATTCGCGCATGCTGAACAGTGTAGGGCGGCTGGACGATGCCCTCGAGCAGGCGCTCAAGGCTGTGTCGATCGATCCAGCCAACGGCGTTTTCAACAGCCGCGTGGCCATTGTTTACACCTGGCTTGGCAATTCGCAAAAAGCGCATGAGTATTTCGAGCGTGCCAACAGGCTGGGTGGCAGGAGCCTGATCCATATGCTTGCTTTCGCGTTGCTGCTCATCGAGGACGGCCGCCTCGAGGAGGCGGAAGCTGTCGCCAACAGGGGTGTACTGGCGGGATCGGGAAATAACGAGTGGGTCAGGCCGCTATTCGCGGCGTTCAGCAACCCATCATTAACGGAGGCCGCGCTGACAGCGTTGCAACGCGTATACGCCAGGAAAGAAGTGAGTCCCGAAGTCGTGGTGACCGGCCGGGTGATGCTCGGCGACATCGACGGCGCGATGGCGGTTGCTCGAAAGCTGGAAGAGCCCGGCGAGTGGTTCCAGATGGACCTCTTGTTCGCTCCGCAACTGCAGCCATTGCGGGATCACCCGGAGTTCCTGCCGTTGCTGGAGCGCCTCGGCGTCGTCAGGTACTGGCAGGCGGCCGGCTGCACGTTCGACGGCCGCAAGGCGACCTGTGCGCGGGACTAGTCTTCGCTGATCTTCCCTCGTGTCTTCTTGATCGCGCTGCGACGGCTTTTGTTCTCCATGCGCTTCTCCCGGGCCTTCCTGCCCGGGCGCGTGGGAACGCGCTTCTTCGGTTGCTGAAGGTTCTCCTTGAGCAGTTCCACCAGGCGTTGCTGGGCATCCTGCCGGTTCCTTTCCTGGCTGCGAGATTGCTGCGCCTTGATCACCAGGACGCCGTCTGAACTGATACGGCTGTCGCGACGGGACAGCAGTCGTTCTTTCAGTGTCGCGTCCAGTGCCGTGCTCGCGCGGATATCGAATCGCAGGTGTATCGCCGTTGCGACCTTGTTGACGTTCTGGCCGCCGGCGCCCTGTGCACGCACGGCGCTCATTTCGATTTCCGACATCGGGATAAAGAGTTGATCGGATATTTTTAGACCTTCCATTCGATCTCCCGGTATTCGGGTCTGTCGGCCGCGGCATTGCGAGCGCGATTGTGTGAGAATGCGCCCTTCCTCTGTCATCGATCCTGGCAATGCACGCGCGCAATCTGAGTCTACTCGTCACCTGCCAGCTGATCTCGACGACCGGGTCGATCGTCATGGTAACGCTCGGCGGTATTATCGGCTCCACGCTGGCAAGCAACAAGGCTTTCGCGACGTTACCGCTCTCGATGATGGTTGTTGCTGTTGCGGCGACGACTATTCCGGCGACGATGTTGATGCGCAAGATAGGTCGTCGGGCGGGATTCGCTTTGGCGTCGCTGAGTGCTGCAACAGCCGTCCTCGTTGCGGTACTCGCGCTGAAGCAATCGAGCTTCGCCTTGTTCGTGACATCGACCATGTTGTTCGGCATCAACATGGCATTCACGCAGCAGTATCGCTATGCGGCTGCTGAAAGCGTCGCCCCGCGATATGTGCCGCGCGCGGTTTCGTTCGTGTTGCTGGGGTCCATCGGTGGCGCGTTCCTCGGGCCGTTGCTCGCGACCGAGGGGCAGGGCTGGCTGGCAAGTATTCCGCACGCTGGGACGATGCTGGTGCTGTGTGGCCTGTTCGTCGTGCAATTCCTGCTGTTTCTCGGGCTCGGCGGCGCAGAGGACCACACGGGACACCAGCCTCTGCATACCGAGCGCGCACTCGGCGAGATCGTTCGTCAACCGGTCTTCGTGGTAGCGGTCCTTGGCGGTACGGTTGGCTACGGTTTGATGACGTTAATCATGACGGCAACGCCGTTGAGTATGCATATCAACGACGGCTATTCACTCGAAGAGACGGCCGCTGTTATTCGTGTTCATGTTCTGGGCATGTATGTGCCTTCGCTGGCCGCGGGGTTCCTCATCGAGAGGTTTGGCGCAACTCGCCTCATGTTCGTTGGCACGATTGGACTGCTGGCGACGTCGATCATCGGCCTGCAAGGGCACACGTTCCTGCACTACTGGTGGGCGTTGATGCTGCTTGGCATCGGGTGGAATTTTCTCTACGTGGGTGGCACGACGTTGCTGACCTACACGTACTCGATGGCAGAACGATTTCGAGCGCAGGCCGTCAACGAATTCCTGGTCTTCGGAACGTCTGCGACCGCGTCGCTGCTGGCTGGCACGGTCATGTATTTCTTCGGCTGGACAACCTTAATGCTGTTGCCGATACCGATCCTGGCGGCGATAGCTATCGCTTTGTTCGTGGTGCGGAAGGACCCCTTGCTCGACAGAGCAGCGGCCAAAACGAGCCCTTGATGAGAAAGGCGGCAAGACACTCGCCGCCCGGGCCGCCGATCACAGGCAGTCGGTACAAAGCGCGTTGCTAGAAGTTGTAGACGAACCCGAGGCTCACGACTGGCCACGCCTTGAAGTCGCTCATTTCATCTTCAAGCTCCAGGCGCTCGTTCTCGAGTTCTGCAGACAGCGCGGCCTGAATGGCCGGCGGTGCGCTGGCTAGCCCGGTTGCTTCCAGTGTGACCTCCGGCTCGCCCTGCCAGAGAACGCCAAAGTCGAGATTCAGGCCGACCTTGCCGAAGATCTCGAAATCGTAGCCAACACCCACGTAAGGCGCGGTGCTGCCAAACGAGGTAACGCTTTGCAGATTTCCGACGTCGGCGGCGCTGAAGGTATCGTTGCCAATGTCGAAGCTCAGGCCGCCCGTATCCTGACTGATCATGCTGAACTCATTGCCGTTCGACACGACACCGGCGGTCACCCGAAACGGACTTAGCGGAAAGCGGAAGTTGCCGGTCGCGTAGATGGTATCGAGCGAGAACGTCGCGTCATAGTTGATGCCGGCTTGCGAACCATTGTCGTCGTACTCGAAGCTGTTCACGCCCATGCGTACGTCAAGCCACGGCAGCGGGCTGTAGCGACCTTCCAGACCGAGGCCCAGCGTGCCGGCCTTGAGTCCGACACCGAAATCAGCCGATGCGGAGTTACAGGTGAGCAGTGCGATCAACAGCACTGTCGACTTGAGAATGGGGCTCTTCATGAGATTGTCCGGTCAGATCGCGATATTGGCTCAATAGCGTATACGCGCGTCACGGCCATGACTGTGCGACATATCACAGCCCGGTCAATACGAGCATCTTATGTCAAATAGAGCCGGGTCGGGTCAGTGCATCCGCGCCTGTCGATCGGTGCGAGGCCGGTCGTGAAGCCGTCGGAAGCACTCAGGACCGCTGCGTCGGCGTAGCGGTCGTCGGCACTTCGCCTGCTGCCGGCTGGCCCCAGGTGCGGCAGATGGACGAGCGGGCGCGGGGGTCGACATTGACCCTGTCCGGGTCTCCCTGGACGTGGGGGAGTGCCATCAGCCGCTTGTCCATGACGCGAAACCACAGACTAGGAATGTAGGCAAGCACATACATGCCGAAATAGCCGTTGGGAAGCGTTGGCAAATTCTCGTAGTGCCGCAGCGACTGATAACGCCTGAGCGGATGGGTGTGGTGATCGGAATGGCGCTCGAGATGGAATAGCACGAGGTTGCTGAGAATGTGATTGCTGTTCCAGGAGTGATGGGGCTGGCAACGCTCGTACCGCCCACTGCCGTCTTTGTCGCGCAGCAATCCATAGTGCTCGACGTAGTTGGCGCTGGTCAGTTGCCAGTAGGCGAACAGGTTATGAATCAGCAGAAACGGCAGCGCTCGCCAGCCAAACAGCACGATCAGGACCAGGCCAATGGCGGCGGTCAGGGCATAGGATTGAAGAATTGGATTGCTGAAATGCCAGAGTGGCTTGTGGCGCTGTGCCAGGCGTTCCTTTTCGAACTGCCACGCGCGCCGGAAGGCACCGGGAATCTCGCGAGCGGCAAATCTGTAGATACTCTCGCCCATCCGTGAACTGGCCGGGTCTTGCGGCGTCGATACGTGCTTGTGATGGCCCCGATTGTGCTCCACACAAAAGTGGCCGTAGCCCGCAACCGCGAGCGCGGCTCTTGCAAGGAGCTTCTCGAACTTCGAGTTCTTGTGACCGAGTTCGTGCGCGGTGTTTATCGCGAGACCGGCTGTCAGTCCCGCAAGGATCGCCAGCAGTGCAAACGCCCACCAGCTCAGAGGCTGCGTTAGCGCATACCCGGCACTGCCGAACAGCGTTACGAAATGCAGCGGCACGACCAGGTAGGTCAGGCGACGATAGTAGGGATCCCGATCCAGCTGTATGACGATTTCTTCCGGGGGATTGTTGGTGTCTTGTCCGATGACCCAGTCCAGCAGTGGCAGGACGACGTAGTTACTCAACAGCATCACCAGGAACCACAGTTCACTGCCCGTCCTGTGATGCAGCCAGATGGCGATGAACGGCTGCAGCGGGTAAGCGACGGACAGCAGCCACATCCAGCGCTTTCGGTCCATGTAGTAGACGGCTTCGCCGTTTGCCAGTACCCCGGTATAGCCTTTCATGTGCTGCTCCGCCATGGCGCCCGATCGACCGATCGACCGATCGATCGGCTCGCTCGATTATGGCCCTGAATCGCTGTCAAGCCAATGCGCGAGCACCCGGCTGCTGTCGATCGATTGAACATAATTCATGGCTGCCGGTGCGGATATCCGGTTTTTTTCGGGTGTCGGAAATTGATACAGAGTTTTGCCGTGAATTGCCCTATATTTTGGTCACGCCTCAGCATTACATAAACAGGGGCAAACTTGACTGGAGAGTGCAGGGGGAATGGAGAGCGTTGCGGCGACCATCAGTGAGCGCAACAGTGTAGACCGCCGACAGTTCGGCTGGCGCACTGTTCTGTATGGCTTCACGCTTTCCCGTCGGCGCTGCCATCGTCGGGAGATCGACAACGAGGTGATCTTCCTCGACTGGCATCATCCCTGGCTGTTCTTCCTGTCGGTCGGCACCATGCTGCTCTCCTGTGCCGATGCCTTCCTGACGCTGGAATTACTCAACAAAGGCATGATCGAGGCCAACCCGATCATGCAGGCGGCAATGAACCAGGGGACGGAGTTCTTCATCTCGCTGAAGTTGTTGCTGACAGCGCTCGGCATCTTCGTGCTGGTGTTCGTCGCCAAAGCGCATTTTCTGAATCGTTTCAGGACCGGCTTGTTCCTGACCGTGTTCTTCAGCGCCTACGCCTGCCTGGTCTGTTACGAAGTGGTCAGCCTTCTGAAGCTGATGTAGCCCGCACCGGAATTTCGTTCCCTCCGCGGTGTGCTTGGGCTAAACTACCGAGCCTCCGTAGCCAGCCCAAATCAAGCCCGCAGATTCCCGCGCCGGTATGTTTCATAAGTAGTTGAAAATATGAGTAATTCCCTGAAGGAACAGCTCGCGTCAACACCGCTGTTTGGCGGCAACGCGAGCGCCGTCGAGCGTCTGTACGAGCAGTACCTCGCAGACCCTGAATCCGTGCAGGACGGCTGGCGTGCCTATTTCGAGGCGCTGGGAGATCCTGATGCCGAGGTGATTCACTCTGCGATTCGAGACGAGCTGCTCGCCGAAGCGCGACAGGGGCGCAAGCAGACGCGCAGCACGACGACCCAGGGCGGCAGGGCCGTATCTGCAGAGAAGCAGGCGGCGGTCTCGAGGCTGATCCAGGTATACAGCCTGCGCGGCCACCAGATCGCGGACATCGATCCGCTGGGACTGATGAACCGCCAGGTGCCTGGCGTTCTGAAACTCGACTATCTCGGCCTTACCGAAGACGACATGGATACGGAGTTCTTTACCGGCGGGCTTGCGGGCCGCGGCAATGAGCGCATGAAGCTGCGGGACATCCTGTCGCAGTTGAAACAGATCTATTGCGGCAAGATCGGTATTGAAGTGGCGCATATGTCGCGCGCGCGGGAGCGATTGTGGCTCCGGAAACGCTTCGAACACATGATGGCCGCCGACCCGCTGAACGACGAAGAACGTGTCTGGGTGCTGGAGCAACTGACCGCAGCGGAGGGCATCGAGCGCTACCTGCATACGCGTTACGTCGGCCAGAAGCGCTTCTCACTCGAGGGTGGAGAAAGCCTGATCCCGCTGGTCGATGACGTGATCCAGCAAGGCGGCGCCGCCGGCATTCGTGAAATCGTCATTGGCATGGCACATCGGGGCCGAATCAACGTTCTCGTGAATATTCTCGGCAAGTCCCCCGAAGAGCTGTTTGAGGAATTCGAAGGCAAGTACGATCCGGAGGAGCTCAAGGGCTCCGGTGACGTCAAGTACCACAAGGGATTCTCGGCGGACATGAAGACGCCGGGCGGCAACCTGCATATTGCGCTGGCATTCAACCCGTCGCACCTTGAAATCGTTAACCCGGTGGTTGAAGGCTCGGTGCGTGCTCGTCAGCAGCGACGCGGCGACGATGACCGCCAGGAAGTCTTGCCGATACTGATTCACGGCGACGCCGCGTTTGCCGGCCAGGGCGTCGTAACCGAGACATTCCAGATGTCACAGACCAATGGCTTTCGTACCGGCGGCACCCTGCACATCGTGATTAACAACCAGATCGGATTCACGACCAGCCGGCCTTCGGACGCACGCTCGACGGATTACTGCAGTGACGTGGCGAAAATGATCGAGGCGCCTGTGTTCCACGTCAACGGTGACGATCCGGAAGCCGTCCTGCTCGCCGCCAGGCTCGCGCTGAAGTACAGGCAGCGATTCAACAAGGATGTTGTGGTGGACCTTGTCTGTTATCGGCGTCATGGCCACAACGAGGCGGACGAGCCCGCCGCAACTCAGCCAATCATGTACGGCAGGATTCGCGAGCACAAAACGACGCGCGAGTTATACGCCAATAAACTGCTCGAGCGGCAGGTCATAACAGCGACGAAAGCGACCGAACTGCAGGACAATTACCGAGATCGACTGGATCGCGGTGAGCCTGTGCCAAAGTCCTCGCTGGGCATGATCGGCGACGCGTACACCGTTGACTGGGGCCCATACCTGAATGCGGAATGGGACGACACTGTCGATACGACCGTGAGTCCGAAGACCGTGGCGTACCTTGGCGATGCGATCAGCTCGATTCCGCCAGACGTGAAGCCGCACGGCCGTGTGCAGCGCATCATGGATGACCGTGTCAAGATGGCGCATGGCGAGATGGACATGGATTGGGGATTCGCCGAGACGATGGCGTATGCATCTCTGCTGGTAGAAGGTCACAACGTGCGCCTGGTCGGCCAGGACAGCGGCCGTGGCACCTTCTTCCACCGGCACGCGGTGCTGCACAACCAGGTCAACAATCGCGAGTACGTTCCGCTGGCAGAGCTCGTCGATCGGCCCAACGCATTTCGTGTCATCGATTCACTGCTGTCGGAAGAGGCGGTACTCGGTTTCGAATATGGTTATGCGAGCACGGAGCCCAACACGCTTGTCATATGGGAGGGGCAGTTCGGCGATTTCGTCAACGGTGCGCAGGTGGTAATCGACCAGTTCATTAGTTCAGGTGAGGCGAAGTGGGGACGCCTTTGCGGATTGACGATGTTCCTGCCGCACGGTTACGAAGGCCAGGGTCCGGAGCATTCGTCGGCGCGACTGGAGCGCTTCCTGCAGCTTTGTGCGGAGCACAATATCCAGGTCTGCGTGCCCTCGACACCGGCGCAGATGTTTCACCTGCTGCGTCGTCAGCAGGTTCGGCCTTTCCGCAAGCCGCTTATCGTGTTGACACCGAAGAGCCTGTTGCGACACAAGATGTCAGTCTCCCCGCTGGCGGAATTGTCAAGCGGCTGTTTCGAGCTGATCATCCCGGAGATCGAGGCGATCGCGCCGCAGAAGACGCGACGCGTCGTGTTTTGCAGCGGCAAGGTTTACTTTGACTTGCTGGAAGCACGCGAGGCGCACGGCATCAAAGACATCGCGTTGATTCGCATCGAACAGCTGTACCCGTTTCCGATCGACCAGTATGCAGAACTGCTCGAGCAATATAGCGGCGTCGAAGAAATCGTCTGGTGCCAGGAAGAGCCACTTAACCAGGGCGCCTGGTACCAGATCAAGCACCGCCTGCAGGAGCCACTGCAGAAGCATCAACAGCTTTACTATGCGGGACGGCCAGGGGCAGCGGCACCGGCATCCGGTATTTTCAAGATACACTTACAGCAGCAGCAGGCACTGGTTGAAGCTGCACTCGATATCAAGAGCGAGGCGAGCAAAGTCGTCAAGCCTCAGAAAACCAAACGGAAAACAAAATGACAATTGAGATCAAGGTGCCACCGCTGCCCGAGTCTGTGACTGACGCAACGCTGGTGGGCTGGCACAAGAGGGCCGGCGAATCGGTTTCGCGCGATGAGAATCTCGTGGATCTTGAAACCGACAAGGTCGTGCTTGAAGTTCCCGCGCCTGCATCGGGTACGATTTCACGCATCGTCGTCGAAGACGGTGCCACCGTCGTCGCGGGCGACGTGATTGCAATTCTCGAGGAAGGCGAGGTCGCTGCCGAGGCTGCGCCGGAGGCCGCCGCCGAGCTTGAGTCGAAGCCAGCAGAATCTGCAGCGCCAGAAAGCAGCGGTCCGGTCAAGACCAGTCCCGCGGTCCGGCGCCTGCTCGATGAGCACGATCTCGATGCGACCATGGTGACAGGTTCCGGTAAGGACGGACGGCTGACCAAGGCCGACGTTATGGCTTTCTTGAAATCCGACGACACCGGCCACGTCACGCCTGGCGACCCGGCGCCGACCACGCACGACGAAGCGGTCGTGACAGAGCTGGCTCGCACGGAGCAGCGTGTGCCGATGACGCGCCTTCGCGCGCGTATTGCGGAGCGGCTAATCGAAGCGCAGCAGACCGCGGCGATGCTGACAACTTTCAACGAGGTTGACCTCACAGAAGTGATGGCTTTGCGCAGTCGCTATCGGGATGCCTTCGAGAAGAAGCACGGTGTGCGCCTTGGATTCATGTCGTTCTTCACGATGGCAGCCGTGGAAGCCTTGAAGAAGTTCCCGGTTGTCAACGCGTCCGTCGAAGGAAGCGATATCGTTTATCACAATTATTACGATATTGGCATCGCAGTCTCGAGTGACCGTGGCCTGATGGTGCCCGTAATCCGCGATGTCGACCAGATGAGTTTTGCGGAGTTCGAGACGGCGCTGGGCGCCGTTGCCAAGAAAGCGCAAGATGGCACGATTAGCATGGATGACCTGACCGGCGGGACTTTCACGATAACCAACGGCGGCATCTTCGGCTCCATGATGTCAACGCCAATTCTCAACCAGCCGCAAAGCGCGATCCTCGGGATGCACTCCATTCAGCAGCGTGCCATGGTGGTCGATGGTGAGGTCGTAGCGCGCCCGATGATGTATCTTGCCGTGACCTACGATCATCGAATTATCGATGGTAAGGAAGCCGTGCAGTTCCTCGTGACGATCAAAGAGCAGCTCGAGGATCCGAATCGCATGTTGCTGCAGGTCTGAATGGCCTCCAGGCACACGACTTCAACAATCAGGGTTATTGAATAAATGAGCAGAACTTTCGATGTTGTGGTGATTGGCGCAGGGCCTGCGGGTTATATAGCTGCGATTCGCGCGGCCCAGCATGGCCTGACGGCTGCGTGTATCGACGAGTGGCAAAACTTCGACGGCAAGTACGCCTTTGGCGGTACCTGCCTGAATGCTGGTTGCATTCCGTCCAAGGCATTGCTCGAGTCATCGGAGCTGTATCATCGCGCACAGCACGAATTCAAGAAGCACGGCATCCAAACCGGCGAGGTTGCGATGGACATCGATACCATGCAGAAGCGCCGCGCCAGTATCGTGCGGCAGCTGACCGGCGGCATCGCAGGCCTCTTCAAGGCGAACAAGGTGGAAGGGCTGGTGGGCCACGGCAAGCTGCTGGCAGGCCGCAAGGTCGAATTCACGCCGGTTTCAGGCGAGGTCGAAATCCTCGAAGCAAAACACGTCGTGCTGGCATCCGGATCGACGCCGATCGAGCTGGGTATTGCTCCATTTGACCGTGAACAGATTATCGATTCCTGGGACGCGCTGGAGCTCGACGCTGTGCCGCCGAGACTTGGTGTTGTTGGCGCGGGTGTGATTGGACTGGAACTGGGCAGCGTCTGGTCAAGGCTCGGCTCGAAGGTCACTATCCTCGAGGCAATGGATGACTTCCTGTTCATGGCGGATCGGGATGTTGCCAAGGTTGCGGCGCAGGAGTTCAAGAAGCAGGGACTGGATATCAAGCTGGGTGCCAAAGTCGGCAAAGCCGTCGCCGGCAAGAAAGGCGTTACCGTTACTTATGAGGATTCAAGCGGCTCGCAGGAGCTTGAAGTCGACAAGCTCATCGTGGCAGTCGGCCGTCGTCCGCATACCAAGGACCTGTTCTCCGACGACGCTGGCATACAGCTGGATGAGCGCGGCTTCATCGTCGTGGACGACTCCTGTCGCACGCGGGTGAAGGGCGTCTATGCGGTTGGTGACTGCGTTCGCGGTCCGATGCTTGCGCACAAGGGTTCTGAAGAGGGCGTTATGGCGGCGGACCTGATCGCAGGAGAAATTGCGGAGATGAATTACGACGTCATTCCGTCCGTAATGTACACGGCGCCGGAAATCGCCTGGACGGGTAAGACCGAGGCCGAAGTCAAGGCGAGCGGCAAAGCCTACAAGACAGGCTCGTTTCCTTTCATGGCCAGCGGACGTGCGAAGGCCATGGAACAGACCGCAGGCATGGTCAAGATCATTGCCTCGCAGGAAGACGACGAGATCCTCGGCGTACACATCGTCGGACCGATGGCCGGCGAGCTCATTGCCGAGGCGGTGCTGGCGCTGGAGTTCTCGGCGAGCACCGAAGACCTGCAGCGAACCATCCATGCCCACCCCAGCCTGGCCGAGGCCGTGCACGAGGCCGCACTCGCGGTCGACAAGCGCGCGCTGAACTTCCCGAACAAATAAGCAACGCGGCATCCGCGAGCCAGCTTAGGCGGTAATCCCAACCCCCCGTAGGAGCGGCCAGTGGCCGCGAAGCGAAGCGGCAGCCGCCAGGCTGCACCCGCATTGATACCCAGACGATAATCCACACGACCCCGTAGGAGCGCGCCCCAGCGCGCGAAGCACCGCGGCAGCCGTCAGGCTGCTCAAAGATCTACCGATACCCCCACGGCTAATTCGCACCCCCGTAGGAGCGCGCCCCGGCGCGCGAAGCGAAGCGGCAGCCGCCAGGCTGCACCCGCATTGATGCCCGGACGATAATCCTCACGACCCCGTGGGAGCGCGCCCCAGCGCGCGAAGCGAAGCGGCAGCCGCCAGGCTGCAATCTTTCAGCGCTGACCGATACTCAAACGCCACGCGCCAGCCACCAGCGAAGCCTATTTCCCGCGCTGCTCCCAGAAATCCGCGTTCTTGATACCGAGCTTGCTCGGCTCGAAGGTGTAGGTCGTTACGCCGGCCTTGCGTTGCGCTTCATAGTCCTGCAAGGCCTTGAGCGCCGGACGTCCCATCAGGAACAGGATCAGGATGCCTATGATGTTGAGCCACGCCATGATGCCGACACCGACGTCGCCAAAGGCCCATGCCAGGTCCGCCGAGCGAATGGTGCCGTAGAAGACGGATGCCATGAGCGCCAGCTTCAACAGGAACAGCTCGCCGCGGAAGCGGAACGTACGCCTTATATACGCGACGTTTGTCTCGGCAATATAGTAGTAAGCAAGCAGCGTCGTGAACGCGAAGAAGAACAGTGCGACAGCCACGAATGTCTTGCCGAAGCCTCCCATGACCGACTCAAGTGCGTACTGCGTGAAGGCCGGGCTATTGGCCTGCACGCCGATGTCGAGTACGCCACCGCTGGTAACGACTTCGACACCGGTCACATAGTACTGGTTGGTGATCAGGATCATGAACGCCGTGGCCGAGCAGACGAAGAGTGTGTCCACGTAGACAGAGAACGCCTGCACCAGGCCCTGCTGGGCAGGATGCGCGACCTCCGACGCCGCGGCCGCATGCGGGCCGGTTCCCTGGCCGGCCTCATTGGAATACACGCCGCGCTTGACGCCCCAGCCGATCGCCGCGCCTACGCCCGCCATCGGTGTAAATGCATCCGTGACGATAAGCGCGATGATGTCCGGCAGATCGCCGATATGAAAAGCGATGACCCCGAGCGCCATGATGATGTAGCCAAGGGCCATGAAGGGCACAACAATCTGCGTGAAATGCGCGATGCGCTTTACGCCGCCGAAAATGATGAAGCCGAGCACGGTGACGACGATGACGGCCGTCGCCATCTTCGTAGCGCTGACACTGTCGCCGAAGAAGCTGATCAGCGTCTCGCCACCAAACGCGAGTTCCGCGGCGTTGCCGATGCTGTTGGATTGCACGCCGGGCAATAACAGGCCGGTCGCGACAATGGTTGTGATGGCAAATATCCAGGCGTACCACTTCTGGCCCATGGCCTTTTCTATGTAATAGGCCGGGCCGCCGCGATACTGCCCTTCGTCTTCCTCTTTATAGATCTGTCCGAGCGCTGATTCGACATAGGCTGTAGAAGCGCCAAGAAAGGCGACGATCCACATCCAGAAGACGGCACCGGGGCCGCCGAAGCCGATCGCGGCGGCGACGCCGGCGATATTGCCGGTCCCGACGCGGCCGGAGAGCGACACAGACAGCGCCTGGAAGGACGAGATACCGCGGTCGGATTCCTTGCTGGAGAACAGCAGGTGCAGCATTTCCTTGAACAGCCGGACCTGCACGAAGCGCGTGAGGATCGAAAAGAACAGGCCGGTCCCAAGGCACAGGAAGATCAGAGCATTGCTCCAGATGTACCCGTTCAAGGTATCAACGAATTCCTGCATGCCGCTCTCCTTTGTTTTTTTTGCTGGTCGGCGCTGTGGATAGTAACCGAATTCGCGATATAGTGGCGGTCCGCAATCTGAGGAGAACGATAATGACCTGGTGGGCGTGGATGATTATCGGCGCGGTACTGCTCGGTGCAGAGCTGTTTGCCATTGATGCGCAGTTCTATCTGGTTTTCCTCGGCGTGTCCGCGGCGCTGGTCGGCTTCCTCGGACTGTTCGGCATCGCATTGCCGGAGTGGGCGCAGTGGATGGCATTCGCGGCATTCGCCCTGATCTCGTTTTTCACGTTTCGCAAAAGCCTGTATGAGAAAATTCGCAGCGGTGCCGTAGGCTTCAACGAGACGCTGGCCGGCAAGACCGTTAACGTCGAGGCAGATCTCGCACCTGGTGCTGAAACCCGCCTGGCTTACCGCGGTACGAAGTGGACCGCCTGCAATATCGGCGAGGTGCCGATCGCGGCGGGCGCCCGCGCTACGGTTGTCGAGGTCGACGGGCTCACGCTGCGAATCAAAGCACAATAACTCTAATTAAAGGACCGGATCATGGAATCCCTTATCGTCTCACTGGCCGTCGTTTTCGTCGTAATTGTTATTCTGTTGAAGACGGCGGTCGTCGTACCCCAGCAGAACTCCTATGTTATTGAGCGCCTTGGCAAGTACAGCAAGACGCTGAATGCGGGCTTTCATATTCTGATTCCGTTCCTCGAACGTATCGCCTACAAACATAACCTGAAAGAGCAGGCGGCGGATATCGCCGAGCAGATCTGTATTACCAAGGATAACGTACAGGTGGGCGTCGACGGTGTGCTGTACCTGCAGGTGCTGGACCCGGGGCGCGCGTCGTATGGCATCGGCGACTACATGTTCGCTATCTCACAGCTCGCGCAAACGACATTGCGTAGCGAAATCGGCAAGATCGATCTTGATCGCACTTTCGAGGAGCGTGGCACGATCAACCAGAATGTTGTTGCGGAGCTCGACAAGGCCAGCGATCCGTGGGGCGTAAAAGTACTGCGCTACGAAATCAAGAACATCAACCCGCCACATGACGTTTTGAGCGCGATGGAGAAACAGATGCGCGCCGAGCGTGAAAAGCGTGCGGTTATCCTGACGTCGGAGGGTGTGCGAGACCAGAAGATCAACGAGGCCGAGGGTGAAAAGCAGCGCGTCATCAAGGAATCGGAAGCGGTGAAGATGCAGCAAATCAACGAAGCTCAGGGTGAGGCTGAGGCAATCCTTGCGGTTGCGACGGCGACGGCAGAGGGCTTGCGACGAGTTGCCAGCGCGGTTACTGACCAGGGCGGTCCCGAGGCGATGCAGCTGCGTGTTGCTGAGCAATACATAACGGAGTTCGGCAAGCTTGCGAAAACGGGCAACACCTTTGTGGTGCCTGCAAACCTCGGCGACCTGACATCGATGATGGCACTGGCGACGGATATCGTGAAGCACAAGCCAGCCGCTCCGCAAGCGGCCCAGTAGTCGCGCCAATAGCAGACCAGCGGTCAGGGCTATGTCCTGCTGCGGTCCGCGTCGGGAACGCGAAGCGCAGAAGAACGCGCGTTCGACATGAGAGGAACACAACCATGAATCGATTAATCTGTCTTAGCAGCGTGCTCTTGCTTGCTGCCTGCGGCGATAAAGCCACGGAGCTTGACTCCGCTAAGGTCGACGCGGTTAACGCTTCCGCGCAGCCGGAGGCCGCGGCAATCATCCCGCGCGAGGCGATCTTCGGCAATCCGGAACGTTCAATCGCACGCATCAGTCCGGACGGCCGTCATGTGAGCTGGCTGGCACCGAAAGACGGTGTCATGAACATCTGGGTGGCGCCGTCTGGCGATCCTGACAATGCCCGCGTCGTTACCGACGACAAGTACCGGGGCATCTCAACCTATTTCTGGGCGCCGAACAGCAAGTTTGTTTATTTCGTGCAGGACGATGGCGGCGATGAAAACTTTCACGTCTATTCGAGCGATATCGCGTCGGGCGAGGTTACAGACCTGACGCCCGTCGCTGACGGCGCGCGTGCGACGATCGAACAGGTCTCTTCGGCGCGACCGGATCATATTGTCGTCGGCATCAACGAACGTGATGCGAGTTATTTTGACCTGTTCCTGGTCGATGTGACGACCGGTGAGCGGGAATTACTGATGGAAAACCCCGGCTTCGGCGCCTGGCTGGTGGATAATTCGTTGGCGCCACGATACGGGCTGCAGCCACAACCGGATGGTGGTGCGAACGTTGTGGACTTCGACGGCGAAATCTTCGCTGTCATACCGCCGGAGGATTTCCTCGTTACCCAGGCTATCGGCTTCAACAAAGACAACAGCGCAATTTTCATGCTCGACAGCCGCGGGCGCGATACGGCGGCACTGACCCGCGTCGATATCGAAAGCGGCGAGGAAGTCGTGCTGGCAACCAGTGAAGACGCCGATATCTCCGGCGTGCTTGTCGATCAGCAGACACTGGAGCCAATCGCCTACAACGTCGACTATTTGAAATCCAGCTGGTTTGGGCTGGGGGATGCGGCCCGTTCTGACTTCGATGCAATAACCGCCAAACTGAAAGGCTCGCTCAGCATCGTGTCGACGACAGAGGACATGTCGAAATGGGTCATTCATAACGATGCGTCCGAACAGCCTGGCATTTACTATATTTACAACCGCGACGATGGCTCCGTGTCGCAAATGCTGATGACCAGGCCGGCGCTGGCGGATGCGCCGTTAGCGTCGATGCAGCCTGTTGTGATCAGAGCACGCGACGGCCTGGAACTCGTGTCCTACCTGACCTTGCCCAAAGGCGCTGATGCGGACGGCGATGGCCGCCCCGATGAGCGGCTGCCGATGGTGCTGGCGGTACACGGCGGCCCCTGGGCTCGGGACAGTTATGGCTATGGGTCCTGGCACCAATGGCTCGCCAATCGCGGCTATGCGGTGCTGTCGGTGAATTATCGTGGCTCGAGCGGCTTCGGCAAGTCGTTTATGCGCGCCGCTATCAAGGAATTCGCCGGTAAGATGCACGACGATCTCATCGACGGCGTCAACTGGGCCGTCGCAGAGAAGATTGCCGATCCCGACAAGGTGGCTATTGCGGGTGGCTCCTATGGTGGCTATGCGACGCTGATCGGCGTGACCTTCACGCCGGATACTTTCGCATGCGGTGTTGATATTGTCGGGCCGTCGAGTCTCGTCACGTTGATCGAGAGTTTCCCGGAATACTGGAAACCGTTTCTCGCCGGCACCTGGTACACCTATGTTGGTGATCCTGCCAATGAAGAAGAACGCAACGACATGCTGCAGCGCTCTGCGATCAGCCGTATCGATGACATCTCGGTGCCGCTGCTGGTCGGGCAGGGCGAGAACGATCCGCGTGTGACGAAGCAGGAATCGGATCAGCTGGTGGAAGCCATGTCCGAGAAAGAACTGCCGGTGACCTACGTTAATTTCCCGGATGAGGGTCACGGCTTCCAGCGGCCGGAGAACCGGCTCGCGTTTTATGCAGTGATGGAAGGTTTCCTGGCGCAGTGTCTTGGCGGCCGCGCCGAGGATGTCGACAACGCGTTCGATGGATCTTCGATCCAGTTACTGTATGGCAAGGGCTACATCTCGAACCTGCCGCTGGAGTCGGACCTTATAGGAAAATGCAAGATAAAAAAAAACCGCGCATCGTCTGGCCGCTGAGTTTCCGGTTAGGACTCGATCCGGCCGACTCCGACGTCGGGCTAGGCACGAGCATCAGCATTGACATTGTCATTGCGCCCGAGACGGGCCTGCTGATCGGTGGCTTTGATATTGTCATCGACTTCGATTCCGCCATCCTGTCCCTGTTGGACGTTGTGTTCGGCACCTCGCTCAATGATCCGACTGATCCATTCTTCAGTTTCCTGCAGATGGTAAATGTACTCGGTGGTGGCTCGGTACAGGTGGCCGAGGGGTCGTTACTCTCTGTGCTTGATTTAGGCGGGCGTCAAGACGGCTCGCCCTTCGTGTTGTTACTCTGGTTTTCGACACGATTGGTGTAGGCACCGGCGGAATCGGTTTCGGCGACCTTCTGATCAGCAACGGATTTGGCGACGAGCCGAACTATCCAACGCCCCCGGCAGTCACGGTTCGTGACGACCCGTCAGCGTTCCGGAGCCATCGTCGGTGTCCTGCTGCTCACAGGCCTGCTATTGCTGGCAAGCAGGAAGGTTTAAAGGGTCGACTTAACAAGACCTGACTAATCTCGCGAAAAAGCAAGTGCTGTTGCCGCCAAATCGCTGGGCGGCGGCTACTACCAGAAAATCGAGAAAGCGCACCAAGAAAAATAACATGGCACCAACAGTCATAATCAGCAAATCGACACTCCCGATGCAATGTGTTCGACAGACCGGATCCGGCACCAGAAGAACCAGGTCAGCAAGACCTGACGACCGCAGTGAAACACGAGCGGTTAACTGAGGAGAAATCGATGTCGAAGGTATTCCGAGTCGCCGGCCTGTTGGCTGTATTCCTGCTTTCCAGCCCTTCCTTTGCCCAGGTTCAGACGCGATGTGGGACTCGATGGCGATGTCGAAAAGTCGACACCAAGTTTGTTTTCGCGGCGCTCAATACGCCGGCGAGCGGCCCGAATGATCCTCGCGACGCGGACGGCGAAGGCACCATCACGATCCTGGATGTGCGTCGATGCGTCTTGCTGTGCACGCTTCCCGGTTGCGCCGAGCCGCCGACAAACTCCGCTCCTACCGCGGATGCCGGCAGCGACCAGACAGTTGCAGTCGGAGAGACGGTCACGCTCGACGGCTCCGGCTCCACGGACCCTGACGGTGACTCGCTGTTTTATGACTGGGTAATTGTCAGCCAGCCCGCTGGCGGCACGGCCGCGATTGCAGATCCCAGGTTTTCCCGACATTCAACCGAAGTGGCAGGCGACTACGTTATCGAGCTGACCGTCAATGACGGCACCGCGACAGGCGCCCGACGAGGTTATTGTCACGGCGCCGGGAACACGGCACCGGTCGGATGCCGACCGACCACCGCTTTGTTGGGTACGCTGGACGGCTCGGGTTCGCGACGCGATGGGCTCGCTTTCTGGACCCTTGCAAACGCCCCGGCCGGAGCACCGCTAATTTGTCTGACAACACGGCCGTAAGCCGACGTTCACTGGGACTCCAGGCGACTAATCGAGCTTGTCGTTGATGATGGACTTGCGGGCAGCTTTCCGGACTCCGTCACAATCACGACGGCAAAACGGCTCCAGTTGCGGATGCCGGCCTGGATCAAACCGAGCGCTCGGCGACCTTGTGACGCTCGACGGCCGGGCTCATCAGATGCCGACAATGACCCGCTGACTTCAGCTGGTCGCTGACGATCCCGGCAGTGCCGCCGTACTGGCAAGCGAAACACGGCTAGCCACCTTTGTTGCGGACGTGCCGGACCTAGTGGCATGGTCGCAAACGGCAGTGCGGACAGTGCACCCAACCGTGGTTGTGGTCACGTCCAATACCCAGCCGGTGCCGACGCCGGCGCCAATCAGACGGCGCAGGTTGGCGATACCGTTGTTCTCGATGGCACCGGCTCGAGTGACGCAGACAATGATCCGCTGACGTTCCTGTGGTCGTTCACGTCCCAGCCGGGAGCAAGCACGGCGACACTCGATGACCCGACACTTGCCGCCCCATCATTCAACGCCGATGTCGAAGGACATTCGTCGCGCAGCAATCGTCAATGACGGCCAGCAGGATTCCGATCCGGATACGACGACCGTCAATCAACGTCACGCCCAATACGGACCCGGTGGCGAAGACGATGATGCGACAACGAATGAAGAACTGCCGTCACATCGATGTCTGCAAACGAACGGAACCGATGGCGACACCTTGACAATACGGGTTCAACGCAAGGTGGCAACGGCACCGTGCGCCGCCGGTTCGGGATTCACCTAACGCCTGATCCGGATTTCAATGGTACCGACACGTTCACCTATTCGATCGACGACGGCAATGGCGGCACGGAAGGCAATAGTCACGGTCGCGGTAAGCCCGATCAACGATGATCCGATCGCCAATGACGATGGCGCCGCAACGGACGAAGACACGGCTGTAACGATCGACGTGCTCGCCAATGATAGCGACGTGGACGGAGATATTCTGTCCGTCGACAGTGTGACCCAGGGCGGCAGTGGCGCAGTGACTAACAATGGTAGCGACGTTACTTACACGCCGAATACTAACTCACGGGAATCGATACATTCACCTACGTTGTTACCGATAGCAACGGCGGAACGGCAACGGCAACAGTACAGTGGATGTCGGCGGAACCAACGACGATCCGATCGCTAATGACGATGCGGCAACGACCGATGAAGATACCGCGGTCGAGATCTCGGTTCTTGCCAACGATTCTGACCCGGATGGCGACACGCTCTTTGTCTCGGCAACGGGAGCGCTCCCAACGGCGGCGTTACGACCAACGGCACAACGGTCACTACACACCGGACGCTGACTTCAACGGCACCGATACGTTTACGTACACTGCGAGCGATGGCAATGGTGGTTCAGCGACGGCGACTGTCACGGTAACGGTCGATTCGATCAATGATGAGCCGGTCGCAAATGACGACGCGGCTACGACTGACGAAGATACCGCGATCGAGATCACGGTTCTCGCCAACGATACAGACGCCGACGCGGATACCTTGTCCGTTACGGCTGTGGGCACTGCAGCAGACGGTGGTGTTACAACCAATGGCACAACGGTCACCTATACGCCGAACGCCGACTTCAACGGTAGCGACTCGTTCACTTATATAATCAGTGACGGCAATGGTGGACGGGTACGGCCACTGTACGGTACGATCGACGGGGTAAATGATGATCCCGTCGCCAGTGACGATGCCGCAACAACGGATGAAGACACGCCGGTCGTAGTCGCAGTTCTCGAAATGACAACGATGTGGACGGCGACACGTGACCGTGTCAGCTGTCGGCGCCGCCTCGAATGGTGGCGTAACGACCGACGGTACAACGGTGACCTAACGCCGAATGCCGACTTCAAGGCACGGACACGTTTACCTACACAGCTGACGACGGTAACGGTGGTTCGGACATCGCGACTGTCACGATAACCGTCGACGGTGTTAACGACGATCCAAACGCAGCCGCAGAACCGCGGACCGCGAAGACAATGCGGTGACGATCGCTGTACTGACCAATGACAGTGACCCGAGGGCGACACGCTGAGCATCACCGGCGTAACGCAGGGGTCAACGGAAGTGTCACGAACAACGGTGGTGATGTGACTTACTCACCGGCACTCAACTTCAATGGCGTGGACAACTTCAGCTAACGGTCTCGGACGGTAATGGCGGAAGCGCGACGGCGAGCGTTACGGTTACAGTAACCCCGGTTAATGACGCGCCGACGGCAGAAAACGATGGTGCCGGCACGCTGGAAGACACCTCCGTAACAATCGACGTGCTCGCCAATGACGGCGATGTCGATGGCGATACATTGTCTGTCGCGAGCGTTACGCAGGGAACGAGCGGCGGGGCAGTCATTAACAACGGTGGTGCCACTG
Organism: uncultured Gammaproteobacteria bacterium; assembly: GCA_942492205.1. Taxonomy (GTDB): domain Bacteria; phylum Pseudomonadota; class Gammaproteobacteria; order Steroidobacterales; family Woeseiaceae; genus UBA1847. The sequence goes on along the minus strand of CALODT010000001.1, from coordinate 1,876,430 downwards.
TCACCTACATACCACCATGAACTTCTTTGGTACGGATACATTCACCTACGTTGCGTCCGACGGTGCTTTGACTGCCGGTGCGACGGTGACCGTCACAGTCAGCCCGGTCAACGATGCACCGACCGCCAGTGCCGGCCCGGCAAGACGGTGACGCTGGGTTCCGTCGTTAACCTGGATGGCACTGGCACGGACGTTGAAAATGACCCGCTGACCTACGCCTGGTCGTTCACACAGGCGCCAGCCGGCAGCACGGCCGCGCTCAGCGATGCAACGGCTGAAGATCCGTCGTTCACGCCGGATGTCGCAGGAACCACGTGCTGCAGTTGGTTGTCAGCGATGCCACGCTGTCGTCATCTCCCGCGTCAGTCACGAACACATTCAATGCCACTGGGCCAACGACGAGTAAGTTGACGCCGGAGACGGCGCAGATGGACACGCGCGCATCGCTGACAATGACCGTTACACTGGACCAGCCGGCGCTACCTGGCGGTCAGCTCGTTGATCTTGCTGCCAGCAATTCCAATGTCACTGTGCCGGCAAACGTTACAGTTCCGCAGGGCAGCACTACTGCGAACTTCCAGGCGGTTCGACTGGATGTTGGTAACGTCACCGTCACGGCCTCCGCGACAGGGCTCACCGGTGACAGCAGCACGAACAAGACAAGTACGCGAGTTCGGATTGACCAGCCCGCTGGTCGGTATCGACCGAACGGTGTTTGCGTCCATTACGCTAGCGTCGCCAGCGCCTTCCGGCGGAGCAGCCTTCGATCTGTCCGTTGCCGATCCGGGCCTCGTGACCATAGGTCAGACCACGCTGACGATTCCGGCGGGGCAGACCACTGCTGAGTTCTCATTAACAGGCGGCTTCACGATTGGTGCAACGACCGTTACGGCGGACGGCACTTCAAATGGTTATGAATCGCAAACCATAGACATAACGGTTACGGATCGATTGATTGACCTGCCAACGACACGCGAGATGTTTTTCAACGAAGTAACCTCGCTGCAGGTACTCATCGCGCCTGATCCTGCGCCGGCAGGCGGCCTCGGATCGATGTAGTCAGCGATAATCCAGCGATCGTACAGGTTCTAACGCCAACCGTGACGATTCCGGAAGGTGAGTTCAGCGTATTCATCGATATTCAGGCGAATACCACGCTGGCCGGTACGGCGAGGATCACGGCAAGCAATGCCGCGTTTGCGCCGGACTTCACAATCGTAAACGTCACAGCAGCGCTAAATATCCTGGAGAGCAGCCAGGTCTTCGAGAGCACGGAGACCGAACAACTGTATTTCCAGGTGCTAAGCGGGGAACACCACTGGCAGCGCCAACGGGCGGTATCGAAGTCACGTTGAGCTCTGATGACACCAGCTGTGTTGTTGTCACTTCGCCGGAGACCATTCCCGAAGGTGACTCCTTTGCGGGCGCGACTTTGAGCTACGGCGGAACCGCGACCTTGCCCTGTTCCGCACAGGTCACGGCCTCCAATTCGAGCTTCGGCTCCGACGTCGTACCGGTAACAGTTGACCAGGTTGCTGATATAGGAACGACGTCGCTGACCAGCGGCGCCTCGTTCGACGATGTTGGTTCCAGCCTGCAGACCAGCGGATTTGTCTCGCTGAGCACGGGTGCACATGGCGGCGTAACGATACAGATTGAAAGCAGTAATCCAAACGTGCTGCGGCTATCACGAGATGCGGTAACGCCGGGCCTGCCGGTTATTGAGGTTCCGTTTGTTGACGGCGATACGTCCGAGCCGTACTTCGTGCAAGGTGTTCGGGGCGCTATAGGCACGGCGACGGTTGTTGCGTCCAGCGCTGAGTTCACGGCAGGCACGTTGGCAATTGATGTGGTTGAGCCGATTCTCGGTATTTCTCAGCTCGCCTTGGCCACCAACACACTGGCGAACGATGATCCGTTCTGGGTCAATACCTACATTCGTAACTCGGCCGGCAACCTTCAGCAGAACCAGGCGGTGAGTGCCGAAGGTCCGCTGCCGGTGACTTTCAGCAGCAGCGATACGGGCGTAGGCGTATTTACCACGCTAACGCAGACGTCGACCAGCCCGGTCACGATCAATATTCCGGTGAACGGATACAATACGCCAACGAGCGTCGCCCAGGGCGGTGTGGCGTTCGATCCGGTCGGTGGTGGCACGAGCACAGTTACGCATCCGCGCCTGGTTTTGCGACGGTCAATTCGGGCGTGAATGGCAATACGCAGGTCGATGTGGTTGTCGATCAGCCCGGTATTACGCTGACCAGTGGCGCCTCGTTCGATGATGTTGTTCAGCCTGCAAACTAACGGCTTTATTACGCTGGGCGTGCGCAGCATGGCGGTGTGACCGTGAGATCGAGAGCAGTGATCCGAGCGTGCTGCGGGTCGCGCCTAACGCAACCACGGCAGGAACGGCTTTCATCGATGTGCCGTTTGTCAACGGCGATGCGTCCGAGCCTTACTACGTGCAGGGTGTTCGCGGTGCCACCGGCACGGCAACGATAACGGCGACCAATGCGGCCTTCACGAGTGGCACGTTGTCAATTGATGTGTTGAGCCGATTCTCTATTTCTCAGCTCACCTGCCACCAACACACTGGCGAACGAGATCCTTCTGGGTCAATACCTACATTCTAACTCGGCCGGCAACCTTCACAAACCAGCGGTGGTGCAAGTCCGCTGCCGGTGACCTTCGCACCGATACGGGCGTAGCGTATTTACCACGCCAACGCAACGTCGACCAGCCCGGTCACGATCAATATTCCGTGAACGGATTCAACACGCCAACCAGCGTCGCCCAGGGTGCCGTTCATTTGACGCTTTGGTTGCACCACCACGGTAACCACATCCGCGCCTGGCTTTGCGACGGTCACTCGGCGTAAACTCCTCCCATCCATTGTGGTCGGGCGACGGCCGTACAGCAGGCTAATGCGCTAGGCTAGCTATTGCGCCTGACCGAGACGACGTTCGGTATCTGCTCCAGCCGCGTAATCGCCGTGCTTAGTGTTGGCAGGTCCCTTATCTCGATGCTGAGCTGCATGATCGTCTGCATGGTCTTTTTGTCGGTGCGGCTCGTGAGATTCAGCACGTTGGCCTCGTCGTCAGCCAGTACCGCGGTAATGTCCCTGATCAGCCCACTGCGATCGAACGCGTGCAGCGTCAGGTCGACCGGGTAGGCGCCAGATTCCTGGCGGCCCCAGCTTATTTCTACGATGCGCTCGGGATAACGGCGGCTGAGGCCCAGAAAGTTGCCGCAGTCCTGGCGATGAATGGTCACCCCGCGGCCCTGCGTGATGTAGCCGACTATCGACTCAGGCGGTACCGGCCGGCAGCAACGCGCGAAATTGCACATCAGGTCGCCGATTCCACTGACCGCGACGCCCTCCGCCTGGGTGGTCTTCTTCTTCGTGCCACGCCGCGGGCGTATGCGCTCGGGGAGTTCCTTACCGCGGAGGTTTTGCAGCGCGGTAGCAATCGAGGCCGAGGTCAGGTCACCGGCGCCAAGCGACACACAGAGCGCTTCGGTGTCCTTCATTTTCAGCTGCTTCGCAATACTGTCGGTCGGCACGTCCTTTACCCCCAGCCGTGCCAGTTCCCGATCCAGGATTTCGCGACCCTGACGCTGGTGCTGATCGCGATCCTGGTGGCGAAACCAGTTGCGCACCTTGGCGCGCGCCCTGGCGCCGGCCAGGTAGCCGAGCTTGGGGCTCAGCCAGTCGCGGCTGGGTTTCGACTGGCTGCCTGTAATTATCTCTACCTGGTCGCCGTTCTCGATGCGATAGGTCAGGGGCACGATACGGCCGTTGACCTTGGCACCGCGACAGCGATGCCCCACCTGCGTATGCACGTGGTAGGCAAAGTCGAGGGGCGTTGCCTTCGCAGGCAGCTCGACGACGTCGCCTTTGGGGCTGATCGCGTACACACGATCCTCGAAGAAGCCGTCACGAATCTGGTCGAGCAGGTCGACACCGTCGTCCGTCGGCTCCAGCAGCTGGCGCAGGAACTGAATCTTCTGGTCGAACGCGGCAGGCGTACCGCCACCTTCCTTGTACCGCCAGTGGGCGGCAACACCGAGCTCTGCGTAGCGGTGCATCTCATGGGTACGAATCTGCACCTCGACCGTCTTGCCCTGTGGGCCGAGCACGGCGGTGTGCAGGGACTGGTAGTTGTTTTCCTTGGGGTTGGCGATGTAGTCGTCGAACTCGCCGGGTATGTACGACCAGAGGTTATGCACGACCCCGAGTGCCGCGTAGCAGTCGCTGATAGTATCGACCAGGATACGCACGGCGCGAATGTCATACAGGGACTCGATGCCGCGATCCTTCTTCTGCATTTTTCGCCAGATGCTGTAAATGTGCTTGGGACGTCCGGAGATCGTCGCGGCGATACGCTGCTCGTCGAGTTCCCGCGCGAGGGTCTGCTTGACCTGATCGATGAATACTTCCCGTTCGCCACGCTTCTCGTTGAGCGCGCTGGCAATATCCAGGTAAGCCTGTGGCTCGAGGTAGCGGAAGGACAGGTCCTCGAGCTCCCATTTGAGCTGCCAGACACCCAGGCGGTTGGCGAGCGCGGCATAGATTTCGCGGGCCTCCAGCGCCAGCGTCTGCTGCGTTTCGGGTGCTGCCTGTTTTGCATTTCGCAGTCGGTAGAGTTGCTCGGCGATGCGAACCAGCACCAGGCGGACGTCGGAAACCACCGCCAGCAGCATCTTGCGCAATGCTTCGGATTGCTGCACGGCAAGGTCTTCGCCGGGTTGCCAGTGCGGCGGCAGTGCAAACTGGTCGAGTTGTTGTAAACCCTAGAATGAATTGAGAAAGAGGTGCTAACTCATTATTTTTAAGATCATTATCATTTAAAAATCCATCGCGATACAACGGGTAGACGTATACGGCGGCCTGCAGTTCGGCGGGCAGGCCGAGCGGCGCCACGATGGCCGCAATGTGGCGACCCTCGTTGACAGCGTTGCTCAGCCCCTCTTTATCCGGCAAAGCATCGAGATAGCCGCGCATCGTCGCGAAGACGCCGCTCTGGTCGTTCTCTAACTCCGTATTATCTGCGCCGGTTGCCGACATTCTTCACGCTGCTCCGGTGTGCCTGTCGAGGTAATACCCGTTATCATACGCGCAGTTTTCTTGGGCATGAAAAGCAGGACTCGATGGCCGGTCATAGCAAGTGGGCGAATATTCAGCACCGCAAAGGCGCGCAGGATAAGAAGCGTGGCAAGTTGTTCACGAAATTGATTCGTGAGATCACCGTTGCGGCGAAGATGGGCGGCAGCGATCTAGACGCCAACCCAAGGCTGCGCCTGGCCGTGGACAAGGCCAAGGCGCAGAGCATGCCGAAGGACAATATCGAGCGTGCGATCAAGCGCGGCGCGGGTGAAACGGAAGGTGCGGACTATGTCGAGATCCGCTACGAAGGCTACGGACCCGGGGGCACTGCCGTCATGGTGGACTGCCTGACCGACAACCGTAATCGAACCGTCGCCGACGTCCGCCATGCTTTCACCAAGTTCGGCGGCAACCTGGGCGCCGACGGTTCAGTCAATTACCTGTTCAACCAGGTCGGACAGCTGTTATTCGCTGCGGACAGCGACGAGGATGCCGTCATGGAGGCCGCCATCGAAGCCGGCGCCGAAGATGTGCTTGTCGATGGTGATGGTTCGATCGAGGTTCTGACGGAACCCGGCGAGTTCGAAGCGGTGCGTGACGCGATCCGCAAGGCGGGTCTCAAGCCGGAAAACGCCGAGGTGACCATGCGCGCCTCTACCAGCGCGTCGCTCGAACTCAAGGAAGCCGGATCAATGGTCAAAATGCTCGAGATGCTCGAAGACCTGGACGATGTTCAGGAAGTCTATAGCAATGCCGATATCAGCGACGACGTGTTGGCGCAGCTCGAAGACGACAGTTGACCGACCGTTGACGGATACTCGCCGCATACTCGGTATTGACCCGGGGTCGCGCCTGACCGGTTTCGGCGTGCTTGATTTCTGTGGGGATGCGCCGACGTATGTCACCAGCGGCACCGTGGCGAGCATGGATGGCGCTTTCGCGGATCGGCTGCGGCAAATATTCGATTCGGTCAGTGGCATTGTCGTGGAATACCGACCCGATATCGTCGTCATCGAGAGTGTCTTCATGCACAAGAATGCTGGTAGCGCGCTAAAACTCGGGCATGCGCGATCGGCGGCCATCTGTGCAACGTTTCAGCACGACCTCGAAGTCTTTGAGTACGCGCCTCGGGAGATCAAACAGGCCGTGGTTGGCACCGGAGCCGCGACCAAGGAGCAGGTGCAACACATGGTCGTGTCGATTCTGAAGCTCGGCGGAACGCCGGCGCCGGATGCGGCGGATGCGCTCGCGGCTGCGCTCTGCCATGGCAATCAGCGACGTGTCCACGCGCAGCTCGGCACCGGCAACGCGATTGCGGGACAGCGATGATCGGTTCCCTGCGAGGCCGGCTGATCCTGAAACAGGCTCCGCAGATCGTCATCGAGTGCGGCGGCGTGGGCTACGAGGTGGAAATGCCGATGTCCACGTTCCTCGACCTGCCGGAGATGGGCTCGGATCTGTTTCTGCATACGCATCTTCTGGTGCGCGAGGACGCACAGATACTGTACGGTTTCACGACGACGGACGACCGGCTGTTGTTTCGCACGCTGCTAAAGGTAAATCGTGTCGGCGCGAAGATGGCTTTGGGCGTATTGTCGGCGATGACGGCCAACGATTTCCGACGTTGCGTGGAATACGAGGACACGAGCACGTTGTCGAAGATCCCTGGCGTGGGCAAGAAGACCGCAGAGCGCCTGATTGTTGAGATGCGAGATCGCATCGACAAGGTGCTCCCGCCCGCCGCCGGCACGGCGCCGCTGGGCGCCGGTGCGAGCGCACGTAGCGAGGCTTTCGACGCGCTGGTCTCGTTGGGCTACAAGCCGAACGAGGTCAACAAGCTTATGGGCAAACTCGACACCGACACGCTGTCCGCCGAAGACATTATTCGGCAGGCGCTAAAGCAGGTATGACATGGCAGGCATAGAACACGATCGACTGACGAGCGCGGAGCCTGTCGCCGAGGACAAGGCTTTCGATCGCGCGATTCGTCCCAGGATGCTCAAGGACTACCGCGGTCAGCCCGGCGTAAATCAGCAGATGACGGTCTTCATCGAGGCCGCGCGCCGCCGCTCCGAAGCGCTGGACCATGTTCTGATCTTCGGTCCTCCCGGGCTGGGCAAGACCACCCTGGCGCACATTGTCGCCAATGAAATGGGCGTGAACATGCGTCAGACCTCGGGTCCCGTACTGGAACGCGCCGGCGATCTTGCGGCGTTACTGACGAATCTCGAGCCGAATGACGTGCTGTTTGTCGACGAAATCCATCGGCTGAGCCCGGTGGTCGAGGAAGTGCTGTATCCGGCGATGGAAGACTTCCAGCTTGACATCATGATCGGCGAAGGGCCGGCGGCACGCTCGATCAAGCTCGACGTGCCACCGTTTACGCTGGTCGGCGCGACGACACGTGCGGGCTTGCTGACGTCACCGCTGCGGGATCGCTTCGGCATCGTGCAGCGTCTCGAGTTCTACTCCAGTATCGACCTGGAGGCGATTGTGAATCGCTCGGCCGGAATCCTGAATCTGCCGATCGAGCAAGCGGGCGCGTCGGCGATAGCCACACGGTCGCGTGGCACGCCGCGCATTGCGAATCGCCTGCTGCGACGCGTTCGTGATTTCGCGGAGGTCGAAGGCGATGGCGTCGTTACAGGGGCAATAGCCGAGGGCGCCATGGACGTGCTGCAGGTGGATCCGCACGGTTTCGACGCCATGGACCGGCGCTTGCTGCAGACCATCATCGAAAAATTCGACGGCGGACCTGTGGGTATCGAAAGCCTTGCGGCGGCGATCGGCGAGGAGCGCGGCACTATCGAGGATGTGGTCGAGCCCTTCCTGATTCAGCAGGGTTTCATGATGCGCACATCGCGGGGTCGCGTGGCGACCAGCAATGCCTACCTGCACTTCGGACTCAAACCGCCGAATTCCTCGGCCAACCAGGAGTTGCCGTTTGACGGAAGCTAAGGCAAGACCCTTCGAGTGGCCGGTCCGCGTTTATTACGAGGATACTGACGCTCAGGGCGTAGTTTATTACGCGAACTACTTTCGGTTTCTCGAACGTGCGCGTACCGAATGGCTGCGCTCGCTGGGCGTGGACATGGTTCGACTGATGGAAGAAGATCGTCGCATTTTCGTCGTTGCCGAGGTACAGGCTCGTTTTCTGTTGGCCGCCCGCCTCAGCGAAGAACTCATCGTAACGGCGAAGCTCGACAAGCTCACACGCGTGTCTTTCGATATTGAACAGAATATTTATCGTCGCAGCGACGGGCGAAATGCTGCTTCAGGCGCGGCTGTCAAAGCGGCGTACCTGGATGCCGATACGATGCGACCGAAAAGAATCCCAACCTCCTTATTTGGGGAATAGAAATCATGAATGAAGACCTGGACGTAATCGGACTGCTCATTGAAGCAAGCCTGCCTGTGCAGTTCGTTATGCTGCTGCTCATTATCGCGTCGCTGATGTCCTGGAGCATCATCTTTACAAAGCGACGCCTGATTCGCCGCACAAGGAATGCCTCCGATGACTTCGAGGCGGCTTTCTGGTCCGGCGGCGACCTGAATACGCTGTACAGCAGTGCAACCCGCGCCAAGGGCGGCAGTCTGGGGATGTCGAGTATCTTCGAGGCCGGCTTTCGCGAGTTCAATCGCGCTTTGCAGGCAGGCGGCAACAGCACCGACAAGATTGTTGACGAGTGTCGTCGCGCGATGCGAGTTGCGCAGATGCGTGAAGTTGACCGGCTCGAGCAAGGACTTGCGACACTCGCGACGATTGGCTCGACCAGCCCTTACGTCGGTCTGTTCGGCACCGTGTGGGGCATCATGACGGCCTTCATGGGGCTCGGCAACCAGTGCAGTCAGCGACCCTGGCGGTGGTGGCGCCGCCAATCGCCGAAGCGCTGATCGCAACCGCGATGGGCCTGTTTGCCGCCATCCCGGCCGTCATTGCCTACAACCGCTACGCCGACAAGGTCGTGCGGCTCGAATACCGCTACGACGGATTCACCGAGGAATTCTCGAGCATCCTGCAGCGGCATGCGCGCAAGAAGCAGGGAGGCTGACATGGCGACCCCACTGCAAAAACGCAAGCTGATGGGCGAGATTAACGTCGTGCCCTACATCGACGTGATGCTCGTTTTGCTGGTGATCTTCATGGTGACTGCGCCGTTGTTGACGCAGGGCATCGAAGTCGATCTGCCCAAGGCGAAAGCGGCGCCGATTCAGAACGTGCAGGATCACAAGCCGCTCGTCCTGAGCGTCGATGCCGACGGCAACCTGTACCTTAGCGTCGGTGATGACGAGGATAAGCCAACAACCGGGCAAGAGATCATCCGCTTGGTCAACATCGTGCTGGGAGAATCGCCCGAAACGCCGGTGCTGGTGAAAGCCGATCGCGCCGTGCCCTACGGTAACGTCGTCGGAGCGATGGTCGTGTTGCAGCAGGCGGGCGCGCAGAGCATCGGCTTCGTTACCGATCCGCTGGACACGTACCCGATTCCGGAGTAGACCGCCGCGTGATTCGCGACGACCGCAACGTTATACCGATCAGTATGTCCGTGCTGCTGCACGTGCTGCTGTTGGGTTCCATGCTGGTCGCTTTCGACATCTCGCGCACCATGCCGATCACGCCGCTGGCAATCCAGGCGACGCTCGTGACCGAGATTCCCGAGCGGCTACCGCCGAAGGTAACAGCGCCGGAGCCCGAACCCGAGCCGATAATCGAGGAGCCGGAACCCGAACCCGAGCCAATCATTGAGGAGCCGGAACCGGAGCCGGACAACTCGGAAGAACTGCGTCGCCAGGCGGAGGAGGAAAAGCGCCGGCTTGATGCGCTGCTGGAGCAGGAGCGGCTCGACAAGATCCGTCAGCAGGAGGAGGCCGATCGCAAGAAGCAACAACGCGAAGAGGCCGAGCGCAAGAAACGCGAGGAAGAGGAAAAGGAGAGAAAGCGCATCGAGGCCGAGAAAAAGCGCGAGGAGGACATTCGCCGGCAGCGCGAGGAGAACGAGCGTCAGCGGCGTGAGGCCGAAGCGGCAGCGCGCGCCGATGAGATCGCGGCGGAGGAGGACCGTCTTGCTGCCGTAGATTCCGGCGCGCTGGCGGTCTATATGGCGCAAATACGGCAGAAGATAGAGCGTAACTGGTCGGCGCCGGCCAGTGCCGGGGCCGAGCTCGAGTGTTCGGTACGTGTTCGACAGGTTCCCGGTGGCGAAGTAATTGGCGTTACAATCCTGACCTGTAACGGCGACGAAGCGGTCAGGCGCTCGGTTGAAGCGGCGATCTACCGATCCTCGCCGCTGCCGGAACCATCGGATCCGAATCTGTTCGATAGGAACATCTTGCTAAACTTGAGTATTCGCCAGTAATGCTGGCCAGACGCGCAATGGGGCAACCGTGCTGAACAAACTGAGAATATCGATAATCCTTCTGGCGTTGCTGAGCGGCTATGCAAGTGCGGAGCTGGTCATCGACGTCCAGGGCGTCGCGCAGCCGACGCCGGTCGCTATCGTGCCCTTTGGCTGGCAGGGCAATGCGCCCGACATGCCGCTCGACGTGGCGGCGGTGATCACCAGCGACCTGCGGCGCAGCGGCCGCTTTGCGCCCATTGGCGAAGACAAGATGCTGCAGAAGCCCACCAGCGGCGCCGATGTCGACTTCGACGACTGGGGTTTCGTGAATGTTGAAGCGGTTGTGGTGGGTACTGTCGAACAGACAGGCGAGAACGCCTACACGCTGCAATTCCAGCTGTTCGACGTATTCGGCCGTCGCCAGCTGGTCGGCTACCGCATGCCGGCGAGCCGCGGAACGATGCGCGATGCGGCGCACCGTGCGGCCGACATGATTTACGAGAAGCTGACCGGTATCAAAGGGGTATTCGGTACCAAGGTGGCCTATGTCACCGCGGAGCGGCAGGGCAAAGGACGCCTGTATTCGCTGATCGTCTCCGACCAGGACGGCGAGAACGAATTCAAGATCATGGAGAGCAAGGAGCCGATCATGTCGCCGGCGTGGTCCCCGGATAGCCGGCAGCTCGCGTACGTGTCCTTCGAGGGCAACAAGTCCTCGATATTCGTGCAGACCCTGCGCACCGGCAACCGTTTCAACGTGTCCAGCAAGCCCGGCATCAACGGTGCGCCCTCATTTTCGCCGGACGGCCGGCAGCTCGTCGTTACGCTTGGCGGCCTGGACGGCAACCTGGACATATACGTGCTGGATATCAACTCTCGCCAGACGCGTCGCCTGACGACGCATCGCGCGATCGATACCGAAGGCACCTGGTCACCCGACGGACGCTACATCTACTTCACTTCCGACAGGGCGGGTGGCCCGCAGGTCTACCGCGTTGCCGCGAAAGGTGGTTCTCCGGAGCGCGTGACGTTCGAGGGCAGCTATAATGCGCGGCCGCGATTGTCGCCGGACGGCAAGCGCCTGGCGATGGTGCACAACGATCGTGGCAATTTCCGGATCGCCGTGATGGACCTGGACAAGAAGAACCTGCTGGTGGTTTCAAGAGGCCGACAGGATGAGAGCCCTAGCTTCGCGCCGAACAGTGACAGCCTCATCTATGCAACGCGTCAGGCGCGCAATGGCGTACTGGAGACGGTATCTGCAGACGGCCTCATCCGGCAGAAGATGGCGTCCGGTAGCGGGGATGTGCGAGAGCCGGTATGGTCGCCGTTTCCGCGGTTCTGAAGCAAGAATAAAGATTAAGTAATAGCAGTTAAACATTGTTTTTAAACAATTTATTTATCAAGACAACACAAGGACAAATCGATGTCTTATTTCAAAATGCTAGCAGTGATTCTCCTGGCTGCAGGTCTGGCCGGTTGCCCGTCGAGCCCGTCGATCCCCGATCCCCAGCCGACCGACACCACCTACGGCGACAGCGGTGCGTCGACCGACAGCATGAATGGCGATGGAATGGGCGATGGCGAATTCTTCGAGGATCCGTCGGCCGGCGAGCTCGGCATGGTGATCTACTTCGACTTCGATTCCTCCGAAGTTCGGCCGCAGGACCAGGAGCTGGTCTCTCGTCATGCCATGCAGATCAGTGAAAGCATGGGGACTCGCGTACGCCTGGAAGGTCATGCCGACGAGCGCGGCTCGCGTGAATACAACATCGGCCTGGGCGAGCGTCGTTCCCAGGCGGTACGCCAGATGCTGATGATCCAGGGCGTTTCCGCCTCGCAGATCTCAACGGTCAGTTTTGGCGAAGAGCGTCCTGCATCGGAGGGCAGCTCAGAGATGGACTACGCGCAGAATCGACGTGTTGAGATCAGGTACACAAACTGATCGATGACGACGAATTGATGACTAAAGTGAGAACCTTACTGGTGCTGGCGCCGCTCGCACTGCTCGGCGGCTGTGAGTTGTTGCAGCCCGTAGACGATCCGGTTGAGAGCAAGGTCGACGAACTCGATCGGCGTATGCAGGCTGTCGAGCGCGTGGTCCAGAACCAGAGCCTTGTGCAGCTGACGCAGCAGGTTGCCGCGCTCGAGCGTCGCAATGACGAGTTGCAGGGCCGCATGGATACGCAGGAGTACAGCTCAACAACCACCGCGGACCGCCAGCGCCAGCTGTATGCGGATCTCGACGCGCGTATCCAGGCGCTCGAGGCGGCGGTGCAGGCACGCAGCGCGGTCAGCGTCATGGAAGGCGGCACGCTATCGCCGGGCCAGCTGCCCGTGCCCGGAGGATCGGACCGCGACAACTACCAGGCGGCGTTCGAACTGCTCAAACAGCAGCGTTACGAGCCGGCGGCCATTGCCTTTCAGCAGTTCCTTGTGACCTTCCCGGACAGCGAATTGGCGGACAACGCACAGTACTGGCTGGCTGAGTCCTACTATGTAACGCAGAAATTCGAAGAGGCACTTGCCGCGTTCGAGCTGGTCATTAGCAATTACGCAAGATCCAGGAAAGTGCCGGATGCACTGCTGAAGATCGGCTACTGTAATTACGAGCTGAAGCGATTTCCGCTGGCTCGTGAAGCGCTTGGCCGGGTACAGGCCGACTATCCTGAGACCACGGCGGCAAGACTGGCGGGCCAGCGGCTCTCGCGCATGGAGGAAGAGGGCGTCTAGCAACGACCGGAGCTGGCCGTTGCCGGCGCTTGTCATTTCAGGCGTATCCGGTATCATCCCGGCGGTCGTCGCAAGGCACTCACGCCATATTCCGATGAAAATGGGGCGTTAGCTCAGAGGTAGAGCATTCGGCTTTTAACCGACTGGTCGTAGGTTCGATCCCTACACGCCCCACCACTTCCATTGATTTCACCTGAAACACGCGACGGCGCCGACAAGTGCCGCTATCATTCACCGTTTTGCGCCGGGGACCGTGTGTAACGTGGTGGAGCAACGCTGGAAAATCCACAAGTTCGGCGGCAGCAGCCTTGCCGACGAAGACTGTTTCCGTCGCGTAGCGTCGCTGTTGCTGCAACAGACCGATGCTCGCATCGGCGTCGTCGTGTCCGCCATGGGTGGAATGACCGACGCGCTGCTGCAACTTGCCGTACTGGCCGAGCGTGACAACGACAACTTCATCGGTGAACTGCACGCGATCGGCGAGCGCTACTCCCGTACGGCCAGGGCCCTGCTGGACGGCGACAGCCTGGTCGCACTGCTGGACGCCTGGGCAGAGGATGCCGATGACATTACCGACGTCCTGAAAGCGATCGCGCTGGTCAGATCGGCGCCGCAGCGCAGCCGCGACGTCATCGCAGGATACGGAGAAATCTGGTCAGCGCGCCTGCTTGCAGCAGTGCTTGCCAGCGAATCTGCAAAGCGCGGCGGCCGCTGGATCGATGCGCGTGACATTATCACGGTGCACCAGACGGAACTCGGTCCGTCCGTATTGTGGGATATTTCCAGGGCGAACTACGCGCGCATTGTCGATGAGAATTTTGCAGGCATTGCCGTCATTACCGGCTTTATAGCCACAGACGAGAATGGCCTGCAGACGACGCTGGGACGAAACGGCAGCGACTTCTCGGCCGCGATATTTGCCGCGCTCTCGGGCGCATCCGAGCTGACCATCTGGACCGACGTGGACGGCGTGATGAGCGCGGACCCTCGCCTGGTTCCGGAAGCCCAGGTTATCGAGCAGCTGACCTACAACGAGGCGATGGAGCTTGCGTATTTCGGTGCCAACGTATTGCATCCGCAAACGCTGGGACCGGCTGTGGATAACGAGATTCCGGTGGTTATACGGAACAGCCACAACGCCGCTCATCCTGGCAGCCGCATCGGCGCGGCGGCCGGGCAGGCCGAGAACATCAAAGGTATTACGGCCATTCGCGGTATGGCGCTGGTCAACCTGGAAGGTTCCGGCATGATCGGCGTTCCGGGTACTGCCGATCGGCTATTCGCGGCGTTAAAGCACGCGGGCGTGTCCGTCACCTTGATCTCGCAGGCAAGCTCGGAGCACTCGATCTGTATTGCCGTTCCCGCTGAAGTCGCAGATCGCGCACGCGAGGTCGTGACGAACGAATTCTCGGAGGAGCTCGAGAGCGGCCAGATCCAGAGCGTCGATGTCACGGATGCGCAGAGCATCGTTGCCGTCGTTGGCGATGGTATGGCCGGTACACCAGGCATAGCGGGTCGCTTCTTCAGCAATCTCGGGCGAGCCGGTATCAATATTCGAGCGATTGCGCAGGGTTCCTCGGAGCGCAATATTTCGGTCGTTGTCGATTCCGAGCAGGCAACAAAGGCGTTGCGGGCTGCACACTCGGGCTTTTACCTGTCAGCAAAAACGCTGTCGATCGGCCTGATTGGCCCCGGCACGGTCGGCACGGCATTGCTGCGCCAGATCGAGAAGCAAAGCGCGAAGCTCGCGAGCAGCTTCAACCTGGATCTGCGGGTCCGCGCGATTGCGCGATCCCAGAAAATGCTGCTTGGTGACCGCCGCGTGGATATTTCAAGTTGGCAGGATGCGTTTGAGACCTCGGCTGTTGAGACGGATCTGGATGTCTTCGAGCAGCACGTCAACCCGGAGCACCTGCCGCACGCGGTAATTATCGACTGCACCGCCAGCGACTACATTGCATCGAAGTATGCCGGTTGGCTATCGCGTGGCATCCACGTCATCACGCCGAACAAGAAGGCGTTCAGCAGTGCCTACGAGAATTACCAGGCACTACAGGATGCGGCGAACAAGGGAAGTTCGCATTACTTCTACGAGACGACGGTAGGGGCGGCCCTGCCGGTCATCAGCACCTTGTGCGACCTGATCTATACAGGCGATGAGATTCGTTCGATCCGCGGAATATTTTCAGGAACGCTTGCCTACCTGTTCAATATCTATGACGGCTCGACGCCTTTCTCGGAAATCGTGCGCGCGGCGAAGGAAAATGGCTACACGGAACCGGATCCGCGAGACGACCTGTCCGGCATGGATGTGGCGAGAAAACTCACGATACTGGCTCGGGAATTGGGGCGGAACATCGAGATCGGTGAATTCCCGGTGCAGAGTCTCGTGCCGGAGTCGCTGCGCGACGGTTCCATCGAGGAGTTTCTGCAGAAGTTGCCGGACTTCGACGACGAGATCGCTTCCGTGTACGCGAAGGCCGTCGCGGAGAACAAGCAGCTTCGTTACGTAGCGTCGCTGGATGCCGAGGGCGCGGCGGTGCGGCTCGAGGC
This sequence comes from uncultured Gammaproteobacteria bacterium, assembly GCA_942492205.1. Classification (GTDB taxonomy): domain Bacteria; phylum Pseudomonadota; class Gammaproteobacteria; order Steroidobacterales; family Woeseiaceae; genus UBA1847. The sequence continues at coordinate 1,860,698 of CALODT010000001.1, read as the reverse complement.
GGTCGAGGACACTCATCCATTCTGCAACATCAACCTGACGGACAACGTCGTGCAGTTTGAGACCGAGCGCTATTGCGACAATCCGCTGGTGATCCAGGGGCCGGGTGCCGGGCCCGAGGTGACCGCCGCGGGCGTGTTTGCCGACTTGCTGCGACTGGCGAAGTTCTTGAGTACCGGGGAAGGCTATGTCTGAGTGGGTCACTGCTTTTGCCCCCGCGTCGATCGGAAATGTCGCGGTAGGATTTGACATGCTCGGGCTTGCGCTGGCCGACGTTGGCGACCGCGTATTGGCGCGAAGAACCGAGGCCGCGGGCGTCGTTGTCGACGAGGTGCGCGGGCTCGATGGCGAGAAGCATCCGTATCTCTCCACCAATGCGGACGAAAATACGGCCTCGATTGCTGCCAAGGCACTGCTGGCCGCGCACGGTGGCGACTACGGTGTTTCACTGCAGGTGCACAAAGGTGTGCCGCTGCAGTCAGGCATGGGGAGCTCCGCCGCGTCGGCTGTTGCAGCGGTTGTGGCGGTCAACGTGTTGCTGGACGAACCGCTGCCTGTCGATGCGCTATTGCCGTTCGCCCTGGAGGGCGAGAAGTATGCAAGCGGTGGACTGCACGCGGACAACGTAGCGCCGAGCCTTTTAGGCGGACTCATTCTCTGCCCGCAGGTGTTGCTGCCGGACGTCGTGCGTTTGCCGGTTCCCAGCGGTGTCAGTGCTGTCTTGCTGCACCCGGATCTGCAGGTGAATACCGCGCAAGCGCGTCGAGGCCTGGCAAAAAGCTACAAGATGCAGCAATGGCTCGACCAGCAGGGCCTGCTCGCCGGCTTTATTGCAGCCTGTGCGGCCAACGATGTTGAATTGATCCGCAAGACGCTGCGTGACCTGGTGATCGAGCCGCAGCGTGCGGCGGCTGTGCCCTGTTTCGAGGCGGTGACGGAAGCCGCGCGGCGCAGCGGCGCACTCGGCTGCAGCCTCTCCGGTAGCGGCCCGAGCCTGTTTGCGCTGTGTGCGAGTAGCAGCGCGCGAAATATTGCGAGTGCCATGGAACACGCATGTCGTGCGCAGGGAATAGGCTGCCAGTCCTGGGTCAGCCCGCTGGACGCGCCCGGCGCCCGCATCGAGGATTAGGCATGCGCTATTTCAGTACGCGTGGAGCAGGACCAGTGACGCTTGACGATGCGCTGCGCAAGGGCATCGCGGATGACGGCGGGCTGTTTCTGCCCGAGCAGCTGCCGTCTTTTCGCATCGGCGATTTCGACGCGGCTAAAACGCCGATGGCGGTCGCCGAGGTCCTGTTGCGTCCGTACTTCGAGGGCTCACGTCTTGTCGAGGACCTCGAAGCGATACTCGCGGAGACATTCAGTTTCCCGATACCGCTGACGCGGCTGCCCGTCGATGGCAAAGACGTATCGCTGCTGGAGCTTTATCACGGCCCGACTGCCGCGTTCAAGGACGTCGGGGCCGGGTTCCTGGCCGCCTGCCTGACGCGTCTCGAGGGCGACCCGTCGTCTCCGCTGACCATTCTCGTGGCGACGTCCGGTGATACCGGCGGCGCCGTTGCGGCCGCTTTCGACGGGCGGGCAGGTATGCGCGTTGTGGTGCTGTTTCCGGACGGCCGCGTCTCGGAGCGCCAGGCTCATCAGCTGTGCTGCTGGAGCGACAACGTCGTCTCCCTGAAAGTGCGGGGTTCGTTCGATGACTGCCAGGCCATGGTCAAGGCCGCGATGGCCGATCCCGATCTGTCGTCGCAGCATCGATTCAGCTCGGCCAACAGCATCAACATCGGCCGCCTGCTGCCACAGAGCACCTACTACGCGGAAGCCAGCCTCGCGCATTTCCGACGCACCGGGAACAAGCCTGGCTTCATCATCCCGACCGGCAACCTGGGCAATGCGTTTGCCTGCATCATGGCGCGGGAGATGGGCCTGCCGATCGGACCGATCATCATGGCAACGAACGCCAATCGCACAATCGCCGAGTATTTCGATACGCTGCAATGGCTGCCACGTGCCAGTTTGCAGACACTGGCGTCGGCAATGGACGTCGGCGACCCGAGCAACATGGAGCGGCTGCGCAAGCTACTCGGCGAGGCCGATGTATTGCGCGAACAGCTAGGTGTCCTGTCCGTCGGCGATGCAGATATCGAGGCCGCCATGCGCCAGGACTTCGTCGAATTCGGGTTTGCGACCTGTCCACATACGGCCACGGCGACGCACACGTGGCGCCAGCTGGATGCTGACACAGCCGATGCACACGACTGGGTGCTTGTGGGTACCGCGCACCCGGCGAAGTTCGAGACGATCGTTGAGCCGATCATCGGTGAGACCGTGCCGCTGCCAGCGGAACTCGAGGAAATTCTGTCCAGGCCGGCGAAGGCCGTTACTATCGAGGCCAACCTGGCGGCGCTTGCCTCTGCGATTGGCGGTCAATAGGATAGCGGAAATTTCCGCGATCCCACTCCGATGACCGACCTGACCGATTTCGACAATATGCCGTGGCTAATGCCTGTCCTGGGGATAGTTGCGTTGCTGCTGGTGTGGCTCGTGTATCGATACGTGCGGGGTCGCACCAGCCCATTGCAGCGCGCCTTCAACGCAATTAGCGTCGAGCGTATTGAGAACCTCGTGATTCCAAGCGCAGACGAAGGCGAGATCCAGATCGACCAGCTGTTGCTGACCTCCAAGGGATTGCTCATCGTCGACGTAAAGGACGTTCAGGGTACGGTTTTTGGCAGTGACAAGATGCAGGACTGGGCGGTAATCAGCAACGAGCGCCGCTATACCTTTTCGAACCCGCAACCGATGCTGTTTGATCGCATTGCCGCGGTGCGCCAGGTTGTTCGCGAGGTACCCGTCGCCGGCCGCCTGCTGTTCCTCGACGGGGCCGAGTTCACGAAGGGCGTTCCCGGCCTGGTGTGTACGCTGGATGACCTGCTTGCGGAATTTGCTGAGCCCGACAAGAACGCCGCCAAGGTCAAGATCGAGGCCTTTCGGCCGCATTGGGATCTCATCAAAAAAGCCGCGTTAGTCGCCTAGACCAAACCGGCTTTGCGTTGCCAAGGCCGCTAGCCGTCTTTGAGGCCGAAAAATCGAATGGCGTTGCTGGTGGTGATGTCTGCGACATGCTCGACGCTCTGGCCGCGAGCCTCTGCAACGGTTTCCAGCACATACGTCAAGTACGCGGGCTCATTGCGACGCGATTTCGGTTTCGGCTTGATATTTCGCGGCAGCAGGTAAGGGGCGTCGGTCTCGATCAGCAGCCGGTCGTCCGGAATCACCGAGACGATGTCGTGAAGGTGCCGGCCGCGACGTTCATCGCAGATCCAGCCGGTTATGCCGACATACAGGCCCATCGCTATGTACTCGTGCAACGATTCGCCTTCGCCGGTAAAGCAGTGCGCGACTGCCCGGGAAAGCTGCGGTAACGCGGACTCGAGCACCTCGACGAAGTCGTCATGAGCATCGCGTTGATGGAGAAATACCGGCAGGCCGCAGTCCTTGGCGATGTCGAGCTGGCGCCGAAACGCCTGCAACTGCGCCTCGCGCGGTGAGAAGTTTCGAAAGTAATCCAGTCCGCACTCGCCGACCGCTACGACGACGTCCTTTTTCACCATCTCGCGAATCAGCGCATCGCTCTCATCGCCATAGTCAGAGGCGTGGTGCGGGTGTACGCCGGCCGTCGAGAATAAGACACCGGGATGGGCCTCGGCGAGTTGCGCCGCGCGAACGTTGCTGTGATCGCTGCTGCCGGTGATAACGATTCTCGCAACGCCAGCATCGCTGGCGCGCTGCAGCACGGCATCGCGATCCTCGTCGAAACTGTCATGTGCCAGGTTGGCGCCAATGTCTACCAGTGAATAACTCATGTTACCGCCTAGTTTATGTCGGTCCCCAACGAAATACCCTGGCGCCGATGCCCATGAACACCGCGCTCAGAGCCGTCAAAGCAAGCAGGCTTGGGGCAACGTCGGTCAACGTGGCCCCGTCCAGCATGACCGCGCGGGCAGATGTGAGTACGTGCGTCAACGGAAAAATCTTCGCCAGGTTTTGTACGAACTCGCCGGCTCCTTCGAGCGAAAACCAGACGCCGGACAGCAGCATCATCGGCCAGTTAATCAGGTTCAGGAGGCCGCCGGCCAACTCTTCGCTGGTCACGCGCGCCGAGATCACGAGCCCGAGCGAAACCATCGAGATAGCGCCTACCAGCGCGACCAGGAACAGAGTGAAGAAGTTGCCGTCCATGCGTGTATCCAGAAACAGGTGCGTCCCCGTGTAAACGAAAATAGTGATACCCATGATGAGGACCATGCGTGATGCAACCTGGGCTGTAATGAACTCGAGCGAAGTGAGCGGCGTCGCGCGAAGGCGTTTGAGAAAACCGTTCTTGCGATAGCGGACGACGACGTAGCCTACGCCGAACATGCAGCTGAACATCATGTTCATGCCGAGAATGCCGGGCAGCACCCAGTCGACGTAGCGAACGGCATCGCCCGAGATCTGTTGCTTCTCGATCGTCGGCGGCGCCGTCGAGCCCGCCTGCAGCAGCGCAAGCTCGATGAAGTGGCCTTTCGCCGAATCCGGATTGACCCAGTAGCGTGGCGTGTCGCCGAGCTCGATGAGCAGGTCCAGCTGGTGCCGCGAGACTTTGAGCAACGCAGCGTCCTTGTCAGTCGTTGGCACGAAGTCGATATAACGCATTTCGAGAAACGGGTGCTGTGTTTCGTCGATCACGGCCTCATCCTGCAGGACACCGACGGTGTAGGCCGTGCGATCCCCGCCGAGGGCGAATGACAGGCCAAACATCAGTACGACCGGCAGCAACAGGTTCCATGCGAGCGTGCCGCGATCGCGCAGAAACTCGCGATTACGCCCCTTGAACACCGCGTAAATGCGTCCGAACATGGCGTCAGGCCCGCAACGTGTGGCCGGTCAGGTCCAGGAAGAGATCTTCCAGGTTCGGCTGCCGGATCTTGATGTGATTGAGGTTGCGAACTTCGGGTGAGAGCTGCTGCAGGCTGCGGCTGACGTCGGCAGTCACGACCTCGACAATGCCGAGGTTCTCGTAGACCGTGTGCTCGATGCGGTCGAGATTACCGGTGATGTCGCTGATGGGCAGCTCGATGATCAGCCCGTCATAGTGTTCCCGCAGCAATGCATCCGGTGAGCCCTGCGTCACGATCTTGCCATTGTCCATGATCGCTATTTCATCGCAGAGGACCTGTGCCTCATCCATATAATGCGTGGTGAGTACGATCGACGAGCCCTGGGCACGCAGGCTTTGTACAAGGTCCCAGAAATTGCGACGCGCCTGCGGGTCCAGCCCCGTGGTCGGTTCGTCCAGAAAGATGAGGCGAGGGCGATTGACAAGGGCGACAGCCAGCAACAGCCGCTGCCGCTGGCCGCCCGAGAGCTTGCGATTGTCGCGCTCAAGCAGCTCGCCCAGTGAGCATTGCTCAATGAGCTCGTCAACATTCGCTTTGCGTTCGTAAAGCGCCCGAAACATCTCGATGGTTTCGCGTACCGTCAGGAAATCCTGCAGCGCCGTATTCTGGAACTGGATGCCGGCTTCCTGCTTGAATCTCTCACCGGCCGGTTCGCCGCAGTAGAAAACCTCACCCGAGCTGGCGGGCGTTACGCCTTCAATGATTTCGACCGTCGTGGTCTTGCCAGCCCCGTTGGGGCCGAGCAAGCCGAAGCAGATCCCTTCGGGCATGGCGAAGCTCACGCCGTCGACGGCGCGCACCCCGGGGTATTGCTTGGTCAGGTTGCGGGCTTCAAGGACGGTAGGCATCGGCTGCAAGGTTACCGGACCTTGCTTGCTGCAACCAGCTTGCAACCAAATGCTCGCAGGCGGTATCTAAGTTACAGGTACCTCAGGAGGGAATTGCAAAATGTCCAGGATATTCCGCAAGAGCACGTTCACCATAGGCCTGTTGATGTTGTTGCTGGCCGTCCCGGCAATGGCAGCAAGCATTAACAAGTCCGTAAAGGTAGATGCTGGCGCAGAGGCCGGGGGCGCGACATCGGTCAACGGCAGCATTTCAATCGGCGAAAATGCCCGAGTGACGGGCAATGTCAAAACCGTCAACGGCACTATCCGCGTGGATGCCGGCGCCAGCATTGAGAAAGCCTCGACAGTCAACGGCGGTATCCGGATAGCCGACGGCGTTGAAAGCGAGGGCCTGAATACCGTGAATGGCTCTATCAAGGTCGCCGAACAGGTGACGGTTGACGGCGGAATCGGCGCTGTCAACGGCAGCATCAAGGTCGGTCTGGGCAGTGCCGTTGCGAATAACGTCGGTAATGTGAATGGCCAGATCGAGCTGTCCGGCGCGCAAGTGGGCGGCAATGTCGAGACCGTGAATGGCGATGTGACGCTGGAAGATGGAGCCGTCGTGAAAGGCGATCTTGTCGTCGACAAGAACAACAGCTGGGGCTGGGGCAAGTCCAAGAGCCGTAAACCGCGAATCGTGATCGGTCCGGGGTCGCGCGTGGAAGGCAAAATCGTCCTGAAACGCGAGGTCGAGCTTTTCATCAGCGACAGCGCGGAGGTCGGCGGCGTCGAGGGTGAGATGACCATGGACGATGCCGAGCGTTTCAGCGGCAAGCGTCCGTAACCCCGCTGAGTACTACCCGTTGAGGTAATCAGGCGCCGGATTCACGTAGAATAGGTATCGTGCCTGTAACTGCGACGCAATTGCCCCTGTTTTCCGAAGTGGACGAGCCCGACAACATGTCGGGCTTTTCCGTGCGCGAAAGCGGTCGGGCGCGGCGTCTGTCGATCAAGGTATTTCCACGCGGGCGCGTCGAGGTCGTGGTGCCGAAGCGCACGCGGCCGGCTGTGGTGCGCGAGTTCGTTGAGGCGCATCGCGACTGGATCAGCAACGCCAGGGCGTCGTTCGCCGCCGAACATCCGCCCGAGCCGTTCGCGTTGCCGAGCCGTATCCAGCTAAACGGTATTCAAAAACACTTCCGCGTGCGCTATGTGCGGGAAGAAGGGGCCGCAACAGTCCGGTATCGCATGCAGGGAGAGACGCTGGTGCTGTCTGGCTGCACACAGGACGAGGCGCGCAGCGTGAAAGCGTTGAAACGCTGGCTGCTGAGCCTTGCAAAGCGGGAGTATGCGCCGCGGCTCCGCGCCCTGTCAGCCCTGACCGGCAACTCGTTCAAGAAGATGCACGTTCGTGGCCAGCGCACCTGCTGGGGAAGTCACTCCAGCAACGGAACCATTTCATTAAACTACTGCCTCATGTTTCTGGATCCGGCGCACTTGCGCTACGTCATGATCCACGAGCTTTGCCACGCGCGGCACATGAATCACTCGCGCCGCTTCTGGGGGCTTGTGGCGCAGTTCGAGCCCGAGTATCGTCGGCTGGACAAGGATCTGAACAGCAGCTGGAAGCAGATCCCGACCTGGGTCGGTATCTACTAGACCTAGAGTTACGATTGCACATGGGGACTTACAGGCGAGACATGTCGGTATTGAATCGCGCTATTTGCACCTTGCTATTGTGTGTTGTGCTCGCGAGCCAGTCACTCGGCGGTGCGCATGCGGCGTCCCATGCCGCAGCGGAATCCGGCGAATGCGCGGTCTGCGCGACCTATGCGAACCCGATAGCGGCTCTGCCGAGCGGCGTGATGATGCCGCTGCCTGTTGCATCCGGTGCTGCACCCATCCACGATGAATCACTGACAACGCCGAATGGCAGCGTCCTGTGCATTCGCCAGCGCGGACCGCCCACTCGAATCTGACCAGGACTTGCTGGCCTCTGGCTTTGGCCGAGACCGTTGTTATTCAGATTCTTGTGGAGGACGAGTTATGCGTACCCCTTTTCGAGTGGCCGTAGCGGCACTCGGTATTATTTCTGCTGGCGCCGTGCAGGCGCAGAATTCCGACATTGAGTTGCTGCGCGCGGCGGTAGAGGAGCTGCGCTCCGATTACGAAGCGCGCATCGCGGAGTTGGAGCAAAGGCTCGCGGTGGCCGAGCAAAACGCCTTACAGGCGAGTTATGCGTCGAAGGGCGCTGACCGTTTGCCGTCAGAGCCGTCGCAAGACGGCTCTCGCTCGTCGGCATTTAACCCGGCTATCGGCCTGATCTTCCAGGGGCAGGCGTGGAACTTCAGCGAAGACCCGGACGCCTATTCGATCCAGGGCTTCCCGTTCGGTGGCGAAGCCGGTCCGTTCGATGAGGGGCTCGGCCTTGGTGAGACCGAGCTCATTATGAGTGCCAATGTCGATGACAAGTTCACGGCCTACCTGACGGCGGCCCTTGCGCTGGAGGACGGCGAGGCTGTGGTCGAGATTGAGGAAGCGTGGGTCGAAGCCACGGCGCTGCCGGCCGGGCTTGGCGCCAGGTTCGGACGCTTCTTCTCCGGCATTGGCTACCTGAACGAGAAGCACCCGCATACCTGGGATTTCGCGGACCAGCCGCTGCCTTACCAGGTCTTCCTTGGTGACCAGTACCTGGACGATGGCGTGCAATTGCGCTGGATCGCGCCGACCGACTATTACATGGAGCTTGGCGGCGAGTGGCTCCGCGGCGATCGTTATCCGTCGGCGGGCGCCGCGAAGTCGGGTGCCGGCAGCTATAGTCTGTTTGCGAAGTTCGGTGGCGACGTTGGCACCGACAGCAGCTGGCTGGCGGGACTTTCGTACCTGGACAGCACGGCTGTCGACCGACCGTCCGGCGACGAAGACGATCCGCTGATCTTCAACGGTGAGTCCAGGCTGACCGCCGCTGAATTTGTCTGGAAATGGGCGCCCGACGGCAACTGGAAGCAAAAGAACCTGGTCCTCCAGGCCGAGTACATGTGGCGCGATGAACGCGGCGACTACCTGCTGCCGGGCAGCGCGCCGCTGCTCTACGATGCCGAGCAGACCGGCTGGTACGCGCAGGTCGTTTACCAGCCGATACCGAGGTGGCGCTTTGGCGGACGCATCGACGGTTTGTCATCCGATAATCCGGGTTCGCTCTTCGATGGCACGGAGCTCGCAGCACCCGGCAGCGATCCACGTCGCTACAGCGTGATGACGGACTGGTCAAACAGCGAATTCAGTCGATTGCGACTGCAGCTCACGCGCGACGAAGCAGGACCTGTCGACGACACGCAGTGGGGCATTCAGTACATCCACAGCATCGGAGCACACGGGGCGCATACCTTTTGAGGAGACGGCTGATGGCCAGAGCACTACTTGCCTTTGTCCTCGCGTTTTCGCCGTTGGCGGCAACTGCGAACCTGCAGGTATTTGCATGCGAACCCGAATGGGCGGCCCTCGCGACCGAGATTGCTGGCGACAGGGTCGATACTTTCAGTGCCACGACGGCGCTGCAGGACCCGCATTACATCCAGGCGCGGCCAAGCCTGATCGCGAAAGTCCGGCGGGCAGACCTGGTTATCTGCAGCGGTGCGGAACTCGAGATTGGCTGGCTGCCGGCTTTGCTGCAGAAGGCGAACAACCGGCGGGTTATGCCGGGGACTGACGGCTACATGGAGGCCAGCAGCCATGTGCTGCGCCTGGATGCGACGTCGAACGTGGATCGTGCCGGTGGCGATATCCATCCGCTGGGCAACCCGCACGTGCAGACCAACCCACACAATATCCGGGCTGTGGCCAAGGCACTGGGTGGGCGCTTCGCGGTTCTGGATCCGTCGAACGCAGAGGTATACGAGACGGGCCTGTCCGACTTCCTGCAGCGCTGGGATCAGGCTGTTCTGCGCTGGGAATCCCGCGCCGAGCCGCTGCGCGGTGCAAGAGCGATCACGCATCACAAGTCCTGGGTCTATCTCGAGCGCTGGCTGGGTATCGAGGAAGCCGCCAATCTCGAAGCTATACCCGGCTTGCCGCCGACGGCCACGCATCTGTCGCGACTGACAACACAGTTCAAGGACGGCGGCGCCGACTTTATTATTCGTTCGCCGTACCAGGATGCGCGGCCATCCGAGTGGTTGTCGGAACGGATCGGCGTGAGAGCCATCGTTCTGCCGTTGACGGTGGGCGGCACTGAGAAAGCGCAGGACCTCTTCAGCCTGTTCGATGATATTGTCGATCGCCTTCTCCAGGCCAGGGCACATGAGTAATCTGTTTGACTGGACAATCATCGGTCCGGCACTGATTGCCGGCCTCATCGTGCTGAGCACGCATGTACCGCTGGGACAGGAGGTCTTGAAGCGCGGAATCATCTTTATTGACCTGGCCATCGCGCAGGTGGCGGGGCTGGGTGTGATCGCTGCGCACACCATGGACTGGGATCCGGAGGGTCTGCAGGTGCAGATTGCGGCCGTGTTCGCGGCGCTGATCGTTGCGACCGGTCTGCACTTCACCGAGAAGCGCTGGCCGCGGATACAGGAACCGCTCATTGGTATCGTCTTCATACTCGCCGCGACTGGCGGCATCCTGCTGCTGGCCGGTAATCCGCACGGCAGCGAACACCTGAAAGAGCTCCTGGTTGGCCAGATTCTCTGGCAGACGTGGTCGTCACTGCTGCCGATCGCGCTGCTGTATGCCGTCTTGCTATTCGTCTGGTTCGGTCTGCGTCCGCGTTCGGACGCGCTGGTGTTTTACCTCGTATTTGCCATCGCGGTAACGGCGTCTGTGCAAATCGTTGGAATTTACCTCGTGTTCGCCAGCCTGATCATCCCGGCGCTGGCGACAACCGGAATCCGCCGCGGCAATCGGCTGATAGCCGGTTACGCCATTGGTACCGTCGCGTACTTTGCCGGTATCGTACTCTCCGTAGTGCTTGATCTGCCCACCGGCGCCGTCATCGTCTGGAGCATGGCGGCAGTCGCGGTGCTCGCCGGCTCCGTGATTTCCGACAAACGCAAAGTGAGCTAGGCGAGGACGGTTTGTGGCAGGCGATCAGCCCTCGTCAAGCAGCTGCCGCAGGTTGATGACAGCCGCATTGGCGCGCGCCAGGTAGTTGGCCATGACGAGCGAGTGATTGGCGAAGAGCCCATAGCCGCCACCGTTTAGCACCAGCGGTGACCGCAATGGATCGAGGCTGGCTTCCAGCTCGCGAATGATCTGGCGCACACTCGCCTCAGCGTTCTTGTCGGCCAACACGTGCGCAAAGTCGAACTCTGCGGCTCGGAAGAAGTGCACCAGCGCCCAGGCGGTGCCGCGTGCCTCGAAGAATATGTCGTCGACCTCAAACCAGGAGGTGCGCACCTTTACCTTGTCTGGCTGCGCGCCAGCGGCCTCGGCCGCCGGTTCGCCGGCAAGGTCCTCGTTAATGCGGTCGCTGGCAACGCTGTCGCCCAGTCGACGCGTAAGGCTACCCAGGCGTTTTTCGACCTGCGATAACCATTCGCGTAAGTTGTCCGCGCGCGCGTAAAACTGGGTGTCGCGATCTCCAGCTTCAAGGCGATCGCGGTACTTCTTGAAGCCCTCGATAGCGGCTCCGTATTCCGACTCGGTTGCCGGCAGGATCCAGGAATCGTTGTCGAAGAAGAAGCGCGGCTCGGCAGCGGCAACATCCTCGTCTTCTTTTGATTGGGACTGGCTGCGACTGTAGTCGTTGCGGATTACACGTCCGAGGTCGCGTATCTGCTGCAGCACGCCGTACTCCCAGTTCGGAATGTTATCGAGAAATACATTCGGCAATATCTTGTCGTTCGTAAGGTAGCCGCCCGGCTTGTCGAGCAACGTTTCCGAAACGCGAATCAGCGTGTCCGTGGTCGAATAGCCAACAACCGCGGACTCAAGGTCCGCTGCTCGATTCACCCAGAACACATCGGGTTCGCGCGAGAACCAGAAACCGAAGATGAAATTAATGAGCAGGAAAACGCCAAGTCCCCATGCACCGATGCGTGTCCATTTTCGGGTGGCCAGTATGCTAGTGGCAGATCGTTCCATTGCGGGTCTCCGTGGCTGTGTTCAAGGTTCAGCCGACCAGTGATTCTACCAGCTTTGGCAGTGCCGCTCCGGCGCTCGCCGCAATCGCGAAATCGTAGTAACTCGCGCGCTCTGTAGGTTGCGGATTTATCTCGGCGACCGTGGCGCCATTTTCCCGTGCCAGGTCCGCCAGGCCTGCGGCAGGGTAGACCAGCGACGAGGTCCCGATCGACAGGAATACGCTGCAGTCGGCCGCAGCGGCGAACGACGCGTTGAGCGCCTTCTCCGGAATACTCTCACCAAACCAGACGACACCCGGCCTGAGATTGGCTCCGCATGACGGGCAGGCCGGCACCGGCACGCCTTCTTCGGTGACTGATTCGACGCTGCAGTTTTCAGCCGAGCACCTGTCCACGAACAGGTTGCCGTGAAACTCAATGACAGCGCTACTTCCCGCGCGCTGGTGCAGGCCGTCGACGTTTTGGGTTACCAGCGTCAGCCTGGGCAGCAGGCTGGCCAGCTGCGCCAATGCCCTGTGGCCCGCGTTCGGCTCTGCCTGCGCTACCAGTTCTCGTCGCCAGCGATACCACTGCCAGATGAGCGCCGGGTTTTGCGCGAACGCCTCGGGCGTTGCGAGCTGTTGCGGGTCGTATTGTTGCCATAGCCCTTGCTGCGCGTCGCGAAAGGTCGGCACGCCGCTTTCTGCAGAGATGCCGGCGCCGGTCAGAACGCAGACGTGCCGCGCATCCCGCAGCGCGTTCTGCAACGCGCCGGGGATGCTGGCAGCGTTGGTCATGCAGCCAGCTGTCGCAGCACGTAGTGCAGAATGCCGCCGTTTTCGTAGTAGTCACGCTCTTTCGGCGTGTCGATTCGCACCACTGCTTCGAAGCGAATGGCGTCACCACTTTCGGGCGTCGCGGTGACGGTAACCGTCTTCGCGTCAGCATCGGTCTGCCCACTAATGTCGAAAACCTCTTTCCCGGTCAATCCGAGCGATGCCGCGTCCTCGCCATCCTTGAACTGCAGCGGCAGCACACCCATGCCGATCAGGTTGCTGCGGTGAATGCGCTCGAAGCTCTTGGCGATCACAGCCTTAACGCCCAGCAGGATGGTGCCTTTGGCCGCCCAGTCACGCGACGAGCCAGTGCCGTACTCGCTGCCTGCCAGTACGATCAGCGGAGTGCCTTCTTGCTTGTAGCGATTGGCCGCATCGAAAATCGACATCTGCTCGCCGCTCGGCTGATGGCAAGTCCAGCCACCTTCGGTGCCAGGCGCAAGTTTATTGCGCAGGCGGATATTCGCAAACGTGCCGCGCATCATGACTTCGTGATTGCCACGCCGCGATCCGTAGGAATTGAAGTCGGACGGCTTGACGCCCTGCGCCTTGAGATATTCGGCGGCGGGGCTGTCCGCCGCAATGCTACCGGCTGGCGAGATGTGATCGGTGGTGACGGAGTCGCCGAGCAGTGCGAGCACGCGAGCACCTTCGATATTTCGGACGGCGTCCGGCGTCTTGCCCATGCCTTCGAAGTACGGCGGGTTCTTGACGTAGGTGGACGCGGCGTCCCAGGTATAAATCTCACCCGTTGGCGAATCGATGCCTTTCCAGTTGGCGTCGCCTTCGAACACGCTGTCGTAACTGTGCTTGAACATGCCGGAGTCGATGTTCTTCGCGATCGTGTCCTGCACTTCCTTCTGGCCCGGCCATATGTCGCTTCATGAACACCGGCTTGCCGTCCTTGTCCTCGCCGAGCGGATCGTTAAACAGATCGACATCCATGTTGCCGGCCAGCGCGTACGCGACGACCAGCGGCGGCGAGGCGAGGAAGTTCATTCGAACCAGTGCGTGAATACGCCCCTCGAAGTTGCGGTTACCCGACAGCACGCTGGTACCAACGATATCGCCGGACTTCACGGCTGCGGCGATCTCCGGCTTCAGCGGTCCGGAGTTGCCGATGCAGGTTGTGCAGCCGTAGCCGACGTTGTAGAAACCGGCGGCCTCCAGGTCGTCAATAAGACCGGCTTTCTCGAGGTAGTCGGTAACGACACGAGATCCCGGCGCCAGACTCGTCTTCACCCAGGGCTTGGCTTTCAGGCCTTTCTCTGCCGCGTTCCTGGCAAGCAGTCCGGCTGCGATCATTACCGCCGGATTGGATGTGTTCGTGCAGCTCGTGATCGCGGCAATCAGGATCGCGCCGTCGCGAATCTCGACGTCGTTGCCGTCAATGTTGGCAATGGCGCTACCACCTTGCTTGCGATCGGCAACCGCCGCTTCCAGGTGCTTGCCGTAGGTCTTCGCAGCGGCACTCAGTGCGATGCGATCCTGCGGACGTTTCGGACCGGCGATGCTGGGTTCTACCGTCCACAGATCCAGCTCCAGCGTATCGCTGAAAAGGGCATCTGGCTGGCCGTCGTAGCGCCACAGGCCCTGTTCTTTCGCGTAGGCCTCGATGAGTTCGATTTGATCGGTAGCGCGACCGGACAGTTCGAGGTAACGAATCGTCTCGCCATCGATCGGGAAGATCGCGCAGGTCGATCCGAATTCCGGCGACATGTTGCCGAGCGTTGCGCGGTCGGCCAGCGGTAGCTGGCCGAGACCATCGCCGAAGAACTCGACGAACTTGCCGACCACGCCTTTTTTTCTGAGCATCTCCGTCACGGTCAACACGAGGTCGGTCGCCGTCGTGCCTTCCTTGAGTTTGCCGACCAGCTTGAAGCCGACGACGTTCGGAATCAGCATGGTGATGGGCTGGCCGAGCATCGCGGCCTCGGCCTCGATGCCGCCGACGCCCCAGCCGAGCACGCCCAGACCATTGATCATGGTCGTGTGCGAGTCGGTGCCGACAACCGTGTCCGGGTAAGCGACACGCGGCCGTTCTTGTCCGCGTCGAAAACGACACGGCTCAGGTACTCGAGATTGACCTGATGCACGATGCCGGTATTCGGCGGCACCACGCGGAAATTATCGAACGCAGATTGTCCCCAGCGCAGGAAGGAATAGCGCTCCTTGTTGCGCTGAAACTCGATCTTGTTGTTGAGATCGAGCGCGTTGGCTGCACCGTAATTATCGACCTGGACGGAGTGATCGATGACGAGTTCGGCAGGTGACAGCGGGTTGATGCTGCTCGCCGAGCCACCCAGCTTCACGACAGCGTCACGCATGGCGGCCAGGTCGACGACCGCGGGAACGCCGGTGAAGTCCTGCAGGATGACCCTGGCAGGGGTGAACGAAATTTCGGTGCTCGGCGCCGCGTTGGCGTCCCAGTTGGCCAGCGCAAGAATATCGTCACGCGTTACGTCGCGACCGTCTTCATGACGCAATAGGTTTTCGAGGAGGATCTTCAGCGAGTAGGGCAGCCGCGCGACATGGCCTTCTTTAACGGCGTCGAGGCGAAAGATTTCGAATTCGTTATCACCGACCGCAAGCGTTGAGCGAGCGCCAAAACTGTCCGTCATTGTCTGTTCTCCGGGGTTCTCAGGTTTTCGTGGCAGCCGGGCAGCCACCGGGGTGCGCATTATAGCGAAACGTATGGAGGTTCGCTCAGCGACTTTTGTCGATAACGGCGCCGCCGAGACAGCGCTCACCGTCGTAAAACACCACGAACTGGCCCGGCGCAATGGCCTTCTGGCGCTCGTCGAATCTGACGTTGAGCGTGCCGTTGCTGCCGATTTCGACGCGGCACTCCTGGTCCTCCTGCCGGTAGCGGATTTTTGCCCGGCACCGAAGCCCCTGGTCCAGGCCGTTTGGCACCGCGCCAATCCAGCTCGGGTCAGTTGCTGTCAGTCGATCGCTGAACAACAACTCGTGCTCCCCCTGCGCGACGATCAATGCATTCTCGCCGAGATCCTTGGCAACGACGTACCAGGGTTCGTCACCGCTATCCTTGCGACCGCCGATCCGCAGTCCCTGTCGCTGACCCAGCGTGTAATACATGAGACCCTCGTGCGTTCCGACCTCATCGCCATCCGGGGTCCGCATCGGTCCGGGGTTGGCTGGCAGGTAAGTGCTCAGAAAGTCCCGGAACGGTCTCTCGCCAATAAAGCAGATACCGGTACTGTCCTTCTTGTCGTGGATGGCAAGACCGGCCTCGCGAGCAATTCGGCGCACCTCGCCTTTTTCGAGATCGCCCAACGGGAAGACCGTCTCGACGAATGCCGCTGCGCTTACAGCGTGCAGGAAATAGCTCTGGTCTTTGCCCGGGTCCTTGCCTTTTAACAATGCACCCTGGCCGTCGATGAGAGCGCTGCGTGCGTAATGGCCGGTGGCAAGCAGTTGGCCGCCGAGTCGCTTCGCGTAGTCGCGGAACACGCCGAACTTGATCTCACGGTTACAGAGTACGTCCGGGTTGGGCGTGCGGCCCGCGCGGTACTCATCGAGAAAGTACTCGAAGACCTGGTCGCGATACTGCCTGGCGAAGTTGGCCATGTGCAGCGGGATGTCAAGCAGCTCACAAACATGGCGCGCATCCTGGAGGTCCTCGGCAGCCGTGCAATAGCCGTCGTCGTCTTCCCAGTTGGTCATGTGCAGCGCATGCACGTCGGCGCCGGCGTCTTTCAGCAGAATGGCCGCCACGGCCGAGTCGACACCCCCGGACAGCCCGAGGACGACACGTTTGTTCGCAACGCGATTGCTGAGGTGAGGCGCCATAGGCGGCGCATTCTATCACCGACGCCCAGCAGGAGACCCCCGAGGTTCAGGGTTTCGATGGTCAACGGAGAGGCGCCGAACCCTCGCTTGGATTGGCTCTGCGCAGATCCAAACGGCGTCCCTAATTTTTCTGGTTTGGCCCTGTCGCCGTCAATTCTGGGAAGTACTTAGCCAGGCCTGTCAACCATTCATTAGAATATTCGTTTCTACTGATGAACACGTCAGATAGGAGACGAATCATGAAGGTCCAGACAGCAATCACCATCCTCACAGCAACCATGCTTGCATTGGCCAGCTTCTCGGCCGCGGCACAGGGATCCCAGCGAGGCAAGGGCGCCAATCCACCGGATCGCGCACAAATAGAGCGGGGCCAGAAGGACTTTGATCGGGATCGACTGCGAGATCGGGACAGAATTTCCGCGCCCGAGCGCGATCGTGACCGTACTCGCGACCAGGACCGCACCCATGTTCCGGATAACGCGAAGCTTGGCGAAAATGGAATCTACGGCGAAAAACTCATGAGCGTCCAGGAACGCAATCAATATCGCGAACAACTGAGGCTCACGGAGTCTGACCCACAGGCTCGCAGCAAATTCATGGCACAGCATCAGGAGAAGATGCAGGCACGTGCAAAAGCGCAGGGCGTTGACATTGGCTCGCCGGGGCTTGGTCCGAAATACGGCGACGGCAACCAAGAAGGTCCAGGACCTGGATACGGCAACGGTATCTACGGTGGCGAACTGATGAGCGTCCAGGAACGCAACCAGTATCGCGAACAGCTCAGGCTGACCGAATCGGATCCGCAGGCTCGTACGAAGTTCATGGCCAAGCACCAGGAGAAAATGCAGGTGCGCGCAAAACAGATGGGTGTCGAGATTGAGCCAACACCCGAGGTGGAAGAAGCCGAATAACGGTCGACGAAGAACGGAGGGGCCGTTGTCAACGGCTCCTCCTTTAGACGAGCTGGTTGCGACAGTTGCCAGCAAAAAAAGGAGACAGACATGAACAGGCGAGTCTGCAATTTCGCCGGATTGTTCGGTGTCGCGCTCGTTGCCACCGGCGCATTTGCACAGGCCGAGGCGGGAGATTCAGCCATCAGTTGGGCAACCGGTATTGAATACTCGAGCGGAACCTATGGCGGGACAGAGGACATCGAAGACCTCTACGTACCATTGATTGTGCGCTTCTCCGCGGAACGTGTGGCATTCGAGCTGACCGTTCCGTACCTGAGCGTGACGGCACCAACAGGAACAACGATAACGGATCCCGGTAACGAGCCGGTATCCGGCACGGGGCCAATAAGGACTGAAAGTGGTATTGGCGACATCATCGCTGGCGTCACGTTGTATGACGTTTATTACAGTGACAGCCTCGGCGTTGCGCTCGACCTCACCGGCAAGATCAAGTTCGGCACGGCGGATGAAGCCAAGGGTCTTGGCACCGGCGAGCAGGACTTTACGCTTCGCGCGGACCTGTACAAGTATTTCGAGCAGCTGACCCTGATGGGATCGGCCGGCTACAAGTACCGTGGCGATCCGTCCGATCTCGACCTGGAGAACGTATTCCTGGGGTCGATTGGTGGTGCGATATCGGTAAGCGACAGCTCACGATTTGGTTTGATCTATGACTATCGTGAGTCCGCGCTGGTCGATGGCGACGCGGTCTCCGAACTGTCGGCCTTTGTGACACGTGACTGGAACGATACCTGGCACATGCAGGTGTACGCGTTTTCAGGCTTCAGTGACAGCAGTGCCGATTGGGGCCTGGGCATCCTGTTCGAGATCTCGTAAGGGCAGGACTTCAACTCGACATCGTTCGCAGCCGCCTTGGCAGGAATGGCTTGCCGAGGCGGCTGCGGTTGTTTTTCCTGCGAGACAAGTCTTCATCGATTTACCCTGATTGCTGTGCCACCACCGGGTGTGGAACAGCGGCGTCGACCCCGCCAAAATGCTATTGTCTGCGCTGCATCAGGGAGACATGCATGGCAAACCTATTCACCGAACTAAAGCGCCGCAACGTCGTGCGGGTTGGCATCGCCTACATCGTGCTCGGCTGGGTCGCGCTGCAGGCTGGTGACATCCTGTTTGACACGTTCGAGGCGCCGGCCTGGGTTGGCAAATCGCTCGCCGCGCTGCTGCTGCTGGGTTTTCCGTTTGCCTGCCTGTTTGCCTGGGCGTTCGAGCTGACGCCTGAGGGTGTGAAGAAAACCGCCGAGGTTGATCGCTCGGAATCGGTTACGCATTCAACCGGCAAGCGGCTCAACGTTGTCATCATTGTTGCGCTGGTGGGCGCGCTCGGCTATTTCATCTGGGAACGGCAGGGGCTCGTGGAGGTGGCCGACGAGAGCGTAGCGATGGTGGACCGCTCCATTGCCGTGCTGCCGTTCGTCAACATGTCCTCGGATGAGGAGCAGGAGTGGTTCGCGGACGGTCTCACCGAGGAAATCCTGAACTCACTGGCACGCACGCCGGACCTGCTGGTCGCATCGCGTACCTCGTCGTTCCAGTACAAGGGCCAGAACACGGACGTATCGGCGATCGCCAATGCGCTGGGTGTTGCCCACATCCTCGAGGGGTCGGTGAGGCGCGGCGGCGATAGACTCAGGGTAACCGCGCAGCTCATTCGCGCGAGCGACGGCTTCCATTTGTGGTCCGAGACTTTCGATCGTACGCCAGAGGACGTAATCGCCATCCAGGAAGACGTGGCCTTCGAGATCGCCAATGCGCTCGAGACTGCGATGGACCCGGTAGCGCTGAAACAGATGGTCTCGGCAGGTACGTCTTCGGTGGCCGCGTACGAAGCGTATCTCGAAGGCCTGGCATTGGAGGGCGATGTCGGCTCTACCGGGAATCCGGCAAAGTGGGCGGATGCCGTGAGGGCATACGAGCGAGCGACGGCACTGGACGAAAAATTTTCTCAGGCTTATTGGTACCAGGCACTTTTCTGGGTGTCGCAGCTGCGGCTGACAAACATCGGCGGTGACCTGTCGACACTGACAGACGGGGACAAACAGCGAAGGCTTCACGACGTCATTGACGCAGGGCGAGAATCCGCCCCTGGTCCGGCAGCGGCTGCACAATTTGATGCGCTCAAGGCAGAAGTCGAGTTTCGGTTTCGCGACGCGATCCGCTTCTCCGAAACATACATCGAGGCGCATCCTTACGACATCGAGGGCCTGAATCGCCTGGTGCACAACGCGTCTGTCTTGGGAGATCAACGACCGGTCGTGAGGCACCTGGAGCAGATTCGACGCCTTGTCAGTGACGACCCGCTGGCGCTGAATGCGCTGCTCAACAACATGTTGTTCGTTGGTCTCGAAGAAGAGTCGCTGGCGCTGGCGCGCAACTCGGTTGAGCGCTTTCCGCAGCATGCTTTCATCTTGTATCAGAGCCACCGAGTCTATCTGTGGAACGGTCTGGTTGATGAGGGCCGGGACCTGCTAGAAGAACTACTACGCAGCGACTTCGAGCGGGATAGCCTCGACCTCGCCAGGTTGAGACAGGCGTGTGCCGAGGGCGATGTTGATGCGGCAGGCCCGATTGCGGCGAAAATACTGGGTGCGGAAGAACCGGACCTGAGTCTGTCCTATATCGCGTTGCAGATCATGAGCAGGCCTCGAGATGCGCACCAGTTGCTGATCGACGTCAAGCTCGACCTGCAGGGTCTGAACGGTTTCATGAACTACCCGTATTTCAACCACACCTACTTCCCCGAGGTGACGCGGATTCTGGAGGCGCAATCGGCCGAGCGTCCGTTTATCGACGGCCCACCCTATCGCTGCGAGACGACCTAGACCAGGTCGGCAGCCGCGAGAACTCGTTGTACGTTGTGCTGCAGCGGCAGCATGCCCGTCAACAGCGCATCGGACTGTCGTTTGCCGGATGCAAAATCATGGATGCAGCGCAGCACGGCGGGCGAGCGCAGCGATTTCTTGCGACTTGCGATTTCATCGAGCGTCAGCCAGCGCCGAGCAATGATCCCGTCGTCGAGTTTCTGCTCTTCATTGCAGTGCAAATATTCAGCGGCGTAGACAATACGCAGGAACTGCTGACGTGACTGTGGATGAATCCAGAGATACACACCGACGAGTTCACCGCAGGCTACGTCGCAAGCGGTTTCTTCAAATACTTCGCGGATGACCGCCTGTTCGGGGGATTCGCCTGACTCAATGTGCCCACCGGGCTGGCTCAAAACGCGGCGGCCGGAGGAATGTTCCTCGACCAGCAGGAATTGGCCATCGCGTTCGATGACTGCGGCCACCGTCAGGTCGGTTGGATGCATGCGAGTCTAAATGCCGAGCTGGCGGAATTCGGTCTCGACTTCACTGGCTAGCCAGATCTCGTCGAACATCTTGCTGTATAGCTTGGCAACGGCCGGTTCGTGCGTATCCGCGATGCCTTCCCAGCGGTTTGCCTGCAGACGATACACCAGCGCCGTTTCGTCGGCGATGCAGAATGCTTCGGCATGCGTGCGCAGGTCTTCACGCACATGCCGAAACTCGATATAGGTGTTCAGGCGTCGACCGAGATGCACGAAGTTATTGCCATTCTTGATCGCACGAGACGGGTCCGCAATAAGTACACGAATACGCGCATAGGTCTGCGACAGAACCAGACGCTTGATGATCTCGAGAAACTCGGGATCGTCGTAAATGCCCTGCTCGAGGTCGTGCGTAAAGATCGAGACCTTGCGCGATGCCTCGCGAACGACCTCGATTGCGGCCTGGCGCATTTCTTCTTTTGTCGAAATGACCCAGCGCTTGCTGTCCAACTCTGCCTGTCTCATAGGCGAACAATACTACGCGTGGATTCGCAGGCAGCTTGCCAACTGCGTCACGTTTTGACGCAAATTTCCCAGTTGAAAATCATTCCCATCCCGCGCGGCGCTTGGGTTTCAGCGCGCATGGGCAGGGCATCCCGGGCGCCTGGCGCTTTACATATGGTCAATCCGGATCAAATTGAGCGAACGCGCCCTGGGCGAGCAGCCAGCTCAGGCAGGACCTGTCCAGCTGGCCGGCTGTGCGTCGATCCAGCCTGCGCTGGGCGCAAAGCCTGGCAACCGCTTCCCGATCGGCGGGCGGCATGGCCCTTTGCGCGCCGTTGACGTACAGGTTTTTATCGTCGTACGCGATCCGTGTCATACCGTGTAAGCGCAGACTGCGCGTGCCCGCTTCGCTTGCTATTGCGGCGATCTCTTCGCTACCCGGGGCTTGCGGCTGCAACCATTGTTTCAATTCAGTAACGTGTCGGCCGAGCTTTTCTGAGCGGTTTCCGGCTCGTTCCAGCGCGGCCGGTGAGATGTAGCCAGGCGCAACCTCGCCCAGCTGCAGATCCGGGTCCGCATAAAAGGCGGGTGCACGCATGCCGATGGAGTAGGTCATGCAAGCGCGGCGTGCCGTTCCCCAATGGGCGACACCGGGTGGCAGGTAGAGAACGTCACCTTTGCGAGCCAGCCGATTGTCGCCATGTTCGAACGCCTTGAGCAGCTGCAGATCATCGCTGGCCGTCGGATCGTCTTGCACCGCGTCCGCTGTAAAACGCCATTCCCGCTCGCCGATACCCTGGCAGAGAAACACGTCGTAGTTGTCCTTGTGTGGCCCGACACCCCCGCCGGGCGCTGCAAAACTGATCATGAGGTCATCGATACGCCAGTCGGGAATAAACGGCACCTGCTGAAACAGTTTGCGCAACGCCGGCAGGTGCTTTTCGGCATCATGCACCAGTAGCGACCAGTCACGCCCCGGCAAGGCCGCCAGGTAGTCTGTATCGAAGGGGCCCGATTCTGCGCGATAGCGCGTTCCACGTTTGCCGCGTTCGGTAAACACGATGCGCGACTCAACGTCGTCCAACGTTGCCAGCCAGGCAAGCTCGTTGCGTGAAATGGATGGCCGCATCGGCTCGATCGCCCGTGGCATGAACAGTGGCGTCTTCTGCCAGTGCTTTTTAAGGAAAGCATCAGCAACAAGCATGCCTGGGAGCCTGAGCACGGCGGTCAGTTCAGATGTCGCGGGCCTGCTTCGCCGCGAGACCAATGTAGGTCTCAGGTGTCAGCGCACGCAGCCGCTGCTTCTCGGGCTCGGGAATCTCCAGCGTATCGATAAAGTCGGCCAGGATGTCCTTGGTCACAGCCCGTCCGCGCGTCAGCGCCTTGAGCTTCTCGTAGGGCTCCGGAACGCCATAGCGGCGCATGACGGTTTGAACCGCTTCGCCCAGCACTTCCCAGGCGCCGGCAACGTCTGCCTGGATGACGTCACGATTGACCTGCAGCTTGCCGACACCCTTCTTCAATGACTGCAGTGCGATCATTACGTAGGCCACGGCGACACCGAGATTTCGCTGCACCGTCGAATCAGTGAGGTCGCGCTGCCAGCGCGAGATCGGGAGTTTCTCGGCAAAGTGGCCCAGCATGGCGTTGGCGAGCCCCAGGTTGCCTTCCGCATTTTCGAAGTCGATCGGGTTTACCTTGTGCGGCATCGTCGACGAGCCCACTTCATCTTTGGCAACCGATTGCCTGAAATAGCCCAGCGATATATAGCCCCACACATCCCGCGCAAAGTCGATCAGTATCGTGTTGTAGGCCATCAGAGCCTGTGCGTACTCGGCGGTCCAGTCGTGCGGTTCTATTTGCGTCGTATACGGATTCGCCAGCACGCCCAGTGACTCCACGAAACGGTGAGTGATGGCCTGCCAGTCTGCGTTGGGATAGGCGATCAGATGTGCGTTGTAGTTGCCGACTGCGCCGTTGAGTTTGCCCAGTATCTCGACGTCCTTGAAACGCCGCTGTGCGCGTTCGAGTCGCGCGATGACGTTGGCAATTTCCTTACCGAGCGTCGTCGGACTGGCTGTCTGCCCGTGAGTCCTGGACAACATCGGCACATCGGCGTGTTCGCGGGCCATGGCTCTCAGGCGATTCAAAAGCTCTCGCATCTGCGGCAGGACGACGTCCGAACGGGCCGAACGGAGCATCAATGCATAGGACAGGTTGTTGATGTCCTCGGACGTGCACGCGAAGTGCAGGAAATCCTTGAGTGTCTGGGTCTCCGGCCCATCGCCGAGGCGTTCGCGAATGAAGTACTCAACCGCTTTGACATCGTGATTGGTCGTCGCCTCGATCTTCTTGATGCGCTCCGCATCGTCCAGCGAAAACTCATCGACGATGCCGTTCAGCAGGTCTTTCATAACGGACGAAATCGGACCCAGCTCCGCGATCTCGGCCTCGTCGGCGAGACACTGCAGCCAGCGCACCTCAACCAGCACCCGGAATCGCATCAGCCCGTATTCGCTGAAGATGTCGCGGAGTTCATCGACCTTGCCGGCATATCGGCCGTCGGTCGGGGAGAGGGCTCTTAAGGGGGAGACTTTCATGTGGAAAACCAGTGTAGAATTGCGCGCGCAAAGCGAGAATCATACACGTTTTGTGACAAACCTTAGCGGCGCTTTCGGGCGCCAATACCTTCAAACAGGACGCTGGGCTGGCTATGAACGACAAAGCATTTCGCATCGAGCACGACAGCATGGGTGAACTCGAGGTTCCCGCCGATGCACTCTGGGGCGCGCAAACGCAGCGTGCCGTCAACAACTTCCCGATCAGCGGCCTCCGCATGCCGCGCCAGTTCATTGCGGCGCTCGGACTGGTCAAATGGGCAGCCGCCGGCGCCAACGCAGAGCTGGGGTTAATCCCCAGCGAAATCGCCGTCGCCATTCAGAAAGCCTCGCTGGCGGTCGCCGCCGGCGACTACGACGAGCATTTCCCGATTGACGTGTTCCAGACCGGCTCCGGCACGAGTTCGAACATGAATGCCAACGAGGTCATTTCACACCTCGCGACGGCGAGCCTCGGCAAGGAAGTGCATCCGAACGATCATGTGAACATGAGCCAGAGCAGCAACGACGTGATCCCCACCTGCGTGCATGTCAGTGCCGCGCTGGCGATTGATCAGCAGCTGCTGCCAGCCCTGAAGCATCTGTCGAAGACGCTCGAGAAAAAGGCGGACGCGACGCGGGATATCGTGAAGACGGGCCGTACTCACCTGATGGATGCGATGCCGGTTACCGTGGGGCAGGAACTGGACGGCTGGCGCTCGCAGATCGATCACGCCAGGGAACGTCTGAGCGAAGCCATGAAGCGGCTGACAGCGTTGGCGCAGGGCGGCACCGCGGTAGGCACCGGCATCAACGCCCATCCGAAATTCGGCGCCAAAGTAGCCTTGTTGCTGAGCGAGCATACCGGCGTATCGTTTTCAGAGGCGGACAATCTCTTCGAGGCGCTGAGCACGCAGGATGCGGCGGTCGAGACGTCCGGACAGCTGCGCGTACTCGCCGTCAGCCTCACGAAGATTGCCAACGACCTGCGCTGGATGAACTCGGGACCGTTGGCGGGCATCGGCGATATCGAGCTGCCGGCGCTGCAGCCGGGCTCCAGCATCATGCCGGGCAAGGTCAATCCCGTGATCCCGGAAGCCGTAACCATGGTCTGCGCGCAGGTCATCGGTAACGACGTGACCATTGCGATTGGCGGGCAGTCGGGCAATTTCCAGCTCAACGTAATGCTTCCTGTTGTCGCCCTCAACCTGATCCAGAGCATCGAGACTCTCGCCAATGCGAGCGTCTGTCTCGCTGACAAGGCGATCGAGGGCTTCACGGTGAAAACCGATAACATCAATCGGGCGCTGGATCGAAACCCGATCCTGGTGACCGCGCTGAACCCGGTTATCGGCTATGAAAAGGGTGCGGCAGTGGCCAAGCAGGCTTACAAGGAGGGGCGCCCGGTCAAGGACGTTGCCCGGGAAATGACGGATCTGACGGACGAGGAACTCGACAGGCTGCTCGATCCCACCGCGCTGACCGAGGGTGGAATCAAACATTAACGACGTCCGCAAGCCGGCGTCGTTGACCGCAGAGCTGTTACGCGAGCGACTTCGCGGCACGACGCTGCGCGACGATCCTGTCGATGTCCGCCTGCCGCCGGAGAGTGAGCGCTGGCCCGCGTCGATGCGCGAGCAGCTCACGGCCACACTGACACCGGCCGGTGTCCTGATTCCGGTCATGCAGCGCGCGGCTGAGCTGTCGGTGTTGCTGACGCAGCGGTCCGCAGAGCTGAAGCATCATGCCGGCCAGGTCAGCTTTCCCGGCGGTCGCATGGAACGCCACGACGAAGACGTGCGTGTAACGGCCCTCAGGGAGGCACATGAGGAGGTGGGTATCGAGCCTCATCATGTTTCGGTGATCGGCTTCCTGGATGCCATGCCGACCATCACGGGCTACGCGGTCACGCCCGTCGTCGGACTTGTCAGCGACACGGTAGAGCTGGTCATCGATCGTACCGAGGTGGAGTACGCCTTCGAGGTGCCGTTGGACTTTGTGCTGGATGAGTCGAACGATCGGCTGGTCGAACGTGAATTTCAGGGCCGAAGGTTCTCCATGATTGAATTCCACTACGAGGGGGAGCGAATCTGGGGCGCTACGGCACAGATGTTGCTGATGTTCAGACGATCGCTTAAAAAACAATAAAATATGACGAATATCGAGAAATTACTTGAAGTTATGCAGCGCCTTCGCGATCCCCAGTCCGGCTGTCCGTGGGACGTGCAGCAGACGTTTTCGACCATCGCGCCGTACACGATCGAGGAGGCCTATGAAGTGGCCGATGCGATCGAACGAGGGGACCTCGAGGACCTGAAAGGGGAACTGGGCGACCTGTTGCTGCAGGTCGTGTTTCACGCACAGATCGCGGCTGAAGCCGGGCATTTCGAGTTCGACGACGTGGCCGGCGCTATCTGCGAAAAAATGCGGCGACGGCATCCGCATGTGTTCGGCAGCGAGGAAGAACGTGCCAGCGGCAAGGTCGATGGCAGCTGGGAGGAGATCAAGGACCAGGAGCGGGCGGCGGCGACGGATGACGGTAGCGCACTGGCCGGGGTTGCCAAGGCGCTGCCGGCGTTGAAACGCGCCCAGAAACTCGGCAAACGTGCAGGGCGCGTCGGTTTCGACTGGCCTGACACGCTTGGGGTCAAGGCCAAAATCGATGAAGAACTCGAGGAACTTGGTCGGGCGGTTGGAACACGCGACCAGGGCGAGATCGAGGCGGAGTTCGGTGACGTGCTGTTCGCGGTGGTGAACCTGGCCCGGCACCTGGATATCGACCCGGAAAAGGCCCTGAGCGGCGCCAACGCGAAATTCGAGCGGCGTTTCCGCGACATGGAGGCGGCAATCATCGAAAAAGGCAGCGCGATCAAGGATTTCTCCCTGGAATCTCTCGACCAGGAGTGGCGGGCTGCGAAAAAGCGCGTGGGCTAGTCGCCGGTGCGTTCATAAGCCATTCAGAAAACGGGGGTTTTCTCGTCTTTTCCATTCAGCAACGGTTCATTGCCGGTGCCTTAATCTTGTCCCCAAGCTGGCCAAAGCCGGCTTTCTGGCACAAGGAGCAGGACAATGAACAAACGACTCACAGCATGGATAAGCACGATCCTGATAATCGGCGTAAGCGGCAGCGCGTTCGCTGATCCGGATTACCGCGTGGCTCGCAAGGACCGCGCCATGTACGACTATGCGAAGGTGATTTCTTCGCAGCCGATCGTCAACTACGTCACCGTGAAAACGCCGGTTCGTGAGTGCTGGGAAGAGATGCAGTACTACACCGTCGATCGCCGGCCGCATCGCGGTGGCGGTGCCACGCTGGTCGGGGCTATTCTCGGCGGCGTTATCGGCCACCAGGTCGGCAGCGGGCGCGGCAATGACGCGGCTACCGTCGCCGGAACACTGATCGGTGCCGCCATCGGCAGCGAGAGTTCGCGCAAGAACAACCAGGGCTACGGCGAGGAACGTATCGCGCGGCCGATCGAGCGCTGCGAGACGCGTTTCCAGTCCCACCAGGAAGAGCGTATTGACGGCTACCGGGTGACCTATCGGTACCACGGCCAGAAATACAGCACCGTCATGCCGTATGACCCGGGTAACAAGATCCGCGTACGGGTCGACGTTCGGCCTGCCGGATAAGCCCCGGACGGGATGTGACGCGATTCATTGCAATCAACCGACGCTCGTACGACACTTGGCGCATGCGTTTTGCACTGACAATTCTGCTCCTGACCGGGCTGGCACTGTTGCCGGCCCGGTCAGATGCTTTCGACGTTGAGCAGTCCCTGAAGGAATTGCACGTTCAGTACCAGGGCGAGCAGCGATACCACGTTGCGCAGCAGGACGGCATGACGCTGTCACAGGCAATCGAATCCGTGCGCAGGCGCACCAACGGTCGAGTCGTCAGCGCGGAAACCCGCGTGCAAGGCGGACGTGAGGTGCACTACATCAAGGTCCTGACCAAGGATGGCAAGGTCAAGACGCACAAGGTTAACGGCCCGCGCCGCTAATTCCCTGCAACGCCGACCCAGGAACCCGAACATGCGACTGCTGGTAATTGAAGATGATGCCACGTTGCGCGAATCGCTTGCCCGCAAGCTCGGGGAGTCCGGATTCGCGGTGGAGCAGGCCGGCGACGGCAAGGAAGGCCTGTACATGGCGCAGGAGTACCCCGTTGATCTTGCGATCATCGACCTCGGTCTTCCCGAGATATCCGGCCTCGACATCATCAGGAAGGTCCGTGAGGAGGGTAAGGCTTACCCGATCCTGATCCTCACCGCGCGCGACCGCTGGGAAGACAAGGTCGACGGGCTCAGCGCCGGCGCCGACGACTACGTGGTCAAGCCGTTCCATTTCGAAGAGGTCAGCGCGCGGGTTAATGCCTTGTTGCGTCGCAGCGGCGGCTGGGCATCGTCCGTGCTGACGGCAGGTCCGGTCACCCTGGATACGTCTCGACAGGAATTGAAAGTGAGCGATGCCGAGATTGACCTGACCAGCTTCGAATACAAGATCATCGAGTACCTGATGCTGCGGGCCGGCCAGGTGATCTCCAAGTCGGAGCTGACGGATCGACTCTACGACCAGGACTTCGAGCGCGACAGCAATGTGATCGAGGTCTTCATCGGTCGGCTGCGCAAGAAAATGGACCCCGACAACACCATCAAGCCCATCGAAACGCTACGGGGTCGCGGCTACCGCTTCGCGCTGGAGCGAAATCAGTCGGGCTGACCGTACTCATGCGTTCACTCAGCAGTCGACTACTGGTGTCCGTCAGTGTGCTGCTGCTGATGTTCTTCGGCGCGACCATCGCCGTTCTCGACAGCGCTTTCACAGAAGCCGGCGAACAGGCGCGCCGCGATATCCTGGATGGACACCTGGTTGCCCTGCTTGCCGCTGCCGAGCCGGATGACGCCGGGCAGCTAATGCTGCCCGAG
The DNA here is from genome assembly GCA_942492205.1 of uncultured Gammaproteobacteria bacterium. GTDB lineage: Bacteria > Pseudomonadota > Gammaproteobacteria > Steroidobacterales > Woeseiaceae > UBA1847. Next base: position 1,831,927 of record CALODT010000001.1, on the reverse strand, counting down.
CGCCTGCGCGAGCCGCGCTTTGAGAATATCGGTTCCGGTCTTTATGCCGAGCTGCGCGATGCCGGCGCCGAGGTCATCTGGCGCTCGCGCTCGGCACTCGGCCTCGAAATACCGGAAGGTACCAAGCCGGTGGTTGGCAACCACCTGTTCGCTCGTGAGAGCCTCGAGGATGGCACACCGTTGCTGACCCTGAGCCTTACCGTGGAATGGGAATTCGACGATGGCGAGCTAAAGCCCTACGTATTCAAGGTGGCGGAAAGCCTGGACTCCTTCAATGCACAGATTGCCGGATTCCGGGGTCAGCTGTTCGGCTGGTTTGCCGCCGTCGCGCTGACGATGTTGCTGGCGTTTTCGATGCTGTTACGTGGCCTGCTGAAACCGTTGCGACAAATCGAGACGGAGATTACCGAGATCGAGGAGGGCAAGCGTGCGTCACTGTCCGGTGCTTTCCCGACCGAGCTGATCGGCGTGGCCCGCAATATGAACCTGCTGATCGACAGCGAGCGTGCGCGGTCGGATCGTTACCGCTATACCCTGGATAACCTGGCGCACAGTCTGAAGACACCGCTGGCGGCAATGCGGGCCCTGTTGCACGATGGCCGGCCAGACGGTTTTCGCGAGCGCTACAACGAGCAGATCGATCGAATGGACGAGATCGTGCGTTACCAGTTGCGCAAGCCCGCGGCAGCCAGCGCCAGCAATCATGTCCTGAAACCCGTTGCCGTCGAGCATGAAGTGGGTCGCCTGGTCGACGGGCTAAAGAAGGTCTATCGGGACAAGAACCCGGAAATCGAAGTCAGCATCGCCGCCGGCATGCTGTTTCGTGGAGACACCGGCGACTTCCTCGAGCTTGCCGGAAACCTGCTCGATAACGCCTGCAAGTGGTGTGAAAGACGCGTGCGCATCAGCGTAGTCCCGTCTGCATCGGCAGACGCGGTTGCCAGCGGCATGGTGTTGACCGTTTCTGACGATGGTCCGGGTATTCCGAAAGACGCCGCGGACGCACTGCTACAACGCGGCATGCGCCTCGACGAGTCTACGCCTGGTCACGGCATCGGGCTCGCCGTGGTGAAGGACATCGCGCGCTCGTACGGCGGTCACTTGTCGATTGGTAAGTCCGAACTGGGCGGCGCCGAGATCATGGTCTCGATACCGCCCGTGTCCGCGTCGACTACGGTCTGATCAGCCCTGCGCTTTTCTGCTGGCGGCCTTGGTCAGTTTCACCAGCGGCTCAATAAGCTCAAGCGGCAGCGGGAACACGATCGTATTGGTCCGTTCGTTGGCGATTTCTTTCAAGGTCTGCAGATAGCGAAGTTGCAGCGCCTGTTCTTCCGTACCGAGCATCCGCGCCGCTTCGGCAAGCATCTCGGCGGCCTGTTTCTCCGCCTCGGCGTTGATGATCTTCGCACGTCGCGCACGTTCCGCTTCAGCCTGCTGTGCGATGGCCCGGATCATGCTCTCGTCGAGATCGACGTGCTTGATCTCGACGTTGGCAACCTTGATGCCCCAGTTATCCGTACGCGCATCGAGCAGGTTCTGAATGTCGGTATTCAGCTTGTCGCGCTCCGCGAGCATGTCGTCCAGTTCGTGCTGGCCCAGAACCGAACGCAGTGTCGTCTGGGACAGCTGGCTGGTTGCTTCGAAGACGTTCGCAACGCGGATGATCGCTTTCTCCGGATCGACGATTCGGAAGTAGATGACCGCGTTGACCTTGACCGAAACGTTGTCGCGCGAGATGACATCCTGCGTCGGCACGTCGAGTACGATCACTCGCAGGTCGACCTTGACCATCTTCTGGATCCCAGGGATCAGGATAATAAGGCCGGGACCTTTGACCTTCTGGAAACGGCCGAGCAGGAAAATAACGCCGCGCTCATACTCCTGCAGGATCTTGATCGTGTTGTAGAGAATCACGATGACAAATGCAGCAATAATGGCAATGGTTGCTAGTTCCATAGGAACGTACTCCTTCAGGTTTGTAACTGGGCGCCGCTTTCGGCTTCGTTCGCGAGTGGCTCGACTTCAAGAATTAATCCGTCCATCGCGCGCACGATAACTTCCTGGTCCTTGACGATCGGCACCTTGGAAAGTGCGTGCCAGGCTTCACCTTCGAGCCAGACTTTTCCTTCGCCGGTAAAGTCCGCCATCGCCGTCGCGACGCCGCCGACGATCGATTCGCGCCCGGAGACAGCGCCACGACGGCGCAACTTCAGCACGAAGCCGATCAGCCAGATAATCAGTGCGGCAAACAGCAGCGCAACGCCAATGACGAACGCCAGCGAAATGCCGAAGCCCGGGATGCCGCTGTCGAACATCATGACGGAGCCGAAAACGAAGGCGGCAATGCCGCCGATGCCAAGGGCGCCAAAACTCGGCGCGAACGCCTCCGCGACCATCAGCGCAATGCCGATGAAGATCAGCGCGAGACCCGCGTAATTGACCGGCACGACCTGCAGCGCGTACGCCGCCAGCAGCAGGCAAATGACACCCACCACGCCGGGTACAATGGCACCCGGATTCCAGCCCTCGTACATGAGGCCGTAAATCCCGATCAGGCCAAGCAGCAGCACGATTTCGGGGTTCGAGATGATGCCCAGAAGGCGAATGCGCCAGTTCGGCTCGAAAGCCTCGATGTCGGCATCGGCTGTCGCCATGACTTTCGTCTCACCGGCGATCTCGACCTCGTGGCCATCGATCTGCGCCAGCAGGTCGGCCCTGTCGGTGGCGATGAACTCGATGACATTCTGCTCGAGCGCCTCCGTCGCCGTCAGCGTTGCGGCCTCGGTAACGGCTTTTTCGGCCCACTCGACGTTGCGCCCGTGACGTTCAGCGAGGCCCCGAATGTAGGAGATGGCATCGTTCATGACCTTGCGCTCCATCGCCGTACCGGCAGGTGGGGACGCAGGCTGTTCTTCCTCTGAGTCGCTCTCCGGCTCGCCGGGCATCGGTGGCGGCGTGGCGTCCTCGCCGCTTATGGAGACCGGTGTCGCCGCGCCCAGGTGCGTGGTAGGGGCCATCGCCGCAATGTGGCTGGCGAGCAGGATGTAGGTGCCGGCGCTGTCAGCGCGGGCGCCGCCCGGCGATACGTAGGTTGCCACCGGTACGGATGAGGCAAGTATCTTCTGCACCATGTCACGCATCGGCTTCATCAGTCCGCCGGGGGTATCCATGTTGATGATGACGAGTTCTGCACCGATTTCTTCCGCGTGCTCGATGCCGCTGATCAGGTAATCGGCGCTGGCAACACCGATGCCATCCTTGATTTCCAGTTCGACGACAGTTGCCGCCTCAGCGGATGTGCCGAAACCGACCGCGACAAGCAGCAGGCCTAGCAGTGCCGGAAGATCCAGTCTCCGGGGATGTCTCAGGGTTTTAGGTCTCATAGTAGGATAATACCAGTCGGATGCGCATTATGTGGCCCGGCGGAGCTTTCGCAGAGACGCCGGTGCTGGCATGCTGATGGCTCTTGAGACAGCGGTCAGCACCTAATGTTCATTCGATTCGTTACCACCGGCGGGACCATCGACAAAATATATTTTGACGAGCTGAGCCAGTTCGAGGTCGGAGAGTCACAGGTGCAACACATCCTCGCCGAAGGGCTCGTGGCGTTCGATTTCGACGTTGTGCCTCTAATGCACAAGGACAGCCTCGAAATCACCGATGAGGATCGCCGCAAGCTGCGTGATTTCATCGCCAGCGACGACGCGAGCCACTACGTGGTCACGCACGGCACCGATACGATGCCGCAGACAGCCGACATGCTGAAGGGCCTGGACGGCAAAACAGTCGTCCTGACCGGGGCTTTGACGCCGGCGCGTTTCAAGACAACGGATGCCGTGTTCAATGTCGGCATGGCGGTGGCCGCGGTGCAGGTTGCAGGCCCAGGCGTCTACATTGCCATGAGCGGGCAGGTATTCCGGGCCGGCGCGGTGCGCAAGAACCGCGCCGAGAATCGCTTCGAGGAGCTGCCCTAGATCGGGCCGACCAGGCGGGCCCAGTCAGCCTGCCCGTAGGAGCGGCCAGCAGCCGCGACAGGTTTGAGCAGCATCGAGGAGCCCTGTAGGAGCGGCCAGTGGCCGCGACAGGATTGAACTTCCTCCAGAGCGCCCAGTGTAGGAGCGGCCAGTGGCCGCGACCAACGACAACCTCAACGCCGCATCAAAGGTCGAAATTGATGCCCTGCGCCAACGGCAGATCTTTGCCCCAGTTGATCGTGTTGGTCTGCCGCCGCATGTAGGCTTTCCAGGCATCGCTGCCGGCTTCACGGCCACCGCCGGTCTCTTTCTCGCCGCCGAATGCGCCGCCGATTTCCGCGCCGGATGTGCCGATATTGACGTTGGCGATACCGCAGTCCGAGCCGCCATGTGACAGGAAGTACTCGGCGTTCTGCAGATTGTCGGTGAAAATCGCCGAGGACAGACCCTGCACGACGCCGTTCTGCATGGCGATGGCATCGTCGAGCGTCTCGAACGGTATCAGGTACAGGATCGGGCCGAATGTCTCGTGCTGCACGATATCCCAGTGGTTCTCGGCAACAGCGATAGCCGGCGAAATGAAGTGGCCGGGACGCTCGAGGCGCTGACCACCGCAGAGGACCTCGCCGCCGGCGTCACGAACTGCCTGCAACGCGGCCTCCACGCGTTCGACAGAGTGCTGGTCAATGAGCGGCCCCATCAACGTGTCTTTGTCCAGCGGGTCGCCGATTCGTACCTGTCCGTACGCTTTAACGAGGGCGTCCTTAAGTTCGTCGAAGCGCGAGCGATGCACAATGACGCGGCGCGTCGACGTGCAGCGTTGCCCGGCAGTGCCGACGGAACCGAATACGATCGATGGAATAGCAATCTCGAGGTTTGCGAACTCATCGACGATGATGGCGTTATTGCCGCCCAGCTCGAGCAGGCATTTGCCCATTCGGTTGGCGAGCCGCTCGCCGACGCCGCGACCCACCGCGGTCGAGCCTGTAAACGAAACCAGGTTCACGCGCTTGTCGTCGACGAACTGTTGCGCGAGCTGGTTGCTGCCGTCGTTGATCAGGAAGAACACCGGCGGCAGATCGAGGTCGGCAACGGCCTCATTGAAGATCTTCTGCACGGCCACGCCGCACAGCGGCGTTTTGGGTGACGGCTTCCAGATGTTTACGTTGCCGCAAATTGCGGCGATGCACGAGTTCCAGGAATACACCGCGACCGGAAAGTTAAAGGCCGAAATTGTTCCAACCAGGCCGAGTGGGTGCCATTGCTCGTACATGCGGTGCTGCGGGCGCTCGGAATGCATGGTGCGTCCGTACATCATTCGGGACTGTCCGACCGCGAAGTCGGCGATGTCGATCATCTCCTGCACTTCGCCGTCGCCCTCGGCCTTGATCTTGCCCATCTCCAGCGAAACGAGGCTGCCGAGCGCATCTTTGTGTTTTCGCAACCCGTTTGCGATACGGCGGACAGCCTCGCCGCGAACCGGGGCGGGTACCTTGCGCCACTCGAGGAACGACGCTTGCGCCTGCTCGATGACCTTCTCGTACTCGGCCGGTGTGGTGGAGCGGACGCTGGCAATCAGTTCGCCGGTTGCCGGGTTCAGAGACTCGATGATGTCGGCCGACTTGTCGGCGCTCGAGGTGCCGCCATACCAGGTGCCGTCGTTGATGGCATCGAGACCCAGTTGATCAAGTATGGATTGCATGTCGCTATTCTCCAGTAACAGTAAGCTCAATAGCCGGTATATTGTCCGGGCCTGGCGCAGGGCAACTGTACGCGGTAGCCGTTGCTTGCGGCGCGCAGGCCGGAAGTCGGGGAGTCAATCTTGCCGGCACCGGCTACGAGCATGTCTCGCATGAATTGCACCTGCGCGCGATCGCGCAAGAAAAAAACCGCCTGATGAACGGCGGGAAGTTGGCGCGCATTGTGCCAATCTCGAGGCAGGCTTGCCACACCCTGCGCGGTGATTAATAGTGCCGCAGTCCGGGCGCCCGGGCGGATCCGGCGAAGGCTCCGCTGAGAGCTGCGATTGGACTGGAAGTAGTCATTCTAAACTATTGATTACATGAGAAACTTTTGAGGCACCCAGGACGACGTGGCATAGTCCGCGGTTCGACAGGGCCGGAATAGTCCCGCGCGCAAAACGAGAGTACGCATACACCGTGAGCAGATCTTTACCGAAAACCGAGTGGCATCCCGCAAGCTGGCAGGGCTTTGAGGCTTCGCAGCAGGCGGCTTATCCGAACAAGGCAGAGCTTGATCGTGTCGTTGCCGAATTGAGCCGGCTGCCGCCCATCACGACCTCCTGGGAAGTCGATGCGCTGAAGGGCCTTATCGCCAAGGCGCAACGCGGCGAGGCGTTCGTGCTGCAGGGTGGCGACTGTGCCGAGACCTTTGACGAGTGCACCTCCGAGAATATCGTCGACAAGTTGAAGATCCTGCTGCAGATGAGCCTGGTCATGATCTACGGGCTCAAGAAGCCGGTGGTGCGTGTCGGCCGTATGGCAGGGCAGTACGCGAAGCCGCGTTCAGCCGATACTGAGACCCGCGACGGCAAGACGCTGCCGAGCTTCCGCGGCGACCTTGTGAATCGCAGCGGTTTTACTCCGGACGACCGGATACCGGACCCGCAGATGATCCTGCGCGGCTACGAACGGGCGGCACTGACGCTGAATTTCGTGCGCTCGCTGGTCGACGGCGGATTCGCGGATTTGCATCACCCGGAGTATTGGGATCTCGGCTGGGTAAGCCATTCCTCTGCCGCCGCCGAGTATCACGAGATCGTATCGTCGATCTCGAATTCGCTGGACTTTCTCGAAACCGTATCCGGGCACCAGTTCCATCGCACCCAGCGTGCGGACATCTACGCCGCCCACGAAGGCCTGCATCTGCATTACGAGCAGGCGCAGACACGGTACCTGGACCGGCGTGAGCGCTGGTACAACCTGACGACGCATTTTCCCTGGATTGGTATGCGCACGGCGCAACTCGACGGTGCGCACGTCGAGTTTTTCCGCGGCATCGCTAACCCGATTGGCATCAAGGTCGGGCAGGGCATGACCCGCGAGTGGATCCAGGACCTGATTCGCGTCCTGAACCCCAACAATGAGCCTGGCAGGCTGACACTGATACATCGTTTTGGCGCGAAGGCGATTGATGAGCATCTGCCACCACTGATCTCGGCCGTGCGCGAAGTCGGCTCGCCGGTGCTTTGGGTCTGTGACCCCATGCACGGCAATACGGAGAGTACGGCGGATGGCACGAAGACGCGCCGCTTCGACAATGTCGTCTCAGAGCTCGAATCTGCGTTCCGCGTGCACCAGTCGATGGGCAGTTATCTCGGCGGCGTGCACCTTGAGCTTACAGGCGACAATGTGACCGAATGCACCGGCGGCGCCCGGGGTTTGACCGACGGCGATCTTGCCAGAGCCTATAAGTCCACTGTCGATCCCCGGCTGAACTACGAGCAGGCCATGGAAGTGGCGATGCGGATCGCCGGGCTAAAACACGACTCCTAGCTCGCCCGCAGCGCCCGCCAGGCTTCCTCGCTGGAGATCTTGCGCCATTCACCCGGCTCGAGGTCGTCGACCGACCAGGGGCCGATGGCGTAGCGAATCAGCCGCAGCGTCGGTAAACCCACCGCCGCGGTCATGCGCCTGACCTGGCGATTGCGCCCCTCCGCGATCGAGAGCTCAATCCAGCTGTCGGGCACGCTGGCTCGAAAGCGAATCGGCGGGACGCGATCCCAGAGCCAGCTAGGGGTTTTCATCGTACGAGCCGCCAGTGCCCTGGCGTCGCCGTCCCTGAGCGTGATGCCGCGGGTAAGTTGCTGCAGCTGGTCGGCGCTTGCCAGGCCTTCGACCTGCGCCCAGTAGGTTTTCGCTATTTTCGAGCCAGGCTGGCTGATGCGGGCCTGCAGCTTGCCGTGATCCGTCAGCAGCAGCAGGCCCTCGCTGTCATAGTCCAGCCGACCCGCCGGATAGACCCCGGGCTGGTCGACAAAGTCGCCAAGGGTGGCGCGACCCTGCTCATCTTTGAACTGGCTCAGGACCTGGTAGGGCTTGTTGAGAAGGATGAGCACTATTGGTAATCCCTTGTGATCTGTACAATGCTCCGCCACTGAAACCCGGCCGAGAACCGCATGAAATACGACCACATCGAAGTGCCCGCTGACGGCGAAGCCATTGTAGCCAATCCCGACCATTCGCTGACGGTGCCGGATAATCCCATAATTCCGTTTATCGAGGGCGACGGGATTGGCATCGATGTGACCCCCGTCATGCTGAATGTGACCGAAGCTGCGGTCGAACAGGCCTACGGTGACAAGCGCCATCTGCGCTGGATGCGGATCTTCGCTGGCGAGCGGGCAACAGAGGTATACGGCGACAACGTTTTCCTGCCTGACGAGACGCTCGATGCGATGCAGCGCTTTGTCGTCTCCATCAAGGGGCCGCTATCAACGCCGACCGGCGGTGGAATACGCTCGCTGAACGTGGCGATTCGCCAAACGCTCGACCTGTATGCCTGCGTGCGGCCGATTCGATATTTCCCGGGCGTCGAAACGCCGATGAAAGATTCCGACCTGGTGGATATGACCGTGTTCCGCGAAAACACGGAGGACATCTATGCCGGCATCGAGTACCCGACCGGATCACAGGAGGTGCAGAAGCTGATTCACTTCCTGCAGAAGGAGCTGGGTGTCACGGAGATTCGTTTTCCGGCGAGTTCCGGCATCGGCATCAAGCCGGTCTCCCGCGAGGGTTCGGAGCGGCTTGTCAGGAAGGCCATTCAGTATTGCGTTGACCGTGACTACGGTTCCGTCACGCTGGTCCACAAGGGCAACATCATGAAGTACACCGAAGGTGCCTTCATGAAATGGGGCTACGAGGTTGCTCGCGCCGAATTTGGCGCGACGGAAAAAGACGGCGGTCCGTGGCTGGCCTTCAAGAATCCGGTGACCGGCCGCGAAATCATGGTCAAGGATGTTATTGCCGATAACTTCCTGCAGCAGATCCTGCTGCGGCCCGAAGACTATGACGTCATCGCGACGCTGAATCTGAACGGCGACTACATTTCCGATGCGCTCGCTGCGCAGGTTGGCGGTATCGGTATCGCGCCTGGCGGCAATATCGGCGACAGAGTGGGCGTGTTCGAGGCGACACATGGAACCGCGCCGGGATTTGCGGGCAAGAACCGCGTCAATCCTGGCTCGCTGATTCTCTCCGCCGAGATGATGCTGCGCTACATGGGCTGGACCGAAGCGGCCGACCTGATCATCAAGGGCGTTGCTGGAGCCATCGCCAACGGCGAGCTGACGTTCGACCTCGCAAGACTGCGTGCTGCTATCCGGGCGCCGAAACGCAAGGTAAAGACGCACGACAAGAAAGAAGTCGAGAAGGAACTCGAAAAACTCGTGCCGGGCGCTCGGCTGGTGGGTACGCGCGGTTTCGGCAGGGCCGTAATACGCCACATGCAAGACTGAGGCGTGGACGCAGACGTCTTTGACAAGGACTGTCGCGCATGTCCGCGGCTTGCCGGCTTCCTGGACGACGTTAACGAGCGCTACAGCGACTATTACTGTCGCCCGGTGCCGCCGTTTGGCGATGCGAAGGCGCGTTTCCTGATTGTCGGGCTGGCGCCCGGCATGCATGGCGCCAATCGTACGGGACGACCTTTTACAGGGGATCACGCCGGCATCCTGCTGTACAAGATGCTGCACAAATACGGCTTCAGCTCGGCCGCGCACTCGGAAGCGGTCGACGATGGACTCGAAATGGTCGACTGCCGCATCACCAATGCCGTCAAGTGCCTGCCACCGGACAATAAGCCGGTGGGTGCCGAGATAAACACCTGCAACGCCTATCTTGCCAATGAACTGGCGTCACTGCCGGACGGGGCCGTTGTGATGGCGCTGGGCGGCATCGCGCACCGGGCAGTCGTAAAGGCGCGGGCTTTGCGCCAGGCCGACTACAAGTTCGGGCACGGCGCATTGCATGAGCTCGACGAGTTCCGGCTGCTCGACTCGTACCATTGCAGTCGTTACAACACCAATACCGGTCGACTGACGGAGACCATGTTCGACGATATCTTCGCGACGGCAAGGAGCTTGCTGGACTCGGCGTGAGCACCGATACGACATTCGAGGTAAAGCCGTTCCTGCGCAGCCTGACGCATCGTCCCGGTGTCTACCTGATGCTCGACAGTAAGCACAAGGTCATCTACGTCGGCAAAGCCAGGGACCTGAAGAAGCGCGTTTCGAGCTACTTCAACCGCACCCAGGAGGCGGTGAAGACGGCAGCGATGATGCAGCGCGTCGCGCGCGTCGAAGTGACGGTTGCGAATACCGAGGCCGAGGCGCTTATCCTCGAGTACAGCCTGATCAAGCGGCACAAGCCTCGCTATAACGTGCTGCTGCGCGATGACAAGAGCTATCCCTACATCTATGCCTCCACCGATGCCCGGTTTCCGCGGCTCAAATTCCATCGCGGCGCGCGTCGCGGTAAAGGCCGCTATTTCGGTCCGTATCCGAGCACGCGCGCCGTGCGAACGACACTGAAAGAGCTCGAAAAGCTGTTTCTTATCCGCAACTGCAATGACAGTTTCTTCAGTAATCGCACACGTCCCTGCCTGCAGTACCAGATCAAGCGCTGTACGGCGCCCTGCGTCGGGCTGATTTCGGAGCAGCAGTATCGTGAGGATGTCGAAGCCGCGGTGCAGTTCCTGGACGGCAAGAACCAGGACGTCGTCGACGGTTTTGTGGAACGTATGGAACAGGCAGCCGAGGCGCGGGATTACGAGCAGGCGGCGCGCTACCGCGATCAGATCGCCAGGCTCAAGGAGATTGAAGCTCGCCAGCATGTAAAGCGCAGCGACAACAAGGACCTCGATATCCTTGGCTTTGCATCCAATGGCGCAATTCACTGCGTAACGGTGCTGTTTATCCGCAATGGCTCACTGATCGGCAGTCGCGATCACTTCCCGCGCCTGGCGGGCGAGACGGACCGGCAGAAGATCCTGAATGCCTTCGTCGCGCAGTATTACCTGGGGCGTGACGCGCCCGCAGAAATCGTCATCGAGCTGGAAATTCCTGATGCCGGCCTCCTGTCGCAAACGTTGTCCGAGCGCATGGGCTACAAGGTTGCTATCCGGTCCCGGGTGCGCGGTGATCGCGCCCGTTGGCTGCAGATGGCGCGAACAAACGCAGAGCAGGGGCTCGGTCTGAAGGCGGCAAGCAATGCCACGATGCGCCGACAGTTCGCCGCCTTGACCGACGCGCTCGGCCTGGAGGAGGCGCCGCAGCGACTGGAGTGCTTCGATGTGAGCCATACCTCGGGAGAGGCCACCGTTGCATCCTGCGTGGTCTTTAACACGGCGGGCGCGCTCAAGAGCGACTACCGGCGATTCAACCTGAGCCCGCCCTCGGCCGGCGACGACTACGGCGCGATGGCCGAAGCGCTACGACGCCGCTACGCGCGGGTCAAGGCAGGCGAGGTGCCGATGCCCGACGTGCTGTTTGTCGACGGTGGTAAGGGCCAGCTTGCGCGCGCCATGACCGTCCTGGACGAGCTGGAGCTGGACTGGCTGACGGTCGTTGCTGTCGCCAAGGGCAGGGCGCGACGCGCTGGCGCGGAGCGGCTGTTTCGACCCGGCGACGACAAACCGATCGAACTGCCGCCCGATTCGCCGGCGCTATTGCTGATCCAGCAGATTCGTGATGAAGCGCATCGCTTCGCAATCACCGGCCATCGGCAGCGCAGGGCGAAGGCTCGCAACACGTCCCGCCTCGAGCAGATACCAGGCCTCGGGCCGAAAAAGCGCCGCGAGCTGTTGCGGCAATTCGGCGGCCTGCAGGGCGTTCTCGGCGCTGGCGTCGATGATCTCGTGAAGGTTCGCGGGATTAGTCGCACTCTGGCGGAAACCATATACAATGACCTGCATACGGACGCGCAATAACAACAAGAGCCGAACGCTTGAAACTGAACCTCGCCATTATTCTCACGCTGTTTCGCATCGCCGCGATACCGGCAGTCGTCGTCTGTTTCTACAGTCCGATACCGAATGCGCGACCGATTGCGGCGATACTGTTTGGGATCGCGGCGATAACCGATTTCATCGACGGCTGGGTGGCGCGCCGCTTCAATCAAACCTCGCGGTTTGGCGAATTTCTTGACCCGGTTGCCGACAAGCTGATGGTTGCGATCGTACTGGTCATGCTGGTGCAGGCACAGTCAGGCTGGTTCGAGGACATCATCGCGATGATCATCATCGGGCGCGAGATAACGATTTCTGCGTTACGCGAGTGGATGGCGACGATCGGCGAGCGCGCTCACGTCAAGGTAGGCATTGCGGGCAAAGTGAAAACCACACTGCAGATGTTCGGCATAGCCCTCATGGTTTACAAGAATCCGCTGTTTGGCATCGATATGTATGCCATTGGCTTTGGGCTCCTTGTTTTGGCCGCAATCATGACCATATTATCGATGATTACCTATCTCCGGGCGGCCTGGCCCTTTATCAGCGCGGATCAGGGCTAGGTATAGAGTGCGAAAGATGGCAATTCGCCTTGACAGGGCACCTTAAGTGACTAAAATCTCGTCCCTCTGCGGGAATAGCTCAGTTGGTAGAGCGCAACCTTGCCAAGGTTGAGGTCGCCAGTTCGAACCTGGTTTCCCGCTCCAAACGACCGAAAGGGCCACTCTTTGTCCGTTACGCCTCGGTATGCGCTTTGTCACCGTCGGGTTCATCGCGCAATCGATCCGCGACGCAGATTTTTAGAACGACTAGCGCGTGGTTTTTTTGAGTGGCCCTTTGTCGTTTGAAGCATGCCAGGTTAACGCCTCGGTATGCGCTTTGTCACCGTGGTGGTTCATCGCGCAACCGTTCCGCGACACGACTTTGGAGAACGACTAACGCGCTGGGTTTCCCGCTCCAAATAAACAAAGGGCTGCCCTTCGGGCGGCCCTTTTTTATTTGAGGCGCGCCAGGTTAATGCCCCGAGGTCCGGGGTGTCAGTGCAGCGGTTCATCGCGCAATCGATCCGCGACGCAGATTTTTAGAACGACTAGCGCGCTGGGTTTCCCGCTCCAAACGACCGAAAAGGTGGAGGTTGGTGCCCGATTCCAGCGGGCCAAACACTTCAGGTATTGTGGTAGCGGCTGACCTGGACGCGGCATTGACGTATTGGCCGAGGCTTTCTCGTCAACTCATCATGACAACGAGGAATTGGATTGTTTGTTGACGTGCGCAAGTGTCTCGGAATGCTGCTGGCGCTTTCCTTGTCAGCGTGCGGCGGCGGAAGCGGCGCTGCCGCGCCACCGGTACCTCCGCCTTCTGCATCTGCGCCAGAACTATTCGACTCGCTGTGGACTGACTTCGACCGCAACTATTCGTTCTTTGTCCTGAAGGGCCTCGACTGGGACGACTCAAACGCGCGATACCGGTCTCAACTCACATCGTCGAGTTCCGATAATGAGTTGTTCACCGTCTTGTCCAACATGCTGCTGGAACTGGAAGACCCGCATGTTCGCCTGGACACCCCACTCGGTACTTCCCGATACACCGGCTGGTTCGACCAGTTTCCAAGCAACTTCGACGAGTCGCTTGTTACGGCAACGTACCTTGATCAAACGGCGATGATGAGTCCGCAATCAGGCATGTTGTTCGGCCGTATCGATGCAGACGTCGGCTACGTAAGGGTACACAGTCTCGGCGGGCAGGGTCACGGGAACGATATCGACTATATTCTCAGCCAGCTCGACGGTGTTCGCGGCATGGTGATAGACCTTCGCAGCAATGGCGGTGGTGATGATCAGAATGGCGTGGCTATCGCCGCCCGGTTCGCAGATGCGATGCGATTGTATCGCCGGGTGCGCTTCCGGAATGGCCCGAACCACGACGACTTTGGTCCGTTTATCGACGGATTCATTCAACCTGGCGGCGCCGAGTCCTTTGCCGGACCGATTTCGGTGCTGACGAATCGCCGCACGCTGAGTAGCGCGGAAAGCCTCGTTCTCGCGTTTGCGGTACTGCCAAATTCTGTTTCGTTTGGCGATTTCACCGGTGGAGGCTCCGCAAACCCTGAGCAGAGAGAATGGAGCAACGGCTGGCGGTACACGGTCTCGCGTTGGATTGAATACCGTCCTGATGGGAGTACCTTCGAGGGAGTCGGCATCGAGCCCGACGTTCGCATCGACATCACTGAAACAGATATGGCTGCCCGTCGAGATACGATATTGGATGCTGCTATTGCGGATCTAATGAGTCGGACGTCGTCGTGAAATGTCGTTCTCGGAAACAACAATAGAAAGTCACCGAATTCGCCGATAGGACGCGGGCGTTGCGCGCTCCTCCTGCTACCATAGGCACCATGTTTCCCGATCGGGTCAGCTTCGATTATGAGTAGCGAGTACTTCGACGTCGTTATCGTAGGGGCCGGGCTGTCCGGCATTGGTGCTGCCTGCCACCTGCAGATGGATTGCCCGAACAAGAGTTACGCCATCATCGAGGCACGTGATGCGATCGGCGGCACCTGGGATTTGTTTCGTTACCCCGGTATACGCTCGGATAGCGATATGCACACGCTGGGCTACGACTTCAAGCCCTGGCATGGAAAGAAAGCCATCGCCGACGGACCGGCCATTCTGAACTACGTTCGCGAGGCCGCGGCCGAACATGATGTAGAACCCCACATTCGCTACGGGCATCGCCTTGTCAGCGCCCGGTGGTCGAGCGACGAGGCGTGCTGGACGCTCGAGATTCGCAGCACTGGCGGTGATGCGCCGATCTTCTTGCGCTGCAACATGCTGCTGATGTGTGCCGGCTACTATCGGTACGATAAAGGCCACATTCCCGAGTTTAAAGGGCGGGAGCGATTCACCGGCGAGATAATTGACCCGCAGCACTGGCCGTCGGATCTGGACTACAGCGGCAAACGCATCGTCGTTATCGGTTCGGGCGCCACCGCAATGACACTTGTCCCGGAACTTGCCAAGCAGGCAGATCACGTGACCATGGTGCAGCGCTCGCCGACCTATGTGGTTTCCTGGCCGGACCAGGACTGGATCGCCAACCTGCTGAGAAAGATCCTGCCGGCTGACATGGCCTATGCCATTACGCGATGGAAGAACATCACGCTGCAGCAGTGGATCTACCGTCGCACGCGTACGGCGCCGGAAAAGGCAAAACGACTGCTGTTGAAACGGGTGCGCAAGGAGCTCGGCAAGGACTACGACGTCGACAAACACTTCACGCCCAGCTACAACCCTTGGGATCAGCGACTTTGCCTGGTTCCGAACAGCGATCTGTTCGAAGCCATTCGCTCTGGAAAGGCGTCAGTTGTCACTGATCGCATCGATACGTTTACGGAGGGTGGTCTCAGTCTTCAGTCCGGCGAGCAGGTGCCGGCCGACATCATCGTCACGGCGACAGGAATCGACTTGTTGGTACTCGGCGATGTGCAGTTTCATGTTGACGACAAAGCCGTCGATTTTTCGCAGAGCTATACCTACAAAGGGATCATGTCCTCAGACGTGCCCAACATGGTGTCCACGTTCGGTTACATCAACGCGTCCTGGACCTTGCGTGCAGACCTTACTGCCGAGTACTTCTGCCGACTTGTAAATTACATGGATGAGCACGGCTTCAGGCAATGCACGCCGCGGCTCAGCGAGGAAGAAAAGCAGATGCCGGCGAAACCGTGGATCACCGATTTCTCGTCCGGGTATATTCAGCGCGTTCTGCCTCTCATGCCGAGACAGGGTGATCACGAGCCCTGGGTAAATCCACAGAGCTACAAGGCTGACAGGAAGATGTTCCTCGAGGCTCCGCTCGACGATGGCGCGCTGATTTTTGAGGTTGCTGGACAAGCTCTCAAGCCTGCTGAAGTGGCAGTCTAGTCCACTCGACATAACGCATACGGGCCTGCTACAGCACTATGTTTGTTACAGCAGATGGGCGCGCGGCCAGCGCATGGTTAAAGCCGAGTGCCGTAACGTCACGCCGGATGACTTTTACAACAGCGGTACTTTTTTTCTACTATGTCTCGTGACGGCCATCGTACTACTCGAGGTTTATCAATGAAACGTGCTTCCGTTCTTGCGCTTCTCGCATCGCTTCCTGTTCTTGTAGTGTCCGCCTGCGGTGGTGGTGGCGGGGGCGGAGGTGGCGGAGGGCCAATTATACCGCCGCCTGCAGGTGGCGGTTCGCAAGCGGCTATCACGGCAGGAAACGCTACGCTGGTCGCCGCGCTCGGCAACGCGTTTGTCGAGAGCCCCGTGCAGCTTGCCGTTTCTGCGCTCGACAACATTTTTGATCTCAGCGACTCGCGTCAGCTGTCGTCCTCGATGGATTGTGACAACTTCAGTACGGGCGGCACGATGACGCTGATCGACAACGACGGCAATCAGTTGCTTAGTAGTGCGGATGTCGTGCAGCTTGATTACAATAACTGCCGCCAGCCGTCCCTGGGCGATTTCGCGACCGGCCGGATCAACGTCGAGTTGGTCAGCCTTGCAATTGCGGCGGACCGCTCGATTTCAGGGCAGGCGATCATTCGAATCCCGGCGAACCTGACGTTCGATTCCGGAAACAATTCCTTCGTTGATGTGGCCGGTAGTTTCAGCGTCTTGTTCACGGTCACGCCGGACCTCGACAATCTCGATTTCTCAACGACCACCGGGCAGTCTTTGCAGGTAGTTGTCAGAGGTGGCGGGCTTACCAGCACGGAAGTCGTCGACCAGCTGTCGATCAGCCGCCGCATCGTCAACAATGCTTATACGATTGACGGATCGATGGCGATTGCCAGCGAGTCGGCGGGAGGCGCACTTAACTGCGCCGTGACGACAGAGTTGACCGGGACACTCAGCCAGTTCCCGGATGTTGGAACGTTGCGATGTCTTGGCCTGAACAACAGCGCGGTACGGGTCGTCGCGACCTCCAGTAACAGCATCGTTACCGAGGTAGACCCGGAGGGAGATGGAAGCTACGTCGATGCGGGCGTCGCCCCGAACGGCAACGGTGTGTGGGGTGATTACATCGAGGGGCAGTTATTCTCAACGCTCGTTGACCGGCCTAATGAAGTCCCGGGCCAGTTGATACCAACGTTGAGCAGTACCGTCCTTGCGATAGCGACTGGCGATTCGGCATTCGACGCTGCTTACAGTCCAACAAGCAATGTTCTTTACGTTAGCAACAGCACAGGCATCGAAGTGATAGACCCGGTGTCGATGACCATTCTTGACACAGTTGCGATCGCCGACCGGCCGGGCCCGATGGCTATCTCCGACGACGGTACGACATTGTGGGTTGGCCTGGTCGATAGTCCGGAGATGGTGCCAGTCGACACGGCGTCGTTGACGGAGGGGACGCGTGTGCCGCTTGGCGTTACCAGCCAGTTCGGCTCGCCGCGTTTCGCCAGTGATATCCAGGTCGCACCCGGCACCGTCGACACCGTCGTTGTGGCAACCACATCCACGCCAGAGGTGGTGGTATTTCAATCTGGAGTGGAGTTGCCGAATACCGTGACCGAATTCGGTGCGCCGTCGGTCATAGAATTTTCGGGCGCCGGGACGATGCTGGGTGTGCATGGATACAGCACCCTGTTCGCTGCCTCGCAGCTGGCCGTTGACGCGAACGGTGTGTCGCTGGTCAAGACACTGCCGGAATACTCAATTGGGTTCGTCGACCAGTTTTCCGTCAGTAACGGTGTGATCTGGGTAGGCGGCGGTCGTGCGATTGATGTGGCCAGTGAGACGATTCTTGGCCGTGCGTACTTCAACCAGGAGAACCGTCCGGGCTTTAGAGAAGGCGTTTATGCCGATGCCGATGCAGGAGTGACCTGGTTTTTCGACTCCTTCGACGGCACCCTGGAATCGTTTGATGCGCAGGATTTCACGGCATTGGGTGCCTACCGGCTAACGTCGCCTTTTAGCACAGTCGCGTGGATCTTCGAGGTCGACAACGATGACTTCGTGATTGTACTCGCGAACGAAGTGCACCGTGTGGACCGATCCTTGCTGTCGCCGACACTGACTGGTCGTGCCTGCTCGACCGTCGACCTTGGCGGCCAGCTCGGCTCCGACGTGTTCCTGCAGGTAGACTGCCTCTTCAATGATGCGATTTACGACGCCGACAGAGGCCTGCTGTATGCGTCGATCCCGAGCGCTGCCGGGCGCGATGGCAATTCGGTCGCAATCATCGATCCGCAAACAGGGTCGGTACAGTCTTATATCCACGTGGGCTCGGAGCCGGATCGGCTTTCCATGTCGGGAGACGGTTCGCGGCTTTATGTCGTCCTTAACGAGTCAAATCGGATCGCGCAAGTCGATTTACAGAGCCAGCAACTGGATTCCTATATTCGATTACTTGACGAGCGCACTTTCGATAGGCCAACGTTTGCCGATGTAGTCGCTGCATCGACGCAAAGCCCTGCTGACGTTGTCGTCGCCGCGTTGATGGAAACGGCCCTGTACAGCGGCGGTGTTCAGGGCGCCGACATCTATGACAGATCAACGCAGTTCGAGAGTCTTTTCTACAATGCCGCGGCGACGCAGGTCTATGGCATCGAAACCGGTGGCCAGCTGTGGAGCTTCGATGTCGGGGCCACCGGCCTGACCAATGCCACCGAGACGCGGGATGTGATGGTGTCTCGAGGCGCGAAAATCGAGAATGACGAGCTCTACGATTATCTTGGCAAGTTTATCGATCCCACGACGGCTGCGCTGATAGGCAGCTGCCCGGTCAGCGGTGCGACGGCCGTAGAGCCGGACCCGGCAAACAGCGATATCTACTACCTGGTTACCGGGTTCGACAGTGAAATGCAGGTCTGTGACCGCGTCTCCCAGGTGGTTACAAAGACGTTTACCGTGCCCAAGTTTGGCAATAGTGGCTTCTTCTTCCCGCGCCTGACAAAAGCCGGCAGCAATCGTATAGCCATCACGAATGACGACAAGATGGTTCTGCTGGACCCGACAGAGTTCTAGCGCCTCGGTGTTTTTCGGCGATTGGCCGTCAAAAGCCTAAGGATTCGCAGCGCGCAGCCGATACGAGTGAGAGGAACGGGTTTATCTGCGCGGTACCATGGAAGCAAAGATCGGGCGGTACGAAATAGTCAAACGCATCGGGCGCGGCTCGCAGGGATCCGTGTACCTGGGTCGGGACCCTACGCTTGATCGCCTCGTGGCCGTCAAGGTACTGACAGCCACGGATGCGGCTCTCAATAAGACCGATGAGGATGGTACGCCGCTGGAAGCGCGCATCTCGAGCAAACTGAAGCATCCCAACATCGTGCCGATCTACGACGCCGGTGAATACCTGGCGGGGCCCTACCTGATCTTCGAGTATGTCGAAGGCCAGCCGCTTGCGCAGGTCCTGAAGAGCCGTGGCGCCATGTCCATCGAAGAGGCCGTGCCGCTCATTACAGGGATTCTAAAGGCGCTCAGTACGGCCCACGCGGCGGATATCCTGCATCTCGATCTCAGTCCCCGGAATGTCCTCATCGATTCCGATAATGCCCCTCGGGTTATGGACTTTGGCCTGGCGCAGTACGTGAGCATCGCGCGTGAACCGCAGGAATTCGCTTCGGGCACGCTGCGCTACATGGCGCCGGAGCATTTCTCCGGCCAGCCGCTCGGTCCGTGGACCGATGTCTTTGCCTTGGGCAGCACCTTCTACGAGGTTGTAACCGGTCAGCGTGCAATGCAGGGCAAAAACCTGCCCGAGATCCGCCACCAGATCATCCAGGGCGAGATCAATTTTGAGCCGCTCAAGGCGATGCCGCATGGCGAGGCGTTTGCGCGCTTCCTGGCTGGTGCGCTCGAGAAGGAGCGCGACGGACGCTATTCAGACTGCTCGACAATGACCGAGGCCTTCGAGCTGTTCCTGGAGGAGGCGGGCATTGCCGAAAAAGCCAACTCCGAGGGCTCCAGTCACAGCACCATCGATTTTCTACTGCGCCGCATGCAGCGCACAGGCGATTTTCCGGCGATTTCCAAGACGCTGTCAGACATCAACAGGCTGACTGGCGATGATCGCGAGGCTAACGCCGACAAGCTGGCGAACGTCATTCTGCGCGATTTCGCACTCACCAGTAAGCTGCTCAAGCTCGTGAATTCATCCTTCTACGGTGCGCGTGCAACTGAAATTACCAGCGTCTCCCAGGCCGTTGTCTTCCTGGGCGTCGAACAGGTTCGAATGACCGCAAACAGCCTGGCGTTCTTCGGCCACATGAAGAACGATTCTGCGGACCTGAAAGACTCGATGACCAAGTCGTTCATGAGCGGCCTTATCGCCCGTCATCTTGGACTGCGTGCGAAACTGCCCGGCGCAGAAGAAGCGTTCATCGGTGGCATGTGCCAGAACCTCGGTGAAAACCTGGTGATTTTCTACTTCCAGGAAGAATACGAGGACATCGTCAAGTTGCAGCAACGCGAGGATCTGGACAAGGCTGCCGCGGCGCGAGGCATCCTGGGCGTTGCGTATTCGGAAGTGGGCGCAGCCGTGGCGAAAACCTGGAACCTGCCACATTCGATTATCGAGGCAATTCGCGGTGTCCCGCCCGGTGCGTTGTCGGTACCCGCGAACGCCGAGGAGCAGTTGCGAGACCTCGCTGTTTTCGCGAATGAATTGTGCGATCTCTTCTATCGGCAAGAGCGCAGCAATATCGACGAGCTGTTACAGCAGCTCCTTGACCGCTTCGCTCCGAGTGTCGTCATGGAAATGGCGTTCTGCGTCAAACTCGTTACCGCTGTCTTCGAGAAGCTGAAACAGTTTGCACCGATATTCGAGATCAATGTCGCGACGAATCGCTTTTGCTGCGCGGTACAGGCATGGGTGGATCTACACTCCGGCGCGGATGAGCTGGCTGAGCAAATTGCCGAGAGCGCGTCCAGCTAATTGTTTTGATTGGGTCTTCTTGTTGCTAGAGAAGAACGTCCGAGCAGATGGTGCGCACATCGTGTTTTTGTCCACCGTGTTGCAGCGTCAGGTACAGCGTGATCAGGTAAAAACCCACCCAGACGAAATCACTGTGCAGTTTGTAGTCGTGCTCGATAAAGAACTCGAAGAGATCGTCAAAAGACGCTTTGAAGGTGTCGATCGAGAACGCCTGGGCGCTCTGGTCGATACCGAAGTGTGCATGCAGCAGCTCCTTGAGCTCAATTTCGGCGTCTTCGGGCAGGCCCGGACGCAACATCCCCATCTGTCGTAGTGCGTCATCGAAAGCGGCATCATCCGTGCTGTAGAAAGAGCGGTACAGGGACAGGATACCCTCCCGAAACTCGGGTCTGAGATCGACCCAGAGGCCCGTTGGGGCGTAGAGGAGTTCGGAGTCCAGCACGCCAAAGCGAGCGGGTCTCAGGTCGAGGAACAGCCCTTCATCGAGCAACCACTGCGAAAAGTACAGGCGCAAAATGGCGTCTCCATGACGACGCAGCGAGCGAGCGGCAGTGATCTCGGTAAGCGGTGTCGCATCCCCCAGGTCATCGACCAGCGAGATACCCGGCGATACCCCCTGCACGGTTTTCGAGAGTGCGCTGACGCCGCGACCGGAAACGTAACGCCAGCTGACTGCTCGCATCGACGTGAGCAACGGCTTCCACTCGATGGCGTCCCAGCCGCGCAACGGCACGAAGCGTGCCAGCTGGCGGAGATCTTCGGGAATAAATCCGGGTAATCGCAATTCAAAACCTCAACGCATGGGTCGTACTTCGCGCAAGCCATGGCGCCCAGGATATGCAGGGCATCTCGGCGCAAGGGACATTTGCAGAACTCAGAATACCGTGGCTCTGTCGCGCGCGACAACCGAATCATGGTGTAATCGCAGTGCGTAGATAGCAAACGCGTTGTTGGTCAGGTTATCGAGGGACAGGGGGCAGTGGATATGCTCGACGGATTTGTCGCGTCAGCGACAAGGTTTTTGCCGTTTCTCGGCACATTGGTGCTGGTGGTTGTCGGTCTCAAGCTTGTTGACTGGGTCCTGAAGCGTCGCTGGAAAGATAACCCCGACGCCCAGTTCAGATTCCAGCTGATCATGCTCGCTTTGTCGTTTGCGGCTTTCCTGACGGTCATTCTCGCACTGCCGATTAGCGAGCAGACACGCGGCCAGCTTCTCAGCCTGATCGGCATCTTGCTCAGTGCGGCTATTGCACTGTCCTCGACGACGTTTATCGGCAACGTCATGGCGGGGATCATGATGAAGGCGATTAAGGGTGCGCGTCCCGGCGATTTCATTACGGTAGGCGACCTGACCGGACGCATCACCGAGATGGACCTGCTGCATACCGAGGTGCAGACCGAGTTTCGTGATCTCGTGACCTTGCCCAATCTCTACATGGTCACCCAGCCGCTGCAGGTCGTGAGAGCCTCCGGAACGATAATCGCTGCAGAGGTGTCGCTCGGCTACGAAGTGTCGCACAACGATGTCTCCACGATCTTGTGCAAGGCCGCTGCGGATTCAGGTCTCAAAGATGCATTCGTGCACGTTCGGGAGCTCGGCGACTTCTCGGTAAACTACCGCGTTGCAGGCTTGCTGGAGGACGTGAAGAGCCTGATCTCGGCGCGTTCGAGGCTGCGCGAGGCCATGCTGGATGCGCTGCATGCGAAGAAGATCGAGATCGTCTCGCCAAACTTCATGAATACTCGCGCGCTGTCTGACAAGGATGCCTTCATTGCCGCACCGGTCAGGCAGAAAAAGAAGCCGGCCGCTTCGAAAGCCGAGGATATGGCATTCGACAAGGCGGCGGACGCAGCCTCCGTGGAAAAAATACGCAAGTCGATTGAAGTGATTGACGCCGAACTAGCCGCGTTGCCAAGCGATGACGAGGCCGATGCGGCCCGCGAGTCGCTGGAGGCCCAGAAGGTGGTGCTGACAGAGCAGCTGAAAGAGACCGAGGAACGCCGCAAGGCCGCTGAGCTCGCCGAGCAAAAAAGCACCAGTAGCAGAGATTGATTGAGACGCCAGCGGCTGCGTCTCAACGCTCGTAGAAGCCGAGGATAGGCACCTCGATAGAAACGACTTCGCTCGCGTCACCTATCTCATCGGTCCAGGCGAGCAATAGCGTGTCGTTCACGCGTGCCAGCTGCGGGTAGATGCGTGACAGCGACGATCGGCCAACGGTTTCTTTGCGGCCCAACGTGCCGGCTGTCGTCATACCCCGAATATTGATCGCGTTGGTCCCGCGATTGTCTGACTCGACCCAGCTAATGACGATCGCGGAGCGATCCACTATCGCAAGACCGACGTGGCCTGAAGAACGCTGAGAGGCTACCTCGACCGGTTGGCCGAATGTCCTGCCGGCGTTCGTTGATATGGCAGCGCGGACGACCGTCCTGTCGTTGGCCGCCGAAAACCAGGCAACGGCAACCAGGTCCTCCATCGCCGCGATCGCAGGACCATTGACCGGGCAGCCTTCGATATGCCAGCCGTCATCGGCAATGGCGACGCCTGGCTGCCAGTTCCCGTCGATGAAACGCGCCACGTAGATATCGCGAATTTCCTCGACGGTTCGGTTCCGGTAAACCGCAACAGGACCTTTGCTGGAGACGGCAACACCCGTCTGGCAACAGTCGCAGACCAGGTCATCGACAAGGTGCTCCTGGAGCAGAGTGCCGTTACGATCAAGCACGGCCGACCGCAAGGTCATGCCGTTGATGCCGGTGCCTTCGGTCGACGCCGTATTTCGACCATCGAGCCACAGCAACGATACGGCATCGCCCTCAGCATGCAGTGAGACGAAACCGTGTTCGGTTGGCGTGCCGTCGGTGTGCGGCCGCACCGGATCGCTCCAGCTCTGTCCGCCATCGGTCGACTGGGCAACGAGCACATCGTACGCATAGGTAGCCTCGGCGCTCTTGCTCAGCCAGTGAGCAACCCAGTGGTCGCCGTTCAGAGGCGTCACGGAGGGGATGTCCGCCCAATTAACGAACATGTCGGGATCAGTCACGACATCGACAGCCGCTTGCCACTTGTTTGCGCCGAAGACCGAGTAGCGAAGCGTTGCACCGGCCTCATCAGGCTGTAGCCAGCTCAGCACGGCCGTGCCATCGGGGGCCACGGCCAGTCGGGGGCTCATCGCATTGCCGCCTGCCGGCAGATAGAGCGGCCGCGGCTCGCCGAATGCGGGCAATTCCCCGCCAGAGCAGGAGCCGAGCAATCCGAGTATGAGCAAGAGCGCCATGCCGCCAGTTCTTTGCATGCAAGATAGTATGCGCCTCGACGGCCGGAATTACCGCAAATGAGGCGTGCGCAAATTGATTCCTGGTGCCGGGGATGTATACTGCGTCGCCTGCTCAACGGAGCCGCGCAAGTCGCTGTTTCGTCTGATCGCCGGGGCTAGGTGGCAGAGTGGTTATGCAGCGGACTGCAACTCCGTGTACGCCGGTTCGATTCCGACCCTAGCCTCCATTTTCTTCACGGCCATGCCCGGGTGGCGGAATTGGTAGACGCAGCGGACTTAAAATCCGCTGTCCGAAAGGACGTGCCGGTTCGAGTCCGGCCCTGGGCACCAAGACTGCGGCCGAAGGCCGCTGTCTTGAGGCAAGGGAGACTCGCCGTTATGGTGGTTCGAACAACCCTGTGGCTCCCCCGAAACCTGCTCACGTTCCCCTGCCTCTGGGCTACCTCATGCTGTCTCGTCCCAACCTGTGCCGAGACATTAACTGTCTGATTGACTAGGTTCGAGTCCGGCCCTGGGCACCAAGACTGCGGCCGAAGGCCGCTGTCTTGAGGCAAGGGAGACTCGCCGTTATGGTGGTTCGAACAACCCTGTGGCTCCCCCGAAACCTGCTCACGTTCCCCTGCCTCTGGGCTACCTCATGCTGTCTCGTCCCAACCTGTGCCGAGACATTAACTGTCTGATTGACTAGGTTCGAGTCCGGCCCTGGGCACCAATACTGCGGCCGAAGGCCGCTGTCTTGAGGCAAGGGAGACTCGCCGTTATGGTGGCGCTGATAGGCCTCGCGGCTTCCCCGAAACATCGATCTGCGGCCAATCGGCGAGGCTACCTCACATTCTCTCGTTCTGACCTGTGCCGAGACTTCTATTGTTCGATTGACTGGGTTCGAGTCCGGCCCTGGGCACCATGACTGCGGCCAAAGGCCGCTGTCTTGAGCCAGGCGTAATCCCCACAGTTGTGGCCTGATCGTATTGGCCGCCGCGACATCAGCCCTTCATCAGGCGAATCTCACAACTTGCTCAGGAACGTCGCCTCGCTTCGTCATAAGGTCTGGAAAGTGACACGGGAGACGAGCCATGACGGAATCCTATCGAACTTCTGGCCGCCGACGGCTGCTGACGGCAACCGTCGCCTTGTTCATCAGCGCTTGCGCCTCAGGTCCCTCGTTTCCGCCGGAAGACGATCTGAAGACCTTGACCGGACGCTTCGCCGAAGAGCCCGTTACGAAGCCCCTGAATGCTGTAGAGGCGTACGTCGGAGACGAGCAGCTCTTCCTCAGTTATGAGAGCGAAGACGGACTCGTGTTTTCGGGCGGGGACTGGTCCGAAGAAATTGAACTGACCCTGTCGGAGCTCGATGCCGCAGAGAGCTACAAAGGACCTTTCATCCTGCCATTGCAGTACCACCAGCGTGTGCGCTGGCCACGGCTCCCGGAATCGCCGCTCAGGCCGCGCGTCCTTGGCAGCAAGTACTGGAACCGATTCATCGACACGGTATTCGAGACCGTCCTGCCAAAGGCCGCGATGACGGGCATCGTCATGAAATTCGGTGAGGAAGACTATTTCCTCTTCTATAACGACATCAACAATTTCGAGTCCCGACTGTTTACTGACAAACCCGAAAACTATGTTGTCGCCGAGACCATCGACTTCGCAGAGTTCAATCAACGTGCACAGCCGGTCATGGCGAACTTCCTGCAGCAGGAGGGCATAGCGGACCGCCAGCTTGTTTTCAGTACCGGCGACGCGGGGGCCTATTCCCTGCCGTTCGTCTACGTTGATCTCGATCGCGAACTCGGTGTGTTCGTTCGCTATTCACCGGCACCGCGCGAAGGCCGGGCAGCGAGCAAGGGCTCGCAGGTCGCTCAATCCGCGGCGCACGTCGCACAAAGCCATCTTGGCGGACTGGTGACGCGACCGGTGTCGTCTGTTGTTCGCCTGCTGTTCGTCGCCAGGGACGCGGCGGTTGAGACTGTCCGACCGACCTGGCTGGTGACACTGGAGTCAGAACCCATACCTGCCCTCAACGATGGTCCCGGCATGGACCTGGAGCTGTGGGAAGAAACGCTCGACCGGCTAACTGGGCACGGCGCCACGAAGGGCACGATCGATTACCTGGTCGATGGCGAGGAGTTTTTTGTTCGCTTCATAGATGCGGTTTCCACCGCGAAGAAGTCGGTCGACATTCGCACCTATATCTTCGACAACGACGACTACGCTGAGAAGATCGGCAAGCTCTTGAAGCGTCGCGCAGCCGACGGTATCGATACGCGCGTGCTTCTGGACGGCCTGGGCACGATCGTCGCCACCGGCGCCGATGATGAGAGCCTGCCCGAACGGTATGTCGCGCCGGAATCGGTGCGCCTGTTCCTGGAGGAGGGTTCGGATGTCGAGGTTCGCCAGTCAAGAAACCCCTGGCTCGTCGCAGGGGATCACGTCAAGACGACGATCGTCGATGGCACCGTTGCGTTCGCCGGCGGCATGAACATCGGGCGCGAATACCGCTTTGTCTGGCACGACCTGATGATGGAACTCCGTGGGCCAGTGGTGAATGAGCTTAGCAACGAGTTCAATAAGGCCTGGGCACACGCGGGGCCGCTCGGTGACGCGGGCTACGTTCTGCAACGCATGAAACCCAACCCGGACGTTGCCGAAGACTTCGGCTATCCGTTGCGGCTCTTGCACACTCGCCCGGGCGTTGCAGAGATCTTCCTCGCGCAGCGCGAGGCGATTCGCAATGCCAGGCAATATATCTACATCCAGAATGCCTACCTGACTGATGACGCGATGTTGTATGAACTTGCGAAAGCCCGTCGTCGCGGTGTCGATGTCCGCGTGATTCTGCCACTGGTGGGCAACCACGGTCCTGTCAACAAGAGCAACGCGCTGGCAGCCAACGCGATGTTGGAGCATGGCATTCGCGTATTCCTTTATCCGGGCATGTCGCACGTCAAGGCGGCAATCTTCGATGGCTGGGCCTGCCTCGGTTCGGCAAACTGGGACAAATTGAGTTTCCGGACCAACAAGGAACTCAACATCGCCACCTCGCACCCGGAGGCGGTAAACGATCTCCGCGCTCGCGTGTTCGACCCGGACTTTGCGGCATCCATTGAACTGACCGAGCCGTTTCCCGAGCGCTGGTCGGATCACCTCGCGGAAATCATCGCGGACTACGTGCTGTAGCCGGTCCGGCCGCAATCACAACGCAGTTCACACAAAAAACCCCGACTGGTTAACAGTTCCGAATATTTTCCTTGCGATTTCTGGTCAAAGCGTCCGCCGAATGTCAAAAAAGAGGCATTGGTAAACGGAGAGCTGCCATGGCCTCTACTGCAAAAGACAACGTTAGCTATCGCTTGCTGAACAAGCTCAGCAATCTCGTGATTTGCAGCCGTTGCCTGAGGAACGGCAGCGTGACACCGGTACCGCAGGTGATTTCCGGCCGTCATTCACTCACCAACGAATGCGCCGAGTGTCGCTCCAGGAGCGCTGGCCGCAATGGCAAGCGACGCCAGCTCGCGAAACTGCTGAAGCTGCACGACTAGGCCGGCCGATGCTCGTGCATCGTCCGCGCGGCGATGCCACAATATGGCCCTATGGCCAAACTCTATTTCTATTACTCGTCGATGAATGCGGGGAAATCCACCTCGCTGTTGCAATCCAGTTATAACTACAAAGAGCGCGGCATGAATACGCTGGTGCTTGCGCCGCAGATGGATAATCGTTTTGGCGTCGGCAAGGTAACCTCACGCATCGGTATCGAGTCTGATGCCACCACCTTTACGACCGATTCCGACCTGTTCGGAATGATCGAGCAGGCGAGTACAGCAGATCCGCTGCACTGTGTGCTGATCGATGAGGCGCAATTCCTCTCCCGCGACCAGGTATTTCAGCTAACCGAAGTCACCGACAAGCTGGGTATTCCGGTGCTGGCGTATGGGCTGCGTACGGACTTCCAGGGGGAACCCTTCGACGGCAGCAAATACCTGCTCGCCTGGGCGGACACGCTGAAGGAGCTCAAAGCGATCTGCCATTGCGGCACCAAGGCAACGATGGTGCTGCGACTTGACGGGGACGGTAACGCCGTGACGGAAGGCTCGCAGGTCGAAATCGGTGGCAATGACCGTTACATCTCGATGTGCCGCAAACACTTCAAGGAATCGTTTTTCGCTTAGCGCCAGGGCTAGGTGAGTATCGTCGGCAGGTCTTCGGACACGGCCGGTAACATCGCCGTATTTTCCTGCGCCAGCAGGGAGCGCATGTCTTCGAGCGTTTTCATGATTGCGGTGTCCGCAAAATCCGGCCCGGCAAGTTGTCCGCGAGACTGCGCGAACGGGTCGGAGAACTTGATCTTGTGATGGCCGACCGTGATGACATCGTCGTGGACCAATACCTGGTTGGAGACGCGTTTTGCGTTCACAAAGGTGCCGTTGGTGCTGTTCAGGTCCATTAGGAATGTCGAGCTGCCATGGCGCACCAGCAGCGCATGATGGCGACTGATAAAGCGACTGCCAATGGCTATATCGTTGTGATCCGAACGCCCAATCAGGATGCGAGGCTTGACCATTTCAAGCTTGCCGACGACGCTGCCGCTGTTGCTGACGATCAGTTGCGGTGGTTCCGGGGCCGCTGCGCCCTGTTGTTCGGCGAGGGCAACTTCGGCCTCGTCCCAGGTACCCGTTGGTAACGCCGGGTGCTCGACATCAGATATGGAGATCGGTAGTGCGTCGGCTCTTGCCAGCGCCAGCAGGGCCAGCCGGTCCAGGATGCCGGGCCAGCCACCCGAGGCTTTCCACAGTTCCTCGCAGACTGCCGTCGGCATCACGTAGTCCGGGTAATTGCTGCCGGCCGCACGCAATTTTTCCTTTAGATAGATGACGGTTTCGCCGCGGGTCATCGGGTGCATGTGAAAGTCGTGCAACAGTCGGTCTGCGATGACCTTCATGCCGGGCGCCCTCAGGATGCCACTCAGGGCACGATCGCTGACGAGCACCATCTTCAACGCACTACCGGTCCGGACCTTGAGCTCAGCCAGTTCGCAGAGTGCGCGAAGGGCGCTCGGCTTCATCTGGTGCGCGTTTTCCACAATGAGCAGCGGCGGCTCATGCGACGCTGCCTGCTGCAGCGCGAACACCCGGATCAAGCCGAGGAGCTCGTTCGCCGAGCTCATCTCCAGGTCGTAGCCAAACTGTCGCAGTATGCCGAGTAGCAGACTGCTGGTATTCATGTCTTTACCGTCGACCAGCGCAACGGCGCAATCTTCATGCAGGGTCCTGATGAAGCTGCGGATAATAGTGGATTTTCCGGACAGGGTTGGACCCTGAAACAGGCACAGGCCAGTGGCATGACCGTAGGTATCGTCGAGGACTTCGATCGCTGCCTGCTCGGCCTCATACGCTACTACAGTCGCGGGTTTCCCATGGGTCGGGAAAGGTTGCTGATTTAGGCCTGCTGCCCCTAGGTCCATTAGTAGCCTCCCGCAATCGTCTTGTTGCGGTATTGTTGGTATTGTTCGATAGCGGTTTCTTCTTATAGGAATTTACCACCGCGACCATCAGTCTACGATCGCGTTTCGCTTGTTGTAAACCAGATATCTCGTGTTTCCTTGTGCTTCAGAGGGACACGAGCACTTACTTGAAGTAACATTAAGAAATAGCGATAAATGACTGTAAAACAGGGAAGTTTAATCATGATTTCAAAAGCGTCGGCGTCCGGCGACAGAGTGTAAGGTATTGACTGCTAAGTTATCCGCCGACAACCTCACTTTAATTCGTGGCGAGAGGTGCCTGTTCGAGGGCCTTGAATTCGCGCTTGAAAGCGGGGCCATGCTATTGCTCGAGGGCCGCAACGGTTGTGGCAAGACCAGCCTGATGCGCGCTATCGCCGGCATGCTTTCGCTCGAGACCGGCGAAGTGCTGTGGAATGACGTTCCGGTGCTCAAGCAACGGCAGGTGTTTCATGGCAACCTGGTGTGGCTCGCCCATCGCACAGGATTGAAGGGCGACCTCAACATGCTGGAGAACCTGCATTTCGAGCAAGCGCTGCGTGCGCAGTCGTCGCGGGACCCCGAGGAAGTGTATTTGCGGCTGGGCATCGAGCGATTGCGACGATTGCCGTTGAGATCGCTATCCGCAGGACAGCAGCGCCGCGTTGCCCTGGCACGTATGCTGCTGGCCGATGTGCCGCTATGGATGATGGATGAACCGTTCACCAACCTCGACCGCGAAGGCAGGAAGCTCGTCATGGAACTGGTCGAGGAGCACCTCGGCCGCGGCGGAATGTGTGTCATGGCCGCCCACCAGGACGTCGAACTCAACGCGCCCATCACCAAGATACAGCTCCAATGAACGAAGACACGACTGTGCAACCGGGCATGCTGTCCGGGCTCTGGGCAACGGCGAGGCGAGACCTGCTGTTGGCCTGGAAACGGCCGGGCGACGTGCTCAACCCGCTGTTTTTCTTCGCCATGGTGTGCACCTTGTTTCCGCTCGCCGTCGGCCCCAGCGCCGAGCAGCTGGAGTTCAGCGGTCCGGGCGTCCTTTGGGTTGCCGCCTTGCTGGCAACGTTGTTGTCGCTAAACTCGCTATTCCTCGGCGATTTCGAGGATGGCAGCCTCGATCAGCTGCTGGTGAGTGCGCAGCCACTGCCGCTGCTGGCGCTCGGCAAAACGCTGGCGCACTGGCTCACGAGCGGCCTGCCGCTCGTATTGGTATCGCCGTTGCTGGCGATCACCTACCGCATGCCATGGTCCGTTGTGCCGGTCATGATGCTGACGCTTCTCCTGGGCACGATCAGCCTGAGCCTGCTGGGGTCCATTGGCGCGGCGCTGACGGTAGGCTTGCACCGGGGCACAGCACTCCTTAGCCTCCTCATTTTGCCGCTGGCCATGCCGGTATTGCTGCTGGGCGCGAACACGGTATCGCTGGCGGCGGGCAACGACGTTTATACAACCGGTGTCTGGGCGCTGGGCGCCTATGCCATTGCTTCACTCAGCCTCGCGCCGTACGCGACGGCTGCCGCTTTGAGAATCAGCAACGAGTAGAATCGAG
Source organism: uncultured Gammaproteobacteria bacterium (assembly GCA_942492205.1). Classification (GTDB taxonomy): domain Bacteria; phylum Pseudomonadota; class Gammaproteobacteria; order Steroidobacterales; family Woeseiaceae; genus UBA1847. The sequence continues at coordinate 1,800,740 of CALODT010000001.1, read as the reverse complement.
ATTATGTGGAAGTGGTTTCATATGCTGGCGTCTCCGCCGCACTTTTATCGCCTGGCGGCCGTGTTCGCGCCGTGGTTTGCTGTCCCCGGACTGCTGTTAATTGCGTACGGCGTCTATGCGGGGCTGTTCCTGGCGCCGATGGACTATCAGCAGAAGGATGCATTTCGAATTATCTATGTCCATGTACCGTCGGCCTATCTCTCCATGATGGCGTACATGATCATGGCGGTAAGCGGTGGCATCGGCCTGATCTGGAGAATGAAGCTGGCGCACGCGGTGGCGGCGGCGGCTGCGCCGCTGGGTGCGGCGTTTACCTTCCTGGCGCTGGTTACCGGCTCGATCTGGGGGCGGCCGATGTGGGGAACTTGGTGGGAATGGGGTGATCCAAGGCTCACATCGGAATTGATACTGCTGTTTCTGTACTTTGGCTACATGGCGCTGCGCGGCGCGATAGACGATACCGCAAAAGCCGACAAAGCCAGTGCGGTACTGGCATTGGTCGGAGTTGTGAACGTCGTCATTGTGCATTACTCGGTAGAATGGTGGAGTTCGCTGCACCAGGGACAGACCCTGTTGAAAGAGGGCGGGCCGGCCATGGATCCGGGCATGCTGTACCCGCTGCTCGCAATGATCCTGGGCTTTACTTTCCTCTTCGGTTCTCTGCTGTTGCGGCGCGTGCGTACCGAAGTGTTGTTCCGCGAACGCCGCACCCGATGGGTTCGGGAGATGATCATGTCACCGGAAGGACGGTAGTTATGGACAAGTTGGCAATGGGAAGCTACGGCGTTTACGTCTGGAGTTGCTTTGCTCTGACAGCGGCCGTCGTGATTTTTTCAGACTGGCGCGCACGTTTGCGTCACAAGCGCGTATACAGGGACATTGAAGTCCGCATCAAGGCTATGGAGGAACGACAGTGAAACCAAGACAACAACGGATGTTGGCGGTTGGACTTGCAGTTGCCGGTATTGCCGTCGCAGCGACCTTTACGCTGCGCGCATTTCAGGACAACATGATGTTCTTTGTCGACATCTCCGACGTCATCGCTGGCGAGTATCCGAAGCAGCGAAATTTTCGCATCGGCGGGCTCGTCGTTGATGGCAGTGTCGAGCGCCAAGACGGCTCAATGGACTTGCGATTTCGCGTGACGGACATGAATTGTGAGCTGCCAGTGAGTTACGCAGGCGTGCTTCCGGATCTGTTTCGTGAAGGCCAGGGTGTGGTCGCGCACGGACGGCTAGGCGACGAAGGCGTGTTCGTTGCTGACAAGATTCTTGCCAAGCACGATGAAAATTACATGGCACCGGAAGTCGCCGAGTCGCTCGCCAAACATGTCGATGCAAAGACGACGCCGAAAGCCACGGGCAACACGGAGTGCGTTACGAAATGATCCCCGAGATTGGCCAGTTCGCAATGATTCTCGCGCTGTCCCTGGCGATTTGCCAGGGCGTGTTGCCGCTTATTGGCGCACATCGTAACGATGCAGCGATGATGCAGGTTGCCAACACTGCGGCGCTGGGACAGTTCTTTTTTGTCGCCGTCGCATTTGCCTGCCTGACCTGGGCGTTCCTGAGCAACGATTTTTCGGTCCTGTACGTCGCTAACCATTCGCAACTGTCGCTGCCGACGCTTTACAAGGTATCGGCCGTATGGTCCGCGCACGAAGGATCGTTGCTGATGTGGATTCTTATCCTGTGCGCATGGACAGTTGCCGTGTCGCGCTTCAGTGCGGAGCTGCCGGCGGCTTTCTCGGCGCGCGTGATCGGCGTGCTCGGCCTGCTGTCCGTCGGTTTTCTGCTGTTCGCCATCCTGACCTCGAATCCGTTCGATCGGCTGGTGCCGGCGGCCGCTGACGGGGCGGACCTTAACCCGCTGCTGCAGGATCCGGGTCTCGCCATTCATCCGCCGTTGCTCTACATCGGTTACGTGGGCTTTTCCGTTGCGTTCGCGTTCGCTATCGCGGCAATGCTGAGCGGCAACCTCGATCAGAAGTGGGCCAAGTGGACGCGGCCGTGGACGACGCTGGCGTGGTTGTTCCTGACGCTCGGCATCATGCTCGGCAGCTGGTGGGCGTATTACGAGCTCGGCTGGGGCGGCTGGTGGTTCTGGGATCCGGTAGAAAACGCGTCGTTCATGCCGTGGCTGATCGGTACCGCGCTGATTCATTCGCTTGCCGTGACTGAGAAGCGTGGCTTGTTCAAAAGCTGGACCTTGCTTCTGGCCATTACCGCATTCTCGTTGAGCCTGCTCGGTACGTTCCTGGTGCGCTCGGGCATCATCGTGTCGGTGCACGCGTTTGCGACCGACCCGACACGCGGCTTCTTTATTCTCGCGTTCCTTGGCGTTGTCATTGTCAGTGCACTGATACTGTATGCGTGGCGTGCGCCGTCGCTGGATTCCGACGTTGGTTTCAGCTTGCTGTCGCGCGAAACCTTCCTGCTGCTGAACAATGTCCTGCTGGTGGTCGCCGCCACGCTGGTGCTGATGGGTACGTTGGCGCCGCTGGTTATTGAGCTTTTAGATGGCGGCAAGATTTCAATAGGTCCGCCGTGGTTCGAAATCGCTTTCATGGTGCCGATGATCCCGCTGGTTCTGTTGCTGGGGCTCGGCATGCACACGGCGTGGCGGAGACAGGAATCGCGCCCCTGGCTTTCATTGCTGCGCATTCCCGCAATTGCCGCCGTGCTGCTTGGCGTAATCCTGCCGTTCATGTTCTACGAGCGCACCTCGTTGCTGCTCGCTGTGGGCTTTGCCGCGGCCATCTGGATCGTCATCACGTCGCTGATCCAACCGGTACGTTCGTTGCTGCGCAAGAAAGGTAGCGCAGCCATCACGCGTTCCGCGCTCGGCATGTCAGTGGCGCATCTCGGTATGGGCCTGTTCGTGCTCGGCGTCACGGTTGTGTCGGCGTTCAATATCGAGGCCGATCGCGCTCTGACACCCGGCGAGTCGATACAGATTGGCCACTACGAGTTCGAGATGCGTGAGCTGCGCGACGTGCAGGGACCGAACTACTCTGCTATCGAGGCCGTCGTGGACATCAGCCGCGATGGCGAATACGTCGGTACCGTGCTGCCGCAGAAACGACAGTACCTGGTGCAGAAAAGCTGGATGACGGAAGCCGGCATCGACGTTGCCTGGAATCGCGACTTGTTTGTTGCACTGGGTGACCAGCTTGGCAATGGCGCCTGGAGCGTACGCGTGCAGTACAAGCCGATGATTCGCTTCATCTGGTTCGGGGCTATCATTATGGCGCTGGGCGGGCTGATCGCGATCAGCGATCGCCGCTACCGGCTCAAAGCGCGACAGGAAAGCGCGGCAAGCACTACCGCGGCGGAGCCCGCCTGATGTCGCGATACGTATTGCCGCTCATCGCGGTTGTCGCTCTGATCCTGTTTCTGGTCGTTGGTTTGAAGCGCGGTGATCCACGCGCGTTGCCGTCGCCCTACATCGGTAAGCCGGCGCCGCAGTTCGAGCTGCCCACCCTGGCCGATCCCCAAAAGACGGTCGGCTCGCAGGACCTGGCGGGCAAGTACTCACTGGTCAACGTCTGGGCAACCTGGTGCGTCGGTTGTCGCGCTGAGCATCCGTTCCTGCTCGAGCTCGAAAGGAATGGCGAAATCCCGATTTATGGCATCAACTGGCGCGACACCCGGCCCGAGGCATTGCGCTGGATCCAGCAGCTCGGCGATCCGTACGTGGCGTCCGGTTTTGATGACACCGGCCGCGTCGGTATCGACTGGGGCGTCTACGGCGCGCCCGAGACCTTTCTCGTCAACGGCGAAGGCATCGTGTTGCACAAGCACCTGGGGCCGCTGGACAGGGGCGCCTGGGAAAGAGATTTTCTGCCCTTGATGAATAATGAGGCGCGTACACAGTGAAACGACTTATAACCGTTCTGGCCCTGATGTTGTTTGTATCTTCTGCGGCTGCCATTGATGCGGACAAGGCCTTCGACGACCCGGAGCTGCAGGCCCGCTACGAAAAGATGATTTCCGAGGTGCGCTGCCTGAAGTGTCAGAATCAGAGCATCAAGGATTCGAACGTGTTCCTGGCCGCAGATCTGCGGCGCGAAATTCGCAGGCTGATCGAAGAAGGCAAGACCGACCCGGAGATTGTGGATTTCCTGGTAACCCGCTACGGAGAATTCGCGCTGTATCGGCCGCGGACGACCGGCAAAACCCTGGTCCTCTGGTTGGCTCCGTTCTTTCTGGTTCTGTTTGGTGGCTTTGCCATCTACCGGATTGTCCGCCACCGCATGTCCATGCCGCTCGATGAGGACACGGCTCAAGAGGGAGTCGCCAAGTGACATTCTGGGTTGTTGTTGCCGTGCTGTGCGTGGCGGCACTGTGGTTCGGTGCCTGGCCGCTGTACCGGGCGTCGCATCGTCTCACGCCATTGCTGGCGGTCGTGGTTGTGTTCACCGTCGCGTTTTCGCTTGGGCTCTACAACAAGGTTGGCAGCCCGAATATCCAGTCGGCTGACGCACAGGCCGACACACTGCCGGATATGGATGTCGTGCTGGCATCGCTGCGGCAGCGGCTGATCGACAATCCCGAAGACCTGAATGGCTGGGCCATGCTGGCGCGCTCACAGATGACGCTGCAGCAATTCGGGGACGCCGTTACTTCGTTTGAGCGCGTCATGGAACTGGAGGACGGCCGCAATGCGCAGACGCTGGTTGATCTCGCGTTGGCCATTCTGTCTCGAGACGGTACGCCGATCGAAGGTCGTACCGCTGCACTGATCGAGAGCGCACTCGCTCTCGAACCCAATAATCCAGCGGCGCTGTTCTATTCGGGTGTCGCGGCGGCTAACCGCGGCGATACGGATCTCGCCGCCAGCCGCTGGGAAGTCCTGCTCGGCCTGAGCCCGCCGCCGGAGATTCGCTCGATTCTCGAGCAGCGCGTTGCCGAGTGGCGGGGCATTGCGCCCGAGGCCGTGCAGCCGCAGCTTGCCGACAGCCGGCCAGCGGCCGCGGCAGCGGAGCCGGTCGCGCCGGAGGCTGTCCCGGGTGCCGTGGTCACCGCGCGCATTGCTCTGTCCGAAACGGCCATGTCGGCGCTATCGGCAGAGGCCAATGTCTTCATCATTGCGCGTGATCCCGCGCAGCCCTCGCCGCCGATTGCCGTTGACCGCGTGCGACTTTCGGAACTGCCCACTGTCATCGCGCTCGGCGACGCAAACTCAATGGTCGCTGGCAGAGCGCTATCCGGTTTCCAGGAATTCGAGCTGCTGGCGCGCGTATCGTTGAGCGGCGGACCGGCCGCCGCGTCCGGCGACTGGTTCGGCAGCCTGATTGTCAAACCGTCGGACAGTAATTCCGTTTTCCTGTCGATCGACCAGCAGGTACCCTAGGCCGCGAATCTGATCGCGGAGCGCCAGGCCCGCCTGGTCCCGGCGTGCTCGTGAGTGGTTGAAACACTGTTGGAGCATTAGATGGCATTACCCAAGTCCCTCGAGGGCAAACTGCGTATTCCCCTGATTGGCGCGCCGATGTTCATCGTATCCGGCCCCGAACTGGTTATTGCCCAGTGCAAAGCCGGCATTGTAGGGTCCTTCCCGGCGCTTAATGCCCGCCCGCAATCGGCGCTCGATGACTGGCTGAAACAAATAAAGGAAGAACTTGGCGCCTACCAGGAGGCCAACCCGCAGCAGATTGTTGCTCCCTACGCAGTCAACCAGATCGCGCACGCCAGCAACACCCGGTTGCGACAGGACATGGAGACCTGCGTGGAGCACGAAGTGCCGATAATCATCACCAGCCTGCGACCACCGGAAGACATTGTCACCGCGGTGCACGCATACGGTGGCCTGGTGTTTCACGACGTGATCAGCCTGCGGCACGCGCGCAAGGCCATCGCCCAGGGCGTGGATGGCATCATCGCCGTTTGCGCCGGCGCCGGAGGGCATGCAGGGCCGCTCAGTCCGTTCGCACTGGTGAAAGAAATTCGTCGCGAGTTCGATGGCGCAGTCATCCTGTCCGGCTGTATCACGACGGGTAATGACGTTGTTGCCGCGCTGGCAATGGGTGCCGATCTCGCCTATAGCGGCACGCGTTTTATTGCAACCGAAGAGGCCCGTGCCGTGCCTGACTATAAAGAGATGGTGGTCACGAGCAGATCGGAGGATATCGTGTATTCCTCCCTGTTCACGGGTGTGCACGGCAGCTATCTGAAAGGCAGCATCGTGAAGGCCGGCATGGATCCGGATAATCTGCCCGAAGGCAACAAGAGCCACATGGACTTCAGCAACAGCGACATCGAGGCAAAGGCCTGGCGTGACATCTGGGGTGCGGGGCAGGGCGTCGGTACCATCGACGAAATATTGCCGGCGTACGAGGTCGTCATGAGGATGGAGCGTGAATACCGCGAAACGCTCGCTGAGTTGGGCCAGCGCTGAGCATGCGCATGGTGCTCTACTCGTATCTGTTCGTCGCGCTGGGCGGTGCGCTCGGCGCGATGGCGAGGTTCGGGTTGAACGTCTTCCTGCAGCGCGATGTCGAGTTTCCGTGGGGAACGCTGAGCGCCAACCTGATCGGTTGTTTCGTAATGGGCCTCGTGGCGCAGTTGATTGCGAGTACCGCCTGGTTCAACGAAGCCGGCATCATACCGGACCAGTATCGCCTGCTGTTCGCCGTGGGTTTTTGCGGCAGCTTTACCACGTTGTCGTCCATGGTGCTTGAGCTCAATACGATGATTCAGAAGAACGAGCTTTTTTATTCGTTTTCGTATCTCGTCGGCACGCTGGTTGGCGGTTTTGCCTGCTTCTACCTCGGCATCGTCATGATGCGCACGATACTTCAGCTGCAAAGCAGCTGATTGCGCGGTCAATCAGCGAGGCAGACAAAGAAACTGCCCCAGCCGATGTACACCTGGGGCTTGCCGCCAACGGCCTTGCACGACTCGGGGTCGTTGATTCCCTCGTAAACTCTGCGCAGGTATTGCTCTTGCGGGCCCGGGCAATAGTCGCTGCAGGCGAACACCTCGATAATCGGAGGCTTGTCCGGCGCCGGCCCGCCTTGCGCGCAGGCGCACTGCAGGACCGTTAGCACGCCGGGCAGGAGGAGGCCTGCAGCTCGGCTCATCCAGCCGCAACGTCAGCGGTCTCGGCCGCGCTGGTTTCGAGAATTTCCATGATCGTATCCAGCCACGAGAGGTGCTCGGGTTTCATCAGAACGGATCGCAGGCAGGTGGTGGTCTCGGAATCCGCCAGAAGCCCGGGCGCTCGCTTGCACACGAGTTCGGTCGGCAGTTCGATCATCGCCAGGTGCAGATCGTGTTCCGCCGCGCGCTCAAACACGTGGCGGGCGCGCTCGCTTGCGGCACTGCTGCTCGACGCGTTCACGGCATACACGACTATGTCGAGTTCAGGCTCTAGCAGCGGCAGGAACGCCTCGCTTGCCTGAAGTCGCCCGAAAAACGCGCGCGCGGCCGCGAGGCAACCATCCAGCATCGCGGCAAACTCACCGCCCGGAACCGGCGGCAGCAAGCGATGCGTTGCCCACAGCGCGACAGCCGAAGCGCCAGGTCGCGAGCACTCCAGGCTGATTTCGCCGAGGTGCAGCTCCGCCGAACTGAAGTATGTGAACGGCGAACTGTGCTTGTAGTGGGTACCGACCGAGGCGTCTTTAAACAGCACGCAGCCGCAGCCATAGGGCTGCAGCCCGTGCTTGTGCGGGTCAATGACGATTGAATCCACCTTCGCAAGCGCATCGTACGCTGATCGAGATGCGCTCTGCAGCTCGCTGGCGAGCGTAAAGTAGCCGCCATACGCCGCATCCACATGAATTCGGAAGGCATATTGTTTCTGAAGTTCGATGATGGCCGGCAACGGGTCCACGGCACCGAGTCCGGTATTGCCGAGCGTTGCCACGACCGTGCCAACATCACCGATCTGCAGCAATTTCTCCAGCGCCGCCAGGTCCATGCGTCCGTCAATATCGACGTCGACCGCGGTAAACGGCAGTCCCAGCACGTCGCTGATCCGGCTATGCGTATAGTGTGCCTGCGCCGAAGCCAGAACCCGTTTGCCGGGCTGCAGGCGCCCTGCGATCCAGAGCGCCTCGAGGTTCGCCATCGTGCCGCCGCCCGTCAGATGCCCCAGCGGCTCCTGCCAGCCGAACATGCCGGCAATGTCGGCAATACACTCCTTTTCCATGGCGGAACTGGCGCGCCCGCCGTCCAGCGCGTGGTTGTTCGGATTGACCCATAGCGACATCGCATACGCGATACGTGCAACCGGGTGCGGCGGCTTGAGCATCTGGCCCGCGTACAGCGGGTGATAGTAGGGGTAGTTGTCGTGCATGCGTGCGGCAACTTCCTGCAGCACAGCAGCAGCAGCTTCGACGTCGTAGTCCGCCTGGAAGTCCGGCAGGTGGGCATAGCCTTCGGCGAGTGTGTCCAGGGCCTTTTTCAGCAGCGTCAGTTCGTTGGCATCGATCATTACAAGCTTCCGGTTACCTTCGCCGCGCAGCTTACCGTAAACTGCGCGCATGGACCTTATTGCTATTGCCGTGCCGTTTTTCCTGCTGGCGCTGATTACAGAGCTGATCGTGGACTGGCGCAAGGGCAGCCATTATTACCGCAGCAATGACGCCATCAACAGCCTGAGCGCCGGAATTCTCAGCACCACGATAGGCTACTTCACGAAGTTCCTGCCACTGATTGCCTGGGGTTTCGTGCTGCAAAATCTCGCGCTCATCGACATGCCGCTCAGCTGGTTCGACCTGTCTCCAGCAGGCCTGGCGTTGTGGATAATTGCGGCGCTGGCGTGGGACTTTTGCTACTACTGGTTTCACCGTTTCAGCCATGAGATCTCCGTGCTGTGGGCGGCGCATGCGGTGCATCATCAGAGCGAGGATTACAACCTGTCGACGGCGCTGCGCCAGACCAGCACGGGGTTCCTGTTTGGCTGGATATTCTACCTGCCGCTGTTCCTGATCGGCTTCCCGCTGGAGGTGCTGGTCACGGTCAATGCAATCAACCTCATCTACCAGTTCTGGGTCCATACCCAGCTCGTGCGACGGCTAGGGCCGCTGGACAGGGTCCTGGTGACACCGTCCAATCACCGCGTTCACCATGCGCAGAATGAGCGCTACATCGACAAGAACTATGGCGGCATCCTGATCCTCTGGGACAGGATCTTCGGCACTTTCGAGGACGAGTCGCCCGATGAGCCGGTGATTTTCGGGGTACGGAAACCGCTGGCGAATCTCAATCCGTTCTGGGCAAACCTGCAGGTTTATGACTACCTGTGGTTCGATGCACGCAAGGCAGCGCGCTGGCGCGACAAGCTGGCCATCTGGTTTCGCCGGACCGGCTGGCGGCCACCCGACGTCGAGGCGCGTTACCCGAAACAGCGCAGCAATCTGTCGCATTTCGAGAAGTTCGATCCGCAGACGTCGCTTGCACAGCGCCACTACGTCATGGTGCAGTTTGTCCTGGCGATCGTTATCGCGTTGCTGATCGGAGAGCTCTATATCCAGGGCGGTACGAGAGCCGTGCTGGTGCCGTGCGTCCTCCTCTGGGTGCAGCTGTATTCAATAGGGTTGCTTAACGAAGGCCGCCACTATGCGAGGCGGATAGAGCTGGTGCGCGTGCTGGTAGCCGTGCCGTTGCTGTATCTGCTGTTTCTCGAGCAGGGCAGCTTCGCGGTTGATGCGCCGGCCAGAGGCTGGCTTGTCGTGCTGGCGTATGCCGTCGGCTCCGCGGCCTGGTTACGGCTGATTCCGAGGCACGAGAGACCTTATGAAACCGTTATTAAACAATAACTAAAAATATATTTATAAAGTCGTTTATCAAAACGAGAGGCCCTGATGACAAGCAGAACAAATCACTACTCAGGCGCTCCGTGGGAGTCGATTGTCGGCTACTGCCGTGCCGTCCACGTGGGATCGCAGGTCATGGTGTCCGGCACAGCACCGGTCGGTACGGACGGGAAGGTAGTGGCTCCGGGTGACGCCTACCTGCAGGCGAAGCGCTGCATAGAGATCATTGCCGAAGCGCTGGCAAAGTCAGGTTGTAGCCTCGAGGATGTTGTCCGTACGCGCATGTACGTGACCGACATCGGGCTTTGGGAGCATGTGGCTCGGGCGCACCAGGAGGCTTTCGGCACTGTTTCGCCCGCGACGACGATGGTTGAAGTCTCAAGGCTGATCGACCCGGACATGCTGGTCGAAATCGAGGCCGACGCAATTCTGGAACAGGACTGACGGGAGCGCCCGGGTGACGCCAAGCCAGCTGATGGATAGCAAGTCCCGGCTATCGTCTATCGCCCTGGTTATTGCCAACCTGGTGCCGCTCGTTGGCGTGCTGGTGTTCGGTTGGCGCGTATTCGACGTGCTGATGCTCTACTGGCTGGAGAACGTCGTAATCGGCGTCATCAACGTGATGCGAATGGCGCTGGTGCCCGGGCGGTCGAAGGGCTTCATGATGGTGTTCTTTACCGTGCACTACGGTGTTTTCTGCTTCGGACACCTGACGGCAATCGTCGGTCTGTTCGGCGCGACGCTCGGCGTGGCCGGCGCGTGGGAGTACTTTTTCACGGCACCGGATAGCGGCACGCTAGCGGAGAATTGGCAAACCGCACAGTGGCTTGCAATCGGCTGTATCGCGGCAAGTCACCTGTTCTCGTACTTCGGCAACTTCATCGGCGGCGGGGAGTATCGCCGTACGACCGCAGGAGACCTCATGAAGAGGCCCTACGGACGCATCGTGGTGCTGCACGTGGCGATCATCTTTGGCGCCGCCCTCATACAGTGGCTCGGCAGCCCCGTCAGCATGCTTGTCGTGCTGGTCGCCGCCAAGATCCTGCTGGACTTGCGTCTGCACCTTGCCGAGCGCGATCAGTTTCGGACGCCGGCTTCCTGAGTACTACTCGGGGGCGCCGTCAGAATCGGCGTCGCTGTCCGGTCCCTTGTTTTTCGCCCCGTTTTTGCGCCGCGGCATTTTTTCACGAGCGGCAGCGCGCTCTTCTTCGGACATCGAGTCCCATTTGTCGCGACGCATGGCCTGGTTTTCCTGCCGCTTGGCACGCATGGCCGCGCGTTCTTCCTCGGACATCGAGTCCCATTTCTCGCGGCGTTTGCCTTTGTTTTCCTGGCGCGTGGCGCGCATGGCCTCGCGTTCTTCCTCGGACATCGACTGCCACTTCTCGCGGCGTTTGCTTTTCTCTTCCTGGCGCTTCGCGCGTATGGCCTCGCGCTCTTCCTCCGACATCGACTCCCATTTCTCGCGTCGCTCCTGCCGCATCGCGGCGCGCTCCTCATCCGACATCGCGGCCTTTTCCGCGCGCCATTTCCCGGTCATCGCGGCGCGCTCATCAGGCGACATGCTCTCCAGGTACGCTCGGCGGTCTTCCGGGCTCAAATCCTCGAGGTCGGCAAGGGATTGTGAGTGGCCGTAGAGAGGAAACAACAGCCCTGCGCTGGCGGCCACTAGAATCAATCGAAGTTTTTGCATCTGGTATTCTCCTTAGCGTACAAGTCGGGTACACGTCTTGCGTCCGAGATTTTCGGCGATTCCCTCTGTAACGACTGCTCGTCAAAAAGGTTGACATGTCGGGAACCAGAACATTCCATATCTTTCTGCTGGCACTGCTTGCCGGCATGCTGCTTGCGGCTTGTGCCGCGCGCGAGGTACTGCAGCCCAAAAGTGCAGTGGTGCCGGCAGGACTGGATTTGTCGGGGCAATGGCAACTTCGAAGCGCGTCAGGCCAACCGCCACAACGGCGCGAATCTGGCGAGCCCGGCATCCGGATTCCACCGGAAACGTCGACGCGCAGCCAGCAGCGGCAGTCGCCGAGACGGTCGAGAGCGTCGGATGCAACAGCGGTTAGCGTATTCATGGAGAACGGCGAGTCGCTGAAGATCACGCAAACGGCGTCGGGACTGTTCATCAGTTTCGACCGCGCAATCGTCGAGGAATACCGCTTCGGCGAAGACCGTGTGATAGCGGTCGGTCCCATCGAGGCGCAGCGTGTTTCCGGTTGGCAAGGTGATCGATTTGTCATAGAGACGCTCGATGAAGCCGGAGCATTGCTGGCCGAGTCCTGGCAGCTGAGCAGTGACGGCGAAGTCCTGCTAAGGAACATTTCGTTGACCAGGCGGGATGAAACCGTGTTTTCCGCCGAGCAGCGTTTCGATCGGCGCTAGTTGGCCGGCGTGTAGTTGCGAAGCGTGGCGCGGACCCGCAGTTTTCCCTTGCGGTGCTGTTCGATAACCACCGGCAGAAACCCGAGTTCTTCGACGCACCAGAGCGTCGTCACTCGCGATGAATTCTCCGCCTGGTGCTGTATCCCGATCGCGCGGAAGGTGCCGGCCGGAACCTCGACGGTCTTCGGCTCCAGCGTACGGATGTTGAGGACCTTCTGTTTGTCCACCTCGAACATCCGGTATTCCTCGCCCGGCTCCTGCCGTAGGAGGTCCTGCATCAGTTGGTACTGAATTGAAATGCGGTCATGCGAGAAGCCGGCCAGCTCGGCCTCGAAGTCCTCGCCATTGACGATGCCGGTTGCGCGATTTGAATCCCAATCGAAACGCACATCGGCCTCAAGCTCGTCGCGTGAGAGGGTGTCGTGCGAGCGGTAAGCGAGCGGTCGCAGGCCGTCAGGGCCGGCAGCGAAGTCCGATGCTTCGGCTATCTGGCCGCGCGCCACTAGCCGCGACATGCCGGTTGGCTTGATCTGGTGTTCGGCCGTGTAGCCGGCCTCAGTTTCTCTGAGCGTGGTGCGCAGACGACCGCTTACAACGCTTATCTTGACGCCGTACTCGGCAGTGTGCGGCTGCAGTTCGCCGTCGGCTAATGCCAATGCGGGCGCAACACAAGCGGCCAGCAGCGCCAGCAGGCGCAGCCAACCGTGTCGTGACGGATTGCCTGGGTAGTTACTCATCGGTGCCCGTAGTCTGAAGTACCTGCGTGGATTCTCGCATAAGCGACATGACTGCTTCCTGAACGAGCACGCGCTGCGGCTCGAGCTTGTCCAGCGGTATATCACTCGGTATGTCTATCGGCGCACCGATAGCCATGACGACACGCGAGAACGGCTTGGGCACCATGAACTTGTCCCAGCGGTTCAGGTACCAGGCCTTTTCGGCGGCGCAGGCGACAGGTATGACCGGGACACCGGCAATCCTGGCCATCAGGATGGCGCCCATCTTGAATTCGTGCTGCGGCCCGCGCGGGCCATCGGCGGTTGTCACGATGGAGTAGCCGTTCTTCATCATGCGCTGCATGTCACGCAGGGCAAGGGCGCCGCTCTGGTTTGCGGAGCCGCGAATGACCTCGGCTCCCCAGGCTCGAGCAATGCGCTCCGGCACTTCGCCATCAACCGAGGCCGAGACCAGGAAGCAGGCCTTGAAGCCGCGGCGAATCCAGTTGCGCACGAGTGTGGAACCCAGGACATGGTGCTGATGCCAGTAGCAGGGCGCGCAGACCTTGCCACTCGCAATGAAGGGCTCTATGCGCTCTGCGCCGATCACCTGCTGTACCCGGTAGGTTGAGCCAAGCAGGCGCATCACACCGCGCAGCAGCGGCACGCCGACGAAATAGTAGATCCGCCGCCAGACGGTCATGCGGCGAAACGATGCGGTGCTGCGGCGTGACTCCACCGAGTCGAAATCTTTGCGGGGATTGTTGCTCAAGACGGGGCCTGCGACAGAAGGGCCAGAGTTTGCAGTATCGGTTCTGCGCCGGTCAATGTAATATTGCGCCTGCATTGACACGGCCCCACCAAGCCCTCACTTCAAATGACAGCACCTCAGCTCGCATATCGGCGACCACCGGGTCCTGAACAGCCCGTGCCGCTCGGCATCGACGCGCAGACGCTCGCAACCCTCGAGAGCCTGCAGCGGGACTATGGCGATATGGTGAGCATGGAAAGGCCGAATGGGCGGCTGGCCTATTTCGTCAATGATGCGAGTGAAGTGCGCCGCATACTCGTGCGGCGGCACAGCAAGTACCGTAAGGGCCCCGGCTTCGAGCGCGTCAAGATGCTGCTCGGCAACGGTCTTATCGTCAGCGACGGCGACATATGGCGGCGATCCAGAACGATGATCCAGCCGGCATTCAGTCGCCAGAACGTGCATCGGCTGATGACGGTGATGGTGCAATGCTGCGATCGGCGTGCCCTGCATTGGGCGGATCTCGCGTCGCGTGGTGAAGCGCTGAACATCACGGAGGAGACCTCCGATTTCGCCCTGGAATTGATACTCATCAGTATTTTCGGCAGCGACTATGACGAGTTCATCCTGACGCAGGGCGAAAATCCCTTTGCGTTTCTCAGCCGCGATTCGACGCGAGACCTGAGCGTCGTTATGAAGGTTCGGCAGCTGCGCGACCTGTTGATGCAGATCATCGAGGCACGCCGAGGGCGTGCCGGCGAGCAGCACTTCGATTTTCTCGCCATGTACCTGCAGGCCGTGGACAAACAGGGCGCCGGGTTCACCGATGCCGAGTTGCTCGACGAGCTGATGACGCTGATCGTTGCCGGCTTCGAAACCTCGGCCAACACGTTGAACTGGGTCTGGTACCTGATCGCAAAGCATCCCGATGTGGAGGAGCGGCTGATCGAGGAGGCGCGCCGAATAATGCCAGGCGTCTCCGCGGTGAGCTCGGAGTCGGCAGCCGCAATGCGTTTTACCCAGCAAACGCTGGAAGAGGCCCTGCGGCTGTATCCGCCTGTCTGGCTGTTCACGCGCCGCTCGCACGAGCAGGATGAGCTGGACGACTACGATGTGCCGCCAGGCACCGACATCTATCTTTCACCGTTCATACTGCATCGCAGCGAACACTACTGGCCGAACCCGGATGCTTTCGACCCGGATCGTTTCGCGGCGACAGACAAGCCAGACAAGGACCGGCCGTACTTTCCGTTTTCATTGGGGCCGCGGCGCTGCCTGGGCGAGTATTTTTCATTCCTGGAAATGAAGGTGCACCTTGGCCTGCTGTTGCCGCGCTTTCGACTGCGGCTGGAGGATGACAGCGAACCGGAGCTCGAACTCGGTATTAACCTGCGTTCGGCAACCGACATATTCATGAAACCCGAGGAGCGGTAACTCCGATATGCAGCTGTACGATACATTGACGCATCTGCTGCGCGACGTGCGCGGCAGGCAACGCGACGTTCGCTTTATCGATGGCGAGCACGACGAGTCCGTCGTTGGGTTTGGCGAGCTTTGGGAGAGAGCTTTAGCGCTGCTCGGCTCGCTGCAGGCCCGTGGCATGAAGCCCGGCGACGAACTCATCATTTTCAGCAAGTCCAATGAGAGCTTCGTCGTTGCTTTCTGGGCCGCTATTCTCGGCGGCATCGTGCCGGTACCGGTTGCAGTTGGCATCAGTGACGAGCACCGCCTGAAGCTGTTCCGCATCGTCAACCAACTGGAGCGGGCGACCCTGTTCACTGAAATGGGGCTGCTCGAGCGACTGCTCGAGTTCGCCAAGCAGCGTGAGCTCACGGACATATCGCACCTGCTTGAAACACGCACGGTGCTGATGAGCGACGTCGAACCGGCCGCGCATGGCGAGGTGTTTGCTGCAAAACCGGACGACATCGCTTTCATTCAGTATTCGTCCGGCTCAACCAGCGATCCGAAGGGAGTCGTCCTCACGCATCGCAATCTGTGCATCAACATTCGCGCCATTGTCGAGGCGACCGGGTGGAACGCGGAGGACCAGAGCCTGAGCTGGATGCCGCTGACGCACGACATGGGATTGATTGGATACCACCTGAGCGTGCTTGGCGTTGGCATGAACCACGCCGTCATGGACACGAACGTATTCGTGCGACGGCCGCTGTTGTGGATGAGCAAGGCGAGCGAGCTTGCTGCGACGCAGTTGTGCTCACCGAATTTCGGCTACAAACATTTCCTGAAGCTCTTCCAGCGCAAGGGGCTTTCGGGGCTCGATCTATCGCCGGTGAAATTGATACTGAACGGTGCCGAGCCCATCTCCTGGGAGCTGTGCGAGGAGTTTCTCGCCGCGCTTCAGCCGCACGGCCTGAAACGCACCGCGATGTATCCGGTGTATGGTCTGGCGGAAGCGACCGTGGGTGTGTCGCTGCCCAAACCGGGTACCGAGTATTCACGGATCACGGTCGACCGGCACAGCTTGCGAGTCGGCGACGCTTATCGTCCGGTGGACCCGACTGATCCTGATGCCGTCAGCTTTGTCAAAGTGGGCGCGGCAATTCGCGACGTGTCGATTCGCATTGCGGACGACGATGACAGGATCCTTGGCGATGGTGTCATCGGCAATATTCAGCTGCACGGTGGTAGCGTCACGCAACGCATTTATGGCGATCCGCAGGCGACAGAGGAGTTGTTTACAGAGGATGGCTGGCTGCGGACGGGTGACTGCGGCGTGTTTGTCGATTCGCAGCTCGTGATTACCGGGCGACAGAAAGACATCATCATCATCAATGGTCAGAATTACTATCCGCATGACATAGAGGAGATCGTGGCGCGTCTCGATGATCTCGATCTGAACAAGGTCGTCGTTGCGGGAGCGACGCCGAAAGGCGGCCAGACCGAAGAACTGATCGCTTTTATATTGTATCGCCAGGCGCTCGACGATTTTCGCCCGATGGTCCGGCAGGTGCGCGACCTGGTCGGTGAGCAGACCGGGCTTGAAGTGGACCGGGTCATTCCCGTCAGTCGCATACCGAAAACGACCAGCGGCAAAGTGCAACGTGGCAAGCTGCTGGCATCGTACCTGGACGGTGAATTCGACGATGTGCTGCAACAATTGGCACCCGCCGAGGCGACTGAGACCGCGACCGACGCGGATCCGTTGGTGGCTGAACTCGAGACAATCTGCCGTGAGTTTTCAAAGGACCGTACGATAGGACCGGACGACAACCTGTTCGAGGTCGGTGTCAGTTCGCTGACATTGACAGAGATCGTGCTGGCGATTGACGAGCGTTATCCGGGGAAACTCGACATCAGTGACCTGTTCGATTATCCGACGCTGCGAGAGATCGCGGCATTCCTGACCAGGAAGAGCCAATGACTTACGCACGCATTGCCGGAGTAGGGAGCTATCTTCCTGAAAAAGTGGTGACCAACCACGATCTCGAAAAGACCATGGATACCTCCGATGAGTGGATTCGTGAGCGCACCGGGATCAAGCGCCGCCACATCGCATCGGATGACGAGACCACCTCGTCTATGGGAGTGGCTGCGGCGCGCCGAGCCATGGAAATGGCGGGCGTCGGTCCGCAGGATATAGACCTGATCATCGTCGGTACCGCAACCCCCGACAAGATATTTCCCGCGACAGCCTGCATCATTCAGCGGCAGCTGGGCGTCAAGGGATGTCCGGCTTTCGACGTGGCCGCCGCCTGCAGTGGCTTCATTTATGCGCTCGACGTGGCAAACCGTTTCATCAAGAGCGGCGGCGCCAGCAGCGCTCTCGTGATCGGCTCGGAAACGCTGTCGCGCATCACCGATTGGGAGGATCGCGGCACTGCGATCCTGTTCGGTGACGGCGCCGGTGCCGTTGTATTGACGGCGGATGACGAGCCCGGTGTGCTGTCCACTCACATACATGCGGATGGCGAATACGAAGACCTGTTGCAGGTCGAACAGGGCGTCTCGGTGGGCTTCGACGTTACCCGGGCTGGCGGGGCCTACATCAAGATGGAGGGCAATGCCGTATTCCGCAAGGCCGTAGCGACGTTTGACAGCATTGCCCGCGAGACCATTGCCGATCTCGACGGTCATCTTGACGATATCGACTGGTTCGTGCCGCACCAGGCCAATATGCGCATTATCAAGGCGGCTGCGAAGAAGCTGAAAATGCCGATGGAGCGGGTCATCGCAACGGTCGACGAACACGCCAATACCTCGGGTGCCTCGATCCCCCTGGCGCTGGACCTTGCGATTCGTGACGGGCGCATTCAGCGTGGCCAGACCCTGCTGCTGGCGGCCTTCGGCGCCGGTTTCACATGGGGCTCGGCGATGCTCAAGTACTAGGTTCTGTCGACCTTGAGGCCTCTTTCGCAGTCACCAAGCCCTGGATTCGCCGATCATTTGTCATAAGGCGCGTAATAAGCGATTCTGCGGCGGATTTTGTGTGACCCAGTTCACACTTCTGCTTTGCCCCTGTCTCTATAGTGCGACAGAAGGACCCTGTCTCCAAACAGCGACACATGGATATGCATAAAGATCTCTTTGAAATAGACGCAACGGACGCGCCCCTGTCGGAATCCAATGTCTCGCTGAAGCTGGCGGAGATTCAGATGCGCTGCCGGGCGCTTCTCGACGACGACTCGCTCGGGCTGACGCTCGAGGAGCCTGTTAAGACCGGGGACGACTGCAACCCGTACGACCGCGGTTAATCCATCGAGCGGTGCTGCGCCCCGGAATCTCTCACCGCATCCCTGTGGTATCGCCGCAGCAAGTGTAAACGCCAGATCCAGATAGCGACCACCAGCGCAGCCGCGAGCGGCAGCGCTGCAATCGGCTGCAGCAATACCAGGAAGTCATAGAGGCCATGCAGCGCCGATGCGAGTGCAAACCCGACTAGCGCTGGCCTCAGAATCGGCGCGCCGGCGAGGTGCGCCCTCGAGATCCAGAGCGCCCAGATTGACGCGAACAGTATGTGCACCACCGGGCCTGCGAACCCCCGCGCAGCGGCCTCGAGCGGCGTCAGATAGTCGAGGTAACTGAAATTCTCGGCGGTTGCGTACCCGAGGCCGATAAAAGACGCGTAGATCAGCCCGTCCATCGGCTCGTCAAACGCCCGGAAGCGAATCACCAGCACCGCGAACGGCAACAATTTCGTGATCTCCTCGATCGGCCCGATGATGAGCATTGAGTAGGCGAACAGGCCGACGCTGTTGGAAGCCGCCAACGCATAGGCGTCATGGTGCAGGCCGAGTGGCTCGAGCGCCATGTACAGCCCCTGTGACGCCCCGGCGGCGAGCAAGCCGAGCATGAAGCAAAGTACGAGATTGCCCACGGGTTCCGGCAGATGCCGGTCCTTGTGATAGTGGTACGCCCCCCAGAACAGGACCGGCAGCACGATGGGCAGAAAAAGGGGCAGTGTTTCCATGCAGCGATTATCCGGTTTCGGCTGCCCTCGTGCCGACGCCGGCGTCACAATTTGGTGTTAGGTCGCAAGCGAGCCATTTGTTAGTATCAGCGGGCAAGCTCGAAACACGCCTGGATGAGGAGAGACACCATGGCCATCGAACTGACTATCAACGGGCAGGCCGTATCGCTCGAAGTGGAGCCGGATATGCCGCTATTGTGGGCAATACGGGACCTGGCCGGGTTGACAGGCACCAAGTTCGGGTGCGGCAAGGCACTGTGCGGTTCCTGTAACGTGCATATGGACGGCCAGGTTATCCGCTCCTGTGTTATTCCGGTATCAGCGGCGGCCGGGCGAAACGTGACGACGATCGAAGGCCTCGACACCGAGGGCAACCATCCGGTTCAGGTTGCCTGGCGCGAGCTGAACGTGGCGCAATGCGGTTACTGCCAGTCCGGTCAGATCATGAGTGCGGTGGCGCTGCTCGAGAGAATTCCCAAGCCAACCGACGCCGATATCGATGCGGCCATGAGCGGCAATATCTGCCGCTGCGGAACCTACACTCGCATTCGCAAGGCGATCCACCGCGCCGCGGAGGAGCAGTCATGAGTGAGCTACGAAAGATCAGCCGCCGCGAATTCCTGAAACGAACCGGACAGGCAGGTGGTGGCCTCGTATTCGCGCTGTCGTTTACGGCAGCCTGCAGCCGCCAGGGTCCGATGCCGGCCACGGCAGCCACCGAATCCGTGGCGCCAAACGTTTACGTCAATATCCGCAACGACGGCATCGTTGAGATCATCTGTCACCGCTCGGAAATGGGGCAGGGGATTCGGACATCGTTGCCGCAAGTCATCGCCGACGAGCTGGAAGCGGATTGGGATCGCATCGAGCTCATCCAGGGTCTTGGCGACGAAAAATACGGCGATCAGAACACCGATGGCTCGACCAGTATACGCAACCAGTTCGACCTGCTGCGCAATGCCGGTGCCACGGCCCGCGAGATGCTGATCGCGGCTGCGGCGTCGGAATGGGGCGTGCCGGCCGAGGAATGCAATGCCCGTGAACACGCGGTGCACCACGAACAAAGCGGTCGCTCGACCGGTTACGGCGATCTTGTCGATACCGCTTCCAACCTCGACGCCCCTGCGGATGCGCCGTTCAAGTCACGCGCCGACTACCGCTATATCGGCAAGCCGATGGATACCATCGACGGGCTGGCTTTTACCACCGGTAAAGCCATGTACGGCATCGACACGGTGCGCCCGGGCATGCTGTACGCCTCTATCGAGCGCTGCCCTGCATTCGGTGGCACGGTCGTGTCACTCGACGACAGCGCTGCACGCCAGGTAGCCGGGGTCGTTGACGTTGTGCGTTTGCCGGAGCCAACTGCACCGCTGGGGTTCAGTTTGCTCGGCGGGATTGCGGTCCTTGCTACAAATACCTGGGCCGCAGAGAAAGGGCGGAAGGCGCTCCAGATCAAATGGGATCTTGGTGCGAACGGTGAGCACGACTCGGTCGCTTACAAGGAGCAGTTGCTCAAGTCGGTGTCCGCGCCAGGCAGGGCCGTGCTGACGCGCGGCGATGTCGATGCCGCGATGAGTGAGGCAGGCAGCATCCACGAGGCCTACTACTACGCGCCTTACCTGTCACAGGCACCGATGGAACCACCGGCGGCAGTCGCCGAAATTACCGCAGACGGGGGTTGCGAGGCCTGGGCGTGTACCCAGAATCCTCAAGCCGCACAGCAGACGGTGGCCGCTACCCTCGGTCTCGACAAGAGCCAGGTCAAGGTTCACGTCACCTTGCTCGGCGGCGGTTTCGGGCGTAAGTCGAAGCCCGATTTCATTGCGGAAGCGGCCTGGCTGGCCAGGCACAGCGGCAAGCCGGTCAAGGTGACCTGGACGCGCGAAGACGATATCCGGCATGGCTATTTTCACTCGGTCAGTGCGCAATACCTCAAGGCGGGACTGGATGCGGACGGCAATGCGACGAGCCTCTTGCATCGCACCAGCTTTCCGACAATCAGTTCGACGTTCGACGTCGAGGCCAAGGGCCCGACCGATTTCGAACTGGACCTCGGGTTTGTCGATCGCCCGTATGCGATCCCCCATATGCGGCTGGAGGCGTGCGACGCCAAGGCCCATTTGCGCATCGGCTGGCTGCGCTCGGTTTGCAATGTGTTTCACGCGTTTGCGGACGGTGGGTTTGTCGATGAGCTGGCCCATCTCGCGGGTATGGATCCGAAAGACCACCTGTTAAAGCTGATCGGGGAGCCACGGAAAGTCGACCCGGCTGCTGACAATGCCAACTACAGCAACTACGGACACGCGCTCGACAAGCATCCGATCGACACCGCGCGCTACGCAGCTGTCGTCAACAAGGTCGCAGAAATGGCCGATTGGGGCCGTACGCTTCCCGAGGGCCACGGGCTCGGTATTGCCGTGCATCGCTCGTTCCTGAGCACGGTGGGCAGCGTTGCCGAGGTCAGCGTCGATCCCAGTGGCCGGCTCGTCGTTCACGATATCTGGATGGCAATCGACGCCGGCATGGTTGTCAACCCGGATCGCGTCGTCTCGCAAATGGAGGGCGCTGCAATTTTTGGCATGAGCCTGGCTCTGCATGGCGAAATCACGGCCCAGGGCGGCGCAGTCGTGCAGGGCAACTACGACAGTTATCCGGTGCTGCGCATGAACGAGGCGCCTGCCGAGATACACGTGCACATCATCGAGTCCGAGGCTGTCCCTGGCGGCGTCGGCGAGCCCGGCGTGCCTCCGGTGGCGCCGGCCATCCTGAATGCCTACTTCGCTGCCAGCGGCGTGCGACTTCGGGAGTTACCGCTGAGAAAAGCCGGGCTCGCCTGACCGGTGCGTCCGGTCAGGGCTGCGCTCGCACTGCTGGCCATTCTCGCAGGGCCAGCAGCGATACAGGCCGCGCCGCTCTTCGAGGACGACGCGCCAATCGACATTACGCTGGCGGGGCCGCTGTCGGCGACCATCGAGGACACGACAGGACGGCGCGAGCAGGCGTTCTCGTTGACGGTCGACGGCGAGGCTTTTGATGTTGCGGTCCGGGTTCGCGGCAAGAGTCGCGTTGAGTACTGCCGCTTCCCGCCGTTGCGGCTGAATTTCGCGCGCAAGGACGTGGCCGATAGTGTTCTTGCAGGCCAGGATAAACTCAAGCTGGTGACTCACTGCAAGGGCAGTGCGGAGTACGAGCAGAATCTGCTGGAGGAGTACGCGGCCTACCGCATCCTCAATGTTCTCACCGACATCAGTTTTCGACCCCGACTGCTGCGTGTACGTTACGTCGATACCGACGATGCGGCGGCCGATCCGATCACTCGATACGCATTTTTCGTCGAATCCGATCAGGGATTTGCAGCGCGTGTTGGCGGCGATCCGCTTCTGGTTCGCGACGTGGCGCGGAGCCTGCTCGACAGCAACCATGCCGCGCTCGTGTACGTGTTTCACTACCTGATAGGCAACACGGACTGGTCGCTGGTGCGCTACTACCACGATGAATTCTGTTGCCATAACGGCAAGCTGTTTACGGTGGGCGGCAACAGCTACTACGTGCCCTATGATTTCGACATGTCTGGCCTCGTCGGTGCCCGCTATGCGAAACCGCAGCCGGAATTGCGACTGCGCAGCGTGCGCACCCGGCGTTACCGCGGTTACTGCACGGACGACCAGACGCGACGAACGGCAATCCGTGCCGTCGTGGAGCGGCGCGAAGCGATTCTGAAGGTGATTTCGGAGCTGCCCGGCCTGACCGATAAGAATCGGCAACGGCAATACCGTTACATTGAGGATTTCTTCAAGGCCGCAGAAAACGAGGACAAGCTGGTCAAGGAATTTGCCCGCCGATGCCTGTGACAGCGGCCCGCAGACCATGAGCAACCGCGTCTTGTACCTTGTTACCGTCCTGATCTGGGGCTCAACCTGGTTGGCGATCGAGTTCCAGTTGGGCGTTGTAGCCCCCGAGGTGAGCATTGTCTATCGTTACACAATCGCCTCGATAGTCCTGTTTATCTATTGTAAATACAGAGAGTTAAACCTTTCTTTTAACCTAAATACTCATGTATGGTTCGCCCTGTTGGGCACCTTCCTGTTCTGTCTGAACTACATCTTTGCCTACCGCGCACAGGTCCACATCACCTCGGCCCTGGCGGCCATCGTCTTCTCCATGATGCTGTGGATCAACATCGTGCTTTCCCGACTGGTGTTTCGCACCCGGGCAGGCGCACGGGTCCTGCTTGGCGCCTTGCTGGGCATCATTGGCATCGTCGTGCTGTTCGCGCCGCAGGTCGGCTCTCTGTCGCTCTCGGACAGCGTTCTGTACGGCTCTCTGCTGGCTTTGCTGGGCGCACTCATGGCATCCATCGGCAACATCATTTCACAGGGCGCGCAGCAGCGAGCGCTGCCGGTGCTGCAGGCCAATGCCTGGGGGATGTTTTACGGTGCGTTGCTGACCGCCATAATCAGCGCAGGCCGCGGCCAGGCCTTCACGTTTGACGCGACTTTTACGTACATCGCTTCCCTGGCGTATTTGGCAATATTTGGATCAGTAATCGCATTCGGGGCCTACCTGACCTTGCTGGGCCGGATAGGCGCCCACCGGGCCGGTTACGCGACGGTCATGTTCCCGGTCGTGGCGCTGCTGTTATCCATAGTGTTCGAAGGGCTGCGTCTCGATCTGGCGATCATCGGCGGCGCTGCGCTGGTGTTGTTTGGCAACGTACTGGTACTGAAAGAGCACTGAATGAAGAAGCGAAACCCGATCGAGGACCTGGCGTACCTGCGTCACGAGTTCGGGGAGCACGGTGGCGTGAACATGTCCATCGAGGCAAGCACGACCTTCACCGTGATGGACCCCGCGACAATGCCCGAGATGTTCGAGGGCCGTAAAGGCCCCGACAAGGGCTGCTACCTGTATGGCCGTCATTTTAACCCGACCGTCTATAATCTCGGTCGCCAGATTGCGGCCATGGAGGGCACGGAAGCTGCCTACTGCACGGCCAGCGGGATGGCAGCGATTTCCGGCGCTATCCTTGGGATCTGCGTGAGCGGTGACGAAATCGTCGCATCGAATGCGATCTATGGCGGCACACACGCATTGCTGAGCGATTTCCTCCCCGAGAAATGCGGTATCCGGACGACCTTTGTCGATATTGCTAATCCCGACGAAGTCGCATCAGCTATCACTGAGAAGACGCGCCTGGTGTTTACGGAAAGCGTCTCGAATCCGACCTTGCGCGTGGCGAACATACCCGAGCTTGCCGACATTGCGCATACGCGAGGGGCCCGCCTGGTCGTCGACAATACCTTCAGTCCGCTCATCCTGAGGCCGGCGGAACTGGGGGCCGATGTCGTCGTGCACAGCATTACCAAGTTCATCAGCGGCGCTTCGGATGTCATTGCAGGGGCCATATGCGGTACGGAGGCGTTCATCAGCGAACTCATGGATCTGCACACCGGTCCGCTGATGCTGCTTGGCCCGACGATGGATCCTGGCATCGCCGCGAGTGTCAGCCTTCGCATACCTCATCTGCCGCTACGAATGGCAGAGCATGGCAAGCGGGCTTTGGAGCTGTCGCGACGCCTGCACAAGATGGGTCTGCATGTCACCTATCCCGGCCTGCCGGACCACCCGGACCATGACCTGTTCAACGGATTGCGATCCGCCGAATATGGCTATGGCGGCATCTTTACGATCGACGTGCAGGACGCCGCCGCGGCGAACGACCTGATGTCCTGCCTGCAAAACGAGCAGCGATTCGGGTATCTCGCGGTCAGCCTCGGCTACTTCGATACGCTGATGTCCTGCTCCGGATCGAGCACGTCCAGTGAGATGAGCGATGAAGACCAGGCGCTGGCCGGCATTTCTCCCGGGCTTGTACGCGTGTCGATTGGCTATACGGGCACCTTGGAACAGCGCTGGTCGCAGTTGCTGGCTGCCCTGAAGAAGACTGGGATCGTGGATGCTTATGAAAAACCGTCGCAGGAAATTCGCAGCGCCTGACAGGGCATGGGTGGTTCTCCTCGCTGTTGCAGTCTCGGCGTGCGTCGCCGAAGACGTGGACGATCCGCAGCTCGATCGGAGTCGCGCGCTCGTCAAGACTTTTGGCATGCAGCTGCAGGCCGAGCTCAAGTCGGCTTTGCAGGAAGGTGGGCCGGTCCAGGCCGTAAAAGTCTGCAAAGAAGTTGCGCCGCGAATCGCAGCGGACATCTCGGAGCAAAGCGGCGCACATGTGACTCGAACCAGCCTGCGCTACAGAAACCCGGCCAACGCACCGCAAGCCTGGCAGCTGCCTGTATTGAGAGGGTTTGATCAGCAGGCGAAGGCTGCGAAGTCGACGGCACCGCTGGAGTTCTTCGAGTCCCATTCGAGCGGTTCGAGCCAGTACATGCGGGCGATTCCCACCGACGGCGTTTGCCTCGCATGCCATGGAGACGTTATCGCGCCGGCCCTGCAAGAAGTGCTTCAGCAAGAGTATCCGAATGACCTCGCGGTGGGTTACGAACTCGGGGATGTTCGCGGTGCCTTCAGCGTTACCTGGCCGTCTGAAACAGGGGGCTAGCGAGGATGCAGTCGCGGGGTCAAGGTATGAAGCTTGGACTCGCACTCGGCAGCGGCTCGGCGCGCGGCTGGTCGCATATCGGTGTGCTGCGCGCCTTGCTCGAACGCGGTATCGAACCGGAGATCGTTACAGGCTCGTCCTCGGGCTCCCTGGTGGCGGCCGCTTACGCCAGCGAACAACTCGACGAGCTGGAAGCCTGGGCTCGCTCATTGACCAAGATCGACGTCTGGCGGCTGCTGGATGCCAGCTTTTCCGGCGGTGGCATGATGAGAGGCAACCGCCTGATGCGCGCTGTCGGCGAGAAGATGCGTGACCGGCCGATCGAGTCGCTGCCGCGGCGTTTCGGTACCATGGCGGTCGACCTGCACACCGGTCAGGAGGTGTGGCTGCAAAAAGGCTCGATACTGAGTGCTGTGCGCGCATCCAGTGGCTTGCCCGGGCTCTTTACGCCCATCCACTATGATGGTCGATGGCTCATCGACGGGGGTGTGCTGAATCCGGTGCCGGTGTCACTCTGCCGGGCGATGGGCGCTGACTACGTCATTGCCGTCAATCTCAATCAGCCAATGGTCAAGACGGAAACACGCAAATTGCCGAGCGCGCAAGATGCGAAGCCGGACGCGAGTCTGTCGGCTGATGCCGGTACCGAACTCTTTGCGCGCTGGTCCGGGTTGCTGGAGAACTTCGTAGGCTCACTTCGATCGGAGCGCCCACCGAGTGAGCCAGGCATGCTCGAGGTGATGCAATCGACGATCAACATCATGCAGGACCAGATCT
This sequence comes from uncultured Gammaproteobacteria bacterium, assembly GCA_942492205.1. Classification (GTDB taxonomy): domain Bacteria; phylum Pseudomonadota; class Gammaproteobacteria; order Steroidobacterales; family Woeseiaceae; genus UBA1847. Next base: position 1,774,355 of record CALODT010000001.1, on the reverse strand, counting down.
CACGCTCGCGCATGGCCGGTAACCCACCGAACCTACTCGTGACTCCGCACCTGGACGATTTCCACCTGATGGACTGGCATCGTGCCGCTGAAGCTATCGAGTCGGGCTACGAGGCGGTGCAGCGGGTCGCGCCAGATCTGCCTGATGTCTCGTGAACCTGAAGCTGGACTGGCCCAACAGCGCGAGCTCATAGCGGCGCTTCGAAATTCCCGCGGTTTTCCGCATGCCGTCTCCGACGTCGAGATTGTTGAAACACACATCTCGTGGGTGGTTCTGACAGGACAATTCGCCTACAAGATCAAGAAGGCCGTGAACCTCGGGTTTCTGGATTTCTCGACGCTCGAGCGACGCCGATATTTCTGCGAGGAGGAGCTGCGTCTGAACCGGCAATGGTCGCCACAGCTGTATATCGGCATGGTCTCGATCGGCGGCAGTCCGGACAGACCAATATTGCAGGGCGAAGGGGAGGCTGACGAAGGAGCCATCGAGTACGCACTCAAGATGCGCCAGTTTCCGCAGGACGCGCAGCTGGACCGGCAACTCGATGATGGCCTGCTGCGGCAGCAGGATCTCCTTGATCTGGCAGAGACCCTGGCGGCTGGCCATCGAACAGCGCGCGTTATCGAGTATGAGAACGACACGGAATCCGTCGGCAAAGTCCGCGCACCGATACTGGAAAACTTCCTGCCGGTGGAGCGCACGATCGATATGGCATTGCTGAGGGAGGTACACCGGTGGACCGACAGGGAGCTGATTGCCATGAAACCCCTGCTGATTCAGCGGCGCCAGGACGGGTTTGTCCGTGAATGCCATGGTGACCTCCACCTGGCTAACCTGGTACGCCTGCCGGACGGAATCCGTGCGTTCGATTGCATTGAGTTCAGCCCGGACCTGCGCAATATCGACGTGATGAGTGACATTGCGTTCCTGGTCATGGACCTGGTGGCGCGTGCCCGGCAGGACCTGGCGTACGCGTTTCTGAACCGCTATCTCGAGCAGACCGGGGATTATGGCGGCATGTCGGTGTTCGGCCTGTACTTTGTTTACCACAGCATGATTCGCGCCAAGGTCGCGGCGATCCGCAGCACCGATCGAGATACGGACGAGGACCGCCGCAAGGACATTGACGGCGTCAAACATTACCTGGCGGTCGCGGTGCGCTGGATAAGGCAGCCGAGTCCGATGCTGATCGGCATGCACGGCTATTCGGGATCCGGCAAGACCTGGTTGTCGTCGCAGTTGCTGACGCGGCTGCCCGCCGTTCGTGTTCGCTCCGATATCGAGCGCAAGCGTCTCCTCGGTCTTGAAGAAACTGCGAGCACGGAATCGGCACCCGGGGCCGGCATCTACTCGCAAGGCGTCAAACAAAGAGTCTACAGCCGCTTGCTCGAGCTCGCCGGCGAACTGCTAAAAAGCGGCTTTCACACGATTGTTGATGCGGCTTTCCTGAAAAAGACCGAGCGCGCCGATCTTGCGGCACTGGCAGTACGCGCAGGCGTTCCGGTGGTGCTTGTGTCGACCGCTGCGGGCGATACGGAGTTGCGCCGACGCCTGGACCTACGGGAACAGGCACACGCCGATGCGTCGGAGGCGACTGTTGCGGTATTGAATCTGCAACGCCGTACATGCGACCCTTTGAATGTAGCGGAACAGATCAAGGTGATCCCGGTGTCGACCGATCGTGAGCCTGACGCCGACGAGATCGTAGGGAGAATCCGAAGCGAAGGCGTGGACTGAATCGCCGGGATAGCTTCGATTGTGTATCCAGGTGGAGCGGGATTGTATGTCCAGAATCCTTGTCGCGGTAATTGTCGGGCTTGGCGCGGGTGTGCTGGCCACCGTGTTGGTGGGCAAGACCGGACCTGGAGCAGAGCCGGCAAACCCGCCGCAGGTGCTTGGCGAGCCGGCGTCAACGACGATGCCCAGGGCCATTGCCGATGGTCATCGTGAGGACGCTTACTCCCGTATTGCGACGATGGGCGACATCGTAGCTCTGCCATCCAGCTTCGCCAGGAGGGAAGCCCTGTACCTCCTGGCCGGACGCGCGGACTCTGCGCGCCTCCAGGCGCTGATTTTCGATGCGCACGCAATGGCTGACGAATTTGAGCGCCAGGAGATGCTGTCGATCCTGTTTTCGCGGCTTGGCGAAATAGACCCCAGGTCGGCGCTGGCACTGGCCAGGGCAGAGAGTTTTTCACTCGGACAGCGGATTGAGCGGGTGATCTGGAGGGCCTGGGCACGCCGGGATCTCGATGACGCGCTGTTCGCCGCCAAGGCCGAGACGTCGCTCGCTGGACAAAAACTCGCCGCGCAAAGTCTCTACTCTGCCTTCGGCTATGGGGGCAACGACATTACGGAGCGAATTGCCACGGAACTCGGTATCGAACCGGACCGTTCGACTCGTGCTCGCTACATTTACAGGCTTGCTGACACATCGCCGGAGGCCGCGATCGAGTTCATTAACGGACTCGAACGCGGCGCAACCCAAGATGAATACGTTTCCTTCCTCGCGGATTATCTTGCCCGCCGTGATCCGGGCGCTGCCCTCGAACTTGCCAGGGGATTTGGCAGTCCCGTCATTCGTCGGCAGTTCACCGAAACGGTCAACAGAGAGATTGCCAACGACAACCCGGCGGCGACCATCGAGCAATGGCTGGCCGACGGGCGAGGGCGAGGGCGCGGACGTGACCTGCAGATTGCGGCGGCGGTACAGAAGCTTGCGAGCACCGATCTCGATGCGGCCCGCCAGTACTTTGAGTACGCACGATCCGCCGAGGATCGACAGGTCCTCGGCGCTGCAATAGCCTCCGAACTGGCGAAGAAGAGCCCGGAGGAAGCTCTCGCGTGGGCGAAGGAAAACGAGGGGGGACGGTTTCCTGCTTTGCACATGTCGGTGCTGGCCGAGATTGCGAAAACGAACCCGGAATTGGCCATGCAAGAGGCTCTGAACACCAAGATCAACACAAGCAGGTTTGGAGGCCGCGATTTCCTGGTCGGGAATGTCATACAAACCATCGCGATGGAGGACCCAGCTGGCGCAGCGCTATTGCTGGAGCAGATTCCAGACGAAAAGCAGAGGATGGCGGCAGGCAAGCAGTTCATCGGCACATGGGCCTACATGGATCCTGACGCGGCGGTCGACTGGATACTGAGGCAGGACGATGCGACGGCGAGCCAGATGATCGTCGGCGCAGCCGAGCATCTGATATGGACGGACGTCGATGCCGTAATCCGTCTGCTGCCGAAGGTCGACAAGCAAGAGCGGCTGAAGCTGAGCAAGCAGGTCGCACAGAATATCGCCAGCAGTCGCTCGCCGGCCGAGGCGCAGGCATTCATACAGCAATTCGAAGGCCAGCCAGGTTACGGGGAAATGCAGACCTCGGTGGTGGCAGGTCTTGCCCGGGTTGATGTTCTGGCTGCCAGGCAGTTTGCGGATCAGATCAGCAGCAGTGGGGCCAAAGACCAGGCGTATCAGCAGATCATCGCGCAACACGTCGAAACGAATCCCCAGGAAGCAGCGCAATGGCTGGACAGGATTAGTGATCAGCGCTTACGGTCATTTGCCGCGGGGCGCGTTGCCTCGAGCTGGCATGCGAGAGACCCAGTCGCGGCCGAGCGGTGGTTATCAAGCCTGCCAAAAGGGCCGGAACGGGACGATGCAATCCTGCGAATGTCTTCCCAACTGCAGTCGATGGCCGGCCCCCAGAAGAAGCTCATTTCGTCAATTTCCGACCCCAAGAAACGTAGCCAGGCAAAAGTCCAATACATCTATCAGTTGATGCGCTCGAATCCGTCCGAAGCCCGGGAGATGCTGAAGGACGATGACATTCCCGCGCAAATGCGCAAGGCGGCAACGGAACAGCTGGAGAAAATGGAGTCACGATTCTAGCAGGCAGCTGCCTGATTTTTTCTGCTAATTCATTTATTTAGCGCTGTAATTTCAACGTTAACTTTACAGCGCGGGGCTTCTCGCCTAGACTCGAAATCGTAACGAGAACTAAAAAGAGCCTTGCTTGTAACTGGGCCACGGGAGCGGGACCACATGCAGCACCCCGATCATTTCAACGCGATACCGGATAGTGAGACGACCCAGACACGCTCGTCCGACTTCTTGACGCAATGTCATCGCAATGCGCTCGACCGGCTTCGCGGCTCGTTCGACAGGAGAAGCCCGCTGGCACTATTGCTGGGCGAGGGCAAATCAACGGCGCGTTTTGTCATTCGCAAGTTCCTGAGTCGACTCGACAATGATGTCGCGGTTGTCAGGTTTGTTGGTCCTTGTGCGAGTGCAACAGATTTCCTGAAGCAGATTGTCGCGGCAATCGGCTTCCAGCCGAAAGACATGAGCCTGGCCGATCTGGACAGCATCTTCGCGATGTTCCTGTCGTTTCAGAAAGCCCATAGCAAGAGAACGGTCATTTGTGTCGAAGAGGCGCAGGAGTGTGACTGGTGGGTGCTCGACAAGATTCGCAGCATGGTGGAGATGGAGCGAACCGGCAATTTTGGCCTGATGCTGGTATTGGCCGGACAGAAGAACTTCAGTGAACTGCTCTCGCGCAGGCCGCTGGATTCGATCGCTGCCTATGCGGGCAAGCGCATTTCGCTCGCACCCTTTACACTGCCGGAGACCAGGGAGTACCTGCGTCATCGTGTCGAGGCGCTCGGTAAGGCAGGTATCGATGAGGTGCTCGATTTTCATGCCATCGGGCTGATCCACAAGTTATGTTCCGGCGTTCCGGATACGATCAGCGACCTGTTCGGCGAGTGCCTCAGGCAGGCAGAGATCGAGGGCATTGAGCTTGTGACGCAGGAGCTGGTCACGCGCGCCTACGAGGTTCAGCGTGACCTCGCCGGAGAGCCGTTTGGCGATGATGAGGCGGCGGAGACGATTACGTCAGATAGCCTGTTCCCGCCGCCGGGCCGACTGGTCGTGCAGCTGACGGGGCAGGATCTTCGCGAGATCAGGCTGCGCCGCCGAAATATCCTGATTGGCCGGAGCAAGCTCTGCGATGTCCGCATCGATAGCAGAATTGTCAGCCGGCATCACGCGCTGATTCGATACACATCGAAAGGCGCGATGCTCATCGATCTTGGCAGCACCAATGGGACCAAGGTCGACGGCTACTCGGTCAAGGAGCATTGTCTTGTCGGCGGCGAGACGATCGCCGTTGGTGATTGCCTGATCGAATATCTGCTGGAAGATGCGCTGGATCGCCGCATTGAGGACGCCAAGCTATCGATGCAGGTCGAACTGGGTTCGTAGCCTGCCAAACGTAACGCGCAGAGCGTCTCGGTTACCAGCCTGATGCGTCGCACAAGTCCGCATCACCGCCTGCTGCAGCACCTGTTTATTGTTGGCATGATCATCATGCTGATCGGCGTCGTTGCCGCGTCGGAGTCGTTGCACAGGTACGCTGACGCGGTCATCGTCTGGGGCGAGGGCGTTATAGCCGTGCAACCGTATCTGGGTATGGCGGTCTTCGTCGCGCTGTCGATGCTCTCGGCGATGGTCGCATTCTTTTCCAGCGCGGTTTTTGTTCCGCTGGCCATCTACACCTGGGGGAACGGCACCACGGCGCTGTTACTCTGGATTGGCTGGTTGCTGGGCGGTATCGCCTCATTTTGCATCGGCCGATTCCTCGGCCGCAAGGTCGCCTCGGCAATAGTCGGTGAGGACAAGATCTCCGCCTGGCAGAGCCAGCTCGAGCGCCGCAGTCGCTTTCTTGAAGTCCTGCTGTTCCAGGCCGTGGTGCCGTCGGAAATACCAGGCTATGTGCTCGGGATCTTGCGATACCGATTCTCGCTGTACCTGCTCGCCCTGGCAGTCACCGAATTGCCCTATGTATTCGGCGTTGTATTTCTCGGAGAGAGTTTTCTGCAGGGTGCGAGTCCGGTCATCCTTGTGCTTGGCATTACGGTGGTCGTTGTTGCCGTTTTGCTGCTGACGTTTCGCAGCAGGTTCAAGTCAACCGATCAATCGAGCTGAGCCGCTATCAGCGCAGCCTTGTCTTCAACAGCCCCGGCCTTACGAAGCTCCTTCAGCGGCGCCTCATAGATAATTTCAAACATCCGAATCATGCGTTTTTCTATCTGTTGCAGGAAATGTTCGATATCCGGAATCGCACGAAAGGTCGTATAGCCTTTTTCGAGAAATTCCTGCAGCGCGCCGAATCCGGCCGCATGAGCCGGGCCGCGCATTGCTCGCAGCGTGAAACCGAGTATCGGAATCCGAACCAGTGACTTGAGTGTCCGGCCGAGGTTGGTAATGAGACGCACCAGTTCAACACATTCCTGCAAAGAGCTTGCGCGCCTGCATGCAAGGCAATAGTCAACTTCCGTGATCTCTTCGGGCAGCGTGTCGTCAACCAGGAGACAGCGGCAGATAGCAATATTGATCTCGAGAACACGCGCGTTCATCTCGGCAGCCGCGGCGATCGTTTCGAGTGCCTGCAGGGGCAGCATACGGGTAATAGCGGGCGACGCTCGTTCCAGGTCACGATCACGATCGCTGATCCCGACGCCTGCCAGGTCGGTCATCGTGAAATCGATTGCTTCCGCGTAACCCGTTTGCGCATGCAGGTCGGTGAAGAACGGCAGCAGGTACTGCAGTTGCCACCGCGTGAAGCGATCGTACTGCTCAAGGAAACGCGGGTCATGCAGGTACTCGACGTGAAGCGCATTGCTACGTCGAATTTCCCGACGGAATTTGTCCGCCGCCGTCTTCTTCGCGGAGGGTTTCATTTCAGTGTGCTAATTGTATTCCGTTGCCAGGCGCTATTGGCGAAAAAGGGTGCTAGGTAGTACTCCCGATTGACCGCTGCGAGCTGCAGGCCGGACAATAGAATGGCTTCAGGACCAAGCTCGACATGCAAGGGCCAATGCAGAGATCGCCACGCAGTGTAACCGATCGGTTCAGAGAACTGCACGAGCGTATTGTGCTGAGGCATCCCATCGCAGTGCTCACGATCTGTGCGATTATCGTGGCAGGCTTCGGCTGGCATGCGCAGTATTTTAGTCTGGACGCCACCGCCGATTCACTGACACTCGAACATGACTCGGACCTGCGCTACTACCGAATGGTGCGCGCGCGCTACGGTAGCGACGACTATCTCGTTGTCACCTTCAGTCCGAAGACGGAACTGTTCAGTGATGAGGTCTTGACGCACCTCGACCAGCTGGCAAAGGATCTTCGCGCGCTACCCGGCGTGGACTCGGTCGTCAGTATTCTCGACGTCCCGTTGATACGCAGTCCGCCAATTGACATTCGGCAGATCGCCGACGGTATCCGACGACTCAAGGATCGAGAAACCGATCGGGCGCTGGCGAGAAAGGAACTGCTCTCGAGCGTCCTGTACCGCGATCTTCTTATTAGCTCGGATGCGCGAACGACGGCGCTGCGCGTCAACCTTCGTCAGGATCAGCGCTACCTCGTCCTGCGCGAGGAGCGTGACGTGCTTCGCGAGAAGGCGTTTCACGATACTCTCAAAAAAGAAGACGAGCAGCGCCTGGCCGCGGTGTCCCTGGAGTTTGATCGACTGAGTCAGAGCCTGCTGGGCAGAGAACAGGCGACGATAGGCGCTGTGCGAGACGTGCTGGAGCGCTACAAGGGTACGGCTACTTTGCACATCGGTGGGGTGCCGATGATCGTTGCAGACTCCATCGATTTCATCAGGCACGATCTCGTTGTTTTCGGCATATCGGTGATTTCTTTCCTGGTCGTTATCCTGGTAATCGCATTTCGCCAGCCGAGATGGGCAGTGCTTACGTTGATGAACTGTCTTGCGACGACCGTGGTTATGCTCGGCATCCTGGGACTCACCAACTGGTACGTCACCGTTGTCTCATCGAACTTCGTGTCGCTGTTGCTTATCTTGTGCCTCGCGCTGACTCTGCACATCATCGTGCGCTACCGGGAGGCGCATCTGCAGTCGCCTGAAGCGAGTCAGTTTGACCTGGTTCGCGAGTCCATCAGGAAGATCGCGCTGCCGTGTCTCTATACCGCGTTGACGACCATGGTTGCGTTTGGCTCACTGGTCGTAAGCGGAATCCGACCCGTTATCGACTTTGGCTGGATGATGGTCATTGGCATCGGTATCGGCTTCGTTTTCTCTTTCACGCTGTTTCCAGCCGGGCTGATGCTCTTCAAGCCTGGTCCACCGCGCGAGTTACGCGATATTACCGCGGCAATTACCGGGACTTTCGCGCGAATGATCGACGGACGTGCGAAACAGACAATCCTGGTCTCGGTGGCACTTGTAATAGCCGGTGCTTTTGGAATTACACAGCTGACGGTCGAGAACCGTTTCATCGATTATTACAAGAAGTCGACCGAGATCTACCAGGGTATGGAGCTGGTTGACCGGACGCTGGGCGGGACGACGCCGCTGGATGTCATCATCGATGCGCCACTTGAGGAGTCGAATGAGGCCGAAGCGGCGGTTGATCCGGTCGAGCACCTGGCTGATTTCGAGGGTGAAGAGTTCGCGGGTCTGTTTGACGATGGTGATGCCGACGAGGGCGGCATCACTTCGCGAAGCTACTGGTTCAATCATCCACGGCTCGAGCAGGTGGCAGCGATACACGAGTATCTCGAGTCACTGCAGGAGACCGGCAAGGTTATTTCTGTGGCCACGACCGCGCACCTGCTGAGCGAACTGGACGAGGATATCCTGCGCGACAACATTCTTCTGTCCGTCGTGTACAAGCGCTTGCCCGAGGACGTTCGCGACGCGCTGATCACGCCCTACCTGTCGCCGGATGGTGACCAGGTCCGCTTCAGTGTTCGAGTCTTCGAGTCCGACAGGTCCCTGCGTCGCAACGAGCTCATTCATCGCGTCAGGACGGACCTGCTGGAGAAATTCGACCTTGCCGAGAACCAGCTGCACCTCAGCGGTATGCTGGTGCTGTACAACAATATGCTGCAAAGCCTGTTCCGCTCGCAGGTACTGACATTGGGTGCGGTCTTTCTCGCGATTTTTCTCATGTTCATTGTGCTGTTTCGCAGTGTACGCATGGCGGCGACGGCTATCGTGCCCAACCTGGCCTCCGCAATCGTCGTGCTCGGGCTGATTGGCTGGCTCGGAATTCCGCTGGACCTGATGACCATAACCATCGCCGCGATAACCGTCGGCATTGCCGTCGACGACACGATTCACTATATCCACCGTTTCAGGACGGAATTCGAGCATGACCGGGACTATTGGGCCTCGATACACCGGTGCCATCGGACTATCGGCCGTGCTATGTACTACACCAGCGTTACGATCATGCTTGGCTTCTCAATCCTGGCGCTTTCACAGTTTACACCGACCATCTATTTCGGTCTGTTGACCGGCAGCGCAATGCTCGTGGCCCTGTTGGCAAACATGACATTGCTGCCGGTTCTTCTCGTGACCTTCAACGCTTGCCACTTGGACGACCCGAATACCACCTCCGCTGAAGACCGCTAGTCAGTTGTTCGTGCAATAATCGGCGAATGCGCAGGAGAGCATTCCGATGAGAACGAGTTCAGCCTTTGTTGCCGTCTGTTTCGCGGTACTGTTGCCGGCCGCCGTCAATAGCGAGGAGGGCGCAGCATCGGTGTGGCACTGCGAGAGCGGACAGTTCGAGCGTGAGCTTGCGCTATTCCGGGGTAGTCCCGCCGACCCAGCGGGTCCGGTCGCCCCGGTCGGCATTCTGGCGTGCAAAGTCGTTTACACGAAAAACGGCAATAGCGAAGTGCTCTGGCAAGCGCGCAACGACCCCGACTTCTGCAAGCCGAGAGTGCTGGCCCTGATCGAGAAGCTCCGAAACGCCGGGTTCACCTGCGAGCAGGAAGCGCAGAGTACAGACGCTACGCCTGTCGAGCCTGTCGTCACGGCGGAAGTAGTAGCCGCGCCCGACGCGGAGAACTTCTCGGCCGATGCGGCGAGCACGGAATCCGTCTCGAACGAAGCAAGCGAAGCGATCAGGCGCCTTCTCGAGTCGCACTACGAGGATAGCTATCTCGATGCCATGGTCGTGGCAATACCAAGCGGGTTTTCGCCACTGCCCGGCACCGCTGCGCTGTCGGCCGGTTCGGGTGGCGTGCTGCACGTCGGGCCACCCGACCATTTCGTCAAAACGCAGCCTGACGGCAGCTATGTGCTGGTCAATACCCTGCGCCTCGAGCAGGGTGCAGCAACGTCATTCGTGAACCTGGGATTCCTGGTCCGGGACAAGCGTTACCGGTTCCTTGGGTACGCTGCGGCGCACTCGGTGTCGTCTGCGGTGGTGCAGGAGGCGGGCACAGAAGAAGTCTCCCTGATGGTAAGCGAAGTATCCCCACCCTCGTGCGTTGTTTCGCGACGCCCGCTATTGCTTCGTTGGGCACCGCTCCTCGACATTCCCGAGGTTGAGCCGTCACGAGCCCCGCGTGACCCGGCTGGCTGCAACGACTAGAAACCGTCTTACCTGCACACGCGCCTGGCTGGAAAAGACACAGCTGACTGCGTAGCAAATCCCGTGCGAACCCGGGACCGAGTCAGAGCTTTTCATACTTCGCGATTAACTCCGGACCGGTCATGTTATGGGTGGCGTTTGCGAACGCGTAGTACGCGGGCTTCTCATCAATAAAGACCTGGTGTGCAAAAGTCAGGCTGTCATCATCGTCAAATAACCCGATGGGTACACCATAGTGGCCATTGGCCTTGAAGCGATAGAACAGGTGCGTGCCGCAGTGCTTGCAGAAGCCGCGCTCGGCCCAGTCGGAAGATGCGTACACCGAGATGCTGTCCTGACCGTCGAAGGCGACATCTGTGCCGCATTCCGTTTCCATGAACGGGCCACCGCCCCAGCGTCGGCACATCTTGCAGTGGCAGGCGCCGACTTTGCCATCGGTGTTCGTCGCGGTGATTTTGACGGCTCCGCACAGGCAGTGCCCTTGTCGATCAGACATCGTTTCGCTCACTCCGCGTAGCGCAAAACAATCAGCAACAGGCGCCACTGCCTGACAGGCAGGATTGGGAACAGAACGTGAGGAGGCGCACGCCTCAGGTTCGCAAGCAGTAGATCACAGTTTCGAGTGGCGTGGAATTCGGGTTACCCCTAGTGGCATCTCGCATTCTGATCATGCTCTCATCAATATCCGGCCCGGTTTTCGGAGCTTCGCTGTGCCAGCTTCTACCGAACATGCGCGCGCCTTGTCCGTTGCCGTCGAGGATCTGCATAGGAAATGTCAGCCGCTCTCGATAGCAGCCCCGGCAGGTGACGACGGCGCAACCACCAGTGCGTACTTCGGGCAACAGCGTGCAATAGACGCAATTCGCTTTGCCCTGCAGGTCGACAGCGATGGGTACAACGTGTTTGTGCTGGGGCCACTCGGAAGTCACAGGCATGGACTGGTTGAGGAGCTGGCGAAAGAGAGGGCTCGGGAGAAGGACGCACCCGACGACTGGTGTTACATCAACAACTTTTCGGATCCCGAGAGGCCCCGCGCTTTACGTCTTCCCGGAGGCAGAGGCGCAGAGTTTCGTGAAGACATGCAGGTGCTGGTAGCCGACGTTCGAGCGGCTATTCCGGCTGCTTTTGAGAACGACGATTATGAAAACCAGCTGAAAGGCCTGGAGGGCGAAACCCAGCAGGAGCTTGACGAACTCTGGCGCGGCCTTCATGAGCAGGCGGCACAGGAAAGTATCGCCGTCCTGCAAACCCCTGCCGGCTATGTGCTTGCGCCCATTAAGGATGGCAAGGTCCTCGACGACAAGGAATTCGACGAGCTTCCCGAAAAACAGCGCGACACGATAAAGGCAGCGATCCATGAGCTGACCGAAGGCCTGCAGAGCAGAATCGAATCAATACCGAAAATCCGCAAGCGCTACCGCGAGCGTGTGCGCGCGCTGGATCGCGAAGTAGCGGAGTACGCCGTCAGCGTCGCGCTCAGTGAGCTGAAAAGCCGGTACAAAGATCTGCCGGAGGTACTTGGCTATCTCGAGGAGGTGCAGCAAGACATCATTGATAACGCTCAGGAGTTTCGCGAGACAGAGGCGCCTGCGTTGCCGTTCCTGGCGCGCAGCTCGTCCACGATAGCTGCCTCGTACGAGGTCAACCTGGTTGTCTCGAATGAGTCGGGAGCCTCGGCGCCGATTCTCTACGAGCCGAACCCGAGCTATCCGAACCTGATCGGAAAGGTAGAACACCGGGCCGAGATGGGCGCATTGCTGACAGATTTCAGGCTGGTACGGTCCGGCGCGCTGCTGCAGGCGAACGGTGGTTACCTGATGCTCGATATCCACCGTGTCATCGATCGGCCATTCGTTTGGGAGGCACTGAAGCAGGCACTGTTTACTCGGCAAGTGCGTATCGAGTCGCCCGCAGAAAACCTTGGGTTTGCCAGCACGACGCTGTTGAAACCCGAGCCGATCCCGCTCGACATCAAGATCATACTGATCGGCGAACGATGGCTCTATTATCTCTTGAGTGCCTACGATCGTGAATTTGGCAACCTGTTCAAGGTGGCAGCCGACCTCGAGGACGACATCGAGCGATCACCGGAGAACGTAGTGGCCTATGCCGAGCTTGTCGCGCGTCGAGTACAGCAAAGAAACCTGCTGCCAGTCGATAATTCGGCAATTGCCCGCGTGATCGAGCAGCGGGCAAGGCAGGCCGAAGATAGCGAGCGACTCTCCATGCATATGCGGTCCCTTGATGACCTGCTGATTCAGGCCGATCACTGGGCCAGGCGGCGCAACGCAACGGCCATTGGCGAGCAAGATGTTCGGGAGGCGATCAGGGCGCGACGCAGCCGTCAGGACCGCTTGCAGAAACGCGTGGTTGATGCAATTACCCGTGGCACGCTGCTGATCGACACGGAGGGTGACTGCGTCGGCCAGGTCAATGGGCTGTCGGTAACGGATCTCGGTGAGTATCGATTTGGCCATCCCGTCCGGATCACTGCCACGACCCGGCTCGGTAAGGGCGACGTTGTCGATATAGAGCGCGAGGTTAAACTTGGTGGCGCCGTGCACTCGAAGGGCGTCCTGATTCTGTCGGCCGCTCTGTCGGCTCGCTACGCCCACGATACGCCGCTCTCCCTGCAGGGCAGTATTGTCTTTGAGCAATCCTATGGCGGCGTCGAAGGGGACAGCGCATCCGTCGCGGAGCTATGTGCACTGCTCTCGTCGATTTCGAAGGTGCCGATAAAGCAGAATCTTGCGGTGACCGGTTCGGTGAATCAGCTGGGCCGTATCCAGGCTGTGGGCGGGGTCAACGAGAAAATCGAGGGCTTTTACCTGCTTTGCCGCGAACGGGGGCTGGATGGCTCGCACGGCGTCATCATTCCAGAGGCCAATGTGAAGCACCTGATGCTGTCCGAAGACGTTGTTCGGGCGGTTGCCGAAGGCAAGTTCCAGGTCTACGCGATCAGTCACATCGATGAAGCGGTTGAGCTGCTCACCGGCAGGATTGCCGGCGACCGTGACAAAGAGGGTTGTTTTGCGGCGGGCACGGTGAACAGGCTTGTGGAGGACCAGCTCCTGAGTTATGCGAATAAGCTGAAGGGTTTTTCTGCGAGTGAAAACGGTGACCAAGAATAGCGGTGAATTTCCACGCATTTTCCTGGCGGTCGCCGAGGCGAATTCCGTACCCGTGCTGTGGCGTGCTGTAACCGAGCATCTGCGCGACGAGGATACAGAAATCCTGACGATGATAATCAGCGATGATCGCTGGCGCAGGGCCGCGAGCCTGCCATTCACCAGGGAGATTCTCCGGGTCGGGGGCAAAACGGCCGAGTTTACCGTGACACGCGCGGAACAGCTGGATAAGACAACGCTGGCAGTCATCCAGCAGCGAATCCGGCAACACGCCAGGAATACGAAAGTGCGTTTCGTGTTCGAAACGTTTTCCGAGCACGAGGCGGTCCGCATTCATGACCCGTTGCCCCGAGAAAATGATGTGCTTATTGCGCCAACATCGTTGAAAGGGCGACCTTTTCACAAACATCTAGCGACGTTGAAGTGCCGGATCTTGTTCGTGGAGACGGACGAACCTCCACAGCAATCCGGTTTCGACGCCGCGGCGCAATGAGGTGCTGAGCTTTGCCGCAAACGAAATTTAATCTGCGGGTCGCCGAGATGTTCCGCGAATGTGCGGCAGTCCTCAGGCAGCAGGCGGCCAATCCGTTCCGCGTGAATGCCTACGTGAATGCCGCCCAGTCGCTGGAGTCGCAACGGAAGGACGTCCGCAAGATCCTGGATGAGCAGGGGATGGCGGGTTTGATCGCATTGCCCGGGATTGGCCGTGGTCTCGCGGCCGCGATTGACGAGATCGCGAGGACAGGTCGCATGTCGCAGCTTGACCGGCTTCGAGGGGAAGCCAGGCCCGAAACGCTGTTTCAGGGAGTACCGGGGCTGGGAGCAAAACTCGCGCGTGCAATCCATGAGGCGCTGCATGTCGACAGTCTGGAGGCACTTGAAGTTGCTGCACACGACGGCCGCCTTGAGGCGGTGCCGGGTATCGGCCCGCGTCGCGCGGCGGCCATTCGGGCGGGCCTGGCGGCAATGCTGGGCAGGCGCACGCCGATTCGCCACGGTTCCGGAGACCTGCCCTCAGTTGAGGTATTGATCGACGTGGATGCCGAATACCGGCGTAAGTCAGCGGCCGGCAAGCTGCCAAAAATCGCCCCGAAACGATTCAATCCGGACGGCGTTGCGTGGCTGCCCGTTCTGCATACGACGCGTGACCAGTGGCACTTCACCGCTTTGTTCTCCAACACAGCCCGTGCGCATGAGCTCGGTCGTACCAGGGACTGGGTGGTTGTGTACTTCTATGACGATGATCACAGGGAGGGCCAGAGCACGATCGTCACCGAAACCAAAGGTCCCTTGACAGGCCATCGCGTGGTCCGGGGCAGAGAAGCCGAGTGTCAGGAGCGGCTGACGTCAGCCTGAGCCGGATGTGCGTAGCTGCCCATCAGGGTCGCGGTTGCCAGAAGATAATCGTCAACAGCCTGCTTTAGCTGGGGCCCGGTTGGCTCGTCAAGGTCGGGCAATTCGCGGTCCAGGGCGTACAGTCTGAAGAAATAACGGTGGCGCCCGATCGGCGGGCAAGGGCCGCCATAGCCTGTGCGCTTCCAGTCATTGACGCCCTGCAGGGTCCCTCCGGGCAGGTCCGCCTCCCTTATATTTTCGGCCAAAGATCGAGTCGCCGGCGGCAAGTTGTACAGCACCCAATGGTCCCACACCATCGTGGGTGCCGCGGGGTCTGGCGCGTCCGGGTCATTGACGATAAGCGCAAGGCTGTTCGTGCCGGCTGGCACTCCGGACCAGGCAAGCGGCGGGGACACGTCTTTGCCGTCGCAGGTGTAAGGAGGAGGGATTGACTCGCCGTTCTGGAATGCGGGCGACGTGAGCTGGAATGTCATAGCTTGCCTCCGTTGCGTTTCGCGTTTCAGGTGTCAGTCGGTATCGGCAGCCTCGAATTGCTGCAGCCCATCGCCGAGATAGTCGGGCAGCAGGGGCGTGCCGATCAGGTAGTCCGCCGTATGGTCGCTCCAGCTTTCTTCGGCGCCCTTGAGCGCCAGCTCCCATTCATCCGCTGAAAAGTCGCCTCGCCCGAGCCACATCAGAGCAACCAGCGACATTTGCTGATCCGGTTCGAGGTCGTCGATTACTCGCTTTAGTTCCTGGTAGTAGGAATCACCCGCAAAGTTCTGCACCATTTGCCCCGACCAGAATTCGTCGGCGACGGCGGGTTCTTCATCGAAAGTGACGTCGTCTTGCGTGTGGAATTCAAGAGCCAGGTTGATGATTTGCCGTACGGTATCGCTGTTGAGATCAAGTTCCACCATCTTCCCCGTCCTTTGCAGCCAGTACCGGCCAATATTGTCTAATTGGCCCCGACCCGGTCTCATGGCAATGGGGAAAAATACCTAGATTGGCGCCGCACGCCGGGTGTCGGCCGGAGGCAGGCCGCCGTCAGTCGTTGACGCCGAGCCTCTCGTGCATGAGCGGGCTGGTCGTCGTGTATTGCAGGCGGACTTTCTTGTCGGGCTCAATCTGCTGCTTGATCGCAAAAGCCGCCAGCGCGGCCTCGTGAAAGCCGCACAGAATTAACTTCTTCTTGCCAGGATAGAAGTTGATATCGCCGACAGCGTAAATTCCCTCCACCGAGGTCTGGAATTTTTCAACGTCGACATTAATGGTCTTGCGATTGATGTCCAGGCCCCATTCCGCAATCGGGCCCAGTTTCGGCGCCAAGCCGTAGAACACCAGCACCTCGTCGGCCGGCACCTCGACGGGATCGCCGCCTTTTGGCTGTATCGACATCGAGCGAACGCGGTTCTCGGCGGTGTCGACCGCGGCTAGCTTCGCATTCTCGATGATGGTTACTTTGCCTTCGGCGGCAAGCTTGCGCATTTTCTCCACGGACGCTGGCACAGCGCGGTACTCATCGCGACGGTGCACCAGCGTAATGTGCTGCGCGCTTCCGGAGAGCTCCAACACCCAGTCAAGTGCCGAGTCGCCGCCACCCATGATGACCAGTCGCTTCCCGGCGAATTGCTGCGGGTCCTGTACCCGGTAGTGCACGTTGTCTGCTTCGAAATCGTCGACGCCTGGCACTCGCAACTGTCTCGGCTGAAAGGAGCCAACGCCACCCGCAATAACTACGGCACTCGCCGTGAATTTCGTACCCTCGCTGGTCTCCACGTAGAACTTGTTCTCGCCATCCTTGCGGACGACGGTCACCTCTTCGTTCAAGTGCAGTTCCGCGCCGAACGGCTCGATCTGCTTCAACAGGTTGTCAGTCAACTCCTCACCGGTGCAGACCGGGATGCCCGGTATGTCGTAGATGGGCTTGTCGGGGTACAGCTCGGTGCATTGGCCGCCCGCCTGGCGGATCGAGTCCACCACATGTGCCTTCAGTCCAAGCAAGCCGAGCTCAAAGACCTGAAAAAGTCCGCAGGGTCCTGCCCCTACGATAACGACGTCGGTACTGATCAATTCCATTCTCCGTATAGCGACTGCGGCAGAGATTAGCACGTCATTTGGCGCGCTCCCACGCCTGGAATGACAGCCGGGAAGCGGAATCAAGGATTTTTCTGCTAATCTCTGAGTCCAATATTGAGATCACAGCAAACTGGGAGGCTCTGAATGGATACGGGGTGGATACAGGTATTTGTGCTGACCTTGGCGGAGTGCGTGGCGCCCGCGGGAAAAACGGTGTGCCAGCAGCAGGAATTCGAGCTGACGTTTCTGACGCAGGCGGATTGCGAGGTTGCAATGGAACAGTTGGTGACGCTGAAAGATGCCTCTGACAGCATCATCGTCGACAAGGAAAAGACGCGTTGCGAAGCCACTGCCAGTCGACAGCCTGTCTATGCGAGCCTGGCGGCGGCCAGCAATGCGGCAGGTACGCAAGTCACGTGGCGAGCGCCGGCGGCAGCGGAACAGGGCACGACAACCGTCGACGAGGATTACGCGGGCCGCCTCGAGAAGCTGAAGACATGTGACGAGACGAAAGGTGTTGCTCCCTGCAAGATCGGTCAGATCATTGTTGAAGATGCGACCAGCGGCGAGCCGGTCGAGGTTTGGCGGCGTGAAAAGAAATAGCGGTTGGGGAGAGCACTGATTTCCAGTCTAAATACCCTATTGCTGTGTATCACGGCCTGGGCCCTGTCTGCCGGGTTCGCGGCTGCCGATTCGCTCGGCGACGACCCGCATTCCGGTCCCGCCATGAATTATCACGAGATCGACAGCCGTCTCGCGACCGGCGGACATTTCGTCGATGGTGGGCTCGAGGCGATCAGGAAGAAAGGTGTCGAGGTTGTTATAGATCTTCGTGATAAGCCGCCGAAAGGACAGAAAGAGAGGCTCGCGGAGATCGGCATCGAATGGATTAGTGTCCCGGTGGTCTGGAAGGACCCAAGGCCGATCGACTTCGAGCGTTTCAGCGCGGCAATGTCAGCCAACAAAGACAAGAACGTTCTGGTTCAATGCCAGGCAAACTATCGGGCTTCCGCCTTCACGTACCTGTATCGCGTCAAGCAACAAGGCTTGCCCGACGAGGTCGCCGCCAACGATCTGAACGCGATATGGGAACCCGACGGGCGCTGGCGCAAATACATGGATGCGGTTCTGAATGCGAACCAGGTGAAGTAATAACACGCAGCTGCGCCAACCCAGGAAAACAAGCAAGCCGACTGATACCTTTTCAACTAACCTGCAACTCGTAACATCTCATCGTCTGACGTATCGGGCACGTTGTCTGCTACGTCGCTCCTGTCGAACT
This sequence comes from uncultured Gammaproteobacteria bacterium, assembly GCA_942492205.1. Lineage (GTDB taxonomy): Bacteria > Pseudomonadota > Gammaproteobacteria > Steroidobacterales > Woeseiaceae > UBA1847. The sequence goes on along the minus strand of CALODT010000001.1, from coordinate 1,756,112 downwards.
AACGGATAGTAACCCTATGCCTCCCAAGCCCGTTGCCAAGCCTGATGAAAACCGCATGACGCGTTTCCTGCACGTGGTCGAATGGCTCGGCAACGCTCTGCCGCATCCGGTCACGCTGTTCGCGTTGTTTGCTGCCGGTGTGGTCGTTCTGTCCGGCATCCTGGGCTACTTCGACGTATCCGTGATCGATCCTCGCCCGGCAGGCGCGAAGGGCAGGGCCGACAACGGCATGATCGAGGTGGTCAGCCTGTTGAATGCCGATGGGCTGCGCATGATCGTCCTGAACCTGGTACGCAATTTCGTCGAATTCGCGCCCCTGGGTACGGTGCTGGTCGCGCTGCTGGGCGTTGGTGTCGCGGAGCGCTCGGGCTGGCTGACGGCGCTGATACGCAGCATGGTGCTGAATGCTCCGCCGAGCCTGGTTACCGTCATCATCGTCTTCTCCGGCGTGCTGTCGAACACCGCCTCCGAGATGGGCTACGTCGTGCTGGTGCCGCTTGCGGCTGTGGTGTTCTACTCGCTTGGCCGGCACCCGCTTGCAGGACTCGCCGCCGCGTTCGCTGGCGTGTCAGGCGGCTACAGCGCGAACTTGTTCATCGGTACCGTCGACCCGCTGTTGTCCGGTATCACGACGGAGGCGGCGCGACTTATTGACCCGACTTATGAGGTCGACGTCAGCGCCAACTGGTTCTTCATGATCGCCAGTACCTTTGTCATTACCGCGATCGGCAGTCTCATCAGCCTGAAAATCGTCGAACCCTCGCTCGGTCCGTACGAGGGAACGCCGGACGATGGCGGCGAAGAGGACTCGCACCGTATGGATCCGTTGTCGGCCGCCGAGAGGCGGGGGCTTTGGCACTCACTGTGGGCGACGCTGATCTTCGCCGGCGTGATGGTTGCCCTGATCGTCCCCGAAGGGGCCGTGCTGCGGAACCAGGAAACAGGGGGTGTTGCCGGATCGCCGTTCCTGAAGGGTATCGTCGCCATAATTTTTGTCTACTTCCTGCTGATGGGCGTGGTGTACGGACGCGCCGTCGGTACGATCCGGAACGATCGCGATGTGATCAACGCCATGGCACACGCAATGAGCACCCTGGGCCTCTACATCGCGCTGGTTTTCTTTGCCGCCCAGTTCGTGAAGTTTTTCGGCTGGACGAACCTGGGTTCGATCACGGCGGTGGCAGGCGCAACCTTCCTGCAGAACGTCGGGTTCACCGGCCCGATCCTGTTCTTTGTATTCATCCTGGTTTGCGCGTTCATCAACCTGATGCTCGGGTCGGCTTCGGCACAGTGGGCGGTGACAGCGCCTATCTTTGTACCCATGTTGATGCTGTTGGGGTATTCGCCGGAAGTGATCCAGGCCGCTTATCGAATCGGTGACTCGAGTACCAACATCATCACGCCGATGATGAGCTACTTTGGTCTGATCATGGCATTCGTCGCTCGATACGAGCCAAAAGCCGGTGTTGGCACGCTGATCGCCATGATGTTGCCGTACTCGGTCGCGTTCCTTACGTTGTGGTCGCTGTTCTTTTTCCTCTGGACCTTCATCCTCGGCTTTCCTGTCGGACCGGCCTCGCCGACGTACTACACGCCAGGGTAGGGCGTGGCCGACAAGCAGCGATTTCCTGCACTCAGGACTGCTTTCTCAGTATCGGCACGACCGTTGCGTCGCGCACATCTTCAAGTGCGCTGAGTTGTTGCTGTTCAATATCTTTGAAGTTCTTCGCGAGGTCTTCAAGTTTGATACGCAACGTATCGGACTCCTTCTCGGATAGGTCCGCCTGCTCCCGAAATCGCTCGGCATCGGCCTCGTAGGCCTGACGGCTGCCCTCGAGGGCCTCGACGCAGCGTACAAGCTGCTTGTTGTGCAACTTGAGTTCCTCCAACTGCGTGAGGTCCCGCTCTCGCGCAGCGAGCTCTTGTCGTGTCTGCAGGATCTCGTCTTTGAGCTGAGCGTTTTCGGCCTCGAGCTTGTTGACGTTTCTTTCCAGCACTTCGATTTGCCCTAGTCGGAGCTGTGCCGCAATGACCATGTCTTCGGCTGAGCCATGTTCCAGTGTCGACGATTCAACACGTTTCGTAAATGCTTCCTGTTCTGCGCGTGCGGTCTTGATGTCTTCCTCTAAACCCTTGCGCCTTTCGAGTGACTTCAGCAACTCCCGCTTGTAGAACTCTCGTGCCTTTCTGAACTCCGCCTGCAATGCGGTGGACTTCTTTCGGAGAGAGACGAGTGCGTTCTGAATGGTGCTGACTTTGACCTTCGTGTTTTCGCGCTCTGTGAGGAGTGTGCGTACATTCTTGGCCAGCAGTTTCGATTTCTCGGTTGCAGATTGCAGCTCGGACATGCGCTTGGTGTGGACTGCTCGAAGCTGCTGAATGGTCGCCCGGGATTTGTCATTCTTGATAGCCAGGGCGTCCCGTTCTGCCGTGGCCTTGCTCAGCTCGCGGCTGGCCTCGACAGCCAGCTGGGCAATTCGGCGCCTGCTGATCAAAGCCTGCACGGACCACATGATCAAGCCGCCGACGACACTGCCGGGAAGCGCGTATAGGATTATTTGTGTAAGGGAGGCGCTCATAGTTGACCCTGGTGCCGCGGTCGGGAACAGTTTCCGACCGGCTCAGTATGACTTTGCCGGCTTCTGTGAAACACGACGCATCGCACATATTGGTGCTTGTTTCTCGGGAAACTAATAGCGAAAGCGCCAGTTTGGTCTATATATCATCGAGTTATTGGCGCCTACGCGAACCAAATAGCCGCCAATGCGGTTCGAGGGGAGCCGTCGGCATCCCGAGCAGAGGGGGCACGCCGATCAACGAGGCCTCTTCTGAGAAACGGCCATACGGTCGCAGTCATTTGGCCGGGTCTTCCCCAGAGCAGTCTGTATGTTGCCCGTGCGGTCGCTATACTGGCCAAATGAAAATTCGCGACCACCATCAGCGAGCCATCGATCGACTGGCCGAAACCTATCGCGATGACCCGTGCTTCCGCGGACTGATCATTGGAGGCTCTGTCGCCAAGGGCTATGCCCGCGACGATTCGGACGTCGACTTCCTTATCATCGCAACGGATGAAGAATTTGACCGGCGCATGGCCGCGCGCGACCTGTTTATCAACCGCAGGGATCTCTGCGACTACGCAGGCGGTTTTGTCGACGGCAAGATCATCAACCTTGCATACCTTGAAGACCTGGCCGAAAAGGGCAATGAGCCTTCCCGGGCCGCTTTCCTGGGCGCCTTCGCCGCCTACTCCCATATCGCCGACCTCGATGCATTGTTGCAGCGCATTCCCGTCTACCCCGTGGCGGGTCATGAGGAGCGCATCAGGGCGTTTTACAGCATGGCGTTCATCCAGCATTGGCTCATCCACGAGGCCGAACGCCACGGCAACCGTTACACGATTACTCGAGCAGCCAGCCAGCTTGCACTTTTCAGCGGCAGGCTGATGCTGGCGTATAACCGCACGCTCTTCCCTTATCACAAGTGGCTGCCCAGGACCCTCGAGTCGGTGCCCGACAAGCCCGACGACTTTATGGTCTGCTTCAAGAACTTGCTGGATGAGCCCAGCGGCGAGCATGCTTCCGCGCTGTTCGAGCGAGTACGGGATTACAGCGACTGGGGCGTCAGCGACCTCGATGCCTACACCTGGTTCATGACCGACGTGGAGTGGAGCTGGATGTCTGACAGGGCGCCGATCGAAGACTGGTAGGCATATAGGCTCACGGAGACCGAATTATGAAAAAGGTTGCCACGGCACTGGTTGCAATTGTCGCCATTGAACACCTGTGCATTCTCATCCTGGAGATGTTCCTCTGGACCAAACCGGCGGGGTTGCGCGCTTTTGGACTGACCCAGGAATTCGCCGAACAAACAGCCGTGCTCGCTGCGAATCAGGGGCTCTACAACGGGTTTCTTGCCGCCGGTCTCATCTGGAGCCTGATCCGGAAAGACGACGCAATCCCGGTCCGGGTGTTTTTTCTCAGCTGCGTCATTGTCGCCGGTGTCTTTGGCGCGGCTACGGCGAAGCCGTCCATTCTCTACGTGCAGGCCGCGCCAGCATTGATCGCGCTCATAGCGACGCTTCTGGCACGCCGCCAGTCGGCAGGTCCCTCGACATAAATCGTATCAAGTTGTTTCCGACGATCGAGATCCACCGGGCAAATGTGCTTTCATTCAATGCCAAGAATTGAGGCCCTGTCAGGCCGGGAAGATGGAATCTCGATGATAAAAGCTATCTGGAAAGACCAGGTAATAGCGGAATCCGACGACACCCTCTACGTTGAGGGCAATCACTATTTTCCGATGAACGCCGTCAAACAGTCGTTCCTCGAAACCAGTGACACAACGTCGTTCTGCTCGTGGAAAGGTATCGCGAACTACTTCAATCTTGTCGTTAACGGCGAAGCAAATGAGGATGCAGCCTGGTACTACGAAGCGCCAACGGATGCTGCAAGTAAGCTGGCTGGCCGCATCGCATTCTGGCGCGGAGTCCAGGTTGTCGAAGCTTAGAGCGTTTATCCTGTAAGGCGATAGCCAGGAGCACGACCAACGACCGGTCTGGTCGATTCCCGGTCCGGATCTAGGGCGCAATCGGGTTGAATGACTCGCAGGAGATCTTGCCCCGGGTAATGGTGAGGAAACTCGCCTCCGGCACAGCAACCCACTCAGCCTCAAGATTGTTCAATGGCTCGGAGACGATCGCGCGGGCGTCCCTTGAAAAGCGGCCAGCGTCAGGCGCTATTTCCATCGTCGCATCCCGGCTTGCACTGTGAAAAAGAGATCGCGAGTTGCCTTCCGTGGAGTAACGCACGGCATAGAGCGACTCGCCGTCACTGATGCCGAGCGTCATTTGCAGCGCGTCGTCTACGCCATGCAGCTCCGCCAGGTGCTCAACCATCCCGGCCATGCGTTCCAGGCTGGCCTGTACGTCGCCTTCGAGACCAAAGCTCAACGCAAGCATGAACATAAGCTCAGAGTCGGTTGTGCCGCGTATGAGCGGGAACAACTCCGGCGCGACGGCAAACGCAAGATCGCGATGCAACTTGTCGTAGTCGTTGATGAGTCCGTTATGCACGAATAACCACTTCTCATGATTGAACGGATGACAATTCGTTCTCTGTACCGGAGAGCCCGTCGTTGCTCGGACGTGTGCCAGGAACATTGAAGATTCGATCTGCGCAGCCAATGCTTGCAGGTTCGTGTCGTTCCAGGCGGGCCGGATGTCCTTGTAGACGCCCGGCACATCGCGAGAGCCGTACCATCCGATGCCGAATCCGTCGCCGTTCGTCGTCGACGACGAGTCCGATGCCCGGAGGCTTTGATCGATGAGAGAGTGGTCGGTCTTGAACAGAACTTCATCCAGGAGGACGGGGGCACCGGAGTACGCGAGCCAACGACACATAGAAGGTTTCCTTCGGGTTGCCGGTTTGAAGGGTTGCTCAATTCTGGGCACTCCGCCCGGGATTGGCAAATCCACCAGCCGGGACCATCAACGGCGGTTGAGCAGGCGCAAAACTCCAACTAAGCCGGAATCGTTCAGAAGCGCCGAGGGGGAGCAGGGCGAGTGGCCGGAGACTGGCTACCGCGGTGCCTCGGGAATTTTGTGCTTTTAGAGTCAGTCCGGGTTCTTAACCAGGCGGGGTGCCAACGCTAGAGTTCACTCTGGTTGAGCCCGCCTCGTAACACGGCGGTCTCAAAGCCCTGCTGATTCAGTATGAAGGCCGCCGCCGAGCTGCGACGTCCGGTATCACAATAGACGACATACGGCGTCTTTCGATCCAGAATATCGAGCTTGTGACGCAGCAGATACAGCGGCAGATTGACAGCATTCGCCTTGCTGGACGCCCTGAACTCGCTTGGAACGCGGACGTCGAGCCACTGGCCGCCTTGGGACACCGCTTCATCCGCGTCCTCATGCGCCAGTGAGAAGATCATTGCGTCGTTCAGAAGCGATTGAAAATCATCCCGCCCCAAGCGCATCAAGATGCCGTCTGTTTGCATGGTGACCGTTGCGTTGCGAGCTTCATTTGAGATCAGCGCTTCCTCGCCGAAGGTGCCGCCTACGCCCAGTTCCGCAAGATCGATGTCGTTACCATTACCGGGCGTCTCACGGGTGACCTTGCAACGGCCGCTTCTAATGATATAGAAATGGTCGCCTTTTTCTCCCTGGCGGATAACGACATGTCCGGCTTTGTAATCAACTCTCTGCAGTCGCATGAAGATCATCTGGATATTCTGCGGTGGTATCAGTTGAAAGGTCTTGCTGCGCAGGAGGGCACTCATCCAGTCGCCTTCGCTTCCATTCAATTCGGAACTCAAGTCACCGACTTCGTACATGCCTGTGTGGTCCAACGTCAGGGTCACGTCTACCAGTTCGCTGTCGATACTGAAATACTGAACATCGCCGGCTGCAATGGCTGACAGCTGGCGCGGAAGTGCCCGCGCGATCGGGTTACGCGCTTCTTCGGTACCGCCTTCAATCGTGCCCAGGACCTGATCGCCATTTTGTAACGAAAGCGTACCGGAGAGCAGGTAAATTGAACGCTTCTCCGTATCACCCTTTTTAAACAGCACCTGGCCTGCAGTCGCATGCCGGACTTCGATGCTGTCCAGAAGATCGACAAGATTGGCCGATTCCAGGGTGTCGAACGGTGAGAACTTGCCAAGCAGTGTGGCATCCATGCTCGTAATCATTGGACCAGTTAACTCCAAAATCAGGCGAAATCATTTCGCAAGCGGAAGTAGATTAGCATCTGGTGCTGCACCGTTTTGGGACGTATTTCTCAGAACATCGAAGGCAGTACGCGGGTGCAACGCTGCACGGGCTTATATGGGTCAGGGAACCCCTATTCGGCCTGAGAAGGCGCACACTCACTAGTCAGTGCCAACATGCGCAAAGGTTGGGGTGGCAATGCTTTGCTTGTGTGTACAAGGAGAGAACTGACAGGAGTATGTGCTTGCCGCACAGGCTGGCAGGCCACTTTCCCCAAGACCTGCCGCTCGAACGTCTGATTTGCGGTAATAGGGTCTGCTTACGGCCAAATCCACATCGTCGTCTGCAAAGACGAACAAGCCGTTCTACAAACTTTTGGAATGGTGGGAACCCGGAAAGCAGACGCTTGTCATCGACCTGAATTAGCGGCCCGACTTATCTCCTGAGCCCTAGACCCGTATACACGTTTAACCAGGTCCTGGTACCGCGGATCGTCACGCAAGACGTCGAAAGGGGGCCAGAAGGCCAGGTAGGTCATATTGTACGAGCCATGGTCAGCGGCCTGGTCCAGCCAGTGCAGAGCCTCGTCGACCATTTCGGCCCGGGCAAATGTCTCCCCGATAAAAAACGGATTCACATAAGATTCGCTTGCCCGATCAACCAATGCCTCGGCCATGGAACGCATGGCACCGGTCGGTCCGGCGGCGTCAAAGCCCTCTTCGAGGGCTGCCAGGAGAACGACATCGCCGCGCTGCGCGAGTTCCAGTCGCTCCTCCTCCAGCGCCTTGTCGAAGCGGCCCTGCTGCCAGTAAACCAGCGCCAGGAACCAGTGCAACGATAACTGGCGATTCCGAGCCTGCACGTCCTTGGTCGTGGTGATGGCCTCGTCGAAGCGGCGCGCCATAAACAGATGCGAGGACAACGGCAAATTGTGCATGGCGCTGAACGGACTGACTATCTGGATTTCGCGTATGCGGGCGACGCATTCGTCCATACGCCCTTGCAGCATCAGGCAGTCGGCGTCGCCATGCATCGCATACGGGGCCGACGGGTCAAGGCGCAAGGCTTCCTCGAAGGATTCACAGGCGCCGTCAAAGTCCCCCGTGTACATGCCTGCCCAGCCGAGCGCAGAGTGACCGATGGCAACCTGGTCGTCCGCTTCGATCGCCTGCAACGCAGCGAACTGCCACTGTTCAATGGATTCACTTGGATGTACAAAACCAAACAAAGCGTGCATCGCATGTGCCACCGCCAGCTGGCCCCAGGCAAGCGCGAATGCCGGCTCGATCGCGACCGCGGTCTGGAGCTGGCCGATGGCGGTGCGGATGCCATCCTCGGTAAACCGGTCGAGATGTGCAATGCCGAGGGCATAGGCGTCGATGGCGCGCGAGTTTATCGGGCCCATTGGGTCGTGGGTCAGTCTGTCGCCATCCTGCGGCACCTTCGGAGTGATCTCAGCCTCGATGGCACCGACTACCTCCGAGATTAGATTAAATACATAGGGAGTCTCGCGCGCATACCGCCCCGCCCAGAGATATTCGTCGCTCCGGCCGTCTACCAGCTGCACAGTCAATTCGATCCGGTCGCCTTCCCTCAACAGGCTGCCTTCGACGATCGCGTCCACGCCCAACTGTCTCGCGATATCCGTTGTGGGCAACTCGCTGTCGCGGTAGCGGATTGTCGACTGCCGCGACGTCACCCGCAGCCCTCGAATCTGCGACAGCTCCGTGATCAGGAGGTCCTGGAGACCATAGACGAAATAGTGTTGTTCAGGGTCACCGGTCAGGTTGTTCAGCGGAAGCACAGCCAGCGAGCGGATGACCTCCCGTTTCGGTGTCTCGTTTTCAAGTGTAGCGGGCCAGAAGGCGGCCACGACAACCAGCACGAGTATCGCGGCGGAACTCGCCAGCAGGGCGCGGCGCAGGGTTGTCGCACGGCCCTTATCGGACGACAGGACGGTCTGATGACGGCTCTCAATCTCCTCGACAGGGGCGACGAAGCGATAGCCGCGTGAGCGCACGGTTTCCAGGTAGCGATGGGTGGCCGAGTCATCGCCCAGCGCCTTTCGCAACCGGGCCACCGCCTTGGTGAGCGCAGATTCGCTGATCACCGTGTCGCCCCAGACGGTATCCATCAGCTCCTGCCGCGTAACGAGCCGCTCACGGTGCTCGATCAGGTAGATAAGCAGCTTCAGTACGACCGGCTCGACGTGAATCTCTTGTCCATCCCGCAAAAGTCTCCACGACTTCGGGTCGGCCAAAAAATCATCAAAACGGTACACAGGATGTCACCCCTTACCACCTGCCGGCAGAATCGCGCATCAGTGCTGACGCACGCCTGTGCCGATACCGTCAATCTTACGGCTTTGGCGGTCGAAAACCATGTGGTAAACCGAAAGGCCGAAGCACTGGAATCGACGCTGTCGCGATACCGTCCGCTAATCGTCAGCTACCGGTCATGCGACGACGCGTCAACCCTCATAGTCTATCTCTGCGGGGCGGCAGTCCCGGTGGGCTGCGCCCTGACACCTGCTCAATGAAAGGAGGAGGAGATGAACACATTAAGACGAATGAAAGTCGCTCTGTCGGCGCTCACCCTGATCCTGTCGCTCGGGTTCTGGACCTCGGCAACGGCGCAGAGTTTTCCGGAGAGCATCCCGCTGCCGGCGGGCTTTCAACCGGAGGGAATAACCCTGGGCAATGGGCCGACCGCCTATGTCGGATCGTTGGCGGATGGCAGTATCTACGCGGCAGATTTGAGGACTGGCGCAGGAAGCATACTCGTACCGGGATCGCCTGGCTCAATGTTTGCCGTAGGTCTTGATTTTGACCAACGCAGTGGCTACCTGTTTGTTGCGGGTGGCTTTTTTGGTGATGGACGCGTGTACAACACTGAGACAGGTCAACTCGTCGAGCAACTGCTCCTCGGCGAAGGATGGATAAATGACGTCGTTGTGACGCGAGACGCGGCCTATTTCACCAACTCGCTCGCGCCATTCATTTACAAGGTCCCGTTAAACTCAAAGGGCGCACCGTCAGGCGGGGTGGAGACCCTCTGGTTACACGGTGATTGGGCGGACGTTACTATTCCGGGAGTGCTGGTGATCAACGCGAACGGAATCGTGGCCACCGCCAACAGTCGTACGCTTATCGTCGTGAATTACGCGTTAGGCCGACTGTATACCGTGGATCCCGACACCGGGTATGCAACGGAGATTGAACTCGGCGGAGTAAACGTACTGGCTGGCGATGGACTGGTCCTGAGAGGAAAGACGCTCTACGTCGTTCAGAACTTCCTCGGTCCAACCGCCATGTTCAATCAGATCTCTGTCTTCAAGCTGAGTCCGGACTATTCCGCTGCGACCCTGACGAAAATCCTCACCGAGGATGATCCGTTCGTTCCGTCCACGGCAGACTTGTTCGGACCCTGGTTGTATGCGGTGAACGCACGTTTCGACATTTGCTTCCCTCTGACATGTGACCCTAGCGGCTTGTATTTCGATATCGTTCGGGTCGATCAGTAATCATTGCGAGGGTTGTCAGTCGAACGAGACCGCACGCGATAAGCCCTGCAGGAGTCGGCGATCGAGATTGCCGACTCCTGCCACTTTATCGGGATGAGCCTGAATACTTCAGTTTCAGGCCCCGGAACCCGGGGAGTCATCACAATTGAATTCGAAGCCAAGCTTTTTATTACCATACAACGAGTTCTTCGCCGTCTTATAAGAACCCGCCTTCACAAATGCCGTGTCGACCCTGCGCGACTCTGTCGGACCGTAGGTGTACTCGAACGTGAGAGTTCCGTCTTCGATTTCGAACTTCTGCCACGTTCCATCGTTGAAGACGAGCAGGATATTCGATAATTCCTTTGTATCCGATTCCACCGAGAATTTCAGGTCTCCGCAGTCCGTGATCCATCCACTGATATCAGCCACGCTGTTCTTGTTCGGCATGCCGTTCTTGTCCGCAAATGCGCTTGACATGCTCGCGCACGCAAACAAAACGGCGCAGATTAGAGCGACGAATCGTTTATTCGAAAGGGTGTCTTGAGCAGTCATAGTCTGTCTCCAAAGTTCAATCAACCATGCACGGGCAAAGGCCGCGCTGAGCGACAACGACAACGCATGAGTGCCGGTGTGAGAACATCAGAGAGGAGCTGCGAATTGCGGATCATGCTTTTTGGCCGCGACAGCGGCCAACTGGAATTCCGGCAACTCCGCTATCCCTCGAACGTATCCGCTGGACCGGTGGCTTTGCGTCCCCGCCTTGCGACGGGTTTGCCTTTGTCAGTGTCGTGAGTAAATCACACCTGTATTGCTCAGCGAGGGACTGTTTACATAAACACTTAAAGCAATGCGGAGATCTTCGTGATGGAGGTGGAGCGCTATGGGTGAGTAGCAGTCTTCGAGTAGTTTATCCGTCGACAGGCTGCTTTCGAGCGCTTGCCGGCCACTCATCTTCAGCCTTTTTGATTGACGGCTTACGGCCAAAAACACCCGGGTTCGCCGGATCGCTCGCAGCCAAGATACGTATGGCTCGAAAAACTTTTCACCGACGCCATGCAACATAAGCTGGAGCGACGGAGCGCCGCAGCGACGCAGCAGCGAGCATCTGTGAAGCCGTACCGGTTCGTGAGCGTAACCCGCTGCTACGATATCCGGACACGCGCCGTAAGGAACACCAATGACACGCGATCAAACCGCAAACCACCAGCGCGCCCTCGACGCCCGCCAGCCCGACCTAACGGTGTTGATGGACGCGGTGACCACACCACACAACGTCTCTGCGATTATCCGCACGGCGGATGCTGTCGGAATTCAGACTTTGCACACAACCTCGACAGGCGAGTTCGCGCGGCCGAATAACATGAGCCTCGGCGGCGCGAAGCACTGGGTCGCCGTCACGACGCACCGCTCAACCCGCGCCGCGCTCGCGTCATTACGTGCCGATGGCTGGCGGCTCGTAGCCGCGCACACTGGCGAAAGAACGCGCGACTATCGCGATGTCGATTACACGCAGAAGGTGGCGATCATGGTCGGGGGCGAGCGCGTTGGCCTGAGCGACGCCGCGCGCGCTGAGGCTGACGAGCACATTGCTATTCCAATGCATGGTCATGGATCGTCGCTGACCGTGTCGGTCGTCGTTGGCATCATTCTGTCCGAGGCCGAGCGACAGCGGCGCGCTGCAGGCCTGTACCAGCAGTCGCGTCTGACGCCCGACGAGCGTGCTCGTACGCTGTTCGAGTGGTCGTATCCCGACATCGCCGAACGTTATCGTGCCCTGGGGAAACCCTATCCCGAACTCACGGCTGACGGCATGATCGCGGCGAATCCGCTGATCGACATATCGACCGTCAGCGCGCTGGAGTGACGCTGGGCCGACCGGCAAGCGGTTTATTCTTGCTGACCAAGTCCTGGAACGCGGCGCTCAGGAAGGAAGGCGAAAACGGACGTATGCAATAGGCGCTGTCGTCAGCTGTTTGTCTTGAACTGGTAACGAACATCGGAATAGCCGATGGATTCCGCTTTTTGAGGTTCTTCCACCAGGACGTTGCGAGTTGACTATCCTGGTTGACCACCACGATGTCGCAGGTGGCGGCTTGGTTCGGCTCACGCAGTTCGTAGTCGGCGGCCAAATCCGGGGTGCTTTCCACCGTGCTTTTGATCACAGCGACTTCATGGCCCAGCAGTCCGAAGTAGCTGATACCCAGTTTCTCGTTACGCTTTTTCCTGACTTTTAGCATTCGGACACATTTCTGGTTTCCCGGATGGCGTCATTACACCACCAACGTCGTGCGCACGGATGTGCCCTGTCGGGTCACACGCCCAGGATACCTGTGACGCAGATCACATAAGCAGTCGGTTAAGTCGTAATGCCAAGGCGCGGAAGGGGCCCTGGGTTCACAACGAGCTATAGCCGGAAGAGGAATTCCTGCATGCCGTTGCTGAGCAGTCGCGCTCGGTCGAGTACGAAACGACCCATGCCCTTGTCCAGGTCTTCGGGCGAATAGCGCGGCGCCGCGATCGCTGCGTTGGGCTCGCTGAAATCGATCAATTCACTACCCTCCGATGACGGTACGAAGCGTCTCGGATGTTTGCGCATGTCACGATCGGCATAGTGGATCAGGGCATGGGCAACGGCGCCGGGGCGGGCACGCTCGCCGATCGCATTCATCAGCGCCGACAGGGCAGCAAGCGTCAGGTAGTTCGGCAGATCCCAGCAGAACACCAGGTCAAACGGGTCGCCGGATAGTCGGTTCGGAAGGATGCCGTCGGCCGCTTGGGCCAGCGCGGGGCCCGGTTCTGTTGTGTTCAGCCGCTCGATACCGCCGAAATGCGCGAGGTCCGCGATTTCGACGCGGCAGCGCGACTGGCCGAGCAGCGCCAGCAATGCGGTCGACGCCGCACCGAGGTCGAGCACGACATGCCGCCGGGTCTCATCCAGTCCGGTGACCAGGTCGTGAAAAAGGGGCGCATGAAACGCCACCGGTGCACTCGGTGGCAGTCCGCGGCTCTTTGCCCGACGCAGGGACGCTAGCACGTTAGCTAAGCGGATTTGGCAGGGGAGATTACCTTCGTGTCGTCATTCTTCCCGGTCTTGACGGATGCGGGCCTGGTTTCGGCGGCATTTCCGGACGTGGTCTCAGCCGCCGATTTGTCGCCAATACGCGTCGTCGTTTTGCCCAGCGCCTTTTCCACGGCGGCCGGGTCCATCTCGATGGAGCCCTTGAAGTGCGCGCCTTCTTCGATGCTGACCCTGGGGGAGATGATGTTGCCCTGGACGCGAGCATTGACGTGCACGCTCACGCGCTCGGTCGCATACAGGTCACCTTTGGTCTCGCCGTCGACGGCAATTGACTTGGCGTATACGTTGGCCGTGACTTTGCCTTCCTTGCCGATGGTAAGCGCGCTGCTCTTGAGTTCGACAGTGCCGCTGACGTTGCCCTCGATGCGCAGGTCCTCATCGCCGCGCAGATCACCGTTGATCTGGATAGATCTGCCGATAACCGCCACTTCGCTGTTGCGGCCGGTCACTTTGGACCTCAAGTTCCCGAAGGATTTGTCGGATTCGGGCCGGCTTGTATCCGGCGATTCGCTGCTGTCTTCACCCCTCTTGACCCGCTCAAACATATTGCTCTCCTGCAGTGATCTGGATGGAAGTAAGTATCACGCAGGCATTATGTGAACAAGTGTCTCCAAATTGCGACTTAAGGTGAGAAAAGTGCCTTATGCCTCTAATTCCCTTGGTGAATTTCGAGCTAATTTCAGAGCTCGATCAACGAGCTTAGCGGCGCGCACCGGCATCTGACCGCAAGTTGCCGATCAGCGCGCAGCCAGGGTCTTGCTTGCTTCAGGCGAAGCTTGGCAAGCCTCTAAGCGGCCGAGCCCGCCGGGCCTTGAGAAACGGCAGGTTGTAGAAAGGAGGCACGAAGCCTCGGGTCCCGAATCCACCCAAATTCGGCTCAGGTCTGCGATGATATTCACTCGCGCAAGGCAGGAACTGACCATTTGAGCAGAAATACGACAATCCCGGTTGAGCGAATAAGGAGCGTCGGTCCAGGGACCGACACTCCGCGGCAGACGGCCAGGCAATTTCAGCGTCTGCTCGATTCAGGTCATCGATTGCGCGTCGACGGCCAGGCCAAATCGAATCCCGAGCAGCTGCTGAAAATCGGCTATACGCCGAAGCACCGGATCGAGCTGTTCGGCACGACCTTTTTCCTGTGCAACCAGCGTGACGCTGAAGGGCTCAAGGTAATGCCGGCCTATGTGCTCCCCGCAGCATCCGAACGAGGTCGCAAATCGAGCATACACGCGAGAGTCTTTTACAAGGACTCATCGCTGGTCTGGCGTTCAGCCTCGCATTACATCAATACCGCAGACGCGCATTGGATCGGCAAGGGCGCGGTCCGATGGGTGAACAAACGCGGTGAGCGCGGCTGGAATACCGCCGAAGAGACCACCAATCTTCCGCTCGAGATACAGGCGGCGCTCGATCAGGTCAGCCAGCGCGGCCCGCGCAAGCATAACGACGGACGCATCCTGTCGCTGGTACTCAGGAACGCGCCGACGAGCCGAATCCACCCGTACCAGGATTTCGAGGGGCCGCGGGAGCGGGCGATGCGGGTCAGAGCGAACCAGATCAACGGGAACCGGCCAATTGCCTGGTTCGCTGATGACAACGACCCGCGTACGCTGCAGTTCGAGAGTGGATTCGAGCCGGATTTCAACGCAGTTGTCGATGTTTCCCTGTCGCGAAGCTCGATGTACGGCGGCAAGATTCAGAAGTACCGCATCGCTTCGAAGAACCGCCGCGTTCAGTACCTGTTCGTCGCCGGGCTGGATCACGTCTGGATCGTCAGCCCCCAGCCGTTTACAACGGAACTCTCGAGCTACGGATTACGTACTGTCGATGCGATCGTCGACGAGGATTTGCTGATACCCGGGTTCGAGTTTTTCGATAACGCCGGCACCGGTGAGCTGGATGATCAGATCCCGGCCGGCTATGCGGGGGACGTTTGCCCGGTTGACCCGGACCGCGCCGATGCGTCGCCGTGGAATGAGCGCATGCCGGTTATCCGATCGTTTCGACGCAAGTTCGGGATCGCCCGCTCGACAGTACTCGCTCCCGTTCGAGCCCGGCTGACGTGAGCTGATCGGTCCCACGCTCCCTATTCGGCAAACATGATCCGGGTTGCGCAGATTGGAAGTCTGCCAAATCCAGTGCCGTCTGTCGTCATAGAAGGGTGGTCCGTGCGATACACTCAAGAGACGATTTGGGTACTCCGGCTATAGAGGTTTCACAGAATTTTGCGCAAGAAACTGGCAATACTCCTGATTGGCACGGTGACGACTGTCCTTGCTGTCGTGGCCTGGCAGTTTTTGTTTCCCGCGGCGACCACCATTAGCGAGCAGGCGGACTACGGTCCGTCACCGCATTTAGTGGAGCCTCACAAGACCCTGGTCCCGATCGTGAGACCAGCCAAGGCAGTTGGCTGGCCCGCGAACCAGATGCCGTCTCCTGCCAGTGGCCTGGAAATCAACGCATTCGTGAGCGGCCTGGATCATCCACGTTGGCTGTATGTCTTGCCGAATGGCGATGTGCTGGTTGCTGAGAGTAACGCACCTGATGGCTCTGGGCTGTGCAACGAACTCAAAAACATCGCAGCGGGCGTCGTCTTGAACTACGGTGGCGCCAGAACGCCCAGTGCGGACCGAATCACACTGCACCGCGATACCAGCGGCGACGGTGCAGCCGACGAGTCCCACGTGTTTGCGCAGGGACTGCATTCGCCCTTCGGCATGTCCCTCGTCGATAATGAGCTGTACATCGCGAACGCTGACGCGTTGCTGAGATTCCCGTACCAGCCTGGGCAAACGACCCTGACGGGGTCGCCGGAGGTCATCGCGAGGCTACCGGCGGGCAAGAATCATCATTGGACAAAGAACATCCTTGTGGCTCCGGACCAGCGCAGCCTATTTATTACGGTTGGCTCCAATAGCAATGTTGGAGAGTGCGGGCCAGAGGTCGAGGAAGGCCGCGCCGCGATACATCAATTGCATCTCGAGAGCGGCCAGATGGAGCTCTTTGCGCATGGCTTGCGCAATCCCAACGGCCTGGCGATCGAGCCCTCGACCAATACGCTCTGGACGGTCGTGAATGAACGCGACGAGCTTGGCAGCGACCTGGTCCCCGACTACGCGACCTCGGTGCGCAAGGGCGACTTCTTCGGCTGGCCGTACGTGTATTTTGGCGATAAGCCACAGCCTGATCTGGACTCTCGCTGGTCAGATGGCCACCCGCTCGCAAGAGTCCCCGACTATGCGCTCGGTGCGCATACGGCATCACTCGATATCGAGTTCTCGTACGAGAGTGCGCTACCTGAGAAATGGCGCCGTGGCATGTTCGTCAGCCAGCATGGATCATGGAACCGACAACCTGTGTCCGGATATCGCGTTATTTACATCCCGTTCGAAAACGGTGTACCGGATGGTGAGCCCACGGAGGTCGTGAGCGGTTTCCTGGACGCCGATGGGCGTGCGCGCGGGCGCCCGGCCGGCCTGGCGCTGGACAGCACCGGGGCGTTGCTGATCGCTGATGACGTCGGCAATGTCATCTGGCGCGTGAAGTAGTCACCGCAGTCGCCGGTTGAACGCATCCGGCACACGGATCAATGCAGGATCTCTGGAGTGACTCAGATGACTTGGCTAAAGTTCGGGATGTCATGCTGAAACTCATACTGGTTCTTGCTGCTGCATACGGCTTTCTCGTCGTCGCGGTGTATCTGATGCAGGGTCGCATGCTCTACCTTGCAGACGTGCCCGGGCGAACGTTGACGATGACGCCCAGCGATGTTGGCATGGACTATGAAGATGTCTTCATCGAAACCATCGACGGAGTGACACTGCACGGCTGGTTCATTCCGGGGCGATCCGCTCGAGTGCTGCTGTTCTTTCACGGCAATGCCGGAAATATCTCGCATCGCCTGGAATCGATACGGCAGTTCAGTGACCTGGGATTGTCGGTACTCATTATTGACTATCGGGGTTACGGCCAGAGCAATGGCCGCACGAGCGAAACGGGACTCTATCGCGATGCTGATGCAGCGTGGCGCTATCTCATCGAGGATCGCGGCCTCGTTGCCAGCGATATCGTGATATTCGGGCGCTCTTTAGGTGCCTCTGTTGCCTCACGGCTCGCCGCGAGGCAACAACCCCTGGCGCTAATTGTGGAATCGTCATTCACGTCCATACCCGACATCGCCCAGGAGCTTTATCCATGGCTCCCGGCACGCTGGTTGAGCCGTCTCAAGCACGCGACGCGTGAGCATATTCGGGATGTTCGATGCCCGGTGCTCGTCGTTCACAGTCGCGATGACGAGATCATCCCGTATCATCACGGCGAAGCGATTTTCGCATCGGCGAACGAGCCCAGGACGCTACTGACGATTCGTGGAACCCATAACGACGCCTTCCTTCGCGATGAGCGTGCCTATACCGAGGGGCTGGAAACATTCTTGGCAGGGCTCTCCAATCCCGGATTGTTGCGGTAGCACGGAGACGTCTGTGTCATTGGACTTTCCGAAGATTGAATTCCGCTCACGACAGCAACTGCGCGATTGGCTCGACGCCAATCACGCGACGGCCAGCACGTTCTGGCTCGTCAGCTTCAAGAAACACGTTACGGATCACTATGTTCCTTACGGTGACATCGTAGAGGAGTTGCTTTGTTACGGTTGGATCGATAGCCGCACCCGGCGCGTCGACGATGACCGTACGATGCTGCTGGTGGGTCCGCGCAAGCCGGGCAGCACCTGGTCAGCTGCAAACAAGCATCGGGTGGCGAAGCTCGAGAAGGCCGGACTGATGACACCGGCCGGGCGCAAGCTTGTCGATGCCGCCAAGGCTGATGGCGCCTGGAGCTTCCTGGACGATATCGAGAACGTGGTTGTCCCGGACGATCTTGTCAGCGCGTTGCAAAAGAACAAGGCGGCGCAGCGAGAGTTTGACCGTTTCAACAAATCGGCGAAGAAGGTCATCCTGCTCTGGATCAAGACGGCAAAGCGCAGCGAGACACGGGCAAAGCGAGTGCATGAAACCGTTCGTCTCGCTGCCAAAGGCCTCAAGGCGGCTCACCCGGAGGCGCGGGGAAAGTAGCCGTTGCACCGACTATTCAGGGTCGCCGGAGGCCCGAGAACTGAACCTGTGGCCTGACTCCGAGTTGGGGTAGGAAGTGGTCCATCTTTCCAAGCGTCAGAAGTTAAGCGCCAACTCCTCGGCAGTAGTTGGAGCAGGCTCTATTCGACACGGGCGTAAAGTCTGTCGCAGCAATCTCATCAAAAAATGGTCTTGCGCCGGCTTACCAGGTTCTTCAGGAATTGGTTGATAGTGGGCCCATCGGGGATCGGTACTCGCTCGTGCCTGAGAAACATGCGTTCAGCATCGAGAAGCATGTCATCGACGGATGCGTCGCTGTCCGGGTTGTACTGTAGATGTCCGGCAAAGGGCGTCAGAAACTCATGGCCATCGGCGAAGCACAGCAATTTCTTCGCATCCGAACAAAGCCGGTTGATCGCCCGTACTTCGTCAAAGCTCTCATCTTGCTTGAGCAATACACAGAAGTGATAGTTCCCGATATGCGCGATCGACCGGGCTGTTGGAAAATAATCGTGCAGGAGCTGTGAAAAAATCTCCAAGGGCGACAAGCCTGGATACTCGTCATCGTGCGACGCCAGCACATCGTCAATATCGAACAGCAGCACCGAGAGACCATGCTCGTCCGGGATAGCTTCGAAGAAACTCGCCCCTGCAATCGTATGCGTCACGCGATGAGATCGATCGCCTTTAGCATCGGACCGCGTCAACATCTCACCGACAACCATGTCGGCAAGGTTTTTCAGCATCCTTTTTTCTTCCTCGCCCAGTTGGTGCGGTACGTGGTCAATGATGCACAAGGTCCCGAGCCGGTGTCCGTTGGGGGCAATGAGCGGCGCCCCCGCGTAAAAGCAGATACTCGGCGGTCCAACTACCAGGGGGTTGTCACGAAACCGCGGGTCAAGCCGTGCGTTTTGCACCTCGAATACGCCGTCGCCCAGGATTGCATGTCCGCAAAAGGAGGTTTCCCGAGGTGTCTCGTCAATGTCGATACCGACGGCGGACTTGAACCACTGCCGTCTCTGATCGATCAGACTGATCAACGCGATCGGCCTCCCGAAAGCTCGCGCAGCGATGCGCGTATACCGATCGAAACGATCCTCGCGCGGTGTATCGAGAATACCCAGACCGTGCAGCGTCGCGACTCTGCTCGCCTCGTTTTTCGCCAGTCCAGCCTCTTGCAACTCAGTCTCCCCTTGTCGTTTCGGGCCTGCCACGAGGTCGACCGGCAAAACGTCAAGAGCCTTGCAGGTATCGTTCTCGGGCTACACCGTTAGATTGGTATTGCCTGTCCTACCTAGAAGTACGTTTGTGGCGGCAAAAAGTTGGCAAAAAACCGAAATATCGGACCTGTTCCCGCCGCTACATCGGTGCGAAGGTCGCTGTAGGCGGGGCAGGGCGCCAGGATTTGCAAAAATGTTGAGATTGAAGAGGAGGGCGAGTGCCAATTTCTGAACCTTTCTTGTCGCCCAGCCCGAAGGGTTGCTTTTCCCGAAACCTGCCACTCGAACATCTGCTGTAGGGGAGTGGCGACGGCCTGCAATCGGCCAAAAACAGTCATTCGGTTCGCAAGTGCGGCGGGCCATTAAAGCGCATTGCCTTTCGGATGAGAGCGCAAGCAACTAGGGGGAAAATCGCATACTTAACAACATCCACCATCAACGACAACGAGAACAACCGACTCTGGTCCGAGGCGGTC
Organism: uncultured Gammaproteobacteria bacterium; assembly: GCA_942492205.1. GTDB lineage: Bacteria > Pseudomonadota > Gammaproteobacteria > Steroidobacterales > Woeseiaceae > UBA1847. Next base: position 1,736,048 of record CALODT010000001.1, on the reverse strand, counting down.
ACCGACTCCGAAATCAAAAGGCGGAGGGTCGGCGTGAGCACGTAAGTAGTAGCGAGAACTCCAGTCCCAAGCGCCACCATTACCCATCCGTTGGGAAAAACCCGAATGATGATCGCGGAAATCGGCAGTGCACAAGCAAGAACGAAAAGAGCGTTAACTAGATGAAGCCAGGTCAAGGCTTGAACATTTCCGTGCCCGACCGTGGGGTGCCACCATTCTGGAATCTTGATGAGATAATTCGCGTAGGGAGTTATCAGCACGAGCATCAGGGAATACCCGATGCTCAGCAATACCACTGAGATTACGATCTTTCGAGTCACTCAAATGCCCTCTGACCATAGTTCGTGCGAAAAAGCGAAGAATCCCACTACGGATCCGAATGGCTGCTGTGGGTCAGTAGCCGTTATATTAACTCAGAATTCTCGGCCAGCATGCGTCCGGACGTTCAATTCGAACCGCCATTTTAAGGGTTGCCGCTTGGCTTTTTGGGCGAGGTAGGCTCCGACCAGCACGCCGACATAGCACTGGCCGAAAACGGCCTGCGTATGGGCACGGAACCGACGTGTAGCCGCCCCCATGTCGTAGCGAACTACGCGAGCCGGCACTGGACGGAGATAGCGGCTAAACTGCTATCGGTGTCCTTCAGCAATCGTGCGCGAGTCGGTGCCTGCCAGCCCAACGCGAGTCTGTGAATCCAGTGTCAAGCGACGCGAAGCGTGCGGTCATCGGCAATTCGACGATCTGCAATCCGGGTCTGGTTGCGCCCACCTCGTTTCGCAGCGTAAAGGGCCTCGTCAGCTGCCGCTATCAGGCCGTCGAAATCTGTCGCATGAATACCCGCCTCGGCGACGCCCAGGCTCAGACTGACGTTGAACGTCTGATCCTGCCAGTTGAGATCACGTTGTAACATCGTATTCCTAATGCGCTCAGCGACGATCTCGGCATCGGCAGCAGACGTGTGGGGTAGTAAAACAATAAATTCCTCGCCGCCAAAACGCCCCACGACATCCGTTTCCCTAACGGATGCATTGCAGGCCCCGGCAATCGCTCGCAACGCTGCATCGCCGGCGCTGTGCCCATACTGATCATTGATCTGCTTAAAATGGTCGGCGTCCAGCAAGATGACCGACAGCGGATCGCCGTATCTCTTGTGTTTCTTGAGTTCGGTCCGGAAGCTATCGAACGCAAAACGCCGGTTATAGAGCCCGGTCAATGGATCACGGGAGGCCGCGTCGCGAAGGCTGTCGCGGAGTTTGTTTTCGACGGCCAGATGCCTAAGGCAGATATAGGCCACCATCCAGACCAGGATGCCGCTCATAAGGTGGTTCACAAGCACGGCGGGGAGCGGGGCGCCTGACGTCGCCATGACGACACCTGCAATGTTAAGTACCGTTCCCAGTACCGCGAGATTGACCACCGCGCGGGATGATCTCGCCAGCAATCCTAAAAGCGGGAGCGCGATATAGGGCATTGCACCGGCAATTCCGAGCGGTTGATAGATATCAAACACGAAGGTCACCGAGGCAAGCACTGCGCCGTAGAGATGACATTTGCGATCTGAGATTAACCGCGTTTCCACAACCATCAATCCTCTGGTCAGGGTGTTCGAATAAACCAATACAGTGTTTCAACAAAGCAACATGATCAGCACTAACTTAGTCCCCATTAAATGAGGTTATGTTGCAGAGGCTGGCTAGAACCGTGAATTGTGTCACAAAATGAATGAAGTTATAAATGCAAGTAATTGTTTTATATAATCTTCCCTGTTGGGCCTATGAGGACGAACCCGCTTAGCGTCCGGCGTGGTTGAGCCCGCCTTAAGCTCTTGATGCGCAGCAGCGCGCTCATCCAGTCGCCGTCGTCACCGCTAAGCTCAGAACCGATATCGCCAACTTTGCAGATTCCTGTCTGCTTAAGGGTCAGCGTGACACCAAGGAGCTCGCGGACGATGCTGCGTTGAAGCGACATCATTTCGCGAGGTACGCCAGATTCGTGGCCTCTATCGGATCGCGACGTAATTCTCAGATATTCGATGCTGACGATCTTTCCCGAGTCGAGCAGCCACATATTGGTACATGATTCCGCGACTGCCACCGTTGTTGATCCTTAGCTCGACTTTATCGACTAATCAGTGTGAATAATTCGACTTTACAGATGACTCCTTCGCCAATATCGTGTTAATCGGGTAGTTTGCTAGCTCCACTTTCGAAACATCCCGACGGTGTTCGCTGCGGGAACTGAAAGGAGTAGGTTATGACTGTACAACGCATTCTCAACGCCCAAAAGGGCAAGGAGCCGGGGCATATATCGCCCGATGCAGAGATCGCAGAGGTATTGGATTCACTCGCATTTCAGGATGTGGGCGCGCTGATCGTCAGCAGCGACGGAATCAAGGTCGAGGGAATAATCTCGGAGCGTGATATTGTGCGCAGCCTGCAGACGGTCGGGCCGGACCTCCTAAAGAGGCGCGTTCGCGATTTGATGACAAAAGATGTCGTTACCTGTGTGCCGGAAGATCGTGCAGCCGGAATCATGGCGGTCATGGTTTCGCGGCACTTGCGACATATTCCGGTCGTTAATGAAAACGGTCGGTTTATAAGCATGGTAAGTATTCGAGACCTGCTGCAACTGCGCCTCGATGAGGTTCACTCTGAGGCCGAAGCTATGCGTAGCTATATCGTTGGGGAGCACCTTACCGGGCAAGCCGAGACTGGATTCATTACCGCTGTGCGCTCATGAGATAGAAAGGCTGTGAAACGTTACTCGCTCAATTGGTGGCTGGTTGTTCTGCCGACGTCTGTCGTAGTTGGTGGTTCGACGTTTCTGCTCACCGGTTTGCTGACAGAGTGGAGCAACCTGCAGCGACTGGTCGCGGCTCTGACACTGACTGTTGTTGCGGATTTGATCATTGCTTTGCGTATCCAGGCGCTTGCACCATCCGACGTCAGCATCGGGCCTGGGGAAAGAACGCTCAAGACCGATCTGCCGTCCGAGACGGCTGTCATCATCGATGGATTCGATTGCTCAACCAGGGGCGTTGTCACAGTCCGAGGAGAAACCTGGCGCGCCACGAGGGCTGCGGGTGATGCAGCTCATATGGTCAAAGGAATGGATGTCAACGTGGTTGCTCGCGACGGCCTGACGCTCGTCGTCACCGCGAACACCAGTGTATGAGGTATCAGTCCGTTACGTTCTAGTAGTTTGAGCGCCAACTAAATGATTTGAGAGCACTCTCGTGGCCGCTGTCGGGACTCGTAAATAGCGGAAAAACAGGACTCCCTAAGTTATTGATTCCCAGGCCAGCCTGGTCCACAAGGTTCGGAACTGCCCGATACCGTGTTCCAGAAAACTGGAACAAAACTCGAATGTGCCGGAAGTTTTGCAACGAAATGCTGGGTTAGCTAGATCCAGCTCCGTACCGCAGCCAACCAAGTGTCAGAAGTTAGGGTGCGACAGACTCAGCATCTTCTCGCTGACCAATACCTGGAACGCGCCTTGTAGGACAGACGGCAAAAAAGGTCGTTTGCAATAGGCGCTACTGCCGGGATCATGTACCGCGGTTCGACCCCAATTATTCGGGCAGGTTTCTCCTGTGGCTTGTGATCCGGGATGGTGGCAAGTCAGTGGACTATCTCGGCAGATGGATCTCCGTCATCCAGTCAAAGGCAAATATTCCCGCATACTGATAGGCTTGGGCAACGATATCGAGCAAGTCATTTTGGAGGCCGCTGTTGTTTGAACGAGGTCACTCAACCCAAAAAGCAAGATTGCATTGAGCATGCGCCACTTGCTTTTCGCTCTAAGCGGCGCGTTCCTGGCAGGCTGCGCCAGCGGCAAGCCAGAGAAAGTCCCGCTTCTCGACAGGACGCAACAAACGGTCTTTAGCGTAACGTCGGCGACGGCTCAAAGAATCGACAATATTTTCGGCTCAGCGGATGTCGAGGAAGAGGCGACGGTTTCGCGCGGTCGATTATCTGCTGGAGGTCAGTGGGATGAGCGAAATGATCTGAAGGAACGCATACGTCTGAAGGCCCGCGTAGCGCTTCCTGCGCTCAATAAGCGCACCAGCTTGATCTTCGGCCGCGGCGAAGCGAACGAGGTGGTGGATGGCTCCGATGATGATAATGTCGATTCGTTGCCAACACGCTTTAATGATTTTGACGACGAGGATTGGTTACTCGGAATCGGCTACACGCGAAACACCAAATTGAAGCACGGCTGGTCATTTGGTGCTGGAGTAAAGCTTGCGTCACCCTTGGAACCGTTTGTCAGGGCGACCTATCGCTGGCACAAGACATTCAGTGACGACTGGTTGTGGCGAGTTGAACCACGGTTTTTTTTACAAAGCCAGCGAGGCGCGGGTCTGTCGATTACGAACACGCTCGACCATGCGGTTGACGAAAATTGGTTGATTCGCTCCTGGTCAGTAGCAGTCGTCGAGGAGGATGTCGAAGGAGTGGCGTGGACGAGCAAGCTGATCGCGTATCAAGACCTGACCAACGACAGCGCTATTTCTTATGCAATTTACGGCACCGGTGAAACCGACTACGAGGTGCCTGTCAGAGACTATGGCATCGAGTTGCGATACCGCCGTAAAGTCTCACGAGAGTGGCTATTCGTTGAGTTTCTAACCTACCTGAGTTGGCCGCGCGACTTCCTGATCGAGGAGCGGGAACCCGTTGTTGGAGTGGGAATAGAATTTGAGTTGCAATTCGGAAACTGGCCCGGACGGCGACAGCTAACACGGGATCACACAAAGCCCGCGGAATAATTCGGTCGAAATATCGGACCGGCTGCGACAGTACGTTGCGCTCAAACCGGAGTAACACGTCAACATCTGTATAGAAGTTGGGCAGTCCAGAGTTCAAGTATGATCAAAATACGCGAATTAGCCAATTGCTACCAAATTGGGCCAATTGCTCCCAAATTGGGAGAGAGTACTGGGAACGACACCCGCCGGCCGAACAACCGTTAAAAGCTTGGTTTCGAGAAGCTGCTGCGTCTGGCTGGGCAAGTCCGGGAGATGTGAAAAGACGTTACCGTCACGCGAGTATTCTGGGAAGGAACCGCGTCGTTTTCAACATTGGCGGCAATAGATTCAGGCTCGTTGTGCAGATCAACTATGATTTTAGGATTATTTACATTCGGTTCGTGGGTTCCCATGAAGCCTACGACAAGGTGGATGCGGAGACTGTTTAGATGACAATTCGCCCAATACGAAATACCACCGACCACGAGCGTGCTCTGAAACGTATTCAGGCGCTAATGTCGGCCAAGCCGGGCACAGATGCTGGTGTGGACGCGTATGAAACGAAACATTCTCCTGTTGAATCGCCGGATCCAATTGAAGCCATCAGGTTCAGAATGGAACAGATGGGTTTGAAGAGAAAAGACCTGGAACCGTTTATTGGTTCACGGGCACGAGTTTCAGAGGTCCTGAACAAACAGCGGGGCCTGTCTTTAAAGATGATCAGGACGTTGCACGAAGAGCTCGATATCCCTCTGGAGGCTCTTATTGGTACATAAGCCTGAGTCTATCTAATGCCTCTATATGCGCATAATGTATATTATGTTAAATAACATACCCGGTTGGATTAGCCAGCCCGAACAGCAAGCCTGAACCCACCCTTTCCTCGTACCTGTCCCTTAGCTCTTCGCACCAGCCGCCAAGAGCGCGTTTACGATACTCTCGTCTCCGGCTTTGCGTGCGAACACCAGCGCAGTTCGGCCTTTTTGGTCCTTGACGTTGGGCTTGGCGCCTGCGCCAAGCAACAGCCTGGTGATTGCCGGATCGGCTTTCTCGGCGGCCGCCATCAAGGGCGAGTAACCGTCCTGGTTGCACGTATTGACGTTGGCACCTGCATCGAGAAGCATCTGCGTCATTGCCAGGTCACGATGCTCAATGGCAAGCAACAACGGCGTCATCTTGTTGTCACGCGTCTCGATCTCGAGATCCGCGCCTGATTCGGCGATTAAGCGAATCATGGCCTTGTTCCGCGTACCGACGGCATACAGAAGCGGCGACACCCCACGATTATTCAAGGTGTTAACGTCGGCGCCGTGCTCCAGCAGAAACCGAGCGGCCGCCTTCTGGCCACGCATCGAGGCCCAGTTAAGCGCCGTGTGACCTGTCTTGTCCCGGTCCTCCAATCGGGCACCCTTTGCGAGTAGCGCCTCAAGAACGTCCACGTGTCCGCCCTGTGCGGCGAGGATCAGCGCCGTACGTCCTCTCTTGTCCTTCGACCGCGCGTTCGGCGACGCACCTGAGTCGAGCAGCGAGGTTACACCCTCGAGGTCGCCAAAAGCGGCTGCATGCAACAAGCCCTGTCTTGGTCCGGCGTTGGCCGGCGGCGCAGGTTTGGCGGCGGATTCACCCTCCAACGGTCTCAGAGGTGGGTTCCCGTATTGCCGGTGTTTTGGGTAGTCGCTGCCACCGGTTCCCCGATAACCCGGGTAGCCTTCACCCGGTTTCGATAAGGACTCGTTTGCGCTGTCTGATTGGGTGGGGTCTGGTTCGGCTTGAGGTTCCTCGTTCTCTGCGCCTCCACGATACTCCGGGCTGCCCTTGCCGGGGCCTGGCGTATTTTGCTGGTATTGCTTGCCCATGCCGGGGCCTTTGCCGCCGGGTGCCGGTGTCGCGATTGGCGTCTCTTCCTTTTCGCCGGATTGTTCGGGTCCCTCGTCACCGCCCGCTAACGCCATACAGGGAATCAGTAGCAGGAACAGAATGCCGGGAATTGTGGATCTGTAAGAATTAGCGCGCATTATTTTCCAGGTCTGACGGGATCGGCCGGAACGGCAAGGTGAGCGCGTCGAATGGACGCGCCCACCTGATACTGGCCGACTTCGAGTCAGGTACCCTCCTCTAGTTTCGTCGCACCTTGGTGCTCGCGACGGCGGTATCGTTCAACGGGTTGGTGTCGTCTCCATCGACGACGGTTTCAGTAACCGTAGCCGTCCATTGGATTGTTTGCGGTCTGCCAGACGGTGCCAGCCACGGCCATTCGATCTCAATTTCATCACCGCTGAGTAGTCGTGGAACATCGGCGCTGAACTCGAATACCTCGCCGCGGTTGGAAATGCCCGTCAGGTTTACAACGCCAAAAGCGTCAGCCGGTCCAAAGTTCGCGATTGTCAGCTCGACGATCCCGGGTTGCCCCAATCCATCCGCGCCGGCACATTCAACGAGGTAATGGCCAGGTCGAAATCGGTCGGTGGCACGGGAACCTCACCCTCGTACTCGATGATGAGCTTGGCGTTGAAGACAGCCGTAGATTTGGCGTCACCTTTGATGTATACCGCGAGGTCAAAATCATCGGTCATTGGCAGTCCGTTGCTGGTTATAGGCGTACCGTTGACTGTATCGGCAACCGTCACGAACTCATTTGCGGTTACGTCAACCCACCCCTTGCTGGTGGCCAGCGGTGAGCTGTCGTCCGCCCAGTCAAGCAGATTAATCACCGTGGTCACGGGCGTTCCAACCTCATACTTGATGTTGTCGCTCTTGAACGGCGGCGCGCTGCACTCGATCAACGGAATCTCGAGTCCCGGCAGGTCCTGGCCAAACTTGTTGGGTTTCAGTCTCCAGCGAGGTCCGGAAACCAGCTCTCCCAGCGTGTCGTCCGGGAAAGCGCTACCGACGAAATCCTGAATCAACGGATCCGGGTTCGCGTCGTAGGACCATTCGAACGGGTCTCGGTTAATCGTGGTGTAAAACGCGTTTGTGAAGCCTCCGACCAGGTCTGATGAAAAAGCGTACGGATCATCGGCTGCAAGCTCGCCGGGAATCGCGTCCGGGTCCAGCGCAAACGGCGCGTTCTTCAGGTACGTTCCGACGCCGATAAAGGTCGGGTCGTTGGCACCCTCCTCCGTATCGATCAGGTCACCGTCACCTTCATAGCACGGGACTATCGACTTCCAGACGTCCGCGTCAGTGCCGTCGGCAACAACACCTTCGATAATCTGGTAGGAAGGTTTGCGACCGGTTGCAGCCTCATTTTCGAGATCTTCCGGGCGCAGCTGATCATTCGGATTGTTTGTGATCCAATGATTGATCACGAGCTCCGCCCTGGTGACCTTGTATCCGTTAGCGGGAGCATCGTCTGCCTTCCATTCGTCGGGGAGCGCCAGCCGGGCGTACATGCGAACGTCATTCGGTCGCTTGTGTGTTGCGCCCCAGCCGTACAGCGGCTTGCCATCATCCTTCAGCTGCACCGAATAGTCCGTACTCAACGCGATATTGTTTTGCATATCGGTCTTGTCGTTGGGGAACATCTGGCAATCTACACCAACGACATCTCCGTCTTCACAGGGTGTGGAAATTGTCAGGCGGTCGCCGGGATTGCCAGCGGTCAGTATGTTCGCAACATCATCCAGTGGTGCATTTACACAATCGAACATGAGGCTGCTGTTTGGCGTTGACAGTATTGCCTGATCTCCTGTGACTGGGTCAGCGAAGGAATACGGGATGGTTTCATGACAACTCAGCACATGCTCCATCGTTACATAGTGCTCGGTCTCGCATTTGACCGAGGTGCCGCCGAGCCCCTGGCACCATGTGCCCAGAGGAGGCTTGACCTTGTATTTCAGGGTCGGCGCGTTTGCGACCTTGATACCGACTTGTACACCGTTCTCCTCGATATTACCGACGAAGCCCTCCATGTAGTCGCCGTCTCTTACCTTGCCCTCCGCGCCAAGGAAGTCGACGACATAGAAGCCAAATTCGCTATCGACCGGATACAGCGTTACACCCTGCTTGTCGACCACCGGGCCCGTTGTCCACTGGGCAGTGTGTAGCCAACGCCGCAGATTATTGAGGATCCGGTCTCCTGAATAACGCCACTGGTTCCAAAGGTACTGCCGTCAAAACCTCCCATCACATCGTTGATAGAAAAAACATGAACTGGCGATTCATAGGCCAGCGCATTTCCGTAAGATGCAAAAAGTACTGCCGTCGACAGAGAGAGCAATGCTCTCTTGCCACGGGCACGATTCATAAACATTAAACCCGCCTCCACACTCGTTTTGACTACGTTTCCAACGAACGAACCGGTTCGCTATCTCTCAAGCGACCGACATAGACGGATATGCCAGACGGTACCAACACGAACGTTGGGTCTTTTTGGGCAGGGGAATCGTATGCCTGCCCACCTTCAACGTCTTTAAGAAGTATTACGTATTGCCATGTATTTAGAATATTCGAAATTTCTGATACTTGAGAATGTCACGAATTAGACATAAGCTAGCGACAGAACAACATTCCCAAAGTCACCGCAAAGATCATGGCCCGCTACAGCTCCAAACGACACAAACAACTGATGGACGCGTCCGAGTACGCACTGCAGGACGCGGTCGAGTCCGACGAACCTCGTTCGTCGCGTATAGCAAGCACGATCGTCAATGACTTCCGCAAATACCGCGAATGGGAGCTTCGGCATGCCAACCTGCTGGTCCCTGTTGCCGAGCAGAATGCTGAGAAATACCAGATCCTCGCGTTGCGCAAGGCCAATGTGCAGCTGGTCCATCGCAGGGCATTCTTTACCTACCTGCAATCTCGCGACGTGAGCGCGGCGAGCCGTGAGCAGCTGTTCCGATTGTTTCACTCCACCCTGGATTTAAACGATGCGATTCTCGTCGAGCACAAGCAGTACATGCTTGCCTATTCGAGCGGCATCTCGACGAACCACATTGGTGACGTTATGCACGACGATGTCAGCATGCAGCTGGTGCAAACGTACGAAAAGACCTTCACCCGGTATTTTGAGATGAAGTGCTTCCTGGCTAGTGCCCGCGATAACAGCGTGACGCGGGAGCTCATCAATGCGGCACTTCGCGACACGCAGGGGCATCTGCTAAGACTGCGCCGCCGGATGGAAACAGAACTGCCCAGCAAAGGCGGTGGCGGTTTCGAACAGCGTGAGCTGCTGGCTCGAAGCGGCCGCTACGAGATCCAGAATTACCTCAACGTCTGATACCGGTAGACGACTGGTCAGCTAACCCGTACAGGATCGCCCAGCGTTATTCTCCCCGGCGTCAGCACTCGCGCTGTTATTCCGCCGTGTCCGCGCACCGCGTTATAGCCTCCAGGCCCCAGCAATTCTTCCATTCTGCTGCAGGGATGGCACAGACCCGTGACCTCCATCTCTACGCTCGCCACGCAAATAATCTTGTCTTTGAGCGCAAGCAAGTTGATTCCGCTGACAACGATATTTCTGCGCAGTCGTTCAGGTGTAAGTTCCGCGATACCGACGCAACTGGCTATTGCGGGCAGATGCTCCGCTTGAATCAGCGTGGCGTGGCGGGCGCCCGAGCGGCCGCGATATCGGTCCCCCAACAGACCGTTTACCGGCTCCGCGTCGACGCTGTCGACAACGCGCATGTCGGTGCGACGCTCGGGACGCACTCCCAGCCATTCCACGCGCCCAACCTGCGGGATGGTCGCGATGAGGTCGCCAAGTGACTTGATGTCAGTTGCCCGGCCGTCAGGCGAGCCAGCCGAAAACACCGCCTGTCAAGACCGCGTAAATCAGTGCGTCGAGGAACGTCATGACGGTCGCCGACCAGGGCCGTCCGAACCAGACGCTCTCCTGCACGTAGGCCATGCCATAGGCAATAAACGCTACTGTGCCGCTGATCCTGAAGACGGAGAGGTAAGCAGCATCTGCCGGCAGCGTGCGGCTGACCATGTAGGCACAGATGACCGCAACGAGCAGGTTGTAGGCAAACATCGCGACGAGCTTGCCGCCCATGGCCGGCACACCAGACGGTACCACCGTGATAAAGGCGTTCGGCCCTTCAATGGCCATTTGCTTGATTTCAGGCTTGTTCCATTCAGCCTGATCCTGAACACTCGGGACGGTATAGCGGCCCGGCGCGCAGCCCTTCAACGCAGCTCGCACAGCCTCCTCATCAGCCGTCTTTTTCCACTCGCCCTTGTGCCAGGGCATGGCCATCCAGATAACAGAGCCGGCAATGAATGCAACAACTGCTGACACGATAATCGGCAGCCACAAACTCACGATAGTCATAACATCCCCCCTTCATGTTCTCCCATAGATATAGCAGATTAAGGTCGGTTATGCTGTCTCGATGGTGATCAGAGCCCTCCCCCTTATCGCTGGAATTGCACCAGTTGTCGGCGTTTCCATGGCTTACTGGCTGGCGGTCGAGTCCGGTATCCTGCCCGCGTGCTCACCGTTTCTGGATGGCTGCGTTTCCATTAGCGCGACAGGAAGATACCTGCCGGCGAGCCTTGTCTTTCATGCCGTCATGCTGCCTCAGTCTGTCTTGCTCGCGGTCCTCTGGTATTTCTCCGCGCTGTGGTTGCGCGCGATGGCAAATTCTGAGGGCGCTGCAAAGGCCATCATTATCGCGGGCATCGTCGGCGCCATGGCGCTGATTCTGTACGTGACTTTTCTCGGCACACGCGGGAACTTCTACGAGTTCATGCGACGCTTCGGCATCTATTTTTACTTCCTCGGTACCGCAACGGCACAGGTCACGCTGGCGATCGCGTTGCTGCGCCACGCCAAACGCAGCGGCGCGCTGCAGCTCAGGCGTTACGCCACCGGCATGCTGTGGCTGTGTGGTTTGCCGTTTGCGCTCGGTATCCTGAATGTCGTTTTGAAGTCGGTACTGGCAGACGCCGACCCTGCAGAAAACAGGATTGAGTGGATCTCGGCACTGCTGATGCAAGCGTATTTTGTCGTGCTCTATCTAGCCTGGCGACATACAAACTTCGCCGTCCACGTTAGTGCGGACTAGTCGACGTGCGGATTCGAGAATCTGGCATCGGTCAGAACTGTCGTGTCGGTAAGCGACTGCAGAAACGCCTTCAGGTCCTCGCGCTCGCTGTCGGACAGTTCGAAGCCACGCACAAATTCTGACTTGTAGGGACTGAGGCGGCCATCACCGGCGTACTCGCCGTTCTCGATAAGGCGCCCTCCTCTTTGGTAATGGCGGATGACCTCCTCCAGAGTGGCCACGCTGCCATCGTGCATGTATGGCGCCGTGACGGCCACGTTGCGCAGCGAAGGTGCCTTGAATCTCCCCATGTCCCGACGCTCGCCGGTCATGTCATAGAGACCGGTATTGTCGGCCGGGTAAGCGCCCTCTCCCGCCAGGTTATAGAGCCCGGTGTTGTGGTAGCCGACCGATTCCACACGCGTGTTCGCGTGTGTCGTGCTGTCTGAGAAGTTGAATCCACCGTGACAATGGAAGCACTCCAGCCGTTCGGAAAAGAACAGGTCCATGCCGCGTATTGCGGTGTCGCTCAATGCGTCTGCGTCACCGGCTATGTAACGATCATACGGCGCGTCCAAACTGATGATCGTGCGCACAAATGCCGACATGGCGCGGACCCCGTTAAGCAGTGAGTGTGGGTCCTGGTCGTCTGGAAACGCCTCTGTCGCCAGCGCGCTGTAGTTCGCGTCGGCTCTGAGTAAAGCCTCGAAGTCGTCGGCCTGTTGGCCAAGCCCCATCTCGACGGGATCCTCGCCAAGCAGCGGTGTCAGCGCCTGGTCTTCGAGGCGGTCCAGCAACGGGTTTGCCCAGGTCAGCCGGCTGGCGTAGGCAACGTTGACCAGGCTCATCGAACTGCGCGGGTGCGTTTCGCCCGTCGAGCCAACCGAACGCGCCTTGCCGTCGGTGAAGGCCAGCGCCTGCACGTGGCAGCTCGCGCAGGACATCGTTTTGTTGCCGGACAGTCGGGTGTCATAGAACAGCCAGCGCCCCAGTTCGACTTTTGCCGGCGTCATCGGATTGTCTTCGGGTACCACCGGCGGCGGCATGTCGGGCGGCAGTTGCCAATCGTAGGTATCCTCGCGGGATTGCCACCAAAAGCCCAGCGACAGCACGGCACCTGCTGCGCAGACAATGGTGCCGGCAAGGGTAAGAGCCCTCATCGCTGTATAGAGAACACTTGCTGGCGACCTTCGCTTGCGCCGGTCGTGAAGTTGATCCCCAGCGCTGCGAAAGGTGCCGTGCAGATTTGCTCGGCCGGACCGGACGAGCAGTCCCCGGGCACGCCATCGTCGAGGTCGATGCCCGCGAATAGCGCCTCGAGATCGACCACGATCAGGTCGCTGTTGGGTGTGTAGCCATCGAGTTCTACAGTGATGCGATTCGGGTAGCGGCAATCGCTGATTTTTCCCACCGTGCCTTCGCAGCCGGCACTGCCGACATGTATCCAGAATCCGTCCGAGGCTGATGCTATGCCGGCACGCAGGAACTTGTAGCCGGAGCGCCAGTGCCAGTGCATTGCCGGGTCGTCGAGGGGTGAGGCGGCCAGAAGCGGATTCGCGTGGTTGCGCTCAAACGGCACGCCAATGGTAAATCGCAGGCCCCGATAGTCGCCCGGCGGCACGCCGCCAACGAGGTAAGGAAAAGTCTCGGCGGTGCCCGCATTGCAGGCACCGGCGCCATTCTCGAGGTCGATCAGGGCCAGATCTCGCTGCTGCCAGGGAATATCGGCGTGCAGCTCGAGTTCGCGCGTGTTGCCGTCGGTGTCGACCAGCTGTACCTCGCTTACATAGAAGCGCAGGTCGCTAAGTTTGATGTCGGAGTCTGCACACGTGACGGTCTCGCCGCCCCAGTTTGCCTGGAACGGTATCTTGACGCCGAAATAGGGTTCGGAACAGCCAAAGGACAAGAGCAGCGTGAGTCCTGCCAGCAGCGGCCTCGCACGCCGGGTAGCAGCGTTGGAAAAGATCAGGTAGTAGCCCCACTCGCTTCGGCGGTCTCGCCATCGGAGTCATCTTCGTCGGGCACGAACTTGTAGTCAAGAACGCCCGTAGCGATCAGGTCCTGGGAAGCCTGCACGACCGACAACTCAGTCTCGACTTCCCGAATCTTGGCTTCGGCATGCACGTTTTCGGTCGCGCGCTCAGCGAGTTCGGAGCGCAGCTCGCGCGTCTTGATGACCGATTCCTTGAGGTCCCGCGATATCTTTTCGATCTTGGCCTGTTGGTCACTGATTACGTTGTCGCGACGCTCCAAACCTACCGTTGTTTCTTTTAGTTCTTCGCCGAGACTGTCGAGTTCGTCCTGCGCCTTGGCCGCGGCCGACTGGGCAATACGAAGCTCGGCCTCAAGTGACCGAATGCGATCATCGCGAGGGTCTCTGCGTTTTGCCCGGCGACCCGAGGTCAGCGATGCGACCATGGACGCAATCAGCAAGCCGAGCACGAATGCGGCGGCGATCAGGAGAATGTTCTCAGGGAGCTCGACAAACATAGCCGTATGATTATGGGGAATGGCTTGTCATAACAGGACCGAGTTCTCAATACTGAAACATGCGAGCCGTCGGATCCTTACGACAGCGACGTCGCATTCCTCCTCGGCCCGACCTAAAGTGACTTAATAAACAATAACCTATGCGAGATTTTTGAGGTTATTTCCGGACTTGGGTGCATCAATCACCCGCTATCGACGACACCAGGACTGCACCGCCTGCTCGTCCAGAAACGCCTCGGCGCCACTGCCTTTTAGCATGCCCAGTGTACTGAGCATACCTGCCTGCACGCAGGTGTCCGCGACAATCGTTATCGAGCGCGGCGCATCCGACACGGGCCAGCCGGTTAACGGGTCCAGGATATGGCTGTATCGAACCCCGTCCTTCAGCAGGAAACGACGCGCGTCTCCGCTGGTTGCCAGCGCACCGCATTTCAGGTCGATGACCTGCTGGGGTTGTTGCTGATCCAGCCCTTCAATGCCGATTTTCCATCGGCGTCGGCGTGCGGGAGCCTCGGTTGCCACCAGGTCGCCACCGAAGTTGACGAGGCATGGGCCGGCACCCATCTCCCGCAACATCGCGGCGCAGCGATCGACGGCGTATTCCTTGCCGATTCCGCCGAGATCGATTTCCATTCCAGCGGGCATCTGCAGCAGCGGACTGTCCCACAGGACCTGGTACCAGCCGACCAGCTGCAGCAGCGCCTGCACATCGCTGGCGCTCGGTACCCGGTCGCTGCCATCGAAGCGCCACACACGCCGCAGAACGCCCGACGTCAGGTCGAAACGTCGATCGCTGAGCCGATAAAGGGTCTGTCCAAAATCCAGCAGGTGGGCGGTTTCTTCGTCAACCTCCACGGGCGTGCCGGCAGCAGAATTAACCCTGGAAACGATGTTGCCGTCGAGGTAACGGCTGAACTTATCCTCGATACGCCATGCCTCCGCAGCTGTCCGCTCTGTCAGCTCGAGGGCGAGGCGCCGTTGCGGCGCCTCGCAAACCAGCTCGCAAGGGCTGCCCATCGCCTGGAATCGACCGTGCCAGGCGTCTTCAGCGAGCTCCAGTCGTATGTCTCGCGTATTCTTGCCCGTGCTAGAAGCGATAACCTACCTGCACAATAATGGCGTTCAGATCCGGATAATTGTCTCGCGACGCCTGGTTGCCGATGACCTGGCCGGACGGCACCGAGCCAGTCTGCCGATACGCCTCAACGCGCACGCTCATCTCATTGTCATTGCGGGTCGTCCAGCCAAACTTCAGTCCAGCGGTTACGGCATCAAAATTACCAAGTCGGTAGTCCGCCGACGCAAAACTCGGCAGCGGCTGGGCGTCTGAAACGCTCAGCTGGTAAAACTCCGCCTCAGTCTGCGTATAGAAGCGGAGATGCGGCTCGAAATAGCGGTCGGCACCGAACGGGATGCGATAGCGGACGTCAACGGTATGCGAATCGATATCCCAGTCGTCGGTCATGTATCGATACGACGCATCCAGCACCTTGCCGTTCATGTAGTACTTTGCCTGGCCGTAGATGCTGTGCTTGGTGCGCTCATCCGGTCGACTCTCGAACAGGTACTGATGCGACGGACCCTCGATCCCCGGTGTTGGAGTCCGAAGCAGTGTGTCACCCGTGGTGCCATCTACCAGGCTCAAGATCTTGTACGGGTCGGTGAGGTAGCCGTCTGACATGCTGTACGAGTAGTTAGCCTGCACGACCAGATTCCTGGAAAGGACCTGGGTGACGCCGAATACCAGGTCAAGTACGTCCTTGTCCTGATCGCCGAGGCGATTACTCGTGTCGCCGACATCGAGCATCGATGTTAGCGGCGCGGGTGCACCCCCGACTGGATCCAGCGAGTCCATTGATAGCGCGACTCCGGCTGACAGCGTTGTATTGCGCTGATTGAAGTCCCTGGCGTACCTGGCATTGACGCCGAGATGCATGTAGTCGTATTCCTTCGAGGCACTGGCGCCAACGTTGATCAGGCCGGTCTCGCCGATGGGTTGCTGCCAGCCGCCGCTGATCGCAACACGGGTGTCTTTGAAGGTATCGTCCAGCGGCAATTCGCCAGCCGGTACGCTATACGCGGCGTTGCCGGATGGGCGCGTAAAGGTCTGCGGAACGTCCTGCCGAATTGCGCCGCTCGGCGTTGCGCCCGTCAGGCCGTCAACGGTAAGGCTGAGTGTCAGGAAGCGGTCATCGACAAACATGCGTCGAGCGATAGCGCTGACGCTGAAGTCCTTTACCCGATCCTCATCTTCGCCGTAATACAGCAGCGAGGTGTTGAAATCCCAGGCGGGCTCCTGCTGGGCCACGGCCGCGCTTGGCGCTGTGGTACCCAGCAACGTGCAGGTCGCCGCCGCCAGCGCCGCTGAAATTGACCGATTGTCTTTCTGGCTCATTCGGAGTCTCCTCAATTACAGCCGCAGCCGCCGCCGCCGAATCCGCGGCCGCCGCTCGATGCTTCTTTGCTGAAGTAGATGTGGTCGTCCGTCGCCGCCTCGAGCTCGTCCGTCGTCAGCTGCATCTCGGCCTTTGCGAGGACATCCCGTTCCCAGGGCTGAACCCCCAGAGAGCTGCAGCCGCTGCCCATGATCAGCATAACGGCCGCCAAAACGATGGTCTTTTTCATTCCACTATCTCCTTCTCAAGAGCAGCCACCATTGCGGCTTCGTATTCGTCCTGTTTCTTGACCTTGAAGCCAAGGTGTTCCGCCACGACTTTTCCATCGCGGCCGATGACATACGAGCTGGGCATTCCTCGCACGCCAAATTCTTCGGCAAGGGTGTTGCCAGAATCGTAGTGAATCCTGAATTTCGCAGGGTACTTCTCGAGGAACTCTGTGGCCTCCTCGCGTTCCTGGTCCAGGTTGACGCCAATGATAACGAGGCCATCCTTCTCGTAGCGCGCATGCATCTCGTTCAGCCACGGGAATGATCGCCGGCACGGTACGCACCACGAGGCCCAGAAATCGAGCACCACCACGCTGCCGCGGTAGTCCGCCAGGTCGAGAGTCTCTGCAGCGTGCGCCGCCGGCGCTAGTGCTGAACACCCGATCAGCAGAAATGCGAGTGAAACCAATGGCTTGTTCATTAAGCGCCTCCTTGCGGGCCTGCTTGTTCGTAGATTCCTGCTGGTTAGAGGCACGACGGCACTAAATCCTTCGCAAGAACTTCAGCGCCAGGTCCGGAAAATCGGTGAAGAGGCCGTCGACGGCCAGTTGATCGATGAAATACCCCAGGAGAGCCTCGAACGAGTCGAATCCCTCGGGCAGCTCGTCGCTTCGGAACGTATAGGGGTGGACCGCAAGTCCGGCATCGTGTGCGCGCTTCACCAGTCCTGAGGAAGTCAGGCGACCGTCCCGCTTTCGCAGCCGATAAGCCCTTCGCAACCAGGGACCGATCGCATCGACGGTTCCTGCGAGTCGCTGCAGCCCCCGCTTTGTTCGTAGCAGCGCGAATTGGGTCGGCGCCTCGCCCCAGCTATCCTCGGCGATCAACTGCACCAGTTTGAGCCGGCAGCCAAGCTCGTGGCGGATGCGTCTGAGCTCGCGGGCATCGAAACACTGCACGTATACCCGGTCCGCATGCTCCGTATACCCATAATCGCGCAGCGTCCGCAGAAACTCGGGCGTGATGTCCACGCCCTCGCTGCGGTGCCATTCGGGTCGTTTGATTTCCGGGTAGATGCCGACCGGGCGCCCGTTTGTCGCAACCAGGGAGCGCACGAACTCCAGCTCTTCGGCAAAAGTCTGCACGCGAAAGACCTCGTCCGTATCGCTGAATCGGCCGGGGTAAACGGGCGTCCCGTCCGGCTTGACCCGCTCGTGGACTCGCAGCCGCTTGATGTCGGCCAGGTCGAAGTCGCGCACGTAGTAGCGACCGTCGTCACGCTTGCGTTCCGGATAGCGGCGAGCGACGTCTGTCACGCGATCCAGGTGAATATCGTGAAGGACAACCAGCGCGTCGTCGCGGGTGGCAACGACATCCTGCTCGAGGTAGTCGGCACCCATGGCATAAGCCAGCGCTTTTGCGGCGAACGTGTGCTCAGGCAGGTGGCCGGAAGCGCCGCGGTGAGCAATGACGACCGGCCGCATATTCTAAAGTACCTTAGAAAATTCTCTTAAAATATTGATATCGCTAACTTTCAACTGGGCCATCAGCATCGAAACCTGGAAAGTCGAGCACCTCCCAACGCGAGGTATCTTCTCCCCTCGCCTGTCGCCGCAGCGAATCCGCCATTTCCCGATCGTTCCAGTCGATCAGCTCCTTGCACCGCGCCTGTACTTCCTCGGCGATCTCCGCGACCCCCCCGAACGGCCGAATAGCGATCATGTTCTTGTTGTTGGCGTCCGCCACATCCATCATGAATCGCACAAGGTCCCGCTTCTCTTCGTAAAGGGCCGGCAGCACGAACAGCGCCTCGCACTCCTTGATCTGGGCGATCAGCTCATCCTTGATGGCCTGCAATCCGCCCGACATCGGGATGTTCTCCGGCTTGCTGACATTGATGTAGTAGAAACGATCAAGACTCTCGAGAAACTCGAAGACGCGCAGGTAATCGTCGCTCTCTTCGAACGTGTGGGTAGCGAATACCCGAATCGGGTTGTTTTCGGACACCTTGCACTCCGTAAGTGGGTCGTACTTGCCTAGTTTAGCCAATTCGAGGCAGTGCCGCGAAATCCGCGTCACATAATCGTCCCGGTGGTTTCCATGCCATGGGCCTTTCGGTATCGTAGCGCCGCATGAGGCTTCTTTTGTATAACATCCGATACGCGGTTGGCGGTGGTGCCAGTATGCACATGCCGCTGCCGGGCGCCGGCTATGTTCTGGGCAACCAGACCGTGCTGCCGGAGATCGCGAAGTTCATAAAATCCGTCGACCCGGACATTGTTGGCCTCATCGAGGTAGACACGGGTTCGATTCGCAGCCGCAACGTGAATCAGGCCGAGATGCTGGCCTCCGAACTGGGCATGAACAGCTCGTTCGAAACCAAGTACGGCCAGAAGTCATTTAACCAGCTGCTGCCAATCGTGCGCAAACAGGGCAATGCCTTCATGGCTGCCGAGCGCGTACACGGCGAAACCTTCCACTACTTCGATACCGGCATCAAGCGTCTTATCATTGAGCTGGAAATGCAGGACTATGCGATATTCCTGGTTCATCTCTCGCTGAAGTACCGGCACCGTCACCTGCAGCTTCGGCGTCTCTACGACCTCATACAGGAAACCAAGAAGCCTGTTGTGGTGGCCGGCGACTTCAATACCTTCTGGGGCGAGAATGAGATTTACCTTTTCATGAAAGCGGCGGGACTCAAGTCGGCGAACATCGAAAGCCGGCCGACCTATCCCAGCCGGGCGCCGCGCAAGGAACTGGACTTCATCCTCTACCAGGAGGGTATCAACGTGACCTCCTTTGAGATTCCGGACGTCAAACTATCCGATCACATGCCGCTGGTCTGTGATTTCGAACTTGCATGACATGAGTAACTAACCATGAGCCAACACTGGAAAACCCTTACGGATGATGACGGCATTGTCTGGCTGTGTATTGACAAGGCCGACGCCAGCGCGAACGTCCTGTCCTCCGCGGTCATGCTCGAGCTCAACGACATACTCGAGCCCCTTGAAAAACAGCCGCCACGTGGCCTCGTCATTCACTCGGGCAAGGCCGGCAGCTTCATCATGGGCGCTGATATCAATGAATTTGTCGGCATCGATTCCGAGCAACTGGCGTACGAGCTGGTGTCCCAGGGACAGCAGTTGTTCAATCGTATCGAGAACCTCAAGTGCCCGAGCGTGGCGGTCATCAATGGCGTCTGCCTTGGCGGCGGCCTCGAGTTGGCGATGGCCTGCACCTACCGGCTTGTGATTGACAGCGATCAACGGATCCTCGGTCTTCCTGAGGTGAAGCTGGGCCTGCATCCGGGTTTTGGCGGCACCGTGCGTGCAGTCCAGATATGCGGGGTTCGTGCCGGCATGCCAATCATGCTGACCGGCAACCCGATCAACCCCGCCAAGGGTCAACGTATCGGCCTGGTCGACAAGATTACCCCTGAGGTGGAATGGCGCGATGCGGCCGTTAATCTACTGCGGTCCTCGAAACCCAAGCAGCGTGCGCCGTTTGTGGATCGACTGCTAAACCTGAAACTCGCGCGGCCGCTGGTGCGGAACATGCTGCTGAAGCAGGTGCGCGGCAAAGCGCGCAAAGAGCACTATCCTGCTCCGTACGCGATGATCGACATCTGGGCCAGCGACGGCGCGTCGGCCAGCACCGGCTACGAGGCAGAAGCGAAGAGCTTCGCACGGCTCATGTGCACCAGCACGTCGCGCAACCTCGTTCGTGTCTTCTTCCTGCAGAGTCGCCTGAAAGGCCAGGGAAACAAGACCGACACGAAGATAGAGCACGTGCACGTAGTCGGAGCCGGCGTCATGGGTGGCGATATTGCCGCGTGGTGTGCACTGCGAGGTCACACCGTGACGCTGCAGGATCGCGAGCAGAAGTACATTGACCCCGCACTTGCAAGAGCGGCGAAGTTGTTTGAAAAGCGCATCCGCGATGCCGGCAAGCGTACTGCCGCGCTGGCGCGTCTGCGCGCCGACGTTGAGGGGGAAGGAGTTGCAAAGGCAGACCTGATCATAGAGGCAATTTACGAAAACCTCGAGGCCAAGCAGAGTCTGTACCAGGCGCTTGAGAAGAATATGAAGGCCGGTGCACTGCTCGCCAGCAACACGTCGAGCATTCGGCTCGAAGAGTTGCGAACCGTTCTGAAAGAGCCGCAACGATTTATCGGCTTACACTTCTTCAACCCGGTCGCAATGCTGCCGCTCGTCGAGGTCATTCGTTGTCAGGATACCGAGCAGGAAGCGCTCGATGTCGGCTTTGCCTTTACCAAGGGCATTGGCAAACTTCCCCTGGAGTGCGCAAGCTCGCCGGGATTCGTTGTCAACCGGATCCTCGCACCCTACATGGCCGAGGCCATGCACCTGCACGAGGATGGCGTTCCGCTGGTCGAGATTGATCGCGCCGCTGAAGCGTTCGGCATGCCCATGGGGCCGGTCGAACTCGTCGACAGCGTAGGCCTGGATGTTGCGCTGCACGTATCCAAAGTGCTGGGCGAGGCCATGAATCGCCCCATTCCGGCGCATCTCGAAACAATGGTCGAGGACGGACTGCTCGGTAGAAAGTCCGGGCAAGGCTTCTATCGCTGGGAGGGCGGCAAGGCGGAAAAGCCGGCGGCGGAAACAGGCAGCACGCCGGCAGATATAGAGGACAGGCTGATTCTCCCGATGGTCAACGAGGCCGTGGCCTGTCTGCATGAGGGTGTCGTCAACGACGCCGATCTGCTCGATGCCGGCGTCATTTTCGGCACCGGATTCGCGCCATTCCGCGGCGGGCCGCTGAACTACGCGAAAGAACGCGGTAAATCCGAGGTCCTCGCCGTGCTGAAAACCCTCGCAGACCGGCATGGCGACCGCTTTCAGCCGCATCCGGGGTGGTCGGAACTGTGACGGCGGTGATCGGTCCTCGAGCATTCTCCGGGAAAATGTGCGTTGATTCACGGTGCGCGTCTTAACAGGTACCGGAAGTCGTTGAATTAAAGGTAGAATACGCGCTGGCTAGCATGCACAACAACGAAGACTGAATGGATATCGATTTCTGGACCAACAATGTCGGCTGAACAGGTCAGCACGGAGCTGCTGCGGCGGTTTTCGCCCCTGGACGGTCTCAAGCGAGACAACCTTGCCGCACTCGCTCGCAAGGTCCAGATCCGTGAGCTCTCGCCAGGCCAGCTACTCTTTAAAGAGGGTGACACTGAGAAGCGCACCTTCTATGTCGTTTCCGGAACCCTCGAGCTGGTTGACCAGGCCAAGATAGTGGGCAAGATCGACGGTGGCACGGAATTCGCGCGAAATCCTGTCGCGCCGGTTTTTCCTCGTCGCGTTTCCGGACGCGCACGCGACCGCGTGCAATTTCTGTCAATCGACAGTGACTTGCTGGACGTGATGCTCACCTGGGACCAGACCGGCACCTACGAGGTGTCCGAACTGGCCGGCAAAACGGATGAAGGCAACGAAGACTGGATGACGATGTTGCTGCAGACCAAGGCGTTCCACAAGATTCCGCCGGCGAATATCCAGGCGATCTTCATGCGCATGCAGCAAATCAACTATCGGTCGGGCGACGTCATCCTCAAGCAAGGCGCGGAAGGTGATTATTTCTACGTGCTGATTCGTGGCACTGCGCTGGTCACCCGCGAGACACCGCTCAGCAAGGAAGGGATCAAGCTCGCTGAGCTGCATGTCGGCGATACCTTCGGTGAAGAAGCTCTGATTTCCGAGGCCAAACGCAACGCGACCGTCACCATGCAATCCGAAGGATCGGTAATGCGCCTCGGCAAGGAAGATTTCAAGAAGCTTCTGAACGAACCAATGCTGGAGTGGGTCACGCAGCAGCAGGCACAGGAGATCGTGCAGGGCGGCGGTCAGTGGCTGGACGTGCGTCTGCCCAGCGAGTTCGAGAACCAGCACCTGGACGGGGCCATCAATATCCCCCTGTATTTCATCCGTCTGAAGATCTCCACGCTGGATCCGGAAAAGAAATACGTGGTTTGTTGCGATACCGGCCGACGCAGTTCGGCGGGCGCGTATATCCTGAGTGAGCGTGGCTACAAAGCCTACGTGTTACAAGGCGGAATAAACAGCGATAACGGGTAGCTGCCGTGCAACGTGGGCCGACATTGCGGGCCTACATTGTATGGGTCGGCTTGTCTCCACCCAGCGCGCCGGCCAGGTAGGTTTCTATCTTCTTTTGCGTGTTGCCCTGGTCCTGGTCACTGAACTGCACACCGATGCCGGAAGTGCGTTTGCCCTGTGCGCCTTTGGGCGTCATCCAGATCACCGTTCCGGCAACAGGTATCTTCTCCTCCTCACCCATGAGGTTCAGCAGCATGAACACCTCATCGCCGAGCTTGTAAGAGCTGCTGGTCGGTATGAAGAGGCCGCCATTGATGACATAGGGCATGTACGCCAGATACAGCGCGCTCTTGTCCTTGATCGTCAATGTCAGGAGTCCTGGTTTGCTCATTTCTTACCCTTGTAGCCTGTTTGCCGGTGGCGATCGGACCTGTAATCAGCTGCTGCCCAGCATCAGGTTCATACCGTCCCGCGGCGCTTCGAGTCCGCAATCGCCGAGACCACCCGCCCAATCAATCAAAAGGCCCTCTAACGTCAGATGCACGTTGTAGGAGCCGCCAGGCTGGCCTCGGAGTCCATTTATTATGTCTAGATAGCAGAACAGATTTCGCCTGTCCATGCGGCGCAGCACAGAATCGTCGATTGCAAGTCCGTTGGCACTGTCACGGCCGGCCGACAGCGCTATAGCGCTCAGCTGAACCTGTTGTGCGAGCCACTTCAGAATGAACGCGGGATCCATCTTGGCCCATCGCGCGGCGACGGCGATCGGCGATCCGTCCCCGCGTCCCAGCGCGTTCAGGTCCCGGGCGAGCCCCGCGCTGGTTTCGAGGCTTTCCAGCGCCGTAATCGCGCCAACCGGGGCACCGCCGGCCGCACGCAGCGCTTCGGCCCACGCGCTTCCCGGGTGCAGTCGATTCAGCCAGTCCAGGGCCTCCGCCTCGCCCGGCGGTGAGAACTCAATTCGCTGGCAGCGGCTGAATATCGTGGCAGGCAGGCGCCCTACCCGATCGGCGACCAGGATTAGAAGCGCGTCACCCGGAGGTTCCTCAAGGGTCTTCAACAGGCTGTTAGCCGCGTTATCCGTCATGATATTCGCGGGCTCGATTACCGCCACCTTGCCACTGCCGGAATAACTGGTAAGGCTCAGATCGGCTACCAGCGTGCGGACCTGGTCAATGCCGATGGACTGCTTGTCCTCCAGCGGTGACACCCAGCGCAGATCCGGATGCTCAAGTACTGCCGCCGGATACTCCGGCAGATCCGGGCAGCTGGCGCTGTCCAGCGCCAGTCGAGCCATCCAGGCCGCCGCCAGACGCTTGCCGCTGCCGGTCGGCCCCAACAGCAGCACCGCGTGCGGCTTGCGGCCCTGGCCCACTCTCGCCCGCCAGCTTTCGGCGAACTCCTTTTGCCAAGTTACGCGCATAAACAGTCAGTTAAGTCTATCACTTAAAGTTACCTATTAGATGTCAGCTGCGGGCCAGCAGCTGATCCGCGAGTTGGCGAATCTCTTCACCGACCTGCTCGAGAGGTTGCGTTGTATCCAGCACCACGAATCGGCCCGGCTCCTTGATCGCCAGCTGCAGGTAGCACTCTCGCACGCGCTGGAAGAAATCGTGTTGCTCCTGCTCGAAACGATCCGGGTTGCCGCGCTTGTCGGCTCGCTGCATACCGATCTCAACCGGGGCATCCAGCAGTATGGTCAGGTCCGGCCAGGTGTCACCGTGCACCCAGTCAGCAAGCCTGTCGATCGTCTCCATCGGGATGCCGCGGCCGCCACCCTGGTACGCCCGGCTGGAATCCGTGAAGCGATCGCAGACCACCCACGTGCCTGCCTCGAGCGCCGGCAAGATCACGTTATTCACATTCAGCGAACGGGCCGCAAACATCAGTAATAATTCAGCAATCTCGGGGATTGGCTCGTCATCGCGATCCTTTAGCAGATCCCGTATATCCTCGGCGACCGGCGTACCGCCCGGCTCACGAGAGGTAAGCACGCGACGCCCGGCGGCCTCGATGTGCTCGACGAGGGTCGCCATATTGGTCGACTTGCCGACGCCTTCAATGCCCTCGATCGTAATGAATCGGCCACGCTTCACACTATTCCCCGTTGTTACGCTTGCTTCGCAGACGTCGCAGATACTCTGCAACCGCTGCATCGTGTTCTGCCTTGTTCGCCGAAAATCGATGGCTGCCGTCGTCAAGCCCGGTTGCCACAAAGAATAACTCTTTGCCCGGAGCCGGATTCAGAGCGGCTTCAATCGCGGCTCTGCCGGGCATTGCGATCGGCGTTGGCGGCAATCCGTGCCGCGTGTACGTGTTGTAAGGCGTGTCGGTCCGCAGGTCTTTGCGCGTCAGGTTGCCGTTAAACGTCGCGCCGATGCCGTAGATGACCGTAGGATCCGTCTGCAGCCGCATACGTTTCTCAAGCCGCCGGGTAAACACACCCGCTATGCGCTGTCGTTCGTCCGCGCGGGCCGTCTCCTTTTCGACGATCGACGCCAGGATCAGGGCCTCATAGGGCGACTGCAATGGAATGGACGTGTCTCTCTCCAGCCACTCCTCGGCCAGGACCTTCTGCATGAGTCCGTAAGCCTGCTTGAGCAACTGGCGATCTGTAGTACCGCGTGGAAAACGGTAGGTCTCAGGAAGAAAAAGCCCTTCCGGGTGCGTAACCGTCGCGCCAAGTTCGGCAAGCAGTCCGGGCCAGTCCTCATCGGTCATCGATGGCTCTATATGATCGTCGGAATGCAGGGCAGTCAGCAAGTCACGATGGTTCCAGCCTTCGATGATGGTGAAGGAGTGCAGGCGCACGGCGCCACTCGTGAATTGCTCCAGCATCGATCGTGGCGTTGCGCCGGGCAACAGCAGGTAGTGACCGGCCTGCACTTCGCCGGCCTGCCCGCTCCAGCGACCGTAAAGTCGAAACCAGCGGTCGGTCTCGATCACGCGTTGCTCGACCAGGTCGCGGGTCACCGCTGCAAACGAGCTGCCCGGCGCGATCTCGAAGTCGATGCCGTTTTCCGGAACCGTCGCCGGGCTTGCCATGAATCGGTCGACCTGCCACGCCGTTGCTCCGAGTACCGCGGCGACGAGCACGGCGCCGACAAGCAGGATTACGATGCCGCGCTTCATCGAATGCACTCCCTGATGCCGTTGCCGCCAAGGACAGACATCACCGATTGAGTCACGCGTTGCTGGCCCCAGTGCTTTTCGCCGCAGCGTCGCACGGGGACGACCCCGAACTGGCTGTTGGAGAGAAAGACTTCATCGGCTGCCAGCAGTTCGCTTTGCTCCATGTCACGCACCGATACCTCGCGTCCGCCTTGTCGCAGCGTGTCGAGTACAAACTGGCGCATAACGCCCTCGACGCCGCAGCGCTCGAGCGACGGAGTGGTAATGAGATTATCTGAGACAGTAAACACGTTGCTCATGGTACCGCAGATCAGTCGTCCTTCTGCATCGAGTGTAAAGCCCTCGAATACACCGCTTTCCAGGCACTCGGTACGCGCCAGTACCTGTTCGATACGATTGAGCGTCTTGCATCCTGCAGTCACGGAATTTACGGCAAGCTTCGTGTCGCAAATAATGGTATCAACGCCGTCGCGGTAGGCCTGCTGCGCGATCGGAGCTGCCGCAAACACCCCGATGTAAACCTCCGCTCGTGTAGGAACGCGACGAGCATAGCCGCGTTCCGAGGGGCCGGCGCTTACGAGCAGTTTGACGGTGCAATCGTGCGAGTCCAAAGACACATCGGATAAAGCAGCGCTGAGGCTGTTGAGCAGGCCGTCCGGATCCGGCATTTCCATGCGAAGTACGTTACAGCCTTTGCGCAATCGGCGCAGATGCATGTCCCAAAGTCTTGGCTGACCGTTCCGTATGGCAACTGTCTCGAACAATCCATCACCGTAGTGAAACGCGCGGTCATCGACCGGAACACCACCCAGTTGCTCGCCATTGCGAAACCAGTTGCTCATCGACTAAGGGCCTCCAGCAAGCCTTTCGCCTTGGCGCGCGTTTCCTCGAGTTCCGCCTGCGGGTCCGAGTCCGCGACGATTCCGGAACCTGCGCGGAGCGTCAGTCGCTGCGACTGTTTTACGATCGTTCGAATCAAGATATTCAAATCGAGGCTGCCGTCGCGGTTGAGGTAGCCGAACGAGCCTGTGTACGCGCCACGGGCACCCTCCTCCAGTTCGGCAATGATCTCCATGCAACGCACTTTTGGGCAACCGGTAATCGTGCCGCCCGGGAATACGGCTGCTATTGCCTGCCCCGGGGTGACGTCTGCCCGCAGCCTGCCCCGTACGTTCGAGACAATATGATGAACATGCGCATAGCTTTCCAGCACCATCATCTCGTTAACTTCGACCGAGCCGGCAGCGCAGACGCGGCCGAGATCGTTTCGCTCAAGATCAATCAACATGACATGTTCCGCAAGTTCCTTTGGGTGCGCAAACAGCTCGGATGACAACGAGGCATCGTCGTCATCGTTTGTGGAGCGTGGCCTTGTGCCGGCAATTGGACGGGTCTCAGCAATACCATCCCTGATGCGCAGCAGTCGCTCCGGCGATGACGAGATAATGTCGCTTCCGTGCCAGCTGGCTATACCCGCGAAAGGTCCCGGGTTCGCCTTGCAGAGTGACGCGTAGATGTCGGCGCCGCTCGCACCATCGACGATCTCGGCCGACCACCCGCGTGACAGGTTTGCCTGATAAACGTCACCCGCCGCGATGCGCCGCTTTGCCTGCCGCACCGCGTCCAGGAACCGCCGCGGCTCCTCTTCCTCCGCAGATCGGATAGCCCGCTCCGGGAGTTGCGTCGGCGTTGGAAGATCTAAAACGTCCTTGCGCAGTTGCTGAAGATTGCCGTCATCGGTCGATTCGCTGACGAGATGACAGCGCTCGGAGTGATGATCGAATACCAACGCCACCGGACAGCGAACCGCGAAGGCCGTTGGCAAAATAGTGTCCGGCTGCAGTTTCAACGCCGGCTCTATCTCGGCAGCGAGCTCATAGCCGAGGTACAAAAACCAGCCACCATGAAAAGGCAACTCCGTGTGCTTCGTGGCTACGCGTTCTCGCGACCACCATCGATCGAGCGAGCCGAGAAAGCCCCGACTGTCGTCGGTGCACGGGCCCGTGAGATCGCCGGTCGCAGAAAGGACGAGTTCCTCGCCGGGAAACGCGAACAGGATGTCGAAACGCCCAAGCGACCCACCCCGAGACGTGCTTTGTAACAGGAACGGATATCGCGACGGGTGCTCGCGATGCAATTGCCGCAGGTCACCTGGAGCGGCAACCGGGGCGAACGGTTCAATCAAGTGCGCGAATTACCAGGCTTCCGTTTGTCCCGCCGAAACCAAACGAGTTCGACAATGCGGTACGCACTTTGGCCTCCCGCGCCTCGTTCGGCACGTAATCGAGATCGCACTCCGGATCCTGATCCTCGAGGTTGCTGGTCGGCGGAATTACCTGGTGCTTGATGGCCAAGGTGCAGAATATTGCCTCGACAACGCCGGCCGCCCCCAGCAGGTGACCGGTTGTAGACTTCGTTGAGCTGACGGCGAGGCGCTTTGCGGCATCGCCGAAAGCGCGCTTGATGCCGACGGTTTCACCGACGTCCCCGGCGGGCGTCGACGTGCCATGTGCGTTCAGATAATCAATATCCGATGGGTCGATACCGGCGTCGCGAAGCGCGGCCGCCATGCACTTGCGGGCGCCCTCTCCATCGGCCGGTGGCAAGGTGATGTGATAGGCGTCGCCGCTCATGCCGAAGCCGATCAACTCGGCATAAATCGGAGCGCCACGGGCCTTGGCGTGTTCGAATTCCTCAAGCACAACGCAGCCGGCGCCGTTGCTCAGGACGAATCCGTCCCGCCCCGTATCGAACGGTCGGCTGGCGTGGGTTGGATCGTCATTGCGCGTGGACATGGCGCGTGCAGAACAGAATCCGCCCATTGCCAGCGGCGTCGTCGCGAACTCCGAGCCGCCGGCCAGCATCACCTCGGCATCGCCATGTTCAATACTGCGCGCCGCAAGACCGATGCAATGCGTCGAAGTCGCACAGGCAGTGACGATCGAGATATTCGGGCCCGTAATGTGTTTAAGGATGCTGACCTGCCCCGAGGTCATATTGATGATGCTGCCAGGAATGAAGAACGGTGAAACCTTGCGTGGTCCGCCCTCGAGCATCCTGTTGTGGTTGTCTTCGATGTACTTGATGCCACCGATTCCAGAACCCATCGCAATGCCGATCGTGTGCCCGTTTTCTTCTGTGATCTCCAGGCCCGCATCGCTGATCGCGTCCATGGCGGCGGCAACGCCATAATGAATGAACGGATCGTTCTTGCGCTGGTCCTTCTTGCTCAGATAAGCATCGACGTCGAAGTCACGCACAATACCGGCGATCCTGGTTGGGAAGGCGCTGGTGTCAAAATCGTCGATGACCGAAATGCCGGAACGCCCTTCGCAAACAGCCTGCCATGCGTCGTCGAGGCGGCTGCCGACCGGCGAGACAATGCCCATACCGGTTATAACAACACGTCGATTAGTCAAGAGTCTGTCCGTCGTTGAATGGCAGGACTGCCTTTCGGAACTGAGAAAAAACGGGCGCGGACCCGGGGATCCGCGCCGGCTTGTTTAAGCGTCGCTCTGGCGAGCAGTTACAAAGTCGATGGCCTGCTGAACGGTCGTGATTTTTTCGGCTTCCTCGTCAGGAATCTCTGTTTCAAATTCCTCTTCGAGAGCCATCACCAACTCGACGGTGTCGAGTGAATCGGCGCCGAGATCGTCGACGAATGAGGCATCGTTCGTCACCTCGTCTTCCTTTACGCCGAGTTGCTCGGCTACGATGCCCTTCACTTGTTCTTCAATACTGCTCATAACGATTGCTTCTCCTGAGAAGACTCAAAATCCCCTGCGGTGGACCTGAAACCGCGGATTCCCTCCGCCCGGCACGCATTGCTGCGCTTTTCGAGCGGCGCTAAATTTGGCCCTGATCCCACGCCGTTTTATTTGCAAGTCCTTGATATTGCACGGTGATCGCCTAACGTGGGTGGCTATTGTATGTGAATCATCCATGGCAATCTACACGCCGGCATGGTTAATTTCTGCGCCCTTTTCGGCAGCTAGTCCATCACCATGCCGCCGTTGACGTGCAGCGTCTCACCCGTGATGTAGGCACCGCCCTCGGATGCCAGAAAAAGCACGGCGTTGGCGATGTCCTGTGACGCACCGAGTCGACCGAGCGGAACCTGGTTGAGCATCGATGCACGCTGCTCATCGGTCAGCACCTTGGTCATGTCCGTGTCGATGAAACCCGGCGCAACAACGTTGACCGTAATGCCCCGCGAACCAATTTCACGAGCCAGCGACTTGCTGAAACCAACCATGCCCGACTTGCTTGCGGCGTAGTTGGCCTGACCCGCGTTACCCATCACCGCGATAACCGATGCGATATTGATGATCCGCCCCTTCTTCGCTTTCATCATGCCGCGCAGACAGGCCTTGGTCATTCTGAACAGTCCGGTGAGGTTGGTTGCAATGACGTCGTCCCATTCTTCCTGCTTCATTCGCATGAGCAGATTGTCGCGCGTAATGCCGGCGTTGTTCACCAGGATAGTCGGACTGCCTTCCTTGCCCTGGATTTCCTTCAGAGCCGCCTGCACCGATGCCTCATCCGCGACGTTCAGTACGATGCCGCGGCCCTTGTCGCCAAGCGATTCGGAAATACCATCCGCGCCACCCTGACTCGTCGCAGTACCGACAACCGTCGCCCCGGCATCCCCAAGCGCCTGCGCAATCGCGGCGCCAATACCCCGCGATGCACCAGTGACCAGCGCGACTTCGCCTTCGAGGGCGTCTGATGTGATCGGATTACTCATAAATCGTCCTTTTACTGCCAGATAGCCTAGCCCTGCAGTGCTTTCTGCAGACTGTCGTTGTTATCGATAAACCCGATGGCTGCGCCCTTCGCGATGCGGCGCACCAGTCCGGCCAGAACCTTGCCTGGGCCGCATTCGATAATGGACGTTGCGCCGGCCGCGACCATGGCCTCAACGGTGCGCACCCAAAGTACCGGGCTGTACACCTGCGCGGACAGTTTTGCCCGAATATCCGCAGCATCGACGTACGGCACCGCGGTGGCAGCGCTAATCACCGTGACTTCAGGCGTCGAGAACTCGGTTGCCTGCAGAGTTTCCGCCAGCGACTCGCCAGCCGCACGCATCAGCGATGAATGCGAAGGGACGCTCACGGGCAGTATGATTGCGCGCCGCGCGCCGTGTTCCTTGGCGTACTCAACGGCCTGGGTGACAGCGGTCGCATGTCCCGCAATAACAACCTGGCCGGGCGAATTGAAATTGACGGGTTCAGCAATTCCGATGGTCGATGCCTCGTCACACAGCGAGACAATCGTATCGTCGTCGAGCCCAAGGACGGCCGCCATGGCCCCGATACCAACCGGCACGGCTTCCTGCATCAGCTCCGAACGTCTCTTGACGACCTTCATGGCGTCGACGAAATCGACAGCGCCCGCGCAGACCAGCGCCGTATATTCGCCCAGGCTGTGACCCGCCATTTGAGCCGGCGTACCGCCACCTGCATGCTGCCAGGCCCGATACGCAGCAACACCTGCCGCGAGCATGGCGGGCTGCGTCACGACGGTCTCTGCCAGACGCTCGGCAGGTCCCGACTGCACCAGCTCCCACAGGTCGTAGCCAAGTACGGAACTTGCCTGGCTATAGGTTTCCTCGACAACAGGAAACTCGGCTGCAAGATCCGCCTGCATGCCCGGCGACTGGGATCCCTGTCCGGGAAATACCATTGCAATCGTCAATTTACCCTCCCTGCTGCGGCCGCTAGAAGTGGCCGCGAATTATATAGCTGCGGCCGCCCTGGTTCTAATCTGCAAGCCAATGGCTGCCAGAGCGCCGCCAAGCGCACCGTACAAATGGGCATCAACGACCACCGGCCCGCCGGCTGTGCCCTCCGATCCCGGCAAGGGCCCGCTGAATTGTTCCCAGCCGAGCTTTGCCAGCACGAGTAGCGCAAGAATCACTGTCTCAGGGGTCGGTCGACGCAGGCGCTCCACCAGTCCAGCCGCCAGTATCCCGTGCAGCAAACCCGATAGTCCCACATACCAGCTGAGTCCCGGATTGAGAAACCAGAGACCCAGATCCATCGTGAGCATGCAGACCGCCGTTACGATCAGCCATCGTTGCCAGTCGAAAGCATTACCCACGAGGTACCAGACGAGACCCAACCCCGCCGCATTCAGCGCAAAATGCGCAGCGCCGAGATGCACCAGGTGCCCGCTGATGAGGCGCCAAAGTTCTGCGGACTGAATGCCCGAGCGGTCGAAACGAAATGCTTCCCGGGCGGTTTCGCCGCCAACGGCCAGGACCATGCCGAGCAACAGGATGATCAGGGGTAGCAGCCAGCCCCGTAATGGGGCTGTTTTTGCGGTGCCTCTATCCGGTTTGTGTAACCCCATGTTTGCTATACTGACGTTTACGTTAATTACGAGTCAATTCAGCGGCGGCGCCTGGTAGCGCCCGCACGCAATGGAGCAGCATCAGTGAGTCAAGAAAAGCGGCGACTTCCGCTCTTCCGGAAGCAGCAGGGTTTTACCCTGATCGAGATCATGGTCGTGGTTATTATCATCGGCATACTGGCCGCTATCGTAGCGCCGAATGTCATCGGTCGCGTTGACGATGCCCAGTTAACCAAGGCCAAGGCCGAGATATCGAATATCGAGAATGCATTGAAGTTCTACAGGCTGGACAACTTCGCCTACCCGACGACCGAGCAAGGTATTGAAGCCCTGGTCACCAAACCGACAGACCCCAACATCCGAAACTGGAAGCCAGGTGGCTACCTTGATCGGCTACCGAAAGATCCGTGGGGTAATCCGTACCAGTATCTCAACCCGGGCAACAACGGTGAGATTGATGTCTACACGCTTGGCCGCGATGGCAGACCCGGCGGCGAGGGACTCGATGCGGATATTGGTAACTGGGATCCGGAATAGGCGCTTCCGATTAACGGTCAGCTGACCCGATGACCAGAGCCAGGAATCAGCTCGGTTTTACCCTGATCGAGATCCTGGTCGTGGTAATTATCATTGCGACAGTCTCGGGCATCGCGCTGATGTCGATCGGGCTGATTGGCGACGATCGGGAGCTCGATACCGAGCGGCAGCGGATCGCGTCGCTTCTCCAGGTAGCGCAGGACGAGGCGACCCTGCAGGGACGGGAGTTCGGACTGGAGATGATGACGACGGCTTATCGTTTCGTCGAGTTCGATCCGTTTTCCTCGCAATGGAGCGAGATCATTGGCGACGACCTTTTCCGCATGCGGGAGCTGCCGGACGGCATGGAATTTGAACTGTATGTCGAGGACAAGCGGGTCGTGCTTGAAAGCGATCCGCAACAATTCGAAGATCCCGACCAGCAGAACATGTCATTAACCGCCGAAAAATACGCGCCGCATATTTTCGTTTTCTCGAGCGGGGAACTGACCGCTTACGAAATTCGCCTGCGCCGCCCGCAGAACAACCAGGAACTGGCAATTCGCGGTGACATCCTGGGGCAAATCGAGTTTGTGGAAGAGACGGACTAGATGACGATGCTGCGCAGCAACGAACGCGGATTTACGCTCGTCGAAGTGATGGTCGCGCTCACGATTGTTGCGTTTTCGTTGACGGCGATCGCGGCCAGCATGAATCAGATGATCGACGCGGCCAATTCCATGCGGGAGCGCACGTATGCGAGCTGGATTGCGCAGAACAAGATCGCAGAGTTACGTCTCTCCGGTGTCACGCCCGAGGTTAGCTCGACCAGCGGCGAAGTCGACTTTGCGAATACCGAGTGGGCCTGGCGTGCGGTGGTCTCCGAAACCGGTATCGACTTGTTTTACAGGGTCGATGTCTCCGTATCGTTAGCAGGCAGTGAGTACAATATTCGCACCGTCACCGGGTTCATCGGCGAGCCCATACCTCCGGGTCGTGCGGCCAGCGTTCGTGACAGCGGGCTGCGAATTGTATCGGGCGGTTGGCCGACGACATGAGGCGCGCACGGCAACAGGGCTTCACGCTCATCGAGGTTATGGTCGCGCTTGCGGTTTTCGGCGTGATGTCCCTGCTCGCTTACCTGTCGCTCGGCCAAACCCTCGCTAACGCGGACATGCTGACCGAGCGCATGGACCGCCTGCAGTCGGTGCAGCGGACGATCAGCTATCTCAGCAGCGAGCTTCTGCAGGCGGCAGCGCGCCCTGTTCGCATCGAACTCGGGGACGCACCGGTGCCGGCGCTGCAGTCGTCCCTGGGCAGCGAATTCGCGCTGCAGCTGACCCATGGAGGCTGGCCGAACCCGGCGGGTGTGCCGCGAAGCACACTGCAACGCACGGCTTACAGGATCGAGGACGGCGAGTTGATCCGCTATCACTGGAACGTCCTGGATCGTACCGTCAACAACACGCCGATAAAGACGGTAATGCTGGAGGACGTAGAGGCCCTGGCCTTTCGCTTCCTGTCGGCCGGCGATGAATGGGCCGGACAATGGCCTGCGCTTGCAGCCCAGGGAACGGCCCCTACCAGCCTGCCCCGGGCAGTCGAGATCGTGCTGGTACTGCCTGACGAAGGCGAGATCACGCGTATCGTGGAGGTGTCACCGTGAATGGCCTCAGCCGGCATCGCGGCGTGGCGCTGATTACAGCCATGCTCATCACGGCGCTGGCCGGCTCGGTCGCCGCCAGCCTGTCCTGGGACAATGCGCTGGACGTCCGACGAACCATGGTCATGCTGTACAGGGACCAGGCAATCCAGGTCGCGGTGGGCTCCGAGGGATGGGTTCGCAGTATCCTGCGCGATGACCTGGCCAACAGCCAGGACGACCACCTGGGCGAGATCTGGGCGACCGAGATCCCTGCCCTCCCGATCGACGCTGAGGCCGTACAGGGTGAAATTTACGGCCAGATCCAGGACCTGCAGGGCCGTTTCAATGTGAATAATCTGATCGATCAGAACGGCAAAGTCGATGAGGCATCGGTCAGGCAATTCGAGCGCCTGCTGGCGGCGCTCGGCCTCGAGGTCAGGCTGGCCAGCGTCGCGGCCGACTGGCTGGACGCCGACCAGACGGAAAGAATCCCTGATGGTGCCGAAGACCCGCTGTACACCGGACTCACGCCGGCGTATCGCACGGCGAATCAGCCGATTCTGTACGTTACCGAACTGGCTGCGCTCGATGGCATGGACCGCAGCAGCTTCGAGATCCTGCTGCCGCACGTTACCGCGTTGCCGGGCAGGACAGCGGTCAACGTGAATACCGCAAGCGCCCCTGTTTTGCAGTCGCTGGGAAACATTTCCTTGAGCGATGCCGAGGGTCTGATCCTGGACCGGGAAGATGGCGGCTTCGCTGATCTGACCGTATTTGATCCGCTTGTCGATCCGGATTTGCGGCAGCAGGGTCAGGCCTACTCGACCAGCACCAGCTTTTTTCAATTGAAGGCGGTCGTTCAGATTGATACCGTTCGCATTACCTTGTTTACCGTTCTGTATCGAAGCCCCAACGGCGCCGATGTAGTCCCCATTCTTCGCACCCTGGGAACCATCTAGAGGATCCACTGAGCATGGCCGAGTTTCTTGTAATTCGCCTGGGCCGCACGTCCGACGACGCAGCCGAGTGGATAGCCGTCGACAACAACGGTACGCGCCGGGGTGGCCCGGCAAGCGGCTCGCTCGAGCAAGCCGCTGCAGATGTCGCCGGCCGGCCTGTGATCGTACTGGTGCCGGCAACGGATGCCATTACGACATCCGTCAGTATCCCAATCCGTGGCGGCGCGCGTTTACGAGCTGCCTTGCCGTTCGCGCTCGAGGAAAGCCTGGCTGAAGACGTAGAGAATCTGCACTTCGCGTCGGGGCAACGGCGTGATGATGGGCAGCTGCCCGTTGCGGTGGTTTCGCGCGAAAAAATGGATGCCTGGATGGCCGATCTCGCCGCCGCCGGAATAGAGCCAAGCCAGATGGTTCCTGACAATTACGGGCTTGCCCGTATCCCGGGAACCCTGAGTCTCATGGTTGACCGGGACTGCATCTACTTCAACGACGGTGCCAATACCGAATTCGCCATGCAGGGCGTGCGGCCCAGCGACACGCTGGTCGCTGCCGGCGTTTTGGGTGATCTCACTGACGAAGACGGTGACACGCCCGAACCAGACGGCCATCTCGTTGCCTATTGCGATCCTGCTGACGAGGAGCGCTTCACCCATGACTGGATAGCGCTGCGGCATGAACTGCACAGCGTTGACATCAACCTCCTGGCTGACGGTGTACTGCCGAAACTGGCTGTCACGGTTGCCACCGGTGCGGGTGTCAATCTCTTGCAGGGCCGCTACGGCGCGAAGTCGGATTATCGATCGCAGCTGAAGCCATGGCGAACCGCGGCCGTCCTGCTGCTCGGTCTCATGCTGGTCGGCTTCGTTGGCAAAACTGTCGACTACTACCGCCTGGCGGAGGAAGAGGCGACCCTGCAGACCCGCTTCACGGAGGAATACCGGAAGCTCAGACCCGGCGACACGCGCGAGGTGCTGGATCCGATCAACGCCGTGCGCTCTATCAAGCAGGGGCTCGGCGCGGCGACCGGTCCGCAGGTCTTTTTACCGTCGATCAGACAACTGAGCGAAGCCATGGCGCAGAACTCCAGCGCCCGCATCGAGACCATCAGCTATCGTGCTGGCGTGATTGACGTGCGCATTACCTCGCCCGACGTCGCGACGTTGGACAATATCCAGAAGCTGGTCAGTGCCTCGGGTCGTTTCAGGGCGTCCATTCAGTCGACGGACCAGGTCGCCGATGAAATCAGCAGCCGAATCCAAATCCGCGAGGCGGGATCATGAGGAACTGGTTCGAAGGGCTGGAAACGCGCGAACAGCTATTTGTCGCATTCGGCGCCGTAATCGTCGTGATTGCGCTGGTCTACGGCCTGGTCTGGGCGCCGCTTGACCGTAATCACCAGAGCATGGCGACAAGCGTCAGCAACTGGCAGAACTCGCTGGCTGAACTTGCACCGCTGCACGGAATGGCACAAGCCAGCGGTCCTGCCAAAAGCAATGCCGGCGGCGCCAGTCAGCAATCACCGATCATCATCGTCGATCAGACACTGAGAAGCCGGCAACTCGAACAGTTTCGCCGCCGCAGCCAGCCTACCTCGAGCAACGGTGTGCGAGTGGAGTTTGAGAACGTTGCTTTCGATGACCTCATCCTCTGGCTTGGCGATCTCAGCAATCAGTATTCCATGCACGTGCAGGCAGGAAGCCTGTCGAAGGGCTCGCAGTCGGGCGCCGGGCGTATTAATGCGACGCTGACACTGGAGCGCGCTCTTTGATCAAGACAAGACGCGGACTACTGATCGTCGCGGTCCTGACGCTCATCGCTGCATTGCTATTGATGTTTCCCGCGCGTGTCGCCTACCAGTGGGCCGCACCGCCGAGCATCGCCATGAGTGGCATTCACGGCACCGTATGGCGTGGGAATGCGGATGCGATGAATGTGGAAGGCATTTACTTTAAAGACGTTGCCTGGACAATAAATCCGCTCAGACTGTTTACCGGGCAAGCGAACTTTCATTTCAAGGCATCACCTGTCGCCGGCTTTGTCGAAGCGAACGTAGGCATTGGCCTTGGCGGTACACTGCGTGTATCGGACCTGGCCGCCGCATTGCCACTCAGCCTGTTCGCAGATGCCGTCAATGTTCAAGGTCTGCAAGGCGATGCCAGCCTGCAATTTGATCGAATCGTCGTACGGGATGGCCTGCCGGTCGCAGCGAGCGGTACGCTGCGCGTTAGCAGGCTGCTGGCGCCGCGACTCAGCCGGGAACCACTTGGCGGCTACGAGGCCGAGTTTTTCACGCAAAACAACGGGATTGCCGCAACGATCGAGGACACCGACGGTGTTCTCGACCTGGCAGGCAGCCTGCAGCTCAGCGAGGATCGAAATTATCAATTCCTCGGCAAGGTGATCGCCGCACCGGAGGCACCGGCAAGCCTGAAGCGACAGCTGGAATACCTCGGTTCAGCAGACGAACGCGGGCAGCGTGAGCTACGTCTTGAGGGCACACTCTAGGGCAGGAGTGCTGTCTAAATCTCCACTTCCCGGAAAGTCTGCAGGAGTGGGAAATACAAAGCGCAGCGCACGGGCGCGCCTGCATACGCACTATAGATTGCCTTGTATTTCTTGAGCTGCGGCCTGTATCGCTCGGCTTCAGCCCGCAGGAAACCTTCCAGGTTGCCGCCTTCGTGCGCGCTCGTCTTGTAATCGATGATCCAGTGAGTGCCGTCCTCGTCGACTCGGACACGATCGAGAATTACAGACTCCACTGCGCCGTCATACAGGCCGGTGAGTGGCAGCTCTGCCCGCCCCTCGCCATGCATGACCCACTGGCCTTTCTCATCTTGAATAATATTTTGCAGAGCGACCTCGACGCGTCCGGCAATATCGTTCGCCATGATGTCGCCCACGCCCATTTCCTTCAGCCAGCGTTGGGTA
The DNA here is from genome assembly GCA_942492205.1 of uncultured Gammaproteobacteria bacterium. Classification (GTDB taxonomy): domain Bacteria; phylum Pseudomonadota; class Gammaproteobacteria; order Steroidobacterales; family Woeseiaceae; genus UBA1847. The sequence goes on along the minus strand of CALODT010000001.1, from coordinate 1,697,591 downwards.
ACGGGGCGATAACCGGACAACGCGGCGAGCTCTGCTCGTGCGCGCTCTTCGGCGAAGGCATGCAACCATCGATGCACGACCGTTCCGGCAAGCCGCGCCTCCGTACCCACCCAATAGAATTCGACCGGCTGATCGTCCGCCAGCGACGGGCCCTCTGTCCGGGCTCCCGGCAGAGCCGCCACCGACGGCAGTGACCATCCGGACTGGAAGCGGCGCAGAACCGGCTGGATCCAGGGCCCGGCCGCATTACTCGCGTCCGCATGGGTCGTCTCGCAAAAGGCCTTTGCATAGTGCGGCTCGAGCGCTGGCCACAACAGGTGCAGCAAGCTCCGTTTGACCGCCGGCTTGCAGCAGGTACCGTCGGGCGCCACGGTCGTGTGCCCGACCAGGTGGAGCGTCTTGCGGGCGCGCGTGCAGGCGACGTATAGCAGACGAGCCTGCTCATGCCGGTCTTTGGCGGCTTCGCTAAGTTCGATGAAGCGATGTACCGGGTCGCGCGTCAGATCGGCGCGAGGCCCCACCGGGCTGATCACCTTTCTCTGAAACCCGTGTTCGTCCGGTACATCGAACCACGAGAGTACGCGCTGCTCACCACTGCCCGGCAGCCGCCCGAGACCGTAGAGCACGACGTGCTCGAACTCGAGCCCTTTGGCGCGATGCATGGTCATGACCTGCAGCCGTGCCTTCACATCGCTGGAAACCCGCTCCTGATCGAGTACCGCCTCGAGCTCGGCGACATCGTCCAGCGAGCCCCTGCGCTGGTGTTTTTCCAGCACGTCGAAATATCGGTAAACATTGGCAACCGAGTACGCGTCGCTGAGAATCGCAGGACCGCCGAGGCGAAACCAGGTGGTCTCGACGAGTGCACGAAGATCCTGCACCCGCCGCGGTGCGACCAGCTCCGCGAGCACAGGTCTGGCTGTTTCGATCGCATCCCGGCCGCGATCGGATAACGCTCCCAGTCGTTCCATGTCCTGCAACAATTCCCAGACCGTACTCCTGGTATCGTTCACCGTCAGCGAATGCAGGTCGCTCCAGTCGAGGCCGATCCAGGGCGCGCGCAACAGCGCCAGCCAGGCAAGCCGATCGCCCTGGTGCACGGCGGCGCGGGTGAGCGCCAGCACCTCGATAATCTCAGGCAGGTCTGTAAGCCGATCGATTTCGATGGCGCGATACTCGATCCCTGCTTCGCGTAGCGATGTCAGCAAATCCGGCAATTGCGTTCGGCTGCGCACCAACACCGCAATCTCATCGTCAGGATGGCCCGCCAGGATTTTCCGAATCACCCGGCAGCCGACCTCGGCCTCATGCCCGGTCTCGCTGTCAAAAACCGGGTGCACCTGACAATCGCCGATGCCCGCCAACTGCGGAGCACTGACCGCGTCAGAGTACGCAACGGCACCACTGAGCGGCTCATCGACAGGTGCCAGGATCTCCGGAAATACCGTGTTGAACCAGTCGACCAGGAATTGCCCGGAGCGAAAATTCCGCCGCAACAGCAGTGGCTCGAGCCTGACGTCCCCAATACCGTGCTTTCGCGCCAGCAGGAACTGTCCAACTTCCGCATTGCGAAAACGATAAATCGACTGCATCGGATCACCAACGCAGTACAGAGTCCGTCCATCGCCGTGCTGCCATCCGCCCGTCAGCGCTTCGAGCATGCGGTATTGCGCACTGGACGTATCCTGCATTTCGTCGACCAGCAGGTGCCTGACCTGATAGTCCAACAGCAACGCCACGTCACCGGGGTTCCCGGCGGTGCCAAGCGCAGAAGCGGCAGTGAGCGCTATCTCGGTATGGTCTGAAACGCCGTGCACCGAGAACAGCCGTTTCAGCTCGGAGACCGACAATGGCAGCAGGCGAAACAGCGCCAGTAACACCCTCCATTGGTCGTCGCTGTAACGCACCGGCGGCAGTGCCCGAACGCCGTGCAGCAATTCGGCGAGCTGCTGTTGCCCGCTCAGCCGCTCCAGCAAATCGTGCATGGCAGCTTTCTGACCGTTGTCCCCGGGCGGAAATCCCTGCCGCTTGTCCACCCTTTTGCGAAACTCCCCCGTTTTCGTCAACAGCAATTCGCTCAGTTCCAGCCATCCCTCAACCGCATCAGGATCTGCGTCGGGCAAGGTCGTCGCGTGGCGTGCTGCGGCGCCAGACGAAGTGGCATCATCCGACAGCGCGTCGAGTGCATAACGCTGCAGGGGCAGCAGTTCGGCCGCTATCTCGTCGGTCATTGCCGCTGCCGTTCGTCGCAAATGCTCGCCAACCACGTGTCGCAGGTTGTCCTCGAAGCGAGTGCGCAACGCAGCTGACTCTTCGTCCGACAGCAAGCCACTGCCGACGAACGGCAGCCACTGATCACGTGTCGCCAGCATTTGTGACAGGTAAGCGAGATAGCTCCAGGTGTTGTTGTCGATGTGCAGAAGGACTTCGCGAGTAGCGTCCTGCATTGCGCCGTTCTCAGCCAGCCAGTCGAGTGTCGCGAGCGCCGCTGCCCGGTAGAGCCCTTTGAGTTCGGCATCCACGGCGATACGCACGCCGCTGGCACTCTCCGGGGAACTGATAGGACGCAAACGGGCGATCATCGCGTTGAGCGAATCAAGCGTCTGTATGCGCAAGCGTCGCGGGTTCGAGATGAGCTGCCAGCCATGTTGCCGGTCGCGCTCCAGCGCAGCCTGAGCCAAGGCATGCGTCAGCTGCTGATGTTGCTGTGCCGGCTGTTCGCCTCCATGTGCCCGCTTGAGCGCGCTCAATACCCTGAACTGCATTTCCGCTGCCGCTTTGCGCGTGAACGTTATTGCGATAACTTCTTCCGGGTGATCGACGACAGACAGCAATTTGAGGAAGCGCTGGATAAGCAGTTCCGTCTTGCCAGAGCCCGCCGGCGCTTGCACGATAAACGACCTGGAGACATCCAGCGACAGCCGTCGTGCCTGCTCGTCGTCCCTGATCAGTTGCGCGTCATGATCCACGAACAAGCTCCGTGTAGCGACTCAGCAGGTTAAGCGGTCGCGCGTCTTTGACGCCTTGCAGTGCATTCACGCGAACATCGCCGTCACTCAGGTTTCGGCAGGCCGAGCGCACCAGCTCCTTCCAGGCATGCAGCGCAGAATCCCAATCATCGGCCAGTCGGTAACCGCTGCCAGCTCCCTGAAAACTCACTTCGCGCGAGTCCACGTTTACCAGCGCCATCGCGGACACCGGCTCGTCGAGAGCCAGAGCATACGCGACCAGCTGTATTTCCTTTGGCTCGCCGCTGCTATCGAGCAGCGTCCTTTTTACGCCGGTCTTGTAGTCCAGAATTTCGAGCGTGCCGTCCGCATGCCGATCGATACGATCAATGCGCAGCTGCAGGCGAACCTCCGCTTCCTGCAACGTCACCTCTTGCTCAACCGCTGAAATACTGAATTCTCCTCGCGCAAGGTCCGCTTCGATGAGCGCTTTTGCCAGCCTTGCAACACGCTTTTTCTCGAGCGCCAGCAGCTGACTCAGGGCCTCGTCCGTATTGCGCTCATGTCGACCAAAAGCGACCCGGACCGCACCGTCGACACGCATCTCAATCTGCTGCTCGGTCCACGCAGCGATTTCAAGCCGGGTTGGCGTGTCAATATAGAGTCGGTACAGCGCGTCGTGAATCAGGTTGCCGCGCAATGCGGCCGGCAGTCCGACTGCCTGCACGGGCAGGTACGCAACGCCGAGGCGACCCACGATAAATGCGGACAGAGGATCATTCAGCTGCCGCTGTATGACACCGGCCCCGCCCGCAAGGCGTTCCCCACTGCGCATGCGAGGAACCGGGTCCCTGGCGACGACCGTCATGCCAGGCGCTGCAAGCCGCGATGCATGCCAGCCCGGATCCGTCACCGCCGCCGCAGATCGCACGCCCAGCCCTTCCAGTAACGCACTCGGTGACTGTTCCGCGTCATCGTCGTGCGCCGCGTAGCTGCACACGACGGTACGCGCGGCACTGCCTAAGTGAAGCAGCAGGCTCTGTGCATACTCCAGCGTGTCGGAAGGCTCGGCATCCGGCATCCCCAAGCGGCGCTGCAGTGATCTTGCGAGCAGCGGCGATGGATTGCCCGGTGGCGGCCAGTTGGCCGCCGTGGTGCCGCTGATCCAGATCGCGTCGAACTCGGCGCCGGAGGCCTCCAGCGGCCCCATGAGCTGGACCGCGCCGGGAATCGACTCAGGCTGGAATATCGTCTCCGCCGCCATTAGCTCCAGGCGTCGAATGGCTGTCTTGAGGTTCATTGCGGGGCTGACAAGATCCAGGCGTGCCAGCTCGTTCAACATGTCGCGCCAGCGGTTAACCAGCTGAAAGTCGAAACTTGACAGGGATTCCTGCCCGGGCCATCCACAGGCGGCAAGCGCGTTATCGATATACAGCGCCCAGTCAGCCGGCGACGCACTTGCTTTAAGCGCTCGCCGCGCCTTGCTCAGGTAGGCAATCATGTCCAGCCATTCGCCGGTCGGCGTGTCGCCGTCTTGACCCCGGAACATCGCAGACACTCTTGCCGGTGTCCATGCCCGATCAGGCAGCTGCCGTAGCTTGAGTTCGAGGCGTGTACGTCCACCCATTGATGCGGAACCCAGCGACGAAGTCCGCATAAGGTGGGCAAGCTCGATAGAGGAAATATCCCGCACCAGCCAGGCGATCACCAACAGCGCGACAGAGACCGCGGGATAGTCGCTCAGCTTACGCCCGTATGAGGCATTGAGGGCCTGCGCCACCGCAGGTGCCGCGTATTGCCAGCCGGGTACCAGTCCGTCCCGCACCAGCTGCGCCACCTGCGTCGCACGCTGCTCGAGATTGACGGCGATGATCGCAATCGCCTCTTGCGGCGAATTTTCGAGTCGCTGGCGAGCCCATGCTCCGGCGCCGCGCATTTCCGCCTCTACGGAGTCGAAAGACTGCAGCTCGATGTGCTCTGCCAGTGGTCGCGCCGGCATGCTGTGAATCTCGGTGCCGGTCGCCGCGAGTGTGTCGCGTGTGGCAGCAACGAGGGGGGTAACACGATCGAAACCAACGAAGGTGGCCCGCTCCGGGCATCGCAGACGACCGGCTTGCAGGAGTTCATTGACCAGCCTGCCGAGGCTGGCATCGTCCACCCACTCTTCGCGCTCCAGATAGCTGAGATAGCGGCCCGCGGTCGTTGCAAACAGCCGATGATCGGTGCTCTGCGCAGCGCGCGCCACATCGCTTATTGAAACCTGCCAGTCCGCCATTCGCTGCCAGGCGTCCCGGCAAAGGCGCACCAGGCTGGTAATGCCTGCGGGCGGCTCTGCAAACTCTTTGAGAATGCAGCGCTCCCAGAGAAGCTGGCTCTGATGCGCACTCAGGCGAGTCGGAAGCTCTGCCTGCCGCGTGGCGCTATGCGCCATGCGCACGAGCCAATCGCGCATGGAGTAAATGGCCGGGCTTTCCCATGCCGATTTCTCGAGCCGGAGCTGCTGCCCGGCGTGCTCCTGTTGCAACACGCGGGCCAGGCGCCGATTCGCTGTGATTACGGTTGACGAGCCGCGCAACGCTTCCGTAAGCCACTCATACATCGGTCAGGCGTATTGTTGCAGGCAATCTTCAATGCGATCGAAGACCGTCGACAAGGTCTCGATGTCCGGCAGCGTCGTAATTCGAAAATGGTCCGAATAAGGCGTATTGAAACTGCTGCCGGGAGCCACGAGGACGTGGTGATTTTCCAGCAGGTCCAGCGCGAATGCCTGGTCGTCGACTCGGCCCGCAAAACGAGGGTCCAGCCGAATAAACGCGTACATCGCACCCATTGGCGCCTGTACGCTGAGATACTTGCTGGCTGCGACGCGATCGATAACTGCCTGCCTGGACTGGTATAGCCGTCCGCCGGGTTGCACGAGTTCTTTAATGCTCTGAAATCCGCCAAGCGCGGTTTGCACCGCCCACTGTCCGGGAACGTTGCTGCAGAGCCTCAGCGCCGACAGCAGTTCCATGCCGTGCAGGTATTCCGCGGCCTTATCCAGATCGCCGCTGAATACACACCATCCCACTCGGTAACCGCAGGCACGATAAACTTTGGAGAGTCCTGAAAACGTCAGGCATAAGGTGTTCTTTACGAGCGGCGCGAGCGGCACGAATTCAGCGTCGTCGTAGACCATCTTGTCGTAGATCTCGTCCGACATGATGACGAGGCCGTGTCGTTCGGCAAGCTCGATAAGCGCGCCGAGCGTCTTTCTGTCGTAAACGGCGCCGCTCGGGTTGTTCGGATTGATGATAACGATCGCTTTGGTATTGCCGGTCACCAGTCTTTCGACGTCTTCCATGTCCGGCACAAAACCCTGCTCCGGCTTGCAGGCATAATGCCGCGCAGTGCCGCCGTTCAGCGCCACCGCAGCGCTCCATAGCGGGTAGTCCGGACTCGGCACCAGGACCTCGTCACCGGGATTCAGCAAGGCGCGTAACGACAGGTCGATCAGTTCGCTGACCCCGTTTCCAATGAAAACCTCTTCCGCACTGACATTCAGAACGCCGCGGTTCTGTTGCTGCATGACGACGGCTTCCCGAGCCGGGAAAATTCCTTTCTGGTGACAATACGGTTCTGCCTGCCCTAGATTTTCGATCATCGCGAGGCGCATGGTTTCCGGCGTCCGGAAACCGAAAAGGCCCGGGTTGCCGATGTTCAGGGAGATTATTTCGTAGCCGCGCTTTTCCAGTTCCAGCGCGCGATGCGCCAGCTGGCCGCGAATCTCGTAGCGTACGTCTTTGAGTGTGTTACTCGTCGGGATTAATCGTTCCATAGGTGCTTCAATTACTTGTCCGTAAAATCACAGCGCCGCACTTTGACGCAGTTCGGCGATCAATGCGTCAGAGTAACCCAACCATTCGCGCAAAACCTCATCAGTATGCTCACCCAGCAACGGCGGTGACTTCGCGTATTCAACGGGCGTACTGCCGAACGCGACGGGATTGGCAACTGTCGGAATGTCCTTTCCCTGGGAATTTGTAAGGTACCGAACCAGATCGCGCTCCTTTGCGTATCTCCCGGACAGCACTTCCTGAATGTCGTTGATTGGTCCTGCCGGAACGCCACCAGCGGCCAGCGCTTGCAGCCACTCGGTCGTTGTGCGCTTTGCGAAAATGGACGCCAGCTGAGCGATCAGCGCGGCACGATTGGCGATTCGATCGCGGTTTTCGCGAAACCGCTCATCGAGTGCCAACTCAGGCTCGCCGATACACTCGGCGCAGGCCGCGAACTGCTTGTCGTTGCCCACGGCCAGCATGAGCTCGCCGTCGCTGGTCGCGAATGTCTGGTAAGGCACCAGGTTTGGATGCGCGTTGCCCATTCGCGCTGGCACCTGCCCGCCAACAAGAAAATTCATGGCCTGGTTGGCCAGCCATGCAACCTGGCTGTCATACAGCGGTACGTCGATATGCTGACCAACCCCGGATTGGGCACGGGCATTCAGTGCAGCCAGAACCGCCGTCGTGGCGTACATGCCCGCCATGATATCGGCGATTGCAACACCGACCTTCTGCGGTCGTCCGTTATCTTCGTCGGTCGCTCCGGTGATACTCATCAGGCCCGCTGAAGCCTGGATCATGGCATCGTAACCGGGCTGCAGTGCTTTCGAGCCGGTCGGGCCATACGCCGAAATCGAGCAGTAAATGAGCCGCGGGTTAATCCGTGTCAGTTCGGAAGGTCCAAGGCCGAAACGTTGCAGCGTGCCGACTTTGAAATTCTCGAGCAGCACATCTGCCCGCGCAACCAGGTCGCGAATCACCTGCTGCCCCTGTTTCTTGGTCAGGTCAACCGTGACCGAACGCTTGTTTCGGTTCGTCGACAGGTAGTACGCGGACTCACCGCCCGTGTCGTTGTCCAGCCAGGGAGGCCCCCACTGTCGAGTGTCGTCACCCGCGCCGGGCCGCTCGATCTTGACGACATCCGCTCCGTAGTCGCCCAGCAACTGTCCCGCCCATGGACCGGCCAGCACGCGGCTCATGTCGAGTACCCGAATATTCGAAAGTGGCGCTGCCATTAACGAAGCATGCTCCAGTCTTTATTTCGCTGCAAAAAAACCCGGCCAACCTTGCGGTTGGCCGGGCGGGTCCGCACGGAGATTGCGGATTGCGTGACTCGGTCGCCTGACGACTAATCGTCGGCGGCCGGGTCCAGCTCTTCTACATCGGCCCCCTTCACGTCCCGGGGCGCCGGTGCTTGTTCATATTCCGGCTCTTTCTTGCCGTATCGAATCAGGAGGTCCTCCTCCTCTTCGACGCTGATTTCCCGGATAGAGGAAATTCGAATCGACTCGCCGTCGTCGAAACGGCCGTCAAAAATGACCTCACTGAATCCCCCACATATCCGGCCCGTCGCTGATTTGAAGCCAATTGACCAGTTGGATCGAAGTCCGAACGCCCTTCTCTGGAGGACTACATGGTACTGGCGGCGTGCCGAGGCAGACACGATGAGATTTGACTCATCCAGTACGGTGTATCCTCGGATACTTGGCTGATAGATGCAATCGGAGCGAGCCGAATCGACCTGCCTGTCCTCCCGGGCAGTGCCTGCACAAGCTACTAATCCACTTAAAGAAACAACAATAATTAGTTGTTTTATATAGACTTCTATTTTGGACGATCTGGTCATTTTAGCACTGCCACTTCGCTAATCATGCGCCTGCCGCTGCACAGTTTAGACAGCGCTCTGACGTTAAGTTTAGGTCAAATCCGCAGTCAGGTCGGCCCTCGGCCGGGCGCTACCGGACGGTCCGGATCACGGATCCACTCGCTCCATGAGCCCACGTAAAGCCGTGGCTCGCGGTAGCCGGCCTCAAGCGCAGAAATGGCGAGGTGACAGGCCGTGACACCGGATCCACACATAGCAATCCAGCCGGCACGCCTGTCCTCTCCGAGCGCAGCAGACCAAAGGGCCTCAAGTTCCGAACGTTCCTTCCAGGTCCCCGATTCCGTCAGGCTCCGCGAATAGGGCAGGTTCCTGGCGCCAGGTACATGGCCGGCAACGGCGTCTATCGGCTCGACTTCGCCCCGAAACCGTCGCGCGTCTCTTGCATCGACGAGGACACATGTCCCACTGTGTTCCATCTCGCGGACCAGTTCCGCCGTCGTGACCGTCATCTCCTGTCGCGGTTGACCCTCGAAGCGCGTGCCTGCCACACGCACGGTCCCGGACTCCGCGGGACGCCCTTCTCTCGACCATTGCTGCATTCCGCCGTTCAGTAACCGTACTTTTTCGTGGCCCATCCACCGCAACATCCACCAGGCGCGCGCGGCCACCGCACCCGAATCCGCATCGTAGACGATAACCTCCGCGCGGTTATCGATTCCAAGCCGACCAAGCGTTGCGGCGAAGTCCCGCGCATCCGGCAATGGGTGACGACCTGTATCGGGGCCGATCGCTGCGGCAAGATCCAGATCGAGGTCCGCGTACACGGCGCCTGGAATATGCGCCCGCAGATAAGACTGCCGCCCGGCTTTCGGGTCAGCAAGATCGAAACGGCAATCGACGATCCGCAAGTTGCCGCCGTCGAGGCAATTCTGAAGCTGCTGCGTATCGATCAAGTGAACAGGCCGGCTCATGGGAACCCTGAGTAATGCTGTCTGGATCTTGTACACGGTGTAACCGTCATAGACAATAGCCACCCGCGGGCGAGAACCGCAGTCGCGGTAGCAGTAAACAGGGAGACAGATTGGTGGAAAAAATAGTCGTTGGCCTGAAGCGCGTCGTGGACTACAACGTCCGCGTGCAGGTGAAGAGTGATGGCACGGGTGTCGAGACGGATGGTGTCAAAATGAGCATCAATCCGTTCGATGAGATAGCGCTCGAAGAGGCCTTGCGCATCAGGGAGCGCGGCGAGGCCAGCGAAGTCATCGTCGTATCAATCGGCTCGGCCGACGCTCAGCAGCAGCTGCGCACGGGACTGGCGATGGGCGCCGATCGTGCCATTCTCGTAGAAACAGACTCGTCGCCGGACGCGTTGACCGTGGCCCGCGTCTTTAAATCGATCGTTGATCGCGAGAATGCGGAACTGGTCATTCTCGGCAAGCAGGCCATCGATGACGATAACAGTCAGACGGGACAAATGCTGGCCGCAATCTGGGGTCGCCCACAGGCCACGTTTGCTTCCGAGCTTACGTTTGACGGCTCCAGCGCGAAGGTCACTCGTGAGGTCGACAGCGGTCTGGAAACAATCGAGATCGACCTGCCTGCCGTCATCACAGTGGACCTCCGCCTGAACGAACCGCGTTACGTCAAGCTGCCGGATATCATGAAGGCGAAGAAAAAACCGCTGGATACCCTGCCACTTGCGGACCTTGAGATCGCACCGGCGCCCGCGATAAAGGAAACCGCATTCCAGCCACCCGAAGGCAGGCAGCGCGGCATCATGGTCGACGATGTCGCAGGCCTCCTTTCGGCGCTTAAAGCAAAAGGACTCGTCTAATGGCTAAGATACTGGTTATTGCTGAGCACAACGGTGCCACCCTGAACCCCAGCACCGCAAAGTGCGTGGCCTGCGCAGCAGAGATTGACGGCAGCGAAATAGACGTCGTCGTCCTCGCTGCTGCAGCCGCCGATGTGGCCGGGGAAGCTGCCCAACTGAGTGGCGTCAGCCGCGTACTCACGGTTGAACGCGAAGAAAATGATCCCGCTATCGCGGCCGTGTTGGCGCCGCAGATTGTGGCGCTGGCATCGGGATACAGTCACGTCTTCGGTCCGTCGACCGCGTTCGGCAAGGACCTGATGCCTCGTGTCGCTGCGTTGCTTGGCGTCAATCAGATCAGCGACATCATGAGTGTCGACGGCAGCCATAGTTTCAAGCGCCCCATCTATGCCGGCAATGCGATCGTATCGGTCGAGGCACCATCTGACAGCACCGTCGTTGCAACGGTGAGGACCGCCTCTTACCAGGCCGCCGACGGTGGCAATAGCGCGCCTGTTGAATCTGCCACCGCGGAATGTGAGATTCCAACGCACACGCGTTTCGTCGAGCTTCAGACCGGCTCTTCGGATCGACCGGATCTGCAAACCGCAGCAAAGGTGGTTTCGGGCGGGCGTGCGCTCGGTAGTGAAGAAAGCTTTGAGATCATCTACAAGCTGGCAGATCAGCTGGGCGCTGCAGTCGGATCATCGCGAGCGGCGGTCGATGCCGGCTACGTCCCACCCGAGACGCAGGTCGGGCAAACCGGGCAGATCATTGCTCCCGATCTGTACATTGCGATAGGCATTTCCGGCGCCATCCAGCACATTACCGGTATCAAGGATGCAGGCACCATTGTCGCGATCAACAAGGACGAGGAAGCGCCAATCTTCGAAGTTGCCGATATCGGGCTTGTCGGCGACCTTTTCACGATTGTCCCGGAACTGACAGACGCATTGGGATAACTCCGGACAGTCTGCGCAGGAACCTGGCAAATACTCTGGGCAAAAAAAAGAGCAGCCATGCACGGCTGCTCTTTTTGTTCTGTTGCGTCTCGATGCTGGCTTACAAGGCGGCCAGGATCGCCTCCGCTTTGCTCACCTCAAACTCACCCGGTGCTTCTACGCCGACATGGGTTGCAACGCCGTCGTCGACAACGATAGCGAATCGCTGGCCGCGTTTACCCATGCCGAAGGCCGTGCCGTCCATCTCGAGTCCAAGCGCCTTGGCGTAGTCGCCGTTGCCGTCCGCGAGCATCATGACGTCATCGCCGACGCCACGGTCTTTGCCCCACGCGTCCATGACGAATACATCATTCACAGCCATGCAGGCGATGGTATCGACGCCTTTGGCTTTCAGCGCAGCGGCCTGATCTACGAATCCGGGCAGGTGATTCATCGAGCAGGTCGGCGTAAACGCGCCCGGTACGGAAACCAGGACTACTTTTTTTCCAGAGAACAGTTCGTCCGTAGAAACTGCGCCCGGACCCGCATCTGTCATTACGCCGAAAGCGCCCGACGGCATCTTGTCGCCAACTGAGATGGTCATCAAAATTACTCCTGTTAAGGTATTGAGATTACGGGCGCAATCGGCAATGATTTTTGCCCGGATTGGACTGATTCTAGCAGGAAGAGAATAACAATGGACTTCGCATTAACTGAAGAGCAAGAGATGATTCGGGACGCCGCAAGAGAGTTCGCCCAGAAAGCGATCGCGCCTGTAGCCGCGGAGTTCGATATCAGCGGTGAGTTTCCCGCCGAGACCATTCGCGCGGCAGGCGAGCTCGGGTTCATGGGAATTGAGGCACCCACGGAGTATGGCGGATCGGAACTTGATTCCATCTGCTATGTGCTGGTAATGGAAGAAATATCGGCGGCGGATGCTTCTCACGGCACCATCGTGTCCGTTAACAATTCCCTGTTTGGTGTGCCCCTGCTCGAGTTTGGCACCGAAGCACAGAAACAGACGTATCTGCGCCCGGTCGCATCCGGCGAAGTGAACGGCGCGTATGCACTGACCGAGCCGCAGTCCGGCTCGGATGCGGCCACGATGCGCACCAAGGCAGTGCGTTCTGCTGATGGCAAGTCCTACACGATTAACGGCAAGAAGGCCTGGATTTCTTCCGGCCCGGTTGCCCGGTACATGATCGTATTCACGCAGACCGCGGATAAAGACGGTGACTCTATTGGGATCAGCGCCTTCGTTATCGATACGAAAGAGCCCGGTTTCCGGGTCGGCAAGACTGAGCCAAAGCTTGGCATTCGTGCATCGGCTACCTGCGAGATCGAATTTGAGGACTATCAGTGTCCCGCCGAAAACAGGATCGGCGAGGAAGGTGAAGGCTTCAAGATTGCGTTGACTGTCCTGGATGCAGGACGTGTCGGAGTCGCTGCGCAGGCCGTCGGCATAGCTCGAGCAGCCTACGAGGCCGCTGTCGAGTACTCGCGTGAACGCAAGGCGTTCGGCTCCGCGATTGGCAGCTTCCAGGCGATCCAGGGCAAGATTGCAGACATGAAGATGCGAATTGATGCTGCGCGACTGCTCGTATTGCGGGCCGCCTGGTCCAAGGAAGAGGCGAAGAAATCCGGCGCACGAAATACCTTGAACTCGAGTATTGCCAAGCTGTACGCCTCGGAAACGGCCATGTTCGTTACCCACCAGGCATTACAGATCCATGGCGGAATGGGCTACAGCAAGGAGCTGCCGCTGGAACGCTACTTCAGGGACGCCAAAATCACCGAGATTTATGAAGGCACCAGTGAGATCCAGAGAATGGTGATTGGCCGAGCCGAAACCGGATTGCGCTAGCCAGCAACGAAACTAGTAGTCGTTTTCACCAACATAGACGACGAGGCCGTCCAGTTCATCGGACACTTCGATCTGGCAGCTGAGGCGGCTGTTCGCTTTACGTTCGAACGCTGCGTCAAGCATGCTGTCTTCCATATCATCCATTTCCGGCAGCTTGTCCAGCCACTTTTCATCGATGTAGGCATGACAGGTTGCACAGGCACAGGCTCCGCCGCATTCAGCGACAATGCCGTCTATGTCGTTGTTGATTGCGCCCTCCATGACCGAGTAGCCATTATCCACCTCGACGTCGTGGCGCTCTCCATCCGTGGTGACATAGGTGATCTTCGGCATTGCTTCATTCCGCTTTGATGTGACGCGCAATTCTAGGGGCGTTGACCGTTTCCGGTCAACGCCCCGTTTTACTAAATGGCTGTGTTGTTTGGCCGAGAGCGAGCGGCTCAGGCGCGTTGAGCGGCTGCCTTCTTCGCATCCAGTTCCTGGCGCTTCTTGCGGGCCGCTTCTTCAGCGAGGCGAATCTGACGGTTACGCTCGACGTCGGCATCGATAACCTTGATCCATTGGCTCGCCGTACGCTCGGAGCGCGGCGTCTCGCCAGCCTTGCGGAACGCGGCCTTCGCGTCAGCGTACTTGCGCTGGTTGTATAAACACATGCCCAGTGATATCTGCATATTATCCGGGTTTTTCAGTCCGCCCTTGCGAATCGCATTGTTCGCGGATTTCACGCATTCGCCGTAGTTGCCGACGTTCAGGTACGCGTTGGCGAGGCGCTGATCCAGCTCACCGTGCGTCGCGAGTTTTGCTGCTGCCTGCAAGGCAGGGATCGACTTCTCGTCTTCCATCGCGAGCATCCAGGCTTGTGACAGAAGACGGTAGTTCTTCTCGGTCTTCGGCACGATTCCTGCCGCCATTTTCTCTTCCAGCAGCTTACCTGCCTTGTAAGGGACCTCCGCCTGGAGATAGAGCTGCGCCATCGTTACGAACTCGGTGTCCTTCTCGAGCATACCCTGGGTGTGCGCCGCATCATAAGCGTAGATAAGCTTCTCATCCTCACCCAGCTCCGTGTATGCGCCGGCGAGAGACTTCCAGTAGCGCGCCTTCGGCCAATTCAGAATCAGGATCTTCTGTATATCCCGGACCTTGGCGTAATTCTCTTGCTGGAAATAAGCAAAGTTCAACAGGCCGTACCAATCTTCCTTCAAAGGTAGATCACGTTCCCTGGCGACGCGCATCGCGTTTTCAATGGGCTCAACCATTTCTTTGTAGCGATTCAGGTTGTAAAGAATCTGCGCCCTGAGGATGAACGGCTCAGGAGCCGGGTTGGTTTCCAGCACAAACCACTTGTCGATGGTCTGCAGTGCCTTGCCGTAGTTCTCCTCCATCGTTAGCAGCTGCGCCATCGTGAAGGTCGTTTGTTTGGCCATCTGAGGCTCGAGCGTCGGAATGGCGAGCATCTTTTCGTAGATACGAATCGCGCCCTTGGTATCGTCCATGTTGTAGTAGACGAAGCCCAGGTAGTTCAGGACGTTCGCCTGCTCGTACTCGGTAAGTTTGTCCGGGTTGTAGAGCGAATTCAAAGACCTCAGGGCTGCCTGGTATTCTTTGGCATCCACGAGTTCCTGCGCTTTCTGGATCTTTTCGTAGACTTCCTTGCTGACGGCCTGGGCCTGCTTCGTCTTGGTCTTGTCGCGGTCCTCGTCGGTTGCCCTCTGGGCGGCAGCACTACCAAAGGCAAATACTCCGACGATCAACGTCAGGCAGAGCTTTGAAGCGAATTCACGAGTGATGTTCATATCAAATATTTCCTCTGTACTGGCTTTTTCCCGCCGCTACGTGCAATTGGTTCTAATCTTCAAGCTGGAATGATATTCGCGTCTTTACGCCTGGGACCTCGACAGGAATGCCATCGACAACCCTGGGTTTGTATTTGAACTTCAATACGGCCCTCATCGCAGCGCGCTCGAATAGACTGCTGCTCGACTGCAGAACGATTGGGTCCTTGACGGTTCCAGCTGTCGTTACCGTGAATGAGAGATCGACGAAGCCCTCCAGGCCCCGCGAGAGTGCGCGCGCCGGATAGACAGGCGCAACGCGGACGATGGGCAGATAGTCGCCCTCCGCGATGTTCATCCCGCCCGGACCACCGATATTGGTGTCAGCAGAAACGCTCGGCGGCGCGACATTGATCGATGGCGCATCCGGATTGATGTTGTCCATCTCCTGAGGCGGCGTTTCCGGCGGCGTCTCCGGCGGCTTTGGCGGCTTCTCCGGGGTCAGATCGGCGACATTCAGGTTTTCGTTACGCTTCACACGAACGAACTCCAGCTTATGGCGTTCGCGGGGATCCGTAAGTGCGGCCTTGCCCGTAACGATCAGCAGCTGCATCACGAACAGCAGGCTAAGCGTGATAACGGTTCCCATCACGATTGAAAATACGTAACGACCTATCATGGCCCTGTTCTCCTCCGACGATGCGATAGCTGAATGTCTGCAGCGCGCACCTCTGTTTCTATGACAAAAATCCCGGCCCGCAGTTCCTAGCCGTCATCCGACGCTATAGCGACGTTAGTCACGCCCGCGCCTTTTGCGGCTTCCATCACGATAACCAGTGTCTCGTGCGTCGACTCTTCGTCGGCCTGTATCACGATCGAGCCTTTCGGGTTCTCCGCGTGCAGCGCAGCGATCACACTCCGCACCGCACGTGGATCACGTTTCTTTCGGTCAATCCAGATTTCGTCCGAAGCGCTGATTGCAATCAGGATCGACGCGTCGTCCTGGGTATCCGCTGTAACGGTATCCGGACGTTCGACCTGTATGCCCGCTTCCTTGATGAAGGTTGCCGTTACGATGAAGAAGATCAGCATGATGAACACGACGTCCAGCATCGGCGTCAGGTTTATCTCGTTCTCTTCTTCCTCAACACCTATTCCGTGTTTCTTTCGCATCAATAATGTCCTGTGTTGATCGAGGCTAACTCCTGTCAGCGATCGAAATGCTGTAGACACCTGCGGCTCGTGAGGAATCCATCACCTCCACAAGCGTCTTGTTGGACGACTTCATGTCCGCCTGAATAACCACTGTCCCCTTCGGATTCTCGGCATGTAAGCGCTCGATATTGGCACGGACAGCACGCGGGTCGATCAGGCGGCGATCGATGAAGATCTCATTATTCGCGCTGATCATGATCAGGATATTGGCGTCTTCCGGTTTCGATTCAGTGACCGGGGCATCGGGCCTGTTGACATCGATGCCGGCCTCCTTGATGAACGAGGCCGTTACAATGAAGAAGATCAGCATGATAAACACGACGTCCAGCATCGGCGTCAGGTTGATTTCACTCTCTTCTTCATCAACATGAATGTCATCGAGATGGTGGCGACTCATGGCAATTCCTCTTAGTGATCCATCGTGAGCGAGTCCTCAAGGAACCCAACCTCACGTGCCGCTCTGCGAGTTAGCAAAGTGACAAGCAGTACCCCGGAAAGAGCACCAACCATTCCCGCCATTGTCGGGACCGTCGCCTGGGAAACACCAGCGGCCATTGCCCGGACGTTTCCCGAACCTGAAACGGCCATAACCTGGAACACGCTGATCATGCCCGTCACTGTGCCGAGCAGGCCCAGCAACGGACACAATGCAACCAGTGTCTGGATCAGGTTGATGCCTTTGTTGGTAGCTTCGCTAAACCGCGAAATCATCAACTCACGGATCTGCAGAGCATTCCACGAAGTGCGCTCCGGCCGTGATTCCCAGTTGTCATGAATCTCCCGGGACATCTTATTCATCGAGGTTCGGAAATACATGATCCGTTCGATGATGATGACCCACATCAGGAAGATCGTGACGGCGATAACTTTCAGTACCGGGCCTCCGAGACTCATGAAGTCCCGGATTGCCTCGATCGCATCGGCAAGCCAAAGCATAGCAGCTCCTTGTCGGCTCTAGCCCTTCGACTCGGAGTGCTGTGCAACCAGACCAGCGCTCTGAGACTGCAGGATGTTAACGATTTTGCGGCTCTGTCCACTGACAATGGTATGTAACAAAACCATCGGGATAGCAACGACAAGACCAAGTACCGTCGTCATCAAAGCCTGCGAGATACCGCCCGCCATCATCTTCGGATCGCCGGCTCCATACAGCGTAATCACCTGGAAGGTCTTGATCATGCCGGTAACCGTTCCGAGCAGTCCCATGAGCGGCGCAACCGCGGAGACGACCTTGATAAACAACAGACCCTTCGTCAGGCCCGGCATCTCCTTCAACGCCGCCTCGCTGAGTTTCAGCTCGATGGTATCCGTATCGGCGCCCTTGTTGCTTTCATAAGCCGCCAGAACTCGGCCAAGCGGGTTGTCCGTGCTGGCCGTCTCTCGCTTGAGCTGCGCTGTAACTTTGCGGCTCGCGTTAGACAGTGCGACCCAGCGCAACAACGCGATAATCAGGCCAATGATGCCGAGCGCAATGATGCAGTACCCGACGATACCGCCCTGCTCGATGCGGTCCTTGATCGTTGGTGACTCAACCAGCAAGCCCAGGATACCGCCCTTGGTGACGTCAACGCCGAACGCTACTGTACCGCTGTCCGCACCCATCAGGTCGCCTGTTGTGCTCGTAAAGCGGCCCTCGGGCTGGCGCAGCAGCTCTGCAATGCTTTCCTCACCCGAGTCGTACTCGAGATAACCGTTCTCAGAGACGATGTTGAACGCACCGACACGAACAACTTCCATTTCTTCCTGCTGGCCATCCGCCCTCGTAACGAGGTGATTGAATCGCGTCACCTTACCGGTCTCGACAACCTCCTGCTGCAACAGGCTCCAGAGCTTCTCGATATCTTCGATTGATGCCAGGCTGCTGGCGCCGGCCATCTTGCTACCGAGCTCTACCAGGAATTTGGAGCGATCCGGGTATTCGATATTCGTCAACGAAGCGCTGAATCGACCCTGCGCGTCGCCCGAAACAGTTTGCAGAACACCGAACAGCTCTTTCAAGGCGCCGAGACGCTCGTCGAGAGCCTGGCGAGCCGTAATAATGGACTGCTGGTTTTCCTCGAACTGCTGCTCGAGTTGCGAACTGGTGTTTTCCTCGCGTGTGCGCTCGGCACGTGCCTGGTTCAGGAGTGCCTGCTGCTGATTACGGTTCTGCGCGAACGCGGCTTCACGTTTGCGATTCTCCTGAGAATCCCGTGCCTGACCCTGTTCGATCAGCTTCAGGAGTTCGCTCATGCTGCGAGCTTCGCCCTGCGCGTTGGCGGTGGCGACCATGCCCAGGCTAAGCAGCCCGGTAGCAATAATGAGTGTAATACGTTTCATTTAGTTAGCCTCCGCAGCAGGAACGGGAACAATGATAAGTTCCGGCGCAATCAACTGTTTCGCGACACGCAGGCCTTTTCGAACTTCGTTACGCGCGGAATCGGCGCGAACCCACTCGCGAGCCTCGTTGTCCCAGCGTCCCGTGATCTTGGTGTCGTCAGACTGAAAGTACAGCCCGATTCGACCGATACGCAGCATATTGTACGAGCGCGATGCGTTCTCGAAATCGATCGTCTGCGTATAGTTTTCGATGGTGGTGCCGTAATCGTTCTCGATCTGGTACGCCTCCATCACTTTCCTGAATTTCTCTGCAACGCTGACGTCCGAGCGCTCCATGATGGACTTCAGGTTCGCAACGCGCTCCGTGCGTTCCTTCATGAGGAACGGAATGTCGAGGCTGACCGACTGCTCGAGACCATCGATCATTCGCTCCATCAGAGGGAAGATCTGGCGGTTGATAACGTCAACCTGGTCCATCGACAGCGAAATATCCTCGAGTACTGCGGCTTGCCCTTCTACCTGGGCTCGCATGAGGCGGTTGTAGACCTTCAGGCCGTCAATTTCCTTGTTGATGGCCCGGTATTGATCTTCGAGGGAGCGAGTTCCTTCTACAATCTTGTTGATCCGCTCCTGCGACTGCTGGGCCAGGTTCAGCCGTCGTTGATCAGCCTGCAATACCTGATCGACGGTCTGGGCGAAAACGCTGCCGGAGAGCGCGATTACCGTTGTTGCGAAAAACGCTGCGGTAATGCGCCGACTGCTGCTTATGCACCGATTCATGAACGCTCCTTAAAGGTCGTATGTTGTTGTTAATCAGTTACGGAGAGGGATGCAACGTATCCGTTGAATACATGCACAAATCGGAATGGCATCGCAGATAACGATGCCAATTGCGCACGCGGCCCTCTCCACTTCCGCCGCGCGGCGATGTTATTTGTATGGAACCTGAACTGCTCTCTTTTAGTCTTTGGCTTTCCAAGCATTTCCTGCCCGGCTTCCCCGCCATTTATTTGCGTACTTATAAAAGGCCCCCGTACTTCGCGCAAGAATAACACATGCCTCAGATATGACCAGCCCATCAACAACATAACGCTCAAGCGCAATCGGAAAAGAAAATTCCAAGCAGCGTCAGCGTAATTCGAGACGTTCGACAAGCGTCGCTTTTTGTTCGCCATCACCGCGCCACTGGAACAGCATGCAGAAGCGATGTGACGAGCCGACGAAGGTACCGTCCCGCGTGGCTATACCCCTTTTAAGATTAGCAGCTTACCGCGCGTTGTTAATTCAGCTTCTTTAGTAACAGTCGTAACCGATTATAGAACGGTTGACATCATTGCGACCTTACAACATGATTCGGCGCTATGACTGGCATTTTACAGTACGCGCTACGAGGCATTCGTCGTTCACTTCGCCTCGACCTGCTTCTTCTCCGGAGGCACAGCGGGTAGCGCGTATCCAGTCCACGGACACGAAGACCCCGCATCCAGAAGGACTGTGGGGTTTTTTTTATGAAAATTGCATCAGGGTGAGGTACCAACATGCAGATGTACTCCGAAGCGGACGTCGATCAGAGCTGCCTGGCCGAGCGCCAAATCACTATCCTCGGCTATGGCAGCCAGGGACGCGCGCACGCGTTGAACCTTAAGGACAGCGGTTTCAATGTGGTCGTAGGCTTGAGAAGCAGCGGCGCAAGCTGGGCGGCTGCAAAGGCCGATGGCCTCGCTGTGATGGAGCCGAATAAGGCTGTGAAAGGCGCGAAAATCGTCATGTTCCTCACGCCCGACATGGTGCAGAAATCACTCTACGAGTCTCTCGTGGACGATATCGATCAGGGAGCGACACTGATGTTTGCTCACGGTTTCGCGGTTCACTACGGGCAGGTGAAACCCAGAAGCGACCTGGATGTCTCGCTGATCGCACCAAAAGGCCCGGGCGGTCTGGTTCGTCGTCAGTATGAAGAGGGTCACGGAGTCCCATGCCTGGTCGCCATTCACCAGGACGCCAGCGGCGATGCACTGAAGATCGCCCTCGCCTACGCGGCCGGAATCGGCGGCGCACGTGCCGGCGTTATCGAGACGACCTTTGCCGAAGAGACAGAAACGGACCTTTTCGGCGAGCAGGCAGTCCTGTGTGGCGGTGCAACCGAACTGATTGTTGCTGGTTTCGAGACGCTGGTTGACGCCGGGTATCAACCGGAAGTGGCCTACTACGAAGTCATGCATGAGCTGAAGCTCATCGTCGACCTGCTGCACGAGGGCGGCCTCAGGAAGATGCACAAGTTTATCAGCGATACGGCAGCCTGGGGCGACATGATCAGCGGCCCGCGTGTTGTCGACAACGGATCGAGGGCGGCCATGAAAGATATCCTCGCAGATATTCAGAACGGTACCTTTGCGCGAAACTGGATCGCAGAGAACGAAAACGGCATGCCGGAGTTCAAGCGACGCATGCAGGCAGACCTGGACCATCCCATCGAAAAAGTCGGCGCGGAGCTGCGCGGACGCATGGACTGGCTGCAGGACTAGCTCTGACGAGTAATTGACCGGGATACAGCACACAGTAGAGGACCAAGCCGATGTCAGATTCACGGGTACGCATTTTCGACACGACCTTACGTGACGGCGAGCAGGCGCCGGGCTGCAGCATGACGCTGACCGAAAAGCTGCGCGTCGCGAAGGCGCTATCCGAGCTGCGGGTCGACATCATCGAGGCTGGCTTCCCGGCTGCATCCCCTGGCGACTTTGAATCGGTCAAGGCCATTGCTGACAGGAATTTCGGGCCGATTATCTGCGGTCTGGCGCGCTGCAATGCCGCGGATATCGAGAAAGTCTACGACGCGGTCAAGGGCGCGGATCGGCATCGGATACATGTTTTTGTAGCCACCAGCGCCATTCACCGCGAGCACAAGCTGAAAATGGCCAAAGAGGAGATCATCAAGAGCGCCGTCGGGGCGATCAAGATGGCCCGGGAGCTGGTCGACGATGTCGAATTCTCGCCGGAGGATGCGTCGCGAACAGAACTGTCTTACCTTGCGGAAGTGGTCTCCGCGGCTATCGAGGCCGGAGCAACAACGGTCAATATTCCGGATACCGTTGGCTACACGGTGCCGGCCGAGTTCGATCGACTGTTCCGCTACCTGAAAGAGCACGTTGATCGCATCGATGACATTACGCTCAGCGTACATTGCCATGATGACCTGGGCATGGCGGTTGCCAACAGCCTGGCAGCCGTCAGTGCCGGCGCCCGGCAGATCGAATGCACGATCAATGGCATCGGCGAGCGTGCTGGAAACTGCAGCCTTGAAGAGGCGGTCATGGCCATCAAGACGCGTGCGGAGTTCTTCGAACTCGACACCGGTATCGACACCACGAGGCTCTACCCGACCTCACGCCTGGTCTCGAACATCACAGGCATGCACACACCACGAAACAAGGCGATCGTCGGCGAGAACGCTTTTGCCCACGAGGCAGGCATCCATCAGCACGGCATGCTACAGCACGCGTCTACTTACGAGATCATGCGCCCGGCCGACGTCGGCCTGACCCGTTCGAACCTGGTCCTTGGCAAACACAGCGGACGCCACGCTTTTCGGGATCGGGTCGCCGAATTGGGATTCGAGATGGACGACATCGAAATCAATCGCGCCTTCAAGGCCTTCAAGCGCCTGGCGGACCAGAAGAAAGATGTTTACGACGGCGACATTGAAGCCATCATCATGAACGCTGACGGCATGTCATCCGGTCCCTGGTCACTGACTTCACTGGAGGTGCAGACGCATACCGACCAACCCGCTACTGCTGCTGTAACGCTCGGCAACGAAGATGGTACTGAGACGACAGCAAGCGCTCATGGCGACGGGCCAGTCGCCGCTGCGTTCACGGCCCTGGAGCAAGCAACGGGTGTTGAACTGACACTTCGAAATTTCGAACTGCACAGCGCCTCCATCGGAGAGGACGCCCTGGGCGAGGTTACGGTTACGGTCGAACACCAGGGTCAGAGCTTTCGAGGTCGTGGCGCCAGCGTGGATATCGTCGAGGCAGGCTGCAGAGCCTGCCTCGAGGTGATGAACCGGATACTGCGCCGGGCTCAAAATGGACGTCCGGGGCGCGGCACACCGCGCCCGGAACAGGCAACCATCTAGACCGGAGTCCACGTGAGCGCTACAACATTATTCGACAAGGTCTGGTCTGAGCATGTTGTCGTTCCGGAAACGCCCGACACGCCGGCGGTTCTGTACATCGACCTGCATATCATTCACGAAGTCACCACGCCGCAGGCGTTCAGCGTTCTTCGCGAGCATGGCCTTCCTGTCAGGCGCCCGGAACTGACGCTGGCGACAATGGACCACTCGACGCCGACAACACCGGTGACGAGCTTCAAGGACCTTGCCGTGGTTGGCGAGAGTGCCGCCAACCAGATACGGCAGATGCAGAAGAACTGCGAAGACTTCGGCATCGACCTCATCGGTTTCGGCAACGACCACCGCGGAATCGTGCACGTCATCGGTCCGGAACTCGGCGCAACGCAGCCGGGCAAGACAATCGTCTGCGGCGATAGCCACTCCAGCACGCACGGTGCATTCGGCGCCCTCGCCTTCGGCATTGGCACGACCGAGGTTGGTCACGTACTCGCGACGCAATGCCTGCTGCAACGTAAGCCGAAATCTCTCGAGGTAAACATTGACGGCACCCTCCCGGCCGACGTGTCCGCGAAGGATCTCATTCTCGCGCTTATCGGCAAGATCGGTGTCAACGGCGGCACCGGACATGTCATTGAGTATCGCGGCGAAGCTGTTTCGCGCCTCGACATGGAAAGCCGCATGACCGTCTGCAACATGTCGATCGAGGCTGGCGCTCGGGCCGGGATGATCGCCCCCGATGAGACCACCTTTGAGTACCTGCACGGTCGCGAGCGCGCACCAAAGACATCGGAGTGGGACACCGCGGTCAGCCGCTGGAAGACGCTGCATACCGACCCGGGAGCGAACTTCGACAAGTCGATCTCACTGGACGCGTCGGCGCTGCAGCCAATGGTCACGTTCGGCACGAATCCCGGCATGGTCGTTGCCATCAACGAGCCGGTGCCTGACGGCGGCAACGATGCCAGCTTTCGCAAGGCACTCGACTACATGCGTATCGAGTCCGGCAAACCGATGACAGACAATGCGGTCGACGTGGTGTTTGTTGGCAGCTGCACCAATGGCAGGCTTTCCGATATCCGGGAAGCCGCGAGAGTTCTGCGAGGCCGGAAGGTTGCGAGCGGAGTTCGTATGCTGGTGGTACCGGGTTCGCAGCAGGTCAAGAAGAATGCGGAAGCGGAAGGCCTGGATCGAGTAATTGTCGAGGCGGGTGCCGAGTGGCGCGAGGCAGGCTGCTCCATGTGTATCGGCATGAACGGTGACACCGTTCCCAGCGGCAAGCTCAGCGTGAGCACGAGCAATCGCAATTTCGAGGGACGCCAGGGCATCGGCGCGCGCACGGTGCTGGCGAGCCCGGCAACAGCCGCCGCATCGGCGGTACGCGGCTATGTCGCGGATCCGAGGACATTGTCATGAGTGGTATCAGGATGATCCGCTCCGGCACGGTCGTGCTGCCGACGAATGACATCGACACAGACCAGATCATTGCGGCACGCTTTCTGACGACGACGTCGCGAGACGGACTCGGGAAGAGCCTGTTCCATGACCTGCGCTACGATAGCGATGGCAACGAAAAACCGGGCTTTCCGCTGAACGATGTCGCTGCCAAGGGCTGCGACATCCTGGTCGCCGGCAACAATTTCGGCTGCGGCTCGTCCCGCGAACATGCCCCCTGGGCGTTGCTCGACTACGGGTTTCGAGCAGTTGTGTCCACCGAAATTGCCGACATCTTTCGCAACAACGCGCTGAAGAACGGCCTGGTTCCGGTGGTTGTCGACCCGCAAACGCATCGCTGGCTGCTCGATAATCCCGGCGCGCAAATCGAGATCGACGTGGCCGCGTCGACGCTCAAACTCCCGGACGGAAAACTCACCCGGTTCCCGATCGATGCGTTTTCGAGGTACTGCCTAATCGAGGGGATCGACCAGCTGGGCTATCTGCAACAGCATCAGGACACCATTGATACCTTCGAGGAGAGCCGCGCGTGGACGCCCTGATTACACTGCTGCCCGGCGACGGCATCGGACCCGACGTTACATCCGCCGCGCGCCGCGTGCTGCAGGCTGTTGCCAACAAACACCAACACCGATTCGAGTTTCGTGAAGAGCTGATGGGTGGTGCGGCAATCGATGCAACCGGGAACCCGCTGCCCGACGACACGATAGCGGCCTGTAAGTCGAGCGATGCGGTATTTCTTGGCGCGGTTGGTGGCCCCAAATGGTCGGACCCGACTTCGGTGGTTCGGCCGGAGCAGGGGTTGCTGAGATTGCGAGCCGTACTTGGCGTCTATGCAAACCTCCGTCCGGTCACGATCTATCCGGAACTGGTCTCGGCGTCGCCGCTCAAGCCCGAGATCCTTCAAGGCGTCGACCTGCTTGTGATCCGCGAACTCACCGGCGGCATTTACTTCGGCGACAAAACTCGCGATGCGACATCCGCCAGCGACCTGTGCGTTTATCACGCCCACGAAGTAGAGCGCATTGTGCGTGTTGCCGCGCGACTTGCTGCAGGCCGGCGGAGCAAACTCTGCTCTGTGGACAAAGCGAACGTACTGGAAACGTCCCGCCTGTGGCGCGAAGTCACCGACCGCGTGATGGCCTCTGAATTCCCCGGCATCGAGCTCGAGACACTGCTCGTCGATGCCGCCGCAATGCATCTGCTCAGTCGCCCCGCTTCATTCGACGTCATTGTTACAGAAAACATGTTTGGCGATATCCTGACGGATGAGGCGTCAATGCTCGCTGGCTCCATGGGCATGTTGCCCTCGGCGTCACTGGGCGACTCGAAACGCGGTCTCTACGAACCGATTCATGGCTCGGCGCCCGACATTGCCGGCCAGGGTATCGCCAATCCCTGTGCCGCAATCGCAAGTGCCGCGCTCCTGTTGCGACACAGCCTGGACCTGGAAGATGAAGCCGCAGCAATCGAGGCGGCCATTGCAGAAGCCGTCAAGGGCGGCGCGAGGACGGCGGACATTGTCGCCGGCGGCGAACAGCCCATCTCCACCGACGACATGACCGACGAGATTATTCGCCGGCTGAACTAACCGATCTCAAGTTCTGACGCGCCTTGTTGGCGCTGCGAAAACGCCGGATCTTGCCCCCCAGATCGTCGGTTTCAATCAGGAAGCCGTCATGGCCATGGACCGACTCCAGGACTTCATACTGCGCGGCGGGCAGATGCTCCGCCAACTGCAGCTGCTCCTCGGGCGGATAGAGCGCATCGGTACTGACAGACACCACCAGCGCTGGCTGAGCGATTCCCGCCAGGACGTCGATATAGTCTCCCCTGCCACGCGACAAGTCATGTGAGTGCATTGCATGCGTCAACGTCACGTAGGTATTCGCATCGAATCGACTGTTAATTTTCTCGCCCTGGTGACGCAGGTAGGATTGCACCTGGTACAGCCCGTCGTCGCGCCGTTCGCGACCGAAGCGCCGGTCAAAACTTTGCCAGCTGCGGTACGTGCAAACCGCCATCATGCGCGCGGCTGACAGGCCTTTGGCCGGCGGCGCGTCGTCATCGTAGTAGCCGTTGTTCCAGTTTGGATCCGCTGCAATGGCCGCGCGCTGCGCCTCGCTTATGCCAATACACCAGGCGGAGTGGCGACCGCCAACGCCGATTGGCACCAGGCTGTCGACACGCTCCGGATAACTCACGGCCCACTCCAGAGCCTGCATGCCGCCCAGTGATGGCCCGGTCACCAGTTCGAGGCGTGTCACGCCAAGTTCGTCGAGCAGCACGCGTTGCAGCTCAACCATGTCTCGCACGGTGACCTGCGGGAAGTCCGCCCTGTAGCGCTCGTTCGTGCCCGGTCGCAACGAGACAGGCCCGGTGGTGCCGTAGCAGCTCCCCAGTATGTTCGCGCAGACGATGAAGTCCTGCGCCGGATCAAACGCCTTGCCCGCGCCGATGATGCTGGGCCACCATGCGTCGACGTCCGCCGAGCCGGTTAGCGCATGGCAAATCAGGATCGCGTTGTCCGCCGCATTGGCCGGCTCGCCCCAGGTACGATAAGCGATCTCGACGTTCTGCAGGCGCTCGCCATTCTCAAGTGCAAATTCTCCAGGCACCCGCATGATTTGCGTGGCGGCGGAGACATGCTGCTGGAGATGGCTCGGCAGGCTCATTCGATTCAGGCTGTCGCGGCCTTGACCGACTGCAGCGACGGCGTCGCGCCGGCTACCTCGAGAGCGCCCAGCAAATCGGCAACGAGATCTTCAGATGCCTCGAGGCCAATCGACAACCGAACCAGGTTCGGCCGTATACCTGCCTCTGCCAGCGCTTCCTCGCAGACCGGAGCGTGGGTCATTGACGCCGGGTGACAGACGAGACTTTCCACCCCGCCGAGTGACTCGGCCAGGGAAAAGTAACGGAGATGCTCGACGAACGACTTGACCGCCCGCGCGCCGCCTTTCAGTTCGAAAGAAACCATGCCGCCGAAGCCCCGTTGCTGCCGCTTCGCAATGTCATGACCGGCATGCGACTCAAGCCCCGGGTAGTAAACCTGCTCAACCTGCTCGTGCGCATCCAGCAGGTGCGCGACAAGACTGGCAGTCTCCTCGTGCTGACGGATGCGAGGATGCAGGGTGCGGATCCCGCGCAGCGTCAGGAAGCTGTCAAACGGAGCACCTGTGATGCCAATGCAATTGGCCCAATAGGCTATCTCTTCCGCCAGCCCTTCCGTCGCTGCAACCACGCAACCGCCAACCACGTCGCTATGCCCGTTGATGTACTTGGTCGTTGAGTGAATCACGAGATCCGCGCCGAATTCGATCGGATTCTGCAGCGCCGGCGACAGGAATGTATTGTCGACAGCAAACAAAGCGCCACATTCCTTCGCGACCCCGGCAATCGCGGCGATATCGACGATCCTCAGCAGCGGGTTCGACGGCGTCTCCGTAAGAATGATCCTCGGACCCTCCGCACAAGCCGCTCGCAGCGCGGCAATGTCCGTCTGATCGACGAACCTGACTTCGAACAGGCCCTTTTTCGACTGCTGCTCGAACAGCCGATACGTGCCGCCGTAGCAATCATGCGGAGCGACGATGATTTCGCCCGGCCGCAGCAGCTGAGTCAGCAGTGTCAGTGCCGCCATGCCGGACGATGTCACTACCGCACCGGCTCCGCCCTCCAGGTCGGCCAGTGCCTCCGCCAACGCATCGCGCGTAGGATTACCGGATCGCGTGTAGTCGTACTGGCGCTTCTCGCCGAAGCCGGCAAACGCAAAGTTTGACGACAGGTGCAATGGTGGCACGACGGCACCGTGCTGGGTGTCCGATTCGATAGACGCACGAACGGCTCTGGTGGCTTTGCTGGCTGGGGATGTCATTGTCGGTCTCCGCATGTCGATTCCAATACCGTCTCATCGGAACCCTGCGAAGCCCGCAAGGGAGGGATATTCTGCCCTTCATCCGGTACCCCGGCGCGTTGCAGAAACCCTCATCTACCGATACACACGCACGTTGCGTGGCATCGCAGGAGTTGGCACCTTTTCAGAATGGTTAGTTCTGAAGGTTGCCCCGGCGTCGTCGGGCCTATCCCTCGACCGGTCTCGATGAGTGTCAATGAGTGTATGTGCAGATTCGCCTGCCGGTCAAGGCATTGCTGTCGGTTTTATTAGTCACACAAGTAACCGTTTTTCCAGCAGTTCTTCGCACGCGCTGCGCCGACCGCGAGAACCAGCCACGGAGGCCTTGCTATTCCTGCTCCAATGTAATAGCGTACTAACACGTTAATACATTGGTTGATCATGAAGCCCAATCGCAACGAATCCGAGCGTCAGCAGCTGCGTGCCGAAAATGCGCTGTTCGAGGCCATTATCAGCCTGCAATCTGCAGCGGAGTGCCGCAATTTCTTCAAGGATCTCTGCACGCCAGCCGAATTGCAGGCCCTGGTGGATCGCTGGCAGGTCGTCGAGTACCTGGAGCAGGAACTCCCGTATCGCAAGATTCACGACCTTACCGGGGTCAGCGTTACAACCATCGGTCGCGTAGCGCGCTTCCTGTCCGACGGTTTCGGTGGTTACCGCACCGCTATTGAAAGAACCCGCCAATCCGGCGCCCACCACTGAGGAATACCCGATGGATACCCCTGAGCAGCGCATCAAGATTGCGGTGCAGAAGACCGGCCGTTTAACCGAGCACTCCATAGACCTGCTGGAGCGCTGCGGCCTCAAGCTGACGAAAAGCAAGGACCAGCTCATCTGCTATGGCGAGAACATGCCGATCGACCTGCTGCTGGTGCGCGATGACGACATTCCAGGGCTCGTTAGCGAGGACGTCTGCGACCTCGGTATCGTCGGCCTGAATATTGTCGAGGAAAAGCGTGAGAACCTGAAGGCAGAAGGACGCGAAGGCCTGTTCAAGCAGATCTATGAACTGGACTTCGGCCACTGCCGGCTGTCATTGGCGGCCCCTGAAGGTACCGGTTACGAAGGACCGGAATCCCTGCAAAATACAAAAATTGCAACAAGTTATGTAGGTTTATTGAAGCGCTTTCTAGATGAAAAAGGGATCAATGCAGAGACGGTCTACTTCTCCGGGGCGGTCGAGATTGCGCCAAAGCTGGGCCGAGCCGACTTCATCTGCGACCTGGTCTCGACCGGCTCCACACTGAAGGCGAATGGCCTCGCTGAAGTCGACGTACTCCTGGACAGCGAAGCCGTGGTCATACAGACGCTCGCCCCGCTGGGCGAGACCAAGCAGGCGCTGGTCGACAAGATCCTGCAGCGCCTCGACGGGGTACTCCAGGTGCGCGAGAGCAAGTACATCATGCTGCATGCACCCAGGAGCGCCCTTGCTGAAATTCGCGATCTGCTGCCGGGATCCGAGGCCCCCACTGTGATGCCGCTGGACGGCAGTGACGACAAGGTCGCTGTGCACGCGGTATGTCGGGAAAACGTCTTCTGGGAGACGCTTGAGAATCTGAAGGCGGCCGGTGCGAGCTCTCTGCTGGTCCTGCCCGTCGAAAAAATGCTGGCCTGAGCGATGACCATGCAACTCACTGACTGGAGCAGTTTGTCCGAGGAGCAGCAGAGCGCTCTGCTGCAGCGCCCTGCTGTGTCCCAGGACGCTGCCATTCGCGCATCAACCGCGTCGATTATTGCGGCCGTACGAGATCGTGGGGATGCCGCCGTTCGCGAACTCACGCGTGACTTCGACCGTGCCGAACTCAAGAACCTGAAGGTCCAGGCCGACGAGGTAGAGGCCGCCAACCGCCAACTGAGCGATCGACAGAGAGATGCGATCGATCTCGCGATCAGCAATGTTCGCGCCTTTCACGAGGCCCAGCGGCCCTTGCCGATTCGCGTCGAAACCATGCCGGGAGTCGTTTGCGAGCGTTTCAGCCATGCGCTTGATGCCGTCGGCCTGTACGTGCCGGCGGGGACTGCGCCATTGCCGTCCGCAGCGATCATGCTTGCGGTTCCGGCGAGTATTGCCGGCTGTCGCACCAAAGTCCTTTGTACGCCGCCGCGGCCGGACGGTACCGCCGACCCCGCCGTCCTCGTTGCGGCAACCCGCTCCGGTGTCACCGACATATTCAAGATAGGCGGCGCGCAGGCCATTGCCGCCATGGCCTACGGCACCGAGAGCGTGCCGAAGGTCTGCAAGGTATTCGGGCCGGGCAATGCCTATGTAACGAGCGCAAAGTCGCAGGTTAGCGGCGATCCTGGCGGCGCAGCCATGGACATGCCGGCCGGGCCGTCAGAGGTCCTGGTGATTGCCGACGCCGGCGCATCCGCGGAACTCGTGGCATCGGACTTGCTGTCCCAGGCCGAGCACGGTGTCGACTCCCAGGTCGTCCTGGTCACCCCCTGTAAAGAGCTGGCCCAGGCGGTCACCAGGGAACTGGACGAGCAGCTGGCAACGCTCACGCGAGCAGCAATCGCCTCCGAGGCGCTGCAGAGCTCACGCATCATCGTCGTCCCGGATCTCGACACAGCGGTGCGGGTCAGCAATCGCTACGCGCCCGAACACCTGATCGTGCAGGTCGACAACCCCCGCCAGCTGTTGCCGGACCTGCGTAACGCCGGCTCGGTTTTCCTCGGTCGGTGGACGCCCGAGTCGGTGGGTGACTACTGCAGCGGCACCAATCACGTATTGCCCACGTACGGTTTCGCGCAGACCTACAGCGGCCTGGGGCTGGATCAGTTCATGCGGCACATGACGGTGCAGGAACTCAGCAAGCAGGGTCTCGAGAATCTCGGCGATGCGGTCATTAGCCTCGCTGGGCTGGAGGGCCTGGATGCACATGCTGCCGCGGTCAGCCGCCGATTGAGCTCGCCGTCATGAGTATCGCCAATCTTGCAAGACCCGAAATTCGCGCCCTGCACGCTTACGAAGCCGCGGAACAGGTCGCGGACAGCATTCGTTTGAATGCGAACGAAAGCCCGTTCGTCAGCCCGGGCAATCGATTTCGACGACCGCTGAACCGCTACCCCGAAGTCCGCCCACAGAGCTTGCAGCTTGCGCTTGCAGAGCGCTTCGGCTGCGCCCCAGAGCAGTTGCTCGTGACGCGGGGCTCCAGTGAAGCTATCGACTTGCTCGTGCGCACCTTCTGCAGGGCTGGCCAGGACAGCGTCCTGATAACGTCACCGTCTTTCTCAATGTATCGTCATTACGCCGAGGTTCAGGGCGCGAATATCATCGAGGTTGCTACCCATGCCGAGGATGATTTCGCTATCGATGTCGATGCCGTGATTGACGCCTGCGAGGACAGCACCCGGCTGATTTTCATTTGCTCGCCGAACAACCCTACCGGTACGACCTTGCCCGTAGCGCAGCTGGAGAAGCTGCTAAGCGAGCGCGGTAACGCGTCCGCGATCGTCCTCGACGAAGCCTATGTCGAGTTCGGCGCCGCGCCCTCCGCCATCGAACTGCTCAAACGATTCCCCAATCTGCTCGTGTTACGCACGTTGTCGAAGGCCCTGGGTTTCGCGGGTGCCCGCTGCGGCGCCGTAGCGGGTCCGAGCGACGTGATTCGCATGCTGGGCGCCGTGCAGTCGCCCTACGCGCTTGCCACACCCGTGGTTGAATGCGTTGAGGACGCATTGCAGGCAGACCAGCTGGCTTTCGCGGAGCGCGCCGTGGCTGAGATTGTCGCGGAACGCCAGAGAATGATGCAGGCCATAGGCCGTTTCGAATTCGTGCGCCGGATCTGGCCGAGTGACGCGAACTTCTTTCTCGTAGAGGTCGATGATCCCACTGAAGTCCTGCGGCGCTGCGAGGAACATCACATACTGCTGCGCTACTTCGGCGGCAGCCTGGCGCAATGCATCCGCATATCGGTCGGTAGCGCCGCTGAAAACGCCGCGTTGCTCGACGCGCTCACGACGCTCGAAGGGTCCTGAGATGGCAAACAAAGTACTGTTCATTGACCGTGACGGCACCCTTATCGAAGAGCCGCATGATTTTCAGGTTGACGCGCTGCAGAAGATCCAGCTCGTCAAAGGTGTGATCCCGGCGCTTCTGGAACTGGGTCGGCACGGCTATCGTCTGGTCATGGTGAGCAACCAGGACGGATTGGGCAGCGATACGTTCCCACAGGCCGACTTTGACATGTGCCACGCCCATACTCTGCAGCTGTTCAGCAGCCAGGGCGTACACTTCGATGAGATTTTCATCTGCCCGCATTTGCCGAATGACAACTGTGAGTGCCGCAAACCGCGCACGGGACTGCTGACGAAGTACCTGGCTGCTACAGACATCGATCTGGCGGGGTCGGCCGTGATCGGCGACCGTGCAACTGACATGGAGCTCGCGGAACGGATCGGCGTCCGTGGCCTGCTCGTCAATACGGACGACAGAGACGCCCTCGACTGGCACGGCGTCGTGAGACTGTTGTGCTACTCCGACCGAGTCGCTGCGGTTGAACGAAACACGAACGAAACGAAAATCCGCGCAAGCGTTAATCTCGATGCGGGTGGCGACATCAAGGTGAGCACCGGTATCGGCTTCTACGATCACATGCTCGAGCAACTGGCCAAGCACGGCGGTTTCGGTCTCGAACTGCGATGCGACGGAGACCTGGAAATCGACGAGCACCATACCGTCGAAGACACGGCGATCTGCATCGGAACGGCGCTAAGACAGGCCCTGGGCAACAAGTTCGGTATCGGCCGTTACGGATTCCTGCTGCCAATGGATGAGAGCGAAGCCAGGGTGGCACTGGATCTGTCGGGCCGGGCCGCCTTCGGATTTGACGGTGACTTTCCAAGAGACAGGGTTGGCGAACTGTCTACCGAAATGGTGGAGCATTTCTTTCGTTCGCTTGCTGACGCGCTAGGCGCTGCCCTGCGGATCGAAGTTCGCGGCGAGAATACCCATCACATGATCGAAGCCTGCTTCAAATCTGTCGGCCGCGCGCTGCGCCAGGCCATCAAGCGCGACGGCACCGAACTGCCGTCCACCAAAGGCACGTTGAGCTAGTCGCATGGGGAAGATCGCCATTATCGATAGCGGCGGGGCCAATATTGCATCGTTGCTATTCGCCTTCGAACGACTCAACCGCGATGCCAGGCTCACCACGGATGCCGCGTACATTCAGGCAGCCGACCATGTACTCCTGCCCGGCGTTGGCGCCGCCAGAGACGCTATGGATCGCCTGCGTGTCGCAGGCCTGGTGGACGTTATCCGCGGGCTGAAACAGCCGGTACTGGGCATCTGTCTAGGCATGCAACTGTTGCTCGACGGCTCCGAGGAAGAAGACGTTGAGTGCCTGGGCATCCTGCCCGGCACCGCAAGGCTGCTGCCTGCCACGCCAGACTGCCCGGTACCGAATATGGGTTGGTGCGCGACGACGCAAACAGCGCAGCACCCGCTGCTGAATGACATTACCGATCACACCTATTTTTATTACCTGCACAGTTATGCGTTACCGATTTCGGAGCACACGCTGGCTACGGCAGAACATGCCGAACCGTTCTCGGCGGTTATCGGCCGCGACAATTTCGTCGCCTCGCAGTTTCACCCCGAACGCTCCTCGAAAGCCGGCGCGACATTGCTGCGAAATTTCCTGGATGGTGTCGCATGAAAGTCATTCCTGCCATCGATCTCAAAGACGGCAAGTGCGTGCGCCTGTTCAAAGGCGATTTCGAGCAAACGACAGAGTACAGCAACGACCCGCTTGCGGTGGCCCGTCGGTTTTCGGCGCTCGACGTTCAGGACCTGCACGTGGTGGATCTCGACGGTGCTCGCTCGGGCCAGCAAGAAAACCGTGAGATCGTCGCCGGGATCGCGGCAGAAACCGGGCTGGCTGTGCAGCTGGGCGGCGGGCTTCGTGACCGGGAAACAGTCGCGGACTGGCTGGCTAGCGGCGTGACGCGATGTGTTATCGGTAGCATGGCCATTACGGCGACAAGCGTCGTCGGTGACTGGCTGCAGGAATTCGGCGCTGATGCCCTGGTGCTGGCACTTGACGTTCGGATTGGCGATGACGGCCTGCCCATGCTGACGACGCACGGCTGGACGCGTGATGCGACGATGTCGCTATGGGAGTGCATCGATCACTATGCAGCGCACGGTCTGCGGCATGTCTTGTGTACCGACGTTAGCCGTGATGGCGCGATGTCGGGTCCGAATGTGCCGCTCTATGAAGAGACACTGCGCCGCTATCCGGATCTGCAGCTGCAGGCCTCTGGTGGTGTGCGCAATATTGCGGACCTTAAGGAACTGCGCAGCAAGGGCATTCCGGCGGCTATCTCGGGCCGCGCGTTGCTGGACGGCGCAATAAGCAGTCGGGAGGTGGCGTCATTCCGGCAAAGCGCATAATTCCGTGCCTCGACGTTCGCGACGGAGTCGTCGTCAAAGGCGTGCAGTTTCGCAACCACCGCGTGGTTGGTGACATTCTCGAGTTGGCCGAACGTTACTGTGCCGAGGGCGCCGACGAGCTCGTGTTCTACGACATCACTGCCAGTCCGGACGAACGCAGTGTCGATCGCAGCTGGGTGAGCCGAGTCGCACGTGTACTCGACATACCCTTTTGCGTTGCCGGCGGAATTCGCAGCGTGGCCGATGCCGAGGACGTTCTGAACAAGGGCGCAGACAAGATTTCGATCAACTCCCCTGCCCTTGCCCGTCCAGGCTTGATCACGGAACTGGCCAAACGTTTCGGCTCCCAGTGCGTCGTCATCGGGATCGACAGCCGTGAGGAACACAACAACTATTTCGTCTACCAGTACACGGGTGATCCGGACAAGACCAAACCTGCGCAGCGCCTCACAACGGACTGGGTCGCCGAAGTGCAGGATCGTGGCGCCGGGGAGCTGGTACTCAATTGCATGAATCGGGATGGCGTACGCCGGGGTTATGACACAACACAACTGGCAACAATTCGTACCTGCAGCAGCGTGCCGCTAATCGCATCTGGCGGTGCCGGTGCCAAGGAACATTTCAGGGACGTTTTTCGCGAGGCGGAAGTCGACGGCGCATTGGCCGCAAGCGTGTTTCACAGCGGCGAGATCCCTATCCCCGAACTCAAGGACTACCTGCTGGAAAGTCAGGTAGACATCCGACACTAAGGAAGCACCGTGACCAATTCAGAACTCGGTTTTATCAGCGAACTGGAACGCATTATCCACGGCCGGCTGCAGAATCCGACGGAACAAAGTTACACGGCGCAACTTGCCGCTGCCGGCACCCAGCGAATCGCACAAAAAGTCGGCGAAGAAGGCGTCGAGCTGGCGCTGGCCGCCGTTTCTGGCGATCGCGATGAGATCATCGACGAGGCGGCCGACCTGGTTTACCACCTCCTGGTGCTCCTGGCCGAGAGGAGCTTGAGCCTGAACGAGGTGGCAGCAAGGCTGCATTCGCGACACGCAAAGGCAGAATAGCCAGCCACTGAGCTAAGTCGACTGGCGATGTTCTAGACAGGCTCTCTCTTCGCGGCGCGCTGAAATGCAGGACGAGCCATGCAGCGATCCGCGTAGGCACCGATATTCTCACTGTCCGGCAGCATGTCGAACATGCGCATGAAGACCGCACTTGAACCTAACATGACATCTGCAGCCGTAAACTGGTCGCCCAGAATCCACTCCTTGCTGGCGAGGCCCTCATCGAATACACGGATCATCTGATCGAAGTCTCCCCAGCCGTTGCGAGTGCGGCTTGGCTCAATATTCGCAAACTTCTCGGCCATCGCGGGTTCGATGACGGCGGGCGTATACATGGTCCAGTACAGGTACTTGCCGCGTTGCGGATCGTCCGACGCGGGTGCCAGCGAACCCGGCGCGTAGCGGTCAGCGACGTAAATACAGATGGCCGCTGACTCGGACATGAAGGCGTCACCATCGACGATGGCGGGCACCTTGCCCATTGGGCTTGCTGCGAGAAATTCCTCACTGTCCTTGCGGTCCGGGCTACGTATGTCGATGAGCTGCATGTCGTAGTCGATGCCTGCTTCTTCGAGCATCCAGAGTGCGCGCGTCGAGCGGGTCTGCGGCGCCCAGAAAACCTTCATATGACAATCTCCCTGGCGACCTCGCGCCGATTGTAATGCGAACTCATGACATAGCCGTAGGCGCCGGCATTGGCAACCAGGATAACGTCGCCCTCGGCCGTCGGCGGCAGCAATCGGTCGCTGCCCAGGCGATCGCCGGTCTCGCAGATCGGTCCGACTACCGTGACGGTCTCGCTTGGGGCTTCGTCGGCACGCGTTAGATTTACGATTTCGTGATAGGCACCGTATAGCGCCGGTCGAATCAGCGAATTCATGCCAGTGCCGACGCCAATATACTGCATCTCGCCTTTGCCCTTGATTTGCGTTACGTGCGTCAGCAGTACGCCGGACCTGGCAACCAGGAAACGTCCTGGCTCGAGCCAGAGCTTGTACTGTGGATAGACTTCGCGGATTTCTGCGAGCGTTTCATCCAGACGCTGCAGATCGAATGCCTTGTCGCCTGGCTTCTCCGGCACGCCGAGCCCGCCGCCGAGGTCGATGGATTCGACGGACGGAAAATGCTCTGCAATTTGCACCAGCTCTGCCGCCACCGTGCGCCAGTTGTCCGGATCGAGAATCCCGCTGCCACTGTGCGCGTGAATACCAATCACCTCTGCACCCGCCGCATCGACCAGCCGAACCAGCTCCTCGACTTCGAAACGCGGCACCCCGAACTTCGAATGCACACCCGCAGTCCGTACATGCTCATGATGACCGCGGCCCTGCCCGGGGTCTACCCTGATGAAGAGCTTGCGTCCCTTGAAAATCTCGGGCCACGCCTGCAAGGGATACAGGTTGTCGAGTGTCACCTGCAGACCTTTGTTCAATCCCCACTCGTATTCCTCACGCGGTGCGAAGTTGGGCGTAAAGAGTATGCGTGCCAGATCGAAATCGTCCATTACCTCCTCGAGCCACTCGACTTCCCCGGGCGAGACGCACTCGAAGTCGACGCCGACAGCAGCCATTGCTCGCAACAAGTCCGGGTTGAAGTTCGCTTTCACGGCATAGAGGATGCGATCGACGTTGCTTAGTCCCAGCAGGCTACGCGCCGCCTCTTCGACGCTTTCCCGGTCGTAGACGTAGGCGTTTGTCTCGACGGTCGCAAGCTCGAGCAACTGGTCTCTCTTGCGCATCCACCAGGTGTCGGCGGCGCGGGCTGCCGGCTCGTCGCCCGCGAACAGTCGCTCCCAGCTCGGTCCGAAAACGCCGGACGTGCCTTTCTTCCGGATGACGGTGGCGTGCAGCTTGCTGACAAGCCGCGGCCCCTGTTGCCGGTCAACGACGAAGCTCAGGTTCAGGTCGTTGGCTGCCTGAGACATCAGGTGGATACGTTCTTCTTCAAATACTTCGAGCGCAGGGGCCAGGCGCGGGATTATTGTCCGGATCTTCCGGCCAACCAGACTGACGGCCGAACAGCCCGAAATGACACGCACCGTGCAGATCTTCTGCAGGTCGTCGACAAGCGAAGCCTCGATGTCCGCCGGCAACATACCGTCGCTGGTATCGATTGAGACGGTGACGTTGGTTTCCGACGTCGATATAAGGTCGACCGAGACTCCATGTTCGCCAAAAGCGGCAAACGCCTTCGCCAGGAAGCCTGCCTCCTGCCACATGCCAACCGTATTCATTGAGATCAGTGTCAGGCCATCCCGAATACAGATGCCCTTGACCTGTGGCTCCACTTCTTCGGTCACCGCCGAGACCACTGTTCCTGCAATCTCCGGCGTGGGCGTGCTGCGAACGAATAGTGGAATACTGTATTGCCGTAACGGCGTGAGACA
This sequence comes from uncultured Gammaproteobacteria bacterium, assembly GCA_942492205.1. Taxonomy (GTDB): domain Bacteria; phylum Pseudomonadota; class Gammaproteobacteria; order Steroidobacterales; family Woeseiaceae; genus UBA1847. Next base: position 1,659,717 of record CALODT010000001.1, on the reverse strand, counting down.
TCGCGGATGCAGAACCGAGCTGCCAGCTGACGCCAGTTCCTGCGCCTCGTCGTAGTGCAACGCAACCAGCAGTCGCGCCGACGGGACCACACGCGGGTCGGCCGTGAACATGCCCGGAACGTCGGTCCAGATTTCGAGGCGGCGGGCCGACAGCATCGCCGCAATATAGGCGGCCGACGTATCGGAACCGCCGCGCCCCAGGAGTACCGTTTCTCCGGCGGCATTACGGGCGATAAAACCCTGCGTCAGAATCACATCGCCGCTCGCTGCAAGTCGATTCTGAAGCTCTGCGTCCGGCGCAAACTCACAGGTCGCGGCGAGATACGCGTTCACCGGGTTGCGCTTGCCGGCCGTGCTGCTCAGAAGCAACTCACGGGCGTCTTGCCACTGGATGGGAATGCCCGAGCGCTGCAGGTACTCCGCGCCGAGACGGGTCGACATCAACTCGCCAAGCGCCATGACTCGCACCCGAACACGCACGCTGACTTCCCGGACCAGCCGCACCCCGGCCACCAGCTGGTCAAGCTGATGCAGGCTGTCCCCAAGAAGTGCCGGACCGTCGACTCCCAGTTGTTCGGCAAGCCCGTAATGCTGCTCACGGATAGCGGCCAGCGCCTGCGCAGGATTGCCATTGACGGCATGCTCGAGAATCTGCTCCAACGCGTTCGAAACGCCCTTCAATGCCGAGTGCACGATCACAGGACGGAGGCCGTCCGCCAGTCGATGCCTTATCAGGTCAGCAATGGTGGCCCAGTTCTCGGCCGTCGATACGCTGCTACCACCGAATTTCATCACGACAAACGGCGAGTCCGCTATCGCCTGCGGAGCGCCCAGTGCCGCGCTGCCGTCAAATTCGGCTTCCGAAACCCTACTCATGCACTTACCCGTAATCGCAGCAAAAAAAAACCCGCTAGGAATCTCCTGGCGGGTTTGCTGACAATGTCCGAACTTTATTAACTAGCCGGTACAGTTGCCGCTCGCACCCACGCACCTCTGGCGCGCCATATATTTTAAGTGTTTTTTCGTGTCGAACGAGTCGAGACGTTGGCACTTTACGTGGGTGTCGTAAAACTTCATAAGCGCAGTAGAGCGAACCTTAAGGCAAACGTCAAGCCTGCCGGCTCTATTCGTCCCACGGCGGCGGTATGGTCACCGCGCCCTCCGATGCCGAGGACACTTCGTTGCGATACTTGGCCAGTATCCCCCGCTTTACGGGTGAAGCCGGGCGCTTCCAAGCCGCGCGGCGGCTCGCGAGCTCCTCATCGGTGACGGCCACGGTAATTTTCCTGGCCGCCGCGTCTATGGTTATCTTGTCGCCGTCCTCGATCAGCCCGATCGGACCCCCTGCCGCAGCTTCCGGCGAAACATGGCCGACGACGAAACCGTGGCTGCCGCCCGAGAAGCGCCCATCGGTAATCAGCGCAACATCGGCGCCCAGCCCCTTGCCCATGATCGCGCCGGTTGGACTCAGCATCTCGCGCATGCCGGGCGCACCCTTCGGCCCTTCGTACCGAATCACCAGCACGTCGCCGGCCTTGATGGTGTCATCCAGAATCGCCTGCAGCGCTTCTTCCTCGGAGTGAAAGACTCGCGCCGTGCCGTCGAAACGCAGCCCTTCCTTACCGGTTATTTTCGCGACGGCACCCTCCGGTGCCACGTTACCGTAGAGGATGGACAGATGACTGTCCGGCTTGATGGGGTTATCAAAATCGCGGACGATATCCTGTCCTTCAGGATAGTCCTCGACGCCGGCAAGATTCTCTTGCAGCGTCTTGCCGGTCACCGTCAGGCAGTCACCGTGCAGCATGCCTGCGTCCAGCATGCGTTTCATCAGTGGCTGTATGCCGCCAATTGCGATGAGTTCAGACATCAGGTACTTGCCACTCGGTTTGAGGTCTGCCAGTACCGGAACCCGAGCGCCGATTCGCGTGAAATCATCCAGGGTCAATGGCACATCGGCCTCACGCGCCATCGCCAGCAGGTGCAATACGGCGTTGGTCGACCCGGCCAGCGCGATTACGACGGAAATAGCATTCTCGAACGCTTCACGCGTCATGATGTCTCGAGGCTTGATGTCCTGCTCGATCAGGTGCAGGACCGCTTGCCCGGCGCGGCGACAGTCGTCCAGCTTGTTCTCCGACACCGCTTCCTGCGCCGAACTGTTCGCGAGGCTCATGCCCATAGCCTCAATCGCCGATGCCATGGTGTTGGCCGTGTACATGCCACCACAGGCCCCTGGGCCCGGAATCGCGGTTCGCTCTACTTCCAGCAGCTCTTCGTCAGAGATCAATCCGCCAGACCGCGCTCCGACTGCCTCGAACACCGACACGATGTCGCGACGCTTTGCACCGGGCTTGATGGTACCGCCATAGACGAATACGGCCGGTCGGTTGAGTCGCGCCATTGCCATCACGCAGCCCGGCATGTTCTTGTCACAGCCACCGATTGCGACGACGCCGTCGAAACCCTCGGCGCCAACAACCGCCTCGATGGAGTCCGCAATAATCTCGCGCGATACCAGGGAATAACGCATGCCCGGCGTGCCCATGGAGATGCCGTCAGAGACGCTGATGGTATTGAAGATGACGCCCTTTCCCCCAGCTGCGTTGGCGGCTTTGGCGGCCTCATCAGCGAGGCCATCGATATGCATGTTGCACGGGGTGACCATGCTCCACGTCGAGGCTATGCCGATCTGAGGGCGCTTGAAGTCGTCCTCGGAAAAGCCGACGGCGCGCAACATTGCCCGGCTCGGCGCCTGCTCCACTCCATCGACGACGATACGTGAGTAACGTCGCAGATCCTTATCGCTCATATGACTGGCATGCTCCGCTTTAGGGCACGATGGCCCGGTTGGGTCGGGGCGAAAGTCTAGCAGCTAATCAGGGATTTTGCGGCTCGTCGTCGCGAATCATGACGACGATGCGCTGGTACACATCCTGGACCGCGAGTTGCTCTGTAACGGTCAACTCGATCGCGAATGCCTCATCGCCCTCGACCAGTGAATCCTGTACCAGCGGGACGAGCAATCGTGCCGAGCGCTGACCCGGACCGAAAGTAATGGCGTTGTTGCCCGGAGCAAAGTAGTCCTCGCCCTCTGTCGCAGTGATGTCGCTGACGCTGAAACTGACACCGACACTCGAGTCATCCGGATTAAATCGAACGAGGTCGATCTGTACCGCCGGATCGGTCTCACGAATAGATGCCTGGCTGGCTGCGAATGCGATGGTATTCGCCGGCAGCTGCGCTTCGAATGCCCGCTGATCATCGTCTTCCAGGGTCACGTATATGACCGCAAGCTCCTCTTGCGCAGAATCAAGCTCGCGCAAGCGCAATGTCGATAGCTGATCTGCTTCTCGCAATGGGTCAGAGGCCATGGTGAATTCGATTCGGCTGCGATCCTGTTCGGCGGGGAACCGGACAATGCCGTCATTCGAGAATCGGTACTGCTGCGCCGCCCAGGGCGATCGATTGCCGCTGAATCCGACTTCATCCAGCTTCAGGGCCAGCGGCAGACTCAGCCCGCCACTGCGCACAAAGTCAACGTACACCGGGCCATCGTCTTCTCGAAGCCTGAGCTTGAAGTTCGTATTGCTGACCTTACCCATGCTGAACGGCACTTCGAGATCCGCAGGCGGCAGCGTCGAAAAATCCACCAGCGGCTCACCCGCCGGTTCCGCGACCGTCGGCTCCTGGAGCTGCGGCTGATCGGTTTCGGGCGTAACCACCTCTGTTTCCGCCGTTGCTTCAACCAGAGGCAACTTCTCCTCCGGCGGCAATGCAGGTGACTCGTCGATGGCCGGTGCAACGGGTGCGAATTGATCCCGCAGGTTATTGACCCAGGGGTCAAGCATGCCGCTCTGATACACGGCGCCGCCTGCGGCGGCCAGCAACACGACGCTGAGAGCAACGATCCATTTGCCCGATCCGCTGCGCTCTTCGACCACATAGCGCTCGGCAGGATCCAGGCTCAGTGTGTCCTCGGTCCGGTCGTGCAGCGCATCCAGAAACTCCGCGATGCTCGCAAAGCGCGTGACACGAGAATAGGACAATGCCTTTTTCAGTGCATTCCACTGGCTATCGCCCAGGCCTTGCGGTCGCTGCGGTTTCATCCCTTCCTGAGAGGCTTCCGCGGCGTTGCGAGGGCCGAATACGCGGTGCCCTGCTACAAGCCGATACAAAAGACAGGCCAGCGAGAACACGTCGTCCGAGGCGACCGGATCCTCGCCGGTCAGTACCTGCATACTCGAATAGGCGGGCGTGAGCGCCCCAAGGACACCGGGATCGAAATCACCCCGCTCCTGCTTCTGCCGGACACGCGCGACACCGAAGTCGAACAACTTGGCATCGCCGTTGGGCATGATCATGATGTTGCCGGGCTTTACGTCCGCATGCACGATACCGCAGCGATGCGCGTATTCGAGCGCGCTGCCGACTTGCCTGACAATTCCAAAGGCCGCCTCATGATCGATACTCTTTGCATCGGCCGAATCGAGAATACTCGCCAACGTTCGGCCTTGAAGCCATTCCATCACCAGGAAGTGAAGATCGTCATCCCGGTCAAAATCGATAAATCGAACGATATGCGGGTGTATCAGGCAGCGCCCCTTGGTAGCCTCTTGCTGCAACGCCTTCAGCGCCTCGGCATTCATCGCAAGTTTCGGCGACAGCACCTTGATAGCAACCCAGGGCTCATCCACCTCGACTTCGGCAAGGCGCCGGTCAAGCGCTTTGTAGACGACGCCCATACTGCCGCCTGATACCTTTTCCTGCAGCAGGAACCGGTCACGAAGCACCGATCCGATTTGCACTCGCGTTTCGGCTGTGGTCGCAACAGCAATATCGTTCGGGAGCACCGTCGTCGAACTGAATTCGTCGTCACCACTGAGTTGCTGCGCTTCGTCCTGAATTGACGGTTCGGGCGCCGGGGGCTCCGGCAGACTGCTATCCGCGACCGCAGCGCTGCTGATCGTTCCTTCGTCAACGAAACGGTCGAGCATCGACTTGACCAGCTGGAAGGTCTCCTTGCGCAACGCGCCCGCCTCGTAGCGCTCCTGCAGGACCTGTCGAATCTCCGCTTCGTTGCCACCGTTCGCCGCCAACAGATTGCCGATGCCGCTGTGCACATCGGCCAGCAAAGCAACGTCATCGGCCGAGGCCGCCACCTGTTCCTCAAGGCTGGCAAGCTGGTCGCCGAGCGTATCAAGCCGCTTTTCGGAATCTGCTGTCATAATTAGCTAGCCAGTTTACGTCCTGCGTCGCTCCAGGAACCGGAACTGGTCGTCAAATTACCTTACCGGGGTTCAGAATATTCTGCGGGTCCAGCGTCTTTTTCAGGGTCCTCATGAGGCCAATTTCGGCGCCACCTCGATACCGCGCCAGTTCGTCTCTTTTGAGGCGCCCGACCCCGTGCTCAGCGGCGAAGCTGCCGTCGAGTTCGGCAACCAGCTCGTAAATCGCGGCGGTAATGCGCTGCCCTGCCGCGACCCACGCACTCGGACTCAGGGACGCCGGCAATGCAACGTTATAGTGCAGGTTGCCGTCGCCGACGTGACCGAATACCAGCAGCTGCGCGTCGGGCACTAGCTCCGCGAGCAGCGCCTCTCCGCGAACCAGGAACTCCTGCATCCGGGAAATGGGCAGGGAAATGTCGTGCTTCAGCGCCTTGCCGGCCTGCCGCTCCGCCTCGGCTATCGAATGACGCAATCGCCACAGGCTCTGTGCCTCTGCAGCACTCTTCGCAATGACCGCATCGAGCAGCAGCGATTCGTCCGCGGCGGCCGCGAGCGCATCTTCGAATTCAGTCGAATTGGCGTTCGTCGCAGCATCGATAAGGACGAACCATGGGTATGTGTCGTCAAACGGCAGCCTGGAATCCGGAATGTGTGCCGCTACCAGCTCGAAGACCCGCCCGGATACCAGCTCGAAGGCTTCGATTCGATCGCCCAGCCTGCTTCTCAGACCGGCCAGCAAACGGACTGCATCGCCGCTCCGCGCCACTGCGACCAGCGCCGTCGACAGGTCGCCGGGATCTGGAAACAAACGCAGCGTAGCCGCTGTAATGATACCCAGCGTCCCCTCGCTGCCGACAAACAGTTGCTTGAGATCGTAGCCGGCGGTGTCCTTCTGCAGGGCGCGCATGCTGTTCAGCACGGAACCATCGGCTAGCACGACTTCGAGTCCAAGGACCAGCGACCTGGCCGTTCCATAGCGGATGACATTGACGCCGCCTGCATTGGTGGCTAGGTTGCCGCCTATCTGGCAGGTGCCTTCGGCGCCGAGGCTCAACGGAAAAATTCGATCGACGGCAATTGCGGCTTCCTGGATGTTAGCGAGTACGCAACCAGCCTCAACCTGCATCGAGAAGTTGAAGGGATCCACACTGATAATCCGGTTCATTCGAGACAGCGATAGCAGCACCTGCTGTCCCGTCTCATCCGGTATCGAGCCGCCGCAAAGGCTGGTATTGCCGCCTTGCGGCACAATGGCCGTGCCTGCCGCCGCACAAGCTCGAACGACCTGCGATACCTCTTCCGTATTGCGCGGCGCGATCAGAATCGGCGTCTTACCGGTATACGCACCTCGCCAATCCACCAGGTGCGGCTCGAGATCAGCAGCTTCGCTTTTCCAGCCGCCGGGACCCACAATTTGCTTGAGCCGCTCAGCCAGCGTCATCGAAAATCGCCTGTTCTTCGAAAGTCGCCCAGTCGATATTGCTGCCGCACATTACAAGAACGACAGTTTTACCGGCCAGCTCTTCACGCAAGGGCCCCAGCAACGCAGCCGTACTGGCGGCGCAGGCCGGCTCAACCGCGATTTTCATTTCGCGAAACAGGAAGCCCATCGCCCTCTGCAATTGCATGTCATCAACCATGGCAAGCCGATCTACGTGCATCTGGCACAAACCAAAGGAGTATGGCAGCGCGAATGGCGCTCCGAGGCTATCCGCAATCGTTCGTACCGCGTCAATCTCTACCGGCTCACCGGCCGCGAGGCTGCGATGCATCGTATCCGCCCCCTCTGGCTCTACGCCGATTACCTCGCAGGACGGGCGCAGGCGTTTCACGGCATTGGCGATGCCGCCGATAAGACCGCCGCCCCCGACCGGCACGATGACTGTGTCAAACTCTGCGCATTGTTCGCAGATCTCGAGACCAACGATACCGGTGCCTGTTGCCACGGCGGGCCCCTCGAAAGGGTGCACGAAGTAGCGACCCTCCTCGTTCTGAATCGCCTCCGCCAATTCAAATGCCTGGTGCACATCGTCGGCCAGCACCACGTCGGCGCCGTAGGCGCGGCAGGCCTCGACACGAGATGGGTTGGCCGCGCGCAACATCACGACCTTTGCGGACGCACCGAGCGCCTGCGCTGCATACGCGGTGGCAATCGCGTGGTTGCCGGCACTTACGGCTGTAACCCCCGCAGCCAGCTGTTCCGGCGAGAGACTGTAAAGGGTCGCCAACGCGCCGCGAGCCTTGAACGTACCGGTACGCTGCAGGAATTCGAGCTTGGCTACTACCCGGGTTCCCTCGGGCATTTGCGCCTCGATTGCAGCGCAACGAACAACCGGCGTCTGCGTCGTCTGGTTTCGAAGTCGATCGCGTAGCGCGCCGATGTCGGCGATGTCGGGTCCGGCTGAGTTCATGTTATGTCAAATCACCAGAAATGCGTTGAAGAGTATTGTCTGCAATATAAAATAGATACGGCAACTTCTTGATAATACTTGCGCTGTATACCAGAGTTGATTAGTTTGGTCAGGACGGACTGTGTCAGAGAATACCGGTTCGAGAAAGTCGCTGCGGGCAAAGCCATGGACCTAGAGAATGTGTCGCAATCGGGGATTCGGCGAATAGCCGACTATTCGCCCTACCTCGACCAGTTGGCCGGGCTCGCCCAGCAGATGGGCCTGCGACAGCGTAGCAACCTTGTGCACCTTGAAAAGTGCCTGCACAGCCATTGGTCGCTCGGCCAAAACAACATCCTGAGTTGGTCGCCGGTGGATGACGGCGTATACATCCTTGTCGTGCCGCACTATGCGGTCGCGGAATACACCTCGCCGCAGCCTAATGGCCTGCCACCCCGGCTATCTCCCCGTTTCATCACCGAGCTCATTTCCGGCGAGCGTCGACTTTCGTATACGCAGATGCAGAAAGTCGCGCGTCTGCTGGAAGTCGAACCCATCCACCTCGAGCTGCGCCAACCTCTCACGGGCAGCCGCGTCGAAACCCACATCATCGAGAAGATGATCCAGCGTTACGGCATCAACTATGTCGCGAGCCGCGCTGTCACGCTGTTCGATATCGTAGGTTTCAGCCTGCTGACCCCGTTCGAGCAAATGACGCAGCTGAACAGCCTGTCGTACTCGCTGAATTCTGCGCATGCCAAGATGCTGGAACAGGATGTCAACCTGAACTTCGCACGATCCTCCAGCGGCGATGGATTCTATATCTGGAATCGCGACGACGGTCTGGAAGCCAGCGTTAATCTCTACCACCTTATGCACATCGTATTGGCCGACAACGCCATCGCTCGAAGCAAATCCCGCTCGAAGGCGGTACCACGCTTGCGAGCCTGCTTCCATGTCGGCAGTTGCTATGAGTTCCACCAGGCCGAGGGGCTAAACCCGACGATGCACGATTTCATCGTCGGCGATGTAACCATTGAGTTGGCACGCATGATTGACGGTGCTCTGCCCGGCCAGATACTGGTTGGCGATTTCATGGCAGATATTGAGGAAAACGCGATAAACGACGAAAGTTATATCGACCCCAATATTGACGCTGTCACCTTTCTGCAGCGAGCACAGGGCAACCTCTCGCAGCTCAGCGGTATGGAACTCTCCGGCGAGCGGGTAACGGCGATCAAATGCTATCTGACGGGCGAGAACATCGGCGACGGCCGGTTCAATATTCGTCGCTTGACCATAAAGGACAAGCACGGGCTATCGCGTGTGGCGTTCAACGCCAAGGTGAATATCTATCGCGAAACAGCCAAGCCGATTCTGCTCGGAATCCAGGACAAAAAGCTACCCACAGTTTCCACCCTCTAGGAACCAACAAGGCCCTTTCATGCAAAGACAGTTTTCGGACTGGGGCGGCAATATCGTTGCTTTTTCCATCGTCATAATCGTCAACTACTTATCCAATGCCCTGCCGATAAACGGCCAGTCGATGGCCGAAATCTCGGCGAAATATCCGTCACTGTTCACGCCAGCAGGATTTACATTCTCGATCTGGGGCATCATCTACCTCGCGCTGCTGGCGTTCGTCATCTACCAGGCGCTGCCGTCGCAGCGCGGCAATGCTGCAATTGCCCGGGTTAGTGCGCTCTTTAAGGTGAACTGCGCCGCCAACGCCATCTGGCTGTTTTTGTGGCACTACGATCTGCTGAACCTGTCTGTGCTCGTCATGCTCGTGATGCTCGTCACTCTGGCATTAATCTATCGTTCCTTGCTGCAGGAACTCGATGGCGCACCAATAAGCCAGCATCTCGCGTTGCACCTGCCGTTCAGTCTGTATATCGGCTGGATCACCCTCGCGACTATTGCGAACTTCAGTGCGGCGCAGACCGGCAACGGTTGGGACAATATCGGCTTGACCGCAACCAGTTGGACATTACTGAAACTGGCGCTTGCAGGGGCAATTGGCGCGACTGTTGTGCTTCGTTATCGCGACCCGATATTCGTGCTGGTCGTCGCCTGGGGGGCGTACGGGATTTCCGTAATGCAGTCCGCCACTCCCGCAGTGTCAGGAGCAGCCACCAGTTTGGCATTATTGTCCTTACTGCTGGCCGCAGCTGAAGGCGCTTCGCGCCTTTATTCGTTACGCAGTTAAACAGGAGACAGCAATGGCCAACGAAGGCTATCACGAACCCATTGAAGAGCTCAGCGCTGAAACGCGAGACATGCACAGAGCGATCGTTTCGCTGATGGAGGAACTCGAAGCGGTCGACTGGTACAACCAGCGAGTTGATGCCTGCAAGGATGAAGAACTCAGAGGCATCCTCGCTCACAACCGTGACGAGGAAAAAGAACACGCCGCAATGGTGCTCGAGTGGATTCGACGCCAGGACCCGACGTTTGACAAGGAACTAAAGGACTTCCTTTTCACTGAAAAGCCGTTGACACACGACTAACGGACGTTACGCTGAAAGGGCCCCTTGCCTGCATCAGCACGGAGCAGCGCTTACGCTACGTCAAAAGCGGCGTCGATCACGCTCTATAGCTTCACGACTGACGTAAATTGACCGTCCGTAAAGCCGCAACAACAGCGGAATTCACCAAGTGACGTAGGCGGTCAGTGCAAACCCGTCGAAGTCGCGTACATGGCAACTGTGCTGGCTGACCTGTTGCCACTGATGTTCCCGGCAGATTGAGCGGATTGGCCGAAGCCCGATTGCCATCTCGATGTTGTTAAATGGTCGGGACGAAAGGATGAGCGCTGCGCGCCTGTCGGTCGACTCCGTCGACCTCGGTAGGAAATCTTTGGGAGGTTCCAGTTCCCCGCCTTTATACACAAAAAAATCGCCTCCCCCTGTCGGGTGAGGGAGCCGATTTCTTGTTGTTAAATGGTCGGGGCGAGAGGATTCGAACCTCCGACCCCCACAACCCCATTGTGGTGCGCTACCAGGCTGCGCTACGCCCCGACCGGCTTGCAAATGTGTAGCTGAAGGCTCACGTCTGCAGGGCGGCAATGATACGTGCCGCTGACGTTTGAGGGAAGGCTAGAATTCAGCGTCGCAGCAACTTAAGAACTTGTTCAAGTTCCATTCGTATCTGCTTGATTATTTGTTGACTTTGAGAGACATCCGTCTTCGCATCGTCGCCAGTGAGCCGCTGTCTCGCGCCACCGATCGTGAAGCCCTCTTCGTACAACAGGCCGCGGATTTGACGAATAATCAGCACGTCCTGGCGCTGATAATAGCGGCGATTACCACGTCGTTTGACGGGTTTGAGTTGTGGAAACTCCTGCTCCCAATACCTCAGTACGTGCGGCTTCACCGCACAAAGATCACTCACTTCACCTATCGTGAAATAGCGCTTACCAGGTATGGGAGGAAGTTCGTCGTTATTCCCCGGTTCCAGCATATGCCTCTACTCGGGCCTTTAGTTTTTGTCCTGGCCGGAAGGTCACCACGCGACGCGCGCAAATTGGAATTTCCTCTCCGGTTTTCGGGTTTCTGCCTGGACGTTCTTTTTTATCCCGAAGATCAAAATTTCCGAACCCGGAAAGTTTGACCTGCTCCCCAACTGCAAGTGATGCACGCAGCTCTTCAAAATACATATCGACAAGTTCACGCGCTTCGCGTTTGTTGAGACCCAACTCGTTGAACAGCGACTCTGCCATTTCTGCTTTTGTCAGTGCCATGGGTTCAGTCTCTCAGGTCAGCAGCGAATTTGTCTTTCAATTTGCTGAGCGTCGCGGCCATCACGACGTCTGCATCATCGTCAGTAAGGGTGCGCGATGTTTCCTGTAAAATCAAGCCTATTGCAATGCTTTTTCGCCCAGCTTCTATCCCCGGACCGGTGTAAATGTCAAAAATCCTGACATCTTTGATCAGCTTTGGATCGGCTGACCAAACAGTGTCCAGCAAGTCATCGGCCGATACCGCGTCGTCAACGATCACGGCGAGGTCGCGGCGTATCGCGGGGAACCGGGAAATCACTCCGACAGAGGGCACCTTGGTGGCTAGCGTTTTCTCGGCATCGAGTTCAAACAGGTAGCTTGGCTTCTTCAGATCGAAACGTTTGGCGAGGTTCGGGTGCAATTTCCCGACTACGCCTATTGCTGCGTCTCCGCGTCGAATTTCCGCGGCCTGACCCGGCTGCAATGCGACATGGGTGACAGGCACGAAACGAATTTCGCTGGTTTCGGCCGCGAGCCCCAGCAAGGCTTCGACATCGGCCTTTATGTCAAAGAAGTCCGCGTTCTCTGGCTTGGCACCCCATTGCTCCGGCGCAATCGAACCCGAGACGAGTCCGGCGATTCGAACGACTTCCGTGTGCTTCCCGACGCTGCCATGAAACGACTTACTCGCCTCGAAAATTCGCACTCTGTCCTGCTGACGCGCGATGTTTGCCGCGGCGGCGGCGACCATGCCAGGCCACAATGAACCGCGCATGACGGACATTTCTGACGAAATCGGGTTGCTTAATACCAGTTCAGAATCGACGCCGGTGAATGCGAGGTTCGCTTCCGCGTCGATGAAGCTATAGGTAACCACTTCCTGGTAGTCCCGCGCGATCAGTAACTCGGTTGCACGTTCGAGTTTGACGTGCGTCTCGGTCACGGGCTTAAGCGGCGCCTGCACAAACGCGGTGGTTTCAGGAATACTCTCGTAACCGTGAATTCGAGCCACCTCCTCGATGAGGTCGGCTTCGATCGAAATATCGAATCGATGACTGGGTGGCGTTACCTGCCAACCACCGTCAACACGCTCGACATCGAGTTCCAGCCCGCGCAGAATTTTCGCCACGGTTTCGCCGGCGATGTCGAGGCCGAGTAATCGGGCCAGCCTGTCCGTGCGCAGCAAGATCGGCTTGCGACGGGGCAAGTGCTCGGCAGCCGTCTCGACCACCAGCGGTCCGGCCTTGCCACCGGAAATGCCGAGCAATAACTCAGTTGCCCGCTCGATCGCACGCGCCTGCCCTTCCGGGTCAACCCCGCGCTCGAATCGCAACGAGGCGTCGGTGTGCATGCCGTACGCGCGGGCGCGGCCGGCCATGAAATCGGGCGGCCAGAACGCCGCTTCGAAGAAAACGTCGGTGGTAGCGCCAGTCACCGCCGTGCTCAAGCCGCCCATAATCCCGGCAATACCGATCGGCCCGCTGTCATCGGTGATAATCAACGTATCCGTGTTGAGCGCAACCTCTTTACCGTCCAGCAACGTCACTCGTTCGCCTGCCTTTGCGAGTCGCGGCCGAATAGCACCCGCCAGCCGTTCGCCATCATAGGCGTGCAGCGGCTGCCCCAATTCGAGCATCACGTAGTTCGTGATATCGACGACCGGTGAAATGGCGCGCAGCCCCGCTCGACGAAGTCGCTCGGTCATCCATACCGGAGACTGGCCGTCGGTTCTGATACCGCGGATCAGCCGCCCGGCAAACCGCGGACAGCCTGCAGGTTCCACCAGTTCGACCTGCTGCACGTCTCTAATCGTCGCAGGGGCGGCCTCAAGCTCGGCCGGCCTCAGCGGGGCACCCGTCAGCGCGGAAACATCGCGCGCAATACCCAGAACGCTGAAACAGTCACCACGGTTCGGTGTCAGATCCAGGTCGAAAACGGCATCCGGAAGCGCCAGGTAGTCCACAAGGCTGGAGCCGACCGGCGCGTCGGCCGGCAACTCGATAATACCGTCGGAATCTTCGCCCAGCCCAAGCTCTGTCGCTGAACACAGCATGCCGTTCGAAACGACACCTCGAATCTTGGACTTGCGGAGTTTGAGGCCGTTCGGAAGCTTGACACCCGGTTTTGCGAGGGGGCTCTTCATCCCTTTCCGGACATTCGGGGCGCCGCAGACAACATCCACAGGCTTACCGGCGCCGTCCGAAACCTTGCAGACGCTGAGCCGGTCAGCATCAGGATGCCTGGCGCACTCGAGAACCTCGGCTATTACGACATTGGCGATACCCTCACCCTCGAGGATGATGCCGTCAACTTCGTGCCCCAGCATCGTCAACTGATGACCGAGCGCCGCGGTATCGAGGTCCGGGTTCACCCATTCACGCAGCCAGGATTCTGCAATCTTCATCGACGTCTACCTGAATTGCCGCAGGAAGCGCAGATCATTCTCAAAGAACGTCCGCAGATCGGTAACGCCATAGCGCAGCATCGCCAGACGCTCAATCCCCAGGCCGAACGCATAGCCGGTGTATTTCTCGGAATCCACACCGACACTTTCGAGTACGTTCGGATGCACCATGCCGCAGCCGAGGATCTCAAGCCACTTGCCTTCGCCCCAAGCGATATCGACCTCCGCCGAGGGCTCCGTAAACGGAAAGTAGGATGGTCGGAATCGCAGTTCGATCTTGCGCTCGAAGAACGCTTCAACGAACTGATGCAGTACGGCCTTCAGGTTTGCGAAACTGACGTTCTCATCGATGACCAGTCCCTCAACCTGGTGAAACATGGGCGTATGCGTCTGGTCGGAGTCGCAGCGATAAACGCGGCCCGGAGCGATGATGCGTATCGGCACACCTTCTTTGACGATGGAGCGAATCTGCACGGGCGACGTGTGGGTTCGCAGCAACTCGCCGCCAGGAAAATAGAAGGTATCGTGCATCGCACGTGCCGGATGATTCTCGGGAATGTTCAGCGCCGTGAAGTTATGGAAGTCGTCCTCTATCTCCGGTCCCGACCGAACCCCGAAGCCGGCGTTTCGAAAGATCTGCTCGATGCGTTCTCCTGCCCGCGTCACCGGATGATGACCACCGATCGACTGACCGCGGCCAGGCAATGAAACATCAACGGCGTCAGCCGCGAGCTTGGCATCGAGCGCAGACGCCTCGAGGTTCTCGCGACGTGTGTTCAACAGTTGCTGGACGGACTGCTTGGCCTGGTTGATGGCTTGACCGGCCGCCGGCCGATCCTCAGCTGCCACCTGCCCCAACGATTTCAGGCGAGCCGTGAGCTCGCCTTTCTTGCCCAGATAGGAAACCCGAACCGCATCGAGTGCGGCCAGATCGGGTGCGGCATCAATAGCAGCGGCCGCTTGATCGATTAGCTCGTCGAGGCTGATCATGTTGGCACACGCTCAAGGTGACCCTGGAGGGTATCAGACGCGGTATGCAGTAGCTGCATTACGACGTCTGGTACACGTCGAGGGCGCTTGAGCTAGCTGGTCGCTTGCTCGAGACCGGCTTTGGCAGCCTCTGCAATCGCACCAAAAGCCTCAGGATCATGCACGGCGATGTCAGCGAGTACCTTGCGGTCCACTTCGATCTCGGCGCGATTAAGGCCATTGATCAGGCGGCTGTAGGACAGCCCGTGCAAACGCGCTGCGGCATTGATGCGCGTAATCCACAGTGCGCGGAACTGGCGCTTGCGCTGCCGACGATCGCGGTAGGCATACTGGCCGGCCTTGATGACCGCCTGCTTTGCCGTCTTGAATAACTTGCTGCGTGCGCCGTAGTAGCCCTTCGCTTTTCCGAGGACCTTCTTATGGCGCGCCTTGGCGGTGACGCCACTTTTGACTCTTGCCATTTCTCAATCTCCTCTTAGCTGTACGGAAGCATGCGTTTGACGGCCTTTACATCGGCATCTGCGACCTGCTGGGTCGTGCCGAGCTGGCGCTTACGCTTGGACTTCTTCTTGGTAAGAATGTGATTGAGATGGGACTGGGAGCGCTTGAAGCCGCCCTTACCCGTCTTGCTGAAGCGCTTCGCGGCGCCTCGATTGGTTTTCATCTTCGACATGTTGTACTCACTTTGTTGGCCTTGCTACGTACCGACTAATCCGGCCGCTACAGGCGGGTAGAGCCCTCTGGCTGTCATACCGCGGGCTATTACGCACTTTTTCTATCGGTCTGCGCCGCGCCTAGGTCTTCTTGGGCGCGATCACCATGACCATCTGGCGTCCTTCCAGTTTCGGCATCTGCTCGACAGAGCCGTATTCTTCCAGGTCATCCCTGACTCTCTCCAGGAGCTGCGCGCCCAATTCCTTGTGCGCCATCTCCCGACCTCGGAACCTCAAGGTGACTTTCGTCTTGTCACCATTCTCAAGAAACGCCACGAGCTTCTTGAGCTTAATCTTGTAATCGCCTGCTTCCGTTCCCGGACGAAACTTGATCTCTTTGATATGCACCTGTTTCTGCTTGCGTTTGGCCGACTGGTTTTTCTTGTTTTGCTCAAACAAGTACTTGCCAAAATCCATCACTCGGCAGACAGGCGGTTCGGCCATTGGCGAAACTTCGACGAGATCCAGGCCTTCCTCCTTGGCCAGTTCGATCGCCGCGGTGATACCCATGACACCTGCCTGCTCACCATCGGACCGAATAACTCTTACCTCGGTGGCCTCGATTTCTTCGTTACGCCTTACTCGCTTTGTGGCTGCGATACCAAAATCCTCCAGAAACTCCAGGTTTCCCGCCTGTTTCGGGCCACGGCACAACGCCGCAAGCCAGCGGGAACGCGATTCTATATAGCAAAGTGCGAAGAAACAACTGCCCGAAAGTCGATTTCTTCAAAAAAATCAGGTGTTTTGTTGCCCTGCTGCCACATTTTAGAGGCTGCGGCCTGGCAAGGCGGGAATTGGTGGGCGATGGTGGTTTCGAACCACCGACCTCCACGATGTCAACGTGGCGCTCTACCCCTGAGCTAATCGCCCAATTCCTATGTGTGTGCCTTCGTTCCTGTGCCCCTGAGCCAATCGCCCAATTCCTGCCCAACCGGCGCGACCTCCGCCCGAGCGAAGGGAGCCGTAAGATACTGAAGCCCCTGCCCTTCTGCAAGGCTTATCAGCCGGCTTTCTGGTCCGCTAGCCCAAGACCGAAATCTCGGACGACCTGGATCTCATCGCGCAACTTGGCGGCCTCCTCGAATTCAAGATCCCGGGCATGTCTGAGCATCTGTTTCTCGAGCTTAGCCGCGCGTTTCATCAACTGCTCCGGCGACATTAGTTCGTACAATGGCTTGTCATCCCCCACCTTGCGCCGACCTTTCTTCGGTGCCGGGTAGGCCGCTTCCATGATGTCCGACACCTGCTTGACGATCGTGGCCGGCGTGATGTCGTGTTCGAGATTAAACGCTAGCTGCGTTTCACGTCGCCGGTCGGTTTCTTCGAGCGCACGCTGCATCGACCCGGTGATGTTGTCCGCGTAGAGGATCGCCTTGCCATGGATATTCCGCGCGGCCCTGCCGATCGTCTGAATCAGCGATCGATCGGAGCGCAGGAAACCCTCTTTGTCGGCATCCAGGATGGCGACCAGGGACACTTCCGGCATGTCCAGGCCTTCACGCAGGAGGTTGATACCAACCAGCACGTCGAATTCGCCCAGCCGCAAATCACGAATGATCTCGGTGCGCTCAACGGTACCGATATCCGAATGCAGGTAGCGAACACGAATGCCGTGCTCCTTCAGGTAATCGGTCAGATCCTCTGCCATTCGTTTCGTCAACGTCGTAATCAGGACGCGCTCGCCCTGGGACGCTCGCAGGCCGATTTCCGAGAGAACATCGTCTACCTGGGTCTTGGCCGGCCGGATCTCGACATCCGGATCCACCAGGCCTGTCGGCCGAACCAGTTGCTCAACGACGTTGTCGGAGACCTCTTTTTCGTAGTTGCCGGGCGTGGCCGACACGTAAATCATCTGCGGCGACAGGCGCTCGAACTCGTCGAATCGCAGCGGTCGGTTGTCCAGGGCCGACGGCAAGCGAAAACCGTACTCAACCAGCGTTTCCTTCCTGGAGCGGTCACCCTTGTACATGCCGCCGAGCTGCGGCACCGTCACGTGACTCTCGTCGATGATCAGCATCGCGTTTTCAGGCACATAGTCGAACAGGCATGGCGGCGGTTCACCGACGTTGCGGCCCGAGAGGTAGCGTGAGTAATTCTCGATGCCCGAGCAGTAACCAAGCTCCCGAATCATCTCTAAATCAAATAAGGTTCTCTGCTCAAGTCTCTGAGCTTCCAACAGTTTATTGTGCTTTCTAAGGTAGTCGAGACGCTCCTTGAGCTCGACCTTGATCAGTTCACAAGCTTCCAGCAGGCGCTCGCGAGGCGTCACGTAGTGGGTCTTGGGAAAGACCGTCAGACGAGCGACGCGGCGGACGACCTCGCCTGTCAGTGGATCGAAGTACGACAGCGATTCGATCTCATCGTCAAACAGCTCGATGCGCACCGCATCGCGATCGGACTCCGCCGGGAAGATGTCAATCACATCACCTCGGACGCGATACGTACCGTGCGAGAAATCCAGCTCGTTGCGCTGGTACTGGAGCTCCGCGAGCCGCCGCAGAATCGTGCGCTGGTCGATTCGATCGCCCCTGACCAGGTGCAGCACCATGCTGAAGTAGGCCTCCGGATCGCCGAGGCCGTAGATCGCCGAAACCGTCGCCACGATGATCACATCAGGCCGCTCGATCAGCGCTTTGGTGGCCGACAGCCGCATCTGCTCGATATGATCGTTGATCGATGCATCTTTCTCGATAAACGTATCCGAGCTGGGCACATAGGCTTCTGGCTGGTAGTAGTCGTAGTAGGAAACAAAGTACTCCACCGCATTGCGCGGAAAGAACTCGCGCATCTCGCCATACAGCTGCGCGGCCAGCGTCTTGTTGGGCGCCAGGATGATGGCTGGCCGCTGTAACCGCTCAATGACGCTTGCCACCGTAAAGGTCTTGCCGGAGCCCGTGACACCCAGCAAGGTCTGCCGTGCCAGGCCATCATTAAGTCCCTCGCACAGGGCTTCGATCGCGGCGCCCTGGTCGCCCGCCGGCTGAAAATCAGAGACCAGCGTCAGTCGGTCACGGTCTTCTGCGGCTATGTTGGGAAGGTCTTTGGATTCACGTACCATGAGCGTCTGTTCGTCGGAGGCAACAAGTGAGTTTATCAGTTTCCAAACGGATGGCGGCCGTTCGGCCGTCTCCAACCGGAGCCGTGCTGGCGCTTGCCACCGAATTGCGCGCCGCCGGCCGCGACATTGTGAGCCTGGGTGCTGGAGAACCGGACTTCGACACGCCGCAGCACATCCAGGAGGCCGCAGTTGCGGCGATACGCGCCGGCAAGACGAAATACACGCCGATTGACGGCACAGCCTCGCTGAAAGCCGCCATATGCCGCAAGCTCGAGCGTGACAACCAGCTCAGCTACGAGGCCAGCGAGATCCTGGTCACCAGCGGTGCCAAGCAGGCGCTGTTCAACCTCTGCATTGCACTACTCGGACCCGGCGATGAGGCCATTGTCCCTGCGCCATACTGGGTGTCCTACCCGGACATGGTGCGCCTGGCGGGTGCCGAGCCGGTCCTGATCCCATCGGGCATCGAACACGACTTCAAGATCACGGCAGCACAGCTGGATGCCGCGATTACGCCGAAGACGAAGCTCCTTTTCCTCAATAGCCCGTCAAACCCGACCGGCACGAGCTACAGCAAGGCGGAATTGGTGGCGCTGGGGCGGGTTCTGGAAAAGCACCCCGATGTCGTTACGGTCTCGGATGACATTTACGAGCACATTCACTGGGCAACGGAGCCATTCTGCAGCTTCGCGACCGCCTGCCCCGCATTGCGTGATCGAATCGTCACCACGAATGGTGTCTCGAAGGCCTACGCCATGACCGGCTGGCGAATCGGCTACGCGGCAGGTCCGGGATGGCTGATTGACGCCATGAAGACGGTGCAAAGCCAGAGCACGTCCAACGCCTGCAGCATTTCGCAAGCAGCGGCGGAAGCCGCGCTCGACGGTGACCAGTCCGTGGTGGCCGAAATGACGGCGGCCTACCGGGCGCGCCATGACTACCTGATCGGCGCCCTGAACCAGATCGACGGCTTTGAATGCCGTGCAGGTGAAGGAACCTTCTACGCGTTTCCGAAGGTTGCCGGCGTGCTGCAACGGCTCGGGCTCGAGACCGACGTAGAATTGGTCGAACGGCTGTTGAGCGTGGCTAACGTGGCCTGTGTGCCTGGCTCGGCTTTCGGCGCCCCGCGCTACATCCGGCTGTCTTTCGCCTGCAGCATGGCCACACTCGAGGATGCGGTTAATCGCATAAAACGGGGCGTGTCGGCTTGACTTCGGCGGGGTGCTGGTCGAAAATTCCGGCCCGCATCGAGTGGTGCTGGATTATTCCCCGATAGCTCAGTTGGTAGAGCGATTGACTGTTAATCAATTGGTCCCTGGTTCGAGTCCGGGTCGGGGAGCCAGATTCAAAAAAGGCCGTCGAAAGACGGCCTTTTTTTGTGCCTTACCGCAAGCAATCGAGGCGCTACCCGCGTCGCAGTGGCGTCAGGACGATGCGCCAGATGCGACGCCAAGCTCAGCCCACGTCGTCTGGATGGTTTCATCGACCGTGTTATCACCGTTGGTATCGAGCTCAATAATGACGTTGACATTGTCGACCGCGATCAATCTCAGGCTGCTGCTGGCGCCCGTCACCAGGAATTCACCGGCGCTTGGATAGTCGGCGCCGAAACCGGTAAACGCTACAGGCGTTGAATAGGATACAACGCCGCTCAGCTGGGTGCTCTCGAGGGTGCCTGACGCGCTCATCGTGAACGGCGCAGGGACTTGACCACCGTCGACCGAGACCGATGACGCGTAGTTGGTCGCCGTTTCTGACGACGTATTGGTATCCGATCGCATCGAATTACCGCTCAGGCTCGTGGCTACCGCCGGTGCGTCCAGGGTATCCAGTGAGACCGTCGCATCCCCGTGGCTGGTGAGTACATCCTCCGTGGTCGTCACCTGCAGCTGCGTCAGCGTCAGGGTGCTCGACATCGCAAACCGCTGGTTTAAGAAATCGCCGCTGAAGCTGTTGATATCGAGGCGCATGCCACCGTCGATGACGTCGCCGAGGCCTTCGTTGCACGCGTTATAGTTAATGACGAAGAAATCGCCCGGGCTTAGCGTCGGTGTGAACGGATCGGCGATTTCACCCGAGACGGTCACCGTACCGGAACTGGCGCAATCGGCCGTTTCTTCCGGTATCGGCACGAATGCCTGACGAGCCCCGGTCTTGGCCACGCCGGCAATTGCCTTGTCGAGCTTGGCAAACGTACCGCCCGGCTCATTGCTGAGGATGAGCCCGTCCGTCGTCAAGGCGCCAAGGTCGCCGGTGGCGAGCGCCGACTCATAGGAGACCTTCGCAACATCCGCCGCATTGTTTGCGTCAATTGACAGCGTTGGGACCGGGGAAGTAACCGCAGTCACACCGCCACCGCCACCGCCACCACACGCAGCGAGTACCGATACGACCCCTACAATCATGAACTTAGAACGTTGCATAACCTGCTCCGAAAGAAAACTATCTGTATCGGACAAGTCTACGCCGCCGTGCATGGGGCTCCGTGACCACTCTCACAGTTCTCAACTTCATCCGCCGGGTGGAATATCGACAATTAGCGGCGAATTCGCCGAAATTAGACGAGTATGCCGCGCCGGTACATGACCCGGGCATAGACCACGAGAGCGATTGCAACCAGGAATATCAGCGCCGAGAAACCCAGTGAGAAAGGGTCCCCGATGACCTCGAGTCCATTGGATAACACGAAATTCTGGAACGAAGTAACGAGCATCGCCAGCAGCGACACAGCGAATACGCCCAGCGCATGGCGCTGCCTCAGCAGCAGCAGGATTGAGCCCAGCACACCGCCCCACACCGCAATGGCCCAGGTGGCGACGGCCCAACTCGGTATGCCGTAAAAGAACTCCAGCTGTTCAGGACTGAACGCGCTCATGTAGGCCTCGTTGCGGGTTTGCGTCATCACGTAATCCATTGCGCCTATGGCATTCCACAACAGGCTAACCACGCCGACGACCCACAGATGCCAGGGCGCCTTCTGCTTTATCTTGACGGCTTCTTCGGACATATTGCGCTCCTTAAGTTTTGCGGCGAGGCGCCGCCGGTGGCCGCCGTCGCCCGTCGAAAAACGACTATTATTCTTATATTTATTATGCTTTTATAAGTTTTTTCTAAGTCTTATTCTAGAACTGGTAGCGGATCGCAGCGCCTGCGCTACAATCAGTATTCACCGGCCGAAAAAATAACTCAAACGATTCTCCGGCCGTAGGAGGTAGCCATGAACAAGAACTTCCTGATCTCCTGGGCCGTGATTTTTGTTGTCTGGATGGCCGGGAGCTTTGCCGTTCACGGCGTGTTTCTCAACGAGATGTACGCGACACTGCCCAACCTGTATCGCTCAGAGACCGACACCCAAGCCCTGTTCTACCTGGTTCTGATCGCTCACCTGATTCTGGCCGGGGCCTTTGCGTGGATCTATCAGCGAGGTGCGGAGGACAAACCACGAATCGCGCAGGGGTTGCGTTTCGGCCTTGCGGTCGCACTGCTGGCGGCCGTTCCAACCTATATCATTTCCTACGTTGTCCAGCCGATCCCCGCGGGTCTTGCGATCCAGCAAATGGTGGGGGATGGCCTCCTCCTGCTGGTTCTCGGCGTGGTGGCAGCGTTTCTGCATGGGCCCTCGACACATCCGACGTGACCTGAAGCGCGGACTAGGAAGGCCCTCTAGCTGCCCAGCAGCGCTTGCAGATGCTCCCGGAACCGCTTGCCGGTATCAGGATGCTCCAACCCGTAGGCGACAGTCGCCTGCAGGTAGCCGAGTTTGCTACCGCAATCGAAACGTACGCCGTCGAACGAGTACGCGTAAACGGCCGATTCGTCGAGCAGATCCGCGATTCCGTCAGTCAGCTGAATCTCACCACCGGCTCCCGCACCGATGCGCTCAAGCTTGTCGAAGATCTCCGGCCGCAGCAGGTATCGACCAACGACCGCAGAATTCGAGGGGGCTTCGGCAGGATCGGGCTTTTCGACGATCTCTGAAATCCGCCCCTGCGCGGCTTCATCGACTGCAACGATGCCGTAACTCGACGTGTGCTCTCGCGGCACGGTCTCAACGGCGATAACGCTGCCGCCGTGGCGTTCGTATTCCCCGGCCATCTGCGCGAGGCAACCGGGACTCCCAGCGATCAGGTCGTCCGCCAGGTGCACGAAAAACGGCGCGTCTCCTACCGCTGGCCGGGCGCACAGCACGGCGTGCCCGAGGCCGAGTGGCTTGCCCTGGCGAATGTAGATGCAGGAAACGCCCGCCGGCACGATACCCTGTATGGTAGCGAGCAATTCGTTCTTGCCGGCCTCGATCAGCGCCTGTTCGAGTTCGGGATCACTGTCGAAATGGTCTTCGATTGCGCGCTTCGAACTGCCTGTTACGAAGACAAGCTTGTTCGCGCCCGCCTCAATCGCCTCTTCGACAGCGTACTGAATCAGCGGCTTGTCGACGACAGGCAGCATTTCCTTCGGGCTTGCCTTGGTTGCCGGCAAGAACCGTGTTCCCCGCCCTGCGACCGGGAACACGGCCGCTTTGACTTGTTCGCTCAACCTGATACTCCGCAATTGCGATTCTGGAGGTGGATCATAGCCAAAACCACAGCGCCGCGCCTTGACGCAGATCTCGGGAGTACCCGTAGAGTGGGCCGCAAAGCCAGGTCGTCGCCTCAAACTGGCGGCGCCCCGCCCGCACCGGCTATTTCTTTTTCGGCGCAGAGACCTGGATATCGTTACCGTTGAGTTCTACGGTGCGCTCGCCGATGCCCTTGACCAGAGAAAGCTCACCCGGGTGCTTGAAAGGGCCATGCTTCTTGCGGTACTCGACAATGGCCCTGGCCTTGGCAAGCCCGACGCCCTTCAGCTCCGCTGCAATAGTCTCCGCGTCTGCGGTATTAATATCTACCGGCCCGGCCGCTGCGATCCAGGGCATCAACAGCCAGAGCAGCGCCAGTGTTAACCTCCGTGTCTTCATAAGAATACTCCTCATCGTTTTAAAAGCGCCGCAAAGATAGCGGCAAGGAAGAGGATAGGTTTCATGGCGTGGGAGTCCCCACTGCAAAAGTCTGCAGTTCGCGCGAAAACGCGAACTATCGATTGGTGATGCTGTGTTGCAGCAGCGTGTCGAACTGCACGCGCGACGCAGGCCGCTGTGTTTCCCAGTTGCGACAACTCGGACACTGCCAGAGCAGTCTCTGACTGGAGAAGCCGCACTCCTGGCATTGGTATCGGGGCGTGGCGCTCGCAAGTTTCGACAGGGCGCGGCGGACCTTCGCCAGCGCCGAATCGTGCGAGCCCTTGTCTCCCTCGGACAATTGTTGCAGCTCCACGAACTCGCCAAGGGTCGGCTCATTGAGCATGTACTGCTCAACACAATTATCGATTACGGCGATGCCACCAAGGTCGTTGACAATTGCCGTGTAGGCGATGAGCGAACTGGATTCGGGGTTTCTCGACAGTAGCGTAGTCAGTGCTTTTTCCAGGTCACGGGTGGCGTTCTCACTAGTGTAAATCGCGACGATCTCCGGCAGTGCCTCCGCAATAAGGTAGGTGTCTTCGTCGATAATTCGGTGGTAAAGCTTTAGTGCCGTCTTGTTGTCGCCGGTATCACGAGCGATGTGCGCCCGCGTCAAGGCACCACGCATTGTTCGGGGTCGCCCGGATTGCGCTTTCTTGACGTACTCACGCGCCGCCGTGTAGTTCTTCGCGGCAGCAGCGGCCTCTGCAAGCTCGCAATAATAATGGGCGATCTGCAATGCCAGCGAGCGCCCACTCAGGACTTCCAGGCGGTGACCGGCGTCGACCGCCTTTTCCCAGTCACGCTCCTGCTCATAGATACGCCCCAAATTCTCCAGCGCCTGTACCTGGTACCGGGACCCCTCCGCGAGTCGCGAAAAAATCTTTTCCGCCCGGTCCAGCAATCCCGCTGCCAGGTAGTCTTTGGCGAGAGAATACAACGCCTGGTCGCGCTGATCTGCGGCCAGATCAGGCCTCGCAATGATATTCTGGTGAATGCGAATAGCCCGGTCCATTTCGCCGCGGCGGCGGAAAAGGCTGCCGAGTGCAAAGTGCGTTTCGATCGTCTTGTCGTCGACGCGCACCATGCGCAGAAAATGCTCCAGCGCCTGATCCGTTTGTTCGTTCAACAGGAAATTGAGGCCCTTGAGATAGTCGATATTGATCGGTGGCGGCGCGTCCATCTCGTCGCGCTCACCGAACCGACCCATTGCCCAGCCTGCGGCAGCGAGCAAGAGAAACAGGCCCGCCAGCAGAAAGGTAGATTCAGTCGGCATCGTTCAACGGCAAACCACGCAGGCTTGTAACCTCGCTCTCCGACAACCGCAGAGACCTGCGTAACACACGGCGTTCATTGATTAGCTTGATTGCGAAGAAGCCCATGCAGAGAATGCCGAACAGCCACCCCAGGGCGAACGTTACCGTCAGAACAAGCGGTAACGGTTTGGTGAATTCTGCAAATGCCAGGTCGATTTCAACAGTGCCAGTATTTATCGCAGTAAAAGTCGCCATCAACACGGCAATGACAATGATGAGAATCAGCAGGCCGACACGTTTCAGCATGCGCTCACTCCAGGGAAGTCAGTCGGGGAAAAAAAACAGATAAGCGCACGTTATTGTGCGCGGTCAGTTCTTGATTGGAAAGTGGCGACTCTCATTCACGCGTTCGCGCAGGTCTTTGCCCGGCTTGAAATGCGGCACATATTTGCCCGACAACGCGACGGCTTCTCCCGTCTTCGGGTTACGACCAATGCGCGGTGGACGATAGTGCAACGAGAAACTCCCGAAGCCGCGAATTTCGATGCGCTGTCCCTTGGCAAGAGAGTCACTCATCAGGTCGAGCAAATGCTTGACCGCCAGTTCAACATCTTTGGCTGGCAAGTGCTTTTGCTTGCGGGAGATTGATTCTATCAGTTCAGATTTTGTCATTTTACTTGTCGCCGTACCGCCTTGTCAGCGTAACCCACGGATAGTAAAGACAATAATAGCCCGGACCGGGCGGTCCGGGCTACCTTTTTTACTTATTATTTGCTTCCGCCGGACATCTTTTCCTTCAGAAGCTCGCCAAGAGTGGTTCCAACAGGCGCTGCGGCGGAGTCAGCCTTGTAGCTGCTGACCGCTTCAGCTTCGTCATGGACCTCTTTGGCCTTGATCGACAGCGCAATTGCGCGATTCTTCCGATCAACATTGGTGAATTTCGCCTCGATTTCCTCGCCGACCTTGATCATGGTCCGTGCATCCTCGACCCTGCCTCGAGCAAGTTCTGAAGCTCGCAGGTTGCCGAAAACACCATCGCCGAGATCGACCATTGCGCCACGCGCATCCACTTCGGTGACCGTGCCCTTGACGATCGAGTTCTTCGGATGAGCTGCCAGCCAGTTCGAGAAAGGGTCTTTCTCAAGCTGCTTGATACCGAGCGAGATGCGCTCCCGATCCGAATCGATTGCCAGTACAGCGGCCTCGATCTCCTGCCCTTTCTTGTAGTTCCTGACCGCTTCTTCACCGGGGTAATCCCAGGAAATATCGGACAGGTGTACCAGGCCGTCAATACCGCCATCCAGACCAATGAAGATACCGAAATCAGTAATTGACTTGATCTGGCCGGAAACCTTGTCGCCACGATTAAACGTCGCTGAGAACTCGGCCCACGGATTCGACTTGCACTGCTTGATACCCAGTGAAATTCGCCGACGCTCTTCATCGATTTCGATGACCATCACTTCGACTTCTTCACCAATTGAGACTACGCGTGACGGGTTGACGTTCTTGTTGGTCCAGTCCATCTCGGACACATGAACCAGGCCTTCGACGCCGTCTTCGATTTCGACGAAGCAACCGTAATCCGCAATATTCGTAACCTTGCCGAAGATACGGGTCTGCGGCGGGTAACGACGCGCAAGATCCTGCCAGGGATCGTCACCGAGTTGCTTCATACCCAGAGACACGCGCTGGCGCTCTCGGTCGAACTTGAGGATCTTGACGTCAATTTCCTGCCCAACTTCAACCACCTCGGACGGGTGCTTGACGCGCTTCCAGGCCATGTCGGTAATGTGCAAGAGGCCATCGATGCCGCCCAGATCGACGAATGCGCCGTAATCTGTGAGGTTCTTGACGATACCCTTCGCCATGTTGCCTTCCTGCAATTCCTTCAGCAGCGCTTCGCGCTCTGCGGAGAATTCTTTTTCGACAACCGCACGCCTTGAAACAACAACGTTGTTGCGTTTCTGGTCGAGCTTGATCACCTTGAACTCGAGGCTCTTGCCTTCGAGATACGCCGGATCGCGCACCGGGCGCACGTCAACCAACGAACCCGGCAAGAATGCTCGGACACTGTCGATCTCGACAGTAAAGCCACCCTTCACGCGGCCATTGATGACACCTTCCACGACCTCGCCGGCTTCGAACGCCTTTTCGAGTTCAATCCAGGTGCGCGCACGAATTGCCTTTTCCCGTGACAGCTTGGTCTCGCCGAAGCCGTCCTCGACGGCATCCAGTGCGACCTCGACCTTGTCGCCGACGGAAATACCGCCTTCGATCTTGTCGTTCTTGAACTGTTCGAGAGGAATAACGGCCTCGGATTTGAGACCTGCGCTGACGAGTACAACATCGTCATTTACGGCGACAACCACACCAGTGATGATGGCACCCGGCTTTATTTGTTGGCTGGCAAAACTTTCTTCAAATAATTCAGCAAAACTTTCAGACATGTTTAAAAGATCCAAGGGAACTTAAGGTTCCCACCCAAACGCCTGGTCGCATCCTGCTACCGACGGTCATTAGAAAAAAGGAGCGAACATCCTGTTCGTTCCTGTCCTTAACATCCTTAAGGAGAGTCTAGAGTTCTGCGACCCAATCGAGAATGGTGCTGGTGACCGCCTCGATGGACTGACCGGAAGAATCCAGAATCCTGGCATCCTCGGCAGGCCGTAGCGGAGCCACCGATCGCTCGGTATCCCGCCGGTCACGGTCCTCTATGTCCCGTGAAAGGGCGGCAAGGCTAACATCCATCCCCTTGTCTTTCAACTGCTTATGGCGTCTTCGGGCACGTTCCTCGGCGCTCGCGGTAAGGTAGATCTTGAGCGTCGCGTCGGCAAACACATGGGTGCCCATGTCGCGGCCATCGGCCACCAGCCCGGGAGGCTGCTGGAAAGCCCGCTGGCGCTCCAGGAGGGCCTCGCGCACCGCCGGGAGTACGGCCACCGCCGAAGCCCCGGCGCCGGCCTGCTCGGTTCGGACTTCAAGGGTTACATCCTCGCCATCCAGCCAGATACGCTCGGATCCGTCGTCGTGACTGTCAAACCGGACATCCAGGGCGCCGGCCAGCAATGCCAGGCGATCTTCGGCATCGAGCGGCACCCCGGCCTTCCGGGCCGCAAGCGCCACCAGCCTGTACAGGGCCCCGCTGTCCAGCAGGTGCCAGCCCAGTGCGCTGGCAACGCGGTGCGCGATCGTGCCTTTGCCGGAGCCACTCGGGCCGTCAATAGCGATAACCGGGACCGTTTTCTTCGTCATTCCGCGCCCTCGCAGCGAATATCCGCGCCTATTGACGCCATGCAGCCCGCAAATCCGGGGAATGACGTGTCCACGGCCGCGACATCGCGGACGCTGACCGGCGCGCTCGCAATACTGCCCGCAATGGCCAGCGACATCGCCACGCGATGATCGCCATGGCTGTCGACAGTGCCACCGGAGAAACGCCCGCCATGGACCACCGCACCGTCAGGGAACTCGTCGACCTGTATGCCCAGTTTGCGCATGCCCTCCGCCATGGCCGCAATACGGTCGCTCTCCTTGACGCGCAACTCGGCGATTCCCGAGAATTCTGTGGCGCCGTTGGCGGCCGCGGCAGCGACAAACAGGACCGGAAACTCGTCAATCGCCAGGGACACAAGTGCCGGGTCGACTTTGCCGCCCTGCAGTTCGGATGATCGCACTCGCACGTCGGCGACCGGCTCTTCACCGAGCATGCGGGCGTTCTCGAGGGAAATATCCGCACCCATGCCCTGCAGGATATCGATAACCCCGGTTCGCGTCGGGTTGATGCCAACGTTCGAGATCAGGACATCCGCCCGTTCGGCGAGAATGGCTGCCAACATGACGAATGCCGCAGACGACAGGTCCGCCGGTACCTCAACCTGGCAGCCACTGAGCGGCTGACCGCCGCGCAGTGAGATGCGACTGCCCACCGTCCTGACATCAACGCCCATGGTTCGAAGCATGCGCTCCGTATGATCGCGGGTCACGGCGGGCTCCGTGACGCTGGTGGTGCCGTCAGCATAAAGCCCTGCCAGCAGCACGCAGGACTTGACCTGGGCGCTCGCCACCGGCATCTCGTAGTGGATACCCCGCAGGCTGCTGCCACCGGCAATCCTCAATGGTGGTTTGCCATCGTTACTTTCGATCCGCGCGCCCATTTCCGAAAGCGGCGTCGTTATTCGACCCATCGGGCGGCCACTCAGCGATTCATCGCCGACGAGGACACTGTCAAACGCCTGGCCGCTGAGAAGCCCCGTCATCAGTCGTATCGCCGTACCGGAATTACCGAGATCGAGATCGGATGCTGCGGCACTGAGTCCGTGCAAACCCACCCCGTGGATGGTCATTCGGGTACTGTCCGGCTGCTCGATTTCCACACCCATAGCCCGCATGGCCTGCAAAGTCCTGAGGCAGTCTTCGCCGTCGAGAAATCCGCTCACCGAGGTGCGACCTTCCGCGATGCTGCCCAGCATCAGTGCACGGTGCGAGATCGACTTGTCGCCGGGCACTGTAACCGCGGCGTCACCAACCCTGGATGGAGTTACCTGAAAATGCACTCGGCGTATTCCTAGCCGATAGCCGTCGGGTAGGCACCGAGGATCTTGAACAAGGAACTGCGTTCCTCGAGCTGCGCGAGCGCGTCGCAGACGGGCGCCTCTTCGGCATGACCTTCGATGTCTATAAAGAACACGTAGTCCCATTTGCGCCGCCGCGATGGCCGCGATTCTATTCGGGTCATGCTGATGCCCTGCTCTGCCAGCGGCAGCAGCAGCTGGTGCAGCACACCGGCCCCGCCCGCGGTGTCACTGGTCGAAACAAGCAATGTGGTTTTGTCCCGTCCGCTTGGCGCCAGGAGCTTGCGCCCCACGACCAGGAAACGCGTCGCGTTGTCCGGCCGGTCCTCGACGTTGCTGACCATGATATTGAGCTCATAAACATCGGCTGCAACTTCCGGCCCGATTGCAGCGGTGCCGTCTTCGTCACGCGCTCGCCGCGCGCCTGCAGCGTTACTCGACATTCCGATCAACTCAACGTGCGGCAGGTTTTCCCGAATCCAGCCACGGCATTGCGCCAGCGACTGTTCGTGAGCGCAAATGCGCTCAATATTCTCAAGCCCTTTGAATTTACTCATCAGGTGCTGCTCGATCTTGAGTTCGATCTCACCTGCTATCTTCAGTGGCGATGTCAGGAACATGTCGAGCGTATTGTTCACTGAACCTTCGGTCGAGTTTTCTATTGGCACAACGCCGAAATCAGCCGCGCCACTCTCTACTTCCTGGAACACCTCATCGATCGTATGAAAAGGCAGCGCTCGCACCGAGTGCCCGAAATGCTTGTAGACGGCCGTTTGAGTAAAGGTCCCTTCCGGCCCCAGGAAACCGATCTTCAGTGGCTCCTGTTGTGCCAGGCAGGCGGACATGATCTCGCGGAACAGCCGCAGCATCTCTTCATCGCGCATCGGGCCCTCATTGCGCTCGAGCACCGCTCGCAGCACTTCAGCCTCACGCTCCGGGCGATAGTAGTCTACCGCCGCAGCGAGCTCGCCCTTGGCGACACCGACTTGCTGAGCGATCTTCGCTCGGTCATTGATCAGCGACTGCAGTTGCTCATCAATCGCATTGATGCGCCGACGAATCTCAGCGAGATCAGCTGGTTTCGAGTTGGAGTCCGCGCCCGACATTCATTTCCTGCGGCAAATATGTAACGTAATCGTCAGGTTACAGGCTTACCGATATTTCGCAACATCAACACACCCTCAATGGATTGAAGCTGCGTAATAAGCTCATCACTCGGCTGGCCGCTGATATCCACGATTGTGTAGGCCAGGTCGCCTACGGACTTGTTCAAGAGATCCTCGATATTGTGGCCGGCATTCGCAATGCAGGTTGAAATCTGCCCGACCATGTTTGGCACGTTGGCATTCGACACCGTAATACGCCAGGCGTCGAGACGCGGGAGCCGGGCCTCGGGGAAATTCACAGAATGACGTACGTTGCCATTCTCGAGATAGTCCTTGATGTGCTCTGCCACCATGATCGCGCAGTTCTCCTCAGCCTCGCCCGTCGACGCACCCAGGTGCGGCAATGCGATGACCTTCGGGTGAGCGATAAGCTCCGCGGTCGGAAAATCCGTAACATAGGCATGCAGCCTGCCGCTATCCAGTGCATCGAGGGCAGCCGCATCGTTGACGATACCGCCACGGGCAAAGTTGATCAGCACGCCACCTTCGTTCATCAAGGCCAGACGATCGGCGTTAACAATATTTCGCGTCGCGTCGATGAGCGGCACATGCAGCGTAACAAAGTCAGCATGCTGGAAGAGCTGATCAAGCGTTTCCTCTTGCTCGACGCCCGACGACAGCTGCCATGCGTTGCGCACGGTTATTGCCGGATCGAAACCAACAACCTTCATGCCCAGTCCAAGCGCGGCATTTGCAACTTCTACACCAATCGCGCCCAAGCCGATGACGCCAAGCGTCTTTCCCGGAAGCTCGAAGCCGACAAACTGTTTCTTGCCCGCTTCAACCGCCTTGTTCAAAGCTGCGCCCGTCTCGGTTAGCGACTTGACGTACTCGCGGCCGTCGCACAAATTTCTTGCGCCAAGCAGCATGCCCGCAATCGTGAGTTCCTTCACCGCGTTGGCATTCGCGCCTGGCGCGTTAAATACGGGAACGCCACGCGCGCTCATCGCATCGACAGGAATATTGTTCGTGCCTGCGCCGGCACGGCCAATAGCAGCTACCGTCTCCGGTATCTCCATGTCGTGCATGTTATGAGACCGCAACAGGATCGCGTCGGGGTGCGCAATCTCCGATGCCACTTCATAGCGCTGCCGAGGCAGCCGACGCAGCCCTTCGACCGCAATGTTGTTGAGCGTCAATACCTTGTACATGGAGTTACCCGTTGGTTTTTTCGAAATCGGCCATGAAGTCGATCAACGCGTCGACCGCTTCTTCACTGACCGCGTTGTAGATAGAGGCACGCATGCCGCCCACCGAGCGATGGCCCTTGAGATTGGCAAGCCCCGCAGCATCGGACTCTGCAAGGAACTTCCCGTCCAGCGCGCTATCCGCAAGAATAAACGGGACGTTCATCCATGAACGGCAATCCTTGCTAACGGGATTGGAATAGAAGGCCGAATCATCGATCGCCGCATACAGCTTGCTTGCCTTGCGCCTGTTGACTTCACCTACCGCTGCCAGGCCACCACAGTCCAGGAGATACTGAAACACCAGGTCCGCAACGTACCAGGCGAACGTCGGCGGCGTATTGGTCATGGAATCCGATTCCGCATACGACTTCCACGTCATCAGGTGCGCATTGTTTGGACGGACCCGATCCAGCAGGTCGTTGCGTACGATGACCAGCGTTATACCGGCCGGACCGATGTTCTTCTGCGCGCCCGCATAAATGACACCGAAACGACTGACGTCAATGGGTCGCGACAGGATCGTGCTGGACATGTCGGCGACCAGCGGCACATCGCCCTCCGGCACGAAGTGAAACTCGACACCCGCAATCGTTTCATTCGGCGTGTAATGCAGATAGGCGGCATTGTCGCTACGAGTCCAGGTTGACTCCTCCGGTATATAAGTGAACTTCTTGTCGGAGGCATCGGCCACAACCGTGGCTTTGCAGAACTTGGTTGCCTCACCGGCGGCTTTCTTGCCCCAGCTGCCTGTCACCACATAATCCGCGGCATCGTCGGGGCCGGCAAGATTCAGCGGCGCCATCGCCATCTGCAGCGTCGCCCCGCCCTGTGTAAACAAAACGCTGTAGTCGCCTGGAATATCCAGCAGGTTGCGGACATTGGCCTCCGCACGGGCAGCCAGCTCAACGAAGTCCTTGCCACGGTGGCTGACCTCCATAACCGTCATCCCCGTTCCTCGCCAGTCGGGAATGTCGTTTCGGATGGTTTCGAGAACTGCAAGGGGCAGCGCGGCTGGGCCAGCACTGAAGTTGAATACGCGCGACATGTCGCTTCTGTCCTGTAAAAATTGGGGAGGCCGGAATTTCAGGCTGGTTATTGTTACGGTTTAGCTACCCAAATGCACTAAGAAGTTACCGTAAACAAACTGTGCGAATGGCGTCGCACGCGATCGACAGAAACGCACCAAAACAGTGCGTCACTCATCGTCTTCGATGCCCTCGATACGCGCCAGGCCGACCAGCCGTTGGCCCTTCTCGACCCGGATCAGCCGAACACCCTGCGTATTGCGCCCCATGACAGAAATATCCTCGACGCCGGTGCGCACGAGCGTGCCGTTGGAACTGATCAGCATGATCTCGTCCTCGTCCTCGACCTGGATCGCTCCCACGGTCCTGCCGTTTCGATCCGTTGTCTGGATGGCAATTACACCCTGGCCACCCCGACCCTGCACCGGGAATTCCTCGACAGGCGTTCGCTTGCCGTAACCATTTTCGGTGGCCGTCAGGATCAGGCCGGCCCGCATGATCGTCAGCCCGATCACCTCGTGATCTCCCGGCAACTTGATGCCGCGCACCCCTGCCGCGCCACGCCCCATCGGCCGAACGTCTGCCTCATCGAAACGAATCGCCTTGCCATGGCTGGCCACGAGCAGGATCTGCGCTTTGCCATCCGTTATGGCGACATCAACCAGCTTGTCCTCGCCGCGCAGATCGATTGCGATGATGCCGCTGGCACGTGGTCGCGAGAACTGCTTGAGCGGCGTCTTCTTGACCGTCCCTGCGGACGTAGCCATGAACACGAAGTGACCTTCCTCGTACTCTCGAATCGGCAGCACCGCGTTGATCCTCTCGTCCTTCTCGAGCGGTAGCAGATTTACGATCGGCTTGCCTCTGGAACCGCGGCTGGCCTGCGGCACCTGGTAGACCTTCAGCCAGTACATCTTGCCGCGGCTGGAAAAACACAGGATCGTATCGTGCGTGTTGGCAACGAAGAGATTGTCGATAAAGTCCTCGTCCTTCACCTTCGTCGCGGAGCGCCCTCTGCCACCGCGCTTCTGCGCCTGGTAGACATCGATGGGCTGGGCTTTCGCATAGCCGCCGTGCGACAGCGTGACGACAACTTCCTCCTCCGGGATCAGGTCCTCGACACTAAGGTCTGAATGATCCTGCACGATCTCGGTGCGGCGCTCGTCGCCATAGTTGTCACGAATATCGATGAGTTCTTCACGGATCACCAGGACCAGTCGATCGGGGTCCGACAGGATATCAGAAAGATCTTTTATTCTTTACTAATATCTCTTTGTATTCTTTAATTATTTTATCTTGCTCGAGGCCTGTCAAGCGATGCAGTCGGAGATCGAGGATCGCCTGCGCCTGTACGCCCGACAAGCGGTATTCGCCATCGATCAGCCCACTGCCCTCGGCAAGATGGTCCGGACGGGTGTCGGTGTCCCCGGCGCGCTCGAGCATGCCGGTCACGTCACCGGGCGCCCATGCACGCGCCATCAAGGCGACTTTCGCGTCCGCGGGCGAGGCAGAGCTTTTGATCAACGCAATCACGTCATCGATGTTCGCCAGCGCTACGGTCTGACCCTCCAGCACATGGGCCCTGTCCCGGGCCTTGCGCAGATCGAATATTGTGCGCCGTGTAACGACTTCACGTCGATGCGCAAGAAATGCCTCGAGGACCTGCTTGAGGTTCAGCAGCTTCGGCTGGCCATCTCGTAGCGCGACCATGTTGATGCCGAACACGGTCTGCATCGGCGTATGCTTGTAAAGGTTGTTCAGCACGACGTCGCTGACCTCGCCGGTACGCAGCTCAATCACGATACGCATTCCGTCCTTGTCGGACTCATCGCGCAATTCGCTGATGCCCTCAATCCGCTTCTCGCGCACCAGGTCAGCAATCTTCTCGATCAGCCGCGCCTTGTTAACCTGGTACGGCAATTCAGTGACGATGATCGCCTCTTTGCCGCGCGCGTTGATGGTCTCGACCTCTGTGCGGGCCCGAATATGCACGCGCCCTCGCCCGGTGCGATAGGCAGAATAGATGCCCTGCGCGCCGTTGATGATGCCGGCCGTCGGAAAATCGGGGCCGGGCATGTGCTGCATTAGCGCTGGTGTATCGATCGCAGGATCTTCGATAACCGCGAGGCAGGCGTTGATTACCTCGACCAGGTTGTGCGGCGGAATATTGGTTGCCATACCGACCGCAATACCCGAAGAGCCGTTCACCAGCAGATTGGGGACACGCGTAGGCATGACCGACGGCTCACTTTCGGAGCCATCGTAGTTTTCGACAAAGTCGACGGTTTCTTTCTCGATATCGGCAAGCAATTCGTGCGCGATCTTGGACATGCGCACTTCCGTGTAACGCATGGCCGCGGGCGAATCGCCATCGACGGAGCCGAAGTTGCCCTGGCCATCCACCAACATGTAACGCATCGAGAACGGCTGCGCCATGCGCACGATCGTGTCGTAAACAGCCGAATCGCCGTGCGGATGGTATTTACCGATGACATCACCGACCACTCGGGCCGACTTCTTGTAGGGCTTGTTGTAGTCGTTGCCAAGTTCCCGCATGGCGTGCAGAACTCGTCGGTGAACGGGCTTCAAGCCGTCACGCACATCGGGCAACGCCCGCCCCACGATAACGCTCATCGCATAGTCGAGATAGGACTGCTGCATCTCCTCTTCGAGGCTTACAGAGAGCAATTCCTGGGCAACTTCAGCCATAATTTTCTACTTTCCTGGCTCACAATCCGAGCGCATTTCAGGACCTTCAGGCGCGAAATGTGAGCGGCTATCTGTGGTGGTTTTGTTAGGGATCTGAATCTCGAGTAACGCGGCCCCAAGTGGCACATTTCAAGCTTCGGATCAGGGTAGAAATCATACCACAAGAGGCGCTGAAACAGCAGTATTTCGCCGTCTTATTTGGCGCTGAGACGTAGCGCTGGCGCTGCTCGCAGCGACGCGTATACTGCGGCGACTATGCACCACTGCGACACCCTGATTGCGCCTCGCTGGTGCGTCCCGATCGAGCCTTCCGGACAGGTACTCAGCGACCATGCGGTGATCGTCACCGACGGCCGGATCGTCGATCTGCTGCCGCTCGCCGCTGCACTGCAGCACTATCAGCCGAGCGTACAGGTTCGCCGTCCTGATCATGCCCTCATACCGGGCCTTGTGAATACCCATGTTCATGCCGCCATGACCCTGTTTCGCGGTCTCGGTGGCGATCGTCCGCTCGAGACCTGGCTGCGTGAGGCCATCTGGCCGGTCGAGCGGCGCTGGGTAGGCGCCGAGATGGTCCGAGACGGCACTGAGTTAGCCATAGCCGAGATGATTTCTGCCGGCATAACCTGTTTCAGCGACCAGTACTTCTTCCCTGAGATCGTCGCTGAAACGGCCGTAGACCTGAACATGCGGGCAATGGTAGGAACACCGGTGGTCGATCTCGAGACCAGCTGGGCGAGCGATGCCGAGGAGTGCCTGCAGAAAGGCGCGGACCTGGTGCATGATCCGTACGCCGGACATCCGTTGATTTCCAGCTGCTATGCGCCGCATTCAGTGGCGGCCTTGTCGGACGACTCGTTCACCCAGTTGCGCGTCCTGGCTGATCAACTGGAGGTTCCAGTTCAGATCCACTTACACGAATCCAGCACCGAGATAGCGGCTTCGGTTGCGAAAACCGGGCTGCGGCCGCTCGAGCGGCTGGATACGCTCGGGCTTGTCAGCCCCTCCCTGCTCGCAGTACACGCCGTGCATATGACGAGCAGAGAAATTGCGCGAATTGCAGAAGCCGGCGTCAGCATTGCGCACTGCCCGAGATCGAATCTCAAGCTCGCGAGCGGCATCGCGCCAGTCGCGCACTACCGGCGGAACGGTGTTAATGTCGGCCTCGGCACAGACGGCGCCGCCAGCAATAACGTCCTGGATATCCTCGCAGAGATACGACTCGCGGCGCTGCTGGCGAAAGTAGCTGCAGAGGACGCCAGTTCAATCTCCGCGGCGGACGCCTTGCGCATGGGAACGCTTGACGGCGCCAGGGCCCTCGGACTCGACCGGTCCACTGGCTCGATAGAGGCCGGTAAATGGGCCGACTTAACCTGCGTCCATCTCGCGACTCTTAACAGTCAGCCGATATACGATGTGATTTCTCAGATCGTGTTTACCGCGAACGCAAGCCAGGTCTCGGATGTCTGGATCGCCGGCAAGCACCAGTTGGATGGCGGTAAACTTGTCTCCATCAATACAAACGAAGTGCTCGAACGAAGTAAGGAATGGCGCGATCGTATTGCGTCGGTAACACAGTGACCTGTAAGGCCAATAAACCATGACTAGCGCTACCAATAACGTCGATCCTTCGGAATTGGCAAAATTCGATGCCGTCGCCTCGAGATGGTGGGACACCGGGGGCGATTTCAGGGCGTTGCACGAGATCAATCCACTCCGTCTTGGCTGGATTCAGCAGCACGTTGACCTTGCAGGTAGCGAAGCACTCGACATTGGCTGTGGCGGCGGCATTCTTACCGAATCCATGGCCGGCGCCGGGGCAACCGTGACCGGCATCGACATGGCCGACGGACCGCTGTCGGTTGCGCGCCTGCACCAGCTGGAATCGGGGGCAGCGGTAGACTATCGCAAGAGTACTGCCGAAGAGCTGGCCGCGACAGATGCGGGCAGGTATGACGTCGTCACCTGCCTGGAAATGCTCGAGCACGTTCCCGATCCGTCACAAGTCATCCGTTCCTGCGCCGAGCTGGCAAAACCGGGCGGCCACGTGTTCTTTTCCACGATCAATCGCAATCCCAAGTCGTTCCTGTTTGCGATTGTCGGCGCCGAATACGTGCTGAAACTGCTGCCCAGCGGCACGCATGAGTATGCGAAATTCATTCGACCGTCCGAACTCGAAAGCTGGGCGCGCGGTGCCGGCCTGGCGCTCGTCGAGACCAAAGGCATGCAATACAACCCGTTCACCAAGACGTATTCGCTGGGATCCGATGTCGACGTCAACTACCTGATGTACTTCCGGCGGCCTTTCGACTGATGCAGATTCAGGACAATGCCTTCGACCTGGTGCTGTTCGACCTGGACGGTACGCTCGTCGATACGGCGCCCGACATGGTATCGACGCTGCAGGACATGCAGGCTGATCACGGTCACGAGCCGATCGACTACGAGCTGGGGCGCTCGAACGTGTCGAATGGCGCGCTAGGGCTGTTGCGGGTCGGCTTTGCGACACTCGACGAGGAAGAGCGGCTCGACCTGGTGGAAGAGTATGTGGAACGCTACGCAGAACGGCTTTGCAATCTCACGCAGGTGTTCGCTGGCGTGGACCGCCTGATCGACGAGCTCGACGCCGCCGGCCTTCCCTGGGGCGTGGTGACGAACAAGCCGGAGTATCTGACCAACCCGCTGCTGGATGCACTGGGGCTCGCTGATCGCAGCATCTGCGCAATCAGCGGCGACACGTTGCCGGTACGAAAACCGGAGCCCGGCCCAATCCTGCTTGGCTGTGATATTGCCGGCATTGAGCCCCATCGATCCATCTACGTCGGCGATGCTTCACGGGATATCGAGGCTGGGCTGCGTGCCGGTGCCGCAACGATCGCCGCCGCTTACGGCTACATCACGGAAGACGACGACCCTCGCGAATGGGGTGCGGATATCATCGCTATCGACCCTGAAGAACTGACGCAAATCGTACTCAAAGCGGTTAACCTTGAGCCCTGATGATCTCCATTACTATTGACCCTGTGTACATCGAAGTCGGGGCACCAGCGCTTGCCATCGGGCTGGTTCTGGGCGCTTTGCTGGCCTGGTTGATCAGCCATCGGGGTCGCAGGAGACTGCTCGAGCAGATCCGGATGACCGAGAATGAGCTGAAGAGCCAGGAGTCACTGCAGAGCGAGCGCGAGGCGGCGTTCGAGCTGGCCAATGCCAAATTGACTGCCGCATTCTCGAACCTGGCCAACCAGTCTTTGCAATCCAATAGCGAGAATTTCCTGCGGCTGGCCGAGCAGAATCTCGGCACCCAGCAGGAGAAAGCGAAACGCGAACTCAGTGAGCGCGAGAAGGCGGTCGAGGCGCTCGTCAAGCCGATTCGCGATGCGCTGGAGGCTTCACAGAAACAGATCGCTGCGCTGGAGCAGGCTCGCAGCGAGGCTTACGGCGGCATCAAGAATCAACTGGAGGCGATGCAAATCGGTCAGCAATCGCTGGCCAAGGAGACGCAGAACCTGGTCAACGCGCTGCGCAGGCCTGAGGTCCGGGGTCGTTGGGGCGAGATTACCTTGCGTCGCCTGGTCGAACTCGCCGGCATGGTCGAGCATTGCGATTTCAACGAGCAGGTACACACCTCCGGGGAGGCGCAGGCGATACGCCCCGACATGATTGTCAGGATGCCGGACCAGCGAATCCTGGTTGTCGACGTCAAGACACCGCTGGACGCCTATCTTGCTGCCGCCGAAGCCCCGGATGACGCGCAGCGAAAGCTGGGCCTGGAGCGGCACGCCAAGAACGTGCGCGGCCACATTCGCATGCTGGCCTCCAAGGCCTATTGGGAGCAGTTCGACGAAAGTCCGGAGTTCGTCATCCTGTTCATTCCCGGCGACCAGTTTCTCAGTGCCGCGCTCAATGAAGAACCCGACCTGATCGAATACGCGCTCTCGAAACAGATCATCCTGGCAACGCCGACCAGCCTCGTCGCACTGCTGAAGGCCGTCGCCTATGGCTGGCGTCAGCTGGCGCTCGCCGAGAATGCCAAAGAGATCCGTATCCTCGCAGAGGACCTGTACGGCCGGCTCGCGACCTTCGTTACCCATATGAATCGCGTCGGCCGGCAGCTCGCGAGTAGCGTCGAGAATTACAATAAGGCGGTGGGCTCGCTGGAGCGCAATGTCCTTCCCGGTGCCCGCAAGTTTGTCGAGCTCGGCGCTCACGCGAAAAAGGAGGTCGAGCCACTCGAACGACTGGAGTCGGTGCCGCGAACCATGTCGGAGAGTGTCGAGCCGTAGCCATGGATCCGCGAAACTACCAGTATTCCGACGATCTCCTGCGAGACCGTATCATCCTGATTACAGGCGCGAGCGATGGCATCGGCAAGGCGCTCGCCCTGCACGTCTCGAGACTTGGCGCCCAGGTGATACTGCATGGCCGCAATGTGAAGAAGCTCGAGCAGGTATATGACGAGGTCTCGGCCGTCGACGGCGCGCCCCGCCCGTCCATCGCCGTGCTGGATCTCGCCTCGGCCAACAGCGAATCCTACCTGTCGCTGGCGAACAGCGTCGAGCAGGAATTCGGACGGCTCGACGGCCTCGTGTTAAACGCCAGTATTCTCGGCGAACGATTCTCGATAGAGCAATACGACGCGGTTATGTGGCAAAGGGTTATGCACGTCAACGTGACCTCGGCTTTCGCGATGACACAGGTCCTGCTGCCGATGCTGCACGCGTCGGATGACCCCTCGGTCATCTTCACCAGCAGCGGTGTAGGCCGCACCGGCAAGGCTTTCTGGGGCGCATACGCGGTCTCCAAGTTTGCGACCGAAGGCCTGTCGCAGGTGCTCGCCGATGAGCACCGCCAGGGCAAGCTGCGTTCCAACTGTATCAACCCGGGGGCTACGAGAACGGATATGCGGCTTGCGGCGTACCCTGCCGAAGACCGCGACAAGCTCAAGACGCCTGAAGAGATCCTGGCGCCCTATGTCTACCTGCTGGGACCTGATAGCCAGGGCGTGACCGGCGAAAGCTTTGACGCACAGTAATTGTTTACCTTAAATACCGGGTATAACTAATTATTTTTTATGCCGTTTTGAGGCCCTTCGTCTGGGTTCGGAAGGCGCAGGAGGCTGGAGACCCGCCGCATGGTAAAGGCCTCTAACCTGGGCCGGCGTCAAGGCTTCATATCGACCGCGCGGCACCTTCCTTGGCAAAGCGACCGGACCGTAGGCCGTGCGGATAAGGCGGCTCACCTTGTACCCAATAGCCTCCCACAGCCGCCGCACTTCTCGATTGCGGCCTTCCTTTAGTGTTACGTCGAACCAGCGGTTCGCGCCGTCGCCGCCGGCATACTCAATCGAATCGAAGCGCGCCGGTCCGTCGTCCAGCTCGACGCCTTCTTTCAGCATCTCGATCTCTGCTCGGGTGGGGTCGCCGTGCACCCGCACAGCATACTTGCGAACTACCTGTGACGAGGGATGCATCAGCGCATTGGCAAGGGCGCCATCGGTCGTGAAAAGGAGCAAGCCGGTCGTCGCGAGATCCAATCGCCCCACCGCCACCCATCGGGCACCTTTGAGCCGCGGCAAGGCATCAAAAACGAGTTTCCTGCCCTCCGGGTCTTCGCGGCTCGTGACCTCATCACCGGGCTTGTTGTAGAGAATGTGGCGGTGGGCCTGGGCAACATTTTTCAGCGACAACGGCCGACCGTCCAGGGTGATCTTCTCCGTACCCTCGATCGGCTGGCCCAGCTCCGCCTCAAGACCATTGACTCTCAGGCGCCCTTCCCTGATCCACATTTCAACCTTTCGGCGCGAGCCATGGCCTGCGGCGGCAAGCACTTTCTGAATACGATCAGCCAACCGGGTCCGGCCACTCTGACACTACCAGCTCATCGATCTCTTCTTCTCGCTCAGCGTGACCCTCCGGGAACAACACGGGGAGATCATTGGCCGCAGCCGGTGTTTTTTCCTCAGTTGGTCCGGACTCAAGCGGCTCTGGCGAGCCCTCCTCCCGCGCTTCCTCAATCGCCTCTTGTATCAGGCCGTCTTCGTCGCTTTCCGACGGCTCCTCAACTTCCGGGAGATTCAGCTGCACTCTCAGGCTCTCCCAGTCAGACAGATCAGCCAGCGGCGGAAGATCATCCAGCTTCTTGAGGCTGAAGTAATCGAGAAAGACCTTGGTAGTACCAAACATCGCCGGTCGACCGGGCACGTCGCGATGCCCGACAACACGAACCCAGTCTCGTTCGAGGAGCTGTCGGACAATATTCGAACTGACCGCAACGCCGCGCACCTCCTCGATCTCTCCGCGGGTAATCGGCTGGCGATAGGCAATCAGCGCCAGCGTTTCGAACAACGCCCTCGAGTACCGCGGCGGCCGTTCCTCCCAGAGCTTGTGCAGCCTCTCGGACATCGGTCCTTTGATCTGCATCCGGAAACCCGAGGCCACTTCTGACACAACGATACCGCGATCCTCGTAGTCCTCGTTCAGCGTAGCGATCGCGGCGCGTATTTCCGACTTCTCAGGCGCCGTGCGCCCGTCGAAAAGCCCTTTCAGCTGGTCAATGTTCAGCGGGCGCCCTGCCGCAAGCAGTGCCGCCTCAACAAAATATTTTATTTCAGTCGCGTCCATTCAAACGTGTCTTTTCAACCAAACTCATCGTTCTGAGCAATCGCGCCCTGTTCGGCATTTTCAACCAGCCTGACCGCCGAGGCGGCGCGGACATGCAGCGGCGCGTACTCGCCGGATTGCACCACCTCAATGACTGACTCACGAAGCAGCTCGAGGATCGCAATAAAGGTCACTGCAACACCCATACGACCCTCTTCCGCATCGAACAGCTCGGAGAATCCGGTAAAACTATTGGCCTTGATACGCGTCAGGATTTCGCTCATGCGCTGGCGCACCGACAACGGTTCGCGTTGCAAGTGCAGGTTCGAGAACATCTCGGCTCGCTTCAACACATCGTGAAACGCGAGCAGCAGCTCCTTCAGGGTTACGTCCGGGAGCTTCGTGACGACCTTCCGCTCCGGCGCATCTGCCGTGGCAATAAAGACGTCGCGTTCGAGTCGAGGCAGATCACCGATGTCCTCCGCCGCTTTCTTGTAGCGCTCGTATTCCTGCAGCCGACGCACCAGCTCGGCACGGGGGTCCTCTTCCTCTTCGGTTTCGACTTCAGGCCGCGGCAACAGCATGCGCGATTTGATTTCCGCCAGCATTGCTGCCATCAGCAGGTACTCGCCAGCCAGCTCCAGCTGCATCTCATGCATGAGCTCGATGTACTGGACATACTGCTTGGTGATCTCGGCGATCGGGATGTTGAGGATATCGATGTTCTGCCGACGAATCAGGTACAACAGCAGGTCGAGGGGCCCCTCGAACGCCTCCAGGAACACCTGCAGAGCGTACGGCGGTATATAGAGGTCTTGCGGTAGCGTCGTTACCGGCTCGCCGTCGACGACCGCGAACGGCATCTCAGCCTGGGCAGG
Source organism: uncultured Gammaproteobacteria bacterium (assembly GCA_942492205.1). Classification (GTDB taxonomy): domain Bacteria; phylum Pseudomonadota; class Gammaproteobacteria; order Steroidobacterales; family Woeseiaceae; genus UBA1847. The sequence continues at coordinate 1,616,817 of CALODT010000001.1, read as the reverse complement.
CGACTGCTTTTCGTCCTGAGCAGGCTTGGGCGCATCTTCAGGGGTCAGGACTCTTAATTCGGGCTTCATACGGTTTCCAGCGTCGGTTGCAACATTCTATCGCATAACCTGAGGGTCAGGCGAACTGACTCACGTCGCCCTTGCCGACTCGCAAGATTTCCACCGAATCCTTGGAAAGGTCCAATACGCTTGTCGGCTCTATGCCGGCCGGGCCGCAGCTGATGACGGCTTCAATCTGGTGTCCGATGCGTTCTTCGATTTCAAGCGGATCCGTCAGCGGCAGGGCGTCTCCGGGCAACAACAGTGTCGAGCTCATGATCGGCTCGCCGAGTTCCTCCAGGATCGCATGCACCAGCACATGATCCGGCACTCGTAATCCTATGGTTCGTCGCTTCGGATTTTGCAGGCGTTTCGGCACCTCGCGGGTAGCCTGCAAGATAAACGTGTAAGGACCAGGCGTCATGGACTTGATCATGCGGTAAGCCCAATTATCGACCCTGGCGTAGACACTGATTTCTGTCAGGTCCGCACAGACCAGCGTGAAGTTGTGCTTCTTGTCGGTGCGACGGATACGATGTATGCGGTCGATCGCCTTTTTGTCCCCGATGTGGCAGCCAAACGCATAGCTGGAGTCGGTCGGGTAAGCGATCAGACCGCCACTGCGGATGATCTCAACGACCTCCTTGACACGGCGCGGCTGCGGATCCGTGGGATGAATTTCTATGAGTTTTGCCACGCGCGGATTGTAGGGGAGCGGAAGCGGCACGCCTAGCCATTTTTGCGATGGAATCAACGCGGCGATTTACGCTACTATTCGCCCCCCTTCTCCCGCCAGGACCCGGCCGCACAATGCACCTGTTGTTCGAATTTCTGCCACTGATCTTGTTTCTTGGCGCTTTTTTTTACAAGGACATCTATTTCGCCCTGATTGTGCTGATGATCGCCATGCCCGTCGGACTGCTGGTGAAATACATGCGCACGCAGACCTTTGACAAGATGTACTTCTGGTCGACTGTCTTCCTCCTGGTTGCAGGAGCACTGACTCTCTACTTCAGGAATCCCTTGTTCCTCTACTGGAAACCGACGGTCTTCTACTGGGTAGTGGCTATAGCGTTTCTCGGCAGCTTCTGGATTGGTGACAAACCGCTCGTGCAGCGATTCTTCGGACTCGTCGAAGGGATACCGCTTGAAAAGGTCACGGAGTCGCAGTGGAGCAAGCTCAACCTGGTCTGGGTACTGTTCTTCATCGGCGCCGGCATACTGAATATCTACGTCGCTTATAACTTCTCCCAGGAAACCTGGGTGGAGTTCAAGGTATTCGGCCTGATGGCCTTGACGTTTGTGTTCATGCTGGTTCAGACATTCTGGCTAGCGAGCCTGATTGGCGGCGACACCAACGTCGACGATACGGAACCGTAGTATGTGGTACGCAATCATCAGCGAGGACCACGAGGACTCGCTCGGCAAACGAAAGAGTGCGCGCGCCGACCACCTGGCAAGACTTGCGTCTCTTCGCGATGAGGGGCGCCTGTTAATTGCGGGGCCTCACCCAGCCGTGGATTCGCCGGACCCCGGGCCAGCAGGCTTCACCGGTAGCCTCATCATAGTGGACTTCCCTTCACTGGAAGAAGCCAGAGACTGGGCGGATTCGGACCCTTACGTGCTTGCCGGCGTTTACAGGAAAGTGACAGTCAAACCATTCAATCGAGTATTGCCATGACAGCTGCGCGCGTAAGATCGATCGAGGCACAACTGAAACGTGTCTTTTCGCCGTGCGAGCTGCAGATCAAGGATCAAAGCCACTTGCACGCCGGCCACGAGGGCGCGAAATCCGGTGGCGGCCATTTCGACGTCAGGATCGTATCTGATGCATTTGCCGGAAAACGGCCGCTGCAACGACATCGAATGGTCTACGATGCGCTGGACGAAATGATGCACTCAGAAATTCATGCCTTGCGCATTACGGCAAAGACCACCGACGAGGTATGAGCTTCTCTAAATCTGCAAATTCGTGGGACCTTTCTCGCGCCCGCGACGTCTTATCGTTTATTATCCGGCTACATCGCAAAAAGGACTTCACCATGACTCTAGATTTTTGTTCCCGGTTGCCTGGAACACGACTGCCGGTAGCGGCAACTGCATTCATCGCCTTACTTTCGTTCGGCCCGACCTGGGCGCAGACGGTCGACACCGTAAATGGCGTCGAGGTAAGCGCGGATGTATTCAACATGTATCTTGAATCGCGCATTCAGAAGCCCGCGGCACAGGCTACGCCCAGCGAACGCACGCGCTTTCTGGATGAACTTAAGGACATCTACTTGCTGACAACGCAGCCCAGGGCCAAGACGTTGGCAGAGACTCCTCGCAACAAGGCGATGATAGAGCTTCAGACTCGCGGTATTCTCGCGCAGGCAGTCGCCGCGGACTTTCTGGAAAAAAACGCGGCAACTGATGCGGAAATTCAGGCGGCATACCAAGAGCAGATTTCGGTCGCACCGCCCCTCGAATTTAAAGCGAGCCATATCCTGGTGGCCACCCAAAGCGAGGCGAATAGCATCGTCCAGGAACTGGAAGGCGGCGCGAACTTTGCGGAACTGGCAAAGACGAAGTCGACCGGGCCGTCAGGACCCAATGGCGGCGACCTCGGATGGTTCTCACCTAACCAGATGGTTGCACCTTTTTCGCAGGCAGTAGGTGCGATGGAAAATGGGGCATTCAGCAAGACCCCGGTACAGACTCAGTTCGGCTGGCATGTCATCCTGCGAGAGGACTCTCGGGAAGCAACGCCGCCAACTTTGGAAAGCGTGCGCGACGCTATCAAGCAGCGAGTCGAACAGCAGAAGCTTCAGAATTATCTTGAAGAGCTGCGCGCAACGCTGAACAAGGGATAGCTACTTAACTTAATACTGCTATTTTGCTTGTCTGAGGGCGCCTAACGGCGCCCTTTTTCTATGGGTAAACCTATTTGTGAAACTCGTCACACCTCGATTCAGGCATCGCACCTAGTATTCCCTTCGAGCCATTCCTAATCGCTCGGGGATGGCTCCTCCAACCCTCGCATCTCCTTAACAGGTTGATACGAGATCTAAGTCGGCAGGGACGCCGACTTTTTTTATTCCCTCGAAAACACAGACAAAGAAAAAGGCCACCGAGGTGACCTTCTTCTTCGTTCGCAATGAGGCACCGCCGTACCAGGCGTTTAACTCCCGATGAGCGAAATCGGAGCGATCCTCTCGAACTGAACTATTGGCTTGCGCCTGAGCGATCGGACAGCATTACTCCTCGCTCGGCAGGCCTGATTCCTTTGAAACTCCAGACTGCACCTGCCGGGGCCCCTGCGCTACCAAGGCTCGCCGTGTAATCGATGGTCAAACCGCCGATCTGTGCCGTTCCCAACTCGCGATCAATTGATGACAACAGACCTGTGACGAAGACTTCGGTCGCACCAGGGACGTAACGATCCGGTGAGACCGACACACCATCTGCGTAGAGCCATCCAGGCGAAACAACCGAGCCGGCGACGGAGACATAATCGCCTACGCGCATGCCCGCGAGCATCGTCTGCGAGGCCATTACTATCTGGCCCATGGATTCGAACACACCGTTGATTCGGTCGATGGAATCGACTGGACCGGCTAGAACGCCGTTGGCGTCAATACCCAACACGCCGTTTGCGTCAATGCCGGTAACGCCGTTGCCGTCGATACCCAACACGCCGTTTGCATTGCCGTCGATACCCAACACGCCGTTTGCGTCAATGCCGGTAACGCCGTTGCCGTCGATACCCAACACGCCGTTTGCGTCAATGCCGGTAACGCCGTTGCCGTCGATACCCAACACGCCGTTTGCGTCAATGCCGGTAACGCCGTTGCCGTCGATACCGCAACACGCCGTTTGCATCAATGCCAGTAACGCCGTTGCCGTCGATACCCAGCACGCCGTTCGCATCAATGCCGGTAACGCCGTTGCCGTCGATACCCAACACGCCGTTTCGCCCAATGCCGGTAACGCCGTTGCCGTCGATACCCACGCCGTTTGCATCAATGCCGGTAACGCCGTTGCCGTCGATACCCAACACGCCGTTAGCATCAATGCCGGTAACGCCGTTGCCTCATGCCGCATCGCCGTTGCCGTCGATACCCAACACGCCGTTTGCATCAATGCCAGTAACGCCGTTGCCGTCGATACCCAGCACGCCATTTGCATCAATACCAACTACGCCGTTGGCGTCAATACCGCTTACGCCGTTAGCATCAATACCGGTAACACCGTTGGCGTCAATACCACTTACGCCGTTAGCGTCAATACCTTGAACGCCGCTTGATTCATGCCCCGCAAAAGCGGGTGCAGTAGCCACAATCAGCGTCGCTCCCAAAGCGGTAACCGCTTTGGCGCTTCTTGCAATGCCCATTTTTATCGCTCCCTAAAACTAACTCCAACTCTCACATTTGTCGTTTCATCGGACGATCTCCAATACGCCCGAAAAACGTTTCCAAACAACATAAGGGCTATGCGTCTGTCCCAACTCCTCTATCTTGCAGTAGTCGCTGTAACGAGCCCAAATCGTCTTCATCTTCAACGTAGTGAACTACGTAAACACCGGTTTCCTTCCTTACCTCTTCAGGCCTGTTCATCTCACGCCGAGAAGAAAACCAAACATCCAAATCTTCTAAAAAGGCCTGACCTTGCACTCGTATATATTCGTCAAACTTCTTGAGCACCTCGTCTGTACATCCATCATCCGCATATACAAACCTGTCAAAATGCCTCTCTGCGTCGCTTTTCCTGTCAATGTTCTTAGCTGCGGATGAGAAGACTCTGTACCCAACCTCGCCCAACCGCACTATTGAGGATGGCGACAATTGAGAATGCATGTACGCCCTATTTATCGCTTTATATCTACCATCGTTCTCCACAACCGAACCCGACTCGAGCAACTGATTAAGCATCTGTCGTGGCGCCATGTCGCCGCTATATCGCTTAACGAGTTCAGTGAAGCTGGGCGAATCGTTGTCCGAACTGTCATACGGTAGTTCCAATGGAATCCCATACGGCCCCTGAAACGCTGGATCCGAATACCAGCCAGTTAATACTCGCGCCGGCCTAGAATATGTTTTCTCCTTTCGATCTGAAGTAATCGCTCGATCAATTACGTTTTTTACTTCTTTTCTCGTCAGTCCCGTTAGTATTGCTACCCGTGACTTATTTATTCTTCCTTCGGTCTCAAAGTGCCGAAGAGCTGTCTCAACATAAACTTCTTTCGCAGTCTCCGAAAACTCCGCATGCGTCACACCTTGTGCGATTAAGAGCCGCACCAAGGGCTTGAACATGAGCGAGAGGGCGCGCCTCAAGTGGTCTTTTACTTCTTGCCCCATCTCAGGCCACGTCTCCTGCGTAATATGTAAAGTATCTTGGTGTGCTTTGCTATGCAAGCGATTGATTGTAGAAACAATTCTGTCACCACATCACCGCAATTCGTGACTTCACAATATGTCAAATAGTGACGTGAATCAATGCGGTCCACACAAATACTGAATTATGTAAATAGTTGATTATGTTAATTTTTTGAATCCACGTCTCCTGTGTCTGGCAGCGATTGACCCAGGGCGGTGTGGTAACCAAATAACGCATATTTGACGGTCATTTCAGAGTAAGACGCCAACGCGCCAGCCAAATATTTTGCCAAATGCGCAAGATAAGCGCCTTGAAAGGTAGGGGATTTAGCGCGGCTACTTCACGCACTCGCGCCATTGTAAACGTTGAGCGAAATTCAAATAGCGGACGAAGTAGAAAGGGCATTAAGGACCTACGAACCTCTGTCAAAACAGATGTGTAATGGCCTGCTGCACCAAAACGTTGGCAAATCTACCAATCGTATTCAGCGTTCTTGTCTTGCTCCTCGAAGTAGAAAACTCCAACCGCGACAGCACTTCTTGACGGATCGATCTTGACGTCGTCCTGCAATGACTCATATGCGATAAAGATGTCGTCGATTGCCTCTACGAAATCTACGATTCTGTCTTTTGTGATTCGATGCAATTGCTTTGAATCCGTCATTCGAAGAGAGGTCGTATGGGCTACTCTATTCACCCAGGTCGCACCCTTCCTGTCCGGATTGGTGTTATGTGCGACATTTGAAAGCAAAAGGATAAACAGAACGAACCAAGAATGGGTGATAAGGGTCTCTTGGTCGCTCTCCGGCCTGTAAGTTCTATTGACCACTGTTAGCAAACCAGAATCGTCCTCTTTTATAACCCCTACCCGCTTCATTTCTGTTCGCATCGCACCAGCCGGGATATCACCCCCAAATCTCTTCACAAGATCAGTAAATGAACTCGTGTTACCGGCGAAACGAAGTGGTTTTGGGTTCCCCGCGCTATCTGTAAAATCGCTTTGTGCATGCCATTGGTGAAGCACGTCCTCAAAAGGTGTTGTCCTGACCGAAACTAGTGCATCACCTGTCGCAATCTTGTCCTTAATGCGCCTTACCTCTTTGCGCGTTAGGCCCGTCATAACAGCAATTCGAGAGATATTGGTCGGGCGCCCGCGAATGCCAAAGTCCGATGATGCGATGTCAACAAATGCGGTCTTCGTTACCTCTGCGAACTCTCGATATCCGATTCCGTACCGCAACAGAATGCGAACAATTGGTCGCATGACCAATAAGAAGGCATCCAGGACACGCTTTTTGATGTTGTCTGTCATGGCATGGAAATATATTGATCAACTGGTCTACTTTCTACGTGAATCGTGTACGTGGGAAAAATCGCCCACCAATCTACTGGGTCTTCGATGTGCCACCAAGAACAAAATTCAAAGAAAAGAGTAGAAATTCCGCTATCTAAGCGCCGACAGCTACGGCACTCAGACTGCCTTAACCACCCAAGAGTTGCAGCAATCCTTCCTCGTCAAGAATTGGTATCTCCAAATTCTGCGCTTTTGAGAGTTTTGAGCCCGCTTTTTCGCCAGCTACCAGGAAGTCCGTTTTGCCAGATACGCTGCCGGTAACCTTGCCGCCGGCCCTCAAAATCAGTCCTTTTGCCTCGTCACGCGTCATGGTCGGCAGAGTTCCGGTTATAACGAACGTCTTACCAGTAAGGCGTCCGTCTTCTGCCACCGCCATCGGCTCTGTATCAGGCCAGTGAACGCCAGATTTCTCGAGTCGCTGAATGACATCGAGGTTGTGTTGTTCGTCCAGGAAGTTACGAACTCGTTGAGCAACCACGGGCCCGACGTCAGGGACCTTCGTCAGGTCATCAATTGTGGCGCCTTGAATCGCCGGCAGAGAACCGAAGTAAGTGGCCAAGCTGGCTGCAGTGGACTCACCTACCTCCCGAATCCCCAATGCGAACAGGAACCGCGGCAGCGTCGTGGACTTGCTCGCCTCTATCGCGCGCACCAGGTTATCGGCCGACTTTTCACCCATTCGTTCTCTGTTGCTGAGTTCATCCTTACTCAGACTAAAAAGATCGGACGGATCCGAAAGTCGGTCCTCCGCCACTAGCTGCTCTATTAACTTCGCGCCAATTCCTTCGATGTCCATCGCCTTTCGAGAGACAAAGTGCTTCAGCGCTTCGGCACGTTGCGCTTTGCAGTACAACCCACCCGTGCACCGCGCAACAGCCTCTCCGTCCTCACGACGCACATGCGAATCGCAGACTGGACACCGCTCAGGCAACTTTATACGACCAGTCCTTGCTGGCCGCCTGCTCCGTACGACGCTGACAACTTCCGGGATAACATCGCCCGCCCGCCTCACGATGACAGTATCGCCGACGCGAACGTCCTTTCTGTGCAACTCGTCAATATTGTGGAGGGTTGCATTGCTGACGGTCACGCCGCCCACAAACACCGGCGCCAATCTTGCGACAGGGGTCAGGGCGCCTGTGCGGCCAACCTGAAACTCAATGCCCTCCACCACCGTCAATTCTTCCTGCGCCGGAAACTTGTGGGCGATCGCCCAGCGTGGTGCCCGCGATACAAATCCCAGCTCGCGCTGCATGGCGAGACTGTCAATTTTGTAGACAACCCCATCAATGTCGTAAGGCAGTGAATCGCGCTTTGCGGCGATCGCCCTGTAATAGACGAGGCACCCGTCGACTCCCGCAACCACCTTATTCTCCGGGCAAATCTTCAAGCCCCATGAACCGAGAGCCGCCATAATTTTGCTGTGGCAGTCAGGCAACGCACCGCCTTCAACCAGGCCAACCGAATACACGTATATGTCCAGCGGCCGTTCGGCGGTAAGGTTCGGATCGAGTTGACGAAGGCTGCCAGCCGCTGCGTTTCTCGGATTAACGAATGTCTTTTCACCCGCTGCTCTGGCTTTTTCGTTGTACGCCTCAAACCCCGCGCGTGGCATGAACACCTCGCCACGCACCTCGAGCGTGGTTGGATATCCATCTCCCAGGAGTCGCAGTGGCACCGACTCTATGGTTCTAACGTTGTGGGTAATATCTTCACCTGTCGTGCCGTCGCCGCGGGTCGCTGCCCGCACAAGCACACCGTCCTCATACAACAGACTGACAGCCGCGCCATCCAGTTTCGGCTCCGCTGAATAAGGCAGGTCCGGTGCGCCATCCTCGTACTCCAGTTTCTCGGCAACACGTGCGTGAAAATCCCTCAATTCCTCTTCAGAGAAAGCATTGTCGAGCGACAGCATGGGAAGTCGGTGCTTTACGGTCGTGAGCGCCGCACTTGGTTCTGCGCCGACGCGTTGTGTTGGCGAGTCCGCGGTGACAAGTTCGGGATGTTGTTCTTCGAGCTTACGCAACTCACGGACGAGGCGATCGTACTCCGCGTCCGGAATCTCGATGTCGTCCAGGGTGTGGTACCGGTAGTCGTGATAGCGGATTTGTTCGCGCAGAGCTTCGATCTTTTTGCGCGTTGCTGCGGACGCCGTCATTCGGTCACGCTACAGCGCTTACGCCACGAGGATGCTGTGGTGATACTGAATGATCTCTTCGCGCAGGTAACGTTCTCGCTGAATACTCAGCGTGCTGCCCGATTCGTCAAGCAACTCGCCGTCGAGCGATTGCGACAGCGCGCGTGCAGCAGCCATCATGAGATCGAAAGCCTCCACACCGTCGATCGGGCCGGGCAAGACGAGAAACAGACTGATACCCGGTATCTGCTGATCCTTGATATTCGCGAGGTCGAAGCTACCAGGCTCGACAAGACTTGCGGCGCTGAAGATCGTGCGGTTCTCGTCATTGCCGTCGTAGCGATGAAAGATGCCGAACTTACCATGCCGCAACCCGATTCCACGCATGGCGAGAATCAGATCATCGCCTTTGAAAGCGCCCTTCTCATGGGCGACGAGCCGCAATGTGACTATCTTTTGCGGGACGCTTTTTGGCGGCTCTACGAGGGCATCACCGTCAACAGGTTCCGGCGTCTCTTCGTCCAACGACGTTGCATCGGTGTTGGCGGCATCGACCTGCAGTGTTGGCTCGACGCGTCGCGTTCCGACTTCACCTTCTTCTGCCGATTTCTTGTCGCGGCGGCTGTAAAGATACACGCCGGCAATTACCAGTATCCCAAAGAACAACAGTAACCAACGCAGTCCGTCCATTTCTCAAACTCGCATTGCGGGCTAACTCGCCGCCATTTTCACCGCTGCGTCGAGGTCCACCGAGACCAGGCGCGACACGCCGGGTTCCTGCATGGTGACACCGGATAGCTGCCTGGCCAATTCCATTGTTACCTTGTTATGGGTGATGAATACAAACTGCACACGATCTGACATGTCTTTGACGATTTCGCAGAAGCGCGTGACATTCGCGTCATCGAGCGGCGCATCAACCTCATCGAGCATACAGAATGGCGCAGGGTTCAGTTCGAATATCGCGAACACCATAGCCACAGCGGTAAGCGCCTTCTCGCCACCAGAAAGCAGGTGGATAGTGCTATTGCGCTTACCAGGAGGGCGCGCCATCACGGTAACGCCAGCACTCAGAAGATCGTCGCCCGTCATTTCGAGGTAGGCGTGACCACCGCCAAACAACTTCGGGAACAGTCGCTTGAAACCATCATTGACGTTGTTGAAGGTCTCGCGAAAGCGCGTTCGCGTCTCGCGATCGATCTTGCGAATGGCACCTTCCAGCGTCTCTAACGCATCGTTTAGATCCGCAAGCTGTGAGTCAAGGTACTCCTTGCGCTCCGTCTGTTCTTTAAACTCATCGATGGCCGCAAGGTTGATCGGGCCGAGGCGGTCTATTCGCAGTCTCAGCTTCGCGAGCTTCTCTTCCCACGTCTCGATAGTCGCCGAGTCATCGATCTCTTCGAGCAAGGTTTCCAGCTCGAATTCCGTTTGTGACAACTGGTCGGCAATCCCTTCGCGTCGCACACGCAGTTCCTGTGCTGCCATTTCCGCTTCGCTGACTTTAGCGCGCGCGGCTTCAACAGACTGATCAACCTGTGCCCGGGACTGATCGAGATCCCGAAGGTCGGCCTCAACTTTTTCAACGAGCTGCCTGGCGCCGGCAAGCTCCTCCTCAACGAGCAGTCGTGCGGCAAGCTGTTCCTCAAGGCGCGAGCTGCTCTCCGCCAGCGGCGCGACGTTTTGCTCCAGCTGCTCACGAATTTCACGCTCACGTCTTTGAAACTGGCTCAGCTGCGCCTGCATGCGCGCCAGGTTCTGCGACGCCGATTCCTTGCTGGTCCGGCGACTCTCGAACTGGATGGCAATATCCTGCACAGCCTTTCGATCTTCTTCCGCCTGGCTTCGAACGCGATGCAGTTCTGCCCTGAGCTCATCTCTCTGTGACTCGAGGCTTGCCCTTTCCGCCTCCAGTCGCTCAATGGACTCGATCGCCTGACCGTGAATGCGCCGCGATTCTCGCAGTTGTTCTTCGGCGGAGATTTTCTCGCCGTCCAGCTCGCTCGCTTCTTCGGCAAGCGCCTGCCGCCTGGCCGCCGCCTGGTCCATCCTGAATCTTGCGGATTCCAGCGCCGCTTTGACCTCTGAGTATTCGTTCAGCAGCGAAGACGCATCCTGCTGCAGCGTCTCACGTCGCTCTTCCAGTTGCGTGAGTCTGGTCCGGCCATCTCGCTGCAGTTTACGAGCACTCTCGAAGCGTGCCTGCATTTCGCGAATCTCGCCTTTCATGCGGCGCATATCATGCTCGCGCGACAATACGCCCGCCTTTCCGTCCTGTGTCCTTGTGACGCGCAGCCAGTCTCTCCCCAGCCAGATGCCGTCGTCGGTAACGACCGACTCGTCTGTGCCCAGTGACTCGCGGATGGTGAGAGCCTCGCCGAGCGACGACGCCAACCGTACCTTGGCCAGCATTTGCACAACGGCAGCCGGCGCACCGCCAACCTTGCTTGCCAGCGAATTTTCGGCAACATTGAGCTCACCGTCTTTCGAGCGCTCGCGCAATAACGTCAAATTGCCGCTACGCAAGTTCGATATAGATTCCGCGATCGGCGTTATGTCGGAAACGCTCACGGCCTGCAGGTAATCACCAAGTACGGTTTCAACAGCCTTGTCCCAACCGCTGGCGACATCCAGCGCCTGCGCAACGCGTCGATTGCCGTCTAGCCCTGCTCCCTCGAGCCAACGCTTGGTACCGTCATCACCCGCACCCAATGCCGCATCCTGCAATGCTTCAAGCGAGGCAAACTTGCCCTGCGACTCGTGCAACGTCGCACGTCGCTCCTCGACGAGGCGTGTCAGCTTGTGGTCTTGTTCGCGGAGTTTGCGAATCTTCTCGGCGGTATCAGCCAGGTGTCGTTCGAACTCGTCTCGAGCCTGCCGTTTTCTGAGCTCCTGCTCGACCAGTTCATCATGCTGGGCCTTCAGGTCATCCGGGCTGGCAACCGTCTGCGCATCGACCAGCTTCTTGTGACGCTCTGAGAAACTCTGCAGACGCGATTCAATCTGTTCCGCCCGGGTATTTTCGACATTCTGCTGCTGCAAGGCCTCGTTGAACCTGAGCGCGTGTGCGTCCCATTGCTTCTGCCAGTCTGCGAGCGCAGCCTCCGCACGCTGCAGCGACTGCGCTGACGCGAGTTCGCTTTGCCGCGCCTGCTCGAGCCCCGGAACCAGCTCGCTCAGTGTCATTTCGAGTTGCTCAATCTCGTCACGGTCCTGGTTGATATGCGCGTCGATTTCCTTCGCACCCAACACCGCCTGCTCGAGATCAGTCTCCTGCCGCTCGCGCAATTCACGCGCGTATTCGATCGACTGCTCCAGCCTGGCGATGTCTGAGCCCACTTTGTAATAGCGACCTTGCACCGCATTGAATTCGTCAGTGCGCTCACTTTGCAGAACGCGCGTTTCTTCCAACGATGCCTCGAGGCTCCGCTGTTTCGCGATCGCCGCTTCCAGCCGCGTTTTACAATCCGCAAGGTTGCTCTTTGCTGCCGCCGCGTGCTCATCGATGCCATGCATGCGCAGCGCCAACACTTCAGCAGACGTCCGTCGCTCTTCGCTCTTGTAGCGACTGTAGCGCTCCGCTGTCTTGGCCTGGCGATCAAGATGCTTGATCTGCTTCTCGACCTCGTCGAGTACGTCGAGCAATCGGTCGAGGTTCTCCTTCGTATGCTTGATGCGATTCGACGTTTCGCGCCGACGTTCCTTGTATTTCGAGATTCCGGCGGCCTCTTCGAGGAATACGCGCATTTCCTCCGGCTTTGCCTCGATCAGGCGAGAGATCATGCCCTGCTCGATAATCGAGTAGCTGCGCGGACCCAGACCGGTGCCCAGGAATACGCCGGTAATGTCCTTGCGACGGCACCGCGTGCCGTTCAGGAAGTAATTCGAAATTCCGTCGCGACTAACTTCGCGGCGAATCGAGATTTCGGCGTATTTCGCGTACTGACCTTCCAGCGTCGTGTTGCTGTTGTCGAAGAGCAACTCCACCGAGGCGGACCCTATCGGCTTGCGGGCGCTTGAGCCGTTGAAAATGACGTCCGTGATGGAGTCACCGCGCAGTCGACTCGCAGAGCTCTCGCCCATCACCCAGCGGACGGCGTCGATGACATTCGATTTACCACAGCCATTCGGCCCGACAACGCCAACGAGGCTGCTAGGAAAAGTAATCGTTGTGGGGTCGACGAAGGACTTGAAGCCGGCGAGCTTGATCTTGCTTAATCGCATTGGTGATGTAGGCCGATATCCCGTAAAAGCCGCTTAGTGTAATGCAATTCCGGCAATAAAACGATTGTCGCCAAAAATATACAAGATCGCTGAAAGGCCTGTAACCACGCGGTTTCCGAGCCTCTTGTCGGGCTGTCAGAATGCCGGCAAAAATAGCCCTTCCATGCGGCCACCAGCCATGTATAATCCCCGCCTTTTCTTCCCCCGGCAGGAGTCAGTAATGCCCGCAAAGAAAGCAGCGAGCAAGAAGCGCAAGCCATCGTCGGCCCGCAAGAAATCACCCACGAAGAAGGCCTCGGCCAAGAAATCCACCGCCAAGCGCAAGGCCGCAAGCAAGAAGAAAGCGCCTGTGAGGAAGAAGGCCAGCACGAAAAAACCAGCGGCCAGGAAGAAGGTCGCCAAGAAAAAAGTGAGCAAGAAAAAGGTCGCGAAGAAGAAGTCCGCCAAGAAAGTCGCCAGGAAGAAGCCTGCCACCAAGAAGAAGGTTGTCAAAAAGAAGGTGACGAAGAAGAAAGTCACCAAGAAGGCCGCCAAGAAAGCTACCCGCAAGAAACCGGCAGCGAAGAAGAAGGTCGCGAAAAAGCCGGTCTCGCGCAAGAAAGCAGTCAGCAAGAAGAAGGCAGCCGCAAAACAGCGCGTACCAAGCGTCAAGAAAGCAGCGGTAAAGAAACGTGTGCCAGTTAGAGAGCCCGCCGTCCGCAAAGCGCCCGCTGCTCCCCGTACGCGCCGCGACGTCATGTCCGGCCCGATCCACGGAATCCCGCCGTACAAGCCCAAGCGCGGTGAAGAGTACATGAGCGATGCCCAGCTCGAGCACTTCCGCAAGATACTGAGCGCGTGGAAGCGCGAGCTCATTTTCGAGGTTGACCGTACCGTTCATCACATGCAGGACGAGGCGGCGAACTTCCCGGACCCTAACGATCGCGCAACCCAGGAGTCGGAATTCGGACTGGAGCTGAGAACGCGCGATCGCGAACGCAAGCTGCTGCGGAAAATCGACTCGGCGCTTGCTCGTCTGGACGATGGGAGCTACGGCTATTGCGACGAGACAGGCGAAGAAATCGGCCTCAAGCGCCTCGAGGCTCGCCCTGTAGCAACGCTTTGCCTGGAAGCACAAGAGCGCCGGGAACTGGCCGAGCGACAATTCCGCGACAGGGACGATCGTTACCGCTAGGACGCTATGTCGGTCGTAACGCGCGAGCCCGCTCCTTACGTCGGCCGGTTCGCGCCATCCCCTACCGGCCCTTTGCATTTCGGCTCGCTGGTCGCAGCAACGGCCAGCTATTTGCAGGCAAAGGTCTTCAAGGGCCGCTGGCTGCTGCGGATCGAGGACATCGATCCACCCCGCGCGCAACCCGGCGCAAGCGAAGCCATCATCAAAGCGCTCGAGATCTATGGATTCGAGTGGCACTCTGACGTGATATTTCAAAGCAACAGCCATGCAGAACACGAACGGGCCCTGCAATCGTTGCTCGATCAAGCGCTTGCCTATCCGTGCGGCTGCTCCAGGCGGGATCTCGCAGACGTGCCGCGCGGACCCCTGGGCGCTATCTATCCCGGCACTTGTCGCAACGGCTGCGACAAGCCTGAAACGTCCATTCGACTAAAAACCACCGACGATCCAGTCTCATTCATCGATGGATTGCAGGGGCCACAGACCCAGAACCTGGGGCGAGACTCGGGGGATTTCGTGATCCGGCGCCGCGATGGGCTGATCGCCTACCACCTGGCCGTCGTGGTCAACGATGCGCTGGAGGGAGTTACAGAAATCGTCCGCGGCATCGACCTCATCGATTCCACGCCCCGGCAGATCTGGGTGCAGCAGTTACTCGGCCTGCCGACGCCGAATTACCTTCACATTCCCGTCATTACGCACCCGAATGGCGACAAGCTCAGCAAGCTGACGGGCGCAAAGGCCGTGCCCGCCGACGAAATCCCGGCCGCTCTCTTTGCGGCGCTGGTCGCATTGCAGCAGCGGCCACCTGAATCGCTGCGGCACAGCCCGATCGGCGTTGTGTGGCAGTGGGCCATCGAGAACTGGGATATTCAGGCGCTGCGCGGCAAGAAGGCCGTACCTACCGACTCGCCGGAGCTCGCCCCGCTTGGCCCCGGACTTTGGTAGCCGCTCTTCTTGACATCAACCCCGCTGATGCCATAGCTTCAGCACTGCAACGGGGATACGCTCCCCCGCCCCCTGTTGCAGATGCCTGAAGGTGAATTCACTTTACGGCGGGCCCCCTGCGCAAGCGGGGGGCCATTTTTTTTGCCATTTCCCTGTGGCAAATTGCCAACCTGGCCCAGTTTCGACAATGACCGCAGAAAACACTCAAAAACGCATCATTCCGAGCCCATTTCGGCCTGCCCGCTGGCTTAGAAACAGGCACGCCCAGACCATTTATCCCAGCATGCGGTGGGCTTGGCGCGGCAGGCCCGAATTGCGCCGCGAGACACTTGAGTTGCCGGACGGCGACGTCACGGCGCTTGACTGGCTGGTCGAGGCCGATGACACGCCGGATGCGGCGCCGATGCTCGTTATTCTTCACGGCCTCGAGGGATCTGCGGAATCGTCATACGCACGCATGTTAATGGAGGCCGCGCGCGACAGAGGCTGGCGCTCCTGCGTCCTGCATTTCAGGGACTGCGGCGATTACACGAATCGTTTGCCGCGCCGCTACCATGCCGGCGAAACCAACGACCTGCGTTTCTTCCTGAACAAGCTACAGGCCCAACGAGACCTGTCACAGAATCCCGGTCCGCTGCTTGCCGTCGGCTACTCGCTAGGCGGCAACGTGCTGCTCAAGTACCTCGGGGAGTCGGGCGCCGCAACGCCGTTGAACGCAGCCTGCGCGGTCTCCGTTCCGCTCGATCTGCACGAATGTGCAGATGCATTAGATGTCGGATTTTCAAGGATTTATAGACGATACCTTCTAAAACGAATGAAGTCTGCCGTGACCCGGAAATTCGACCCGCACACCGCCGCGTTCGACTGGGACCGAGCAATGAATGCCCGCACGTTTGCCGAGTTCGACGACGCGGTAACGGCGCCTCTGCACGGCTTCCAGGGCAAGCAGGACTACTATGACCGTTGCAGTTCTGTGCACTACCTGCAGGGCATTGAGACGCGGACGCTCATCGTCAACGCGCTCGACGACCCCTTCATGACACCCCACGTAATACCGACCGCGGATCGTCTCTCGCCCAATGTCACGCTGGAGGTTGCCGAACACGGCGGGCACGTCGGGTTCATCGATGGCGGCCTTCCGTGGAGACCGAGTTTCTATCTGCCCGCTCGCCTCCTCGAATTCCTCGAACCCTCGGCCGCCAAACCCGGCATGTAAGCCCTAACAACAAAAAGGCCGGGCTGCTGCTGCAACCCGGCCTTTTCGGCTTTCTTGTGGACGCGGACTAGGCGGCGTCGACTTCCTTCATCGACAGGCGCACACGGCCCTGACGGTCGACCTCAAGCACCTTGACGCGTACCGAATCACCCTCGGCCAACTTGTCGCTGACCTTCTCGACACGTTCGTTCGAGATCTGTGAGATATGCACCAGGCCATCCTTGCCGGGAAGAATCGTCACAAACGCACCAAAGTCCATCAGGCGTGCCACTTTACCCTCGTAAATGCGGCCAACCTCGACATCGGCGGTGATCAGTTCGATCCTGCGGCGTGCCTCCTTGCCCGATGCGCCATCGACAGACGCGATACGTATCGTGCCGTCGTTGTCGATATCGACAGAGGCGCCGGTCTCTTCAGTGATGGCGCGGATAACCGCACCGCCCTTGCCGATGACATCGCGGATCTTGTCGGGATCGATCTTGATCGTCATGATGGTCGGGGCCCATTCGGACATCGTCTCGCGCGGCTCGCTGATTACTTTGGCCATCTCGCCAAGAATGTGCAGCCGTGCATCGCGTGCCTGGTCGAGCGCCTTGCTCATGATCTCGCGGGTAATGCCCTGGATCTTGATATCCATCTGCAATGCCGTAATGCCGTCATCGGTTCCGGCGACCTTGAAGTCCATGTCGCCGAGATGATCTTCATCACCGAGAATATCGGTCAGGACAGCGTAGTCGTCGCCTTCCTTGACCAGCCCCATCGCAACGCCCGCAACCGGGGCCTTGATGGGTACACCAGCATCCATCAGTGCGAGGCTCGTGCCGCACACAGACGCCATCGAGCTGGAGCCATTGGACTCGGTGATTTCAGAGACAACTCGAATCACATAACCAAATTCGTCCATGTTCGGCATCACAGCCTGAATACCCCGCCGAGCGAGCTTGCCGTGGCCAATCTCGCGCCGCTTCGGCGAGCCGACGAAGCCGGTCTCACCAACGCAGAATGGAGGGAAGTTGTAGTGCAGCATGAACGGCTCTTTCCGCTCGCCCTCGATGGCATCGATGATCTGCGCGTCGCGACCGGTACCTAGCGTCGTAACGACAATGGCCTGGGTCTCACCGCGAGTAAACAGCGCCGAACCGTGAGCCCGAGGCAAGACGCCTACGCTGACGTCAATCGGACGAACCGTCGCCTGGTCACGACCATCGATGCGCGGCTCGCCTTTTATGACGCGCTGACGAACGATCGTCTTCTCCAGCTTGGACAGTGCGCCCTTGACCTCATCCGCAGACCAACGCGCCTCTTCCACACCCGCCAGGGTTTCTGTGGCCGCAGCCTTGGCCGCGCCTACGGCAGCCTGGCGCTCTTGTTTATCGGTAATACGATAGGCGTCTGCCAGGCCAGCTTCGGCCTCGGCGGCAACCGCCGCGGCCAGATCGGTATCCGCTTCAGGCGCCTGCCAGTCCCATGCCGGCTTGCCGACTTCGGCGGCAAGCTCGTTGATCGCGTCGATCGCAACCTGCATCTGCTCATGGCCGAACATGACGGCACCCAGCATGACTTCCTCAGACAGGCCGGTTGCTTCCGACTCGACCATCAGGACCGCGTCTTTCGTTCCGGCAACGACCAGTTCGAGATCGGAGTCGGCAACTGCGGCTACGCCAGGATTGAGAACGTATTCACCGTCCTTGTAGCCGACCTTTGTCGCAGCTATCGGTCCGGCAAATGGCATGCCGGAAATTGCCAACGCCGCGGAGGCGCCGATCAAGGCCGGAATATCAGGGTCGACATCGGGGTTCAACGACATCACCGTTGCGATGATCTGAACCTCGTTTGTGAAGCCTTTCGGAAACAGGGGTCGAACCGGCCGGTCGATAAGGCGGCACGTCAGCACCTCCTTTTCACTCGGTCGCCCTTCGCGCTTGAAGAACCCGCCAGGGATCTTGCCAGCCGCGTAGGTCTTTTCCTGGTAGTTGACCGTCAGCGGGAAGAAGTCCCGGCCCGGGTCAGCTGTTTTTCGGCCAACGGCTGTCACGAGTACAGTCGTTTCGGCCATATCGACGATAACGGCACCGTCGGCCTGACGAGCGATAGCCCCTGTCTCAATGGTTACTTTGTGTTCCCCATACTGGAACGTCTTACTAGTGGATTTCACGATGATTTCTCAGATAGATAAAGTGTGTAGGCAATGGCAACCGACCCCGAACCCTTTAAAGGTACGACGTGTCGGTTACATACGTTGCCAAATTCGCTCGCTGAATTAGCGGCGCAGACCGAGCCGGGAAATCAGCTCGCGATAGCGTGCGGGGTCTTTTGACTTGAGGTAATCAAGCAACTTGCGACGCTTGTTGACCATCTTCAGCAGGCCCTGACGGCTATGGTGATCTTTCTTGTGCTCGCCGAAGTGCTCGGTAAGCTCGGAAATTCTTTTCGAAAGCAGCGCTACCTGGACCTCCGGAGAACCGGTGTCGCCTTCGCCACGCGCATATTCGGCGACGACGCTCTGCTTTGCTTCACTGGAAAGTGACATCTTTTCTAATACTCCAATTAACTCTATGTTTAGCCCTTTTTCGCAGCGCGGTATTCTAGCGCCTGAGCGAGCCCATTAACACCCCAAAATCAAATATCTACGGGGTTTTTTCCTGCATGTGAAAGACCCGGCGTGGCGCCAGCTGACCGTCGTCCAGGAGCTCTCCCACTCCCAAGAATCTGCCCCCGGCGCCATACACACGTGCCAGGCCAACGGGGCCGTCCGTGCCAACAGGGACCGCCTGACCGCCGCTGAAATGAAGGTCAGCACCACTTTCCAGGGTTACCGGCGGAAACTCCTGCAGCGCCACATCCGGCGCCAATAGCCTGTCCTTCAACGCGGCTGACCCCTGTTCCGCCAGGTTCTCGATACCCGACAGATCCAGCATGTCTTGCTCGGGGAAATGCGCCACGGTTTCTCGGTGCAGCCTGACCGTATGGGCAATAGTGCCGGCGCGCCGCGCAATATCCTCGACCAGCGTCCTCACATAGGTACCCTTGGAACAGGCGACCCGAAACACGAGCCGAGTACCTGCCTGCTCCAGCAGCTCAATGCCGTGAATCTCGATCGGTCGCGGCTCCCGCTCGACGGTCTCACCCTTTCTGGCAAGCTCGTAGAGCCGCTTACCGTCTTTCTTCAGTGCAGAGTACATCGGCGGTATTTGCTCCGAGCGGCCCAGAAAGCCCTCGAGAAGGGCGCGCCACTCGTCAGACGCCAATTCCGGAACAGCCGCCGTGGCCGTCTGCTTGCCATCGGCGTCGCCGGTGTCTGTCATCGATCCCAGCTTCGCGGTTACCCGATACGTCTTGTCGGCATCCAGCAGATAGGCACAGACTTTGGTGGCCTCGCCGAAGCACAGCGGCAACATACCGGTCGCTGCCGGGTCGAGACTGCCGGTGTGGCCGGCTTTCCTGGCGTTCAGCAGGCGCTTCACAATCTGCAGCGCCCTGTTCGAGGTGATGCCGCTGGGCTTATTCAGCAGCAACAGGCCATCGACCGCCTCTTTCGGGCGTTTCATCGGCAATGCAGGAACGGTCATCGTGCTGAGTCGGACTTGAGTGCGCCATCGATCAGGTCGGCAATACGCTGGCCTTCCGCGGCGCTGTCATCATGTTCGAAACGTAACTCCGGGACATGCCGAACCTTGATCGCTTGCCCGAGTTTAGCGCGCAGAAAACCCGACGCCTTCTCCAGCCCCGCCTGCACAGGAATCGGATCGGCAGCGGGATCCAGCATGCTGAAGTAAACACGCGCGACGCTAAGGTCCCGCGTCAGGTCGACGGCCGACAGCGATACGCCATCGAGACGAGGGTCCTTGGTCTCAAACCGCAACAACTCGTTCAGCGTGCGCAGCACCTGGTTGCCGAGACGTTGATTTCGTGTGAATTCACGAGCCATAAAGTTACTACGCCGACAATCAGTCGAGCGTTCTGGCGACCTCGACGCGCTCGAAACATTCGATCTGATCGCCAACCTTGACGTCAGCATAGTTCTTAACGCCGATGCCGCACTCCGTACCGGAGCGAACTTCGTTTACGTCGTCCTTGAAACGCCGCAGTGACTCGAGCTCACCCTCGTAAATGACAACATTGTCGCGAAGTACGCGAATCGGGTTCGCACGTTTCACGTAGCCCTCACTGACGATACAGCCGGCGACATCGCCGAATTTCGGCGAGCGGAATACTTCCTTGACCTCGGCCAGCCCGACAATCTGCTCGCGAATCTCCGGCGACAGCAAGCCGGTTAGAGCCTGGCGCACATCGTCGATAGCCTCGTAGATAATGCTGTAGTAGCGCACATCGACGCCGGATTCCTTGATCGCCGTGCGCGCAGCCGCATCAGCACGAACATTAAAGCCGATGATCACGGCTTTCGACGCAGCGGCGAGGTTGGCATCCGTCTCAGTAATGCCGCCAACGCCGGAACTCAAGACGTTGACCTTGACCTCGTCGTTCGACAGCTTCGTCAGTGCATCGCGCAATGCTTCTGCGCTGCCGTGCACGTCCGACTTGATAATGACAGGTACAGTGGATGCCTCGCCTTCCTGCATCTTGCTGAACATGTCCTCAAGCTTCGACGCCTGCTGCTGAGCGAGTTTCGCGTCACGCGTTTTGCCCTGGCGGAATTCTGCAACTTCGCGTGCCTTACGCTCGTTCTTGACAACAAGGAAGTCGTCGCCCGCGCTCGGTGTCTTGGAAAGGCCAAGAACGACTGCCGGCGAAGAAGGCCCCGCTTCCTTGATCGACGCACCGGTCTCGTCGAACATGTTGCGAATGCGCCCATACTCTTCGCCCGCGATGATCATGTCGCCCTGGCGAAGCGTACCTGACTGCACCAGCAGCGTGGCAACCGCGCCGCGGCCTTTCTCCAGGCTACTTTCAATGACCAGGCCATGAGCCGGGCCTTCGGCGACAGCTTTCAGGTCCATCACCTCCGCCTGCAAAAGAATCGCATCGAGCAGCGCGTCAACACCCTCACCGGTAATGGCTGAAACGTTCGCGAACATCTGTTCGCCGCCCCATGCTTCCGGAATCACCTCGTATTGCGAAAGCTCGTTCTTGACGCGTTCCGGATCCGAGTTCTCACGATCAATCTTATTGACAGCAACAACCAGCGGCACGCCCGCTGCTTTGGAGTGCTGAATCGCCTCGATGGTCTGCGGCATGACGCCATCGTCCGCTGCTACCACCAGCACAACGATGTCCGTTGCCTGCGCACCTCGCGCCCGCATCGCCGTAAAGGCGGCGTGGCCGGGTGTATCGAGGAACGTGATCTTGCCCTTGTCGGTTTCAACCGAATAGGCGCCGATATGTTGCGTGATACCGCCCGCTTCATGGTCCGCCACCTTGGTGCGGCGTATGTAGTCCAGCAACGACGTCTTGCCATGGTCGACGTGGCCCATGATCGTGACAACGGGCGAACGAGGCACCTCCTCGCCCGTCTGTTGCTCTTCGTCGGCAAGCAGCTTCTCGTCGATCTCGGCGGAGTCGACCTGCTTGGCGATATGGCCGAGCTCCTCGACGACCAACGTCGCCGTATCCTGGTCGATGACCTGGTTGATGGTCACCATTGCACCCATGTTGAAGAGCACCTTGACGACCTCATTGCCCTTGATCGCCATGCGTTGCGCCAGCTCGGCGACGGAAATGCTCTCGGGAATCTCCACTTCGTGGATAACCGGCGCGGTCGGCCGCTCAAAGCCATGCTTCGAATCGCCGCCCATTGAAACCGGACGTCGGCGTGTCGGAGTCTTGCGCTTGCGACGACCGCTCTTGTCACCGGCAACGTGCAGTTCCTTGCGACCATAACGTGTTTCTGCGCGACCCTGTTTCGGCTTCGCCTTTTCCTTTGTGCGTCTGGCGCGAGCATCTGCCTCGGCCTTTTCCAGCCGCGCCTTTTCTTCCGCAGCGTCGATGGCGGCCTTCTCGGCAACACGACGGGCTTCTTCTTCCGCGCTTTCCTTTGCCTGCTTTTCCTTCTGCAGCTCCGCCTCTTTGCGCTTCTCAGCCTCTTCCTTCTGGGTTTTCAGGCGCTCTACTTCCCGAGCAGCCGCTGCAACACGCTCTTCTTCCTCGCGGCGAACGCGATCAAGCTCTTCCTGCTCTTCCTGGGCCTGCTTTTCGAGAACGTCACGCTTGATGTAGGTGCGCTTACGCCGCACCTCGACGTTAACGGTGCGGGAGCGTCCCTGGTTACCGGCGAGGCGCAACTCACTTTGTGACTTGCGCTTCAGCGTAATACGTCTCGGCGCGGCAGCCGTCGCTGGCGTGTCGTCCTGGCCGTGCGCACGTCGCAGGTGCGACAGCAGTTCAAGCTTCGCGTCTTCGCTGATCGTGTCGTCAGACCCACTGACCTTGATGCCAGCCTCATCGAGCTGCGAAAGCAGCTTCTCGACCGGTACTTTCAGTACCTCAGCAAATTGTGTAACTGTCACATCAGCCATTCGTTAACTCCGTACCTAATTTCTGAGGCCGTTACGCCTGCTGCTCTTCTTCAAACCAGTGAGCGCGTGCTTTCATGATGAGTGCCGCGGCATCTTCCTCAGCCATCTCATGGATCTCGAGCAGGTCGTCGGTCGCCAGCTCCGCAAGATCCTCGCGAGTAACAACACCTTTGCTTGCCAGCAAGAACGCAAGACCCTTGTCCACGCCTTCCAGACCCAGCAAGTCTTCGGCCGGCTCCACTTCGTCGATCTTTTCTTCCTGTACGATCGCCTGCGTCAGCAACACGTCACGAGCACGGCTACGCAATTCGTCGACAATGTCCTCGTCGAACTCTTCAATTGCGACCAGCTCGGATGCCGGGACATAAGCCACTTCCTCGATGGTCGAGAACCCTTCCTGGACGAGAATCAGCGAGACTTCCTCGTCGACATCAAGCTGCTTTGAGAACAGCTCGATGAGCTCACGCGTCTCGGTCTCACTCTTTTCTTCTGCGTCGGCGGCTGTCATGACATTCAACTCCCAGCCCGTCAACTCGCTCGCCAGTCGAATATTCTGGCCACCACGGCCAATCGCCTGCGAGAGTTTGTCCTCGTCGACGGCAATGTCCATGCTGTGCTTGTCCTCATCGACGACAATCGACACGACCTCTGCCGGTGACATCGAATTGACGACAAACTGCGCTGCATTGTCATCCCAGAGGATGATATCGACGCGCTCGCCGGCCAGCTCGTTGGAAACCGCCTGCACCCGCGAGCCGCGCATGCCAACGCAGGCGCCAACGGCATCGATGCGGCTGTCGTTGCTGCGCACGGCAATCTTCGCGCGCAGTCCCGGGTCTCGCGCCGCACCGAGGATATCGATGAGGCCCTGGCCAACCTCCGGCACCTCGATCTTGAACAATTCGACGAGAAACTGCGGCGACGTGCGAGTCATGAAAAGCTGCGGGCCACGGGGCTCCGAGCGAACCTCCGTCAACAGCGCCTTGATACGATCCTGCGGCCGCACCGGCTCACGAGGAACCATGTGCTCGCGCGGCACGAAGCCTTCGGCATTGCCGCCGAGGTCAATGTATACACCGTTTCGGTCAACGCGCTTCACCAGACCGGACAACATCTCACCTTCACGGTCCTTGTACTCTTCTACGACCTGCTCGCGCTCGGCTTCACGAACCTTCTGCACGATCACCTGCTTGGCCGTTTGCGCGGCAATACGACCAAACTCGACCGACTCCATCGGTACTTCAACGTAGCCACCCGGCTCAGCATTCTCGTCAATGTCGACGGCATCGATCATGCGCAACTCGCGATCCGGCACCTCGAGCTCGGTGGATTCGTCCTCAAACACCAGCCAGCGACGGAACGTGTCGTAATCGCCGGTTTCACGGTCGATCGCTACGCGCACCTCGATATCCTCGCCATGCTTCCGGCGTGTCGCAGACGCCAGCGCGGCTTCGATTGCCTCGAATATGATGTCCTTCTCAACGCCCTTTTCATTCGAAACGGCGTCAACAACCATCAGGATCTCTTTGCTCATTACCTCAAACTCCAAAAATCCCGCGCGGATTACGCCGCGTCGGGCACCAGTCGAGCGGTATCGATCGTCGCAAGCGCAAGGCTATGCATTTGACCATCTACCTCGACCACAATTTCCTCGTCATCCACGGACATCAGCTTGCCGCGGAATCGCCTGCGCCCCTCCACCGGGAAACGCGTAGTCACTTTCACGATCTCGCCTGTAAACCGTTGAAAATGTTCAACTTTTGTCAACTTCCTGTCGAGCCCGGGCGATGACACTTCCAGGTCGTAGTTCCCGGGCACCGGGTCCTCGACGTCGAGAAGCGCACTCACCGCCGCACTCACCTGCTCGCAGTCGGCAAGCCCGATTCCCTCCGGCTTGTCGATGAACACACGCACCAGGCCGCCCTTGCCACCCAGTCGAACTTCGAGGTCCGCCAGCTCGTAGCCGAGCCGCTCGACCGCCGGTTCGAGCAATGCCGCTAACTCTTCTGCCGTCATAGTGCTGCCTGCCGGCACCTCTAAGTACTTGTTACAAAAACAAAAAAAGGGCCATTGGCCCATTCATTCACAGCGCAAAACCGCATCCTCAAGACAACAAAAAACCCCTGAGCGGGGCCTGTTTCTACCAAGAGCTTGGTAGCGAGGCGTGCTGCAGTGCCTCTTTGCAGGCCCGAAATGCGGCCCTTTGGTGCGCTGGCGCGGGATTATACGGCAATCGCAGCCGCCCGCGCAATGGCGAAATTGGCCTGCAAAGCAGGCTAGAAAAAGCCCTGCTCGAAAGGACCCGAAGTGGCAAAATGCGCCTCGACGTACAGCCACGACTCCTACCCGAGATATCACCATGCTCAATCTCAAAGACCCGACATTGCTCAGAAACCAGAACTTCATCGACGGCCAGTGGGCAAGCGGCGGCGCTGGCACAATAGAAGTCACCAACCCTGCAACCGGCCAGCTTGTGGTAACGACCGCGAATGGCGATGCCGCCGACGCCGAAAAAGCAGTCGAAGCCGCCGCTGCGGCTTTCAAGACCTGGAGCCGGGTTCCCGCCAAGCAGCGGGCCGTCCTGTTGAGAAACTGGTTCAACCTGCTCATGGACAATGCCGAGGACCTCGGCGCCATCATGACCGCCGAGCAGGGCAAACCGCTGTTCGAGTCCGTCGGCGAGATCGCCTATGGCGCCTCGTTTATCGAGTACTACGCCGAAGAATGCAAGCGCGTCATGGGGGACACGATTCCAACGATATCCAACGATCGCAGGCTACAGACCTACAAGCAGCCCGTCGGCGTCGTGGGATGCATCACGCCCTGGAACTTCCCGAACGCGATGATTGGCCGCAAGGCCGGCCCCGCCCTTGCCGCCGGTTGCACGATCGTCATCAAACCGGCTACCGAAACGCCGCTGTCCGCGCTGGCCATGTGTGACCTGGCCGATCGCGCCGGTATCCCGAAGGGCGTTATCAATGTCGTTGCCGGTACGAATTCGCGCGAGATCGGCAAAGTACTGACCGAACATGCCGCGATCGGCAAGTTCACGTTCACTGGCTCAACAGCTGTAGGCAAGTTGCTCATGGAGCAGTGCGCCAAAGGCGTCAAGAAACTGTCCCTCGAACTCGGTGGCAATGCGCCGTTCATCGTCTTCGATGATGCCGACATCGATGCGGCCGTGGCCGACTGCATGGGCACCAAGTTCAGAAATTGTGGACAGACCTGCGTCTGTACGAATCGGATCTTCGTTCAGGACGGCGTCGCCAAAGAGTTCACGGCGAAGCTCAAGGCTGCCATCGAGGCGCTGCGAGTTGGCGATGGTTTTGACAAGGAGACGACAACCGGGCCACTCGTCAACGCAACGGCCGTGAAAGACATGCAGGCATTCGTTGCCGATGCGACGCAGAAAGGTGCCAGTGTCCTGACCGGTGGTGGCCGACACGCCCTGGGTAACTGCTTCTTTGAACCAACCCTGCTGACCGGCATTTCGCCGGATATGCGCGTCGCCAGCGAAGAGATCTTCGGCCCGATTGCCGCGATCCAGACTTTCGAGACTGAAGACGAGGTGATCGAGAGAGCCAACGACACCGAGTACGGTCTCGCGGCCTACTATTTCACGCGTGATATCGGCCGCGTCATGCGTGTCGCCGAGCGTCTCGAGTACGGCATCGTGTGCTCGAATTCCGGCGTGTTCTCGACCGAAGTTGCGCCGTTCGGAGGCTGGAAGCAATCGGGCCTCGGCTCCGAGGGTGGTAAGGAAGGTATTGCCGAGTATTTCGAAACCAAGTTTCATTCCATGGGCGGTATCGAGTAGACCGATACCGTAGAGGAACCCTTGACTCATGTACGACTACGTCATCATTGGCGGCGGTATCGTCGGGCTGTCCACCGCATGGCAGCTCAAACAGAGACAGCCCGACGGCCGCATTCTTCTGCTCGAAAAAGAAGCGCAGGTCGCCAGCCACCAGACCGGGCACAACAGCGGCGTCATTCATGCGGGCGTCTACTACCCCCCGGGCAGCCTTAAGGCCAGGTTCTGCAAGGCCGGCATGGCCGCCACCATTCAGTTCTGCGAAACCCATCAAATCGCGTATGAACAGTGCGGTAAGTTGCTGGTCGCGACTGACGCTGTCGAACTTGAACGCATGCAGGCGCTGTACGAGCGTGCGATCGAGAACGGCCTCGATGTCGAGTTACTCGACGCTGCGGAGTTGCGTCGACGCGAGCCCAATGTCGAGGGGATAGGCGCTTTTCTGGTCAAGTCGACCGGCATCGTCGACTATCGGCAGATCTGCGTCCGGATGGCTGAACTCTTCGAGGAACTTGGCGGCGAAGTCCGTTTGCAGTGCCGCGTCACCGACCTGCGCGAGGACGCCGACGCGATAACGGTATCAACGGCCGGCGGCGATACGATTCGAACGCGTTACCTGGTCACCTGCGCCGGCCTGATGGCAGACCGGGTGACACGCATGCTCGGCATCGAAACGGATTTCCACATCGTTCCCTACCGTGGCGAGTACTTCCAGCTGCCGTCATCCATGAATAACATCGTCAAACACCTTATTTACCCGATACCCGACCCCGACCTGCCGTTCCTCGGCGTGCACCTGACGCGCATGATCGACGGCACGGTCACTGTCGGCCCAAATGCCGTGCAAGGCTGGAAACGTGAAGGCTACGGCGCTGTCAATTTCAGCCCGCGGGATGTCGTCGACATGCTCGGTTTCCCCGGATTCTGGAAAGTCGCCGCGAAGAACTTCCGCACCGGACTCGCGGAGACCTGGGATTCTGTCTGGAAGCCGGGTTACCTGAAACGAGTGCGCAAGTACTGCCCGACCATCCGTCTACAGGACCTCAAACCCTACCCGGCCGGCATTCGCGCGCAAGCCGTGCTGCGCGACGGCTCGCTCGTGCATGACTTCCTGTTCGCCGATACGCCGCGCAGCCTGCATGTCTGCAATGCACCCTCACCCGCCGCAACATCGGCCATACCGATCGGCGAGTACATTTGCGACAAGGTCCTTGAAGCGCACGAAACTGAAACGGAAGCCCGAGGGAGCGCCGCTGCATCATAGCGAAGCGGGGTCGAACTCGCGCTCCTGTTGCAGCAGATCGGCCTCAATTTCGGCAACGATTTCCCGAAACTCCACGTTATCGCGGATCGAGCTCAGGTGCTGGGTCAGCCCCGTATCCCATTGCCAGCGCATGCGCCAACCGTCTTGCTGGAGTCGTCGAAGCTCGCTCAGGGCTTCCGACGGCCGACCGAGCAAAGCCAGTGCCTCCACTTTGGAAATGCCAAGCGGGTAGTTGGCAGACCCGAGCGTGTATTCCGCATCGAATACATCAATGATCGTGTTCAGCAGTACTTTGGCTTTCGATTCGCGGCCGGCGACCAGCAGTACATGCGCAAGGTCAACGGCCTTCACGATATTGTTGCTGTCCACGCGCGGCACTTCGCCCATCAGTTCCGGGACTTTCTGAGCGAACCAGGTCAACGCCTCCTCGTAACGCCCCGACACCAATGCGTCGTCGGCAATCAAGCGCAGGAACACCATGTCTGAACCCCAACGGTCATCGAGCCCTTTGAGCAGCGAGGCGCGCGCAATGTCGATAGCGCGATCACGCTCACCGATGTGCAACAGGTAGTACGCCTGTGCCGACAGCGGATATGGTTCCTCGGCGCCCAATGCGAGCGCTTCGTGCATGCGACGCTCTGCCATTTCCATATCCCCGGCGCTCACGTAGACATACACCGAGGTTGCCGGATTTTCATAGTCGTCGGGATCCACGTTCGCCGCCTCATCCGACCAGTAGCCCGCTTCGACAAGCTTGCCGCTGAGGATGGTCGCCATACCCGCGCCGTGTGCGGCGTAGGGATTTCCGGGATTGATCTGCGATATACGCCGGAAAGCCTTGAGCGCCGGCTCGAAGTTTCCCATCCAGAGATTTACACGACCCAGGTCGTGATACAGCAACACGGAAAGCGGATCCAGGTCCAGCGCACTCTCGAGTATCGGCAGCGCCTCCTCGCTGCGGCGCGCGGCACGCAGGTAAGCCGCATAGATGCTTAGCACCTCGACGTCGTTCGGCGCAAGCTCCATGGCACGCAGGAACAAATCCTCTGCCTCCGGATCATTGACCGCCGCGGCGTATCGCGCCATAACTGCTTGTACGAAGCCGTTGTCCGGGTCCAGCGCCACCGCCCGATCGATATGCTCGCGACCCGCCGCCATCATTTCCGCCCTCGAAATGGCCCCGGTGCTCGCCATCGACGCGTAGCAGTTCGCAAGCGCTGCGTGCGACAGCACGTACTCCGGATCAAATTCTATAGCCGCCTCAAAATGTGTCACAGCCTGGTTCAGTGCCTCAAACGACGCGCGCGCCATTTGCTGTTTACCGCGATTGAACTCGCGGAACGCCTCGAGGTTATCGGTGCGATCCCGGCTTATGCGCGCCCGCTCCTGCGGCGACAAGGTAGCCTCGAGTTGCGCCGCAATGGTCTCTACAATTTCGCTCTGTATAGCGAAAAGATTCTGAATAGAAAGTTCTCGATCATAGGTATGCGCCCACAGGTGCTCGTCTGTCTTTGCATCGATCAGCTGCACGTTGATGCGCACGTTTTTGCCTGCCTGCTGTACCCCGCCCTCCAGAATATTCGCGGCACCCAGCTCCTGTCCTATCTCGCTGATCTTCTTGCTTGTCTCGCGGTATTGCAGCACCGAAGTGCGCGAAATGACTTTCAGCGCAGCCACCTTTGACAGAGTGGTAAGAAGATCGTCGTGAACCCCATCCGCGAAGTGCGCGGTGTCGTCAACACTGCTGCGCGTTACGAACGGCAAGACGGCGATTGAGAGCGGATCGACGTCGCGGGGCATAATCGTAGCCACAGACTGTTCAGGTTTTTCTTCGCTTATGCGTCCCGCAAGCAACCAGCCGCTGGCAATCACAACCGCCAGAAACGCAACCAGCACAACGTAATCTGCCGATCGGAGAGACAGGTCCTCGCTGCCCGACGCGGGCGGCGTCCGCACGATGCCGTTTGGCGTAATGTCGTAGCGCCAGCCGAATACCAGGGCCAGCGGAAATAGCACCAAGGCCGCTATCCAGACAAACCGCAAAGACGTATCCGGGAGCCCCCAAGACGCAAACGCCAGATCGAAGACCTGCAGCACAACCCATGCGCCCACAATATAAAGCCCGGCCACCCTGAATACGCGACGACGTCGGAGCTCGCCAATTAATCCGTGTGCCGTACTCATGTGTCGCCCAAGAAAAATGAAGGCGACATTCTAGCGCATACCATCCGTTCGTCGACCTGCCGTGCCGGGCATCATTTCGAACATGGGGTCGAACTGCACCAATGTCGACCCCAGCTGCTGAAGAACAGCAGGATCCCCTGATAATTTCGCCTTGCCAGCCTGCAGCTGTCCGGCAAACGTCGCTCGCTGCATCATTACCGGAAGCAGGTCGGCGCGACTAATTGTCAAGGTGGCGTCAGCATCATCTGCAAGATAACCGGCTATATTCGTCAACGTGCCGTTGCTCATCTCGACGACGAACTTCTCTCCGTTATCCGGCGTCAGGAAATTGAGCTTGAACTGCATGCCGTCGGCTTTGCCGCTGTCCACGCGTATAGCAACCGCGTCCCACCACTGCGCTGTCGTCAGGGCCCGCACTGCATCCGGCCCACCGGTTTCCACGCCCAGGTCTGTCGGGACACCCGAACGAAGCTCCTCTGCAGCCGACAGGAATGAATTGCGCATACTGGTGCTTTCGTACTGGTAGCCAAGTTGCTCGAAGATGTCGGCCAGCATTAGTCGGGCGGCCTCGTTGTGCGGCTCTGCGTATACCAGCTTGTTCACTATTTCCATGGCATGCCGGTAGTCACCCGTCTCGTAAAGCTCCCGGGCTTTCCCGAGGATACGCCCGCTACCACCCATCATCTCGACATAGAGTGGCGCAGACTGCGCCGGCGACAACGGCGCCAGTGTCGCCGGGTTGCCGTCCCAGTAACCCAGGTATCGGTTGATAACAGCGCGCGCATTGTGAAACTCCGAGCCATGATACTGGCGGACATGCCATTGCCTCCTGAGACTTGCCGGCACCTGGTACTCGTTGTGAATTTCGTTGATAGTCACACCCTGGTTCGCAAGGTGCAGCACCTGGTTATTGAGGTTGGCGTAGGCATCCCGTTGTGCCCGCATAACCTCCTGGATGCGGGCATTACCCCAACGCGGCCAGCTATGCGAAGCGAGCATCACTTCAGCGTCGACGCCAAAGCGATAGAGCGCCTCGTTAATACCCTTCGACCAGGCCAGCGCATCGCGCACCAGCGCGCCGCGCAGCGTATAGATATTGTGAATCGTGGCGGTAATATTCTCGGCCGCCCAAAAGGTCTTCCAATCGGGAAACCAGGTGTTCATTTCCGCCGGCGCCTCGGTGCCCGGCGTATTCTGGAACACCATGTGGACACCATCGATCGTCAGTTCTGCGAACGGCTTGTCAATAACGATGGTCGGCGCTACGAGCCCGATACTGCCGCTCGCCGTTGCCTTGCCAATCGCGGAATCCACTTGCCCAAACGGGCTAACGGGGAGCACCCGTCCGTACTGGTAGGAGGCGCGGCGTGTCATTGCCGTACCTGCATAAATATTCTCTGCAATCGCGTTTTCCATGAAACCGACGGGCGCGATGATGTCGACCTGCCCCGAGCGGACGTCGGCCTCATCGACGACGCCGCGGATACCGCCGAAATGATCCACGTGCGAATGCGAATACACCACGGCGACAACTGGCCTCTGACCCAATTCGGCATTCGCCAGCGCGAGCGCCGCCGCAGCGGTCTCCTTGACAAGCAGGACGTCAAAGATGATCCAGCCTGTCTCACCTTTGATCAGCGTCATGTTGGCAAGATCGAAACCACGTACCTGGTAGATCTTGTCGGGAACGACCTCGAACAGGCCGAAGTTCATGTTCAGTTGCGCCTGACGCTGTAGCGACGGGTGGATACTGTCGTAATCGTCGCCAGTCAGAAGGAAATCATAGGCCCCGATATTCCAGACCACGTTGCCGGATTCGTCGACGATCCGGCGCTCTTTCGGCGCAGCAATGAAGCCCCGCTTGTGCTCCTCGAAATCGCGTCGGTCCGAGAACGGCAGGCTCTCCCTCGAGGACTGTTGCAGGGCCCGCGTCGAAACCGATGGCTCGTTGCCAGCGCCAGAGAAATGCTCGGGCATTTCCGCCCATGCTCGCGGCAATGCGCCTGACAAAACGACAAGTGCGACACACTTGATGGCGAAACTTACAGACATGCTTTTACTCCTGCTCGTCGATCGTTCAGATACTACGCCTCGCCGGCCGAAAACCAAAAGTCCGGCAACCAGTTATCACCCTTCAGCCGGTACCACCACAGCGTGATGGACCACAGCGGCCTGCAACAAGTTGTTTCCCAATATTGCATCCGGTGGGCCGAACGGCGACACTCGTGAGCCTCGTATGGCGGAGCCTGCATGGAACTTATTGTCTTTGATCTTGATGGCACGCTGCTGAATCGCGATTCAGAGATCTCCACCTACACCAGTGAGACACTGAAGTTGCTGTCGCAACGCGACATCGCCTACACGGTGGCCACCGGCCGTACGCTTCATGGCGCCAAAGCCATCCTGGAGGGCCACAGTTTTCCATTGCCGCAGGCCTACAAGAACGGTGTGTTGATCTGGCATCCCGAGCAGCTCCGCTTCTCCAGCGGTGCCATGCTGACCGCCAACGAACTCGATAACGTGGTAAAGGCCTGCATTGGCAGCGGCGTCACTCCCTTCGTTTTTACACTGGACGCGGATGACGAAAGCACGGTGTATCACCCGCCGTTGCAATCGGAGGTCGAGCGCGAGCTGATTCGGGCTATCGGCATGCAGGAGCCAATCAGGGTACGTGCTCTGTCAGAACTTCCTGCCGACGCGGCAATAACGCATGTCAACTCGATCGGTGACAAGGAGGCGATAAAGGCCGTTTTGCACAGTGTCGATAGCGAGCCGCATCTCGTGGCCTATTCCGGTGTCGCTTTTGAAGGGAAGCAGTGGCGCTGGCTCGACGTCCATCACAGCGACGCCAGCAAAGGCGGTGCAATTGAGGTCATGAAAGAGCTGCTGGGTCTCGAGCGTGTTATCTGCTTCGGCGATAGCGACAATGACTTGAGCATGTTCGCGGCGGCGGACGAAAGCTACGCGCCGGCGAATGCCATCGATTCCATCAAGTCCGCGGCCACAGCGGTGATCGGCCACCACGATGACGAAGGCATCGCGCGATTCCTGCGCGAGAGGTTCGAACTGGACAGAACTTGAAGAAATGGCCAGGTCGTTAATACGTCGGGCGCCGGCTGCAGACCTCCTCGAAGCCTCTCCCTCCCCCGGATGCCAACGCAAGTTCTGTGCGTTTGCATCGATCACTTGTCATCGCAGTCATAAGCAGGCCATTTCAGCAATTCCAGCTTGTTTCCGGCGTAGCCGGTCGCTCCGACCCGCAAGATCGTCCTGTATCAAGGGGTGGTGTTTCGTTAGTCCGAATAACTGCCTGGCCTCTCCTGGCCGCTTCTGTGCTCCGGCTTTTGCGCAACGGCGAAAATGGTCCGGCAGATGTCGCCTGCCGAACGTCTCAGCAACGACATCCATGGTCATTACCGTGGCGAGAAACTGAATCGGGCCATACGCCTTGACTGGCGCCACCCAGCGGAACACCCCGACCGCCGCGGCGATCAGCCTCTTCGGAACGCAGGTAATCTTCCTCGGCTTTTCGAGGACGTCGAAGGCGAGCTCAGCGATCTCGCGGTAGGTGAACACGTCCGGCCCACCGACATCGAGCTGCCGTTTCCCACTTTCCAGCGCGGCCGCACAAACCCCGGCGAGATCGGCACCGTGAATCGGGTTAATCCGACTTGAGCCGTCACCAAACAGGTAAACGCGCCCGGCGCGGGCCATCTTTAGAAACTCCTCCATATCCGAAAAGAACCCGGTCGGGCATATTACCGTGTGATCCACCGCCGACCGTTTGAGCTCGTCGACAAACGCCTGCTTGGCTTGGATCATCGCGACGTGCTGCTGTTTCTCAGCATTCAGGACATGCACATACACGAACTTTGAAACATCTGACCCTTCAGCAAGGGTCAGGAGATTCCTGTTGCCCTGGTAGTCGACGTCGTTGTAGGTCAACCCGTCTTTCTGTCGCGTAATCCCTACCGACGAGAAAACAACGTCGATACCATCGCAGAGACCGCTGAGCGAATCGAGGTCGGTAACCTCGCCGATGAACAACTCATCAGCGTAGTCCTCGACAGACGCCAGTTTCGAGGCACTACGAGCAAGAGCGCGAACCCAAAAACCCTTCGCCTTCAGCGCCTTGACCACGAACTGACCAAGATACCCCGTGGCACCCGCTACCAGGACTTTCTTCATGTCAAACACCCTGTTCCGGTGACATTCTTGTCGAGGGCGTGCCGCGACTCAGCCCCACCGTGTACACCCACGAGGAACCGGACCGATTCACCATTGTCGACCTCAGGCGTCGTCCGTCAATTCTGGGATGTACTTAACGATTTGAGCTGCTTTGCAGGTCCATGACTTGCAAATGGCCAAATAAAGAAATGGCCCCACGCGGGG
This sequence comes from uncultured Gammaproteobacteria bacterium, assembly GCA_942492205.1. GTDB lineage: Bacteria > Pseudomonadota > Gammaproteobacteria > Steroidobacterales > Woeseiaceae > UBA1847. The sequence continues at coordinate 1,582,247 of CALODT010000001.1, read as the reverse complement.
GCCCTTCTGCGTTTGGCAACGGTGGCTCGATTGCCGTCGCCCTACCGGGCTTAGTTGTGTCGGCCGCCCACGGCTGCCTTGGAGCGCCTTGTTCCGGCAGCCCGGCAGATGTCCGTTTGCAAATAGCGGAATCGACCAGCTATTCCCGCTTCCGGGCCAAATGTCCAGTTCTCAAATTAATAGTAAAATCGTCGGGTTGGCGTTCAAAATACGCGAGGCTCAGCCGTGAAAAGGTTTTCCAATATCTTGCTTGTTGTCGATGAGGGTACGGACTACTCGGCTGCCCTGAAACGTGGCGCCACATTAGCAAGGAAGAACAAAGCCCGCCTTACCGTGTGTGCGATCGTCGGCACAGTTCCCGGCGAGGTACGAATAGGTGCTATCAGGATCACGCCACGCCAGGTCCTCGATGTCGCCATTGCCAAGACGCGAGAGTGGCTGGAAGATACCGTCAACTCAGTCGCTTCTGACGGAGTATCCATAGACACGGTACTGCTTGTCGGCAAACCATTTATCGAGATCATCCGACAGGTGTTGCGGAACGAGCACGACCTGATCATCAAGTGTGCCGACGCTGACAGTAGCCTGCAGGAGATATTGTTCAGCAGTACGGACAAGCACCTCATGCGCAAGTGCCCGTGCCCGGTCTGGATCATCAAGCCGACGGAGCCGAAAACATATCATCGCATACTGGCGGCCGTTGACCAGGATCCGCAGGAACCGGCAAAAGACATACTCAATCGCCAGATTCTGGAGCTATCCACGTCAATGGCGCTGGCGGAATACAGCGAAGCGCACATCGTGCATGCATGGGAAGTGTTTGGCGAATCGCTCCTGAAGTCACACAAGTGGGACTTCTCGGAGGCTGAGTTCAATGCAATGTTGGAAAAGGAAGCCAGCGGGCGAAGGCGCTGGTTGAAGAACCTCGTCAAGCGCTACGGCACCTCGACAGATACGAACAACGCTGACGCCCTCGACCTCCACCTCCATGTCGTTAAAGGGCCCGCCGAGTTCGTTGTATCGGAGTTGGCTCGCGAACTGGCCGTGGATCTCGTCGTCATGGGGTCCGTCGCGCGCACCGGAATTGACGGTTTCTTCATGGGCAACACTGCGGAGAGCATTCTCGGGCAACTGGACTGCTCCGTTTTAACAATCAAACCACCAGGATTCACGAGTCCGGTAACGTTGGAGGGATAGCGTCCCGAGCGTACTTCTTCGCAAGCGCTGCAAGTTAGCGGCATCGTCGACATCGATCAATACGCCAATAGGCGTGCCTGTCTCCTCGTCAAATTGAGCACCCTCGGAAAAATGTTGGAGAATCCGGCCGCAAGATTTTCTGCGACAAAAACAACAAGCACTTCGAAGTGCCTAGTGGTCTTCCTACCCTTATTTCTTGTCAGACAGCTGCGATTTCGAGATGCGTTCCCGGAACATGGCGAACTGGCCGTAGGCGAGCACCGAAATGATCGGGAACAGGGCCGCGAATGCGATCAGGCCAAAGCCGTCCAGCAGCGGGCTGCGTCCCGGTATGGCGTCGGCCAGGCCAAGTCCGAGCGCTGCAACCAATGGAACTGTAACGGTCGATGTCGTCACACCGCCCGAGTCGTACGCTAGCGGCACGATCTCTTTCGGGGCTGCCATCGTCTGCACGATAACAATGAGGTAACCGGCCGCGATGAAATAAGGCAGGGGCAAGCCCGTAATGACGCGGAAGCACCCCAGGCTTACGCCGATGCCCGCGCCGATGGCTACCGCAATGCGCAGGCCGACGACGCCGATTGTCCCACCAGAGACGGTGTTGGCTTTCATAGCCACGGCGATCAGTGCAGGTTCCGCCATGGCCGTGGAAAAACCGACCGTCGCTGCAAAGATATAGACCCAGTAGAAATCCCTCCAGGTAAAGTCGGCCATGGAGTGCGCTACATTGTCGAGCAGGAATTCGGGGTGAGTGAGCTGCTCCGCCATCATACGTCCGAGCGGAAACAGGCTCTGAGTGAGGCCTTCCAGGAACAGGCCAAGCCCGACGACGACGAACAGGAATCCCACGATGATCTTGCCACCGCCAGGCATCCTTTCGCGGATGACGAGCCAGTGAAACGCAAACAGAAAGACGACAATCGGCAGTACATCCAGCCCGCTGTCGACGATGAAAAGGAGTGTGTTGACAGCCAGGTCCATCAGACCACCATGCCGTAGATCAGCACGAACAGGATTGGCGTCAACGAGGCAAAGGCAATCAGACCGAAGCCGTCCAGCATCGGGTTCCTGCCCTTCAGGGAGCTGGCGAGCCCGACACCCAGCGCGGTCACCAGTGGAACGGTCACAGTCGAGGTCGTCACGCCGCCGGAATCGTAGGCGATGCCGATGATCTCGGGGGGCGCAATCGTCGTCAGCAGTACCACGAGCGCATAGCCGCCGATGATCAGTAGCGGCAGCGACAGGTTGGTGATGATGCGGAACACACCCACCACCAATGCAACACCAACGGCCAGCGCAACCGTCATGCGCAGGCCCAGCGCATAGTCATCCATGGCCTCGGGCGTCCTCGCGATGACTTCCGCATCCGCGGCAACCGCCGCCGCTTCGGCTGCGACGGCAATCAGCGCCGGCTCCGCCACTGTCGTCCCGAAGCCGAGCATGAAGGCAAAGGAGATAAGCCAGAATACGCTACCTTTGCGCGCGAGCGCGCGAGCGAGCTCCTCGCCGATAGGAAAGAGCGCGAGTCGCAGGCCGAAGATGAAGAAGGTAAGACCGGCTAACACGAGCAGGCCACCGCCGACGATCGACCAAAGGCCATCGACCGGCTGGCGGATGATGAACACCTGGAAAACGCCGATCACGACGACGATCGGGGTCAGGTCGCGCAAGCTATTGCCTGCGTCTCTGGCGAGTGCTCGAAGCGAATCTTTCAAGTGTGCGTAGCCCTTTCCCCGTTTTCAGTTTATCCATAGCCATTTGCAAAGACAACAAAACTGCACGTCCCGCGACCTTCGTGGAGAAAGCTACCGGAACGAGAGAGGGATTGTGTGGCAGCGGGGTCAGGATTGCTCTTGCCGCTTTGCGGCTCAGTTATGTCGGCCGGCTACGCCGGCCTCGAAACGAACCCGCTCATTAAGGGCTCAATGCCAACAGATTGCCTCTGAGTTTAGTCGTGAGACCCGCTGCGCGGCCATTCGGGTTCAACGCTTGCTCATTTCCAAATGAAAAAGGGCCCCTAAAAGGAACCCTTTGTCATTTGTTAGCGGGGGCCTGATATGTAAGGTTCCGACAATCATCACGCGGATCCGCCTCAGGCAGAATGCCAGGAACTGATCGATCCCAGGAGGTCTGGCATGACTGATTGACAAAGGTCCTCAGTCAATCAATATTTCACCATCTGCGTGCCCTGACCCAGGCAAATGAATCGATTCCGAATCAACACGATAGATACCAGCAATCTGCGCGGCGACGTTTTCGGCGGGCTCACCGCCGCGGTAGTGGCCTTGCCCTTGGCAATTGCCTTCGGCGTTGCATCCGGAGCCGGTGCCGTTGCAGGACTTTACGGTGCTGCTTGCGTTGGCCTGTTTGCCGCCCTGTTCGGGGGGACACCTGCACAGATTTCCGGCCCAACCGGACCAATGACAATCGTGTCCGCATCCGTATTCACCATGTACGCCGACAACCCCGGTGTTGCTTTTACTGTCGTCATGATGGCCGGCGGATTCCAGCTCTTGTTCGGTGCCATGCGATTGGGCCGATACGTAAATCTCATGCCCTACCCCGTAATCTCCGGTTTCATGACGGGCATAGGCGTAATCCTGATCATCATGCAACTCGAGCCACTCCTCGGCTACCCCACTCCGGACACAGTCGCCAATGCGATCACGGTACTGCCACAGGAACTGCGGAATCCCAATATCCATGCGGTTGTTCTGGGCGTAGTCTCGCTTTTCATTTGTCTGTTTACGCCCGCGACGCTCAACCGCCTGATACCGGCACCGTTGATCGCCCTGGTTGTTGGGTCGCTGTTGGCGCTTGGTCTATCGGACGCCACTGTCCTGGGGATAATCCCGACGGGCATGCCGCAATGGCAAGTTCCTTCCGTTTTGCTCGAGGACCTCAATGGCATGCTCGTCTCTGCCGCCGTTTTGGGCGCGCTGGGCGCCATCGACAGCTTGCTGACATCCCTCGCGGCGGACAACGTAACGCGCACCTTCCATGACTCCGACAAGGAACTCGTCGGCCAGGGCATCGGCAACATCGCTGCGGGCATCATGGGGGGACTGCCAGGCGCTGGCGCCACTATTCGGACTTTGACCAACGTAAAAGCGGGCGGGCGGACGCCCCTGTCCGGCGTTATCCACGCGATCGTCGTGTTCCTCGTTGTCCTCGGGCTCGGACCTGTGCTGGCATTTGTACCGCACGCAGCACTCGCCGGCATACTCATCAAGGTAGGCCTGGATGTCATCGACTGGCGCTACCTCAAGCGCATGCTCAACGCGCCGAGAGTTGACGTTATATTGATGGCGGTGGTCCTCCTGCTGACGGTGTTCATCGATGTCATAACGGCAGTTGCCACCGGCGTGGTCTTGGCGAGCCTTGCCTTCGTAAAAGAAAGCGCAGACTTGCAGATCGAATCGATCAAAGCACTATCCGATCCGGATCACGCGGAGTTTCTGAGCAAAAAAGAGTCCGAGCTACTCCGGCGCTGCGGCGGCCGGTTATTGTTTATCTATCTGTCCGGCCTCATGAGCTTCGGTGCCGCGAAGGAGCTCAGCCGGACAACAGGGAGCTCGGATGCCTATGACGTAATCCTGATCGACTTGCATGACGTACCCAGAGTGGATGGAAGTGCTGCACTGGCTTTGGAGGAAATCGTCGATAAGGCCATGTCTGCGGGAAAAGAGGTGCTGATCGTCGGTCTGTCGGCACCGGTCGCTCGTTTGCTGGGCCGGATGGGCATCCTCGATCGATTCAAGGAAACCACAAGATTTGCAACGCGCCGGGAGGCACTCCGCTACGTCGCGGAGCAGCTGGATCACGAAGCGAGTCCGGCTCGGGAAGGCAACTAAAGAAGCCGTTCACAAGGGACCGGCTATCGTATATTTGTAATAGCGGGGGCGTTTTGTGGACTGCTCAGATTAGGTTGCTGTGCGGAAAAACATGTTAGCAAGGCATAGTAAGCCGCTGATTGTATTGGACGTGCCATTGGTGGCCGCGTAGCGTCCTACTCCGCGAACGACCGCTATTGCTCAAAACTGTCGTTGAGCCGTTACCTTTGCCGACCCTCCGACCGGCAATAATCGGCAAGAAAGCGACATTCCCCAGGATCTCGTGAAGATCGCAAACGCAGCAAGTCCGGTCATTCGCGATGATCGCACTCATCGTCGGTCGTTGGTCGTCTGCTGCAACGAAGGGTTAGACCAGATCACGCTCGAGCCGGATGTCCACTTCGCGCTCAACATACTGCCACTCCGGTATAGCACGCAATGCAGCAAGGAGCTTGTTGAACCTCGCCTCATCAGATGGCGCGTACTCAAACCAAGTGATGAAATCGAACGGCTCGTTCTCTGAGAGATCACGGCAGTGATGGAGCCTTCTGGCCAGCGTGGGAAAATACTCCAGTCCGATTTTGGTGTGGTGAGATTGCCCCTTGAAAATGCTCAGGCGTTCTTCTTGTGTCAATGCCCACCAGGCCTCGTTCTTGCGAATCGCGATTAGCGCCGCGCACGTTGCCTCCGGGCGCCCAAGATCGAGCAGCTTGTCGACGATTTGACGCCTTTCCTCGCGATCAGCGTACCGCTCATTGCTTGTTATTCCACGAAGAACCCAAGATGCATGTGGATCGGATGGAATCTCTGAGCCAGAGGCTATTTCGAGCCCCATCGCCGTTGGCAGCGGCTCTCCAACTATCGCTTCCATTTCGGTGACACGCCAAAGGCCTGTCTCGCCGCCAATGAACGAAAACAATCGCGCAGGCATATCAGATTTCCTAAGAAAGGCGTAGCTGTAAGCAGGTGGGTGCAAGCCATATCTCGGCGAAGCATCCCAAGGGACGATAGAGAGGCAAGTTCATATAGATTTACTCTTGGGCAAGCACAAAAGCAATAGGCTCTTCTGGCGGACACGGTACTTCATCGAACTTTGGGGGTATATTGGCGGTAACTGAATGTCAGCTTTCGGGTTTATTGCAGGCGCTCGTCGGCCCCGTAATCCACCGAGATTCGGAAATCCCGGCAGGATTTCGCCCTCCGCGCTGCGCGCTCCGGTTGCTCTTGTCGCCAATCGCGACGCATGCGTCGCTGCAGCTGCGAGCGAACCTGCTTCCTCGCAGGTTCGAACATTGCTTATTTCCAAATGCAAATGGGCCCCTAAAAGGGACCCTTTGTCATTTGGTAGCGGGGGCAGGATTGATTCGAATCGGCTTAGGCCGATCCTCACCCCTCCGGGGCGCCGGACAAGCCGGCGTCCAAAACGCTGGCGCGTTTTGTTGAACGAGGTTCCCCTCCTGGCACCCACACCCCCAAACAAAAATGGGTCCCACAAGGGGACCCATTCTTGTTTTGGTAGCGGGGGCAGGATTTGAACCTGCGACCTTCGGGTTATGAGCCCGACGAGCTGCCAGACTGCTCCACCCCGCATCGGCAGGAACGGGATACTACGCAACCGGATCGGGCTTTACAACCCTATCCGAGGATCTCTATGCAGAGCGCCATCAGCCAGCCCGGCGCGATGCCCAGAGCCAGTACTGCCAGGGAGTTCAGGCTCAGCACGAGTCGTGTATCGGTACTGGCCTGAAGGACCGCTTTGTCCTCCGCAGGCTCGAAATACATGTACCAGATGACCTTCAGGTAATAGTAGGCGCCGACAACCGATGCCAGCACCATCAGAACGGCAATCTCGGTGTAGCCCGACGCGAGTACGGCGCTGATCACGTTCAATTTGGCAAAAAAGCCAACAAATGGCGGCACGCCGGCCATACTGAACATCAGGAACATCATCATCAGCGCAAACCACGGGCTACGCGCGTTCAGGCCATTGAAATCGGTCAGGTTCTCGGCCTCGTAGCCGCGGCGACTCATGACAATGATGACACCAAAAGCGCCGGCCGCCGCCACCACGTAGGTCAGCGTATAAAAAAGCGCCGAGGCATAGCCATCGCCGGTCCCGCAGAACACGCCGAGCAGGATGAAACCGACATGACCGATCGTCGAGTAACCCAGCATGCGCTTGATATTCGTCTGCGCAATCGCAACGATATTGCCGACCAGTAGCGAAAGCACGCCAACCACCATGATCATGGTCGCCCACGTCTCGTGTAAGCCACCGAGACCATCGACGAGAATTCGCAGGGTCAATGCCAGGGCCGCGAGCTTCGGCGCCGTAGCGAGGTACACAGTGACCGGGGTGCGTGCGCCCTGGTACACATCCGGTAACCACATGTGGAACGGCACGGCACCGAACTTGAACGCGATACCCACGATCAGGAATGTAAGGCCGAACCAGAGCGGCAGGCTATTGAGCGACGGGTCTGCTGCGATAGCAGCCGCAATATCGGGGAACTGCAGTGCACCGGTGACGCCATAAACCCAGGAGATGCCGTATAGCAGGCAGCCCGATGCGATCGCCCCCAGCACGAAGTACTTCATGGCCGATTCAGCCGCTGTCACGTTATTGCGGTCGATGGCCACCAGCGCATACAGCGACAACGCCAGCGTCTCCAGTCCGAGGTACATGGTCAGAAGACTGTTCGCCGATATCATGATCATCATGCCGAGCAGACCGAAGAGTCCCAGCAGGTAGAACTCGCCTTTGTGGAGCTCATTGGCGGTCAGATAATCGCGCGCGTAGAAAAGTGACAGTGCGACGAAACCGATGGCTCCCAGTTTCAGGATCTGAGAGAACGCATCACTCACATAGCTTCCGGAGAACACCTCCACACGCGTCTCCGGTGCTGTCGCGAGCAACGTGACTCCAGTCAGCAACAGCGCCAGCATCGTCAGCCAGAAGGTAATGACACGATTCTCATCCTCGACGAACAAGTCTGCGATCAGCACCGCGCAAAGCAGCCCGAGCAGGGTCATTTCCGGAGCAGCTGAAATGTAGTTTGTTAGATCCATATATTGGCCTGTCAGAGCTTGGTTTGCCCGACCTGTTCAATCAATATCCCCACCGACGTATTCATCATGTCGACCAGCGGTGCCGGCCAGAGACCCACCAGCAGCACGCTGAACGCCAACACCGCAAGCACGAAGAACTCGCGGCGATTGAGGTCCTGCAGTTCAGCAACGTGCTTGTTGGCGACCTCTCCGTACAGCACGCGCTTAACCATCCACAGTGTGTAGGCCGCGCCGAGAACCAGCGTCGTCGCAGCCAGGAACGCGTACCAGAAATTGGCTTTGAAACTGGCGACGATTACCATGAACTCGCCCACGAAACCCGATGTTCCTGGCAGACCGGCATTCGCCATCGAAAACAGCACCATGAATGCCGCAAATACCGGCATGGTGTTGGCAACGCCACCGTAGTCGGCGATCTGGCGGCTGTGCATGCGATCGTAGAGTACGCCAACGCAAAGGAACATCGCGCCGGAGATCAGGCCATGGGAGATCATCTGCACCATGGCACCCGTCATGCCCAGTCCGGCACCGGTCCCTACCGTGATTTGCCACATCAGGAACATGCCGAGCGTCACAAAGCCCATATGTGCAATAGACGAATAGGCGATCAGCTTCTTCATGTCCTTTTGCATGAGCGCAACGAAACCGATGTAGACCACCGCAATCAGAGACAAAGCGATCATCAGACCGGAGAAGTAGGCACTGCCATCCGGCACGATAGGCAGCGAGAGCCTGACGAAACCGTAGCCGCCCATCTTCAGCATGATCGCCGCAAGGATGACGGAGCCACCCGTCGGTGCCTCTACGTGGGCATCCGGCAACCACGTGTGCACCGGCCACATCGGCACTTTCACCGCGAACGCGAGCAGGAATGCGATAAATATGTACTGCTGCACCGTGAGGCTGAGCGTCTGGTTCATGAAGCCCAGCAGATCGAAACTGCCGGTCTGCAAATAGAGGTAGATGAAGGCGACCAGCATCAGCACGGAGCCGAGGAAGGTGTACAGGAAGAACTTCAGGGTTGCGTATACACGCCGTTCACCACCCCAGACGCCGATAATCAGGAACATCGGAATCAGCATGGCTTCCCAGAAAACGTAGAACAACAACCCATCGAGTGCCGAAAATACGCCGATCATCAGGCCTTCGAGAATCAGGAACGCAGCAAAGTACTGCGCCGGCCGCGCCTTGATCGAATCCCAGCCGGCGACGACCACGAGCGGCGTAATGAATGTCGTCAGCAGGATCAGCGGCGCCGAGAGACCGTCGATGCCGAGATAGTAATAGACGCTCAGAGACTCGATCCAAGGCACACGCTCAACGAACTGCATGGCAGGTTCTGCGTTGTCGAATCCTGCATACAAGCCGATGCTGATCAGAAACGTGACGACCGTCGTGAACAACGCCACCGAACGCATCATGCGTGCCTGCAAAGAGTCCGCGTCGCCACCGTCACCGATCGCCAACAGCGCCACACCGCCGGCTATCGGCAGCCAGACCAGGATACTAAGGAGGTAAGTTGTGATCACGAGTCCTTACCTCACCCAGATGAGCCAGCCGAGCAAAACCGTCAGGCCGATAATCATTGCAAACGCATAGGTGTAGAGGTAACCGGTCTGAATCTGTCGCATGATGCCGGCCAGGCGCCCTACGCTTCTCGCCGTGCCGTTCACCATCATGCCGTCGATAAGCAGCTGATCGCCTTTCTGCCAGAGAAACGAACCCAGCGAACGGCCGCCGGCCGCAAAGCCCTTGATGTACAGATCATCCATGTAGTACTTGCGATCCAGGAGCTGGTGGACACCTGACAGCCTGGCTTTGATCGTCTCGGGGATGTCCGGACGGACCAGGTACAGGTACCAGGCCGTTCCGACGCCGCCGGCGGCCAGCCAGAATACCGGGGTCGCAACAGCGTGCGTTACCAGGCCGAGACTGCCGTGCCAGACGTGCTCGCCCATGCGCGCCAGGACATCGCGGGACTGATCCACGTATATCGCGTCACCGAAGAAGCCTTCAAATAAAACCGGTCCCGCCGTAAACCAGCCAATGACGGCCGATGGAATGGCCAGCAATATCAGCGGTACCGTGACGACTGCCGGCGTCTCGTGCAGGTGCGACTTCTCCTCGGCGCTCATCCGCTCCTCGCCATGAAAAACGAGGAAGAACATACGGAAGGAATACAGTGCCGTCACGAAAACACCGAGCAGCACGCTGAGGTAGGCAATCCAGTACGTCACCTGATCGCCCATCGACGGGCCTGAGTGCCAGTGTGAGTCCTTGACCGCTTCGATCAGCAGATCCTTGGAAAAGAAGCCGCTGCTACCGGGGAAGCCGATCAACGCCAGGGAGCCGATAAGAGCCGTCCAATAAGTAATCGGCATGTACTTCTTGATACCGCCCATTTTGCGGATGTCCTGCTCGTGGTGCATCGCAATGATGACCGAGCCCGCGGCGAGGAACAGCAGCGCCTTGAAGAACGCGTGTGTCATGAGGTGGAAAATCGCGGCGCTGTAGGCAGAAGCGCCGAGTGCAACCGTCATGTAACCCAGCTGCGACAGCGTCGAGTAAGCCACGACGCGCTTGATGTCGTTCTGAACGATGCCAAGCAGGCCCATGAAGAACGCGGTGATCGCCCCGATGATTATGACGAAGCCGAGCGCGGTCGTTGACAGCTCGAACAGCGGTGACATGCGCGCCACCATGAAGATGCCGGCAGTCACCATCGTCGCGGCGTGGATCAGTGCGGAAATCGGCGTTGGGCCCTCCATCGAATCGGGCAGCCAGACATGCAGTGGCGCCTGCGCCGACTTGCCCATGGCACCGATGAACAACAGGATGCAGATGACGGTCATCGCATTCCACGGCGTGCCAGGCAGGACATCGATAGTGTGCGCTGCGACGGTCTCCGCGCTGCCGAATACCGTCGCGTAGTCGAGCGAGCCGGTAAACATGACAACGCCCGCGATACCCAGGATGAAGCCGAAATCGCCGACGCGATTGACGAGAAACGCTTTCAGATTCGCAAAGATCGCAGATTCGCGCTTGAACCAGAAACCAATCAGCAAATACGACACAAGTCCGACGGCTTCCCAGCCGAAGAACAACTGCAGGAAGTTATTCGACATCACCAGCATCAGCATCGCAAAGGTGAATAGCGAGATGTAGCTGAAGAAGCGCTGGTAGCCGGGGTCCTCGTGCATGTAGCCAATGGTGTAGATGTGCACCATCAACGACACAAAGGTAACAACACACATCATCAGCGCGGTCAGCCGGTCCACCAGGAAGCCCACTTCCATGCGCAGCCCGTCAGTGACCGCCCAGGTGTACACACTGATGTTCTCGGCCTCCGCTCCTCCCCAGAACATATTCCGCAGCACCAGCAATGACAGCGCACATGAGATACCGACGCCCGCGATTGTGATCCAGTGTGAGCCTGCCCGACCAATCTGCTTGCCGAACAGGCCCGCAACGATCGCCGCAGCGAGCGGAGCCAGAACGATTGTCAGGTAGTAGTTGTACATATCAGCCTTTCAGCGTGTTCAGTTCCTGCACGGCGATCGAGCGCCTGTTGCGGAACAGGACAACAAGGATTGCGAGGCCGATAGCCGCTTCCGCCGCCGCCACAGTCAGGATGAAGAAGACGAAGACCTGCCCCGTGTCATCGCCGAGGTAGCGCGAAAAAGCGATGAAATTGAAGTTCACAGCCAGCAACATGAGCTCGATACACATGAGCAGCAGGATCAGGTTGCGGCGATTCACGATAATCCCCGCGATACTGAGGACAAACAGCATCGCTGACACAACCAGGTAATGCTGCAGGCCGATCATGACGATTTCTCCGAGTCCATTTTGACGATGCGAATACGGTCCTTGGCTCGCACGGCGACCTGTGCCGAAATATCCTGAACCTTGAGGCCGGGGCGTCGACGCATCGTCAGCGTAATGGCTGCGACGATAGCCAGCAGCAGGATAACGGCGGCAATCTCGAAGGCATAAACGTGCTCCGTATAAAGCACCGACCCCAGTGACTTGGTATTGCTATAGCCCTCCGGCGTCGGGGCGAAACCGCTTGACCCTTCGCTGGCCTGGCTGCGCAGCCAGATCACCTGTATCAGTTCGACAACCATCAACAAGGCAATGCCGATACCCAGTGGCGCGAATCGGGTCAAACCGCGTTTTGCGGCCTCAACTTCGACATCCAGCATCATCACGACGAACAGGAACAGCACCATCACCGCGCCCACATAAACTAGCACCAGCACGATCGCGAGGAACTCCGCTTCGGCCATCAACCAGAGAACAGCGGCATTGAAGAACGTCAGTACCAGGAACATGACCGCGTGCACGGGATTGCGGGAAAAAACCACACCAAGCGCCGCGCCGAACATGATCGCGGCGAATACGTAAAACAAGATCGAGTGAAACAACATTCGTAAACCTATCGGTACTTTGCGTCCGCTGCCTTGTCGGCAGAGATCATTGCGTCGTACTTGTCACCAACAGCGAGCAGCTTGTCCTTGGTCATGATGTTCTCGCCGGGCGCTTCCATGTGGTACTCGTGAATACGCGTTTCGACAATGGCATCGACCGGGCAGGCTTCTTCGCAGAAGCCACAGTAAATACACTTGAACAGATCAATGTCATAGCGTGACGTGCGACGCGTACCGTCATCGCCAACCTCCGACTCGATCGTGATGGCCAGCGCGGGACAGACCGCTTCGCAGAGTTTGCAGGCGATACAGCGTTCTTCACCATTCGGATAACGACGCAATGCATGCAGGCCGCGAAAGCGATGCGACTGCGGCGTTTTCTCTTCCGGGTACTCGAGCGTGATGCTCGGCCTGAAGAAATTGCGCAGCGTCACCGACAAGCCCAGCAGCAGTTCCCACAGCGCAAAGGTCTTGATGTAGCTGATAGCTCGACTCATAAACCTACTGTCCTAGTTGTCCTATGTGGCCCATGGGCCCACCTGGAACCACGCCATAACACCTTCCACGGCAATCCAGACGATGGTTACGGGTATGAAGACCTTCCAGCCCAGCCGCATGATCTGGTCATAGCGATAACGCGGAAACGTTGCCCGCAGCCAGAAGAAGGTGTACATGAAGAAACACATTTTCAAAAACAGCCACGGCAGGCCGCCGGCCGTCAGCCAGGCGAGCCACGGGATATTATTGAGGAAGGTCCAGCCCTCGAACGGAGACGCCCAACCGCCGAAGAAGAAAATCGCCGTCAGCGTTGAGATCAACACCATGTTGGCGTACTCGGCGAGGAAGAACACCGCGAAAGCGACGCCTGAGTATTCAACATGAAAACCGGCAACAATTTCTGATTCGCCCTCGGCGACATCGAACGGGGCGCGGTTCGTTTCCGCAACACCCGACACCCAGTAAACGACGAACAGCGGGAATAGCGGCAGCAGGAACCAGTTGCTGAAGCCACCGGATTGCTTCTCCACGATGTCACCCAGATTCAAACTGCCGCCGGCCATCAGTACGCCGACCAGTGCGAAGCCCATGGCAATCTCGTAGGCGACGATCTGCGCCGCCGAGCGCATGGCGCCGAGTAGTGCGTATTTCGAATTAGTGGCCCAGCCGGCGAGAATCACGCCGTAGACGCCCACCGACGTCAACGCAAGCACATACAGCAGGCCGGCATTGATGTCCGCGATGACATACCAGTCGTTCAGCGGGATGACGGCCCAGGTTGCCAAAGCCGGCGTCAAGGACAACAACGGCGCGATGATGAACAGGAACTTGCTGGACTGCGACGGTACGATCACTTCCTTGATCAGCAGCTTGATGACGTCCGCAAAGGGCTGTAACAAACCCATTGGGCCAACCCGATTGGGACCGACGCGTGCCTGCATGCTGCCGATGACCTTGCGCTCGAAATACGTCGAGAAAGCGACGATCAGGATAATGCCAACGGTGAGCAAAAGAATTTTCGACGTGGACAGTGTCAGGTATTGCACGGTCGGCGGCAGTGTTTCCCAGATATCGACAAAGAAAGCTACAAAATTGTTGAGCAGGTCAGCCATTAGCCGTCAGTCCTGCCGGCCGCACGACGCGCTTCATTGGTCTGCTGCAAAGCATGGGCCCGTCTTACCATTGCGTCGACAGAATAGATGGGTATATCAATCTCGTCGGCGGCAGAGTCTTCGCCTTTCGGCTTGGCAATCTTGCCGGTGCCCTCGTAGGCATTGCTGGTTGCAACCTCACCCAATTGCTCGCGAAATTCCTCGAGTACGTCCTCACTGGTCACGTAATCGAATCCCGGTGCCTCCGCCAGGTTGCCAAGCACCCGCAATACCTTCCAGGTTGGCCGGCTCTCGCCAACCGGACTGGCCACGCCCGTAAAGCTCTGCCAGGTACCCTCGATGTTGATATAGGTGCCCGACGTCTCCGCGAAAGTGCCGGTCGGCAGCAACAGGTCTGCGCTCTCCAGCAGGCCATCGGACACGTACGGAGTCAGCGCAATAACGTATTGCTGACTCGAGAGCTTTTTCACCACGTCCGCGGTTGCGTGGATGTCGGCATCCGGCTCAACGTTGACCAGGACCACGGCGTCCATATTGCCCGCCAGGATCTTCGCCACGTCGAGGCCGGCCGCTTCGCGATTCTCACCGCCTTGCGTGCGGTGCGGCAAGACGCCGGCGAGATGCGCCCCCGCGGTATTCGGGCCCTCCGAAAGCCCTCCGAATGAGGCGCCCGTCAGCTCTGCTATGCAAGACGCCAGCGCCCGCACTGCTGTATAGGCTGCATGCCTGCCGGCGATATTGCCCAGCAGGACAAGACCGCCGTCGGCTTCGCTCAGTGTGCGCGCGATTGCTTTGTGCTGCTCACCGGGTTTCACCCCGCTGCAAATGTCCGCAACAGTATCAGGCAATGATTTACCGCCGGCCGCAGCGACAGCGATCGCTGCCAGCGACTTCACGAGACCTTCGCCCGAGAGGTGATTCGCCACATCGAAAAAGTACTCGTACTCAACGTTGTTGACGAAACTGATCTTCGCGCCCGCCAGCGCCGCCTTGCGCAGCCGGTGCGCGATGATCGGCGCTTCAGCGCGGATATTGGAGCCCGCAACGACAATAGCCGGCTGCGACTCGATCTCCGCGATGCTGCAGCCGAGTGACGGGTAGATCGGATCGTCATCCTGGTCCGATACATCACGGCGATCGACTCGATGATCAATGTTGGCAGTGCCAAAATGATCGGCGAGCTGGGCAAGCAGGTGTCCTTCTTCGACGGTAATCGCCGGTGAAGCAATCAGTCCTATCTTCTCCGCGTCCGCCTGCTTGAGGACCTCGGCTGCCGTAGCAAGCGCCTCTTCCCAGTCGATCTCCCGCCATTCGCCGTTTTCCTTGATACGCGGCGTGGCAAGTCGCTGATCGCTGTATATCGCCTCGTAGCTGAACCGGTCGCGGTCCGCCAGCCAGGTTTCGTTGATCGCCTCGTTAACGCGTGGCACCACGCGCTTCACCGTGCCGCGCAGTACGTGGGCATAAAGATTAGAGCCTACGCAGTCGTGAGGCGACACGGTTGCGCGCTGCACCATCTCCCAGGAACGTGCGCTGTAACGATACGGTTTGTTGTTCAGCGCCCCAACCGGGCAAAGATCGATGATATTGGCCGACATCTCGTGGTCAACACTCTGCTCGACGTAGGTGCTGATTTCGACATTCTCTCCACGCCCGATCGTTCCCAGCTGGCCCTTGCCGGTGATTTCTTCGCCAAACCGCACGCAGCGCGTGCAGTGAATGCAACGCGTCATGTCTGTCGATACAAGTGGCCCGATATCCTTGTCTTTGACGACGCGCTTTCTGTCGTTATAACGCGAGACATCGCGGCCATAACCCATCGCGAGGTCCTGCAGCTCGCATTCGCCGCCCTGGTCGCAGATCGGGCAGTCGAGCGGGTGGTTGATCAGCAGGAACTCCATCGTCGCCTTTTGTGCGGCAATAGCCCGCGGCGACTTGGTGAAGATTTTCATACCGTCAGCAACCGGCGTTGCGCAGGCTGGAATCGGCTTCGGTGCTTTTTCAACTTCAACGAGACACATGCGGCAGTTGGCAGCGATGCTGAGCTTCTCGTGGTAACAGAACCTCGGAACGTACACACCATTGGCGTCCGTGACCTCGATGATCATCTGCCCTCTGCGCGCTTCGACCGGCTTGCCGTCGACTTCAATTTTCAGGGTATCGTCGCTCATCGGAACTACGCAGCCGCCTCGGTTGTACTGTCTACAATGCTTCTGCCGTTGTTGCGAACCATGTATTCGAATTCGTGGTGAAAGTGCTTCAGGAAGCTTTGTACCGGCCATGCCGCCGCGTCGCCCAGCGCACAGATGGTATGGCCTTCGATCTTGTTGGCAACGTCCACGAGCTTGTCGAGATCCGCCTCCTCACCGTTACCGTCGAGGATGCGCGTCAGCATGCGATACAGCCAGCCGGTGCCCTCACGGCACGGAGTGCACTGGCCGCAGGATTCGGCCATGTAGAACTGCGAGATACGTCGCAGCACCTTGACCATGCAGGTTGTCTCGTCCATGACCATGACGGCGCCGGTGCCGAACGAAGAGCCAGCTTGCTGCAACGAGTTGTAGTCCATCGTGCAGTCCATGATGATTTCCGCGGGCAGGACCTTGCAGGACGAACCACCGGGTATCACGGCCTTCAGCTTCCGGCCACCCAACATGCCACCGCAGATATCGTTCAACAGGACCTTGAACGGGATTCCCATGGGCAATTCATAGTTGCCCGGCTTCTCAACATGGCCGGACACCGAAAACAGCGCCGTACCGCCGGAACCTTCCGGCCCGAGGCCTGCGAACCAGGCGGCGCCGTTGCGCAGAATGGCGGGAACGCTTGCAAGGCTTTGCGTGTTGTTGATCGTTGTCGGTTTACCGTACAGGCCGACATTTGCCGGGAACGGCGGCTTGAAGCGTGGCCTGCCCTGCTTGCCTTCCAGCGATTCGAGCAAGGCCGTTTCCTCGCCACAGATGTAGGCGCCTGCGCCCACGAACGTATACAGGTCGAAGTCGATGCCGGAGCCCTGGATATTCTTGCCCAGCAAACCGGCCGCGTAGGCCTCTTTCACTGCAGCCTCGAAACGCGGCACGGGTTCGTCCATGAACTCACCGCGGATATAGTTGTAAGCGATTGTCGCACCCATCGCGTACGCTGCAATCGCCATGCCCTCGACCAGTGCGTGCGGGTTGTAACGCAATATGTCGCGATCATGGCAGGTGCCCGGTTCACTTTCGTCCGAGTTGCAGACAAGGTACTTCTGCACATCGGTGTTGCGCGGCATGAAGCTCCATTTAAGACCGGTCGGGAAGCCCGCACCGCCGCGGCCACGCAATCCGGACGCCTTGACCTCGTCAATGATCTCGTCCGGCGTAAGCTCCCCGGCAAGAATACGGCGCCATGACTGGTAACCGTCGTGTTTTTCGTAGGTGGCAAGCGTCCACGACTCGTCCGAGCCAAGCGTGTTGAAGCAGACAAGGTTTTGTTCGTAGGTCATCAGTCGAGCCCGTCCAGTATCTCGTCGACCTGTTCTCTGCTCAGGTTTTCATAGTACTTGTGATTGACCATCATCACTGGCGCGCCGCAACACGCAGCAACGCACTCTTCCTCTTTCTTCAGGAAGATGCGGCCGTCTGCGGTGCTCTCGCCCAGTTTCACGCCCAGCTTGCCTTCGACGTGCTCAACGATATCCTCAGCGCCGCGCAGCATGCAGGAAACGTTCGTACAAATTGCAACTTCGTTGCGACCGACCTCTTTGGTCTGAAACATCGAGTAGAACGTGGCGACTTCGTAGACCTGGATCGTTGGCAGATCGAGGTAGTCGGCCACCGCGTTCATTTGTTCCGCGGTGATATATCCGTGATTCTCATGCTGTACGGCATGCAGCGCGCTGAGTACCGCCGATCGTTGACGATCTTCCGGGAAGCGTGATTTCCAGTGGTCGATCTCTTCCCTGACGTGAGCGGAAAGTTCGTAACTCATCGATCCACCTCGCCAAACACGATGTCCTGCGTACCGATAACAGCAACCACGTCGGCCAGCATATGCCCCTCCACCATCTCGGACATCGCCGAAAGGTGTGCGAAGCCGGCCGCGCGAATCTTCACCCGGTACGGCTTGTTGGCACCGTCAGAGACGATATAAACGCCGAACTCGCCTTTCGGATGCTCGACGGCGGCATACGCTTCTCCGACCGGCACACAATAGCCTTCGGTGAACAGTTTGAAATGATGGATCAACGACTCCATATCGTCTTTCATTTCAACACGCGTTGGCGGCGCAATCTTGCTGTCGTCGACGATTACCGGCCCCGGATTGTCCCGCAGCCAGTTGACACACTGCCGAATGATCCTGTTCGACTGCCGCATCTCCTCGACGCGCACCAGGTACCGGTCGTAGCAGTCGCCGTTGACGCCCACTGGAATATCGAAATCCATGTGCTCGTAAACTTCATAGGGCTGCTTCTTGCGAAGATCCCATTCCACGCCCGAGCCGCGCAGCATCGGCCCCGAAAATCCAAGTTGCATCGCGCGTTCCGGCGAGACGACGGCGATATTGACGGTGCGCTGCTTCCAGATACGATTGTCCGTCAGCAAGGTTTCGTATTCGTCAACGCAGCCCGGGAAGCGCTCCGTGAATGATTCAATGAAGTCCAGTATCGAACCTTCGCGGTTTGCATTCATACGGTCGAGTTCTTTCTGGTTGCGGAACTTCGACTCCTGGTACTTCGGCATGGACTCTGGCAGGTCGCGATAGACGCCTCCCGGACGATAATAGGTCGCATGCATGCGCGTCCCAGATACCGCTTCGTAGCAGTCCATCAGATCTTCGCGTTCGCGGAAGCAAT
The DNA here is from genome assembly GCA_942492205.1 of uncultured Gammaproteobacteria bacterium. Lineage (GTDB taxonomy): Bacteria > Pseudomonadota > Gammaproteobacteria > Steroidobacterales > Woeseiaceae > UBA1847. Next base: position 1,563,274 of record CALODT010000001.1, on the reverse strand, counting down.
ACAGGAACATCGTCATGGCACCGATATCGAGGCCGTGCGCACCAAGCCACATGAGATGGTTGAGTATGCGAGTGATCTCGTCAAACATGACGCGTATGTACTGCGCGCGAATCGGTACCTGGATCCCGAGCAGTTTCTCGATCGCCATCACGTAGGCGTGCTCGTTGCTCATCATCGACACGTAGTCGAGCCGATCCATGTAACCGATACTCTGGTTATACGGTTTGCTCTCGGCCAGTTTCTCGGTACCGCGATGCAGCAGGCCGACATGCGGATCCGCTTTCTGGATCACTTCGCCCTCGATTTCCAGCACGAGGCGCAACACGCCGTGCGCAGCCGGATGCTGCGGCCCGAAGTTCATGGTGTAACTCTGGATCTCAGCCATCGGTCGAATCCTTGAGTTCCGCCGCATAGCGGTTGTCATCGCGGATGACTCGCGGAACCAGCGTACGCGGCTCGATGCTGACGGGCTTGTAGACAACGCGTCCCTCGTCGGCATCGTAGCTGACCTCGACGTTGCCGCTCAGCGGGAAATCCTTGCGAAATGGATGGCCGATGAACCCGTAGTCCGTGAGGATACGGCGCAGATCGGGATGTCCTTCGAAAAGCACGCCGAATAAGTCGAACACCTCGCGCTCGAACCAGTTCGCACCATTCCAGATATCGACAATCGACCTGATAATTGGCGGGTTACCGGTGCCCGTAAATGTGCGCAGGCGAAGGCGGAAATTGTGCTGCAACGATAGCAGGTGATAGACGACGGCGAAGCGCCGCGGATCGAACTCATCCGCCTCGTCGAGAATGACAGCGTCGCGCTCTACGCCGCGACTGTATCCGGAATCGGTCGCATCATTCGTCTTCCACTCGTCGCTGCCATAGTTCAGGTAATCCACACCGCAAACGTCCATGAGCATTTCGAAACCGAAATCCGCCTCATTGCGCAGTGCGGTTGCAACCTCGATCAGATCGTCCTTGTCGACTTCATAGGTCAACTCACCGCAGTTCGACGGCACGCGCTGAAGCTGCTCGCCAAAGCGCTCATCCAACCTTTTCGCTAATGTTTCCAAACGCTCGATCATCGCTTTTCCGGCCGGCTACCTGGCTATGGTGCTTGTACGCCGTATCTTGTTCTGCAACTGGATCAGACCGTAGATCAGGGCCTCGGCGGTCGGCGGACAACCGGGGACATAGACATCGACGGGTACAATGCGGTCACAGCCGCGGACGACCGCATACGAGTAGTGGTAATAGCCGCCACCGTTTGCGCAGGACCCCATCGATACAACCCAGCGCGGCTCGGGCATCTGGTCATAGACCTTCCGCAGCGGCGGCGCCATCTTGTTGGTCAGGGTGCCGGCAACGATCATGCAATCGGATTGCCGGGGGCTCGGTCGAAAGATGATTCCGAAACGATCCAGGTCGTACCGCGCCGCGCCTGCCTGCATCATCTCTACAGCGCAGCAGGCAAGCCCGAACGTCATTGGCCAGAGCGAACCGGTACGGGCCCAGTTCATCACGGTATCGACGCTGGTTACGACAAAGCCTTTTTCCTGCAGGCTGCCGCCGGCAGCCTCCGCGTCACCCACCACGGCGGAGTTATCCGTCGACTCAGCTAGTCCCACTCGAGCGCCCCTTTCTTCCATTCATAGATGAACCCGACAACCAGAATTGCGAGAAACAAGGCCATTGCAAGCAAGCCGAACTTGCCGACGGCATCCAGCGACACCGCCCACGGAAATAGAAAGGCGATCTCGAGGTCGAAGATAATGAACAGAATAGCGACCAGGTAGTAACGCACATCGAACTTCATGCGCGAATCATCAAAGGCCTCAAAGCCACATTCGTACGGGGACAGTTTCTCGTCGTCTTTCGCGCCACGGCCAATAAGAAAGCCGAGTGCCAGAAGCACTAGACCAATGCCGGTCGAGATGCCGAGAAAGATCAGGATAGGAACGTATTCTTGTAGCATTTTTTCCGCGTGTCCGGCGCCAGGTTTCGCGTTCGAGTCAGCGCGCGATTGTATCAGTGTCGCAAGGCCGGAATACACCCCATATCGTAATTGTTACGATATGGAGCCGGACTGATTCACCCTGCGCACAAAGACATCGGCCTGTTGCCGCAATTGCAGCAACAGGCCGATTCGGATTTGGTGCTCTGGGCGAGACTCGAACTCGCACGGCTCGCGCCACTGCCCCCTCAAGACAGCGTGTCTACCAATTCCACCACCAGAGCTTTATCAATAATCTAGTCCTGATTCGGTTCGGCCGGGGCTTCCTCCAGGGCCGGCAGATCGACGACGTCGTCGGTCGGCTCCAGCGACGGCATGTCCGACACCGGCATTTCGTCACTCAGGCCCGGCAGCTCTTCGACTTCTGTCTCAATCAGCGGCGCATCCTCCAGCAAACTCTCGGGAGTTGCGGAACCCTGACTACTGAGATAGGCAAGCGTCAGGCTACTGACGAAAAACGCAGTCGCACAGATCGCGGTAGCCCGTGAAAAGAAGCTGCTCGAACCGCGCGCTCCGAATACCGTGCCCGAGGCACCGGCACCGAATGCCGCTCCGGCATCCGCGCCCTTGCCGCGCTGCAGGAGTACCAGCACGATAATCAGAAGCGCGATCAACGTATGCGCGATCAATACTGCTTTTTGTATATTGTCCATTTAGTCCTCAACTGTTCTGCGCACACTGGGCTGCCGCCGCGGCGATCGCCAGAAAATCGTCTGCTTTCAATGATGCGCCACCAATCAGTCCGCCATCAATATCCGGCATGGACAACAGCCCTGCCGCATTCTCGCCCTTCATGCTACCGCCATACAATAGCTGCAGTCCCGCCGCGATACCGGCGTCTTTCTCAGCCAGCATCGATCGAATAAAGCTGTGCACGTCCTGCGCCTGTTCGGGCGTTGCCGTCTTGCCGGTGCCGATCGCCCAGACCGGCTCATAGGCAACGACCGCAGATGCAAAAGCGCCAATGCCGGCAGCGTCAACAACGGCTGCCAGCTGCTCGGCAACGACCTGCTCGGTCGCATCGTCCTCGCGTTCCTCGAGCGTCTCGCCGACACACAAGATTGGCGTGATACCCGCCGCCTGGGCCGCTACGAATTTCGCAGCAACCTGCTCGCTCGATTCTCCGTACAGCGCACGGCGCTCGGAGTGCCCGACGATTGCGTACTCACAACCGACGTCCTTGAGCATCTGCGGCGAAACTTCGCCGGTAAACGCTCCTTTTTCATGCTCCGAGACATTCTGGGCACCGACACTGACTGGCGAGCCTGATACCTCAAGAACGGCCGCCGAAAGATACGGGAACGGCGGGCAGACCAGCATCCGGAAGCCCGTGCCTGCAGGGATACCCGCGACAATGCCCGCCAGCAACGCCTCGTTGGCGTGGTTACTGCCGTTCATCTTCCAGTTGCCTGCAACCAGGAATTCGCGCATATCAGTTAGTCCGTAGGCTCAAAAGGCGCGCAAGGATACCGAGGCTCACCCGGCAAATCAACGCACAAAACGACCCGATCAGGCCGCCGCTTCGGCGACAACCGAGGCCAGGCGGTTCGCAAGGGCGAGCACTTGCTGCTCATCCTCGCCCTCCACCATTACCCGGATGACCGGCTCCGTACCGGAAGCGCGCAGCACGACGCGCCCGCGGTCGGCCAGTTCGCTCTCCGCCAGGGCGACCGCGTCCTTGACCGCGGCCGACTGATTCGGGTCCATGCGCCCGGCCGTACGCACATTGACCATCGTCTGCGGATACTTGGGCATGCCCGCAGCCAACTCGGACAGCGGTTTGCCTGTTTCCTGCATGACCGCAAGCACCTGTAGCGCACAAATCAAGCCATCACCGGTCGTCGTCTTGTCCAGAACCAGCATGTGCCCTGAAGTCTCGCCACCGAGGATGCCGCCATGCTGGCGCAGCGCCTCCAGTACATAGCGATCCCCGACGCTGGCGCGACGAAATTCGATATCCTGTGCCTGAAGCGCGTGCTCGAGCCCGAGATTGCTCATGACCGTTCCGACCACCGGGCCTTGCAATTCCCCTTTTCGCTGACGTGCGGTCGCAAGAATGAACAGCAGTTGATCGCCGTCGACCAGGTTGCCTTGTTCATCAACCATGACAAGTCGATCGCCGTCGCCGTCCAGCGCGACGCCAACGTCCGCGCGCACCGCCGGTACCGTCATTGTCAGCAGATCCGGCACCGTTGAACCGCAGCCATCATTGATGTTGCGCCCGTTTGGCGAACACCCGATCGGGATAACTTCGGCACCGAGCGCTGCAAGTGCTCGCGGCCCAACCTTGTAACCCGCGCCGTTGGCGCCGTCGAAAACGACCTTGAGGCCTTCGAGGTTCACACCGGCAGGCATGCTCGCCGTACAAAAGTCCTGGTAGCGAACCCGTGCCGTGTCAATGCGCTTGGCTCTACCAAGCGCCTGCGATTCGAGGGTGATGGCCGGGTTGGCGAGGTGCTGCTCGATCTGCAGCTCAATGGCGTCGGTCAGCTTCGAGCCGCTGCTATCGAAAAATTTAATGCCGTTGTCATAGAAAGGGTTGTGGGACGCGCTGATCACGACGCCCAGGTCCGCATCAAACTCCTGGGTCAGGCGCGCAATTCCCGGTGTCGGCAAAGGTCCCAGCAGCAATACATCCGCGCCGGCCGCAACGAAGCCCGCCTCCAGCGCCGATTCGAACATGTAACCCGACAGGCGCGTATCCTTGCCAATGACGACTGTGCCACCGGTCGGCACCAGCACCTGGGCGGCGGCGCTCGCCAGTCGCATTGCGAAATCCGCGGTCATCGGGTCTTTGCCAACCGGCCCACGTACGCCATCCGTACCGAAATATTGTTTACTCATTGCTATCTGCCTGTTTCCAGAACTGCCCGCGCGACCTTGATCGCGTCGACCGTCGGGCCGACATCGTGCGCTCGAATAATATCCGCGCCGTTCAATACCGCGATGACGGCCGCCGCGACACTTGCCGGTACACGTTCACTCGTATCCCGCCCCGTTAAAGCGCCAAGTGTCGACTTGCGGGAGATACCCGCCAAAAGCGGCCGACTATGAACCCGCAATTGTCGCAGATTCGCGAGCAACTGGACATTGTGCGCGTGTGTTTTGCCAAAGCCAAAGCCGGGATCGATGACAATCAGATCCTCTGCGAGGCCCGCAGCAACGCAAGCTTCGACCCGATCGGACAGGAATGCCGCAACCTCGGACACAACGTCATCGTAGGCCGGGGCCTGCTGCATGGTACGGGGCTCGCCACGCATGTGCATCAGGCAGACCGGCACGCCCAGCTCCGCAGCCGTGGCCAGCGCGCCATCCAACTGAAGTGCTGCAACGTCGTTAATCATCGATGCGCCGGCCGCAACCGCCGCCCGCATGACGCCGGGCTTGCTGGTATCGACGGAAATGGGAACGTCTGTCACCGACCTGACAGACTCGATGACCGGTACAACCCGGTCCAGCTCCTCCTGCTCGCCGACGGCATTCGCACCGGGACGCGTAGATTCGCCGCCAATATCGATAATGGCTGCGCCCTCTTCCACCATCGCTGTGGCCTGACGCAATGCGATTTGCGGATTGACGTAGCGCCCGCCATCAGAAAAGGAGTCCGGCGTCACGTTAAGGATGCCCATGACCGAGGGCACCTGAAGATCGATAGGACCTAGCTTGAGCAATTTCTTGTCACCAAAAAAAGAGAGAGCGCCTGGTGGCGCTCACTCGGGTACCTGGACAGGTCGACCTAATGCTCGCTTGCCGGTCCGCCTATCGCAGTCTTGGTTCCGGATTCGGCAGTCGCGGTTCCATCATCATCAGGGCGGCGCGGATCGATCGAGTCGTCCCAATCTTCCGGTGGACGCGGTTCACGCCCTTCCATGATGTCCTTGATCTGCAGCTCACCGATGGTCTCGTACTTGACCAGCGCCTTGGCCATCGCGTGCAGCTTGTCGATGTTCTCGGTAAGCATCGTCTGAGCGCGCTCGTAGTTAGAGTCGATAATCCGGCGAACCTCTTCATCAATCGCATGCGCCGTGTCATCGGACACCTGTTTATGTTGCGTAACCGATCGACCCAGGAAGACCTCGCCATCGTCTTCACTGTAGGTCAGCGGACCGAGGCGCTCCGAAAGCCCCCACTTGGTCACCATATTGCGCGCAATCTCGGTAGCTCGCTCAATATCGTTTGACGCACCGGTCGTGACGCCCCCGGAGCCGTTAATCATCTCCTCGGCGATACGGCCGCCGAACAGGCTCGAAATACTGCTCTCAAGCTGCTGCCTCGACATGCTGTAACGATCTTCCTCGGGAAGGTACATCGTCACGCCGAGCGCACGACCGCGCGGGATGATGGTGACCTTGTACACGGGATCATGCTCGGGGACGAGGTAGCCGACGATCGCATGGCCGGCCTCGTGATAGGCGGTATTGAGCTTCTCCTTCTCGCTCATCACCATGGATCGGCGCTCGGCGCCCATCATGATCTTGTCCTTGGCTTTTTCAAACTCATCCATGCTGACCACGCGCTTGTTCGAGCGCGCCGCGAACAAGGCAGCCTCATTGACGAGGTTCGCAAGATCCGCACCGGAAAAGCCTGGCGTACCGCGCGCGATAATGCCCGGCCGCACGTCCTCGTCCAGAGGCACCTTGCGCATGTGAACCTTCAGAATCAGCTCGCGACCACGAACATCGGGTAACGGCACAACGACCTGGCGGTCAAAACGACCGGGTCGCAGCAATGCGGGATCGAGAACGTCAGGCCGGTTGGTTGCCGCAATGACGATAACGCCCTCGGTACCCTCGAAGCCATCCATCTCAACCAGCATCTGGTTCAGCGTCTGCTCGCGCTCGTCGTGCCCGCCGCCGAGCCCCGCGCCGCGATGGCGGCCAACGGCATCCAGCTCATCGATGAAGATGATGCACGGTGCCTGCTTCTTGGCCTGATCAAACATGTCGCGAACGCGCGATGCGCCCACGCCGACGAACATTTCGACGAAATCCGAGCCGGAAATCGTGAAGAACGGTACCTTGGCTTCACCCGCAATGGCCTTCGCAAGCAGCGTCTTGCCGGTACCGGGCGAACCAACCATCAGTACGCCTTTTGGAATCTTTCCGCCGAGCCGCTGGAACTTGCTGGGGTCTTTCAGGAATTCGACGATTTCGGAAACTTCTGCTTTTGCCTCCTCGACGCCCGCCACATCGGCGAACGTGACCCCGACCTGGTCCTCGCCAAGCAGTCGCGCCTTGCTCTTGCCGAACGACATCGCGCCGCGACCGCCACCGCCGCCCTGCATCTGGCGCATGAAGTAAATCCATACACCGATAAGTAACAGAATCGGGAATGAACTGATCAGGAGGCTGCTGATGAGGCTCTGCTGCTTCTTCTTGGCGCCGGTGAACTCAACGCCGTTCTTGTCGAGCAAGCCGATCAGCGTGTTGTTATCCGTCTCCGGACTGACCGTGAAGAACTGTGGCGTCTCACCCTTGCCGAAGCGGATCTGGTCTTCATCGATAATGGCGATCGTTACCTGCCCGGAGCGAACCTGGTCCAGGAACTCGGAGTAGCTCTTCTCCTGCGGCTGGCCACCGCTGACACCAGACAGGCCCTGAACCACCGACAGCAACACGACGATGATGACAATAAAAACCAGTATGTTTTTCGTTAAATCATTCACATTTGGATTCCGTACAATTGCGGCTCCGGGACCGAGGCCGCCTCGGCAAGTCAGTACCTTTTGACACTACTACAAACGGTAGTTCCTCGCTACCAAGTAAACCTCACGACTGCCGGCTCGTGACGCCTTGGGCTTCATGGCCCTGACACGCTCAAACGAGCGCCGCGCATCGGCAAGGAGTTCATCAAAACCCTCGCCCTGAAACACCTTGCAGACGAAATTACCGCCCGGCTTGAGTACCCGGCGCGCCATATCCAGTGCGAGTTCCACGAGGTACATGGATCGCGGCTGGTCGACGGCCTTGGTGCCACTGATATTGGGTGCCATATCGCTCATTACAAGGTCCACCCCGGCATCACCAACGACCTCGAGCAGGTGGGCGAAAACGGCCTCATCCTGAAAGTCGCCCTGTATGAATTCGACCTCTGGCAGCGAATCCATGGGCAACAGATCAATCGCCACGATGCGCGCCCGACCTTTGAGAACCTGCGCGACGTACTGGCTCCAGCTCCCCGGCGCGGAGCCGAGGTCGACGCAGACCATATCCGGGCGCAACAGGCGCTCTTTTTGGTCGATTTGTTCGAGTTTATAAACGGCGCGTGAACGCCAACCGTCCTTGCGGGCTCGCTGAACGTAGGGGTCACGCTGCTGTCGTTGGTACCAGCTGCCCCCGCTGCCGCGAGGCGCGCTCATGCCCGTCCCGCTAAAGCCATGGGAATCCCTGTCGGGGCACTGCTACACTCCGCGCCCATGAATCTGAGCGAATCCCAGAAGAAGCACCTGCGCGGCCTGGGCCACGCATTAAAGCCTGTCATTATCGTCGGCGACTCCGGCCTGAGCGAGTCCGTGCTCGCGGAGTTCGAATCCACCCTGAACCACCACGAACTCATCAAGGTTCGGGTACGAACAGGCGACAGGACGGTACGTGATGAGATCATTGAGAAGATGTGCTCCGACAGTGCGGCGAACCTGATCCAGCGCATCGGTAACGTCGCCCTTCTGTACCGGCCCAACCTGAACAAGAAGCTCGAGCAACGCATTCGACTACCGTCCCGATAGCGAGCCGAAGACTGTTTATTCGTAACGAACCTCGACGACTTCATAGGTTTTCAGGCCATCAGGGGCCTGAAATTCGATGACATCACCCTCGTTCTTGCTGATCAGCGCGCGAGCAATCGGAGAGGTGAATGACAGCATGCCCTGCTTGATGTCGGCCTCGTCCTCGCCGACGATCTTGTAGGTAATTTCCTTGCCGGTGTCTTCGTCGATGAGTTCGACCGTTGAGCCGAATACGATTTTACCTCGAGCATCGATCGCAGTGACGTCGATGACGTGCACGTGCGAAAGCTTGCCTTCGATCTCCTTGATGCGACCTTCAATGAAACCCTGCTGCTCCTTCGCGGCATGGTATTCGGCGTTTTCCTTGAGATCGCCGTGCGCGCGCGCTTCGGCAATTGCCTTGATAACCGTAGGCCGTTCGACGCCCTTGAGCCTCTTCAGCTCTGCGAGCAGCAACTCGTGGCCGCGCACCGTCATTGGCACCTTGCTCATGCCAGGACCTCGCTGTGCAAATCCTGCAGGCGATTGACGTCGCCATCATCCAGGTGCTCGATGGCCCGACAGGTCGCAATTGCCGCCCCAAGGGTCGTGTAGTAGGTTACGCCCTTGCGCACCGCCTCGGCCCGAATTGAGACGGATTCGTTGATAGCCTGCTTGCCTTCCGTTGTGTTCACGATCAAGTCGATTTCACCGTTCTTTATCATGTCCACGATATGCGGACGCCCTTCGCGAACCTTGTTCGCACGCCGGCATGATACACCAGCCTGAGCGAGGCACTTGGCCGTGCCGTGTGTGGCGACGATATCGAAACCCATGCTGTGGAGCAGTTTGCCGAGTTCGATCGACGATTCCTTGTCGCGCTCGCGCACGCTCAACAGCGCCGTGCCCTGCCGTGGCAGGATGACACCGGAAGCGAGCTGGGCCTTGGCATAGGCTTCACCGAACGTCCGGCCGACTCCCATAACCTCACCGGTCGATTTCATTTCCGGCCCAAGTATCGGATCGCTGCCCGGGAACTTGATGAACGGGAAGACGGATTCCTTGACAGAAAAATATTTTGGCACGCGCTGATCAGCGTAACCCTGTTTCGCCAGTGTCTGACCAACCATGACTTTCGCCGCGATTTTTGCGAGCGGCACTCCAGTCGCCTTGGAGACAAATGGCGCCGTGCGGGAGGCGCGCGGATTGACTTCCAGCAGGTACACGACATCGCCCTGGATCGCGAACTGCGTATTCATCAGACCCAGTACCTTGAGACCTTTGGCAAGCTTGACGACCTGCGACTCCAGTTCCTTCTGCACCTCCGCGGTTAATGAAAACGGCGGCAGCGAGCAGCCAGAGTCTCCGGAGTGCACGCCGGCCTGTTCGATATGCTCCATTATTCCGCCGATCAGGACGCGCTCACCGTCGCTGATGCAGTCGACATCCACTTCCGTGGCGAGGTCGAGAAAGCGATCCAGCAGCACGGGGCTGTCATTCGACACATCGATCGCCGCGTCCATGTAGGCCGCAAGATCCTCGTCATTGTGGACAATCTCCATGGCGCGACCGCCAAGAACGTACGACGGCCGGACGATAAGCGGATACCCGACGCCCGAGCCCATTTTCAATGCCTCGGCCTTGCTGCGCGCCGTGCAGTTGGGCGGCTGCCGCAGGCCCAGGTCTTCAACCAGCTTCTGGAAATGCTCTCGATCTTCCGCGAGATCGATGGATTGGGGCGAGGTACCGATAATCGGCGCCCCCGCCGCCTCGAGCGCACGCGCGAGCTTCAACGGCGTCTGACCGCCGTACTGCACGATGACGCCCCTGGGCTGCTCCTTGTCGATGATCTCCATGACGTCTTCGAACGTCAGGGACTCGAAATACAAGCGGTCCGACGTATCGTAATCCGTTGATACGGTCTCCGGATTGCAGTTCACCATGATGGTCTCGAAACCCGATTCCTTGAGCGCGAGCGCCGCATGCACGCAGCAATAGTCGAACTCGATTCCCTGCCCGATACGATTCGGACCGCCACCCAGGATCATGATTTTTGGCCGGTCCGTGGGCTCCGCCTCACACTCCTCGTCATAGGTGGAGTAAAGGTAAGCCGTCGACGTAGCGAACTCGGCGGCACAGGTGTCCACGCGCTTGTAGACCGGACGTATGCCAAGCTTATGTCGCTGCTCGCGAACAGCGCTCTCATCACTGTGAAGAATCGTCGCCAGCCTCGCGTCCGAGAACCCCTTTCTCTTGACCGCACGCATCCGCGATGCATCGAGCGCCGCCAGGCCGCCGGCCTGGATCTCCGCCTCGCAATTCACGAGGTCGGCGATTTGCACGACAAACCAGGGATCAATACCGGTGACCTCCGAAACATCTTTCCAGGAGTAGCCGTGGCGGAGCGCATCTGCCATGAACAGGAGCCGGTTGGCACCGGGGATTCTGAGCTCATGGCGCAGATTGTCGCGATCGATGTCGGTTGCAATGGGACCGCAGATCTCGTCGAGGCCATCGATGCCGGTCTCGAGGCCGCGCAGCGCTTTTTGCAACGATTCCTGAAAATTCCGGCCAATTGCCATGACCTCGCCCACTGACTTCATCTGCGTCGTCAGTCGATCGTTGGCGCCCGGGAACTTCTCGAACGTGAAACGCGGGATCTTCGTGACCACGTAATCGATTGCCGGCTCGAAGGAGGCAGGCGTCATGCTGCCGGTAATCTCGTTTTTCAGCTCATCGAGCGTATAGCCGACGGCAAGCTTGGCGGCGATCTTGGCAATCGGGAAGCCGGTCGCTTTCGAGGCCAGGGCCGAGGAGCGCGACACACGCGGATTCATCTCGATGATCAGGACGCGCCCGGTATTCGGACAGACGGCAAACTGCACGTTCGAACCGCCGGTCTCGACGCCGATCTTGCGCAGCACGTCCAGCGAGGCATCACGCAGGCGCTGATACTCCTTGTCGGTCAGCGTCTGTGCCGGCGCCACGGTGATCGAGTCGCCCGTATGTACGCCCATCGGGTCGAAATTCTCGATGGCACAAACGATGATGCAGTTGTCGTTCCGGTCGCGAACGACCTCCATCTCGAATTCCTTCCAGCCGATCACCGACTCCTCGAGCAGCACCTCCGTGGTCGGGGACATCTCGAGGCCGTGCTTGACGATCCGCTGAAACTCCTCGAGATTGTAGGCGATGCCGCCACCGCTGCCGCCCATCGTGAAAGACGGTCGGATGATGGTAGGAAAACCGACGTCCGGCTGTTTCTCGAGGGCCTCGTCCAGGGAATGCGCGATTCGCGCTTTCGGGCACTCGAGGCCGATGTCCGCCATTGCCTTGCGGAAGAGATCGCGGTCTTCCGCCATATCGATCGCTTCTCGGGAAGCCGCAATCAGTTCGACCTTGTACTTTTCCAGCACCCCTTCACGAACCAGGTCCAGCGCACAGTTCAGACCCGTCTGACCGCCCATGGTTGGCAGCAATGCATCGGGGCGCTCTTTTGCGATAATCCTCTCGACGGCCGACCAGTGCACGGGCTCGATATAGATGGCGTCTGCCATCTCTGGATCCGTCATGATCGTTGCCGGATTCGAGTTCACCAGGATCACCCGGTAGCCCTCTTCACGGAGCGCCTTGCAGGCCTGCGCCCCGGAATAGTCGAACTCGCAGGCCTGGCCAATGACGATCGGTCCGGCACCAATAATCAGGACGCTTTCTATGTCGGTACGTCTTGGCATGGGTTCAGGCGGCTGTTCCAGGGGTTACGAAACACATTAAATAAGTATTATTAATGTTTGTTTTTATTGGATTTATCATTTGCCCATCATCGCCTTGATGCCCTTGCGCTTCTTGAGGTCCATGCCTTGAATGAATCGCTCGAACAAGGGCACCAGGTCGTGCGGTCCGGGGCTTGCCTCCGGGTGGCCCTGAAAACTGAATGCCGGTTTGTCTTTCAGCGCGATCCCCTGCAACGTGCCATCGAACAGGGAGCGGTGCGTTGCGACGACGTTTTCCGGCAGGCTGGACTCGTCAACGGCAAAGCCGTGGTTCTGGCTGGTGATCATCACCTGGCCACTGCCCAGATCCTGCACCGGGTGATTCGCACCGTGGTGACCAAATTTCATCTTCATGGTTTTGGCGCCGGCAGCCAGGGCCAGCAACTGGTGGCCAAGGCAGATACCGAACACCGGGATGCCTTCATCGAGAAACGTCCGAATGGCGGCAATCGCATAGTCGCAGGGCTCGGGGTCACCCGGGCCGTTGGACAGAAAAATGCCGTCCGGGGCGAGCGACATCGCCTCCTCCGCCGGGGTCTCCGCCGGAACCACGGTCATGCGACAGTCGAGATCTGACAGCAGCCGCAAGATATTGCGCTTGATACCGAAGTCATAGGCCACCACGTGGTAAGGAGCAATACGCCGGCTCATGATGCGCTGCTTGCGGCCAAAGACGGAGCCAAGACACCATTGATAGGACCGGTCAGTGGTGACAAACCTGGCGAGATCCATCCCGGCTATACCCGGGAATTTACGGGCGTGCTGGATCGCTGTTTCGGCCTTCTGCTCGCCCGTCATGATGCAACCGGACTGGGCACCCTTCTCGCGAATGATGCGCGTGAGCTTGCGCGTGTCGATATCTGCGATTGCGACCGCGTTGCCCTGTTTCAGGAAATCGCTAAACGATCGCTCAGATCGCCAACTGCTGGTCAGCATGGAACTGTCGCGGATAATCAGGCCCGACGCATGAATCTTCGACGATTCCATGTCCGAGCTGTTGGTGCCGGTGTTGCCGATGTGCGGATAGGTCAGGGTGACGATCTGCCTGCAATACGACGGGTCGGTCAGGATCTCCTGGTAACCGGTCATCGCCGTATTGAAGACGACTTCACCGATAGTTCGGCCGTCGGCGCCGATCGAGGTACCGTGAAAAACCGTACCGTCCTGAAGTGCAAGTATTGCAGGCGTGCTCAAAAACGACCCTCAATCGAAATACAGAAACCACACCACACGAGGATCAGCGTGTCTGCCGCATTTGCCCTGGCAAATGACGACTTGCGTCTGGTTCAGATGCACAAAAGCGGAAGGACTTGGCCTTCCGCTTGCGACTTCGCTGACCGCCCAGCGATCCGGCGTAGTTTACTGAACGCCGCCAGCGCGCGCCATAGTCAGACAGCAATTTTTTTGTGCCAGGTTGCGAGCCTGGGCTCAGTCATGAAACAGGACGTCTCGCATCGTGAAGTACCCTGGCGGCTGATCAACCAGCCATTGCGCCGCTCTCAGGGCCCCATCGACGAACACCTGGCGGGTTGTTACGCTATGCGCAAATGTCAGGGTCTCGGTCGCAGAGCGCATGATCACCTGGTGATCCCCTGGCACCTCGCCGATACGCTGCGAGGCAAAGGCAAGCGCGCTCGTATCAGCATCGCCGCGGGCAGCCGCGATCGCCTCGCCCAGTTTGAGCGCGGTCCCGGACGGGGCATCTTTCTTGTGAACATGGTGTGTCTCGGAGATTTCAACGACGAAATCACCGCCGAGCGCCGCGGCGGCGTCTGCCACGCTGCGCTCCAGCACGGCGACGCCGAGGCTCATGTTGCGATCGTAAACCAGCGGAATCTCGCTGGCCGCCTTGCAGAGGCTCGCAAGCTGACTGTCGCTGAGCCCACTTACGCCACAGACAACGGGTTTTCCATGGTGCAGCGCTGCTGCAAGAACGTCAGAGGTCGCTTCGGGCAGGCTGAAATCAATAACGACATCCGCGGCCGCGACGATTGGATCGATAGCCTCGCCTCGCTTCCAGATACCGGCAAGCGCCAGCCCTGCAGCGGCATCGACGGATGCGGCGATGCCCTGGCCCATGCGCCCGGCTCCGGCAATGCCTATCTTCAGCGTGTCGATACGGCCGCCGCTAGCTAATGCGCTCAAAGAAGCGCTTGACCGTATCCAGCCAGCCGCCTGCGCGCGGGCTGTGCTTCTCACCGCCCGACTGCAGAGACGCATCGAATCGCTCCAGCAGCTCCCGCTGCTCCGCGGTCAGATTTACCGGCGTCTCCACGGCGACCTGTGCGAACAGATCGCCAACCCGGTGGTCACGAACGGTTCGAACGCCCTTGCCCCGCAGGCGGAAGACCTTGCCGGACTGTGTCCCGGAAGGGATCTTCAACGCAACGTTGCCATCAAGCGTAGGCAGCTCCACTTCGCCGCCCAGCGTCGCTATCGCGATGCTCACAGGGACTTCGCAAGAAAGATTCGAGCCATCGCGTTCGAATAACTTGTGCGGATTCACCCGGATCTCGACATACAAGTCACCCGGCGGCCCGCCATTACGCCCCGCCTCTCCCTCGCCGGAGAGGCGAATTCGGTCGCCGTCGTCGACGCCTGCCGGCACTTTCACGGCCAGTGTGCGGGTCTTTCGAACACGCCCCCGGCCATGGCAATCGTTACAGGGATCCGCAATGGTCGTACCCGCGCCTTTGCAGGCCGGACAAGTCTGCTGGATCGAAAAGAAACCCTGCTGCATGCGCACCTGGCCGACGCCGCCGCAGGTGGAACACTGGATCGGTTCGCTGCCCTTCTTGGCGCCGCTGCCGCTGCAGGTTTCGCAACTGACCTGGGTCGGTACGTCGATGGTGACGTTGTCGCCCGCGACGGCTTTCTCGAGGTCCAGCCTGAGCTCGTAGCCAAGGTCAGCACCGCGAAACACCTGTGGTCCGCCGCCACGTCGACCGCCTCCGAAGATATCGCCGAATACGTCGCCGAAGATATCGCCAAAGCCCTCGGCGCCAAAGCCTCCCGCACCGCCAGCCGCGCCGCGCACGCCGTCATGACCGAAACGGTCGTAGGCCGCACGCTTATCGCCGTCTTTCAGCACTTCATAGGCTTCCTTGGCCTCTTTGAAGCGAGCCTCGGAGCCATCGCCGTCCTTGTTGCGATCCGGATGATGCTTCATGGCCAGACGCCGATAGGCTTTCTTGATCTCGTCGGCAGATGCCGTCTTTGAGACCCCCAATACCTCGTAATAGTCGCGTTTCGCCATGTGTTCTTATAGCGCGGGCGCCACATGGGCGCCCGCGGCTGTTCCTTACCGGGTTAGCCAATCAGGACTTGGATGTGCCGTCCTTGTCAACTTCCTCGAACTCAGCATCGACGACATCGTCATCAGCCGCTGATGCCGAAGCCTCACCACTGGCTTCACCCTCAGCCTGTTCCGCGTACAACTTCTGCGCCAGGCTCCCTGATGCTTCACCGAGAGCCGCCGTCTTCTTCTCGATCACTTCCTTGTCGTCGCCTTCCAGCGCCTTCTTGAGGTCGGACACAGCGTTTTCGACAGCCTGGCGTTCTTCTGCGGATGCCTTCTCGCCCAGTTCGCTCAGCGTCTTTTCGGCGGCGTGAATCAGACCGTCTGCCTGGTTGCGAACATCGACGAGCTCGCGGAACTTGCGATCATCCTCGGCGTGGCTCTCGGCGTCCGAAACCATCTTGTCGATCTCATCGTCCGTCAGGCCACTCGATGCCTTGATCACGATATTCTGGCTTTTGCCGGTAGCCTTGTC
This sequence comes from uncultured Gammaproteobacteria bacterium, assembly GCA_942492205.1. Classification (GTDB taxonomy): domain Bacteria; phylum Pseudomonadota; class Gammaproteobacteria; order Steroidobacterales; family Woeseiaceae; genus UBA1847. The sequence continues at coordinate 1,547,017 of CALODT010000001.1, read as the reverse complement.
TTTCGCCGATACGTTCAGAATACCGTTTGCGTCGATATCAAAAGTCACCTCGATCTGCGGCACACCGCGCTGCGCCGGCGGGATGTCCGCCAGGTCGAAACGACCAAGCGACTTGTTGTCCTGCGCCCGCTCGCGCTCACCCTGTAAGACGTGAATCGTTACTGCGGTCTGGTTGTCGTCGGCCGTCGAGAACACCTGTTCGGCGTTTGCCGGAATAGTCGTGTTCTTGTCGATGAGTTTGGTCATGACCCCACCCAGCGTCTCGATACCCAGCGACAACGGCGTTACGTCGAGTAGCAGGACGTCCTTGACGTCGCCCGCCAATACACCACCCTGGATTGCCGCACCCAGCGCGACCGCCTCATCCGGGTTAACGTCACGCCTCGGCTCCTTGCCGAAAAAGTTCTGCACTTCCTCTTGCACCTTCGGCATGCGTGTCTGACCGCCGACGAGAATAACGTCATCGACTTCATTGACCTTGAGTCCCGCATCCTGCAGTGCAATCTTGCAGGGGCCGATGGTTCGATCGATCAACTTGTCGACCAGCGATTCCAGTTTGGCCCGCGTGAGCTTGATGCTCATGTGCTTCGGCCCGCTTGCATCTGCAGTGATGTAAGGCAGGTTTACTTCCGTCTGCTGCTGCGAGCTGAGCTCGATCTTGGCCTTCTCCGCGGCCTCTTTGAGACGCTGCATGGCGCGCGCGTCGCCGCTGATGTCCACGCCGGTTTCGCGTTCAAACTCCGACGTCAGGTATTCGATGACCCGCATGTCGAAATCCTCACCGCCGAGGAACGTATCGCCGTTCGTGGCAAGCACCTCGAATTGATGCTCGCCATCTACCTCGGCAATTTCGATGATCGACACGTCGAATGTTCCGCCACCAAGGTCGAAGACAGCAATCTTCTTGTCGCCACGCTTCTTGTCCATACCGTAGGCAAGCGCCGCGGCGGTTGGCTCGTTGATAATGCGCTTGACCTCGAGTCCGGCGATCTTGCCAGCATCCTTGGTCGCCTGGCGCTGCGAGTCGTTAAAGTAGGCCGGGACCGTGATAACCGCCTCGGTCACCTCTTCGCCAAGGTAGTCTTCCGCGGTCTTCTTCATCTTCATCAGGACACGCGCAGAAACCTCGGGCGGCGCCATCTTCTTTCCATTGGCGTCGACCCAGGCGTCACCGTTGTCCGCCTTGACGATCGAGTACGGCACCATCTTGATGTCCCGCTGCACCACCTCGTCTTCGAAACGTCGGCCGATCAATCGCTTCACGGCAAACAGCGTGTTCTCCGGGTTAGTGACAGCCTGGCGCTTCGCCGACTGACCGACCAGAACCTGGTCGTCCTTGGTGAATGCCACGATCGACGGTGTCGTCCGATCGCCCTCGCTGTTTTCGATGACCTTGGGTGTATTACCCTCCATGACTGCAACGCAGGAGTTCGTGGTACCAAGGTCGATACCAATCACTTTGCCCATTTCATAGCTCCAAATTCGGTAAGAATTGCCTAAACTGGCTGTTAAGTGGGGCCGGTGGCCCCTGTTTCAAGCGCCTTCAGGCACTTTTTGACCCCTGGCCCTCAGCCTTCCTCGGCAACGATGACCATGGCGGGCCGCAACAAGCGCCCGTTCAGGGTATAGCCCTTCTGCATGACAGCGAGCACCGTGCCCGGCTCGGCGGTAGCGGATGGCTGCACGCTGATCGCTTCATGCATCTCCGGGTCGAAAGGCTCCCCTTCCGGGTCGATGGCGGATATACCGAAACGCCCCATGGTGGTCTCGAGGAGTTTCAACGTCGCCCGGCTACCTTCGAGCAGGCTTTCAACGGTGGCGTTTTCCGTGGACGACAGTGCCATCTCCAACCCGTCCGTAACGGCCAGCAGCTCCTTGCCGAAACGGTCGAGCGCGAATTTGTGCGCATGCTCCACGTCCCGCGCCGCGCGTTTGCGGATATTTTCGGTCTCAGCAGCAGCCCTGACATAACGCTCCCAGTTTTCGTCCGCTTTTGCCTGTAGCTCGGCCAATGGATCAACCTCGTCCTGTTGCACTGCCTCGTCGCCTTCGGCGGCCACCGCCGACTCTTCGATTGCCTCATCCGGGCGTTCAACACTCATTCAATGGCTCCAGTTACTGGGAAAGGGCGCCCGACTCGCTAGCCGGGCTAGTTCACCGCGAGGTCTGGGGGCCATGTGGAAAATATCAAGAGCGAGGCAGCGAATTCTTGCTGTGACCCTCAGCTGTTATTGCCGAGGGCCGACTCGAGCAGGCGCGCTGTGACGTCAACGATGGGTACCACGCGATCGTAGGCCATTCGCGTCGGGCCGATCACCCCCAGCACGCCAACGGTATCCTCGTCCACGCGATACGGCGCCGTTATCACGCTGCAGTCGTCGAAGATACTGACCCCGGATTCCTCGCCAATGAAAATCTGGACGCCGTCGGCATTAATGCTCCGGTCGAGCAGGTCGAGGATCAGTCGTTTTCTCGAGAACGCGTCGAACAAGCGCCGCAACGTGTCGATATCGGACAGCTCGGCAAAGTCCATAAGGTTGGTTTCGCCGGCCAGTACGCAGTTGTCGTCCGGATGCGCCGCACTACCCATCGCCGATTGGGCGACGGCGATGATGTCGTGCATGGCCTGGTTCATCGAGTTCCGTGTCTCATCGAGATCGTCCAGCAGCCGCGCGCGGACCTTATCGAGGTCCGTTCCGCCATAGTGCTCGTTGATATAATTCTGTGCCTGCTGCAATTCGGACGCACTGTAGTTACGTTCCGTGTGCAGGATTCGATTCTGAACTTCCCGGTCATTGGTCACCAGGATAACGAGAACCCTGTTTTCCGAGAGCGGCAGGAATTCGATCTGGCGCAGCGTCACATGCGCGGGACGCGGAGCGGATACAACGCCGGCCATACTCGTGAACTCCGAAAGCAGCCTGGACACAGCGGTTGCCAGCGCTTCCGGATCGTCGGAATCCCCTTTTATCTTGTGCCGAATCCTCTTGATTTCACTGTCGTCAGGCTGGCGATACCGAACCAGCGTGTCGACAAACATTCGATAGCCGCGCGGCGTTGGAATACGACCTGCGGAGGTATGCGGCGCGGACACCAGTCCCAGGTGCTCCAGGTCGGACATAACGTTGCGGATTGTCGCGGGACTGAGATCGAGGCCCGAATCCCTGGAAAGGGTTCTGGAGCCTACAGGTTGCCCTTCGCTGATGTAGCGCTGGATGAGGACGCGCAGCAAATGCTGCCCGCGATCACTGGGAACCTGATTAGTTGCTTCTGCTGACATGCACTAAAAACAAGTGAAATACCGTTTCCGTTGGCTGTGTTAGTGTAGCCGCCAACACGCTAGCAACGGCTTGGCGGCCGGTCAAGGGTTTGCAACAATCGAACCATGAACACCCAATTTCCAAACATCGCCCTCCTGGGTCGCCACGACGACAAGCGTGTCGCCGAGGGCATGCGAGCGCTGACCGATCATTTGCTGAAGTCCGGCATCAAGGTCCTCGCCTCCGACAAGGCCAAACTCGACATCGCTGTCGCGAGCATGCCGGAATCGGAACTTTGCCGGCATGCCGACCTGGCAATCGCTATCGGCGGTGACGGTACCATGCTGCATGCCAGCCGGCTTGCACGCGAGTCGGGCACGCCAATCCTCGGCATCAATCGGGGCCGCTTGGGTTTTCTCGCCGACGTCACTCCGGACGAGATGATTTCCAGCGTCGAGCAAGTGTTGCGAGGCGAGTACACGCGCGACACGCGCATGCTGCTCGAAGCGAGACTCGTCAAGGAGACCGGCGAGGAAAGTGTCGCGTTTGCGCTCAATGACGTGGTGCTGAAGCGCCGTGAAACGGGCCGCATGGTGGACTTTTCGACGCAAGTTGACGGCACGTTCGTCAATACCCATTCGGGCGACGGGCTCATCGTTGCAACGCCAACAGGTTCGACGGCGTATTCCCTGAGCTGTGGCGGGCCGATAATCTCGCCGCTACTCGATGCCGTCGTCGTGGTGCCCGTCTGCCCTCATACACTGACCGATCGTCCGCTGGTTATTCCAGCGGATCGTTCGATCGAAGTAATATTGCTGGAGCGCGACCAGACAACCGCCTCTATTACGATCGATGGCCGCGCCATGGGGCGCATTCGTCCCTCTGACAGGCTCATCATCTCGGCTTCGGAGCAACGCATAACGCTGATCCATCCGCCGAGCTACGACTTCTATGGCATTCTCCGTTCCAAGTTGTTTTGGGGGCGTGACAATCGCAAGCGCGGTTAGGATCTTGCCGGACGAATGACATGCTGATTAACCTACAGGTTCGTGATTTCGCCATCGTCGATCGAATCGAAATCGAGTTCGATGAAGGCATGACCGTGCTGACCGGCGAGACGGGCGCCGGCAAGTCGATCCTCGTCGACGCACTGGGCCTGGTGCTGGGTGAGCGGGGCAGCGCAAAGCTAGTGCGCGATGGCGCGAAACGCGCCGACTTTGCCGCCGAATTCGACGTATCTGCACTCGACGCTGCCAAGGCATGGCTGGAAGAACACGCACTGGATCAGGACGATGAATGCCTGCTGCGTCGCGTTATCAATGCAGATGGTCGCTCGCGGGCATTCATCAATGGCAACGCGGTACCCTTAGGTCAGCTCAAGACGATCGGTGAAAAACTGCTCGACATTCACGGCCAGCACTTTCACCAGTCCCTGGGGCATCGCTCAATTCAACGCGACCTGCTCGACCATTTCGCCGGCCTGCTGAAGAAACGCGCTGCAACTGAAACCTGCTACACAGAATGGAAGACCCTCGCCGCTCGACTCGAGCAATTGCAGGAGGCCGAATCCGATCGCGCGTCGCGGCTCGACCTGCTCGATTTCCAGATTCAGGAACTCGACGCACTCGGGCTGCAACAGGATGAGTCGGATGAATTGCTCGTGGAACGCCAGAAGTTACAAAACAGCGGACGACTCCTCGAAGGTGTGAACCGCAGCTTGCTGAGCCTTTTCGACAATGAAGCGGCGAACGCAAACAGCCTCGTCGCCGACGCCATTCGCTGCATCGAGTCGCTGGTCGACTATGACGCGGACCTGAAACCGGTTTTGGAGCTGCTCGACAGTGCCGGCATCCAGGTCGCGGAAGCAGCGGACTCGTTGAGGCGTTATAGCGACACGATCGACATGGATCCACAGCGCCACGATTGGGTTGAAGAACGGCTCGATACGATTCAGTCGGTCGCGCGTAAACACCGCGTCAGCGCCAACGAGCTCCAGGAGCTGCTGGACAGGCTCCGCAGTGAGTTCGATGAACTGAGCCACGCCGAAGAGCGCGGCCGCGAACTTGAGGAACGTGTCGCAACTGCGCGCGAGCAATTCCTTAAACGTGCCAAGGCACTCTCGAAGTTGCGGCACAAAGCGGCGATTTCATTCGCCGAGAAAGTCAGCCATGCGATGAAGAGCCTCGGCATGCCCGGCGGCGTGTTCGAGATCCGCCTGGCGGCGCTGGCAGAAGAAGCCGCTCGCGCTTCAGGCCTCGACAACATCGACTTCCTCATCAGTGCGAATCCCGGTCAGGCTCCGCAAGCGCTTGCCAAGATAGCCTCCGGTGGCGAGCTATCGCGCATGAGCCTTGCCATCCAGGTCATCGCCAGCGATGGCAGCGCAATTCCAACGATGGTGTTTGACGAAGTGGATAGCGGCGTGGGCGGTGCCGTCGCCGAAATGGTCGGCAGGCGTCTGCAGGAACTGGGTCGCAGTCGCCAGGTGCTCTGCGTCACGCACCTGCCGCAGGTAGCCAGTCTTGCCAACCAGCATCTGCGCGTCAGTAAGGTGAGCGACGGAAAAATCACTCGCACTAACGTGCAGGTACTGAGCAAGGAAGAGCGTGTCGAGGAACTCGCGCGGATGCTCGGCGGCGTAGAAATTACTCAGAAGACGCTGGCACACGCGGCAGAAATGCTGGCTGAAGCGCCGAAGAAACGGGCCTGAGAATCCGGCGGAATGAACCCCTAGTCGGCGTCTGAGTCGGAGCTTTTCTGCTTCACGTACAGCACGAGGCTGTGGTCAAGCAGTTCGAAGCCGAATTCTTCAGCGATCGCGTGCTGCAATCGCTCTATTTCCTCGTTAACGAACTCAACCACTTCCCCGGTTTCCACGCAGACCATATGATCATGGTGATCGCCATCGTCAAGCTCGAAAACCGAATGGCCGCCTTCGAAATTGTGTCGCGTAACAAGCCCCGCTGTCTCGAATTGCGTCAGGACGCGGTACACGGTCGCCAGTCCAATATCCTCACCAGCTTGCAGCAAGTCTTTGTAGATGTCCTCCGCACTGAGATGGCGCTGCTTTGCATCCTCGAGAATCTCGAGGATTTTCAGGCGCGGCAGGGTCACCTTCAGGCCGGCTTTGCGAAGTTCCTGTCGTTGCTGCATGGACAAACTCTTTCAAGGTATGATGCGCGCCTATTATGACCCAGTTGGCAGTCAGGCTCTATGGCAATCCGTAAATCGTTACCAATCTTCTTCCTCTGCATCGCTCTGGCCTTTTCGGGGGGCTGTGTGTACCGGGCGAATATCGCGCAAGGCAATCTGATCAAGCAGGAAGACCTTGACCAGGCCGAAGTGGGTATGACACGCAACCAGATCCGCTTCCTGCTCGGCACTCCCATGATCGACGATCCTTTCCACAAGGACCGTTGGGACTACGTTTATTACCTCAAGCTCGGCCGCGACGATGCGCTGGCCAAGCGCTGGGTGTCGGTGCTGTTTACGGATGACCGCGTCAGTGAAATTCGCAAAGAGCAGGAACTGGACCCGGGACTCTAGCTTTTTGTGACGCCGCCCATCGTGAGCCCAAGACTCGCGAGTTGGCGTCGCGCCTCCTTCGGATTCAGCTTCAAAGGGCGGTAAACCTCGACACGATCGCCACCGTTAAGCACCTTGTCGCGTGCCACGATATGGCCCCAGATACCTGCCTGCAGTGCCGAAAAATCGACTTGCGGGAATCGTCTCTCCAGTCCGCTCGCCGACAAGGCATCAGAAACGGTCGCACCTTCTGGCAGAGTGAGAGCGATCAGTGCCTGCACCTCTGCCGTTGCATAAACAACTTCAACGTCAATCTGCGCCACCGTCGTGCCTAGTTACCGGCGTAAATCTGCGCAGCCCGACGGGTGAACGAGTCGACCAGCGAGTTACAGGTGCTCTCAAAAAAGCGCCCGAAGATGATGTCGGTAGCGCGATTCTCAAACTCGAATTCCAGTTCCAGCGCGACCTTGCTGCCGGTCTCGCCGAGCTGTTGGAAATGCCAGCCACCGGACATATGACGAAACGGGCCTCCGACCAGCTCAATGCCCAGGGAGACGTTTTCCTTGAGCTCGTTGCGGGTCCTGAAGCGCTTGCTGATGCCGTGCCGGTGCAATTCAAGTGACGCCTCGATGTAGTCGGGTTGAGCGACATGAACCTTGGCGTCGTCGCACCATGGAAGAAATGCGGGATAGGCCTCGACGTCCTTCACCAGCGCGTACATGTCGGCGGCGGAATAAGGCACCAGCGCGCTGCGACTGACCTTACGCATGCGCGCGGACTCCCCGACGCGCGCCACGAACTGAGGCTTCCGGCAACACGCCTCAGAGCACGGCGTTTATCAGGACCAGCAGAATACCGATCGGCGCAACGAAACGTGCCAGCAAGCGCCAGGCCCTGAACAGGGTGCCCGAGCCGCCAAGTTCGTCCGCCGTCGAATTGCGGCACATGACCCAGCCCGCAAATATAACGATCAGAAGCCCACCCAGCGGCAACATGATGTTGCTCGTCAGGTAATCGATGTTGTCGAAGATCGTACCTGCAAGAAACCTGAAGTCAGCCAGGACGTTGAAGGACAAGACCGAGCCTAGCCCGACAAGCCAGATGGTCAGCCCTGTCATGACGGTGGCCTGAGCTCGAGTCTTGTGGAAGCGCTCAACGATCCAGGCGACCGCGGGCTCCATCAGTCCAATTGCGGAGGTCCACGCTGCGAACGCGAGCAGCACGAAAAAAATCGTCGAGAAGAACACGCCCCCTGCCATTTGTCCGAACGCCAACGGCAAGGTTTGAAACACCAGTCCGGGTCCATCGGCCGGGTCCAGGTTGTTCGCAAATACCAGCGGGAATATCGCCAGACCCGCGAGAATCGCAATGGACGTGTCCGCGGTCACCACGGCCGCCGACGCGCCGGTTATCGACGTTTCTTCCGGGAGATATGCGCCATACGCCATGATCGCGCCCATTCCGATACTAAGCGTAAAAAAGGCCTGGCCGAGCGCTGCGAGGACGCTGTTCCAGGTCAGCTTGTCGAAATCCGGCGTAAACATGAATGCCACGCCCTCGTCGAAGAATCCGGAATTGACGGAATAGCCCAGCAACACCAGCATCAGGACAAGCAGCGCCGGCACCATGAATCGCACCGCCTGCTCCAGGCCGCGTTCAACGCCACGAGCGACTACGAACACCGCCAGGCCCATGAAAATCGTGTGGCACAGGCCAATCAGCCGCCAGTCCCCGACGAACAGGGCAAACTGGCTATTGACGGCCTCAGGGCTCGCGCCGACGAACACGCCCGAAGCGCTTTTCACGACGTAGGCCAGCGTCCATCCGGCGATGACGCTGTAGTAGGAGAGTATGAGAATACCGGCGATTACGCCCATCGCGCCAAGCCATCGCCAGCGGTGGGAGCTGCCCTCTTCCTTGCCGAGTAGTTCCATCGTAGCCACGGGGTTCCGGCGTCCACGCCGGCCGATCAGAATTTCCGACATCATCACCGGCATGCCGATGAAGATCACGCAGGCGAGGTAGACCAGGACGAAGGCACCGCCACCGTTCTGCCCCGCGATGTACGGGAATTTCCAGATATTGCCCAGACCGACGGCCGAGCCGGTGACCGCAAGCACGAAGGCCATTCTTGACGACCAGTGACCGTGCAGTGAGCTTCTCTTCGGGTCGCCCGCCTGATTGCTTAGCATTCTTGTTCTCAAATCGGCGCTGAATCCGGCGATTCTCATACAAATCCGGGAGTGTGACAACGCTTTGCCCGTATAATCCGCTCGCTGTCGCCTGGCATAGACCCGAGATCAATGAGCAAGAAGAAAGGTAAGAAACCCGCTGGAAACGTCATAGCCGTTAATCGGCGGGCGCGCCACGATTACTTTATCGAGGACACGTTGGAGGCCGGCCTGTCTCTGGAGGGATGGGAAGCCAAAAGCATGCGCGAGGGTCGCGCCCAGCTGACGGAGGCTTATGTTCATTTGCGAAATGGCGAGGCCTGGCTGGTGGGTGCGCATTTCTCGCCACTGAAGACCACCGCCACGCATATCAAGGCAGACCCGACGCGCACACGGAAATTGCTGCTGCACCGACATGAGCTCGATCGCCTGACCGGTGCTGTAGAGCGCAAAGGATTCACACTGGTGCCGCTGGATCTGCACTGGCACAAAGGCCGCGCGAAGCTCAGCATTGGCCTCGCCAAAGGCAAGAAACAACATGACAAACGTGCCAGCGACAAGGACCGGGACTGGCAGCGTCAGAAAGAAAGAATTCTTAAGAAATAGTTTTTTTTCATATAGTTAATGGCTTTTATTAATGTTATTTCTATATGCTGTCCTGGGCGATGCCGTCAGAAACTGAGCGCTGCCGCATTGTAATTCCGGCTTTAGCCCCTACACTATTCGGACTTGGGGGTGACATGGCTTCGACGTGGGTCGCGAAACTCCGGGTGCATGCCGAGGAACAGATAACCTCGTAAATCCAGCTGTAAAACTTATAGTTGCCAACGACGACAACTACGCACTAGCTGCTTAAAAACCAGTAAATGCCTTCTGCCCGGATCGTGCCTGTGCGTCCGGATCGCAGGAGTCACCGACACAGGACCGCGGCGCGAGCATGCTCAGGGCTCAAACCGTTAAAACCTTTCTGAGCTGGCTGCAGGTTTTCCCTGCCCGTCGGGTAGCCCGCAGTAAGATTAAAGACGGTATAAGCATGTAGACCCCGTAGCGTAGGGCTTGCGGACGCGAGTTCGATTCTCGCCACCTCCACCAACAACGAACGAAGCCGCCCCGAGTGGCGGCTTTTTTCATGGCCTTTGACCGCCGTATCGAACCGCGCAGCGAGTTCAACCGAGGCCGCAACGCGGCCGACAGACGCGCGCAGCGCGCCCCGCAGGGGTGAGTCGCCGCAGGCGGCGAATCCATTCTCGCCACCTCCACCAACAACGAACGAAGCCGCCCGAGTGGCGGCTTTTTTCATGGCCTTTGACCGTCGTATCGAACCGCGCAGCGAGTTCAACCGAGGCCGCAACGCGGCCGACAGACGCGCGCAGCGCGCCCCGCAGGGGTGAGTCGCCGCAGGCGGCGAATCCATTCTCGCCACCTCCACCAACAACGAACGAAGCCGCCCGAGTGGCGGCTTTTTTCATGGCCTTTGACCGTCGTATCGAACCGCGCAGCGAGTTCAACCGAGCGCGATCAGTCCTCGACGTAGAACGGCAGGTTATGGGCGACGGCTCCACCCTGCCCGTCGTAGGCAGTAATGAACACGCGGTAGGCGCCGGGCCGCTTCGGAACACGGAACTCTATTCGAGAACTTCCCTGCCCTTTGTCGATCAGACCCGTAAAGGAGGGCGGCGCGGCCTCCGGGTCGCCGCCGATCTTGCGATCCGAGCTCTCCGCGCGAATGTCCCAAACGTAGCGTAGTTCATCGCCTTCCCGATCGACGCAGTCGACTTCTGCGAACGACATGCCGCCGGCTTTGACGGCTTTGAAAGCGACCGGCGTGTCCAGAGAATTCAGCTTGGGAGCACGATTTTGCGGAAATTTTCCCGACCAGGCATAGGCCATCGCGTCAACCCGGGGTAGCTTCTCGCCCGACGGCAGAAACATGCCAAACCACGTGGCCGTCGCTTCCTGTTTGTGTCCCCAGAAAAAAACGTAGGATCCGAGTGTTCGGCCGACGTTGTTGTCGCGATCCATCGTGTACGCCGTGTAGGTCTCGGCGGCTTTGGTGCTGGGATCCGGTTCAACAGGCGCATCCCATTTTGTCGTAGTGACCTCCCATGTCCCCGCCACGCCGAATTCGGTCAGCATGTATGGCCCCGTCCAACCGGAACCGACGAGGTTCTGGCCCGCAACCGGTGCATTTCCATAGACATTGACACCCAGAATATCCAGGTTCGGGTAATGCTCGAGAATATCGGCAATTACCGACGGCGGGGCATCGGCGATTACCGTCATGACCGGATGATGAGGATCCAGTTCCTTGATGATGCCGGCCAGGTGATTCATTTCTCGCCAGATTACTTCGCCCTCCACATTGGGCTCGAAGGCCTCCACCTCGTTACCCAGCCCCCATGCAAGCAGCGCGGGATGATCCCTGTATTTCAAAACGGCTTCACGCAGCGCTGCTCGCTGTGCGTCTATGCTGCGCGCGTCGGAGTAGTCGAAGCCATGCCGCACATGCTGAACCCAGAAACCCGCGGTGACGGAAATGCCCAATTCATGAGCACGATCCAGAAAAGGCTTGCCATCGACGACCTGTTGCAGATGCTCTATCCCCCAGGTGCGAACGGAATTCCCGCCTGATTCTGCCAGCAGCTGAAGGTTGTCACCGCCCAGCCCTGGTCCAGTGGCAATGCCGGCGCCCTTGACGAAGTACGGTTCGCCATTACGAAGCAGTGTGAACGTGCCATCGGATTCCTTGACGACCTGCACCCTGGAACCCGGCACCAGTTTCGTATCGCCCAGTGCGCCGGCAGCGCACAAGCTGAACAGGAGCGCGACGTAACAAGCCATAGTTGTGCTTTTCATCGACATTCCTAGAAATCGACTTTCTGTTGCGACTCCAGCATCTGGACCTTCGGGTACGCCGCATCCGCCGGCGACCAATGCCAGCCCTTAGTGTCCCAGGCCTGAGCATAGTAGAGCTCATCTCGCACTGTCTTGTAGGCAAGCAGCGCCTCGGCCTTCTTGCTTAACTTCACCAGGGCTTCGCCCATGATGAAATAGCAGGTGCCAACATCATTCAGTGCCCAGTAATCGTTCACGACATCGGCCGATGGTTTCTCATCCAGTGACGCCTGCATCGCTTGCGCCTGTTCTTCGTAAAGTTCTATGCATTTTTCGGTCAGCTTCACGGCGTCATCATACTTACCCTCCCCCAACGCCTCCCAGCCCTTGATCATGAGCGTGGCGGATGAGAAATCACCGTAATCCAGCCCACCAGCGCTCGGTTCTTCGGCCGCCGATACTGAAACCAGTCCCAGCAGGGCCAGCAGTGCCATTGTTCTATTCATTTGGAAGATCCTTTTGCATGAAGACAGATGCGCGCGATTGAGACCCGCAGCGTCTTTTCGTTCGAGCAGAGAAAAGTCAATCCTCGCCAAGCACTTCGCGAACACGACCCTCGAGGCTCTTTAAGCCACCAACCCTGCCTGTTTCCAGGGCCGCCTCATCATCGGCACCCTCGAGACTAGCACGCAGTGCCAGCAGCGCCCCTACCCGGTTCGAACTGCCGCAATGCACGAGGACCGGTGCATCATACCGGCTAATAAGTTCATCCAGCGACTTCGCGCTCTCGAAACTGATGCCATCGCGCCCGATGGGCAACGACAGGTAGTCCATGCCCAGGGCTTCGACGACCGCCGGCTCGTCAAGCCCACGCGACTCACCGGCTGTACGAAGATCAATAACCGCGGCATAGCCACTCTCGGCGAAGACCTTCAGAGCCGCCTCATCCGGTTGCCCAGCCGCCGTGATTCCGTCCACAGGCGTCACAACTCCCGCAGCCACGACGGCATCGAGATCGACTTTTAAAGGCGATGCCTCACTGACCTCTGGTTCGCCCGCACAGGCTGTAATCACCAGCAAGAAACCGAGAATAGCCAAAAGTCGTTTGTTCATTGTGCCTCCAGTGTCTGTCACGGCCGTCGGCCGTCGTGTACTGCCAGCAGCAAGCCTAGCACTGCCAAAACCGTATTTGCTACAGCCGCCTCCCGCAGGCCGACGCGTCTTTTCCGGCCGCGGCAGGTACACTGAGCGCCATGTTTATCAAAGACGTCAGCGACAACGATCTCGACGCAGTGTGGTCCCTCAACGAGGCGTCGGTGCCGCACGTCAGTCAGATTGACCGGACGGAGGTACGATGGTTCGCTGACAATGCGCACTACTTTCGCGTCGCCAGGATCGATGATTCACTAGCCGGATTCCTCATCGGCTTGCGTCCGGGCCTCAGCTACCAGAGCCTGAACTACCTGTGGTTCGTCGAGCGCTATCGCGACTTCGCCTACGTCGACAGAGTGGCTGTAGCCCGGTCGGCGCGTCGCATGGGTGTTGCTTCACATCTGTACGACGACTTCGCTGCTGTTGTCGGCACTGACGCCGGGGTAATGACTTGCGAGGTCAACCTACAACCGCCAAACGAGTCGTCGATGGAGTACCACCGCAAATACGGGTTCGTGCAGGTCGGCACACAACAAACTGAAGGCGGCAATAAAGAAGTCGCCCTGCTGGAGATGAAGCTTTGAACCAGGAAGACAGGCCAAGAGAGTTCGATATTATCCTTTGGGGCGCAACCGGGTTTACCGGTGCGCTGGTCGCGAGGTATCTGCTGCGCCGCTATGGCACGGACAAAGATTTACGCTGGGCTATCGCCGCTCGCAGCCAGTCGAAACTCGATACGCTTCGCGCCGAACTCGGCGAGGATGCCGCAAACCTCCCCACCATCATCGCGGATAGCTTCAACCCCGATAGCCTGCAGGACATGGTGCGCCGTGCCAACGTCGTCATTACAACGGTTGGGCCATATGCCTTGTATGGCTCTGCCCTGGTCGAAGCCTGCGTCGAGAACGGTACGCATTACTGCGACCTGGCCGGGGAAGTACAGTGGATTCGGAAAATGATCGATGAGCATCATGAGCGTGCGACCGAAACGGGGGCGCGAATCGTTCACTGCTGCGGTTTCGATTCAGTGCCCATGGACATCGGCGTCTGGTTCCTGCAGCAAGAAGCGCAGCGACGATTCGGCGACTACTGTCAGTCGATCAGGCTGCTCGTCAAGGCGACAAAGGGCACGGCCAGCGGCGGTACCGTGGCGAGCCTCATCAACCTGATCGAGGAAAGTCGCAAGGACAAGTCGATAGCCCGTGTGCTTGTCAGCCCGTATTCATTGAATCCGGAAGGAGAGCGCGACGGCCCGGACGATCGCGACCAGCAGAATGTCGTCTACGATGATGCCGCGCAATCCTGGACAGCACCCTTCGTCATGGCTGCCGTGAATACGAAGGTTGTACGCCGAAGCCACGCGCTGCTGGGCTATCCCTATGGCAAGAGCTTTCGCTACCGGGAAGCCGTGATGACCGGCGATGGGCCCGTCGGTTGGGCGAAAGGCGTCGCGATGACCGCGGCCCTCGGCTCGCTGGTTGTCGGTGCGTCATTCTCCGTGACCAGGAAACTGCTGCAGAAATTCGTGTTGCCGGAGCCCGGTGAAGGTCCGGATGAGGAATTGCAGCAGAAAGGTTTCTTCAACCTGGCCCAGATCGGCGTCCTGCCCGATGGCCGCCTGCTCCGCTCGCGCATTACGGGCGATCAGGATCCTGGGTACGGCTCAACCAGCAAGATGCTCAGCGAGTGCGCCGTGTGCCTCGCCAAAGACGACATCAAGGTCGGTGGCGGGGTGTGGACGCCCGCTTCGTCGATGGCCGAGCCCCTGTTGAAACGCCTCCAGGACAATGCCGGCCTGAGCTTCGAGATCAGGGACTAGCACCCGGCGAATAGTGCAGCGCCGGGTCGTATTTCTCGCCGGCCTCGATGCGAATCGGCAGACGATTCCTTGGCGACGCCACGGGACAGGTCGAGAAATCGTTGAACGCACACGGCGGACTGTAGGAGCGGTTGAAATCCAGTACCGTCACGCCGTCCTCACCGGGTAGGTCGGCGTACAGGAAGCGCCCCGCTCCGTAGGTGTCGTCACGATTTGTCGCGTCGCCAAAAACAAAGAACAGCTGGTCGCCGGACGCATAAGCCTCCAGGGAATACAGTTGCCCACCAATCCTGAACTCGACGACGCCGGGCGATTCAGGGTGGTAACCGAGTCCCTCGATGACAGTGCCGACGTTGGCAATTCGCGGGGTGTCATAGCGCTTCAACTCTCCCCGCACGCGCAATGCCAGGTCCACCGGGAAGTATGGGAGCGGGCCAAAGCTCGCAACGAAGGGGTGCTCGTAGTCGCGCACGCGAACGGCGAACCGCTCGTCTCGCTTGATCACCGTCCAGGCGATCGAGCCATGCTGGAGCTGAACCGGCTCAGGCGTGGTGTCATCCGCAATCAGGATGCTCTGGACCGGCTCATCAGCATGCAGGACTTGCACGCCCTCTCGCACCGTCATGAACACGCCGTCCGCGCTTACGCGCAGTTCGCCAACGTCCTGCGCCGCTTTTTCCGGGAGCCGAATCTCGTTCTCCGGGCCGGCGCCAATCCTGTAGGTCCCGCTATCCAGCCAGAACAGACCAACCTGGTTCAAAAACCCGTTTGGCGCCACCAGCCTCGAAAGCCGGCCGGCGCGCCATTCCATGACCTGTTGCTCGTAGGCCTGGGGGTCCAGCGCCGGCTCAGCCTTGCTGCAGGCGCCGAGCACCAGCACGGCCAGAAATGCCGCTGTTAAGCTCTTCATTGGTCTCATAATCGCTGCCATATCAATTCGGAGGTGGGCTCTCTATAATCCGCCGCCTGCTTACCGAGCCTAATTCAAATGCCTGACATTTCCAGACTTCGCAATATCGCGATCATCGCCCACGTTGATCATGGCAAGACCACGCTTGTAGACCAGATGCTACAACAATCAGGCACCCTGGGCCCGCGCGCTGCCGTGCCCGATCGGGTCATGGACTCGAGTGACCTGGAACGCGAGCGGGGCATCACCATCCTGGCGAAGAACACGTCGGTGAAATGGAATGAGTACCGCATCAACATCGTCGACACACCCGGTCATGCTGATTTCGGTGGCGAGGTCGAGCGTGTGCTTTCCATGGTCGACAGCGTGTTACTGCTCGTCGATGCCGTTGAAGGACCGATGCCCCAGACACGCTTCGTGACGGAGAAGGCATTTGCCCAGGGTCTCGTGCCCATCGTGGTCGTCAACAAGATCGATCGTGACGGAGCCCGACCCGACTGGGTACTCGACCAGACCTTCGACCTGTTTGACCGCCTCGGCGCTACGGACGAGCAACTCGACTTTCCCATCATTTTCGCCTCGGCGCTCAACGGCTATGCCGGCGTCAGCGCTGACGTACGCGATGGCGATATGACACCGCTGTTCGAGACCATCGTGCAACACGTGCGGCCACCCGACGTGGATGCCGACGGGCCATTACAACTGCAGGTATCGAGCCTCGACTACGACACCTATGTAGGCGTGCTAGGCATCGGCCGCATCAGCCGGGGCACGCTGCGGGCCAACTCCTCGGTGAGCGTCGTCGCGCCCGGTGGTACGGCGCGGCGAGCCCGCGTACTTGATCTGTTCGGCTTTCATGGACTCAAGAGGCAACGCGTCGAGTCCGCGTCTGCCGGCGACATCGTCGTGTTCAGCGGAATCGACAAGCTCGGTATCTCCGATACTCTGTGCACGCCCGGTGAGGAAGACGCGCTGCCGGCACTGAGCGTTGACGAGCCGACCGTCAGCATGACCTTCCAGGTCAACAAGTCGCCGTTCGCCGGTCAGGACGGCAAGTTCCTGACAAGCCGGCAGATTCGCGAGCGATTAGAGCAGGAACTCAAGCACAACGTTGCACTGCGGGTGGATGACACCGACGATCCGGACAAATTCCGGGTTTCCGGCCGCGGCGAGCTGCACCTGTCCGTGCTGGTCGAAACGATGCGCCGCGAAGGTTTCGAGCTTGCCGTCTCCAGGCCTGAAGTCATCATGCATGACGTGGACGGTGTCGAGCATGAGCCCTGGGAGCAACTGACCGTCGACTTCGAGGAGTCTTACCAGGGCGCCGTCATGACCCGCCTGGCCGACCGCAAGGGCGAACTCCTCGACATGCTGCCGGATGGCCGAGGCCGTATGCGACTCGATTACCGAATTCCGACGCGCGGCCTCATTGGCTTTCGCACCGACTACCTGACCGCCACGTCCGGCACCGGCCTGATTTATAGCGTCTTTCACGAGTACGCGCCGCGCGTTCCCGGCGCAATCGGGCAGCGCAATAACGGCGCGCTCGTCTCGATGGCGCACGGCAAAGCGCTTGCTTATGCACTGTTCAACTTGCAGGAACGTGGTCGCTTGTTCATCGGGCACGGTGCCCCTGTTTATGAAGGTATGATCATTGGCATCCACCAGCGCTCCAACGACCTGGTTGTGAATCCCACCAAAGCCAAACAGCTGACCAACGTCCGCGCCGCCGGTACTGACGAAAATCTGGTACTAACGCCACCGACGCGTTTCTCACTGGAACAATCGCTCGAATTTCTCGACGACGATGAACTGCTCGAAGTAACGCCGAAGAATCTCCGGCTGCGGATGAAGCTGTTGACGGAATCTGACCGTAAAAGGGACTCGCGCAGGAAGGTGTCGTGACGGAGAATGCGGCTGCGCTGGCATTCGCGGATCTGCAGCCTGACGATATTCTCACCGCTCTCGGTGACATGGGGTTCGAGTGCGACGGCCGTTTTCTCGCGCTGAACAGTTACGAGAACCGCGTCTACCAGGTTGGTATCGAAAACGACAAACCGATCGTCGCGAAATTCTATCGCCCCGAGCGCTGGAGCGACGCCGCGATACTCGAGGAACATCAGTTCGCGATTGATCTCGCAGAGCAGGAAATCCCGGTCGTCCCCCCGCTGACTCTTGAACGGGAAACGCTACATCGAGTCGGACATCACCGGGTTGCGGTGTACGAATGCCGCGGCGGCCGTGCGCCGGATCTGGACAACTACGCGTTGCAGACGCAACTCGGCCGACTGCTGGCACGCATACACCTGGAGGGCGAAACAACGCGCTTTCAGCACCGGCCAAGCATCGACATCGAGTCCTACGGCGTGTCGTCTGTCGATTTTTTGCTGGAGCACGACTTCATTCCCGAAGAAAACCTCGACGCCTATGAGAGCGTCGCCGAGATGGTCCTCGACGGGGTGGAGGCCTGCTACGAGCGCGCCGGCAATATCAGGGAGATCCGGCTGCACGGCGATTTTCACCCGGGCAATGTGCTGGTGAATAACGATCAGCTTCATATCGTGGATCTCGATGACACTCGGCATGGCCCGGCGGTCCAGGATTTATGGATGTTCCTGTCCGGCGATCGCGAAGAACAAACGCCGCAGCTGACGGCGCTATTGGAGGGATACCAGTCTTTCCGGCCGTTCGACGCGCGCGAACTTCACTTGATTGAAGCACTGCGCAGCCTGCGCATCATGCACTACGCAGCCTGGCTGGCTCGCCGCTGGGATGACCCGGCGTTCAAGATCGCGTTTCCGTGGTTTGATGGCCGCAGGTATTGGGATGAGCACGTGCTCGCGTTACGCGAGCAGATTGCCTTGATGCAGGAAGCGCCGCTGGAGTGGCGAGACTTCTGAGCATGAACTGCGCTAGCGCGACGGCAGACGTTGCTGCCGCGGGCCAATCTCGAATTGATCGACCCAGCGAGTAAAGGTCTCTCGACTAAGCTCCTGCAGAGGCCCGATCGAGGTCGCCGTTTGCGACCGAATCGACCCGGCGCTGATGTGGCCCTGCTCCTCGATCAGCGTCGCCTGGTGGTCGGGTACCGAAAGCCACCGATCGATGAGGGGCTGATTGGCTTCAAGATGAAACTGGAATCCGTAGGCATGCTTGCCATAGCGAAAAGCCTGTACCGCGCTGGCGGGTGACGTCGCGAGATGCACGGCATCCGGTGGCAGGCTGATGCCATCTTCGTGCCACTGGAAAACCTCCTGCACGGGCGCGAATGCCGACAGAACCGGATCGTTCTTGCCGGACTCGGTCAACGCAACGTCGTACCAGCCAATCTCGCGGACCGCATTTCGGGTCACCGCGCCGCCGAGTGCCTTCGCCAGCAGTTGCGCGCCCAGGCATACCCCGAGTATCGACATATCACGCTGCACGGCCTCACGGATAATCTCGACTTCGGTGAGCAGGTTCGGGTGGCTGTCAATCTGATCGGCATTCATGGGACCTCCCAGTACGATCAGCGCGGCGTATTTCTCGAGGGTTGGCCTTGAATCCGGGTCACGCCCGAAGTTGACATAGCGAATGCGAAAACCCGACTCCTTGAGCAAGGGATCGAGGGTCCCGAGTGGCTCAAACGGGACGTGCTGGAATACGAGAATCTTGGGTCTGGCCATTGCTGCGAACTGCGCTTCTCTGGTTGGGACGTAACAGTGACTCTACACGGATCAGGGCTGTTGCAAACACCGTCAGTTTTGATTTGCACTGCAGAAGCGCTGCTACTAAAGTGAGCGATTGAGCCAGTCCTGCGGGTCGCGTGGAACTCCGCGGCAGGGAAAGGCTCTGATATAGGATATACCTGACCACAGCTGTGCGGATATTAGCCATTTGATCGCCAAGAATCCTGCCCTACCACTCGTTGGTCTGATACTGATTGCCCTTGCAGGTTGCGGCTCGACGACCACCATGGTCGCACCGGCGATTCCGGCACCGTTGACCGAAAAGATACCCGTCGATGTAGCGCTGCGCGTACCCGAAGAATTCAACAGCTTCGTTCACGAGGAAGCGATACTTGGCCGCGAATCGTGGACGATCGACCTCGGGCGATCGAATGCAATATTTTTCGAACAGCTGTTCGGCTACCTGTTCAATAGTCTGATCATCATTGGGCCCGACGACGATGCACGAGACTTTCAGTTTGATGCCCTGATCGAGCCGAGCATTGACGGTTTCGAGTTCTCCGTGCCGACACAAAGCAAGACCGAGGCTTTCGCGGTGTGGATTCGTTATCGGCTGAGGGTATTTGATCGCGAGGGCAACAACGCCTCAAACTGGACCGTCAGCGCTTATGGCAAGAGTCGAAAACAGGGCCTGAACAGTTCGGACGCCTTGCAGAAGGCGGCCGTACTCGCGATGCGCGATGCTGCGGCATTGATCATCATGCAGATGGACAAAGCAACTCAAATCAGCGCACTGGCCGGCGGCGCCCTCGCGCCCGGGGCATCGGAGTCGATGCAGGCCAACGCCGATGCCGGCCTCGACTCGGCGCCGGATGAAGCGGAAGATAACTTTGGCGTTTTCGTCATCGGGGGGATTGATGAGGAAGAGGAATAACTTGCTCTTGACCAGGCAGGTTCTGTCGGCATGTGTCGTCACACTGATCGCCAGTGGCTGCGTGACATCAAGGGTCGAAGATGCACGTGAGAACGTGACGGGACTCAAGGAAGGCGAGTCCGTCGTGATCATGGCAAAGAGCTATCACCAGGGCAACGAGACCGAGTCAGGCTATATCAGCTGCGTTGAGAATGCGCTCGGACGAGGTTCCAAGGGCCTGCGTGTCGTGCCCAGGCAGACCTTCGTCGATTCTCTGTTCCCCTGGTTCGAACCCCGCACCGCGCCCGCCGAAACCAAGGGCCTCACCAAGCTTCTGGAGCGCCCGGGAATCGCCGAGATCGTCGAGGACCTTGGTGTCCGGTATATCGTCTGGCTTGACGGCGACACGGAAACGGTCGCTCAGGGCGGCAGCTTATCCTGCGCTGCGGGGCCCGGCGGCGGCGGCTGCTTTGGCTTCGCCTGGTGGCAAAAAGACGCCGACTACGAGGCCGCGGTCTGGGATCTCGAAGGTCACAATGCGGCGGGCACGGTAACGGCTGACGTGAGCGGCACCTCCTTCCTGCCTGCCCTGGTCGTGCCAATACCGCTGATCGCACGCACCCAGGCGGCCGCGTGCAAAGGCCTGGCACAACAACTCAAGGCCTTTATCGTACAGTGACAGGGGACCCCGGGCTGGATCAGCGCGGACGCCCTCCGCGCAAGAACGCACTTTCGTAGAACGGTGCGTCAAGCGACGCGACGGAGACCGTTCGCCCGGAGGATGGCGCATGCACGAATTGGCGCTCGCCGAGATACAGGCCGACGTGCGACATCTTGCCTTCGATATTGAAAAACAGCAGGTCGCCGACACGCAGCTCGTGTCGGCTGACCGCAACGCTCGACGTCCAGAGTTGTTTCGTCGTTCGCGGCACTTTTTTGCCTGCGCGCGAATAGGAGTACTGCACCAGGCCGCTGCAATCGAAGCCTCCGGGACTACTGCCACCGTACCGATACGGCACGCCAACCTGGTCTAGCGCGACTGCTGCCGCCGTCTCACCGACACTGCCCGGGAGACCGTATGCGCCACTCGCCGGTCGCGCAGGCGATGTCGGCTGCCACGATGACGCACAGCCGCTCAACTGCCCCAACATTGTGATTGCTAAGGCAAAAACACCAATTATGCGTGCTGGCTGCGCTATCATCAGTACCACTCTTACCCGCTGATCTCGACACCATACGGCATGGAGCCTTAATTCAACATGAACTGTATCTCAGGACTGGGAACCCGATATTCGCGGTTGCCGCGGTACCGCTGGGCGGCATTGCTGGGTCTGTGCCTGACGGCGGCGTGCGGCGTTGAGACCTCCGAGTCGGCCGACACGCTGGTCGGCCGGGAATACGACGCCCACTACAGATTGAGTGTGCAGCCGCTGGCAGGCTCGATCGAGGTCTCGCTCGATATCCGCCAGCCGCGACACCTGCTCCGTGAAGTTCGCTTCAAGGCGCCCGCAGGCCGATTCGTCGCTTTCGATGCCGATGGCGCCCTCACCGTCGACGACGATTCGGTGACCTGGGCCGTCCCGACGCATGGCGGCACCCTGACGTGGCGGGTCCACATCGAACATGCGCGCGGCAAGGACAGCTACGATGCCTGGCTGGGTCCGGACTGGGGCGTCTTTCGTGCTGAAGACGCGATTCCGCGCGCGCGGACGCGGGTGCTGAAGGGAGCCACGTCAAATACCTCGTTCACATGGGACCTTCCTGATGGCTGGTCGGCCATCACCGAGTACTCCGGCACGCGCGACCCGGTGCGCGTCGAGCGCGCCGACAGGGCTTTCGACCAACCGACGGGGTGGATGCTGGTCGGCGATATCGGCGTGCGCCGCGATACCATCGCCGGAATTCGTGTCGCAGTCGCCGGACCGCAAGGACAGTCGATACGGCGCCTCGATATGCTCGCCCTGCTGAACTGGGTATTGCCGGAATTGTCCGAATTGCTGCCGACGCCACCGAATCGGCTGACGATCGTTACGGCCGGCGAACCCATGTGGCGTGGTGGACTGTCGGCGCCTGCGTCGCTGTTCATCCATGCCGACAGACCGATGATCAGCGAAAACGCGACAAGTCCGCTGTTGCACGAAGTTCTGCACGTGGCGCTGCCGCTCCGCGCCGAAGAAGAGTCGGACTGGATCATCGAGGGGCTCGCAGAGTATTACGGCCTCGAGCTGTTGCTGCGGGGAAATGCCATCTCGCCCAGGCGGCACCGGGCGGCGGTTGCCGAACAGGCAGACTGGGCGAAAAACGCGGTTGGTTTGTGCGGCATGACGTCATCGGGCCCAACGACGGCGCTGGCGGTCACGACGCTGCATGCATTGAACCGGGAAATCCTCGAAAAGACTGCTGGCAAAAGCAATCTTGACGACTTGCTTCGCGTCTTGATCAAGAAAGGCCCCATGATCGACCTGCAAGAGCTCACGGATGCCGCCGCCGAAGTAATCGGCAAGCCCTCTGACGTGCTTCACAGCGATAATCTACCGGGGTGCCCTACAATGGCGCCACGCGGGCAGACTGGTTAGCTAGCAAGATGGACCGACGTCAAGACCTCGAACTGGTCATGCGATCACGAGTGCCGATAATCGTGATCGAGTCCCACGATGAGGGACGCATACTGGAAATGCTGCAGGCAATCGCGATGTCGATGTCTAGCAGCGTTCACTTGCCGTTATTTCGCTGGACGATCACGGACGGTTTGCAGCGCGTGGATATCGCGCTGGAACCGCAGTCCCTCAACTCGCAACCGACCGATGTTTTGAAACACATACGAGCGGTCTCGAAACCTGGCGTGTATGCCCTGCTCGACTTCCACCCGTTCCTCGACGACCCGGTGCATGTGCGCTTGATCAAGGACATATGCATTCAATACCGAAGCGTTGCCAGGCAGATCGTGCTGATCAGCCACAAGGTCACGCTGCCGAGCGAGCTGGAGGCCTACAGCGCGCGCTTCGACCTCGACTTTCCGTCGGAAGAGGAGCGCGAACGCATCGTCAAACGCGCGATCAACGACTATAGCAATGACCATCCAGGCCAACTCGCCCAGGTCGACCGCAAAGCTCACACGCTGCTCGTACAGAACCTCGCCGGCCTGAGCCACAACGAAACCGAGCGCCTTGCGCGCAATGCAATTTATCTCGACGGTGCCATTACCAAGAGCGACCTGCCGCAGGTGATGCAGGCGAAGTACGAACTACTCAATCGCGGCGGTGCGCTGCAGTTCGAGTATGACACCGCCCGTTTCCGGGACGTCGGCGGTCTCGAGCGCCTCAAGAGCTGGCTGAAACAGCGCCGACCCGCATTCACGGGCGATATTAGCGCCGCTCATCTGGATTCACCCAAGGGCATCATGCTTCTGGGCATTCAGGGCTGCGGCAAGAGCCTCGCCGCAAAAGCGACAGCAGGAATATTCGGGGTTCCGCTGCTGCGCCTGGATTTCGGCGCGATTTACGACAAGTATCACGGCGAAACCGAACGCAAGCTACGTGAATCCCTGAAGACCGCGGACGTTATGGCCCCATGTGTTCTGTGGATCGATGAAATCGAAAAGGGAATTGCCGGTCGCGGCGGCGAAACCGGGACGACGCAACGCGTGCTCGGCACCTTCCTGACGTGGATGGCGGAACGCAAGAGCCAGGTCTTTATTGTCGCTACCGCAAATGACATAGCGACGTTGCCGCCCGAACTCGTGCGCAAGGGCCGATTCGACGAGATCTTTTTCGTCGATCTGCCGACGGTGAAAATACGGGCATCGATCCTCGCGATCCATCTCAGCAGTCGCGATCAATCCCTGGCCAATTTCGACGTCGCTCAGCTGGCGAAAGCGATGAAGGGATTCTCCGGAGCTGAGATTGAGCAGGCCGTCGTGTCCGCCCTCTATGCCGCCCACGCGAAGGGCGAGCCATTGTCCAATGCGCATATTCTCGGCGAAATCAGTCGAACCCGACCGCTGTCGGTTGTCATGCGCGAAAAAATAGCCGCAATGCGGCAATGGGCTGAGAACCGCACCGTTCCGTGCGACTAGCCCCGATTTAACTTAACTTGCCCGAAATCAGAGCCGGCGGCGGCGGTTGAGCCGACGCGGCCGCGTGGTAGACTTCGTCTATGGCTAATGAAAACAAAAACATCAAAGAATTAGTCTCGGACGATGACGACCCCACCGCAGAGCTGGAAGTCCTGAGCTTTCAGCAACACGTTGAGGGAGACGACCCGCTGGCCGCCAGCGAGTCTGATTCCAATACCTGCGGTCTCAATGACTCCGGCGATGACGATTTTGCGCGCGGCCAGAGCATTCCCGAACTGGTGTCGGACCTCCGGTCGCGGACGAAGACGATTGGTCAACTGCAATTCGATATTCAGCAGCTGCGCTCCAAATGGCTTGGCCTTGAGGCGGAAATAAGCGCGCGCGAAGAGATCGCAAGCAATCTGCTGCGTGAGAACGAAAAGCTCGGCAAGACGATTGACCGCAAGAACAAGCTCCTAAAGAAACGCAGCGCATCGATCAAGTCGTTAAAAGTCGAGATTCGACAACGCGACAGCGACAGATTATTGCTCGAACAAGAGCTCGCAGAGCAGTCGCAGGCCGACAACGATCAGCTAAAGAGCCGCGAGCAGGCCGAGCGCGAACTTGAGCAAGCTCGCGAATTGCTCGAACGCATCCAGGCCGACCATGCTGCCGTCCAGGCCGACCTTCAACGGCGCAACGACCAGATTGCCGAGCTTGAGCAGAAGTTCGACGCGCAACAACAGGCCGCCGAACAGCAGATTACGGACCTCGAAGAAGCGCGACTCGAAATTGACAGGCTCAAGGCCGAACTCGACGCTGCAGAAGACGAAGAGCGGAACCTCAACGTCGAGATTAATCAACGCGATGTGATGGAAAGTACGCTCGAACAAAAAGTCGCGGATCTCGAAGAGCAGGCAATCAAGAGACAGCTTGTTGAAGCCGGGCAAACCGAGCAACTGGAAACCGCGACGCAGGAAATTGCGCGTCTGCGGCTGGAACTCGAAACCGCACAGCGGCAGGGCGCAGCGCAGGTTGTTCAGACCCAGAAGACCACCTCCAGCGTTGTCAGAGAACTTCAGGCGCAGCTGGAAAAGACAGAGCAGTACGCCGATACCTTGCGCTTTAGCCTGAATGACAGTTCCGAGTCGCTGTCGCATGCGTTGAAGAAAAACGACAACCTTGAGGACGAAGTTGATCGGCTTAAGACAGGAAACGCGGACCTCAACATTCAACTCGAATCCTTGCGTGCCAGTAACGAAGAACTGGTCGCGGCACTCGAACAGCTCAAGAGCGACCACGAGCAAGAAATTCGCACGCTACGATTCGAACTGACCGAAGCGCAGGAAAGCGTAACGCAGACAAGCGATCTGAATAGCCAACTCGCATCCGACCTGGTGAGTACGCGCAGCTTCAAGGAAGAACTGGAACGCATGCTGCTGCGAAACGAAGAGGCAGGTCAGCAACGCGTCGCGGAACTTGAGCGGCAGATAGAAGAACTGGCGCGCAATTCTGAGGAATTCGAGCAAAAGCTCGATACCAAGAATACGGCGATCAACGTTTTGCTAGGCGAACTGGCCAAGAAGTCTGAACAGATAGAATCCATCGGCGAGATCGAGGAGGTCATTCACGAGATCGACAATCGCATATCGGAGCGGATCGAGCTTCCCGGCGAAGATTCACTCGCGGACCAGGACAATGCTGTTGTCGGCGCTGACCGTGACCGCGTCACGCGCGTACTCGTTGGCAACATCGGCGAGCAGGAGCTGCGTTTTCCGCTTTTCAAGAAGCGCCTGACGATAGGCCGAACCGCCGATAATGACATTCAGCTGAAGACTTCGTACATCAGTCGACGACATGCTGTCGTGATGACCGAAGGCGATTCGACGCGGGTAATCGACTGGGGCAGCAAGAACGGTGTGTATGTGAACACTGAGCGCGTAAAAGAGCGCTTCCTGTCAAACGGTGACATCGTCGCGATAGGCAATGCGAAGTTTCGCTACGAGGAACGCCCAAAGCGCGACGCCTGAGCACCACACTGCCACCGAATATGTGAGCGCAATCACGGTCTTTTTTGCGCGCCCGCGATAAGCTCTTCCGACTGACATGGAACTGAGTCATGAGGATGCTGAGCAACGCCGCAGGGAAAGCGACAACTCACACGAATGCTCGTCATGTGAGCCAGGAGAAACGCCAACTTGCATCGCGCAGGATCTGGCTGCCCCGGCTCATTTACGACGCACTGCCGTACTTCTACCTGGCATCCGGCCTCGCCGCATTCTTCGCTACGCTCTACGTTGCTGAGTGGTTCTGGGTGCTTCCGCACTACGTCTTATTCTCGTTCGTCTGCTTTCATCTGGGCGTGATCGTCTATCGACGAAGGCACCCCAAGCGACGCGAAAGCGCGGGTAACAGCAACTAGTCAAAGACCCCAATCCCGCTTGACGTATATCGCGGCCTGCGCAACGATAGCACCACGATCAGCCAATCAGGCAATGCGCGTGGGTTCGGAAACAAAATCTGTCAAGCAACTCGTCCGCAAAGAAGTTGCGCTGCTCACTGTGCTGCTCTTCTTTGGCCTCGTGATCATGCCCGTCGGCATATTCATGATCGGTGAGGCCCTGTTTGGCTCTTATGGCGGGCACGGCTATGGCGAGTTCTTTTCAGTCATTAGCGAGAAGATACGAACGGGTGACCGGGTCGCCTGGTTCCTGGTCTTGGCGCCGTATCTGCTGTGGCAGTCGCTGCGCCTGATGGTCAAAGCCTGGCGGCGGCTCGGACCGCACAGCTAGTCGATTGTCGATCGCCGAAACCCGACGAGCCCGCCACTTCTGCAGAGTGTGAAGCACGTCTCATTTTCCGCATTGCCTTAGCCGCCCGGGCAAGCCAGGCGTAGTATCGGAACTCAGTCTCAGGCATCCTGTCCAAACAAGGGTGCGGAGCCACTCCGATTTACATTGAAAAGGCCTTTCTGGGCAAAAATGAACATGATGGAGAAGATCAAAAGCTGGATCAGAGAGCGAATTCTGGGCGACGTACCGCATCCATCGAGCGCGCGCAAGACCACTCTGGTCAAGCCGACCGGGCGCCGGGCGCGGCCGGACCAAGAACCGACAGAGCTGCGGGATGTCGTCGAAATTGATCCGCAGGTGCACGGCACGATCGAGTCAAACGGCCCCGGCAAGAATGTTCTCATCCGCAATCGATTCGTGCGCGAAGAAACCGGCACACACGAAACGCTGAAGATCCTCGACGATTCGATGATCGAAACGGGTGAGGAGCCCGGCATTGACCCCTACAACACCGGCGGATTCGACCGGTCCAAGAAATGGGATCAGCGCTTCCGCAAGTAAGGCTGGGCCAACGCCAAATCGTCGTGATAATCTGCGGGTTCCTGTTGTAGCCAAAGCGAGCAACTCCGTGACGTTGCGTATTTCTTTCGAACTCGATGACGACGACCTGAAGCACTTCCGCCTGATCATGGACGAGGCACGCAAAGCCTCAGCCCGACTAACGCCGGAAGACATTGTTGCGGGCGCCGAGAACCTCCTGAGTCACGTCGGTACGTTTGAACAGGCGCCTGGCTTCATTGTCGAGCGCATTCAAAAGCTGAAACTGATGATCGACATGCTCTCCGATATCGAGTGGCGCCTGCCGCATCAGGATGCAAGTCGGGTACTCAATGCGCTGGCCTATTTCTCCGAGCCCGAGGACCTGATACCGGACCATATTCCGGGGCTTGGATTCCTGGATGACGCGATCATGATCGAACTCGTGGTGCGCGAACTGAAGCATGAAATCGAGGCGTATCAGGACTTCTGCGATTTCCGTGCTCGAACGAAACGCGAGCACGGCGACAACACGACGGTGAGTCGTCAGACATGGCTTGGCGATCGCCGCAAGGCATTGCAGTCGCGAATGCGGCGCCGCCGCAAGGGCCTGCCGGGAATCTTGCGATGACCTTAAACCATCACATCTACGGCCAGTAGAACCATCCTGTTCCGAATAGTCCCAGCCACATAGCTCCCTGGGCCCAGAGCCGCCAGCGATGTTTTGTTACGAGCCCGTAGAAACTTGCAGCGGAGACGGCGGTCATACCGAAGAACAGGACGAAACTCTGGAGTAAGGGTGCGAACTCTGCCTGCAGGCGCGGGTACTCGTCGCCCAGCACCAGGACAACGATCAGGACGGCGGCCAGGCTAAAGGCGATCGCAAAGCAGGACCCCAGGATGATCATGTTTATGGCAGTCAATGGTCGCATCGAATAATTTCCAGATTGGTGCAATAAAAGCTGCGGTAGCCGCAGATTATGACGAGTATGCCCTTGATCCAGGGGCGCAAGCCAACTAGCCTAGCTCTTCAGGTGCGCGCCAGGATTGCCGTTGGCCACTATGGAGAAAATGTTGAGAAAGACTTTGAATCGCCAGATCCACTGGCTCGCCGCCGCGGTAGTGACATTTCTGTCGTTCCCGGCGCTTACCTCGACTTCAGCCGTCGAGCAAAATACTTTTCTCTTTCCGGAACAACGCCACGAAAAGATTGGCGAGCTGGTCACGCAGTTTATTCAGAATTCGCATTACATGCACATTGCTGTCGACGATGATCTGTCGTCGCAGGTTATGGACATGTACATCGAGTCGCTCGATCGCAATCGCATGTACCTGCTTGCCAGTGACGTCGCGTATTTCGACAATTACCGCTACCAGCTCGACGATATCGTCAAGAGCAAGCCGCTGGATCCGGTGTTCGAGGTGTTCGAGGTTTACCAGACACGCGTCCGAGAGCGCCTGACCTTTGCGCTGTCGCAGCTCGAAAACGAGCCCGACTACACAACCGAAGACGAGTACGAGTTCGATCGTTCTGAGTCACCATGGGCCGCCAATAGCGCGGAGCTGGACGACATCTGGCGCAGTCGCGTCGTCAATGATGCCCTGAACCTCGCGCTCGAAGACGAACCCTGGGAGAAGATCAAGGAGGTTCTGACGAAGCGCTATAAGGGATTCATCAAGCGCCTGGATCAGGTTAACAACGACGACGTATTCGAGCGGTTCATGAATGCCTTCGCGCACGCGCTTGACCCCCATTCGAGCTATTTGTCACCGCGGAATTCCGAGGAATATCGCATCCAGATGAGCTTGTCGTATTTCGGCATCGGCGCCTCGCTGCAGACCGAGGACGACTTCGTGAAGATCGTCGGCATCATTCCCGGCGGCCCGGCTGCGATCGATGGCGAGCTTCAGCCGAACGACCGGATAACCGGCGTCGCGCAAGGCCCGGAAGGCGAAATTGAAGATGTTATAGGCTGGCGCCTGGATGACGTTGTCGACCTTATCCGTGGACCCGCTGATTCCGTCGTGCGCCTTGAGGTCATTCCTGCCAACGCGCTGCCCGGAAGCCCCAAGAAGTTCATCAGCCTGACTCGCGGTCAGGTGAAGCTCGAGGAGCAGGCGGCAAAAAGCGACATTGTCGAGATCCAGCGTGACGGCCGAACATGGTCAATTGGCGTGATTGACGTGCCGAGCTTCTATCGCGACTACCGCGCGCTGAGCAATGGCGACAAGGACTACACCAGTACAACGAAAGACGTGAAACGCCTTATCGCTGAACTGGAAGATAAGGGCATTGACGGGCTGGTCATCGACCTGCGCGGCAACGGCGGCGGCCACCTCACAGAGGCTACAGCCCTGTCCGGACTGTTTATCGACAACGGGCCCGTTGTGCAACTGCGCAATGCCAATGGCCGTATCAGCCGACTGGATGATCCGGACCCGCGTGCGCATGTTGCCTACAATGGACCGCTGGCGGTACTGGTCGATCGCTTCAGCGCATCCGCCTCCGAAATCTTCGCCGCCGCGATCCAGGACTACGAGCGTGGCGTGATCGTGGGCCAGCAGACCTTCGGAAAAGGCACCGTGCAGAACCTCTACTCGCTGGATCAGTACCTCAGGCCCGATGGCGACAAAGGCTTCGGCCAGCTCACCCTGACGATTGGCAAGTATTACCGTGTTACCGGTGAAAGCACGCAGCATCGTGGCGTCGACCCTGATATTCCGCTTCCCTCGGGCATCGATGCAGAATTGGTCGGCGAAAGTGTGCGTGACAGCGCCCTCCCCTGGGATACTGTCCAGACCACCCGATTCCGCGCCGGACGGCCTTTGGACAATACCATTCAATCACTTACCGCCAGTCACGCGGAGCGCTCCAAGGCCGATCCCAATTTCCAGTACCAGGTAGACATGATCCGTGCCGCCGAGGAAGTACGTTCGCAGAAGACGATCTCTCTGAATATCAATGCGCGACGCGCCGAGAGACAGGCCGATCTCGACCGGCGTCTCGAGCGCGAGAATGCCCGGCGTACAGCGCTGGGTCTGGATCCCGTGGAAACGCTTGACGATATCGAAACGGAAGATCTGCCGGACGTCCTGCTCGACCAGGCTGCCGGTATCGCTGCCGACCTGGCCACCATGCGTCAGGTTGCCCCGAATCCGGAGAGGACCGCCCAGATAAAGCCCTGACCGGACGTCTTGCAGCCGCACGGCGAGGTGTTATACTCAACTACAACACCCCAACGCTTGCGAGCTTTTTTACCGTTATACTTGCTGCCGTGACACTGGCGGCACCGGGAGACGTCATGGCAGGACGGTACTTTAAATCCTCATCCGGCAGGGCCCCTGTTCCTGCATCGCTCACTGCGCTGCTGGCGTTGGCGTCGGCCGGCACAGCGAGCGCATCGACTGGCCTGGTGCCCTGCGATGACACCACCATCGGGAACACCCGGGCGCTTGCGGCCACCCGACTGCATGCGGCCAATGTGAATCACGAAGTCGAGGCGACGGCACTTGCGCCGTCCACACTAATCCCGACGAACTACCCCGACAGGGAGTCAGCAACCGAATCAGCCTTGTTGCAGGGATACGACGAGAACGCTGAGGCCAGTACCGACGAATTCGCGCCCGTCGGACGAGCTGAGAGTGAGGACAGCGAACAGCCGTTGATCAAAGCTCGTGTCCCTGGCGTTTCTGACAGCGACCTTGCGCGGTACAAGCGGAACATGTTCCGGCGCGATATCTGAGAGCCTCTCAGCGGCTAAGGACCTTGGCGATTCCGAAGTAGTTCTGGCCGAGGATGTTGCAGTCCGAACGTCGAACTACATCATTCGCGTCAATCGAAAAAATCGTTGAAACCGTTGCCGGTATGGGCACGGCATCGTCATCGTGCCGAAACTGAGCGGCTTTGCCGATGAGCTCTGCCCGCCTTCGCAGCGCGCCTGGAAGACTCGCATCGGCATGCTCCGCATCCTTACGTTTCTGAAGGCGCTCGAGGAGTTCATCGCAGTCCTTCTTGTTGCCATAGTTTATGGCACCAACGCTCTTTTCGCTGGCCTCCTTGGCAAGCTGCACCAGTCCGTCCTCTTCGAAATGCAGGTACATTTGCTGCGCGAAGGAGAGAATCATACAGTTGATCGAACGTTTGGCCGCGATGTCGAGACCCTGGTGATCGGGCGGATCCCGGTTTTCGACCGCCTGCAACTCCTGCAACAGCTCCTGCTCCTGCTGCTGGGCAAGCGCGATACCGGCTTCGATCTCCTCGATTTCGGCCGTGACAGTCCGGCCCTGAAACAGCTTCTTGACGCCACCCATATCTGTTAGTGCCTGCTGTGCGGATAGCAGACCGTCTTCCAACACCTGCAGCGCCACTCGCTTCTCGCCAACGCGAGCCTGGATCTGTTCCGCCTCTTTCGTTCGTTGCTGGTTCCACGTCTTGAGTGCCAGGCCATGCACGCGCTTCTCACGCTGCTGCTTCAGCTCTTCTGCGAAACGCACCAGCTGTTTGTTGCAGTGCATCGCAAGCAACCGCAGCTGATAGAAAGCAACCACGTTGTAGACCCACTCCGGGTCGAGCAACAGGTTCTCGAGGTGCTGCAACTGCTGCTGCACCCGTGCCGTTGCACCCTGGTGATGTTTGACCCGGTCCTGAAGCTCATACTTTTCGTTTCGAAGTGCCGCGAATTCCTTCTTAAGCTCGGCGCGATTGCGGAACAGATCCACGAGTTTGTCGGCATCGTGAGGATCCGTTGCGTCGCTTTTGAAAATTGTCGTCAAATTCGCCAATGCAGCATCTCTTAACATAATAATTCTCAGGCAGACATGCGCGTAGCCTGATCAGGCAGCAATAATGGCAATTGATCAGCTGCTAAACTCTGATTGAATCGACACTTTCGGAAACCGGCGGGTCAGCGGGTTATTGGCGTTCCAGGATCAAATGACCGCTGTGCGAGAGATACTCGAGCCACTTGTTCAGAATGCAGTTACGTTGCCATCGCAGGTCCAGTTCCCTGCGATGCTTCCGCACGAGCTGCTTCAGCGCCTGGTGACGCTGTGTCTGACCGACCGCCATTGCCTCGGCCTGTTGGCCATCCAGATAGACGCGCACGGTCATGTCAGGATCGAGGAGCAGCCCGTCATCTGTCTCAAAATGATAGGTCAGCGACAACGTAACCGTGTAGCGACAGCGTTCGAGCACGTCGACGTGAAGGTCGCAGTCCCCCGCAACACGCGACCGAAAACAGCCATCAAGTCGGGAAATCTCGGGAATGAGTCGCAGCAACCGCAGATAGTTGCTCTCGTAGAGAGCCATGAGGCCAACGAAGCTACCGCGTTTAACGATAGTCTGCGGAACAAGATGCGAATCAAGCAACATGATTCAAATATAGCACGCAGTTGTGACGCAGAATCAAGGACGTACTCGACGTTCTACGCCAGTGCTATTGAGAATCTGACTTGAGATCTCCTCGATCGAAAATGCAGTGGTATCGACGTACGGAATGCCATAGCGGCGAAATATCTTTGCGGCCTCCCGGAGCTCGAACCTCACCTGCTGTGCCGAAGAATACTTGCCCATTGGCCGCCTTTCCTTGCGTATCTGTTGCAGGCGCGTTGGCGAGATCGTGAGGCCGTACAATCTCTGCTTATGTGCGAGCAGGAAAGCGGGCAACTCGCCGGTCTCCAGTTCTTCGTCGGTCAGCGGGTAATTCGCGGCATATACACCGTACTGCAGCGCAAGATACAAGCAGGTCGGGGTCTTGCCGGAGCGAGACACACCAACAAGTATTACGTCGGCCATCTCGTAGTTGCGGCTGATTCCACCATCGTCATTCGCCAGCGCAAAGTTGGTCGCCTCGATACGCCGCATGTAGGTATCGATATCACTCATACCATGCGCGCCACCCAGCGCGAAGGTTGGATTCGCCTGCAGTTCGGCCGACAACGGATCGAGAAAAGCGTCGAAGATATCGAGGTGCAAGCCATTGGCAGCCTTGACGATTGACCTGAGATTCGGCTGCACCAACGTAGAGAAAACGATGGGTTTCATATCCCCCTGTGCAGCCGCTTTGTCAATCTTTCGTACAGCCTCCCTCGCCTTGTCTTCGGTATCTATAAATGGCAAAGTCATCTGCCGAAAATTCTGACCGGCGAATTGCGTGATCAGACTGTGTCCGAGGGCTTCTGCGGTGACACCGGTCTGATCTGAAAGAAAAAATACAGCGCGTTCATCCATTGGTGGGATTCTCCATTTCCTGCTGAAGAACACAAGGGAGTATGACTTGGAGCCATATGTCATCAAGCTCGAAGAGCTTGGCATGGAAGACGTTGAAGTGGTCGGAGGCAAGAATGCGTCATTGGGCGAGATGATCGCCAATCTGAGCGCATTGGGCGTAACGGTGCCGGGCGGCTTCGCAACGACGGCAGCCGCTTACCGGGACTTTCTGGCGGACAACGGGCTCGATAAGAAGATCAAGGCGCTGCTTCAGGACCTCGATGTCGACAACATTGCCGCATTGACGGCAGCCGGCAAGTCGATTCGTGGCTGGATCATGGAATCGCCATTGCCCGACCGGCTGATGACCCAGGTGCGTGCCGCCTGGGATGAGATGAGTGGCGGCAATGAGATAGCCGTTGCCGTGCGTTCCTCGGCCACCGCAGAAGATCTCCCGGATGCATCGTTCGCGGGCCAGCAAGAGACATTTCTCAATGTTCGTGGCCTGGACAACCTTGTCGAGGCCATGCACCAGGTGTTCGCCTCGCTGTTCAATGATCGAGCCATCGCCTATCGCGTGCACCAGGGCTTTGACCACAGCCACGTCGCATTGTCAGCAGGTGTGCAAACGATGGTTCGCAGCGATATCGGTGCGTCGGGTGTGCTGTTTACCCTTGATACAGAGACCGGCTTCAGAGATGCCGTGTTCATTACCGCTTCGTATGGACTCGGTGAGACTGTCGTCCAGGGCGCCGTAAATCCCGACGAGTTCTACGTGTACAAACCGGCACTCAAGGCGGGCAAGCGACCGATTCTCAGGAAGAATCTCGGCGGCAAGGCCATCAAGATGGTCTACAGCGACGACCCGACCCCCGGCAAGACCGTAGAGACCGTTGACGTCGATGAGAAGGACAGCCTGTTATTTTCGATCAGTGACGACGATGTCATTGCACTCTCCCGGATGGCGGTAACGATCGAGGAACACTACGGCCGTCCGATGGACATCGAATGGGGAAAAGATGGCAACGACGGCAAGCTGTATATCCTGCAGGCGCGGCCCGAGACCGTGCAGAGCCGCAGCGGCCGAACGATACAGCGCTATACACTGAAGGGACATTCCGACACCGTTATCGTAGGCCGCAGTATCGGCCACAAGATCGGCGCGGGCACAGCCCGGGTAATTCGTTCGGTCGCCGAGATGGACCGCGTGCAGCCGGGCGACGTACTCGTCTCGGACATGACTGATCCGGACTGGGAACCGGTGATGAAACGCGCCGCCGCCATCGTCACCAATCGCGGCGGTCGTACCTGCCACGCAGCGATTATCGCCAGAGAACTGGGCATTCCCGCGGTCGTAGGCTGTGGCAATGCCACGGACGTTATCGAGGACGGCATGGAGGTTACGGTCAGCTGCGCCGAAGGCGATGAGGGGGTCGTTTATCGCGGCAATCTGGAGTTCGAGCAGAAGGTGATCGAGCTCGACTCATTGCCCGAGATCCCGGTCAAGATCATGATGAACGTCGGCAACCCTGATCGCGCCTTCGACTTCGCCAATATTCCGAATCACGGTGTCGGGCTGGCGCGTCTGGAATTCATAATCAATCGCATGATTGGCGTACACCCACAGGCATTGCTGCAGTATGCAGACCTTGATGACGACACACGCCAGGCTGTCGACGAGCAGATGGCCGGCTATCCCGACCCGGTCGAGTTCTTCGTCGACAAGCTCGCGGAGGGCGTCGCGACGATCGCAGCTGCGTTCGCACCGGAGCCGGTTATCGTGCGACTGTCCGATTTCAAGTCTAACGAATACGCCAATCTCATCGGTGGTGAAAAGTACGAACCCGATGAGGAAAACCCGATGCTCGGCTTTCGCGGCGCGGCGCGCTACGTTTCTGACAGTTTCCGCCCGTGCTTCGAACTCGAATGTCGCGCGTTGCGCAGGGTCCGAAACGACATGGGTCTGACCAATGTGCAGGTGATGATCCCGTTCGTGCGCACCGTGCAGCAAGCGAAGGACGTCATTGCCCTGATGGCCCTGAACGGTCTCGAGCGTGGCAAGGATGACCTGAAAGTCATCATGATGTCCGAGCTGCCGACGAACGCCCTGCTCGCAGACCAGTACCTCGATCATTTCGACGGAATGTCGATCGGCTCAAACGATATGACGCAGCTCGCCCTGGGGCTTGATCGCGATTCGGCGCTGGTGGCCGATACGTTTGACGAACGTGACGACGCGGTGAAGGCGCTGCTGGCAATGACCATTTCGGCCTGCAAACGGCGCGGCAAGTACGTGGGGATCTGCGGCCAGGGACCGTCGGATCATCCGGACCTTGCACGCTGGTTGCTCGATCAGGGTATCGAGAGCATGTCTCTCAACCCCGATACCGTCATCGAGACGTGGATGTTCCTCGCCGGCGAAAGCGTCTGATCAGAAGCGATCGTAGCGGGATCGACGTTGCCAGCGCACACGCGGCAGCCAAATGCCAAGCACAATGCCGATTAGTAGCACCAGTGCGCCGGCCATGAACCAGTATCGCGTCGTCTGGCTCGACAGCTGTCGGTTTTCCTGTTCGAGCGTATCGGCCTTGATCTGCGCCGCTGCTAGCTGGTCCATCAGCGATTGATTCTGAGTGTTGATCGCCAGCACATTGGCAGCCGTGCGCTTTATTTCGGCCAGCTCTTTTTCGACAGCGGCTTTCTCGCGCTCCAGCTGGGCAATTTGCCGATTGGCTGAGTCATATTCGGCCTTGACAGCTTTCATCTGCGCGTCCAGCGAGCTGCCCCGGGACGTGGCACTGGTCAACTGGCTGGTGAGGTTCTGCAGCTGCTCGCGTGCACTGGGTTCGCTCATCAGGTAACGGCTGAGGACCCAGCCCTCGGTGCCGCCCGGGGTGCGCACACGCGAATAACCGCTGTCTGCATCGCGTTCCAGCACTTCCAGGCGTAAACCGCTGTCCAGCATGAGCTGGATCGCATTGCTGGTACTGGGTCCGGACCGCAAGGTGATTTCAAACTGATCGCTTACCCAGGCGGGCGCCGCGAAAGCGGTCGATGTGACAAGCAGTCCGCAAATGCATGCCATCCGCACTATCGTATTCATTCAATTCTCTTTGGCAGCGTGCCGAAAAAAGCAACTATAAGCGAAGGCCGTTGGGCTCGCCAGTTGCAATTGAGCGGAGCTAGTCGCCAATGAGCGACAGATCTTTCACGTTCTTTTCCCAATGTCGGCCATCAAACGGCGTTATCGTGATCGACGATATCCTGTCGTCATCCAGGCAATTGGCGTTGACGCTAATGCCGTCCGGGTGTGACCTCGGCACATAGAATGACTTGATGCCGCAATGCCGGCAGAAATAGTGCTTGGCGATGCCAGTATTGAAGCGATACGTCGCCAGGTCCTGTTCGCCTTTCAGGAGCCGAAAAGCATCTGCTGCGACCAGTACATGCAGGTACCCGGACTTCTTGCAGATGCTGCAATTGCATTCATCCGCAGCGATATCGGACGGCGCATCCACTTCGAAACGCACTCGGCCACAGTGACAGCCACCCTGGTGTGTAACCACCCCTTTCATAACGTCGCTTTCCGCCATATCACCACCAGGTTGTTGGCCGGCACCGCGTACAGACTTTCTCTGCGCAGCCCGTGCTCTGTCGCCGTTTCGTCAAGCGCCTCAAGATCCCGAATACCCATTGTCGAATCGCGCGACCGCAGACCTGCGTCGAAACGCTCGTTGCTCGCCGCGTTGAACTGCCCGCGGCGACGAAACGGGCCGTACAGGCAGAAAGTGCCTTCCGGCCGCAATACACGTCCAACCAGGGCCATCATCGCAAGCGCCGCATCGAAGCTCATGATGTGCGCCGTGTTCGCCGAATAAACGCCATCGTACGTCGCCTCTAGCGTCGCCTTCGATACGTCGAGGGAAATTGGCGCCAGCACGTTTGCAACGTCAGCATCGGCAAGCCATGCACGGATGCCGGCATGGTTTTCCTCGAGATCGCTGGTCTGCCAGACAAGATGATCGAGCCTGGACGCAAAATACACGGCATGTTGGCCGGTGCCTGATCCGATCTCGAGAACCTCGGCGCAATCCTGAAATTCGCGGCGCAGGATTTCCAGTATCGGTACGGCATTGTTGGCCGCCGCCTCGGAATACGGCCTGTCAGGCGTCGCTTGCATGCGGGCTCAGGACGGCCGAGTCAAACAGCTGCTCCCGGTACCAGGCGAGCTCCTCAATCGAATCGCGAATATCCGACAGTGCGAGATGCGCCGATTCCTTTGCGAACCCCTGTGCGATCGACGGCGCCCAGTTCTGCGCGAGGATTTTCAATGTACTGACGTCCAGGTTCCGATAGTGAAAGAAACGCTCCAGATCGGGCATCTCGCGAGCCATGAAGCGCCGGTCCTGGCAGATGCTGTTGCCGCACATCGGGGAAGCGCCCTCATCCACCCACTGCTGCAGGAAAGCCAGCGTGGCGGACTCGGCGGCCGCCAGGTCGACGCCGCTCTGCAGTACTCTCGCTGTGAGTCCGGACTCGCCATGCTGGCGCGTGTTCCATTCGTCCATCCCCTGCATGCGCTCCTCGGACTGGCGAATTGCAATCACCGGGCCCACGGCGAGTTCATTGAGGTGCTTGTCAGTCACGATCGTCGCGATCTCGATAATCGTGTCGTTCTGGGGATCGAGTCCCGTCATCTCGAGATCGATCCAGATCAGGTTGCTTGCACGGTCGACTTCATTCATCTACATGCTCATCTTCTTCAGCTGCGGTCACGGCCGTAGTTTACATGGCTTGGATGTGCAAGGCTGCCCGCTTGGCTGCATACTCACCGTCATGATGGATGTTCCAGGGACAGTAATAGCAACCTACAGCCGTCGCATGCGATTGCGTCTCGCGAATGGCGAGCAGGTCGATGCTCGCATCAAGGGAAAACGACTCAAGCCTGTTTGCGGCGATCGCGTCGCAGCCGCGCCTATCGACAATGAGCCGGACTGGCTGATCACGGCTATTGCACCCCGGGACAACGAGTTGACCCGACCCAATATGCGCGGCCAGACCGAGGTTTTGGCGGCAAATCTCGACTACCTGGTGGTCGTCGCCGCAGCGGAGCCCAGGGCAGACTGGTTCATCGTCGATCGCTACCTCTGCGCAGCAGAATTGATGGGCATCGATGCTGCCGTCGTCTACAACAAAGTTGACCTCGTTGCGGACAGGGCATTGGCCGAGCAGGAGCTCGAGACCTACCGGCAAATTGGCTATGACGTGGTGCGCTGCAGTGCGCTTGACGGTACGGGCAGCGCGGAGCTCGTGAAGTTGCTCGCGGATCGCTGTGCAATCATCGTCGGCCAGTCCGGCGTCGGCAAGTCCAGCATCATCAATCGCCTGCTGGGCGCCAACAAGCAGCGGACTTCGGCTATCTCCGACAAGACGCGCGAGGGGCGTCACACGACAGTGAATTCCGAAATGATC
This sequence comes from uncultured Gammaproteobacteria bacterium, assembly GCA_942492205.1. GTDB lineage: Bacteria > Pseudomonadota > Gammaproteobacteria > Steroidobacterales > Woeseiaceae > UBA1847. Next base: position 1,507,701 of record CALODT010000001.1, on the reverse strand, counting down.
GACCTCCCCGATGGCGGCTCGGTCATCGACTCTCCCGGCGTGCGCGACTATGCGCCGGCGTTGGATTCCTCGACAATCGCAGCGACCGGCTTTCGTGAAATCACCAGAGCGGCACAGCACTGCAAGTTCGCGAATTGCCGGCATCTTCGCGAACCTGGATGCGCCGTCAAGGCCGGCATCGAACAAGGCAACATCAGTGCGCGACGCTACGACAGCTACAAACGGGTTGTTAACCTGACCGAACAGCTGTCGGAGGGACGGTACTGAGCGGCCACTAGCCCGGCGGCCACCCGAGTTGCCGACCGCCCAGGAGGTGCAGATGTATATGGAATACGGTCTGCCCGGCGGCCTCATTGCAGTTCATGACCGCACGATAGCCATCATCCGAAAAGCCCTCTTGTGCGGCAATCTCCTTGGCCGCGGCATACAGGCTGCCCACAATCGCATGGTCCTCGTCATCGATGTCGTTAATCGTCGCGATGTGCTTGCGGGGGATGATAAGAGCGTGTGTAGGTGCCTGCGGGTTGATGTCCCGAAACGCGATAGCCGTATCGGATTCATAGATCACTTCCGCCGGAATTTCAGCATTCAGGATCTTGCAGAACAGACAGTCTTGCTTGGCCATTGAAATCTCCGCTCAATCAATTGCGCGACGACCGAAAAACGCATGCGATAACGTACCGCCGTCGACGTACTCGAGTTCTCCGCCCAGCGGTACGCCGTGCGCGATACGGCTGGCCTGTACAGAGTGTTTGCTTGCGAGTCCGGAAAGGTAGTGCGACGTTGCGTCGCCTTCAACCGTCGGGTTCGTGGCGATAATGAGCTCTTTGACGTCGCCCTGTGCCAGCCAGTTCTCCAGCTGCTGCAGCCCGAGCTCGTCGGGACCGATGCCATCCAGCGGCGACAGATGCCCCATCAGCACGAAATAGTAGCCGCGAAACCCCGTTGCATCCTCGATAGCCATCACATCGGCTGGCGACTCGACAACGCACAGTTGCGAGGCGTCGCGGCCGCTCGCGGAGCAGATCGAACACAGTTCGTGCTCGGTGAACATCCTGCAGCGCTTGCAGTGACCGATACCGCTAACGGCTTCCGCCAGCGCCGAAGAGAGGCTGGCGGCCCCTTCGCGATCGCGCTCCAGCAAGTGAAAAGCAATCCGCTGCGCCGACTTCTGCCCGACGCCCGGCATGCAGCGCAGGCCGTCAATCAGACGTACGAGTAGCGGTGAATAAGACATCCCGGGAAAAACCTAGAAAGGCAGCTTCATTCCCGGCGGCAATCCAAGGCCGGCGGTCATACCTGAAAACTTTTCCTGCACGGTCTGCTCGACTTTGCGCAGCGCATCGTTGAAAGCCGCTGTAATGAGGTCCTCGAGCATCTCCTTGTCGTCGCCGACCAGCGAATCGTCGATCTCGAGAGCCTGCACCTGGTGCTTGCAGGTCATCGTGATACGCACCATGCCGGCGCCGGACTCGCCAGTCACGGTCATCGATGCCATCTCTTCCTGCGCCTTCTGCATGTCGGCCTGCATCTGCTGCGCCTGTTTCATCAACTGGCCGATTCCGCCTTTCATTCCTTTCCTCCCAACATCCAGTTCAATCTGACTGCGACGGATTAATCAGCTCAATCGTGTCCGTCTTGAGTTCAGCGCCAAATATGTTCTTCATCGCCTGCACGTTCGGATCGGATTCCAGCTCCTGGCGTGCAGCCTCCATGCGTTCATCCGCCAACCGCGACTCCTGCTGCACGGGCGTTTCTACCGCCTCGGCGGCCATGGCTATGGAGACATCGACTTGCAGCTTCTCGCCGAAGTGCTTCGACAGACACTCGGCAAGCGAGTTCTTGCGCTGCTTCGTGAGCAGCGGCTCGGATCGCGGGTCAAGGCCCAGGTAAACGGTGTTACCGTCGCGTCGCAGATAGGCGCAATTACTTGCCAGCAATCGCACGGTGCCGCCAAGACTCAGGTCAGCCACCAGCTGGATCCAGTCCGGCTCCTGCCAAGTAGCGGCGGCCGCCGGCTCGGCAGACGCCTCCCGCTTTGCCGCCACGCGCTTCGTTGACTTCCTGGCCGGCGTGGCAGTGACCGCGGATCCGCCTGTCGGCGCAGCGGCTGACGCCGGGCCGGCCGGTCGAAACGCGAGCATGCGCAGCATCGTCATCTCGACGCCGCTGCGCGGGTCGGGCGCCAGTTGCAGATCACGCCGCCCCGTGACCGCTATCTGGTAGAACAGCTGTACGTCAGACGGCGACAGCGACTGCGCGAGCGACGCAATTTCCTGCTCGCTGATGTCGTCCTCGCTGTCGCAGGTGCCAACCAGTTGATAAACGGCAATTCGCTGCAGGTCCCTGGCAAGATCCTCGAGCAGTCTCGCGTAGTCCGGAAACTGCTCGTCGATTTCGCGGATGGTGTCGATCAGTCCCTTCGCATCGTTGTCAGCCAGCAGCCGGGTGAGACGCGATACGTAGTCACGATCGATCGTACCCAGCATCAGGGCCACTTGCCCTTCCTCGATCTTGCCGCCGCAGTACGCAATGGCCTGGTCCAGCAGACTCAGCGCATCGCGCATGCTGCCATCTGCGGCGCGCGCCAACAGCGCCAAAGCTGCCGGCTCCACTTCGACAGATTCAGCCTCGCAGATATAGGTCAGGCGATCCGAAATCAGTCGCGGCGTCATACGTTTCAGGTTGAACTGCAGACAACGGGAAAGAACCGTGGCCGGTAATTTCTGCGGGTCAGTCGTCGCCAGCAAGAACTTGACGTGCGGCGGCGGCTCTTCAAGCGTCTTCAACAGCGCATTGAATGAACTCCGCGACAGCATGTGCACCTCGTCAATCAGGTACACCTTGTAGCGTCCGCGAGCGGGCGCGTACTGCACGTTGTCGAGCAGATCGCGAGTATCATCGACCTTGGTTTTGGAGGCCGCATCGACTTCAATGAGGTCGACGAAACGCCCCTCGTCAATTTCCACGCAGGCACTGCAGGTGCCGCACGGCTGCGACGTCACGCCTTTCTCGCAGTTCAGTGCCTTCGCGAGAATACGCGCTATTGTGGTCTTGCCGACGCCGCGCGTACCGGTAAACAGATACGCGTGGTGCAGCCTGCCCGAATCCAGCGCATTGATAAGCGCCTGGAGAACATGCTCCTGGCCGACCGTGTCTGAAAAGTCTTTTGGCCGCCATTTTCGGGCCAGCACGAGATAGCTCATAAAACCTTGGGCCGCCTTCAGGGCGTTTCTGGGATCGGACAGTGTAACGTAAGTGGCCCGCGCCAGCCGATTCCCGGCACCCGGTATCACCGCTACCGTTGCTCCCTTCCGGGCCTGGCGGGATTCACGGCTGACCGTCGCGAGAAAGCCGACGCGGACCGGCGGCGATTATCGCCGCTTGCAGACCGCAACACAAACCCGGCGTCAGCCCCAGAGATGGCGGTCTTTTTCGATGACCTGCGAGGAGGAGCCCACGATCAGGGGGTCAGGGCCGTGCAGGACTCGCTTATCCTTGCCTGGATAGTCAAGATGCGAAAGGAAATGCTGCATGCAATTCAGCCTCGCCCTCTTCTTGTCATCCGACTTGATGATGGTCCACGGCGCGTCGGCCGTATCGGTGTAGAAGAACATGGCTTCCTTGGCGTCGGTGTATTCCGCCCACTTGCCCTGGGACTCCTTGTCGACCGGGCTCAGTTTCCAGTGCTTGAGCGGATCGCCCTCGCGCTGTATGAAGCGACGCTGCTGCTCCTCATGTGTCACCGAGAACCAGTACTTGAAAAGTCGGATTCCCGAGCGCACCAGCATGCGTTCGAGATCGGGAACCTGGCGCATGAATTCGAGATACTGCTGCGAGTCACAGAAACCCATCACGCGCTCAACCCCGGCGCGGTTGTACCAGGAGCGATCGAAGAACACCATTTCGCCCTCGGTAGGCAGGTGAGATACATAGCGCTGGAAATACCACTGCCCGCGCTCGCGGTCGGTCGGCTTTTCGAGTGCTACGACCCGCGCCGCGCGAGGATTGAGGTGCTCCATGAAGCGCTTGATAGTGCCTCCCTTGCCGGCCGCATCGCGCCCTTCGAAAATGACCACGATCTTCTCGCCGGTCTCCTTCACCCAGTTCTGCACCTTCAGGAGCTCAACCTGCAATTCTTCCTTGTGCTTCTCGTAGACAACTTTGCGAATTTTCGTCTTGTAGGGGTAGGTGCCATTGCGAAACAGATCTTTGATCTTCTCGGGATCGTGCCGCATCGTGCTGAATATATGCGCGGGCGACTCATGCTCAATCGCGGAATCCTCGCCCTCTTTCGACATCGATACGACTTTTTCCGGGGCGGCTGATTTATTGTCTGTCATGGTCGCACTCGCTTTATCCAAAACTATTTTGGTATTGTCCTCCGATACGGGCCTACCTAGAAATAGGGAAATCTGCTTATTGCTGCCTATCCTGAGAATTCGGCGAATCGTGGACTCCGCTACCGCAACTGAAGGAGCAGGAATACGACTGGATGGTTGCTGACTGCGCGGCCTGACGCTTGCCTATCTGTCGATCAGGAAGTCTGTCAACTCCGCTCTCGACTTCGTCTTTCCTTTTTCCCGGTAGACGATCAATACCGGCAGGTAGTCCAGCGAGGGCGCGCAATACAAAGACCAGCTTTTGCTCTTGGCGTCGGACGCATAGCGTACCTGGATCGTTTCGAAGTCGCCGGCCGGTGTTTCGACCAGCTGATCGGGGATGATCTCGAATTGAAAAGTCCGCCAGCGGCCACGATCAAATACCGGAAGCTCGGAAAGCTCGATACCGGACTGCAATGCCTCCATGATCGCGACCTGGGCGGAAATGCGATTCTGTCCGTCCTGCTGCATTGGCACGTCGACCTCTCGCAGCTTGTATTCACCCGTCACGCGCCCGTTTTGAGGATCGAATTCATACTGAACGTGCCGTGTTGGTTTGGCGATGGTGTCGACGCTATCGTAGTCCAGCGGCCGAACGAGGCCTTCACCGGCAACGAGCGACGTGGATTCGCGAATCTCGCCACGCCGCAGCCATGACACGACACCGCGCGGGCGTAGTGAAGTGCGGTAGATGTAGCCGGGCTCAGCGTGCCTGAGCTCAAGCGTCATTTCGCCCCTCAAGATCCCGTAGCTCACTGAGTAGTTCGCGCTAAATGCGGGAATAGCGGCTCGCTCTGCGAAAAGCGGCAGCGGGAGCAATAAGGCTATCGACAACACAACCGCTACGCAGGCGCTCTGGATGTTGGCGTTTCTGGTCATGGTCTTAGGTATATGTGTCTATTCTATTCCAGACCCAATCGACCAGAATAAGTTCTGCGGCCCGACCCGGAGGGGCGACAATGGCGATACTCCGTCGGCGAATTCATGGCAGGCTGTGGCAGCGCTTGCTGCTCGGCATGGGGGTTGTTTTGCTCCCGGGCGCTGCTCTGGCTGAGCAGCCACACTGGCAGGGTTTCCCTCTCCGTAATCAAAATCCGTTTCTGCAGATATTCGGTCTGCCCACCTTTCAATCCGGTACGCTCGTCGCCGAGGGCTCAACACAATACGAACTCAGTCTGGATATCGTCAACCATGCGGACGCCGCCAGCAGCCTGACAGAGGATTTCGAAGTCGACGGGGAAAGTTACTTTTTCTCCCTCTCGATGCGCCGTCGGTTCTCCGCAGGTCTCGAACTCGGATTCGAATTGCCACTGGTTGCTCACGCGACTGGTTTTCTGGACGGCTTTATTGAAAACTGGCATAGCGCTTTTGGCCTGTCGAACGCCAAACGACGCAATGCCAATAACCAGCTGTATTTTTCCTATGCAGGTGCCTCCGGCAGCGGCTATCAGTTGAATTCTTCGGCGTTCGGCCTCGGCGATCTGCAACTGACCGCCGCCATTCCAGTGCGGCAAGCAACAGCCGCGGACGGCCTGTCCGTTGCCCTCAGAGCGAGCGTGAAACTCCCCACCGGGGACTCGGAAAAGCTGCTTGGCAGTGGCGCGGCCGATTATTCGATTGGTGCTTACCTGGCAAGCAGGCAGCAGCTCCTCAAGCGGGACCTGGACCTGTCCGGATTTGTAGGGACGCTGTTTTTGACCGACGGCGACATCCTGCCTGATATACAGCGTAGCTCGGTCCCCTACGGCGGCATGGCCGCCACATGGCACGCGACCGAGCGGCTTGGGATCACCGCCCAGTTATTTGTGCAACGGCCCTACTTCAACACTGCACTGGAGGAACTTGGCGGCAATTCCATGCAGCTGGCTGTGGGCGGGCAATACCGTCCGCGGGCAGGCGGCATTGTGCTCAGTTTCGCCATCGTCGAGGATGTATCCACCAACGCGACACCGGACCTAGGGCTGCATGCTTCGCTACGTACACGCGGTGCGAGGTAGGTAGCATGCCTCGCCGTCTGCTCATCCAGATACTCGCTGCGGTCACCTGGCTCACGCTGGCGGCTGCAAACGGACTAGGCCAGAAAATCGAGGAGTTCGATCTGGATCTGCCTGACGCCTTTGACGCGCAGGCACGTGACCGTGACGGACTCAGACGAGACACGCTGTATTTCGCCGGTTACCAGTGGGTGACCATTGGCATCCTCTACATAGCCCCGGAGAGCGTCAGCGGCTGGACCGAGGAACAGAAAGCAGGCTATGACATGTCCTACTGGTGGGACAACGTGACCCATCCGCAGATGGACTCTGACGACTTTTACATCAACTACGTTCTGCATCCTTACTGGGGCGCCGCCTATTTCGTGCGAGCACGGGAACGCGGATACACCGAGAAAGAAGCATTCTGGTATTCGGTGCTGCTGTCCTCCATTTACGAATTCGGAGCAGAGGCGCTGTTTGAGGAACCGTCCATCCAGGACCTGATTGTGACTCCGGTCTTCGGTTCATTGCTGGGTCGCTATTTCATGCGGGTTCGGAGCCATATTCGCGATCGCGACGACCTGTCGGGTCATCCAGGCACCAGGGACAAGTGGCTGTGGACATTGACCGATCCACTCGGGTCCCTCAATCAGCTTGTCGACAGACTGGTCGGGCGGGAGACCGAGCTGCGCATTCAGCCGTATCGTTCTCCGCTGAAAGGCACTGACGCACTGCTATTCGAGAGCAAATTCGGTGAAAGCGAGGCGGTGTACGGCGTTCAGCTCACCGTTCGGTTTGAATGACTGCAGCAAATAGTTAACCTCTTAATGCTGCGATGAAATGAATTCGAGGCGGTACTCGTGAAGTCCGACTTCCTGTTAGTTCTTGGCGCTGATGCGCTGCTTTTCGCTCATGCCCTGTTCGTGCTGTTCGTAGTCGCCGGATTGCTGCTAATCCTTGTTGGCAAGCCTCTCGATTGGGCCTGGGTGCGGAACCCGTGGTTTCGTATCGCCCATCTGGCAGCAATCGGTATTGTCGTACTCCAGTCATGGATCGGTGCGATATGCCCGCTGACGACCTGGGAAATGGCGCTCCGGGAACGTGCTGGCGAGGCGGCGTATTCGGGTTCCTTCATTTCGCATTGGCTGGACGCTCTCCTGTACTACCAGGCCCCTGCCTGGCTGTTCACGCTGTGCTACACGGTATTCGCCGGCGCTGTCGTTGCCAGCTGGTTTTGGGTTCGTCCGCGGGGGATTCGCAAGAAAGATAAAGGCGAAATAGTGAAAGGCCGTGTAAAGGGCATATTGGATTTTTTTGCGGTAACAACAAAAAAGCCCCCAAGGAGGGGGCTTTTTTGTTACTGGCGGAGAGAGAGGGATTCGAACCCTCGGTACGGTATCACCGTACACTCGCTTTCCAGGCGAGCACCTTAAACCACTCAGCCATCTCTCCGAATTCAAATTGTCACGTAATTCTGCGAGGCATTGATTCAAATCGCCTTATGGCGATTCTCACCCCTTCAGGGCGCAGAGAGAGGGATTCGAACCCTCGGTACGGTATCACCGTACACTCGCTTTCCAGGCGAGCACCTTAAACCACTCAGCCATCTCTCCGAAGTCTGTTGATTGTCGTCTATTCGGTGCCCGTACCGACTGGCGGCGGCAGTTCGATACATGGCGAACCCGGTGGTCGTTCAGGCGCATTATCCGGTTTGGGAATCGGCATCTCTGCTCGCTCATCCAAGGCGTCCAGGCCCTCGGGGGCAACGACCTTACGGCCTGCGACAGCACTCTGGTAACGCTGCGGCTCGTCGCAGGTGATGTCGATAAGCCCATCGCCCCCACAAGCAGACAGGCTGGCCACAACCAGCAGGCTGACGAATAAACGAATTGCTGTCACGCGTGTATCTCCTGACCGGCAGCCGCAGTGCGCATTGCAGATCGCATTGTCTCATGGTGTTGCTCAGAAAACGGCGTCAGGGGCAGTCGAATATACGGTGCCATCAACCCCATTTCGCTCACCGCCCATTTTACCGGTATCGGATTGGACTCTAGAAACAGAGCCTTGTTCAGTGGCTGCAAGGACTCATCGAGCGCGACCGCCTCGTCATGCTCTCCGGACAGAGCCAGCTGGCACAAACGAGCGACCTGCGACGGCGCGACGTTACCGCTGACGGTAACCACGCCATGCCCGCCCTGCTCGATGAACGGTAGCAGCGTAAAGTCATCGCCGCTGTACAGCTTGAAATCATCGTCGACCAGAGCCTGGATATCCTTCAGACGCTGCAGGTCACCGGTTGCTTCCTTGATACCGAATATATTCTGGTGCTGCGATAAGCGCCCTACGGTTTCAGGCAGCATGTCTGCCACCGTACGACCCGGTACGTTGTACATCATCACGGGCCGGTTGACGGCATCTGCAATCGCCGAAAAATGCCGAAACAGCCCTTCCTGGGTCGGCTTGTTGTAGTAAGGCACAACGACAAGGTAAGCCGCGATGCCGGGGTCCGCCACCGCCAGGGACAGGTCAATAGTCTGGGCCGTCGAATTCGAACCGGTGCCGGCAACGATGGGCAAACGCCCGCGCGCGATCTCGATCGCGCGGCCGATGAGTTCAATGTGCTCAGAGCGTGACAGAGTCGCCGATTCGCCCGTCGTACCGGCAATAACCAGGCCGTCGGTGCCCTGCTCGACATGAAAATCGATCAGGCGCTTGAGACCCGCGTAATCGACCCGATTGTTACTGTCGAATGGCGTTACGAGCGCGACCAGGCTGCCCTTGAACACAAGTTGTCCTCGCCAGAAATGAGGCGGCGATGTTACTGTTCATGTCAGGCGCTGGCAAGGACTGTTATGAACCGCACAGTAACGCTCAAGAACCGACTCGGCAGCGCCCACGGAACCCCGTCACAAGAATAAAGTTGATTATAGAAAAATGTCACAACTTATTGTTATTTCAGCAGTTGGAATGGATCGAACCGGCGTCGTACAGGATTTGACCAAAGTCATCCTGTCCTGCGGAGGCAATATCGAGGAAAGCCGCATGACCACGCTCGGGTCGGAGTTTGCGATGCTGTTGCTGGTATCCGGTAACTGGCACACGCTGAATCGACTGGAACAGGGTCTCGACAAGCTCTGCGAGGACGACAAGCTCTCGATCTCGATTCGCAAGACCGACGTGAAGCCTGCCGAGCAGGACCGCATGCCGTATGCGATCGATGTGGTTGCTCTCGATCAGCAGGGCATTGTTTACAATCTCGCGGAGTTCTTCTCCTCGCGAGACATCGAGATTGCCGATGTCGCGACACGCAGCTACGCCGCGGCGCATACCGGCGCGCCGATGTTCGCCGTGCAGATGGCCGTGAACGTACCCTCCTCGCTGCACATCGCCCAGCTGCGCGACGAATTCCTCGAGTTCTGCGATCGCCTCAATCTCGACGCGATTATCGAGCCCGTGAAAGCCTGAAGTTCCACCAACCCAGCCAGAAGACCAGGAGAGGCCTGTGAGTGCACCGAAATTGAATCGCGTGGTAGCCGATTTCACCGCGGACGCAACCGGCGACAAGAAGATCCGCCTGAAGGACCTGCGCGGCCAGAACGTCGTCTTGTACTTCTACCCGAAAGACAGCACACCTGGCTGCACAACCGAGGGCCGCGATTTCTCCGCCCTGCACGCGAAATTTCGGCGACAGAAAACCGTGATCCTGGGCGTCTCAAGAGACAGCGTTGCGTCTCACGAGAAGTTCAAGGCCAAGCAGGGATTCCCGTTCGATCTGCTCTCCGATCCTGACGAAAAGTTATGTAAAGCGTTCGATGTTATTCATGAAAAGTCGCTGTACGGTAAGAAATTCATGGGTATCGTGCGCAGTACGTTTCTTATCGACAAGACGGGCAAACTGCGACAGGAATGGCGCAAAGTGAAGGTCAGCGGCCACGCCGATGAGGTGCTGGAAGCCGTGAAGGCTCTATAATCAGGGGAACGCCCGACCCGTCACCTAGTCCGAAACTTACACAGGGATTCATTGGACCGACTTTTATGTTCGAAAGCACCGCCAACCGCGCCTCCCTGGCGCTACTCCTCGCCGCGCTGGTGTTTGTCAGCGGCGCCGGCGCGGACGATATCAATCTGCCCGATATGGGCAGCCCGGCCGATGCCGTGCTTTCGACCAATGATGAGTCCAGACTGGGGCGTATGATCATGCGTGACATTCGCCGCAGCGGGCAGGTAGTCGAGGACCCGCTGGTCACGGAGTACGTCAACGATATCGGCAGCCGTATTGCGGCACAGACCAACGATGGCGATCATGAGTTCACCTTCTTCGTCGTTAATGACGAGCGCATCAACGCCTTCGCCCTGCCCGGTGGCTACATCGGCCTGCACACCGGCCTGCTCGAGGCGACGCGCAGCGAGGACGAGCTGGCCGGCGTGATCGCGCACGAAGTCGCGCACGTCACGCAAAGGCACATTGCCCGGGCAATCCACGCGAATTCCCGACAGAGCATACTGAGCACGGCCATGATGCTTGGCGCAATCATCGTCGCAGCAGCTGGTGGGAGCTCCGATGCGGCGCAAGGTGCGATCGCCGTCGCGCAGGGAACCGCAATCCAACAACAGATCAACTTCACGCGCACTAACGAGTACGAGGCAGACCGTATCGGCATCACCGCGCTAGCCGATGCCGGCTTTGATCCCTACGGCATGGCGTCTTTCTTTGAGGTGTTATCGCGGCAGACGACCACCAGTCCCGAGATGCGCGCGCCGGAATTTCTGCGCACGCACCCGGTCACCAGCGCACGCGTTGCCGAGGCGCGGTCCAGGGCGCGCGAGTATCCGCCAATTCGCAGCGACGACTCGATCAATTACGGCATCGCCCGCACACGTATGATCGTGGCGCGTTTCGATACGGCAGCGGAAGCCGTTGCCTACTTCGACAAGCGCCCTTACGAAAAGCAGACCAACATGGAGCGCTACGGACGTGCCGTCGCTTACCAGCGCGCCGACCGTCACTGGGAAGCGCTCGATATCTGTAAAGCACTTCTGGAGAACGACAAAACGGTTATCGCCTACCATATTTGCGTAGGCCAGACGCTGGTCGCACTTGATCAGCCACGCGACGCCCTGGTCGCCTACGAGCGCGCTCTTGAGCTGTTCCCCCGCAACGTGCCGCTCGTGCTCGACTACGGCGAACAACTCTTGCAGCTGGGACAAGCTCCCAAGGCACACACCATGCTGCTCGATCTCATGAACAACGTTCCGCCAACACCGGAACAGGTACGTCTCATCGCAAGGGCGGCAAGTGAGGCTGGCGAGGAAGCGGAAGCGTACTATTACCTCTCGGAGTACCGGCTCATGGTCGGTGACCTGAGTGGCGGTATTGGCTATCTGCAGCAAGCGTTGCGCCTCCCCGAGCTGCAGGAGATTCAGCGCATCCGGTTTGAGGCCCGCATTGATTTCATCCGCGAGTTCATGACCGAAGAGCAACTCAAGATGATGCAGCGCGAGAGGCCGGCGGGGGTCGCGGCGCGCAATGGGAACTAGCATGTTTTGCCCGCGTACCATCAATTGCTCCGGCCCGCTGATCGCTGCGATTGTGCTGGTGGGCATGAGCGGCTGTGCCAGCGTGCCTGCCGAACAACGCACGGAATCCGACCCCTGGGAGCCACTGAATCGCACGATCCACGGCTTCAACACGGCTTTTGACAAGGTAACGCTCAAACCGGTCGCAAAAGGCTACGAAGCGATAGTACCGAGCCCGGCTCGGACCGGCGTCAGGAACTTTTTCAACAACCTCATGACGCCGCAGTCGGCACTCTTCCATTTCCTGCAAGGAAAACCCAGCGGCGGCTTCACCGAGCTCGCCCGGTTCGCCTTCAACAGCACGGTCGGGATCGGCGGCCTTATTGACGTTGCAACGGCGGGTGGACTGGTAGTGCGTTCGGAGGACATCGGGCAGACAGCGGCAGTCTGGGGTGTGCCGGCGGGCCCATACGTCGTGCTCCCGTTCCTCGGGCCTCACACAATGCGAGATGCGATTCTGCGACCGTTCGCCGTCTCCTACCTGCTATACAGCTACGACAACACCTCCGTGCGCGACAAGCTGCAGGTTCTGCGTATTATCGACCTTCGCGCCCGGCTGCTGACGCTCGAAGAGATGCTGGAGGATTCAAAGGACCCTTACATTACGCTGCGCGAGTCCTACCTGCAGAATCGCGAGTACGAGGTTTACGACGGCGAGCCGCCCGAGGACGACGACTTCTTCGACGAGTTCTTCGACGACGAAGAAATGTAAGCGAGGCTTCCAGGGCGTTCTAGGGTGCGTCCGGCGCCTCGATGAAGCCCGCCCAGCGTTCGCCGCGCGACAGCAGCTTTTCAACCTCAGTGGTTCTTGCTATCGCAAGCACGCGGTCCGGCATGCCCTCGAAGCGAATCTCTCTCACGGTGTGGTTGGCCCAGGTCACCCACTCCAGCAGCAGCGCCAGACCCGCGGAGTCGCTATCCGTCACGCCCGACAGGTCGATCTCAAGCTGCGTATGCGCCTCGAACGGTTCCTCGCTCTCCTTGAGGATGCGTTCTGCCGTGTCGAAGGTCATTTCGCCACTCAGCGCGAATCGACCCTCACCAAGATCCTCGAGCGTATAGCTACTCATCCGCAGTAACGGCGGCTTCGCCAGCGTCTGCCTCATCTGCAGCGGCCGCCGCCTGGCCAATATCGGCCTCGCGCTCGAGCCGCTCGATCACCTCATCGAGGCTGCTGCTGCGAATCTCCGCATCAAGTTCGGCGCGAAAATTGCGCACATAGGAAACACCCTCGATGACGACATTGAAGACGAGCCAGCCGCTGTCGCGCTTCACCAATTCGTAGTCGACGGCAACCTTGCTGCCATCATCCAGCGCGACGGTACTACGAACCCGGGAGCGCGGTTTCGACTCATCGCCCCGGTACGGCAGGACAGTAATCCTGTCGGAATCGAATTCCAGGACGCCGTCAGCATACTTGCGAACCAGCGCCTGGTAGTAAGCCTCGATAAAACGCTCCCGCTGCTCGGCACTGGCGGTTCGCCAGTGTTTCGCCAGCACAACCTGCGCCGCGAACTTGCGGTCAAAGCGGGGCAGGAGAATCTTGTCGATCAGTTTGTAGAGCGCCTTTCTGTCGGCTGCCAGCTCATCCTTGCGACCGTCGAGCATCTCGGTCAGCTGCACGACGGCACTCTCAATGACGGCATTCGGTGCGTCGGTCGCCGCCAGCGTACCGCCGGCAGACAGCCCTACCGCCATGAGGACGGCAATCACCTTGATCACGGCAGGCCTGATGGCGCCGCTGAAGTTGGTTTCACTCATCTTTCGAACCCGCATTCACCAGGAACTTGCCGATCAAGTTCTCCAGAACGATCGCCGACTGCGTGAACAGGACTTCGCTGCCATCCTCGAAATACGTGTCGGAGCCACCAGCCTGCAGCCCGATATACTGGCTGCCCAGGATGCCGGACGTCAGGATGCTCGCATCGGAATCGTCGGGAATCTGGTCGAAGCGTGCGTCGATCACGAATTTCACGACGGCCTCGAGCGTGATCGGATCGAAACGCACATCCGTGACACGGCCAATCGTAACGCCCGACATCGCCACTGGCGCACGATTACGCAGGCTGCCGATATTCTCGAAACGTGCCTCTACCGTATAGGTTTCCTCGGCCGTGAAGTCATCGCCACCTGTCGTTTGCGTTGTCAGGAAGAACAGCGCCCCCATTCCCAACAGGACAAACAGGCCTGTGCCAACTTCAACTGAACGTGTTTGTTGCATCTTCTTACCTCAAAGCATCAATGCGGTAATCATGAAATCGAACACCAGCACAGCGATAGCTGTGATAACCACCGTACGTGTCGTCGCCCTGCCGACCCCTTCTGCAGTAGGAAGGGCATTATAGCCTTCCCAAACCGCTATCAGGCTAGCCGCAATTCCGAACACGAGACTCTTGAAGATACCCTCGTTGATGTCCTTGCTGTCGACCGTAATCTGCATCTGCTGCCAGAACGCGCCGACGTCCACAGACAGAAGCTCGACCGCAACCAGGTGCGTGCCAAGCAGGCCAACCATGCTGAATATCGCGGTGAGTAGCGGCATTGCAATGACGCCGCCGAGGAACCTTGGCACCAGCACGCGCTGCACCGGGTTTACCGCCATCATTTCCATCGCCGAGAGCTGATCAGTGGCCTTCATCAGCCCGATTTCCGATGCGAGTGCTGTGCCGGCACGGCCAGCGAACAGCAGTGCCGTTATGACAGGACCGAGCTCCTTGATGAGGCTCATCGCGGCAAATACGCCAACCGCGTCCTCGGCATTGAAGCGGGAGAGATTCGAATAGCCCTGCAGGCCCAGAACCCCGCCAACGAACAGGCCGCTGACCATGATGATGACGAGCGATAAGGCGCCGGAGTTGAAAACCTGGGCGACAATCAGGTCGAAGCGCCCGAACAGCATTTGCGGCGAATGCCGCAGCAAGCGCAGGAAGAACAGCTGGAACGCACCAAAGGTGCGCACGAACTCAACGCTGGTGTAATAAATGTCCAGCAGAAGCCTTTTCACTCGCTGTCTCGCCCGAGCAATTGCTCCTCATAGCCGGGAGCATCAAAGTGAAACGCAACGGGGCCATCGGCCATGCCGTGCATGAACTGGCGTACGAGATCGGACTGCGCATCGCGCAGCTCTTCCGGACTCCCGGAAGCCGCTACCTTGCCATCGGAAATCAGAAAACTGCAGTCCGCGACCGTGGCAATCTCTGCGACGTCATGGCTCACGATGATGCTGGTAATACCCAGCGCATCGTTCATGCGGCGTACCAGCCGCACAATGACGCCCATTGATATCGGGTCGAGGCCGACGAACGGTTCGTCGTAGATCAGGATCTCAGGGTCCATGACCATGGCACGCGCCAGTGCCACGCGGCGTGCCATGCCGCCAGACAGTTGAGACGGC
This sequence comes from uncultured Gammaproteobacteria bacterium, assembly GCA_942492205.1. Taxonomy (GTDB): domain Bacteria; phylum Pseudomonadota; class Gammaproteobacteria; order Steroidobacterales; family Woeseiaceae; genus UBA1847. The sequence goes on along the minus strand of CALODT010000001.1, from coordinate 1,492,372 downwards.
ATCATGTCGGCCGCCCCGCGCAGGCCGACAGCATGCAGCTTGGTCAGGACCACGTGCCGAATCAGCCGATTGGTCAGTTTCGTGTGTTCACGCAGCGGAAACGCGACATTTTCGAAAACGCTGAGATCCGTCAGCAGTGCGCCATTCTGAAACAACATGCCGAAGCGCTGCCGCAACTGGTACAGCTGGGAAATATTCAGGGTCGAGATGTCGACGCCATCGATGTAGATCGCCCCGTGCTGAGGAATCAACTGGCGGGTGATCAGGCGCAGCAACGTGGTCTTGCCGGTACCGCTGGGGCCCATCAGCGCAGTTATTTCGCCGCGCTTGATCGCAAGATTCATGCCCTCGAATATGACCCGCGGACCACGCGAGTATTTGAGGTCATGAATCTCGATTACATTTTCAGATAGATCGGCCAAGGATTTTGAGTGCTTGCTGTAAGTGTTGCTTGTTATTCGGAGCGCGGCGAGGCCGTAGCATACCAAGAAACCGGCGCATCGATGCCGCCAAATCGCTCCCGGCTATGGCTTGGGAAACCAAATAGGACTAAAATGGTCCATTATTGGAACCCGAGCGGAGCGTGTGATGCTCAGAATCAGCAAATTGACCGACTACGGCACCGTCATACTGGCCCATTTGGCGTCCAACCAGCCAAACGTCTGCAGCGCCGCGGATGTCGCTGCAACGACAGGCGTCGCTCTGCCGACGGTCAGCAAACTGCTGAAGTCGATGGCGAAAGCCGGTCTGGTGACGTCGACCAGGGGTGCCAATGGCGGCTACGAGCTGGCACGCGACCCCAGGGATATCAGCGCGGCGGATGTGATCGACGCGCTCGAAGGGCCTGTATCGATTACGGAGTGCAGCTCGTCAGACAGCCTGTGTGAACACGAAGGCGTGTGCAGCGTCGGTGGCGCCTGGCAGCGTATCAACATCGCCATCCGGCGCGCGCTGGACGACGTGAGCCTGAGCGACCTGCTACGCACCAACAGCCCGGTACCGAGCATGCGGTTTGCAGGCATGTCCATCCACGTGGAAACCAAGAACTGAATTTATGGCTACCGATCCTGACAACCTTGAAGAACTGGTCAATCGCCGTTACGAGCACGGTTTCATAACGGATATCGAAACTGACAGCCTGCCCCCGGGCCTGGACGAAGATGTCGTACGGGCGATCTCGGCGCGCAAGAAAGAGCCGGCCTTCATGCTCGAGTGGCGCCTGCAGGCCTATCGGCAATGGCTCGAGATGCGTGAGCCGGAATGGGCGCACGTGCATTACCCGAAGATCGACTACAACGCGATTTCCTACTTCTCTGCGCCGAAGTCAGACGAGGACCGACCGAAGAGCCTCGACGAAGTCGACCCAAAGCTGCTCGAAACCTACGACAAGCTCGGTATCCCGCTGCATGAGCGGGCGCGCCTCGCCGGCGTAGCCGTGGACGCGGTCTTCGACAGCGTGTCGGTCGCGACAACGTTCAAGCACAAGTTGTCCGAGGCCGGCGTTATCTTCTGTTCGTTCTCGGAAGCCGTTCAGGATCACCCCGAGCTCGTCCAGAAATACCTCGGCAGCGTCGTACCCCGCCGTGACAATTTCTTCGCCGCACTCAACTCAGCGGTATTCAGCGACGGCTCCTTCGTCTATATCCCCAAGGGCGTGCGCTGCCCCATGGAACTATCGACCTACTTTCGCATCAACGCGGCCAATACCGGCCAGTTCGAACGCACCCTGATCATTGCCGACGAAGGCAGTCACGTCAGCTACCTGGAAGGCTGTACCGCGCCGATGCGTGACGAAAACCAGCTGCACGCTGCCGTTGTAGAACTGGTCGCGCTGAAGGACGCGGAGATCAAGTATTCGACGGTGCAAAACTGGTACCCGGGCGACGAGGATGGCGTCGGTGGTATCTACAACTTCGTAACCAAGCGCGGCGATTGCCGTGGCGCAAATTCCAAGATCTCCTGGACGCAGGTGGAGACCGGCTCGGCCATAACCTGGAAATACCCGAGCTGCCTGCTGCGTGGGGACAACTCCGTTGGAGAATTCTACTCGGTGGCGGTCGCCAATAACATGCAGCAGGCCGACACCGGTACGAAGATGATTCACATCGGACGCAACACCAGCAGCACAATCGTCTCCAAGGGCATCTCCGCCGGCAAGGCCGAAAACGCTTATCGCGGGCTGGTACGCATCATGCCGCAAGCGCATGGCGCCAGGAACCACACACAGTGCGACTCGCTGCTGATTGGCAAGCAGTGCGGCGCCCACACGTTCCCTTACATGGAAATCAAGAACCCGACAGCGCGCGTCGAGCACGAAGCGACAACGTCGAAGATCTCGGCTGATCAGCTTTTTTACTGTCGGCAGCGCGGCATCTCTGAAGAAGATGCCGTCAACATGATCGTCAACGGTTTCTGCAAGGAAGTGTTCAAGGAACTACCCATGGAATTTGCCGTTGAAGCACAGGCACTACTCAACGTCAGCCTCGAAGGCGCGGTTGGCTAAGGAAAAGACATGCTGGAAATCAAGAACCTGGAAAGCCGCATAGGCGACGCCGAAATTTTGCACGGACTCTCACTGTCGGTTAACGAGGGTGAAGTTCACGCCATCATGGGCCCGAATGGATCCGGAAAAAGCACGCTGGCGCAGGTTATCGCCGGACATGATGACTATGAGGTCACCGCGGGGTCGGTTACCTTCAAGGGCGTCGATCTGCTCGAGATGGCGCCCGAGGAACGTGCCCGCGAAGGCATATTTCTGGGTTTTCAGTACCCGGTAGAAATCCCCGGCGTCAACAATGCCTACCTGCTGAAAGCGGCGGTCAACGCCAAACGCAAGCACCAGGGCCTCGACGAGGTCGATGCATTTGAATTCCTGAAACTTGCGCGCGAAAAAATGGCGATGCTGGGTATGGACCCGAAGTTCCTGAATCGCGGCGTCAACGAGGGATTCTCGGGCGGCGAAAAAAAACGTAACGAGATCCTGCAGATGGCCATGCTGGAACCGAGCCTGGCTATTCTCGACGAAACGGACTCCGGCCTCGATATCGACGCGCTCAAAGCCGTCGCTGCGGGTGTGAACGCGCTCAGAAGCCCGGAGCGCGCCATCATCCTGGTCACGCATTACCAGCGGTTGCTTGACTACATCAAGCCGGATTTCGTGCATGTACTGTCGCAAGGACAGATTGTTCGCTCGGGCGACAAGTCATTGGCGCTGGAGCTCGAGGAGCGCGGTTACGACTGGGTTCGAGAGGCGGCAACCGCATGAAGGGACCCTCGCTCAACTACGATGAGCTGAGCCGGTTCGTGCGGCAACTGCCGGACAACGGTCTCGCCGCGGTTCGCGAGCAAGCGCTCACGCAACTGGGCAGGCGCGGACTGCCAACGCTGCGCGACGAAGATTGGAAGTACACGGACCTGACACCGCTGGTCGACATTAGCAATCGATGGCTGAGCGCTGGCGGTCACCGCCAGACCGGCGCCGCCAAAGCCGATGCCGTCGGGGCGATTACTGCTTCTATGGAAGCGACCTGGCTGGTGATCGCAGACGGTCATATCGATGAGCAGACGCTGGCTGGCGCTAGCAGCGCCGGCATCACTGTCTCTCGCATCAGCGAGTCACCCTCGGCTCTTGCACTGTCACACCCGCTCGCCGACCTGAACGCTGCACTACTCCAGGATGGTCTGCGAGTTCATGTTTCCGGTCCGCTCGACAAGCCTGTTGGTTTACTCATTATCGATCGTGCGGATTCGGATGCGGCCGTCTCGCAGAGCTATATCGAAATCGACGTTGCGCCCGGTGCCAAGGCAGAGTTCATCGAACACCACAGTTCACACGGCGACAGCGACCACTATGCAAACTCGGTACTGGCCATGCGCATCGGGGACAACGCGTCGGTCAACCATGTCCGTATCCAGAATCGTGCCCTGCACCACGTACAGACAAGCCGCACGTCCATAACACCGGGCCGCGACTCGGTGCTGCGCATGGCGGGCTACGACCTGGGCGGCGGGCTCATTCGCAACGATATTGATATTGATCTCAGTAGTCCGGGCGCCGATGTTTCCTTTGATGGCCTGTACCTCGCCGGCGACGGACAGCATATCGACAATCACACGCGTGTCGATCATCGCGTTGGCCCGGCAGTATCGTCGCAGGAGTATCGCGGCATCCTGAACGGCAAGTGCCGCTGCGTATGGAACGGCAAGGCAATCGTGCACAAAGGTGCGGACGGCACCGATGCGAAACAGGCGAACCACAACCTGCTCATGTCCGAGAAAGCCGAAATCGACGCAAAACCAGAACTGGAGATTTACGCAGAGGATGTGAAGTGCGCTCACGGGACGACCGTTGGCCAGCTCGACAAGACCGCCCTCTTCTATTTGCGCTCGCGCGGCCTCGACGAACAGCACGCGCTGCGCATTTTGACACACGCTTTCGCCGCCGACCTGGTACGACGCGCACCGGTACAGTCGGCCATGCAGGGCATTACGGACATCGTGGAAGCGAGACTTGCCCGGCTTATTGAAGACGATGACATCAGGGACACCCTGGCATGACACACGCGCATTTGCATTCAGCTGACGCAGGGACGGATTGGCGCAGCGACTTCCCGATCCTGGAGCAGTCGATTAACGGCCAGCCGCTGGTATTCCTGGACAGCGCGGCGTCGGCCCAACAGCCCGCCAGCGTTATCGAGGCTGTCGCCCGGTACCAACGAGAGGACCACGCGAACGTGCATCGCGGTGTGCATACACTGAGCCACCGGGCAACCGAACTCTACGAGGGCGCTCGCGACAAGGTCGGTGCGTTCATCAATGCTGCGAGCCGCACCGAGATCGTGCTGACGAAGGGCACCACGGAGTCAATCAACCTGGTTGCGCAGAGTTTCTGTCGTCCTCGTGTTGGACCCGGTGACAAGATCCTGATCACCTACCTCGAACACCACGCGAATATCGTGCCGTGGCAACTGGTTTGTGAACAGACCGGCGCGGAGCTTGTCGTTGCACCCATTGATGACGCCGGGCAGCTCGACCTGGATGCCTTGTGGTCGTTACTGTCCGAGGACGTCGCAATTCTCGCCATCGGCCATGTATCGAATGCGCTGGGCACCATTAATCCAGTCAAACAGATCATTGCCCGCGCAAAACAATTCGACATCCCCGTTCTTGTCGACGGTGCCCAGGGCGTGCCGCATATGACCGTGGACGTACAGGATCTCGGCTGCGACTTCTACGCCTTTTCCGGCCACAAGATGTTCGGCCCTACCGGGACCGGCGTGCTTTATGGCCGCGAGGCCTTGCTCGATGCCATGCCACCGTATCAGGGTGGCGGCGATATGATTCTCGAAGTGAGCTTCGAGTCCACCATCTACAACGACTTGCCGTACAAGTTTGAGGCCGGAACGCCAAACATTGCCGGCGTCGTTGGCCTGGGCGCTGCAATCGACTACTTGCAGGCCATCGGCATGCCGCGCATCGCGGCGTACGAGCGCGAACTGCACGACTACATGGTTGAGCGCCTTGCCAGCGTTGAGGGTATTCGGCTGATCGGCACGGCGAGCCACAAGGCGAGTGTGCAGTCGTTCCTGCTCGACGACATTCACTCACACGATCTCGGCACCATTCTTGACCACCAGGGCATTGCCATTCGCACCGGCCACCACTGCGCAATGCCGGTTATGACGCGATTCGGTATATCGGGTACCTCGCGTGCGTCGCTGGCGTTCTACAACAATGCGGATGATGTTGATCGCCTGATCGCCGCGCTGCTGAAAGCAAAACAGGTTTTCGGATGACGGTACACGCGATACAAAAGGACAACATTGAAGACTTGTATCGAGAGCTTATCCTCGACCACGCGCGCGCGCCGCGGCACTTTGGACGCCTTGAAGGCGCCACCCATAGCGCACAGGGAATCAACCCGCTTTGCGGTGACAAACTTACGCTGCATCTGTGTATCAACGAAGACGGGTTGATAGAAGCCAGCGCTTTCGAAGGCACCGGCTGCGCCATTTCGGTAGCATCCGCGTCACTGTTGACAGACGCCGTTACCGGACTGCCTGTGGAGGCGGCGGAAAGAGCGTTCAATGTGGTTACCGACCGACTGATCGGTCGGACAAATGCCGCAGATGAGGCGAGCGAGCCGGCACTCCAGGAAAGGGTGGCAAAGCTGCGCGCGCTCGAGGGTGTGCGAGAATTCCCGTCCCGAGTAAAATGCGCGACCCTCGCCTGGCATGCGCTGCTCGCTGCCCTGCGCGATGACGCGAAACCGGCTACCACGGAGTAAACACAGGATGTTTGGCCACACAAACGAACCAATCTCGCTGACGCGCGACGTCAAAGCCATTATCATTCCGGCCGGCGAGCAACTGACGCTGCGCGAGGGGACAAGCGGCTTCATTACGCAGGCGCTCGGCGGCAGCTTCACTGTCTATGTTGAAGGTAACCTGTTTCGCATCTCAGGTTCCGACGCAGACGCACTCGGCAAGGAGCCGGTGCCACCACCAAAAGTACCGGACAACGCAACTGATGCCGACATAGAAGCGGTCATCTGGGACCAGCTCAAGACCTGCTATGACCCGGAGATTCCGGTCGATATCGTCAATCTCGGCCTGGTCTATCGCTGCGACGTGACGTCTTTGGGCAACGGCCAGCGTTCCGTGGCTGTGGACATGACGCTGACGGCACCGGGCTGCGGCATGGGCGAGGTACTGGTTGAGGATGCACGGGAAAAGATTGCCATCATCCCGACGATATCGGACGTCTCGGTTGAGCTGGTCTTCGATCCGCCGTGGAACGTAAGTATGATGACGGACGAGGCGCGTCTGCAAACAGGAATGATGTAACGTCCCAGGTAGGATTCTCGATGAAGACTCTCACGCTCGTTCGCCATGCAAAGTCCAGCTGGAGCAGTCCGACGCTTGGCGACAAGCAACGTCCGCTCAACAAGCGTGGCGAGCGCGACGCACCGATAATGGGCCGCCGTATCGCCGAGCACGGTATCCGGCCGTCGCTGATCGTCAGCAGCCCGGCAAAACGTGCCTGGAGGACGGCGAAGATCATTGCGCAGGAAATCGCATACCCGCGAGAATTTCTGCAACGCGAAGATAGCTTGTACCTGGCGTCGCTGGACGACTTCCTGGATATACTGGTTGCGCTGCAGGGCGACTTCAATTCCGTCATGCTCGTCGGCCACAATCCGGGGATGACAGACTTCGCGAATTTCCTGGTTCCCGGCTTGACCGGCAACCTTCCCACCGCAGGCGTCGTCTCAGTGACTATCGACCAGGATCACTGGAATCTGTACGAACGTCCCAGGACCGAACTGCAGGTGCACGACTACCCCAAGAAAGTCCTCTGACTCGCCATGGGTTAGCACTCAGGGACGTTGACGGCGAGGCCACCTTTCGAGGTTTCCTTGTAGTGCGAACCCATATCGATACCGGTCTGTCGCATCGTTTCGATAACTTGATCCAGAGAAACCTTGTGTGTGCCATCCCCGTGCATCGCCAGTTTCGCGGCGTTGATCGCCTTTACGGCTCCCATGGCGTTGCGTTCGATGCACGGAATCTGGACCAGCCCACCAATCGGATCGCAGGTCAGCCCCAGGTTGTGTTCCATACCGATCTCGGCGGCTTCTTCGACATGGTGCGGACTGCCGCCAAGCGCGGCGGCAAGCCCGCCCGCGGCCATTGAGCACGCTACCCCTACCTCGCCCTGGCAACCCATTTCGGCGCCGGAGATCGACGCATTAATCTTGTACAGAATACCGATAGCGCCGGCAGTCAGCAGGAAGGTATGTATGCCATCCTGATTCGACCCAGGCACGAATCGATCGTAGAACATGAGCGCGGCGGGAATAATGCCGGCCGCACCGTTGGTGGGTGACGTGACAATACGGCCGCCAGCTGCGTTTTCTTCATTCACGGCAATCGCAAACGTGTTGACCCATTCCATCGCATCCAGTGCGGCAGGCTCGCCACGCTTGGACAGGCTCCTGTGCAGCTTGGCCGCACGACGAAGCACCGACATCTTGCCTGGCAAGACGCCGTCGGTTCGCATGCCCCGCTCGACGCAGTCGCGCATGGCATGCCAGATCTCATCCAGTCTCTGATAAACCTCTTCGCGACTGCGCCAGTGCATCTCATTACGCAGGACCAGTTCGGCAATGCTGAGGTTTTCTGCGTCCGTAATCTTCAATAGCGACTGGCTGTTGCTGAAAGGGTACGGTGGCTCACCTTGCTGCGCCATCGGCTCGGGTTCATCGTTGCGCGCTATAAATCCACCGCCGAGTGAATAATAAGTTTCATTCAGGATTTCAGAATCATCCGCGGCGATAGCGACAAACCGCATGCCGTTCGTATGTCGCGGCAATTCGATGTCATAGTTGAAGATCAGGTCGGTTCGCGGGTCGAAAGGAACCCGACCTAACGACGGATTCGAAATCGCGCATTCCGCGTGGATAGACGACAGCAGATCATTCACGGCATCCGGGTCAATAGTCTCAGGCAGCATGCCACACAAACCAAGCAGTATGGCCGAGTCCGTACCGTGTCCTTTGCCGGTCCAGGCAAGGGATCCATGCAGCGTGACCGTGATACGAGCTACGTCACTACCTCGTAAAGCCAGGCTGATGCGCAAACGCCTCGGCGGCTTTCATCGGTCCAACCGTGTGAGAACTCGAAGGGCCGATTCCGATTTTGAATATGTCGAATACGCTAAGCGAATGCAGTTCAGCCATCAGTCAGAGCCGAGTGTCAGCAGGCTCGCATTGCCACCGACCGCCGAGATGTTGTTACTGATCGTGTACTCACTGCCAAAGCGCTGCAGGTAGTGCGGACCACCGGCTTTCGGGCCGGTACCGGACAGCCCGCGTCCACCGAAAGGCTGCACGCCGACCACCGCGCCGATCATATTGCGATTGATGTATATGTTGCCGGCCCCCGACGCCTGGGACAGACCCGCGGCGCGCGAATCGATACGCGTATGCAAGCCCATTGTCAGCCCAAAGCCGGTTCCATTGACGGCCTCGACGGTCTTGTCCAGATCCTTGCCCTTGAATTTCATCACGTGCAGCACCGGACCGAATACCTCATCCGTGAGAACGCTGATATCGTCAATCTCGACAAGCGTAGGCGCAAAGAAGGTTCCCGAGTCGCTTGTCTCAGGCAGCGTGCAGCGATGAATGATCCTCGCCTCTTTCTGCATGCGCTCGACGTGCGCGGAGAGTGTTGCCCGTGCCGGCTCATCGATCACCGGGCCGACATCCGTGGACAGGTGCCTCGGGTCGCCGATATCCAGCTCCTCCATGTAACCTTTCAGCAAATCGAGCGTGCGTGGCTCGATTTCCTCCTGCACGCACAGCAGGCGCAACGCCGAACATCGCTGGCCGGCGCTGTTGAACGCGGAATAGATACTGTCGTGCACGACCTGCTCGGGCAGTGCGGAGCTGTCGACAAACATTGCGTTCTGCCCGCCTGTCTCGGCGATGAGCGTCCCGATCGGCCCGTCCTTGTGTGCCAGCGACTGGTTGATGCTTCGAGCCACGCCAGTCGATCCGGTAAATACCACACCGGCAACTCGCGGATCCGCCACTGCCCGACCACCGATGAGTCTTCCGTCACCCGGTACGAAATGCAGCACATCGGCCGGTACACCGGCTTCCAGCATCAGCTGTACGGCGCGGTAGCCGATCAGGGGCGTTGGTGCCGCCGGCTTCGCCAGCACGGCGTTACCCGCGGCAAGCGCGGCGGCCACCTGGCCGGTAAATATCGCAAGTGGAAAGTTCCACGGACTGATGCAAACAAAGACACCGCGACCCCGCATGCCGTAGGTATTGCGTTCGCCGGTCGGACCGGGCATCAGCAGCGGCGCACCGAAGTGGCGCCGTGCCTGCGCGGAATAGTAACGCAGGAAATCCACCGCCTCGCGCAGCTCCGAAATCGCATCCGGAATCGTCCTGCCGCCCTCTCTGACACACAAGGCCAGCAACTCGGCACGATGCGCCTCGAACAGATCCGCGGCTCGATTGAGAATGACAGAGCGCGCGTCCGCGCCAAGCCGATCCCAGGCAACCTGGCCCTTTGCCGCCAGTGACAGCGCTTTATCGACATGCTCCTCTGCAGCCTGGTGACACAAGCCAACCACTTCAGCCGTATCCGCCGGATTGACGGACGGCTCAGCGGAACCCGACATTTCCTTGCCGCCGATAATCGGCTTGCCGGTAATGTCCTTGCCCCCTGCGTCTTGCAGTTCTTTCAGGAGGTCACCGCGCACGTTGCTGTCGGCCAGGTTGACGCCGTGCGAGTTGGGTCGCTCCGGCTGAAACAGATCGACTGGCCCGGGTATCTTTGGATGCGGCAGGTAATCATGACTGCCGGCGACCTCCAGCGGATCCGCGATAATATCCTCAACGGCAATGGACTCATCGACAATCTTGTTGACGAACGAGGTATTGGAACCGTTCTCCAGCAGGCGTCTGACCAGGTATGGCAACAGGTCTTCGTGGTTGCCGACGGGCGCATAGACGCGGCACGGCCGGTCATGCTTGTCCGGGTCAACAACCTCGGCGTAAAGCTCCTCGCCCATGCCGTGCAGCCGCTGAAACTCGTAGTCACGACGCGCTCCGGCATAGTGCAGGATGCTCGCCAGGGTGTGCGCGTTGTGCGTGGCGAATTGCGCATAAAGCTTGTCGCCGGCCGCCAGCGCACGCCGTGCGCAGGCAAGATAGGACACGTCGGAATGTGACTTGCGCGTGAACACCGGGTAGCTGGCGAGTCCCTGCTCCTGCGCCCATTTGATTTCACTGTCCCAGTAAGCGCCTTTCACAAGGCGTACCGGAATACGCCGACCGACATCGCCTGCCAGCTCTTCGACGAAACGCATGGTGTCCTGGCCACGTCGCAGGTAGGTTTGCACCGCGAGACCGAAGCCGTCCCATCCGTTCAGTGCCGAGTCCCGATAAACGCGTTCGAAGATACCGAGCCACATCTCCAGTCGATTGGCCTCCTCCGAGTCGATTGTCAGGCCGATACCAACTTCCTTCGCGTGTTTTGCGAGCTCCGTAACGGCCGGGACCAGTTCGGCCAGCACGCGTTCCTCGTGGGTGTACTCGTAGCGGGGATGTAGCGCGGACAACTTGACGGAGATGCCCGGCGCGGCAAAAACATCCGGCGCATCGATTTTCGGGCCATTGCCAATGCTGTCGATACCCTCGTGATAGTTGTCGAGATAGCGCTTCGCGTCGACAGCGGTGAGTGCCGACTCGCCGAGCATGTCAAAGGAATAACGATACGGTAGCTTCGCCTGTTTGAGCGAACGCTTCAGGGCTTCGCCGATGGTTCGTCCCATCACGAACTGATGCCCCATGATCTTCATCGCCTGGCGCATGGCGGTCCGCACCAGAGGTTCGCCCATGCGGCTCACGAGGCGTCCCAGGGCCTGTCCCGGATTGCTGGTCGCAACGTCATCCATGGTAAGGATGCGACCGGTAAGCATCAGCCCCCAGGTCGAGGCATTGACGAACAGGGAATCGCTGACACCGAGATGATCCTTCCAGTGGGCCGAGGTGATCTTGTCGGCGATCAGCCTGTCTGCCGTGTCTGCATCGGGGATGCGCAACAGCGCCTCGGCGATGCACATCAGCAGTACGCCCTCGTCTGACGACAGGTCATATTGCTGCAGAAACGCCTCGATGCCGCCGTCTGCCGCAGTGTTTTTTCGCACCGCACGAACCAGTTGAGCGGCGGTATCCTGGATCTTGTTCCGTACCTCATCGCCAGGATCAGCGGCGGCAGCCAGCTCGCGTACGAGTTTCTCCTCGTCTGCAAGGTAATGATCATTGATATAAGGGATCGTGCTTGCGCGGGCAGCGGGTTGATCAACAAAGCTCATTTGACGACTCCAAACGTCCACTCTTGCGGTGGCATCAAAAAGGAACACGCGGCCGGCGATTATAGGGTATTCGACGCCTGCCGGGCATCGGTATTCGCCCGGATAGCGGCGCCTAGTCAGCACCCCTGTTCCGCTCCCGCAAGCGGCGGCGAGTATGCTTGTCAGGCTTGCCTGGCGTCATCGGCATCTGCAACCGGTCCCGCCGCAATTCAGAAAGTCGCTGCTCGCGGACCGCAACGCTGTCATCCGTCTCCTTGTAACAGGCCCTCGCCTCTGCGGCGGGTCCGCGCCGGGACGGAATACCCAGAACGGTCATGACGTACTCCAGCTGCTGGCGCTGCAGCCTGACCTCATCGCCCGGACCGACGCGGGTCGAGGTTCTTGCACGTTCACCGTTGACGCGCACGTGCCCTCCCTGCACGGCGGCACTTGCCGCTGTGCGGGTCTTGTAGAAGCGCGTAAACCACAGCCACCGATCCAATCTTAGTGAGTCTCCCGACACGACGTTTCCCTGTTCTGCTCCTGATATACTTTGCTTCCTTATTTCCCTGAGGGCAACACCGTGTCAACTCGCTTCCTGGAATCCCTCGCTGAGCAGACCGAGGCTTTGCGTGCCGAGGGTCTGTTCAAGACCGAAAGGCTCATTACCGGCCCGCAGCAAGCTGCGATCGATGTGCGGACAAACGGCGGCACCGATCATGTACTAAACCTCTGTGCGAACAACTACCTCGGACTTGCCAATCATCCCGAGGTCGTCGCCGCAGCGCACAAAGCGCTGGACGACTATGGCTACGGCATGGCTTCGGTACGCTTTATCTGCGGCACGCAAACCATTCACAAGGAGCTCGAGGCGCGCATCAGCGACTTCCTCGGGACGGAAGACACGATCCTGTACCCCTCCTGTTTCGACGCCAACGGCGGACTGTTCGAGACCCTGCTCGGCCCTGATGATGCGGTCATCAGCGATGCGCTGAATCACGCCAGCATCATTGACGGTATTCGTCTGTGCAAGGCGGGTCGATATCGTTATGCCAACAGCGATATGGCGGATCTCAAGGCTCAGCTTAAGGCGGCGAGCGACGCCAATGTCAGACTGATTGTCACCGACGGCGTGTTCTCCATGGACGGCACTATTGCCGACCTTGCAGCGATATGCGGCCTCGCCGACAAGCACGATGCCCTGACCATGATCGATGACTGCCATGCCACCGGCTTTCTTGGCAGAAAAGGCCGCGGAACCCACGAATACAGGGATGTCATGGGACGCATCGACATCATTACCGGGACCCTGGGCAAGGCGCTGGGCGGCGCTTCGGGCGGATACACCTCGGGCCGCAAGGAGATCGTCGGCTGGCTGCGGCAACGATCTCGTCCCTACCTGTTTTCCAACTCGGTCGCACCAATGATCGCGGCCTCTTCGATCGCCGTGCTTGACCTCCTGGAACGCGACAGTGCGCTGCGTGAGCAGCTGCGCGAAAACGCCGCTTATTTCCGCAGCCAGATGGCAGGACGCGGATTCGACCTGAAGCCCGGCGAGCATCCCATCATCCCCGTCATGCTGGGCGATGCGAAACTGGCAACGACGATGGCGGACCGACTGCTAAAAAAAGGTATTTACGTGATCGGTTTCGCGTTCCCGGTGGTACCCAAGGGCCAGGCCCGGATCCGAACACAGATGTCCGCCGGACTGACACGCGATCAGCTGGACCAGGCGATCGAGGCCTTTACAGAGGTCGGTCAGGAATTGGGCGTAATCCATTAAGAGTCAAATGCACGAGATAAGACGATGAAAGCACTAGTCAAAGCGAAGCCAGAACGCGGTATCTGGATGCAGGACATAGCGACACCGGAGGTCGGCCATAACGATGTATTGATCAAGGTCAATCGCACGGCCATCTGCGGCACCGATATTCACATCTTCAAATGGGACGACTGGGCGCAGAAGACGATCCCGGTACCCATGGCAGTCGGACACGAGTTCAGCGGCCGTATCGTGGACATGGGTATCGAGGTGCGCGGATTCAGCCTTGGTGACCGGGTATCTGCTGAAGGTCACGTCACCTGCGGTGTATGCCGCAACTGTCGCGCCGGTCGTCGTCACTTGTGCATGAATGCCATTGGTGTCGGTGTGAACCGGGCCGGCGCGTTCGCCGAGTACATCTCGGTTCCCGCGTTCAACGTTTTCAAATTGCCGGATTCCATCAGCGACGACATGGCATCCATACTCGACCCGCTGGGAAACGCCACGCACACCGCCTTGTCATTCGACCTCGTGGGAGAGGACGTATTGATCACCGGTGCGGGTCCGATAGGCGCGATGGCCGTCGCGATTGCGCGTTTCGCCGGTGCGCGCCATATCGTAATAACCGATGTTAACGACTACCGACTCGAACTTGCGCGCAAGATGGGTGCGACAAGAGCGCTCAATGTCACTCACGAGACGATCGACGAGTGCATGCGCGATCTCGGTATGGAAGAGGGATTCGATGTCGGCATGGAAATGTCCGGCAACCCGGCCGCATTTCGCGACATGGTTCGGACGATGCACCACGGCGGCAAGATTGCCATGCTGGGTATCCCGCCCGGCGATATGGCCATCAACTGGAATGAGGTCATCTTCAAAGGCCTGGTGATCAAAGGCATCTACGGCCGCGAGATGTTCGAAACCTGGTACAAGATGTCGAGCATGTTGCAGAGTGGACTCGACATGCAGCCGATCATCACGCACCATTTCGACATTGACGAATTCCAGCCGGCATTCGAGCTGATGGAATCAGGCCAGACCGGTAAAGTCATCCTGAACTGGAGTTGACGAATCGACCGGACGGCTAATTGATATCGCAGAAGCAGTGCGAATAGACGCCTCGCGGATCGTTAAACCGGGTTATGCCTGCCAGTATTTTTTGCAGTTGATTCGCGAATGTCGCGATCGGCGCAGGCGCGGCAACGAAACTCGCTGGATTCAGTCCGGCACTCTTTGCGACGGTTAGCAGATCGACAATCATCTGCTCGGTCGGTGACAACTTCCGCTCAATCGTCTTGCGCCCGAACTCACCCTCGGTCAATTGCGCGAGCTCGGCAGCAATCGTCACGGCTTCGTCCAATCCGCCCAGCTGATCGACAAGGCCGTTCTCGAGCGCGTCTCGGCCCGTCCAGACCTGTCCCTGACCTATGGCATCGACCGCCTGCTTGTCCATGCCCCGCCTCTCGGCAACGTTCGAAATGAAGTCGTCGTAGACGTTTTCAACGATCATCTGGATAAGCTGCCGGGCTTGTTCCGGAAGCTCCAGGTCCGGCCTCACGGCTGGCCATGGCGTCGTCGCGACGCCGTCTGTTGCGATGCCAACAGCGTTCATCGTTCGCTGAAACGTCGGAACCATGCCGAATACGCCGATCGACCCGGTTACGGTCGCGGGGCTGGCCAACACTCTGTCCGCGACTACGGAGATCCAGTAGCCACCCGACGCCGCCACGCTACCCATGGACGCTACGACAGGTTTTCCCGCCTGCTGCAACGCCTGGATTTGCTGTGCAATAACCTCCGAGGCAAAGACACTGCCACCGGGACTGTCAACCCGAAGCACGACGGCCTTGACGGTGTCGTCAGTGAGCGCTTCGCGCAGGAGCGCTGCCGTCGAATCACCGCCGACGGTCCCCGGCGGCTGTGACCCGTCCAGGATTTCTCCCGCCGCAATGATGATCGCAACATTTTCGTCGTCGGGCTTCGAACCGTGCAATAGCCGCATCTGGTCGAGATACTCATTCATGCCCACCGACGCATAGGTGGACGCATCTTCCTTGTCCTCGCCTGCATATTCCTGCAGTTTTTCGCGCAACTCCGTGCGGCTCAGCAGTGCATCGACGAGCCCGTTGTCATGCGCCGCGAGCGCCATGTCACCATTCGCAGCACCGACCTTCGCAACCATGTTCTGCGCGTAGTCATCGATAGCGCCCTCCGGCAGACCACGGGCCGCGACCACGTCCTGCTGGTACATCGTCCAGAACTGGCTGATCAGATTCGTCCGCGATGCGCGATCCTCCGGAGACATGTCCATGCGCGTATACGGTTCGACAAAGGATTTATGCGTACCGACGCGAAACACATTCCAGTCGATGCGCAGATGCTCGATCGCGTCGCGGTAGTAGTTCCTGTAGCCGCCGTAGCCCTGCAGGAACACAAGGCCCTGCGGGTGCAGGTAGAGCTCGTCCGCGTGCGCTGCAAGGTAATAGCCTGCCTGCGCAAAAACATCGGCACTCGCGATCACCGGCTTTCCGGACTCCCTGAACGACTCGATGGCCTCGGCGACACGCTGCAGCTTGTTCAGTCCGCCTCCGGCAAGCGCGCTCAGCTCGAGGTGCACAGCCGTAACGCGGTCGTCCGTCCTTGCGTATTCCAGCGCATCGAGAACGTCCTGCACCAGTGTCTGCGTCTGGACCTCGCCCAACAACTCGGCCAGCGCGCGGTCGTAAGGGTTGCCTGCCAGCTGCTCGACGAGCGCGCCAGTCGGCTGAATGACCAGCGCCGCTTTCTGCGGCAGTATCGGTGGCGCGCCACCAGAAATCGCCCCGAAGAACACGGCAAAAACAACAAGCAGCAGAAGCAGGTGCAGTACCTTGCGCACTCCGTTGGCGCCGCGCCACAGCGCACTTATCAGTCGCACGAATACATTGCGTTCACTCATAATCAGTAGGCCTCTTGTCTCTTGCGCGTCGGCACAAGACTAATGCAATTTGCTGCTACGCGCCCTAGTTCGACAGGAAAAACAGCGACAATTCCGGTAAGAAAGTGATCAACACGACCGACACCATCAGGATAATCAGGAACGGGAAGGTCGCCGAATAGACGTGCATGATCGGTTTTTCGAATCGATAACTTGCGATAAACAGGTTCAGTCCGACAGGCGGTGTCAGGTAACCAAGCTGCATGGCAGCCAGGAATACGATGCCGAGATGCACTTCATTCACGCCGTATCCGGCCGCAATCGGCAGGATCAGCGGCACCACCAGCACAATGGCGGAGAAGATATCCAGTATTGCACCCAGCACCAGGAGAAACAGCAGCAGCAGAATCAGGAAAGTGGTCTGGCTGCTTACCATGCCCGAGACGATCCCGAACAGTCGCTGTGGGATATCCGCATCGATCATGTAACTGGTCGACGCAACAGACACACCCAGGATGATCAGAATAGCGCCAACCAGGATCATCGATGCCCGCATGATTCTCGGCAGATCCCGCAACGGGATCTCGCGGAGTATGACGACCTCGACCAGCAGAACATACAGAGCCGTCACCGCGGCGGCTTCGGACACCGCAAAGAACCCCGAGTAGATACCGCCGAGAACAACGAATGGCAGCGGCAGCTCCCAGAGCGACTCGCGCAACGCTTTGCCAACCTCGTGAAAAGAAAACGAGCTTAACGGCCTGCGGATTGCACGATTCACCCACAGACTCCAGCCGGACAGCATCAGCAACATCAGCAGGCCTGGCAGTATGCCTGCAAGAAACAGGTTGTCGATGGGCACTTCGGCGATGACGCCGTACAGAATGAGCGGCAGCGACGGCGCAAACAGCAGGCCGAGGCTACCGGCCGACGTCACGAGACCAAGGTTAAACTTGTCGCCGTAGCCGTCCTGTTTAAGCGCCGGGTACAAGATGGCACCCAGCGCGATAATCGTGACACCGGACGCACCTGTAAACGCTGTAAAGAAGGCGCAGGCCGCGAGACAAACGAGTGCCAGGCCTCCGGGCATCCAGCCAAGCATGGCCCCAGTCAGCCTTACCAGTCTTTTCGGCGCGTTACTCTCGCTGAGCAGATAGCCAGCGAAAGTGAACATCGGAATTGCGGAAAGAAACGGCATGCTGGCTATGCTCTGCACTTCCAGCGCCATGATCATCAGGTCGGTTCCCTCTTTGTGGAAACCGATCATGGCGCTCGCAGCGATGATCGCGAATAACGGCGCACCGAATACCGCCAACACTACCAGCAGGACACTGAGTAGAATCACGCGCTCTCGCCCTTGTATTCGCCGGTAACGATCCTGCCGATTTGCTTGATGATGAGAATCGTGAAACGAAAGCTGATCAACAGGAACGCGGCGGGTAGCACGCTGTGCGCGATCCACGCCGGAATATTGACCAGGACCGTATCCTGGTACTCGATTTCTACCTGCAGGTAGCGCCATGTCTGCCAGGCGATAATGCCGCAAATAACGGCTGCAAAGGCATCGACCAGTACGCGCGTTATCTCAACGGCGATCCTGGGCAGGATATGCGACAGGGCATCGATGCGAATGTGGCGGTTTTCGCGGCAGGCCGCGATCGAGCCAACCATGGCCAGCCACAGCACCATCAGCTTGATCAGCTCATCTGCCCAGACAAACCCGGTCGAGAAGACCTCGCGCAGAACGATCTGGCCGACCGCTAGCAGCATCATGGAACTCAGCAGCGTCACGAGCAGGACGGTCTCGAAGAAGCTTCCCGCTCTCTCGAGTCTCGCCAACAGCGCCATGACTTTGTAGAGCACCGCTACTCGCCGAGAGCCGCACTCTGTTCGCTGCGATATTCGTCCACGTAGCCCATCATCTCGTCATAGAGTTCCAGCGTGAACTTGCCTTGCTGCCCCATCTGCCGATTTGAGGCCAGCAGCAACTTGCGCGTATCGAGGTAAGCCTGTTCGTCGAAATCGACCATCTCGATACCGCTTTTCACGAGCGCTTGAAACGCGCCTTCATTATCCTCGAGATTGACCCGGTTGAAGTTCTTGTAGGTTCGCTCCATCACTTCATGAACGATCGACTGGTCAGCCGGGCTGATCTTCTCAAACGTCTTCCTGTCGATCGCCATGAAACCGAGCGTGTAGACAAGCGGCACCCGGGTCACGAATTTCACCTTCGTGTGCCATTGCATGATCAGCGCAACCATCGGCGGTATTGCGACAATGTCGATCAATCCTGTCTGCAGTCCTGTGAGGACGTCCGTCAGCGGCAGAGTGACGGGTGACAATGACAGCGCCTCCATCGAGGCATAGCTGATCTCGTCGCCCTCGGGCACCCAGACGCGTTTGCCCTTGAGGTCCGCAAGCGACCTCACCGGCGTATTCGAGAGGATGTTGGCGAAGCCCGATGTGGCGAAGCCAAAATTGACGAAGCCTGCTTCTTCCAGCCCCTCGCTTAGCCGCTCGTCAAGACGGCTGCGAACGTACGCGGCCTCCTCTTCGGAATCGAATATCAAAGGCATGCCGTAGAGGTTCAGGTCCGGATACTGCGACGACAGAGCCGACGGCGTGAACGCGCCGCCCTGCAGCTGGCGAATGCGAATCTGACCGAGCACTTTCTTGTCATCGCCCTTGATGCCGCCGCCGTAATACTTGATCTGCACGCGCCCCTCGGTGCGCTCCTTGATCTCGGCAGCGCTGGCCCGCATGTCCTTCATCCATTGAGAATTTTCCGGCGTCACCGTCGCAATCTTCAGCGTCACGGCATGTGCCGGCAGGCTGAACAACACGGTGATAAGAATCCAAACAAGCTTTTTCATTCGTCTATCCACTAAAAGTAATCGTCAGCCTCGGCCAGGAGTAATACAGCGTCTTTTTGCGCCATCACGTTGCTCAGCGTATAGCCGTCCTGGTAGGGATCGGCAGCAACAACGTCATTGAGCAGCTGGTCGTGAAGCTCCCGCTCGTACAGCAATTTCGCATAGCCGCGGGCGAATTCCACTTTGGCACCCAGGTCCTTGCCATCCGTGACCGCAATCGCCTTCTCGAAAAACTCCCGCGCCCTCTCCGGCTCGCCACCCAGCGCCGGCGGCCTCAAGGTCAGCAATATTCCCATGTATGTGTAGACGCTTCCGTTAACTTCGTCACCGCTTATGTTGAGATAGTGATCGAATAGCGCCTGAATCTGGGGCAGCTCGGCCAACGAATCCCAGGTCGATCCGCCGGAGCTGTGCGCCCTCAGGTAAGCAAGCGACGCGAAGCCGTAGGTATAGAGGTACTCGGCCTTTTTCGGGCCAATGCCGTGCAGCGTAGCCACGAACTGCTCGTAGTCCGCGTCCGGCCAGCCGCAGGCCGGCTCATAAGACTCGCACATTGCCGACAGCGCGTAGCGCCTGCCGCGTGACGTCAGTCGCGAGGCCCGATCAGGATCCTCCGCAAATACGGCGCCGTAGGTCGCATACAACGTAGCGCCAGCGGCGAGAATATCCGGATCGTCAGGGCTGCCTTCGACGAAACTGTCGAGCAACAGCAGGTAGGACGGCGCGCCGGCACGCACCAGCTCCGGATCGTCCTGGTTGAGAATTGCGAGCGAGAGGTTGTCTGCCAGCCCGGTGGCAGCTGACGACATCAACGACGCACAAGCAGCCATCGAAAGGCTGGCCGACACCAGAACAAACACCCTGAGCAGCCTGGATAGCCTGAAGATACGAAGTTTTCTCATGTCACGAGGGACCCTGCCAGCGGGGATTGGTTCCGGTAGTGTAGCCAGACATGCCGCATTATGTGGACTAATGCAGAGTTTTGGAACTTGCGCCGAGGCTCGTGTAACAGGACAGCGCCGCCGGCGTCTGCCGGCAGCGACTCCCGAAAGTGCTCGAAACTAGATCTTTTCCTTGATGCGGGCTGCCTTGCCGGTGCGTCCGCGCAGGTAATAGAGCTTGGCGCGACGGACGTCACCACGACGCTTGACCTCGACGGAGTCCACAACCGGGCTGTACGTCTGGAATACACGCTCGACGCCTTCACCGTGGGAGATCTTACGCACGGTAAAGGACGAGTTCAGGCCGCGATTGCGTTTGGCAATAACAACGCCCTCGAAGGCCTGCAGTCGCTCCCGCGCGCCCTCCTTGACCTTCACCTGCACCACAACCGTATCGCCCGGAGCGAAGTCAGGAATCTCCTTGCCCATCTGCTCGTTTTCGATCGCTTCAATAATTTTGCTCATGTCATCTGCTCTTTCAAAAATTCATCGAGCAACTCTCGCTGCTCGTTATCCAAATCCAGTTCTTCAAGCAAGTCCGGTCGCCGCAAGTAGCTGCGACCCAGTGCCTGCTTCTGTCTCCACCGCGCAATCTTCGCGTGGTCCCCGGACATCAGTACCTCCGGCACACGGCGGCCTTCCACGATCTCCGGCCGCGTGTAGTGGGGAAAATCCAGCAACCCACCTTCAAAGGAGTCCTGTTGTGCCGACTCCGCGTCGCCCAGTGCCCCGGGCAATAACCGCACGACCGCATCAATAACCGCCATCGCCGCAATTTCTCCGCCGGAAAGCACAAAATCTCCCAGCGACAACTCTTCATCAACCTCTGACTCAATGAGTCGCTCGTCGATGCCTTCATATCGCCCTGCCAGAAGCACGAGCCCCGGCAGTTCCGCATAGCGCCTTGCCGCCGCCTGGTTGAATACCGCACCCTGGGGTGACAGGTAAACCACCGGGCTGCCTTCCGGCAACCTCGCCCGAGACGCCTGCAATGCTGCGGCAAGCGGCTCGAACTTCATGACCATTCCGGGGCCGCCGCCGTACGGCCTGTCATCGACCGTTCGATGGGCGTCGCTCGTGTGATCCCGCGGGTTCTCGACATCCAGCGAAATCAGGCCCCGATCGAGCGCGCGTCCCACGATGCCGAAATCGGCTATCGTATCCACCATTTCCGGAAACAGGCTGACGACGCTAATCTGCACCCAGTCAGTCCCATTCCCAGTCGACGACAATCACACCGTTGGCGAGATCCACGTCGATAACGATTTCTTCCCTGACGAATGGAATCAACCGTTCCACGTCGCCCTTGACCACCATCACATCGTGCGCGCCTGTTTCCATCAGGTACGCAACGGTGCCAAGGTCCGAACCGTCGCGCCGCACGACCCTGAGTCCCTCAAGATCATGCCAGTAATAATGGCCGTCTTCGGTCTCCGGCAGGGCATCTCGCGATACCGCAATTTCTGCCCCGATCAAGGTCGCTGCCTGGTCGCGGTCATCGCACTGATCGATCCTGGCGACGACCGTCTTGCCGTGCCGCTGGCCCTCAGCGACTTTGACTGGCTGCCAATCACCCTCGTGACCCAGTAACCAGTTCTCGTACTCAAGTAACGCTTCCCGGGGATCCGTGTAGGAAAAGATCCTGACCCAACCCCGGACACCGAACACGCCGGAAATACGTCCCAGCACTATCGGTTGCTCTGTCAAAAGATCAGGTGCTCGCGGCAGCCTTACGATGCTTTTTCAGCAGCGACGAAACGCGCTCGGACGGCTGTGCTCCCTTGCCGATCCAGTAATCAGCACGTTCGAGGTCAACCCGCAGGTTCTCCTCGTGCTCACGACCGACCGGGTTGAAGTAACCGATTCGCTCAATGTACCGGCCGTCCCGACGGTTGCGACTGTCGGTAACCACCAGGTGATAAAAAGGACGCTTTTTCGCGCCTGCGCGCGAAAGTCGAATACTAACCATTACATTTCCGTGTTTGTGTAAAAAAGAGGCAGACGTGCCTGTTCTCGGGCCGACCCGAGTAGACGGCGCATTGTACGGGATTCACGCCAAATGTGAAGCGTTTTACGAGCGAAAATACCTAGGTTTTTCGGTACCTTAGCGCGAAACATGCCATTTTTCGGCCCGGCATCGGTTTTTTTCGCCGAAAACGGTCAGGAAATCAGCGCATTCCTGGCGGCAGACCGCCTCCCGGCATACCTCGCATGAACTTCTTCATGCCGCCTTTCGAGACCTTCTTCATCATCTTTTCCATCTGCAGATGCTGCTTCAGGAGACGATTCACATCCTGGATCTGCTGCCCTGCACCGCCGGCAATGCGTTTCTTGCGGGAGCCATTAATGGTTTTGGGAAAGCGACGCTCCGCCGGCGTCATGGAGTTGATAATCGCAATCTGTCGACGGATCATTTTCTCATTGGCACCGTCTTTCAGCGCAGCGGGATTTACGTTGCCGGGCAACGGCAGTTTCTCGAGCATCGATGCCAGCCCGCCCATGTTCATCATTTGCTCGAGCTGGTCCCTGAGATCGGAAAGATCGAAGCCGCGCCCTTTCTTCAATTTGCTGGCGAGTTTCTCAGTCTGTTCCTTACTGACTTTCTGCTCGATCTCCTCAACCAGCGTCAGCACATCGCCCATGCCGAGGATGCGCGATGCCATCCTGTCCGGGTGAAACGCTTCCAACGCATCCACTTTCTCGCCAACACCAATGAAGCGGATCGGCTTGCCGGTAATTTCACGAATAGACAGCGCAACACCGCCTTTCGCATCGCCATCCGTCTTTGTCAGAATGACGCCGGTCAACGGCAGGCTGTTATCAAAAGCTGTCGCAGAATTGACCGCATCCTGTCCCGCCATGCTGTCTACGACGAACAGCGTTTCATGCGGCTGGGCGGCCTTATGAACCTCGATGACTTCCTGCATCATCTCGCCGTCGACATGCAGCCGCCCTGCCGTGTCGACGATCAGAACATCCGCAAACGAGCGCCGCGCCGAATCAACCGCGCGAGCCACAATGGCTGTTGGCTTCTCCGTCGCCTCACTGGGGCAGTGCAGCGCGTTGACCTCGCCGGCCAACGTTTGCAGCTGCAGAATTGCAGCTGGTCGGTGTATATCCACGCTGACGAGCATCACTTTCTTTTTTTCTTTCTCGATCAGGCGGCGAGCCAGTTTGGCGGCCGTGGTGGTCTTGCCCGCACCCTGCAAGCCCGCCAGCAGGATGACCACGGGCGGCTGCGCCTTCAGATCGAGCGGTGCGGACTCGCTGCCCAGGATACCGACCAGCTCGGCATGAATGATCTTCACCAATGCCTGGCCCGGTGTCAGGCTCTTGCCAACCTCCTCACCCAGCGCACGTTCTCGAATCCTGTCTACAAAACCTTTGACAACGGGCAATGCGACGTCCGCCTCGAGCAGCGCGAGCCGCACCTGGCGCAACGTGTCCTTGATATTGGTTTCGGTGAGCCGCCCCTTGCCAGACAACTGGCGAGCGGCGTCCGATAGACGACCGGTCAGGTTCTCAAACATGCGCGCATTCTAGCCGAGATGAACGTGCCAGTGCGAGTGACAACACGCCGCTGTTGAAACGGCGCTGCCCTGCAATCACCCCCAGGAATCAGACATGTAGCACCGTTCCGCGCGACAGCATCTGAATGTTCATCGCTGGTGCAGCTTCCTGAACCTGTGCAAAGATTCTCTCTTCCTCACCGGGTTTCATGCCGGTCAGCCAGATTTCCGGGTTGTGCCGCAAACGCCTCAGATCGGCTGTCAGCGTCCGTGGGGTGTAGTGGCCGGAGTCCGCCGCGAGGGCCTGCATTTCGTCAGGAAAAGACACTTCGATAACCAGTACCCGCAGGTCTTTGCAGGCATTCAAGACCGGCCAGAGCGTCTCGTTGGTCTTGGTATCGCCGCTCACGGCAAAGGCGCCACCGGAATTTTGCACGGTGTAGCCGAGCGACGGCACCGAATGCATGACGTCGACAGCGTAGAAGTCCCTGTGCCCAATTGTGATCGTGTCACCAGGGCTGCAGACGCGGTATCGCAACATGGGGTTGTGCGGCGATGGCAGCTTCGCGAAGTCCGGCCATATGACGCCGTTAAAGAGGTGATCCTGGACGGCGCGCAGCGTCTCTTCTCGCGCGTACACCGTCAGAGGTACCTCGAAGTTCTCGTCGAAGACGCGATCGGCCAGCATTGGCAGGCCGGCAATATGGTCGAGGTGCGCGTGCGTCAGGAATACATGGCGAATAGAGTCAAGATCCTGCAGATCAAGGTCACCGATTCCGGTTCCCGCGTCGATCAGGACATCATTGTCGATCAGCAATGCAGAGGTTCGTGCGCCGGCGCCGATGCCCCCACTGCAACCAAGCACGCGAATTCGCATAACGAGGGTTCTCTTGGACTACGCCATATGGGATGATCCCAAGTTAGGTGAATGCCTATAGGGATTCTGTGTCTCAAATCACAATTCTTTCGCTCTATTTCCTGGCAGCAGCCGCGTTCACCTGCAGCCGCTTGCCACGTTTCAAAGCAAAGTCCCGCGCCTACTTCGTGGCTGCGTACGTATTCGGAATTATCGGCGTCGTATTGCATGAACAGCACCTTTTTGCATTGATTCTGCCCGGCGATGGCTTCCATCTGTCGATCGGCAGTGCTGCGTCCCTGATTGGTCTCGAACTGGCCATCATTGCACTGCTCGCCGCATTTGAGCCTACCTTGCGCGGTATGAGCGCCGGGATGTTGCTGCTGTCGGCCGCAACGGCAAGCCTGATGAGTTCATCCATCGAAGCGTCCCTCGGTGTCGCGATGGCCTGGCAGGTCAGAGCCCATATTCTGATTGCGCTGCTGAGCTACGGTTTGCTCACCGTCGGGGCGATCGTCGCGCTGTTTGCCCTCATCCAGGAACGCCGCCTGCATTCGGCTCGCATAACGCCGATTAACCAGCTCTTTGCACCGCTGGAAACGACCGAGCGATTGCTTATCGCCGTCACCGCGGCGGGTTTCGCGGGCCTGACACTTTCGATTGCCTCCGGCCTGTCATTCGTCAACGATCTGCTGGAACAGAATCTCGCTCACAAGTTCGCCTTTTCGCTGATCGCATGGGTGATTTTCGGCGTCCTGCTGGCCGGTCGCTTCGTGGCCGGATGGCGCGGCAAGCGTGCGATCAAGCTCTACCTGTGGGGTTTCGCCACGCTGTTCCTGGCTTACTTCGGCAGCCGTGTCATCCTGCAGGAGATTTTCGACAAGAGCTGGGGCTGAGACGACCGTTCTTGACTCCTTGGCGGTGGCCTGTTGAACTGTTTTTCATACGGCTGACTTGGAGGTCCCCTTCCTTTGGGCGACGACGTTCCGCTAGCAGGCCTGTTTAGTCTGCTCTTAGTTCTACTGATGCTCTCCGCCTTCTTTTCTGGCTCGGAAACGGCTCTTATGAGCCTCAACCGCTACCAGCTTCGGCACAAAGCGCGCGAAGGCCATCGCGGCGCGCGCGTTGCCGAGCAGCTGCTGAAACGGCCCGACCGTTTGATCGGCCTGATCCTGCTGGGCAACAACCTCGTCAACTTCTCGGCGGCATCGCTGGTTGCTGTGATCGCCTTCGAGATCGGCGGTCAGCCCGCCGTCGCAATAGGCACCTTGCTGCTTACGCTGGCCGTCCTTATTTTTTCGGAGGCGGCGCCCAAGACGCTGGCCGCATTACATCCGGAACGGCTGGCCTTTCCTGCCGCAATGGTCTACTACCCCTTGCTGAAGATCACCTACCCGATCGTCTGGCTGACCAATGCGGCGTCCAATGGCGTGCTCTTTCTGCTAGGGGTCCGTGATGGCGACAGCGACCTGCATTCGCTGACGCGTGAAGAGCTGCGCACGGTCGTCCACGAAGCCGGCGCAAGACTTTCGACGCGCTACCGGAAAATGCTGCTCAGCATTCTCGACCTTGAACAAGTCACTGTCGATGATGTGATGGTGCCGCACAACGAAATTGTCGGTATCGATCTCGACAGAGATGCGCCTGATATCGAAGTCATCATCAGTGCCAGCCAGCACACACGCTTGCCGGTTTACCGCGATACCATCGACCAGGTTGTCGGTATCCTGCACATGCGCAAACTTGCCAATCTTGCACAGCAGGATCTGACGCGGGAAAACCTGCTACGTCTGCTGGACGAGCCGTACTTCGTACCGGAGGGTACGCCGTTGAGCACGCAGCTGGTGCAGTTCCAGCGCAGACGGGAACGTACGGCGCTGGTCGTGGACGAGTACGGCGACATTCAGGGCATTGTCACGCTGGAAGACATTCTCGAGGAAATTGTCGGCGAGTTCACAACAGACCCGGCCGACGACGAAGTCGACGTTGTCGACGAGGGTGCCGATACGTTTCTGGTTGACGCTACCGCAAACATTCGCGAACTGAACCGTTCGCAGTCGTGGGATCTGCCGACGGACGGTCCGAAGACGATAAACGGTTTGATTATCGAGATGCTCGAGACTATCCCGGCACCGGGCACCTGCCTCAAGATCAATGGCTATCCCATCGAAATTGTCGAGACCGATGACAATCGTGTCCGCTCAGTGAGAGTCGGACAGAAGATTCCAGACACCGAACCGGATTGACGCGGCTACCAGGCAGCGTCCAGTGCTTCACTCAGACGCCGCACGCCCGTCACCTCGATACCTTTCGGCGTCTTCTTCGGCACGTTACCCGCCGGAACGATCGCCCGTGTGAAGCCCTGCTTGGCGGCGGCTGCAATTCGTTCAGTGCCGAAACGGACCGGCCTGATCTCGCCGGCGAGGCCGAGTTCACCGAAACAGACGAGCCGCTCTGCACAGGCTCGGTCCCTGAAGCTCGAGACGATGGCAAGCACCGTCGGCAAATCCACGGCCGTCTCCCCGATACGCAGGCCGCCCACCACGTTGACGAAAACGTCCTCATCGATCATCGCCAGATCGCCGTGACGTTGCAGAACCGCCAGCAGCAATGCGAGACGATTTTGATCAACGCCCTGTGCCAGTCGCTTCGAATAATTGCTGCTGCCCTCCGCAACCAGGGCCTGGATCTCCACGAGCAGTGGGCGGCTGCCCTCCCACGCAACCGACACGATGCTGCCCGGTTCGTTGACTGAATCACGAGACAGGAAAATCGCGGATGGATTGCTGACTTCGCGAAACCCGGTTTCGGTCATCGCAAAAACGCCCATTTCTCCGCTGGCGCCAAAGCGGTTCTTGACGGACCGGATCATCGTGTAGCGACTTGCCGGATCGTTCTCGAAATACAAGACCGTATCGACCATGTGTTCTACGACACGCGGGCCTGCAATAGCACCCTCCTTGGTCACATGCCCGATAACGAAAACAGACACTTCGTTTTGCTTTGCGAACTGCACGAGGCGGCCAACGCTTTCCCGAAGCTGTGCGACCGACCCGGGAGCCGATGGCAGGTGCTCGGACGTCATGGTCTGAATCGAATCGATCACCAGTGCCCTGGCGTTGCAGCGAGTTGCCTGTTCCAACACGTTCTCAATCGACGTATCGGATAGCAGGTTCATTGCGGACGCGTTGAGGCCGAGGCGCAGTGAACGCTGACCGATCTGCCGTAATGACTCTTCGCCGGTTGCATAGCAGACCGGCACCTCGTTCATCAGGCTTGCGGAAACCTGTTGCAGCAAGGTCGATTTACCGACGCCGGGGTCGCCACCGAGCAATACGACGGCGCCGGGAACCAGCCCACCACCCAGCACCCGGTCAAACTCACTGAAACCAGTCGCAAATCGTTGCTCGACGTCGCCGGTCAACTCGTCGAGTCGCTGCGCGACAGCACCGCTGCCGGTTGAAGCACTGCTCGCGGCGAAGGACTGCTCCGCGAGTGTGTTCCACATCAGGCATTCGGGGCACTGTCCGGCCCACTTGACGCTGTGAGCCCCACATTCGCCACACACATAGGCTTTCTTGGCCTTCGCCACGGTTTCTACCCCTGCATTTCTTCTCGACCCGGACGGGTGCGCACCCCATCCCGTTAACGCCCTTGCCCGAGGCACATAACATATTGTTAAAAAAGGGATTAGTACGCTCACGCGCGCAATTAGCGCGACCGTCGAACAGATTATTGTTAAATTCGGCAATTGTCCTGCAGGGCAATAGTAGCACCACGTTCAGGACTGTTATTACATAAAAAGTGCCAACCCTATCTCATTACGTATAGCTGCATTTACTTATAATTTCGCCCTTAAAACAGGGACATGAAGCACTTTGAAGACGGCAAGTAACAGCAAACGCAATCGACTGATCGCGCTTATCTTTGCGAGCGTCCTGCTGTTACTGGTCTATGGGCCCCTGGCACAGTGGTTTGTTGCCGCCGACCGCCTGCTTTACGACCAGTTCGCCAGCAGCCTGCCCACAAAGCCGCTGGACAACGCCTTCATCGTGAGTATCGACCCGCAGCGCGCGTCTCCCGAGCAAGTCCTGCAGCAGTACGGAAAGATCATCCAGAAGCTGCAGGCCGTCAACGCCAAGCGCATCATCCTGACGAACCCCGCTGACATTCCAGCCGCCGTAGATCTGCCAGACTGGTCGGCCCGCCTGAACTCCGGGGCACCGGTTTTTGTGCCTGCCCGCCATCGACTCGCTGACGTGTCACGGAACAAGGGCTTCGTCGGTCACAAGGCGGACAATGACGGCGTATTGCGGCGCTCCGAACTCTGGCACTTCAATGGTGACGTAATGTCGCCGTCGCTGCCATTTGCAATTGCGTTGGCAGAGTCGATTACTGCGACGGCGCCTCGGCTGTCGCGCTCGGACGATACGATCTACTTTTCAAGTTACGCGCCGCTACCGAGGCTCAGTGTGGCCGAGATCCTCGAGGGACAGACAGACTTGTCAGGCGCGACTGTTTTCGTTGACGCGGACCCGCCGATCGTCGGAGCCGAGGCGTTATTGCCATCCGGCCAGTTTGTGACCGCATCTGAATTGACGGCTGCCCTGCTGGCCGACATCGAAAACGAACGCATGATAATAGCGCCGGCCTGGGCCAAGGCCATGGAATGGCTCGCGCCCGTTCTGTTGGCCATCATTGCTGTGTTGTTCCTGCCCGACCGCAATCGACGCGAAGTTGGCATCTTCACACTGGTTACCGCGCTCTCACTCCTGTTCGTCGAATTCCTCCTGCTGTTTGTCCTTGATACCCGCATCGATCTCGGTCGGCCTATCCTGATTTTCCTTGGCGTCGCAATACTGAGCTCCTACCTGGTGCAGAATGTCAAAAAGGTCTCCGTCGACGCACTAAAGCGCGGATCGGATTTTCTCTCGGCAGGCCGTCTGGAACCGGCGTTTGCAGAATTTCGCCGCTGCAATCCATCCGAGACGGTTGCGGCCCTGATGTACAAGTTGTCGCTCGCCTTCGAGGAGCAAGCCAAACCGGAACGCGCCGAGGCGGTGCTGGAATGGATGAAGCGCACGCACACAGGTCATGCTGAAGCGAGCCTTTCGCCGAAACACATGAGCGGCGTACCCCAGCGACTCGGGCGCTACATGGTGCAGCGAAAGATCGGGCGCGGCGCCATGGGCGCCGTCTATCTTGGCAAGGACCCGAGAATCAACCGCTCGCTGGCCATCAAGGTCATACCGATAGAGAAGGAGTTCGAAGACGAGGAACTCAAGGAAGCGCGGCTGCGCTTTTATCGCGAAGCGGAATCCGCAGGGCGACTGACACACCCCAACATCATCACGGTATTCGATGCAGGTGAGGACAAGGGCCTTGCCTATATCGCAATGGAATACGTACCCGGCATACCGCTCAAGGATTTCACCGACCCCAAGCGGCTGCTCGCGCCGAAGCGCGCGCTGGAACTCTGTGCGCTGACCGCCGAGGCACTCGACTATGCCCATCATCAGGGCGTGATCCACCGCGACATCAAGCCTGCCAACCTGCTGTACAACCCGAAAGACGGCTCCCTGAAGATCAGCGATTTCGGCGTGGCACGCCTCACGGACAATAATCGCACCAAGACCGGGATCGTACTGGGGACGCCGATGTACATGTCGCCTGAGCAGCTCGGCGCCGAAGATCTCACCGGCCTATCGGACTTATTTTCACTTGGTGTTACCCTATACGAGCTTCTTGTGGGAGAGGTCCCGTTCAAGGCCACAAACATAGCTGTTTTGATGACCAAGATTACGACTGACGATCCCGCACCGGTGTCTTCCAGACGGACAGGTATCCCGCCGAGTGTCGACGCCGTATTGGCGAAGGCAATGGCGAAGCGACCGGAAGACCGTTTTTCCTGTGGCGCCGAAATGGCGATCGCGCTCAGGAATTGCGCAAGATTCTCATAACAAGAGCGACGAGCGAGAAAGACACCAGCCTATGAACCTACGCGGAAAAATCGATTTTGCCGAGATCACCGATACGGGTCGCGTGCGGGAGCACAACGAGGACGCGATCGGCTCCGTGCCCGAAATCGGACTGATGGTACTCGCCGACGGCATGGGCGGGTACAACGCAGGCGAAGTGGCCAGTGGTATCGCGGTTCAGATCGTAACCGACCTCGCCGCCGTTGGCGCGAACCGGGAAGAACGTGATGATATTGACCCGCACAGCGGGATGATGCGCCAGTCTATCGTGCTGCGCGACGCCGTTTATCGGGCCAACAAGATCATTTACCAGACGGCGCAGAGCCAGACGCATTGCGAGGGCATGGGCACGACCATCGTGGCCTGCATGTACTATGACGACCGCGTATCGATCGCTCACGTCGGCGATTCGCGTGCGTACCGCCTGCGTGACGGGCAGCTCGAGCAGATTACAATGGACCACTCGCTGCTGCAGGAACTGGTTGACCGGGGATTTTACTCGGAAGAAGAAGCGCAGCGCTCAACCAACCGAAATTACGTGACCAGGGCGCTGGGCGTCGAGCCGGTCGTCGAGGTCGAAGTTCACGAACACGACGTCCTCCCGGGAGATATCTACCTGCTCTGCTCGGACGGCCTGCCGGACATGGTCGAAGATGACGATATTCACTTAACTATCAGTACTTTTAATGATAGTCTTGAGGTAGTTGGTCAACAGCTTGTTGACTTGGCCAACGACCACGGCGGACGAGACAACATATCGGTAATGCTTGCGCAGATCAAAGAACCCTTCCCGGCGAAGAAGGGTCTGTTCGCAAAGATTGCCGGCTTGTTTCGTTCATAAGGGACGCAGCGGTCTAAGAGCGAGTAAAAATGGCACGGTTATTTCTAAGTCTGGACAACCAGGTTCTGGCGGAATACAACATGACGAAAGAGCGCTACACGGTTGGGCGCCTTCCGGACAATGATGTACGAATCGACAATCCTGCGGTCAGCGGTCATCACTCCCTGATTATCAATATCCTCAACGATTCGTTCCTTGAGGATCTCAATAGCACCAACGGCACCTACGTGAATGGCAAGCTGATCAAGAAGCATGCCCTGCAGCACGGTGACGTCATCACGATCGGCCACCATCAGCTGCGCTTCTCTGATCAGCAGGTTACCGAGAACGAGCAGGACGAGTTCGAGAAGACCATGGTGATCCCGGCCGGTCAGCAGAGCGCGGATCAGCTCGCGAAAGCCGAGAAGGCCGCAGAAGCCGCGGCCGAGGCGGCGCGCCAGGAATCCGGTTCAGATGCCGATGCCGCCGCAGCCGCCGCGGTCAGGCTGGATCCCGAAGAAGCCGCTGCACTGGACGATGAGCCACCTGCGAAGAAAGCCGAGGAATATGCGGCGCCGCCGCCGCCTCCCCCACCGCCCACCGCTACGCAGACCGGAATCGACCCGTCCAGCGCGCCCAGTGCACTGCCCATGGCCAAGCTGCAGGTATTGAGCGGCGCATTTGCAGGACGAGAACTCGAACTGACCAAGGCACTGACGACGCTGGGACGACCCGGCGTTCAGGTCGCGGCCATCACACGACGCGCCGAGGGCTACTACATCGTGCACGTCGAGTCGGGTAAGGAAGGCGACTACCCGCTGGTCAACGGCGAGCCGACCGGCCCGCAGGCCCGCAAGCTGACCGACAACGATGTCGTACAACTCGCCGGCGTGAAGATGGGGTTTTTCCTGTCCTAATAATTGTTCGCCGCTGGCGGACTGTCCTGCGGCGATTCAACGGGCTCTCTGCCAATCACGGCCAGGCTTGCCGGCACGGGCTCGCGGGACGAGCGCTACTCGACGACTTCGCTGTCCTCACGATTCATTACCCCGCATACCAGTTCATACGGTATCGCGTCAGCAAACGGGGCGACCTCTTCAACGGGTAGCCCGCTTCCCCATAACGTCGCTATATCGCCAACCTTGTCGCGCGCATCGGGGCCGAGATCAACGGCGATCATATCCATAGAGACGTTGCCGATTAATGGCACACGCCGACCATTAATGAGTACTGGCGTGCCGGTACGAAAGTGTCGTGTGTAGCCGTCCCCGTAGCCAGCCGAGATGATCCCCAATTGCGTCTGGCTGTCGCTGATATAGCTGCCCTTGTAGCCAACTCTGGCACCACTCGAAAGTGGCTTTTTCGCGATCAGGCGTGCCTCGAACTGCATCACGGGTTTCAGGCCCAGCTCTGCCCCGACTTTATCGGCGAACGGAGAAACGCCGAACAAGGCGATGCCGGGCCGAATCCAGGAATCCCCGGCAAGACCGAACCTCTGCCGGGCGCTCGCAACCTCAGGCCAGCCGAGTATGCCTGGCGTGTTGCCGATGCTGACCGCGCCGTCGAAGCCCTCGACCAGCGGCCGGAAGCGCGCGAGCTGCGCGGCGGTCGTCTCTGTCTCGAGTTCGTCGGCGCTCGACAGATGCGTCATCAGCCGCACCTCGCGGATCACCGGGATCGCCTTCAATCGCTGGAGGACCCGCTCGCATTCCTGTGGCGGGAAGCCGAGCCGATTCATACCGGTATCGATCTTGAGCCAGACCGTGACAGCGCCAGAGCGGCTGTTCTCAAGGAGCTCCACCTGCTCGAAACAATGCACAACCGGCTGAAACCGATGCTCGATGGCGCTCGCCAGCTCCGCTTCGGTCATCACGCCCGCCAGCAAGACGATGGGAGCCTCAATGCCGTTCTCCTGCAGCAACAGGGCCTCCGGTACGCGAGCGACGGCGAACGCATCGACATCGGTGAGGTGCTGGGCAACCGTCACCATGCCATGACCATAAGCGTTTGCTTTGATCACCGCCATTACCCGGGAACCCGGGGCGGCCTTGCGAATAACATCGAGGTTATGTTCGAGTGCGCCGAGCCGGATGAGCGCTCGAGCTCCGAAACTCACGGATAGTCTTCCGCGTAGGCATCCGGCACCCAGTTTTCGAACTTGGTGTAACGCCCCACAAACGTCAGCGGGAAATCGCCAATCGGACCGTTTCGCTGTTTGGCAATCGCGATGTCCGCGATACCCTTGCGCGGCGTGTCCTGGTTGTAGACCTCTTCGCGATAGATGAAGACGATCAGGTCCGCGTCCTGCTCGATGGCACCGGACTCTCGAAGATCAGACATCACCGGACGCTTGTCCGTGCGTTGTTCGACGCTGCGATTCAACTGCGAAAGTGCAATAACGGGGACCTCGAGTTCCTTCGCAAGCGCTTTCAGTCCACGTGATATCTCGGAAATTTCAGTTGCCCGGTTTTCTTTACTGCCTTCGACCTGCATCAGCTGCAGATAATCGATAACGATCAGACCGAGACCGTGTTCCCGATGCAGGCGCCTCGCCCGCGCACGGATCTCGGTCGGTGACAGGCTGGGCGTATCGTCAATGTAGATCGGCGCATCCGACATCAACTGCACGGCGGTGTTGATCCGCGACCAGTCTTCGTCAGGGAAATTACCGGTGCGGAGGTGGGTCTGATCGACGCGTCCCAGCGACGAGATCATGCGAAACGCAAGCTGCTGTGCCGGCATCTCCATCGAAAACACCGCGGTCGGTACCTTGGCCCCTATCGCCGCGTTCTCCGCAATGTTGAGCGCCAACGTCGTCTTACCCATCGAAGGACGTCCCGCGATAATTACAAGATCACCCGCCTGAAGGCCGGCCGTCATCTTGTCGAATTCGTGGTAGCCACTTGAGACGCCGGTAATGCTGCCGTCAGACTGGTGCAGCAAATCAATGCGATCCACCGCCTCGGGCAGAATCTGCTTCAGTGAGCGGAATCCCTTGCGACCGCGACTGCCTTTTTCGGCAATTGCGAAGACCATGCGCTCGGCATCGTCAAGCACTTCGGCGGCCGAGCGACCATCGCTGGCAAATGCATTGCCGCTGATCTCGTTGCCGGCATTGATCAGCGCACGAAGTGTTGAGCGTTCGCGGATGATTTTGGCGTAGGCACGGGCGTTGGCGGCGCCCGCCGTCTCGTTGGCGAGTGTTGCGAGATACTCAAGCCCACCAACCTGTTCCAGCTCGCCACTGCTATCCAGGTGTTCCGACAGCGTTACTACATCGCAGGGACTGCCGCCCTCGATCAGTTTGCCAATGGCGGAGTAAATCAGGCGGTGATCTTTGCGATAGAAGTCGTCGGCAAGTACTACGTCGGCAACCTTGTCCCAGGCCTGCGCATTCAGCATCAAGCCGCCAATCAGTGCCTGCTCAGCCTCGCTGGAATGTGGCGGCACTTTCAGGCGGTGGCCTGCACCTTCGCCACCAAAGCCATCATCCACAGCACGCACCATTTATCGGTTTCCTCGAGAAAGAATCGCTCGTCTGGAAAAGTAACACATTGCCAGCCCCGGCGTTAAGCTCATGGTCAACGCCGAGCCGGCCGCCCGGCCACCGCGAAAATGACGCAGCTCAAGCCGCACAGCACGTTGAACAGGGGCCTGAAAAAGCTCGCTTGCGCGCGCTACAGCGAGGTTACTCGGACGCGACAACCTTGACAGTAATCTCGGCGTCGACCTCGGTGTGCAGGTGCACGCCGACCGGAAAATCACCCAGCTCCTGGATCGGACCGTCGGCCATTCGAATCTCGGCGCGCTCAACCTCTACCTGAATCGCGTTGAGTGCGTCGGCAATGTCGATCGGACCGACGGAACCAAACAGCTTGCCTTCGCTGCCTGCGTTCGCCGCAATTACAACTTCGATACCGTTGATGGTTTTCGCACGGGCTTTCGCTTTCGCCATTTCCGCCGCGGCCGCTTTCTCGAGCTCGGCACGGCGCGCCTCAATCGCCTTGATATTATCCGGCGTTGCGAGGGCCGCTTTGCCCTGCGGTAGCAGGAAATTGCGACCGTAGCCTGGCTTCACCTTCACGAGGTCACCGATACCACCCAGATTTTCAACATTTTCCAACAAAATCACGTTCATTATTCGAACCTTCTATGCTTTCTTCATACGACGCCTGAAACTGAACCAGGCATCCGTGTAACCCAAAACCGCCAGCGCCGTCATCAGCAATACCTGCAGGAACGGCAGCAACGCATAGACAGCAATCACAGCTGCCAGTGGCAACGTTCCCTGCGCATGCATCCAGTGCACAATCGACAGACCCTGAATCCAAAACACAACGAACAGCATGAACGCGAGGTTTTGCAGCCAGGCCGCATCAACGACAAACGCTAACAACGAAGTCAGCGCCATCACTACCGCGATCACACGTCCCAAATTCAAATCTCGAAACCGGCCAAACTCGCCGGTCTCGCCGGGCAGGCGTCTATACAACGCATACCCAAGTAACAGTCCGACCGTGTACAGCATCCAGAACGCCAGTACGGCCGAAACGGTCATCACTTCTGCAGTCAGCAACTCAAGGTTCAGCTGCAGATTGTTCTGCCGTACGATTTCCGCCATCGTATCCATGTATGGCTGCCAAAACGCAACCGGATCGACGACCACTATGTAAAACACCAGCATCGCCACGGCCGCAACGATGACGGCCACCTGTACCGTCAATGTCAACGATCTTGAGCCCAGCAGCACCGCCGACAGCAACAGCACTGGTACCCAGGTGCCTGTCATCAGCGTCACGATCGACGGGATCGAAACGCTGAAGATCAACGAAACCGTCAGCAACACCGCCGCTGCGATACAGGCCTCGACAAGAGCGAGCTTTGTGCCCTGCGACAACACCAGCAGCACCATGATGACGCCACTCGTCAGTTGCGGTGCCGGCAACAACAACGTAACGGCCAGCCCCAAAACAGCGTTTTGCGGCCGTGCGACAAGCCACGCGGCAATTGCCTGCACCAGCCGAAACCGCGGCGCCTAGTGCCGATCAGTATACGGCAGCAAAGCCAGGAAACGGGCCCGCTTCACTGCCGTTGCGAGCTGCCGCTGGTAGTGAGCTTTGGTTCCGGTAATGCGACTCGGAACAATCTTGCCGGTCTCGGTCACGTACGCCTTGAGCAGGTTGAGATCCTTGTAGTCGATCTCTTTGATGCCCTCAGCGGTAAAACGGCAGTACTTACGCCTGCGTGAATAGCGACTCATCGTATAGCTCCTCAGGCGCTCTTGGCCGCAGCGTCTTCCACTGCATCCTTGTTATCGTCATCATCAGCCTTTGCCTCGGCCACGGCTTCAGCAGGCTTGTCGGCGGGCTCGGCCTCAGCAGGCTCGGCCTCTGCAACCGGCTCACCCGCTTCTTCTTCAGCGGCCTCCGCAGCTTGCTCCTTTGCCTCTTTCTCGGCGGCTTCGGTGCGCATGGCGGCTTCGGCAACAGCCTTTGCGTCACGTCGCTGCTGTGCTTCTTTTTCCTTCGCCTTTTCTTCGGCCACGGCGACCGCCATCGGCGATGCTTCGGTAACGGCTTCATCACGCGAAATGACGAGGTTACGCAGCACGGCGTCGTTGAACTTGAACGCGGTCTTGATTTCCTCGACCACCGGAAAATCGCACTCGATATTCATCAGCGCGTAATGGGCTTTGTGGATTTTGTTGATGGGATGCGCCATCTGGCGTCGACCCCAGTCTTCGCTGCGGTGCACGGTGCCACCGGATTCGGTCACCATACCGTGGTAGCGTTCCACCATGGCAGGTACCTGTTCGCTCTGGTCCGGATGAACCAGAAACACGATTTCGTAATGTCTCATTGTCTTCCCTTGTGGATAAAATCCTGCCGGCTACGCTGGCGTGCGGCCCGCGCGACCTTTCGGATTAGAGCTGCCCGGCAAATCCGGTGCAGCAAGAGGTGCTTTAGCCGTCTTATCGACGGGGACGCGAATCCTACCCAACGAAACGGGCTTACGCAAGCCATAAATGCCTGAAATTCAAGGATCTCGGCGCCCTGGCGCTAGCGGTTCTGGCGGACGATCTCGTACAGACAAATGCCGGTGGCCACGGAGACGTTGAGACTGGAGACCGCGCCCTGCATGGGCACGCTGACGAGCAGGTCGCAGCGAGTCGAAATCGCCTTGCTCAGACCCGTATGCTCGCGCCCCATAACCAGCGCAATCGAGCCGCCAAGATCGGCATCAAACAGGCTGCTGTCAGCCTTGTCACTGGTTCCGACGCAGCGCACGCCGTAGTCCTTCAGCCACTGCACGACTCTCCCCAGGTTGGCCACCGGAACGAAGGGCAGCAGCTCCGCCGCCCCGGCCGCTACCTTGCTGACCGTGGGCCCGAGACCGGCCGCACCATGGCGCGGCACCACAACCGCATCTACGCCCGCCGCATCGGCGGTGCGCAGGCAGGCCCCCAGGTTGTGCGGGTCCTGTACACCGTCCAGCAGCAGCAGCACGACTCGGCCATCGTCGCGCTGCAGGCGCTCCTCGATCAACGTCCGCAAAGCCGCCTCGTCCATGACGGAACTGCGCCGAACCTCCGCCACGATACCCTGATGCCGCGCCTCACCGCTGATCTGGGTCAGGCGGGCCCGATTTGCCGGCTGAATCTCGATACCGGCTTTGCGCGCTTCCGCGATGACGGCCTGAACCCGCGGATTCTCGGTCTGGTACTCCGCGAACAGCTGGCGGACGTCGTCGCCACCCGCGCTCAGCAGCTGCTCGACCGCGCGCAAGCCAGTCACATACTGTGACTTGCTCATGCGCGGCGTTTTCGTCGACGCGATGACGAATCCCGGCCGGATTGCGCCGGCTCATTGTCCACAGGCCGGAAGTCTATCTTGCGCGTCTCCATGTCAACTCGCTGCACGCGCACGCGCATGGGCTCGCCAAGGCTGAAGGTCTTGCCGCTGCGCTCGCCGATCAGTCGCTGGGAACCTGAATCGTACCGGTAGTAATCGTTGGCAAGACTCGTTACATGCACCAGGCCGTCTGTCAGCAGCTCGGTGATCTGGACGAACAGACCGAAGTTGGTAACACCGGTGATGACACCGTCGAATTCGTCGCCAAGGTGCCCTTCCATGTACTGGCACTTGAGCCAGGCTTCCACATCGCGGGTCGCTTCCTCGGCACGTTTTTCGTGTGCCGACGTAATGGCGCCAAGACGCTCCATCTCCTTGGGTGAATAGTCATAGCGCCCGGGTTTTCCGCCGCGGACTATATGCCGAATGGCACGATGCACCAGCAGATCCGGATATCGGCGGATCGGCGACGTGAAGTGCGCATAGGACTCGAGCGACAGGCCGAAATGGCCAACGTTTTTCGGTGAGTATTCCGCGTGTGTCAGCGAACGCAGCATCGCCATCGTGATGGCAGCGGCATCCGGCCGGTCCTTGATCTGACGGATCAGCTCCGTGAAGTGCCGGGGCTCGACGTGATCGGGGTGAGCAACCTTCAGGCCCAGTGAGACCAGGTACAGGCGCAAGTCACCGAATCGATCGGGGTCCGGCTTCGGGTGTACCCGGTAGAGCCCGGGAATACGATGCTTCTTGAGGAACTTGGCCGCCTCGACGTTCGCCGCAATCATGCACTCTTCTATCAGTCGGTGCGCATCGTTGCGCGGCACGACCTCGATCCGTTCAATTTCGCCGTCTGCATTCAGCTTGAACTTTGTTTGCGGCAAATCAATCTCTATGGCACCGCGTCGACCGCGAGCTTTGGCAAATGCCTTGTACAGGCTGTGCAGTTCACGTATCGAAGCCTGCAAGTCCTGAGGCACCTCACTGTTCTTGTCGCTCTCCAGAAACTTGCTGACCTGGCTATACGTCAGTCTCGCCTTCGAGCGCATGACCGCCTCGTAGAAGGTTGCGCGCGTGACCTTTCCTTCCGCGCTGACCCGCATGTCGCAAACCATGCAGAGACGATCCACTTTCGGGTTCAGCGAGCATAGTCCGTTGCTCAGGACCTCCGGCAGCATCGGCACGACCCTGTCAGGGAAATACACCGAGGTACCGCGACGCGTTGCCTCCTTGTCCAGTTCTGTGCCGACATCGACGTAGTGCGATACATCCGCAATGGCCACCAGCAGGCGCCAACCGCTGCCCGACTTCTCGCAGTACACGGCATCGTCGAAGTCGCGCGCATCGGCGCCATCGATGGTGACTAGATCGAGGCTGCGAAGATCCTCGCGGCCCGCTTTGGCCGTTCGCGGCACGTCCTCACCGTAGGCCTTGATCTCGCCCAGCACCGCCTTTGGCCATTCGAAAGGAATCCCGTGCGAGTGAATCGCGATATCGGTCGCAATACCCTTTTCGCCCGGCTTGCCGATCACCGTTGTAATTCGGCCGGTCGCCTGTTCGACCTTCGTCGGGAAATCGAGGATCTCTACGACGACCATGTCACCGGGTTTCGCTTTCCCGGCTTCGCCTTTCGGTATCAGGATACGATGCGAGATTCTTGGATTATCCGGCACAACGATGCCGATGCCGCGCTCACGGATATACTGACCAGCGACCTCCTGCAAACCGCGCTCGAGTACGTCCACCAGGTCGCCTTCTGCACGGCCGCGTCGATCCAGACCACTGATGCGGACGGCAACCCGGTCACCATCGAATAGGGAACGCATTTCGCGCGCAGAAAGATAGACATCGTCCTCGACACCGTCGTCCCGGATCACGAAACCGAATCCATCGCGGTGCCCGCTCACAGTGCCTGTGACGAGGTCGAGTTTCGCCGTCAGGCAGAACTCGCCGCGACGGTTCTCGAGGATCTGGCCGGCACGAACCATGCTGTTGAGCCGGTCCGACAACAGCGAGCGCATACGCTGACCTTTGAGCGAAAAACCACCTAATATCTTCTCTATTTTCAGTGGCTTACCCGCTTCTTCCAGAAAACTTATGAGCTCATTCTGGCTGGGTATGGGGTGCTTGTAAGGTCGGCTCTTTCGAGGGGCTTTCGTTTTCTTGGATTTAGCAGGCAAGTAATGCGGCTCCGTAATGATGATTGGCAGGGGTTGATAATTGACAGATTGCGACTCCTTTGAGTACAGTGCGCCACCCGTCGGGACTGCAATTGTACGCGGTTCTGCACCTGCCCAGGTGGCGGAATTGGTAGACGCGCTAGCTTCAGGTGCTAGTTATCGAAAGGTAGTGGAGGTTCAAGTCCTCTCCTGGGCACCAAATAACCTAAAGCCCCCGTTTCGGGGGCTTTGTTATTTGGGGAACCAGTAAGGACGTCCTCCATGGTTCCCGCGCTGACTTCGGTGGCTTCCCCGAAAGAATGTTCCCTCTGTCTGCTTCAGGGCTACCCGACATGGAACAGGTCCGTCAGACTTGTGGAGTCAATAAGGTTTCCTGACTGGGTTCAAGTCCTCTCCTGGGCACCAAACACCTAAAGACCCCCCTCTGGGGGTCTTTGTGTTTGTGGAACCAGTAAGGACGTCCTCCAGGGTGCCTTCGTCGATATTGGTGGCTTCCCCGAAAGAAACTGCCCTCGCCGATTTTCAAGGCTACCCCGCAAGGAACAGCCTCATCAGCCTTGAGCAGTTAGTAATTTTTCCGGACTGGGTTCAAGTCCTCTCCTGGGCACCAAACACCTAAAGACCCCCTCTGGGGGTCTTTGTGTTTGTGCAACCGGAATCAGACCATGACGGTGGAACGCCTCCCCTGCTATTCAGCTCGCCTTTCCCGACATGCTGACCGCAAGAACCCTGACCAGCAACCCACCGAGCACCAGCGCAAATAGCAAAACGCCCAGGTACTTGTACGTTTCGTATTGCCGCCGGGCTTCCTCTGCCCCGGCCATGAGGTCTTGCAGGCCCTCTGATTCGAAATCGGCCAGCCGCTCTCCATTCGAATCGAGACGATAGACCCGGTCGTTGTTCCAATCGCTCACCAGCACGTCAGCGCCGATTGCAATCAGGGAAATCGGATCGGCATGTCGCGGCAAAGCCGCCTTGCGGAGGTACTGCCAGTTCTCATCAAAGATATAGATGCCGCCTTCGTCCATGTTGCTGCTCATGTTGTTGACCCACCATTCGTCACTGATTCGAGCGAAATGACTGGGCCAGGTTTGTCCGGCCGCCTGTGCCTGTCTCGGCACGACGTCTTTCCTCGCAAGAAGGCGACCGAAGGTTGCCGACCTGGCGTCGACCATTCGAATGACATGATGATTGGTATCCGCAACCAGCAGCTTGTTATTGAATACCATCAGCTGGTTGGGAAACTTGAACCCGTGAACGGGACCGGCCACCAGGTCCCCCTCTGCGGAGTACTTCCTCAACACATGACGCGTGGTGTCGGCGATGTAGACCTCGTCACTCTGCCAGTCAATGAAGATGCCGTGCGCGGCCTTGAAGTCGATTGCCTGTTTTCCAAAACGGGTGCAGCTCTTTGCTTCAAGATCGCAGCGATACAAGCCTGTATCCGGCGTATCAGGCTCGAGTGACTGCTGGTTGGTCTTGCGTTGAAAGGCACGTATGTTATCAGCGAGGGAGCGGGGGTCGGGCCCGCGGCGCAGCAGGATGTCGCCGTCTGAAAAGAATGCGTACGAGCCAAGAAACAGCGTTACCCCAAGGTCACCCAGGTCATGTATTTTTACGAACCGACCTTCGCTGTCATGCTCCAACAGGTGGTTCTGCATTTGCACGTAAATGTGTCCGTCAGGATCGCTGCGCAATTCCGACGGGCCACCAATATTTGCAGCACCCCCCGAGCCCCACATCCAGACGCCAAGCGCCGCGACGGCCAGCAGTATGACCAGCGCTGCCACTACCGGATGTACGTTTGAGTTCATAGGGCACCCCTCTTCCCGCCCCGCACTGACGTGCAAGGCGACAGATGGGAGTAGAATAACCTGCCATGGGCGAAGCTAATGAGAACCGTGTACCGATACTGCTGTGGCCGTTCTACGCTATCTGGCGTCTGCTGACGCTGATACTCAATGTCGTCGGTCGCCTGCTCTGCGCGACCCTGGGTCTCCTCATCATGATCGCGGGTGTCCTCGTTACGATGAGCGTCGTCGGCGCGCCGCTTGGAATACCGCTGGCCGCCCTTGGTTTCTTGCTCCTCATTCGAGCAGTATTCTGACAGTTGCGCCTGGATCAGGCGTGCAGCGGAATCGCATTCGAACACGCCGACGCCAGCTATCCGTTGGCCCTTCGTCCATGCTGATCAAGAACAAGGTACAAGGCCGCCGAAATTCCCGATACTCCGAATATCATGGACATGACCACAATCTGGTATTTCGCCGCGATCATCGGAGAGACACCGGAGAGAATCTGTCCCGTCATCATGCCTGGCAGCGTAACGAGACCAACCGCGAACAGGGAATTGACGGTCGGGATTAACGAGGCCTGCAATGCGATTCGGCGTGCTTCGCGATCCGCTGTACCCCTGTCGATTTCGGCATGCATACGTTCCGCGGCAAGGCTAACCGTATTCATGGCAGCCGCGAATATCATTCCACCGAGGGGCACCAGGTATCGCGGACTAAACCAGGGGTCGACACCGATGACCAGCTGGCTAACCAGTGCGAGCGTCAGCAGGCCCGCAGCGGATATCGCAGCGAGGGCGTTCAGGTAAACGCGGGGCTGTCGATCCTGCAACGGTCGTATCGCGATCCAGCTGGCCGCCGCCAGCATGATGGCGAGTACCGCGGCGATGACCAGGGGCCGCTCTGCATCGAAGATGTAAACCAGTACATAGCCGATCAACAGCAGTTGAACAAGCATGCGCAGGGTTGCATAGATCGATGTCCTGGCGCCTGCGCGCCACCGAAACAGGATTACTATAACCAGCAACGTCGGAACGAACGCCAGCCCCAAGCCCAGCCAGGTAATCTCGTGTACCGCTGAATTCATGGATCACTCCCGCGAAGCCCTTCGGCGTCCCAGCATCCGCGAACACGCACAAAGCAGGCAACCGGAATGGCGATCAACCAGTCTGCTCTGCTCGTCGTTGTTCGATCTGGTTCTGAACCTCCTCAAATAGCTCATTGCGCAGGCCGACAATACTGAAAAGCTCGACTACCGTGAAAAACGGCGCCGCAAGATTTGCCTGAACAGGATGCTTGACCAGCACCGGCATGGACTTCTCAACCGCATGACCGATGAACTGTGCCGCGTAGCCGCCAAAAAACGCGACCGCAGCGATGATCCAGCCGGTATTCCCGGGGTACGCACCCAGTTTCGC
This sequence comes from uncultured Gammaproteobacteria bacterium, assembly GCA_942492205.1. Lineage (GTDB taxonomy): Bacteria > Pseudomonadota > Gammaproteobacteria > Steroidobacterales > Woeseiaceae > UBA1847. The sequence goes on along the minus strand of CALODT010000001.1, from coordinate 1,448,603 downwards.
GGCCAGCATCGCCAGGAACCAGGCGCCGACAAGGAACGTGACGGCGAAGACGAAATCGAGCGTTGCGTAGAAGAGGAAGAACGAGACGATCAACACATGTGCCAGATTGAACTGCACGTCGTTCACCTCGATGCTGACCCAGGTGAGCGGAATCATGACACCCAGCATGATGGTTGGAATGCCAATCAAGTGGACGACGACGTTAAACGGGTGCTGGTGCGAGGCCGCATAGCCCGTCAGCATTTCCATAAGCTTGCCATTGTTTGTCGTTTGCGCTGCCATCACCCGCCCCTTTAGTTGCCCCGCAAATCTAGCATGAAACGGTATACTCGTGACTGACCATGGGTATCTGGGAGGCTCGGACGTGTCACTGTTAATTGCCGGCGTCGGTATCTGGATCGTCGCCCACCTTTTCAAGGCTGCTCTGCCAGCACTGCGCGACCAGGTCGAGGAAAAACTGGGGGCCGGTCCATATCGCGGACTGATTTCCCTCGTCATCGTCGCATCGCTGGTGCTCATTGTTGCTGGTTGGCGAGCCGCATTGCCGCAGCCGGTCTACAGCCCACCGATGGGACCGGGCCCGGTGACCTCGGTGCTTGTGCTGCTCGGATTAATTTTGTTTTTCTCCAGCAAATTCGCCGGAAATATCAAGCGCTTCATACGCCATCCGCAAATGACCGGAACCCTCCTGTGGGGCATCGCGCATCTGCTGGCAAATGGTGACAGCCGATCGCTGACGTTATTTGGCGGCTTGACGGTCTGGGCACTCCTCGAAATCGTTTTGATCAATCGCCGTGACGGACCCTGGCGGAGACCGGCCCCAGCCGCGATCAAGAACGATGTCTTGCCAGCCGTCATAGGCGCCGTGGTTTTTGCTGTCGTGCTGTACTTCCACCAGGCCTTGTTTGGCGTCGCTGTTCTATAAGCAAGGTCGAATATTCGGTAATCCACGACCAAATAAGCGGGCCGGCCGTGCTATAAAGACCTCGAGGGGCTTGGGTAATGCACCTTGCGATTCTTGATGAAGGGGTGCCTCGATGAAAGAACTTCTGCTGATCACGGCGCTACTGCTATCGGTTTCCTGGCTCGTGATACGGATTCGACGCAACAAGTCCGAGCGACTGGCAGAAACGCGCATTCTCAACCGCAAGGCCGAAACCAGTTCTGCTTTTCACGCGGTATCGCTGAAGTATTCCGCGGCCGGCTGCGATGCCGCCAAGGCAATGACGGGACGGCGTTTTTTATCGGGCGCGGCACCGCGCCTGCCACTGCCCGGCTGCGATGCGACGGAATGTCGTTGTAGCTTTGCTCACCACAGCGATCGTCGCAGCGGCCGCGATCGACGCAGCCCCTTCAATCCCGCAAACCCGAGCGGTGGCACCGGCACGTTCAGAGTGGAGCGGCGCGATCGGCGCGATCGGCGCCGCACCCCCAATCAGACCGTCGACTTCTAGCGACCCGGACGGGTAATCCGCCGCTAGTATCCCGCGTCCAGCAGCGCGACCTGGTAGCTGTCGAGTTCCGCCTGGGAGAATGCGCGTCGCTCGTAGAGATCCTGTATTTCCGCCTCCAGTTGACCGGTCCTTTCAGAAAGGTCCTTAAGGTCAACCAGCAACAAGACGCGCTCCTCGGTCGCTGTCTCATCACTGATGAGCGCTGCTTCCTTCAGCCGCATGTCCTCTTTGATGCGGTCGATCTCGTTCTGCTTGGCGTTGATGGCCGACGTCGCACGATTGACATTGCTGCGCAGCGTATAGAGGTGATACCCGGCGTTGTAGGCTTCGAGAAAGTCGGGCTCGAGAGCGACGCTGCATACACCATTGTAGCGACTGCCACTGGAGCCGACGCTGAACCCGCGACCCGGCTGACAGTACTCAACCAGACCTTGCTCACGCCCTTCCTGGTACGCTGCGAAATTGAGTGTAACGCCATGCTTGGCACAGGCTTTTCGTCGATCGCTTATACGATCCGTCGTATAGCCGCGAGCACCGTCCTCATAACCGATTGCAGCCCAGTCGCTGGTCATGCACTCCTCACTGCTCATCGACGCGCAGCCACTGAGGCCGACGACAAGCACTACCATCCAAATAGGGTTCCAATGTCGGTTCATGACATGCTCCATCTGTACTATCTAAAATATGTGACGATCGACGCTACCGGCGGCATGCGTCATATGCCGTGATGACCCTCACAATTACACCGCTGTGCCTGAACAAATGCTGAAAACTGCGTGTCACATCGGCTCAATCGCCGAGGCAGTGTGACGCGTGTCACAGTGCGCAACCCCCTCAGGGGCTACCCTCACCTCTGCGAGCAGCAAGAGAAACCGTGATGAACATCGAAGCCATTAGCGGTGCGGCTACCGTTGCATTGACCAGTACCATCCTGTTCTTGATGGTCGCAAAATTCTGGAGTGTGCTTTCCCGCGCCGTCGGCTCCGGCCCTTTATTCGCCGACAGCATCATGCATGAGGCCGCGCAGCGATTTCGCGACGAACTCGAGCGTTTGTCCACCTCTCAGTCCATCTATCTCGGCAGCTTGCTGGTATTTGCTGTGCTATTCTTGGCGGCTTACATGCTGCAAGCGCAACGGCTATTCGCAGGCTACCCGGACTGGCAACTGCACATGCAGCTCATGTTCCTGGCGCTGGCTGTCGGCCTTGCGATATTCCGCCTCGGCAAGACCATCGTTGCGAGACGCCAGGTCAAGTTTCTCAGGGATGCAAACATTGCCATCGGCCACCAGCTGCGACAAATTTCCAACGGCGTCACGCGGGTCTTTCACGATGCGCAAACCAGTGCGGGGGTCGTCGACCACGTGTTGCTGGGCCCACAAGGATTGTACGCGATAAACGTCGTCGCCCGACGCGCGCCTGGCGATGGAAACGTTCGCCTGATGGGTAACGCGCTGCAGTTCTCTAACACCGACGAGGACGAATCGCTTGTCGAAATTGCTGCGAAAACACGGCGACTCGAAAAAGAGTTCAGCGAGCTACTCGGACACAAGGTACGCGTACGCTCCGTAATCGCGGCACCCGGATGGGATGTCGTCGAACAGACCAATAAAGATTTCCTGCTCGTCAATGAACGAAACATCGGCATGCTGCGTGGCTGGAAAGACAGCAGCGATCACTTGATGAACGAAGATGTCGAAGTCCTGACAAAGGAAATGACCGCCCGCTGCAGGCGGTTGGCGCGCGGCAAGGCCGCCTGAGCAGCGATCAGCGGGCGGCCTGCGCAGCCCGCCCCAATAGCGCTTCCGCTTCGACAAACTGTGACGCTGCCTTCCTGAGGTAGGTGGTTGCCTCCTCGTCGTAACCGTCCGCTGACGCCGACCAGACACGGTTGATGTAGCGCTCCCCGGCCGCGAAGCTGCTCATGATGTCGGCATACGTCTGCAGGCCGAAAAGATGCACCATACTCTCGCGGGCGTCCGCGAAGCGTCGCAGATCGTTTCTCAACTCCAGGTCGATCTTGTCGCGTAACTGGCTGCCCTGCTTCTTCGCCGTGTCGTTGAGTTCGTTCAGGTCCCTGACGATATTGTGTATGGACTCCTGGAGTTCGCTGCGATTCAGTTCGAGCACCGTCTCGGATCGCGCTACGGCCGACGCCTGGCGCTTGACGATAACAAGCCCAATGACTGCGGCAAGCGCCGAAACGGCGAAGAACGTCCAATCGACCTCCTGTACGTCAAGGGATGTGGCGAAAGCGCCGCCAAGAAAACCCGCTGCGAGCAGAAAATATCCAATTTGTTTCACTTGTTTGTCTCCTGTCTCGCTAAGCGAACACGATAATCAAGGCGTTGCCGACGCCGACCAGCGCCTCGCCGATAATCAATCCGGCAGCGATCGGTATGCCGACTTCCTCGCTCCAGGTATTGCCCTTGGCGCGGTTGCAGATCTCGCGCGCCAACGTGCCTAGCGAATACGTCAGGACGATGTTGAACGGCAGGTAGAAGCCGAGGCCGACTGTTATACCCAGTCCGCCCATAACTGCCGACAGCAGCCCGCCGAGCACTGCGCCTGCCATGTATTTTTCCGTCGGCACGTCACCGCCGAGTATGCCGTCGATTGTGCTTGCGAGCGCCTGCGCCTGCGGCGCGGGCAGCTGCTCGCTGCCGAGGCCATAAGATTCGTTGAGGACGAAGATGACGCCGATAACAACGATCGGGCCGAGCCAGGCGCCCGCAAACTGACCAATCTGCTGCATACGCGGCGTAGCACCGACGAGATAGCCGGTCTTCAGATCCAGCATCAGGTCTGTCGCCTGTGACATGGCAACGCAGGTTGCCGCGCCTACCATTAGCGCAGCGATGATCGAGTCACTGCGCTCCATGCCATGAGTGACGACGATCAGGAGCGTAATACCAACCAGCGTCATTCCCGACAGCGGCGACCAGTTCGTTCGGCCGATTGCTTCCGAGAGAATGATGCCCGCCATCCAGATCCACAACGTGCCCAGCAAGGCCATCAAGATGCCGCGACCGTAGCCCATCGTCTCAACCGACGTAATCGCCATAACCGACAGCAGGATTACCGCCCCGACGATAGCGAAATAAAGCATCTTGATCGGCATTTCGTCGTTCGACGCGTCCGACGAAACGCCTGCGGCCTTTTGCATGGAGCGAATTGCGCTGACGATGAGCGGAAACGCGAGAATCACACCCATGATCGCGCCACCGATCAACATGCCGATACCCAGCGGCCGGTAGAGCATCAGGCGCAACGGCCCGGGCGCGCTGATGGTGTCACCCGCTGCATCGACAGGGAAGCTGCCGGTGACGGCCAGCATCGGCGACAGGAACCAGTAAGCGACGAATCCGCCGATGATAAAAGCGATGCCGCCGCGCCCCGCAATGAAGCCAACGCCGATAGTCATCAACGACAGGTACCAGATGCCGTTCATGTAATCCGGCAGGCCGATGATGGCACCGAGGTTCCAGTTATCGACACCCGTGCGGATTGTCACGAACTGCACGAACGCACTGATCAGAGCAGCGATCAAGAGGAAGATCGCCTTTCTGACGCCGGCGCCCGGCGACTTCAGGATCGTTGCAACGGCAACCCCGCCCGGATAGGTCAGTCGCTCATAGTCGATCATGTGCTTGCGCAGCGGGATAATGAATGCAATACCAAGGAACGCACCGGCAATACACCCGAAGGTCAGAACGACCGGGTCAAACCTGTCGCCGAAGCCGAGCAGAAACAGTGCCGGCACCGAGAACATCATGCCCGACGAGGCACCGTTTACCCCGCTGGCGATCGTCTGCACGATGTTGTTTTCGACAATGCTCTTGCGCCGGAACATGCCGCGCAATATGCCAAAGCCCAGAATCGCCGCGAGCTCCGATCCTTCGATGGAAAAGCCGAGAATGAGCGCTGCGTAACCGATAGCCACGGCGATGATGACGCCGATGAACCAGCCTGTGACCAATGCGATCCACGTAAGCTCTGGATACGGTCGGGCTATTGTTTGGGTGGTTGTCGATGGTGACTCTTCCATCGCATGTCCCCTTGTTATTATTTTCGCGCCAGATTACCACAGCGGCTGCAAACGTGCTGCCAGCTGATCCTTCACCATAACCTCGTTGAATTCGTCCGCCAGCCGCTCGCAGGCCTGAACGCAATTGCGCCAGGCAGCAACCCGTTCTGCCGGCGTGTAGCGTGTGAAATCAGTCCGGTCCGGAATCTTGCCGTGCGGCAAGGTAGACACGAACTCGGGCGAAGGACTGATTAGGATCGTGCGATCGACATTGCCGGGGCTCGGCCGGCGCCACTTCAGCTTTTTGTCGAACCAGCCGGGCACAATGCGTTCGTAAAAGTGCGGGAAAAGCGTGATGCGTTCGCGTGCGCTGTGCGGCAGATCCAGGTGGTAGTCGATGACGCCGCCATCGCGATAGACGCCGGGCGTCGCGCCTGCAATATTGCGAACACCCGACAGAACGAGTGGAATCGAACCGGTCGCAATGACCGCATCGGCGAGATTCGCCCGGGACATTTCGATACGCTGAATCGGAAATCCAGCCAGATCGAAGAACGGCGGCACGTCACGCTTGTCGAAAAAAAGCGCGCGTTCGAAAAACAGCCCGAGACTCCTGCGACTCACGGCATTGAGCGCCGCCGCCGTTATAAGCCCGGCCGCCAGCAGGCCACGATACTCTGTGGCCAGGACGTGCCGACTGCGAACTGCCATGACATGCATCCGGAAAAGCGGGTTGCCGAGAATTTCATCGACACCGGTGTCGCCAAGCACGAAGTTCAGGATCTCTCGGCTCTTGGCGGTGATTTCGTGGATATCCGGCTTCTCCGAATAGCTTTGCTCGAGGTAGGCGTACTCAAGGCGCTCGATGGCCGCTACCGGGTCTTGTTGCGCGTAGCAGGAGAAACGCCAGGAGCCGATGGACGAGCCAATCAGGTGCACCGGGCTGGTCATGCCAGGCATGAAGTTGGCGAGAATGGCTCGATCAAGCTGGCTCAGAACCAGCCACTTGGCGCCACCCGACGCCCCCGCAATAGTGCCCACCGACGATATGTCAAAGCCGTGGGTACGTATGGAGCCAAGCGCACCGGCGCCCGCTCTGAATGTCAAACAGTGCGATGTCACAGAATTCGAATCTGGGGGAGATGTTGAGCGTGTTTAGCCGCTATTATAGGCACTTATTCCAGACCCGGTTCGATAAATGACCCGCTTCCCTCCGCTCGCTCTGCTTGCGTTAACAGCTACCTTTGTTCACGGTGTCGCCATCGCCGATAGCGACGAACCGCCGCTTCTCGTCTCTGCGGATGGCGTTGACACCGGCTCCTGCCAGGACGCCGCAGCGCCATGCAGGACGATCGACTATGCACTGCGTCGGGTGGGCAAGCACGGCCAGATACGAGTTGCCGAAGGCACCTACAAACTCGCCAATGCGGAAGACGTCGTCTACCTGCTGAGCGGCGCGATCGACGTGCGCGGCGGTTTTCGCAGCGCCGACCAGTTTGCCGTGCGCAGTCGCGCCGAAACAACGCTCGTCGGGGCCCCTGTCGAATACGCGGATGAGCTGCTCGTACGCGGCTTTCGCGTCATCGCAGACAGCAAGAGCATCGGTCGTGAGGCATCGCTCAGGACCAAGGCGATGCTCGCATCACAGGCGAGCCTTGCCGTGAACGCTGCGGCGACGGACTGCACGAACGGTTTTGCCGGCGTGTTTCCCTGCAGCAACGTCGACCTGCTCGCTCATATCGCCGACCGCACGCCGGGCGCTCGCGGCGCCGATATCTGGGGATTCGTAGACCTGAATACCAACCGCGAATACGCGATCGTTGGCTACACGACCGGCACAGCTGTTTATGACGTCAGCGACCCGGAGAGCCCGCGGGAGGTCGGTTTCGTTGACGGACAAACCACGACATGGCGTGACATCAAGGTCTACCAGTCGTGGCACCCGGTCGAACGGCGCTGGCACGCCTACGCCTACGTAACCGCGGATAACGCCGCCGATGGCCTGGTCATCATCGACCTGCGCGACTTGCCACAGCGTATCTCGCGACTCAACTACGCAAGCGACTTTGCCGCCGCTCACAATGTCTACCTGACCGGCACTGATTTCAGCACGGGCCTGCCGCTGGACGACGCGACGCCCGCGCTGATTCTCGCGGGCCCGAACAGGAGTGACGGACGTTTTCGCCGCTACGACCTCAGTGATCCGCAAGCGCCCTCGTTCGTCAGCACACCGGCAACGCCGGGCGGGCAGCCGGGCGGTGACCGCCTGTACATGCACGACGCGGCATCGATGCGCGTCAGCGACGCGCGTAAGGACACGCAATGCATCAATGCCGGCAACTCGTCTTACTGCGACGTACTTTTCGACTTCAACGAGTCCACCGTCGACATCTGGGACGTGACATCGCCGTCGAACCCGGTACGCCTGAGTCGCACACCTTACGATAACGCCGACTACGTCCACTCGGGATGGTGGTCCGAAGACAAACAGTACTTGTTCGTGCAGGACGAGCTTGATGAGCGTGACCGCGGCCTGCGAACGACTTTGCGTGTCTTCTCGCTTGCCGACCTTACAGCGCCCAGCCTCGCCGGTTCCTGGACCGGGCCGACAACGGCCATCGACCATAACGGCTTCGTGCGTGGCAACCGTTACTACATGTCTAACTACGCGCGCGGCCTGACTATCCTCGATATCTCCAATGCGCCTGTACCGGTGTCAGCCGGCCGCTTCGATACGTACCCGGCCTCGGATGGCGTGGGCTTTCCCGGCGCCTGGGGGACTTACCCGTTCCTTCCGAGCGGCAACATCCTGATTAGCGATATCGACAGCGGCTTCTACATCGTCGCCGACAATACGTTGAGTGTGCAGCAAGGCACGCTCGCTTTTGCCGCGGCCTCATTTGCGGCGGAAGAGGCACAAGCGGGCAACATTGTCGTGCAACGCACAGGCGGCGCACAGGGTAACGTCGCCGTTGATTGGGAACTGATCAGTGCAACGGCCTCGGCAGATGACGTCGTGGCACGCAGCGGTACGCTCAGCTGGAGCGCCGGCGACGCGAGCGATCGCGTCATTGATGTCGCGGCAATAAATGACGGTAATGCAGAAGGACTGGAACGCTTCCTGATTCGTCTTTCCGCTCCGACCGGCGGCGCGACATTATCGGCGCCCAGTATTGCAAGCGTCTACGTCAGCGACCCGGCCGCTTCACCCGAACTGCAATTCACAGCAGCGACAATATCGGTAGCCGAACGTGGTTTTGGCCAGGCAATCGCCGTCGTTAGTCGACTGCGCAGCGCACGCGGCCCAGCGTCGGTCGACTACCAGGTCAGCGGCGGAAGCGCCTTGTCTGGCAGCGACTATTCGGGCCCGCAGAGCGGCACCCTGAGCTGGGCGGACGGTGACGCGGACCCCAAGTGGATCGAATACGAGATTGTCGATGATGGCAGCGCCGAGGCCGACGAATTCATCGAGCTCACGCTGAACAACGCGAACGGCGCGGCGCTGGGAACACAGGCGAGCCTGCGCATCGACATCGTCGACGGAAGCGGTGTGAATGGGGCACCGAACTCGGTCGCAGGCAGCAGCCAGACAGTAACATCGGGCTCGACCGTCACGCTCGACGGCAGCCGCTCGAACGACCCAGATGGCGACAGCCTGAGTTACGCCTGGTCGCAGACACTGGGCCCGTCCGTCGGGCTAAGCGGCGCAAACTCCAGCACGGCTACGTTTGCCGCGCCAGAGGTCAATTCAGACACGCTGCTGCGCTTCGCGTTGCAGGTGACGGACGCCGGGGGGTTGACGGACACGGCAACTGCGTCGGTCACGGTGCGCTCCAATGCGGTCAGCACCGGCAGCAGTGGTGGAGGGAGCGGCGCCACAGGTGCCTGGCTCCTGGCGATGCTGACATTGGTAGCAGCCTTGAGATTCGCTACTCGAAAGGATGCGTTTTTACGATCGTCTGCTCTCGGTCTGGTCCCGTCGAAATGATATCGATCGGCACGCCGGCCAGTTCCTCTATACGCGCAAGGTAATCGCGCGCTTTTTGCGGCAATTGGTCGAAGTCGGTAATGCCGACTGTCGACGCCTGCCATCCCGGCCACTCCTCGTAAATCGGTTTGCATTCGGCAAAGCGATCGACCAGGACCGGCACACCCTGGATCGGCTTGCCGTCAATCGCGTAGCCGGTGCATATCTGGATTGTCTCGAGTTCGTCCAGTACATCGAGCTTGGTGACGCATAAACCGGACACGCTGCTGTTGACGATCGACCGTCGCAGCGCGACCGCATCGAACCAGCCGCAGCGCCGGGGGCGACCTGTCGTTGCGCCAAACTCCGCACCGACCCTTGCGAGGTGCGCGCCCTGATCGTCAAACAGCTCTGTAGGAAACGGGCCGGCGCCTACGCGCGTCGTGTAAGCCTTCACGATGCCTAGAATGTAATCGAGGTTTCTCGGGCCGATACCGGTACCGCTGCTGGCTGCCGCCGCTACCGTGTTGGATGACGTAACGAACGGATAAGTGCCGTGGTCAATATCGAGCAGAGTGCCCTGTGCGCCTTCAAACAGGATGCTCTTGTCCGAATCGGCAAGGTCCTGGAGGATCTGGGTGATGTCGGCCGTGATGGGCGCGACAATTTCGGCATACGCAAGCGCCTCGTCGAGTACTTTCGTAAAATCGACAGCGTCCGTCCTGAAGTAGTTCTTGAGCAGGAAATTATGGTAGTCGAGTACTTCGCCCAGCCGAGACGCAAATTTCTCACGCACGAACAAGTCGGATACACGCAGTGCACGTCTCGCCACCTTGTCCTCGTAAGCGGGCCCGATGCCGCGACCGGTCGTACCGATAGCGCCGGCACCCCTGGCCTGCTCTCTCGCCGCATCCAGTGCGACATGCGATGGCAGGATCAGCGGGCAGCTCGGACTGATTCGCAGGCGCTCATAGACAGGCACGCCATTTTCGATCAGCGCATCCGCCTCCGTCACGAGTGCGTCCAGCGCCAGTACAACACCATTGCCTATCAGGCATTGCACGCCGTCACGCAGGATCCCCGATGGAATCAGGTGAAGGACCGTCTTCTCACCGCCAATGACCAGCGTATGGCCTGCGTTGTGTCCACCCTGGAAGCGAGCCACGGCAGCCGCCCGATCCGTAAGAAGATCGACAATCTTGCCCTTGCCTTCATCACCCCACTGAGTACCGATGACAACTACGTTCTTGCCCATGATTCTCCCGCTAACCTGTATTGAGACGCGGCCGGCATCAGCCGCGCACGAAGTACAGCAGCAACAAACCCACGATCATAACGACCAGACCGACGGTGCGGATACTGCTGTCGTTCAATCGCGTAACCTCGGCCACCATCTGGCGATACCGGGCAGGCGAAATAAACGGCAGCATGCCCTCGATAACAAACACCAGCGCCAGCGCCGTCAACAATTCAGTCCAGTGCATGACCTAGCCGCCGGTATGACTAACTATCTTTCGCCATCCGATTGGTTCAGGTATCGGAAGAACTCGTTGTTGGGATCGAGGATCAGCACGTCACCGTTCTTGCCCACCGACTTCCTGTACGCGTCGATGCTGCGGTAGAAGGCATAAAATTCCGGGTCCTTGTTGTAAGCGCTCGCATAGATTTCGGCGGCCTTGGCGTCACCCTCACCCTTGATTTCCTGGCTCTCGCGATAGGCGGCGGCGAGAATAACCGTTCGCGCCTTGTCGGCAGCAGCACGCTTCTCCTCCGCAGCAGCTCGACCTTCGGCCCGTCGCTCCGCAGCGATTCGCTTGCGCTCCGCGTCCATCTGGCGGTAAACGGAATCTCGCACCTCGTCCATGAACTCGACCTGCTTCACACGAAAGTCGATCAGACTGACGCCAAGATCCTCGGATGCCTCGGCTGCGGTTACCCGCATGTCGCGCATGAGCTCGGCTCGCTCGACCGAAATAGCCTCGCGCACCGAACGCTTGCCGAACTCGGTCACGATCGCATTCTTGATGATCTCCGAGAGTCGACCGTTAGCCGCGCTAAGGACTCCGCCGGTCGACGTGTAGTAGCGCACCGGGTCGATGATTCGCCACTTGACGAAGAAATCGACCTGCACGGCTTCATTCTCGGCCGTGAAGATACGATCCGGACGGTCGCTGATCGTCAAGATACGCCGCGGGAACTTGCGAACGTTTTGCACAATCGGCCATTTAAAATGGAGTCCGGGGGTGTAGTCAGACTTAACGACCTGGCCTAACTGCAGCTTGATGGCTAATTCGCGCTCGTCCACGGTGAACGCAGACAATCCCAGCACAACGAAGGCAAGACCGACAAAAACTACGACTGAAAATCTGGCACTGTTCACTGTCGAATCCTCCTTTCACGCGCAGCCTCTTCCGTATCCGTTAGTTCCGCGCCGGACCTCTGCGGTGATTGCGAATCCGCGGCCCGATTCGACTCGCCGGCTGTCGAACGGTTTTCCCGATTGATGAGTTGGTCGAGCGGCAGGTACATCATGTTGCCACTGCCCTGCGCGTCGACGATTACCTTTGAGGAATTGGCATAGACCTCTTCGATCGCCTCGATATAGAGTCGATCCCGTGTGACTCGCGGCGCCTTCTTGTACTCAGTCAACAAAGCTTCGAAGCGTGCGGCCTCGCCTTGCGCATCCGCAATTACCCGGTCCCGGTAACCGCGCGCGTCTTCAAGCACTCGCACTGCCTCACCACGCGCCTTTGGCACAACATCATTCGCGTAGGCGTCCGCTTCGAGACCGAAACGTTCGCTGTCATTACGGGCTTTCTGTGCATCATCGACTGCAGCTTGCACCGCTTGCGGATAGTTCACCGTTTCCAGCGAAATCGACGTAACGGTAATACCTACCCCATAGAGGTCGATCGTGGCCTGCAACACCTCGCGCGTCCTTGATGCAATCTCATCGCGACGGCCGGTTACCAGGACATCGAGCATCGTCGTGCCCACGACCTCGCGCAACGCACTCTCGGTGACATCCTGCAAAGTCTGATCGGGATCAACCACTTCGAAACTGTAATTGACCGGATCCGTGCGCCGGTACTGGACGACCATGTCGATGAACACGTATTGCTCATCGGCCGTTAGCATTTCGGTCCGATACGCGTAGTTGGAGATCGCAATGGTATTGACCAGTTGCACCGTCTCAATCGGGTACGGCCAGTGCCAATGCAGTCCGGGCAACGTCGTTTCCTCGTACGCTCCGAACTGCTGCACGATACCGCGCTCGGCTTCGTCAACCCTGTAAAAGCCGGTCAGCCCCCACGCCACGAGCAGCAGCACGACCAGCACAATACCGCCAGCTCCGCCGCTGCCTCCTGAGCCACCGCCCTTACCGCCAAACAGGCTGCTGAAGCGACGTTGCCAATCCTGCACGATCTTGTCGAGCTCAATAGGCTCTTCGCCATCGCGCTTCCAGGGGTCTTTACCGTTTCCCGATTCATTCCAAGCCATAATGTCTTTGCTTCTCATTCATTTGCCGCCGTTGCCGGTCTTTTAACGGGCAACGGTTCCAAGTCTCGATCGGCGAGATTTTCACGCTTTAGGAATCGCCGCAAGTCCTTTTCAGTCATTTTCAGCGCCAGTGACCAGCCGCCCTCTTCGAGCGCCTGCTCTGAGATGACCGCTCCCAGTTCAAATAGTTTAGCCCGTTCGCGTCCCTGGGCAGGTGACAGGTGAATAACGCGGGTTACGGTCTGTTGGCGCAGGCGCCGCGCGATCGCATCCTTCAGCATGGGAATGCCCTCGCCCGTAATCGCTGAAAGCCAGACGGCGCGTCCTTCTCCATTGCGATTATTGGTGATGCGGGGCTGCCGGTCCAGCTTGTCGATCTTATTGTACACCCGGATCTGCGGTACCTTGTCGGCATCGAGCTCCTTCAAGACCGAATTGACCTGGCGCACGCGCTGCCATCGATTGGGGTCGCTGGCGTCGATCAGGTGCAGGATCAGATCCGCCTCCCTCGCCTCCTGCAAGGTCGATCGGAAGGCCGCGATCAGCTCGTGCGGCAGATCGCGCACGAAACCAACGGTATCTGCCAGAACAACATGTTCACCCTCCGGCAGGTCCAGGCGACGTACCGTTGGGTCCAGCGTCGCGAACAGCTTGTCCTCGACGTATACATCGGCGTTGGTCAACGCGTTAAATAGCGTCGACTTGCCGGCGTTGGTGTAGCCGACCAGGGCGACCGTCGGAATTTCGGCACGTACCCGGTTTCGTCGGTTCATGGTGCGCCTGGCGTCAACGTTCTCGAGCCGCTCTTTCAGTTGTCGAATACGGTCGCCGACGAGGCGACGGTCGGTTTCCAGCTGGGTCTCGCCGGGACCTCTCAGCCCGATACCGCCTTTCTGGCGCTCGAGGTGAGTCCAGCCACGCACGAGCCGGGTCGACAAGTGGCGGAGCTGCGCCAGCTCGACCTGCAATTTGCCCTCGAAGCTGCGCGCTCGCTGCGCGAAAATGTCCAGTATCAGGCCGGCACGATCCAGTACCCGGCAACACAGCAGGCGCTCGAGATTGCGCTCCTGGCTGGGGCTCAGCGCCGCCGAAGAAATCACCAGTTCAGCGTCGTTGCCGGCAATCAGCTCTTTAAGCTCGCCGACCTTGCCCTTGCCGATAAACGTGCGGGCGTCGGGCTGCTTGCGGGCACTCATTAGCTCGCCCACGATCACAGCGCCCGCCGAGCGTGCCAGCTCGGCAAACTCCTCGCGTTCTGCTAGATCGGGTAGTCCTTCGGAACTCGCGTGGACGAGGACGGCGCGCTCGCCACTCTGCGGTCTTTCAAACAATCACGTCCTCCTGACGGAGTAACGTCGTCGCTGCCTACTCGTCGTCGTCTCCCGAGTCATCGTCAGGAAGCGGCAAACGAACGTTGCGCGACGGTACGACCGTCGAAATTGCATGCTTGTAAACCATCTGGTTTACGCTGTTTTTCAGCAGGACCACAAACTGGTCAAATGAATCGACCTGGCCCTGCAACTTGATGCCGTTGACGAGGTAGATGGATACAGGAACCTTTTCCTTGCGTAAAATATTCAGGAACGGGTCCTGCAGTGTCTGCCCTTTAGCCATTTTGGGTCTCCTTGTTTTGATTATTCTTGCAAAACCCGCGTTCCGGTGGCGCCGGAGTGCCCTGTTGCGAAGATCTGCCTAAGCGTCCAAAAAGTCTAACACAGCCTAAATGGCGGAAATACGTCGAAAACCGCAGTCTATCGGCCAAGACGCTCCGCCAGATGCCGAGATATGGCGTCGATTGCGCCGACTTCAAGTGGATTTATCGTAAAGACGGACGTCTCCGAGCGCAGCCAGGTGAACTGGCGTTTGGCCAGCTGTCGCGTCGCGAATAGCGCCCTGTCTCTTGCCTCCTCGAGGGTGCAGCGCCCTTCCAGGTACTGCCAGAACTGCCGGTAGCCGACAGATCGCATGGAGGCATTCCGCTCGGTGAGTTGCGGGCGCTTGCGCAGCTCGCGCAGCTCATCGACAAATCCGTTTGCCACCATATTGTCAAGCCGCAGAGCGATACGCTCGTGCAGTACCTTCCTGGGCTCAATCTGCAGCCCGATCTTCACGTATTCTATCTCGTCGTCCGCCGGCTGCGTCTGTTTCTGCCACTCGCTCAGCGTCCTGCCAGTTGCGCGATAGACCTCGAGCGCGCGCTGCAGGCGCTGACTATCGTTCGGGTTGATGCGTTCGGCTGCCACCGGATCCACGGCCAGGAGTTCGCGGTGTACCGCCGGCCAACCGGACAATTCGGCGACCGCGTCGATTTCGCGGCGAATACCAGCGTTCGCTGCCGGCAAATCCGCAATGCCTTCCGTCAGCGCGCGGAAATACATCATGGTGCCACCTACCAGCAACGGAATACGGCCGCTCGACAGAATCTCACGCATCTCGACACGCGCATCGCGAACGAAATCCCCGGCGGAGTAACTCTCCTCAGGGTCGCGGATGTCGATGAGCCTGTGCGGCACACGACTGAGCGTCTCTGCGTCGGGCTTCGCCGTACCGATATTCATACCACGATAGACGAGTGCGGAGTCGACACTAATGACCTCGCAGGGCAAGCGCTTGCACAATCCAATGGCGAATTCGGTTTTGCGGGACGCGGTCGGTCCCAACAGCAGGATTGCGCGCTTGCTCACGACAGTCCGCTAGCGCCCGCGCAGGAAAAGTCGATCGAGTTCCGACAACGTGATGGTTGTCCAGGTCGGTCGGCCATGATTGCACTGATCCGCGCGCTCGGTAGTCTCCATTTCCCGCAGCAACGCATTCATCTCTTCAAGCGTCAATTGACGATTCGCGCGTACAGAATGATGGCAAGCCATCGTCGCGAGGTAGTCATCGCTGACATCGTCGATACGATTGCTTTTTCCCGACTCGGCCAGGTCAGACAACACGTCTCGCAGCAAGCCCTCAACGTCCGCATTTTTCAGCAACGCAGGTACTTCCCTTACGGTCAGGCTCGTCAGGCCGGAGCGATCGACGACGAGGCCGAGGCTTTCAAGCAGGTGCCCGGACTGCTCGACCAGGTCGGCCTCACTCTCCGCTACGTTAATGACTTCCGGAACGAGCAGCGGCTGTCGTATGAGGCCGCGATCCTTGTAGCCACCTTTCAACTTCTCATAGACGATCCGCTCATGCGCTGCATGCATGTCGATGACGACAAGCCCGTCACTGTTCTGAGCAAGTACATAGATACCCGCCAGCTGCGCGATCGCAAAGCCGAGCGGCGGAATGTCGCTCGCCTGCTCAGGCATCTCTGCCAATGCCGGCGCTGCTGCCATGGCTTGATAACCAGCCAGCGCTTCGCGAACCGCCGAGGTCGAATGACCCGGGGTCAACGACATCGCACCCTGGTTGAACACGGCGTCGCGCGTCATCGGTATCGGCGCCACGTTGTGACCGCCAGGTCGCGTATCGCGCAGCGCCACTTCCACAGTTTGTGACACCACGCCATGCACGCGGCGTCCATCGCGAAAACGAACTTCGTGCTTCGCCGGGTGCGCATTGGCATCGACGCCGGCCGGGTCCATCGTAAGATCGAGGACATACGCCGGGTAACGACCGTGGAACAGGACGTCTCTATACGCGTGCCGCACGGCGTGTGACAGGGTCTTGTCGGTGACGCTGCGACCGTTGACGAACCAGTACTGCAGATCCGGCTGGCTACGGTTGAACGTCGGCAAACCGATCCATCCCGATAGTGCAATACCATCGGCCTGCTGCGCGATGTATACGCATTGCTCAGCGAACCCTTCGCCGCACAGGCGCGCAATGCGCTGCCGCCGGCTCTCTTCGTCACGCGCCGCAGGGAGACTCAGTACCGTGCGCCGATTGTGCGTCAGCGTGAAGGCAACTTCGGGACGCGACAGCGCCAGTCGACGCAGCCATTTTTCGATATGCCCGTACTCGGTTCGCTCCGTGCGCAGAAAGCGCCGACGTGCCGGCGTGTTGTAGAAGAGATCATGGACTTCTACCGTCGTTCCCAGGGGGTGCGCTACCGGTGCCGGCGAACTGATAACGCCGCCGTCGGCTTCGACCTGCCACGCGGAATCGGCCGCCGCCGCGCGCGATGTCAATGACAGTCGTGCAACTGACGCAATACTCGGCAGTGCTTCGCCACGAAAACCCAGAGACGCGACAGCTTCGAGGTCATCAAGACTGCTGATCTTGCTGGTCGCATGCCGCGCCAGGGCAAGCTGCAATTCGTCCTCCGCTATGCCTTTGCCATCGTCGCGAATTCGTATCAGCTTCTGACCGCCGGAAACGATATCAACCTGTATGGATTGCGCACCGGCGTCGAGGCTGTTCTCCAGCAGTTCTTTGACAACCGAAGCCGGCCGTTCAACGACTTCACCGGCGGCAATCTGGTTGATGAGGTGACTCGGGAGCTGCTGAATGGGCATGTCTGGGACCGGCGGCGACAGTGGCCGGTCATTTTTTCAAAACGAGCATGAAAAGTCTCGCCGGATTCACGGGCCTTGCCCGGCGGTCGACCGCCGGTTGGGCTGGCTAGCCGCCAGCGAACACCGGAATCTGCAGCGTCTGGCCGATCCGGATCTTGTCGTTGGATAGCTTGTTGGCCCTGCGAATGGCGGCGGTACTGACATTGTAGCGTTCAGCGATTTCGGACAGCGTGTCACCCGGGGTGATCACGTAGCGCACCTGACGCGTCGGTTCGCGGCGCAAGTTGGCCGCAATCAGCGTGTCCGGCGGTGGGTTCGTGTAGAAATAGTTGCGGATACCCGCGACGATCGCGTTTGCCAGGCGCGCCTGATGAGCCTTGCTGCGCAATTTCTTTTCTTCGGCGGGATTCGAGATAAACGCGGTCTCGACGAGAATCGACGGCATGTCGGGCGACTTCAGCACCAGCAGTCCCGCTTGTTGCACGGTCTTGCGGTGCATCTTGGTGACCCTGCCCATTTCACGACTCACGTGGCTACCTACGTCGAGACTGGCACTGAGTGAGGCATTTTGCGAGAGATCGATCAGCACCGACGCAAGTACATCATCCTTGTCCTCGAGTGAGACACCGCCTACCGACGCGTTTTCTCGCTCGGCGAGCTGCTTGGCAGCCTCGTCGCTCGCGCCTTTCAGCGACAACGCGTAAACCGAAGCACCGCTGGCACGGCGATCGGCGACGGCATCGGCGTGCACCGACACAAACAGATCAGCTTTGTGGCGCCTCGCGATGCTGGTTCGTTCCCTATGATCGACATAGACGTCCGTATTCCGAACAAGGACGGCCTTCATCCCCTCCTCGGCATTGATACGTCGAGCGATTTCGCGGCTGATGACCAGCGCAATATCCTTTTCACGCGTGCGCTGTTTGCCGACCGCCCCCGGGTCATGTCCGCCATGACCCGGATCGATGGCGATAACGATGTCACGACCCGGTCGATAGGCCTCCGATGCGCGCTTTACCGGCGTCAGGCTTCCGGATCTCTGCAGGTCCACGACCAGGCGTTCCCCGTATTTTGAATTCGGGCCGGTGGTAAAACTGCGAGAGCGGACGCCTTCGGCAAGGTCCAGCACGACACGCAGCTGCCCGTTGGCACGAATTGCACTCCGAATGGCCTTGACCGCACCGGTACCGCCGGGAAGCGTCGTCAGCGACTTGGCCAGTCGGCCGTCTTTGAGATCAATGACGAGCCTGTCGGGGCCGCGCAGTGTGAATATGTTGTGGGAGACCGAGTCGCTCAGGTCCAGCACAACCCGCGTCTTGTCGTTCTCTGCCCAGATGCGCACGTTTTCCAGGGTCGTCTCGGCTCTCGCGGCAACCGCAAGTACAAGAAAAACGGACAGAGTGACGAGCGCGCGTAACGACATACAGCTACCAGGTGCCTAGGATCCGGGATTATGTCGGGTGAGTATACGAAACTGGCGGGAAAAACCAATACTTTTCGCTTCAATATTATAGAGATACCTGTCTTAGTTCATATCTTGACTCAGGAGTTGCCAAGCGCTTTTTCCAGGTCGGCACCGCGCTCGGTCAGGCCGGACACGTCGACAGAACGCCCGTCCCCGTCGTAGGCAAGCGTCACAGCCAGGTCCGCCTGCGCGATGAGGCCTGGCGCCCGATCCGGCCATTCCACCAGGCGAAAGCCGTCGTCGAGCTCGTTCCAGCCCAGGTAACGCAGCTCGTCCTCAGACGAAATTCTATACAAATCAACATGGTATATGGTGCCGCGCGGCAATCTGTAGGGTTCCACCAAGGTATAAGTCGGGCTTGGCACGGGTCCGGCATGCCCGGCGGCTCGAATCAGCGCGCGCGCGAACGTCGACTTGCCGGCGCCCAGCTCGCCGCGCAGCAGCACCGTCCAGCCGGCCAGGTTCTCGGGCAGGCACTCCAGAACGCGTTGTCCGAGGGCAATGGTGGCCGCTTCATCAGCCAGGAACGCCTTCATGCTGAATCGCTCATGGATTGACGACGCCCCGTAGCGCCACCAGCAGGTCAGAGGCAATCAGGCCGCGCTCGCCGTCACGCGCCGCACGATCTCCCGCAATGGCGTGGCTGCAGACGCCCGCCATCGCGGCTTCTTCGGCCGAGAGGCCCTGAGCGAGCATGGCGGCAATAATCCCTGTAAGGATGTCCCCCATGCCTGCCGTCGCCATTCCGGGGTTGCCGGCCGTGCAGATCCAGGGCGCCAGGGCGCCGGCTGACACCAGCGTCCCTGCCCCTTTCAGCACGGCAACGCCGCCAAAACGCTCTTGCAGGGCATGGACCGTCGCGATTCGGTCTTCCTGCACCTCTGCCGCGGCGATACCCAGCAGCACAGCTGCCTCGCCTGGATGTGGCGTGATGACGCGCGCATCGGCCTGATTCGGACTCTCGGCCAGCCAGTTAAGCCCGTCGGCATCCCAGACGGCCGGACGCGAGTCCGCTACCGCGAATTCGAACAGGTGTCCGGCCCATTCCGAGCGCCCCAGCCCCGGACCGAAGGCGATGACGTCAGCCCGTCTGGCCAGTTCCTCGAGTTCGGCGACGTCGGTGATCGCATGCGACATGAGCTCCGGCCGCGTCGCCGTCAACACGGCTGCGTGCGACGGGTGCGTGGCGATGCTCACCCGGCCGGCGCCTGCCCGTAACGCGGCCTCACCGCAGAGTCTCGCTGCGCCCGGCATGCCGCGGCCACCGCCAATGACGAGCACATGGCCGAAGTTACCTTTGTGTGCGGCTCTTGGTCGCCGTGGCAGCAACTCAGCTGGCAGCGACTCCCGGATGCGTCGCATGACCGGAACTGCAGGCTCTCGGACGGCATCGGGAATTCCCAGGCCGTCGAAAACCAGCTCTCCGCAGAACCCGGGTGCGTCACCAAGCAACAGGCCGCTCTTCAGGCCGACAAACGTCACGGTCAGGCCGGCTTTGACGGCAGAGCCCAATACGGCTCCCGTGTCTCCATGGATGCCGGTGGGTATGTCGAGCGCCAGCACGTCAGCGCCATGCGCATTGATCGCCGCGACGGCCTCGCCGAACGCCCCGCTGACCTCTCTTTCCAGGCCGCTGCCGAGGATGCCGTCGACCAACAGGTCTGCCTCGCCGTCGAGCTCACCTGCCCACGGCAGCAAGACGCCGCCCTCTGCGATGAAATCCTGGCAGGCCGTGGCCGCGTCGCCTGACAGTATTGACGGATCGACCAACGACAGCACGGATACGGCGAGGCCTTCCTGGCCGGCCAGCCTGGCAACGACATAGCCATCGCCGGCATTGTTGCCTGCACCGCAGATCACCTGCCATCGTCGAGCGTGCGGGAACGCCCGCTTTCCAGCAGCGAGTGCCGCGGCGCCGGCTCGCGTCATCAGCGTGTAGCCGGGTATGCCAAGATCCTCGATCGCGGTCCGGTCGAATTCCCTGACCGATGCGACGGAATAGACGTTTACGGGTAAGGTCTGCATCTGGCAATTATACTGTCACGCGGCCTGGAACTGACATTGACGATATCCACGAAGCAATACGGCAATACCGATATGGCGGCGCTCAAGGCGGAGATCGTCGCGTGGTCGGCCGAGCTCGGATTTCAGCAATTGGGCGTCAGCGATATCGATCTCGGCCCGGCGGAACAGCGGCTCACGGACTGGCTGGACGCCGGCTATCACGGCTCGATGAACTATATGCATCGGCATGGCAGCAAGCGCAGCCGGCCCGATGAACTGTTACCGGGCACGGTACGGGTCATTTCAGTACGTATGGACTACCTGCCAGAGTCGCAGGAGACGGCAACACGGCTGCTTGACGACGAATCCCGCGCCTACATCTCGCGCTACGCGCTCGGACGCGATTACCACAAGGTGCTGCGCAGGCGCCTGCAGAAGCTGGCCAGCCGGATAGCGAACAGGATCGGTGAATTTGGTTACCGCGCTTTTGTGGACAGCGCACCGGTGCTCGAGAAGCCCATTGCAGAGCAAGCCGGCATCGGCTGGATCGGCAAGCATACGAATGTCATCAATCGCGAGCACGGCTCATGGTTCTTTCTCGGCGAGCTGTACACCGACCTGCCGCTGCCCGTGGACGAGCCCGAGCATTCACACTGTGGCAGTTGCACCGCCTGCATAGAGGTTTGCCCGACTCGCGCCATCGTCGCCCCCTACGTGCTCGATGCCAGGCGCTGCATTTCGTATCTGACCATCGAGTCCGGGGACTCGATCCCGGTCGAATTCAGGAAGGCTATCGGCAACCGCATCTATGGCTGCGACGACTGTCAGCTCTTCTGCCCATGGAACAAGTTTGCCAAACCGACAGCGGAAGCCGACTTTGCGCCGCGCCATGGCCTCGAATCCCCGGAACTGGCGGCGTTGTTCCGCTGGTCCGAGGAAACCTGGCTCGAAAAAACCGCAGGAAGCGCGATCCGGCGTATCGGCTACGAACGCTGGTTGCGCAACATTGCCGTCGCACTGGGCAATGCCAGGACAACGCCAGAGGTTGTGGGCGCACTCGAGACGCGGCAGCATGCAGAGTCAGGGCTGCTGGCTGAGCACGTTGAGTGGGCCCTGGCACAGCACCATAGTGACAATGAATCGGAGAGTTACGATGTTTGAGGCACCCGCGTCGCCCTATCTCGTGCCGTTTGACGGCAGCTTTACAGTCGCCAAGGCAAAAACGACACCGCAAACCGATGGACATGGGCACAAGGGTAAGCATCGTTCGCGCCGCACCGAGGACCTGAAGCAACTGCAGCGGGTACTGGCTGCCGGTGACCGTCATGCAGTCCTGCTCGTATTCCAGGCCATGGATGCGGCCGGCAAGGACAGTACGATTCGATCCGTGATGCAAGGCGTCGACCCGTCCGGGTGCCAGGTCTTCAGCTTCAAGAAACCGTCGAGCCTGGAACTCGATCACGACTTTCTCTGGCGCACAACCTGTCGCCTGCCGGAGCGTGGTCGCATAGGCATATTCAATCGCAGCCAGTACGAGGAGGTGCTGGTAGTCCGGGTACACCCGAAGATACTTGGCTACCAGAAATTGCCCGGCGAAATCGACCTGCAGACCGTCTGGGACGACCGACTCACTTCGATACGTCAACAGGAAGAGCACCTGGCGCGAAATGGCACGGTGATACTCAAGTTCTGGCTGAACGTCTCGCGTGACGAGCAAAAGCGCCGCTTCCTGGCGCGCCTCGACAATGCGGACAAGAACTGGAAATTCGAACCGCACGATGTCGTCGAGCGTCGCCATTGGGATGACTACATGAACGCCTACGAGGCTGCGCTTAACGCGACTTCGCGCCCGTGGGCGCCCTGGTACGCGGTACCGGCGGACAACAAGTCCTACATGCGTGCCCGGGTCGCAGACATCATCATCGACACGTTGCAGAGTATTGGCCTGAAATACCCCATCCCGTCAGCAGAAGACCTTGAGGAGTTCGCGTCCTCGCGCGCTGAACTCATGGCAGAAAACGACTAGATCGCGATTTAGACCCAGTTCACAGTTTTCCCGCGTCAATAATGTGGCGCAGTCGATAGTTATGTCTGCCCGGCAGACGAGACAATCGTTTTTTTGTGATACCGGATCCGCGTTTTGCAGGAATCACTGGCAACAAGCTCGGACTACAGGCGCTCGCTGCTCGAGGGGCTGGAGCTGTTCAAGGGTGTCTATCCCGACGATATCCATGAACTCCTGCAGCGTTGCGACCGGCGCGATATCGCGGCTGGCGAGCTACTCCTGTCGCCGGGCGCCAAGAACGAACACGTCTTCATCGTCCTTTCCGGCAGCCTGAACGTACACGTTGGCGCTCCCGAGACCCCGATCCTGGCCACTATGGAGGCTGGTGCCTGCGTCGGCGAAATGTCGATTATCGAAGATCGCGACCCTTCCGCCTATGTCCTCGGCGCGGAAGACACGCACATGCTGGTGATACACCAGTCCGTGTTGTGGGAGATGGTCGACGCGTCACACGAATTTGCGAAGAACCTGCTCGTCGTGCTCTCCGAACGAGTGCGCAGCCACAACCGTGTCATTGCCGACAATTATGGCGAGATGCGGAAATTCGAGCGGCACGCGACTACCGATGCCCTGACGGGGCTTGCCAACCGACATGCGATGGAAGAGACGTTCCCTGACGAATTGACAAGCTGCATCGAAGCCGGCAACCCGGCTGCGTTCATCATGATCGATGTCGACAACTTCAAGGCGTTCAACGACATGTTTGGTCATATCGCAGGGGACCGTGTGTTGTCTGCCGTCGCGAAAATCCTGCGAGCACAGTTCCGACCGGACGATCTTCTGGTTCGCTATGGCGGTGACGAATTCGCCGTGTTGCTCCCAGGCGTCGATCTGAAACAGGCGCTCGTGATCGCAGAGCGCGTTCGCGTTTGTGTCTGCGGGGAGACCGGGGATGGCTCCGACTCGCTGATCCAGATTCCCATCAAGATCTCGATGGGCGTCGCCGAACAGCAGCCGGGTGGAACGATTGCCAAGCTGATTCGCGACGCCGATGAGGCACTGTATCGGGCCAAGAACGCCGGTAGAAACGCAGTCTCCGACTAGCGTTTTTTTACGCGCCGCTAAACCGTCACAACAACGTTGTCGATCAGGCGCGCTTCACCCAGCACCGCAGCCGCAAGCACCACCAGGTCATCGCAATCACGATCGGGAATTTCGAGGTTCAGGGCGCGGCGAATCGCAAAATACTCCACGTCGAATCCAGCCTCGCGCAGATTCTGTTCCGCAACAGACGCAAGTTCATCGAAATTGCGGCGGCCGTTCTGCAGCTCGTTACCGACTGAGCTCAGCTGCTCATAAAGTTTCGCAGCCGTTGCTCGCTGCTCGTCATCGAGATAGACATTGCGGGAACTCATTGCGAGTCCATCATCCTCGCGAACGGTCTTACTCGTAATAATCGATACCGGGAAGCCCAGGTCCTCGGTCATGCGACGAATGACAAGCTGCTGCTGGTAGTCCTTCTGCCCGAAGATCGCGACGTCTGGCTGCACCACGGCAAACAGCCGCGCCACAACCGTCGTCACGCCGTCAAAATGCCCGGGCCGCGATTTGCCGCAGAAATTCTCGGTCAAGCCCGGCACAGAGACCGTGGTCGCGTTTTCAATGCCGAATGGATACAACGTATCCACATCCGGCGCAAAAATCAGGTCGGCCGCAGTGGTCTTAAGGCGTCGCTTGTCGAGCTCCAATGTGCGCGGATACTTGTCGAAGTCTTCCCCTTCACCAAACTGTGTTGGATTGACAAAGATACTGACGACAACACGCTCCGCATGTTCGCGGGCGAGTTCGACGAGAGCAAGGTGCCCGGCGTGCAGGCTACCCATCGTCGGCACGAGGGCAACATGCTCATCGTTGTGCCGCCATTCAGCAATTTGTTCCGCAAGCTCCTGCTTGCTGTGCACGACTAGCATCGGATGTCACTTCCTGTTGCAGATTAGGAGAAGCAGTGCTCGGGAGCAGGATAGCTCCGGTCTTTGACGGCACGCACGTAGCCGGATACGGCTTCAAGCGGCGACGAATAATCCGCTTGAAAATTACGGACAAACTTCGGCGTCCGTCCCTGAGTAACGTCCAGGATATCGTATAACACCAGGATTTGGCCGTCGACGTCAGGCCCCGCACCGATTCCAATGACCGGAACCGACAGCGCAGCGGTAATCAGCGCACCGACCTCGTTCGGAACGCACTCCAGCAAGACGATGTCAGCACCCGCGTTTTGCAGCCTTTCGGCGGACTTCAGCATTTTCTCGGCCTGGTCCGGCTCCCGGCCCTGCACTTTGAATCCGCCGAGCTTGTGGACGGACTGCGGTTTGAGACCCAGGTGTGCACAGACGGGAATATCGTGATGGGCGAGATGCTCTACAACGTCGATCTGCCCCTCACCACCCTCGAGTTTGACCATCATCGCGCCACCCTCCTGCATCAGTCGCACAGCGTTATCCAGCGCCTGCCCGGTCTTCGAATAACTCATGAACGGCATGTCTGCGACCAGGAACGCACGCCGCAAGCCACGGCTGACAATGCGAGTGTGATAGACGATGTCAGCGACCGTCACCGGCACCGTAGTGTCATGACCCTGGATTACCATGCCGAGCGAATCCCCTACCAGCACAAGGTCGGTGCCTGCCGCGTCGACCAAAGCTGCATAGCTGGCGTCGTAGGCGGTCAGGCAGGCGATCGCCTCGCCGTCCTGCTTCATCTTCCGTAACGTGGAGATGTTGACCGGCGGCTCCCGCATGCTGCGTTGTTCAAGCTGCGTATACACGTCGTCTGTTTCCTAAGCCATCACGGCAGCGACCGGATTGAAGAAATGTCGCCCGCCGGTCGTGCGCTCAATTTGCTGAAAGAGTTGCTCGTAGTCCGCATCGTTGTTGACCGGGTCGATCTGCGACGCGTTGACGATCAACAAGGGTCCTTCGTCGTAGGCATGAAAAAACCTTGCATAAGCATCGGTAAGCTTTTCGACGTAGTTGCGATCTACATAGCGATCGTAACGCGAATTGCGGCGCGCCAACCGACTCATGATTGCGTCGACCGATGCCTGCAGGTAGATCACCAGGTCGGGAACCGGAGCATCGACGGCGAGGTTATCTACAATCTGGTCGTACAGCTTCAGCTCTTCGGCATCCAGGTTGAGCTCGGCGAACAGCCGGTCACGTGTAAACAGGTAGTCTGAAATCTGCACACTCGTGAACAAGTCAGACTGTCTGAGCTCCTCAATCTGCCGCGCGCGCGCAAACAGAAAGAACATCTGGGCCGGCAACGCCGCGGTGCGGCCGTCCCGGTAGAATCGTTCGAGGAACGGGTTCTCCTCAACTTCCTCGAGGACCAGGTGGGCGGACAGGCTATCGGCAAGTCGCCGCGCCAACGCCGTTTTGCCGACGCCGATCGGTCCTTCGATCGCGATGTAGCGCGATGAGCTGCCGGACTGTTGTAGCTGGCTTAGGGGCACGGGCTTCCTTCAGGCGATGCGCGATATTCGGGGTTCATCGAAATTGACAGGTAGCTTGTCTACTCGACCCAGCCCCGCTATTACCAGCCCGGGTGCAACCTCTCTGAGCGGCAACAATACAAAATTTCGCGCCGCAATGCCCGGGTGTGGCAAGGTCAGCTTGCTATCATCAAGTTTCACATTGCTGTAGACGAGCAGATCCAGGTCCAATACCCGCGGACCCCACCGCGCCTCGCCTCGGAGGCGCCCTCGCTGAGTCTCTATAGCCTGCAACTCGCCGAGCAGGTTCACGGCCGACAGGCGTGTCAGTAAAGCGGCGGCGCCGTTTACGAAATCCGGTTGCTCGATGCCACCGAAGGGTGCGGACCGGTACAACGCCGAACGCGCCACCAGGCGCGTGCCGGGAATCGCCGCCAGCAGCTCGAATGCGCTTTCGATCTGTCTGACAGGACTCTGCAGATTGCTGCCGAGACCGACATAAGCCGGCCGCCAGTGGCTTCGCTCGGCATCCGACATCAGGTGCTCGTCTTCATGAGTCCTGGGAATTCTTACGTCGCCGCCGGCCGCGCGGCCGTCGTTTCTTTTTCGGTTGCGCATTGAGCTTGAAGCTCTCGGCACGCTGCTCGGCAGATTCGGTCTGCACGTCGGTCCAGAAGCGTCCGATCTCGGCATCAATTTCACCGGTCGCCACGCGCAACAACATGAAGTCGTAGGCAGCCCGGAAGCGCCGATGATCGAGGAGCTTCATCGCGCGGCGCCCCTGCATGTTGAGAAAACGCGGCTGCAGCGCCAGCATCTCCCGCATCGGCACGGTGAAACGCCGTGGAATCGAGATGCGGCGCTGTTGTGCGGCAACGATCTCGTAGGAAGCCAGGCTGAGCGCCTGCGTCTCCGGCACCTTTTCCTCGACCCGACGAATCTCCGCGAGCTTCTGCACCGGCAGCCAGAAAAATACCCCCAGCAGGAACATCGGCGTAACGGATTTCCCTTCGCGAACCCGGCTGTCCGTGTTCGCCAGCGCCGCACGCAGGAACTTCATGAAATCGTTGTCCTGCCGGAGTTCCTGATCGGTCGCCGGGAACATCTCGGCGAAAAGGCCGTGTTCACACAACAAGTCGAATGTGCGCTCTGCGTGGCCTGACTGAAACAGCTTCAGGAATTCGTCGAACAGGCGAGCCGCCGGGACGTTCGACAGCAGTCGCGCTTGGTGGCGCATCGCCTCGACCACCGCCGAGTCGATCGAGAAATCCAGTTTCGCTGCAAACCGAACGGCCCGGAGCATACGTACCGGGTCCTCGCGAAGACGCTGCTCCGGATCGCCAATCAACACCAGCTGGCGGCGCCTGACATCGTCGACTCCGTCCGCGTAATCCCAGATCGTGAAGTCCGCAATATTGTAGTAAAGCGCATTGCAGGTGAAATCACGTCGCCATACGTCCTCGTCGATGGTGCCGTAAACGTTGTCGCGAAGAATCCTGCCTTCGTGATCGTGCTCGACATCATCGTTGACGTGATTGGCTGCCGCACGGAACGTGGCTACCTCGATGATCTCGCGACCGAAACGAACGTGCGCCAACCTGAACCGCCGCCCGATAAGCCGGCAATTGCCGAACAGCGCCTTCACTTCCTCTGGCGTAGCATTGGTCGCAACGTCAAAGTCCTTGGGGTGCAGATCGAGCATGGCGTCGCGGACACAGCCTCCGACGAGAAACGCCTGGTAACCGGCCTTGTCCAGCCGGTACAGAACCTTAAGAGCGCTCTTGGAGAACTCTTTTCGAGAGACGTTATGCTCGGCGCGGGGGATGATCTTCGGCGCCCTGGATTGCGGATTCCCGCTGTTATTCAAATGTTTTTCTGCCTGCAGGTCTTATAGCCGCCCGTATCATAACAGCCCGATGCGATAACGCAGCCGATGAAGCGACAAAAATAGTCGATTGCGGCTTGAGCATTTCAGATCGGGTCGTATAATAGCGCCCCCGGCTCGACAGGGCCGGCCAGCTCCGCTCCCTTCGTCTAGTGGTTCAGGACGCCGCCCTCTCACGGCGGTAACAGGGGTTCGAATCCCCTAGGGAGTACCAAACAAACAAAAAGACCCGCCTTGGCGGGTCTTTTTGTTTGTTCGGTATTTCCTCTGGAGGATTCGGAGCGCTGGTTCGACAGAACGCGACAGCGTTCTGGACGCCGCAGGCGCCGCGCAGCGGCGAGGATCGCCCAACGGCGATCTGAGTCCATCCCCCCCTCACTCACTACCGGTCAACCCCGGCACCCGACTTGGCGGGTCTTTTTGTTTGTTCGGTATTTCCTCTGGAGGATTCGGAGCGTTGGTTCGACAGAACGCGACAGCGTTCTGGACGCCGCAGGCGCTACCCTGAAGGGCATAAACGCGCAGCGGCGAGGATCGCCCAACGGCGATCTGAGTCCATCCCCCCTCACTCACTACCGGTCAACCCCGGCACCCGCCTTGCGCGGGTCTTTTTGTTGGTTCGGTATTTCCTCTGGAGGATTCGGGCGACTGGTTCGACAGAGCGCGCCAGCGCTCCGGACGGCGAAGCCGCCCGCAGGGTGAGGATCGCTTTGCAGCGATCCGAGTTTATCCCCGATACGGCGCCAGGTATTCCAAAGACCTCAGAAATACGACAATGAGGCATCCACCAGCGACCACCCCAGCATCACGGCCGTGGGAAGGAAAGTAATAGTAAAGCCTGCCCCGCGGGCAGCAGGATCTTTCCGGTACGACGACCAGTAGATGAATCGTCCGATAATGAACACGAGACCCAGCCCGGCGCCCCACAGCGGGTTGACCAGCCAGGCAAAAATCCAGAGCGCAGGGACGAATGCGACCAGCTGCTCCATGGTGTTCTGCTGTATGCGAAACATTCTGTCGAATTCCGGGTGCCCCGATGTGGCCGGTGCGCTG
This sequence comes from uncultured Gammaproteobacteria bacterium, assembly GCA_942492205.1. Classification (GTDB taxonomy): domain Bacteria; phylum Pseudomonadota; class Gammaproteobacteria; order Steroidobacterales; family Woeseiaceae; genus UBA1847. The sequence goes on along the minus strand of CALODT010000001.1, from coordinate 1,419,305 downwards.
ATTCCGTGTTTTCCACGCATGGAGCCAACCTGGATCGAGAAGAACACGAACTGGGCTAAAGCCAGGATCGTTACGATTGCTACTGCTTCCATTATTTACTCCCCTCTTGGGATTTTTGTTGTGTTTTCTGTGACTATTGGTGGCTGGTTACGCCTCTGAAGGCTGAAATGGCCGCCAACCTGCTACACAAGCTTCGCACATTTCTGTTCCACAAGGTCCTCGGCCTCGAGCGTGAGGAGTACCTGGCGGTCGCCTGGTCATTTGCCTATTTCTTTTGCGTTCTTTGCTCCTACTATATTTTGCGCCCGGTGCGCGAGGAGATGGCGGTCGGCGGCGGCCCCAACACTATACCTTTTCTATTTATCGGCACCTTCCTGACGATGCTGGTGGCATCACCGATTTTCGGCTGGGTCGCGTCGCGCTACCCGCGACGCAGGTTCCTTCCCTGGGTTTACCTCTTTTTCATCTCGAATATCCTGATCTTCTGGGTCATTTTCTCGCGCGCCATCGACGGCGACACCGAGTACGTCTGGCTCGGTCGCGTTTTCTTCGTCTGGCTCAGCGTATTCAACCTGTTCGTTGTCTCGGTATTCTGGAGCTTCATGGCCGACATCTACACGCGCGAGCAGGGTCGCCGTCTGTTCGGTGTGATCACGGCCGGAGGCAGCGTCGGCGCGATTCTCGGTGGCATAGTAACGAGCGCGCTGGTCACCAGAATCGGGTTCCAAAACCTGCTGCCGATTTCGGCCGGATTGCTGCTCGTTGGCGTGCTTTGCATCGGCCAGCTCAAGAAGTGGGTACATCGGGAACACGAAAACGAGATCACGAGGACCGTCGAGAGCGATAATCCACTCGGCGGCAATCCGCTTGCCGGCGTCACGCACCTGCTCTCCTCGAATTATTTTCTCGGCATTGCGCTGCTGTCAGTGATAGCGAGCTTGCTCGGGACAGCGCTGTACATGTTTCGAGCGGAGCTCATCGAAACTGCGATCCTTAGTCCGGACATCCGCACCCAGTTTTTCTCGAACATGAACATTGCGCAGAATGTCATCGCGCTCATTGCGCAGTTGTTCCTCGTAAAGCAAGTTGTAACCCGCTTCGGTATCGGGCGGTCGCTGGTGCTGTTTCCTATGGCGTCGGTCATTGGCTTCGCCGTACTTGCAATGGAGCCGACCCTGATCGCCGTTGCTGTGCTTGACGTAGTTCGCCGGGGCCTTGGTTTTGGCTTCGCCAAACCCTCCACCGACATGCTGTATTCCGTCGTGACGCCAGAGGAAAAATACAAGACCAAGAATTTTATCGATACCGCCATCTACCGCGGTGGAGACGTCGTCGGAACCTGGACGATTCGATTGCTGGCCATACTGGGAATGGGCATAGCGGGCATATCGCTGTTGATGGTACCGTTCGCCGTTATCTCGGCCGTCGTCGCCCTCTGGCTGGGCCGGGACTACCGACGTCGCGCCCGGGAACTCAGGCAGAGCGGCATCAAGTAAGCGGATAACCGGAATAACATCAACATGCAAAATACAGGTCTGTTTCGTCGCCTCGCAGCAATGCTCTACGACACCTTGCTCGTCGTCGCGTTACTCATGCTCGCGACATTACCGTTTGTCGCCATCCGCGGTGGCGAGCCGGTAGAAACCGGCGACAATCTTCTGTACCAGCTGGTGCTCGTCGGCATCGTGTTTGCTTTTTTTGTCGGCTTCTGGAGCCGCTCCGGCCGGACGCTCGGTATGCAGTCATGGGGACTGCAGCTGGAAACGCGGGACGGGCAAGTACCGTCGCTGGCGACGGCCAGCCTGCGGTTCTTCGCCGCACTACTGTCTTTGATACCGCTTGGGCTGGGCTTCGTCTGGCAACTCTGGGACAAGGAATCGCTGACCTGGCACGATCGAATCAGCAAGACCCGGCTCGTCTACTACCCGAAAGAGAAGAAATAGGACCAGGACTGCGCTAACGGATTCGCGCGAGCGCTACTCCTGTAACCGTGGCCAACAGCAATGTCGGCAGCCAGTTGACGAGCGCGGGGTTCAGGTTGAACACCTGTCCAGAGTTGGCCAGCGTCTCGCTGCCGAGGTAATACGCGAGGCCAATGATTACCCCGAGCATCAGGCGCCCGCCCGCACCGCCGGTTCTCAGCGAACCGAACACGAAAGCGAGTGCAAGAATCGGCATGATAAGAACGGTCAAGGTCCGCGAGGCCCGATACCAGAGCTCCGATTCGTACTGCGCAGCGTCGAGATTGTTGCGCTTCAAGTAGTCGATATAAACCAGCAGGCCACGACCTGACAGGCTCAACGGCTTGGCGAGCGAACTGCCCAGAAGCTCCGAATTGACCTCGAAAGTCTCGACGGCCACCGACGACTCAACGATCTGCACGCCATCATCTCGAAAACGCGTTTCGCGCAGGTTCTCCAGAATCCAGTCGTCGTTCTCGTCGATGCCCGAATTCTCGGCTTTGGCAATCGATGCGAGCTTGTAGTCATCATCAAAGCGGAACAGGTAAATGCTGCCGAACTCGAATTCCGAATTGACGCGTTCGAGATGCAAATAGACCGGCCCGTCCTTGACCCATGTCTCATTGCCGAGCCGGGCATCGCCCTTTTCGTAACGTGCCTCGAGTCGCATGTCTCGCGCGTACAAGTCCAGTGGCGGGCCAATGAACTCGCCGATCAAGCCGGTCGCGATCAGCATCACAAGGCCGGAAATCGCCACCATGCCCGAGAGTCTCATCACGGAAAGCCCCGCCGACCGCATTACGATGATCTCGCTGTGACCCGCCAGCGCGCCGAGCCCAAGCAACGAACCAATCAGGGCCGCGACTGGCAGCATTTCAAAAGCCAGATTCGGTAGTCGCAGCGCGGCGAAAAGAATCACCTGCGGGGTCTGGTAGCCACCCTGCGTGTCATCCAGTTCCGCAATGAATTCAAACAACCCTGCGAGCGCGAGCAACACGACCAGCACGAGCGCCGTGCTCGCGAGTATCGTTCGCATGAGGTACTGGCTGAGAAGACCGGTCATCGCCAGATACGCCTGTGCCAACGATTCTGAATTGCCAACATCGTAAGCGCGAATATCAGCACGCAGCCGTGCACCCACCACAGGCCTAGTGCCGGAGAAATGGTCCCCTGCTCGATCCAGGCCTTGGCTGCACTCAGCATGTTGAGATAAATAATGAACACCAGGAGACCGACACCGAGGCGACCGTAACGGCCCGCTCGCGGTCGACTATGGCTCAGCGGTACAGCCAGCATGGCGAGGATAATCGTCGACAGCGGTATACCAATGCGCCACTGCAATTCAGCCACATGCTCGAGCTCGTTCGAGCTCAGCAGCTCAGAGAATGGCATTGCACGGGGCCGGGGATCCGGCGCGTCGAGCCGAGGCAATTGATAGGGGATGCCATGCTCTGCAAATTCGACGACCCGAAACCTGGTCGTACCGGGCACGCCCTCGTAGCGGCGGCCGTGATGCAGCACCAATAGCCGCGTATTCTCATCGTCAGAGTCGAGCTGCTCGCCGCGCTCGGCGATTACGACCTCGACTTGCCCACCCGCAGCCTGGCGCTGCATGAAGACCTTTTCCATGACACCTTCAGCCGTGACGCGCTCGCCGTAGACAACGGCCTGGTCCGGACCGAATATCGTAAACCGTCCGGGTTCGATGCTGGCCAGATCCGCCTCCCTGCGAGCCTCGGCGCCAATGCGATCGATCGCGGTCAGCGCACGAGGCGCGCCCTCGATCGACAGCCAGGCAACGGCCGCTGCGAGCGGCAACAGCAACCATATCAGCGGACGGTATATGCCGGAGGGACCAACACGGCAGGCCATCATCGCCGGCATTTCGCTGTCGCGGTACAGGCGGCCGAGCGCCAGCATGACCGAGAGGAACAGCCCGATCGGCACAAGCACCGTCAGATACTGTGCTGCGGACAGGCCGATCACGTCGAAAGCGGCATCTTTTGGGAGTTTGCCCTTGGCCACATCTCCCAGAACGCGTGCAAACTGGTTGGTGAGCAAGATCAACAACAACACGAGAGTGACACCGAGCCAGGTCACGGTGATCTCGCGAAAAATGTACCGATCCAGAATGCGGGTCATCGGTGTCCGGGAATAGCGTGGCTGCTGAGGGCCGAAAGCGTTAGACTACCGCTTTTGTTTTGCCTGCGACAGCCCCGGCCCGAGAGGAGTACAACCCGGATCTCATGAAATATTTCACAACAACAAGCAAACCTTCTTTACGCGCCGTCGACTGTGTCATCGTCGGCGTTTACGATCGCGGCAAGTTGAGCGCCGGTGCGAGCGACCTGGACGCAGCCAGCAAGGGCGAGATCCGGAAGCTGGTCAAGCGCGGAGACATTTCCTCGAAGCCAGGGCGCTGCGCGCTTTTGACAGGACTGCAGGGTATCAAGGCCTCTCGCGTTGCCGTAGTCGGTCTCGGCAAATCCGGGGAGTTCAGCGCAAAGCGCTACCGCCAGTCCATCGCCGCCGCTACTGGCATGATCTCGGAAACGAAGGTGCGGCAGCTGCTGAACACGCTGACGCTGGAAAAGGTCGGCAAGGTCAGCGCCTACTACCTCGCAAGGCACGCTGCCGAGACTATCGGTGACAAGCTGTATCGATTTGATCGCATGAAGAGTGGTCGCAAGCGGCCGGCAAGCCCGCTTTCCAGCGTTGGTTTCTCGATCGCGAACCGCGGCGACGCGACCAGCGTCATGCGCGGTGCGGAACACGGTGATGCATTCTCCGTCGGCGCATCGCTCGCGAAGGACCTGGGCAATCTCCCGGCGAACGTATGCACGCCCAGCTACCTCGCACGGACCGCGAAGAAACTTGCGGTCGGCAATGGCAAACTGACGACGAAGGTACTCAATGAGACCGAGATGAAACGCCTCGGCATGGGCTCGCTGTTGTCGGTATCTGCCGGCTCTGACGAGCCAGCGAAACTGATTGTCATGCAGTACAAGGGAGCAGGTCGGGACAAACCGGTCGTACTGGTCGGCAAGGGCGTTACTTTCGATACCGGTGGAATCTCGTTGAAGCCCGGCCCCGCTATGGATGAAATGAAGTACGACATGTGCGGAGCCGCAAGCGTGATTGGCACAATGGCCACCGTTGCGCAGCTGGCACTGCCGATCAATTTGACCGTTGTCGTGCCAACCGTTGAAAACATGCCGAGCGGCAGGGCGACCAAGCCGGGCGACATTGTCACCAGCATGTCGGGACAGACCATCGAAGTTCTCAACACCGATGCCGAAGGCCGCCTTATCCTCTGTGATGCCCTGACGTACTCACGCCGATTCAAGCCCGCTGCGATCATCGACGTTGCGACACTGACTGGCGCCTGCGTTGTAGCGCTGGGCGCGCATCGAACAGCGGTCATGAGCAATACGGATGCACTGCGCGACGAACTGGTTGCCGCCGGCGAGCGCGCCGAAGATCGGGCCTGGCCGATGCCGCTCGGCGAGGAATATGCCGAGCAGCTGAAGAGTAATTTTGCCGATATGGCAAATATCGGTGGCGCAGGCGGCGGCGCCGTCACAGCGGCCTGTTTCCTGGAGAAGTTCACAAAGGATATGAACTGGGCGCACATGGATATCGCCGGGACCGCCTGGAAAAGCGGCGCCAAGAAAGGTGCCACCGGACGGCCGGTCCCGCTACTGTCAGAGATGCTGCTCGCGCGCTGCGGCGCCCTGCCCTGAGCCGCCAGACCTGTGGCCCGAGTCGATTTCTACGTGCTTAAGCGCGCTGACGAGCGGTCGCGGTACACGCTGGCCTGCAAGCTGGCCGAGAAGGCGTATCGGCTGGAAAATACGGTCTATATCCACGCCAGGAACCGCGACGACGCCGAGAAACTCGACGAACTCCTGTGGACCTTTCGGGACGGCAGTTTCGTGCCTCACGCGCTGAGCGGCGTCGAAGACGACACCGCAGCATCGCCGGTTACGATTGGCTGCGCATCGGATGGCGTTCAGTCGCGTGACCTGCTGATCAATCTCTGCGACGACATACCGGCATTCGTGGAGTCGTTTCCGAGAATTGCCGAACTCGTAACGAGCGATCCAGACTGCCGCCAGTTGAGTCGCAAACGCTTTGCCGAGTATCGCGACAAAGGTCATTCGATCCAGACGCATAAACTCTGATGAACAGTTCATACCAACCGAAAGAAATCGAAAAGCGCGTATACGACCGCTGGGAAGCCAGCGGCTTTTTCGCACCGCAGGGCGATGGCGAACGCTACTGCATCATGATTCCGCCGCCCAACGTGACGGGCACGCTGCACATGGGGCACGGCTTTGGCGACACGATTCAGGATGCCCTGATTCGCTATCACAGGATGCGCGGCGACCGCACTCTCTGGCAACCGGGCATGGATCATGCCGGTATAGCAACGCAAATGGTCGTGGAACGATTGCTGAACGCCGAGGGTAAGTCCCGCCGCGACCTCGGGCGCGACGAGTTCGTCAAGCGCGTCTGGCAGTGGAAGGAGGAATCCGGCGGACAAATCAGCCAGCAGACACGACGTTTGGGGGCATCGGTAGACTGGCAGCACGAACGATTTACGATGGACGACGGCTTGTCGGCCGCCGTCAAGGAGGTCTTTGTCAGGCTTCACGACGAAGGCCTGATCTACCGCGGTAAACGCCTCGTCAACTGGGATCCGGTGTTGCACACGGCGCTGTCCGATCTGGAGGTGCTGTCGGCCGATGAAGACGGGCAGCTCTGGCACTTCCGCTACCCGCTTGCATCCGGCAAGGGCCATCTTACCGTGGCAACGACGCGGCCCGAGACCATGCTGGGCGACAGCGCCGTCGCGGTGCACCCGGACGACGAGCGCTACCAATCACTCGTCGGCGAAGAAATCATTCTGCCGATCGTTGGCCGGCGTATACCCATTATCGCCGACGACTACGTGGATCCCGAATTTGGCACCGGCTGCGTGAAGATCACGCCGGCGCATGACTTCAATGACTACGAGATCGGCAAGCGGCACGACCTGCCGATGTACAACGTGCTTACCGACGATGCGGCGCTCAACGAAACCGTGCCCGAGGCATACCAGGGCATGGACCGTTTTGAGGCGCGCAAGAAGATCGTCGCGGAATTCCGGAAACTGAAGCTTCTCGACAAGATCGAGGACTATGTCGTCAAGATCCCGCGCGGTGATCGGTCGCATGCCGTGGTGGAGCCTTACCTCACTGACCAGTGGTACGTGAAGGTAGAGCCGCTCGCCAAACCGGCGATCGAGGCCGTAGAGACCGGCAAGATCAAGTTCGTTCCGGAAAACTGGTCGAAGACCTATTTCGAGTGGATGTACAACATCCAGGACTGGTGCATCAGTCGGCAGCTCTGGTGGGGGCACCGGATTCCCGCCTGGTATGACGACGAAGGCAATGTGTACGTCGGCTACTCCGAAGACGATGTACGGGAAAAACACGGCCTTTCCGGTGAAATCGCATTGCGCCAGGACGAGGACGTGCTGGACACCTGGTTTTCATCCGCCCTCTGGCCGTTCAGTACGCTCGGCTGGCCCGAAAAGACAGAACGGCTCGAAGACTTTTACCCCGGCAACGTGCTGGTGACGGGATTCGACATTATCTTCTTCTGGGTCGCCAGGATGATCATGATGGGCCTGAAATTCATGGGCGACGTGCCCTTCCGTGAAGTCTATATCCACGGGCTGATTCGCGCCGATGACGGCCTTAAAATGTCGAAGTCAAAGGGCAACGTCCTCGACCCGCTGGACCTGATCGACGGTATTGACCTCGAATCACTTATCGAAAAGCGCACGACTGGCATGATGCAGGATCACCTGGCGCCGGCGATCGAACGCGCAACGCGCAAGCAGTTTCCCGACGGTATTAGCGAGTACGGTGCTGATGCACTGCGCTTTACCTTTGCGGCACTGGCGACAACAGGTCGTGACATACGCTTCGATCTCGGTCGGATCGAGGGCTACAAGAACTTTTGCAACAAGCTCTGGAATGCGGCGCGCTATGTCCTGATGAACACGGAAACGCTCGACGACGGCGAAACCGAATTCAGCGTTGCCGATCGCTGGATAGTCGACCGACTGAATGCCACCGTGGCCGACGTGCACAGTCATTTTTCGAATTACCGCTTGGACCTCGCGGCACAGGCCATGTATGAATTCACCTGGCATGAATTCTGCGACTGGTACCTCGAGCTGTCGAAACCGGTGCTGCAATCCGAACTGGCAACCGCCGGGTTACAACGAGGCACTCGCAGGACTCTCATAGAAGTCCTCGAGACGATCCTGCGTCTGCTGCACCCGCTGATGCCTTTCATCACGGAAGAGATCTGGCAACAGGTCGCCGAGCGTGCGGGTATCAACGGCGAGACCATCATGCTGCGGCCGTACCCGGAAGCTTCTGACAAGCTGCGCGATGCCGACGCTGTCGCCGACATCGACTGGGTCAGGCAATTTATCCTCGGTCTGAGGCAGATTCGTGGCGAGATGGATATTTCGCCAGGCAAGTTCCTGCCGGTCCTGCTGGAACAGGCGAGCGCCGAGGACCGGGCGCGCGTAGAGCGACATCTGTTGCTGCTGCAACGCGTTGGTCGGGTCGAGTCGGTCACTGAAATGGCCGCTGGCGAAGAGCCGCCTGTCTCGGCCGTAGCATTGCTGGGCGACATGCGCCTGCTTGTTCCGATGAAAGGACTGATCGATGTCGAGGCTGAGCGTACGCGCCTCGGCAAGCAGCTCGAGAAGGTGCGAGCCGAACTGGCGCGTGCCAACGGCAAGCTCGGCAACGAAAAATTTGTGAACAATGCCCCGCCGGAAGTTGTCACACAGGAACGCGTTCGCGCGGCGGACTTCGAGTCTACGATCGCCCAGCTCACGGAGCAGATAGCAAAACTCGACGAGTTCGCCTGAGGTCAGCCGTTTTTGAGTACTGGATCACACTCTGCCCGGCAATCCAGTGCAAAACGCCCTAGCCTGAGTAACTATGGTTCGATTGCAACCTAGCCAGCGAATTTCGAGGAACGATCGATGCAGCAGGGAAGTACCGTAGAAAAACTGCATGCCAGCAAGGACCAGCAGCGCGCTGCAATAGAAAGGGCCCGTGAAGCTCTGGCCGGCATTATCCTCGGCAAGAACAAGCAGATCACACTCGCCCTCGCCTGCCTGCTCGCGCGCGGCCACTTGCTTATCGAAGATCTGCCTGGCCTGGGCAAGACGACGCTCGCACAGGCTTTGTCGCGCGTGCTCGGCCTGAGTTTCCAGCGCATTCAATTCACCAGCGACCTGCTGCCGGCGGACATTATCGGCGTGTCCGTGTTTCGCCAGGACCGCGGCGAGTTCGAATTTCAACCCGGACCGGTATTCTCGCAGCTGATCCTGGCAGACGAAGTCAACCGCGCAACGCCCAAGGCGCAAAGCGCTTTGCTCGAAGCCATGGAGGAACAGCAGGTTTCTGTCGACGGTACAACCCGCAAATTGCCCGAACCCTTCTTCGTCGTGGCTACGCAGAACCCCGGCGACCAGATCGGGACCTTTCCGCTGCCGGAGTCGCAGCTCGATCGCTTCCTGATGCGTGTACAGCTCGGCTATCCAAACGAGGAAAGCGAACGAGAACTGCTCGCCGGCGCCGACCGTCGCGCCATGCTCAAGGACATCGAAGCTGTTACCGCACCTGACATGTTGCTTGCACTGCAGCAATCCGTCAGAGACGTACACGTCAGCGATGCCCTGATGGACTACGTGCAGGCGCTTGTGCGCCACACTCGGGAATCAGCCGACATTGAGATCGGATTGTCACCGCGTGGCGCCCAGGCGCTGGTTGCCGCCGCCAGGGCTGTCGCATTTGTCGAGGGACATTCCGGCGCCTTCCCGGACGATGTGCAGTCGGTATTTGCAGCGATTGCAGGTCACCGATTGAAACCCGCTGGTGGAACCCGCTTCCGCAGCCCCGCCGAACTTTGCCAGCATGTCCTCGATTACGTGGCCATTCCCTAGTCCGGGACACCTCCTTCGCGCATTTCGCTCGAACACATTCGCGCGTGTCGGGCGATGGGCCCGAAAGCGCCAGGGAAATGACCCGACTACGACCCGGCTGAAGCCCGGCCGCGTGTACATCCTGCCAACCGGCGTCGGCGTTGTGTTCGGTATCATGACCTTCGCGATGCTGCTCGGCTCGATGAACTACACAAACAATCTGTCTTTTGTACTGACCTTCATCTTGATCGGCATCGGGCTGATCTCGATGCATCAATGCCAGAGGAACCTCGTCGGGCTTGAACTGACGTTTGCCGGTACGGAGCCCGTGTATGCCGGTCAGACCCTCCGCATCAGTATTGCCGTGAGCAACTACTCGAAGAATGCGCGCCACGGCATTCGCCTCTATCACGACGGTATGCATACCGAGGCGCAGGACCTTCAGGCAGGCGAAAGCAAAGTCTTTACGCTGCCGTTGCCGACCGAAAGGCGCGGCTGGGTCACGCTGGACAGGTTCGGCGTGCGGACCCTGTTTCCGTTCGAGCTGTTTCGCTCGTGGGCATGGCTGCACATGGACATTCGCGGACTGGTCTACCCGCAACCCGCGACACAGGCCCCGGAGCCACCGCCGACGATGGTTGCTCACGGTCATCGACAGCATGACGCCAGAGGCGAAGAGGATTTTGCGGGATTGCGCAAGTACCAGGTCGGCGATTCGCCGCGACACGTTGCCTGGAAAGCCTACGCGCGCAGTGGGCAACTGTTGTCGAAGCAATTCGCGGGCGCAGACACCAGCAGCCAGTGGTTCGACTTCGACGAAATTCCCGCACGCGACCTCGAGGCCAGACTGTCCATACTGACGCGCTGGATTATTGATGCCGACCGCACGATGGCGGATTACGGCCTGCGAATTCCAGGTGTCGAGTTCCAGCCCACTCATGGCGAAGCCCACAAACGCCAGTGCCTCGAGGCGCTCGCGCTGTTCGAGGCAGGCAGCGCGTAATGGCGAAAGCTCGCGGCACTGACGGTTCACTGCTATCCAGCCTGCCCTGGACGATGGCGGCGCTGGCTCTTTCAATAGCGCCGCATCTGCCCTACCTGCCCGTCTGGGTAACAGCAGCGTTCTTTGGCTGCGCCGCCTGGCGCTACCTGATAGAACGAAGGCGCCGCGCACTGCCGTCGGTGTGGCTGCGCGCCGGCCTGGCGCTCACTTGTTTCCTGGGTGTATTTGCGACCTACTCGACGATCAGTGGTGTCGGTCCCGGCTCTACCCTGCTGGCGGTCATGGCATCGCTCAAGTTGCTGGAAACCCGCCAGCGGCGTGACCAGTTCGTATTGCTGTTCATTTCCATATTCCTGGTCATGTCGTCTTTGCTTCGCGATCAATACCTTTGGTCGTTGCCGTACCTGCTTGTCAGCGTGCTGCTGATCATGACGGCCTGGCTACGCATGTCGGCCACGCCCGGCGAGTCTGCCCGGCAAAGCTTCGCGACGGGCGGTCGTCTTGTTGCGTATGCTGCGCCAATCGCTGTCGCAATGTGGATATTCTTTCCGCGGATCGCCATTCCGTTCTGGGCCGTGCCGATCGATACCGGCACCAGCACGTCAGGTATCAGCGACTCGATGAGCCCCGGGGATGTCAGCTCACTGTCCATGTCGAACGCCGTCGCGTTTCGCGTGCGCTTCGACGGCGATGTCCCCGAACCACGCGACCGCTACTGGCGGGGCCTCGTCCTGACTGTGTTCAACGGCCGCAGCTGGAAGCAGAATGATCCTTTCGAGGGTCCGCGCTCCTACGAAGAGGTTGAGGTGCGCGGCGAGCCGGTGAGTTATGAGATCACCATGGAACCCACCCGCCAGCACTGGGTTTTCGCGCTCGACATGCCACACTCCTGGGAGCTGCAGCGAACCATCATGGGTCCGCAGCACCAACTCGTACGCGGTCTACCCATCGATCAGCGGGTCGCTTACAGGGCCACCTCTTACCTCGACTACAGCACAAACGTCGACCTGACGCAGTTCGCTCGCTCCTGGTACCAGCAGCTGCCGGACGACAACAATCCACGAACGGTCGAGCTCGCGCGGCAGATGCGCGAAGCTGCCGGGTCCGATACCGCGTTCATCGACGCCGTGCTGCAGAAATTCAACGAGGAAGAATACTTTTATACGTTGCAACCGCCAGCGCTCGGCCGCAATTCGGCCGACGAATTCCTGTTTGAAACGCGGCAGGGATTCTGTGAGCACTACGCGTCGGCATTCGCCATCATGATGCGCGCAGCAGGAATCTCGTCTCGCGTTGTGCTTGGCTATCAGGGCGGTGAGCTGAATCCGCTCTCCGGTTACCTGACCGTGCGACAGTCGGACGCGCACGCCTGGAATGAAGTCTGGCTCGAGGGCTATGGCTGGTATCGGGTGGATCCCACCGGTGCAGTCGCGCCGGACCGGGTCGACTACGGCATCGGCAATGCAACGGCCGAGGGCCTCGGCGCTGCTTGGGGGTTCGATGCGCCCTCCGAGATCATGCAGAACATCACGATGGCTATAGACGCGCTGGATGCAAAATGGAACGAATGGATTCTCGGCTACGGCCCGGACAACCAGAACAAGTTCATGGAATGGCTCGGCATGAAGGACCCCAACTGGCGGAAGCTGATGCTGACCATGATTGCCATCGTTGCCGTCATTGTCGGTGTCGTCAGCATTCTGTTGACGCTACGTTATCGGTCCCCGCGCAAAGACCTCGCTGCGGTACTCTATCAACGCTTCGCCAGGAAGACCGGGCTGGATCCCATTACCGGCGAGACCGCCGCGCAATTCGCCGAGCGCGCCGGGCGGGACACCGCCCTGCCGCCAGCCAGCATCCAGTCTGTGACACGTGCCTATCATGACGCGCGTTACGGGCCGGACGATGGGTCTGCTCTGCAGCGCCTCAAGGATGCCGTTGCCGCTATTCGGCCGACGCGTCTGCCGCGCCCGTCCGCACAATAGTCAGCAGGAAACCGCCCGCAAGGAACAGCGGCATCAGGGCCAGCAACACCCATTTGGGATCATCCGATAAGGTAGCGGCGATCGCGACCATCGCCGGTCCCAGCACGTGCGCGAGTTTCGTCACCATGTTGTAGAAACCGAAGAACTCACCGGGCTGCTCAGGCGGAATCAGGGACGCATAGAGAGAACGACTCAATCCCTGAACACCGCCCTGCACCATTCCGATGACCATGGCCATGATGAAGAACTGCCTTATTTCGGTCATGAATATCGCCCACACGGACATGGCGATGTAGACCAACAGCGCAAAGAAAATGCCGCTCTTCGGACCGAACCGGTGTGCGACGAGGCCATACAGAAAGGTGGCCGGAAAGCCAATGAAATTGGTGATCAGAAGCGCCATCACGAGGTCCTTGTCCTCAAAACCCAGGCGCTGACCGTAGTTCACGGCCATGAAGATAACGGTAAATACACCGCCGATATACAACCAGTACCCTGTCAGGAATATCACGACATTGCGGTACTGGCCGACTTTCAATATTGTCGCTTTCAGCTCTGTGTAGGCAGCGCGAACGGCACCGCTGCTGACCATCAACGGACTGCGCCGCTCAGGAACGAAGTACAGCAGCGGCAGCAGGAAGATCAGCCACCATGCACCGACCGAGACAAACGCGAAACTGAAGACCTCGGTCGTGCCTGCAAAGCCGAACGTCGCCGGCGATGACAGCATCCACACGTGTAATGCCAGCAAGACGGCACCGCCCAGATAGCCTAACGAGAACCCCAGTGACGATACGAAGCTGAAGTAACGTGGCTCACAAACGTCTATGAGCAACGAATCGTAGAAGACGGTCGAGCTGTAGTAGCCGAACGAGGCGAGCAGGTAGATCCCGAGCGCGAGCGGCCACGCTCCCTCGCCGACCAGACCCAGCGCCGCCGTCATGACGGCGCCAATGAATGCCAGCACGAAAAGAAAGCGCTTTCGATAACCGCCAGTATCCGCGATGGTACCGAACACCGGCGCAGTCACGCAGACGAGGGCACTCGCCGCAAACGTAATCCATCCCAGCCGCGCCGTTACCTGGGCGCCATTGTCACCAATACTCCAGTAATTGCCGAGTACGATAGGGAACAGAACGGCGAGAACGCTGAGCGCGAAAGCGGAATTCGCCCAGTCGTATAACGCCCAGCCGATAACCCTGCGATTAAATATCGGCAGCAGCCGCATCAGGCGCCAGGCCCGCGGCTAGTGTTCCCGCGTCTTGCGAAATGCGATCTCAGGCCAGCGCTCCTCGGTCAGGTTGAGGTTTACCCGCGTAGGAGCAATGTAGACCAGACTGCCACCATGATCCAGCGCGAGGTTATCGTGCGCCTTGTCGCGGAAGTCGGCGAGCATTTTTTCGTCTTCGCATTCGACCCAGCGAGCGGTCGCAACGTTGATCGTATCGAACTGACATTCCACGTTGTACTCGTCTTTGAGTCGGTGCGCGACTACCTCGAATTGCAGCGGACCGACGGCGCCGAGAATCAGATCGTTGTTACGCATGGGCTTGAATAATTGCGTCGCGCCCTCCTCGCAGAGCTGCGCCAGACCCTTCTGCAGTGCCTTGAGGCGCAACGGATCCCTGAGTACCGCGCGGCGAAAAATCTCGGGAGCGAAGTTCGGGATTCCGGTAAATCGAATTTTCTCGCCTTCGGAAAAGCTGTCGCCGATATTGATCGTGCCGTGATTATGGATACCAATGATGTCGCCGGCATAGGCTGTTTCGGCGTGCTGGCGATCGGCAGCCATGAATGTTATTGCCTCGGGTATCTTCATTTCCTTGCCGGACCGTACGTGCAGGGTTCGAATACCTTTTCGGTACTCGCCGGAACAAATTCGCATGAATGCGATTCGATCCCTGTGCCCCGGATCCATGTTTGCCTGGATCTTGAAAACGAAGCCGGTCAGCGAATCCTCGGTTGGCGCGACCTCGCGCTGCTCGCTCTCCCGTGCCAGCGGCGCCGGCGCATGTGAGACGAACTCGTCCAGCAGCTCTTTCACGCCGAAGTTTGCAATCGCTGAACCAAAAAAGACCGGCGTCTGTTTCGCAGCACGATAATCGCCAAGAGAAAACGCGGGACAGGCGCCCTTGACGAGTTCAACCTCTTCGCGGAACTCCATGATTGAGTCGCCCAGAACCGCCGCAGCTTCGTCGGATTCAAGGCCGTCAATACGTCGGATTTCGGCAGCCTTCTCGCGGCCTACCTTGTCGTACAGGTAGATCCTGTCCTGCAGGAGATGATAGACGCCGCGCAACGATCTCCCCATGCCAATCGGCCAGGTGATCGGCGCGCACTGTATCTTGAGCACCGATTCGATCTCGTCGAGCAGGTCGATCGGCTCGCGTCCATCCCGGTCGAGCTTGTTGATGAACGTCATGATCGGCGTATCGCGCAGCCTGCAGACGTCCATCAGCTTGATCGTGCGTTGTTCTACGCCTTTGGCGCAGTCGATCACCATCAACGCCGAGTCGACGGCCGTGAGTGTTCGATAGGTGTCCTCCGAGAAGTCCTCATGGCCTGGCGTATCCAGCAGGTTGACCACGCAGTCCCTGTAAGGAAACTGCATGACAGACGACGTCACCGAAATGCCACGCTGTTGCTCAAGCGCCATCCAATCAGAGGTCGCATGGCGGCTGGCCTTGCGGCCTTTCACCGTGCCAGCCAGCTGTATCGCACCGCCATACAGAAGCAGCTTCTCGGTCAGGGTCGTCTTGCCAGCATCCGGATGCGAGATAATCGCAAAAGTGCGTCGCTTGCTGACTTGTTGTTCGATCGTGGACATCGCGGTATTCAATAGGGTCGGTCGTCTCGGGACGGCCGCGGAGTCTAGCCCAATCGGGACTCGCGCGAAACTTGCAGCCTAGATGCGGGAGGCGAGTTTCTTGGAGAGAACCGCCGCGTCCTCCCGGCCCTCGTGGGACTGGTAATACGCAGGACGGTTCGCAACCTGGAAGAAACCCTTCTTGCGGTAGAGCGCCAGCGCCGTCGTATTGGACGGGCGGACTTCGAGCAACACCTCGCGAACCGAAGCCGCGCGCGCTTGCGACAGCAGCATATCCAGCAGGCGCTCACCGCAACCGGCCGAGCGAAATTCCGGGTCAACGCAAAGATTCAGGATGTGAGCTTCGCCCGCTGCAATCGAGAGGATGCCGTAGCCAATGACGCGCTCGTCTCGGACCAGCACGCTGCTTCGGTAACCGGCCAGCAGGCAATCCCGAAACACGCCATGACTCCATGGGAACTCGTAGCTGCGCCGCTCGATATCGGACACCATGGGCAGATCGTCATGCGTCATGTCACGAATCAAGACAGGCGCTTCCGGCATCGGCCTGATCATGCGCTGTATTGCGCGGCGAGCCGCGTTGCCAGGCAGAGGTCCTGCCAGGCCTTGTTTTTCTGCGACGGGCTACGCAGCAAGTAGGCCGGATGGTAGGTAACGACGAGGGGTATGCCGCCAAGCTCGTGTGCACGACCGCGCATTCGACCAACGGGATCGTCGCTCGCAAGCAGGTTCTGCGCGGCAATTCGCCCGACGGCCAGGATTATGCGGGGCTTTATCAACTCGATCTGGCGCTGAAGGTACGGTCTGCAAGCGGCGGCTTCGTCCGCCTTCGGGTCACGGTTGTTGGGCGGCCGACACTTCAGGATATTGGCAATAAACACGTCCTCACGCCGCTGTCCGATCGCCCGCAACATCTCATCGAGCAACGTGCCGGCACGGCCGACGAATGGCTCGCCGCGGCGGTCCTCCTCGGCGCCAGGCGCCTCGCCGACAATCAGCCAGTCGGCGTCGGGATTGCCCACACCGAAAACGGTGTTACTGCGGCTTGCTGCAAGGCCACAGAGGGTGCAGCCGCTGACCGCCTCGCGCAGTGTTTCCCAGTTCATGCCGTCGGCCGCTGGCCCGGGCTGAACGTCCGCCACCGGTTCGCTTTCGTCGTCGCTGTTGCGCGGCAACCAGACGTCGATACCCATTGCCTGCAAGCAGGCGCGTCTTTGATTTTCAGGCTGCATCATGGATAAAACCGGGTGATCTTACTCTGTCGGGCTCTGGCTACCAGCTTCGGCAGCCGTTAGCGCATTATACGGCAAGTGTCGAAACTACGGGCGTGGAACCATGCCAATGACATCGGCGCCGGCCGTAACCGTCTGCCCCGGTTTTACCAGCACCTTGCCCGCGATTGGCAAATAGACATCCACGAACTGCGTGAGTCGAAGGTAGGCACATCGGTGCCCCTGGCCAACACGTTCGCCGATCCGGACAAACGAACGTGGCGCGAGGCCCAGACGATAGCCATGAAACTGCATGACCATATTGTCGCCTTCGTCATTGCGCACCCAGAGCGCATTTGCAGGACAATCAGGTCCGACACCTTCGGTACTGGAGTGCAGGTTCATCACCCGGCCTTCCATGGGACTGCGTGCCGTGTACGCGCCCAGGCTATTGATGCGGATGCGAATCCTGTGCGCCTCACCCTGAACAACACATTGGTCGGTCTTCTCCACCTCTACGACCTCACCATCCACGGGGCTGACCAGCCCGAGTGCAACCGGCGGAACATCCCGCTGCGGATCGCGAAACAATAAAAACATGAAGCCAAGTAAAACAGCCGGCAAGAGCGCAAACCATGGAGATGAATAGCGCACCAGTACAACGGCGAGGACAACCATGAGCAACATGGGCAAGATGCCTTCAGAGGCGACTAACGGGTTGCGTCGACCGGGCACGATCGTAACTTCCTTGCAGCTGAGCAGCAGCGACGATCCCTTGCTTTGACCGTAGAGTCAACATGCCCAGCCATAGTCGTCACACGGCTGTGCAGAAAGGGTTAGAATGCGCCGCTTACGATTACAGGGTTGTGAAGCAATGCGTTTTTCCCGATTCGGCCTGACCACTCTGAAGGAAGTCCCTGCAGAGGCGGAAATTGTCAGCCATCAACTCATGCTGCGAGCCGGGCTCATCCGCCGTCTGGCCTCCGGCCTGTTTACCTGGATGCCCCTCGGACTGCGAATATTGCGAAAGGTCGAGACGGTCGTCCGCGAGGAAATGGACCGCGCCGGTGCACTGGAGCTCTTGATGCCGGCCGTGCAGCCCGCCGAACTCTGGCAGGAGTCGGGTCGCTGGGACAAGTACGGACCGCTGCTGTTGCGCATGCAGGATCGCGGCCAGCGGGAATACTGCTTTGGTCCAACGCACGAAGAGGTCATTACCGATATTGCCCGCCGTGAGCTGCGCAGCTACAAACAGCTGCCAGTCAACTACTACCAGATCCAGACCAAGTTCCGCGACGAAATACGTCCACGCTTCGGCGTCATGCGATCGCGCGAGTTCATCATGAAGGACGCCTATTCGTTCGACCTCGACCAGGCGGGCCTCGAGGCGTCCTACCAGAGCATGCATGCCGCCTACACCGCGATATTCGAGCGACTCGGGCTGGAGTTCCGCGTCGTAGACGCCGACAGCGGCGAAATCGGTGGCAGCCGCTCCCAGGAGTTCCACGTGCTGGCTGAATCCGGCGAAGATGCGATCGCCTATTGCGACGCCGACCGCTACGCGTCGAATATCGAGACCGCCGCGACATTCGTGCCTGACGGCGGCCGCGCGCCCGCCGCAGAATCGCTCGAAAAAGTGGCAACGCCGGGCATTCGCACGATCGAGGCGCTAACCGAGTACCTGGACGTAAGTCCGGAGCAGACGATCAAGACCCTGATCGTCGAAGGTACCGATGGCCTTGTCGCACTCGTGTTGCGCGGAGATCACGACCTGAACGCAGTCAAGGCCCAGAAGCTGCCGGGCGTCGCTGCGCCGCTGACGATGGCCAGTCCGGAGGCCATCATCAAGGCGACAGGCTGTCCCCCCGGCTTCATCGGCCCAATTGGCCTCGATATCCCGATTTACTTCGATCATGCGACGGCCGTGATGAGCGACTTCGTCTGCGGCGCAAACGAGGCGGACATGCATTATCGCGGCGCGAATTTCGATCGTGACATCGAAGCGACCGAGACTACGGATATCCGCAACGTCGTCGCTGGCGACCCGACGCCAGGCGGCCATGGCAGCCTTAGCATCACGCGGGGAATCGAGGTCGGCCATATTTTCCAGCTCGGCGACCAGTACAGCCAGGCCATGGGCGCGACGGTCCAGGATCCCGACGGCAAGAACCGGGTATTGGCGATGGGCTGCTACGGCATTGGAATAACGCGCATCGTCGGCGCCGCGATCGAACAGAATCACGACGACAATGGCATCATCTGGCCGGGCCCGCTGGCACCCTTCGACGTCGTGCTGGTGCCAATCAATCTGCAGCGGTCGGAGGCGGTGCGCGAGGCGGCTGAAGCGCTGTACAGCGAACTCACGAGCATGGGCCTCGAGGTGCTGTTCGACGATCGTGATGCCCGGCCGGGCGTCAAGTTTGCAGATGCAGAGCTCATCGGCGTGCCGCATCGACTGGTGATCAGCGAGCGCGGGCTTGGCGCCGGGGAACTGGAATACCGCCATCGTCGGGATAGCGAGTCACGTAACCTGGGCAGAGCCGAGGCCCTGAAACTGCTAGAGAAATAGTTCGTAAGCCATTAATATAGCTACCTATATTGTGTAGTATGAACGTCACCCATGCGCCAATTGCCTAAATTTCGATCTATTGTTGTCCTCGCCGCGTTGTTAGGCGGGACGAGCGCTATGGCTGAGCAATGGCCGGACCCGGAACTGCGCGAGGTCCTTCGTGCGGCCGCCAGCGATGCCGCCAGCTTCACTGATCGCTTCCACGCCGAGGTCTGGTTGACCGATATGTCGCGACGGCTGGCCCGTCAGGTCAAGGATCCCGAAGAACGTATCGAGCTGCTGACGCTGGTGCACATGGAGGCCTCTCGTGTCGAGCTGCCGCCCGAGCTTATCCTCGCCGTCATCGAGGTCGAGAGCAATTTTGACCGCTATGCCGTGTCGGTAGCCGGCGCACTGGGACTGATGCAGATCATGCCGTTCTGGCTGGATGAAATCGGCAGGCCGAACGACAACCTTCTGCACACCGATACCAATTTGCGCTACGGCTGCACCATCCTGCGCTTCTACCTGGACAAGGAAAACGGCGACCTGCGTCGCGCGCTCGGCCGTTACAACGGCAGCCTTGGCAAGCGGAAATACCCCAACAAGGTCATCGACAAGCTCAGCAAGAAGTGGTTCAAGGCCTGACGGAACTACCCGATTCTGAACCCGGCCAGTTCCCGGTACTCTGCATCGCGCTGCTCGACGGCAGTGACCCGCGCGAGCGGCGGTCCCTGCTTGAGCCAATCGCAAAGCGTGTCGAGCGCCTCTTGCGAACCGCAGGCGAAGACCTCGACATCGCCGTTGTCCAGGTTGATGGCATGACCAGTGATTCCCAGCAATTCCGCCTCGCGGCGAGTGCTGTCGCGAAACCAGACGCCCTGTACCCGACCCTTCACCCGAATTATGCGGGCCTGACCGCTCACGGTGCGCGCCCCGCTATTCGTCGTCGGCCGACTCGGACGGCGACTCCGACGCTTTCAGGGCGTCCATCGCTTTTATTTTCGCCTGCTTGGCATCGCGCCGTGCCTGTGAATACTGGCGATCATTGAGCTTTTTCTCGGCACTTTCCAGGTAGACCTCGGCGGCCTTGAGGTGGATTGCGGCTTTATCGGCCGCTCCGGCCTCTCTCGCCACGGCGATCGCCTGGCGAGCGTCGCTCATCTCCTGCACCGGCGGAGCCGTTTCGCAAGCGGCCAGCAGCGACAAAGCCAGCATGGTCAGCGCGAGCGTGACAGCGAGGAAAGGCAATGTAAATTCAGGTTTCTTCACGTTTTATTCTTATTCTGGGAAGCCTGCCAAAGCTATCAACACGCGGCACATGGCGTCAAGCTGCCATCACGCGCTGACGCGCCGCTGCCGGCCTGCTAGAGTTCGTAGCCGGCATTCAGGCTGGCTGAGAGAGACCGCATGGCAATTACGATCTACCACAACCCGCGCTGCTCCAAATCGCGGCAGACCCTGCAACTGATAAACGACGCGGGCATCCAGCCGGTGATCGTCGCCTACCTCGAAGACCCGCCCAGCGGCTCGGAAATCGGCGAGCTTGCCGAACGGCTGGGCACGACCGTTGCCGCGCTCCTGCGCCGAGGTGAGAAAGACTTCAAGGAAGCCCGCGACCTGCCCGACCTGTCTGATGATACGGCACTGGCCAACTGGCTTGCGGATCATCCCATCGTTATGCAGCGGCCCCTTGTTGTCGATGGCGAGAGCGGCCGGGCGGTCATCGGTCGGCCACCGGAAAACGTGCTTGAGCTGCTGGGCTGATGGCCGACGTTCTGGTTCTTTATACGTCGCGAAACGGCATGACCGAAGCCCTGGCCCGGGCAGTCTGCGACGGCGTTGACAGTGTTTCTGGCATGGCTGCTAGGCTGCGCACGGTCCCGCCGGTATCGGCGGTCTGCGAATCGCTGCAAGACCGGGTACCGGAGTCCGGCCCGCCGTACGCCGTACCGGACGATCTGGCCGAGTGCGCCGGGCTCGTGATGGGCAGCCCGACGAATTTTGGCAACATGTCCGCCTCCCTGAAGCACTTTCTCGACAGCACCATCAAGCAGTGGCTGAAAGGTGCCGCTGTCGGCAAGCCTGCCGGCGTGTTTGCGTCGACATCGTCACTGCACGGCGGTCAGGAATCCACCTTGCTCAGCATGATGTTGCCGTTGCTGCATCACGGCATGATATTCGTCGGACTACCGTACACAGAAGAACAATTGTCGACGACCCGCAGCGGCGGGACGCCATACGGCGCTACCCATGTCAGCTGGAATCAGAAGCCCGACGCACTGTCCGAGGAAGAAAAAGCGCTCGCAATTGCACTCGGAAAACGCGTCGCCGAGATCGCGAAAAAGCTCGCTGACTAGTCGGGTAACGCTGCATCCGCATGCAGCCTGAGAACGTCTCTGACGAAAGGCACGGTCAGGCGACGCTGCGCTCGCAGCGCTTCCAGGTCGAGTTTGTCGAGCAGCTGGTAGAGGCTGGCCATGTCGCGCCGACTGCGCCGCAACAGGTAGTTTGCGGCGTCATCCGGCAGATCCAGGCCGCGGTGCCGCGCGCGCAGCTGCAAGGCCTCGACCCGCTCCGCCTCGCCGAGAGCGTGCAGGCGAAATACCGGCAAACGCGACAGTCGACTTGCAAGGTCCGCCAGACTGATCGGGCACTCCCGCGGCGCACTCCCGGAGGCCACCACGAGCTGACCACCGCAGTCCATCAACAAGTTGCAAAGAGCGAACAGCGCGGCTTCCCAGTCCGCATCACCGGCGACCGTTTCGATGTCGTCGAGACACACCAGCTCGCGCCGCTCGAGCCCGTCCAGGATCATTGGTCCGGCGGCTGCAAACATGGCAAGCGGCACATACACGGCGCGATCGCCGGCCGACTCGCACACCGCCTGGAGCAGGTGTGTCTTGCCCGTCGAGGGGCGGCCCCACAGCCAGCAGCCATGACCCGCTTTGCCGCTGGCGGCAACTTCCTTGAGGCTCGCGACCAGCGGCTCGTTGCCGCGATCGAAGAAACTCTCGAAAACGGCGTGATCGGCAAGACGCAGTGGCAGCGCTAGCTGGGTCATTCTTCTTGGAGGACCACGAGTGCTTCCGGGTGCTCTTTAAGGTAGCGATCGTAGGCAAAGCGCACCAGGACCGACAGCACAGCCGCTGCCGGCAGCGCCAGCAGAATACCGAAGAAACCGAAAAGCTGGCCACCAGCCGCGACCGCGAAGATGATGATGACCGGGTGCAGGCCGATCCGGTCACCGACAAGTTTCGGCGTGAGTATCGATCCTTCGATGAACTGCGCTATCGAGAACGTCGCGACCACGCCTAACAATTGCCACAACGGGTTCGGTTCCATCGCAACCGTCAAGCTCGCCAGGGCTATGCCGAAAACCAGGCCCAGGTAAGGGACAAAACTGACCAGGCCCGACACGACGCCGATCGCGATCGCGAATTTCAGACCAACGAGACCAAGCCCGATCGAATAGATTAGTGCGAGCGCGCCCATGACCAATATCTGGCCACGCAGGAATGCGCTGAGCACATCGTCGGTTTCGCGTGCCAGTTGAAACGCCGTGTCGCGCTGACTCTCCGGAACCAGCGCACCGATATGCAGCAGAATAGAGTCCCAGTCGCGCAGCAGGTAGAACGTGAGAATCGGCAGCAGGAACAGGCTCAGAACCGCGGCGGCAAGCGCACCACCGGACTTGCTGACAGACAGCAGGATCTTGCCGCTCCAGCTGCCCACCATATCGCTGTACCGCGACAGGAACGCACCGACACCAACGTCTTCACCGGCATCGAAGTTCAGCCAGCTGCTGATCGACGGCAGCCAGACCTCCTCGGCTTTGCGCGCGATGTCCGGCAGTGCCTGGAACAGGGCCGAAACCTGTGTCTTGATCAATGGCCCGACCAGCAGAATCAGCAGCGCCAGCAGGGTGAAGGTAATCAGGAAGACCAGTACGACAGCCACGGTGCGCGGCATTTTCAGTCGCTGCAATCGATCCGCCAACGGATCACCCATGTACGCCAGCAGGGCTGACGCGACAAATGGCGTGAGCACTGGTGCCAGCAAGTAGAACATCCAGCCCGTCAGCGCAATGGCGATAAGCCAGTTCAATCGCAGATCAGTTTTCATTGTTGTTTACCCGCACGTGCCCGAATCGACCATCTCAGGACGTAGTCTACGCCACTGATCACCACCGTGATAAGGATGGCTGCGCCCAGTACCGTCAGCGATATCTGCTCAGGCCAGCCGAAGCCTGCCCGGCTGAGTACAAACAGCAGGAACATCAGCTGCAGCGCCGTATTCAGCTTGCTGATGCGGCTCGGCTCTCCCTCGACCGGCCTGACGAGGAAATTGTAAGCCGTGGCCCCGCCAACAATCACCACGTCGCGCAGAATGACCACGGCCGCGAGCCAGAGCGGGATGTGCTGCGTATACGTCAGCATGATGAATGTACCGGCGACCAGCAGTTTGTCGGCGACCGGGTCAAGCAGTGCACCCAGGCGTGTATGCCAGTCGAAACGCTTGGCCAGGTAACCGTCGACACCGTCCGAAAAACCGGCGATGAAAAACAGCACCAGTGCAATCCCGAAGCGTCCGTCGAGGATTAACAGCAATATCGGCACTACCAGCGCGATGCGCAGCAGCGAAACAGCGTTCGGCAACCATCGGAGCGTCATTTGGACGGTGGTCTCAGAGGCTGAAGAAAAACTCAAGCGCTGTATCGCCGCCCGGCTCGGTCTGGCCAAATCCCACGATCCTGTCCTGCTCGATCAGACCGTTAAACCGCAGCGCACGCGCCAGGCGCTCGGCGCCACCGCGCACGTCGACCCGGTAGCTGACACGGTCGCCAGCAACTTCGACAATCGCAAAATCCTCAATCAGGCTGACGCCAGCCAGCAATTTCTGCAGCGAGCCGTACGATTCCACCGTCTGCACCCCGGCCACGTTCAGCGCCACGGACTCGAGTGGCGCATTGCCACCAACAGAAAACTCGGCTGCCAGCAGGTCCGCAATCTGCGCGACGATGACCTCAGGCGGACCGTTCCAACTGCGTTCCGAACCGCCGAAGTAATAGCTCCAGTTCTCCCGACTCGGCGACTGACGAATGCGGCCGATAAGAACCGAATTGACATCGTAGCGCTGCGAGGCCGCGATAATACTCTCATCGAAACCACCCCAGATATCGCTGAAGGTCACGCTCTGCAGGTCGGTTGTATCAAGCAAGGGAAACAGCAGCGGCAGCCCGCGCTTCTCGGCGATAGCGAGGATACGTTCGCGCAGCCGCTTGTTGAGGTTGATGGAGCGGCCCTGCCCTGCCCTGCGCTCGGGGTCATCGGCGCCGATTATTTCCCGGCTCCCCTGTCCCCAGTCAACGGCCAGCCAGACCAGGGTCAGCGGCCGATCGCCACCCCAGACCAATTGCCCGGAATTGCGCAGTACTCGCTCGATAGCGTCACCGTCGAACGACACCCACAGCGTCTCTGCAGCCCCCGGTCGAAACTGGGTCACATAGGCGGCCGGATCCGGAAAAAGCTCCTCCACGGCCAGCTTGTTTTCCGCGAGCTCCGCACCGGACACCCGGGCCAGCACCTCTCTGAGCGCGAGCGCGTAGGCGTCGGCGCGCGGATTATCGGCCTCAGCATCGAGCGGCACCTCCGCCGTGTACAGCGTCGGCAGCTCCACGGCTGCCGCGAATGAGGGCAATCCAAGACAGAACAATACGAGGACCACAGTCCAACAGCACAGCCCTGCCGAGCTGTCGGCGGTTCGAAAACAAAGAGATTTTGGCAAGGGTAGTATTCCCGTTCGTATCTAAGCACTATTATATCGCTCTCGCACAGAATGCCACCCCAAAATGACCAATAGACCTCTTACCTACAAAGACGCCGGCGTCGACATCGACGCAGGCAACGAACTGGTTGAGCGCATCAAGCCGCTTGTCAAACGCACCCAGCGGCCCGAAGTCATGTCGGGAATCGGCGGATTTGGCGGGCTATTTGCGCTACCGACCGAGCGCTATCGCGAACCCGTACTGGTGTCCGGAACCGACGGGGTTGGCACCAAGCTGATGTTGGCCCAGCAACTCGAGCGACACGATACGATCGGCGTGGACCTCGTGGCCATGTGCGTCAACGACGTTCTCGTGCAGGGCGCCGAACCGCTGTTCTTTCTTGACTATTTTGCCTGCGGAAGGCTGGACACCGACGTTGCGACCGCGGTTGTCGCCGGCATTGCGGACGGCTGTGAGCAGGCCGGGGCGGCTCTGATCGGCGGTGAAACAGCAGAAATGCCGGACATGTACGGCGACGGCGAATACGACCTGGCCGGTTTCACCGTCGGTGTCGTGGAGCGCGCGTCGCTGATCGATGGCAGTGGCATTCGCGAAGGCGATGCGCTGCTTGGAATCGCATCGAGCGGCCCGCATTCCAACGGCTACTCGCTTGTTCGCAAGGTGCTGGAGCGCGTCGGGAGCACAGAAATCGACGGCGAACCGGCAGAGGCATGCCTGCTGGCACCAACGCGCATCTACGTGAAACCGATACTCGCGCTGATATCCGCTCTGCCGGTGAAAGGGCTTGCACACATTACAGGGGGTGGAATCACGGAGAATATCCCGCGCATCCTGCCCGCCGATCTCGACGCCGAAATCGACACGTCCAGCTGGCAACAGGGTCCGGTCTTCGACTGGCTGGCTGTAAACGGCAATATCGAGGTTGCCGAAATGCGCCGAACCTTTAACTGCGGGGTTGGCATGGTGGTTGTCGTTGGCGAAGACGACGTCGCCAGGGCGATCGCGCTGCTCGAAGCAAAGGGTGAGCGCGCATGGCGCCTCGGTGGCGTCGTACGCGGTAATCGGAAGACGCGATACGTCGAATGACAAGCCGCTGTAAAACCGCTGTGCTGATCTCTGGCTCAGGCACCAATCTGCAGGCCTTTATCGATGCGGTTAGCCGCGGCAAGCTCAGCCTCGAACTATCCGTTGTACTGTCGAACAAGCCAGAGGCTTACGGTCTCGTGCGCGCCAAGGAGGCCGGTATCCCAACCGTTTGCCTGCAGCACGGGCACTACGCTGATCGCGCCAGCTTCGATTCTGCCGTTGCCGAAAAACTCGATGAATGGCGACCTGACCTGCTGGTGCTCGCCGGCTTCATGCGCATTCTCAGCCCTGGCTTCGTGGCACATTACAGCGGCAGGATTCTGAACATTCATCCGGCCCTGCTGCCCGCCTACCCGGGGCTTGATACCCATCAGCGCGTTCTCGATGCCGGAGACGAATGGCACGGCAGTACCGTGCACTTCGTCACGGAGGAACTCGACGGCGGTCCGCGTATTTTGCAGGGACGGCTTCCTGTTGTTGCCGGCGAATCGGCTGATCAACTGGCGTCACGGGTACAGGCTATCGAGCACCAGATTTATCCGCAGGCCGCAGGCTGGGTCGGCGAAGGGCGCGTCGAGTTCCGCCTCGGGCAAACCTGGATAGACGGCGCGCTTGCCGAGGAACCTGTCGTGCAGACCTTCGATCGCGACGGCACGTTGATATAGCTCAAGCCGTGCCGCGGCGTGTCTATGCCTTCGGCAGAGTCACGCCTGTCTGGCCCTGATATTTTCCGCCGCGGTCCCTGTAGGACGTGTCACAGGCCTCGTCCGACTCGAGGAACAGCATCTGCGCAACCCCTTCATTGGCATAGATTTTCGCCGGAAGCGGCGTGGTATTGGAGAATTCGAGCGTTACGTGCCCTTCCCATTCCGGCTCGAGCGGCGTCACGTTTACAATGATGCCGCAACGCGCGTAGGTCGACTTGCCGAGGCAGATGGTCAGGACAGTCCGGGGAATACGGAAGAACTCGACCGTGCGCGCAAGCGCGAACGAATTTGGCGGAATCACACACACGTCGTTCTGGATGTCCACGAAACTCGTTGCATCAAAGGCCTTCGGATCGACGATCGCCGAATTGATGTTCGTGAAGATCTTGAATTCGTCCGAGCAGCGCACGTCATAGCCGTAGCTGGAAGTGCCGTAGCTGACAATCTTCTCGCCCTTGTTCTCGCGCACCTGGCCCGGCTCGAACGGCTCGATCATGCCGTGCTGCTTGGCCATTCGACGGATCCAGTGATCGGCTTTGATACTCACGCCCCGCCCTCCACAACGATGGTGCCGAATTTGGAGCTATGGTCAGAGCGTTGCGCCGCCTGCGCAGCGCCGATTCTCCAGGCCGCGTGACGAAAAGCCTGTGCCTCCCTGGAGTCCGGATCCGCAATCATAGTCGGCTTGCCCGAGTCCGTACGCTCGCGCACGGACCCGCTCAACGGCAGCTGGCCCAGCAGTCGAACGTCGAAATCCTGGCTGATCTTACGCGCGCCGCCCTCCCCGAAGATCGCCTCTTCGTGGCCGCATTCCGAGCAGATGTGCGTGCTCATGTTTTCGATGACACCCAGCACGGAGATCGACACCTTGCGGAACATCGCCAGGCCCTTGCGGGCATCGATCGCGGCGATATTTTGCGGCGTGGTGACGATCACGACGCCGGACACCGGTACCTGCTGGGCCAGCGTCAGCTGGATGTCACCGGTGCCGGGGGGCATGTCGACGATCAGGTAGTCGAGATCCTGCCACTGCGTCTGATGCGTCAGCTGGCTTAGCGCGGAAGTGACCATCGGACCACGCCATACCATCGGCTGGTCCGGGTCCACCAGCGCGCCGATCGACATGACCTGCAGCCCGTGCGCATTCAGCGGCAGCATGGTCTTGCCGTCCTCGCTGACCGGCTGCTCGCCGACGATACCCATCATGTGCGGCTGGCTGGGGCCATAAATGTCGGCATCGAGTATGCCCACCGAGGCGCCTTCTGCCGCCAGGGCAAGCGCGATATTCGCGGAGACCGTGGACTTGCCGACGCCACCTTTGCCGGAGGCAACGGCGATAACGTTCTTGACGGCCTTGAGCGGCTTCAAATTGCCCTGCACGGCGTGGCGGCCAATTCGCGTCTGCAACGCGATCTCCACCTGTGTGGCTCCCGTTTCGGCCCGGAGCGCCTCTGTGACCTGCGCCCGGATGGATTCGTGCGCGGTCTTGCACGGGAAGCCGAGCTCGACAGTCGCTTCAATCCGGCCGTCCGAAACCGACAATTCCCGTATCCGGGCGACCTCTCCGAGTTTCTGGCCTATTTCCGATAACTCAATAGAATTTAGGGACTTGCTCACATCAGATTCTGTTGACGGCGTCACACTTCGCTCGCTTGCATTAGGTAAAATTTGGGATCGAACATCCGGTCAGCGCCGGATTTCGGAGGCACATTGTAGCGGAGCTGAGGCGGCAGCGAAGCGCGTTTTCAGCGATCGGCAGAAAATTGCAGAATATTGCTGCAAGCCACGGGTGGCGGGCAATGTGCGGAGTCCGATGTGGCATAATGCCGCCTCGGGATTACAGGGTACCGGCGAAGCGGATAGGATCCGCCGAGTCAGGGATTCTTTCTGCTTGGGCAAAAGCGACAAAAGAATTGGCGTTAGCAAGAACCTCAATATGGATTATGTCGACCACAACCGTGGCACTACTCGGCCAGGGTGACCTGCGGCCGTCGTATCCGCCACCCACACGCGGTGGCTCGATATGAGTCTGCTCGCCTCTTTTCGCTCCGATCAGCTGATCAGCCAGTTGATTGCGCAGCCCGACCCTTCTGCGCCACCCGCCCAGAAGATCGTTGCAAAACTCAAGAAAGCCGGCAATCGGGCCGTGCCAAAAATTATCGACGCCCTCGCAATGTCGGACAAGAGCCACACGATGGTACTGGTCGACATCCTTGGCGATCTCGTCAACGACAAGAACCTGGATGCGTATCGGGAGGGCCTGGCCGACGGCAACGAACGCGTTGTATCCGGCACGGCCTGGGCGCTGTCCAGCAGCACCGTTTATAACCCGAACAGTCTGCTCGACTTCTTCGACGACGACGAAGTCTCCAAGGCCGCGCTGATCGAGGTTCTGCGCGTGCACAAGCAGGATCTCAGCGTGCATGAACTGCTGCGCCGAGCCTACGAATGCGAAACCAAGGAAAAGGCGGCGATCTTCAAGATCATCGAAGAGATCATCAAGCCCGACATGGTGCCGGATCTGATCGCGCGCATGGGCGGCAAGGATCCGGTCGTCAAGATGCACCTTTTGCATTTGCTGGCGAAGTTCGATACGCCGGAGATCAACCACGCGCTGGAGATGCAGCTCAAGGACCCCAACAAGATGGTACGCAGCGCGGCGCTGTCGGCACTGGCATCGCGCGGCGGGAAGATCAATATCGACAAGGTTGCCGCTGTACTTACGGACCCCGATCTCGACGTGCAGAACAAGGCAGTAGACGTGCTGATCAAGGCCAACCATCCGGACACGGTCAAATTTCTGGTCAACGCGCTGAAAGACGAGTCAGAGTACTCACGCCGCGCGGCTGTCGAAGTACTCAACGAAATCGGTGACGTGAATGCGGTCAAAGACCTGCTGGCGGCGATTAAGGACGACGACTGGTGGGTGCGATCACGCGCCGGCGACGCGCTGGCGGAAATCGGCGGCCCGAAGGTGGTCGACTCGGTGGTCGCGCTTATCAATGACCAGGACGAAGACATTCGTCGCACGGCGATCGAAATCCTGAATGCCACCAAGGACTCGCGCGCTGTCGACCACCTGATCAAGGCAACGGACGACAGCGACTGGTGGGTCCGGGAACGCGCCGTCGATGCCCTGTCGAAGATTGGCGATTCCAAAGCAGTACCGAAACTGGAAGCCATGCTCGGGCAAGGACAGCAAGACGGATACGGTTGTTATCCGAGCGCTCAGCAAACTTGGCAACGCCACCCACCTCAGCAAGATCATGCCGCTGCTGCAGCGTCCTGAACGTGAAATACAGGTCGAAGCCATCAAGGCGCTGTCACACCTGGCCGATGATTCGCACGCCGATGCGATTCGCGGCCTGCTGAAGAAGATCCAGCAGTCTGCGGACGCGACCATCATAAACGTCGCCTCCAAAGCATTGAAAGATCTCGACGCCCGTTATTCCGAGACAGTGATGGAAGAGAATATTCGCGCCGAGAAAATCACCGCGCATACCAAGACGCTGCTGCTGGACAATGACGAACTCGACAACCTCCTGGCAGCGCAGGCGGCGCAGATTGCGGAGGCCGCCAAGCCGCAGGAGTCCCCTGACGCTCCTGATGCACCGGTTGCGGTTGGCGAACCGATTCTGGATATATCGAAGCTTAATCCAGGTGACGTGATCGACGGTCGCTACAAGTACATTGAAAAGATCGGTAAAGGCGCGTTCGGCACCGTGCTTCTGATGGAAGACGAAGTCGTCGACGAGCAGCTCATCCTTAAGTTCTTGAACCCGAACGTATCCTCTGACGAAGAGATGATGAAGCGCTTCGTGCACGAGTTGCGCTACTCACGCAAGATCACGCATCGCAACATCATTCGTATTTATGACTTCCTGAAGCTGCAGGGGTGTTATGCCATTTCGATGGAGTATTTCCCGTCGCACACGCTGTCGGGCGAGATACCGGATAACAAACCCATGGATCTTCAGAAGGTGCTGCGGTTCTCCCGTGACATCGCCGCCGGCATGGCGGTCGCGCACCAGGCGGGCGTCATCCATCGCGATCTGAAGCCGGCAAACATACTGGTCAACGACGAAGGCCTGCTGAAAATCGTGGACTTCGGCGTTGCGGCCGCGGCCAGCAGCGGTGACACCCAGCTGACCAAGACCGGTTACGTCATTGGTTCGCCAAAATACATGGCGCCGGAGCAGATTCTCGGCAAGAAAGTCGACGTGACTGCCGACGTTTACAGCGTTGGCGTTATCATCTACGAGATGGCAACCGGCATACCGCCCTACAGTCGTGGCGACCACATGTCGGTCATGTACCAGCATGTGCAAGGCAAGGCCAAGCATTGCCAGGACATCAATCCGGAGATTAGCGACGAGTTTGCGGCCCTGATCGTCAAAGCGATGTCGGTCGATAAATCGAAGCGCTACCAGTCTATGGACGAACTTACAGAGGCGCTGGACGAAATTCCAAGCTGAGGCCGCACATGGCACGTATCGATGCATTTCTGAAACTCGGACTCGCGCAAGGCTGCTCGGATGTGCACCTCGCCGTTGGCGTGCCGCCGATGCTGCGCATGAACGGCGACCTGATGCCGATCAAGTTTCGTCAGCTGTCAGACACGGAGCTGGAAACCTACATTATCGAGGTCCTTACCAATAAACAGAAGGATCGTCTCGAAGAGGGACACGATCTCGATTTTTCGTACGTCGGCGAAGACAGCGGTCGGTTTCGCGTCAATGTATTCCGCAAGGAGACCGGTATTGGTGCCGTTTTTCGGCACATCCCCGGTAACGTACCGAAGCTTGACGATCTTGGCGTGCCACCAATCCTCAAGAAGTTTTGTGACTACCACCAGGGCATGGTGCTGGTAACGGGCTCAACGGGTACGGGTAAGTCGACCACGCTTGCCGCTATGATCGACCACCTGAACGAAACGCGAAATCTCAATATCATCAGCCTCGAAGACCCGATCGAATTCGTTCATCCGAGCAAGAACTGCCAGGTTATTCAGCGCGAGGTCGGCACCCACGTCAGGAGTTTTGCCGACGGCGTACGTTCAGCCATGCGCGAAGACCCGGACGTGATCCTGGTTGGCGAATTGCGCGATGCCGAAACGATCTCTATGGCGATGACGGCGGCCGAAACCGGGCACCTCGTGCTGGGCACCTTGCACACCACCGGCGCAGTAAAGACCATCGACCGTATCATCGATGCCCTGCCCGGCGAACTGCGAGAGCAGACCAAGGGTTTCCTGTCGATGAGCCTGAAAGCTGTCGTGACGCAGGTACTGGTCAAGACCCCCGACGGCCGCGGCCGTCGCGCAGTGCTCGAGATACTGGTCAACAATCGGGCAATTGCGAAACTCATCACAACGGATCAAACCCATCAGATCCCTTCACAAATCCAGACCGGCAAGAACGTCGGTATGCAGGCCATGGATCACGCGCTGCTGGATGCCATACAGGCAAAAGAGATCGATCCGGACGACGCGATCCGATTCGCCAACGACAAGAAGAAATTCCAGCGGTTCGTGACGAATACCGATATGGTTCAAATACTCGATCCCGGTGCAGGTTAGGAGCCACGATGGCACAGATCGACCAATACCTCGTGCAAGCGTTAAAGCAGAACGCCTCCGACCTGCATTTCGTGTCCGGCGATCCCATTCGAGCCCGCGTGCACGGCAATCTGACGGTACTCGGCGACGAGACCCTCAAGACCGACGTGGCCGAACAGATTATTTTCGAGATCATGGACGGCATCACGAGACGCACCTTCGACAACGACGATGCGGCGGATTTCGCCTACGAGATCCCGGAAGTCTCGCGATTTCGCGTTAATGCCTTTCGGCATCTGAACGGTATCGGGGCGATCTTCCGTGCGATCCCGTCAACCGCGCTGTCGCTCGTCGACCTCAACATGCCGAAAGTGATCCATGACCTCTGCAAGTACACGTCGGGCATGATCCTGGTTACCGGCAAGACCGGCTCGGGCAAGTCGACGACGCTTGCCGCCATGATCGACGCGATGAACAGGCGCCTGAAAGGACATATCCTGACGATTGAGGACCCCATCGAATTCGTTCACAAGGCGCACGGCTGCCTGATCAGCCAGCGAGAAGTCGGTGTCCACAGCCCGAGCTTCGCCGAGGCGCTGCATTCGGCCATGCGCGAGGATCCCGATGTGGTGCTGGTCGGCGAAATGCGCGATCTCGAAACCATCAGTATCGCGGTGACGGCTGCGGAAATGGGCATCCTCGTTATGGGGACGCTGCACACCAACGGTGCTGCGCAGACTGTCGACCGCATCATCAATTCCTTCCCGGCTGACAAGCAGAGCCACATTCGCACCATGATCTCGACGTCGCTGCGCGGCGTTGTTTCTCAGCAGCTCTTGCCGACCTGTCACAAACCGGGCCGCGCCGCGGCGCTTGAAATCATGATCAACACGCCTGCGATATCGAACCTGATCCGCCAAGGCAAGCTCGACCAGCTGGAGACGGCGATCCAGAGCGGCGGCGCGGCTGGCATGAAGTCGATGGACGGCGCATTGATGGAGCTGGTGAACAAGGGCTGGGTAACCGGGCTGGAAGCCTACCAACAGGCCAATAACAAGGCGAAATTCGAAAGCCTTAAAGATATCGAATAGTCAGCAGGCCCGGCACGATTGCCGCTACAGTTCCTGCTGACACATGGCATAATCGCCGCCACTGCCCGTTCGAAGTCACGCCGCATGTCCCAGAAGAGAAAGATCCTTGTCACGAGTGCCCTGCCGTATGTAAATGGCTCGCCGCATATGGGGCATCTCGTCGAGTACATTCAGACCGACATCTGGGTACGATTCCAGAAGCTTCGCGGCAACGATTGCATCTACGTATGTGCGTCGGATGCACATGGCACTCCGATCATGCTGAAGGCCCGGGAACTCGGCATCACGCCGGAAGCGCTGACTGAGGGCTATTCCGCTGAGTTCGTGAACGACTTTAGCGACTTCCATATTGAGTTCGACAATTTCCACACGACGCACTCGCCCGAGAACGAGGCTATCGTCGGTCAGATGTATGCCGCGCTGAGCGCGGCCGGCGACATTTATACAAAGACCATCGAACAGTCCTACGACGAGAAAGAAGGCATGTTCCTGCCGGATCGTTTCGTCCGCGGCACCTGCCCGTTTTGCAAGACAGAGGACCAGTACGGCGACGCCTGCGAAAACTGCAGCAAGACATACACGCCGGCCGACTTGATCGACCCGATCTCCGTCATTTCGGGCAGCAAGCCGGTAAGGCGCGAGTCGGAGCACTACTTCTTCCGCCTGAGCGAATACGAGGATCGCTTGCGGCGGTGGATGAGCGAGTCGACGCTCGATCGCAATGTTCGCGCGAAGCTCGACGAATGGTTTGACGCCGGCTTGCAGGACTGGGATATCTCGCGCGACGCCCCCTATTTCGGCTTTCGAATTCCGGGCACCGAGGACAAGTACTTTTACGTCTGGCTGGACGCCCCGGTCGGTTACATGGCCAGTTTCAAGAACCTCTGTGCACGACGTGATGACCTGAACTTCGATGATTACTGGCGTCCCGGCAGCGATGCCGAGGTTTATCATTTCATCGGCAAGGACATCATGTACTTCCATACGCTGTTCTGGCCGGCGGTACTCGAAGGGTCCGGCTTTCGCACGCCGACCAGTGTCTATGTTCACGGCTTCCTCACGGTTAATGCGCAAAAAATGTCGAAGTCGCGCGGCACGTTTATCAAGGCGCGAACCTACCTGGAGAACATCGACCCCAGTTTCCTGCGCTATTACTACGCGGCGAAACTCGGCCCTACTATCGAGGACATCGACCTCAACCTGGATGACTTTGTTGCGCGCGTGAATTCCGACCTGGTTGGCAAGCTCATCAATATCGCCAGCCGTTGTGCAGGGTTCATCAGCAAGCGCTTCGACGGCCGACTCGCCGATAGTTTGCCGGACACAGAGCTGTTCGCCAGCCTGGGCGACGCTGCCGAGAAAATAGCCGCGCATTACGAAGCGCGGGAATACTCGAAAGCAATGCGCCTGATAATGAGCCTCGCGGACCAGGCGAACCGTTATATCGACGAGCAGAAGCCGTGGGTGATGATCAAAGACGCCGAACGCCTTGCCGAGGTTCAGCTCGTTTGTACCCAGGGACTGAACATGTTCCGCAGCCTGATGATCTACCTGGCCCCGGTGATCCCGGCGGTAGCGGACAATGCGCGCAAGTTCCTGAACGAAGAAGCATGGAGCTGGAGCGACGCTGCATCACCCCTGCTTGGCCAGCAGCTGCAGCCATTCCAGCCGCTGCTGACTCGCGTAGAATCGGCGCAGGTGCAGCGCATGCTGGAACAATCACGGGAGACAACGGCGGTGCCAGAAGCAGCCACGGATGACGAGACCATCAGTATCGACGATTTCATGAAGGTCGATCTGCGTATTGCGCGCATAGAAAAAGCCGAGACCGTCGAAGGCGCCGACAAGCTGCTGGCATTGACGCTAGACGTCGGCGACAACAAACGGCAGGTGTTTGCCGGCATCAAGGCAGCCTACGACGCTGATAGCCTGATCGGCCGACACGTGATCGTGGTTGCAAACCTCGCGCCTCGCAAGATGCGATTCGGTGTTTCCGAAGGCATGGTGCTGGCAGCAGGCCCGGGTGGCAAGGACATCTTCCTGTTGTCTCCCGACAATGGCGCGAAGGCAGGTATGCGCGTCAAGTAGACAGATGCCGCCCGCCCGAATCCTCGCCCTCCGACCCGCTGACACGCCCAGCAGGGTCGACAGAACTTTGCGCCTCGTTTCCCTTACAATAGGGACATGACCGAACTTGTCGTTATCCTCATTGGCACCGTACTCGTCAACAACTTCGTGCTGGTTCGGTTCCTGGGGCTGTGTCCTTTCCTGGGCGTGTCGAAGAACCTGGAAGCGGCTGCCGGCATGTCCCTGGCAACGGCTTTTGTCCTGACGCTATCCTCGGCAACGGCCTACCTGTTACATCAATACGTACTGCTACCGCTCGACCTCGCCTACTTGCGCACCATCAGCTTTATTCTCGTGATTGCCGCCAGCGTGCAGTTCACCGAAATCATGGTGCGGCGCATGAGTCCGCTGCTTGAACAGGTACTTGGAATTTACATTCCACTTATCGCCACTAACTGTGCCGTCCTTGGTGTCGCCTTGTTGAATGTGCAGCAGTCCAAGGGTTTCGTGCAGTCGGTTTTTTACGGCTTCGGCGCCTCCGCTGGTTTCGCACTGGTACTCGTCATGTTCGCCGCGATTCGCGAGCGCCTGGAAGTCGCCGACGTCCCGCTGCCGTTTCGGGGTACGGCAATCGCGCTGATGACAGCAGGCATGATGTCGCTGGCCTTCATGGGATTCTCCGGCATGGCACGGCCGTAGCCCTGCAGTGCCGGTAATGATCCGCTTTCCTGCCAATGCGCGCCCCGCCGGGAACGGCCGTTGCGTTACGCCTGTTCATGGGGCCCGCGATCTGGCAGCCAGCGTTGCGCCGGGGTCGCGGCACCGTCCAAGTCGGTATCTGCCGTGTTGACTGCCGTAGCAACAGTCGCAGCGATCGCGGGGCTGGCAGGCCTGCTGCTGAGCCTCGCGTCGCGACGCCTGCCCGGTGAACGCGGTGGCCTGGTGGAGCAGGTCAATGAATTGTTGCCGCAGACACAATGCGCTCAATGCGGGTTCCCGGGATGTCGGCCGTACGCGTCCGCTGTCGTCGAGGACGGCGCCGCAATCAACCTGTGTCCGCCAGGTGGACAGGCAACTGTAAAACGCCTTGCAAAGTTGCTGGGTCGTGAGTCGCTGCCGGTCGCCAGTTCGCTCGATCCCGCTGTTGCGGTTATCGACGAATCGTTGTGCATCGGCTGTGTGCATTGTCGAAATGTGTGCCCTGTCGATGCGATTGTTGGTGCTCAGCACTTTATGCATACGATCATTGAAGCTGAATGCACGGGGTGCGAACTCTGCGTGGCGCCATGTCCGGTCGACTGCATCAGCATGAGGCCGCTCGAGTGACTGCGCCAACGTATGATCTCGGCAAGCTCCACGGCGGCCTGCGGCTGCCGGGCCACAAAGCCATTGCCACGACTTCGCAGATTCAGGATGTGCCGCTCCCCGCACAGCTGATCCTGCCGATCACGCAGCATGTCGGCGATCCTGCCCAGCCCGTTGTCGGGGTCGGCGACCCTGTGCTTAAGGGTCAGGTGGTGGCGAGGCCAGAGGGCACACTTGGCGCTCCGGTGCACGCGTCATCGTCGGGCACGGTGGTCGCGATCGAGCCTTGGCCGGTTTCGCAGCGGCACGGCGAAAAGGCACCCTGCATCATTCTCGACTGCGACGGCGAAGATCGACCGCTGCCGGTCGACGACAGCGCAAGGCACTACGCAGACCTCAAGCCCAAGGAATTGCTGGCGAAGATACTGGACGGTGGCATTGTCGGGCTTGGCGGCGCCGTCTTCCCAACGGCGCAGAAACTGATGCAGGCGCGCGCCTGCAGCATCGACTATCTTTTGCTGAACGGTGTCGAGTGCGAGCCTTACATCAGTTGCGACGATATGCTGATGCGCGAACGGGCCGCTGAAATCCTGAGTGGTGCACAAATCCTCATGCACGCGCTGCAGATCGAGTCCTGCTTTGTCGTGGTCGAGAGCGACAAATCGGTCGCCCTGCGGAGCCTTGCCGAAGCCATGACCGAACTTCAGGATGATCGACTGGTACTCAAACAGGTGCCGACGATTTATCCGTCCGGCGGCGAGGACCAGCTCGTGCAGCTCGTCACCAATCGCGAGGTACCCAGCGGCGGTTTGCCGACGGACGTCGGCTGCCTGGTGCAGAACGTCGGTACAGCCGCTGCCATTCATGACTGGGTCGTCAGCCATGAACCCTTGATTTCGCGCGTCACCACGGTGACTGGCGACGGAATTTCCAACCCGATGAATGTGCGCGCCCGCATCGGCACGACCATCGCTGACATCGTTGCGTTCACCGGCGGCTATGCCGAGCGTGCCGATCACCTGTTCATCGGCGGGCCGTTGACCGGCAAGTCGATCAGCACCGACACCGTACCGCTGGTCAAGGCGACCAATTCAATCCTGGTCGTCTGGAAGACGTCTTTCAAGGGACGCGAACTCGCATGCATACGCTGTGGCGACTGCGCTGCAGTTTGCCCGGTACAGCTGCTGCCTCAGCAGTTGTACTGGCATGCGCGCGGCGACAACGAGGACAAGCTGCGGGACTTCGGCCTGCTCGACTGCATCGAGTGCGGCTGTTGTGACCTGGTCTGCCCGAGCCACATTCCACTGACCGCGAATTTTCGTATTGCGAAAGGCCGCATCCAGGAACTCGCGGATGAGAAAGCCCGTGCCGTCCGTGCGCGGGCACGATTCGAGGCGCGAAATTCTCGCCTGGAGCAGGAGAAACAGGAGCGCGAACGAGAGCTCGCGCGGCAGAAAGCGTCTGCGAAGCGAGCAGGTCCCGAGGCCATTGCCGAGATAATGCGGCGCAAGAAAGAACAGAGCGAGGACGACTGAACGTGGAATTTGTGCGACGACAATCGCCGTACTGGTCCGCCAGAGTCGCGGTGCCGGCAATAATGCTGCAGGTTCTTGCTGCCCTCGTACCTGCAGCCATCGCTCATGTCTGGTTTTTCGGACCGGGCTTTATCTTCAACCTGCTGGTCGCGTCGATTTTTGCGGTCGGCGGCGAATACCTTGTCATGCGCGTGCGCAAAAGACCGCCCGAGGAGGCCCTGGGTGATTTCAGCGCGTTGGTCGCTGCAGCATTGCTGGTATTCGCGCTGCCGTCGCTCACTCCATGGTGGGTAACAGCCACGGGCGCGTTGTTTGCGATCGTTGTCGCCAAGCACCTGTATGGCGGCCTCGGATTCAACATCTTCAACCCGGCGATGGCCGGCTATGTCGTTATCCTGGTCGCATTCCCGATGCACCTCAATCTGTGGACGGCGCCCCGTATGGGCGATATTGACTACCAGTACCTGACCGTCCTGCAGACCCTGGGATTCACACTCACCGGATCGCTGCCGGACAGCCTCGGTTTCGACGCCGTCAGTCGCGCAACACCGCTCGACGTCATGAAATCAGGCCTCAACGGTATGCGCACGGTCAGCGAGATTCGCACCAATCCGATCATGGGCGACTTTGGCGGTCGCGGCTGGGAGTGGATCGGCAATTTCCTCGCTATCGGCGGCTTCTGGCTGTTGATCAGGAAAATCATCCGCTGGCATATACCGGTTGCTGTCGGCGTCGGCCTCCTCGTTCCGGCCACGATCATGTACCTGGTCGATCCGGGCAGCCAGCCCAGTCCAGGCTTTCATCTTTTCAGTGGCGCCACGATCCTTTGCGCGTTCTTTATTGCAACAGACCCGGTATCCGCTGCGACCAGTCCCAAGGGTCGCCTCGTTTTTGGATTCGGCATCGGCCTGCTGATCTACTGCATCCGCACCTGGGGAAGCTACGCGGATGGCGTCGCTTTTGCAGTGCTGCTCATGAATATGGCCGTGCCGGCTATCGACCTGCTAACGCGTCCGCATATTGTCGGTCACGGGAAGAAAGGTGACGACTCGTGAGCGATACGACGATTTTGAAGAGTGGCATTACGCTGGCTGCAATCGCGGCTATCTGCACGGCACTGGTCGCGCTGACCTACCAGTCTACCGAGGGGCGCATTGCCGCGAACGAAAAGGCCTGGCTGGAACGCAGCCTGCAACCTGCGTTGTCAGGCCTGTTTTACGACAGCGGCGTCACCGAGTCGATGATCGTGCTGCCGCCACCGCACGGCCTGCCCGGCAGCGACGCCGCCGTCATTTACCGCGTTTATGCGCAGAGTGAGCCTGTTGCCGCCCTGTTCGTCGTCACTGCACGCGACGGCTATTCCGGCCCGATTCGCCTGCTCGTTGGCGTGGAAACAGGCGGCGTCGTGACAGGCATTCATGTGCTCGAGCACCGGGAAACCCCTGGCCTCGGAGACCGTGTCGAGTCGGGCAAATCCGACTGGGCGAAGCAGTTTAACGGGCGCTCGCTGGTCGATCCGCAGCCCGCCGGATGGCTCATCAAGGGCGATGGTGGCGAATTCGATCAACTGACGGGTGCATCGATTACGCCGCGCGCAATCATCAAGGCGATCAAACAGACGTTGCTATACTTCGACCAGAATCGTGAGGCGATTTTCGCAGAACCGCCCGCGCAGGCTGACGCCAGCGAGGATGAAGAGTGACCGCACCCGGATTTATCGAGCAGCTCCGCAGCGGCCTTTGGGATGACAACCCGGGCCTGGTGCAGCTGCTTGGACTCTGCCCCTTGCTCGCTGTGACGTCGAGCTTCGTCAACGGCTTCGGTCTCGGCATTGCCACCCTCGCCGTACTGGTGACCTCGAACGGCCTGGTATCTGCAACGCGACGCTGGATCAGCCCGGACATTCGCATTCCGATCTACGTCCTCATCATCGCCAGCCTGGTCACCTGTATCGAGCTGCTCTTCAAGGCCTGGTTCCCGGCACTGGATCGCTCACTTGGCATCTTCATTCCGTTGATCGTCACGAATTGCGCGATCGTCGCGCGTGCCGAAGTATTTGCGTCGCGCAACCCGGTGGGCGCCAGCATGACAGACGGTCTTGTCATGGGCCTCGGATTCGCGTTGCTCCTGATGGCCATCGGTGTATTTCGAGAGCTGCTCGGGCAAGGCACCCTCTTCTCCCGCATGGACATGCTGTTGGGCGGCGAGCCCATGAGCGGACTCGTGATCACCGACGGCGGCTGGTTGCTGGCTATTCTCCCGCCGGGTGCGTTCTTCAGTCTTGCGCTGGCTATCGCGGCGAAGAACGCGATCGATCGGCGGCAACGCAACAAGCAGCTGAATGCAATGCCGGGCCAGAACCGGCACCTGACCCGGTAGCGTTGCTCTCGTGAACAAGGAGAAACGCACGGCGATATTCCGCACTCTGCGCGAGCGCATGCCGGCACCGAAGACAGAACTGAATTACCGGACACCGTTTGAACTGCTAATCGCGGTTATC
Organism: uncultured Gammaproteobacteria bacterium; assembly: GCA_942492205.1. Taxonomy (GTDB): domain Bacteria; phylum Pseudomonadota; class Gammaproteobacteria; order Steroidobacterales; family Woeseiaceae; genus UBA1847. The sequence continues at coordinate 1,378,132 of CALODT010000001.1, read as the reverse complement.
CTCTCGGCGCAGGCAACCGACATCGGCGTCAACAAGGCGACCGCCAAGCTCTTCCCGGTTGCGCGAACACCGGAATCCATCCTGGCACTCGGCGTTGACGGTCTCAAGTCCTACATACGCACCATCGGACTCTTCAACAGCAAAGCAGACAACATCATCAAGACCTGTCGAATCCTGATCGAAAAACATGGCAGCGAGGTGCCGCATTCACGCCAGGCCCTCGAGGCTTTACCGGGCGTCGGTCGTAAGACGGCCAATGTCGTGCTGAACACGGCTTTCGGCGAACCGACGATTGCCGTCGATACGCACATATTCCGGGTTTCAAACCGGACCGGCATTGCAAAGGGCAAGACGCCACTGGAGGTCGAAAAACGCCTGCTCCGGTTAACGCCCGAGGAGTTCAGGCTGGACGCCCATCACTGGCTGATACTCCACGGCCGTTACGTATGCAAAGCAAGAAAGCCGCTATGTGCGGAGTGTCCGATTCGTGAGTGGTGCGAGTACCCGAAAAAGGAGTCCCCGTGATATTCGGCCAAGACCGCACCGAGCTTCGTCGCATGTACGCTGAGGCCTGGCGCAAACAGTGCGAGAAGTTGCCCATGTCGCCGCTGGAAGCACAGATAGCCGCTGTCATCGACTGGCATCCCGAGTACCACGCGGATGTCGTATCCGACGATCTGCACAAGGACTACACGCCGGACGGCGGGCGCAGCAACCCCTTCCTGCACATGGGACTGCACCTTGGCCTGCGCGAGCAGCTTGCTACAAACCGACCGGCGGGCATCGTCAAGATACACGACGTCCTCACAGCGAAAACCGGCGACCCCCACGAGGCGGAACACCGCATGATCGAATGCCTGGCTGAGGCCCTCTGGCAAGCCCAGAGCCGCGGTAGCCCGCCGGATGAACAGGAATACCTGCAACGCCTGAAGCGACTGATCGCGTAGAAAGGCCCGGCACGCCTCGGTACCGGGTGTAATAAATTCAGCCCGCGACAGGTCTGATGAGATAACGCGTAAACTGGATCACTATGAGCCACGAGAATGCACAATATCCCGTTCACGGCGCCGGTCTCGGGCTGCGTCGTCCCATCGCCGACAAGTTGATGGCCGATCCACCGGCGGACGTCGATTTCATGGAGGTCGCACCGGAAAACTGGATACATGTAGGCGGTGCATTGGCGAAGAAGCTGCGGTTCTTCACCGAGCGCTACCCGTTCCTGATCCATGGACTGTCGCTCTCCATTGGCGCTCCGTCGCCGCTCAACGAGCAGCTGGTTCGCGACATCAAGGCTTTCATGGCAGAGCACGACATTCGTTTGTACTCGGAGCATCTGAGTTACTGCGGTGACGACGGCCAGCTGTACGATCTCATGCCCATTCCTTTTACCGAGGAAGCGGTGCGCTACGTCGCAGAGCGCGTCAAACGCGTGCAGGACATTCTCGAACAGCGGATTGCGCTGGAGAATGTCTCCTTCTACGCGCCAATCGACTCGTCAATGAGCGAAAGAGAGTTTCTGCTCGCTGTCCTCGAGGAAGCGGACTGCGACCTGATGCTCGATATCAACAATATTGTCGTCAACAGCATCAACCATCGTTACGACGCCAGCGACTTCCTCAGAAACATGCCGGCCGAGCGCATCCGCTATTTCCACCTGGCGGGGCACTATGTCGAGGCGCCCGACCTGCGTATCGACACGCATGGCTCGCCGGTTGACGAGCAAGCGTGGGAATTGCTGAAAGATGCCTACGCGCAGTTCGGGCCCGTGCCCACGCTGCTGGAACGTGACTTCAACTTTCCACCCATGCAGGAACTGCTGCAGGAGGTCCGCCGCATCAAGACGCTGCAAGGCGAGGCGGTCGACAGGAAGGCCGCAAATGCCTGAGCGCCCGGACTTTCAGCAAAAGCAGTACGCGTTTGCCGCGCACATCCGCGATCCGGACAACGTAGCGGCCCCGCAAGGTATCGAAGATCGGCGTATGGCGATTTACCGCAAGCTGTTTTTCAACAACCTCATAAACCTGCTCGCCACCATGTTCCCGGTGTTGCGCAAGATCCACACGGACGAACAGTGGCGCAAGATGATTCGGCAATTCATGCAGCATCACAAAGCCGCCACGCCCTATTTTCTGCAGCTTCCCGAGGAGTTCCTGAGCTTCCTCGAAACCGAGTACGAGTTGGGGCCATCCGACCATGCCTTCTTGCTGGAATTGGCACACTACGAGTATGTCGAACTGGCATTGTCGGTATCAACGGCCAAAAATGACCTGCAGGACATCGATCCGGATGGCGACCTGCTCGCCAACATGCCCGTGAAGTCCGCGCTGACCTGGGCGTTCGCCTACCACTACCCGGTGCACCGCATCTCGCCGGAGTTTCTGCCGACAGAACCCTCGGAGCAGGCCGTCTACCTTGCGCTATATCGCGACAGCAACGACAAAGTCCGGTTTCTCGAACTGAACGCCGTAACAGCAGGCCTGCTTGACGCGATCGAGAACAACACGGCCCGTGCGACGGGCGAGGCGCTGATTCGAGAACTTGGCAGGAAGATCAATTACCCGGATCTGGACGCATTCGTGCAGCACGGCAAAGACGCAATCGGCGAACTGCGAAAGCTGGAAATCATCGTTGGTACTCGAGTTACCGACTAAAGGAATCGAAGCATGCAACCATTGTTCAGACTGAAAGATCGGCTGGTCGGTGTTCTGGAGTCGGCAGGCGACTGGTTTGCGCTGCTGCCATTGCGACTGTTGCTCGCCTACGAATTCGGCAGTGCCGGCATCATGAAGCTCAACGGCAGCAACTGGTTTGGACGAATTCAGGACAACTTCCCGTTCCCGTTCAATGTTATTCCGGTGGAAATCAGCTGGTTCATGGCGACCTGGGCGGAAATACTGGGCGCCGCATGCCTGGTCTTCGGTTTGTTCACACGTTTCTGGGCATTCAGCCTGATCATCGTCACGATCGTCGCTATCGGGGGCGTGCACTGGCCGGACGACTGGAACAGCCTTGCCGAGCTGTGGAAAGGCTACGCTGTATCCAACAAGGGCTTTGGCAATTTCCGCATCCCGTTGTTGTTCATCGTCATGCTCCTGCCGCTGGTTTTCAACGGCGCCGGCAAGCTCAGCCTGGACCATATTCTGGACAAGAAACTGCGTTAGCCGAGGCACCCGCTGAAAGGGCAAAAACGACGATGCACTCGTTGATGTTCGCGGCCATCGCCGCGGCGATCAGTGTTTCGAGTATCTGCTAGTATGCGCTGATGCCGAACAGCCAAGCCAGCCGTCTCCGCCGCGACATCGGGTTCTTTGGCGCGTCATTTCTGGTTCTGAATTCCATGATCGGCGCCGGCATCTTCGCGCTGCCAGGCAAGGTCGCTGTCAACGCGGGACTTCTGAGTCCGTGGCTGTTTCTACTGGTCGGCCTGCTGTTCCTGTCCGTGGTATTGACGTTCGCCGAACTTGCGAGTTACTACGACAAGACAGGCGGCCCTGTAATTTACGCCACCGAGGCGTTTGGCCCCCTTGCAGGATTCAGCACCGGCTGGCTTATCTACCTGGCTCGCATGACCGCTTTTGCCGCGAATGCCAACGTGATGGCGACCTACCTTGGATCGCTTTCCGAGTTCTTCGCAAGCGATATTGCGCGTTTCTCTATTATCACTGCCGTCACCGTGGGACTCACCTGGGCAAACGTAACGGGCGTGCGGGATGGCGTCCGCACCATGGCCGTCTTCACGGTACTGAAAATCACACCGCTGCTGCTGCTCGTATTGCTCGGGCTGCAACATGTAACGGCTACTACGTTACTGCCGGCGGCACCGTTTTTTGTTGAAGAACTGGGCGGCACGACGCTGCTGCTCATCTACGCTTACGTCGGATTCGAGACTGTTGCGGTAACCGCCGGGGAAACGTCACAACCACGGAGCACGATACCCAAAGCCCTGGTGGGTACGGTCATCGCGACCGGCCTGCTGTACTTCATCATCGTCCTGGTGTTCATCTCGACGATCGCTCCGGATCAATACGGAACGGCAACGCTGGTCGACATTGGACGTCTGCTGGCTGGACCCGCTGGTGCGCTGGCTATCACGCTTGCCGCCGTATTTTCGATTGGCGGCAACCTGGCCAGTTCGATGATCGCCGCACCTCGACTGATATTTTCACTCGCGGAAAACCGCCTGCTGCCGCAGTGGTTCGGGCATGTGCATTCGAAATACGCAACGCCGGATCGCTGCATCCTGATCATGGGCGGTATGGCGCTGGTCCTGGCGCTGACAGGTTCATTCGTGAAGCTCGCCATTGCCAGTTCCCTGGCGCGACTGCTGGGCTACATAATTTGTATCGCCTCACTGCCGGCTATCCGCCGTAACGCCAGCGACGAGGTACGACGAAATGCCTACCGGCTCAAAGGTGGCTACGCGATTCCATTGCTTGGCCTGGCGATCTGCATCTGGCTGCTGATGCAATCGAAAGCCGAATCCTGGATTGCGGTATCTATCCTCATCGGGATCGGCCTGTTTCTTTACTGGCTCGAAAAGCGCACCGGCCTGACCGAGGCCGACGGCGGCTAACGCTTTTTCGGCATGTAGAGATCGGTCAGAGTGCCCTCGAAAGCCTCTGCCGCAAGCGCGACGGTCTCCGACAGCGTCGGGTGCGGATGAATGGTCAGACTCACGTCCGCGGCGTCTGCGCCCATCTCGATAGCGAGCCCGATCTCGGCAACCAGGTCGCCCGCATTGGGCCCGACCACGGCACCGCCGAGTACCTGGCGTGTCTTGGGGTCGAACAGCAGCTTGGTAAATCCCTCGCCGCGCCCCAGCGCGAGGGCTCGGCCACTGGCCGCCCAGGGAAACTGCCCCTTCTCGTAGGCGATACCCTCCTGTTTCGCCTCGAGTTCCGTCAGACCCACCCAAGCGATCTCCGGATCCGTGTACGCCACGGAAGGTATCGTACGTGCATCGAAATAGCTTTTTTCGCCGGCCGCGACTTCCGCCGCAACCTTGGCTTCATGCGTCGCTTTGTGAGCCAGCATCGGACCGCCCGCCAGGTCGCCGATAGCAAAGATGTGCGGAACGTTGGTTCTCATCTGCTTGTCCACCGCGATGATGCCGCGCTCGTCGACGTTGACGCCGGCATTCTCGGCGCCCAGTGTGCCGCCATTCGATTTACGCCCGATCGCGACCAGGACTCTGTCGTAGACGCCAATGGACGGCGCTTTCGCGCCTTCGAAGCTCACTTCGATACCTGGCACGGTGGCGCGCATGCCAGTGACTTTCGTCGACACATGAATGGCCTCGTAACGCGACCTGATGATTTTCATAAACGGCCGCAGGAGATCGGGGTCCGTCCCCGGCATCAGGGAATCGGTCAACTCGACGACGCTGACGTCCGTGCCCAATGCGCTGTAGACGCAGGCCATTTCCAGTCCGATGATGCCACCACCAACGACCAGCAGGCGGCGCGGCAACGGCGCAAGCTCCAGCGCGCCGGTAGAGTCGACGATGCGTGGATCGTCCGGTAAACCGGGCAACATGAAGGGCTCGGAACCGGCCGCGATGATGCAGTTGTCGAAGTCGACGGTCTCCTCGGTGTCGAGTTCGAGGCGATTGGCTGAGCTGAACGTGGCTGACGCCTGGATGACCCGCACCTTGCGTTGCTTCGCCATCGTCGACAGCCCGCCGGTCAGCTTGCCGATCACCTCGTTCTTCCAGTCGCGAAGCTTGAACGCGTCAATTTGAGGTTTACCGAAAGTAACACCATGCTCGGCCATCGCCTGCGCGTCGTCGATGACCTTGGCGGCATGCAGCAGCGCCTTGGACGGAATGCAGCCGACATTCAGGCAGACCCCGCCCAGTGTCGGAGAACGCTCGATCAGGATGACATCGAGGCCAAGGTCGGCGGCGCGGAATGCCGCTGTATAACCGCCCGGCCCCGCGCCGATAACGACAAGCTGTGCTCTATGTGTTGCATCGCCTTCCTGCGTACGGGTCGCGACAATCTCGGGCGCCGACATTCGGCGGGTCGCTTCAACCTCCTCCACGGGAACATCGTCCCCCGCGGATGCGGTCCCTGGGGGCGTCGACTCGTCGGCATCACCGGCAGCCGCGGCTTCGATAGTGACGATGCCTGTGCCGGTGGAAACCCGGTCGCCGATACCGACGTCGACAGAGACAACGGTACCCGCCTGGCTGGCCGGAACGTCCATCGAAGCCTTGTCGGTCTCCAGCGTGAGCAGTGGATCCTCGACGGACACAACGTCGCCCGGCGATACCAGCACCTCGATCACTTCCACATCCTCGAAGTCGCCGAGGTCCGGAACTGTCAGCTGCACAGTCATTACGGAATTGCCTGCAGCAACGCGTCGACATCGCCGAGCCTGGCGCCGAGGAAGGTCGTGAATCGCACCGCCTGCGCGCCATCAATGACCCGGTGATCGTAAGAGAAAGACAGCGGCAGCATGAGTCGCGGTTCAAACTTGGAACCATTCCAGACGGGCTGTACCGACGAACGCGAAACGCCCAGTATGGCAACCTCCGGCGCATTCACAATGGGCGTAAACGCCGTCCCGCCAATGCCGCCGAGACTCGAGATCGTAAATGTCGCGCCCTGCAGATTGTCGGACTTGAGTTTGCCCTCGCGCGCCAGCGCCGACAGCTCGCCGAGTTCCTGCGCGATCTCGTAGATGTCCTTCTTGTCGGCATCCCGAATCACAGGGACCATCAAACCCTGGTCCGTATCCGCGGCGAAACCAAGGTGGCAGTATTTCTTGTAGACCAGGCTCTCGCCATCGTCGGACAGCGAGGCGTTGACCTTTGGATACTCCGCAAGTGCAGCGACGCAGGCCTTCATGACGAAAGCCAGCGGCGTCAGACCGATGCCGCGCGCCTTGGCGGGCCCTTTGAGCAACTGCCGCTTCGCCTCCAGGTCGGTGATGTCGGCCAGATCGTGCTGTGTAACATGCGGCAGGTTGATCCAGCTCGCCTGTAATCGCGGGCCCGATATCTTCTGGATGCGAGTCAGAGGCTGGACATCGATCTCGCCGAACTTGGCGAAGTCGACGGTCGGCGTTTTCGGCAGTGCGCCGCCGGACGCGGACTCTGCCTTGCCGCTGAGTATGGCTTTCACGAACGCCTTCACGTCATCATGCAGCACGCGGTTCTTGGTGCCGCTGCCCTTCACCTGCGCGAGATTGACACCCAGTTCCCGGGCCAGCTTCCTGACCGAGGGACTGGCATGCGCTTTGGAAAACCCGGCCTCATCGATGCGCGGCAGCTTGCCCGCGCTGGCAGCCGTTTTGGGCGCTTCTGGCCGGGGGCTCGGTGCCGGCGGCGGCGGCGCAGCGTCTGCGACAGCCGGCGATGCCTCTGTAGCGCTTTCTTCGTCACCATCGTCGGCGACCGCGTCGATAATGGCCACTACGGCGCCAGCCGACACTTTCTCACCGATCTTGATCACGACCGATTCGATGGTACCGGCAACCACGGCAGGAACATCCATCGCCGCTTTGTCGGTCTCCAGCGTCACCAGCGGGTCATCGACCTCGACCTTGTCGCCCGGGTTGATATGAACTTCGATGACTTCGACGTCATCGAAGTCCCCCAGGTCCGGCACGACGAGGGTCTGCTTGCCGCCGGATTTCGCCGGCTGGCCGGCGGGGGTCGCCATGACGGTTGTGTCACCTGTCGGCGCGGCGGCAATCGCCGGCGTTATTACAACGGTGTCCGTCACCTGCACCGCGAGCTTGCCAATCACATCACCGGCGGACACCGTGTCCCCGGCTGCGACGGTCAATGATTCGATGGTGCCACCTTCCGGTGCCGGAACGTCAAAGGACGCTTTGTCAGTCTCGAGTGTAATCAGCCCGTCTTCACGGGCGACGCTATCGCCGGGCGATACCAGTACCTCGATGATCTCGACGTTTTCGAAATCTCCGATGTCAGGAACAACGATGTCGATGGTATTCGCCATTGCTGATGTCCCCGCTGACCTAGAGCTTCACCGGATCATCACGATCCGGATCAATACCATATTTTTCAATGGCTTGTGAAACAGTCTTAAAGTCCAAGACACCATCGTCAGCCAGTGCTTTCAGGGCCGTAATGGCGATAAAGCGGCGATCGACTTCGAAGTGCTCGCGCAGCTCCCTGCGCGCATCGCTGCGTCCATAGCCGTCGGTACCGAGCGATATGTATCGGCCTGGCATCCAGCGCTGCACCTGGTCGGCAACGATTTTCATGTAGTCTGTCGCGGCGATGTAAGGCCCGGGCTTGTCCGCGAGCTTTTCCTCGAGGTAGCTCTTGCGAGGCGTCTCCGTCGGATGCAGGATGTTCCAGCGCTCAGTCTCGAGCGCGTCTCGCCGCAGTTCGTTAAAGCTCGTTACCGACCAGACGTCGGTCGGAATACCGAAGTCCTGCTTCAGCAAATCTGCAGCGGCCAGCACCTCGCGCAAAATAGTGCCGGAACCCATAAGCTGCGCACGGATCTTGCCCTGGCCGCCAACCTGAAGGAGATACATGCCGCGCAGAATGCCGTCTTCAACGCCGGCAGGCATAGCCGGCTGCACGTAGTTTTCGTTCATGCACGTGATGTAATAGAAGATGTTCTCCTGCTCACTGATCATGCGCCGCAGGCCGTCGTGGATGATGACGGCCAGCTCGTACGCGTAGGTAGGGTCGTAGGCAACACAGTTCGGTACGGTCGACGCACTCACCAGGCTGTGGCCATCCTGATGCTGCAGTCCCTCACCAGCCAGCGTCGTGCGGCCCGCGGTGCCGCCGATCAGGAAGCCTCGCGACTGCAGGTCACCGCCGGCCCAGACAAAATCGCCGATGCGCTGAAAACCGAACATCGAGTAGTAAATGTAGAACGGCACCATCGGCACATCATGGTTCGAATACGATGTTCCGGCGGCAAGCCAGGAGCAGAATGCGCCTGCCTCGTTGATACCTTCCTCGAGGATCTGGCCTTTCTTGTCCTCGCGGTAATACATCAGTGCGCCGGAGTCCTGCGGCTCGTAAAGCTGCCCTTTTGACGCGTAGATTCCGACCTGCCGAAACAGACCTTCCATGCCGAATGTGCGTGCCTCATCGGGCACGATTGGCACGATGTGCTTGCCGATCTGCTTGTCCCGAAGCAATGCCGTCAGGATTCGCACGAACGCCATGGTCGTCGATGCCTCTCGTTCACCGCTGCCCTCGAGCTGCGTGCGAAAGGCCTCCAGCGGCGGTGTCGGCAGATTCTTCGACCGGGGCCGGCGTTTGGGCAGCGATCCGCCGAGCGCCTGGCGCCGCTCCATCAGGTACTCGAACTCGGTACTGTCTGCAGCCGGCTTGTAGTAAGGAACCGAATCGACCTCCTTATCCGTGATCGGGATATTGAAGCGGTCGCGGAATTTCTTGAGCTCCTCAATATCGAGCTTCTTCTGCTGGTGCGCCGTGTTCTGACCTTCGCCGGCCGAGCCCATACCGAAGCCCTTGACGGTCTTCGCCAGCACAATCGTGGGGCCGCCCTTGTGCTTCGTGGCCGCATCGTAAGCGGCATAGACTTTCAGCGGATCGTGCCCACCCCGGTTTAGCCGCCAGATCTCGTCGTCCGACATGTTGGCGACCATTTCCGCGGTCTCGGGGTGCTTGCCGAAAAAGGTGTCGCGAACGTACTTGCCGTCCATCGACTTGATCTTCTGGTACTCGCCGTCGACGGTCTCTTCCATGATCTGGCGAAGCTTGCCTGACTGGTCCTTGGCCAGCAGCGGGTCCCACTTTGAGCCCCACACAACCTTGACGACGTTCCAGCCTGCGCCGCCGAATGCCGCTTCGAGTTCCTGGATAATCTTGCCGTTGCCGCGCACCGGGCCGTCGAGCCGCTGCAGATTGCAGTTGACCACGAACACCAGGTTGTCGAGTCCTTCGCGAACAGGCATCGTAATAGCGCCCATCGACTCCGGCTCGTCCATTTCGCCATCGCCCAGGAAGCACCAGACCTTGCGGTCACTCGGGGCAATCAGCCCCCGATTCTCCATGTATCGCATGAATCGCGCCTGGTAAATCGCCATCATCGGACCCAGGCCCATCGAGACGGTCGGGAACTGCCAGAAATCGGGCATCAACCATGGGTGTGGATAGGACGACAGGCCGCCGCCGCCAACTTCCTGGCGGAATCGATTCAGCTGCTCATCGTTGAGCCGACCCTCGAGGTACGCTCGCGCATAGATACCCGGCGCCGAATGACCCTGCATGAAAACCAGGTCACCGCCGTGTTGTTCGCTCGCCGCCCGCCAGAAGTGGTTGAAACCCACCTCGTAAAGCGTTGCTGACGAAGCGTAGCTGGAGATGTGGCCGCCGTATTCCGTGCTCTTGCGATTGGCCTGCACGACCATCGCCATGGCATTCCAGCGAATGTAGGCTTCGATGCGCCGCTCCAGCGAGCGATCGCCGGGATATTCGGGCTGGCGCGCCGTCGATATGGTGTTCAGGTAGGCCGTGTTGGGCGTGTACGGCAAATAAGCACCTGACCGACGGGCGAAGTCGATCATCTGGTTCAACAGAAAATGCGCCCTCTCCGGGCCGTGATGCGCCAGTACGGAATCGATCGACTCCAGCCACTCGGTCGTCTCGATCGGGTCAATATCATCGAAAGGATTGAAACTGCTCATAGATAGTCCATCGGGCGGTTACCGGGTTACGTCCCGACCTGCCGCGTGAATTACATGAAGCGTCCTGCTAGGATCGTCGCTTCACTGCACCGGACCTTGCGGATCGCTACTGCGGCCGACATCTTCAAGGTTTGTGCCTTGAGCGTCAAGCTCATCGCGGAGAAATGAATCGCATGACAACTATTATGGCGGATGTCCCGAACATCCGGATTCACCAGAAGCGGGGACGCATCGAAACCAAGTCCCTGAATACCGTCGATCAGTTACTCCTGATACTACCCGCAAGACCGACCGCCGCCCATTTCACGCGCATCCCCGGGGGTAATAAGCTGCAGGCGGTGCATCGCAAGCAGAACGCCGGCTCGGTACCCGCTTTTACGAGTCGCCTGACGAACAGCAAACAAACCCTCGTGGTCGCGGGCACGCTGCACGCCGGCGCCAGCGCTTTCGAACAGCTGACGCTGGGTAGAAAGCTGGTTGCCGCAGCAACTATCCAGAAAGCCGGCAGCCTCGGTATTTGCGCGGTCGGCTTCAAGGCCGACGAGCAGGCCCGCATCATCAACAATGTGCTCGCCGCTGCGCTGGCGGCAGCGTCACCGATGCCGTCGTTCAAGGCCAAGGCAACGCCGGCACGCATGAAGTCAATTCGGCTCTTCGGCCTTGACGCGCCGCTCGACACGCGCCGCGCCGAAGCCGAGGCCAAAGGCAACAGCCTTGCGCGCTATCTGACCGCGCTGCCACCCAACATGCTCGATGCAAATCAATACGCGGCTTTCGTCAAGCAGCTCGCCAAACAGCACGGCTGGCAACACAAGCAGTTTGGGACTAAGGACCTGGAGTTGCTCGGCGCCGGGGCATTTCTGGCGGTAGCGCAGGGAAATGAAGACGACAGCGCGAGCATATTGCGCCTGCGTTATCGACCCGCGGCAAAGAAAGCCACTGCCGATCTGAGCCTGGTTGGCAAGGGCATCATCTTTGACACCGGCGGGACCAACCTCAAACCATTTGCGTCGATGCTGGACATGCACAGCGACATGCAGGGAAGCGCCGTGGCGCTGGGCACGCTGCTCGCCATCGCCGAGCTCGAGCTGCCGATTGCCGTGGACTGCTGGCTGGCGCTAACCGAGAATCGCACAGGGCCCAGGGCGTACAAATCGCAGGATGTGGTTACGGCTGCAAACGGCAAAACGATACAGACGATTCATACGGATGCCGAAGGCCGCATGGCACTCGCGGACACGCTGGTGCTGGCAAGTCGTGAACATCCCGGCCTGATATTCGACTACGCAACGTTGACCGGCGCATGCATCAACGCGATTACGAAACGCTACTCCGGTGTATTTACTAACCGCGTCGAATTGCATCCGCGTCTGAAGCGAACCGGGCAGATGTGCGGCGAACGCGTCTGGCCGTTCCCCATTGGCAAGGAATTTCTCGAAGATCTCAAGAGCCCGACTGCAGACCTCATGCAATGCTCGCCGAAAGCTTCCGGTGACCATATTCTCGCCGCCAGCTTTCTTGGCGAATTCATAGAGAACGACGTACCCTGGGTACACATGGACCTGAGCGCGGGACAAAACGACGGTGGCCTGGGGCATGTTGCCTCGCAGTTCACCGGCTTTGGCGTACGCTACACAATGAGCGCAATCCTCGACGAGAAACTGCTCGAGGCAAATTTGTAGGTGACAGAAGACATCAGAATGGCAGACCGTTTTCGCGGTTTCTTGCCTGTCGTGGTCGACGTTGAAACCGGCGGGTTCAATGCCAAGACCGATGCACTGCTCGAGATCGCAATGGTACTGCTGCAATACTCGCCTGATGGCCTGTTGCGACGCGACGAAACCATCCGCTATCACGTGAAGCCGTTCGAGGGAGCGAACCTGGAACCTGCGTCACTGGCCGTAAACGGTATCGATCCGCATCATCCCCTGCGACCGGCCATCGAGGAGCGCGACGCGTTGCAACGGATTTTCCGGGAAGTGCGCCGGTCGGTACGTGAGAACCGCTGCAGCCGCGCTGTACTCGTCGGGCACAACGCTCACTTCGATCTGGGCTTTCTCAACGAGGCCGTTGCCAGATCGGCGATCAAGCGCAATCCGTTCCATCCGTTCAGCTGTTTCGACACGGCCACGGTTTGCGGCATCGCGTTTGGCCAGACCGTGCTGGCGCGTGCAGCTGTTGCAGCAGGATTCGGCTGGGACGAAACGCAGGCGCATTCCGCCTCCTATGACGCCGAGGTGACCGCAGACCTGTTTTGCGAAGCCGTGAATCGCTACCGCGATATCTTTGAGAACTCACTCAGGCATGCGCCACCGCAGCCCTAGGTAAGCGGACGCGACGGCCGCTCAGGCAGCGTCTTCTTTCAGGAGCTTCTGCAGTTCGCCGGACTGATACATCTCCATGACAATGTCACAGCCGCCAATCAGCTCGCCTTTCACATAGAGCTGCGGAAAGGTCGGCCAGTTGGAGTATTCCTTGAGTCCTTCGCGAACCTCCGGATCCTCGAAAATATTCACGTACGAATAGGGCTTGCCAACCGCGTTCAGCGCCGCAACCGTCTGCCCGGAAAACCCGCACTGCGGAAAATCCGGCGTGCCTTTCATGTAAAGGAGTACATCATGCGATGACAGTTGCTCTTCGATTCTTGCTTTTACATCCACGTTTGTTACCTGCTCAGTAGTGCGACAGCCTCCATTAATCGGTCCGATGCCGCGGGTTTCAATGCTCTGTCGCGAGTTATGTCGCGCTTCGGTCCTCGACCCGTATCAGGTTATTGACCGCCTTGACGCCGTTCGTTCCCCTCGCGATCGACTCCGCCTGCTCCCTGGCATCGAGGCTGCCAACGGTGCCCGACAGTGTCACGGTGCCCTCCCAGGTCCGAACCCCGATATTAAACACGCTGACCACCGAATCTGCGACGTATTTCGCCTTTATCTTGGTGGTTATCGCCGAATCAGAAGCGACGACTGACGCCGGACGCTCATCCTTGCCGACCTGGTAGCCGCCGACCGCCGCGCCGCCAACCATCAGCGCCGTGCAGCCGCACAGCAATCCCATTGCAATCAGTACTCCGAAAACCCGCATACCGCCTCCTTTCAATTTCGCTGATTGTAGCCTCAATCGTCCTCGGCGCGTCCCGCCAGTTCATCGACGACAGCCCATTGCTCATCGCCGCTCATCAGCGCCCAGCGTGAAATCTGTTCCATTGTTCGACCACATCCGAGGCATATCTTGTCGTCATCGAGGGTGCAGATAAGAACGCAGGGCGACAACGGCCGCTCAGCTCTGGCCGCTTCAGGACCACCATTATTTTCACTCATTAGCTAGTAAAATCAGAAGGTTAATAGTCTCAAACGTATCAACGTAAGGCAGCGATGGCCGTACCGTCGATGTAAATAGTTCTCTTTTCGGAACCGCAGTCTCTATAATACGGGCACCGCGAATCGCGTTCATCCGCATAAGAACTAAAAAAACTCAATCAACAAATTCTCCGGAGAAGCAAACAATGAACCCCCTGAAGAGCATAGGCGGCACCATCATAGCCGGGATCGTACTGGCAGCCCTCATCGTATTTTTCCTGCCGGGCGATCACATCGTTGCCGGTGTGCCTGCAAAGTCGCTCGTAATCTGGCTGCATGTCCTGGCTGGCGTGACCTGGATCGGCCTCCTTTACTACTTCAATTTTGTTCAGGTTCCGGCACTTGGCGAAGCTGCCGCCGATGAAGGCGGGCCGGGTGGCGCGGGGATCGCCAAGTACGTTGCGCCGCGCGCGCTGTGGTGGTTTCGCTGGGGCGCGCTGCTGACCTGGCTGACCGGTGCGGCATTCCTGTATTTGAACGGCATGCTGCATCACGCCTTTACGCTGGGACTGATGGGCGAGGCGCCCAATCCGTATGCCACGACGATCGGGGTGGGCGCATGGCTCGGCACAATAATGCTGTTCAATGTCTGGGTACTTATCTGGCCTAACCAGAAAAAGGTGCTTGGCATGGTCGAGGCCAGCGCGGACGAGGTGGCCAAAGCGAAGAACATCGCCTTTCTCGCATCACGCTCCAACACGCTGATGTCGATTCCGATGCTGATGAGCATGATCGGTCCCGGACACGGCTGGATCATGTAAGTCGAGATTCAGGGCATTACCGTAAGCCCGGCGCCGTGCCGGGCTTCTTTTTGAGTAACACACCTTGCAACTGACAGATAGCCAAAAAGCGTCTATTGGCCCTACGGTGTCGGCGGCACTCAGCGAGGACATCGGAAGCGGTGATCTGACCGCGGCCCTGATTGATGCCGATGCCGTCGTCGGCGCCACCATTCTCGCGCGCGAACCCCTGGTGCTTGCAGGTCAACCCTGGGTAGACGAAGTTTTCGCGCAGCTCGACCAAAACGTGATTGTCGACTGGTACGTTGGTGACGGCGAATACGCCGAGTCGGACGACGTCATTTGCAAACTCGTCGGACCGGCACGGGCGCTGCTCTCAGGTGAGAGAACGGCGTTAAATTTCCTGCAGACGCTTTCGTCGACGGCAACCATCACCGCCCGCTACGTCAAGGCAATCGAGGGGACGGGCGCGAAGGTACTGGATACTCGAAAGACGCTGCCCGGACTACGCCAAGCCCAGAAGTATGCGGTCACCTGCGGCGGCGGAGAAAATCATCGCTGTGGATTGTTCGATGCCATCCTGATCAAGGAGAATCACATCAAGAGTGCCGGCGGTATCCGTGCCGCACTGCAGCGCGCCGAGGCGCTCTACGACGACGTGCTGATCGAGATCGAGGTCGAAACCGGCGAGGAGCTGATCGAAGCGCTGCAGGCCGGCGCGGCACGAATACTGCTCGACAACTTCACGCTGCAGGACCTCGAGCAGGCCGTCGCAACGAACCGACGCTTCGGCTACGTGGCCGCCGAGCTGGAGGCATCCGGCAACGTTACGCTCGATTCGATTCGGAGCATTGCCGAAACGGGTGTCGATTACATCTCAGTCGGTGGTCTGACGAAGCACGTCGATGCGATCGACTTTAGCATGCTGTTTAGAATCGACTGACGGGCGGCGACGTTTCGAACTGCGATAGTGGCCCTGGCGGGACTAGGCGACGGCGCGAGTCACGCGCTTCGGCTCGGAAACGCCGTATCCCTGCGCATAATCGACGCCCATGCCGCGCAGCATGGTGATGATCTCTTCGTTCTCGGCAAACTCCGCAATCGTGCGCTTGCCCGTCAGATGGCCAATTTCGTTAATGGAGCGCACCATTTCGCGATCGATCGGGTCGTGCAGGATCTCCTTGACGAAGCTGCCATCGATCTTGAGAAAGTCGACCGGGAAATGCTTCAGGTAGCCGAATGACGACAGGCCGGTGCCGAAATCGTCCAACGCGAACATGCAACCGAGCTCTTTCAGCGCATTGATGAAGCGATTCGCCTGCGAGTAGCTGGCAATTGCGGCGGTCTCGGTAATTTCAAAACAGATTTTCGTCGCATCGATACCGCTCATCTGGAATTGATCCACGACAAACGGCAGGAATTTCTCATCGCCGAGGCTCTGACCGGACAGGTTTATCGAGCACAGCGACAATCGCTCGCGCTCGTCTGCTTCCGAAACCAGCCATCGAAACGCGCTGCGAATCACCCAGCGATCGATACTCGGCGTAATGCCGTAACGTTCGGCCGCCTCGATGAACAATCCGGGCGAAATGATGCCACCGTTCTCGTCGCGCATACGTAACAGGATTTCGTAGTGAGCGCCCTCTTCGTCAGTCTGCAGCGGTTGAATT
This sequence comes from uncultured Gammaproteobacteria bacterium, assembly GCA_942492205.1. GTDB lineage: Bacteria > Pseudomonadota > Gammaproteobacteria > Steroidobacterales > Woeseiaceae > UBA1847. The sequence continues at coordinate 1,361,710 of CALODT010000001.1, read as the reverse complement.
GTCTGCCGGAATAACTCGAAGCGATTCTCTTCGAGCGCATTGTTGATTCTCGCAGCCCACTGCATTTCGCGACGCCGGCGCATCAGATCGATATCGTTTTCCTGGAAACTGTGAATACGATTTCGACCAGCCTCCTTGGCTGCGGAACATGCACTATCAGCAGCGGTGAGGAGCCCGGCGACATCTTCGTTATCGGCTGTAATCGGCACGACGCCGACGCTCACGCCGAGTCGGAAGTTGCGCTCTTCCCAGGTGAACTTGTACTCACCGATAGCCATGCGCAGCGTCTCGGCCGTATTCATCGCTTCCTCGAGGCTGCAGCTTTCCAGCAATACGCCGAATTCATCGCCACCGAGTCGCGCCAGCGTGTCGCGCCAGCGAATCTTCGATTTCAGCAGGGCGCCGAGCTGGCCCAGCAATGCGTCACCGGCACTGTGGCCGCACGAGTCGTTGACGATCTTGAACTGATCGAGATCGAGATACAGGAGCGCATAGGACGTTTCTCGTGCCTTGGCGCTCTTCAGGGCGCGTTCTACACGATTCTCGAACTCTCGACGGTTGACGAGCCCGGTCAGGATGTCGTGGCTCGCGTGGTAACTCAGGCGACGATTGAGATCCCGCGACTCACTGACATCATGAAACACCAGCACACCGCCCGTCACATCGCCCTTGCCGTCACGAATAGGCGACGCCGTGCTCTCGATATAAAGCTCATTGCCATCGCGTCGGATCAACAGTGTCGGACGTACCGACTTGATCGCGCGATCTCGACGGATTGATACCGCCAGCGGATTCTCCAGCGGCTCGCAGGTTTCTTCGTGGAATCCTCGAAAGATCTCATCGATAGGACGCCCGCTGGCATCATCGACTTTCCAGCCCGTAAGCTCTTCGGCAACCGGATTGATGTACTCGACGTTGCTGTCTGCATCCGTCGTTATCACGCCGTCACCGATCGACTGCAGGGTAATCTGGGCGCTCTCCTTTTCGCGAAACAAGGCATCTTCGTAAAGCTTGCGTTCGGTGATGTCGACCTCGACACCAAGAAGGCGCAGCAAGCGGCCGTTGGTGTCCACGACCGCCTTCGCCCGACTCTTCATCCAGCGCCAGTCACCGCTCTGGTGCTTCATGCGATGCACCGACTCGAAGTACGGCGTCTTGTTCTCGAGGTGCTCTCGCATGCGGGTCTGAACGCGCGCCATGTCATCGGGGTGTACCAGGCGATACCAGTCCAGCTTGACGTCATCGTCATCCGGATCATAGCCAAGCATGGTTTTCCATCGGCGGGACAGGTTGATGTGCTTGGTCTCGCCGTCGAAGTCCCAGATGCCGTCATTAGCCGTCATGGCGACGAGCTCGTTACGCTCCAGCAGTTCGCCGAGAAGTTCCTTGTCGTGTACCCGCTCAAGCCCTGCGGCCAGTGACGAGCCAAACAACTTCATCAGCAGATGCAGGTTCGCATCCCAACCATCAACCGGTAGTTCGTTCACGATGCCAAGAAACCCGGCTATCTGCCCCTGCACCGAAAAACCGATTACCAGGGCGGCGCCGATGTGTAACTCGTTGAGCCGCTCCAGTTCGTCTTTCGCTACCGCCGGTCCGTTGATCGTATCCGCAACCTCGACAACGCGGAGATGACCGAGGCGCTGGCAAAGCCAAGGCCAGTCGTCGAGTTTCTCGCCCGCCAGCACCGTAGGGCTGCACTGGGCGAAACCATTGCATGACGCCAACACCGTTTCGATCAGTGCGCCGTCTTCATCGATCAGGGCGATGAATGCGGCGTCGGTGCCGGTCGCTTCGGGGAGCTCGTCCACCACGGCCTGCAGTTGTTCGAGGTGGTGTTCAGGGCTGAGACTTTGCACAGCCACGGCAATCTTGGTCTGCAGTGCGTCGACGGCGCCGCGAGTACGCTCCCCGGCCCGCGGTTTGCGATGCCGGGCTCCCGGTGCAGGCGATATATCGGGTGGATTCGTCATTACGGCGTAATAGTTTGACATGTTAGAGAAGGAATACAAGCTAAGTAGCTGTATTTTTTTGCTTTATTGTCCCAGGCCCTGCGTTACATAAGCACGGAAAAGCACACGCGGTCAACCAAACCGCGGCTATCCCGTTAAAGCCCTGAACAACAAAGCACGGGCTAAAAGGAGACCCTCATGAATTATATGGTTCAGGACCTGCCACCGATTGCAGGTACAAGGAAGTTGGCCAGCTGGATGACCATGCTGCTGGCAGCCGTCATTCTGGCTGCCTGCGGTGGCGGTTCCGGCACCAGCAACAGTGAAGATACCGGCCCAACAGCGGCCTGTGACCCTGCCGACGCCAGTACTTTCGCGGAATGCGGCAGCGTACTGGTCGCGCTAACCGACGCGGACGGCGACTTTCTGAACTACACGGTAAACGTGTTGTCGCTGACGCTCGAGACAGCCAATGGTCGCGTCATCGAAACCTTGCCGCGCAGTACTCGTATCAACTTCAGCGAATACGTAGATGTTACGGAGCTGGTTACGGTGGCCACCATACCGCCCGGCACCTATGTCGCGGGTACGATAAGCCTCGACTATGAAGGCTCGGAAGTGTTCGTTGAGGCCGCCGGTTTGTCGAAAGAGGCAGTCGTCAAGAACGCGGCGGGCGACACGATCACGCAGACGGAACTCAAGATCGAGCTGTCCAATCGCGATCAACTGATCGTGACACGCGGACGCCCTGCTTTCCTGCAGCTGGACTTCGACCTTGCCGCATCGCATCTAGTTGATATTGCACCGACGCCGGCAGTCGCGGTGTCCGAGCAGTTTATTCTGGCCGAAGTTGCCCCGGTTGATGAGAAGGACATTCGCGTCCGCGGACCGCTGGTTTCGGTCGACATCGACGAGATGAGCTACACGGTCGCGATCAGACCGTTTCACGACCGCAACGGTGATTTCGGACGCGTCAAAGTGCATGTGAGCGACGACACCGAATTTGAGGTCAATGAGACTGTGTTTGTCGGTATCGACGGATTGCGGGCGCTGAATGATGCCGGATCTGGAACGGCGACAATAGCCAAAGGCACGCTGAACGTGGCAGACCGCAAGTTCACGGCTGACCTCGTGCTTGCTGGAAGCAGCGTACCGGGTATCGACAGAGATGCTGTTGTCGGTAACGTCATCAAACGTGACGGCAACTTCCTGACCATCCGCGGCGCAACCATCGTACCGTCGGATCGACGTGTGCACTTCCACGACGACGTCGTGGTCGAAATCGGCCCGGACACGAAGGTGTTCAAAGACGGCGATCGCGCCTCTGACCTGAGCATCGACGCGATTTCAATTGGCCAGCGGGTGACAGTTCGTGGCAACCAGCCTGTCCCGACGACCGACGCTCTTGCGCCGCAGATTCTCTTCGACGCAACTCAAGGCGCAGTGCGCATGCACGTAACGCGCATCGCGGGCATCGTCAATGAGGTTGTGCCTGGTGAGACCGAGATTACCTTGCATGCGATCGACAGGCGGCGAGTGCAGATATTTGACTTCACCGGAACCGGATCTTCCGAAGAAACCGATGCAAACCCGGACGAGTACACCGTCGCTACCGGCAATCTCACGCTGGCGAACTTCGCCACCGGCAAGCCAATTGTTGCGCGCGGCTTCCCCAATGCTTTTGGCGCGGCGCCGCCGGACTTCACCGGGCGCACGGTGATCGACTACACGGACGTTCGCAGTGCACTGGGCGTCGGCTGGGGCGCTGATGGCACGGCACTGCCATTCAGCAGCCTGGAAGCAGAGCGCCTGGTTCTGAATAACCAGAACGAGGATATCGATCAGCGACACTACATCAAGCAAGGCCCCGTGCTGATCGATCTGACGGCCCTCGATTCGGATACGACAATAGTACCGAGAGAAACCGGCAGGCTGGCTTTCTATATCAAGTCACCTGACAGCGTGCGGATGTACTCGACATTTGCCGACTTCAGCAACGATCTTGGCAATAGCCTGATCGGTGGTGACCGGGCACGCTCCATGCACGCGCACGGGCGATACGATGCCGCTGAGAACGTCTTTACGGCCTACAAGATTGGCATTCACCTGCTAGAGCCGTAAGAAAGTTGAGCCGCAACAGGCGATAAGACCTCAACTCCCCCGCCGAGTCTTATCGATTGGCTCCGACCCGCCACCTGACGGTGGCGGGTCTTTTTTTTTGATGGCGACGATCAGAAGCGGTAATTGAAACCAATCGTGATCAGCGCCCCGCTCTCGTCTCGGGGTCCGTCGAAATAGCGACCCGCAAGCCGGAAAGCAAAGTTCTCGCCGCTGCCTAGGTCCGCCCCAAGGCCGAGTTCGACCGCATCCTCGCCAAACAGCCCGTTGGTTCCACCCGGTTCAAGGTCAGCCTTGTAGGCGGCAGTTCCCGCTAACCCGAACAGCTCAACACCATCGGCGACCGGCAGAATAAATCGCAGTACCAGGTCGGCTCCCCGGACTTCGATGGTCGTGTTTACCGAGTTGAATTCGTCCTCGGGACTACCCAGGCCGAAGACATTGAATCCGATCGCGAAGTTCTCGTTGAACCGGTACTCGCCGCCCATGATGTAGCCAATATCGTTGGCGTTGAATGACTCGCTGCCATCGCGGTCCTTGACCTGGCTGATGCCAACGCCAACATTAACGCCGAATCCCGACTTGTCCTGGGCTTCTGCAATGCCGTTTACCAGGCAAAGCATTGCCACGACTACTGCCATCCACATGCGTATCGATTTCACTACTTCCTCCAGTTGAGCTCTCTGACTTCGCCATCCGTTCGCCAACCGTCACGGACGGCGATTTCATGCAGTCGCTGCGCGCGATCACCCGGCTGCGGGTGTGTGGACAGATAGCTCATCAAAGCCGACCCGGCCCCCTGCTCTTCGTCCCAGCGCTCGAACAGTCGTGCTGCCTCGTTGACGTGGCCGTACTCCGCCTGCACGACGGCAAGACCGAACTCGTCGGCCTTCGTTTCCTGCTCGCGGTTGAAGCCCCGCAGGGTCAGGTCGGTTGCCTTGATACCGAGACCGGCCACATCGCTGCCAGTGATGACGACGAAAAACAGGGAGACAACGACGCCGCGCCCCAATGCGCGCAGGTGGTCACGATTGCGAAAGTGGCCCAATTCGTGCCCGAGTACGAACGCGAGTTCGTTCTCAGACTCCACCTGGTCGAGCAATCCCTGCGTGACAACGATCAGCCCGCCAGGCAATGCCATCGCATTGGCCGTCTCCGCCTCATCGATCTCCACGCGAAAATCGTACGGCGCATCGGCCCAGTGACCGACAAGCCGATCGACAATCTCCTGCACGCTCTGCCGCCTGTCATCGACCGCATCAGCCACAACCAGGTCGTCGGGCATCCAGTCGTCAAATACCCTTGCCTCGGTTTCCGCAGGTACAAAATAGAGCAGCACTTCGATCAGGAATATGAGCAACAGTGCTATTGCAACAAACAGCAGTGTCAGTCCGACGACCAGCGTTGCCGCCTCTGCCAACGGATGTACATCGCTGACGTTGATACCTTCGCGAGGTTTGCGCGCGACGTACTTCATGCCTGAATTAGCCGAGCCTGGAGTTCAGCTTCACGGCGGTACCGAAAGCCAGCATCTCAACGCCGGCCGTGCCCTTGCCATCACGTCGCGCATTGGCGAGCCGGGAGGTTTCCAGGCGCACATTGAAGATGGCGTCGAAGCCCTGCTCGCGAGCTGACTCCGTCATGCGCAGCAGGGCTTCGCGGCGGGCACGCTCGAGTAACGGCTCGTAGGTTTTTATCCGGCCGCCGATCAGGCCACGAAGCCCGGCGATCACGCGCTTGAAGTAGTCCAGGGAGATCACGATGCTGCCCGTCACGAGAGTGGATCTCGAGGCATTCCAGTCATCGGGCATCGTATCGAACGACACGACCGGGAATCCGTGTATGGCCTCTTCACGCTCCCTGATGTTCGCAAAGTGTCGTCGCTCGATGGTGCTGCCAATGAAGTACGCAAGTAACAAGATGATTACCGGCAGCGCGTAGTTCATGAACAGGCTGAGATTCTGCAAGCCGTTCTCCATGTCAGGAGACCTTGACCGCCGTGCCGTACGCAAACAGCTCGGCCGCGCCCTGCGATATGGAGCTCGTTGCGAAGCGCACGTTGACAACCGCATTCGCACCCATCGAGGCGGCCTGCTCGATCATCCGGTCGGTCGCCTCCTTGCGCGAATCCTGCAAGAGCTCGGTGTAGCCCTTGAGTTCGCCGCCGACGATGTTCTTGAGGCCTGCCATGATGTCGCGACCGAGATGCTTGGCGCGCACGGTATTTCCCGTGACCACACCATAGAACTCGACGATAGTGCGACCGGGAATACTCTCCGTATTGCTGATCAAGATTGAATGACTGCTGACCGTGTTCATTTGCGCTCCTGGTAAGTCCGTTGCCGCGAATCGATGCCGACCATACTACCACCGCCGGACAATCCGCAGCGATTGCTTTAGGATAGCGGGCAAGCACCTCGACGCGTAAGGCAACCCGTTGTTGGAATTGACGAATTTGAGTACCGCACTGGTTGTTGTTGCGTTGACGGCAATTTCAGTCGGCGCGTTGATCAAGGGCATGACCGGTCTTGGGTTGCCCCTGATTGCGGTACCGTCTATCGCGACTTTTACGTCGGTGGAAGAAGCCGTCATTCTCATGATCATCCCGACTTTCGGATCCAACCTCTGGCTGGTCGCCAGCCACCGACGCTTTGTCGGCCTTGTTCGCACGCACCTGCCCTTTCTCCTTGCCGGGTTCCTGGGCGGAGTTTTCGGCACCTTCGCACTGGTTGCGGTTGATGATCGCTGGCTAAAGCTCACGCTCGCCGCCTGGCTTGCCCTGTATTTGCTGCAGTTCACTTTCGGGAACTTCCTGCAGTCCATCTTCCAGGCAAAAGGTACGGGAGCAGCCGTGGTTGGATTCACGGGCGGAACGATCCAGGGGGCCACGGGAGTCTCAGCGCACATAGTTGCCCCGTACTTTCACGGCCGCCACGTAGCCGCCGAGGCCTACGCTTTCCTGATCGCGAGTGCGTTTCTCACGTTCTCAGCCGCCCAGTTCGTCACGGCAAGCAGCGCGCAACTGTTTACACCGGAGCGGCTCGTCCTGGGCTGTATCGCGTTAGTGCCGACGCTGCTGTTTACGCGCATCGGTATCGCATTTGCCGGCAAGATTTCCAGAAGCGCGTTTCAGAAACTGCTGATCGCCCTCTTCGTGGTGATGGAGGTCAAACTGATCGCCGACGTCGTGCAGGCCTGATCCTGTATCAAACGAAACTGCGTATCAGGTCGCGCATTCGTACACGCGTCGCCTGATCCGGCATTCGGCCCATGCCTCCGCCAAGATTGTCCTGCAAATGCCTGGGGTTTGCCGTCTCGGTCAGCACGCAGGTTACCGCCGGGTGCGACAGAACGTACTTGATCGAAAACTGTGCCCAGCTGGTGCAGTCAAATTCCACGGCCCAGGCGGGTAGTGTGCGACCCTTTACGATCGAGAAGTACTGCCCGTTGATGAACGGCCTGTTAATCGTCACGGCGATACCCTTGTCCTTTGCCATCGGCAATATTCGATCTTCGGCTTCGCTCTCAAGCGGCGAAAGGTTCACCTGAAGAAAGTCCACGGTACCGGTTTGCATGACCTTCATCATCGCGTCGTAGTAGCGGACATTGTGACGCGCCAGACCGATATGCCGGGTGCGCCCTTCGTCCTTCCAGCGACGAAATACATCCCAGTGCGGCACACCGTCTTCCGGATAGGTGTGGATCAGATCCAGGGGTTTGCCGCCCCTGACGGCGCGCAGGCGCTGCACGCCGGCTTCCGATTCTTCGGCCCGTTCGCCACTGAAGTAGCTGCCCAGGAACGCACTGTCACGATGCCCGAGTGTGCCGGCAAGGCTCGCCACAAGATAGGCGCCATCGCCGCTGCAATCGATGTAGCGACCGCCATGGTCAAAGTAGGTTTCGAGCAGTCGCTTCGACGTGTCCGCGTCCCCGTTGCGAAATGCCTGCGAGTTTCCGAGCGCCACGACGGCCAGGCTCTCATCCGAGCCAGGGATACGGCGCATGGACAGCTTTCGGCCTGCCGCCTGTGCGGCGGACGGCAGCGAAGCGGCTACTGCCGCCGCGAGGGTGCCTGTCAGAAAAGCTCTGCGATCAGTCATGGGTCCAATCTTCGCGTCTTTTGTCGGAGGTCGCTGAGTATAGTATGACAGACATGCTCGGCTCAGAATCGGGTCGATCTCCTGCATCCAGATCGGTTTCCGAGACATCTGATTCAGAAGCGCATGCAAGGAGAGGCCATGAATCGTCAGTTTCTACCCGCCGCCGGGGGCGTTGCTCTGGCCATCGCCGTCACGACGGCGATGGATGCGAGCGGCTACTCCATCTTCAGCGCCCTGCCACTTTTCCCGCTGGCAGCCGTGTTCTGGTATCTGCAGAAATTCAGCCGCGCCGAAATCGGCCTTGCGCTGGGCCGCTCCCGCCTGTATCTCGACGCGCTCGCTTACCCCGCCACGGTACTGGGAGCTACCGCGGCGATCGCTTTTCTGGCTGGCGCTGTCGATACCAGCCAGGCCGACTGGAACAAGACACTCATCAACATGGTATTGATGAGTTCGACAGGGATCCTGATGGGCCTGATCACCGAAGAAGGATTCTTCCGCGGATGGTTGTGGGCCAGCCTGAAACGGGCGGGTTCAAGCGACTTGCAGGTCCTGATCTGGTCGACGCTGGCGTTTACGGCATGGCACATATCGGCCATTTCACTGGATACCGGCTTCGATATTCCTGCGGACGAAATGCCGATTTACCTGATTAACGCGACTTTGATTGGCGGTGTGTTCGGATTGATCCGGCTCTTTTCCGGCTCGGTACTGGCCGCGAGCCTCTGTCACGCGGTCTGGAACGGACTCGACTACCCGCTGTTCGGATTTGGCGAAAAGGTCGGCGCGCTTGGCATACAGCAAACCCACATTTTCGGCCCGGAGGTCGGATTTCTGGGAATTGGACTTAATCTGGCCTTTTTCGCCTGGCTGTGGCGCAAGTACGCAGCCGATTTCACTGAAATATCCTCGAAAAACCATTGACTTGCCCCCCTCCGGAGCTATACTTCCGGCAGCTAGCTTGATCGGCTGATCTTGTGTATTCCATTTCGATGTTGCTTCGTAGTACCTCGTCCTGTTTTTCATAAGTAAAAGCATCAACTCGCGACCCGGCCTCTCGAGGCCAAACTTACTTTTGTTTGAATAGGATTAGAAAATGGCTACTACCACCGGAACCGTAAAATGGTTTAACGAAGCGAAAGGCTTCGGCTTCATCGAGCAGGAATCTGGCCCTGACGTATTTGCGCATTTCAGCAATATCGTTGGTGATGGATTCAAGACGCTGGCCGAAGGCCAGAAGGTCGAGTTCACAGTAACGCAAGGCCAGAAGGGCCCGCAGGCTGAGAACATCACGCCGGTCTAAGCTCTGAACGGTTTAGAAAGAGAGGGCGGGTCCGCAAGGACCCGCCCTTTTTTTTCGCTCAACATCGCCGAGGCGATTCCTTCCGCCGCGGCTACCAGGCGTGCTCGAACTGGGCGGGCTCCTGCTTGGACAGGTGCTCGTAGGTCTGCCAGCGTCGATCGACTGTTTCCTGGGCCAGCTGCATCATTCGCTCGGCCTCCTCCGGATTGGTCTTTGTCAGCACCTTGTAGCGATTCTCGTTGTACGCGTACTCCCTGAGCGGGATCGTCGGGCGCGTCGAATCCAGTACGAACGGTTTCTTGCCAGCCGCCCTGAGTGCCGGGTTGTATCGAATCAATGGCCAGTAACCACTCGCCGTAGCCAGTGCCTGTTGTCTCAGGCCGTCCTTGAGATCGTAGCCGTGCGCGATGCAGTGACTGTACGCCAGGATGAGCGACGGGCCGTCATACTCTTCGGCTTCGCGCATCGCCAGCAAGGTCTGCTGTGGATTCGCACCCATCGCGACCTGAGCCACATAGACGTTGCCACCGGAAATCGCCTGCAACGCCAGGTCCTTCTTGCCAATGCGTTTGCCCGCTGAGGCGAACTTCGCAGACGCCCCCAACGGCGTCGCTTTGGACATTTGACCGCCCGTATTGGAGTAAACCTCGGTATCCATGACCAATATGTTGACGTTCCGGCCGCTTGCCAGCACGTGATCGAGGCCGCCAGAGCCGATGTCATACGCCCAGCCGTCGCCACCGACCAGCCAGATGCTGCGGCGGACTAGGTGATCGATAATCGACAACAATGCCTCGGCTTTCGGGCTTTTACGCGCTGCGACGATCGCCTGCAGGCGCTCTTTGAGCTGCTTCACACGACGCCGTTGAGCGCGGATTTCGCTGCCAACCGTTTGCCCGCCATTTACCAACTTGTCAGCGAGTTCGTCGCCGATATCCGCCGACAGTTCGCTCACCATCTGCTTCGCGATCGCCATATGATGATCGGCAGCAATGCGCATGCCGAGACCAAACTCCGCGTTATCTTCAAACAGGGAGTTTGACCACGCGGGACCACTGCCCTCCGCGTTCTTCGCCCAGGGCGTCGTTGGCAGGTTGCCACCGTATATCGACGAACACCCTGTCGCATTCGCCACTAACAGTCGAGGGCCGAAGAGCTGCGATAGCAGCTTCACGTACGGCGTCTCACCACAGCCTGCACAAGCGCCTGCAAACTCGAACAGCGGCTGCAGGAACTGCGCTCCGCGAACCGACGAAAACTCAACCGCCGCACGGTCATTGAACGCCAGCGTTTCGAAGAAGCCGATATCCTGTTGGCCCTTCTCGAGGATCGGGGCCTTGTCCGTCATATTGATGGCCCGAATCTCCGGATCATCGGGACTTTTCACCGGACACGCGTCTACGCACAACGTGCAGCCCGTGCAATCCTCAAGGTAAACCTGCAGGGAATACCGCGTCTCCGGAAAGCCGCGCGCAGAGATAGGCGCAGATGCAAAACCCTCGGGAGCGCCTTCCAGCGAGCTCTCGTGAAAGAATTTCGCACGGATGACGCTGTGCGGACAAACGAATGAGCAATTGCCGCACTGAATGCAGAGATCCGGCTCCCACAGCGGAACGCGATCCGAGACATTGCCTTTCTCAAACTGCGACGTCGCGCTGGGATAGGTACCATCAACCGGCATGGCGCTGACGGGCAGTTCGTCACCGTGACCACGCATCATCTGTGCCGTGACGTCACGAACGAACGGCGGTGCGTGCGCCGGAACGACATCGTTGAGCGGACGGCCACTGCTTGCGCTGGATGGCACCTTTACCTCGTACAAATGACCCAGGGCGGCGTCAACGGCGGCGAAGTTCTGATCAACGACCTGCTGTCCCTTCGATTTGTAGGTCTTTTCTATCGCCTCCTTTATTTGCTGGATCGCCGCCTCGCGCGGCAGCACACCGGACAGCGCGAAGAAGCAGGCCTGCATGATCGTGTTGATGCGTTTGCCCATGCCGGCATCCCGTGCCACACGGCGCGCATCAATGACATGGAAGCTGATGTTGCGATCAATGATCGCCTCCTGCACCGGCTGCGGCAGATGCCCCCAAACCTCGTCGGCGCCATACGGACTGTCGAGCAGGAACACGGCACCGTCAGCAGCGTCCTTCAATATCTCGATTCGGTTGACCTGATCGAATTGATGGCAGGCGATGAAATTCGCCGATTGAATCAGGTAAGGCGCATGGATCGGCTCCGGGCCGAATCGAAGGTGCGAAATCGTTCGCGATCCGGACTTCTTGGAGTCATAAACGAAATAGCCCTGGCAGAAAAGGTCCGTGTTTTCGCCGATTATCTTTATGCTGTTCTTGTTCGCTCCAACCGTGCCGTCGGCGCCGAGTCCGAAGAACAGTGCCCGCGTCGCCTTGTCGCCTTCTATGTGCCAGGACGAATCGTAGTCGAGGCTGGTATGCGTTACGTCGTCGTTGATACCGATCGTGAAGTGGTTTTTCGGTTGCTGCTTCAGAAGTTCGTCGAAAACGGCCTTGACCATGGCCGGCGTGAATTCCTTGGACGACAATCCGTAACGCCCACCAATGACACGCGGCATTTTGTCCCTTTCGCCTGCGGCAACCGCTTCGGCCAACACGGTAACGACATCCTGGTACAGCGGCTCGCCGCTTGCACCTATCTCCTTGGTACGGTCGAGTACCGCGATAGCGGTCGTCGATTCAGGCAGCGCCGCAAGCAGGTGTTTGCTCGAGAAGGGCCGGAAAAGGCGAACATTAATCATGCCGACGCCTTTCTCAGGCAATGCGTCGATCGTCTGCATGACCGTCTCAGCGCCCGAGCCCATTAGAATTATGACTCGCTCGGCCTGCGGGTCACCATGGTAGTCGAACAGTTGATACTGTCGGCCGGTGACTTCCGCGAGACGATCCATCGTCTGCTGCACGATGTTCGGCGTGCGGTCGTAAAAGCGGTTGACGGTCTCCCGGCCCTGGAAATAAACATCGGGATTCTGCGCAGTGCCGCGGATGAACGGGTTGTCGGGATTGAGCGCCCGCGCGCGATGCGCGTAGACCAGGTCGTCGTTCATCATGGCGCGCGTTTCTTCGTGGCTCAGCAGGTCGATCTTGCTGACTTCATGAGACGTACGAAAGCCGTCAAAAAAGTGAATAAACGGCACCCGTGACTCAAGCGTCGCCGCATGGCTCACCAACGCGAGATCCTGCGCCGCCTGTACTGATGAGGACGCCAGCAGCGCAAAGCCGGTAGTGCGCGCTGCCATCACATCCTGGTGGTCGCCGAAAATCGAAAGCGCCTGTGCCGCAAGCGAACGCGATGCAACGTGGAAGACCGCTGCCGTCAGTTCGCCTGCAATCTTGTACATGTTCGGGAGCATCAGCATCAGACCTTGTGATGCTGTGAATGTCGTGGTCAAAGCGCCGGTCTGCAGTGCGCCGTGCGCCGTCCCGGCGGCACCACCTTCACTTTGCATCTCGATGATGTCCGGTACCTGTCCCCAGATGTTCTGCTTCCCGCCTGCCGACCAGACGTCAGCCTGTTCGGCCATCGGCGACGATGGTGTAATCGGATAGATCGAGCATATCTCGCTGACCGAGTAGGCAACACGCGCGACTGCCTCGTTACCCTCGAGCGCCCTCTTCTCGCTCATGCCGTTACTCCTTCGACGTCGGGCTCATCGATCATCTCGATGGCATGGCATGGACACTGTTCGTAGCAAACCGCGCAGCCCGTGCACTTGTCGAAATCAAACTTGTAGCGCTTGCCGGGGCCGAGTTTGATAATCGCATCCTGCGGGCAGGCGCCGTAGCAGCCATCGCACTCGAAGCAGTTACCGCAGGAAAGACAGCGTTTTGCCTCGAATAGCGCCTCCGCCTCGGACAGGTTCTTCAGGATCTCCTCGAAGCCCTTGCCCCGGCGATCCAGCGGCAAGCGATCCTGCTCGACCTGTGGCGCCGAAGTCCGGTACCAGAGATGCAGGCGCTCGTGACCGATGATCGGGTGCCGCGCTGCCCGTACATACGTCGAATCGTTGAGATAGGCATCGATGTGCCGTGCGGCGTGCTTGCCATGACCTACGGCAATGGTCACAGAACGTTCGCTGGGCACCATGTCGCCACCGGCAAAGATCCCTGCATGGCCGGTCATCATGTTGTCGTCGACTTTAACCGTGTGGTCCCATTCGAATTCGATGCCCGGGACGGACTCCAGAAATGCGGTGTCGGTATCCTGCCCTACGGCCAGGATCAGCGAATCGGCCTCAAGCTCCTCGAACCTGCCGGTCGGTTGCGGCCGCCCATTCTCGTCAAGCTCCATGACCTCGACTTTGAAAGTCGACTTGTCGATTTCCTTGATAGTCCGAAGCCAGTTGATCTTCACGCCCTCTTCGATCGCCTCGTCGGCCTCGAAGTCGTGTGCCGGCATACTCGAGCGGTCGCGACGGTAGATGATCATGGTCTCGGTTGCGCCGAGCCTTTTCGCAGTACGAGCGGCGTCCATGGCGGTATTGCCGCCGCCGTATATCGCGACACGCCTGCCGAGCTTGGGCGGTGCCCCTTCATTGGCCTGGCTCAGGAAGCTCACCGCGTCCAGGATCTTGCCTGCATCGCGGTTCGGAATTTCAATCTTCTTGCTGATATGCGCACCGACTGCGACAAACACGGCGTCGAAGCCACCCGCCTTTTTCTCGGCGAGCACATCTTCAACCCGATGGTTAAGCGTGATCTTGACGCCGAGGTTTTCGATGCGCTGTATCTCCGCCTGCAGTTCATCGCGCGGCATTCGATACGCTGGAATACCGAAATGGATCATGCCGCCAGCCAGCGGACCGGCTTCGCGAATCTCAACCGAGTGTCCCATGCGGACCAGGTGGTAGGCGGCAGAAAGGCCGCTCGGCCCGGCGCCGACGATCAGTATTTTCTTGCCGGTTTGATTATCCGGCTTGGTAAATTGCCAGTTTTTTTCCAGCGCCAGGTCGCCAAGGAATCGCTCAACGGCATGGATACTGACGGAGCTATCCGTGAACGCACGATTGCAGACGTCCTCACAGGGGTGATAGCAAACGCGGCCGTGTATCGAGGGCAATGGATTGTTATCAACCAGTTCGCGCCAGGCGGCTTCGTGGTCGCCCGCCTGGGCTAGCGCGAGCCAGGCCTGGATATTCTCTCCGGCCGGGCATGCATCGTTGCAGGGTGGAAGGAAATCGACGTAATCGGGACGTCGCGTGCGCAGCGCTCCCGTACCTCGGTCGTGGCGCGTCAGGTCAGCGCGCTGTGTCAGGTCGTTGGTAGTCATAATTCGGCGTAATCATAGACTCGGTCTACTTTGCCAGCATCAGGGGTATTACTGATGTAACTGCGGCCGAATTCCCGAACCGGCCCGGAGGCGACCCGAGCACGCGCTTGCCTCAGTCGGTGCCCTCCCCGGCCGCCGGGATCCGTGTCGCCTGCCAGGCCACCACCTGCCAGTTGCCACCTCGTTTCCGAAACGTACCCGTATTGAAGTACTCAAGCACAGCCGAGCCATCTGCCGGTGTACCGACGAGCTTGAAGGCGACAATGGCGCTTGCATGAAACACGCGGACGTCGATATCGGCTGCAGAATACGCGACGGCAGGCGGCTCGTCCGAGGCCGTGACGTCTTCAAAGCCTGCGAGGATTTCTGCCTTGCCGAATCGCGCGCCATTCGACGAGGTGTAGATCAGGTCATCGGCCCAGAATGTCTCGTGAGCCGCCCGCTGGTGCGACGCGGCCAGGAACTCGTGCAGCAAAGCTGTCAGGTCATCGACGTCGGAGGCGGCCGCTACGGAAAGTGAGAACAGGCCGAGGAGCGCGCAGGCAGCCTTGAGAACAGCATTGTGATTGGCGTACGTCATAGACAAGCTCCCCGTTTCCAGTATTCTGGCCGCTGAACACGCTATCCATCCGACACCACAAAGACTACCACCTACGCGATGACTGACGCAGAGAATAACTCCGTCGGCCTGTTGAGCCGCAGCCTTGGCGTGTTCGGCTATAGCCGCCGAGCGCTCGAGCTGGTGTGGACCACGAGCAGACCGCTGACGGTCACACTGGCGCTGCTGACGCTGGCGGCGGGCGTGCTGCCCGCGGCGATTGCCTACATCGGGCAGCTCATAGTCGATGGTGTCGTCGCCGCAACTCAGACCGATACGCCGGATACGCGCGGTGTCATCAAGCTTGTCGTGCTCGAAGCGCTGGTCGTGACGGCCGTCGCTGCCGCGCAACGCGGTATTTCGGCCAGCCAGTCGCTGCTGCGTGCCCTGCTCGGACAACGTGTCAACGTCATGATCCTTGAAAAGGCCATGACGCTGGAGCTTGCGCATTTCGAGGACTCCGAGTTCTACGACAAGCTGACCCAGGCTCGACGTGAGGCATCCAGTCGGCCGCTAAGCCTGGTAACTCGCACATTCGGACTCGTGCAGAACGCAATCTCGCTGACCAGCTACGCTGTCCTGCTGTTCGCGTTTTCTCCATGGGCCGTCGCCATACTGATAGGCGCGGGTCTGCCGTCGTTCTTCGCAGAGGCGAAGTTTTCCGGTGACGCATTTCGACTGTTTCGCTGGCGTTCACCGGATACGCGCATGCAGATGTACCTCGAAACGGTGATCGCGCGGGAGGACGGCGTCAAGGAGGTCAAGCTATTTCAGCTGGGGCCTCGCTTGCTGCAGCGCTACCGGGATATTTTCAAGAAACTGTTTGTCGAGGACCGTCGCCTGACGCTACGTCGCGACGGTTGGGGCTTTGTACTGGGTTTGATATCAACGGCGGCTCTCTATGCCGCATACGCCTGGATCGTGATTACGACGATCGCGGGTGCTATCACGCTTGGTGCAATGACAATGTATCTCGTACTGTTTCGCCAGGGACAGTCGGCGGTTGCAGCGATTCTTACATCGATCAGCGGCATGTACGAAGACAACCTGTATCTATCAAATCTCTACGAGTACCTGGAACAACCGGTACCGGCGCCTCGCGGCGAGGCCACGCGGGGGCCGGACCCTGAGCAGGGTCTCGAGTTTCGCGACGTATCCTTTCGCTACCCGGGTGCCGCGCAGAACGCGCTGAGTAACATCAGTCTGCAGGTGCGTCCTGGCGAGAGCCTCGCACTGGTCGGCGAAAACGGCTCGGGCAAGACGACGCTCATCAAACTGCTGACTCGACTTTACGAACCCACCGAGGGCAACATCCTGCTGGACGGTCTCGATTTACGGGAATGGGATGTAGAATCGCTGCGACGCCGGATCGGGGTGATCTTCCAGGATTTCGGGCGCTACCAGTTTTCCGTCGGCGAGAACATCGGGGCGGGCGACGTGCGCCACATTGCCGACGAAGAACGCTGGAAAGAGGCGGCGAAGACAGGCATGTCTGCGCCGTTTATCGAGGCGATGCCTGAGGGCTATCAGACGCAACTCGGACGCTGGTTCAAGGACGGCCGCGAGCTTTCAGGCGGCCAGTGGCAGAAAATCGCACTATCACGTGCGTTCATGCGCAGCGAGGCGGACATCCTGGTTCTTGACGAACCTACCGCCGCGATGGACGCCTCCTCTGAGGCCGCCGTTTTCGAACACTTTCGTACCGCAAGCAGCAACAAGATGACGATCCTCATCTCGCACCGATTCTCGACGGTGCGCGCTGCTGCGCAGATCATTGTCATTCATGACGGCAAGATCCTGGAGCGCGGCAGTCATGAGAGCCTGTTGGCCGAAGATGGCCAGTATGCCCACCTTTTCCGGCTACAGGCAGCCGGCTATCAATAAGCGTGAGCGCTAGCGCTGATTCGAGATCCCGGACAGTACGGGCTTGCCTTCGTTGGCCAGGAACCTGGCTTCGAACTCAGAAGCCGGAATTGGCTTGCTGATCAGGTATCCCTGGATTTCGTCGCAGTCGTGAGCGCGAAGAAACTCTAGCTGCGCATTGTTCTCGACACCTTCTGCGATCACCGTTAATCCCAGTTGTCGTGACATGGCCAGGATCGCGGCACAGATGGCTGCCCCGTGGTCGCTCTGCTCAATGTCGATGACGAAGGAGCGATCGATTTTCAGGGCGTCGATTGGAAAACGGCGCAAGTAGCTAAGCGAAGAGTAGCCGGTGCCGAAGTCATCCATTGCCAACGTAATACCGGTGCTCTTCAGGTACTCAAGCGTTGCGATCGTTTTGTCCACATCGCGCATCAGGATGCTCTCAGTCAGCTCAAGCTGCAGCAGGCTCGGCTTGGCGCCAGCCTCGAACAGCGCTTTCATGACCGTGTCCTGGAGGTTGCTCTGGTAGAACTGCTGGCTGGAGATATTGACGGCAATGCGGGTTGCGTAGCCGGTCTGAAGTTGCCAATCGCGCGCTTGCTGGCAGGCTGTGCGGAGTACCCAGTCGCCGAGCTGCACAATCTGCCCGGACTTCTCGGCCATCGGAATAAATACCGATGGGGGCACATACTCCCCTTCTTCGTTGCACCACCGAGCCAGCGCTTCGGCGCCAACAAGGCAGCCTGTCCGCAGGTCGATCTTCGGCTGGTAGTGCAGCTCGAGGTCACCATGCTCAAGCGCTTTGCGCAGGTCCGTTTCGAGCGCCAGGCCGTGCAGCGAGCGAACGGCAAGCGTACCGGAATAGAATCGTACGGTGTCCCGACCGGCATCTTTCGCCTGGTACATTGCGACATCAGCGTTCTTTAGCAAATCTTCGACATTGTCGGCATCGCTGGGATAAATGGAGATGCCAATGCTGGGCGTCACGACAAATTCATGCCCTTTATAATTGACGGGCCTCCGCAGCTGGTCGCCTATCCTTTCAGCGATTGAAAAGAGCACGTCGTCATCGCCGAAACCGCCGATTGCACAGGCAAACTCGTCGCCGCCGAGACGTGCAATGCCCACGGGCTTGTCACCGTCTTCGCCGTTTGCACCCTCAGCCCTGACTGAACCGGAGATCCGCTCCGCTATCGCTTTGATGACTCCGTCACCAACCGTGTGCCCGAGTGTGTCGTTAATCCGTTTGAAATTATCAAGGTCAATATAGATAACCGCGACGCTCTCGCTTCGATCCTGCGCCTCATCGATCATCCCGCCCAGCTGCAGGCGGAACGACTGTCGATTCGGCAAACCTGTTAGCGTGTCAAAGAACGCCAGCCGCCGAATACGCTTTTCAGCGAGCTTGCGGTCGGTAATTTCCGACACCAGCGCCAAGGTGCCGCTATCGATATAGGGTACAAACCGCGCTTCGTAGTAACTTGGATTGTCCTGGCCGTGGTCGATGGCAAACTCGATTCTCGCCGGGCGATTCTGGGCTTCGACGAAGCGACGAGCGTCGCACCAGGATTTGAGGCTGCTCTTTGGCAGGAAATCCGCCAGTTGCTGCACGTCGACGCCGGGCTTCGCCAACGGATGCTCAAACTTGCCGGGTATGAAGTCGCTGACGGAGTCATCAGGCTGCATCACAACGAATGCGTCTGGAATAGCCCGGAGCAGAACGTCGTTTTTCGCCTCAACGGCACGCATATCACGGTAGTCTTTGCTGGCGCGGAGAATGTACTGCACACGATGACTGAAAATCGGCCAGTTAATCGGCTTCGCGATAAAGTCTGTCGCACCCGCCTGGTACGCTTCGTCTACGGCTTCGATATCGTCGCGCCCGGTGACCATCACGATAGGAACCGTCTCTCCGCCCGGTAGCCGGCGTATCTGCGCACATGCAGAAATACCGTCCTGGATCGGCATCTCGACGTCGAGCAGAACCATCACTGGTTCATGCTTTGCGAATGCAATGCAGGCCAGCGCGCCGTTCTCGACATCGATAACATCGAAGCCGTCCTTGATCAGCGCCGTTTTCATTAGCATCCGTATGGTAGGATCGTCATCGGCGATGACAACGAGCTCTCGCTCTGTACTTGAGCTGGTCACGCGGCAACCTCCGTCTTGATAGCAACAAGTTGATCAACAGCTGTCTGATATTCGCTCCAGGCCGGGTCGACGTTTTCAATAATCGCAGTAATATTGCCCTCCCGGCCCTCACGTTCCATTAATTTGCAAAGAGCAGCCAGTCTTTGCGCGCCGACGTTCGCGCTCGAGGACTTCAGCGAATGTGCTGCCCGGACAGCACCACCGAGATCCTGGTCCTTCGCTGCTTGAATCAGCTCGAGTATCAACACCTCGGCATTCTCACAGTAGGTGTCAATGATGCTATTCAGGAGCTCACCGTTTTGATTTGGATCCAGATCATTGATCTGTTCGAGCGATCTTGTATCGATGACCGACTCCTTGCGTGACTCTGCAGCAGCTACTGCCTTGATCGGCTCGTCGACAAATTCATCGATTTGCGTTGCCTCCGGCACCGCTATCCCTTTCTGGCCCGTAACTCGTTGCAATACGTCGACAAGATCCTCCTTGCTGAAGGGCTTGCTGATGAAGTCATCCATTCCGGCATCGAGACATTTTTGCCGGTCTTCGGCAAGCGCATTTGCTGTCAGAGCGACGATAGCCATTCGACTTCCACCGTTCTTCGCCTCACGTTCACGTTGTGCGCGAGATGCCGTATAGCCGTCCATGACCGGCATCTGGCAATCCATGAACACAACATCCGGTGAGTGCGCGGCCATGCTCTTGAGCGCCTCTTCGCCATTCGTCGCTTCGATTACCTTGCAGCCAAGACTCCTCAGCATGAGCCTCGCCACCTGCATATTGATCGGGATGTCCTCGACCAAAAGGGCCGTCACGTCAAAGCGAACATCCACAGTGGCCTCTTCTCGAATGGGCGACGTCGTTTCGAACTTCTCGACGCGTCCCTCCTGCAGAACAGTTGTCAACGCCTCGTGCAGGACGGCGCGTCGGACAGGCTTTGGCAGATAGAGATCAATACTGCCCGCCTCGGGACGATCGGGAATCTCATCGGAATCCGCCGAACTCAACATCAGCAGGCCCGGGCGGCCGAACTCGCGCCGAGAACGTATGGTCGCAGCCAGCTGCATGCCATCCGTTGCTGGCATAAAGAAGTCGAGCAGGACAATGTCGAACCGCTCGCCTCTCTCGGTCGCTTCTTCGAGCTTGGCGATAGCGTCTGCGGCATTCGCGGCCGTATCCACATCCGCTTGCCAGGCGATAAGCTGGCGCTCGAATACCTGGCGGTTGATCTGGTTGTCGTCAACAACCAGCGCGCGAATGCCGATCAACGGATCGAATCTGTGAGCGGCCGAGTCGTTGTTTTCCTGCGCCTCAACCAGGGGAATCCTGAAACTGAACAGCGAGCCCTTGCCAACCTCGCTCTTGACGGTGATCTTGCCGCCCATCAGCTCAACCAGCTGCTTCGAGATAGCCAGCCCGAGTCCTGTGCCGCCATACTGCCTCGTCGTCGAGATGTCGGCCTGAGCGAAGCTGTCGAAAATCAATGCCAGCTTCTCCGGGGCGATACCTATCCCGGTGTCTCGCACAAAAAAATGTAACTCCTTCTGGCCCGCCGCTACCTCCTGCTGGCGAAGCCCCACAATGATGTCGCCCTGGCTCGTGAACTTGATTGCGTTGCCGACCAGGTTCATCAGTACCTGTCGGAGACGGATCGCATCACCGTGCACCAACGGCGTCACGTCCGGACTAATGGCACCTATGAGCCCGACACCCTTCTGCTGTGCTCGTGTGTATAGCAGATCAACAATGCCTTCAACCGTTTCGCAAACATCGAAGTCAGTCTCCTCCAGATTGAGCTTTCCAGCCTCAACTTTTGAAAAATCCAGGATGTCATTAATGACAGCCAGCAACGACTCACCCGACTGCTGTATCGTCTCGGCGAATTTTCGCTTGCTACCATCCAGGTCGGATGAAAGCAGTAATTCGGTCATCCCAAGCACGCCGTTCATTGGCGTGCGAATTTCATGACTCATACGAGCAAGAAAATTACTCTTTGCGCTACTCGCAAGCTCCGCTGCTTCTTTGGCCTTCAGTGTCTCCTCAAAAGCCTCGGACAATTCCTGGTTTGCGAAGGCGAGCTTCTCGTCTCGCAGATTAATTTGTTGAAGCATGTCGTTGAAGCCGAGCATCAAGCCGCCAATTTCGTCACCGGACATCGGCTGGGCGCGCACTGAATAATCCTGCGCCTCGCTGACACGCTTCATCAGTCGGGATAACTCCAGGATCGGTGAAGAAACCGCCAACTGCAGTCGCGAGGAAAGTATGTATGCAACGATTACTGCGAGCAGCATGACGATGAACGCAACAATAACGATGCGCTGCAAGGTCGAGACGAACGCGCCCAGTGACGTTCGCAAGTGCAGGTAGCCTATTATCTCAGCATCGAACTTGATCGGATAAATTGCGTCGACATATTTGAGTCCCGCGAACTCTTGCTGGGGCTCGCCGCTGGACATCGCGGAGTCGAGTAACTGCCCGACCGGTGCCGGGAGCTTCGTTGTTTCCGACTCGTCAGAATTTTCATCGAGAAACCCTGCGAACAAGCTGCCGGATGTCTGGAAGATATGCGCGGACATCACCGCCTGGTTGGCGTTCAGCGACTGCAGGACCTGGCTGGCAAGATCGCTGTCTTCAAAGGTAATCGCCGCCGTGCTGTTGGTTCCGATAACACCACCCAATGTGGCGATTTGATCCAGTGTTGAATTGCGATAGCTAAAAGCCTCGGACGCCCCGAAAAATGCAGCGGCAACCAGGACAGCCAGCAGCGTCGCGCCATGCATGATCCACATGAGCTTCTTCGTAATTGACCAATCACTGAATACGAGCCTCGCCATGGCTTAGGACCCCCCGCGCCCGACCGTTGTGGCCAGTTGCAGCAGCTGCGCACTGATACGAAGACCCGTGTCCCTGTTGGCGTCGAGATCAATCGAGAAGCGCACCTTGTTTCGCCGGATTCTCATCGTGACGATGCTGCCTTTGCCGCCGTATTCACCCGCTTCGCCGAAGGTAAGCACCGGTTGTCCGCTGACCGACTCGAACCAGACATCCACACTTTGCTCTTGATCGCCGTCCAGGTAGAGAACGTCACAGTCTTCAGCCACAGTTGCCGGGTCCGGAGCCGGCAAAACAGACATCGGCCGGCCGTGAATCGACCGATCAGCAAGCTTCTCGAATGCCTTGAGCACCTCGGAGCCACCGAGCACACAGAAGCGCAGCGGCTCGTCATGAGCAGCGAAACGCGAATCCGGCCAGGAAACGAACTTCACGATCTTGTGCGCGATGGCCGCTTTTACAGCAACCTCGGCCGCCGAGTCCTCTGCCACAGCACTGCCATCTGCCAGCGTCAATAGGACGAGTAGCAGGCCGGTCAGGCTGTAAGATGTCGGAGATCGGGTCATATCGCGTGTCGCGTCCTTGATGGCCTCTCAGATACTCAAAACTGCCAACGCAGCTCGACGAATCCTGACGACTCGATTTGCACAGGCGCAAGGTCGACCAGCTCCGACATGAACTCGAGATGCTCGCCGGCAAACAGGTTCTTGCCGACGGCCGCAACACTGAAAGTCGCGGACGGCGACCACGCGAAGCGAACATCCGCAGACGTGTACGCGTCGATTTGCTGTCCCTCGAGGTCATCGACCCAGCGAAGCCAGATGTCGAACTCCAGGGTCTCGCTAATGTCGGTCGATGAGCGCAGCGAAACCTGGTGCTCGGGACTGTCTTCGACAATCTCGAGCTCCGGCCCGCTGGCGCCGCGGCTGTCGTTGGTCTCGCTGATATAGGTATAGCTGCCTTGCAGGCGCCAACGCTCCGAGATCTGCCTCGCCAGCCAGATCTCGGCGCCGTAGGTATCGAATTTCGCATTGTTGTCGACAATAAGCGGCAGCTCGACGTACGGAGATGTTGCCAGGCAGGTTGGGTCGAGCATCAGCATGACGCCGCTCGGCGCGCATATCGGAGCGCCCGCCGTCAGGCTGCGCAAATTCGAAAACTGGTTATAGAAAAACGCTGCATCAAACTGGAAGCCACGTTCATGCATTCGATAGCCGAACTCAAATGCCGTTACGTCCTCTGATCTCATGTTCGGGTTGCCAACAACGACAGCGACTACGGGTACCGGGAGGGGCAGATCCGGCAACGCACCGGGCGGCACAATTGCGCTCACCGCTCGGCCACCCTGCTCGCCGCGTGACGGTGTCCTGACTGAATTGGAAATCGCACCCCAGATCGTCCTGTTCTCGCCGACGTCTACGGAGATTCGGGCACTCGGCTCGATCTCGATGTTTTGGTCGCTAAAGTCGTTATGCTCGAACTTGCTGCCCAGCATCACGCGAGCTTTGCCATCAAACAGGGAAAACTCATCCTGTATGAATGCAGCGACTTTGTTGCGGCGCGCCTCGTTCGGCAGGATGTTGATTTCGAAGGTACCGTTCGTCTCATCCGCACTGCTGCGGAAGCTCATGCCCCACATGAAGTCGTGCTTCTCGCCGAGCTTCAGTCCATGCTGGATATCCAGGTCTACCGACTCGACGTCCTCGTCGTAGGTGACGCCCTTGCGCTCGTGCTGATCAAAATAGGCGTGAATGGCCAATTCCGAACCGTTAGCCAGTTCGCGCGACCAGCTTGCCTTGACGAAACCACCGCTGATTTCAGTTACCGAATCAACAATTGACTCATAGGGCGGCGTTGGCGCGCGCGAGATGCGATAGTCGCCCGATTCTCCGGAATAAACCTCGAAACCAAGTGTAAAAGCATCCTTCTCGTTTCTATCCCAGTCGAAGCGGGCGCCGACTCGCGCCGTTTCGGCGAAGTCTTCGGTGTCCTCACCGATGAGATTGACGTTGCCGTCGCGATCCTGGAGCTTGCCAAACACCCTGAACGCAAGGTCGCCAGTCGCGGCCCCATACCGCATTACGGCCTCGTAGCCATCCATAGCTCCCAGCATGCTGACGTTGCCCCCTTGCGTGTCCGCTGCGTGCTTGGTGATGATGTTAACCACGCCGTTTACAGCGTTCGAACCCCACATCGTTGCACCAGGTCCCCGAATCACCTCGATGCGTTCGATTGCGGCAATATCCGTATCCTGAGCGTCCCATTGCACGCCGGACAACATGGGGTTGTACAACGATCGACCATCCATGAGAACAAGGAGCTTGTTCGCGAATCGTCCGTTCGCACCGCGCGACGTTACGGCCCATTTATTGGCATCTAGTTGCGCCACCTGCATTCCGGGCACCATGCGCAGCAGCTCGGGTATGGAGCGTGCACCGGAGCGACGAATGTCGGACTGCGAAATCACATGCACAGCGGCTGGCGCACTGCCAAGATTCTCGGCCTTTCTCGACAGAGTTGTAATCTCCGTGCTCAGCAGCTCGTCGAGACTCAGGTCGGCAAGTACCGCGCCATCTGTCTCGTTCGCATGGGCGGTTGAGACATGGAGCAAGCAAAGAAGCACCGAAGCAAATGCAATAAGCACCCCTCGCAGCAGCGGCGAATTCGGGCGGGTTAATCGTGTCATGAGGACTCTCCTGGTGCCCGCAATGGGAGCGAACTGCCAACTACTTGCCGGCGTTGGGTGTCGGTGAATAGTGTTCAATGCGTGAGCCTGCCAGCGAGCGACTGCACACGTTCCTGCTGTTTCTTGCTGAAAACAGCCAGGCGCTGAATTTCCTCTGCCGTTATTCCGAGCGCATCTGACCAGGGCGCAAGGCTCACCGGTCGATCATCATGAAACTCGGTGTTCTGCACAGCGGCGACGCCGGCGCTTACGACCAGCCCCAGCCGATGGCCACACTCTGTGTTCGGGTAGGCCCGATAGTGGTATGCCGCGATCATGGGTTCTGGCAACGACCAGAGTCTTGCGAGCTCGGCCGTCATGACCTTGTGATCTGTGTTGAACTCGCCCTGGAACCAGCGCGTCAGACTGCCTGCTTCGACCTTCTCGTCGTTATGCATGAGGACCTCACAACTGCGATCGGCCTCGATGTGCGTGAGCGCCATCAACCCCAAGTTGTGACAAAGACCCGCTGAATACGCCAGGTCGCGCTCGGTATCCTCGAATTCCTCATCCGCGGCCGCGATCTTCTTGCAGCACTCGGCCGTCAGCAGGGACGTCAGCCAGAATCGTTCCACATCGAAAGCCGGGCATTTCTTGCTGTCGAAAGAGTTCTGAATCGCCATCGCCAGAACCAGCGAGCGCACCGTGTCGACACCCAGCACACGCGAAATGGCCTGCTCCATGTCGCTCACGGGCTCGGACAAACCGAAATACGCCGAGTTGGCGAGACCCAAAAGCTTGGCGCAGATGCCCGCGTCACCTTCGACGACGGACGCAACCTGCACCGCATCGATGAACTCGTCGCCGAAGCAAGTCAGTATTTCCTGTGCGGTCGCCGGTAACGGCGGCAAAGCCATAATCGCCTTCGCCAGATTGGCGGCTGTCTCTGAAGTTCCTGTTGCAGCGGTCATTGTTCTCCCTCAGCCAGCTTTGGCATCTATGCTGCCATGCTCATTATCGGGCATGGCGTTCTTTGGAAATCTCGGTGCGAAGACGAACGGCCTTCCCGTCATGAAGCCCTGAAAATAGTCGGCGCCGAGCTCTCGTACCGCGTCCAGCGTCTCCTGGTTCTCTACGAACTCGGCAACCGTCTTTATATTCAGGGTGTGCGCTATGTCGATGATGGACTTGACGAAGATGCGGTCCGTATCGTCCTGCATCAAGTCGCGAATAAAGCTGCCGTCGATCTTAACGATGTCGACCGGCAGGTTCTTCAGATACGTGAAAGAAGAAAGTCCGCTGCCAAAATCGTCGAGTGCGAACTTGCAACCCATCTCGCGAAGCGATGAGATCAGCTCGCTGGCTTCGGCAATATTCCTGATCACCGATGTTTCGGTGACTTCAAAGTTGATCGTGCCGGGCGGCAGGGGTGACCTGGAAACCGCATCCTTCAGGAATTCTGCGAAGCGGCGATCGCCTACGCTGCTGCCGGAAAGGTTGATCCAGTACTTCCTGTGAACGGCCTCGAATGCATGGTGCACGAACAGCATGTTGAAGAGGCTGGTAACCACCCATTTATCCAGTTCCACACTCATGCCATAGCGTTCGGCAGCGGGCAGAAAGGCTCCCGGCGGGATCAGCTTGCGCGTCTCCGGGTCTCTCAGGCGTAGCAGGATTTCGAGACTCTCCCGCTCGTCGCTGCTTTCATCAATTGGCAGTATGGGCTGTGCGTAGATGGCGAAGCGGTTGCTGTCCATCGCTTCGCGCAGACGCTGGACCCAGCGCACCTGGCCACGATGCACCCGCGCCGAGTCTTTTTCGCCCGACACCATGTGCACACGATTTCGGCCGGCTTCCTTGGCCGCGTAGCAGGCGGCGTCAGCAAGCTGCTGCAGCTCGCTGATATCGCCAACCTCCGGATCAATGGGCAGACCACCGATACTTACGCCGATACGGTAGGTCTCGACATCCCAATGAAAGCGAAAATCCTCGATCCGCTGTCGAATAGACTCGGCTATTCGTTTTGCGACTTCAGTCGGGCATTCCCAGAGAATTATCGCAAACTCATCGCCGCCAAGCCTGCCAACGAAGTCGTCGTTTCTCACGCTGTCGGTCAATATCTCGCTCACGGCGCGCAGCAACTGGTCGCCGGCGGTATGGCCCGAGGTGTCGTTAACAACCTTAAACTGATCCAGGTCCATGAACATGAGAAAGCTCTTCTTTTCATGCTCCCGGCTGTTCTCCCATGCCCGCTCCAGCTGCGTTTCGAACGCCCGTCGATTCAACAAGCCGGTGAGCTCGTCATAGCTCGCCTGGTACTCGAGCTGCACCGTCAGTTTCATTGACTCGGTGACATCCTGCACCTGCAGAACACTGTAGAGAAACTCATTGGCGTCAGATGCGACGACGGATAGATTGACGACAGCCTGAATCTCCTCGCCTATGGCGCTGATGCAGACAAACTTCTCGTGCAGGCTTGATAGTTCCGTTTTTACGACAATTTCGTACTGCTCTTCGAAGCGGCTGCGGTCTTCCTCCCCAATCGCATCAGCGAATTTGCGATTTAGCAATGCCGGCCAAAACATCTTCTTCAGTGCCGGGTTCGCATCGAACAACACGCCATCGGCATTCAGCAATCCCATACCAATCGGTGCGTTTTCGAATGCATTCAGAAAGCGTGTCTCTACTTCGGCACGCGCATCTATCTCCCGGGACAACTGCTGGTTACTCAATTCCAGCTCCTGGCGCGCCAGTTCGATCGATTTCGTTCTTTCTTCGACCTGGGCGCGGAGCGTGTCGTTGAGCCACTGGATGTTTCGGGTCCGGTAGCTCATGAACGCCCAGAGCAGCAGAACGCCTGCCAGGAAGAGTGCAATCAGGAACCAGGGCTGCTGCCAGAAAAACGGCAATACGACAAATCGGTGACTCGCGACATCCGCGCTCCACTCGCCGCCCGGATGGCGCGCCCGCACCCGGAATTCGTAGGAGCCGGGCGGGATTCGTGGATAGCTGACTGACCGGCTGGTGGTTGGCGATCCCCACTCCGTGTCGATACCGTCGAGCATGAAGCTGTATTGCATGCCACGCGGGCTAAGCAGCGAAATTGCCGCAAACTCGACGCTTGCCCCGAGTTCTTTGGGCTCTATTTCCTCTGCATCCAGCATCTGCCGCCCGCTGAGTTGCGTCTCTACGCGCACGATCATTGGCGATGGATCGAAGGGCCGAGGCATCGATTGCGTCACGTCCATGCGCGTAGCGCCATCGACGGTACCTATCCAAAGCGCGCCCTCGGAATCCACGAAAGTCGAGTGAACATTGGTTTCCATGCCAATGAACCCGGTCTGCGGGTTGTAATGGGCAACCCCTGGTACGCCGGGCACAAACTGGTAGAGGCCCTGTTCGCCGCCGACAACGACACTGCCATTTTCCAGGGGATGTACCAGGTATACAGTCTGGTCGGCCAGCGGCGTCACTTCGCCATAGTCTGTAAAGCGGGCACCGTCGAAGTAATACAGCCCACCTTCTTCGGTCGCAATCCAGGCGCTTTCAGGCCCGGTCAGTTTAATGTGATTAAACAGGCGCTTCGGCAAGCCTGCCGCTGGATCCAGGACGACCTGCTCATAGCCACCGTTCTCGCCCGGCTTCAACCTGACGAACTCGTAGGCCCCTGCACCGCTCGACGAAGATGCACCGAGGATCCTCTGCTCGTACTGCCCGTCAGCCGTTGGTATCAGCCGCACCAAACCGACCTCGTCAGCGCCGAACCAGACGCTGCCGTCTTCCGAAACATCGAGTGAGTAGACCGACGTGTCACCCGGCGCTGCAAACTTGTCGAGAAAATCCGCGTCGGGTTGATAGCGGTGAACCCCGCTACCGATCGTCGAGTACCAGACGGCCCCGTCCTGGCCGAGGTCGATATCCAGAATATTGGCGTTGCCGGATTGCTGCACATGTTTCGCAACCATCGCGTCCACGTCGAAGTGATACAGACCGCGGCCAGTTATGCCGACCCACAGACTGCCATTTCGATCCGCGACGACATCCCGTACCGTGCCCTTGGGTATTCCGGCGACCTCACGAACGACCGTGAGCGACTCGTCGTGATTTCGCAGGATGAGTTTCGACTCTGTCGCAAACCAGAATCGACCGTGCCTGTCCTCACTGATCGCCCAGACGGTTTCAGAATCGAACTGGGTGCGTAGACGAAAGTGCTGAAAACGATCGCCCAGGAAGCGAATCAGGCGCGAGCCGCTGGACAGCCAGAGAGAGTTTTCCCGATCGACGAAAAGGGAAGTAAGGTCTTCGACACCCGCGTACCGGCGAACAGCAGGACCGATGTACTCCGATCCCTCGGCTTTGCTGTCAAAGTTGAACAGTTCATTGCTGGTCGCAATCCAGACGAGTCCATTACGATCACTAATGATGCTGATGACCGGATTCTCGGATTCAATCGTAACCCGTGGCGCGAACGCACCATTGTCCCAGGTACCCACACGCCCCGCCGCATCTGCAACCCAGAGCGCTCCGGCCTCATCTGCATGAATCTGCTCTACCGACTCCGACAACAGTACTAACGCCGGAGTTGACTCGAATTCGAACCGGTAAAAGCCAGTCGCCGACTGCACCCAGACATCATCGCCATGCACCACAAGGTCCGTGATACCGGTCGCTGCATCACCGATGACGTAAGTGGCGACGAACTCCCCGCTAACGGTGACGATTTCAAAGATGCCGACCGATTCGATAACGGCGAACTTGCGATCGCCGATGACTTCGATATCGAGAACCGGTTTCGCCAGGCCTGCTGGCGGTGCGATGTTGTGTACAACCCGCGCACCGTGAAGGATCGTAATACCGCCGCGTACATCGCCTACCCAGACCGAATTGGTGTGGCTGACATGCAGCGCTGTCAGGGAGTTGCTCGGCAAACCGTCGGCAATCGTATACTGATCAAATTCCTTGCCGTCGTAACGATTGAGACCCCGAGCCGTGGTGAACCAGAGGTAGCCGGCCTGGTCCTGCTCGATATCGACGACGTTGGATTGCGTCAGACCGTCGAGAACCGTGTAGTAGCGAAACGGGGCTTCGGCTTTGCCGCCGGCAGCATACAGGGGTACCGCCGACATCAGGGTCAGCGCCAGCAGGGTAATTGCACGGACGACAATCTGCGGCTTCACTCGGGCTCTCAACTGGAATCAATAGCTTACTAGGGCTTTAATCGGCCAATTCCGGCATTTCTTGAGTGCGCCGGGTCACGAAAATCGGCCCGTAATGTGCCTCAAGACCGGGCAGTGGCGGCCGATACCCTTGACGTTATCCTTTCTCGGGAGCAATCCGTGCGCGAGCCAGCCACGTCAATAGATGAAACAGCTCGCCTGATGAGCCTGCATGCGCTGCGCATACTGGACACCCCATCGGAAGAACGGTAAGACTGGCTGACACCTATGGCCAAGCGCATGTTTGGCGTACAAATCGCCCTTGTCAGCCTGGTCGACAGCGACCGTCAGTAGTTCAAGTCGAAGCAGGGTCTCGACGCCTGCGAGACGTCCCGCGCCATCTCCTGTTCCGGCCATGCCATCCTGCAACCCGACGACTTCGTCGTTGCCGACGCGAGCCAGGACCCAGGATTTGCCGATAGCCTGTTGGACAAAGGTGCGCCGAATAGTCGGTTCTATGCCGGCTGCCCAATCAGGGACCCCATAGGTGTCAACATCGGCACGCCCTGCCTGATCGATACCGAGCCACGCGTCATGTCGGCCGACGACATCGAACGCTCAGGGACATGGCGGCCATGGTCGAGGACGAAATACGAGTTTCCTCATTGGTGACCGTTGACGACCTCACGCAGGTTGCCAGCCGCCGAGGCTTCAACCTCATTGCGGAGCACCTGTTATCACTCTGCCGTCGCGAAGACATTGCTGCAGAACTCGTCTACCTGGATCTCGACGGGTTCGAGGCCATCAACAACACCTACGGCCATGCCGCCGGAGACGAGCTGCCGGTCTATCTCGCGAAGCTGCTCATCAAGTGCTTTAGAATCGCCGACGCGCCAGGCAGGCTCGGCGGCGACGGGTTTGTCGTCTTGCTGAGCAACTCTGGGGACGGAGCCACGGCTGCGTTCGAACGATTGAAGCGCGCATTGCACAAATTGGATTCCGGTATGCGCAGCAAGCTCGCATGGAGCGCCGGTGTGTCCATGTTCGCCTTGGAGCGCCACGCCGATATCGACTGCCTGCTGGCCGACGCTGACGCCAGTATGTACGATGATGAAGTCAGGAGGCGCTCGGCCACTCCTGGTTAAGGTCAACGAGGTAGAAAGACCTGTTCGAATTCGATCAACAAATGGCGGCATCTGTCGTTATGGCGGCGACCGTTGGCATCAGCCTGCTGGGCCTGCTCCGGATGCCCGGGATAATCAACGCATGCCTGTTTCGCCCTTACTACCTTGTGCGCGAAAAACAGTTTGCGACGGTGGTAACGAGCGGGCTTGTGCACGCGGACATCGGGCACCTGTTGTTCAATATGTTCACGTTCTACTTCTTTGCCTTCCCGTTGGAGCGCCACATCGGCACCGTGCCGTTTGCCGCTTTGTATGTCATCGGATTGGTCGCGAGCCATGGATGCACGTATTTCAAGCAG
Source organism: uncultured Gammaproteobacteria bacterium (assembly GCA_942492205.1). Taxonomy (GTDB): domain Bacteria; phylum Pseudomonadota; class Gammaproteobacteria; order Steroidobacterales; family Woeseiaceae; genus UBA1847. The sequence continues at coordinate 1,330,185 of CALODT010000001.1, read as the reverse complement.
CGCAATAATCCGCAATACGCATCGCTGGGTGCATCGGGAGCGATTTCAGCCGTTCTGTTTGCCTACATCGTCTATTTCCCGGCCACGACACTGATGATCATGCCGCTTCCAATACCGATTCCCGCGGTGCTGTTTGCCGTCGGGTATGTGGGCTATTCCTACTGGGCGTCGACGCACTCGCGCGGTCGTATCAATCACGATGCACATCTATGCGGCGCGCTAAGCGGGTTGGCATTTGTCGCCCTGACCTATCCGGCTGCATTCGTCGAGTTCGTTGACAAGATCAAACAGCTCTGGGGCTAATCCAGCAACTGGAGTTCTTCGCAGACAATCTGTCCGTCCGGCCTGAGCCTGTATTGGTCAAAGTCCAGCCCAATGAAGAAACTGCCCGTCTCGTCGGGGTTCTCGACCAAATCGATTTCTTCCGGACTGATGTCACGACTTATATGACGTCCCAACAGCCTCGCGATGCTCGACTTCTCCGCTGCGATAACGATATCCATGACCTGCTCCTGGTTAACATTCCGTTGTATTCACCTGTAGACTATCGCTGCAGGCCTTAACGCCAGGTGAAATTTGCCTGAATCGACACTGAATAAAGCGATTTCCAACGAAACCTTCCGGGCCTCGAATGCATCTAAGCCAAGTGTAATCAGGACCCCTGCAAGCCCGAGCCGAGCCTACTGATGTCTCTTGTCGCCGAACTCCGCCGCCGCCACGTGTTTCGCGCTGCTGCGGCATACCTCGTTGTAGGCTGGTTGCTCACGGAAGTCCTGACAACGATCCTGCCAACGCTGGGCGCGCCGGCCTGGGCCGCCCGGACAGTGATCCTGGTGTTTGCGTTCGGTTTCTTCCCGGCGGTTATCTTCTCGTGGTTCTATGAAATAACGCCGGAGGGCATCAAGCGCGATCACGAAGTGGATCGCGATAATCCGGAGAACGCGCAACGCAGGTCCAGGATCGACAATGGCGTTGTCGCGGCGATCATCGTGCTCATCTTTCTCGTCGGCCTCTTCAGCGCGCAACGCATTTCAGATGACGTCGGTCAGCCGGATAGTGCGGCGAGTATCGCCTCCGTCGCGGTGTTGCCATTCGTGAATATGTCCAGTGACAGCGATAACGAGTATTTTTCCGACGGCCTGACTGAGACGCTGCTGCACATGCTGGCGCAGATTCCGGATCTCAAGGTTGCTGCCCGCACCTCGAGCTTCGCCTTCAAGGGCAAGAACCTCAGTATCGCAGAGATTGCTGCAGCGTTGCAGGTCGCACACGTTCTCGAGGGCAGCGTGCAACGAGCCGGTGACAGGGTACGAATAACCGCCCAGCTCATACGCGCCAGCGACGGGTTTCATATCTGGTCCGAGAACTACGATCGTGAGCTTGACGACATTTTTGCCATTCAGGACGAGATCGCCGAGAAAGTCGGCTACGCACTGTCCGAATCCCTGCTCGGCGAGCGCGGCAAGCAAGGCGTCGCAAAGCTCGCAACGACCGATCCCGATGCCTACGATCTTTACATGCAAGCGCGCAAGGAACGCGCCACGTACTCCTACGGCGGGCTCACCGCCGCCGAGGATTTGCTGAAAGGCGCATTGTTGATCGATCCGGATTTCGTCGACGCCAAGACGGAATTGGCCATGAGCTACTTTCACCAGGTCGAAACGGGATTGATGAAGGACCGGGATGCATACCCGGAAGTCGTCGCTATCACCGAGCAGGTTCTGGAATCTCGCCCTGACGATGCCAATGCGCGCGCCGCGTTGATGTTTGCGAAGGCATTTCTGCGCGCGACCGACGGCGATGCCAGTGTATTGGCGACCCTGGTGACTGATCTCGAAGCGCTGGTCGACGCAGCACCCAGTGAGCTGCAGCCCCGCATACTGCTGGTTCGCGCCTACCGCGCTCTGCAGCGGGACGATGCAGCGGCAACAGTACTTGAGGATGCGCTGCAGCAGGATCCGTACAACCCGTCACTGCACTATGAACTCGGCACTTCTTATATCAAGCTCAGGCGCTGGAGCGAAGCTCGGCTCGCGCTGCAGAAGTCGCTTGAAATCGAACCCGCCCAACCGAATGCGCACACCAACCTCGGCATACTCAGCCTGCAGGCCGGCGACGGTGTGGCTTTCGTCAAGCAGTTCTTTGAGGCCATTGCCGTTGATCCCAGGGATCACGAGTTACCGGGCGTGCTCGCTGGATTTCTCTACGAATTGGGCCTGATTGATGAAGGCGATGATCTCAGATCCCGCGTGCTGGCGCTTGCACCGACGAGCGAGATCGCCTACCGACTCGAATTGCTGCGTGCAATCAATACCGGCGACCACGCCGCCGGTGATGCCAGCGCACGCCGGGCGGTCGACGACGATATTGACAACCGGCGTTTCGGATACTCCGGCGCAGTCCAGTACCTGATGCGAAAAGCGGCTGATGAAGAAACCGTGGACGCGCTGACAAGCTGGCTCGAAGAACGCGCACCGCGCATTCTGGATGTTGACGCAACGATTGTCCCGCAGAAATATCGGGCGACTCAGGGGGTCGCGTTTGACGCATGGTACGTAACATTGCCACGCACCGAAATGCTGAGGCGCCTGAACACTTTGCTCGAATTCGGTGCGACGATTGGCTACGACCTGACGAACGATCCAAGAACCCATCTGAATGTGCTGGCATTACGCGGCGACGTCGAAACGGCCATTGAAGTTGCGTTACGGGAGGTTTTTAGCCAGTCAGTCGCTATGAATCTGGACTGGCAGCGGGACCTTGCACAAGCACAATACGAGGATGTCACTGCAGATAGCCGGGTGCAAGCCGCAATGCGGCGTTGGCTCGAGGAAGAAGCGAAGCTGCGCGAGTCGGTACGAACCTACTTTGCCGAGCTCAGCGCGGCCCGGTAAATCGCCGGTCGGCGTGCGTGACCCGGCCTACGCGTTCAGGGCGTCTTTCACCGCCTTGGTGAGTGCGCCATCTTCCGCGGACAGGCTGTAGCCGATACGCATGCTGGGCTTCTCGATATCGATAAGCCGCGTAAGGTCGATCGGCGTTGCTACCAACACCAGGTCGCAGTCGACCGCGGCGACGGTCGCTTCGAGATCGGCAATCTGCGTATCGCCATAGCCCATGGCTGGCAGCAGATCCCCGATATCCGGGTACTTCCTGAAGGTCTCGGCAATCTCGCCGACAGCCCAGGGTCGCGGATCGACGAGCTCGGCGGCGTGGTGTTCGGTCGCAGCCAATACGCCGGCCCCGAACGGCATGCCACCGTGTGTCGTCGTCGGCCCATCCTCAATGACCAGGACACGCTTTCCAGCGATCAGATCCGGATCGGGCACATGTAGCGGCGATTCGCGGCGTAACACCATCGCGCCCGGATTCACCCTGCGCGCGTTCTCCTCGATCGCCCGGATGTTCGCTTCGTCCGCGTACCCGACCTTGCTGATAATAATGACATCCGCCCGCTCGAAATTAATTGTGCCCGGAAAATACGCAAGTTCGTGGCCAGCACGGTGCGGGTCGGCAACGGTTATCCAGAGGTCCGGGCGGTAAAACGGCGTATCGTTGTTGCCACCGTCCCAAACGATAACATCGGCTTCTTTTTCCGCTTCGGCCAGAATCGCTGCATAGTCAGCGCCCGCATACACGATAACGCCATTGTTGATGTGCGGCTCGTATTCCTCTCGCTCCTCGATCGTGCATTTCTGCCGAGTAAGGTCTTCATAGCTGGCAAAACGCTGCACCGACTGCTGCGCCAGGTCGCCATAAGGCATCGGATGCCGAATCGCGACTGTCTTCTTGCCCAGCTGCTTCAGAATATCGGTGATACGACGCGACACCTGGCTCTTGCCGCAGCCTGTGCGTACTGCCGTTACTGCAATAATCGGCTTGCTGGACTGCAACATTGATGCATCGACATCGAACGTCGAAAAAGCGACGCCGTGAGATTCAACCCGCTTGCGCCGTTGCTCGATGTATTCGAGGCTGACGTCCGAATAGGCGAAAACAACATCATCCACGGATTCGGCATTCAACAGCTCGTCGAGATCGTCTTCCGGATAAATCGGGATGCCGTTCGGGTAGCGCTCGCCGGCGAGCGTGGCAGGATAGCGCCGATCGTCAATGTGCGGAATTTGCGCCGCCGTGAAGGCGACTACGTCGACATCGGCTTTGTCCCGATAACAACAATTAAAAACATGGAAGTCACGACCTGCAGCTCCCATGATGATTACCTTGCGGCTCATGGCGGTTTACCACGCTCACGTGACAGGTCTTTAAATGATACTCCGGCATGGCGCGACGGCCGATAAGAGCTTGTACGTAGCGAATCCAGCTAGGTGAATTCCGGCATACCAAACGCTGGCGAAACGAGTAATTTCTGTTTGCCGCTCGTTAACGGAGCCCCCGTTGTGGACTCCTGATTCAATAGGAAAAACCGTGATTAACCAGACCCCTCCCGATCTGCACCTAGGTGTCAAAATCCTCCATGACCCGATACGCAACAAAGGCACGGCGTTCACCGATGCGGAGCGTGATGCGCTGAAACTGCGCGGACTGTTACCGCCGCGCGTCCACACGATGGCCGAACAGGAACTCCGCGTACTGGGCAATATTCGTGCGAAGCCCACGGACCTGGAGCGCTACCTGTACCTGATCGCTTTACAGGATCGCAACGAAAACCTGTTCTATCGCGTGATCATGAATCACATCGAAGAGATGATGCCGATCATCTATACGCCAACGGTGGGCAAAGCGTGCCAGGAATTTCAGCATATCTACAGAAAACCGCGTGGTTGCTACGTATCCATGCAGGACAAAGGTCGTGTGAAGGAGTTGCTGCAGAACTGGCCGCATAAGAACGCACGCATCATCGTCGTGACTGACGGCGAACGCATACTCGGTCTCGGCGATCTGGGGGCGGATGGCATGGGTATCCCAATCGGCAAGCTCTCGCTGTATACCGCGTGCGCGGGCATACATCCGACGCAGTGCTTGCCACTCATGATGGACGTCGGTACGAACAACGAAAAATTGCTCAACGATCCGCTTTACAACGGGCTGGAAAGACGCCGCGTACGCGGTGAAGAATATGACGAGCTGTTCGCGGAAATCGTCGAGGCTGCAAAAGAAGTCTTTCCGGGAATCCTCATCCAGATCGAGGACTTCGGCAATACCAACGCCTTCCGGTTGCTCGAGCAATACCGCAGCAATACCTGCCTGTTCGATGACGACATCCAGGGCACCGGCGCTGTAGCCGTGGCCGGCATTATCGCCGCAATGCGGATCACAGGCGGAAAACTCGCCGAGCAGAAGATCCTCTTCCTGGGTGCAGGAGAAGCAGGTATTGGCATCGCCGACGTCTTTGTCGCAGCCCTCAAGGAGGAAGGCATCCCTGAAGAAGAGGCGCGCAGGCATTGCTGGTTCGTGGACAGCAAGGGGCTCCTCTGTGCGGGACGTGACAACATCGCAGCGCACAAGAAGCCGTATGCCCATGAGCATGAGTACATTCCCGACCTGCTGGGCGCGGTCAAGGCGCTGCAGCCGACGGCTATCCTCGGGCTCTCTGGTCAGCCCTCCACGTTCACCAAGGATGTCGTCGAAGCGATGGCGACGATAAATTCAAGACCCATTATTTTTGCACTGTCCAACCCGACTTCCAAGGCAGAATGTACGGCCGAACAGGCGTACACGTGGAGTGAAGGCCGGGCCATCTTTGCCAGCGGCAGCCCGTTCGACCCGGTGAAACTCGGCAACCAGACATTTGTGCCGGGACAAGGCAACAATGCCTACATCTTCCCGGGTGTCGGGCTGGGCGTGATAGTCAGCCGTTCACGCATCGTCACCGACGAGATGTTTCTCGCCGCCGCGCACTCCCTGGCCAACCAGGTCACCGAGGCCGATCTGGAACGCGGCCGGGTGTATCCGGCCCTGTCACTGATCCGCCAGGTGTCCGCGCTGATTGCCCGGGACGTCGCGAAGATGGTCTACGACAACGGCTTTACGGATCGGGAAGAACCGGACGATATCCTCGCCGACATACACGAGAACATGTATCAGCCGGTCTATCCGCACTACGCCTAGCGACGCGTCGGTTGCCGATCTTGTAGTTGCAGGGTCATGAATCGACTGAAGGGATCCGGACCGTACTCGCCAAAAGGGCCGCAGTGGTCGAAGCCGAATGTTCGGTATAACTGGTCGGCTGCAAGGAAAGCGTCTCCGGACCCCGTCTCGAGACTGAGCCGCGTGTAGCCGCGACTGCAACATTCGTCGACGACGTGCTGCAGCATCGCCCGGGCGACGCCCTTTCGTCGATGCTCCTCAGCGGTGCGCATCGACTTCAGCTCGCCGTGCGTGGCATCGATCTCTCGCAAGGCGCAGCAGCCCAGCAGCAGATCGCCTTGCCATGCGCACCAGAAGGTTACGTCATGCGCGCGCAGGCCATCCAGACCCAGCGCATGGACACTGCCTGCAGGGCTGTGTCGAATCATACTGTCCAGGTGCTCGCCCAGCAGCCTGGTGATCTGGTCACCGGAGAGGTCGTCTTCGACAATTCTCATAATCACCAAGCCCCGGGCTTATCGGGACTTCGACGGCACCAGCGAACGCGACGTCCCTAACTCTCGACCTTGCGGATTATATAGCCGCCGGAGCGTTCGTCGAGTTCGAGGTCGAGCTGGCCACGCGCCTGGGCTTCCTCAAGGAGCTTACTGAACGACTCGAAGCCAAAGTAGCCCTCATTGAAGCTTGGATTGACCCGTTTCAAAGCCTGCTTGACCATGGATCCCCAAAGTTTGTCCTGGTCACCTCGCTCTGCGTCGAGCGCCGCGGCCACTTCAAGAGTCTGGTCGATGCCTTCCTGCTTCTTGTCCTGCGGCTTGGATCGGGCGGTTTTGCGTTTTTTGGACGGGCCCCTTGCGGCCTTGGGCGCTGCCTTCTTACGCGTCTGTTGACGAACGATATCGTCATAGAAGATAAAGTCGTCACAATTCTTCACAAGCAGGTCGGATGTCGAGTTCTTGACACCGACACCGATGACCGTCTTTGCATTTTCCCGCAGCTTGCTCACCAGCGGCGAAAAATCCGAATCGCCGCTGATGATCACGAATGTGCTTACGTGTGATTTGGTGTAGCAGAGGTCGAGCGCATCGACGACCATGCGGATGTCCGCGGAATTCTTGCCGGATTGGCGCACATGAGGAATATCGATCAGCTCGAAGGCCGCTTCATGCATGGTCGCCTTGAACTCTTTGTACCGCCCCCAATCGCAGTAGGCCTTCTTGACGACAATGCTGCCCTTGACGAGCAGTCGCTCGAGCACCCAGTTGATGTCGAAAACCGTGTTCTTCTCATCACGCACGCCCAGCGCAATGTTTTCGAAATCACAGAACAGCGCGAGATTTTGGTCGGCAGCGTTTGTCATTGGTGGCGAGAGAGGCGCTCAGGACTTCTTGGTTTTGGCGATGACGAGTTGAGCTCGGGCGCGTTTACCCATCCGCCGTTCGTTCAATTGCGCGACAATGGCTTCGGCGGCACTGGTAACCGTTTTCAGGTTTCCTTCACGTGACCCCCGAATCGTGTTGCTTCCCTGCACAATGACATAGCTATGCCACTCCGACGCATCCGACCCGGATGGCGGTTCCATTGGCTGTACAGAGGAGACTTGGAAGTCGTTTTCGATCATGAATTGAGGAAGGTTGTCAGTGACTGCGAAAACGTGTCGCTAATTGGCCCACACGTAAAATAACTATACAGTGATTGTCAAAAATAGCCACCGCGACGGACTGGTCTACCGCCAGGTACAAGTACCCGCTTGAAAAGGCACCGCGCGAAACATCCCTGTCTGAGGGCGCCGATGAAGGGCCCTGCGCGGCGTCGCCGGAGTGCATGATCTGCGCACCGGCGGGCCAGGTGGGTGCGATAAGGATCGAGCCTGCGCAGGCGCAGGCTCAAATCAAGCTCGGCCAGCATGGGCGGAATCAGTCGGACCCGTCGATACCCATCTCCTCAAGCAGGTGCGTTGCCCCGTATATGGACCGCATCGACTCGATCATGATTTCGGGATGCACGGCTACCGTACGATTCTTGTCTGCATCAAACCAGTACGACCCCGAGATCGAGTGTATGTTGCCGTCAAATACCAGGCCAACGAGCTTGCCGTCATGGTCAATAACCGGGCTTCCTGAATTTCCGCCAATAATGTCCGTTGTTCCGACATAGTTGAACTTGACGCCGTCCGCGATCTTCTTCCCGGCGTCGGCCCAGCTCTCCGGGAGCCGGAATGGTGCTGAGCCGGTAACTCGCGGGAACAACTCCGCGACGGTCGTCCACGGCCGTACCGGGCTGCCCTTCTCCACCCAGCCCTCGTGAGCACCGTAGCTCACGCGCAACGTGAAGGTCGCATCCGGATAATCATTCGTGCCGTTAATCGCGAAGCGCGCTTTGGCGATCTTTTCATAGGCGAGGTCAGAAGGCGCCTCCACCTCGTCTTCGTAGCGCTTGCGCAGTGCACGGGCCGCAGCGTCGACATCCAGCGCCAGTCGGATCATTGGGTCCTCCGATGCCTGCAGCGTCGCGAGGTCAGCGTCCCACAAGCGAGCCCGTGTCTCGGGATCGGCAAGGCCGGAGCCGTCTACCAGCGACATTGCCAGCGCTTCTGGCGTCTGCTTGCCGAGAACCTGGTGCACGAATGCTGAATCGGGACCGAGGATTTCCCGCATTTTGTCCAGCGAGAATGACAATTGCAGCTTCTCCAGTTCGGGGTAGAACGGGCGGTCGGCCAGTGTCAGTTGCCGAGTGCGAGGTAGCGACGCTTCCGTGTATGGCCGCAATCTGTCTTCATTGGGCCTTTGCTGCTCGGCCGCCTTGCGAACCAGCGTGCGCGCATAGTTAAAAAGTCGACCGCTGAATGCTAAGCCCGCCTCGATAAAGACATACTCATCTCGAAAAGCGGCATACGTTTCCTTGGCGCGTTCAATATCCGTCCATGCCGAACCGACTTCAGCCGCAAGTTCGGGGTCCGCTACGACAGCCTCTTGCAGTGCACGTTCCGCCAGCATTTTCTGCTGCAACATGTCGTCGTCGTGCAGGGCGTCCAGCCGCTTGCGCTGCACCTTGATGCCGTTTTCTATCCCCTGCAATGGCGCCTGTGTCGTCCTGTAGGCTTCGCCGCCGTCCGTCGCGTACTGAATGTACCGTCCGCGTAGCTCGACATTGCGCAGAAGCCATTGCGGAATGCTTATGTCGCGCTGAAACTTCAGGTCCGAGACAGTTAACAATCGCTGTGTGCGCCCCGGACGGCCCGCAACAAACATCGCTTCGCCCGGATCGAGGCCCTCAGTACGCCATTCCAGGAAGTCTGGCGTAGTCGCGGGCTTGCCGTCTTCATAGACGCGCAGCAACGTCATGTCGAGACACCAGCGAGGGAAGTTGAAGTTATCCGGATCGCCGCCAAACGCAGCTATGTCGCTTTCCGGCGCGAATACGAGCCGCACGTCGTCGTAGCGTTTGTATTTGTAGAGCCAGTGTTGGCCGCCGCTATAGAGACTCACTGTTTCACACTTGAGCCCCGATTCTTCCTCACAATTCTGCTGGGAACGTTTCAGGAACTGGCGACGCAGTTTGCCCGCCTCAACATCGGACTTCCCGGCGATCGCCGCGGCGACCTGTTGCGTGATTTCCTCTGTTGCCTTCAACACCGATATGCGATCTGTCGGGCAGGCGACTTCCTCGTCCCGGCTTCCCGCCAGGAAGCCATATTTCTCGAGATCGGCCTCGATCGACGAGTTCTGCGAGATGCAGGACATCGCGCAGTGGTGATTGGTCAGGACGAGGCCATCGGGCGAGACAAACGAGCCACTGCAACCGCTGTCGAGGCGGGCAACAGAACTCTTGACCGTTGCAAGCCACTCATCGGTGATCTCGACACCGTACTTTTCCTTGACAGCTTCGCTCGGGAAATTGTCGAGGGTCCACATCCCTTCGTCGGCCAGCGCCGATGAAGCAAACAGGATAAACGTCAGGACTGCTGCCTTATTCATATCGATACGACCTTCTGATTACTGATAGCGTCGGCCTTTGTAGTCGATCCAGCCACCGACGTGCTGCCCTCTTGGGTCATGATGGGTCCAGTGTATTACACCACCCCGCTCATTCCACTCGTACTCGCCGAAGAAAGACACTTGCTGGCCTTTCTGCAGGTTGGGTACGCGCGGTGCCAAATCGATATTGTGGGCAACCAGCACGGTCCGCCCGGAATCCAGTCGCACAATGAAACGCTGGTGTCGGCTGCCATCGTTGTCGTCAGACAATAGCCGTTCGATGACGCCGCTTCCTTGCACCTGGTAATCGTTACGGCGCCCGTCTATGGCATCGTCGAGAGCGGTGCTGGATGGATACTCTACGGATTGACGTGGCGCGTTATCGGGAGATTGCTGGTACGCGGTATAGGAAAGCGCCAGAACGAAAACGATCGCGAGAACTCTTTTCAACAGACTCATTGGCATGTCGGCCGCCGCTCAGGTTTCACCGATATCTTCCCGCCACAGCGACGGATGAGACGAAATGAAGTCACTCATCATTGCTCGGCACGTTTCGTCGTCGAGGACGTCGAGCTGCACGCCACGCGAGCTCAGGTACGCTTCCGGACCCTTGAAACTGCGATTTTCGCCGACCACGACTTTTTGAATACCGTACAGCAGGATGGCACCACTGCACATGTCGCACGGCGAAAGCGTCGTGTACAACACGGCGTTCCTGTAATCGGATGCCTTCAATCGTCCGGCGTTTTCAAGGCAGTCCATCTCTGCATGCAAAACTGCACTGCCCTTTTGCACGCGCTGATTATGCCCGCGGCCGACGATTCGATTGTCGATTACCAGCACCGAACCGATAGGAACGCCACCAGCCTTCGCGCTGTTCTGCGCCTCTTCGATGGCAGCGACCAGGAACTTGTCCACGCTATGCCAGGCCGAAGATGCGATCGATCTCTTGCATGAGATCGGGCGTAAAAGCATCCACGAAATCGAGCGCTTTCATGTTCTCGTGAATCTGTTGTACCCGGCTGGCCCCCGTTATCACGGTACTGACATCGGGATTCTTAAGGCACCAGGCGATCGAGAACTGGGCGAGCGAGGCACCCATCTCGGCGGCGAGTGGCTGCAGTGCAGAGACCATTGCCAGTCGCTCGGCATTGGTGAGTTCGGCTCGCAGCCACTCATAGCCCTCGAGCGCGCCTCGACTGTCACTTGGCACGCCGTCGTTGTACTTGCCCGTCAACAGCCCTGAGGCCAGCGGACTCCAGGTCGTTGATCCATAACCAAGCTGTTTGTAAACGCGATCGTATTCATTGCCGAAACGATGACGCTGGAACAGGTTGTAGACCGGCTGCTCCACAACTGGCTTGTGAAGATGATGGCGCTCGGCAATGTCGATTGCGCTGACGATATCCGCCGCGTCCCATTCGGAAGTGCCCCAGTACAACGCTTTGCCGCGTTCTACGATGTTATGCATCGCCCAGACCGTTTCCTCGATCGGTGTCGTCGGGTCGGCACGGTGGCAATAAAGCAGATCGACGTAATCGAGATCAAGACGCCGCAGCGAACCATCGATACCCTCGAGCAGGTACTTGCGGTTCAGCGTATTCTGCTCGTTCGGCGTCGGGTGCAGGCCCCAGAAGAGCTTGGTTGACACCAGGTAGCTGCCGCGCCGCCATCCCAGCCGTTTCAGCGCCGCTCCCATCACTTCTTCCGACATCCCGGCCGCGTAATTCTCGGCGTTATCGAAAAAGTTGACGCCAGCCTCGAAGGCCGCACGCATCATCTCGACGGTGGCATCGACCCCCGCCTGGGTATGGAACGTGACCCAAGAGCCCAGCGAGAGTTCGCTGACCTGCAGACCGGCCTTGCCTAGATGACGATAGTTCATGGTTTTTCCTTTAATCGAGCGCTTCCGATACGGGCCCTGTCTGCGCGGCACAGCGACCATCCTGCCCTGTCTCTCGGTCGCTTCTGACGCTACTATTTGCCGCGCAATTGTCTTGCCAGCCTGTCAGCATCGACAGGTTCGTCCAACAGATAATCTTTTTTTTCAATGGCTTACGATGCTTCCTTAACGAATTCGTGATAAACGCTTCCAATCATCATGGATTATGTATAAAAATATCAATGCACCCGTCAGTGGGTGGGCGGTCGACGAGAGCGCCCAATCCCGCGGACATTACAGAACCGGCAACCTCCCGGACAATAAGAAATAAAAAATAAAAGGGGAAGGTGCGTGGCGAAAGCCTTGGAAAGTCCTGCAGCGGCACCGACATATCTCGAGTTCTTCGGTATGAATCGGGCACCTTTTGCACGAGTATCCGAACCGATCGAGCTATTTCACGCGGAGCAATATTCACTGCTGTACGCGCATCTCTGTAACGCGACCGAGCGGGCGGGCTACCTGCTGGTGCTAAGCGGAGCCGAGGGCTCAGGCAAGACAACCCTGCTTAACAGGTATATTGCCAGCCTCGACGAGGAAACCTCGTACGCGACTTTTGACGAGAAGTGTGCCGATCCCAATGCGTTCTATTGCGGCCTGCTACGGCAACTGGGCTTCAACGACATCAGTGGAAATCTGAACGAGCTACAGCATATCGCCCGGGAGTTCCTTCTGCATCGTGGTCGTGCCGGCGATCCCGTGCTGGTAATCATCGACAATGCCCAGCACGTCAGCCCATCCGTTCTCGAACAGCTGCGCTGGCTCGCTGACATATCGGTTCAAGGCGACAACGTGATAAGCCTCGTACTGTCAGGCAATGCCGAGCTCGCACGCATCATGGCCTCTCCGGCGATGAGCCTGCTGAAACTGGCGAATCGGGTCGACTTCAGCATCCGTGCTTTTTCTGAGCAAGAAACGGACGACTACGTTCGACATCGCTTACGGCTTGCGGGCGGCTCCGAGTCCGCCAAGCTGGTCGCCGAGACTCGTCCCCTCATTCACCGTTTTTCGGGCGGCAACCCGCGCCGAATCAACCGCTTCTGCAACTCACTGCTCGCTGCGGCACTGGCCCAAAAGACGCGCATACTCAACGAAGCTCTCGCGCGCAAAGTTGCCGATGAACAGGGGTTTGTGCCACACGTACTGCCGGTTGCCGGTCAGGGCCGACGGAAGTCGGACCAGCCAGGCATACCTGCTTCGCCGGAGCTGACCGTTGAAGAACGAATCTTTCAGCGAGAATCGCCTCCGCAGCAGGCAGCGGCGGATTTTGCGGCGGGCGTCGAGCCGACAAACGTTGACGTTGACACGCTCCTTGCGCAGCTGAGTCGACTCACAGCCGAACTCGACGCATCAAAAACCCGGACTGAGAACATCTTGCTGGACGTCGACGCACGGGACTCGGACATAAAGGCCCTGATCGGCAAGATCGAACAACAGGCAAAGGAGCTGGCACAGGCAGAAGGGAAGGCGCAGGACAGCGAGGAAAAACGTCAGAAGCTCAAGGACAAGCTGCAGCAAACCGAGCAGCGCAACATCGAAATGCTGGATGAGCTTCAAACGGAGAAAAGTATCGCAAAAAAAGCACATAGCGAGCTTGCAAAGGTCGATCGACGATTGCGCAGACTGGAGCGTCGCAAGTCTGAGCTGCAGGAATCGGTGCGCGAATTGAAGAGCGAGCAAAAGAAAAGCACGACGCAGTCCAGGCGGGCACAGAAGGCACAGGACAAGGAAATCTCGCGGCTCGAGCGCTGTGTGGCGAAGCTCGAGAAGGAGAACGAATCGATCCGCACCAAGGCGGAAGAGGTCGACAGGCTTGAACAGGAAATGGCGGGAAAGGAGATGTACCTGAAGGAACTACAGGGTGAGCTCGATGAGTATGTCGAGGAGGTCACTGCAACCCAGGCACAGCTCGCCGCCGAGGTGACAAGCACGCGCGGTGCTGAAGCTCCGCCTGATCCGAATGCCTATGTCGGCACTATTTCGGAATTTGAGGTCTTCAGAAACGGTCAGCCGGATCACGTGGTGGCGCTAAACAAGGGCCTGACGCGACTCATGGTTGGCCGGGGCGACGACTGCGAGATCTGCCTGAAGAGCAAGTTCGTCAGCCGCCACCATGCGCTGGTTTTCCTGTCGGGTGATCGAGCCAGTATTGAAGACTTGCGCAGCTATAACGGTACTATCGTCAACACCAAGAAGATTACCCGCTGCGATCTCAATCCCGACGACACGATAGCGATCGGAGACTTCGAGCTTCGTCCGCGTCGCGGCTAGCGCAGCAACACGACTCGGTCATGCGAAAGTCGCAAGTCATCCGCGACACAATCTATCTCGATACACGATGTCGCAGTGCTGAGCCGAACCCCGCTATCATCCAGCCAAGCACGACCAGCGCCAGCGACAATGGCAGCAGGTCAGCTGCCCGGCGGACAATCTGGTGCAGGCCAAACCAGGACTGTGGATTGTTTAGCCAGGGAACATAAGCCACAGCAACGCTCTGTAGTGACACGGACTGCCAGCCGCCGGTCTTCAGGTACCCGTAGACCTGCAGCGCCAGCACACCTACCCCACCCAGCGTGATCAGCAGGCCGACCACTACAACGACCCCGGTCAGGAACCGCGCAAAAGTGTAGGTGAGTCGCCCGAGCCAGCCACTGCCTTTTCGGTCGTCATCGATTCGACGCCGCACGAAGCGAGCCTCTTCCTTGGTCTGTGCCGACTCGTATTTTTTGAACAGAAACAGCGCCGACACGATAGTTCCAAGCGCTGCAGCTGCGGCCATCAACAACGCAAAGCGCGGCGCAATATCTCGTGACGCGCCGGCGTAGATCCAGATCCCGCCGACAGCGACCGCCGTCAGCAGTACGACTAGCAGGGACTTTTGCAGCCGTTCCTTCAAGGAAATAACTCGTCGGGCCAGCAGCGGGTTGGTGTCCATGCGGTGATTCTAATCGCAAACCCGAGGTCAGTAGAAACCGAATTGAGATAGCCCGGCGATCCGCCTAATATGGACGTACAGTCACGAGGAGACGGCAATGCGACAGCAGCTAATCGAAGCGCTTACTTTTCCAAAGTTACTGGTGAAAGGGCTGATTGAGGAGGGCAACTTTCCGCACAAGAACCTGTTTGCCGCCACAGGTGAGCGCTGCAACCATTGCGACCTGACCGGCGATTGCACCTGGCAAAACTGCTTACAGGACTTCAGAAGCGTCGAGGACGAATCGACCGAGTCGCTAAGTGCCGCACTGCGTGAAGGCATCAAGCTGGTCGAGGCCCTGAACAGCGAGTTGCGACACGACGAAACAACCTGCACCTGCGAGACCTGCATCTGGATTCGCAATGCAGAGCATCTTACGGAAGAGTGCGAACATCATCTTCCCCACGTCGAACCCGCAATCGCAGCCGTAGAGCAGGAAGAACACTAGGACTCTTGTCGGCAAAAAAAGCGCACGATTTCTGCCATAGCCTGCGTATCAAACTTGCAGTAACGCCGTAGCTGCTCCTCCAGCTCGACTCTGCGGGCCGGGCACGTTGTCGGCGCTATGGCTTCAATAAAACCGTTGGACGCGGCGCTGCCCTCCTTGATGCCCTCGAGCTTCGAATAGTCCATTTGCGGCGCAATCGTCGGCAGTACAGCTTTGATCGACCAGGACCCGAGCATCTGCGGATGGTAGTAGTTGGCTTTGACAACCGGGTGCAGATCGAACAGGCGACGCAGAATGCCGTGCAACGCGTCCGCAAGATCCGGATACGAGTCGATCAGGGAATTGATAACCCGTTCTTCGTAGCGGGTGTACACCACAATGGGTCCGTCGTCGCCCAGGCAACGGATCAACGCCTCGGCTAGAGCGTGCATCGGCGGCTCGCCCGACAAATCGAGAAACTCCTCATGCCGCATGTTCTGGTGCAAGTGCTCGGCACTACCGTCGTCAATGTGACACGACCACTGCACGGGCACCGCCGCGTATGGGCGCGTTCCCGGCCAGAACGGCACAGCCGGGGCAATGGTTTCGAAATCGAGGTAGTAGCGTGGGAATGGCAGGAGCTCGAGCGCCTTGCGCGCCCCATCGATAACCTCGGGCTCGCCACTTTGCGTGACCCGGTGAATGCGCGCCTGCGTTGCAGAAGTGATACCCGACGCATCAACGTCGCGTATGTCGGCATGACCCATCGCCACGTAGTTGCCAAGCTTCGCCTTGCTGCCGCCGAGACCCGAGATCGGGTACTCGGCGTCGGTTGGCCAGCAGAAATCGACAAACGGGCAATCGTAGGGTTTGCTGCAATGGGCACCGACCTGCACCTCTGGCATCTCACCAGTCACTGCGGCTCGCGCTCGCTCGACCAGCGTGTCTACGGTTGGCTCGACGGTCCGTACTTCGCCGGTCAGATCGACCTCCGTCAACAGGCCGTCGTAATCGCTGCCTCCCGGGTATACGAACTGGTTGTCAATGTGGGCGAGCGAAATCGAGCTTAGCGGCAGGTTGACCTGTCGCATGACCCAATCCTGGATAGCGCAATCAAGAACGTAATGATCCTTGACCGACGTCCCCGCCTTGACCTCGATGGCCCGCCAGCGATCGCCATCAGGCAGCAGCACGTCAACTCGCACCAGCACACCCTCGAATCGAAACGTCGCCTCGAAGATCGGGAAGCTTGCACCGGCATGCAGAAGTGCATCCGTCTCGCTCAGCATCACGTCGGTCCGGCGATTGAACGGAATTACGACGGATTGCGCGGTGCCATACAGAGCCTCGGCAATGTCACCGACCTGGTGCCCCGTCGCGAATAGCGCTTCGGTCTGAGCGCTGTAGACCGCCAGCTCTGGCCGGAATGTTTCGAGAAACAGTTTTTTCGGACACTGCCAGGCTGACAGGAGCCGCGACTTGGACAGCTGGGGTGGTCTCTGTGCCATTCGCCCGATAATACAGCAGTACCGGGGCGACCGATGTCGATGCTACTATCCGCGCTTCCCCGACTACCGGAGTAGATCCTTGAGAGTACTAATTACATTGACACTGATGGTCCTGGCGAGCACGGCCTATGCCGCTCATGAGATTGATGCCAAGGTCGAAGCGGCACTGGCTGCTGAATCGCGCCCGGCGGCGGATCGCGACCGAGACCGCAACCGCCGGCCGCTGGACACCCTGAATTTCTTCGGCCTCAAGGACAATATGCGTGTCCTCGAGCTCATTCCAGGCGGCGGTTGGTATACGCGAGTCCTGGCGCCGGTGCTCGCCGACAACGGTAAGCTCTACGTGGCGATTGGCACGCGACGCCTGCAGGAAGGCGTGTTGACAGAACCCGGCTTCGAAAAGGTCGAAGTGCTCGAAACCAACGAGAACATCAGGCGGCCGGAAGGCAGCCGCTTCTATGCAATGGACGATTTTGACTTCGGCGTTTCGAACCTGGATATGGTGCTTACGTTTCGCAACCTGCACAACTTCGACCCGGAATCCCGGGCAATGATGAACCGGCAGGTCTTCAAGGCCCTCAAGAGCGGCGGTCTTTACGGCGTCGTTGATCATACGATGCGCCACATGGAGCCGCCGAACAGTGAGAATCGGCGCCGAATCGATCCGGTGCTGGTCATCAAGGAAATGCTGCAGCAGGGATTCGAGTTTGTTGACTACACCGACCTGCACTATCGCGCCGATGACGAACTGGAATACGAAGTCGGGCGCCGCTCGGTCAGCGGTAACACTGACCGCTTTACAATGCTGTTTCGTAAGCCCTGAGCAGCGACGGCGGGACATCCAGGGCATCTGTAACAAGATGTCTCGGCCTACCGATTTCTGCAGTTTGGGCGGTTTTCAGCCTGTCATACGCCGTATAATCGGTGGATGTCTAGATTCCAACAAAGCGTCTTCGCGGCTCTGGTATTGCTGATTTCCGCCGGCTGTTCGGACACCTCCGAGCCCGCTGATCGCGGCGAACGCCCGGCTCCGGCCGAGGTTCGGGTACTCGCCGAAGTCCTCAAGTTCGAGCGCGAGCGGACCCGCGTTGAAGCCGTCGGCACCTCGCGTGCCAGGCTCTCCGCCGAGCTTTATGCGCCGACGTCCGGCGAGGTGGTATCCGTCAACTTCGAGCCCGGTCAGGCCGTGAAGGCCGGCGACATTCTGGTCGAACTCGACAGCCGAGAAGAAAAACTCGCGGTTCGGGTAGCGGAGCTGCGACTGGAAGATGCCGAGCGACTGTATGGTCGGTACAAGCGCTCCGCAGGCAGTGGCGCCGTGCTGCCGACCGCCCTCGATGCCGCGCGCACAGCCGCGGAAACCGCCCGCGTGGAACTGGAGCGCGCTCGTCTTGCTCTCGATGACAGGACCATCGAAGCGGTGTTCGACGGCTATGTTGGCAGTACCGACGTCGACCCGGGCGATCGGGTAACGACCAACACCCAGATCACCACGCTGGATGATCGCAGCTCACTGTTTGTCAGTTTCGATATCCCCGAGGCATTCATTGGTGAATTGAACGTTGGCGACCAGGTGCAGCTCGAGACCTGGAATGGCAGGTCGCCCGTAGTCGTCGGCGAAGTCGTGGATATCGGCAGCCGTATTGATCCGCAGAACCGGACTTTTGTCGCTCGTGCACGGGTCGACAATGACGACGACTCGTTGCGGCCGGGAATGAGTTTCCGTGCGCGTATTGACGTTCAGGGAGAGCTCTTCGCTGTCGTTTCAGAAATCGGCGTTCATTGGGGAGCTGACGGCGCCTACGTCTGGTCTGTTGTCAATGGTGCCGCAGCAAAAGTTCCCGTGCGAATCGTTCAGCGACGTGAAGGTCGCGTGCTGATCGACGGGGCACTGAACGATGGCGACGTGATCGTCGTTGAAGGCACCCAGCGGATGCGGGATGGTCTGCCGGTCAGCTACGAAATACAGAGGCTGGCGGGTAAGCCGCCGTCGGAGCCGCTTTCCGACGCTATTATCGGCGCTACGAACCCGCAAGCCGCCCTGGACTGAGTTCGTAGCCGTGAAGCTCACAGAGCGCGATGACTTACCCAGCGTAAGCGTGCGTCGACCGGTTCTTATCCTGGTCGTCAATCTGCTGATCGTCCTTGCTGGCATAGCCGCGCTGCTGGCGGTTGAGATCCGAGAACTTCCGGACGTGGACAGGCCCGTGGTTACGGTCCGTGCCAGTTTCCCAGGCGCATCGCCTGAAACCATGGATACCGAAGTGGTCAGTCTTCTTGAGGGTGCGATAGCGCGCGTCTCAGGCATTCAGAATATTCGCTCCGCGTCGGAAGAGAACAGCGGTCGAATCTATATCGAGTTTCGACCTGGCGTGGATCTTGACGGCGCCGCCGCGGACGTACGCGAAGCGGTAAGCCGCGTCTCGAGGCGCCTTCCAGATCGCGTAGAACAGGTGGTCGTGGTCAAGGCAGACGATGACGCCGAAGCCGTCGTCAATATCGCGGTGTTCAGCGACACGCTGCAGATGGAAGCGCTGACGCGCGTCGTGGAACAGGAACTCGTTCCGCTATTCATCTCGATTGACGGCGTCGCCGATGTACAGGTTTCCGGCGCCCGCAAGCGCATGTTGCGCGTCGCCGTAGACCCTCTGCGACTGACGAGCTACGGATTGTCTGTTACAGAGGTCGCTGCGGCGCTGAGACAGGCGCCTTTTGACGTACCCGCCGGAAGCTTCCGTTCACTCGATCAGCAGCTGATTGTCAGGGCCGACGCGACCGTCGTCGATGCCTCGGAAATCGCCGATATCATCATTCGCGGTTCGGTGCGCGTGCGCGATGTCGCCAACGTCTATTTCGGTCCGGAAGACACCGAGTCGATGACACGGCTGGACGGCAGGCCGGTACTGGGGCTCGGCATCATTCGCCAGGCACGGTCGAACACGATTGAAATCTCGAAGGGCGTCAACGCCGCTATTGATCGGGTCAACGAACGTTTCACCGACCTGGAACTCGTTGTCACGGACGACCAGGCAACCTTTATCAGCAGCTCTGTAACCCAGG
Source organism: uncultured Gammaproteobacteria bacterium (assembly GCA_942492205.1). Taxonomy (GTDB): domain Bacteria; phylum Pseudomonadota; class Gammaproteobacteria; order Steroidobacterales; family Woeseiaceae; genus UBA1847. The sequence goes on along the minus strand of CALODT010000001.1, from coordinate 1,310,249 downwards.
TTCTGATAACGCTCGGACTGTCGATTGCCATCGTGATCTCGACCATCTGGTTATTCATGGGAAGTTTTCGCGCGACATTGGTCCCCGCTGTCGCTATTCCCGTTGCCTTGATCGGCACGGTCGCCGCGATCTGGCTGTTTGGTTTTTCAATCAACATCCTGACCTTACTGGCACTTGTGCTGGCTACCGGGCTTGTTGTCGACGACGCAATCGTCGTTCTCGAGAACATTCAGCGGCAGCGGGCCGAGGGGATGCGGGCTCGCGCGGCAGCCGTCATTGGAACACGCCAGGTATTTTTTGCCGTCATCGCGACAACAGCTGTTCTGATTTCGGTCTTCATTCCAATCGCGTTCCTGCCGAGCACCGCTGGGCGGCTTTTCCGGGAGTTCGGCGTCATACTGGCATCGGCGGTGATCATATCGAGTTTCGTTGCGCTCTCGCTTGTTCCCGCCGCCGCCGCCCGACTGGTAAAGAGTGCCGACGCAACGCGCGTACCAACCCGGCTCGCGCGCGTCGGTCATGGCTTCGCGGGGTTCTATCGTCGTTCACTGGCCGTGTTGCTGGCGCGTCCTTGGGTACCTGTAGCAGCTGCGGGCCTTTTCGCCGTTGGCGCGGGCATCGCTTACCAGTCCCTGGACCGGGAGCTGGTGCCGCCTGAGGATCGTGGTCTTATTCGTGTATTCGCCAGCGGTCCGGATGGTGTCGGCCTGAATTTCATGGATCGCCAGACGATCAAGATCGAGGAGATTCTTCAGCCCTACGTCGACAGCGGCGAGGCAAGGTCCATCTACAGCATGATCGGCATGTGGGACCCGAATCGAACCTTCATCTCTCTGCCACTCGCTGACTGGAGCGAGCGTGACCGCAGTCAGCAGGCGATCATGGACGAGTTGCGGCCGCCACTCGCCGCGATTCCTGGCGTGCGCGCCGGCGTTTGGAGCGGCAACAGCCTGAATCTCCGCCGTTGGGGCGGCGGCATGCGCATCGCGCTGCTGGGCAATGATTACGATGAGATTTTTTCGGCGGCAAAGACGTTCGCCACGGCGATTGAGGAACGTTCGAGCAGCCTGACGCGGCCGCGCATTTCGTTCGATCCTACGCAGCCACAGCTGTCGGTTGAAATCGATCGGCGACGGGCCGCGGACCTCGGTGTGGACCTCCCTGCGCTCGCAGCAACGTTGCGCGCGATGATCGATGGCGACGAGCTGATTGATCTCAATATCGACGACGAAGCGGTGCCCATCCTGCTCGAGTCCGCCAGCGGAAAAATCAATGATCCGTCGGATTTGATCAATCTCTATGTGAGTGCTGATAACGGCCAACTCATACCGCTGTCCAGCGTCGTAACCCTGAAAGAGGAAGGCGTTGCGACGGAACTCAATCGCCACAAGCAGCGCCGCAGTATCGAGATAAGCATCGACATGGCTGAATCGTACGCACTGCAGGCCGCGGTCAATGAACTTCGCGAACTGGGAAGCGACGTTCTGCCCGAGGACATCTCGCTCGTATTTCTCGGTGAGGCCGCCACGCTCGAAGAAACGTCGCGCGAAGTTGCGTTCACTTACATCCTCGCAATCGTGGTTATCTTCCTGGTGCTTGCCGCGCAATTCGAGGGCTTCACCAGCGCGCTCGTTGTCACGCTGATTGTGCCATTTGGCGTCGCTGCGGCGATCTTCGCTTTGTTGCTGACGGGGACCTCGCTGAACATCTACTCGCAGATTGGCCTGGTCTTGTTGATCGGCCTGATGGCCAAGAACAGCGTGCTGGTCGTTGAGTTTGCCGACCAGCTACGAGACAGGGGCCTCGACGTTCGCGACGCCATAGAGCAAGGCGCAGCCCGTCGGTTGCGGCCAGTCATGATGACGCTGGTATCAACCGTGCTCGGCGGATTGCCATTGATTCTCGGCACCGGTGCCGGCGCCGAAGCCCGGCACTCCATCGGCTGGGTGGTCTTTGGAGGACTCGGTATCTCTGCCCTGTTCACCTTGTACCTGACACCCGCCTTGTACCTGCTGATCGCCCGATTCTCCAAAGCGCGTATCGCAGAGACCAATCTCCTCGCCGAGGAGCTGCAGGATGCGGAGCTGCAGGAATCCGGTTACCACGGCGCCTGACATCCGCAAAACGTTCTAGCCGGCGAGTTGCAGCGAGTGCGATGACATGCGTTATCACCGGCATCGTGTACCGGTGGCTCGACAGCGACTCCACGATTCGAGTAGCCTTCTACGAAACGGATAACGACCTCACGAATCGTTTCTTCCTGAACCTGCTTCTTGACCCGTTTGGCTTCTATAACCTGGTCGTGTCGGGTCACGGGGCGATCAATGCGGAACACCCGAGGCGTTACAAGCGATTCATTGTTTCCGGAGACGACTCGCACACTGCGCTGCAGTCGCCGATTTTCTTCACACAGGAGTTCAACGGCAACAAGCTGAATGAATGGACGCGCGGCTTGCTGAAGAACAAGCGGAAAAAGTGGGTCGACACGGTCGAGGATTTTGTCTTTGTTCCGCCGCCGACACCCTGAAGCAAACTCGCGCCGGCCTGAAACCGGCACGCCATAGTCTGGATCGACAGGCTTTAGAGTGATTTTAGATCCAGGTAGGCCTGCTGTACGACGTCGCTGCCGTATTGTCTTTCCAGCCGTCGAATCGCGAAATGCCCGCGCGCCATATCCTGGAAGTGCGAAATGAATATCGTATTTACCAGGCCGCCGCCGATTGCACCGATGATCGGGATCGTCTGCGCCATCGCCTTCTGCGTTACCACGATCCCAAAGCGGCTGGCGAGTGCCGAAACAAGGCGCACCAATGCCGGTGCGCTTGCCCCGCCTAGCCCCTGCGACAATGCATACTGCAGCGCGTCGGTGACGGCTTTGCTGAGCGCGATACGTACCCCGTAATACGACGTTTCGGCGGCATCGTCTTTATCCGAGACACGGCTGCCGAGCGCGAATACCTGCATGCAGTTCAATACCGTTTCGGGATCTTGCGGCGACTCCCCTTCCGCTCGCGCGATATCGGCGATGGATCGGAACATGATGCCGGTCGTTACCGGCAGCTCAACGACAAGCATCTCCAATCCGAAGAAACCGGCGACAGCGCCCGTTGTCATTGCGGCCGCCGTATGCACTCGCGGGCGTGCCTTGGCGGAACCGCTGTCCTTGATGCTTCGCATCGAGTTCTGCAGCACAAACTCCAGTGCTTTGTGGCTGGACTTACTGACCGCCTCAACAACGGCGTCCGGCGCACGCTTGCTGATCTCGCGGGTTACAGCCTCCACCGGCATACCAAGCGACGAACTCAAACGGATCGCCAGCGAAGGATTCTCGAGCTGCTCGTAAGCAGCCCGGAGCGCTTCCAGGTCGCCCGGCTTCACCGCTTACTCCCCGTCAGTGTCGAGCCGGGCCGTCCGACCTTCCACAGCATGCGTAGTGCCACTGGCGTCGCCACGGTCGTCACGATCGCCATGATGACGATTGCGGAGAACAGGCTCTCGACGATTGGGCCTTGTGGTACAGGCTGCAGAAAAAGACCAGCCTCCAGTGCAACGCCGGCAATAACCAACTCAACGGCGCCGCGACCGCTCATTCCCACGCCGACCAGCAGAGACTCTCGCCCGGAGAAGCCTGCCCAGTAAGCCGGAATTCCCGAACCCAGCAATTTGCTGGCGAGCGCCAGCAGAACGAGAACGGCCACGAATCCCGGCACCGCGCTGACGCTGCTGATATCGAGATGAAAGCCGATGGAGACAAAGAAGATTGGCGCCAGGAAGCCACGTGTGAGGCCCGACATCTGCTGCTCGACGCGTTCATAGACCCCCTCGTCAACAACCTTGGGGTGGAAAAACATGCCTGCGACAAATGCACCGATAATGAGATGTAATTCCATGTACTCGGCAAAAACAGCATAGGCGAGCGCCGCGATCAGGAGCATGCTGAAATCCACTTCCGGAAAGCTCAGGTACCTGAAGTATCGGCCAATGAGCGGGAAGATATACAAACCGACTGGAATGGTCACAGCGAAGAACAGCAGTACCTTGCCGATGACAAGCAATAGATTGGCGGCACTGACGGAACCGTTAGCTGCGCCGCTAATCTCGGCGAGCAGGAGCGCCATAAGGAGCAGGCTCAGAACGTCATCCCAGATAGCAGCGGCAATAACCGCCTTGCCGACTCTCGATTCGAGAGCGCCAAGATCCATGAATATCCTGACCGCGACCGGTACCGCGGTAATAGCCAGCGCGACACCCAGGAACAGGCTCTGCGCTTCCTTGAACGAAGAATCGGGAAGCACGATAAGTCCCAGCCCAAATCCCGCACCAACCGGAACCAACATGCCGCCCAACGCGATAAGGATTGCCGACTTCGACGATCGCGCGAAGTCGAGCGGCACCATCCGGATACCTGCCAGCAGCATCAGGAAGAACATGCCGAGATCCGCCAGTCCCGCGAACAGGTCGCTATTTGCGGCAAACCATATCGACGGCACGAGTCCCTGGAACCGTTGTAACAGGTAACCTAGGAAGATGCCTGCGACAAGTTCGCCAACCAACGCGGGCAAGGCAACACGCTCGGCAACCTCAGCAAATGTGCGAGTAACGACAAGCAGAATCAGAATGATCAGGAGGACGTTCAAAGCCGTATCCTGTGGAATCGTTGAGCAACGCGGACCGAAATCGGCCGCGCCTTACCGCCCGGTCACTTTAGCATGCTGCCGAAAGCATTTGTCCCGTCTGCACGGCGTGCTTTCGGTAAACGCGTAACGCGACGGACGCCGAAACACGCTATTCGACACAAAAAAAAGCCCCGCACTTGGCGGGGCTTCTCTCTATAACGCTTGAGCTGACTCTAGAATTCCATCCGAGCCCGCAGGTACCACGCGCCACCATTAAACCCGAACGGGCTGGCCTCTGAATACAGCTGGCCCAGGTCACCTGCCCCCGGATTCCTCTCGGGATAGGTATCGAAAAGATTGGCAACACCGCCAATCACTTCAATATTGTCACGCAGTTGATAGCCGATCTCCGCATCAAACAAGACCTCCGCGCTGATGTTGTCGACGGCATTACCAGTGTCGTCCCAGCCACCGTAGTAGTTAGCGCGAACCAGTGTGCGGAACTTATTCTGGAGGTGTGTCCAGGACACACTGCCTTTGACGTTCGGCAGCAGGTCTTCAAGAGCGCGTACCCGGTCGGCATCGATCGGGTTCAGCGTACCGACACTGTCCACTTCCGTCTTGTTGTAGTTTGCAGCAATCGCAACACTTGACTCGCCGCTCGCCAATGCGAAGGCGAAGCTGCCGACAACATCGATACCCGTGGTGCTGGTGTCGAAGCTGTTGGAGAAGAAGCGGAACTGTGACAAGTCATCCAGACCGATGAAATCCTGACGATTGATCACGCCGTCAGCGTCAAGACCGGTCAACGCCGCCGAGACACTCGTATAGTTGTTGACGCCACCATCAGCAAAATTCAACGCGTCGAGGAAGTCTACGTTCGCACCCAGTGCGACTCGATCTTCAAGTTCGATATCGTAGAAATCGACTGTCCAGGTCGTTTCACCCAGGTCGAAAGAAACACCCAGCGCCAGGTTGCGCGCGTCTTCCGGTCCGAGATCCGGACGGCCGTTGCCTTGACTCTCAATAAAGTCGGCAGCCAGCTGGCCGGCCGCAGAGAACAGCGGCAGCGTGCCCTGGTCAATAAGTACACCGCCAACATTCTGTGTCGTTACGTTGGTGATGTTCGCCTGACCAGCGGTCGGTGCGTGGAAACCGGTGGAGTATGCACCGCGAATGCGGAACGTATCGGACACGTGATACATACCGGCAACCTTGACGTCCGTCGTATCGCCGAATTCACTGAAATCCTCGTAACGAACTGCAGCTTGCAGCGTGAACTTGTCAGACAGATCGGCCTCCAGGTCGACGTAGACAGCAACACTGTCCTGGTCCGCGGACGAGCTGTTCGGGAAACCGCCGAAGCCGTTCGAACTGGAAGAGAATCCCTGATCGGCCAACGGTCCAAGCGCAAAGGAAGCGGGGTCGCCGGCAAACAGGTCGAACTCCTCTTTACGATACTCTGCGCCAAACGCGACGTTCAAATCCGAAGCAAAGCCTACATCCAAGCCGTAGACAAAGTCGGCGTTGACCATCGTTTCAGTCTGCTCCTGCCCACCGGGAATGAAATCTCTGGGGGTATTCGGACCGAGCGATGCGTTGACCGTGTTGCGGATGAAGAAATCCGTCCGGTTGGAGCCATTCGAGACGCTGAAGTCGTAGCTCAGGCCTGTGCCCAGAGCGAACTCACCACGAAGGCCCACGGCAATGGCCATGTCTTCATTGTCGCCACCGAAGCGAGGAACAAAGCCGCCAGGAATCGTCTCAACGAATGAGAAACAGTTCGCATCGCCCGTTACCAACGCCAGGATGCCTGCATCCGGAATCAGGCCGTCTGTGCCCGTCAGCGGAATGCCGGCAGGACATGCGCCGCCAACGCCGAGACCATCGAGGTCACCAACGCGTACAGAAGCGACGCCGTTTGGATCGAGAGCACCCGTTAGCGGATCGACCAGCGGTCCGGCGTAAACGCCGCCACGATTCGTCGGGTTGCGGTAGAAAAAGCCGCCTTCCGCCGTTCGCTGAGCAAAGTTGCCGAAGAAGTAAAGTTCGGCGCTGTCACTCAGGTCGATTCCCGAATTGACAAAGAACTTGATGTCATCAGATACATCCGGCTGACCCCAGTACTGTGGCACTTCGCTCGTGTACGAGTTGATCGTACGAAAATCGCCGGCGTCGGAATTGCCGGCGGCCATCAGCGCCATTACGTCGTCACGAACCACCGATCGGACCGTACCTTCAACGTCATTGAATTCGGCGGTCAGATTGATGAAGCCCGATTTGCCAAGCGGCAAACCAATGTTGCCGGCAACGCGATAGTTGTCACCATCGCCCTCATAAGTCGAGCCATAGTTGACCATCACTTCAGAGCCTTCGGATCCGTCTCTCAGGACGAAGTTGATAACACCGGCGATCGCGTCGGAGCCGTACTGCGAGGAAGCACCGTCACGGAGAACTTCGACCTGCTTGAGGGCGAGCGATGGGATGGATGAAATATCAACGCCCTGGGCGCCATCAGAAATACCGCCGCCGAGGAATGAGATAACCGAACCGCGGTGACGCCGTTTGCCGTTCACCAGTACCAGTACGTTGTCCGGTGACAGGCCACGAACGTTTGCGGGCCGTGAAACCGTAGCCGCGTCGCTGATGGGCTGCGTGTTTACGTCAAATGACGGAACAGCAGAGCGCAACAGGTCCTGGACGTCCGATGACGAGTTCTGCGAGAACTCCATACCCGAAATCACATCGATCGGTACCGGTGAGTCGGTGGCCGAGCGATCGGCCCGACGTGTGCCGGTCGTGACGATTTCTTCGATCATCTCGTCACCGTCTTGCGCAAAACTTTGTTGCGGAACTGCAACAGCTAGCGGCAGTAGAAGGCCAAGGACCACTGCCCTGTACCCTGTTTTGACATAACTTGCGTTCATTTTATTGACTCTCCAACGAAGTAGTAAGTCCGTTCTTTATTCTGTAACCCTATGAATAAAAAGAAAACTTTTTATTGTCCCGGCAGCTTTCTCGATACGGTGCCGGGCCTCATGTTGACGGACGACGGAACCCTGTTGCTTTGTGACAACAGAGGCTTCACTGCTTGACTATCTCTGCATCCGGGATTCGAGTCAAGCCGCTGGTGGCGGCAACCGCCGGCCAGTCTCCGTTACGACCCCGCTAGTACCGGGTTTTGCCCATCCTGAGACCCCCTCGATCCAGCATCTTGCCGCCCGGGACCAGCCCTGGCCCGGGCCACGGGAACTGCACATATCACGTATGTCGGCGCTCGAAACCGCGTGTTAGGTTCTTGATGAGATTGAAGCTAGGGAGCGAACTATGGGTACGACACGAACGGCCATTGGCCTTCTGTCCTGCGCCGCTCTGCTCGTGACCGGCTGTGCCACCACGCCGGATGCCGGGACGAGACGCCAGGAAGTTGAGTCGGATATCGACGAGATCCTGAGCCTGCAACTCGATCCCGCCGAATACGGGGAAACCAAGCGCTGCCTCTCAGAGCACGAATACCGGAGTTTCCGCCCGCTTGGCGACCGTCATATTCTCTTCGAAGGCCGCAAAGGCAGATTTTGGATAAACACGCTGCGTGGGCGTTGTCACGACCTGCGCCATGGCGATGTGCTGGTGGTCCGGTCCTTCGGCACCTCACGTATGTGTGACATGGACAGCTTCCAGGTTGCCGACTGGTTTGACTGGCCATGGTATCGGCGCTGGCCGTGGCACTGGGGCGGCACATGGAATACCGGCATGCGCTGCTCGCTAGGCAAGTTTCAGCCTGTGCTGGAGGGCCAGGTACAAGAAATCGAAGCCCTGCTGGACTCGCTGTAACGCGACGCCAGCGACGGCGACCGGCATTTAACAATAAGCTGGCGCGGTCCGTATTTGTGACACAATTCGCACCGCTGGCTGCTGGTGCCGCTAGCATTCACGTTTCCTGGGCACATTAACTCTCGGGCACATTAACTCTTGGGCACACTAAATAGGGAGAGCGCGATGTTGCGTTCAATACTGGCAATACTGGTTCTGGCGTTCGCCGCTTCGGCCAGCGCGAAAGACTTCGACTACAACTTCTTCCAATTGAGCTACGGCAACGTCGAGTACGATGATGTCGATGTTGACGGCGATGGCTTTGGGCTTTCCGGCTCTTTCGCGATCAACGAGGATTTTCATGTCTTCGGCGGCTACCAGGCCGCGGGGCTCGATTTTGGCATTGATGCGACGTCTCTGGGCGCCGGACTTGGCTGGCATACGACACTATCCCCGGTGGTCGATCTCGTTGCGAGCATTTCCTACCAATACGTCGAGCTCGACGCCTCTGGCTTCGGCAGCGTCGATGACAATGGCCTGGGCCTCGGCGTCGGCCTGCGTTTCGCAGCGAGCGAAGCGCTCGAACTGAATGCCGGCATCAACTACGTCGACCTCAGCGACAGCGGCGGCGACACCGGCTTCGGCGTAGGTGGTTTGTACAGCTTCACTGACGCCTTTGCGCTGGGCCTTAGCGGTGACTGGAGCGATGACGTATCGTCCTACACATTGTCCGGGCGGTTCTATTTCGGCCGATAAGCAATACTTTTCGTGCATCTGAGACCCCGCCACGCGCGGGGTTTCTTTTGTGCAAAAGAAAACGGCCCCGTCGGGGGCCGCTTTCAACGCCTCTAGGCTATGCAGTGCGTCACAGCGAGAAGTTGATCCGTCCGTAGAAGAAACTCCCGGCGATTGGATGCAGGGTACCGTCGAAGCTGTTCAGGTCGCAGCTGAAACAAATCGGCGTACTCGTATCAAACGCGTTCTGAACGCCTCCCTGGACCGTCCAGCGACTGTCGCTGCTGCCGCCAGACGGACTCCAGGAAACCTGGATATCCGTATACAGCTTCGAACCTATCTCGTTAGTTGTAGGGGTCGTACATAGATTCGAAAAACCGAAATCGGCAACCAGCCCGGTGCACTGCTCCGTGATGCTGTCAATGTAGCGATTGGTAACAGCGACCGACCAGTCGTTCTTCGTCCAGTCCACTATCAGCGTGGATTTCCACTCTACGAAACCGCGCTCGGGCGAGCCGAGTTCCGTACCCGCTCGATCGGTTTTGACCGGACCGTTCGGACCATTCACGATTTCCACATAGTCGAGCAAATGGGTGTTGGACCAGCGCGCGCGGAACTCGCCCCAATCGTTCGGCTCGAAGTTGAGCGTGACCGTCCAGTCGAAACCGGTCGTCTCGATGCCACCGATATTCTGCAGTACACCGCCGATGCGGGTAACGGTCGCGCCGACACGCGTCACCTGATCACAAAACGCGGGGTTCAGCGTTTGCACACATTGCAGCAGCACGTCGCCGGCATCCGGCGCCTGAATGGCGTTGTCGACCGTGATGTCATAGTAGTTGGCCTCTAATGTAATGCCTTCCACCGAGTTCATATTGTCCGCGATGCCCGTTGCGTCCCAGGTCAGGCCAAACGTGAGCGTCTCGGCCTCCTCGGGCGTGAGCGACAGATTGCCACCGGTCGTAACGCTGATTTGCGGGTTCAGCTGCTGATAACCGATCGGCACACCGAGCGTTGTACAGTTGGCCTGCAATGACGGGGTAACGGCAAGCGCGTCGGCATCGCAGGGATCCGTTATCGATGCGTCGAAACGGGATCCTGTATTGAATAACTCACCGATGTTCGGCGCCCGAAAACCTTCCGAGAAACTCGCGCGCACGTTCAGGTCGTCTATCGGTCGCCAGTTCGCGCCAATCTTGATGACATCGTTCGACCCGGTTCGATCGTAGTCGGAGAAGCGGACCGCTGCGCTGACATCGAAGGTCTCGACGATCGGCGCAATGACTTCACCGTAGAGCTCGGTAACGTCATACGAACCCGCCGTTGGGCTTGCCGGCACGCCGGCCGTCTCGCCGCTGGAGACCACGGAATCGGGAACGAAGAAGCCTTCCTCATCGCGATACTCGAAGCCAAACGCCACGCCCACCGGACCTCCTGGAAGATTGCCGAACTCACCCGAAATATTGGCGGTGACGTCAAACATTTCCTGCTCGCTCTCATCTTTCTGCGTGAAGGTCACGTAATCGAGCATTTCCTGGGTAATAGAGCCGTTGCCACTCGGGCCCTGGCCGCCGAACCAGTTGAACTGAACGCAGCCCGGATTCACGGCACAGACGGCCGGGTCACCCACGGCAAGCGACAGTTTGCGCGCATTGAAAGCGCCTTGCTTACGCTGGTTCGCCTGGTTTTGCGACCAGCTGGCGTTTACGTCCCAGTACCATGTGGACGAACTCGCTTCCAACTCGCCCGACAATCCGCCCGAAATATAGTAGGTATCAACATTCTGATCGAAAATGCGCGGTCCCGCCTCGATCGGGCGCCGCGTGATGAAGCCGTCCTGAATTTCAGCAGGGCCCAAGTCGATTCCAAACGGGTTATAGATGTTGTCCGCATGGAAGATGATGTTCTCCATTACGGCGCCACCGCCGCCGCCCGGTCCGGCAAACAATGGCTCGGGTGCCGCCCTGTTTTGTGACGACCGGTTGTTGAAGGTCGCCATCAGGCGAAACATCATGTTGTCGGCGAGATCGTATTCACCCTTCAGGAAAAAATTCACCCGCTCATTGGGCGTCATCAGGTGATTGAAGGGCTGGTAGTTGAAGCGATCCGACAAATCGAACGCATTGAAGTCACCGCCGGTTGGATTGTTGACGTCATAGAACGGAATATTGGCCCCGCCATCGTTCAGGACGCCGTCGTTCAAGGTAATGCTCACGAAGTTCGCGCCGTCACCCAGTGGGTCCGGAATGCGCGGATCGTAAAAAGCGAAGCGGCCCTGCGGCGTACCAGAACTGGCGCCAATGGGAACGCCGGCGATCGGAAACGTTGATATATCCCTGTCCGCCGCGGATACGTCGCCCTGTTCGGTATAGCTCGTGGCGATCAGGATGCGGGCATTGTCGGACTGCGCGCCAAACGACAGGTTGAACTCCTGGCTCTTGCCGTCACCCTCGTCATAGAGGCCGTAGTAATAGGAAACATCCAGACCGTCGTAATTTTCCTTGGTAATGATGTTGACCACGCCGGCGATGGCGTCGGAGCCATAGATTGTCGACGCCCCGTCCTGCAGCACTTCAATACGGCCGATGGCGTTAGCCGGGATCGTGTTCAGGTCAACCGCGCCGGAAACACCGCTTGCCGACGAACCTCGAACCCAGCGCTGTCCGTCAACAAGAACCAGCACGCGCTTTGATGACAGGTACCTGAGGTCAATCTCAGAAGAGCCCGCACCAATGCCGGAGCCATCGGGTGGGAAGCCGAGGTTGCCGGACGCGTTGTTCGAGCGATTGATCGCAGAGCCCGCGATCGGCAGACGCTGCAAGAAATCACCGATCGAAACGTCGCCGGACGCCTTCAAATCCTCCGCTGAGAGTATCTGCACGGGCGTCCTGGCATCCAGCGGATTCTGGCGAATTCGCGAGCCTGTAACGACAACTTCCTCAACAGTATCGTCGGCATCCTGCGCGACCGCTACTTGTGGAAGCAGTGAGTAGGTGGAAAGTGCGAGGGCAAGACACAGCCCCCTAATAAGGTATTTGTAAATTTTCATTGTTGCTCCCCCAGAATTTCAAAAAAACACGGACGTTTTCGAACCTTGCTGTAGCCGAAGGACCACGCCAATACGTACGCCCGCTTAACATATTTCTCCTGCAGCGCCCGGAAGTCAATTTTGCCCCTCGGCAACAATGCAATTGCGCTTCGGATTCGCGCCTGCGATGCATCGAGCACAGCTTGCGATGCCGCCCCTGATCAAGGGAGCGTAAGGCATTCCGCCCAAGCGGCTGCGCGCTGACGAAACGAGAGGCGTCGGCAGACCAGTACCGCTTTCGGCTGGCGGTAGCGGCCGGGGACAACAGGAGTGCGCGCGCGCGTATAACGGTTGAGCTTGAAACTAATTATTGATCGACTGCGGGCGTGAAATACCAATGGTCAGTCGACGTTTGCAGCGCAACGGGTCGTGTTTTCCCTGGCACCGTGCGTGGGTTTTCCCGCAAATTCACATCGAGCCGAATGCAAGACGAGTCTCGACAGTCGCCGCTGACGAACACAGCCAGTGCATGGCGCCGCTGCCTTGTGGCTTCCCCTGATTATGCTAAGTGCTTGTGCGTGCTACAAATGAATGGCAATCGATTCGAGCTTGCTCGATCAGGAGGCTTGTCATGAAAGCACGATCTGTACTGACAGTGGTCCTGGCTGCCCTGTTCACGCTCACCGCGTGCGACGAGGCGACCGTCATGTCACAAAGAGGCTTTCGACTGCCAGACGGAGACGCCCAGGCCGGTCGCGAGGCCTTCCTCTACATGCAGTGCCATCAGTGCCACAGCATCAAGGGTGAGCAACTGCCGGGTATTCCCGGCCAGGAGCCGCCGTACGTAGAGCTGGGCGGCATGGTGACGCAGGTCAAGACGTACGGCCAGCTGGTTACGGCGATCATCAATCCATCGCACAAGCTGGCGAAAGGTTATGCGAAAGAGCTTGTCGCCGAAAACGGCGAATCCAAGATGTACGTCTATAACGATCACATGACGGTCAGGGAACTGACCGATATCGTCGCGTTCCTGCAGCCCTATTACGAAGTGGTGGCCCCGAGCTTCAGGTACCCGGTATATCCGTAGAATTCGCAATACCCGCAGCGTTCCTGACTAAAGACGCCAGGCCGGCGAGACGCCGGCCTGTTGAGAGCATGCGTTCCGGTCTGCCCTAGTTGATCTGCAGGTCGGGGATCTCCAGACCAGCCGCGGTATGGCAACCCACGCAGCTTGCCTCGATCTGCTGCGCGCCTGCCCGCGCTTCATCAATATCCCGCGCGCTATCGACGGCTTCCGCGCCATTACGCATACCATCGATGAAAACCTGCCAGCCGGGCGGTATGCCGCTGACCTCGTCATGCCCGGCAAGCCAATAGGCCGGGCGTTGCGCCGCGGCCAGCGACCCCAATTCCAACGCAGCCTTCAGCTGCGACAGCTGACTTGCATGATGATGCATATGCTCGATGAAGGCACTGCTGCCCATGCTGTCAAGCTCAACGGCCGGAGCCTCCAGCGCAGCGGCGGCAGCCGAATCCTCAGCGCTTGGCTCAGCTTGTTTCTTCTCGGCGCAACCTGCGAGCCCTAGTGCGAGGCCGACAATTGCATACGTAATGAGTTTCATGATCACTCCAGCGTCCGTCTCCAGTTTCCCTAGCATCCCGGAATATGTCGCCTGGGGCTATTGTGATCGCTACGTATGTCCGTAGCGTTGGCCATGTCACGAAAAGACGATCGCCAGCTGCATCAGCAGGAACATCGTGCCTGTTACCAGGCCACTCAATGCCAGGCACGCCAGCCAGCGCCCGATAACCGATGCGTGCGCCGCGCCCGCGTAGATGGGTGCGGCCGGCAGTAGCAGGACGTAGATGAGCGGCAGTACAAGGCGCGCCAGCTGGGGACGCCGATAGAACCAGCATTTCAGATCTGGCTCGCTGAGCACCTGTCGCGCTATCTGATCCGTGTCACCCATCCTCGTCCTGGCCTGTGTCCTGGCTGATTCCGGCGAGCAGCCAGTTCGCGCGGCCTCCGACTCGATGTCTTCGTAATGATCGCTAAGTTCTGCAATGAGGCGGGCGACATGTCCGGGCTTTACTCCGGATTGGAGCAACTGCGTGCGGAGCATGTCGAAGTCGCAATCAGGCATGGCCAGCGGATCCCAGCGCGGCGTTAACACCTGACTGGATACGCCGCCAGTCTTGCTCAAGGCGCTCGAGGCGACGTTGGCCTTTCGCCGTCAACGAATAGTAAACGCGCGTGCGTCCTCCGACGGCCTTGCGCTTGGCCTTCAGGGCGCCATTGCGCTCGAGCGAGTGCAGGACCGGGTAGATCACCCCCTCACCGAGCGAGATCGCCTCGGCCGTTACCAGCCGAACGGACTTGACCAACTCGTAGCCGTACATTTCGCGTTGCGCAAGCAGCCGAAGTAATAGCAGCTCCGGGACACCACTCATGAAAGGGGGATTGGTCTGGCCCATCACCATCCTGGCTGGCTTGAGTAGCCTTAAAAAATACCTCGAACAACGAGGTATGTCAATCTATACCTACTGGTTCAAGGTATGTATGATGATACCTCGTAGATCAAGGCATTGGTGCGGGAAAACGTCAGTACCTGGAAGAAAGCGAGGTAGCACAATGTACGCACGCGTCTTTTCATCCGCCACGGGGGCACTCGCCGTAACCGCGGCACTGCTCCTGGTCATGCAACTGCTCATCACCGCCGGCAAGGAGATCATTGTTGAACCGCGTGTTCGCCATGACCTCAAACTGGTCAAGGTCCGAGACGAGCGGCAAATCATCACCACCGACGACCGACCAGCCCGACCCAACAAGCCGACGGTCCCTCCTCCTACCGTGCTGAATGCGCCAACACCTGAGCCCGGCACCGGTGTGCGCGTGCCGGCGCCGTTGCCGCCAGAAGGTGGCACCACTATTCCAGGCATCAGTTACGGCGACGGACCGCTCGTCAACATCTTCAAGGTATCGCCGACTTACCCGTCTTCGGCCATCGCGAGAGGGCTCGAAGGGACAGTGCTCGTTCAGTATGACGTTAGCGCAGAAGGTCAGGTTATCAACGTCGTCGTCCTCGAGTCTTCACATTCAGTGTTTGAAAAGCCTGCCGTCACCGCCGCTTATCGCTTCAAGTACAAGCCGCGTGTCATCGACGGCGTGCCGTACGGCGCAAACGGACTTAAGAACCTCTTTCGATTCGAAATGGAGGAATAACAACACGGCCCTCGTACAGGGCCTGACCACTGGGGGCGAAGCCGACGTGCGCCTTTCCTTCCCGCCGGGCTCACCAGGCCCGCCCCCTTTTTTTCGACGATCACTGGCTAACGGGAGTGCCTGATGAGATCGCAGAACAAGAACGCGGAAGATGCTGCAAATGAGGTAAACCTGACACCGATGCTCGATGTCGTGTTCATAATGCTGATCTTCTTCATCGTCAGCGCGTCCTTCATTCGAGAAACAGGGCTGGATGTCAATAAACCAGCGGCTGGCAATGCGCCACCCGATCAGGCCGCTACCATCCTCATCGCAATCACAGAAGATAACGAGATCTGGATCGACCGGCGCATGATTGATCCGCGCGCAGTACGGGCAAACATCGAGCGCTTGCGCCTGGAGTTTCCTGAAAGCATGCTTGCGATTCAGGCCGACAACCGATCACACAACAAGATCCTTGTGCAGGTCATGGATGCCGCGCGACAGGCGGGTGTCTACAACATCACCATGGCCGAAAACGAAAAATAGTCTCGAATCGGCAAGCTGGTGTGGCTACTCGATGAGGTTGGCGCCGCCATCCTCCAGCTTCTTCGGCGGCTGCCAGTATCGGTACTGAGGCGTCCAGTCCTCCACCCCAAGACCCGCCATGCCCAGCAGATTCCATATCGAACAATACAAGTCGCCCGGACCAAATACGGCCGCATTCCTGCGCCTGATTCGATCGCCATCACGCTGGTACATAACCGCACCCGGCGCGTTTGCTTCGTCGGCAGAAACGTTCTGCTCCTGGATATAGGCGCCGCCGCCGTGCGACGCAAGCCTGAAACGCCAGTTGCGTGAATTCGCGAAAGCACGCTGCACCTCCGGCGCATCCCTGGAAACGAGCACCACCGACAACGCAGATTCCAGGTGCGGCAGGAAACCATTGAAGCCGTCTGCCCACAGCGTGCAATAGCGGCAGCCCTGGCCCATGTTGTGAATCACAAGCAGGTTTTCGCGATCGCCGAAGAGTTCGAGCATGCTTGTTTCACCGTCGAGGGTGGTGAACACATAGTTCGGTATCTCGGCCTCAACATTCGCCTTGCGAAGCTCATTGAGCTTTTTCGTCAGTTCATGCAGTTGTTTTTCGATTCTCGCTATTTCTTCGCTCATCGCCGTACCCTCGCGCACGTCGCACTCGACAGATCAGAGCTTTTAATCATAGGCTCGAGCACGCATACCGGCAAGACGCGGCGGCGTCCGTCATGGAACGAAACATCCGCCAGCCGCACTACACGCCCGTCGCGGCTGGCGTTCAGCCATTCAGGTCTACTTCAGCACGAATATGTTGTGTTTCTCGCAAACCTCGTGCAGCTGTTTCGGCCATACCGTAGTACTGACCTCACCAAGATGGGCCTTTCTCAGCAACAGCATCTGTGTTCTTGACTGGCCGATGCCGCCGCCGATCGACAGCGGTATTTCATCGTTCAGGATCATCTGGTGATAAGGCTGGGAGAGTTCGTCTTCGCGCTCGGCGATCTTCATCTGTTCGCGCAGAGTATCCGGAGTGACCCGGATACCCATCGACGACAGCTCGTGCCTTCTCTTGGTTACGTGATTGTAGACCAGGATGTCACCGTTCAGGCCGTGCATGAGCTTGCCGTCTTTCTCGATTGTCGGCGTCACCCAGTCGTCATAGTCGGCTGCTCGCATTTCATGCGGGTAACCATCGTCGAGTACCCAGCCTATTCCGTAAATGAACACAGCCCCGTATTCCTCGATGATCTTGGTCTCGCGTTCTTTACGCGGCAGATCCGGATACTTCGCGAGAATTTCTTCGGCATGGATGAAATGCAGTTCTTCCGGAAGCGGCGGAAACCGCGGATCCTGTAATTCGGGATACTTGTCCATGACCATTTTCTCGGCGCCCGTCAGGACCTTCCATATCTTTCGCACGACTTCTGTCAGGTAGTCGAGGTTTCTCTGTTCCTCTGTAAGCACTTGCTCCCAATCCCATTGATCAACATACGCACTGTGATCATGGTCGAGGAAATAATCTTTGCGCACGGCTCGCATGTCCGTATTGATGCCCTCGCCAACCTCGCACTCGAACTGCTTCAGCGCCCAGCGTTTCCACTTGGTGGCGGCCTGCACGATAGACGCGTGAATCGGCTCGTCAATACCGAGCCCACAATGAAACTCAACCGGTGTCCTGGAGCCGTCCCTGTCGAGCATGTCGTTCATGCCCGACGCAACCTCGACGATCAGTGGTACCTGCACGAGCATCAGGTTCAGTTCGCGAGCCAGGCCTTTCTCGATATACTCCTTCACATCGTAGATCGCTCGCTGCGTGCGTTTCTTGTCCATCAGCGACTCGTAATCGCGAGGCAGAATCTGGTCCACTTTCTCGTAAGTGCTGATACCTGGCCCGGCCAGGTCTGATCGCTTGTCCAACATCACACTGCTCCCAGTCCGGAATCGATTCGCAAAGCGAATCGCAAAGCCCTATTAAAAGCTGCGAAACGCGCTAGCACTATCGTGGAAACTATCACCTGCCAGGAGACAGGCGAACGCAATTCTCGCTCGGCAGTTGCGCGAACGAGTGCGTGGGACTGCAGCGATTTTCAGGCTAGCGTGAGCTGAACGGATCCTGTCGCCGATAACCGTCTGGTGCCGCGAACAGCGCCGGGTCGAGCTTTCTCTCGTCAACCGAATCCAGCGACATCTCGCTGATCTTCTGGCCGTTGCGATAATCCACCGTGTGCACGGGAAACCCTTCGATCTCCGCCATCAGCTCTCCGGGATTAAACCCTCCGTTCGCCATCATGGGCATCGATTCGGTCATCTTCTTGATGTACGCAGCCATACCGATAAACGCCTCGACGACCTCGTCGGCTCCGGCAACGTCATCGAGCTTTGCCGCGCAGATCTCCTGGGTCTTCTTGTCTGCTTCGTAAACGGCATACTGCCGGCAGGTGTAGGATTGCCACTCCTTCTTGCCCATCGATTCGACGCGCGGTTTGGGCGCCGTATCCGCCTGCGGCATCATGCCATCCATCTTGCCCTTCATCATTTGCTCGACCATCGCACGTTGCTCAGGAGGCATGTTGGCAAGCTGCGCCTCCATCTCTTTCATCGCTTCACTGATCTTCGCCGAGACCTCATTCAACATCGCCTCGTCCATCACGACGTAGCTCTTGTCGTCATGGTCGACGTAAACGAACCGGTCGCCCAGGAAGATCATCGATGCCGACGCGTCGCTGCCGCCGTGGTCCATACGGATCATCTTCGACTGGGCGAAGATCTTGGAACGACCCGTTTCCTGACCGGCCGCGTCCGTTGCCACCATGTCCATTACGACGCCCGCCTGCGCCAATGACGAGACCAGGAAAGAAATGACGAAAACAAGGCCTTTCGAGTGTTGCATGGTGAATCTCCCTGTCAGAAATCGAACGAGTATGCGGCCAGCGCCGTGCAGAGATAGCCTGATCCTGTTGTAGCTGGATTATACAGGCAAAAAATGCACCTCAGTTATTGCCTGAGCCAGCCATCCTGCGGCTGGTATTTCGGACAACACGCGGTCAACGCCGCTTGTCTACATCGCGCAACTCGTGCTTCCGAACTATCGGCCCCGCTCAGGACCGGTGGTGACCGAGCCCTTGGAGCTGCTCAGAGAATCGTTCGAGAACCCGTCAAGCGCCTGTCTCACGCCAGGTCGTCTGCAGGGGTTGGTAGCCGGATGGCAGTGATGCGCATCCGCTTTGGCGCTGCCCCGCCCAGGGCGCTGCTATTTCTTGCGTGCATCCAGCCGTTGTTCGCGCGTCAGTTCCCGAGGATGCCTCGCCTTCCTCAGACCGTCGAGCTGGTGTCTGATCGCCAGCAAGGGGTGGCGCAGCAACATCCGAGGCCCGGCAAAGCGCATGATCTTTCGCGCCTGCTCGCGTTGCGCCGGCTTGTAGCAATGCACCGGGCAGTTAGCGCAGGTCGGCTTTTCTTCGCCATACGGACACTTGTGCAAGCGCGTCTCGGCGTAGTCGAGAAACACCCGGCAATCGGCGCACAGGGCATCGCCCGAAGTACCATGATGCGCGGAACAATAGATCCCCACCATCTTGCTCATCGTGACTCGCTCACGAGCCAGGCGCTTTTGGATACCGTGCATAGCTGGTTGGCCTTGCTTCAGTTTACTTTTCTTTCGTGCCCCGCCCAGAACGGCTCGCGCAGCTCGCGCTTCAGGATCTTCCCTGGTCCCGATTTCGGCAGCTCCTCGCTGGACAGCGTGATTGCCTTTGGCAGTTTATAACCCGCAATGTGCTGGCGACAAAACTCTATGAGTTCTTCAGACGTTACGTCCTCTCGAGGCACGACGACCGCATGCACACACTCGCCCCAGGCCTCGTCCGGTACGCCGAACACAGCGGCCTCGAGCACTGCCGGATGTTTATAAAGCGCCTCTTCGACTTCGGAACAATAGACGTTCTCGCCGCCGCTGACGATCATGTCCTTCGCACGATCAACCAGGAAGACAAAGCCTTCCTCGTCAAGGTAGCCCATATCGCCTGAGCGATACCAGTCGTCGCGCAGAACCTCTGCTGTCTGCTCCGGCTTGTTCCAGTAGCCTTTCATGATATTGGGGCCACGGGCGGCGAGCTCGCCCACTTCGCCGGTCGGCATCTCGTTGCCTTCCTCGTCTATGATCTTCACCTGCACACCGATCAACGCCTGGCCGCAAGAGCGACTGCGATCGACATCCAGCAGGTCCTGTTCATTCCTCAAGCCGGTGACCAGTGGTGAGCCTTCCGTCATGCCGTAGACATGCACAAACTCCGCCGTGGGAAAAGCACTCGCCGCACGCCGCACAACCTCTGTAGCGATCGGCGAGCCGCCGTGGGCAACCATGCGCAACGAGCGCGTATCGCGCGGCTCCGAGTGTTGCAGCTCGGCGATCGCCGCGATCATCGTCGGCACGCCCAGTGTGTGCGTGACCTCGTACTTCTCGATCATGTCCAACGCCACCGCCGGGTCGAATACTTTCAGCGGAATCTGGCAGCCGCCTGACCAGATTCCGGCAAGCACGCCGTTCGAACCTGCGGCGTGAAACATCGGCGCCATGATCAGGAAAACGCTATCCGCGGCCGGCGGCGCCATCGTCATGAAGTGGAACGTATTGGCGATGAGGTTTCGATGCGTCAGCATCACGCCTTTGGAAGCGCCGGTGGTACCACCGGTATAGAACAGGCCGGCCAGCGAGTCTTCCGTCACAGTCGCGCCCAGCTCTGATTCGCCTGCGGCATCAAGCAATGCATCGTACTCATCTGGAATCGAAATAACGGTGTCGACAGTTTCGCGCAGCCCGCCGGGGTCCCTGTCCGCAATAAGCACCGTGGCACCCGCGTCCTCGATGGCGTAGCGCAGCTCGGGCTCGGCGTGTCGGGTATTGAGCGGTACGATGACGAACCCCGCCGCCGGAATTGCGACGTAGGCTTCCAGGTAATGGTGCGTATTGGCGGCCAGCACAGCGATGCGGTCGCCAGGCTTTGCGCCGAGGTCCTTGAGTACCGTTGCGAGACGCCGGCATCGCGATTGCAACTCGCGGTGCGTGAGCCGCCGTCCCTCGGAAATAACGGCGGTACGATCTCCAGCCACCTGAACGGCGCGCGTCAGTGGATCCGCGAATGTATGCATCGGTTTCGGCCTCTTTTTCTCGCAGTATATCGAGAAATGCGAGCCAAGCATGCGTTCCGGCGAAAGCTGCGAAGATCGCGTAGACTTGGTGTGGTCAGGATGACTACCGAAGCCGCAGGACATTCACGTGATTGATCGCAGATTTGCCGTACCGCTATTAACGCTTGCCCTGATATTCGCGCCCGGGCTCGCCGCATCCGGCGAAGCGCTATCGCTGAAACAGATTATGCAGGGCCTTCGAGATGACTACGTCAAGATAGCCGACGGACTTCTGAGCGACGATCTTGGCCTGGTCGCCGACGGTGCGTCTGGCGTTGCCAAGCACCCGAAAATCCCGCCTGAGCAGGTCAAACTCGTCGCCGCAGAACTCGGCGAGGAAATGCCGGCATTCAAGCAGCTCGATACGCGCGTACACGACCTGTCGCTGGAAATAATTGACGCGGCCAAAGCGCCTGACCGGGACAAAGCATTGCGCAAGTTCGGGGAATTGACCGACGGCTGCATTGCCTGTCACGACACCTACAAGCAACGCGTAGCCAGCGCCCTCGACTAGCGCAACACCCTGAGGGTTCGGCTACCCCGATGCAGGGCCCGCATGTCGGGAAAGCATCAGGAATCCGGCGCTACGTTGATAATTATCTTGCCACGAGCGCGCCCGGTTTCTGAGTACCGAATCGCATCGGCAACCTCGGCCAGTGAAAAGCGCTGATCGATAACCGGCGTTACTGCGCCCGCCTGCATGAGCTCCGCAATGAAGGCAAGATCCTCAGGGCTCAGCCGCCCCAACATCATGCCGACTCGCTGATCCAGAAACGGTGACATCAGCATTGCCTTCAATGGCCCGGCAAGCGGCTTTAACCAGTCGCCGGTAGGCCCGCCAACCATGACCAGGGTGCCGCTGTCCTGGATCACCTTGGTATTCGCCAGTAGTCCGTGATTGCTGACCATATCGACGATCAGGTCGTAGCGCTCATCACCGTCTGTGTAGTTCTGCTGCTTGTAGTCGATGACATGGTCCGCACCGATCGCAGTGACCATTTCAACGTTGCGAGTGCTGCATACCCCGGTTACTTCGGCACCCATCGATTTAGCGATTTGTACGGCGAAGGTACCCACGCCACCCGACGCGCCGTTGATCAACACCTTTTGTCCCGCCTGCAGCGCGCCATGATCGCGCAGTGCCTGCAGCGCGGTCACTCCGGCGATGGTCACAGACGCGGCTTCTTCAAACGTTACGTTTGCGGGCTTTGTCGCGAGTGCACGGTCCTCGCGAATGACGAGATACTCCGCAAAGGCACCACTGGCGCCACCAAACACTTCGTCACCGGGCTTGTAGCGTGTGACATTTTTGCCGACTGACTCGACGATGCCGGCGAAATCAACGCCGAGCCGCGTATCCTCGGGCGCTCCCAAACCCACGCCGAGGCGCATAAAGAATGGCGATCCTCGCATGTAGTGCCAGTCCAGCGGATTGACCGAGGCCGCCATGACCTTTACCAGGACCTCGTTGTCAGCCGGTACCGGTTTCGGGACGTCTGAGTATTCGAGTACATCCGGGGAGCCGTAGCATCGGTAGACGACGGCCTTCATTAGCTGTGCATTGTCGGCGACCGCGGACGGCGGCTCACAGTCGGCCGTATAGCCTATCGCTATGGCGAGGGACGTCACCGCAAGCAGCACAAGCGCCAGCAGGCCTCCCAGTATCTTGTATCGCAGCTTCATTCTTCACTCCGGCAAGGTTCTGCAATCTCCTTATACGGAGTCGCAAACCGAAAGTCATTTCGGCAAGTTCAGCCAGCGCGGCATCACCCGTTTCAATGGCTCAACCGGGGCCCGTTAAGCTGATGCAGCCAGCTCGATCGAAACAGGCCGATTCCGGCTACTTTCCACGCCTCGGATTCGGTAGGCTACGGACCTGCGCTGGTGCAAGATGCACCTCCTGGATCACCGCCGTTGCTACCGAGAATTCGTCTTGCTGCGCCGCAAGGGAAAGATCAATGACTGGCAAACACACGGAGTATTTCATTACAGCGTGCACAGCCGCTTTTCTGTGCGCTTGCGCCTCCCCGAAGCAAGGAGTCGAATTGGCCGCCGATATGACTGACATCGATTACCACTTGTCCGCGACCACTGAGGTCCTGCTAACCAGCGAAGCCGGTGACAAGATGACGACCAGCGAAAACCTGCCGTTCGATCGCAGCCCGTCCAGCGGTACGACCATCACCATACGACCGGACATCGTCAAACAGACGATTGTCGGCATCGGCTCATCATTCACCGAATCGTCAGCTTTCGTACTGGCACACCTTGAACCTGACAAGCGCGCCGAGGTGATGGAGGAGATTTTCAGTGAACGCGGCGCCAATTTCTCGCTGACCCGAACACCGATTGGCGCAACCGATTTCTCGGTTGTCGGCAAATACTCGTACGCCGACGTGGCTGGTGATGAAACGCTCAGGCACTTCAGTATTACCCCGGACAAAGACGGCTTCCGTTCTTCTGACTATCCGGGCATCAAGGACGAGCGCTTTGATCTGCTGCCCATGATCAAGGAAGCACAGGCCATAAAGAGCCGCCAGGAATCAGGTGATCTCAGAATCATTGCCTCGGCCTGGACCGCACCCTCGTGGATGAAGGACATCGAAGACTGGTACATCCCCGGGACCGCGGAAAACAACTTTGCGGGCACCGGCGGCATGCTTAAACCGGAATACGTGCAGACGTTTGCCGATTACCTCAGCCGCTACCTCGACACCTACAACGATGAGGGTGTCAGCATCTGGGGACTGACGCCGGTCAATGAGCCGCATGGCAACAGTGGCCAATGGGAGAGCATGCATTTCACGCCGGAGACCCAGAACGCATTCATCAAGAAACATCTGGGCCCTACCCTGCGGGCGACTGGTTACGGCGATGTGAAGCTGCTGATCTACGATCAGAACCGCGATGGCCTGGAGCACTGGACAGACGTCATTTTCGGCGATCCGGAGACGGCGCCCTTTGTGCATGGAGCGGCCGTGCACTGGTACGAAAGCACCTACAAGGTGTACGAGGAAGTGTTCGAACGTGTCCATGAGAAATTCCCCGAGTTCTCGATTATTCACACCGAGGGCACCATCGACGATCTCGGCAAGGACGCACCGGGCGGTGTCCTGGACCCGGTGCGTTTCAAGGAGTCTGGCTGGTTCGATAACGATGATTTCTGGTGGAACCCGAATGCGACAGACTGGGCGTACACGGCGACATGGGCACCGAACAACGAGGATCACCCGATTTACACGCCCGTTCATCGCTACGCGCGGAATATCATCGTCAGCCTGAACCACTGGATGGACGGCTGGATCGACTGGAATGTTGTCCTGGACAAGGATGGCGGACCTAATCACGTCGGCAACTATTGCGGCGCGCCCATCATGATCGACACGGACACCGGATATATTTACTACACGCCGATCTACTACGTTCTGGCGCAGTTCAGCCGCACGATTCGGCCGGGCGACAGGGCGGTTCAGGCCGATAAACACCTGGTCGGGCTCGATGAGGACGCACTGCACGCGAGTGCAACCGTGAATTTTGAAAAGCTCCTGAGTGTGCAGGTCCTGAATACGACCAAGCAGAGCCTGAAGTACTCCTTGCGGATTGGCGCACAACAGGCGGCCGTGGACATTCCGGCCAACTCATTACAGACAGTGCGGGTGCAGCTCTAGCTCGCTCTCGCCCTTACAATAGACAGGTAGAATCGGAACTTCTGATGCAACAGAGAACGAGCAACCTCTTTACTTACCTGCTTCTGGCTGCAGTCGCGTTTTGCTTCGTCGCGTTGGCCTTCCAGGCGGCTCAGATACGGGAGCTTCAGTCGCAGGTGTCCGACAGCTCCGCCGCGCTGCAACAAACCGCAGACGATGCGGCCGCACTACAAGACCTTTTAGAACGTCAGCAAGGGCGAATCGACGCGCTGGAGGGCACGCAAGGCCTGTCATCTGCAAAGCCCGGTGTGCCGACGCCCGAGCAGCTCGAGTCGTTGAAGCCGGGAATCTATATCCTCGAAACCAGCACGCCCTACGACCCGGGCGCCGAGGACACGCCAAGCTATGAAATTACGCACGTCGTTGTCGAAATCAGCTACGAGGATTTTGCGACCAGGCTGCATATCGGCATGGCCAAGTCAGGCTGGATACCGAAGGGCGTTTACTTCGACTACAACAATGACGGGCGCGTCGACACCGACATGGCATTCGAGTTCGTCAGGGATATTCCTGTCATCGGCCGGCGCCTTGCCAAAACCTACGGTGTCGATCTGTCGCAAAGCCTCTACTCGATCTTCGTCGACGAAGCTGCGAACGCCGACTACACCTCTGTCGATGATCTGAGCGACGATGCGGATGCCGCATCGAGCTACGTCTGGACTTTCCTGATGCAGTACTACGACACAATCGAAGCGTGGGTACTGGAAAAATTGCAGGAAGACCGATCTGAAGCAGACAAGACTTTGTCGACGGTTACCACCTGAGAGAAAACGGCGGCGCAAATTGCGCCGCCGTCCATTTCCAGCGAGTTACGGGGCGTGAGCACCTTCCGGGATGCTCCATCCCCGCTGGCTGTCGCCGCCGCGTTTAGCGGCTGGCGTAAACCCCGTCGCCCTGCCCTTCATCCAGGTCGAAGCGATCGAGCGTCATTACCTTGGTCCATGCGGCAACGAAGTCACCGATGAATTTCTCTTCGCCACCGCTCTCTGCATACACTTCAGCGATCGCGCGAAGTTCGGCATGTGAACCAAATACCAGGTCGACGGGAGTAGCTGTCCATTGCAGCTCACCTGTCACTCGGTCACGGCCCTCATAGATTCCAGCCGTCTTCGAAGACTTCGCCCACGTGGTTGCCATGCTCAGCAGGTTCACGAAGAAATCATTACTCAACGCTCCCGGCTGATCCGTGAATACACCGTGCCTGGCGCCGCCGGCATTCGCATTCAGAGCCCGCATTCCGCCAACCAACGCGGTCATCTCGGGCGCCGTCAGCGTCAGCAGGTCTGCCTTCTCAACCAGCATTTCCGCCGGTGAACGGTAGTTGGCTTCACCGAAGTAGTTCCGGAAGCCATCAGCCGTCGGCTTCAGCACGTCGAAGGACTCTATGTCGGTCTGCGCCTGGCTGGCGTCCGTGCGGCCCGGCGTGAACGGAACTTCGACATCGTTGCCGGCCGCCTTGGCTGCCTTCTCGATGGCAGCAGCGCCGCCGAGCACGATCAGGTCAGCGAGCGATACTTTCTTGCCGCCTTTTTGAGCACCATTGAAGTCCTTCTGGACGCGTTCCAGACGGCCTAGCACCGTGGCTAACTCGTCCGGGTTGTTAACATCCCAGTCGACTTGAGGCGCCAGTCGAAGCCTTGCCCCATTTGCTCCACCGCGCATGTCCGTGTCGCGGTAAGTAGAGGCAGATGCCCAGGCGGTTCTGACGAGCTGCGGGACGGTAAGCCCCGTGTCGAGAATCTCGGATTTCAGCTTGGCAATGTCGTCAGCATCAATCAGCGCATGATCGACCGCAGGGACCGGGTCCTGCCAGAGCAGCACTTCATCCGGAATATCGTTGCCGACATAGCGGGCGCGTGGACCCATGTCACGATGCGTCAGCTTGAACCATGCTTTGGCAAACGCGAGCTCGAACTCCTCCGGGTTCTCGAGAAACCGCTTTGAGATCTCGCGATAGCTCGGGTCGAACTTCAGCGACAGATCCGTCGTTAGCATGACGGGCGCGTGCCGCTTGTCCGGATCGTGTGCATCCGGCACAAGGTTGGCCGCCGCCGGGTTTTTCGGGATCCACTGCGTTGCACCGGCCGGGCTCTTCGTCATCACCCACTCGAAGGCAAACAGGTTCTGCAGGTAGTTCATGCTCCACTGGGCCGGCGTGGTCGTCCATGCGCCTTCCAGGCCGCTGGTAATGGTGTCGCCAGCGTTGCCGCTGCCACACTTGTTTGTCCAGCCAAAGCCCTGCTCTTCGATACCGGCAGCGGTCGGCTCGACCCCTACGCAATCTTCGACCTTGTGAGCACCGTGGTTCTTACCGAAGGTGTGCCCACCGGCTATGAGGGCAACGGTTTCCTCATCGTTCATCGCCATTCGCGCGAAGGTGTCTCGAATGTCCTTCGCTGCCAACAGCGGATCCGGGTTACCGTTAGGTCCCTCCGGGTTGACGTAGATCAGGCCCATCTGAACGGCAGCCAGAGGCCTCTGCAGCTTCCGGTCGCCGCTGTAACGCTCGTCGTCCAGCATCTTTGTCTCAGGTCCCCAGTAGACCAGGTCGGCCTCCCAGTCGTCTTCGCGTCCACCGGCGAATCCGAAAGTCTCGAAGCCCATGTTCTCGAGCGAGACGTTGCCCGCAAGCACCATCAGGTCTGCCCAGGACAGCGCGCGGCCATACTCCTGCTTGACCGGCCAGAGCAGGCGACGTGCCTTGTCCAGGTTGGCATTGTCGGGCCAGCTGTTGAGCGGCTCGAAACGTTGTTGACCGCCGCCGGCACCACCGCGACCGTCAAGCGTGCGGTAGGTGCCCGCACTGTGCCAGGCCATGCGGATGAAAAACGGTCCGTAATTGCCGTAGTCCGCCGGCCACCAATCCTGCGAGGTGGTCAGCACAGTGTCAATGTCCTTTTTGACGGCGTCGAGATCCAGCGCCTCGAAGGCCGCGGCGTAGTTGAAGTCATCGCCCATCGGGTTCGACTCGACTCCGTGGTCGCGGAGCGGGCCAAGGTCCAGGTTGTCAGGCCACCAGAATTGATTCGACTTCGGCGTAGCCTGCGCGACAGCAGGTTCTGATGTCAGCACCGCCGGCATCGCCACCGCCAGAGTCGCGAGTAAAACTATCGTTTGTTTGCGCATTGAACTTATCCCCTCAGAAAAGAAGTATTTGCGTTGCGTAGCTATTAGAGCGCAAATTGATCATCCACATGATGGTATATTTCGATTGTACTATCCGATAAATTCGATTAAATATTTTGCCAGGCAGGCGCATCAGCGCTATCATTCGCAAGCCTGAAGCGCGGCGGCCCTCGGCCAAAAAAAAACCGCCATGGGTGTCGATTGGATTGACGGCTCAATCTGTCGCCCTCAGAGGGGGCCCGCGTGACCATCCAGCGGCGCCTGACTGCTTTGGACCTCGCTATTCATCACGAACCACCTAAATAAATTCAGTAAGTGATAGAACTCGTCTGTCCCATAGAAATTTGCCAGAGCCGGCGTAAGCACCTGATTCTCTTCGACCTTATGAGTTCCAGTGGGACAGATTTGATCTTGCACTATATGCCCCATTGGGGTAGTCTCTTTCCATGGAGTTCATCGAGACGACAGGGTTCTCAACTATCAGAGAAAACTACTTCGATGACTCGCAGTTCCAAATGCTGCAGCTCTACCTGATGGATCGGCCAGACGCAGGAGACATCATCAAAGGGTCCGGTGGAGTCAGAAAGCTGCGGTGGGGACTGCAAGGATCAGGAAAACGCGGTGGCGTCCGAGTCATCTATTAATGGATTACGAAGAACCACCAGGTTTTGTTCCTGACCGCGTACGCCAAGAATGAAGCGAGTGATCTATCTCGTGATGCGATCAAGGCGATGCGTGAAATTGTGAAAGACCTTTGAGTAGAGATTAGGAGACGGACATGGCGAAGCGAGATATCGGTGCTGAAATTGTCGCCGGTCTGAAGGAGTTTCGAGACAAGCCTGAAAAGCTGAAGCGTTACGAGTTCGAGCCGGCTGACGTAAAAGGTATTCGTCAGAAGTTCGGCATGACCCAACAGCAATTCGCCGACTTCCTGATGATCTCCATTCGCACCCTGCAGAAGTGGGAGCAAGGTGAACGCGACCCAGATGGCGCGTCGCATACCCTGCTACGTGTGATGGAGAAAGAACCCGAGGCTGTGAAGCGAGCCCTGTACGGCTAAGTGTGTAAACCCTGTGTCCGGCACGCGGCTACGCTGAATGGGACAATGGGACAGTATTTCGAAAGTAATCAGGCTTAAACAACAAGTGACCCTTGCCCTCGGAGCGCAGGCATCAACCTACGGGCT
Source organism: uncultured Gammaproteobacteria bacterium (assembly GCA_942492205.1). Lineage (GTDB taxonomy): Bacteria > Pseudomonadota > Gammaproteobacteria > Steroidobacterales > Woeseiaceae > UBA1847. The sequence continues at coordinate 1,281,112 of CALODT010000001.1, read as the reverse complement.
ATTTCGACCGATTCTTTTGTAGAACTCGATTACCTCTTTGTCGCCGCCCACTCCTTCGCGAGTAACCCATTTGTCCAGCGCAGACCAATCAATCTTACCCGCTTGTGACTTTGCCGAGGGCTGTTTTGACCGCGCTCGCGGGGCGCCTCGATGAGTCGATCCATAACGCTGGCGCGGCGTTTTATTCGAACAGCAGTCCTCATCTTCATCCAGAACACACCAATGATATGGATGCTCGAAACCGACAGTCGAGGCCCCGTTGGCGACACCCGTGGCTCCAGAACGCTCTTAGGTCGCGCCAACGCTGCGGAGACGAGTGATCAAAACAGCCTAGGGCTGTTTTCCCCCCCCCCCCCCCCCCTCCTTCCTATTCCCTCTTCCCCCCCCCCACCGAACGACCCCGGGCGGGGGCGCCTTCGGCGTCTAAATCGCTGGCGCGTTTTATCGAACAGCAGTCCTCATCTTCATCCAAGAACACACAAAATAAAAAAGGGCCCCCGATGGGACCCCTTGTTTATTTGGCGCGCCCGGAGAGATTGATCAAAACAGCCTAGGGGCTGTTTCACCCTTCGGGTTTATGCCCCCCAGCGGGGCGCCTTCCGGCGTCTAAAACGCTAGCGCGTTTTATCGAACAGCAGTCCTCATCTTCATCCGGAACACCCAAAAAACAAAAGGGCCCCTGAAGGGACCCTTGTGTTTTTTGGCGCGCCCGGAGAGATTGATCAAAACAGCCTAGGGGCTGTTTTGACCCCTGCGGGGCGCCTTCGGCGTCTAAAACGCTAGCGCGTTTTATCGAACAGCAGTCCTCATCTTCATCCAGAACACACAAAATAAAAAAGGGGCCCCGATGGGACCCCTTCTTTATTTGGCGCGCCCGGAGAGATTCGAACTCCCGACCACCTGGTTCGAAGCCAGGTACTCTATCCAGCTGAGCTACGGGCGCAATTTCAGGCTGCGTATCCTAAACACCTTTGCTACATATAGCACTACCCAAAATTTCCGGCAGCCAATCAGTCCGTCTCAATTGCCTTTAACACCTCTCGCGTCAGATCCCAGCGGTTGAATCCCTGCCCGCCGTAGTCAAGGCCACGCCTTACAATGACCGTATCGTGCGACGGCACAACAATAACGTATTGCCCGCGGTTTCCGGCTGTCGAGTAAGCGGATTTCGGCACGTCTTCGCGGTCGTCGGGAACCAGCCAGAACTGACCGCCATAGTCATTGCCCCGGCTCGCTGCGGCCGCTGCCGGCGTGCGTACGAAATCGATCCACTCCTTTGAAAGAAGTCGTTCACCCTGCCAGACGCCGCCCTGTACATACAAAAGTCCGAACCGCGCAAGGTCACGGGCATTCGTATACACCTGGCTGCTGAAAACAAAGTCGCCAAAACGATCTGTGCTTACCAACGTATTTCGCATACCGATCCGGTCCAGCAACGCTTTTCGCGGAAACTCGGCGTAGGTACTCGCATCTCCCAGAACCCGCTTCATCGCGTAAACCGCCAGCAAAGTGTCGTAGTTTTCGTAGTCCCAACGGGTCCCAGGCTTACGCAGCAACGCGCGACGGCGCGCACCGTCGACCGAGCTCGCACCTGCCCAGTAGGCGAGACCGGAGCCGGTTGCATACTCCATCCCGAAGCTATCCACCGGGTATAAGCCACTCGACATATTGAGCACGTGCCGGAGCGTTATCGTCGCACGCGGATCGTTTTCGTCGCCCCCTACATCCGGCAGCCATTCGATACCCAGCGGCGCATCGAGTTCGAGGCGACCGTCGTCGACCAGTATGCCGATCAACGTTGCCGCAATGCTTTTCGCTGTCGACCAGGTGCGAGTTCGAGTCGTCATCTTCACGCCGTCGGCATAGCGCTCGAGAACAATCTGCCCGTTGTGCACAACGATCAGGCTCAACGTCACCTGCTCCGCTGACTCCCGATCAAACGCCCAATCGGAAGCGGCATTGAGCGCCGTCCAATCGACGTTTGTTGGCATCAGGTCGGGGTCTAATACGTCACCCATCGGCCACGGCAATATCGCTGGGTCGCCGTCGGGGTACGGTAAGGCGAGCACCGGCAGCGCGTCGATATCGTCGAATGACTGGTTCGGCGCCATTACGACACAACCGATGCCGTCTCGAAAAGCGGCGCGAATTACGGGGCCTGATGCGGGCCCGCCAATAGCGACGGCCCTGCGTTCCCGGTCGATGATGTACTCGCCGCCCTCAACGCTGCCCACCGGCGCCGGAAGGTAGGCCAGCTCCTGTGCGAATATCTGCTCCAATGTGCGCCCGGATGTAAACAGGCCGTTGCACATCAGGACCGCCTGGACACCGTTGCGAATCATCGTGCGGTTCGCTGCGAAATAGTCGAATTCATCAAGAGGCTGGGCCGTCGACATGGCGGTCAGCAACAGGGTAGTCAACAGTACAAGTTGTCTCACGAGCGTTTCCTGAAATCGTCTGCGTACGGGTTCGACCAAATCCAGCGCCAACCGTCGCTCGGGCAAGCACCGCGCCCGAACAACAGCAACGGTTTCACTGTTTCAGCTACCACTGCCTGGCCATGTCGGCGAAGTTCTCGCTTTGCACTTGCACGATGCAAAATCGATGTCCGGTTGGCGCCTGCATGACCCACCATGTCTTCACCTGTTTGACGCGCCTTGCGCCGAGCTGCTCCAGTCGCCGGACTTCCGCTTCGATGTTGTCGGTTTCGATGTCGAGATGCACCCGGCTTGGATGGTCGACCTTCTGCAGTTCAATGTGCATTCCATTCCGGCCGGTGTCCAGACCACGGTAGTGGTCTTCACCCGGGCCGCTCAGCGGCAGTGGTCCATACCCCAGTGCCTGCCCCCAGAAACCGGCCGCTTCGTCCAGATCGCCGGTTTCGCAATCGATAATGAACCCTGCCAGCTGACTCCGATGCATTGCTGTTGATCTCCGCCGATTAGTGGGACCTCAAGTCTACATCGGCTGTTGAGCTAAGCCACGTTTCCAAGCGAATCCTTCTTAACCCTCTGTTTTTTAGTATTTTTCTTCGACTTACCGGGCAATCACCGGCCACTTGCCATGGTGCCATTTTGTGCAGTCGGTCATATTCCATAATCACGCCGGACGGCATACTGGCGCGATGGAAGCATTCACTTCGCAACTCGCGATCTATATCGGGGCCGCCCTGCTTGTTGGCGCCGGTATCGGTTGGCTCATCCGCGGCCCCAGCAACGTGCGCCAGGCTGAGAAACTGAATGACGAATGGCAGACCAGGCTCGACGATATGACGCGTCAGAAAGAGCGCCTGACGGCGGAAACCGCCACCTTGCGATCCAATATCGAAGACCAGGAGGCCGTGGTACGGCGACACGAGATCGCATTGACCCGCAGTCGTACAGCATTGGAATCGGCTCACGAGAAAGAGAAGCTCACTGCCAGAGACCTTTTCAACCTTCGCGAAGAACGCGAGGGATTCAAGACCAAGATGCTGACCTTCCAGAACGCGCTGCTCGCCATGAAGAAGCAGTCCGAGGAACTGCACCAGGAGTTCATCAAGTCCGGCAACGTTTACAAGCGTGAACTGGCAAAGGCGTTCGAGAAGCGTAAAGCCCTGGAATTGAAGATCGCCGATTCGCGCGCCGAGCACGAATCGTTCAGTAATCTCCTGCAGGCATCACGCTCCGAGCAGGAGTCGGTCAACAAGATGCTGGATTCGGCACACAACCGGCTGGCACACCTCGACAATCTTGAGCAAAAAGTCATATCCCTCGAAGCTGACAACGCCGAACTGAAACACGATAACGTTCTGGCACAGCAGGAGATCGAAACACTGCGTCGCGACCTGATGGAACTCGAAGAACTCAAGGTGCAGAACAAGGAGCTTGCGCACTGCCTGAGGTCAATGGAGAAGAGCCGCAGACAGCACGAGGAAGACGCGAAACGCTACCGCGAAGCCGCAGGACAGTACGAGAAGCACTCCGAAACCCTGCGCATGCAGCTGGACGAAGTCGAAAAGCACTTTGCCGACATGGAAAAACAACAGCGCAAAGCGCTTAAACAGGCACGCAGGGCAACCAGCGGTGCGGCGCTGAACGGCCACGCGAAATCGGCACAGGCCCCCGAAACCGGCCGCACGGCTGGCCCGAAACAAGTCGCGGTTTCCGAGCCGAGTACGGGCGCTGAACAAGGCACCGATGATGAACAGGAACTTGAAGTCGACGATCTGAAGGCGATCGTTGGCATTGGCAAAGTGTTCGAAAACACCTTGAACGAACTGGGCGTCTACAGCTTCAGGCAGCTCGCCAACTTCACTGCCGAAGATATCGCGCGAGTCAACGCTGAGCTAAAAGAATTCAAGGGTCGCATGGAACAGGACGACTGGATCGGCCAGGCCAAAGAGCTGTATTACAAAAAATACGCGGAAGCCAGGGAGTTCGTGGACGCCATCTAGCGACTATCGCGGTGAACCTCGTCAATTCTGTCCAGCAGGTCGACGCATTGCCGGGCCGTTTCCACCATCTCACCCGCCTCACCCTGCATTATCTTCTGTAACACGATCCGGGCTCGACCGGCGTCGATATCTGGCAGCAGCTGCACCAGTGGCGCACTTGCCTTGCCGGACGCGAGTTGTTCCTCGATGAGGTCGAAAGATCGTTGCCCGCCCTTGACCAGCGACATGCCCGCCAGCATTCGACTCTGCTCGTCGTCGGACGTCGCGGCTTGCAGCAGTAGTTCCCCTGCCCGCCGAGAACCGAATAGCCGCCACGATGTCCCCGCCGCAAGAATCCGAAAAGGCGACGGGCGGCTTGCCTTGGAGCGACTAGATGATGTCCCAGAGACCATGGTCATCCCAATAAGCGGACTCGTGCGTCGAACTGTGATCGAACCAGCCGTGGCGATGCTCTTCTATCTTGAAGTCCTTGGTGCGGAATCGCTGTGCGCCGCCGTCCAGCAGGACGACAAGATCCAGCCGCACGCGCACATCGACGATACGTTTGACCCTGGAAAAATCCGGAAACCACTTCCGGTGCACCGGCCAACCCATTAACACGAGCCGGTCGAACTGCACCCCTTTCCGGGTCGCCAGGTTCGCTACCGTACCGCCGTGGCTGTGGGCAAAGAAATCAGGCACGCTCAGGCCCTGATCCGCGACCCACTGCTTGAGCAGCAGTGCATCCGCACGGCGTGCCTTGTCGGAATACGCACCTGTCCAGCGGAAGCTGCGATCGTGAAGATCCAGGTCAGGCCGCTTTTTCTTGAGTGCCTCGTAAAAGTCACCGCCGGGACGATACCAGCTACCGTTGGCGGCAAAAGTGCCGTGCGTAATTACGGCCGTGTTGGACTTGCGGCGACGCTTGCGCGACGTCGGCTGCTTGATGACTTTCTTCTCCGCAATCGATTCCATCGGGCCGATTTGGCTAATGGCGGCCAGCGCGAGTCGTGACACGAGACGGTCTTTGCTCTTTGCAGCCTGCTCGAGGGTCTTGCGGATCTTAGGCCGCAATCTCGTCGTCTCACGTGCGCCCGCGGCGCCGGCGACGGCGACCAGTGGATGCGGGCTTGCCATGGCCGCTTCGAATAACGCGGCAGCAGCTTCGAGCGATGGCTTTCGATAAACCTCCCGCGCAACCTTGGTCATCTGCTGCTCGATGGCAGGCTCTGTCTCCTCGCGAAGTTCACGTTCCGACACGCCAAGGTGATGGCATGCCGCTGCGACCTTCACATGCTGGTCAGTCTTCAAGCTCTTCAGGTTTGGCAGAGGAAACTCCGGCAGCTTCTCCAACGGCGCCGCGTAGCCCAGAACACCGGCGCGAACGGCCAGCAGGAAAGCCGCTTGCGATGCGGCTACCGACTCAGCCTCCTTCGTCTCTGCAAGCCTGGCCCCGGCACGCTTTGGCGCCGGCGCCATAACGGTAAACGCCTCTCGCGGATCTATCGGTTCGTAACGTCTGTAGCTCATGCCCCGCTGCCCTCCCGCTCAACGTTGTTACGCACGACCGAAATAGGTATCGGCGCCGTTAAGGAACATCTGGATCGCGATAGCGACCAGGATCATGCCCATCAGGCGTTCGATCGCGACGAGCCCACGCGGCCCGAGACGTTCGGCAACCTGGCTTCCGTAGAATACGATAATCGAGGTGGCGGCCCAGGCCACCGTCACGGCAGTCAGCCAAAGCGGCCAAAGATCCGGCTGATCGCTCATCAGCAGCATCTCGACGGCGAGTACCGATGGCCCCGCCACGTACGGAATCGCAAGCGGCACGATGAAGGGTTCGCCATCCAGTTCCTCACCGGAACTGCGCAGGCGATTCGGGAACACCATGCGCAGGGCGATAAGGAACAGGATCACCCCGCCGGCAATCGTCAGCGCAGGACCCGAAATGCCAAGCACCCGCAGCAGTGGCTCGCCAAAGAACAGGAAGACCACCATCACCACGTAGGCGATTAGCAGCTCACGAATGATCACCCGCTGACGACGCGCCGCATCGACCTGCTTCAGCGCGGAAACGAAGAACGGTACGTTACCGAAGGGATCGATAACGAGGAATAACAGAACGATTGCGGATGCCAGTGTCATTAGGTCGCTCGTAAGCCAGGGAGTCTGCGACTTCGTCTGGTATTGACTGCAATCAAGGACGTCGCGTATCCATATCCTAGCATTGCACGGGTCGGCAAATAACCCGCGTTGCCCGGAAAGTCACGCAAACCCCGGGACAAGCCCGGGGTTTCCGTCACTCAGCTGCCGGCGCGGTTTGCGCTAATCGTCGTCCCCGCAGAAAGCGATCGGAGACAGCTCACAGAGAAGCTCGAGCAGTTCGTCGGCGTTATCGATGCCACAACTCGGATCATCGTCCAGGACGTCTAGCGAATCGCCAACACACAGCACCTCGTCGCGCTCGCCAGTCGGCGCGCCGTCTTCCAGCGCCACACCGAGCACGAATCCGGTGCCCGCCTTGAAGTACTTGAACTCACCGGAGCCTGGCTCTGGCGGTATGAACTCCTCCGTTTTGACGCAATTGCCGCCCGGATTATCGTCGCAACGGAAGTTCTTATTCTCACCACCCTCGCCCGGACCGACCGCGGTGAGATTGTAGACACCGTTGACGTACCGAATAACGTCTTCGGCTTCGCCCGGGAGGTATTCCTGGCGATGGCCATCACCCGCCTCGGGATGTGCTTTGATCAAAATGCCGGACTTCGCATAATCACGGCCTGCCTCGAAAGAACCGTCGAGATCCGCCAGTGCGCCGTCCTCGAAGTTGCGCGCAACCTCACCGCAGTAGTGCACGTCGCCGTTCAGCGCCAATGCATAGTAGTCGTCAGTGACTTCGACGGCTTCCAGCTCACCATCCTCTTCGACAAGCACGATGTCGACAACGATACGGCAGTTAACGCCAAGTATTTCCCGGACCTCATCCGTTACCGTGACGACGATGGTCTCTTCAAAGTCTTCGCCGGCCCGTGCGACATACGTGTGACCCGGCTGCAGTGAGAAATAGGGATTCGTGTCATCCGGGTCCGCCACGAAATTGTCGGTATCCAGCAGGGCCTCCGGGTCGAAACGATCCTCGTTCAACAGTTCGCAGACGTCCTCGCGTGCCTCTCGTTGCTCGCCACACCCTGCGCGGTCCTCCCAATAGGTTTCGCGCGCGAGATCCTTGCAGGCCGTGCGCTCGTCCCGGTCAGCGAAGTTGATGCACTTTGCCGTCGTTGCGTACAGCTCTTCGTTGACCTCGAAGCGGCAGGACTTGAACATTTTTTGTGCCGTGCGCTCGCAGGTGCTGGGACGATCGTATCTATCGCCATGGTCGGCCAGGGCGGGCGCGCCCAGCACCGTGAGCCCTAGTATCAAGATTGTGAGTATCGGTCGCTTCATCGCTGTCTCCTTCGGATTGCAACGGTCCCTGTCTGCATTTCGATCGGTCAACGCGCAGGGACCCGTTTGGGGTCTCTGCTGGTAAGACGGGTGTTCCGGCGAGAATCGGTTGACGACGGGACCACGAATTTTTGCATTGACGCGACGACTGCTAGAATGCGTTTAGCTTGCAGGGATTTAGCACGCTGCAGGTTTGATCTGCGTTCTTTTCAGGGAATGGCGAGCCAACGGCAATTCACGCGGATACCGGGAGATAACACATGATAATCAGAAGCTTACCAGCCATTCTTATTGGCGCCCTTACGCTGGCAGGATTGCAAAATGCGGCGGCCGACTACGTCGCCTACTCGATTGGCAAGAAAAGCAAGTCGCCGCTTCCGGAGCGTGTTGAAGACGTCGAAACCAAGTACCTGCTGAACCTTGAATGGGGCGAATACGCCGGACGCCAGGCACGACTGGGTGTTTTGGAAGTCGATAACAACAGCTCTGCGAGCTCCTACACGGTCTCGACAGCGATGGGCAGCGTCGATTATTCCGCGTCGACGACCGGCGTGCCGGTCAACGGCATCGAAGCGATCGTTATCGACTCTTTGTCGCAGACCGGTCGTTTTCGCCTCGTTGAGCGTACCGAACTCAGTGACGTGCTCGCCGAGCAGGACCTGGCCAGTTCAGGGCGCATCGCCAAGCCTTCGGGCGCAAAGACCGGCAACGTCCTCGGTGCCGAGTATCTCGTGCAGTTGGTGGTAACTGACTATGAGACCAATACGTCCGGCACTGACGGGGCCGTCGGCGGCCTGCTGCGCAGCAAGGTTCCGTTATTGGGCGGCGTCAAAGCCGGCAAGAGCACCGGCAGAGTGGGACTAAACGTTCGCCTCATCGACGCGGAGACCAGCGAGATTACGTTCACGAAGCAGATCGAGGCCGTTATCAACGAATCCAGTTTTGGCTTCGGCGGCGTTGGCTGGGGCAGCGACCTGGCGCTTGGCGGCTTCCTGAACAGCTACTCCAAGACCCCGGTTGGCCAGGCCGTCATTGCCGGCGTCAACCAGGCGGTGTACGAGCTGATCAAGCAGGTCGGTGCGAAACCGGCGGAAGGCTCGATTGTGAAAGCGGATGCGGCACAGATCTACACGAATCTCGGCGCTGACTCGGTAGCGGTCGGGGATCGCCTGCAGGTCATGAAAAAGGGCGAAGAACTTATTGACCCTGAAACAGGCATATCGCTGGGTGGCAGCATGACCTCGCTTGGTGAAATCGAGATAAGCCAGGTGCAGGAGAAATTCTCCATTGCCCGACCCGTATCGCTCAGCGTGACGCCCGATCGGGGTGACAAGGTGATGGGCACCAAGGCCGCTGCGCCGCTCGAATTTGCGAGCAGTTGGAAAAAACCGAAATAGGATTCTCGACGCCGAAAATCTGCTTGAGATGAGTCTCGATCGTTAGCGTCGGCTGCACAAACTCGAAGCTCGCTTTCTTCGACTCGAAAATGACGAATCTCAGCCTGCCGTCCGACGACTCGAGATCCGTCACTACGACATTGAGCTCGCCGCTTGCCTCCGCCGCTGCGCCCGCAAGCGGTGCCGCGGTGATGGCGGTGATGACCAGCAGAAGAAACAGCGGCCGCATGCCCACTACTGCACCGTGAAACCACCATCAACGCAGCTCGCGGTACCCGTAACGAATGACGCCTTGTCCGAGCACAGGAACAGCACGACGTTGGCGACCTCATCGGGTTCGCCAATGCGGCCTATCGGGTGCAAGGCGGCGAATCCGTCCGGTTCAGTCTTGTGCGTCTTGGCCAGGCCCTCCGCCATCGGCGTGCGAATAACGGCCGGATTGACGGCATTGACGCGGACTCCTTTCGCCGAATACTCGAGTGCCGCACTCTTGGTCAGACCCATTACGGCATGCTTCGAGGCGCTGTAAATGCCGACGCCCGCAAACCCGAGCAGTCCGCCCACCGAGGAGTTGTTAACGATCGCACCGCCGCCGCCCTGCAGCATTGCAGCAATTTCATATTTCATCGACAGCCAGACGCCCTTGACGTTTATGTCCATCACGAAGTCGTAGTTCTCCGCGGTCTGATCGGCGAGCGGGCCCGGCATGCCACCGACACCCGCGTTGTTGAACGCGGCATCCAGGCGCCCGTAACGGCTGACGGCAAGTGCGACCAGGGCCTTAACGTCATCCTCCGACGACACGTCGGTTCGCTGAAAGACAGCCTCACCGCCGGCGTCTTTAATCGTCTTTACGACCGCTTCGCCGGCTTCGACATTGCGATTGCCGATTACCACTTTGGCGCCCTCGCGGGCGAACGCGATAGCGGTTGCCTTGCCTATTCCGGTACCGCCACCGGTTACCAGCGCTACCTTTCCGTCAAATTCTGCCACTTTGTTTCTCCTAGCGATTGTTCAGTTCTGAGACGCCGCCATACGCGACGCCCGTAAGTTGAGCCATGTCGGTCTTGAAGGTGGTGAGATCGTCGATCGAAAACTCGCCAAGATGACGATGACCGGCGGCACGCGCCAGCACCTGCATCAACTCCACCGACGCCGCGAAGAACCGCGCCAGCCGCTCTGCGCCGACGTCGACAGGCAGTCGCGCGCGCAAATGCGGCTTCTGCGTGGCAATGCCGACAGGACAGTTGTTGGTATGGCAGGCACGCATGCCGAGACAGCCAATCGCCTGCAGCGCTGCATTCGATACGGCAACGCCGTCTGCGCCGAGTGCCATGGCCTTGGCAAAATCGGCCGGATGCCGCAGGCCGCCGGTAGCAATCAGGGTCACGTGCGATGCATGACTCACATCCAGGTGTCGCCTGGCTCTTGCCAGCGCCGGAATCGTCGGCACGGAAATGTTGTCGCGGAATATCAACGGCGCCGCGCCGGTGCCGCCACCGCGGCCGTCGAGGATGATGTAGTCGACGCCGATTTCGAGCGCAGCATCGATGTCTTTCTCGATATGCTGGGCTGACAGCTTGAAACCGATCGGAATGCCGCCGGTTTTTTCGCGAACCTCCTCCGCGAAGTCGCGAAACTGGCTGATCTCGGTCCAGTCCGGAAAGCGCGACGGTGAAATGGCGGCCTCGCCCTCCCTGAGCTTGCGAACTTCGGCGATCTTGCCGTTCACCTTGTTGCCTGGAAGATGGCCGCCGGTGCCGGTCTTGGCGCCCTGTCCGCCTTTGAAGTGGAATGCCTGGGTCTTCTGAACCTTGTCCCAGGAAAAGCCGAATCTCGCGGAGGCCAGCTCGTAAAAATAGCGCGAGTTGGCCGCCTGCTCCTCCGGCAACATGCCGCCCTCGCCCGAACAGATGCCGGTCCCTGCCAGTTCCGCGCCTTTCGACAACGCGACCTTGGCTTCCTCCGACAAGGCGCCAAAGCTCATGTCCGAGACCAACAGCGGAATGTCCAGCTGCAGCGGCTTCTTCGCTCTCGGGCCGATAACCAGGTCCGTACCGACGGCTTCGTCGTCCAGCAGCGGCAGCTTGTGCAGCTGGCCGACCACGAACTGCAAGTCATCCCATAATGGCAGGCTGCTGCGCGGCACGCCCATGGCGGCGGATGGCCCATGGTGGCCCATCTTCGAAAGACCCTCGCTGGCCAGTTTTCGAATGAGTTTTACATGGGGCTCGATAGGGATCCCGTTCGGGTCCTGGTACAGGCCCTGGTAGGCGTCTCGATTGTAGGGTTGCGGATGGTTCCGTGCCCAGTCGGCAATCTCATCTTCGTCGACCAGCACCTTGCCATCTTCAACCCAGGCATTGAACCTGGGCAGGGTTTCGCTGTTGTTGTATTCGCTGATCCCGGTATCCAGCCGATAGTCCCAGCCGTGCACGCCGCAGATAAGGTTGTCGCCGTCGACATGACCGTCCGACATTAACGCGCCTCGGTGTGCGCAGCGGCCGTACAGCACCGTGACTGACTCGTCGTAGCGTACGACGACCAGGTCGACGTCGGCGACCAGTGCATAAGCAGGCTCGCGATCCCCGAGCTCGTCCCATGTCGCTATGGCTATTTTCTTCATTGGCTGGCTATCCTCCGGCCCGCGAGTCTACCATCTCTTTATTACCCCCAAGAGCCAGTCGTCGCCGTGAGCAGCAGCTCCGCATTATCGAGCCGTAATTTCCTGATCTACCTGGTGGGCAGCACGATCTCGCTGCATGGGCTGTGGATCTACCGGGTGACGCTCGGCTGGTTTACCTGGCAACTGACCGGTTCGGAATTCTGGGTCGGTTTTGTCTCGTTCACGCAATTTGCTCCAGCCGTCTTTTTCGGCCCCGTGTTCGGCGTACTTGCAGATCGCGTCGACCGCCGCCTGGCTTCTATCGTCATCAATTCCTGCAGTTCGGCGAACATGATGTTGCTGGCCGCGCTGGCCGCGCTGGGCCATGTCGATATCGTCATGCTCACTGCCCTGGCGCTGGTGCAAGGCGCCCTGGATGGCGCACACACGCCGGTGAGAATGACACTCGTGCCAAACCTCGTATCGCGACAACAGTTGTCAAGTGCGATTGCCAGCACATCCATCTCGTTCAACGTGTCGCGATTCGTGGGTCCGGCCATCGCCGGCGTGGTCATTGCGACGCTTGGCGTCAGCTACGCATTCGCGCTGAACGGCATTTCCTATCTTGCGGTCGTCGCCGCGGTGCTTTTCGTCAGGCTGAGGCCGGTTCGCAGCCATGACAAGAAACCCGGTGATGTCTGGTCCGAGCTGCTGGACGGCGTACGTTACGTGAGGAGTCACCGCACCATTCGCGGACTGCTTTATCTCATTGCCATCGGTTCAATGTTCGGCCGAGGCGCACTGGAGATGATGCCGGCGATTGCTGATGCCGTTCTTGGCCGCGGCAGTTCCGGACTTGCAATACTGACATCGGCAGTCGGCGTTGGTGCGGTTGCCACCGGACTCGTTCTCGCCCGAAGCACAGTGTGGCTGCATATTGGCACTGTGCGTTTGTCCGTCTTGCTCGCCGGTTTGCTGATCGTCGCATTCGGCGTTAACTCGGCGTTCTGGATTGCAGTAACCATCGCCACGTTGCTGGGGGTTCTGCTGTCGCTGGGCGGCGTCGGTTCGCAGATCCTTCTACAAACCCTGGTCGATGAGAAAGTGCGCGGGCGAGTCAGCAGTCTGTGGGGAATGATCGCCTTTGGCGGCACCGCAGTTGGCGGCCTGGTCATCGGCTCGGCATCCGCAGCATTCGGCCTGCAGGCAACCATCGTGGCTGCCGGTTTGCTGTGCGCTGTTACCGCGCTGATTCCGCGCTACACTATTCCAGACGGGTAGCTGGCAGGGAGAATGGCGAGATGGCCGGTGGTTTCGCAAAAGACGGTGCTGTGCAGGACCAGATCGACGCGACGGTGCAGGACGCTGTTGAGTTCGCTCGCGGCCAGCTGCCTCGCGGTGAGAGCCTGACGCATTGCGAAGCGTGTGATTCAGCAATACCCGAAGCGCGCCGCAAAGCGGTGCCTGGTGTCCGCTTGTGCGTCGGCTGCCAGGCAGAGCGCGACAAGGACACGATCCGCTCAAGCGGCTATAACCGCCGCGGCAGCAAGGATAGCCAGCTGCGTTAGCCCCCCCACCCCGCAATACGCGCATCTGGTCCCCAAATCCCCCTGTTCCAGCCGCTTTGGCGCTGCAATTTGGACCTGACGCACAGTAATGCTACCGGCATTTGGGAAAAATAGAGGGTCGCCATGAATGGCGATGAGCGAACGAAGCACTCGTTCGCCATCGAGGACGCTCGCAATGGGTCGGATCGAAAAATGGAAGACAGCGCTAACACGACTCGCGAGCGTCGTGATTGCTATGGGATTCTCTGCGTGCTCTGTGCTGCCCGACGAGCAGCCAGCGCCGGAACCGCCCGAGCGAGTTGAACAAAGTGCAGAGATTCCGGTTCTACCACCTGCCCCTGCACCAACGCCCGGGAAAGCCAAAAAGGCTGCACGCCCGCAACCTATAAGCTCACCGCTTTCGATCGTACTGACCAGCGGCGCGCCAGCCTATGCGGATGTCGCCACGGAACTCAAAGACCGATTCGAAAATCACGATGTCTACAATCTGGCGGATGACGAACGTCCGCCCGTGAGTATCCTCCGATTGATCAACGATTCGGACTCCGGCATCGTCGTTGCGATCGGTCACCGCGCGGCGGTTTCTTCCATCGCGCTGGCAAACAAACCGGTCGTCTTCAGCCAGGTCTTTAACTACGAGGACCTGCTCACAGAGCGCAGCCGTGGCGTCTCTCCGATCCCGCCGGTCGACGCACAAATGGCAGCTTGGAAGGAGGTCAATCCGTCGCTGTCCCGAATCGGCATCATTATCGGCAAGGGACATGACGATTTGATCGCCGAGGTGAAGAACGCCGCCGAGGCGCATGGCATCGAGATCCTGGCACACGAAGCAGACTCCGATCAGGAAACGCTCTTTATCTTCAAACGCATGATTCGCAGCATCGACGGATTCTGGCTCTTCTCGGACAACCGCGTGCTCAGCCCACGCGCGTTGCAGCAGATCATAGCCACGGCTAACCGGCTGAAGGTACCGATTCTGGCGCCGACTGAATCGTTACTCGCTGCGGGCGCCGACATCAGCATCAGCAGCGTTCCGGCCAATATCGCGGCAACCATCGAGCGTATCGTCCGCCAAATCGAAGCCGGACGTCTGCATGAAGTACCCGCGATCAGTCCGCTCAGCGAAATCAGGGTTGTGGTTGGTCGCGGTCCCGGGATCGCACGTCGATGATTGGGGGGATCGCAGACGCTATGCAACGAGTTGCCCTGATGATCAGGCGCAAGCAACCAGCAGCTGCCAGTCGCTTGCTGGTCAACGACATCCTGTCGATCCAGGTATTGAGCGTCGCGCTAATCGGCATACTCGCGGTTGCCAGTTTGTACTGGGGCGGCCAGTGGGTCCTGCAAGAAAACTACAGTCGCTGGGCACTGCAGTGGACCGACGAGCTCAACGAACTGGGCTCACCGCTGTTCCTGAACGACGATGCCGAGGCGCTGTTGCGGCTTGAGAGCTTCGTCGGGCGTTACCCGGAAATCGATCATGTCGCCTACTTCGCGCCGGATGGCAGCGCGATCTTCTCCATCGGCCCTGACGTCGAAACGAATACCGTTTCTGACCTGTCGCAACGGATGCGGCGTCGGGCAGTTGAACGAGTTGGCAGCGATGAGCCTTACCTGATTACCACCGGCCTTCTGAATCCGCAGCGATTCCAGATTCTGGCCCCTGTCTGGAAAGAATCGCTTCCCGTCGACGGCCTGTTCGACTTCGACCCCAAGCTGCCAACACAGCCTGCCCGGACGGAGCTGCTCGGTTTTGTCAGCATCAACCTGGATTTCGTGATCTTTCACGATGGCCTGCTTGCAAACATCAAGGGCGCGGTCGCCATCCTGCTCGGCATGTTGGGCCTGTTTGCACTCTATGGCCGGCACTCGCTGCGCATCGCGCTCAGCTCTTTTTCCGATCTGCAAAAGCCGATACGAGAGCTTGCGAACGGCAATCTCGATGTCAAATTCGAGCCCGCACAACACCGTGAGATCGCCGAGATCGTCAGCGCCCTCGAAAAAACCGTTTCTGCCATCGGTGAAAGGGAAGCCGACCTGAAACAGATGGCGAATCACGACAGTCTGACGGGCTTGTTCAATCGCCGTCGATTCCTCGAGGAGCTGCGCCAGGAAATCGATGCGGTATCCAATGCTGAATACGCAAGCGCCCTGTTTTTCGTCGACCTCGATCAGTTCAAGTACATCAATGATGCCTGCGGCCACCCGGCTGGCGACCGACTCATCCGCAAGGTAGCCGACGAGCTGCTTCGCAGCGTCAGCACAGACGACACCGTCTCTCGATTTGGCGGTGACGAATTCGCCATTATCGTACGCCGAACGTCGCTGGAGGATGCGCAAGTTACTGCCGATACGATACTCAAGAACATGCGCAGCATGGCGCATATCGAGGATGAGCGAGTTTTCCACATCCATTGCAGCATTGGCGTGGCGATGATCACCGGTCCCGACCTCCACCAGGACGAACTCATCAACCAGGCCGATATTGCCTGCCGCGAAGCAAAGCTTGCCGGCCGGAATCGTATGCACGTTTACCGCGAGAAGGCCGACGCTGAACAGCAGGTCTCGACCGGGCTGGGCTGGATGAACCGCTTGCGCCAGGCGCTGAACAACGACGAATTCGAGCTGCGCTTTCAGCCCATAAATCGCATAGACAACGGCGAGACATCCCACCACGAGGTCCTTATTCGGCTGCGAAATGAAGACAACAAGCTGGTCTTGCCGGATACATTCCTGCCGTCGGCAGTACGCTTCGGGCTGATGTCGGAAATCGACTTCTGGATGATCCTGCATGCGGCGAAAGCGTACGCGCGTGAGTCCAAACCAAACAAGCGGCTGCAGCTTGCCATCAATCTATCGGCAAACGCATTCGAGAATGATGACCTGCCCGACTATATTGCAACGGTTTTCCAGCAACACAATGTGCCGCCAGAACATATCATTTTCGAGATAACCGAGAGTCTCGCCGTTCGTCGGCCAAGACACGTGGAACGCCAGATTGCCGAAATTCGAAATCTTGGCTGTGGCTTCGCGCTGGATGACTTCGGCACAGGCTACAGTTCCTTTGGCTACCTGCAAAAACTGCATTTCGATTACATCAAGATCGACGGCGCTTTTATCAAGGACCTGCCGAACAGCCCGGTTGACCAGAAAATGATCAGGCTGATTGCCGAGATCGGTCATGAGGCCGGTATGCAGACTGTCGCTGAGTACGTGCAGGACGCCGAAACGCTGGACCTGCTTGGCAAGCTGGGTGTCGACCTCGCGCAGGGTTTCTTTGTCGGCAGGCCGGTGAAGCACCCGGTACAAAAAACCACACCGATCTCACTGCATTCGCATCGCAAGCAGCGCTCCTCACACTAGATGCATCGAAAATGTGTCGACCCTCTTTACAAAAGTTTTAGACTAACTTTATAAGTCACTGAATAAATTAAATTTAATTTCTCGGCATGTGTATTGCATCTTGCTTTCGCATGATGAAACAAGCCTTCGCAAGATACGCCCTCCTCGCCTTGCTGGTTGCCGCCCCGTCTTCATCTGCCTGGGCGGGTGGCAATTTCAGCGCCGTCCTCAACGGACGCTCGATCCATGTCGATTCGTCACATGATTGGAACGAGAACAACGCAGGCCTCGGTCTGGAGTACCAGTTCCGCAGCGACTCTCGGTGGAAGAAACATGTGATGGTAAACGGCTTCCGCGACAGCAACGAGGACATGTCATACATGGCTGGCGCCGGTCTGCACCGCACCTTGTTTGCCAGTGAAGCGTTCAACGGCTTCTACGTTGACGCGGGCGTCAACGCGTTCCTGATGACCCGCCAGGATGTCAACGGCAACCGCCCGTTTCCCGGTGCTGTGCCGAGCGTGACGATTGGCAACAATCGCTTCGGCATGAATCTCACCTATCTTCCGGTGAAAGCCGTGGAAAAGATGATTGACGCACGCTTCATGGATGACACCGTCAGCGGCATCTTCTTCCTGCAGTTCAAGGTTAACGTCAGCCAGCTGCTCCCCCGAAACTGATCCACCCCGGCCGCGACCCGCGGTCAGCGCACCGACAGCCCCATCATGAAGGTGCCAACAAGCGCACCCAGGATCGCCAGGATGATCATGGCCGGAATAGCGGCGATCACCAGCTTGACGATAAACACGACCATTGACATGAACGGCATCTTGATGTCGACAATCGTCACTTCTTGCCCGGCTTAGTCTTGCATCACGTTCCCCTCGTTTGAACCGCGATTGAAATTCACGCCAGTAACCACGCCCCCACAGGCCCTCGCAAATGTGAAAATCCGGCAGCTTGAGCCCGGCTGCTCGCAGCGATAATGTACCGTCATGTGGAACTATAAAGGTCAGGAGCGGCCGGACTTTGCCATTCGGCCAGAGCGCGGCCAGGAGTCGGTCTGGGATTATCCAAGGCCGCCTGTTGCCAAGCGCTGCAGCCGTCTCGTCGAGGTCAGGGATGGCGCTCTGGTTGTCGCGCGAAGCAGCTCGAGTTATCGCCTGATGGAAACGGCGAGTCCGCCGACGTTCTACATTTCGCCCGACGATGTCGCGTGGGAACATCTCATTGAAACGGCGGGCAACAGCGTTTGTGAGTGGAAAGGCGCAGCACGCTACTGGGCTCTGCGTCGCACGCCGGATCTGCCGGTAGCCTGGGACTATCCGCGCCCGCGAGCGCGGTTCGACGTGCTTAAGGGTTACGTTTCATTCTACCCCGGGCGTATCGAATGCTACGTCGACAATGAACGCGTACAGCCGCAGCCCGGCCGCTTCTACGGCGGCTGGATCACCGCCGATGTTGTAGGCCCTTTCAAAGGCGAGCCCGGCACCGGCCACTGGTAAAGCCGCGCGCCTTATGCCGCGTTTTTTGCGAACTTGACGCGGAAAAACATCGAGTACATGACGGGCACCACGAGCAGCGTCAGCGCGGTGGCAAATGCCAGCCCGAAGATGATCGTAATCGCCATCGTCTTGAACATGGCAGTTCCACCCCACAGGAGCGGCGTCATGCCAAGCACCGTTGTCGCCGTCGTCAGCAAGATGGGTCGCATGCGCTGCTGACACGCCACCATGACGGCGTCGGCCTCGCTGCGGCCGAAATCGCGGATCTCTATGGCGATCCGGTCAAGCAGCACGATCGCGTTGTTAATGATAATCCCGGACAGCGAAATCAGGCCGAGGATCGTAAAGAACCCGAACGTCGAGTTGGCAACCAGCAGGCCAAACGTCACACCAATTAGTCCCAACGGAATGGTCGCGAGAATGATCGCCGGCCGGCGCAGCGAATTGAACTGCCAGACGAGCAACAGGAGGATCAGCATGCCTGCGGTTGGCAGTTCCGCAGCGATCGACGCATTCGCGTCGCCCGACTCCTCGGTCTCACCGCCAATCTCGAAGGTATGTCCGGCGGGCCAGGCCATCGAATCCTGCTCGAGCCTCGGCTCAAGCACGTCCGCAACCTCGGCCGCCGTTGCACCGCTCCTCAACTGCACGTTGAGCGACAGCGTTCGGTCGCGGTCGCGGCGCTCGATGATGCCTGGCTCGAACGTCAGCTCGACGTTCGCAACCTGCTTTAGCGGCACGCTGCTGCCGGTACTTTGCGAGTACACAGTCAGCCCGTCGAGTTTGCTGAAGTCCTGCCGGTCTGCCGCAACAGTGCGCATCGTAACCGGGATCAGTTCATCCTCTTCGCGGTACTGCGTCAGGTCAATGCCGGTGAGGCCGGCCTGCAGGGAATAGGCAACATCCTCACTGGTCACGCCGGAGCGCCGCGCAAGTTCCTGATCGACGTCGACCGTCAGCTTCTTGGTCTGCAGGCCCCAGGAATTCTTGACGTTGGAGATTTCCGGCAAGCTGTAGAGGTAGCCAGTGACATCGTCGGCGATGGAATACAAGGCGTCAAAATCGTAACCCGAGATACGCACGATGATCGGATAGTCGACCGGCGGGCCGTTCTCCAGTCGTTTCACCTGCGCGGCGAGATCGGGATGCTTGTCGTGCACGTAGTCCTCGATGCCGGCGATCACGAAATCCACGTCCTCGGGATCCACGGTATTCGCGATAAGGAAGGAATTCGCCGGATTCGGGTTCGGCGGATTCAGGCTGAGCTGGAATCGCGGTCCACCTTCACCAATGAATGTCAGCCAGTTGCGGATGCGCGGCTCGCCGATCGCCGGGGCGAAGTAGGTTTCGCGGATAAAGGAATCGACGTCGGCAACGACCTGCTGGCTGGTCTCTATCGACGTGCCAAGCGGCAATTCGAGCTTGGCGGAAAAGATCGGGTCCTCTGATGGTGCGATAAACTCCTGCCGCACCAGCCCGAGCCCGAATATGGCGATTTACGAAGATGCCGATGATCACGGCGAAAAAGCGGTACTGGCAGCGCAGCGACAGTTTCAGCAGGTTTCTATAAGCCGTGTACCAGCGGCCGTCGAAGCGTTCCGCCCTGTTGCCGGTCCCCGACTTGATCTTCAACGCGATGGTCGTCAGCATCGGCACGAATGTCATCGCCAGCAGCCACGACGTCAGCAGCGCAATGCCGACGACGTAGAATATGTCGGAGGTGTACTCACCGACCGCGGACTTCGCCATCGCGATCGGCATGAACGCCGCCGCCGTGGTCAGCGAGGAAATGAGCAGCGGCGTACTCAGCTCCTTGCCCGATTCGATAGCCGCAGTAACGGCGCTTTCTCCCTGCTCGCGGCGCACGATGATCGATTCCACGATCACGATGGCGTTGTCCACCAGCAGGCCGAGCGCAATGATCAATGCGGTCAGCGATATCTGGTTGATCGTGATATCGAATACCTGCATCAGGAAGACCGACGCAATGATGGTCGTTGGTATCAGCGAACCGACGACCATGCCGGTGCGCAGACCCAGGAACGCCACCATCACGGCGATGACGATGAGGATTGCCTGGCCAAGACTTGATGAAAATGTCTTCACGACATTGTCGACGAGGTCCGCCTGGAACCAGACCTTCTGGATCGTGATGCCCCAGGGGTACTTCGCGACCAGCTCCGGCATTAGCGTATCGAGTCGTTCGCCGAGCTTCAGGATATCGCCACCGTCACGCATCGAGACCGCAAAAGCCAGTGTCGGCTCGCCGTTGACGCGGCTGACCGAATTTGGCGGGTCCTTGTAACCTCGATAGATATCAACGATGTCCTCGAGATAGATAAGCGCCCCACCCGGCAGCTGCAGGACAGTGCGTCGGAGGTCTTCGATGGACTCGAAGTTGCCGCTGGGCTCCAGCGTTATGCGCTCCCTGCCACTGATAATGTCACCGCCCGATGACAGAATATTGACGGCCGCGAGTGACGCCGACAGTCGCTGCGGCGACAAACCCAGTTCCGACAGGCGGGCGTTGTTGTACTCAACGAAGATGACTTCCTGCTGTTCGCCATGAATCGAGACCTTTGCAATGTCCGGTTCTTTCAACAGCTCGTCGCGTAATTCATCAGCAACTGCTTTCAGTTCGGCATAGGAAAAACCGTCACCCGACAACGTATAGACGCTGCCAAACACGTCGCCGAATTCGTCGTTGACCTCCGGGACCTTCGTACCTTGCGGCAAGTCGGGATAGACGCTGTCCACCTTGCGGCGAAGATCGTCGAAGATCGGCCGCATAATCTTGTAGCTTTCCTTGAAATTCGCGTAGATGACCGAGATGCCGGTGCGTGACTCGCTGGTGATCGAGTCGATTTCCGGCATCTCCTGGATTTTCTTCTCGATCTTGTCGGTGACCAGCAGCTCCACGCGCTCCGGACTCGCCCCCGGGAAACGGGTTGTTATGACCGCCGTGCGCACGATGAATCCGGGATCCTGCGCCTTCGGCAGGGTCTGAAACGCGAATAGCCCGGCGAGCACGACCAGGCCGACGATCGTCAGCGTGACGCGATTCCTTTCGATTGCAGCAGCGGTCAGGTTCACGACGAATCCCTGGCCTAGTCGAGTGCCGGCACGAGAACCCGTTGACCCTCGCGGATTACCGATATGCCGGCCGTGATTACCCGGTCGCCGACCTGGAGACCTTCGTTGATCTCGATGCCCGACTGCGTCAATTCGCCCAAGATCACATTACGCCGGCTGACTATCGCCTCGCCTTCCACACCGTCCGATTCCGCGATGAAGACGAAGCTGCCGGCCGGATCCTTGATGACAGCGGTCACTGGCAATACGAAGCCGCCGCCTTGTGAGGCTGCCGAGTCAAATTGAAACGTAACATCTGCGGCAAGTCCCGATCGCAGGGAAGGGTGAACCTCGTTGATCTTCACAACCACGGGGAAGGCAGCCGAACCGGCACCCGATGCCACGGCAATTTCTGAAATCGTGCCGGTGAACGCCTGATCCGGGATGGCGCCAAAACGAATCGACACGGGTGTCGATTCGTCGACACTGCCGATCAGGCTCTCGGGAAGATCGACCGTGACCTCGTAGGAATAGCCACAGCTTACGGCGGCGACCTGCTGGCCGGCAGTAACGTTTTCGTTGACCTCGGCATTGATTGACGCGATCGAGCAGGCGGCATCAGCTGTCAGCTTCGTGTAGGAGACGTTCAGGCGTGCGATCTCAAGCGCCTTGCTGGCGGCTCTCACGACCGCGCTTGCAGACTCCGCCTGCGCGCGAGCCGCATCCAGGTCGTTCAGTGACGCATTGCTGTTGGCGTACAGTCCCTTGGTACGTTCATAGTTGGCGGCCGCTCGCCGATCGTTCGCCTGTGCCTCGACCAGGGAGGCTTGTGCCTGTTGCGCTTGCAACACATAGCTCGCAGGGTCGATCTCGGCGATCAGTTCGCCGGCATTCAGGCGCTGCCCGATCTGCACCGGCAAATTGGTTATGGTGCCGGGAACCTTGAAACTCAGGCGCGACTCGCGGCTGGACTTCGAGGTACCCGAGAAGCTGCGGTCACGAAAAGCGCTCGCGTCGCTCACGGTCATGTATCGCACGGGCCGCAATCGTTCTTCGAAGGCCTTATCGGAAGGACCGCAGCCGCCAAGTACCAGGGCAGACAGCACTAACAGAAAGGCCGTGGTTCTCATTGTCGTGTTCCTGTAATTGTATTGCGGTATTCGATGGCCAGTTCTTCACGCTGTTCTCGGGTCAACAGGTAGTCGTAGCCACCGATCGCGCGCTGCACCGACATGATCGTAATCAGAAAGTTGTACAAAGACTCGGCGGCGGATGCCGACGCGATGAGACTCGAGTCCTGGGCGTCCAGCAATTCGATAATGTTGACCGTTCCCCGCGCATACGCATCACTGACCAGTTCGAGGTTCTTGCGCGAGGCTTCGGCGGCGCTTGCCGCAAGATCGATCTGCGCGTAAGCCGCCTGGGCGGCGTGCAGCTGATTGCGAATCGCTTCCTCGACACGCTCCTCGGTCGATGTGCGCAACGATTCCAGCTGGCGGAGTTCGAAACTCGCTTTTGAGACGTTGGCCTTTCTCAGTCCGCCGGAGAACAGCGGCAGCGTCGCCTGGATACCGACACTCCAGTCGTTCAGACCCTCACCCGCCTGCAATCCGGCGCCAAGCCCGGACTGCGACAGGTTATTGGTGTAGCGCCCGCCGACCGAAAATTCAGGCAGCCAGAATGCACGGCGTTGACTGGTTAGTTCACGCCGCTTCGCCGAAATCTGCGCATTGAGCTGTTCCAGCTCCGGCGCCTGGCGCAGCGCGCGATCGATGTAGAAGCGCGAGAAGCGTGCGTAGTCCGCAGGACTCTGGACCATTTCGTTAAACTCCTCGCGCGTCATAACGAACGGTTCATCGAAGGTCGCCTCGCGTAACGCGATACGCTCGCCCTGCGGCTTGTGCAATATCCGGTTGAGCGTTTCCCATGTCTGACTGAGCGCTGACCTCGCGTTCAACACGGCAATCTGCGCACGAGCCTCTTCGGCCTGCCAGCGATAGAGGTCGGCCCGCGTCGACGTGCCGAGACGCACACGGTCCTCCGCAAATTCGAGGTTGGCCCGGGTGATTCGGAGGTTATTCTCCTGGACCGCCAGCTGGGAGCGCGCATTGAGCACCGAGTAATACGACGTCGTCGCGGCGAGGACCACATCGAGTTCGAATTCCCGGAGGCTCGCAAGGCGCGTGCGCTGTAATTCCTTCTGTATCCTCAGGTTGGCGCTGGCCGAATCCGAGTACAGCAGCTGATCGAGATTGAGCGTCGCATCGTTGGAGCGCTCCGCAAACAATCCCGCTGCAACTGACGGCGAGTCCTTGCGCAGCGTCTGACCGGCCGATGCCCCCAATTGCGGCAGGAGATTCGCCCTCGCTCGCGCGATGTCTTGCAAGCCTGCCTGCATGCCGAACGTCTCGGCTCGCAGGTCCTGGTTTTGCTCGAGCGCAAGGCGCGCAATCTCGACGAGCCCGTAAACGTCTCCCGAGACTTCAGCGTCCTCGAACAGCCGGACGGCATCGTTGAGTACATCGAAGCTGGGTGACACGCCGATAGCCCGCGCCGTCGCCATATTGATCGTCAGCTGCTCTTTCTGGATCGACTTTGTCTGCTGGTCCTCGGGACGCTCGCCGAGCATCACGGCCTGCATGTTTAAGGCATTCAATCTCGCCTGGCGATCGACGTCACGAGGCTCCGAGTTCGTCACCAGCACGCCACGCTCGACATCGGTCACGCCGGCAAAACTGTAGCTTGGCAGGCCGGCGTCGTTGATGGCTTTAATCAGTCGATCAAAATCGGCCAACGGCATGCGCGGCAGGCCGGCAATAAAGATAGCGTCCGTTTCCGGGGGCACGCGATCCAGGAGCTCATGATCGACGCCATCATGAGCCACCTCTACCAGGTTGATGCCTCGCGCCGCACTGGTGGCCAAAGCGGCGGCCCGCAGTTCCGGGATCGCAGCAGAAAACCCCGCGTCCACCATCAGGACGAGGGTTCGGTAATCGACAATGCGTGCCAGGGTGTCCAGGTCCTCGGCAAAGTCCGCGTAGGCCGTCAGGTAATTGAGGTTGCGAACCCCAGAGCGCCCGATGTCAGGATCGCCCTGAACCAGTCGAACATCAATGAGCTGCGGAAGAAATGTCGGCTTCGAAAACGCCGATCGTATTGCGGCGACCTGGTTCGCCACGAAACCGGTGACCAACACCAGGTCCACCTCCTGGTTCGTGTAGGCCTGGTCCAGCACGGCGTTGATCGACTCTCGCGTCCATTCGCCGTAGTAGCGCTCTATATGTACGTCGAATTCGCTTTGCGTCAGCGTCAAGAATTCGTCGATGTACTTCTGGTGTTGAAACGAGAAACGATCGGCAGGGCCGTCCAACACGACCGCAACGGTGACCGACTGTTGCGCCGCGGCAGGGGTTGCCGACAACGCGACGAAAGCCATACCCAGTACGATGAACCACGCAACGAATTGCAAACTTGATCGAGAGGGCGACACAGTTAGCTCCCTGTGAGTATCGACGCTACTGCAAGCGATTCTTCAGCTCCGCAACTTCGGCCTCGAGCAGTGCAACACGCTCGGCGAGATCGGCAACGCTCACCCGTTCCGCAGGGCTGCTGCCTCTCGCCGACTGCGCCTTGCTTTTATACGCCTCAACGTCGATCTCACCGGCGAAGAGGTGCATGTACTCCGGGTCCTTGCGGCCCGGTGTTCGCGGCAACTCGACAACAAGCGGCCCTGAATCGCGATCCATTAGGGCGGTAAGCGTTGCGACAACCTCGGCGTTGTCTGCAAACTGATGCAGGCGTCCGCTGCGGCTGCGCAACTCGCCCGGCGTCTGCGGTCCGCGCAACATCAGCAGGCACACAATTGCCAGCTCGGCCGGATCGAACTGCAAGTCGCTGTAGCGCGTATTGCAAAAGCGCTGCGTGTACTTCTCGGTGCGACTCTTGAAATTCTCTTCGATGCGGACCAGGTGCTTCGCTTCGAGCGTCCGAATCGTGTGCTGCACCTCACCCGGCTTGAGGCTCATCACCGGATTGCGCGCCGACTTCTGGTTGCAGGCACTGGTCAAGGCGTTGAGCGTAAGCGGGTACAGATCCGGCGTGACAATCGATTTTTCGATCAGGGAACCCAGGATACGAATTTCGTTGTCGTCGAGCGCTGGTTGCACAGCGAGCCCTCTTTAGCATTGGCAGAATTCGAGAGGCCGTACTTTGGCGCATTGCCCGCCAGGTCGCAACCGTCCTTCCTTAATTGCCTATTGCGTGATTACTCACGTAGTTGTTATGCTTCAGTCAAGTAGTAGCAGACAGCGGGTTTCAGATGAGCACCCACGTAAGCACCGAACAGTCACTCGCGCTCGCCTTTGCCAGCGCATGGAGTCGCATCGAGCGTCGCCTGGATAGCAGCCTGGGCGCGATTCGCGGCATCAGCCTGGCGGAATACCGCCTGTTGAGGGCGCTTGGCGACGCACCCGGCGCCCAGGCCAGTCGCGTCGATCTGGCAGAGGCCGTGGGCCTGACGCCTTCCGGTGTGACCCGGGCCCTCCGACCCATGGAGAAGCTGGGCATCGTCTCCACGTTGAAGAGCAAGCGCGACGCACGCCTTGCAATAGCGGCGCTGACACCGGCCGGACGAGAACTGCTCGGCGATGCAGCCGGTGTCGTAGACGACACGATGAAGGCCCTCCTGAAGCGCACGCCACAGGTGGCGGCCGATGTCGACAGATTGATCGAATTGCTACGCGAACTGGCCGCCTGAATTACCGCGTTTAGGGTAGTTTCCCGCGGCTTTGCGGCAGTAATCCGATTATTGTTGCTTTGACGC
This sequence comes from uncultured Gammaproteobacteria bacterium, assembly GCA_942492205.1. Taxonomy (GTDB): domain Bacteria; phylum Pseudomonadota; class Gammaproteobacteria; order Steroidobacterales; family Woeseiaceae; genus UBA1847. Next base: position 1,254,940 of record CALODT010000001.1, on the reverse strand, counting down.
CACACAGGTACATCTTTCCATAGACAGCCGTTAAACCCGTTGCTAAACTGCCGCGTCTGCAGTGTCGCTAAGCTACAACAAAGCGGCATGAAGCGGGCGGTGCGTGTTACGTCAACAGTTGGGCGCACTGGCTCAAATTTAAACAACATAAACGGCATATGGGGAAACACCATGACGGATAGACCAGAAGCGTCACCGTGGCTTCGGCTGCTGGGCGGATTCATTGTTTCGTTCGCGCTTAGCCTCTCACCTCAGGTTTTCGCTCAGGATGATTCTGACGACGACGAGGATGATGCGGATGCGCCGATCGAAGAGATCGTGACAACAGGTTCACGCCTGAAACGCGACACCTACTCCAGCATCACACCTTTGCAGATCATCACGGGCCAGGTATCCCGTGAAGTTGGCCTGATCGACGCGGCTGACATTCTGCAGGAATCAACCGCTTCCAGCGGCCAGCAGATCGACCTGACGTTCTCAGGCTTCGTTCTGGACAACGGCCCGGCCGCTTCGACGATCAGCCTGCGAGGCCTCGGTGAGGCACGTACGCTGGTACTCGTCAATGGTCGCCGCCTGGCTCCGGCCGGCGTTGAAGGCGCACCATTCGCTGCCGACCTTAACCAGGTGCCGGCATCGCTGGTACAGCAGTACGACCTGCTGCTCGATGGCGCCTCGTCGGTTTACGGTTCTGACGCTATCGCTGGTGTCGCCAACGTTATCCTGCGCAAGGATTTCGACGGCCTCGAAGTCGAGGCGTTCTCCCGTGTACCGCAATACAGCAATGGTGTTGACCACACGTTAAGCGTTGTCTGGGGCAAGAACTTCGACCGCGGTTTCATTGGCGCTGGCCTTGAGTACTCGGACAACGAGTCGGTTCGTCGTGCAGATCGGCCATGGACGGAAGGCTGCGACAAGAACTACGAAATCGATGAGAACGGTCAGATTCGCCAGCAGGACGTCTTCTACTCCCAGGTCTATGGGATGGAATGGGACGAGTGCCGCCTGGGACTGCTTGCAGGCCGGGTTTCCGTACCCTTCTCGGGTAGTATCTATTACACGCCCGGCTTTACGAACGGCGGCTGGACCGATTTCTCGGAGTCATCCATCTTCGGTTTCGGTGTTGACAGCAATGCCGACGGCGTTGCCGACCTGAGCTTCCGCGATTACGACCTTAACGGTAAGGCCAGCCAGCAGAATTCGGATATCTTCCCGGATACTGACTCCATGCAGTTCATGGCTTTCGGTGAATACACGTTTGACGGTGAAGCCAACATCACGCCGTATTTTGAAACGATGTATTCAGACTTTGATTTCCTGTCGAACTCATCTGAGGGACAGCTGTTCCCGGACGTTCCGGCAAACAACCCGTATAACATCTGTAATCCGGCCGCCATTACCGGCAACGGTGTGGACTGCGGCCTGGCTTTCGATGCGCTGATGAATAACCCGGCCGTTATAAACGGTGTGCTGAACGCGTTTGGCTGCGACCCAAGCACTGGCGGCTCCTGCGATCAGACGGTAGGCGCCATCGGCGCAGCTGGCACCCTGCCAATCGTGTCTGTCGCCGGTGACCGTAACTTCACGAAGGTCTCGGGCGACCAGGTCCGCTTTGTTGGTGGTCTGCGCGGCGATATGCCATTCCTGAACTTCGGCACGCTGGACAACTGGTCCTTTGACGTTTACGGCAGCTTCTCGAAGTCCAGCGCGACGTCCGAACGACGCGGTGTCCGTGGCGATCGACTCGACCTCGCACTTGGCATCTATTCATTGACGAATACGCCGTGTGAAGCGAACGACCCGACCGCCTTCGGACCGCGAACCGGACTTACGATTGCGGACCTCGCCAGCGACGTTGCACCGGGTTGCGTACCGGTCAACATGTTCGCACCGTCGCTGTACCCGGTCGGTGTGGTAACGGGCGACTTCGCAACAGCAGCCGAGCGTGACTACCTGTTCGACGGCCGCAACTTCGAAACCGAGTATGAGCAGACGGTAATTTCAGGCTACATGACCGGCGATATTTTTGAATTGCCGGCTGGCGGCGTAGCTTTCGGCTTCGGTGTTGAGCATCGCAACGATGACATCAACTCGATTCCGGATGCGGTCGCTCGTGACGGCCTGTTCTTCGGCTTCTTCACGGATGGTGGCGCCATCGGCGACAAGGATACCGATGAAATATTCGCCGAGATCGAGCTTCCGTTACTCGCTGGCGTGCCCGCATTCGAAGAGCTGACGATCAACATGTCGACACGTTACACGGACGACGAGTTCTATGGCTCCAGCAATACCGAGTCGTTCAAGCTTGGATGGCGCCCGGTTGAATCACTGCTGATTCGCGGTACTTTCGGTACCTCGTTCCGTGCACCGAACCTGCGGGAGCTGTTCCTGCAGTCGCAGTCCGGATTCGGCAGCATCTTCGACCCCTGCTACATCCCGGCCGATGCAATTGATCCAATCACCGGCTACAACCCGGCGCTGGACAATCGCGATGCGAACGTTCTGGCTAACTGCCTGGCCGACGGCGTCGACCCAACGCTGGCTAACAACAACGGCTTTAACACGTTTAGCACAGAGGTCGCTCGTGGCGGCGCTCTGGACCTGAACGCCGAGGAGTCGGAGTCCTGGTCAGCCGGTTTCGCATGGGATCAGCCGTTCACGAACGCCTTTGACATGTCCTTGAGCGCGACCTACTACGAGATCGACGTTACCAATACGATCATCGAGCCGAGCGGCCAGTTCATCGTTAACGACTGCTACGGCTCACTGACCGGTAACAGCGTCTTCTGTAGCCGCATCACGCGCGACCTGTCCGACCCGACCAACCCGGTCATCGACATCATCGACTCTGGGTTCATCAACCGCGAAGGTGAGAAAGCGCGCGGCGTCGACATCAACCTGGCATTCGATGACACCTGGACCTTCTTCGAGCGTCCGTTCGACGTTGGCCTCGACATTACGGCCAACCGCAACCTCGAGCGCTCGACGGTGTTTGTCAACGAAGACACACTCGAGGAAGACGTCGAGAACTTCGAGGGCGAGTGGGGCTTCCCGAACTGGAACGTTCGTACCGGCATCCGCCTGGATTACGATGACCTGCGCTTCACGTGGGAAACCCGCTACCTGTCGTCCGTTAACCAGGATCCGGCCGGTGTAGACGCATTCGACGACGCCATCACGGGCGGCTCTGACGCCTGTGCCGGTCCGCCGAATGACGTGCTTTGCCGCGACTACGCGGACATCAGCAATTACTTCCTGCACAACGCTTCCGTGTACTACTTCGGTGACATGTGGACGTTCGGCGGCGGTATTCGCAATGTCTTCAACCAGGCACCGCCGCAGGTCGACAGCGACGAGCCTATCGCCGAAATCAACGGCACACCAATTGGTTACGGCTATGACATCAACGGACGTGTCTACTTCGTCAACGTCGCCGTTAACTTCGGTGGTGGTGAGTAATCACGACACTTTTTACTCGTAATTGAGTAAAATGGGGCCCGCGGGGACGAACCTCCGCGGGCCTTTTTTATTGCCGGTCGCGCAAGCCGGAACCAATGGACCGCACGCCTATCAAAGCATCTGATCATCGATTGGAAGGTTTCTTACTATGAAAAAACGATTCTTAATGTCCGTCAGCCTGTTATTGGCGGTCGCTTTCAGCGCCGGACCGGCTGCCGCCCAGAACAAGGTGACCTTTGCAAAAGGAGTGGAGCCTTACCCACTGGAGTACTGGGCTCTACGCTCGGTCATCAGTAACGTCGAGGTCTCGCCGGATGGCAAGTACCTCGGGCTGATGAAGATTCCTTCAAAAGACGGCAACCCGATCATCGAGGTATATGAAGCGGCCAATCTCGATAAGGAACCGTTCCGACTTAACGCCGACCCGATGGAAATCACGAGCTTCCAGTGGGTCAGCGACAAGGACATCGTTTTCAATCTGCGACAAAAAGTTCGTGACAAGATCGAGGGCTTCAACCAGGGCGTCTACGAGAACCGCATCGCTATCGTCGACGTGAAGAAGAAAAAGATTAAGAAATTCGATGAGTCGAATCCATTCGTTGAGAACATACTTCCCAGCAACCCGAAGAAGATCATCATCTCATTCTCGGAAGGTGAAGCCGATGGCCCTGGATCAAAGCTGTCTGAAGCATTTCGACCCCGCGCCTACTGGGAGTTCGACCTCGACAAAGGCACCAAGAAGCTTCTGATTCGCGGCAAGATCTCTGTGGCGGCCATTGAGTTCGACGCAGATGGGAACCCATGGTTGGCCCGCGGCTTTGACCTGGCCAAGGGTGAGTTCATCTGGTATTGGAGGGAGCCCGGCGAGCGCGAGTGGCACGAAATGTACCGCCAGAGCGAGGACGATTTCGAAACCTTCCAGGTCCTGGAACTCGATGCCGCGAAGCCCGGTAACATGCTCGTACTCGCGAACAACGGAAACGACAAGCAGGGGCTATGGTCTTTCAACGCAAAGAACGGGACCTTCGAGGAACTGATCTATCGGCGCGCCGATGTCGACGTTGCCGGCTTGCGCTACCACAGTAACGACTGGGCGGCCCCTTACAAGGTAGCCGGCGTCGCCTACTACAAGGACAAGCTGCACATCGAGTACTTCGACGAAGTCGAGGGCGCAACCTACCAGCAGCTCGAACAGGTCATCCCCTATGCGTACGACACGCGTATCAACAGCCGCTCACGCGATGGCAATACGATGACGATTTACAACGTCGGTCCGCGCGACCCGGGCTCTTACTACCTGTTGAAGGACGGTCAGATCAAATCCGTTGGCAGCCGGCAGCCGCTGCTCGAAAGCGAGAAGCTCGCGGATGTGAAGTACATCACCTACGATGCTCGTGACGGGCGCCAGATTCCTGCGTATCTCACCGTGCCGCAGGGCGAAGGTCCGTTTCCGCTGATCGTATTGCCGCATGGCGGTCCCTTCGTACAGGAAGTAGTTGGCTGGGATGAATGGGGCCAGATGCTCGCTAACAACGGCTACATGGTTCTGCAACCACAGTATCGCGGTTCGCTTGGCTACGGCATGCAGTTCTACATGGATGCGTTCATGGATGGCGGCCAGGGCGGCTACAAGATGCAGGACGATAAGGACGACGGCGCGAAATACCTCGTCGAACGTGGTCTCGTCGATCCGGACCGCATTGCGATGTTCGGCTGGTCCTATGGTGGCTATGCGGCACTCGTAGCAGCCTCACGCGAAGACCAGATCTACCAGTGCGTCATCGCAGGCGCGGCAGTCTCCGACCCGCTGATGCAGGTCAACTACTACCGCTTCCAGCTGCGCGGCGTTCAACGCGACGAGCAGCTGCGCATGTGGGATGACAGTATTTCGCCATTGAAAGAAGCAGAAAAGGTGAATGTGCCGATGCTTCTGATTCATGGTGATGTTGACCAGCGCGTTCCGCCAGAGCACGCCAGGAAGTACCGCAAGCTGCTCGATCAGTACAACAAGAACTACAAGTACCTCGAACTTGAAGGGGCGGATCATTTCTCGAGCACGTTGTTCTTCAACCATCAGATCGAGCTCTATGAGACGATGATTGATTACCTGAGCAACGACTGCGGACAGGTGTCATTACAGGCCTCAGCGGCCGCTGACGCCGGCTAAACGCAACCGTTTCAGCGATTTGCTACGATGGCCCCGCAGGACTCGTCCTGCGGGGCCTTTTTTTCGTCTGTAGCTGGCTGCCTGTGAGGCACGAGGAGTAGAAAATGACGAGCCGAGTTGCCGTATCGCTCTGTCTGATCCTGTCGGGAATATTCGCACTGGAAACGTCGTTCGCCGACGAAGCACCAGAACCCTATCCGCTGGATTATTGGGCTTTGCGCGCGGTAATCAGCAACGTCGAGATCTCGCCCGATGGCAAATATCTGGGCCTGATGAAGATTCCGTCGAAAGACGGTGATCCGATCATAGAAGTCTACGAGGCCGCGAATCTCAACAAGGAACCGTTCCGACTCAATGCCGACCCGATGGAAATTACCAGTTTCAACTGGGTTAGCGACAAGGATATTGTGTTTTCTGCGCGACAGAAAGTCCGCGACAAGATTGAAGGCTTCAATCAGGGTGTTTACGAGACCCGAATCGCGATCGCCGACGTAAAGAATAGAAAACTCAGGAAGTTTGACGAGGTCAATCCGACGGTCGTGAACGTGCTACCGAAGAAACCGGGCAAGATTATTATTTCCTTTTCCGAGGGCGAGGCAGACGGTCCCGGATCCAAGCTCTCGGAAGCGTTCCGGCCGCGCGCCTACTGGGAGTTCGACATCGACAAGGGCACCAAGAAACTTCTGATTCGGGGCAAACTGTCAGTCGGTAACATCGAGTTCAACGGCGAGGGGGAGCCCTGGGGCGCACGTGGATTCGACCTCGCCAAAGGCGAGTTCATCTGGTACATACGTCGGCCCGGCGAGTCGGGTTGGGAAGAGATTAAGCGTATGAGCGAGGATTCGTTCGAAGACTTCTTCATCGAGAGTATTGACGAGGCCAAGCCCAATCACGTACTCGTAGCCGGGCAAAATGGCGATGACAAGACAGGCTTCTGGTCCTACGACATTGACTCCAAAAAATATGACGAACTGATTTACCGTCGGGCAGATGTCGACGTATACGGAGTCCGTTACCACAGCAACGGCTGGACATACCCTGACACCGTGGTGGGCATCACCTACTTTACCGACAAGCTGTATACCGAGTTCCTCGACAAGCAGGAGGAGGCAAACTACAAGGCGCTGGAACAGGCGATTCCCTACGCTCATTACCTGAGCATCAACAGCCGTTCGCGCGACGGCAATACGATGACGGTTTACAACCAGGGTCCGCGTGATCCCGGCACCTATTATCTCCTCAAAGACGGAAAACTGAAGGCGGTAGGCAGCAGGCAGCCATTGCTCGAAAGCGAGAAATTGGCCGACCTGGATTACATCACTTACGATGCGCGTGACGGAGTCCCGATCCGGGCTTACGTGACTGTCCCTAACGGCAAGCCACCGTTTCCGCTGATCGTACTGCCACATGGTGGTCCATTTGTCGGCGAATACGTAATCTACGACGAATGGGCCCAGATGTTGGCAAACAACGGCTACATGGTCGTACAGCCGCAATATCGCGGCTCCTTCAACTACGGCCTCGATTTCCACCTGATCAGTTTCAAAGACGGCGGCCAGGGCGGTCACAAGATGCAGGACGACAAAGATGACGCGGCGATCTACCTTGTCGAGCGAGGTCTGGCCGATCCTGACCGTATCGCAATGTTTGGCTGGTCATACGGCGGCTACGCAGCACTGGTTGCCGCATCGCGTGAAGATCAGATATACCAATGTGTGATCGCCGGTGCCGCTGTGGCTGACCAGCTACAGCAGGTCAACTACTACCGATACCAGCTGCGAGGTGCTCAGAAAGAGCGCCAGATGGCCTACCGCGAGGGTTCTGTCAACCCGATAGACGAGGTCGAAAAGGTCAACGTACCAATCCTGCTAATTCATGGCGACGTCGATCAACGCGTGCCGGTGACGCATTCCAATCGATATCGTAAGGAGCTCGACAAGCACAACAAGCGTTACAAGTATCTTGAGCTTGAGGGTGCCGATCACTTCTCCAACACGCTGTTTTATCGACACCAGATCGCGTTGTACGAGGCCATGATTGATTTCCTCGAGAACGACTGCGGACAGGTATCGATGCAGGCGAAAGCCACGCCCTAGCTTCTTGCAGAGACGAATGAACGGCGGTCATGGTCTGCGCCATGACCGCCGTTCATGTTCTGGCGCCTGGTGGACGCCTTACTTCCTAGTTAAAGAAGTAGGCAACGCCCAGCGACAGCATGGACACGTCCGCGTCATCCAGGTCATACATTTCATACTCGCCGCGTATATGTAGCGGACCGAGTTCAAAGGCCGCACCCAGTCCGTAACCAAGGTCAGAGCCATCTTCACTCTCGCTGGCTCCGAGGTAGTCTGCCTCGACGTCCCACGCGATGTAGCCGAGCTTGCCGAAGACATCGAATAATCCGAGGTCGATCGAGGCAACACCCCACAGGTTGATGCCGGTGACATCGAATTTCAGCGGGTCGCCCAGCACATCGATGTCCGGCTCACCGAGATCGACGTAACCACCCTCGATACCGACACTGATAACAGGAAGTTCAAATTTGTAGCCGCCGAACAGTTTCAACGCGGTGTCGTCTTCATCAATACTGGATGGCAGGCCTGGAATGGAAATCCCATTGAGGTCGGACTCGACCGTGGCACCGCCGGCGCTGCCGCCAATATAGAAACCGCCGGCTGCCAGAGCCACGGACGGCAGAAAAAAGGCGACGCAGACCGCGCCGAGAGTTACCAGCGAATCTCGAATTGCATTGACCATAGTCTGATCCTCTTCAAAGTGTCGTAGTCGTTATCGCTGCGTGCTCGCAGCCTCAGGGTGGACTATTTCAGACCTCGCGATAGACGTAAAGGAACCGGGTTCACACTATCGAAAGCAATCGCCGCGACTTATGTCGCCCCGCCAGTCTGCTAGTCCTTGCTGCGGTAGACACCAAAGTAGACGAAAGGATGGCTCGCTCGCCGTCCCGGCTCGACCTCATCCGGCACCTGGTGATCGACCGGCGCGATGCTCCTCAGGTAGCCCACGATTGCCGTAACATCGTCGTCGGAAATACGGGCGTAACCGCGCCACGGCATGGAGGCCAGGCGGCGGCTGCCGTGTCGGCCGATGCCCGCCCGAATTGCGTTGGCAATCTGCGCGTCCGTCCAGCTACCGATACCGGTGTCCGTATCGGGCGTTATATTGGACGGATAGATGATGCCGGGATTCTTCTCGCCGAGCGGATTGGTGTAGGCAATGCCGATACTGGAGCCGCCGAGTGATTTGCCAAAATCAGGATCGCCGACAAGCGCGCCGTCCGTATGACAGGAGCCGCAGCCCAGCAGCTCGACCAGGTACTCCCCTCGTTCGACAAGATCGCGGTTGTGGGGCGCGAATTTGCCGGGTCTGGCGCTTGGCGCATCCAGGATGGTGGTCGCATCGACTTCTTCGTAATCGTCCAGCAGGTCATTTGGCACCTCTGTCGCACACGCCGTGCAGAAAGCCGCCAGGACGAAGAAAAACGTGCGCTTCATGCCATCACCCCACTGTGTTTGGCCCATAATATATCGACTCGGACGCAGGGGACAGAGTTCCTCGCCGTGATGACAGCCGATCGATGATGCAGCCACTAGCTGCTACTCCGTGAACGCACTGGCTGGCGGCGGGCAGTACGGCCCGACTCCGTCCCCCGGCAGCGCGATGCGACGGCTTTCGCGGGTTAGAATGATGGTTCATCTCCCGGGGAGGCAACATGCTGCTTTTTGTCACCGCTGTAAGCGTCGTGCTGGTTATTTCGTTCCTGTGCTCGATTTTCGAATCGGTTCTACTCTCACTGACGCGCTCACAAATCGCGGTTCTTGGTCAGAAGAGGAAACGCTCTGCCCGATTGCTGGCAGACTTCAAGGAGAACATGGACGTACCCATTGCCGCGATCCTGATACTGAACACGGCCGCGCATACCATCGGCGCCGCCGTTGCCGGCGCAAGTTATTCCAATGTGTTTAACGTGAACACGCTGTGGATCTTTTCGCTGATCTTCACGCTCGCTGTCCTGCTGTTTACGGAAATCATCCCCAAAACAGTTGGCATTACACATGCGTCACGACTCGCCGTACCTGTCGCTCACGGCATCAGGTGGCTGACCGTCTTGCTGCGGCCTCTCGTTATAGTCAGCGAGAAGATCTCCCGGTCGATACGGGGCAACGTTGAAGTCCCCGTGACGTCAGCCGAAGAGCTTCGGCTGCTGGCCGTTCTAGGCCGCAGTGCGGGGGCTGTTGGCAGCCAGACGGCAGACATCATCGTCGGTGCAACGCAACTGCGCCACCTCGATGCCCGCGATGTGATGCTGCCGCGCGACAACGTGCGCTTTCTGTCGGCAACGATGAATCGCGCGCAAGCTCTGGGGCTTGTCAGGGAATCCGGTCACAGCCGATTCCCGTTCTCGCCGACAGAGCATCTGTCCGACGCTTCCGGCATCGTCCTCGCCAAGGACCTGTTGTACTGGCTTTTGCAGCATGACGACGATCAGATCGACTGGGACACTATTTGCAAAGAAGCACTGGTAGTGCCGGATAGCGTCCCTCTGCCTCAGCTGTTGCACACCTACCAGGAAAGCAAACGCCACCTGGCTATCGTTGTCGACGAGTACGGCACCGTCGAGGGTATTGCGACGCTTGAGGATGTGCTGGAGGAAATCGTCGGCGACATCCTTGATGAGACTGATTTGCCGGCGGATGACTTTCGCGAAGAACCCGATGGCACACTGCTCGTCCGGGGCCGGGTCGATCTCCGCAAGCTATCGGACAGACTCGAGATTAATTGGCAGCCGCACGGCGACGTATCGACGATAGGCGGCCTGATAAGCGAGACGCTGGAGCGTATTCCGGCCGTTGGCGATTCGATTGAATGGAAGGGCTACCGGATCGAGGTGCTGGGCGCCGATCGACGTCGCGCCAGGGTATTGCGTATCTCAAGGTTGTAGTGACGCGGGCGCAGCGCATCGAGTTTTCCGCTCAGCTGGAGAGCCCGATACCCTGCCGTCGCCCGGCGTCAGTCCTTGCAAGCAGCTCCAAAGCGACCAATACAAAGGCATGCTTTTCTAAATGCCGCGCCTCAAAGCTGCAACATGGAATACAGGGCATTTAGAGAAAAACTGAACCAGGTCGCAGTGCATCGATTGACGCGCGCCGCAGCAACAGGGTCCCGCCGAACTCGCACGCACCTCTATGCAGCGATGCGCTGCAAGGGCCGTGGAGCGGGTGAAGGGAATCGAACCCTCATTCTCAGCTTGGGAAGCTGATGTTCTACCGTTGAACTACACCCGCAAATCAAGAAGTTAGCTCTCACTTGCAGCCCGGTGAGCATAAAAGTAATTGTAATCCGATTCTAAGCGATTCTGAGACGATTGGAGAAGAGATTGGTGATCTGCCGTGAATTGGGATCCGCTCAATTCGGTCGAACCGTCAAGCCAGCAATATTGCCCCTGGCCATGGATTTATAGCCCCTGTCGCTGCCTTAATCGGATCTGGAGTGACGCGTCCCGGATTCCACGTTCACCAGGATAAGGCAAGTGGAGTAACCCAGGTCTGGTAGACACTTCCGTGCCATGATCCGGGAACAGGAGGAAGCGCCATGAGTAACTTAAGACGCAGTCCGGAAGTGGCCCAGGCGTTGTTCGAGCGTACCATTATCACGCTCGATGAAGCAGTTGACGACCGGGTACACAGTGTACAAGCTACATTGCTCGACCGCGATTTGTCGATGGAGTAAAGTTCGTTCACGAATGGAACAACGGGATCATTGCATGATCCGCATTGAGAATAGGCTTCAGGAATGCCAGGTTCTCTGGGAGAGGTTTTCGCCAGGACGGGATGCCTGGGATGACTGGGGCCTGATGTTCGCTTTTCACGACGAGGACAAGCATCGCCTCAACTTTCTTGTGCACGAAACAGGCGACGGGCAAATGGATGGCCTCGTACCGCTCGTCTTCGATTCTACTCAGGAGCGTTACACGCTGATGGCTGGTAGCTATCCGGACAGCCGTATCTTGTGGCTACAGCTGGAAGATTTTCCCGAGTTCTTCGAGCAGCTGCCGGAACCGACGGTGATGTTCGATCTGAAGCAGCAGTGGGTCAGCGAACTGCTGCAGGTTCACCCACAGTTCGCACCCAGTTTCGTCGAGCCGGCGGTGCGCTATTTCTTGGTCCCGGCGGATATCGGTTATGACTTTGCCAACCACCTCGAAGTCTTTTCACACGACAAGAAACAGAAGTTCCTATACGACCTGAGAAACATCCGCAAGCGAGAGCCTGTCCTGCACTGGAGCAATAGCGACGAGATCGATCTGTTCATCGAACTCGTCAACCGCAATTTTGGCGCGGAATCCGATTACGCGAGCGAAGATAACGCACGTGAGGCTCGCCGTGTGATCGGCGAACTGCATCGAAGCGGGCGTCTCAAAACCCTCACGATCGAGATCGAGGGAACCAGGCAAGCGGTCTCACTTTCCTTGCTCCACGGCAACAAGATGGTCGTACTCTATGGCGCCAGCAACAACGAGTACAATAATCTTGGCAAGCTGCTCAATGTCGAGGTCATCCAGGAGGCCTGTCGGTTACGCGTCGATGAGATCAGCTTCATGACCGGCATGCAGTGGAAAGCGGCCTGGAAGATGAGAGAGGATCCGTGCCTCACCCTGCGCAAGCCGGCGATCCCGGACGAGTGCTCGCCGAGAGCAGACCAACCCGAGTGACGTGAGAGTAGAACTAAGGCTATTCAGAAAGCCCGCTGGAATCGGTCGGTTACATTGGGGTGAAATAACTCCTTGAAACCGGTGGTCAGAAGACCACGAAAATCAGGCGGTTATACAAGTGCCCATCTCAGCGACTCCAATTGGCAAGCTGATGTTCTACCATTGGACGACACCCGCAGATCTCAGTCGCAGTCGATAAGGGTGTTGCTGCCGCTTGGGTCTTTTCTGTAAAGCGCAACAGGCCGCAACGATATTGCCGTCCGCATTGAACGCCCCTTCGGCTCACCCATGCAGGCAAAAGTCCTTGAGCGGCCGGGCACCAAACTCTCTGAGGTCGTCGATGTCGTCCTGCTCTTCTTCCAGCCTGCTGTTATCGTCGCTAAACGGCCATTGCGCTGCTCGGCTGCGATGCTGACAAGTCGCGCAACGATCATGTCGGCCACCGGGACTGCAACTGTCATTAATTCGTGCCTAGGCTATTACGTCATCCGTCGTAGTCGAAGCCACGCCCACGTGTAGAATCAGACGTTCATGTCGTCATTGCGGTTTAGCCATGGAATCTGTCATCTGGATTGGTATTTTCGTCTGCCTGGCGCACTCCGCCATGTTTTCCGGGCTCAACCTCGCCTTCTTCAGCCTTAGTCGCCTCCGGCTTGAGGCAGAGGCTGGCGCCGGCAACGCGGCAGCGGCCAAGATTCTCACCTTGCGCCGGGATTCGAACCGGCTGCTGACCACGATCCTGTGGGGCAATGTCGCGATTAATGTACTGCTGACGCTGCTTTCGAATTCGGTCATGCTGGGCGCCGCTGCCTTCGTGTTTTCCACGTTTCTCATCACTTTTGCCGGCGAGATTATTCCGCAGGCCTATTTCTCCCGGCATGCCATGCGCATGGCGTCGCTGCTCGCACCGGTAATGCGCTTTTACCAGCGCCTGCTCTACCCGGTCGCGGGCCCGAGCGCCTGGATGCTGGATCGACTTATCGGCGAAGAGCAGATTCTTTTCATGCGGGAACGGCAGCTGAAAGGTGTGATCGAGAAACACATCGAATCGGATGGCGCAGAAATCGATTTCATTGAGGGTCGCGGCGCGCTCAATTTTCTCGACATTGACGATGTGCCCATTTCCGAAGAGGGTGAGATTGTCGACCCTGGCAGCATCGTGACTTTGCCGACGAAGGTCGACCTGCCCCAAATACCCGAGGTTGCCGCGCCAACTGATCCGTTTGTCGTTGCCATCAATGCATCAGGCCGGAAGTGGGTCATCCTGATTGACCAGGACGGCAAGCCGCAACTCGTGCTCGATGCGGACGCTTACCTGCGCGCCGTCATGACCGATACTGCGACTGTCGATGCTTATTCACACTGCCACCGGCCGATACTCGTCACGGATGCCAGCAGCCCGCTCGGCCACATCATTGAACGACTCAGAGAGGGCATCGACGTTGACAGCGATGCCGCGATCGACAAGGACATTGTGCTGCTGTGGACCGACGACGTGAAGAAAGTCATCACGGGCGCCGACCTGCTGGGCCGACTGCTGCGAGGAATCTGACGCCATAGAGTTCACCTGGGGGCTATCGCTACGCTCCTGGGCGTCGGACTTGCGTCGTTCCTGAATAGTATGCGCCCGGCTATGCCCTCACCGGCCCCAGCTCCCCGATCCAGCGCACCGTCGCGGTGCGCTGGTGACCGAGTTTTTTTGCTCCCGCAAGCGACAGCCTGGAGTCGATGCCGTTTCAATACTCGTGTTTCGAGTAGTCGAAGTTATGGCAGTCGGCACACAGCGGAGCCTTGTTCGAATGCTCGCCGTGGCACTCGACACACGGTACGTCGGTGCCGTAGTGAAGGTTGTCGTGCGGATTCTGCCAGCGGTCTTCCTCTGCCTTGGGCATCGTCGCCTCGACGAGTTCGTCAACGTCGTGGCAACGCGAACAGCCGCCGTCTTCCGGATAGCCCTTTGGGTCTTTGACGCCGTGGCAGCTCCTGCACTTTCCTTTCTCGTGCATTTCCGCATGGTAGCTACGTCCATCCAGTCCGTCGTAGTCCTTGAGCTCGCCATTTGCAATCGCACCAACCAGCAGGACCGACAGGATGATCGCGCCGTAGGAGGCGATTCGGATTCCGAGTTTTCTCACATCAACCTTCATGCTGCACCTCCCGCTACGCTTCTCGCCGCTGTCATGCCCATGACCAGGCATTCGGGAATCGAGCAGCTGCCGAGGCGGCTTACCCCGTGGACACCGCCCGTCACCTCGCCGGCGGCATACAGCCCGGGGATCGCCTCGCCACTGGACGAGTCGATAACCTCGGCACTGACATTGACCTCAACGCCTCCCTGGCAGTAGTGCACTTTCGGCCATAGCCGGACCACCACATAGGGTGCCTCGATGAACTTGCCGGCAGCCTTCTCCATTGATTTGCCAAACTGCTTGTCCTCGCCATCGCGCACATAGCCGTTGTACTCGTCGATCTGAGCTTTAAGTGCCTCCAGCGGTACCTCAAATCGCTCAGCGATAGACGCCAGGTCATCGAATTTCCAGCCCACGTCGTATTTCAGTACCTTCTTGGCGCTTGGATGTTTCATTGCCTCGGAGTAACTGGTGATGAGGATTGGTGGCAGCGGGTTGCCCTCTGCGTCCCGATTGGCCAACTCCGCATCCGCTCGTGTCTTGCGGTCCGCGATCTCGTCCATGAAGCGTCTGCCGGTGACGCGATTGATCGCTACCGAGTGCGGGAAGTTATAGATCGAGTAGTTGGAGACGTAGCCGAATCCGCCCTCATCCGGTGATGCCCACGGACCGGACTGGATATAGGCGAGGTGCACCGGCACGGCGCCCAGGCGGAACATTTCGAGCATTGCCTCGCCAGTGGCACCCGGCGCATTGGTCGATGTCACCTCCGCCGTGAGAGTAGGATCCTGCGCTGAACGCAACGCGATGTTTTGCGAGAAACCACCGGTCGCAATCAATACGCCACGTTTTGCCTCGACGTTAATTCGGTCGCCTTCGCTGACGTCTCGGTCGTAGTAATAGCGGGTGGCCAGTTTCACGCCGACAACCCGGCCCGAATCGTCCTGAACGAATTTCTCGAAGCGGCAGCGGTTGCGTGTCTCGACGCCCATTTCCTGGCATTTGCTGTACAGCGGCCGCGTGATTCCGGCACCGCAGCTAACCGTGGTCTGGTAGGTGCGCGGCACGCTGTGTCCACCGAGTTGCTGCAGGTACGGATGAAATTCAGCGCCGGCATCTTCACAGAGCTTCAAGGCCTCCGCCGCGTTACTGGCGACGTGGCGCAGCAGGTGCTCGTAGGCCACACCTCTGCCCGAGAGCAGCTGGTCGGCGACCATCTTGTCGACGGAGTCTTCGACGCCTTCCTGCGCCTGCAGCGGCGTGCCCGGAGCAGCGAAGAGGCCGCCGTTGATCGCGGAGTTGCCGCCGAAATACGGCATCTTCTCGAATATGACGACTCGCTCAATGCCATTTTTTCGGGCCTCAATGCCAGCGGCAAGCCCTGCAAAACCCGACCCTATGATCACAAGATCATAGGACTCGTCCCACACTGTCTCAGAGGCTCGCGCCGCGCTGACAAGCCTGGGGCCGGACAAACCGGCCAATCCCGCCACACCTGCGGCACCGACGCCCTTCACGAACCTCCGCCTTTCCCGATCGTAATGCTGCTTCGTCATGACACGCTCCTTCTCGCGGAATGTCGTGTAACCGGCGCAACGCATTCGAATCGGCCGGCCACGCCAAGCAGGTGACTGCAGGAGATCACTGAAGCGAGAATTTTGGCCTGAAGCTGGCAGATCACAACGCCCGTAAGCGAGGGCGGTGATTTCGGAGAGACGACGGGATTGATTTCCTCAATCGCGTGCCGTCAAGATCTTGGTCGAATCACCGACGCTGGAGCCGCAGAAACCAGCGATCGCTCATCGTGATGTTCCTGCAATACACTCGCGATTGATGCTGCGCGCAGCATCAATCGTCGTCAATACGAGAGTTCCACAGTGTGTTGTCCGCAATCGAAACTGACATTCGGCAGTTGTCGGCAAGGACCCGGTGTAACTATGCGCTATTCTCGATGCGGCGGCGGGTTCAAAGCCCCTTCAAGAAATGCAGGTAATGCCCGGCCGTCTGCGCAGGTCGCTCGAGCATCGGCAGATGCCCGGTATCTTCCATAACGATGACGCTCGCCTGCGGCAGCAGCGGCCGCATGACGTCGATAGAACTCACGTCCAGCACCCGATCGTACTCGCCCCAGATAATCAACACCGGTTGCTCGATGTCGGGCAACAAGGGTTCCAGTGCGATCGAACGATCCTCTTTGTACTGCTCGAAAATGCGTCGATTAAACGCAGCGTTTTCAAAAGACCGTTGCGCCAGCACGGTCTTGGCAGGCCACGGCACGAAGGGTCGCTTGTGCGAAACGAACTCGAGGAGCCTGTCGAAATCATCCGGCGCGCTCAGCACCAGCGGATTCTCACCGCGCTCCACGGCGAGAACCATTTCCGAGCGTCGCGGCGCATTGATCCCGGCGTTGTTCAGCAATGCCAGGGACACGACATCTTCGGGGTGCTGATGCGCATACAGGACGGCAATGTGGCCACCCATCGAGTTGCCGCCGATATGAAACCGTTCAAGCTGCAGCGCTTCGGCAAAATCATGCAGCCAGTCGCGCTGCGCTGTTAGCGAATAATCCGCATCGGGGTCACGTTCCGACTCACCGAACCCAGGGAGGTCCGGCGCAACGACCCGGTAATCGCCAACCAGGCTGCCTGAAAAACGTGTCCAGTTGTCTTTATCGGCACCGAACCCGTGCAGCAGGAGCAGTACGGGCGCCTCGCTGGAACCGCCCTCGAGGTAGTGCCACGTCCGGCCGTCGAACTCGATGGTCTTTGCTTCGACGCCGCTGCGGAATCGCTCAAGCGCAAACGCAGCCCGGGTGGCGTCCTCTGGGAACACGGCCATCAGGGCCACGACAGCAGCCAGTGCCAGCAGCAAGAACAGCGCGACTTTCTTCAAACGACGCTCCTCCTCGTTTGTCGGCCGCGCTTGTCAGGTCGTCAAGAGCGTGCCGAGAGGCGTTTGGCGCGAGATCGCTGGCGTGCAAACCCGCGCGGATCAAAAAACTCGTCGATCGGAGCTTCGCCAAGTACAGCAGCCGCGTCAATAACTTCTTCGCTGCTGATGTAATCCGGGCGGGCCGTCTCGTTTTCGTCCGAGAATCCGTCGCGATCCGTTACCGGACCGCCGCCGCACGCCACGGCGGTAGACCCTTTGGTCTGATAGACGCTGCCAACGCGCTCGCGGTTTTTCTCGACCTGGGCCAGTTCCTCCGCGGTCAGAACTCGTTCCGGGTCGAACTTAAAGTCCACTTCCTTCTGCCCGAAGTAGTTGATTCGGCCAAGGTCGTAGAAACGCCGCTCGAAGCCTGACTTCATGGCGGCACGCAGGCAGCCGAGCATATAGCGTCTCTTGTAGCGGTCCTTGATCCAGGGATAGCTGAACAGCGACTTGCGCATGTAGAAGCGCCGGTAGTTCTTCATGACGCCGTGCAGGACCTCGCTGCGCGTCATATCGTTCGGCTTCATGATCGGTGTGACGAAGTTATACCTCGCGTAATCCCGCACTTCGACTTTATCGGCGAGTTCCTCGAACAGATCCGAGAACGGCCACGGCGTGTACATGATCCAATTCGCCATGTCGCAGTCCCAGTCCATCGCCCACTGGTAGGTGTCCTCGATACTGTCCGGCGTCTCATTTTCGAGGCCGATAATGAACTGTGCTTCGGCCACCATGCCTGCGTCGCGCAGCAGCCTGATGGCGCGCTTGTTCTCGGCAACGGTGGTTTCCTTGCGAAAGCGCTCAAGGTTCAGCTGCGCAGACGCTTCGGTTCCGAGCGAGACGTGCACGAGACCCGCCTTGCGGTAGAAAGGCAGCATGTCTTCGTCGCGCAGGATATCCGTTACACGCGTATTGATGCCCCATTCGACGCCCAGGTCCCTGTCGATCAGCTCCTGGCACAGGGCAATGAATTTCTTCCGATTGATGGTCGGTTCTTCGTCCGCGAGGATAAAGAAGCCGATATCGTGATCCTCGACGAGCCGTTCGATTTCATCAACGAAGTTTTTCGGCGAGCGAATCCTGTAATTGCGCCAGAACTTCCACTGCGAGCAGAACGAACAGGTAAATGGGCAGCCGCGCGCAAAGTTGGGGATGGCTACCCGCTTGTTTAAGGGCAGGTAAATGTAGTTGTCCCATTCGAGCAGGCCCCAGTCCGGTTCGAGATCGTCCAGCTTCTTGATCGGTGGGTGAGCCGGCGTCGCGACGATTTCCTCACCGTCGCGAAAAGCGATGCCGAAGATCCTGCGCCGATCGCGTTCAAGCGTCTGGGCGTCGACAGCCTTGACCAGATTAAGGAACACCTCCTCACCCTCGCCGCGCACGATGTAGTCGATCTGCGGCGCTTCGGTCAGCACCTGCGAATACATGAACGTCGCGTGGATGCCGCCGAGAACCGTCGTTGCTTTCGGGTACAGCGAGCGCGCCAGTTTCAGCGTGTCTTCGGCCTGGTAGATACTCGGTGTGATGCAGGTGCAGCCGATGACGTCCGGCTCGGGCCCCTCTTTCAGCTTCGCTGCAAGCTGATCGTTGTCGAGGTCGAGCGTCATCGCATCGATGAATCGAATATCGTTGTAGCCGTGCTTTTTTAGCGAACCCGCGAGATAAGCAACCCAGGCGGGCGGCCAGTTGCCGGCAATCTCGGCACCGCCGGAGTGATAGTTGGGATGGATCAGTACGATGTGCATAGCGCTATCCTCTGGCGGGATCTGTCGTTGTTTCAATAGCAAAGCGGCAATCTCGGGCGCCTCTGCTGCGACAAGCGACCTCTCGAACGCGGACGTTTGCACAGGCCAGTGTCAGCAGTCCCTCGAATGCGGCCGCGTAGTATTCACCGCTGCAGCTATCGGCACTTGCGCGTCGGCAGGTTGGCGCGTCATCCAGCACGATCTGGCCCGGAAAGGCACCAACGACCCAAAACTGACTGCGCCCGGCAAAGGTCCAGGCATGACGTCGAAATGCGGCGAGCAACAGCGGCAGCGCCAGGCGTGCTGGCAACAGGCGCAAGACAAGTTTGAATATCCGGGGGATGCGATTTGCGGCAACGTAGGTGGCCGTGAGCGAGCCCGCGCGGGCGAGTATCGGAGCGCTCCGGTCCACGGATAGATGTGCGCGCAGGGCAGCAACCAGCCGGACAAAGTTCGCTTCTGGAATCATCGCGTTTGGCTGTTGCTCGGAAATCCCGGCGTCTGCGGCCAGCGCGCTGGCGATTTCGGGGCCCTGCAGCTGCCGAATGGCCCGCAGCGTCTGGATAACCGCGTTGGGGCCTATGCACGCCGTGGCGACGCCGTGCAGGAACTCATCTGTTCCGCGCGCCTGCAGAGAGACACTGTTCAAAATGGCTTTCCCCGGTACTGTCAAGCTAAATTGACTATGAATGAGTCTACTTAAGTTGACAGTTTACGTCCAGCCCGGCCGGGCCGCGATAGGGAGAAACCGAGAGCCGCAGAAGCCTGTCGCGTTAGCGCGGCGTGAGTTTCAGCAGCCGCCCGCCGTCCTCCAGCAGCCAGACCGCACCATCCGGCCCCTGTTTGACGGCCCGAATCCGGTTGCCCATCAGGTAGCGCTCGGCCTCGCGGGCGTTCTCGCCGTCGAATTCGATGCGTACCAGCGCCTGTGCGGAGAGGCCGGCGATGAGGCCGTCGCCCTTCCAAGCGGAGAACAGGTTGCCGTCGTAGATGATGAAGTCGCCCGGCGAAATCACGGGTGTCCACCAGGCTTTCGGCGCCTCGAACTCCGGCCGTGTATCGTGGTCAGGGATGTCCTTGCCACTGTAATGCCGGCCATTCGAGACAATCGGGTAGCCGTAATTGGCGCCCCGCAGTACGCGATTCAGCTCGTCGCCACCACGGGGACCCATCTCTACATTCCAGAGCTGTCCGTCCGCGTCGAAAGCAATGCCTAGCGGGTTGCGGTGACCCAGCGACCAGATCTCCGCGGTGACGCCGCCACGTTCGGCGAACGGATTGTCTTCTGGAACCGTACCGTCATCCTTGAGGCGCAAAATTTTCCCGAGATTGCCGTTCATATCCTGCGAAGGATCGAACTTCTGGCGCTCGCCGGACGAGACAAACAGGTAACCGTCGTCCGAGAATAACAATCGATGTCCATAGTGGCCGCGGCCGCTCACTTTCGGCACCTGCCGCCAGATGACTTCCAGATCTTGAAGAGACTCTGAGCCTGCCGTCAGGTCGAGCGTCGCTCGAGACACCACGGCCCCGCGCGTGCTGTCATCACCGGACTCGACATAGCTCAGATAGATCTGCTGGTTGTCAGCAAAGTCCGGATGCAGCGCAACATCGCCGAAACCACCCTGCCCGCCATAATCGACACTCGGTACCCCGCTTACAGTAGTGCTACTGCCGTCCCTGCTTGATACGACCAGCAGCTGCCCTTTCTTCTCGGTTACCAGCAGGCGACCGTCCGGAAGGAACGCCATCGCCCACGGCTCATCGAAATCCGCAATAGCCTCGACCTCAAACGGGTTTTCGTTGGCGTCACTCGCGCAGGCCGACGTCATCGCAATAACAACAGCTATCAACAGACGAAACATGAACTCTCCTTTTGATTCCGTGGCAAATGGTATCCCGTTTGTATTTTCGCCGTCGACTCACGCATCTGCCTGCGGCGTTGTCCTACGCTGTATCCCGGCTGGTAGACTTGCTGCCATGCCAGCCCAGCAACGATACGCAGCACGCCGCGCCGCAAACAGGGCCTGTGAACATCTTTCATGTGACCGGCCGCCTTGCCCGCAGTTCAGGCAATTCCCGCAAAGGCCGCGGCAATTCGCAGGTTCCCGGCTTATCCGCCCCTGACATGCTGAGCCTGACCAACATCAGCCTGCGTCGCGGGACGAAAGTGCTTATCCGCAATGCCAGCCTGCAGGTCCATGCCGGTCAACGTATGGGCCTCATCGGCGCAAACGGCAGCGGCAAGTCTTCTCTGTTCGCGATGATTCTCGGTGAACTCGAGCCGGATGACGGCGAGCTCGGCATGCGACCGGATGATCAGATCGCGCACGTTGCGCAGGAAAGCCCGCACGGCAGCGGCGCCGCGATCGACTATGTCATGGACGGCGATACCGAGCTGCGCAAACTGCAGGCGGCAATCAACCGTGGCGAGGAAGCCGGAGACGCCGGCGCGCTGCACGAACTGTATGAGCGCATGGAAACGATCGACGGATACTCGGCAGAGGCGCGCGCCGCGCGCCTGCTGCACGGCCTCGGATTCGCTGACAGCGAACTCCGGCAGCCGGTCAATGCGTTCTCCGGCGGCTGGCGCATGCGTCTGAATCTTGCGCGGGCGCTGATGTGCCGTTCAGACATCCTGTTGCTGGATGAGCCGACCAACCACCTCGACCTCCCGGCGATCCTGTGGCTCGAGCGCTGGCTTAAGCGTTATGAAGGCATCCTCCTGGTCGTCTCGCATGATCGCGACTTTCTCGACCAGGTCTGCACACGTATTGCGCACATCGAGAACGAGGAAATCCAGCTGTTCACCGGCAACTACAGCCAGTTCGAGGCACAACGCGCGGAACAGCTCGCGCAGCAGCAGGCGATGTACGCGCGCCAGCAAAAAGAGGTCAAGCACATCCAGAGTTACGTCGATCGGTTCCGCTACAAAGCGTCAAAGGCACGCCAGGCACAAAGCCGCCTGAAAATGCTGGAACGCATGCAGCTGATCGCGCCAGCGCATGTCGACTCACCGTTTCGATTTCATTTCATGGAGCCTAAGAAACAGCCGCAACATCTTCTCGGCCTGACCGACGCTGCCCTGGGCTACAGGAACGGTGGCAACGCTGTGGTTCTCGAGCGTGTCACCCTCAACCTGTCCGCGGGCGATCGCGTTGGCCTGCTCGGTGTCAACGGCGCCGGCAAGTCAACGCTCGTCAAAGCGCTCGCGACCGGTGCTACCGTCCTCGATGGTGAACGCGTCCTGAGCAAGGACACGAATATCGGCTATTTTGCACAACACCAGCTCGATCTTCTGAAACCGGAGCAGAGCCCGATCGATCACCTGCGCCAGTACGCGCCGGGCGACCGCGAGCAGGATCATCGAAACTACCTGGGGCGATTCGGGTTTGGCGGCGAACGCATCTTCGAGCCGGTGGCGCCGTTTTCGGGAGGCGAGAAAGCGAGGCTGGTGCTGGCGCTGATGATACGCCAGGAACCCAACCTGCTATTGCTGGACGAGCCGACCAATCACCTCGATCTGGAGATGCGCCAGGCGCTCAGCGTTGCGCTGATCGAATACACGGGCGCACTGGTCGTCATATCGCACGACCGTCACCTGCTCAGGAGCGTCTGCGACGAGCTGCTGATCGTGCACGACGGCGTGGTCGAGCGATTCAAGCGGAGTCTCGACGAGTACCCTGGCTGGCTGAAAGAAAAAGAGCTCGAACGGAGCAATGCGACAGCCACCGCTGCCGGCCCGCGAGAGACCGCGCCGCAGCCGAGCCGCAAGGAACAACGGCAGCAGCAGGCGCAGCGCCGCGGACGCCTTAAACCCCTGATGGACCGGGTGCGAAAGATCGAAAGCCGACTTGAGACTTTACGGGTGGAACTCGCGTCCTTCGAAGAACGGCTCGCGGATGCGGACCTCTACGCGCAGGACGGACACGCTGTCGAACTCAAGCAGCTCCTTAAAGATCAGGCCGACCGAAAAGAAAAAATACAGACGTTGGAGTGGGACTGGCTGGAAGCGAGCGAAGCGCTGGAGCGCGCCGACGCCGATCAGCTCAGTTGAGTGTGCTCTTCCAGGCCAGGTCCTCTTCCGCGAGGGCATACAGGTCCGTCGCGACCTGCTCAAGTTCATCGGCAACAGTAGCCCAGTCCGAAACCGGTTTGAGCGGGCGCTTGGCGCGCTCCGCAGGGTCGCGCAGCTGCTCCGCGCCGAGCTGCCATTTCAAGGCGAAATGACGCGCCGCGTCCCGCGGCGTGGCACAGGTACTGGCGTCGATACAGTCCGTCGGCACCTCGCCCGCGATAATCCAGAGTTCAAGTCGGCTAGGTCCGCTGTCTCGAATCTGGCCGATTACGATTCTGTTCGGCAGCGTCCAGGCGACGCGGGCCTCGAAGGTAATACCCTCCAGTATGCCGGTCTTCGACGCGGTGATGACCGCCTCGTCAAGGCAGTCCTTCGCCCACTGCACGGCGTCTTCGGCGACGTTCTCGCCTGCCTCATCTGTCATTCTCTGCTCTCCAATTCAAACCGACGCACGTGAACGACGCTGCTCGCCGACGCTTCCTGCGGTAATACGACATTATAGCAATGCCAGACGGTACACTTTGCCTCAACAAGCGAACAGGGCCACGAGCGATGAAGATATGGGTAGATGCCGACGCCTGTCCGGTGGTGATCAAGGAAATCCTCTATCGGGCCGCTGAACGAACCGGCGTCCGGCTGATCCTGGTCGCCAATCAGCCCTTGAGCACACCGAACTCCGACGTCATCAGCACCGTCCAGGTGCCGCGCGGGTTCGACGTCGCCGACGACGAGATCGTGAAACGCTGCGAGCCCGGTGATCTCGTGATAACCAGCGATATCCCGCTCGCCGCCGAAATCATCGAGAAAGGCGCGCACGCGCTAAGCCCGCGCGGAGAGATGCACACCACGGAGAATATTCGCGCCCGGCTGAACATGCGCGACTTCCTGGATACGATGCGCGCCAGCGGCGTGGATACCGGTGGCCCGCCCGCCTTCAGCCAGCGGGATCGACAGGAGTTCGCCAATAACCTGGATCGTTTCCTGACGCGACACGCCGATTCCTGACGGCCGCTGAAGCCCGGGCTTGCTTGGTCCTCTTATCGTCAAGGGCACAAAAGTCATTGTCGCGAATGCCGTCAGCTGGGGCGCCACCATCATCGCATCTTCGCTGTTCGCCGCAGTCTACGGCGCACGCCGAGCTAGAAGCGAATCGAATACTCGAGGCCGAACTGACGCGGCTTGCTCGGCCAGGCGATGTCCGCCGGCAGCCCGATGAATCGCGCTGCGAAAAACCACTCGATGTATTCCTCATCAAACAGGTTATCGACGTACATTCGTGTCGACCAGCGCTCGTTCTGTAAAGCCAGGCTCAGGTTGGTGAGATCGTACGCCGGCTGTACGTCGAGGTTGTCGAGTGTCCAGTAGGTCTTGTCACGATGCTCGTAGTCGAGCCGCGTTACGAGGTCCAGGCCACCACTCAGTGGTCGCGTATGCTGCAAAGCGAGGTTTGCGGTCCAGACCGGTGCCCCCGGTACTTTCCGGCCAATAATCGCGCTGGCCGGAACCAGTACGCCGGGAACCGCCTCGTATTCCGTGATCTCACTATCGGTAAAGCCCAGCCCGAAGTCGATCTGCAGGTTGTCTGCCGGCAATGCCGTGATTTCCAGCTCGCCGCCCAGAATCTCACTCTTCTTCACGTTAATGTTGGCCTGCGTGCCCGTCTGGTCGAACAGGAAGTACTGCTGGTCATCGTAGTCGATCGCGAACAGCGACAGGCCGGCGCGCAGCCGCCCATTGAAGCCCGAGCCTTTCAAGCCTGCTTCATAGCTGAGCAACGACTCTTTGTCGAAACCCGGTTGAAAATTACTGCCCGGTGCCAGGTTGTTGAATCCGCCGGCTCGGAATCCCTTGCCAATCGTGACATAGCCGAGCAGACCCTCGCGGAAGCGGTAGGCAAGGCTCGCTTTAGGCTGCAGCTCCGTAAACGTCTCACTGCGTCCCTGTGTCGTATCCTTCGGCGTTTCCTCGTCGTAGCGGAATGCTACGGTAACTTCGAGTTCGGCACTGAGGTCGTAGCTCAGGCTGCCGAACGCGGCGATATCCTCAAGCTCGAGGTCCTGTGCCGCCGGCGGTACCGGCGTGCCAAGGAAGGTGGTCGCAAGCGAACGAAAGCGGTCTTGTGTGAAATAGCTGATACCGCCAACCCAGTGCAAAGCGCCGTCCTCATTCGAAGCCAGCCGCAACTCCTGCGCGACCGTCTCGGACTTGTCGATCACGATGATGTCGATAGCCTCGAACAGCGTCTGGTCCAGGTCCTGGTCGTTGCCGGAATCGACATCCGTGTAAGACGTGATCGATGTCAGCGTTGCCCATCCGAGGTCGTAGTCGATCTTCGCTGAAGTCTCCCAGGCCCTGACGAACGACCGGCCGATTCGGTTTGACTGGATCTCATAGGTCGGGTTGCCGAACAGGATGGGTGCTGCTGGTGGCGGCAATGGCAGGAAACCCTCGCTGCCCGGCATGAAATAGCCTGAGCCGCCATCCTGGTCGAGGTACTGACCACGCAGATCTACGCTCAGCCTGTCGTTCGGCCTGAACATCAGCCGACCGCGAAACGCCGCAGAGTCCTTGTAATCGACATACTGGTTGTCGAGGTAGGCATTCGTCAGCTGCCCTTCCCGGTCCTGCAGCCTAAAGGACGCGCGATACAGCGTCTCGCTTTCCCCTACAGGACCGGATGCGCTACCCGCCACGGTGAAATCCTGCCCCTGGGACGCCGAAAACCGCAGCGCATACTCCGGCTCGGCCGTTGGCTGGCGGGTCGATACCAGGACCGCCCCGCCGATCGCGTTACGCCCGTATAGCGCCCCCTGCGGACCACGCAGTACGTCAACGCTCTCGATATCGAACAATTCCTGGGTCGTCAGCAGATTGTTGGTCGCACTGACGCCGTCAATGCGAAACGACACCGGCGGTTGCCCGGTGCCGCGATTCTGTCGGACGCCGCGAATCACCAGCGTACTGACGCCGACTTCCTGGTCATCGGAAAAGCGCAGATTCGGCGTCAGCGAGGCAACGCGATTTATACGCTCGATGCGATAGCGCTCGATCGCCTCGGCCGTGAACGGCGTAATGGAGTCGGGCACGTCCGAGAGCTTCTCCGCCCGATACCGCGAAGTAACGACGATCTCTTCAATACCGGAATCGTCCTGAGACTGCGATCGCGCCGCCTCGAAGGGCAGAACTGCGAAGCAAGAACACAGCAGCAACGCTGCACGCCAGCTGCGCGGCGAAGATTTGGACAAAATCGTTTCCTTGGTTGTTATTTATTCAGGGTTCGCGAGTTCAGGCAAGAACCGCTGCCAGAATCGCGATTATGCCAAGTTACGCCGACCGCGCATACGTCGCCGGTATCAGGAATGCACCGAGCGGACGTTCCGCCCATAGTGGCTGCCCGCGGTCAGCGCCTGTCCCCAACTTGCCGGGCGTCAGTCGAGGTCAGGCAGTCCGTGCAGCACCAGCAGGTAGTAACTGACCATGCCGATTATCGTGTCGTTCTCGACGACCGGCGCGTGACTGATGCCAAAATTTTCAAACAACCGGGCGCAGTAGCGTATTTCCATGTCGGGCCGCACGGTCAGCACCGGCTTGGCCATGATCTCGTAGACGTTAACGCGCTCCGGCGCCCGGTTCTTCGCAATGACCTGCTTCGCGATATCCGAGAACAGCAGCATGCCGTATTCGTCCTGTTCATCACGGCGCTTGACGATCAGGCTGGTCACGCCCTTCTTCTTCATTATCTTGAGCGCCGTGAGCACGTCGATGGCACCATCGACCTCCGTGACTTCCGTACGCATTACGTCGCGCACGGGACCCCAATTGCGAATGGTCATAGGTTTTCCTCCACTGCCTCAACGAGCTCTTGTGCCTGATGCACAATGCCCACGGCATCTTCTACGTCGATAAGCAACGCTATACCCGTACCGGGCTTTTCATCAAATTGTCCGACCTCGCCGATGTGTTCCAGGATATGCCGGCTCAGGTGCTGCTCCACCAGCAACAACACCACGTCACGCTGTGTCGTCAGGGTAAGTCCGAAGAAGGTCTTCTTCTCCTCGAGACCCTCACCGCGGGCATTATTGATTACTGTACAGCCCGTCGCGCCGGCGTCACGCGCGGCGTGCATTATAGCGTCGGTCTTCGAATCCTCGACAAACGCAAGTATCAGCTTAAAGTGCATGATCTTCTTCCTCTTGTAATTCGGCTTCTTGAATATCGGAACTCTCCGACCCTTGCCGCAGCACTGACAGCTGGCCGTAGGCCAGCACAGAGATTATCGGAAACAGGCTCGCGAATGCCACCAGCCCGAATCCGTCCAACAGAGGGCTGCGGCCCGGTACCGCCTCCGCGAGCCCCAGGCCCAACGCCGTGATCAGCGGTACGGTCACGGTCGATGTGGTTACGCCGCCGGAGTCATAGGCCAATGGAACGATCATCTTCGGTGCGAGCGCCGTTTGAACGATCACGACGAGGTAACCGGCAGCGATGAAATATTGCAGCGGCAATCCGGTAATAATCCGATAACAGCCGAGCCCTACGCCGACGCCGACCCCGATTGCGACAGCTACCCGAAGGCCCCAGACGCCGACAGCGCCACCAGAAACCTCGTTGGCCTTGATCGAGACGGCCATCAGGGCCGGTTCTGCGAGCGTCGTACTGAAACCGATAGCCGCGGCAAACACGTATACCCAGTAAAAATCCTGCCACACCAGTGCGCCGGAGGCGCTCAATCGCACTGCGCGCAGGAACTCGGGGTCGGTCAGCTGCTGCGCCATCAGCCTCCCCAGGGGAAACAGCGTGTGCTCCAGTCCTTCGAGAAAAAGTCCCAGCCCGACGATGACAAACACGAAGCCAACAAGGATGCGCCGGAGGTTTGGCAGACGACCACGAATAACGAAGATCTGGAAGCCAAACAGAAAGACGGCAATAGGCAGGACGTCGAGGGCGCTACCCAGGATGAAAACGATCGTTTCCTGGATCATATCCATTCCAGCACCGTTCCGTAGAGCAGCACGAACAGAATTGGCGTCAGTGACGCGAAAGCGATCAGGCCAAATCCGTCCGTCATCGCGTTGCGGCCCTGCAGCGAACTCGCGAGTCCGACTCCGAGCGCGGTCACCAGCGGCACCGTAACCGTTGACGTTGTAACGCCGCCGGAGTCATACGCCACGCCGACAATTTCAGCGGGCGCAATGGTTGTGACGAGCACGACAAGCACATATCCGCCGATGATCATTATCGGCAGCGACCAGTTGGCGACAATTCGAAACACACCGATCAGCAATGCGACGCCCACGGACAGGGCAACAACAAGGCGTAGCCCCAGCGCATAGTTGGCGCGAGCCTCCTCCGTCGCCTCGATGGCGCCGGCATCAACCGCTACCTCCGAAGCCTCTTCCGCAACCGCCAGCAAGGCTGGTTCCGCAATCGTCGTGCCGAAGCCCAGGACGAAAGCGAACGCAAACAGCCAGAACACGCTGCCCTTCTTGGCCAACGAGTGCGCCAGGCTTTCGCCAATTGGAAAAAGCGCAATCCGCAGGCCGAAGATGAAGAACGCCAAGCCGGCGACCACGAGCAGCGCGCCAATGACTAGCTCCACGAAACCGTGAACCGGCTGCCGGATGACAAATATCTGGAAGACACTGATGACAATGACGATTGGCAAGAGATCGCGCAGGCTGCCCAACGCATCGCGGGAAAGTGCAATCAGCCAGTTCTTCAAACCTGCGGGGCCCTTTGGCTCAGATGATCGTCAAGGTTGCGGGTACCGCAATTCTAACGAAACTTCAGCGTCATTGTTGTCTCTTGTGTGCAAATGCGTAGTAGAGAACCGGAATGACGACCAGCGTCAACAGGGTCGAGACGAATATGCCGAAAATAAGGGTTACGGCAAGGCCGTTGAAAATAGGATCGTCGAGTATGAAGAATGCACCCAGCATCGCCGCCAGCGCTGTCAGGGCGATGGGCTTCGCGCGCACCGCACCGGCGCGGATTACCGCTTCCTGAAACTCGACGCCGGCGGCAACCTCCTGTCGCACGAAATCGACCAGGAGTATCGAGTTACGGACGATAATGCCTGCAAGCGCAATCATACCGATCATCGAGGTTGCCGTGAATTGCGCGCCAAACAGCGCATGTCCGGGCATGACGCCGATTATGGTCAGCGGTATTGGCGCCATAATGATCAGCGGGACCGCGTAGGACCGGAACTGGCCGACCACCAGCAGATAGATCAGGATCAGGCCGACCGAGTAGGCGATCCCCATATCGCGAAACGTCTCGTAAGTGATTTGCCATTCACCGTCCCATTTCAGGCTGTAGTTATACGGATTGTCAGGCTGGCTGATAAATCGTTGCTGCAGTTCTTCGCCGTTAACGGCTTCGTCAGAGATGCTCCCCACCATGCTGAACATGCCGTACAACGGTGAGTCGAAGCGGCCGGCCATATCGCCGGTTACGAAGACAACCGGCAACAGGTCCTTGTGATAGATGGTCTGCTCCCATTCAGATTCCCTGACATCGACAATCTCGGTCAGCGGCACCAGGCTGCCATCGCGGCCCGCCACGCGAATCATCAGCAGACTGTCGAGGTCGGCCTTGTCCGATACCGGCAGTTCAAGTCGCACCGGTACCGGGTATTTCTGGTAGCCATCGCGTATATACGTGACGTCCTCGCCATCAAGCGCCGTTTGCAGCGCCCGCGTGACGCTCGCCTGCGACACGCCCATCAGGGCAGCCTTGTTCCTGTCAACCGAAACCACGAAGCGTTGCGCTGCGGTTTCGACGCTGTCGTCGATATCAACGATATCCGGCGTGGCCGCGAACAGCGCGCGGAGCTCGCGCGCGATTTGCTGCTGGCCGGCGTAGTCCGGCCCATACACCTCAGCGACCAGCGGCGACTGTACGGGCGGCCCCGGCGGCACTTCGACGATCTTCACCGAGCCGCCATAGCGAGTGCTTATTTCATCGAGGCGCGGACGAACGGCTGTCGCTATCTCGTGGCTCTTGCGATTGCGCTCGGATTTGTCGACCAGGTTGACCTGGATGTCACCGACATTGGCGCCCTCGCGCAAATAGTACTGGCGTACCAGTCCGTTGAAGTTGATCGGCGCCGCCGTCCCGACGTAGATCTGGAAGTCGGTAACCTCCGGCAGCGTGCCGAGGTAGTCGGCCATTTCGTCAAGCACGCGTCCGGTCTGCTCAACCGTCGTTCCTTCCGGCATATCCAGAATCACCTGGAATTCGGACTTGTTGTCGAACGGCAGCATCTTCATCACCACCGCCTGCACGACAACCAGGCTCATCGCGAGCAGAATCGCAAGCAGCACACCACCCAGCAAGAAACGACGCGGACGCTTCCCGGCCGCGCCGCGCAGGAACGGACCTAGCAGTTTGCGAAATAAGCGATCCAGCCACTGCGCCGATGCGTCTGTAGCGTGATCCGTATGCGAACCCTGCAGAAGTTTCAGGCTGGCCCAGGGCGTAATGATCAGGGCAACGGCCAGCGACAACAGCATGCCAATGCTCGCGTTGATTGGAATCGGGCTCATGTAGGGCCCCATGAGTCCTGTGACAAAGGCCATGGGCAAAAGCGCGGCGATCACCGTAAAGGTTGCAAGGATGGTCGGCCCGCCAACTTCATCGACGGCGGGCGGGATCGCCTCGAGCAATGTCTTGCCGCCCATCGACATATGACGATGGATGTTCTCGACAACGACGATCGCATCGTCGACGAGAATACCGATCGAGAATATCAGCGCGAACAGCGACACGCGATTGATCGTGAAGCCCCACGCCCACGACGCGAACAGGGTCAGCATCAGCGTTACAACGACAGCGCCGCCGACGACGACCGCTTCTCGCCAGCCAAGCGATACCATGATCAGCAGAATCACCGACACCGTGGCGAAAGCCAGTTTCTGGATCAGTTTTTTCGCCTTGTCGTCAGCGGTCTTGCCGTAGTTGCGTGTGACCGTGTACTCAACGCCCTCCGGTATGAAAATGCCGCGCAGCTCTGCGAGTCGCGCTATGACCTGCTCTGCCATGCGTGCTGCATTGGTGCCCGGTTTCTTGGCAATAGCCAGCGTTACGGCCGGCGCCACAATGCCCGGCTTGAGCCCGACAGCGTCGGCTGCGGCGCCGCTGCCGAAGCGAACATACTGCTCCGGATGATCAGGCCCTGCAGAGACCTCCGCCACGTCGTCCAGGAATATGGCTTTGCCGCCGTTGACGCCGACGACCAGTTCGGCAACATCGTCGCGATCGGCGAGAAAACTGCCAACGGTCACGGGGACATTGCGGTTATCAGACACCAGTGCCCCTGCGTGAGAAACGACATTGCTGACCGTGAGTGCGTGTCGCAATGCATCCAGTGACAGCCCGTAAGCCGCGAGGCGCTGCGGGTCGAGTTTTACATGCACGACCTGGTCGGGGCCGCCGACTGTGTACACGTCGCGGGTACCCGGCACGCGCTTGATCTCGGCCTCGATCGAGTGAGCGACGCGCTGCAGCTCATGGGCGCCACGCTGCGGATCATCCGTCCACAGTGTAACGGTCACGGTGGGCACATCATCGATGCCTTTCGGCTGAATCAGCGGCTGCAGCACGCCACTGCCCGGAGGTTGCCAGTCCTGGTTGGAATACACCGCGTTATAGAGACGTACGATGGCGTCCGTGCGTTCTTCTCCAACCTCGAACTGGATGGTCAGTACCGCCATACCCGGCCGCGACACCGAGTAGGTGTGCTTGACACCCTCGATCTCGGCCAGCACCTGCTCCATGGGCACCGCCACAACGTTCTCAACCTCAACCGCGCTCGCGCCGGGAAACGGTACGAAAATATTGGCAAACGTAACGTTAATTTGCGGTTCTTCTTCGCGCGGTGTTACCGCGATCGCAAAGAAACCCAGCAAGAGACCTGTAATCGCAAGCAGCGGCGTTATCTTCGAGTCCTGGAACTTCTTCGCCAGCGATCCGGAGAAACCGAGCTTCTTGTCCGTCGTAGACACCTACTCTGCTCCCGACTGCTCTTTGAGGAAAATGCCCGCGGCCACCGGATCCGCGGCGACCATTTCGCCCTCGCTCAATCCGGCCAGAACCTCGAGAGATTCGCCGTAGCGGCGACCCAGGCGAACCTGCCGCAGCATGACCTGCTCCCCATTGGTCACGTAGACCGCGCTGAGTTCGCTGCGACGAACGACAGCATCCGCCGCAACCAGCAAACGCCTCGTCTCGCCAACGACGAAACCGACTTTGACGGTCATGCCGGGATACAAGGTCGCACTGCCATCTGGCAGGTCTACACGTACACGAAAAGTATTGGCGGCACTGTCCGCAACCGGAAAGAACGTGAGCTCCGTGCCGGCGATTCGATCGTCATCGATGTACACGAACGCCTTGCCGATAGTGCGTATCGGCTGGAACATGCTCTGCGGCACATCGACGTTGACGCGCAAAGACTGCAGCGACAGGCCGGTAATCAATGGCTGCCCGGGCGAGACCAACTCGCCCAGCTCAACATGGCGTTTCGCGACGATGCCGGCGTAAGGAGCGCGCACTACGGTGTACTCCAGCTGATCCCTGGCGGTTTCGACGCCGGAGCGCGCCGCCGTCAGGCGAGCCTGCGCTGCGTCGCGATTGGCTTTTGCCTGGTCAAAGCGCGCCTTCGAGACGGTACCGTTGTTGAACATGCTGGATACACGCTCGAACTCCTGCCCGGCTTCCGCGTATCGGGCCTGGGCCTCTTCCAGGGCAGCCTGGGCACGCGCCAGCGCCGCCTGTTGTTCGGAATCGGTGAAGCGCATGATGACCTGTCCGGCATCCACGAAATCGTTAACGTCAAACGGCAGCTCCGCTATACGCCCGGACGTTTGCGCAGACACGGTTGCCTGGTTGACCGCTTCGATGCGTCCGTCCCAGATTCGTTCTCGCGGCGCAACTTCGTAGCCGACCGCAACCGTCTCGAAAGGAATTGCGGCCTGTACCGCACCGGCAAGCGCCAACCAGGTAACGATACCGGAAACGGGGATTCTGCTCGGTTTCATAGCTGCCCAACTCCTCTGGCAAGTTCATATAGCGCCAGCTTGGCGTCAAAGTCTGCGTTATCGAAATTGCTGCGGCTCTGGCTGCGCAAACCCTCAGCATCGAGCACCTCCGTATTGGTGCCTTCACCATTGCGGTAGCGGTCGCGCACAACCCGCAGGTTTTCTTCTGCCTGCTCGACCGCCCTTTCGGTCAACCGCTTGCGTTCAACCGTCTCATTCAGTTGCAGCCACGCCTGTCTCACCTGCAGTTCGACCATCGACCTCAGGTTGGCGCGCTCCTGTTGCAGGGCCTGCGCCCTGAACGAGAGCGCACTCGCCTTCTTGCGCGCCTGGCCACCGTCAAACAGGTTCCAACGCACGGCGACGCCGACCATCCAGAATTCATCGCGGTTCAGGAAGTCGTTTTGCAATGCCATGTAGCCCCCCGTCAGACCGAGTTGCGGGCGCGTGGCAGCCTGCGCGGACTTTGACTGGTATCGATACGCGTCCGCAGCAGCGTCAAGGCCCGCCAGCTCGTCACGCTTTTGCAGTGCGATATCGGTGAGTGAGCTCAGCGACGTCAGGTCCAGCTCCGGGTCGATGCCGGGCAGGTCGCTGTCGAGTTTGACTGGCGCGTCCAGCGGGCGGCCAAGAGCCCTGTTGTAGGCCGCCCTCGCAAGATCAAGTTTGTTGGCAGCCTGCAGTCTGCGCTGCTGTGCATCCGCCAGCGAGACGGCCGCGGCGAGATAATCATTGCGCGCTATCGACCCTGATCTGAACATGTCGTCGACATCTCGAACATGTGCCGTAAGGCTGACGACGTTGTCATCAGCGACTTTCAGCGCGCTCTCGGCGCGCAGCACATCAATGTAATGCGTTGCGACGCTGAGCTTCGTCGCCTGAACGGTGGCTGCCGATTGCGACTCGCGGGCATCGAGATAAGAGGCTGCAGCGCTGATGCCGTTGCTGAGCTGGCCACCGGTGTACAGCGGCAGCGTGATCCGGGCATCCGCCATCTCCATCGTCTCACCACCGAACAATGGCAGAATCGCCGGAACGCCTGCAGCGTTGAAGTCGAACGCGGGTGCCTCGTCGAACCGGGTAATTCCGGCGCTGGCAACCACGCTCGGCAGGCGACTTGCTCGGGCCGCAGACAGTTCCGACTCGGCTGCGGCTACCTGGCTGCGGGACGCCTGAACCAGCGCGTCGTTGCCCAGCGCCTGGCGCCAGGCAGCCTCCAGGTCCTCGGCTTTGGCCGCGCGCGGCGCCACGGACAGCAGCAGTATGAGCACGACAGATATGATCGTAACGTTATGATTCAATTATCAATCCTTCAGAGAATGGTCGTCCTGCGGGACGGCTTTACATTAGCAACTACTTAATTATAGTTTACTAATATTTAATATACTAGCCCTGATTGCCTGGCGTGGTAGCCTCTCGCGATGTTCGTGCCGGTCAAACCTGACTTTCACCTGCCACGGTTTCCGTTCCTGACCGTACTGGTTTGCCTCATCTGCACGGTCGTCTTCCTGAAACAGCAGAGTGACTGGCACGAGTTCGGCATGGCGATGGAGCGCTATTGCGGCGCCACCCGAAGCCACCTCGAAACGATCGTCTTCGACAGGATCGCCGCCTCCGAGGGCACCGATAACTGTGCTGAGATCATGTACACCATTTCGAACGACCCGGATCGCGACGCGGCCGAAGTCATTCGCGAGTTATCCACCAAAATGCGTCCGCTAAGCGGCTTCAGCGCCGCGGATTCTTCGCTCTATGTCGCGCAGATGCTGGAGGATGAGGTGCGGCGCTACAACACCCTCGTGCCCGCGGATCCGGATATCGGCCTGGCCTACTACACCGGCTCCTGGAACCCGTGGACAATGATCACCTCGAGTTTCGCCCACGGCGACTGGGGGCACATCGTCTTCAACCTGGTGTTCTTCTTCGCCTTCGCCGCGGCTGTCGAGATGCTCATTGGCAGTCTATGGTTCCTGGCCTTCGTCGTTGTCGACTCCTGGTTCATCGGCCTGACCGGTTCGTTGGCGGCAGCCGCCACCGGCGAACACTACTGGACGCTGGGCCTGTCCGGCGTCGTCATGGGTATGATGGGACTGTTCGCGTATCTGCTGCCGAAAGGCAAGATCAAGTGTTACTACTTTTTCATCATCATCTTCGGCTCCATTGCGATTCCAGGCTGGCTGCTGGCGAGCTGGTTTATCGGGGGTGACATTGTCAGGCTGTTTGCCAGCGACGATCACGGCGTGGTAAACGTTATGGCGCACGTGATGGGCGGCATTGGCGGTTACCTGTTCGGCGTGATCTTCCTTGGCAAGATGCGCAGGAATGCGGAAGATGTGCAGTACGAATTTGAGCGCCAGGCTTTCGAAAAGCGGATGCGCTAGTCGCCCGGACAACCAGCGCCGCGACGAATTACACGGCGACCTTCGCGAGTAAAGCCGCGTACCTCGGGTGCGATCGCAGGTTCTTAAGGTCGGCATCGTTCTTCATCCAGTCTTCGCTGATCGTGCCGTTTCGGGCTGCCCGCTCGAGATAGTCGAGCGACTCTTCGACCTTGTTCAACGTTGCGTAGTTGCACGCCACGTTGTAAAGCGAAATGGGATCGTCCGGGTCGATTTCCAGCCCGCGATGAAGCCAGCTGAGCGCCCTGTCCGTTTCACCCAGCAAGATCAGCGAACCGGCACCCAGGTGAAGGGCACGCACGTCGTCGGGATGAAACTCCAGGTGTCGTTCGACAACTTCGATCGCGCTTCGCGCCTCATCTCGCGCTTTGTCGAGTTGACCGTCGCCTCGCAGGATCTGCACTCGAAGCAACCGCGACTGGTAGTCGTCGGGATTGATAGCGGCCGCCTTCTCGAAGAGCTCAGCCGCCTGGGCCATGTCTCCCTGGTGAAAACGGGTCCGCGCGTAGTAATAGTAGGCCTCAAACAAGTATGGATTGAGCTCGATCGCCTTCTTGAATTCCAGCTCGGCAGCCTCGAATTCCTCACTGACGAGGTGTGCAAGCCCGGCGGATGCGTGTGACTCCGCAAGATCCGGACGCAATGCCAGCGCGCGATCGCTGGCCGCGCGTGCTTCGGTCTTGAACGACGCGGTCGGCTCCGCGTACATGACCTCCAGCGAGAAACAGTCGGCGTAACTTGCCCAGGCCTGCGCGAAATCCGGGTCTCTCTCGATTGCCTGCTGAAACATCTGACGCGCGAACCTGAACTCCGTCTTGCGAAACCGATTCAGAAATTTCCTGCCGCGAAGATAGTAGTCGTATGCCACGACGTCGTCCGTCGACTTCGTACTCAGCGGCGCGATACTTTTCAACAAGGTCGCTGCAATCTGCGACGCAATCTCATCCTGTATCGCGAAAATGTCCTCGAGCTTCCGCTCGAAAACCTGCGACCAGATATGGTATCCGTCTTTTACGTCGATCAGCTGCGCGGTAATGCGTATCTGCTCGCCTGCCTTTCTTACGCTGCCTTCGACAATCGAACTTACGCCGAGCCTCTCACCGATGCTCCGCACATCGCCATTGGTTTTCGCATATCGGAAAGAGGACATGCGAGCGGCCACGTGCAGGCCATCGATCATCGTCAGCGCATTCAGAATGGCTTCAGCAACGCCGTCGCAAAAATAGCCCTGATCCTGATCACGGCTCATATCCGTAAACGGCAGGACCGCTATCGACGCCGACGCGTCATGCGCACTGCCTGATCGGACGGATTTCGAGTCACGGCGAATGCCGGAAGGCGTGATATCGAACATCCACGCAAGAATCGCGACCGCCGGAAACCCCGCAATTGCAACGACCACCAGCGCGGTCATCGCCCAGGCGGGCAGTCCCAGGGGTTCGAAGGTGACCTCTCCAACCTGCAGCAGTGCCCAGGCTACCAGCGCGTAAGCAACAACAACCGGATACACGCGGCGGCGCAACATTTCTGCCGAGAACCCAGCGAGAAGCGACCGTCTTCGGTACCGCATTGCAACACCACCTTCGTACGCCATTCTACGCCTGTTACGGCCCGAAAGGACTGGTCTGCCGTGCGATTGCGTCTTATACGTACTTGAACCGATTCACGGCGAAGGCGGTTACAACAAGGGTCGCCGCAATAATGATGGCAAGCTGCGGCAGTGCCGACGCGGCGCCGGATTGGAAGCTGATCAGCTTGTGCATCGCGTCCATCGTCCAGCCCGTCGGCGTGAAATTCTGCAGCGTCTGCATCCACGGCGGCGTCACCTCGATCGGCCACCAGCAGCCGCCGAGCGCTGCCAGCGTATTCGCAGCCAGCACGCCAAGTCCGCCTGCCTGTGCCTCTGTCGTTGCGAGGCTGCCGACGAGCAGTCCCGCCGACGCACAGAATCCTGCCCAGGCGGCAAGCACAACCAGGATCATCGCAAGATCAGGGCCCCAGTCCATGCTGAACAACCATGTGCCGATACACAGCGCCGCACCAACCTGAACCGTCGCCAGGATCATGCGGCCGCCCCACTTGCCGGCAACGACTTCTGTCCGCGACATGGGCGCTGACGCCAGTCGCCGAAGCAGGCCCTGGTTTCGTTCGAGCACCAGCAACGGTGCACCGGTGGTCACGAGCACCAGCAGGGTAAACATGACGAGAATGCCCGGAATCGTCTGCTCGAAGCCGCTGGGAATCTCCAGGCGCTCTCCGGCTGGCAAGACATCGAGCTGCCAGATACGCGCTTTTGCATTCAGCTCATTGAGACTGGCAGCAGACAAGCCGCCACCGGCGTCGGCAACCACCACATCAGCCAGCGCTGTGTACAGGCTGCGCTGGATACGGATAATTTCAAATTCGCGCGATAGCGATGAGGCTTGGGTATCGAAGCTGAGCGAGACCGGGTTACCTGCGGCAATCTCGTTCGACAGGTTATCGCCGATCGTCAGCGTGCGACGTGGCGCCTCCTCCCCTTCCGCGACCACGACTGCCGACACCCACTCGGGTTCGAAGTCGTTATCCCTCAGGCGAAGGCTGATCTGATCCTTGAGAAACCCGGGTGACTCCGCGACGACCGTGACGGGTGTTGCATCGGGGCTGAATCCGCTGGAATACCCGCTGGTGACGGTGCCGATGAAATAGAAAAAGATGGGCGGCATGACCAGGACCCACAGCAGCGTGGATCTCTGTCGCAGCTGCAGCTTCGCATCATTCCAGGCAAGAAACAGAATCGCTCGCATCGACTAGCGCCTTGCAAAGCCGCTTCGCAACAGCCAGCTGCTAAGCATTACACCACTGACGGCGATCGCCACTGCGATACCCCAACTGCTGGCGTCGATACTCCAGGCCGTTGGCGCCAGCAGTTCTTTGCTCAGGCGATCGGCCGCGAAACCATTCGGCGAGAGCCGCCCGATTGACGCAAGCCATTCGGGCAGCGCGTCGAGCGGGAAGAAACTTCCGCCCATCATCAGTAGCGGGAACACCAGTATCGTCGTGAGCAGATTCGCGGCCTTTGCAGTGGCAAACAGCATTTGCAGCGCCGCAAACCAGGCAAACAGCCCGACACCAGCGAGCATAATCCAGACAACCGACGGTATGAATTTCTGCAACGACAGATCGTGATAGAGCAAGGCAACCAGCAGCACGGTGCCACCCAGAAAGCCAATAATGACGGCCGCTGCCAGTGCTTTGCCGTAAAGGAACGCGGGCAACTGCCCCGGCGCCGAGGCCAGCCGCCGCAACGTGCCAGACTCACGCTCTTTCCAGAAATCCGACGATAGCCCCTGCGCGGAGAACAATACCGCCATCAGTATTATTCCCGGGATGAACAACACCGCGAAATTCGGTCCTGGTTCTGCGGGCGGCGGCTCGACGATCTCGAGATCGAACGCCGGCGGGAACAGCAGCGGCGATATACTATCCACCTTGCCCTGGATCTGCACCGCGATATCGGCTGCAAAGACCTCGTTCGGGATCGTCTCGCTGTCCGCGTTCTGGATCTGCTCTATCTCTGGGCCAAACAATGCCTGGGCGTAAAAACCGGCGTCGAGCAGCACCTCCGTCACATCCTGAATGATGCCGGGAAGTATCGTCTGCGACGGGTTCGTTTTCAGCGTCAGCGTAACGGCTTGTTGGTCGAGAAACGCCGCTG
This sequence comes from uncultured Gammaproteobacteria bacterium, assembly GCA_942492205.1. Classification (GTDB taxonomy): domain Bacteria; phylum Pseudomonadota; class Gammaproteobacteria; order Steroidobacterales; family Woeseiaceae; genus UBA1847. Next base: position 1,215,562 of record CALODT010000001.1, on the reverse strand, counting down.
CAAATCCCTCCGGGATGACGAGGAAGCCGCTCGCTTCGCCCGCATTAATGCGCTTGTTACCCTCGGTCATAGTCACTTGCTCGACCGAGATCAACTCACTCAACTGACCCTGACTAAACGCGCCCGCGACAAGACCGCTGAGCAAGGTCTCGTCCCGGTCATGAATCAGCAGGACACCGGTCGGGCTCCCGCCGCCCTGGCCGTCCACCATCGCGGTTATCAGCCCGCCAACAATAAAAGGGATGCCCAGCCAGAGCAGCACGGCCATCGAGTCCTGTCGCCAGCGCGACAGGTCCTTCAGAAAAGCTGTGAAAACAAAGCGCATGTCTATTCGCGAAGTTCCTTGCCCGTAAGCAGCAGAAACAGCGTTTCAAGATTAGGGCTGCGAAGACTGGTCTCCGCCACGGTACCGCCGGAGGAGGTAATTGCCTCGAAGATCGCCGGCAGGTGCAGCGATGCCGATGACAGGGTAAGCGTTACCGAGCCTCGCTCCTGGGAAATCAGTTCGAGGTCCTTGATACCGCGACTCGAGAGGGTCTCGACAACCTGCCTGATGCCCTCTTCCGAAAAGTCGCCATTGAGTTGCAGCACGTCTCTCGCTGCAAGCTTCGCCTGCAGTTCGGCAACCGAACCCTTCGCGATGATCTGGCCGTGGTCGATGATCGCCAACTCGTCGCAAAGCCGCTCTGCCTCTTCCATGTAGTGTGTCGTGTACAGCACGCAGGCACCCGCCTCACGCTCGGCCTCCACCATCTCGAACAGGCGCTGGCGTGATTGCGGGTCGACACCGACCGTTGGCTCGTCGAGTAACAGCAGACCGGGTTTGTGGACGATGCCGCAGCCAAAGTTCAGGCGCCGTTTCATGCCGCCGGAGAATGTCTTGGGGAGGTCCCTGGCGCGGTCTGCAAGACCGATGTGGCCAAGCACTTCTGAAACGCGAGCGTCCAGTGCTGCCCCACGCAGGCCGTAGGCCTTGCCCCAGTACTTCAGATTCTCGACAGCGGGCAAGTCATCGTAGATCGCGAGCTCCTGCGGCACGATGCCAAGAGAGCGCTTGGCGCGCTTGCCATCCTTGACGATATCGGCACCGTCGACACTGACGTTTCCGGACGTGGGTGCGAGCAGCCCCGAAATGCAGCTGATCGTCGTCGACTTGCCGGCCCCGTTCGGTCCCAGCAAACCGAATATGCGACCCTTCGACGCCTGGAAACTGACCTTGTCGACAGCGGTGAAGTCACCGTATTGCTTGACCAGGTTGTTTACCGTTAACACGTCTCAGTTCCTATTTAAGGCCAAACAAGGGCCGCAGAAAACCAACCCTGCGAATGACAAATTCATGCAGCACAAGACATCCGCCTATTGTCGCAAGCAGCACGAGCAAAGACTCGACGAACAGACCGAGCTGCAACTGCGCCAGATTGTAGCCGACGACCAGGATGATGGTCTGATGCAGGATATACCATGGATAGACCGCCTCGGTCGCATAGGGCAGCCATTTCATCGGCTTGTTGAGCAGGTGATGTCCCCAGCCGAGCACCGTGATGATCCAGAGCCATCGGTTCAGGTAGGTGATCAGACCGATGAGTTGATTCTGCCAGATCGAGGATTCGTCCCCGAGGAATTCGCCGCTGAGCATGTAGAGACCGAAACTGACGAGAGCCAATAGCAATGTTGCCTTGCGGATCCGCGTCAATTCTCGCCAGAGGCCCTCGTCGCGCGCGATCAGAAAGCCGTACAGGAAGAACGTGAAAAACATGGCATGCGCGTACCAGTCATCAAAGAACGCGTGGGAAATTCCCGGAAACGATGGAAACACGACATTGTAGTAGAGCATCAGGGGAAGGATCGGCATGACCACGAGCCAGACGCCCCGCAAGGACTGGAACCTGCGCCTGATACCGGCACCGGGTCCATCGAGAAAGCGGGCGACAGGAATCAGCAGCAGGGTGTAGAAAAACAGGTACAGCAGGTACCAGAGGTGATTCCAGGTCCAGACGATCTGCTGTTCGCCGGCCCACGCTTCTCCGGGAAAATCCTGAAAGGTCAGATACTGGCCCATGAATCGCAGGAAACCGGGATCGATGAGGCCTTTGTTCAGCGCCTCGTAGTAGCACTGCGGTGAAACGACAAACGCCATACCGAACAGGAATGGAATCAGCAGACGTTTCGCACGCCGCGCAGCAAACCGTGCGCTCGAGTATTTTCCCCAGATAAAACTGACAGCGAGCCCGGAAATCATGAAGATCAGTGGCATGCGCCACTGGCTGGTCATCGACATGGGGAGCTGCAGCCACTCGGACGAGTAGCTCGACTTCACGTGCCAGCCCCAGTCGGCCACGTAGAACATGCCGACGTGATAGAGGATCAACAGGGCAAAGGCAAACACGCGCAGGGCATCGACGTCGTAGCGTCGACCGTGTGCGCCAGCAGATATTGCCGCGCCGTCTTGCGCCATCTCCTGCTCCTCGCCCGTGCAGAGCCTAATAATGCCTCAGTTTGTGTCAGAATCTGCGGCAAACACGAATATAGCCGACATCAAACTGGAGGATTACCATGCCCTGCCGACGACTTTTGTGCTTCATCCTCTTCGCCGTGTGCTGCAGCGGCGCTTCCGCAGAGACGATCGCTGTTATCGGTACTGGCAACGTCGCCGCGGCCCTGGGCCCGGAATTTGCCCAGCAAGGCCACACGATCGTTTACGGTTCGAGATCGCCAGACGCCAGCGCGGCGCAAAAGCTGGTGGAAGAAACGGCTGGCAGCGCGACTGTTACGCTTCCTGCCGATGCAGTGCTTGATGCGGACGTCGTGGTGCTGGCGGTACCCGGCATGCTGGCGGCCGACATCGTCGAGGGCCTGGGAGACCTGTCGGGCAAGATCATTATCGATCCGACCAACCCTATGCAAGTGGAGCAGATGACGTTTCGACATGCTGTCGCGACCTCGAATACGCAGATCATCCAGGAGCTCGCCCCGAAAGCGCACGTTGTCAAAGCCTTCAATACGCTGGGCTGGAAACAGATGATCTATCCGGAGACGGCGGGCGGACCCGTATCCATCCCGCTGGCCGGCGAAAGCGACAAGGCGAAGAAATTCGTCGCCGAGCTCGCGACCGGCATGGGGCTTGAGCCTGTCGACGTTGGCGGCGTCGAAAACGCTCACTGGCTCGAGGGCATGGCGATACTCTTGCTGAACAACCGCTACGGCAGTCGTGAGTCTTTCGACTATTACCTGCGCAAAGTGGAATAGAGCGCGGCGAACGCCTCAGGCTCTCTGCTGCTGATACTCGTCCCAGTAATCAAGCATCCGCATACGCTTGAGTAGCTCGCGCCAGCGCGAGTCGCCGTGCAGGTTCTTGAGGAGCGGATCGACCACCAGGTAGGTCATGCCACCGTCACGATCCTCAAAGCCGATATCGAGCCACTCGAAGGCCTCATCAACTCTTCCCTGATAGGCAAGACGCTGGGCAATCTGGTAGGACAGCGGCGCACCGTAATTATCAATAATGTACTGCACGGCGGCCGCAGCCTCATCCTGCCGGCCGACATCGTGGTACAACAATGCCGCCGCATAGGCTGCGTGCAGCGCATTTTCTCTCGCCTCGACTTTCACTGCCTGAAGTTCGCGCATTGCCTCATCGTGCCTTCCGAGTAATGTGTATAGCTGCGACAGCCATTCTCGGTAACCGGACACATTCGGATTGAGTTCCATGCCGCGCCGGGTCAGGCGCATTGAATTCTCAAAGTCACCCTTAAACCAGTACATCGCGGCGACATCGCCAATGGTCACCTGGCCCAGCGGGTCATGCTGCAGCGCCCGCAGGCCGTATCGTTCCGCAGAATCAAGGCGACCCGCAGATTGTTCGATATACGTCATCAGGCGCAGCGCAAGGATATTGTTCGACTCGAGCTGCAACGCTTTTTCGCCAAGCTCCCGTGCGCCCGGCCAGTCCCAGTCGTAAACGTATTTAAGCCAGCCGAGCATCGCCCAGGCTTCGGCGGATGACGGATCCATCTCGGCGGCACGAATCGCCAGGCTGCGCGCTTCTTCGGTTCCTTCGCGCAAGTTGATAGAGCCGAAATTAGCCTGCTCCCGTAGCGCTCGCGCTTTACCCAGCAGCGCCGGCGAGTAGTCAGGAACGATCTGCAGGGCTTTTGAAAACAGCTGCTCGGCCTTTGGCCAATCGTCAGCGCGATCACGATCAAGGTAATGCAGGCCCTCGAGATACAGGGAATACGCCTCCGTGTCGATCGCCTGGCTAGTCGGCGCAGCGCCCAGTAAAGTGAGCTGCAGCACGTCTACGACCTCGCGAGCAATCTCGTCCTGGATCGCGAAGATGTCGTTCAGATTGCGATCGTAAGTCTCGGACCAGACGTGCTTGTCACTATCGGCCTGGATGAGCTGTGCCGTAATGCGCACCTTGATGCCCGCCTTGCGGACGCTTCCCTCGAGGACATGTGCCACGTTGAGTTTCGCTGCCACGGTTGGAATGTCGATGTCCTTGCCCTTGAACTGGAAGGCAGATGATCGTGATGTGACATCAAGCTCTGGAATCTTCGCCAGCAGATTCAATAATTCTTCGGTGATGCCGTCGGCGAAAAATTCGTTGCTGGCGTCGTCGCTCATATTCACGAAGGGCAACACAGCGATCGACGTCTCGCTAGGCGCGCTTGCAGCCGAACCGGCCGATTCAGCCAAGCTTCGCTCGGGTGCCAGCACAAACTTGTCAACTGCGAAGTAGCCGACCGCGAGGCTGAGTAAGACGATGATCGACAGGTTGAGCTTCTGGCCGGTCCGATCGGTTATGGACGCCGAACGATCCACATTGCGTTCCAGCTTCACGCCTTCCGGGGTCAGCTCGAACGCCCACGCAAACAGGACAGCGATCGGAAATCCCAGGATCAGCAGCAACGCGATGCCGGAGTTGAACCATTGCGGAAGATGCAGCGCCGGCACCAGCGTGTCGCCAACCTGCAGAACAAGCCAGCCGACGATAATATACGCAACGGCAACGCGAAACACGTTGCGGCGCTTAAGCTCCTGAAAAAACGACATTAATCCGGGCCCTGTCCGTGCGTCGACAAAGAGTAACCGCCTTGCGGAGATATTTCATCCATAATCATTTGCAGCGCTTGGCGTGCGTGTTGCCAGCTACCCTGCCGTGGCCCAGCGTGCCCACAAACAGAGCCATGATTTTTCGCGCCAGCTGCTCGCCCGATCGCTTCCACGTAAACATTAATTGAGCTTACGCCAAGCCGCACGTTGTTGATGGCTTAAGGTCGAAAAGCCGGAGCAGTCAGGCGAGTGTGACATCGAGTATTTCTGCGAATACCCCCGGGCCTGGTTGGCGAGCGCTCACCGGGAAGAAATGGTGCCGGATAGGTGATTCGAACACCTGACCCCATCATTACGAATGATGTGCTCTACCGACTGAGCTAATCCGGCACTGACAAGCGGCGCGAAGTATAGCCTCGCCGGCGCGGTGCGAAAAGGCCCCGGGGCCAATTAATCGCGCCGGCGACGCACCTTGATGAGCACCTCGACACTCTGGCTTTCTGTGCCCTCGGGCAACGGCGGCAAGGCGCTGAAGAGGACATCGCTTTCGTCGATATCGGTCAATTCGCAGGTATCCACGTTATAGAAGTGGTGATGCGGGAAGTTCGACGAGTCGTAATAGCGGCGTTCGGGGTCGACGCTGAGTTCCCTGACCAGCCCCCGTTCCCCGAACAAATTCAGCGTGTTATAGACGGTTGCCTTCGATACGGCACTGCCTGATTCGCGCAGCCGGTCGAGGATCTGCTCGGCAGACAGGTGCTGGGGCTTTTCGAGCAGGATGTCTGCAATTCTCACTCGCTGGGGGGTTGGCTTGATGCCATAGCTGGCGAATTTTTCGAGGATGTCGGAGCGCGCCATGCGTAACGTCCTATGAATCCGGAATTGTTGCCAAGGATACCATGTCACCGGGCGCCGGCGGCAGGCTCCCAACGGTCTTTCCGCGGGTATTGCCGATATTGGGCAGCAGCTTCATCGCACGCCCAAGACCGATAATGTGGCCAGGACAAGGAGGTCCACCATGGCGCGGCGATCCACCGGCTACTCGCTCTACGAATTGCTTGTCACCACCTCGGTGGTTGCCATGCTGGTCGCGATCGGCGTGCCCTCCTTCGAAGCCATGCTGGCCCGGCAGCGTCAGCTGGTTGAAATCAACGCCCTTTTTCACGCCATACACCTGGCTCGAAAAGAGTCGATCATGCGCCGCAAGGTCGTCTCCATCTGCCCCAGCCGCGACGGGCTGCAATGCCTCGACGCAACGGACTGGACAGCGGGCTGGCTGATGTTCGAAAACAAGGATCGCGATTCGCCGCCACGCGTGGACGCAAACGAGCCGGTCCTCAGGCGGCACGACGTCAGTGGGAGTGTGGTCATCAGGGCCAACCGCCGGGCATTTACGCTGCGTTCCACGTTTCTGCGGGCAACCAACGGCACCATCGTCGTTTGCGACAGAGCCGGCCGGATTCCGCCGAAGGGCCTTGTTATCAGCTATACGGGCCGGCCGAGAGTGGCTCTCGCGACGCTGCGAGGCCAGCCGTACACCTGCGCGGATTAAGTTAAGTGCAGATGGCCGAAATCGACCGTTTGTCGGCTTCGCCCGGCCGCTTGTCGGATAGTGTCGCGCTGCTCACGGCCGCTCTTTATAGTGGCCGCCATGAACAAGACATCCCAAAAGGGCTTCACGCTCTACGAACTCATGATAACGCTCACGATCGTCGGCGTTGTATCGGCCATCGGCGTACCCAACATGATTGAGTACAGCCAGAACAGCCGTATGACCGGTACCGCCAACGACTTGCACGCGGCGTTCCACTTCGCGCGCAGTGAGGCTTCTCGAGCCAAGACCTTCATCACCCTCTGCGCCAGCGCCAACTCGATGACGGCAACGCCAAGCTGTTCGGGCGACTGGGACGACGGCTACATCGTGTTTCTCGACCAGGACGGGGACATTACCGTGGATGGCGGCGACACCATCCTTCGGCAGATGCCGGCAATGCCGGACGGTGTCTTCATGAATGTCGTCGGTGACGCCAAGTATTTCGGCTTTGCCGGATCAGGACTTGGCCGCGGCCAGGTTGGTGCCGCGACGCCCCTGTCGCAGGTAGTCCTGTGTGACAAGCGCGCCAACGGTGTGGCCGCCGGCGGCAACTCCGCGGCGCGCCTTTTTGTGGTAACGCCCATGGGACGAGCGACGATCCAGCGCGATTTGAGCATGATCCAGGAAGTACTCGACGACAACGGCAGCTTCGCCTGCGAATAGCGCAGATTCGAAAGCTCTTGTGTGGCAAGGACCTGAAGCAATGATATTAAGCAAAAGACAATTTCGCACGATTCACAATCAGGCCGGCTTCTCGCTGGTCGAAGTGTTGATCGCCCTGGTCATCATGTCCGTTGGCATGCTCGGCATTGCCGGTCTGTATGTGGAAGGGATGAAAGCAGGTCGTACGTCGACGTTTCGTCACCATGCGGTAACACTTGCCAGCGACGTCGCTGATCGAATTCGCGCCAATCCGGGTGGCGGCGCGGACTACATGGGCGATCGCGGTAACAACAACTGCGTGCTCGGCAATGTCGATTGCAACCCGGCACAGATGGCAGCTAACGACATCGATCTGTGGCTGACCCAGGCAGACGAGATGCTGCCCAATGGCAGCGTTGCGGTCGTTTTTGACAATGCCGTCACACCGAACACGTACCGCATTACGGTGAGCTGGGCTGAAGCGGGCGAAGGCTCTCCCAGCTACGAAATCATCATACCGGTAAACCCGTTTTAAGAAGGTGCAACGTATGCAGTCCTCCACGAAATTCAAAGCCCATCGTCAAGCCGGTCTGACACTCACCGAGTTGATGGTCGCACTGGCGATAGGATCATTCCTGATGATTGGCGCGATCACGATCTACCAACAGAGCCGTGAAGCCTTCATTGTGAACGAGTCGATCGCGCGCGTGCAGGAAACGGCGCAGTTCGCGATGGATACCATCGAGGCCGACCTGCGCATGGCCAGCAACTGGGGCCGCAACAGTCGCGGTCTCATGATAGAGGGCCGCGCCCAGATTGGCGTTGACGATCCTGAGGGCGTCGTCCCGTCGTCCGCGCAGGACTGTGGCGCGCGCTGGGTGATTGACCTCGCAAAGCCGATCGACGGCAACAACAACGCCTTTGGTCTTGCCTGCCTGCCGACGGCTAACGCAGGCACCGCGCAGGGGAACTCGGACATTATTACAGTGCGCAGAGCCACGGTCGCACCGGTACTCCCCGCGAACGGCCGGCTGCAGATCCAAACCTCGCGCATTGGCGGGGTACTGTTCAACAACGGCGTGGTCCCGGATCCGTTCGACCCTGCGGCCGATCCTGCGTTTCCCGCGACGCCGGACGACGAGTCAGCCACCCACAATCTGCTCGTGAACAGCTACTACGTTGCGCAGGAATCCGAGTTGATACCGAACACACCGACGCTTCGGCGCAAGACGCTCACCATTGATGCCGGTGCTTCCGTGGTCCAGGACCAGGAGGTCGCGCCCGGGGTGGAGAATATCCAGCTGCAACTCGGAGTCGATGTGAACGGCGACAACACCGTAGACCGGTACGTCAATCCAGGCGACCCGATTTACGACCCGAATGCCTCCAGTGGCTACGTGCCGGGCGCCGTGGTGATCACGGCACGTGTCTGGATGATCGTACGCGGTGTATCCCGTGAGCCGAACGTCCAGGACACGACGGACTACACGCCAGGCGATGTCGACCTCGGCAACCTCAACGATGGCTACCGTCGGATGCAGGTATCCAAGACCATACTTTTGCGTAACGCCAGATCCTGATCGAGAGAATATTTATGAAGACCAATAATCAAACGATTTTGAAGCGAAACCGGCAACAGGGTGCCGTGCTCGTTATCAGCCTGCTACTTCTCGTCGTCATAACGACGCTGGCGATCTCGGGCATGAACACCGCGACGACGGAACTCGCAATGGCCCGTAACGACCAGAACTATGAGTTCGCTTTCCAGGCCGCCGAAACGGGCCTCGAGAACGTCATGGCAAGGGGCCGGTTCATCCCGTCTTCGACGCCGTTGGACCTCGGCAGCGCCTATGTAAGCGGCAGCACACACGACGCTTACCAGACAATGCTGATCACCGAGGGCAGTTCTTTCGTACCCGACGCCGCATTCAGCCTGGGTGTGGGTGGTGGTGGTATTTCGGCCTATCACTTTCTCGCGACCTCGGAAGCGAAGTCCAGCCGCGCACCGGGCAGTGATACTGACCGCGACGCAAGCGCACTGCATACACAAGCTTTTTACGTGGTTGGCCCTGGCGACGATTCGCTGGGCGGACTCTAGAATTGGCACGGAGCACGATTATGAGAATAACGACAACCGCCCTGCTTTCACTGTTGCTCTTTATGAGCACCACCGCGATCGCACAAAACTACGCGCCGACCCGCACCTACGAAGTCCTGGTGAACTCGGTACGCCTTCCCAGCAGCCCAGGTGGCACGATTACGGTTAAGGAATGCGACGACTGCGATTACGAAACGTATCGTGTAACAGAGCGCACGGTCTACGCCATTGATGGCAAGAGCATGCGCCTCGAAGACTTCCGGCTTGCCATCGATGCAATGCGGCTGGATCCAAGCAACGTCGTGAACGTACGACGTGATATCCAGAGCAACACGATCGCCAAAGTGTTTGTTTACACACAATAAGCGACTCGGAAAGGACACTGGGGACAGAATCATGAAGAATCGAACCAACAAGATATTATCGATCGCTACGTCATTGTTCGTGACGATGGTGGCCGGAGCGCCCGCCGTCGCGGACGACACAGAAGTGCTCGTCGTGGACCCGGGTAACACCGAGGCGACGCCGCCGAACATCATGTTCATTCTCGATACGTCGGGAAGTATGGGTGATCCGGTTGACACGACCCGGCCGTATGACAATACGCAGACGTATACGGGCTCATGTGACACCGACAAGTTTTACTGGACGACGCTGGACGTCGAGCCCAGCTGCGTAGGTGGCACCAACACCCAGTTCGTCAATGAAGCCGCGTTTGTCTGCACTGACGCGACATTACGTATGAGCGGCATTGGCGCCTACGCGGGCGTCATGGTGCAGTATCGTGCCGATAGCGGCGGCGCTACGCGCTGGCAGCAGCTGGAAATTGGCAACGCAACCGGTCTTGTTGAGTGTCAGAACGACTCCGGCGTGCACGGTAACGGCGTCAGCGGCGATTATTTCGCCCAGGCGGGTTCGGACCTCTCGCCGTTTACGTCCGATCCCGCGGCGGAGCTGGCATGGGGCAGCGGCGACGCCACCCAGCCCTACACGATGTACGACGGTAACTACCTGAACTGGAAGGAAAACCCGGTAACCGCCAGCATACCGAAGATCGACATCATGAAGGCTGTAACAAAGAACCTGATGAACGCGATCGAGGATGTGAACGTCGGCGTCATGCGTTTCACGGGCTCTGATGGCGGCCGCGTACTGCATGCCATTAGTCCGCTTAACGACGATCGCACGCAGATTCTCGCCAAGATCAACGGCCTCGCGGACGGCGGAGCCACGCCGCTGGCCGAGGCGCTGTACGAATCCGCTTTGTACTGGCGTGGCCTCGGTGCCGACTACGGCAACCTGCAGCTCGAGACCGACACCGCGAGCCCGAACTTTGGCATGCCTGTCGGCGACATCGATCCCAAGGCATTTGTCGGCCAGGCACCGGGCACCTACCAGAGCCCGTCAATGCCTGTCTGCACGCGCAATTTCAACGTGCTGCTCAGTGACGGGCAGCCGGTAAACGACGCCGGGGCGCAGACAAAAGCTCTGAACTTGCCGGGCTTTGTTCCAGCAGCCTGTGACGGTACCGGTGACGGACGCTGCCTCGACGACATCTCGGAATACCTGTCGACGGTCGATATCAGCGCGACAACGGCCGGACCCCAGGTTGTAACGACGCACACTATCGGCTTCGACATCGATCTGCCGATTCTGAAATCGACGGCCGAACGCTCGGGTGGCGACTACTACCTCGCGGAAAATGCCGAGTCGCTGACGACGGTACTGATGCGCATTATCGAGAGCATCGTCGACAAAGGTCTGTCGTTCACGGCGCCTGCCGTCGCGGTGAACACGTTCAATCGCACCCAGAACCTCAACGACCTCTACATATCGACGTTCCTTCCGACGGCGAAGGTGCATTGGCCCGGCAATCTCAAGAAGTACAAGATCGTCGATGGCGTCATCACGGACGACAAGGATGAGGCCGCGGTGGACCCGGATAGCGGCTTCTTCAAGAACACCGCGCGCAGCATCTGGACACCGGTTGGTACCAACGATGGTACCGATGTCACGATTGGCGGCGCCGCCGGCAAATTGCCTTTGTCTGACGACCGCAAGGTTTACACGAACAACGGTACATTCAGCAATCTGTCCTCGGGCAACAACGTGCTCACGCCGTCCAACATCGATGATTTCACCGATGCTGATTTCGGCCTGACGGGAGCGCCAGGCGAACCGACCCGCGAGGAAGTCATTCGCTGGGCACGCGGGCAGGACATCCTGGACGAGGACAACGATGGCCTCACAACCGACACGCGTTACTCGATGGGCGACCCGCTGCACTCGCAGCCCGCTGCCGTTGCTTATGGCACCGATCCTGCCGATCCTGACGTGGTCGTATTTACGGCGACGAATGACGGCTATTTCCACGCCATTGATGGCGACACCGGCGTCGAGCTCTGGTCGTTCATCCCGAAGCAGTTCCTGCCTAACCTGCCGGAACTGATGCTGAACGGTAATTCAACCTACAAGCAGTACGGTATCGATGGTGACATCGTGCCGATTATTGCTGACCTCGACGAAAACGGCATCGTAGACGGCGACGACTTCATCTACGTGATCTTCGGACTGCGACGGGGTGGCACCGAATACTATGCGCTGGACATCACTGATAAGGACCAGCCGACGCTGCTGTGGACAGCGAGTTATCCGGAGTCTGGCCAAAGCTGGAGCAAACCGGTCGTGGCGCGCGTCGACCTCGTGCATAACGGTCTTAATGAGCAGAAAGCCGTAGTCATCGTTGGCGAAGGCTACGATACCGTTCATGACACCGCGGCACTACCGAGCAATCCGGACAACGTCGGTGCGGGCATTGCGATGCTGGACCTGGTGACAGGCGAGCGCCTGTGGCGTGCGGGCCGCGCTGATGCCGACCTCGAGCTGCCTGACATGACTCGATCCTTCGTGAGCCAGGTTCGCGCCGTCGATTTCAGCGGTGACGGATTTATTGACCGGATGTACGCGATCGATGTGGGTGGCCAGCTGTTCCGCTTTGATCTTTACAGGGACAAAGCGCCTGCCGAACTCGTTGCCGGCGGTGTCATCGCGCGCTTCGGTGGCGAAGGCGTGGCGTCTGCCGGCGCGACGGACACGCGGCGCTTCTACTCGGCGCCAGACGTTTCTCTATTCACCGACAAGGTCTTGAATCGTCGCTTCCTGGCAATCGGCGTTGGCAGTGGGTATCGCGCCCATCCGCTCGATACCAGTGCGAATGACAAGTACTACTCACTGCGCGATCCAGACCTGTTTGCCAAGCTGGATCAGGACGCCTACGACAACTACGACATCGCGCTTGACGGCGATATGGTAGAGGTCAGCGGCCAGGTAAACACGCAAATTGGCGCGAACGATCGCGGCTGGAAATTCAGTTTTCCTGCCGGGCAAATGATGCTCTCTGCGTCAGCGACCTTCGATAACTCGGTGTTTTTCATCGGCTATGCGCCGGATGTCGCAGCTGCGGTAACCTGCCAGGTGGCTCCGGGTAACAACTACCTGTACCGCGTCAATGTTGCCAACGGCGACCCGGTGGCGAATAACCTCGACACGATGACGCCAGGCGAGAGCAACGCCGCGCGGACGACGGCACTGCAACAGGGCGGTATCGCCCCGACACCGGCGTTCCTGTTCCCAGGTGCACCGGATCCCTGTACGGGCGCTGCCTGCTCACCGCCGCCGATCGGCTGTGTCGGTGTTGAGTGTTTCAATCCGGGCTTCGAGAACAACCCGGTACGCACGCTCTGGACACAGGACGGGATTGAATAATTGAGGAGTGGTTCCGGGCCTTTGCGGCCCGGAACCCGGATAATTTAGCGAAAGATCAACTGATTACAGATTGGGCAGGAATACGCAGGACGCAACGCCCGTAAAGGACAGATTCGGAGTAAAGACGATGACTATTCGCAAGACATTGATCGCAACACTATTGCTAGTTGGCGCACCGGCTTTCGCGCTCATCGATGCGATCGAGGTGTCGCCGGAGAACATTATTTTGCCTTCGGCTGCAAGCGGCACGGTGACGTTCAGGCCGTGTGTTGGAAAATGTGACGAAGATCACAAGCGCGCACGCCTGACGGCCGATACAAAGTTCGTAGTCGACGGCATAGCCGTCAAATTCGAAGAGTTCAGGAGGGATCACGCCACCTTGAAACGTAGCAAAGATAGCTACGGACTGGTGCGCTACGAAACAGAGACGAATACCGTTACAACAATAGAGATAAGTCGGTAGACACTATTTACTTGTGACTGACTGAAATCCGGTCACGGATTGACTGATAGAGGATTGGACCCATGTTTACGTCCAGGAAACGCACCGCTTGGGCAGGTGTAGGACTGCTGCTCTCACTGACGATCTCGTCACCCGTATGGGCCGATGACGTCGAGCTATTGTTGTCAACGCCGGGCCTGAGCGGCGCCGCTCGGCCCAACCTGCTCTTCATACTCGACTCCTCCGGCAGTATGACCGGCGAGGTGCCGACGCAAACGCCTTACGACGCGACAGAAGTCTACGTCGGTCCGTGTGACAGCAGCATGTACTACTGGAAGTACGGTAGCAGCAGCTGGGTGCCAAACTGTGGCAACAGCTACAAGTTCGACAAGGGCATGTTCGATTGCCAGCAAGGCGCCACACAGATCGCCACCGCCGGCAAGTTCGTCGACACCATGGGCATGTACCGGTATTCCAGCGGCAGGTGGAAATGGCGCGACATGGACCGCTGGCAGGACGACCGACACGTTGAGTGTGAGGAAGACTCGGGCGTTCACGGCGAGATGGATCAGGACGAGACCAGCAAGCCCTTTGCGCGGCGCGGTTCCCGGAGCAGCTACAGTTCGGACCGACTGTATACGTCTGACCCCGGTCGTGAGGTCGACTGGAACAACATGGGCGGCGTAAAGACCGTATACGATTCCAACTACCTGAACTGGTATCACGGTCCGGACGCCAACAACCTGCGCAAGACGGATATCATGAAAGCGGTTACCAAGAACGTTCTCGGCTCGATGAACGACGTCAACGTCGGCATCATGCGCTTTGACGGCAACGATGGTGGCCCGGTCATTTTCGGCCTGAAGGACCTGGATGCGAATCGCGCAGCGGCCGAGGCCGTCGTCGATGCGCTACCTGCAAGCGGCAACACGCCGCTCGCCGAGACCTTGTACGAAGCGGCTCGCTACCTGAGCGGTATGACCCGCGACTACAGCGATTTCGATGATACGGACATGGACGCACTGGTTGCTGCAACGACCACCGCTGCCTACAAGCAGCCGGTCGAATATTCCTGCTCCAAGAATTTCATTATCTTGCTGACCGACGGCCTGCCGACAGCCGACCGGGACATCTACGGCAAGATTACCAACCTGCCGGGCTACGGCACCGTCACGGGACGCACGGGCTGTGCGGGTGCGGATGTCAACGGGCAGTGTCTCGACGACGTCGCTGAGTACCTGGCAAATGCGGACCTGAACACCAGCGTCGACGGCGTGCAATCGGCAACAACTTACACCATTGGCTTCGCGTTGCCGGAGGCCGATGCAACCACCGGCGCCGAGTACCTGACCGAAGTTGCGAACGCCGGCGGCGGCAAGTACTTCGTGGCCAACAACGTGGGCGACCTGACCGAAGCCCTGACGGAAATCACGAGTGATATCTTCAAGCGTGATATTTCGTTCACGGCCCCCGCGGTAGCGGTTAATGCGTTTAACCGCACACAGCACCTCAACGACCTGTACGTTTCGGTTTTCCGTGCCAAAGACGAAGTCCACTGGCCGGGCAACATGAAGAAATACGTGATCAAGGGTGTCGGCATCGAGGATGCGCTCGAGAACGATGCGATAGACCCGGATACAGGCTTTTTCGCCGATACCGCGAAGAATTTCTGGAACCAGTCGACCAGCCCCGATGGCGCGGATGTCTACAAAGGCGGCACGGCAAATATCCTGCCGCCTCCGACGACTCGCAAGCTGTACACCAACAACGGCGCGGTCAACCTGGCGACGGCCACGAACTGGCTGTCGACAGCGAACATCCTGAATTTCGACGTAGCCGACTTCGGTCTCACCGGCACACCTGACGACCCCAGCCTGATCGACATGATCAACTGGACGCGCGGCATGGACGTCAAGGACGAAGACAATGACGGCGACAAGACGGATGCACGCAACGCGATGGGTGATACCCTGCACGCGCAGCCCGCGGCTGTCGTCTACGGCCAGACCGATGGCAGCTATGACGTTGTGATCTATACAGCGACGAATAACGGCTACCTGCATGCCATCGACGCCGACACCGGCGAGGAAAAATGGGGCTTCGTCCCGCGTGAATTGCTGCCGAATCTTGGCAAGCTTTATTTCAACGAGAACGTCACTTACAAGAACTACGGATTGGACGGCGACGTCGTACCGGTGGTTCACGACGCCGACGGTGATGGCATCATCGAGTCTCTTGATGATGACTTCGTGTACCTCGTTTTCGGCATGCGCCGCGGTGGCAGTAACTATTACATGGTCGAAGTCACCGATCCGGACAATCCCAAGTTACGCTGGATTCGCACCTTCCCGGAAATGGGCCAAAGCTGGTCACCGCCGGTCGTTGCCAAGATCGACATCGACAGCACCGAGCAGGACAGCCCGCAGAAAGCGGTCATCGTGATCGGAGCCGGCTACGATACGGTACATGATTCGCCAGACCACCCGGAAGAAGCTGACGGCGAGGGTGCAGGCATCATGATGCTGGATCTCGAGACGGGCGACCGTATCTGGGAGGCAGCAAGTGACAACGCCAACCTCGAGCTGGACGATATGACTCGAGCGATTCCCGCTCGTATCCGAGTAGTGGATATCGATGGCGACAGCTACGCCGACCGTATGTACGCTGCCGACCTTGGCGGCCAGATCTGGCGCTTCGACATTACCAACGGCGAAGTTCCCGACAACCTGGTTGCCGGTGGTGTGATCGCCCAGCTGGGTGCTGAAGGAATGACCACGCCGACGGAGGCAGATACGCGCCGCTTCTACACGACGCCCGATGTCTCGATCTTCACCGACAAGGCGCAGAGCCGACGCTATATCGCCGTCAGCATCGGCAGCGGCTATCGCGCCGGCCCGTTGAACAATGAAATGACCGATCGCTTCTACTCGATTCGTGACCCGAACCTGTTCAAGCCGTTGACGCAGTCAGACTATGACAGCTACTCGATTATCGAGAATGACGACCTGGTAGAAGTTAGCGGCTCTTACGGCACCTCGATTCCGCTTACGAGCAAGGGCTGGAAGTTTACGCTGCCGCCCCGGGAAAAGGTGCTTTCGGACTCGCAGACTTTCGACAACGCGGTCTACTTCGTGACGATGGAGCCGACGGTTGATTCAGACGATCCGTGCCAGGCCGGCCTCAGCGTCAACCGCCTGTATCGCCTGGATATCGTTAACGGAGATCCGGTCGTCGATTACGGTACGACAGTGCCAACCGATCCCGACGACATTAACGAGGCGCGCGTGACGAGGCTCGAGCAGGGTGGTATTGCACCCAAGCCCCAGTTCTTCTTCCCGAGCCCGACCAATCCGAACTGCACAGGCGACGAATGTTCGCCGCCGCCAGTCGCCTGCGTCGGTGTGGAGTGCTTCGATCCCGGATTCCCGAACTTCCCGGTGCGCACACTCTGGACCCAGGACGGTATAGAATAGGCGCCCGGCCCGGGCAGACGAACACCAGGATACGTTGTTATGCAAATGCGAAAGTACATGCAGGGAATTACGCTGATGGAGCTGATGATCGTAATAGTGATCATCGGCATCCTGACGGCGATCGCATTCCCGAATTACCGTGAGTTTGTGGCACGTGCAAAGCGTACCGAGGCCAAATCGGAGTTGCTTAGAATTGCGGCAGACCAGGAGAAGTTCTACCTGCAGAACCAGCGATTCGGCACGCTGACCGAACTTGGTTATGCCTCCAATACGATTTCGTCTGAAACCGACACCTACTCGATTACGGTTGCCGCCGACCCGTCATGGGCACAGGGTTTTATTGCCACCGCCACTTACGCGCGCGATGACAATGAGGGGACCAAGTGTAAGACGTTTCGTATCAACGGTGGCGGCACCAAGACGTCGGGACCTTACGACGACTGTTGGACGCGGAAAAACTAGCTGCTGCTATCGGACTCGCTGCCGGCAGTCTTGCCGGCAGTGCTATCGGGCAATTCACGCCCTGAGAAAAACAGCGCATCAATAATCAGTAACGCAGCGCCGACCGAAATACCGGCATCCGCCACGTTGAAGGACGGAAAAGCCCAGCTTCCGAACCAGACCTGGATGAAGTCCGTAACGTGACCCAGCACGATGCGATCGATCAGGTTGCCAAGTGCACCGCCAAGTACAAACGCCAGCCCCATCGCCAGCATGGCCTGCCCTGCATTGCGGATTCTCCAGATCCAGACCGCTATCACGGCGCTGACAATCGTCGCCAAGACGACGAAGAACCAGCGTTGCCAGCCGCCCGCATTAGCCAGAATACTGAATGCAGCACCCTCGTTCTTCTGGTGCGTCAGGTTGATAAAACTGTTGATCGGAACGCGGTCATATAGCGGCACCCATTCGACGATCGCCCATTTCGTCGCCTGGTCGGCGATAACAATCACCGCCGCGACCACCATCCACGCGATGAAACGTCCGTATCCAGAGCTGACTTCTGCCTGATTATCCAATGTCATTATCCTGTCAGACCGCCATAGCGGCGAGTGCGATACGCGCATTCTCGGCATCGATAGCCATTTGTGCAACCAGTTCGTCCACGGTTGCGAACTTCTCCTCGGCGCGCAGATGGGCCAGGAAATCCACGTGAATGTACTCGCCGTAAATTTCCCGGTCGAAATCGAACAGATGAACTTCCAGGAGCGGCTTGCAGAGATTGAACGTGGGTCGTGTACCCAGGCTCGCAACGCCGTCGACCGGTCCCTCGTCGAGTCCGAGGACCCGGACGGCAAAGATCCCCAGCACCGCACTCTGGCGCCGACGAATGTCGACATTCGCGGTCGCGTAGCCCAGCGATCGTCCAACCTGCCTGCCTTTGACGATCTTGCCCGACATTCGGTACGGGCGGCCGAGCAGCGCGGACGCGCGAGCAACGTCACCCGCGGCAAGCGCTTCGCGAATCACCGTGCTGCTGACCCTGACGCCGTCCACGACGATGCTGGGCACCTGTTCGACGCTGTACTGCAGCGCCCGGCCCGCCCGCACGAGGTGCCCGATCGTGCCCTCACGACGGCTTGCAAACTGAAAGTCGTCGCCAACCACTATATGGCGAGCATTCAAGCCGTGCACGAGTATCTGGCGGATAAACGCGTCGGCCCGAATGCTCCGCATGCCGGCAGCAAAGCGTGGGCAATAGAAGATATCGATGCCATAGGCGGCCAGCGCCTCGAACTTCTCACGAAAACGCATCAGCCTCGCCGGCGGGTTCGCCGCCGAGAAGAACTCCTTTGGCGTCGGCTCGAAGCTCATCACAATGGCAGGGCGGCCGCTCTTGCGCGACGCCTGCACCACGCGCTCCAGCAGCTGCTGGTGGCCCAGGTGAACACCATCGTAGGCGCCAATGGTCACCACGCTGCCCTCTGCCAGGCGATCGAACGGCAGATCGGCCAGATGCCGTACCAGGCGCATGTTATTGAGCCCTCAGGCGAAACTGTGCCGGCCGCATGCCGAGAACGAGGAGCGAGATAAAATAGCTCGCAGCGCCGGCGGCAACGGATACCGCCAGCCAGAGAACGCGGTCGATCAGGGTGACGTCAAGCCACCACGCAAGTGGCCGCGCCAGTTGATACAGCACGAAGCACATGGCGCCATTGGCAACAAGCACTCGTAGCAGCAGAAGCGTCCAGCCCGACGAGTGACGAATGATGTCATCCCTGCGCAGGCCGAGGTACAGCAAACCGGCATTGAGTAGTGCGGCCGCCGAGGTCGCTCCGGCGAGCCCCACATGCGGCCCGGTAAAACCGGTCGTGGTCAGGTACCAGGCGGAAGCGATGCTCAAGACCAGGTTGGCTCCCAGCGCGATGAGCCCGATACGCACCGGCGTGCGCGTGTCTTCCCGGGCAAAAAACGCAGGTGCGAGGATCTTGACGAATGAGAAACCGATCAGCCCGACGGCGTAGGCGCGCAAGGCAAGCGTCGTCATGGCCACGGAATGTTCGTCGAATATGCCGCCGAAGAACAGCGTCGCTATCAGCGGTCCGGCCAGCAGGATCAGGCCAGCCGCTGCCGGCACAGCGATCAGCATGGCGAGCTTCATGGACCAGTCGAGTGTCTGCGAAAATTCCGTCTTGTCGTCACTCGCCCAGAGCCGCGACAGCGTCGGCAGCGTGACGGTCGCCAGCGCTATGCTGAAAAGCCCCAGCGGAAATTCCATGAGCCTGTCCGAGAAGTACAGGTAGCTGATACTGCCAACCGGCAATAGCGAAGCAATGATACCGCCCAGCAGAACGTTGATCTGCGCGACCGATGAGCCAAAAATGGCGGGAACCATCAGCCGGAATGCGCGCCGCACACCGTCGTGCTTGGGCGACCAGATCGGCCGAGGGAAGGCGTGAATCTGCGCGAGGAACGGCAGCTGGAACAGCAGCTGCAGAATACCGGCCACCAGCACCGCGTACGCTAGCGCCATGACCGGCTCGTCGAGATTCGGCGAGACCCAGACCGCCGCCGCGATCAGCACTACGTTGAGAATCACAGGCGTGAACGCCGGTACACCGAATCGCCCGTAAGTGTTGAGTATGCCGCCGGCAAATGCTGTCAGCGAAACGAACAGCAGGTAGGGAAAGGTAAATCGCAGCATCAGAGCGGCGAGGTCGAAATCGCCGCCGTCGCCCACGAAGCCAGGCGCGACGATCAATACCAGCAACGGCGAAGCAATAACGCCGAGTAGCGTCACGAAGAACAGGACGATGCCGAACGTGCCAGCAACTGCATCGACAAACTCGCGCGCCTCATCGTGACCGTGCTTCTCCCTGTACCTCGCCATGACGGGAATGAAGCCGGCAGAAAAAGCTCCCTCGGCGAAGAAGCGCCTGAGCATATTCGGGATACGTTGCGCGACAAGGAAGGCGTCCATGACCAGCGAGGCGCCGAAGAAACGGGCGAAGACGACGTCGCGCACCAACCCGAGGATCCGCGAAATGAGGGTCATACCGCTGACGACCGAGGTCTTCAGCGCCAGTTTCAGCCCGCTGTTCTGTTTTCTGGTGGTCATCGGAGCGCTGAGTTTAGCCCAAAAAAGTCTTAAAATCAGTCATTTACGCATTACGGCGGGCACATCGGTCAGAGCCGCTCAATGGCCATTGACAATGCCCGTCCGGCCACGAATAATACGCGGCTCTTTGAGAGCAGGACACGGAAAAACCAGTGGCTAACATCAAATCAGCTCAGAAGCGCGCCCGCCAGGCGGAGAAGACCCGCAAGCACAACATGGGCCTTCGCTCCTTGATGCGCACGAAGATCAAGAACGTCGTCAAGGCTTGTGACGCCGGTGACAAGGATGCGGCCGTTGCTGCGTACAAGGACGCCGTGCCGGTCATTGACAGCATGATCAACAAGGGCATCGTGACGAAGAACAAGGCAGCGCGTCACAAGAGCCGCCTGAATACGCGCGTGAAGGCAATGTCCGCCTAAGCACGACAACCGATCAAACAGAAGAGCCGGGCCCGCACGCGAGCCCGGCTTTTTTTTGGCTGGCCTAGATGGCCGCCGGGTCGTACTCTTCGTCGGCCTCGTCCTCTGCAACGAGCGTCTCGAGCTCGCGCATCACAGCCCGGCCGAGCGCCTCGGTGCCCTGCCCGGTTGCTGCACTAACCTCGAATACCGGTCCTTGCCAGTCCAGTGTCTCGAGCAACATCTCCCTGGCCACCGACAGGTCGCCCTCGTCCAGCAGGTCGATCTTGTTGATCACCAGCCAGCGCGGCTTTTGCGCAAGCTCATCGGAGAATTGTCTGAGCTCCGTCGCGATCGCCTTCACCTCGGCCGCAGGGTCCGCGGCGGGATCGATGGGTGCAATATCGACCAGGTGCAGCAGAAGCCGGGTCCGCTGCAGGTGCTTGAGAAACTGGATACCGAGACCCGCTCCTTCCGAGGCTCCTTCTATCAGGCCCGGAACGTCTGCCATGACGAAACTCTGCAGCTGACCCACGCGAACGACGCCCAGGTTGGGGTGCAATGTCGTAAACGGGTAGTCGGCAATACGGGGTTTCGCCTGCGACATCGCGCTGATCAATGTCGACTTGCCGGCGTTTGGCATGCCCAGCAGCCCGACGTCTGCAAGCACCTTCAGTTCGAGGCGCAGGTGCCTTGCCTCACCGGGGGTACCGTTCGTAGTCTTTCTCGGCGCGCGATTGACGCTGCTCTTGAAGCGCGTGTTGCCCTGTCCGCCGCGCCCGCCCTCGGCGATTTTCTGGCGCTGACCGGCACGAGTCAGATCGCAGATCATCTCGCCGGTATCGACGTCGTGTACGACGGTCCCACAGGGAATCATGACATCCAGATCATCACCTGAAGCCCCGGTCCTGTTCTGGCCGGCCCCGCCCTGGCCGCCCTCGGCTTTGAAGCGTCTCGCTACTCGAAAATCCGCCAGGGTATTCAAGGACGCATCGGCAACCAGGTAAACGCTGCCACCGTCGCCGCCATCGCCACCGTCAGGCCCGCCCCGCTCCACGTACTTCTCGCGGCGGAAGCTCAGGCAACCGTGACCGCCGTTGCCCGCCTGCACACGAATTGTTGCTTCATCGACGAATTTCATTGCAATGCCTGTGTACTACCTGGAAACGAAAAACCCCGCAACAGCGGGGCTTCGTGATTCTTGTCAGCCCTCGCTCGCAGGGCAGCGGCGGACCTACGCGTCGATGACGCTAACGAACTGTCGGCTGCGCGGACCCTTCTTTTCGAACTTCACGTGACCGTCTTTCTTCGCAAACAGCGTGTGGTCGCGACCGATGCCAACGTTGACGCCAGCATGAAAACGCGTACCGCGCTGGCGCACGATGATGTTGCCCGCCGTCACTTGCTGGCCGCCGTAGATCTTCACGCCTAAGCGTTTACTTTCCGAATCACGACCGTTCTTGGTACTACCGCCTGCTTTCTTATGTGCCACTGTTCTCTACCTGTTTGCTACATCACCCAGGACCGGCCTGAGCTTCGTTAATTAGTCGTCGGCCTTCTTGGCCGCCTTTTTCTTGGCTGCTGTCTTTTTGGTTGCTGCCTTCTTCGTTGCCGGCTTCTTCGTCGCCGCCTTCTTGGTTGCCGCTTTCTTTGCGGGGGCTTTCTTGGGCGCCGCAGCCGGCTCGTCTTTCTTCGGTGCTGCCTTCTTCGCGCCGGATGCCGTGATACCGGTTATTTCAACCTCAGTGAAAAACTGACGATGGGTACCCTGTCGCAGATAGTTCTGGCGCCGCTTGAACTTCACGACCGGCACCTTGCGGCTCTTGCCCTGTCGCAGTACTTTTGCGCTCACCGAGCCGCCGGCGACAAGCGGGTTTCCGACCTTGATGTCACTGCCCTCGCCGATCAAAAGGACGTTGTCGAAATCCACCGACGCGCCCTCTTCGGCTTCGATCTTTTCGAGACGAAGTACATCACCCTGCGTTGCGCGGTACTGTTTGCCGCCGGTGCGAAAAACCGCATACATTATGTTTGCTCCAGTTTGCCGCTCGCGATAGACGCAAGCGACTGAGAAATATGAGTTTTTTGTGGCCTGACGACCTTCAGGCGCGAGCGCTGATCTGGCGAACGCCACAAAAGAGCGGGAATTCTATAGACTCAGCGGCCCCGGGTCAATGTCAGCATGGCAGGATATTTTTTCTTATTTCAATGGCTTGCGACCGTCAAGAATCGCTCGTCAAATCTCCCGGCCTTATCGCCAATAGCCAAGCTTTCAGGCATTATCTGCGAACTCATGCAAGTTGCGGAAACAACACCCGAGGCGGCGAGCTTCGATGACCTCATGGCCGTCGCCGAGAAGGACAGGCAGGCTGTCGACCTGCTGATCGGGCAGAGTCTCGAGAGCGACGTCTCCCTGGTGTCGCAGGTTTCGAAGTACATTGTAATGAGCGGTGGCAAGCGTCTGCGCCCGCTCGTTGTATTGCTGGCCGCTCGCGCGTTCGGCTACAACGGGCAACAGCATATTCGTGCTGCAGCGATTATCGAATTCATCCATACGGCAACGCTGTTGCATGATGATGTTGTTGATTCGTCGTCACGGCGGCGTGGCATGGATTCAGCGAACGCCGTCTTCGGTAACCAGGCGAGCGTGCTGGTCGGTGACTTTCTGTACTCGCGTTCGTTTCAGATGATGGTCGATATTGGCGACATGCGAATCATGCGCATCCTGGCCGATGCGACCAATACCATTGCCGCTGGCGAAGTCATGCAGCTCATGAACGTCCACAACCCGGATGCGACGGAAGACGAATATCGGCAGGTTATTTATCGCAAGACCGCGAGACTTTTCGAGGCCGGCGCACAGATTGCGGCGGTTCTGGCCGACCGTAACTCGACCGAGGAAGCGGCGATGGTTCAGTACGGCCAGAACCTCGGTACTGCTTTTCAACTGGTCGACGACGCACTCGATTTCAACGCGTCGCCTGAAGAGCTGGGCAAGAACCTCGGTGATGACCTGGCCGAAGGCAAAGCGACCCTGCCGCTCATCTACGCGATGCAGGTCGGTACTGAAAACGAGCGCGCGTTGATTCGCACCGCCATCGTTGACGGCGGACTCGACAAACTGGACGCCATCCAGTCAATTATCCAGTCTACCGGCGCGCTGGCTTATACCGAGCGGCGCGCCCATGAAGCGGCCGACCTGGCAATCGCTGCGATAGATGGCATTCCCGACTCGGAGTACAAACAGGCGCTGGTCTCTATCGCCGAATTCGCGGTCAAACGGCGCTCCTAGCAGCGTCTGGTCGCCCTGTGGAGCGCTTCAACACGCCATGGCGAGTAACCTCCGCCGCTATTTACACGACGCCCACCGATTCACGCGTTTATGGCACGCTCGACATCGACGTGACAGATGCCAAGCGTTACCTGGACAGCCGGCGTGCAGCGGGCGTCAAGCTCACAATGACGCACCTTGCTACCGCCGTGCTGGCGCGTGCGGTCGCGTTCGATGTTCCGGAAATGAACTGCTTTATTCGGCGCGGCGCGGTCGTAGGCCGCAAGCGGCTGGACGTCATGGTGCCCGTTTCAGTCGGTGGCGAGTCCGGGGTCACCCCTGCGATCATCAAAGATGCCCACGCCAAGTCGGTAACGGAAATTGCCAGGGAAATTCGCAGCAAGGCGTCGACCGGTCGTGCCGGCGTGGAGATAAAGGCGGCGAATAATAAATACTTGCTCAACAGGATCCCGTGGCCGCTGCGGCGCCCGGTATTCCTTTTTCTGAAGTGGATCACGGTCGATCTTGGCTTCGAGATCAAGGCGCTCGGCCTGTCAGCAAACAGCTTCGGTTCCTTCGTCGTCTCTGACATTGGCAGCTTTGGCCTCAATACCGGCATGACAGCGCTAATGCCTGCCGCAAAAGTTCCGGCTGTGATCGTGCTCGGCAAGATTGAAGAGAAACCGGTCGTCCGTCGCGGCGAGATTGTGATTCGCACCATATTGCCGCTTACCGGTACGTTCGATCATCGCATCGTTGACGGCATGCAAATAGGCAAGCTCGCGCGCGGTATCAAGCGAAATTTCCGAAAACCTGCGTGGCTCGACGAGGTGCCTGAAAAAGAACTCGATTCGTGCCTCTTCCAGGCACGTGACTGAAGCTCAGGCCGGCTAGTCCGACTGCAGCGCGAGAACCGGATCGAGGCGCGCTGCGGACATCGCGGGGTACACGCCGAAACCCACCGCGATCGCCATGCAGACAACGACGGCAACCAGCATGACCAGCAGCGACCACGCGACGGCCCAGCCGGCAAAGGTCGCGATCGAGTATGCAAGGACGATACCGAGCAGCACGCCCATCCCGGCGCCGATCAACGCGATAACTGCCGCCTCGACCAGGAACTGTCGAATGATATCTGTCTCGCGTGCACCAACAGCACGCAGCAGTCCGATTTCGGATTTACGCTCCATGACACTGGCAAGCATGATATTCATGATGCCGATGCCGCCAACCAACAGCGAAATTCCGGCGACGGCGGACATCACAATAGTGAAGATGCGTTGTGTCTGCTGGTGCTGCGCAAGCAGCCTTGCCGGTACGATAATCTGGTAGTCATTTTGCTCACTGTGTCGGCGATCGAGAAGATGCTGGATCGCCTCCGCCGCGCGTGCCGGCGTCACGCTACCGTCGATGCGAATCTTGAGCGTATCGATTTCGGCGGACAACTCGTCGCGCTTCAGGCGAGCGAGCCCCGACTGCAATGGCAAATAAACGTGATTGCTTTCGCCTCCGATTTCTCGACCCTCAAACTCGCTATCCGGAAGCTGGCGGTCGCGCAGCACGCCGATGACCTCGAGCCACAGGTGATTGACCTTGATCGCTTTGCCGATCGCATTGCCATTCGGAAACAGGTCTCGCGCAGCACCGCTGCCCAGTACAGCGACCTGGGCAAACGAACGGTCGGCTAAGTCGTCGAACAGCGCACCGCGATCGGCCTCGAGACTGGACAGGTCGAAATAGTTGGGACTGACGGCAAATACGCTTGCCCGGCTCTGACCTTCACGGCTGAACAGCGTCCAGGTCCTGAAGCGCGCACTGCCCGCAAAACTCTCGACGAACGGTAGCGTGGCCGTTATAGATTCCGCATCCCGAACGTTGAGACCTGCGGAGTACTTGCGCACTTCCTTTAGCGATTCGCTGTCCAGCTCGCGGGCCTCGACAATCAGGTTGCGCAGGCCCATTCCTTCGATCAGCTCGAGTGCCTGCCGTTTGCCACCTTCACTGACTGCGAGCATGGCAATAACGGCGCCAACGCCAAATACCATACCCAGCAGCGTCAGCGCTGTTCTCATGCGGTGGTGCGCAAGCTGGCCGAGCGCCTGACGTACATCCAGCCTCAGATTGAGGAGCGCCTGCGTCACCCGCCGGAGTCCAACGGTCGCACCAGGCTGACGAACTCGCCCGGCTCGACACCCTTCGTGACTTCTACGAGGTCGGGGCTACGCTGGCCGAGGACGACCGATCGACGCTCGGCTGCACGGCCATCGGCGACAAAGACGTAGGCATTGTCGGCGTCGCCATAGACAGCCTGCGCCGGCAAGACAATGCCATCGCTGATGGCGCCTGTAACGATTTCGCCACGCAGGCGACTGCCGACACGCATCAGATCAGGATCTACGTTATCCACAACGGCATCCACGCTGAAGAATTTTTGCGGGTTGGTCCGGTTCCTCGGGCTGGCCACGGGCGAGACGGTATCGACGCGGGCGCTAAACTCGCGGTCCGTTGCGGAGTCCAGCCGAAAGCGAACCATCTGCCCGACCTCCAGCCCCACGGCGTCGGACTCCGGTACGAACAGCCTCGCTTTTACCTTGCCGCGAACCGGCAGCAAACCGATGGGACGGCCCGGAAATACGGTCTTGCCTTTGCCGAGTTTCTCGCCCCAGGGCGTACGCGCATAGACAAAGGTACCGTCCGCAGGGCTGCGCAATTGCATCATGCCCAGCGCTGCCTCCTGCTTCTGTAACTTCGTCAACTCGCCCTGCTGCTCGGCTTTGATCAGGTTCTTCTCGGCTTGTGTACGCTGGTCAAAGGTATCGAACTGCCAATCGAGATAGGCGGCTTCGACATCAAGGTATTCCAGATCCGAGAGCGCGTCGATTATTTCATTGCGACTAAAAAGGCGCGGATCGACGTTCGCGAACGTCTCCGACAAATCCCGTTCTCCGTCCACGCGCAGCGCCTCGTGGTCGATGCGAGTACGCTCGAGTTCACCAAAGCGCTCGGTATCTGCCAGCTTGAATTCAGACTTGGCAACATTGAGTGACGTCTCTTCCTTGTCGAGACGGACCTGCGCGTCGTCAAACCGTGCGATGACATCTCCCGCACGAACTTCCGAGAACTCCGGCGCCATCCACGCAATATTGAAGGCCATGCGTATTGACCCGGGCAGCGCGATCGGCAGTGACTCGGAGGCAATCAGCTCACCGCGGGCAGCCACTTTAAGCTCGGTATCTACGCTTTTGGCCTCAATGCTCGGCAGGCTCGATTCGGAGCCACTGCACCCGGCAGTCACGGTTAACATGAGCAGGGAGAAGCCAACCGCGGGCCATCGCGCGATCATCGGAGAGCCACCTGCTCACCGGCTTCCAGACCTGTTTCAACAACACGCATGCCGGCGCTCTCGCGCCCCAGCTGCACGGGCCGCCAGCCATCGCCGCGAACGACAACGCCCGGTTTGCCGTCGCGGTATTCGAGCGCTGCATCCGGCACTGCGAGCGCATCGCGCTGGTTGTCAACGACGATAGTCAGCTTCGCGGACATGCCGGGACGCAGCTTCGAGATGACTTCGTCCGGCAATTCGATGGTTACGTCGCGCACCATCGCCTGGGAATACTGCGACTGGCGACGAACAATGCTCGCAACGGATACCACTTTGCCAGCAATCTCGCTGCCGCCAGAGGCGTCCAGCGAAATTTGTGCGTGCTGGCCAACGACGATACTCGCGGCGGCATACTCGGGCACTTCGGCCTGGATAACAAGCGCATCGGGGTCTGCCAGCTCAACAACAACGATGCCCGGATTGACGCCGTCGCTGACGTCGAGCTTCTGGCCCTCGCGGTTCGTTCCGATAATGACGAGTCCGTCTCGTGGCGCCCGGATCGTAAATGACTCGAGCGTCTGACTGGCCCCGCGCACCTCGCTCTCGAGTCGCCGTATGTCGGCCTCGAGTT
This sequence comes from uncultured Gammaproteobacteria bacterium, assembly GCA_942492205.1. Classification (GTDB taxonomy): domain Bacteria; phylum Pseudomonadota; class Gammaproteobacteria; order Steroidobacterales; family Woeseiaceae; genus UBA1847. Next base: position 1,187,315 of record CALODT010000001.1, on the reverse strand, counting down.
CGGCGCGCTGGGCAGCACGAACCTTCTCGACCAGCGTGCCGCGCTGCTGCTCGCGCGCATAAAGGTCGGATGCCAGTCGCTTCTCCTCGACGAGTTTCTTGTAGTCGAGTGCCGCGTAGACAGCTGGATCGACCTCCGCTTTGCGCGCCGCCTTTTCTTCCGCGCTTTCTGCCGCGGCCAGACGCACCTTATCCTCTTCAAGCTCGCGGGACTGCCTTTCCAGCAGCGATTCCAGCTCGGAGCGCTTGGCATTCAGCTCAGCGTTCTTTGTTCTGACACGATCGTCGGTGGCGCTGCCATCGAACTTCGCCAGAACGTCGCCTTTTTTCACCAGCGTCCCTTCCCGCGCCAGGTCGGTAATCGTGATGCGCCAGCTGCGCGAGGGCGGCGGCCCGAATCTGAGCGAATCGGCGGACGCGACGATGCCACTGGCTACAACCGTGATAGGCCGATCCATGGGCTCAATGCGCGTCCAATCGTCCGCGTGGACCACGCCCGCCAGAAACAACAGCGCGAGCACCCTCATCGATCGGAATCCTGTCGAGACACGACACCCATCACGCTCATGCCGGGCATGATCAGGTCGGGCACGCCATCGCTGGGAATAGCCAGGGCCTGGAAATAGCCGCTTTCGCTCCAATCCTGCTTCTCGACAGCCTGGCTTGACGCCCATCCAACACTGGCCGTAAACGGCTCTGAACCCTGCGCGTCCGCGATCACGGTCAGTACCTGCCCCGCTTTTACGTCGCGGATATCAGCCTCGTGCACCCAGAAACGAATCTGCAGGTCATCACGGCTGGCAATAGACGCAATCTCGGCGCCGCTGTAGAGCGTTTCACCGGGAAAGATCTTCTTGCCGCTGAAGGGATTGTCGCCGTAAATAATGAAACCGGACTTTTCGGCGCGGATCTCGGTTGCGGTCAGCGCCTCGCGAACGCGCTGGTAGTTTGATTCGGCTTGCTGCACCTCCAGGCGAGACTCCGCTTTTACATCCTCCAGTTCTTCGCGCTTGTTGAGTAGTTCCGCTTCCGCCCGGATCAGCGCCTTGCGTGCAGTTTCGAAGGCCAGTCGGTAGCGCTCGAAATCGAGCTTCGGAATCGCCGACTCCGGCATTTCGGCATCCATCCTTGCAAGCGTCACGGCGGACTCCGCCTCGGCCACGCTCCGCTCAGCATCCATGACCTCCAGCTCAAGCTCATCGACGCGCCGTTCAGCAGAGAAACGTTGTTGCTCCAGGTCTGTTCGTGCCTGTTCCTCGCGATCAATCAGGTCGCCTGGGTCCAGACGGACGACAACATCGCCAACCGCGACCTCGCTACCCTCGTGGGTCATCCATTCGATGCGGCGCTGCCAGCTGCCCGGCAGTGACGGCATCTCTATCGTCTGCGCATTGACGTCTTCGACAATACCGGTCAGCAAGGGCCCGCCGAGAGCAGGCGCCGCCGTGAGAACCAGCAAAGTGGCACTAGTGAGTCTTCGAATCATGGACGATCTTCCCGTCTCGCATGCGAATCAATCGCCTCGCGTGGTCGGCTATCTCTTCTTCGTGTGTCACCATTAATATGGTCTGCCCATCGCCGTTTAGTTCCTCGAACAAGCCCATGATCTCTTCAGATGTTCGGCTGTCGAGATTGCCCGTTGGCTCGTCAGCCAGCAGCAACGGTGGCGCGTTGATCAAGGATCTTGCAATCGCTACCCGCTGTCGCTGCCCTCCCGAGAGCTGGTTGGGACGATGCTCCATCCGGTCGTCGAGCCCCAGCCTGCGCATCAGCTCGACAGCACGATCCTGCACGGCAAGCGGATTGGCATCGCTGAACCTCAGCGGCAGCAGCACGTTTTCGAGCGCTGTCATACGCGGCAGCAAATGAAAGCTCTGGAACACGAATCCTATGTGACGGTTTCGAACGGCGGATAATTCTGCATCGTCGAGCTTGGCCACCTCGTGATCCAGCAGGCGATAGTGACCCTCGTCCGGCGTATCCAGGCAGCCGAGGATGTTCATGAGCGTCGATTTGCCGGAACCGGACGGGCCCATTACGGCCACGAAATCACCTTGCTCGATGTCCAGGTCGACACGATCGAGTGCATGGACCCAGGTGTCACCCACGTGGAACCGCCGGCAGAGATTTGTTGTTTTGATCATGTTCTCGACGGATCTGGCATTACTTAACGCCAGATTGTCCTATATTCGGCGCCCGGCGTCGCCAACGGCACACGGTCGGTACAAATAGTTACACGCCCAAGCCTTCTCAGGGATCGGTATCGAGGCGCGCTGGAGCGACTGCGGACAGACATGGCGCAGCTTCCCCGGCCTTCCAAGACTGTGTATCATTGCCGGCGTTCGGGGTGTAGCTCAGCCTGGTAGAGTACTGCCTTCGGGAGGCAGGGGCCGGAGGTTCAAATCCTCTCACCCCGACCAGTCATAAGAAAAAGGGCCGCTTTCGCAAGAAACAAGCGGCCCTTTTTCGTTGGCTGGGCGGGAACTGGAACCGAGAGATCGGTTCACACCGAGGCCAACGCCGTTGGCCGACAGGGCCAGCGCGAAGCGCTGCGCCCATCCTCTCACCCCGAGTCCTTGCCCCTGAGATTCGCCAAATCAGAACCGGCCGGCTTCTGGTACAGGCGTAAGCCAAATTCCGACACGATGGCCAGCAGATGGTCGAAGATGTCCGACTGGATGCCTTCGTAAGTCACCCATTCGGTGGTGTTCGTGAAGCAATAAACCTCCAGCGGCAGCCCCTCTGGCCCCGGGGCGAGCTGACGAACAATCAGGGTCATGCCTTTGTGGATCTTCGGGTGATTCTTCAGGTAGTTGTATGCGTACGCGCGAAAGGTGCCGACATTCGTCAGCCGCCGCCTGTTCACTTCGGCGTCCACCTCGGTCGACAGCCCCGCATTGTAGTCGGCCAGCTCCTGTTTCTTGTCCCTGATGTAGTCTTTCAGTAGCGCGAAACGCTTGAAATGTTCGATTTCGCCTTCTGTCTGCATCCGGATCGTGGACACGTCGATGTAGATAGCACGCTTGATCCGCCGAGCGCCGGTCTGTGACATGCCACGCCAGTTCTTGAACGAGTCCGTGATCAGGCGATGCGTTGGAATCGTCGTAATGGTCTTGTCCCAGTTCTGCACCTTGACGGTGTGGAGCTGCACATCTACCACGTCGCCGTCGGCGCCAAACTGCGGCATCTCGATCCAGTCACCAACGCGAACCATGTCCTGCGCGGTCAGCTGCACGCTGGCGACCAGCGACAGGATCGTGTCCTTGAATACCAGCAACAGTATCGCGGTCATCGCGCCAAAGCCGCTGATGAGTAGCAGCGGCGAGCGATCCAGCACGGCCGAAATAATCAGCACGCCACCGAGAATCCACACGACGATCTGCACGAGCTGCACAAATCCCTTTAGCGGACGCTCTTTGGCCACCGGCAAGGCCGAGTAGATCGTATTTGCGGCGCTGAGCATGGCGGTCAGGGCCAGCGTCAACATCAACACCATGTAGCCCATTGCGACATTGCGCGTGAGTTCGACAACGCCGTCCGGCAAATCGGGAACGAACGGCGCGCCAACGAATACGATCAGCGCCGGCACCACCTGCACGAGACGACCGACGACATTGTGCGACACCAGCACGTCATCCCAGCTGGCGCTGGACCGTTTGGCGAACGCGCGGACAGCTCGGACAAAGACATGCTTTACAACCAGATCAATGACAATTGCGACCGCGAGCAGCGCAAGCAAGCCCAGGCTGGGCGGTAATAGGGCGTGAATCGGGCCGAGTTCTTCGAGCATTTTCTGGCAATCCGGAGTGAAACCGCGGAGATGGTATCACTCACTCCTGCTTGAGCGCTTCACCGGCAAGGTAGTCGTTGCCCTCAGGCGACCTCATTGCGCAACGACAACGTCCTTCGACATCGGCTTCTGCGCATAAATGATCTTCAGCGCCGGACTCAGGCGTAGGTTTCCTGCAAGTACCTGACAATGTCCCTCGATTCCGGCATCCAGCGCTCCTCGCCATCGGGTGACGTGATTCGCAGCACAGGCACGGTCGCCCTCCCCCGCGCTTCGACCAGTTCGTCTCTGAGTTGCGCATCCTCGAAAATATTCCTGAGCTCCACGGCGATACCGAGTTGATCGATCGCCGCGCGAACCGTGTTGCAGAACGGACAACCGTCGAAGTAATACAGCGCCAGCTTGTCCTCAGTGGGGTTCTCTGATGCCGCACAGTTTTCAAGCAACTCGTTCGCATAGAATTCGCGCCAGTCACTGTCCGGCGATCGCGCCTGGTGCTCGATGTCTGCCTTCATCAGGCAATAGACAAGCTGGCTTTTCGTGAAATCCAGACCAAAGCGTTCGGCAAATCGATCTCTCGCGTAGCCGGCGTACCAGATCGGCCAGTCGGGGTCAGCGCCGTCAGTCGCAGCAAACGCCTCGTGGTGGGCGCGGCCTGTTTCCCCCAGTAGTTCGGCGATACCGTTTCTTAATTCAGACTTCATTTCAGGCGTCCTCTGCAAGTGTCCAGAAAAGCTCCGCATCGGGTATCCGAGTATGACACGCAGTAATGTCGCGAGCAGGATCCTCCGTGGCGCACAGGACTCACTGCTCCGGTTTGTCGGCGCCCTGTGAGCCTGTACCATGGGGCATCGGGCAAGAAAGTATGCTTGATCCGGGTATCTAATCCCGCGAATAACGAGCAACAGGACGAAATGGGGGATCGCTATGAATTTGAACGCCGGACTGCTCGGTGGAGGCTCCTGGGGAACAACGGTGGCGGCACTGATCGCCAGGAATACGCCGGTCACAATGTGGGCCAGGGATCAGGCGACCGTCGACGAAATAAATACGCAGCACAGTAACGCCCGGTACCTGCCCAACGCTGTGCTGCCGGCGTCCGTGCGGGCGACTACCGATATCGAAGAAGCCGTAGCCATGATGGATGTGATTGTCATGGGCATTCCATCGCAGTCGTTTCGCGGCGTACTCGAGCAAATCAAACCGCACATACGTCCGTGGGTACCGGTAATCAGCCTGAGCAAGGGACTGGAGCTGAGCACCAGGAAGCGCATGACAGAGATTATCAATGAGGTGCTACCGGGGCATCCCGCTGGCGTGCTGACCGGGCCGAACCTTGCAAGAGAAATCATGTCGGGCTATGCCGCCGCCAGCGTCATCGCCATGGAAGACGAAGTGATCGTCAGGGAGCTGCAGAAACTTTTTCACAGCGGCCTGTTTCGCGTCTACACCAATCATGACGTCATTGGTTGCGAACTCGGTGGCGTGCTGAAGAACATCATCGCGATCGCCACCGGCATGGGCGACGGACAGGGCGCCGGTGAAAACACGCGCTCGGCCGTCATTACACGCGGCCTCGCGGAAATCACACGCCTGGGCGTCGCAATGGGCGGGGAACCGCAGACATTCGCCGGACTCGCCGGCACCGGCGACCTTATCGCCACGTGTACGAGCCCGCAAAGTCGCAATCGCACGGTGGGCTACGAACTTGGCAAGGGTCGGACGATCACGGAGATAATCGACGAGATGTTCATGGTCGCCGAGGGCGTAAAAAGCGCGCCGGCGGTCATCGCGCTGGCTGACGAGTATGGCGTGGATATGCCAATTGCGCGGGAAGTGTTCCAGGTCGTTCAAGACAAGAGCACAGCCGGCCAGGCATTCCGCGGATTATTGAGGACGACGGCGGGCGCGGAGTCCGACCCGGGTTAGGCAGCCGGATTCGCGGGTCAAACACCCATGCTTGAGGCACACGGACCGGGTTCGACGGCATCGGCTATACTGCTGTGCATGCCGAGGCTCATCCTGACAATTGCCTTGCTGGTACTCAGCGCAAGCGTGCTGGCCGATCCGGCGGAGGACGTGCGTTGCCGGGAAATTGCATTCAGCAACGCAGCCGAGAATCGCGACATGGAGTTGTTCCGCTCCTTTCTGGACAGTGACGCCAGGTTTGTAGGCAGCATCGTCACGAGAGGTCCGGAAGAGATCGTCGCTGCGTGGCAGCCGTTCTTCTCAGCGGATGGCCCGACAATACGATGGCGCCCGCAGTTCGTCGAAGTGCGTGACGACGGCCAGCTGGCATTGACGCGCGGTCCGTATCGCATGATCAGCATGGGCCCGGACGGCAAGCCCATCGAGCACTGGGGCACTTTTAATTCTGTCTGGCGAAAGAACAGGGACGGCGATTGGCAGGTCATTTTCGACGCCGGCAACATCGCCGAAAAACCGCCGCAAGACGAAACCCGGGCGTTACTCGATGCCGATGACAACTGCGAATGACGCGCGCATCAACCGTTGATGAGTACATTGCGAGTGCAGACAGCTGGCAAGCCGAGCTTGCGCGCTTGTGCGAGATCTTGCGCTCAACACCGCTTGCCGAAGAGATCAAGTGGGGGGCGCCGTGCTACACGTACAACGGCAAGAACGTCGTCGGCGTCGGAGGTTTCAAATCCTACTTCGGGCTCTGGTTTCACCAGGGCGCGCTGCTGACTGACAACAAAGGCGTATTGTTGAATGCTCAGGAAGGCAAGACCAAAGCACTTCGACAGTGGCGCATGAACGCCGGGAAAGACATCAAGCCGACAATCATCAAGCGCTACGTAAAAGAAGCAATCGAGCTCGTTGAGCAGGGAAAAGAGATAAAAGCCACGCGGGATAAGCCCGTCGATATTTCGGCAGAACTCAGTAAAGCCCTGCGGCAAAATAAAGGGGCAACAGACGCATTCCGACGACTGCGACCTGGCCTGCAGCGGGAATATGCGGAGTACATTAATGCCGCCAAACGGGAGGACACCAAGGCCAGGCGCATCGCCAGGGTTCTGCCAATGATCCTTGCCGGCGTCGGCCTCAACGACAAGTACCGCCGCCAGGCTTGATATCCGGTTTTGTGACCTGCGTGGTGTCGCCGCCGCGGGCTTCCCGACTAGAATTTAGTCAAATAGGAAACCGCTGTTCGCAGGCAGGCAATGAATGCCAGATGCCATTACTAATCAGATACTTAAACTTGTTCCACTGGCGCTAAGTCTGGCCGGCGGTACAGCATTGGCTGCGCCCGGCGATATTCTTTTCAGCGACGGCTTCGAAGATGGCACCCTGGCCAGCTGGACGACAACGAGCGCTTCGGCTGCCGGCGTCAGCAACAACGCCGGGTTCGCGGGCTCCGGCAGTTTCGGTGCGTACACCCGCAACCAGGCCGTTACCGTCACAAGTCCGTCGATCAATACAGCCGTTCCGGAGGCACGGCTCGAGCTCTGGGTTCGTCGAGGCGCGGACAGTTTCAGCGAGGACACCGACACCAACGAAGACCTGGTGCTGGAGTATCGACGATCAGACAACTCCTGGGCTGCGCTCAAAAGCTATGCTGGGTCCGGTACGAAGGGCCAGATTTACCAGGACGCGTTCAATCTTCCAGCGGACGGCAGGCACGGCAATTTCGCGATTCGCTTGCGGCAAACGTCGGGCAGCGGCTTTGATTTTGATTACTGGCACTTTGACAACGTTCGCATCACCGAGTTAGCGCCGGCGCCGCCGCTCATGGTTGGCACCTGCGACGATTTTGAGAACGGTATTGCGGCGAACTGGTCGGTAAATGCTTCAGGCGGACTCGCGGGAAGCAGCAGCGCCACGGCATCGTCGCCATCCAGTTCGCTTTACCTTAACGGCGGTGTCGTCTCGGTTACTTCCAACGCAATCGACACGAGCGATACCGCGTTTTCCGACCTGACCTTGTGGGTTCGCCGAGGCGACGATTTTTTCAGCGAAGACCCGGACAACGGTGAGAATCTCGTGATCGAATACCTTGATAATGGCGGTAGCTGGGTTGCGCTGGAGACATTCGCAGGCAGCGGCATACCCGGTCAGGCGTTCGTGCGCAGCTACAATCTTCCAGCAGCTGGACGGCACAGCGGTTTTCGTCTGCGTTTCCGCATGACTGCAGGCTCCGGAGCAATCTGGGATTTCTGGCATGTCGATGACGTCTGTTTCGACCAGGTACCGGTCCCGATGCTGCAGATCAGCAAGTCCGCGCAGACTTTGTCAGACCCGATCAACGGCGTTTCCGATCCGAAGGCGATACCTGGCGCTTCCGTGCAGTACACAATCACGGTGCAGAACCTGGGTCCCGGACCCGTGGATGCGGACTCGCTGGTCATCACAGATCCCTTGCCCGCGGAAACCGCCTTGTTTGTCGACACCGGCGCTGGCGACCCGGTTGCCTTCACTGACGGTCCCACACCCAGCGGCCTTGGCTACAATTTCGCGACGGACGTCACTTTCAGCAACCAAGCTGGCGGCGGCCCGCCATACAGCTACGTTCCAACTCCGGATGCCGATGGCTTCGATGCCGCGGTGACCGGAATACGGGTCGCGCCGACAGGCGCATTGAGCGCGGCATCCGGCGGCAGTTATCCGAGTTTCATTGTTACGCTGCGGGTCCGTATCGAATAGACTCGGTCAACATGAGAGGGCAACTCACCAGCAAGCTCCCGGATATCGGTACCACCATTTTCACGGTCATGAGCCAACTTGCCCATGATTCCGGCGCCATTAACCTGGCACAGGGTTTTCCGAGCTTCGAACCGCCCGAGGCCCTCACGGATCGCATCAGCTATCACCTGAATCATGGCGCGAACCAATACGCGCCGATGCCGGGCATTCGGCAACTACGCACCGCCATTGCTGAAAAGACGTTGCGACTGCAGGCCAGGAATCTCGATATCGACACGGAGATAACCGTCTGCGCCGGAGCGACGGAGGGACTGTTCAGCGCCATCCAGGCGGTCGTGCACGCTGGTGACGAGGTCATCGTGCTGGACCCGGCCTATGACGCCTACGAACCCGCAGTGACCCTGGCCGGCGGTGTAACCCGTCACGTACCGCTGTCGCTTTCAGAAAATGGACAGGACTTCAGCATCGACTGGCAACGACTTGCCGACACGCTGAACGCAAGGACGAGACTGATCATCACGAACTTTCCGCACAATCCGACCGGTGCAATCCTGTCGACAGGGGATCTCGACCAGCTCGCCGAGCTAGTGCGCGAAACGGACTGTCTGTTGCTGTCCGACGAAGTCTATGAGCACATCGTTTTCGACGGCGACGATCACCACAGCCTTCTCAGTCACGATGAGCTCTGGGAACGCAGCCTCGTCATCACTTCGTTTGGCAAAACCTTACACGCGACGGGCTGGAAACTCGGCTACTGCGCCGCACCCGCCGCATTGTCCGCGGAGTTTCGCAAGGTGCATCAGTTCACGATCTTTTCGGTTAGCACGCCGATGCAGTACGGCGTTGCCGACTTCCTGCAGAGCGAGCCCGAATTTTGCGACCAGCTCTCCGCTTTCTATGAGGCGAAGCGCGACCGGTTTTGCCATCTGCTGGAGAACTCGCGGCTGCGATTCAAGCCCGCGCAGAGTACCTTCTTCCAGCTACTCGACTATCGGGAGATCAGCGACGAGCAGGACCTGTCGCTCGCCAAGCGCTGGACGCAGGAAATCGGCGTTGCCTCGATACCGCTGTCCGTTTTCTGTGAGACACCCTTCACCGGATCGCAGCTGCGTTTCTGCTTCGCGAAAGACGATGCAACCCTGGAAGAAGCAGCGAGCCGCCTCTGCGCCCTTTAGGCCGACCCCAACTGGAACGCCAGCAACGCACCGACATAACCGATTGACGTCATGTAGAGCCATGCGAACACCGGCCAGCGCCAGGTATTGGTTTCTCGGCGAATAACGGCCAGGGTCGCCGCACATTGCAGGCAACAGGCGTAGAAGATCAGCAGGCCGATAACCATAGGCAGGGTAAACACAGGTCTGCCGTCGGGCCAGGTCGAGGCCTTCAAGCGTCCCGACAGCGTGCCCTCATCCGCATCGTCGCCTACCGCGTACACGGTGCCGAGTACCGCGATGACGACTTCCCGCGCGGGAAAACCTGCAATCACCGCCGAGGAAACGCGCCAGTCCCAACCCAGAGGCGCGAATGCCGGCTCTACGAAGTGTCCCGCCCGGCCAAGCCAGCTTTGCTCCAACTGGCGTGCTGCCGCGGCATTGTCGATACGCGCGTACTCGGCTTCGAGTTCTGCGCCGGAAAGCGAATAGGCGGCAATCGTGCGCTGTCGCTCGACCTCCGTACCCAGTACTTCCGAGCGCGGGAAGTACGCCAGCGCCCAGACCAGCACCGCGACGACGAAGATCACCGTGCCGGCCCTGTACAGAAACACCTTCGCTCGCCCCAGCAGCTGGATGAACACCGTTTGCAGGTTCGGGCGCCTGAACTCCGGCAGCATCAGGGCAAAGGGCGGCTTCGGGCCGCGCAAAGCCGTCTTGCGAATCAACAACGCGGTCAGGATTCCGGCAACGATGCCGAACAGGTAGAGGCCAAACAGCACCAGTCCCTGCAGGTTCATGAACCCGATTTGTGTCGGCGGAACAAAAGCGGCAATCAACAAAGCGTAAACCGGTAAGCGGGCGGAGCACGTCATGAAAGGCGCTGCAAGGATGGTCGCAATGCGATCGCGCCGATTCGGGATGACCCGTGTCGCCATGATGCCCGGCACCGCGCAGGCGAAGCTCGAAATCATCGGAATGATGGACTGCCCGGACAAACCCACGGAGCGCATGGCGCGATCCATCAGGTAAGCCGCTCGCGCCAGGTAGCCCGAGTCCTCCAACAGGATGATGAACAGGAACAGAATCAGGATCTGTGGCAGGAAGATGACGACGCTGCCGACGCCGGCAATGACACCGTCGGCAATCAGGCTGGCAATCGCGCCGTCGCCAAAGGTCTGGACGACGCTCGCACCCAGCGCAGCGGCGGCACCGTCGATGAGATCCATCAGCGGTGTCGCCCAGGCGAATACGGCCTGGAAAACCACGGCCATGACAACGAACAGGCCTACGGTCCCGGGAATCGGCTGGTTGAGAAACGTCGTAATTCGAGTTCGCCACGAATAGAAAGGCGGCGCCGAACGCTGCACGTCCTTGAGGACCTCGCGGACCCAGGCGTAGCGAATGCGGGCATCTTTCGCGATCGGCGGCTCAATACCGAACAACGAATCCCGCGACTGTTCCAGCGTCTGTTGCGTAGCGCTGCTCAGCTTGTCGAGGAAAGATTGATTGGCGGGCGTTGCCCCATCGATCAACAGCCGTTCCAGCTCTGCAAACCGTATCGGCTCTTTCGCATCTTCCGCCAACTCGCTGGCAACCTCGGCGAGCTCCGGCCAGACAACGACCCGCTCGTGTATCGGAAAATCGGGCGACGAGACCATCGAGACAATCGCCTGGCGCAACTCGGCGAGTCCCGCGCCGGTGGTCGCGACGACCGGATAGATAGCCACACCACCCAGCTTTTCACTGAGCCGCTTTCGATCGATGTCGATGCCGCTCTTTTCCGCAGCATCTGTCATCGTCAATGCGACCACGGTCGGCATTTTCAGTTCGAGCAATTGCTGCAGCAGAAACAGGCCCTGGTAGAGATTGGTGGCATCGAGGACCGCCAGAATGCCGTCCGGTTTCCTGGTCCCGGGCATGCGCCCGAAAATCACGTCGACGGCAATATGTTCTTCGAGGGAATGTGCGCTGAGCGAGTGTGTTCCGGGAAGATCGACAAGCTCGAGCGACACGGCATCGACCTTCAGCGTGCCGATGTGTCGTTCCACCGTCACGCCCGGGTAGTTACCAATGCGTTGCTTCAACCCGGTCAGGCGGTTGAATAGCGTGCTCTTTCCGGAATTGGGATTGCCAACGACCGCGATGCTGGCATCGATGTGTCCGGCAACGTTGATCTCATTGACAGGGATTCGGATTTCGGAGCGCTTAGTCACCAGCCGCTACAGGTGAAACTTTGAAATACTTTGCGTGTTCCTGGCGCAGAGAAATGCCGCAACCGAACAGCCGAAACTCCATCGGATCGCCGCCGATTGCAGAACTCGCGTGCTCCACCTCGGCGCCTTCCACGAGGCCCAGTACCATCAGGCGTTGCACCTGCGGATCCACCGCGTCAACGAACTCGATGACACCCCTCTGACCGCGTTCGAGCGTGGCGAGCGTATTACCGTTGGTTGCCATAACTTCCTATTAATATTCGGTTTTTCGTCAGTTCCCTGACAATGGCTGAAATGATAATGATTCGCATTCCGATGTGCAATAGGGAAATGTACGGATGTTGAGCAGGCGCTCCATTCATAGCGTGACGCCGTTCACGAAAGCGCGCTAAAGGCAGCGTTCAGGTTGCATTCATTGACCGGCCGGTAGCTTAAGTCAACAACGCCCAAACCAGCACCTTGCCGCGAGGACTGCGATATGCGCATGACCACCCGAGTCTTTCTTACTGCACTGCCCGCCATGTTGGCCGTCTTCACCAGTGACCTTGCCGCTGCCAACACACCGACCATCCGCTTGTTCCCGACCACGGTGGTCGAGGACCTGCGGCAGACCGGCAATGTCGCCCGCGACATGGAAACCGGATTGCAGGAAGTCATCGGCCGTCTCGATCAGCAGCAGGCGCTGTACCACGAAAGCAAGTGTGACGGCGCGGAAAACGACGCCGGCTGTCAACGGCTGGCTCGCCAGATCGGCGCCAGTTACCTCGAAATGCTGACGATCATGGATGAACGCCTGCCGGACATGGAGCATACCGTGAACAACACCCGGCAGAGCCTCGAGAAAGGCCTGCGCAACGAGCTTGGCAGGAAAATGACGCCCTGGTTGTTGCAGGAAACGCTGATCGGCAACAAGGCGGGCAGTGCTGATGCCAAAGCAGCGCCAACGATGCGTGGCCGCTCCGGAATGCGTCTGAGCGAACGCTTCAAACAATACTATCAACTGGTCGCTACGTCCGGCGCCAAAGGTGACCAGTCGCTTGCGGTACTGGCGTCGGACATCTATCTCGATATGGAAGAAACCAGCCTCCTTATCCAGCGGACGCGGCAGGAAATCGCGCGTGCAACCCTCATGGAACAACTGAATCAGTCGTTCGGCATTATCACGCCCGAAATGATCGAAGTCGTCGGCGGCGTCAAGTCGATCCTGTTCGGTGACGAGGAAAGCCAGGCCCTGGTCGCTGGCCCTCCCCCGGGCAGCGTCGAACAGGCCTATCGTAGCCCGCTGGAAAAGTAAGTAATGCCGCCAGGAGAAATTTCGTGAAAAGAAACGCCAACGCAAACCCGATACTCGCCTTCGCAGGACTGCTTGCCAGCTGCCTCGTACTTGCATCCTGCGCATCGAATGCGCCGGTCTGTGCAAGCCCGCAATCGAAGAACCTGAGTAGCGCAATAGGCACCGCGCAGGCATCGTTGATGCAAGGCTGCCACGCGCATTTCGATCGCTACTACGACGACCTGATATCGATTGCCGAAGGCGATCCGAAACCCGAGAACAAACGTGAATTCAGCGAGTTTCTCGTGTGGTCCAGCGACAAGGGTCTGCTCAGCAAGCGGCAGGCCGAGGACTACTACAATCGCTTCTTCAACGTGAAGTTCATGTCCCTCAAGGGCGACTACAATAATTGCTCGCATACCTGTCCGAACAAGCAGAAAGTGCTGTTCGATATGGAGCGCGAACTGGCCGAAAAAGAACGCGGTCTGATGAAGGTCAGCCTCGACAATGACGGCTACTATCGGGCCGATCGACTGTACCAGGAGGTAGAACTGGTGCTCGAGGCAACCTGCACAGCGTGCTCGGCCGCACGCTAGCGAGCCCCGATGCCGAAGTATCCTAGCCTCGTTTTCCTGAAGGGCCTGGCTGCAGGTGCCCTGGGAACCCTGATCGGCGCTTCCGCGATCCTGTACCTGTTGGGCCGCAACGGCATTATTTTTTTCAACGACACAGCCATCAGCAGTCCAGGTGACTGGCTGCACTGGGCCTACATGAACCTGGGCTCGTCGATTCCGGTATTTGCAGCCCTGCTACTCGCCTATTTCGTGACGCTCGGGCGGCTGCGCAATGCGCTGGATAGAGAACGTGCCATCAACGAGATCGTGCAGCTGGATCACCTGACCGACATCTGGACCACGCTGTTTTTTGGCGCCGGCGTCATCTGGACAGCCATCGGCATGCGCAGTGCACTGATCTTCGCGCTGGGTGACCGGGATATGGCGCTTCAGCAAGGGGCATTCGCCATGCTCGAGCGACTCGTGGACGGCGGCATTCTGCTTGCGCTGTCGACGACCATCTTCGGAGGTGTCGGCGGCTACGTCATGCGCGTTTACAAGACGGTTACGCTCGGCACCCGCCTGCAGCAACAGTACGACGCGGCGGCGCGTGCCGACACCTCGCAGATGCGCGCAAGCCTGCAACGAATCGAGCAGCACCTTCGCGGCGAACCCCGCGACCCTGACGTCGCCGAGGCGCAGTCATGACCCGTTCCCCGCTGGCCTACCCGCTGAATCGCTCAGCCGACATGGATGCCGGCGGTGCCGCTGACCTGCAGACCGACATCATGCGCTTCATGGCAATTCTCTCGCTTTGCCTCGTTGCAATTTTTGCACTGGTGCAGAGCATTCCGCTAAACCCGGTGGAACCGGCCGATCCGGAGCAGGCCGTCGGGCCGACAGCACTGGCAGAGCCTGTTGTCGAAGAACAGAAAGTCGCAGCGGTGCAGGTGACAGAACCGCAAGTGACTGCAGCTGTTCAGAAACCGATCGATGCGCAGGTCGCGCTGACGCGACCCAAGTGGGTTCCGAAATATGCGCCGCGAGTCGAGACTGCCGCATCGCTGCCGAAAGAACAGCCCGCTCCGCGAACAAATCCCGTAGTTGACCAGAGCCTGCCCGCGGAGCCGGTTACGCAAACGGTCGAAAGCGAGGCGCGAGGTTTCACGCTGCGTTTCGAATCGGACGCGGCGCTGACGCGCCTGGTTGCCAGTAATCGCATCGGCGTTTATGCCATCGCCGAGGACCGCGCCCAGCGCATGACCGTCAGCGATAGCCGCATCAGCTTCTGGGATGCGTCGACACCAAATATCTACCACGAAATGGAAACGGTGACAGTACCAGCGGCCGTCATCGACGCACTGGCTCGAGGCGGTGCTGACGCGAACAGCGTCCGCTGGGGCGTAACACTGCCCGTGCAACTCAAGTCAAAGCTCGATGAGCTCATGCTGAAACATGAAAACGGCGCGCTGGTAATTGTCTCCAGCGGCGACATTCAATGGGAGGCCTCATGATCCGACGCATCCTCTTACTCTTGACGATACTCGTTGCACAGTCCATTCCCGCGGTCGCGCAATCACGCGAGAAAGACGTGGACCGCTGGCTGGACCGCGACCTGATACCGTACGTCCGCCAGCAGCTTCTCGTTCATCCCAGGTTCAAGGATGAAACGGTGATGTTCGTCGTACTGCGAGACAATGCGCCGGCGTCCGCCAGCAACGCACTTGCGCTTTCCTTTCGGGATCGAATCCTTGCGGCGGCCGTCGCAACACGCGGCGTTGCGGTTGGATGGCAGCAGGGCCGCAGCAGCAGTTCGATCGATGCTCAGTCACAGGACTGTACGCTTGACGACGTGCACTACTACATCGGCGTCGAGCTTTCACAAAACCTGGACAGCAGCTACACCGTCAACGTGCGCGCGCTCGACCTTGAGGACAGGAACTGGGTAACCGGCTTCGGCAAGCGCTGGCAGGGCCAGCTCAGCACCACCCAGCGGCAGGCAATGCGTCAGTCGCGCATCGATGAGACCTTCCTCGGCGCGCGTGATGTGCCGTTTACAGTGGCACAGACGGACCTGCTCGCAGCGCACCTCGCGCACCAGCTGAGTTGCGCGATGCAGAAGCGGGTCGCTGACGAATACATCGTTGCGGCAGACTTGAGCGAGCCCGACTCGCGCGAACTGCAGGGCACCGTGGAACTTATCAGCAACAACCTGGCCGGTCGCCGGGCATTGACGCTGAGCAATGACGAAAGCAAAGCGAATGCGGTCTTGAGCGGCAAAGCGCACCGCATAGATGGTGCCTTGTTCCAGTACTGGCTGACGGTAACCCCGCAAGGCACGGGCGACGATGTTGCAGCGCTGAGCGCCAGCGCCTATGTCGTGCTTCCCGAAGCGACACCGACGAGCGAGCGACCGCCACCATTGCTTGCAGGCAGCGACTCTGCGGCAGCTGTGGTTCCCGCACTGGTATCGATTCCGAATGCGGGTAGCAACCCGCTAATCAGCCCGCTGCGCCTGGCGCCGCCTGCCTCGTTCTCCGAATGCCGGGACGGCAGCGTCGCGATTCGTGAAGCAAGCTACATGAGCGGGATCAGGCCATGCTCGTTGCTCAAGACGGAGGCTCGCGCCGACTCGATCGTGTTTTTCCTGCAGCACCAGAGTAGTCATGGCCTGGTACGACTGGCAGGCCCCGAATGCCGTGACAGGACCACCGTACGCGTTGCCCGCAAGGGTGAGTCGATACGCTTCCCGATCACGAAGACGAGCACTGCCAGCCAGGACTGGAGCGAGGTTGACGACTGGCTGCTGGAGCCCGGACTCGACACCTATTACGCGGTGGTGACCAGCGATGCCAGGCTGGCACGCCGGCTGGCCAATCATATCGACGAGCTTCCGCTACGTTGTTCCACGTCGATCCGGCCCGGCTTCAAGGACGGTGAGCTTCGCGAATGGCTGTCGGATTTCGCGATGATCACAGCGCGTGCCGCAGACAACGTCGACTGGCGCGCCGTGCGCGTCAACGATGTGCTGTAGAGCAAGCCGTTGATTCGCTTACTGGGCATCTTGACGGGTTCGGCGATCGCACTGGCTGTACTGATCGTTACGATCGGCGTGCCGCAGCTCTCCCCACCTTCCCCGGCTCAGACGCCTGAGCTTGAGGGCGACGGCGCGGTCGAACCACCTCCCTCCCCCGAACGAGCAGAAGCGCCGGTAACTTCCGAGGAATTGGCGATGCTTGCCGAGGCTGAGCTTACGGATGCGGTTGCCGAGCCTGCGCCGACTGACGCGCCTGTCGTTCCGGAGGTACCCGTGCAGGCCGCCTTACGGCAGGCGGAAGATTCGGCGGAAGAGCCGCCGCCAGTCGCCGAGGTTGGCTGGTATGCATTCTGGAGCCCGTTTCGCAGCGAGCTTGCTGCCGACGGTTTCGTCACGGAGTTACAGCGCACAACTGGCCTGGACTACCGCGTCGTCAGGCTGAAGCCGGGCGTCTACGAGGTGGCATTCGCTTACTCGGATGAAGACGATATCGAGGAGAAACTCGCCCGTATCTCCACGGCAACAGGCCTGGACATGAGCGGTGGTTAGCCTGCCCCGTTCGCTGCGCGCAGCCGCGCTAATGATCACTACGGTTGTGCTGGGCGTCCTGCCGGCCAGCGGCTATGCGACCCGACCCGACCTCGACGCGGCGTGGCAGGAGTACAGCTCGAACCAGGCCACGCTCGGTCCCGCCTATACGTTTCCACACGCGACCTGCTTTCGCGCTGCGGCACTGGCGTACGACCTCCCGGAATCCCTGCTACTCGCCGTTGCTCGCGGCGAGAGCGACTTCAACGCTACGGCGAGATCGCACGCCAACGCGCATGGCGTCATGCAGATACTCTGGCCTGACACCGCGCGCCATCTCGGCATCCACCGGCTCAGTGAACTTTATGAACCCTGCACGAATATCGACGCGGGCGCGCGCTACCTGAAAGAACTGCTGCAACGCTATGACGGCAACGTTCACCTCGCACTTGCGGCGTACAACTACGGCCCAGGTCGTATCGACAGGGACGGCTTCGGCGTCCCACCGGGCGCAGTCTGGTATTCCGGTTACATCTACCGGCACCTGAACTACGTGCTGGGTAACGGATCCGTCGCCAGGCCCATCCCGGACACACTGTATTCGTCGATCGGCCAGTCGACCCTGCTGACATTCGCAGAGCCGTATCGGGCCGAGGCATTCATCGAGAGGCTCGAGCAGCAATCGTCCGGGCTCAGGCTCGACTGGTTTCGGCGCGGCACCGGTGAATTCGAAGTCGTGCTGACCTACCAGGACCGCGAGGAGTTCGAACGCAGCGCACGCCGGCTGGCGCAGGCCGGGTTCCGCCTCGACTAGTGGCGCAAGCGTGTGCTAAACGCAACGCGGCCGTTCAATCTCCTCCGGCAGGACCGATTCGATACGTTCCATGACATCCAGTCGGTGGACGAGGTCGTGGATATAGTCGAGACGATCCGTCTCCAGCACCAGCACCTCGCTCATCGTGTAATTCTCGATCCAGCCTTCGTAGAGGCGCTCAAGGCGCCTCAGATACGACAGTGGCACGTCCTTTTCCATACGCCGGCCGCGCAGTCGAATTCGTTGCCGTAGCGTCGGCATGGAGCAGCGCAGGTAGATCATGAGGTCCGGTGGACGAATCGCGTCGAGAATCGCATCGTAAAAGCCGCGGTAGGTTTCCCAGTCGCGTTTCGATATCTTGCGCATCTGGTGCAGCGCCGTTGCGAAGATCTCTGCGTCCTCGAAAATCGTGCGGTCCAGGGCAACCACGCCCGCCTGCCTGTCCAGCTCCTGGTGCAAACGAAACTTGTTACTCAGAAAATAGAGCTGTGACTGAAACGCCCAGCGTTTCATATCCTTGTAAAAATCCGCGAGATACGGATTCTCGTCGTTGGGCTCGTAGAACGGCTCCACGCTGTAGTTCCGATGCAGAAACTCCACGAGCGTAGACTTGCCCGTGCCCATGTTGCCGGCAATCGCGATTGATCGTTTCATAGGCCACTCACCATACGCCGCTAACCTTACCGCATTCGCGTCTGGCATCCATACAGAAGATCACCTATGCTCGCGCCTGCTGTCGCAGAGATGGGAACGACGTGTCGCAGAACGAACCTGAAGTACTGATCAGCGAGTCCGAGATCCGGGCACGCGTACGGCAACTCGGCGAGCAGATTTCCGCGGACTACGAAGAGTCGGGAGAAGTCGTCCTGGTCGGGGTCCTGAAGGGCTCGTTTATTTTCCTGGCCGACCTCGCTCGTGAGCTAACGATTCCGAGGGTCATCGAGTTTATCGCAGTATCCAGTTATGGCAGTGGCAGCCGCTCGAACGGCGCTGTGCGACTGGTCATGGATGTGCGCGGCAGCATCGTCGGCAAGCACGTGCTGATCGTTGAAGATATTGTCGACACGGGTCATACGCTCAAGTACCTGATCGGCATGCTGCACTCGCATGGCCCGGCGTCCGTAAAGACCTGCGCGCTGGTGCGCAAGGCCGAACGCGCCGAGGTCGAAGTTGACGTGGACTATCTTGGTTTCGATATTCCCGACAAGTGGGTTGTCGGCTACGGACTCGATTATGCCGAGCAGCACCGCACCCTGCCCTACATCGGCATCGTCGCGCCCAACGACTGAGTCACCGGTATTACTCCCGGCTAATGGTCCGCACAGCCGTCAACCTCGACCTCTATGGTCGAGTGGCCGATGCCATACTCCTTTTTCAGCACTGCTTTAACGCACCGGATGACGTCTGACTGACTGCTGACGGGCTCGCCGAGTGACACATGCATGGTCAACATCAACTGCTGCGGCGTCAGACCCCAGACATGCACATGGTGGATGCCCGACACGGACGGTACGGCCTCGACAATGTGCTCCTGCATCACCTCGACATTCAGCCAGTCGGGCGCCCCTTCCAGCAGCACGTGTCCACTGCGTTTTACCAGCGCCCAGGCACTCTTCAGGATGAGGCCCGCTACCGCCAGTGAAAGGATCGGGTCGATCGGCGTCCAGCCGGTGTAAATGATGACAACTGCCGCAACAATTGCCGCGACTGAGCCAAGCAGATCACCCGCCACGTGTAACGCCGCACCGCGGATGTTCAGGTTCTCTTTGTCGCCGGTATGCAGCACGATGAAGGAAATCAGGTTGACGACCAGGCCGATCGCCGCGATCAGGAGCATCGTTTCCCCGAGCACGTCGCGCGGACTTACGAATCGTCGTATCGCCTCTACCACGATCCAGCCCACGATCAGCAACAGGCTCAGGCCATTCGCGAACGCGGCGAGAATCTGGAAACGCTGGTAGCCGTAGGTCAGTTTGTCATCCGGCGGCCGTCTGCTGACATAAAAAGCCATCGCCGCCAGTGCCAGCGCCATCGTGTCGGTCAGCATGTGACCGGCATCGGCCAGCAGCGCGAGTGATCCCGAGAGAATGCCGCCAACGACCTCGACGACCATGAACGTGCCGGTCAGCAGCAGCGCGATCATGACCCGTCGCAAGTTATTCCTGTCGGTTGTTTTTGCGTGCCCGTGGGCCATCTGTACTGCTCCCGGTCACGCCGACTGTTCGGCGCGAGTTACCCGGCATTGTTGCAGAATGCAGCGGCGCGGCAAGTACTTTGCCAGCGCAGCCCGGGGCTTTGTGGATATTGTTCGACAGGCACACGAATCACAGGCAAAAAAAAGCGGCTTCTTGCGAAACCGCTTTTTCCAAACCTACGTTAGCACGCGGTTCTTGGCCCCCTGAATCCCCCGCCAAGTCGTACCTGAAGGTGTTTGTCTTTTCTCGCTGCAGCCAGACTGTTGTGGAAAGACTACGTTTGCGAGCCTCCAAATTCGCAGAAATACCACGATTTGTCAATCCTTTAGGCGGTTTCGCGCGCTGCGGGCTACCGTCATGTTGTTTTTGTGGTACAGATGCAACAGTAACGGAAAGCGCGCTTTGCCTGTCAAATCAAGGCCTAAGCGCGCTATCCGCCAACCTCATCCACGACCGGGCTCTTGAGACAGCCGATACCGGGGATCTCAACTTCGACCAGGTCGCCCGCCTCGAGCCACGCGGGTGGCGTCCTCGCCGCGCCGACTCCGCCCGGTGTGCCCGTCGCGATAACGTCGCCGGGCAGCAGTTCGGTGAACGTCGAGCAATACTCGATGAGGAACGGGATATCGAAGACGAGCTCCGAGACCCGACCCGTTTGCATCACATTGCCGTTGACACGCGTGGTGAGTTCCAGCGCGGCAGGGTCGTCGATGTCATCACGAGTCACCAGGCAGGGACCCATCGCACCGCTTTGATGGAAGTTCTTGCCGGGTATGAACTGCGGTGTGTGGCGCTGCCAGTCCCTTATTGAGCCATCCATGAAGCAGCAATACCCGGCGATAACCTCGAGCGCCGAATCGCGCGGCACGTGGCGCGCCCGCTGCCCGATCACGACGGCGAGTTCGCCCTCGAAATCGAACTGCCTGGAGACACGCGGGCGCACAATCGATTCCCTGTGCCCGACGAGGCTGCCGGGGAAGCGTACGAACACGACCGGGTGATCGGGGACCTCCCGGCCCATCTCCTCGATATGCGGCCGGTAGTTCACGCCGACACAAAGGATCTTGTCGGGATTCGGTATGACCGGCAGAAATCGTATTTCGTCCGCTTGAAACTCGACCCCCGCGCCGTCTTCAGTCAGTTCGGAAGCGGCGCCTGCCTCGATAACGGCACGCAGGTCGGCGAAGCGGCGGCGCAACGCTACGCTCGCTTCACGAACCGCGTCGCCCGACGCAATACCGTAGCTGCGCCGACGGTTGTGCTCGAAGCTGACCAGTGCCATTAGTTAAAGACATCTTCGCCGCGAACGATCGTTACAGCATCGTCATCAAAGCCGAGGCTGATTTCCGAAATTACCGCGTCTTCCATCAAGAGCGCCTCAGGTTTTTCGGCATCGTAGCTGATTGTCGAGGTTTGATCCGAGACCAGACGCTGACGCAGGTCCTCGGCATCCGCCGTTACAAATACATACTGGATGTCGTCGACGCTCAGGTTTTCACGAATCACACGGTTCACGTCGGCCAGCGTCAGTTGCTCCAGACCATCACGGACGTAGGCAGCAAAATTTCCGGTTTCGTAGTACTGGCCGTCCAGTGCGTAACCCAGCTGCCGGGACTGGCCATCCATCAGCAGACTGACGAACTTGGAAAGAAACGCCCGGGTCGTTTCGAAATCCGACTCGCTCATCCCCTCGTCGATCAACTTCTCGAGTTCGAACATCGCGGTGCGGGTTGCGAAATGCGCATCGTTATTGTCGCGCAGTGGCCGCAGCCACACCTGGAATATTTGCTGCTGGCGTCCGAGATTGGTATCGGGATGAAACTGAAACATGCCGCGCGGGAAATATTCGATGTACGCGTAATCGCCGTAGTTCATGCCGCGTGTTTCCCGGATGCGCTTGTAGAGATGGCTGTTGGAACTGCGGTGTTCGCCGAAGTAGGAGCGCACCAGCCACAGGGCAACCCAGTCGGCATCGCCGCGTGTGAGTTCGATCGGGAAGCCGAAGGACACCGCGACCGCCGGCGTCTCTTTTTCTATCAATACGGCCTCGCGCCCGTCTGGCCTGGGGACAGCCGGAAGCTCCAATGCCAGGCGCTCACCGGCTCCGAGCTTCTGCAGGTCCTCGCTGATGGCCGCGGCAAACGAGTCCGGATAGCCACCGGCGAGCCCGACGGTGATGTTGGCGACCGTGTAGTTCTCCGCGTAGAAGGCCTTCACATCCTCAAGCGTAATTGACTGGAGGTCGCTGACCTTACCCAGGTTCAGGGAGCCATAAGGATGGTCTTCGCCGTACACGGCGGTGTAGAGGTATTCCTTGCCCAGCTCTTCGTCATTATTGCCGACAAGGTCCGTGCGAATGCCGTTTATCAGCCGCGTCCTGATGCGATCGAAGTCGCTCTCAGACCAGGCGGGAAACAGCAGCTGACCCCTGACCAGCGAATACCAGCGGTCAAGATTGTCCTTGTGCACCTGCCCGGAGAGGCGTGTCATTTCCTTATCCACCTGGGCCGAAAAGCCTGCCGCAAGCGGGTACATTGCGTTGTTGATCTCCTCGATGCTCATCGCTTCGCTGCCGCCGTCGGAAACCATCGCAGCCGTCATGGCTGCGAGACCCTTCTTGCCCTCGGGATCGAATCCGGCGCCCGTGTGCACGATAAACGCGACATCGACAAGCGGTGACGTTGCGGATTGATTCGTAACGAAGGATAGCGGTGCAGGATCGTCTACAGCGGGGACTTCGAGGTCCACCTGCGGCTTGTCCACGGCCGACTCTGCCGCCGCCGGCGCCAGGCCGGTGGCGGCAACCAGCGCGTCGACCGATGTCATGCCATCGATACCGGCCATGCGCGCTTCGTTCGCCAACGTGACCGTCACCCGCTGGCTATCTACAAAATACCGGTTGGCGGCATCTCGCAAATCGCTGGCCGTCAGTGAGTCGTAGGTCCGGTAGACCTCATTGATGGTCTCCGGTGTACGCCAGAAGTGCACGATGCTGGCCAGCATTTCGGCGATGCCTGACGAATTGTCCAGTTGCGATGTGAATCCGTAACGCAGCCGCGACTTCGTTTCTTCGACCTTGCGCTCGGAGACCAGCTCCGTACGCGCCTTGACGAGGGTCGCGTTGATTGCGTCGCGCACGCTGGCCGCATTCTTTACATCGGTCAGGCGGGCAGCAATCAGCAGCATGCCGGCGTCTTTCTGGTCAGGGAAGTAGGCGAACAGCTGATCTACGGCCTGGTCCTGAATGACGAGTTTCTGGTAGAGCTCGGACGATTGCGAAAAATAGATTGCCGAGATCAGATCCAGCGACGGCATATCCTTTTCCGTCGGCTCATAGGCAGGACCACGATAGGTCATTGACAGCCAGGGCTGTGTCGGGCCATCCCAGACCAGGTGCTCGTACTTCGGTCCCTGCAGCGGTGGCTCCACCGGGATCTCGGCATCGTAGTCGCCACGCTCCCAGTCACCCCAGTACTTTTCGACCAGCGCGAAGGTCGCTTCCGCGTCGACATCACCGACAAGGATGACGACTGTCTTCTCCGGTCGATACCAGCGATCGAAGAACACCTTCGCGTACTCCATCTGGTCGGGCATTACTTCGATGTCTTCGATGAAGCCCATGGTTGTATGCTTGTAGGTGTGCTTGGTGTACATCAGGTCGCTAACGCGTTCAAACAGTTTCTGCACCGGGTTCGAGAAGTTCTTGAGGTATTCGCCCTTCACAGCAAGTGCCTCTGTACGGAACTGTTCCTCCGTGTACTTCAGGTTCTGAAAGCGGTCCGCCTCCAGCTCGATAACCTTCTCCAGGTCGTCCTTGGTGAAGGTAATGTGGTAGTTGGTATAGTCATCCGTCGTATAGGCATTCTGATCGGCACCCGCCTTCTTCAGGATGTCGCCGTACACCTCCGGTGGGTAAGCCTCGGTACCGCGGAACATCATGTGCTCGAAGAAGTGTGCGAAGCCGGTCTTGCCGGGCTCGACCTCGTTGCGGGACCCGGTCTGGACCGGAATTTGTATGGAGACGATATCCGGGTAGTCCGTTTCCACAACGATGACCCGCAGACCGTTGTCAAGATCGCGCATCAGGTAGGGCATGTCGAAGATCTTGGCGCTCTCGGCCGTTGCAGGCGCGGCTGGCTGCTCTGCTTTTTGTCCGCAGGCGCTTACGAGGAGCGCAATAACAAACAGGGTGGGCAAGCTGGTGGGCAGCTTATTCATCGTGATACTCCAAATGAGGTTAGTCCGGCAGGGTTTGACATGCCGCGTCCGAAAGAGGTCCATGGTATCTTGTCGGCATCGTTTCCGCATCGTGGCAATGCGATTATCGTTGCCCGCGACAGACCGCCGAAAAGGATCTACCTGTGCTTAATAATTTATGTAAATCAATAGCTTGTTTTATATTTTCGCTTCCGCTCGTGGCGACTGCCGTGGCCGAAACGGCACTTCACAATGTGACGGGCTATACGTCAAGTAACGAAGGCATCCGCGAATTCTCAGTACTGGTTTTCGATGATGAGGGCAAGATCGTTGCAATCGGCGACGAGGATCTTCTGCAGGGCAGCGCGATAGAAGCGCGCATAGACGGTGGCGGGCTCACCGCGCTGCCGGGGCTGATCGATGCGCATGCGCATGTGCTGAGCCTGGGGCAGTTGAAGAGCAACATCGATCTGGCCGGCGTCGCCAGCGTCGACGACGCCCTTGTGCAAATCGCCAGTTACGCGAAAGACAATCCCCACAAGCGCTGGATACTGGGGCGCGGCTGGAACCAGGTGTTGTGGCCGGTCCGGGAATTTCCCACGGCCGCCCAGATCGACGCCGTCGTCAGCGACCGCCCGGTCTGGCTGCGGCGCATCGATGGGCACGCCGCCTGGGCAAACAGCAAGGCCATGCAGATTGCCGGCATCGACAACGATACGCCGGACCCCGTTGGCGGCAAGATCCTGAGAGACGATAACGGGCGGGCGACCGGTATCTTCATCGACCTGGCCATGGACCTGATCGAGGAGCATCTTCCGCCGCCCAATAGAGACGACTACCGCGCGGCATTGCTTGGCGCGATCGACGCACTCGTTGCCGAGGGCATGACAGGCGTTCACGACGCCGGTATCGATCTCATGAACGCCGAGGTCTACCTGTCGATGGCCGACGATAGCGAACTCGACATGCGCATCTATGCCATGACAGGCGGCGCGGGCGACGTGCTGGATGCGATTGGCAAACCAATACTCGCCTACGGCAACGACCGACTGGAGATCGCCTCCGTCAAGCTTTACTCGGACGGCGCGCTCGGCAGTCGTGGCGCGGCGATGATCCAGCCCTATTCCGACGACGCGGAAAACCGTGGCCTGCCGTTCTGGACGCCGGACGTGCTGCAGGGGTTCGTGGAAAAGGCAAACGGGATGGGCTTCCAGGTTGGCATTCATGCTATCGGCGACCTCGCTAACCGCATGGCGCTGGACGCGTTTGAAAATGCGCAGAGCGGCAAGCCGTCGCCGCTGCGCAACCGCGTCGAGCATGCGCAAATTATCCAGCCGGATGACATCCCGCGTTTTGCGGAACTGGGCGTTATCGCATCGATGCAAACGGTGCATGCGACCAGCGACAAGAACATGGCGGAAGACCGAATCGGACCCGACAGGATTCTCGGCGGCTACGCCTGGCGGCGATTGCTCGACTCGGGCGCCGTCATTGCCAATGGCTCGGACTTTCCGGTTGAACTGTCGAACCCGTTTCACGGACTCTATGCCGCCGTCACACGGCAAGGTCGCGACGGTGAACCGGAGGGAGGATGGTATGCCGACCAGGCGTTGACCCGGGCCGAAGCACTGCACTCCTACACGCTCGCCGGCGCCTATGCCGCACGCCAGGAAGACCGTCTCGGCAGCCTCGAGCCCGGCAAGTGGGCTGACTTCATACTGATAGACCGAAACTACTTCACCATTCCGGCGTCGGAAATTGACGATATCGAGGTTGTACAGACATGGGTTGGCGGCGAGAAAGTCTACGACCGGCACGCGGAGGGAGAATGATCGTCGAACAAATCTGGACCGGTAACGCATACAGGAACTTCAACTACCTGATCGCGTGTGGCGAGACGGGAGAGGCATTGGCAATCGACCCGCTCGACTTCAGGAAGTGTCTTTCGGTAGCGAACGATAAAGGCTGGACGATCACCCAGATCCTCAACACGCACGAACACGGCGATCATACTGGCGGCAACAAGGGGCTGATCAAGGCAACTGGCGCGCAGCTTATCGCGCACAGGAATGCGAAGAACCGCATCGCGAACGTCGATGTCGGCGTGGGCGCCGGTGATGTGATCAAGGTTGGCAAGTCCGTCGAGCTTGAATGCATGGACACACCGGGGCACACGATGTGCCATATCTGCCTGCTCTCGCATACGGATACGCCCGGCTTGTTTAGTGGCGATACGCTGTTCAACGCCGGCGCCGGCAATTGCCACAATGGCGGCCATCCCGCCGAGCTCTTCACAACCTTCGAGACGCAGCTCGACAAGCTCGATGACAACACGCGGATCTACCCGGGACACGACTATCTGCTCAACAACCTCGCCTTTACGCTTGATCGGGAACCGGACAATGCGACCGCCCGAAAAATGTTGCTTGAATACCAGAACCAGGACCCCGACGATGCGGTCGTAACCAGCATGGCAGAGGAGCGCGAGATCAACACGTTCTTCAGGCTGCAGAGTCCATCAATTGTCGAAAAGCTCGTCGGGGAATTTCCGGAACTGGGCGACAGCCCCGATGCGCGCAGCGTGTTTCTCAAGCTGCGTGAGCTCAGGAACAGCTGGTAATCAGTCGAGCGCCGAGTTTCTCAAGCGACTTCGCGGAGCTGTCGGCGCGAGCAGCCATCCACAGGTAGTGGAGTGCGAGATATAGCCGACGCTGCTCCGCGAGCCGAGGCAGCCAGCGCTCGCCGCCACCGTCGAAATACGCGTCCAGCAGTGCCGACGCTATACCGTCCCCCAATTCGTGATGCTCGACAACCGTCGCCAGATCGAATACCGGATCGTTGTCACACGCGTATTCCCAGTCCAGGAACTTGATAGCGGGCGTCGTCAGGATGTTCTCGGCAACCAGGTCATTGTGACAACAGCACAGGTAGTTCGGCAGGCGGTTCCCCCGAATTATGCGCAGGCAGTGCGAGACGACCTCATCGTCCTTGTCAGCAATCGCGTCCGCGTAGCGACGGCCCGCCCCCAACGCATCGAAGGAGCGACCGCTCCTCGGCAGGCCGTGCAGTCGCCGCAGCGATGCCGCCAGCTGTTCGATTCTCGCTGGCTGATCAAGCAAAGACGGTTGCCACTGGCTGCCTGCAACGAATTCCGTGAGGTAGACACGCTCGTTGACAAACAGCACGGCACCGGCAAGGCCCGCCGACTCGGCTGCCCGCTGCACCGCCGCCTCCTGCTCCCTGGTACCGAAAGGCGTTGCCCGGGGTTCACCGTCGATCTTGAGAACGGCTTTTGCGCCGTCTTTCTGCAGCAGCCAGGTTCGATTTGACAAGCCACCGGGCAGCTCGGACCACGTGGCGTCACGCCAGTCCGGCAGGGCTCGAATAACGCTCTCTGGCATTACAGCATCGCTCATGGCGCGCGCTCCCGATAGGATCTCGTCCAATGCACGATGCCAAACGGAATCATGATCACGTAGGCGACGAACAGCAGTGACGTGAGCTGCAGGTCCCGTATCCAGTAGATAAAGACGGAGACGCTGTCTATCGCCAGCCAGTACCACCAGTTCTCCAGCACTTTTCGCGCCACAAGAAAGGTCGCCCAGATTGCGGACCAGGTCGTTAGCGAGTCGAGATAGGGAAAGGCCGCCTCGGTATACCGGGCCAGCAAAAATCCGTTTACGACACTCACAACAACGATGGCGAAAACAGCCACGCCATGTACCTGTAACGACCAGCGAACCACGGGACGGTCGTGGCGGTCATCGGACCCCGAGGTCCAGACGACCCAGCCGTACACCGCCATCGCCAGGTAGAAAATATTCAGCACGGATTCCATGTACAGCCTGGCGACCAGGAACAGCCAGATGTATATGGCCGTGCTGATGCCAGCACACAGCCAGCACCAGATGTTTTCGCGAATAGCGAGCAACAGGTAGCCGATCGCGAAAACAACGGCAACGACTTCGAGCGCGGAATAAGCATGCGCCTGATCGAGCAGGCTTGCCGCCAGTCCGTCCACAGTTAGCCTTGGGCCGGGTTGTTCAGCATCTTGATGACAAAGATTGCCTTCGGCAGTTGCTCGAACGTCGCACCGATTTCCTGCTTCAGAGCCTGCATGACATCGTCGAACTCACCAACAATCTGTGTGCTCATCGCATTGGTCCAGACCTCAAGTCCATCATGTGTGTTCAGGCGCCCGATGACGTCCTTGATCGGCGGAATATAATCCGCGTCCAACGGGTAAAGACTGATATCAACCGCTACCTTCATTAGTCGAACCTCTTTTCCAGGGTGATCCCCACCTGCCGTGGGTCGCCGAGACGCGTATACAGCGTATCGGGAAAATCGGGGGGCTCGTTGCCAAAATAGAATCCGCGCACAGCATAACGCTTGTCGAGCAAATTCCTGGCCCAGAGCTGCAAGGACCAGCTGTCACCGTCATAACCGACACGCGCATGGGCAAGCTCGTAAGCCGACGACCGCTGGTTGTGACTGACATCAAAATAAAACGCGTCGCGGGCCGACAGATCCAGTCGCGCGAAATAGCCGCGCTCATTTCTATAGGCGATCCCTGCAGCCAGTGTGTAGCGCGGCGAATGCGCCTGCGAGCGCCCCGCGAGATCCCCTTGCGGGGCCATGAATTCTTCGAAGCTGGCATCCAGCAGGCCGACGTTGGCATAGAGCTCCAGCGAATCCGAGGGCAGCCAGCGCAACTCGGCCTCGACCCCCAGCGTCTCACCCTCGGCGGCGTTGTCGGTAAAAAAAACAAATGAGGCGGGATCACCATCCACGAGCTGCTGAGAGACACGTACCTGCTGGCCGTCACGGCGGTTGTAAAAAACCGAGGCATTGATTGCCAGCGCATCGTCGGCGAGTGACGACTTCAGTCCCGCTTCAATACTCCAGAGCCTTTCTTCGCCGAACGCTCTGCGCCCCTCATCCGGAACCACCCCAAGATTGAATCCGCCCGCCTTGTATCCCTTCGTCAGGCTGACGAAACTTGTGAGTGCGGCCGAATGGTCGTGGCTGAGGCTGAATTCGCCGCCCCACATCGATTCAGACGGTCCGACCACAAGTCCCGACGTATCGACATAGTCGGTCGACCGATGCTCGACACGCAGGCCCAAGCCAACGCGCGTGGCATCGCTGACGGCAATGTCGAGCTGGCCAAACAACGCGCTGCTTATGGCCGCGTAGTCGCTGCCAAACCTCTCGTCGAGGCTGTCAGCGAAGTCGTAGAAGGGGTCGTAATAGTCGCCCTGGTTGACGGTAAGCAGCGCATCCGTTAGCTCCTGTACATACAGGCCTACCAGCCAGTCAGTTGACTCAGCAAACAGGCGTCCCCGCTCGTTCGATGCGACGCGCAATTCCTGACTGATGGTGCGGCGCGTTCGATCGCTCGCGGAGACATAGTCGTAGAGAACAGGTGCCCAGCTGTCATCGTTACCCCAGTCCGCATCAAAACTGAAGTCGATATCGGAGTCTGCCAGCGTCGTAATCGACGTCAATTCAGCGGACTCCATTGCCGTCCATTCGACGCGTATCGAAGCGCCAAGACTTCTCTGCGCATCTTTTCCGGGCTTATCCGAGAGCATCGTGTAGCTGTTGTCCAGCGAGAATGCGTCGTAACCGTTGTCGATATCGCTATAGAGCACTGACAGGTTCGTCTCCAGCGTTGGTGACGCGACGTAGCGGAGCCGGAGTCGGAGCGACGACTCGTCGCGACCATTGGTATCATCGCGACCCAGAAATGCATTGCTGCGGAAGCCATCGCTTTCGTGCATCTGTGCGCTGAGACGGAAGGTAAGGGCCTCGCTATCGTTCAGCGCGCCGCCAAAAGCCAGGCCCAGGCCAAGTGCGTCATCATTGCTGGCAGTCAATTCGATGCGCCCGTCCCGTTCCGACGTTGGCGCGGCGCTACGTACATAAATCAATCCACCAAGCGCGTTCGCGCCGTAGCGGCTGCCCTGGGAGCCTCGCAGCACTTCGACGGTGCCGACGTCGAAGAGTGTCGCGACGGTGCCGATACCGCTGAAGTCGATATCGTCTATCAGAAAGCCGATAGAAGGGTTCGGTGCGCCCTGGTACTGCTCCAGCTCACCGACGCCGCGAATCTGAAAGTAGCGGGCGCGGTGACCGTCCCCGGACCAGTTCAGATTCGGTACGACATCAATCAGCTCTTCGAAGTGCTGCACGCCGTTCGCTCGGATGAACTCCGCATCAAGCACGGTGACACTCGAGGGTAGCTCCTGCAGCGCGCGCTCACGAAAATCAGCGGTAACGACAATCTCTTCGAGCACGTCGGTCTCGCTGGTCGATGCCAGAGATGCGTTTGCGGCTACCAGAAAAACGGCGGCGGCGACAATCCGCCATGTGATTCTTTGATACATGATTCCCTTCCTACGCCGGCATTACCCGGGTCAGGTTCTAAGGGTTCCCTGTACGCCCGACAGGTGCCGGAACGAGGATCTCAGGTCGCAAGACCACCCCTGTGAATAAACGAGTCTACTACGATTTGAGGCGCGCGATCAGACTCGATGTATCCCACCGATTGCCGCCCATCAGCTGTATTTCGGCGTAAAACCGGTCGACGAGGCGCGTCATTTCGAGTTTCGCGCCATTACTCTGTGCCTCATCGATCGCTATCGCGAGGTCTTTTCGCATCCAGTCAACCGCAAAACCGAAATCGAACTCGCCGTTCACCATCGTTTGCCAGCGATTCTCCATTTGCCAGGACTGCGCTGCCCCCTTGGAGATCGATTCGATAACGACGGCGGGATCCAGGCCGGCGCGCGCCGCGAAATCCAGACCCTCCGACAGGCCCTGAACAATTCCGGCGATGCAAATCTGGTTGACCATTTTCGCCAGCTGTCCGGAGCCGGTTGGACCGATATGCGTGATCGCCTTGGCAAAGCTGTCAATAACCGGCGTTGCCTGTTTGCAGACCAGGGCATCGCCGCCCACCATGACGGTCAGCTGTCCACTCTCCGCACCGGCCTGCCCGCCGGAGACCGGCGCATCCAGGAAACCGACCGATTTCTCGCCGGCGATGCTATGGATGTGCCGCGCGAGATGCGCGGAGGCCGTCGTATGGTCGACGATTATCGCCCCGGGCGCGATGCCGTTGAGCATGCCGTCGCGGCCAAGAATGACGTCACGCGCATCGTCATCATTGCCCACGCAGCAGAATGCGATGGCCGCGTCCGCGGCCGCGCCCGCCGGTGTCGGCGCGCTGCTGCCGCCGAACTGACGCACCCAGTCGTCGGCTTTGGATTGCGTTCGGTTGTAGACAACAACGTCATGGCCGGCTTTCGAAAGAAAGCCGGCCATGGGGTAGCCCATCACGCCAAGTCCGATGAATGCGGTTCGCATAGCAGTTACCGTCAGGCGGCATTCGCCTTTTCTGGCTTGCTTTGTTTGCGGCGTTTACGCGGATCGAGGCCGATCGAGCGCGCAATAATTTCGCGCATGATTTCGGAGCTGCCGGCATAGATACGCGAGATTCGCGCGTTCGTGAACAGCCGCGAAACCCTGTATTCGTCCATGTAACCGGCACCGCCATGCAGCTGCACGCATTCGTCGGTTACACGACCTTCGAGTTCGCTGGTCCAGAGCTTCGCTTTCGCCGCATCCTCGGCCGTCAGCTGGCCCTTGTTATGAACCTCGACGCAGCGATCGACAAACGCGTACCCGATATCCAGCTCCGTGCGCATGTCGGCGAGCTTGAACCGCGTGTTCTGAAAATCGCCAATTAGCCTGCCGAACGCCTTACGTTCGTTCACATACTCCAACGTCAGGTTGTAAGCTGCCTCCGCGCTCGCGATGTAGCCGCAGGCGCCAAGCAGTCGTTCCTCGGCCAGACCATGCATCAGGTGATAGAAGCCACGGTTCAGTTCACCGAGCAGGTTCTCCTTCGGTACCTTGACATTGTTGAAGAACAGCTCGGCCGTGTCCTGGCTTTTCATACCCATCTTTTTCAGGTTCTTGCCACGCTCGAACCCTTCCATACCGCGCTCGACGACGAACAGCGACAACGCATGCGGGTTGCCGGGATCGGTGCGCGCAACGACGATCACGAGGTCTGCAAGTATGCCGTTTGAGATATAGGTCTTGGAGCCGTTCAGCAGGAAGTGATCGCCCTTGTCCTCTGCTTTCGTGCGTATCCCTGCGACATCGCTGCCGGCGCCAGGCTCGGTAATGCCGATCGCCAGGATATGCTCGCCGCTGATGCACTTCGGCAGCCAGCGCGCCTTTTGCTCGTCGGTCGCAAAGGCATCGAAGTACGGCGCAACCAGGCGGCTGTGCAGCGTCATGAAGAAGCCCGGATCACCGTGGTGGGCGTTCTCCTCGATCAGGATCTGCTCGTAACGAAAGTCCCGCACACCGATGCCGCCGTATTTCTCATCGGCCCACATGAGCAGGAACCCCATTTCGCCGGCTTTCAGATAGGCCTCGCGATCGACGATGCCGGCTTCGTGCCAGCGGTCGCTGTGCGGCCCGATCTCGTTCTGCATGAAACTGCGCACGGAGTCGCGAAACATGTCGTGCTCTTCTTCGAAAATAAATCTGTCCATAGTCGTTACTCGCTTTAATGACGTAGCGTATTAATTGCCTTTGAACTGAGGTGCGCGCTTCTCGAAGAACGCGGCAACTCCCTCTACATTGTCCTCACTGCCAGCCAGCGCCTGCTGCCAGGCCGACTCCAGGTCGAAGGTGCTGGCCCAATCGTTGTCGATGGCGTGGCGCATGGCCTTCTTGGTGGCCTCCAGGGAGCGCGGCGCACGCTTCGCCAGGCTTTCCGCCCACTCGAGAGCCGCACTCTGAAGCTCGGCGGCCGGCACTGCCTTGTTCGCCAGGCCAAGCTCAACGCAGCGCTCTGCCGGGATTCGCTCCGACTCGACGCTCAGCTGAAACGCGCGTCGATAACCCAGCTGCCGCACCAGCAACCAGTTGAGCCCGCCGTCCGGTACCAGCGATATGGTCGTAAACGGCGACAGCAGGAACGCGTTGTCCGCCATGATCAGCAGATCGCAATGCAGTGCCATCGACATGCCAATTCCGGCAGCCGATCCCGGCACAGCGGCAACAACCGGCTTGCTCATGGTTGCGATCGCCGACAGCACCGGCCGGTATTCATACTGCAGCTTGCCAAACACAGGGCGCCCTTCGAAGCCTGCCTTCAGGTCGGCACCCGCGCTGAAGCAGCGCCCTTCGCCCGTGATAATGACGACGCGTACAGCCTCATCGTCTGCCGCACGTTCCAGCGCCAACTGCAGTTTATGTGACAATTCTGTCGTGAAGGCGTTCATCGCATCCGGGCGATTGAGCGTAATCACCGCGACGGCGCCCAAGTTTTCGTAGTTGACGATGTCGTTCATGACGATTGCCTCAGGCCGCCGAGCGGGCTTGGCCGTTACCGGCCAGCCCATAGTAGGTTTGACCTTGCTCGGCCATGGCGCGAAGGCCGGCTGGCACGGCGAATCGGGGACCGTATTGTTTTGCCAATCGGTCCGCTTCGGCGACGAAGTTCTTGACCCCCACGGTTTCTATGAATGACAAGGTACCGCCCGTGTATGGCGGGAAACCCCAGCCGAACACAGAGCCTATGTCGGCATCGGCCGGGTGCGTCAACACGCCCTCTTCCAGGCAACGCGCCGCGTCAATAGCCTGCACGTATAAAAGCCTTGTTTTTACCTCTTCCGCGGTTGGCTGCTCGGAAGACACGGGGAATTGCTTGGCGAGTCCCGTCCAGAGGCGCTTGCCGCCGTCGTCGGAATACTCGTAGAAACCGGCGCCGAACCGTTTGCCGCGCCGATCAAGCTCGACAACCATCGCTTCCATCACCGCATCAGCGGGCGTCTCGACATACGCCTCGCCGAGGTCGGCCTTGGTTTGTTTGCCGATCTTGTAAGCCAGCTCCAGCGAAACCTCGTCCGTGACCGCCAACGGCCCCACCGGCATGCCGGCATGTTTCGCGACATTTTCAATCAGCGCAGGGTTCACGCCTTCGGCCAGCATCGCGATGCCTTCTCGAGTGAAGGTACTGAACACACGACTCGTGTAGAAACCGCGACTGTCGTTGACAACGATAGGTGTCTTGCGGATTTGCTGGATGTAGTCGAGCGTGCGTGCGATGGCTTCGTCGCTGGTCTTCTCACCGACAATGACCTCCACCAGCGGCATCTTGTCGACCGGGGAGAAGAAGTGGATGCCGATGAAGCTCTGCGGACGCCCTGACGCCTCGGCGAGGCCGGTAATCGGCAGCGTCGAGGTGTTGGAACCGAAAATCGCGTCGCTCGCGATCACAGCTTCTGTTTTTGCGGTGACGTCAGCCTTGATCTTGCGATCTTCGAACACGGCCTCGATTACATACTCACAGCCGTCGAGATCCGCGTAGTCGTCGGTCGTATGGATCAGCTCGAGCAGGTCGGCTGCTGCATCAGCGTCCATGCGGCCGCGATCCACACGTTTTTGCAGCAGCTGACGCGAGTAGTCTTTGCCTTTCTCCGCATCGTCCTTGCTGCGATCGAGCAAGACCACCTGCATGCCGGCGCGCGCGGAGACAAAAGCGATACCGGCGCCCATCATGCCGGCGCCCAGAACACCGAGCTTCGTCACCTTGCTCTTCTCGATACCTTGCGGGCGACGGGCGAGTTTATCGGCCGCACCTTTATTGACGAACAGGGTGCGAATCATATTGCGCGCCACAACGTCAGTCAGAAGCTCGGCAAAGTACTTCGATTCGATCTGCAGGGCTGCATCGATCGGCAAGACAGAGCCCTCGTAGACCGCCGACATGATAGCTATCGGCGCCGGGTAGTTGTGGTTGGTCGTCTTCTGCAGCAAAGCGACGCCGAACATCTGCGTCTGGATTGCCTTGGGGTTCATCAGGCCGGCCCCGCCGGGCACTTTGAAACCCTTTTTGTCCCACGGTTGCACGGCCTCACCACCATCGAGAATCCACTGCCTGGCAGCGTCGACCTCTTCGCCGGGTGCGACCAGCAGATCGACAATGCCCATTTCAGCCGCTTTGGCCGGCGACAAGTGTGTGCCCTGAAGCAGCAGCGGCAGAGACGCCTCGAGCCCGATCATGCGCGGCAAACGTTGTGTGCCGCCCGCGCCAGGCAGCAGGCCTACCTGTACCTCCGGTTGACCGAGCTTGGCTTTCGGGTTGTCGGCGGCGACGCGATAGTGACAGGCAAGGCAGAG
Source organism: uncultured Gammaproteobacteria bacterium (assembly GCA_942492205.1). Lineage (GTDB taxonomy): Bacteria > Pseudomonadota > Gammaproteobacteria > Steroidobacterales > Woeseiaceae > UBA1847. The sequence continues at coordinate 1,151,685 of CALODT010000001.1, read as the reverse complement.
CTCAAGGCCGCCGCCAAGCGCCGTGCCATTGATCGCAGCGACGATCGGTTTGCCACAGGTCTCCAGTTTCCGATACAGCTGCTGCAGACCGCTCCATTTGGCGAACGCCGTTTTCGGATCTGCGCCGGGTTGTATCTCGTCAACGATTTGCAGCAGGTCGGCGCCGGCAACAAAGGAGCTCTTGCCCGACGTAACGACCGCACCCTTGATGTTGTCGTCGCCGGCGACCTGGTCGATAGCCTTGTCGAAATCGGCGATAAACTCGGGCGATACGACATTCATGGAGCGATCTTTGAGATCGATCGTAATGATGGCGATTCCGTCGCTGCCAGTCTTCAGTTCAAGTGTATTCATAAGTCTGTTTCCGTAAGTGCCCGCGTCAGACGCGTTCGATAATGGTTGCTGTGCCCATGCCACCGCCAACGCACAGGTTGACCAGTGCCGTTCCCTCGTTCCGGCGCTCCAGCTCATCGAGCACGGTGCCCAGTATCATTGCACCTGTCGCGCCCAGCGGATGACCCATGGCGATAGCGCCGCCATTTACATTGATCCTGTCGTGTTCGATGCCGAGCTGTCGCATGAACAACATGACGACTGACGCGAACGCTTCATTGAGCTCGAAAAGATCGATATCTTCAGCGACCATGCCGCAACGCTTCAGGACCTTCTGCGCCGAAGGAGCGGGGCCGGTCAGCATGATGGTCGGATCGGTACCCACCGACGAGAAGCCTTTGATGCGTGCACGCGGCTTGAGGCCCAGTGCCTTGCCCATCTCCTTGGTGCCGATCAGCACTGCGGCGGCTCCGTCAACAATGCCGCTCGAATTGCCGCCGGTATGAACGTGATTGATTGCCTCGACCTGCGGGTACTTCTGCAGCGCAACGGCATCGAAGCCCGCCTGCTGGCCGGGAATTTCGAACGCGGCTTTCAGACCGGCCAGGTCCTCTGCGGTCGTGCCGGGACGCATGTGTTCATCGCGGTCCAGCATGACGTTGCCGAGCTGGTCGCTGATGGGCACCACGGAATTGTCGAAGTAGCCATTCTCCCAGGCGTTGGCAGCTCTTGCCTGGCTCTCCACGGCGTAGGCATCGACGTCTGCGCGCGTAAAGCCTTCGAGGCTCGCGATCAGGTCGGCGCCGATTCCCTGTGGCACGAAATAGGATTTGTACGCGAAGCCCGGATCGGCATGCATCGCGCCAGAGTCCGATCCCATTGGAACGCGCGACATACACTCGATGCCGCCGCCGATCGCAAGGTCGGACTGTCCTGACATGACCTGTGCGGCCGCTGTGTTGACGGCCTCAAGGCCGGACGCACAGAAACGATTCAGCTGCTTGCCCGGCACGCTTTGATCGTAGTCGGCATTCAACACGGCAAGCCGGGCAATCACGGAGCCCTGCTCGCCCACCGGCGCCGTGCAGCCGAAGATAACGTCGTCCAGCTTGCTGGTATCGAGGTCGCTGCGCTCGCGCACCGCGGTCAGCACCTGGGCGGCGAGATCGATCGGGGTTATCGGGTGCAACGCACCATTGGAGCGGCCTTTGCCTCTCGGACTGCGTACGTGGTCAAAAATATAGGCGTCTGTCATTTCTTTTCCTGTGCATCAATGGCGCCGCTAGCTTGCGGCAAGCGAGTCTTTCAAGTGTCTCTTCATCACTTCGTTCGACAACGAGAAGTCAAAAGTGTCCGGGCTCATCATCCAGAGGTAGGTCATGCCCGATATGTAGCCTACGTATTGCGCCGCAACCTCGTCCGGGTCGACGTCTGCGCGCACCTGGCCGGCTTCCTGCCCGCGCCTTACCCATTCGGCTACGTCCGATTTCTGGCGACGCCGTATGCCGACCGCAGTCTCCTGGTACTCGGCGCTGGGACTTGCAGCCCCGCAATACAGGATCTCCAGGGCCCGCGCTTCCTGCGGCGATTCCTGTTCGAACTTGTAGATCGTATCCAGGGCCGCGCACATGGCCTCGATGCCAACCTTGTCGCCCACACCGCGCTTCAGGTACTCCAGCCAGTGACGGGAAATTGACTTGCACAGCGCATCGTAGAGTCCGCCTTTCGAGCCAAAGCGGTAGGTGGCAAGTCCGCGGCTGTAGCCGGCCTTGTCGCCGATCATCGCCAGCGTCGTCTTGTCGGTGCCGTACTCCAGGACCAGCGCCATGGCGGCATCGAGCATGGCCTTGTCGGACAAGGCGGTGCGTTCGGCCTGGGTGAGTGTCGTGTTGGTCTGCTGCAATCGGCTAAAGTTACTTGCTGTCAACAAGCAAGTGATTATACGCGGCTACCGCCCTCTTTCAAGCGCATTTTGATACCGCGGCGACCGGGGACCGAAAAATCGGCCGCGCCGCCGCAAGCCACGGCGAACATCGAGAATTGGCGGGCTCCCTGCCTCCTGCCGGTGCTATCCTGCACGGCGACCGCTACCAGAGGAGTCCGGGTGAGCCGCAATTTTGACGAGTTGAAACGACGCAACGTCGTAGACGTGCTGAGCGCTCGCTTTGAACATCGTTTTTGACCTCGGCGGCGTCGTCTTTAACTGGCAGCCCGATGCGATTGTTCGTAGCGTCTTTCCGGATACCAGCACACGAGCACTGGCAAAAAGGAAGATCATCGAGCACAACGACTGGCTCGAACTCGACCGGGGCACACTGAGTCGGTCAGACGCGATTGCTCGTAGCGCGTCGCGAACCGGGCTATCCGTCGACAGCGTTACACGGCTTTTCGACGCGGTGCCGCCATCGTTGACGCCTATCGAGGAAACGCTGGCGCTGATTCGTGCACTCGGCGAAACCGAGCACCGATTGTTCGTGCTCTCGAATATGGGCCTGGAGACAATGGCCTACCTCGAACGGCAATACGATATCTGGGACGCGTTCTGCGGCGTTGTGGTTTCTTCACGCATCGGCAAGGTAAAACCCGAGCTCGATATCTACCATTACCTGCTGCAGGAACATCGGCTCACAGCCTCGGACACCGTCTTCATCGACGACATCGAGGCAAACCTGTTGGCGGCTGCCACGCTGGGTATCCAGACGATACAGTTCGTCGGGCCGGCTCAATGTCGCCGGGACCTGGAAGTGCTCAATTGCCTGTAAGTATCGGCCGGCAGGCCTTACGTCAGTTCAGCAACCGGCTTTCTGCCTGTCGTTGAGGATGCGTGTGCAGGAACTCGCCGCGGCCGCGTCGTGAACGTCATAATAACCGCGCCCAGCAGACACACGCTGCCCGCGATAATAAAAGGCGCCATCCAGACCGAAGGCTGAGCGGCCCCTTGTGCGGCGTCCTTGAAGTAGCCAGCCAGCAGCGGCCCCGCCAGACCAGCAACGCCGTACGCGGTGAACATCCAGCCGTAGTTGCTGCCAACGTTCTTGTTGCCGAAATAGTCAGCCGTGATGGCCGGGAACAACGCGAAACTGCCGCCATAGTTGAAGCCGATCAGCGCCGTGACCACGATAAAACCGTAAACCAGTCCGAAACTGATGAACACGTGGTACGTCAGCAGCATGGTTACGCCTTGCAGGGCGGCCATCAACGTAATCGTTGTCTTGCGACCGATGCGGTCGGAGATACTGCCCCAGGCAATACGGCCGATGCCGTTGAAGATGGCATACCAGGCCATGGCCGTTCCTGTTATGGCGCCGGCACCCGCGACGCCATGATGCTCAAGCGCGTCGATGCCAAACAGTTTGACGCAGTAAATCACCATCAGACCCGAGACGCCGGCGAACATGAAGACCGACCACAGCATGTAGAACTGTGGCGTACGCAGCATGTCCCGCGCTCTGAACTCAACCGCCCCTTCGTGGTCGTTATTCGCGGTGACGGGCGGTGTCCATCCCGCAGGCAGGTAGTCGTCGGGCGGGTTGATCATGACGATGCTGCCCAGCAACACAAGCACGGCCAGCGTGATTCCGTAAATGACGAAAACACTTTGCACGCCAGGCAAGCCGAATAGACTGCTTGTATTGAGCAGGCCACCGAACCAGGATCCTGCGAGCTTGACCCAGATCGTCGCACCGAAGCCGAAGCCCGCGACCGCGAGCCCGGTGATCAGACCCTTTTTGTCGGGAAACCACTTGACGCAAACCGAGATCGGCACCACGTAGGCGACACCGATGCCGGCACCACCGATTATGCCAATGCCGAGCAGCTGCGCCAGGAAGCTATCGCCGAACAGCCCGCCCAGCACATAACCGCTGCCAAGCAACAGGCCGCCGGCAACGGTCAGCAGGCGCGGTCCGAAACGCGGTAACACGCGACCCGCCAGCACCATGACGATGGCAAAGGTCGCGAGTCCTGCCGAAAATACCCAGGCGGTCTGGCTGGCGCTGAATGCATAGGGGCCGGCCGCATCGGTCAGTCTCGCCGTGAAGACGGACCAGGCATAAATCGCACCGAGCGCCAGTTGAATCAGTGTCGCGCCGACGACGATCAGCCAGCGATTTTGTGCGGTTATCCGGGGTCCCATGGTGACCTCTGTCCTGAGTAAGACTTGCTGCAAAAGAATGCGGCAATCTTACCCGCGACAGCGACCAGAACAGGGCGGTCTTTCCGCAAACGAAGTTGGTAATAACCACGATAGCCCTGTCGCTCTCAGGGTCGATGTTTGGCGCTACATATTACGCCGGTATTCACCGCCAACGTTGTAGAGCGCCGCCGAAATCTGCCCCAGCGAACTGGACTTCACGGTCTCCATGAGCTCCGCAAAGACATTGCCGCGCTCCCGGGCGACCGACTGCAGTCGTGCCAGGGCTTGAGGCCGTGCGTCGGCGTGGTTTTTCTGGAATGTACGCACGTGCTCGATCTGGTCGTTTTTCTCTGCATCGGACGAGCGAATGAGCTCCTGGTCGTGCACCTCGTCTTCCTGGCCTTCCTTTGGCAGGAAGGTATTCACGCCGATCAACGGCAGTGAACCATCGTGTTTCTTGCTCTCGTAGTAGAGGCTTTCTTCCTGGATCTTGCCGCGCTGGTACATGGTGTCCATCGCACCGAGTACGCCGCCGCGCTCCGAGATGCGCTCGAATTCCTGGTAGACCGCCTCTTCGACCAGATCGGTCAGCTCATTGATGATGAATGAGCCCTGCCACGGGTTCTCGCAGAAATTGAGGCCCAGCTCACGCGAGATAATCAGCTGAATGGCCACCGCGCGACGCACCGAGTGTTCGGTCGGCGTCGTTATGGCTTCATCGAATGCATTCGTGTGCAGGCTGTTGCAGTTGTCGAACAGCGCGTACAAGGCCTGCAACGTGGTGCGTATATCGTTGAAGCTGATCTCCTGGGCATGCAGGCTGCGACCCGATGTCTGTACATGGTATTTCAGCATCTGCGAACGGGCGCTGGCGCCGTAGCGCTCTTTCATCGCACGCGCCCAGATGCGGCGCGCTACACGACCGATTACCGAGTACTCGGGATCCATCCCGTTGGAAAAGAAAAAGCTCAGGTTCGGCGCAAACTTGTCGATGTCCATGCCGCGCGCCAGGTAATACTCAACGATGGTGAAGCCGTTGGACAAGGTGAACGCGAGCTGGCTGATCGGGTTCGCGCCCGCTTCGGCAATATGATAGCCGCTGATAGAGATGCTGTAGTAGTTGCGCACGTTGTTATCGATGAAGAACTGCTGGACGTCGCCCATCATCTTCATCGCGAACTCGGTGGAGAAAATACAGGTGTTCTGTGCCTGGTCTTCCTTCAGGATGTCCGCCTGCACGGTGCCACGTACGTTCGCCATCGTCTCTTTGCGAATGCGCGCGTAGGTCTCTGCATCAACGACCAGTTCGCCGGAAACGCCGAGCAGGCCAAGACCCAGACCGTCGTTGCCCTGCGGCAGCTCGCCATGGTAGCGCGGCCGCTCCCTGCCCTCGAACCAGGCGTTGATTTTCTTTTCCGCGGCGTCCCAGCCGCCGGTCTCGCGAAGGTGCTTTTCTACCTGCTGGTCGACGGCCGTGTTCATGAAGAACGCCAGGATGATCGGGGCGGGACCGTTGATCGTCATCGACACCGACGTCGTCGGCGCACACAGGTCGAAACCGGAGTACAGCTTCTTCATGTCGTCAACCGTAGCTATCGATACGCCAGAGTTGCCAACCTTGCCGTAAATGTCCGGACGCTCGTGCGGATCTTCCCCATACAGCGTTACAGAATCGAAAGCCGTCGACAGGCGTGCGGCCTCTTGTCCGAGCGACAGGTAGTGAAAGCGACGGTTCGTGCGCTCGGGTGTGCCCTCTCCCGCGAACATGCGTGTCGGGTCCTCGCCCAGTCGGCGATACGGATACACGCCGCCCGTGTACGGATAGGCGCCAGGGAGATTCTCCTTGCTAAGGAACCTGAGCTGTTCTCCCCAGTCCGTGAAATCCGGTGCCACTATCTTGGGAATCTTCTGGTGACTGAGGCTCTCGCGATAGTTGTTGCCCGTAATCTCGCGTCCGCGAACGGTGTAACTGTATTGTTCTGCGCGGACGCCGGCTTTGCGCGCGGGCCAATCCCGCAGGAGTTGCAGCGATTCGGTATGCAGGTCGCTGATTGCCTCCTGGTAACGCTGCCGCAGTGTCCTGAGGCTTCGGTCATCGCCGCTTTGCAGCGCCTCCGATTTATACAGCTCCAGCGGCGCTGGCAACTCCGGGTCTTCAAGCAGCTTCAGCGACTCGTACACATGCTGCGCACGGCTGGCCGTCTCCGCCTGGCTATCGGCGCGGCCGTTCAGGTCGCGACCCTGCTCGGCGATTTCGGCCAGGTAACGGATCCTGCCACCGGGAATCATTGCGGTCGATCGCGGTTCGCGGTTCGACGTGTCGATGTCCGGCGTCCACTTGCCGGCATCGAGGCCGACCTTGTCAACCATACGTCGGCAGAGTTCTGCGAACATCCAGCTTACGCCAGGATCGTTGAACTGGCTGGCTATCGTCGGGTAAACCGGGACATCCTCGTCGGCAACATCGAACGCCACGTGATTGCGTTTCCACTGCTTGCGCACGTCACGCAGCGCATCTTCAGCACCGCGCTTGTCGAACTTGTTCAATACGACGAGGTCGGCAAAATCGAGCATATCGATCTTCTCGAGCTGGCTTGCCGCGCCATATTCGCTGGTCATCACGTACACCGCGAAGTCGACCATGTCGACGATCTCGCTGTCGCTCTGGCCGATGCCGGCGGTCTCGACGATGACCAGATCGAAGCCCTGGGATTTCAGGAACAGGATGTGGTCGGCCAGCATTTCACTGGTGGCGAGATGCTGCCGCCGCGTTGCGATGGACCGCATGTAAACCCGATCCGAACGCAATGTATTCATGCGGATACGGTCGCCCAGCAACGCGCCGCCGGTGCGCCGCCGGGTCGGATCAACGGCCAACACCGCAATGCGGATGTCGTCGAAGCAGTTCAGGAGGCGATTCAATAGTTCGTCAGTGACGCTGCTCTTTCCCGAACCACCGGTGCCGGTAATACCGATCACAGGAACCTGCCCGGCACCCATGCGCCATTCCTTGCGCAGGCGCTCAAGCTCGGCTTCCTCGAAAACCCGCTCTTCAATGGCAGAAATTGTGGCAGCGATGTCGACTGAGGACCGGTTCGTCGCCGGGAGCTCGGTCGCGCGTCGCGCAGCCCGGGTGCGAGCGATGAGATCGGCGATCATTGCCTCGAGGCCGAGTTCCATGCCGTCATGGGGGTGGTAGATTCTCTCGACGCCGTAGTCCATCAGCGTCCTGATCTCGTCAGGCGTAATCGTGCCGCCGCCTCCGCCAAAGACCCGGATATGGCTCGCATCCAGTTCCTCGAGGCGGTCGATCATGTACTTGAAGAACTCGATGTGACCGCCCTGGTACGAACTGATGGCGATACCGTCGGCATCCTCCTGAATGGCCGCACGCACGATATCGTCAACACTGCGGTTGTGGCCGAGATGAATCACTTCGGCGCCCTGCGCCTGAATCAAGCGGCGCATGATATTGATGGCGGCATCGTGACCGTCAAACAGCGACGCGGCCGTTACGAAGCGCAGCGGCGCGCTTTCGGCATCCCCGGAGACGCCAGGCAAGTCAGTAGCTGCGGTACCCATGAATCTACTCCTGCGCCACGACACGGCGGATGAATCCGCCTTCGAGGCAGAATTTCTATATTTTTCAATCGGTTTAGCTATTGAAAAAATTTTAATCTGGATTAAAATAATGCACTTGACGGCAGAACTCAAGTGCGCGCGGCACGGTTGAGCGTCCAATGACAGGCAACCACATGGGCCAGAAAGCAGAAGAAACACGTTTCGAACTGCAGAAAGATCGCATGCTCCGGGCTGCAGCACAGTGTTTCAACGAAAAGGGCTTCAGCGGTTCCTCGTTAAAAGACGTAGCCGCAATTCTCGGCCTGACGGACGCGGCGCTCTACTATTACGTGCGCAACAAGGAGGAACTTGTCTACCAGTGCTACCTGCGCGCGGCGGCCGTCGGTCGTGACGCGATGCAACTGGCGCTTGGCGAACATGTGAACGGCATGGAAACCGTCTTGCGTTACCTGCGATACCACATCGAGATGATGGTGGGCGAGCGAGGCCCGATCGCCATCATGAGCGAAATCCCCTCCCTGAAGCCGGCACACCGGACCGAGGTACTGGACCTGTCTCGCCAGCACAGCGCGCGATTCGAACAGATACTGAACGCCGGCATGGAGGACGGCAGTATCGCGCCTTGCGACGTCCGCATGACGGGCAACGCGATCATGGGTTCGATTAACTGGATACCGAAGTGGCATCACGGCGACGCCGACATGGGCCGCGCAATCGCAACGGAATTCCCGGTGATCCTGACAAGGGGCCTGCGACCTTAATTCAATCGGCGACCAGCCCAAGGCGTTCGTTGACTCGTCGCTCGACCTCATCGATGTCGACACGGGTCGGATCCGTCTCCAAATCGGAAAATTCCCCGATCTCGGCAAGCATCACCAGGTTGGCCTCCAACTCACTCTCGATACGTCCGTAAAATATGGCGCTCGACTGTGCCTGGTTGGGCGACTTCGCGTCGATGACAGTCATTGGGCTGCTGGTTCTCAAACGAGAACCCGTGGTAGGCCGGGTATCACGCACATTGCGCTTTATCGAATTCAGCAGGATGATCAGGTCGCTGTAGTTACGGCGAATCTCGACGAACATCTGGTCCGATTGTTGTCGCTGCTCGGGACTCATGTCTTCCAGCAACATGTCGCGTACGGCAACAAACTGTGGCGTTTGCCGTTCTGCAGCAAGCCGGTACCACGCGGATGCTGTAACCGGATCTTCCGCAACGCCCTTGCCGGTCAGATGCATGAAACCGACCATGTATTGCGCGTACTTATCGCCCAGCGGAGCCAGTTGATTGCGGTAGATGAAATAGGCGCGATCGTATTCGCCGCGCTCGAACAGCTGGTCGACTTTGCGTTGCACCTTCAGCGTCCGCGCATCGGAAATTCCGACGGTCAGTCCCGACGCTTGCTGTGCCTGTACGAATGACGCAGACAGCGCCAGTAACACCAACAAGAAAACAGACTGTATCCTGGTCAACTTAGCGATCCCTAACCCCGGAAACCGAATATGATGAGTTTGAGTCTGCGGGGGCACCTTAAGTTCCGATAGCTCGCACAAACTCGCGAATTAGTCCACGAATTCGGGTGCCCGCTTCTGCAGGTTCGCCATGACCGCTTCGACCTGGTTCGGCGAGCCCATGATTGCGCCCTGCAGTTCAGCTTCCAGCGTAAGCGATTCGGCTTCAGGCCGGTCCCAGCCCTCGTTGACGAGCCGCTTTATGCCGCGAATTGCCTGCGGAGAGCGGGCGGCGCAAACGCCGGCAAACTGCCTGGCTGCGGCCAGCGGGTCGTCGTGCACGGCGGTAACCAGGCCAAGCCCCTCGGCTTCGGCAGCGTCGAAGATCCGCGCCGACATCGCAAGTTCCTTAACCTTGTCGACCGACATGACATGGCGCAGCGTGGCGCTAATGGCCATGTCCGGAATCAGCCCCCACTTGGTCTCCATGATTGAAAACCGGGTCGTCGGGGACGCATAACGCAGGTCCGCACCCAGCGCGATCTGCAGCCCGCCGCCATAACAGGTTCCCTCCAGCGCGCAGATCACCGGCACCGGCAATTCGCGCCAGCCGTAAGCCGCATACTGGAACAGGTTTGCGGGCGAGCCGGCCAGCGGCTTCATGAGGTCTGCGCCGATCTGGACCTCGGGGTTGGTGAACATACCGACATCGATGCCGGCACAGAAATTCCCGCCGGCGCCATGCAGAACGACTGCGCGAAGCGATGCTTCATTGGCGAGCTGCTGCGCCGTCGTATGCAGCGCTTCGAACATCCCGATGTCGAGCGCGTTGTACTTGTCCGGCCTGTTGAGCATGACTTCGGCCACATGCTGATTGACGCTGACGCTTACACGATCATTCAAAGTGTTTCTCCAGTAGTGAATCCCGGTTGCTTACACCCGCAAAGTGCACTTGCCGTTGCGCAGCACTATGGTGTCGCGCTCCTTCACGGTGCAGCGGAACGAAACAATGTTACCGTCCTGCCACATGTCCGTGGTTATCGTGTCACCGGGCAGCACCGGAGCCGAGAATCGAGCGTCGAACCCCTCGATCAAAGTGTAGTCGTAGTCGCAAATGGTCTTGAGGACGGCGTGGCAGGCAACGCCGAAAGTGCACAAGCCGTGGAGAATCGGGCGTTCGAAGCCGACGGCAGCAGCAGCAGCGGGATCCGCATGCAGCGGGTTTCGATCGCCGGTCAGGCGATACAGCAGGCTCTGGTCCGCGCGAGTCCGGATGTCGCAGCTCAGGTCCGCCTCGCGTTTGGGTGCCCTGTGCGGCAACGGGCCCTTTCCCGTCGGCCCGCCAAAACCGCCGTCGCCTCGCGCCATGATCGTGCAACCCAATGTGAAAAGCACCGTATCGTCGCTGGCCAGCCTGCCCTCCGCCTCCAGCAGAATCAGGGCGCCCCGGTTCGCACCGCGGTCAAATGCGTCGACGACCCTCTTGTTGATAAGGAGGTCTGCCGCAGGAGGCAACGGTCGATACAGCTGCATGCGCTGTTCCGCGTGCAGCACCTGGCTGTAGTCCCACCCGAGGTCCGGCGGGAACATGTCCGGCACGAGCACGGTCGCCAGCGATGGCAGCGTCTGCAACATGCCACCCTGCTCGTAGACATACGGCAGTTCCTTACGGTCCAGAGGATCCCTGCCCATGCCTACGCTTAGCGCATACAGCATCGCCTCATGGTCGGTATAACTGAAGGGAATGTCGTAGACCGACTTCGACAGCAGCTCTTCGTAATCCAGTGCCATAGCTATTCCATGTGCCACGCAAACGCGCGCACCTTATCCTTTGTTGGCGTAGCGCCAGCCCATGTCTGCAAGCGGTTGTACCGATTTGACGGCCTCCGCCGCGTGCGCGCTGGCCGCAGTGCCGTCGCGAACCCGCCCGGCAATTCCCTGCAGTATGGCGGCAAGACGGAAGAAATTGAATGCGGAATAGAAATTTCGATGCGGAATACCCTCATCACGCCCGGTGCGCTGGCAGTAAAGGCGCAGGTATGCCTCTTCGTCAGGAATCCCGAGTTCGGAGAGGTTCTTCCCGGCGAGCCCGACGGAGCCGATACCCAGCGGCGGCATCTGCCAGGTCATCAGGTGATAGGTGAAATCGGCCAGCGGGTGCCCAATGGTGGACAACTCCCAGTCCAGTACCGCGATAACCCTGGGCTCGGTCGGGTGCACGATCATGTTGTCGAGACGGTAATCGCCGTGCACGATACTCGCGGATTCGTCCTCCGGGATATTGTCCGGTAGCCAAGCGATGAGCGCATCCATGGCCTCGACCTTGCCCGTCTCCGACGCACGATACTGCCCGGACCAGCGAGATATCTGCCGCGCAAAATAGTTGCCAGGCTTGCCATAGTCCTCGAGACCAATCGCGGCATAGTCGATATTGTGCAAGCTGGCAATCGTTTCGTTGACGTTGTCGTAGATCGCGGCCCGCTCGGCCGGCTCAAGCCCGGGAAGATCGAGGTCCCAGAATATGCGGCCGTCGACAAACTCCATCACGAAGAAAGTCGTGCCAATGATGTCGTCGTCCTCGCAAAGCAGCAGTGGCCGAGGCACGGGAAAGTCGTTGGCGTACAAGGCGCTGATAACACGAAATTCACGCTCTACAGCGTGCGCCGACTTCAGCAGTTTACCCGGGGGCTTGCGGCGCAGAACATAGCGGCCGGACCCTGCCTCCAGCAGGTAGGTTGGATTCGACTGTCCGCCTTTGAACTGCGTAACGCTCAGCGGTCCACGGAAACCCTCGACATGTGAGCAGAGATAGTCCAACAGCCGCTGCTCGTCGAAGCGGTGTGCGTCGCGTACCTCTCGCGTCCCGGTATTCTGATCGGCTCGCTTGGTCACGCCGGATGCTCGAGTGCAAAAGCGTCACACGCACGAAACGTCCTGGTATTGAGGTTGTCGATTGCCGTCATCATGCGACCGAAGTGTACAGCTACATGCGGAAAATGCCGAACGGTCCCTCTTTATCCCCCGGACGATACATGGCGGCGGCCAGTGCCTGCGCGAGGACGGGCCGGGTCGCTGCAGGGTCGATAACGCCATCGTCCCATAATCGTGCACTGGCATAGTACGGGTTACCCTGTGTCTCATACTGCTGCCGAATCATGTCTTCGTAGTCGGATTTCTGTTTCTCCGTCCACACTTCACCGCGAGACTCGTAACCCTCGCCCTTTACCGTGGACAGGACGAGCGCAGCCTGCTCTCCACCCATCACGGAGATACGCGCATTCGGCCACATCCACATCATTCGCGGGCTGTATGCACGCCCGCACATTGCGTAATTGCCTGCACCGAAGGAGCCACCGATCACGACGGTGAACTTGGGCACAGTCGCCGTGGCGACGGCGTTGACCATCTTGGCGCCGTCCTTGGCGATGCCCGCATGCTCCACGCGCTTGCCAACCATGAATCCCGTGATGTTTTGCAGGAAAACCAGCGGGATGCCGCGGCGGTTGCAGAGCTGAATGAAATGCGCGCCTTTCTGCGCGGACTCCGGAAACAGGATGCCATTGTTGGCGAGGATGCCGACGGGGTAGCCGTCGATATGCGCGAATCCGCAGACCAGGGTAGCGCCATACAGTTTCTTGAACTCCTGGAATTCCGATGCATCGACAATGCGGGCGATAACCTCGCGAATATCGTAGGGGAAGCGGTATTCACGCGATACGATGCCATACAGGTCGTCGGCCGGATAGGCGGGCTCCGCTGGCTCACGCCTCGCGACGCTTGCCGGCTGCCGCCAGTTGAGATTGGCAACGATGTCACGGGCAATCTGCAACGCGTGGTCGTCGTCGTCAGCGAGATGGTCGGTAACGCCCGATATCCTCGAGTGAACGCTGCCACCCCCAAGCGTTTCGGCATCGACGACTTCACCGGTCGCGGCTTTGACCAGCGGCGGGCCGCCAAGAAAAATTGTGCCCTGTTCGCGTACGATAATTGACTCGTCGCACATAGCCGGCACGTAGGCGCCTCCGGCCGTGCAGGAGCCCATGACAACGGCGATTTGCGGGATGCCTTCCGCGGACAGTTGCGCCTGGTTAAAAAAGATACGGCCGAAATGGTCGCGATCCGGGAAAACCTCGTCCTGGCGCGGCAGGAAAGCACCGCCAGAATCAACCAGGTAGATGCAAGGCAGATGGTTTTGCCCGGCGACTTCCTGGGCCCGCAGGTGCTTCTTTACTGTCAGTGGGTAATAGGTACCGCCCTTCACGGTCGCGTCGTTCGCAACAATCATGCAGTGGATGCCATGAATGCGACCGATGCCGGCGATGATGCCTGCACTGGGAACGTCATCGCTGTACACCTGCCATGCCGCCTGGCGGCCGATTTCGAGGAACGGCGAGTCATCATCCAGCAGCGCCCGGACGCGGTCGCGCGGCAACAGCTTGCCACGCGCCAGGTGCTTCTCGCGGGCGCGCTCGCTCCCTCCCTGCATGACGTAATCGTCAATCTCACGCAAGGCCTCGGCGAGCGCGAGGTGCGACTCGGCGTTCTTCTTGAAGTCCTCGGATGAGCGATCGATCTTCGTCTTTATGACCGGCATATTCTCAGGTCCAGGGTTGCGCTATTTTGTCGCTTCGAACAATTCGCGACCGATCAGCATGCGACGAATTTCGCTGGTGCCCGCGCCAATCTCGTACAACTTCGCGTCGCGCCACAAGCGACCCGCCGAATACTCATTGATATAACCGTTGCCGCCGAGCGCCTGGATCGTCTCCCCGGCCATCCAGGTTGCTCGTTCGGCCGCAACCAGAATACATCCAGCCGCGTCGAAACGGGTAGTTCGGCCCTGGTCGCAAGCGCTCGCGACCGCGTAGACGTAAGCGCGACTGGCGTTCATGGTCGTGTACATGTCTGCAATCTTGCCCTGCATAAGCTGGAACTCGCCAATCGACCGGCCGAACTGCTTGCGATCGTGGACATAAGGTATGACAAGGTCCATGCAGGCGGCCATGATGCCAAGTGAGCCGCCCGCAAGAACGACGCGCTCGTAGTCGAGACCACTCATGAGGATCTTCGCGCCCTCACCCTCCTCCGCAAGGCGGTTTTCAACCGGTATTCGACAATTCTGCAGCAGTACCTCACTCGTATCCGAGCCCCGCATGCCCAGTTTGTCGAGTTTCTGCGGCGTCGACAGGCCCGGCGTACCGCGCTCGAGAACGAACGCGCTGATGCCACTGCTGCCGGCGTCCGGGTCGGTTTTCGCATAGACAATCATGACGTCCGCGCCCGGCGCATTGGTGATCCACATCTTCGAGCCGTTCAACACGTACTCGTCACCGTCTAACACAGCCGTCGTTCGCATGCTCATGATGTCGGAACCTGCGCCCGGCTCGCTCATGGCAAGCGCGCCGAGATGCTCACCGCTCACCAGCCCGGGCAGATATTTCGCCCTCTGCCCGGCATTGCCCCATCGTCGTAACTGGTTGACGCAAAGGTTGGAATGAGCGCCGTAGGACAACCCTACAGCCGCAGACGCACGGCTGATCTCTTCCATCGCGATGACGTGCGCAAGGTATCCGAGTGCCGCACCACCGTACTCTTCCTCGACGGTGATACCGAGCAGGCCGAGCGCGCCGAGTTCCGGCCACAGCTCGCGGGGAAACTGGTTATTCGCATCAATGTCCGCGGCGAGCGGCGCTATACGATCGCTGGCAAATCCCTTCACCGTCGCGCGCAGCAGGTCGAGGTCTTCGCCGTGACCAAAATCGAATTCAAACATGCAACAGGCACCTTCGCAGCGCTGATCGCCGCGGGCTATACGTCATTCCATTGTCGGTCGCCCGCAAGGCTGGCTGAATACCAATCGCGCGGTACACGGCCCGATATGTCAAAGCGCGGATAATTTGTCGATAAACAGTGAAAACAGCTCGTACTGAGAAGTGATACCGAGTTTCGAAAACAGGTTGCGCTTATGCACCATTACCGTTCCGGGTGCGATGCCCAGTTCCCGGGCAATCGATTTCGACGAGTGGCCGCGCAGCAGTAGTTGGGTTATTTGCCGTTCGCGCTGTGTCAGGTCGGTTTCGCCGAAACTATCGAAGCACTGGGTCAGGCGCTGGTGCATGCTAAGGTCGCGCTCGTCCTCGGAATGCCGGGCCGACCACTCGTCCCAGATTCGCATCATGGCAGCACGCACAATGGGCTCGATCGCCGCGAAACTGCCAACATCGGACCTCGAAAATCGTGTCTCCCAGCGACCGACGACCAGCACCAGTGTCGTTTTCGCGTCGGCATCCAGGATGAAATCCATTTCATCAGCCAGGTGCGTGCGTTCGTAGTATTGGCGGTAGTACTCGCTGGATCGAAACCGGTCCGGCGTTTCGTCACGACAGCGACACATGCTTGGTTTCTTCTTGCGCAACGCCAGCTGGTAAAGCGGGTCAAGCAGATACGGTCCGGCCAGGTAGCGGTCCAGGTAATGACGGGCACGACTTGGCGTCATCGTATGGTGCAGGACGTCCGGAGGCGCATCCCGATAGAATGCCAGCAGGCAAGTGGCGTTGTGTTCGACCGTCGATGCAATCACGTTCACAAGAGCCGCCGCAATGCCCCGGTCGTTGTTCGGCCTTACCAGATTGGCGACGGCATGGTGCCAGTCCGGATTATCAAGTCGCTTCGTCAAGGCTGGCTGCTTACGGCTGGTAAAGGGCCGCTGTTGCGCCGCTCGGGTCTTCGATCACACAGAACTGGCCGCCGGCCAGCCCGCGTGGTGCAACGATCACCTTGCCGCCGTTTGCGGCGCAGGCAGCCGCGCTGGCCTGAACGTCGGCAACCGTGATGTAGATGAGCCAACCGCCTTTCAACTCCGCGTTGCTGCCGCGCGCATGACAGATACCGGTAACTACATCGCCGGATCCGGGCGTCGCCATCGAGTAGTCCGCATAGTCGCCCATGCTGACTTCTTCACTGCTCCAGCCGACGACCTGCTTGTAGAAATCACGCAGGCCCGATGCATCATCGACCGAAATGTCGACCCAGCCTATTTTTCCTACCTGCTTGTTATCCGACATGCTGTCTTCTCCTCAGCTTCAGGACGTCTCAGCCCGCGCTGTTATCAAAACGAAGTGAGAAACGATGCGGCATTGCCGCCTATAGGTCCTGAGCCTGATCGCGCGGCCTGCAGGTACTCGGGCCCGGTGGGATAATTTTCTGGCTGGGGGTTATATACGCGCCGCACACGATTGTTGTGGTACAGCTTCAGCTGCGACGACAAGGGAATCACGTAGTCCGGATCGTTGCCACTCAGCTCCGCGTGCAGCGCCGGCAGGCGATACCACGGCAGGTTCATATCGGCATGGTGCGCATTGTGGTAGCCGAAATTCAGGGTCAACCAGTTTATCTTCGGGAAGCGAAGACTGAGTGGATTACTGAAAGTGTGCCGCTGCTCCCATTCCAGGTCGCCTTTATGCGGCGGCTTGGCATACTCGAACAACGTTGTGTTATAGGGATAATCATGCTGCACGCTATCCATGAAACGTAATACATGCATCATGATGAGATAGGCGATTGTGTAAAGCAGCGCAACTTTCGGCGCCCATACCAGTAGCGCGAGATACAGGCCGGCGCGCACGACAATGACCATTACGTTGCGCGCGCGCTGCTTGCGTCGCTGCGGAATGACAAACGACGTAAAGACCATCACCGTGTGCATGATCAGGTCATGCGCCGGAATGTAGAACCACTCGAGCAGCCGTGTCAGCTGCGTTATCAGCGGGTGTTCTGCAAAGAAACGGTCGTAGTCGAACCAGACGACGTCATCGTTGTCGACGTGGTGACGGAAGTGCTTGTAACGCATGTCCTCGTAGGTGCCATAGGACGCACCACACAGCCAACTCATGAAGCGACCCAGCGCTGCATTATGGCGGCTGTGGTTGAACACGAGGTTATGACCGCACTCATGAATCATGTAGGCCGCGATTACCATGCCGTGCGATAGCAGCAGCGTTGCGGCGAGATTGACCAGCAGATGATCGTGGAAAAGCCCGATGAAGCCGAGAATGTAGGCAAGCACGGCATAGCCCGATGACAGGCCATAATACAACAGCCCGTCCGGTTCCTTGATTAGCCGACTAAGTCCCGCCATTTCGTCTCGTCCGATGTTGGGGTTTAGTTGTACACATGGGCAACGCCTATTGCTAGCATACGGTCTTCAGCTCGCCAGCGCCGGAGATCGCTACGCATGAAGCTCGTAACCGCTATTGTAAAACCCTTTCGCCTCGACGATGTGCGCAACGCGCTCAATGAGGTGGGCATTCAAGGCATGACCGTCAGTGAGGTCAAGGGATTCGGCCGTCAGCGCGGTCACACGGAACTCTATCGTGGGGCTGAGTATGTCGTTGATTTTCTTCCAAAAGCCAAGATAGAAGTTGCGGTCGCGGATGACATGGTCGAACGAGTCGTCGAAACGATTGTCGACGCGGCGAAAACCGGCAAGGTTGGCGACGGCAAGATTTTCGTATCCAACCTCGAACAGGTCCTGCGTATCCGCACCGGCGAAACGGGCGACAGCGCCCTGTAGCGGGACTGCTGCCGCGCTACAGGCTGAAAATAATGAATGCCGCGCGTGCCAGCATGAACCAGAGCACGAGTGCGCCCGCCGCGTACAGGTAGAACCGCAGCATGACGATGTTAACCGTGCAGTGAACAATGCTGTGCAGCACGCGCAGAACGAGAAACGACCAGGCCGCAACGACAAAAGCGGAATCGACCGTCTCCGTAACATACAAAACCAGACACAGTCCGTAGAACAGCACCGGCAGCTCGAAGAGGTTTTTGAGGTTGTACGCCGCGTAATTCACTGATGCCGGAAGCAGCTCAACAACTTTCTCCGGTATCGTATAGGTCTGCACAGGAACCCTTGCACTCTTCATTGCCGGGATTCGCTTCGCGTACATGTAAAACCAGACGATAGCTGTAAGCAACATCAAGCCGATCATCGGCTGCAGAATTTGTCCGTTATCCATGAGCTATCACCCGCCTGTCATACAGAATGCGTTCAGCTTGTTGCCATCCAGGTCCCGAAAATAGCCGGCATAGAAATTCTCGCTGCGTGCGCCGGGCGCGCCTTCGTCGCTGCCGCCCAGCTCCAGCGCCTTGGCATGTATCGCGTCTACCAATTCGGGCGAGGCGGCGGCTATAGCGACCATCACGCCATTGCCGACCGTCGCTTCATTGCCGTCGTAGGGCCGAATGATCGAAATAGCCGGCGATTTCGGTCCGGCCGCCCAGGCAACAAAAGTATCGTCTTCCATGATTCGTCCGGCATTCATGACGGCCAGCAATTCGTCGTAAAACCTGGCTGCCTCGTCGAAGCTGTTGGTTCCCAGCGTTACGTATCCGATCATCGTCTACTCCCGTTGCTCATAGCGTGTTCCCCAGCCTGAAGCGCATCGCGCCAGGCTACGAGCTTACCCGAGAACGGCATCGCCGCGTAGGCCGGGCTTGTCGATGGCAGAAATGCCAGCTCAACTTCGCGGCCAACGACGTCACTGGCGACGAATCGCCTGAACATCTGTGCGGCCTTCTTGCCATTGAACGCGATCAGCCGTATGTCCCGGTGCGCCGTAAGAAAGGCAGCGAAGTCGTTAACGCGTGCACTGTCAAGGTCGATACTCGAATCGAGACTGCCAGGGCGCACGGAACTACCGAGCACATCCCAGAGCGCTATCTTGTTGTCGAGCAATTGCAGCAGCCGATCCTCGTAGGCACCGTGAATCTCGAACAGTTCCTGCATGATCGACCAGAAGGCATTTCGCGGGTGCGCGTAATATTGCTGCGCCGCAATCGAGCGCTGCCCTGGCAAGCTACCAAGTATCAGGATGCGTGCATCAGCTCGCGCAACAGGTGGAAAGCCTTCGGCGGACTGCATCCGTCACGCCATACGCCGCGACTTCAGCATTCGCCGCGCGAGCATCTCCATATCGCCCGCATCACGATGCCGCATAACTGGATCATCGGCCGTGATGTTCATTGCGCGCACGGTCTTTCGCAGCAGCCGTCCCGAATCATCGACGTCGAAATCGAGTACGTTCAGGCAGCACATCGCCTGGTCCAGGAGGCCAAAGGCGCGGAGCCCGACGCCGGTTGCCCAGCCGAGCACGGCGGCATTGGTACCCCCGTGCGCGAATAAAGCGAGGTTGTGCCAGGAGCGATCTGCAAGCACTTTATCCATGCCTGCACAGATGCGCGCGTAGAAATCCTGGTAGCGTTCTCCGCCGAGGAAACGCGCATCGGCTTCGGGCGCCCGCCAGTGCGAGAACGCAATATCGGTGTAGACATCGTAGCCACCGGCGGATTGACCCATCTGCGGCCGGATTTCCTCGAGGTCCTCAAAGACACCCAGCTCGACATCGCGATCGCCAAGCACCAGTTCACCGGTCTGCCTCGTTCTGACCAGGCCGGAACAGAGCGCCTTGTCGACGTGCACGTCCGCAAAAAGTCCGGCCATCGCCTCGGCCTGCGCTCTGCCCCGTTCGTTCAGGTTGACCCGATCAGGATCGGCCACCCACTCGCCGTTTTCGTCGAGGTAGTCCACAGCGCCATGGCGAAACAGGTACAGGCGGCGGCGACTGGCGCCATCGATGGCAACTCTGCGTTCCGCCGGCGAAGCGGTCTGCGTCGCGTCGCTCATACGTCCTGGTAAGGCATGGACTGCATGATAGCGAGTTGCTCTGCTTCCGAAATGCCACGTCCCAGCCAGTTGGCATGCGGCCGGAACGCCTCCCTCGCCGTAACGGCAGGGACGTCCGGGACCGTGATGTCATCGCGAAGGAAAAAGCAGTTGGTGCCGGTCGAATCGCAGCCGATCAGGTAATAGCCTTTGCGCTTGCCCAGAGACTCGAGTGCGGCCAGCGACGCACCATGGAAGAAACCGCTGGGATGCTTGCTATAGCGCTCGAATTCGGGGTCGTAAGGCACGGTGAGCGAAAGATCGGGGCCAAGGCCTGCGTTGTATTCGATACAAACCACGCGCGGCGAGATGCAGCTCAGCTCCTCCCAGAACCAGTAGTCATTACCGTCGACGTCGAGCGACAGGAAATCGATGTCCTCTGGCACACCGTTGCCACGAATCAGATCCTGCAGGTTCTCCAGCGTGATGAAGGCCTGGACCGCTTTCGCACCGCTGATGCCGCACTTCTCGGCGGCATGATTGAAGAATGCCACGTTCTCTGATGAACCATCCATCAATAGTCCGCTGCATCCCTCATGCATCATGAGGCGCAGACTGTTGCACTGCACCGCACCGAAGCCGAACTCGACGAACCAGCGCGATTCAAAGCCGATTTGATCGAACAGGTAGCGAATGATCCCGTCTTCACCGTTCTGCGACAGCCAGCTGTATTCGTAGCGAGCAAGACCCGGGACACCGGCGAGCGACGGCGGCGGCCACTGGATCTTGTCCGGGCGCTTCCATTTCGCAGACACTTTGCGGGCGCGGATACCAAACGGTATTAGCGTGCGCAGCAGCCACTTCTTGGCGCGGCGAACACGGTATTTCTTTACCGGCACGTCAGGCATGAATTCTCAATATCCTTTTGCGGGGTCAACAACGTTCAGTAGCCGATCCCCGGCGGCGTAGCGCCGCAGGTTGTCCTTGAGCAACGTCATGTGCCGCTCTCGCTCACCGCCGTATCCCGCCACATGCGGCGTGATAATTACGTTTTCCAATTGCCAGAGCTCATGATCGGCTGGCAGCGGCTCGGGCTCCGTGACGTCCAGCCCCGCACCGCCGACCTGGCCACTCTTGAGCGCTGCTACGAGCGCGTCGGTATCCACCGTCGCGCCACGTCCGACATTGACGAAAAGAACGCCTCTCTTGGTCGCGTCGAAGAACGACTTGTCGAGCAAGCCTTCTGTATCACTGGTGAGCGGTAGTGCATTGACGATGACATCCGCCCGACCAGCGAGCTCGAGTAATTCATCGGCAAGTCCAACGTATTCCACGAATTCGGGCCCGTCGCGGCTACTATTACGAGTACCGATCACGCGCATACCGAGCGCAGCAGCGCGCCTGGCCGCCTCCGTACCGATACCACCGAGGCCAACGACCAGCATCGTCTTGCCTGCGAGCGGCACCATGCCGCGGCGCGCCGCATACAGCCCCGAGCGCTCGTCGCTCAGCATTTGTTTTGCGAACACGGGCAACGCCCTCGCCAACGCCAACGCCATGGCAATCGAATGCTCCGCGATAACCGGTGCCGACATCTTCTGCATATTGGTCAGTACGACCTCGCCGCTGCCGACACGCGGAACACTGAGGCAGCTCTCGGCGCCGGCCCAGAAGATCTGAATCCAGACGAGTCGCGGTGCCGCGGCTATCAGCCGCTCGTCACACAGCCCGATAATTGCGTCCACGTCTTTCGCTTCGGCAATGTCGATGGAGTCCGGACTCACCTGGACGAAATCCGTATCCGGGTAGTGCCGCCGCAGAGCATCGAGATCTTCGGGGCCAACACGGGAAATCATGATTCTTTTCGCGCCGCGCCAATTCGGCAGGTCCCGGGCTGCAACGTCCCCTTCCAGGATGCCGGCCTGGCGGACGAGCTCGTCAATTGTGATGTCGGCAAACGCAGGTATCGCAAACCCCAGGACCAGGATTGCGGCAAATAGTCGAATTCTGTGCATGAAGGCTCCTCGCTGAATGCACAGTTTACGCAGTCAGTCGCCGGAGCAACAGAAAAACCCTCAGGAAACGACGTCTGGTACGCTGTCCTGCAATCCCTCCGCGCCCAACCAGGATCGGGGAGACCCGAAACCGCGGGGGTTTGGCGCTGAGTCAGGCCGGGAAGAAATCGATCGGCTTGGTCGTCGTAATAGCTTCGACGTCGCGAGCCTCGAAGCGGAACAGCTTGATGCGCTGCACCAGCTTGCGCTCGAGGTCAGGATCGTCGAGTTCACTGGAGACGACTTCGCACATCGTGACCTGCCCGTTCGGAGCGATCGTCAATCTCAGAACCAGCTTGCCTTCGAGCGACGGATCCGAGCGCAGCGCACGATTGTACAGAGCGAATATCGCACCCTTGTTCTTGTCGAACACGAGCTCGATCTCTTCACGAGATCGTGACGCCTTGCCGCTCGTACCTCTGCGCGACGCGGTCGCACCGGCGTCACCGATGTTCGCGACCGGGCTCGCGACCTTGGTCGTTGTACGGCCGGCGATGCCGGTGCCGCCAGTGTTGCGGCTCATGCCCGACGTGTTGATTCCGGTGGACGCGGCGCCCGCTTTCGATGTGATCATCGCGCGTTCGTTGCGCGTCGCCTCACCGACCGACGCTGTCAGAGGACGGTCATCGGCGATCTGCTCCACGAGATTGGTATCTACCAGGTCGGCAAGATCCTCGGCGAACGGCATCAGTGCTGCCTGTGCCTGCTCACGCGCAATTTCGGCCCGATCAGGCTCCGGCTCGGGCTCCGGTAAGGGCTCTGGCTCGGGCTCGGGCTCGGCCTCAACAACCTGCTCAGGTTCTGGTTCCTCGGGCTCGGGTTCCGGCTCCTCCTCCTTGGGTGGCGGAGGCGGCGGCGGCAGCGGCTTCTCTTCGAGCATCAGCTGCGCGATTCGCGGCGGAATCTCAATGATTTCATTAGGATCGGGTTCCGGCACCGGAATGAACGGCCAGATGACGCCCAGCACAGCGCATACCAGGAATATGATGCCAAGCAGCCGCCTGAACTTTCTGTCCTGGCCGGCGCCCGTAGTCCAAGGCAGCTCATACTCTCTGTAAAACGGTAGATCCAATTCCGCGACTCCTGTTCGTCCCTGTCTCTAGAGTGCTGCCTGCACGTTGTCGAGCTTGTCTGAACTCTTCTGCAACACGGCCAGCGAGATCTGCCCATAATCGGATTCCGTACACGTCGCCATGACTTTCTTCAGCAGTCGGTACGGAATGTCCTTGTCGCCCATGATCGTGACTTCGCGGCCGGCAATATCGTCCTGCGCTTCGCGGCGCAGCACGCGATCGTTCTGTGACAACAGCGCCTCACGCAGCGCCGGTATATCGTTGCCCTTTGTCGCCATGACATCCGCGACCTTGGCAACGGGTGTGCCTTGCACGATGATGTCTGTTTCGCCAATCAGGATGACCACCGTCTCTTTGGCCTTCTGTTCGGCTATGGATTCGGGCAGCTGCAGGTCCTTGGCATTCGGCAGCGTCTCTACGTCCGAGGAATTCACCAGCAGGAAGAACACCAGGATCGTAAAGATATCCATGAGCGAGACCAGATTCAGTCCACCAGCACCTTTGTTGCGCTTGTGGTGCTTGTCCATTCGTTTTGCACGGGCTGACTTGACCATCGTTCAGACTCCCCCATCCAGGACCGGCGCGTCGCCGATCGAAATATCAGGGAAAAGATCGGAACGACGGACTGCATTGTCATCGACCCTTTCAGCAACTCGCACTGTGTCCATGACCTGGACCAGCGTGTCGTAAGGAATGTCCTGCTCCAGCAGGATCGATGCATCCGTTTTCGACGGGTAACGCTTTTTCAGCTCCGTCAGCTTGGTTCGCAACGCTTCGTAGTCGTAGCCGTCGGCGCCGTTCGGATAAACACCGAGGAGACCCTGGTTACGATCTCCAACTTCGATCTTTTCCTGACGTACGATGACTTCCAGTTGAAAAGACTGTTCCTGCGGTTCCACGGGCTCAGAAGAGGAGCCTGGCAGATTCAATTCGAGAATCGCCAATCGCGAGAACACCGCGGTAATCAGCAGGAACGGAACCAGAATCACCATCAGGTTCATAAATGCCGTGATGTTGAGTTCGGCCGAATCATTACGATGATGACGACCACCTCTGCGGCTACGAATCATGCTTAGGCTCCAGCCTTCAGCTGACGTTCGGTTACAGCGTTAAGGAACTTGACGCTTGCCATTTCCAGGCTATCGACGAGCCCATTCGTCTTCGTTTGCAGCAATGCGTGCACCAGCAGCAAAGGAATCGCGGCCATCAGGCCAAATGCCGTGGTGTTCATAGCGACCGAAATACTGGCGGACAGCATGTCAGCCTTGTCGGCCGGGTTCGCATTGGACACCGCGGTAAACGCGTTGATGAGGCCGATAATGGTGCCAAGCAGGCCCAGCAGTGTCGCCACGTTGGCCAGGGTCGCGATGTAATGCGTGCGCTTCTCGAGCCTCGGCAGCACTTCCATCATGCTTTCTTCCATCGCCTTCTCAATATC
Source organism: uncultured Gammaproteobacteria bacterium (assembly GCA_942492205.1). GTDB lineage: Bacteria > Pseudomonadota > Gammaproteobacteria > Steroidobacterales > Woeseiaceae > UBA1847. The sequence continues at coordinate 1,126,958 of CALODT010000001.1, read as the reverse complement.
GTCACGACGGCGAGCCGACTTCACTCGGTACAGGCCATAGGTCAGAATCGAGCCGATGGCGGCCTTCGATTTCGACGTGTGCGCTGCGGCTTCCTGGAAGTTGCCGGCCTTAAGGAAAGGCACGATCTTCTTCCACAAAGCACGGTTGCTTGCACCCGACAGCGTCAGATACATCCAGCGTTCGACCGCAATTGCGACGCCGAATGCAAATACAAACAGGATCGGGTACATGAACGCACCGCCTTCCTGAAAAAACCGCACAATAGTGCTCATTTGTCTGCTCCTCTAAAAACAGATTTTCTATTTCGCGGCATGTGCCGCACTTGCAGAGCAATCGCGACCGGCAGCCGCATTTACTCCTGTTCCTCTTCGCTGTACAGGTCGCCGTAGTAATCAACCTGTCGGATAAATTCTTCCCTGTCGATCGGCGCGAGCACCTCGTCGAGCAGTGTGTTGACGGGCCTCCCCATCAGGTCGCCCGGGTCCGACTTCTGCCAAGGCACGATGTACAGGACTTTCGGCAATTCCTGGTTGCCAGTGATCTCGGTCCGACCCAGCTCAATCGAATCCATCACCTCGTTACCCGCGGTACGCCGCGTAATGTCCTCTGCCAGCAACGGCGCCTCGACGCCCGGTTCCAGTGCGTCAATCTCCGCTTCGCGCTGCGCCTCGGCCGCCAGCTCGGTTGCCGCCGCCGACGTGTCGACCGCAGGCATCAAATCATCGTCGACATCTGCTGCGTCTTGTGCAGAACCGGCAAACGGTGCCAACAACATGGCGAGCATGATTCCGGTTCCGAATACTGTGCGTTTGCCCGTACCCATGTCCGTCATTCCGCCACGTTTGCCGTACGCTGAGTCGCCGCCACGCGGCGTCTCAGATCCGCGATCCACTTCGCCACCTGCTTGTCTTCGCCGACAAGTTCCTGATAGGTCTCGAAATTCTGCAGCGCAACATCAAGGCGCTGCAAATAGAGCTCATTAAGTACACCCAGGTTGTAGTGTGCCAAGGCATAGTCGGGGCTGACTGTGACGGCCTTCAAATAAGCGGCTTCTGCCTCAATAAATTTGCCATTTTTGCGAAGTAGCATCCCCAGCTGGTTCAAAGCCGCAGGATGATTGGGGTTAAGCGCCAAAGCGGCGTCGAGGTTGGTGCGTACGGCGGCGTCATCGTCGTTATTGGCATGGATAATCGCGAGATTCACATAGGCACCCGGATAGCCCGGATACTGCAGCTGAAACTCCTTGAAGCGAAGCTCGGCGTCCACATAGTCTCCGGCAGCCATCGAAGCCACCGCCTGCTCATAGAGCGTCTGCACCTGTGGCGGTACCGTTTCCTCGCCTGGTTCACCGGGCGCTACCGGGCTTGCCGCGGCGCGGCGCGACTCGGGCGCCTTCGCAGAACCGCCGCTCGCGCAGCCGGCCAGCACGACAAGCGCCAGTGCAGCGGCAATAACGGTTCGAATGTCAGTAAAGCGCCGTAACAACATCTTCGCTGCGCTCCTTCTTCGCGAATCGGGCCGGCATCAGCCCGGCCAGCCGTTCAAAACTCTTGCGAACCCATTCGTCGTAGACGCCGTCAGAAGCTCGGTTCGCGTTGGCCACGTAGAGATCTATCGCCTTCTCTTCAAACGGAAATGCCTGTTCCTCGAGCAGTAACTCGTACTGTTCGAGCGCGTCGACGTCCAGATCCACTGGACGATCGGAGTCCATCAGATCCACGCTGAACTGCTCATACACCTCGCCCAGCCGGTAGGTGGCCGCTGTCGTGACTTCCGCGACGCCGTAGTCGGCCGCACCGGTATAGCTCGCAATCACGTCCTCCATCAGGGCTTTCTTGAGCTTCAGACTGTTGGCCAGCGGCTGCGTCAGTTTGACTACCCTGAAACGCTCGCGCACCGGTTCGGCCAGTTCCAGCGACGCTTTGGCCGCCAGGTACCGGGTGCGATCGCTGCGCTGCGCACCGGCCATGGCATCGGCGGTCACAAGATCGCGCAGCCTGACGTTGCGCTCCTGCTCATTCCCTGCCTGCTCGGCGATCTGCAACAAACGATAGCGGGCCTCGATCGACTCGGATAACGGGTCCGGATAGCGCGCAATGATGTCGTTCAGAACACGCTGCTCGCTGGAGATTGTGCCGGCCTGCTTGTAGAGGTCGGACGCTTTCCACAGCGCTTCCCGGCGCACATCGGCCGAACTCGACTCGGCATTGGCAATTCGCTCGAACTCTTTCGCTGCCTGATCCGACTGACCGGACTCCAGGTAGGTAACCGCGAGCTTTTGCGTGACATCGTCCGCAAACTCGCTGTCCGGGTAGTCGGCACGGAATCTTTCGAGTACACCCGACGCACGATCCCAGGCCTGCAGATTGATGAGCGCCGCCGCGGCATCGTATTCCGCGGTGGCGCGAATGTCGGAGTCCGGAACGACCTGCCCCAGTCGCGTGAAATGCATGACAGCGGTTTCGAGGTCACCGCCATCACGGGCCTTCTCGCCCTGCTTGTAAATGGACGATGCAATACGGTCCTCGATCTCCTGGCTGGCCGTAGCGTCATCGACAGGCGTGAAGTTCTGCAGGCTGTAATAGGCGCGCTCGGCCTCGTTGAAATTGCCAATATCAAATTGCGAATGCGCGATGACCGTCCATGCGGTGCGCGACAATTCCGGCTTGACGGGCGGCTGCTTGGCAACCACCGCCTGACCGACGGCGATCGCCAGGTCGAACTGGTTCTGGGCAAACAGGTCCTCGGCAACCGTGGTCAGCACAGCGCCTGACTCCGGGTGCTGCGGATAGGTATCGGCGAACTTCAGGCCACTGTCCAGATAGCGTTTGTGCCAGTCTTCCCTGGCCACGCCTGTCAGCGTCTTTTCATGTTCGCGATAGGCGAGAATCGCGGCATAGCCAGCCTCGGCCGACTTTTCATGATCAATGTAGCCGTAGGCCGTGCGCTCGTATTCCTCCGTCGCTGCGCCAAAGTCTTCGCTCTCGAACAATATCTCGGCCAACAGGAAATTGGTGTTGGCGCTGTCCGCCTGTCCCGGGAAGTAAGCAAGGTACTTGCGGTACCAGTTAGCTGCTTCCTGGTAGTCGCTCTTCTTGCCGTCGCGCTGCGCCTCGGCATGATAGTACTGCGCCAGGTCGGTGAGGTTGCTCTTCAGGTAATTGGCAACGGACTGGTTCTCTTCAAGCGGATTGCGAACCCAGAATTCGCCGTCCATCCCGTACCGCTCGACGAAGCCCTTCTTGCCACTCAGCACCAGGCTTGGAAATCCGCCTCGCTTGTAGGCTTCGATGACCTCGACCTGCAAGAGCGGGGCCTTCGGGTGGTACGGATCCTGGGCGACAAAAGCCTCGTACGTCTCGGCCGCATCCACGTAGCGCTCTTTTTCGAGGTACAGGTCGCCGAGATTGCTGTAGATCACGTAGCTATAGGCTGGATGCTCGCGACTCGCCAGAAAGGCGTCGATGCTCTCGGCTCCCTCCATGTACGAGAAACTGATGCTCAATACGCGGAAGGTATCCTCGACGAGTTCTCGTTCGGCGCGTTTGAGCCCCGCCAGCCGTTCTTCTCCCTCGCCGATATCAATGCCCTTGATCTTTCGATCCAGCAATTCAAAGAAGGGCTGCAGGCTGTCTTCGTGCCACGCGAGTTTGAACTGCGACCAGCCGAGCTTGTATAGCGACTGCTCATAGAAACGTGACTCGTCGCCGTATTTCCTGACATCCTGATACGCGGCCTCGGCGTTATTGTAATCCTTCCTGAGAAACAGCATTTCGCCGCGACGGAACTGAACCTCGTCAATCAGCGCCGTATCGGGAAACTTGCTGACCAGTTCGTTCAGAACCTCGAGCGCCTCGTCCGTACGGCCACCAATCTCGTAGGCGCGGGCCAGCTGATAGAGCACGGTGTCGTTGCGACGATAGTCGGGATATGCCTCGAGCAACTGCTGGTAAAGACTGACCGCGTTGTCATAGCCACTCGATTCCAGTGACTCAATATTTTCCGCCAGCTGGTCGGCTTCCGTCGCCTCCAACTCGAGGTCGCCGAGACGACGCATCGCTTCGGCGCGCAACTCAGGATCGTCCGTTACCAGGTCCAGGAACGCCCTGTAGTTGTCGCGCGCGAGGTCGTTACTGTCGAGGATTACGTTGCCCGGCCGGACCTTGACGGTCTTCTTTTCGAGGCTCTTGATCGTGTCTTTCTTCTTGACAGCGGCATCCGCCGCAGCGCTGAACAGGCTGAGCGCGACAAGCAGCGGTAACAGGTAACGTGTCATGTTCATTCCGACGCGTCTCCTACTGTCGCGGCAATGTCGTATATCGCCGCAAGTGCGAACCGCGCTTGTACGGTGTAGATGTCCAGGCGCTGTTTCTGTGCCTGCAGCTCACCGACCGCGATCGACTGCAGGAAGGTGCGCTGTTTCGATAGCGTATCCTCGAGGCGCATCTTCGTGCTTTCGATGCGCGGGCCTAGGCCATACACGCGATCGCTAAGCTCATCGAACTTCAGCGGCTCGAGGCGCATGGTCTCATCGATTTTGCGACGCGAGCGCTGCGTCTCAACCAGCGCTTCACCGGACTGTCGGAGGTTGCGTCGGATGCGCCAGAGGCGATCACTGAAGTCGCGCTCCAGGTCCCATTGCAGAACGCCTTTCAACAGCTGAATCTTGTCGCGAACTTCGTATGCTTCCGGAATATTCGCCTGCAATGCGGGCGCATTTTCCAGCCCGGTAATTTCGCCCCACATTTCGAATTCCGACTTGGTAGCCAGCGCCAGCCAGTCATTGCTTTCTTCAATATTGTTCAGCGTCGAATCGAACTCGAGCTTGCGATTCACCATGCCGTCGAGGTCGGCGCGTGCCAGCGCATCCTGCACGCGCGGCAAACGCTGCGCGTAGGCCTCCTTGCGCGTCTCCAGCATGTTGCCGTAGACATCGACGTTTTGCTGCCATTCGTCGAGATTGCGATACAGGTAGCTGAGGTCACGGTAGTTTTTCAATCCTTCCTGGAACTCGTGCTTCGCAAGCAGGTGGAACAGGTAACGAGCCTCTGCGCCTTCGGGCAGCTCCTCGAGGCGCCAGTACCAGCCAGTGCTGTCCAAGGGATCGTCCTCGACAAACTCGTCAAAAAACTCGCCGGATTCAATGCGCTGTATCGCCCGGTCGAGGCGATTGGTTTCCTCGTAGAACGCCTCGATCGCGTTCAGATAATGGTCTGCCGCCTGGCTGATCGAGTCGAGCTCTGCCATCGCATACGGTATGGCCAGCATGGACTCCTGCACTGCCGGATCCAGCAGGTCACGGCCGCGCAGTTCCATCCACGGCACCAGTGCACGCTGGTAGTTGTTCATTTCGGCGTCGGCCCAGCCGACGCCCAGCAGCGCCTTGTTCGAGAAAGGCCCTTCCAAGCGGACCCGCTGCAGTGGCCCTTTGGCAGCGCTCGCCTGCCCGTCCTGCAACAGCGCGTATCCGAGGGCGAGATTCGCCTTGTCGCGCAAGGATGTGAGCTCCTCGTTAAACGGGTCGAGAGTGCCTAGATCGTCGAGCAGCTTGGCCGCCTCGTCGATCTTGCCAAGGCGCACCAGCGCCACACCCACGTTGAACTTGGCATAGCTGGCCCATTCCGTTCTGCCTTTCCATTTCTGCAATTTTGCGATTGCCGCATCGTATTCGCCACCCGCAATAAGTATCTGCGCATCCAGCATCAGGGCTTCGCGTTGCATGTTCCTGGGCAGCTCGCCTTCGATGTTGGCAAGCGCCTGCCGCGACTTGTCCAGGTAGCCGCGCTGGTACCAGATTTTTGCGAGGAAGAACCAGGTCCTGTCGCGAATGTCCGGCGCTACATTGTCGGCCAGCAGACGCTCGAAAATATCGGCAGCTTCCAGGTGATGTCCGTAGGACAGGTACATGCCGCCGAGTAACAGCTCTGCTTCATCGCTGTGATCGTCCAGCTGCTGCTGCTGTTTTGCAGCGAGCATGCGGACAATAGCCGGGAAGTAATCTTCCTGATAGAAATAGAAAAGGACCTCGCCGTATTGCGGGTCCTTGACGACGATCGGATCACGATCATCGTCGGCAGCCTGAGCCGCGGTTGTCAGCGCGTAGAGCGCCAACAGTACGCGGAGGCACCTACCTAGTGCGCGACCTGAAGGCAAAGATCACTCCCATTCCTTGATGACAAATTCGGGCTGCTGCTTCTTGACCCGGTCGGTTATTTCGAGCTCGAGGTATTTCGCCCCGATCCCCTTGTCAAAGGTCATGGTCGCGCCGCGACGATAGTCACGTACGTGTGGTCCCTTGCCCGTGAAAATGGCAACCAACTCATGGTCACCGGTTTTGAGATTGGCCATGTGCACGCGGTGCACACCACCCCGGATGAGGGCTTCCGCTTCACGCTCGGTGTACAGGTAGTTGGCAACCTCTTTGCCATCGATCTTGAGGTTCACCGAGTCCAGCTCGAAGTACTCACCGACATCCATGGATATAAAGAATGCGACCTGTGAGTTGGCGGGAAACAGCAGCTCCTCTTCCAGCAAGAACAGATCCCGGTTCAGGTCCAGAACCTCTTTCTTCAGGGTCTGCACGTCCTGATCGAGGCTGCGGAACTCCTGGCGTGACTCCGCCTCGCCGGCTTCGGCGCCCATCGCTGCAGCCATCGCGGAGTCCGAATCCATCGGCGCCGCATCCTGCGCGACAACAGCGGTAGCGAAGCCGAGCAGCAGCGCGGCGAATAGTCCGGTAAGTGTCTTGGTCACTGATTTACTCTCTTAACAAGGAGCGAACTTGATCCAGGTATTTCTCTTCGTACCCGGGCTTGTAGCCGTGATGGACATGACGGATCGTGCCCTCTCGATCAACCAGTACGGTGACCGGCATAGCTTCAACGGAATACAACTTGCTGACTTCCTTGCGCGCATCGAACAGGACCGGGAAGTTGACGCCCAATTCCTCGATCATCCGCATCGCACGCCGCGAGTCGTCGTCGATATTCACGCCGAGAAGGTTGAACCCAACCCGCTGGTAACGGTTGTACAACTCATCAAGCAGCGGCATTTCCTGGCGGCACGGACCGCACCAGGTAGCCCAGAAGTTGATCATCACCACGTCGCCACGGTACTCCGAAAGCCTCAAATTCTCGCCGCTGGAGCTTTTCAGCGCGAAGTCCGGAGCGGGCTGGCCTTCGAGGCCCGAAGAAGCGAGGCTGCTCGCGGCAAACACGCTAACGACAAGACCAAAAATTGCATTTCTGATATTCATCCCTTCATTCCTTGTTTGAGTCGCCGGGTTTCATCCATTGAAACGCACCTAATGCGGCACCGTTGAAGCTCGCATAGTGACAGTCGGGGCGGCAGTGGGCCGTGATAATCGTCACAAATGCCCGGATTTCCTAGACATAATCGCGCCGGGAAATACGGCCAATGGCCTTGCTGCGCAGTCGCCAGATTACGTTAAATCGGCACCATGCCCAAGCGTTTAATTCGTCGAGCCAGTGAGCCTATGATATGCGTATGAGGCTGAATTTAAAGTGAAAATCCGTCGGCTTTCAGCGACATTCGAGGATTTTTTCGGGCGCTATTGAGGCGCTTCTTCAGCAGGCGGGCGCAGTCCGTCGGAGTAGTAGACACGGCCTTCGGCATCAATGACGATACTCTCGTAGTCCGGCAGGGTCGCAATCAGGGTAAGGCCCTGCTCGACCCCCATTACAAATACCGACGTTGAAAGCGCGTCCGTGGTGACGGCATCCGGACCGAACACGGTGGCGCTGTGGACGCCGCTTGCCGGAGTCCCGGTTGTCGGCCGGATAATGTGGTGATAGCGCACGCCGTCTTCTTCAAAATAGCGTTCATAGTCGCCCGAGGTCGAGATCGCTTCTTCCACCAGCGGCACGGAAATGGCTACTTTGCCATCGACTCGCGGATCCCTTATGCCCACCATCCAGGGGCGACCCCGACGATCGCCCAGTAAACGCGAGTCGCCGCCAGCGGTTACGATCGCGTGCTGCAGTTTGTGTCGTCGCAGAATATCGATACCGCGTTCCACGACGTAGCCCTTGGCTATGCCTCCCAGGTTGATACGAACACCCTTCTGCAGGAACGACACACTCTGGCTGGCCTGGTCCAGTTTGACGAAGCGATAGTCGATATGTTCGCGCTCCGCGGCGATCGTGTCCGAATCCGGTCGTCTTCCGGCACGGAAGTCGTAGTGTTGACCGACGCTGTCGTAGGTGATGTCGAACGCCCCGCGGGTCAACACGGAGATGTCCAGCGAACGCTGAATCAGTCGAAACAGCTCCTCGCTCGCGACAACCGGTTCTGTGGCGGCCAGCAGGTTGATTTTCGAGATTTCGCTATCATCTTTGTAGGTACTCATGAGCCGATCAATGCGGGCTGCTTCGTCGAAGACCTCCTCGACAGCCTGTTTACCCAGTTCTTGATCGTCGCTCCAGAGATACACGCTGACCTCGGTACCCATCAGCGGACGCGAGTCGCCCAGCCATTCGGCGACAGCAGGGCCTGCCGGCACCAGCAGCGCAAGCGTTGCTAGTGTTGGCAACAAGCGGAGGTTATGCTTGGTAGCTAGACCTTTAAATAAGGAGCCGGACTGTGACTTCATTCCTGATATTCCTCGGCGTCATCGCCGCGATAGTGTTCTGGGCAATCGGTATTTACAACCGACTCATCAACGAACGCAATCGTGTTCGAAATGCATTCGCCCAGATTGATGTACAGCTGACGCGTCGACACGACCTGATTCCAAACCTCGTCGAGGCCGTCAAGGGCTACATGAAGCATGAACGAGAAACCCTCGAAGCCGTTGTCCAGGCTCGCAATAACGCCGTATCCAGCCTGGATGCCGCCAAAGCCGACCCGGCCAACGCAGCAGCAATAAAGAAGCTCGGTGCATCCGAAGGTGCCCTGGGTAGTGCACTTGGCCGCTTGTTCGCCCTGGCCGAAGCTTATCCTGATCTCAAGGCAAATCAAAACATGATGCAGTTCCAGGAGGAGCTATCCAGCACCGAGAACAAGGTTGCATTTTCCCGTCAGGCGTTCAATGACGCGGTGCTCTCTTATAACAACACCGCTGAGAATTTCCCGAACAACGTGATCGCCAACACGTTCAGCTTCGAGCTGGCGAGTTTCCTCGAGATCGAGTCCGAGGAGAAACGCGAAGTACCGGACGTTTCGTTCACCTGATTGCCAGGAAAGCGTTAGTTCCCTAGGTGAATTTCTTTGCCGCACAGGACCGTGCCCGCCGCACCACGAGGCGGCTGGTCTTCGCGTACATTGGCGCAACACTCGCCATCGTGGCGGCTGTGACGGCGCTGGTTGGCATTGTGCTCTATAACTTCACCGAGGCTGGCTTCGACTACGCGAGCAGCCTTGGGGTGACGCAGGGCGGGTTCATTGTCGATCAGCTTGCGACCCTGATTGCTACCGCCGTTATCACCACGTTGTTCATTCTCGGCGCAACGCTTTACCGAACCTCCGTCCTGTCGGCCGGCGGTGGCCGTGTTGCCACCGATATGGGTGGGACCCAGGTGTCGGCCGATGTACAGGATCCGCTTCGCCGACGCTTACGAAATGTTGTCGAGGAGATGGCGATCGCCTCCGGCGTGCCGGTTCCCGAAATCTACGTCCTCGAAGAAGAGAGTGGCATCAACGCGTTTGCGGCCGGTTTTACTCCCAGCGATGCGGCCATCGCCGTAACTCGTGGAACGCTCGAGCTGCTCGATCGTGATGAACTGCAAGGCGTTATCGCCCATGAGTTCAGCCATATCCTGAACGGCGACATGCGCCTCAACATACGCCTGATCGGTGTGTTGTTCGGCATCATGGTGCTGGGCCTGATCGGTCGCCTGATCATTCGCGGCGGTTACCACAGGAGCATCGTCTCGAGTCGCCGTGATCGAGGCTCTGCCGTAACCGTGGTCATCGGACTGGGCCTGGTGATTATCGGCAGCATTGGCGTCTTTTTCGCCAGAATCATCAAGGCGGCCGTTTCACGACAACGAGAACACCTGGCAGATGCCTCGGCGGTGCAATTTACGCGGCAGACCTCGGGCATAGCGAATGCCCTGAAGAAGATAGGGGGTTACACAGCGGGCTCACAGATCCGCTCCAAGGACCCTGAAGAAATCAGCCACATGTTGTTCGGCGAGGGCGGCAGGTACATCAGCCTGTTTGCCACGCATCCGCCGCTCGTCGAACGCATCCAGGCGCTCGACCCCAGTTTCAAGGCGAGTGACTTCCCGCGCGTTGACCCTCGCGAGCGCAGCGCCGTCATCCTTGCCGAAGCCGAGCGGAGTGACTTCGCAACGGGTGTGACGGCGGCAATGGCAGCCGGAGGCGCAGCGTTTCTGCCGGACTCGATCGTCGACACCGTGGGCCAACCGGACAGCGAGCACATAGAGTATGCGCAGCATCTGCGTCAGTCGGTTCCCGAGTCCCTGTACGCCGCTGCGCATTCATCGGAATTCGCCTACCTGCTAACGATCGCACTGGTCTTGAACCGCGACGGCGGCTCACTCGAACGCCAGTTGTTGCTGGTACGGGAGCAACTGGGTACGGACCGCGCGCAGCTGGTACGGAAGTACTACGAGGCGCTGGCGCAAACCGGTGCCGAGTACCGGCTGCCGCTGCTTTCAATTGCGTTTCCGGCGCTCAAGTTGCGGCCTAGCCAGCAGCTTGCCTACCTCGTCTCGCTGACGACGCGGATCATCGAAATCGACGGCGAGGTCGACTTCTACGAATACTGCTTCTACCGCATCCTGATGAGCAATCTTGGCCAGGCCATAGATCCGTCAGGACGCCGCAGCGCGGTGCGAGCACGCAAGAAGGCCCTGCAGCCGGCAGCCGTTAGCCTGCTGCGGGTACTGGCGGGTTACGGACACGATTCCGAAGAAGCGAGCCAGAGCGCTTTCGACGCCGGACTGGCCACGCTGGGGTCGTGGGCCCGGCGATACAATTACCAGACAGATTCGGATGGCTACACGGTCGCCACCCTGGATCGCAGCCTGGACGTATTGCTGGGCCTGAACAGCAAGGGCAAGGAATCGCTGTTGCAGGCAATCAGCGCCACCGCCGGGTATGACACCAAGCTGTCCGTCGGCGAGGCCGAACTCATCAGGGCCGTATGCGCAACGCTGGACTATCCGTTGCCGCCGATACTCGTGCATCGAACAGACGCATGACCTGCAACACGTCTATACTGGCGCAGAATAGAACTCTTGAGCGATTGACCTGTCGGATTCAAACATGAATATCAAGACTCCCCTTGCGGCTCTCTCATTATTGGCCCTGCTCCTCACCTCAACCAGTTTCGCAGCGACGCGCGAGGAAAAACGCGTGGCCGACGCGGCTGACGTTATTAATGAGCTGCTGCGAATTCCCGAAAAGACCATACCGCCAAACCTTCTGTCTCACGCCTATGCGGTGGCCGTTGTACCCAACGTCGTCAAAGCAGCTTTCGGCCTCGGTGCGCGACGTGGCAAGGGCATTCTCGTCGTACGCCAGGACGACAATTCCTGGAGCAATCCTGCCTTTATCACGCTCACCGGCGGTAGTTTCGGTTGGCAGGTCGGCGCTCAGTCGACCGATATCATTCTCGTGTTCAAAACGCGCAAAGGGGTCGACGGCATTGCCAATGGCAAACTGACGCTGGGAGCCGACGCTTCTGTGGCTGCCGGCCCGGTTGGTCGCCATACCGCTATTGCGACAGACGTGCTCTTCAAGGCAGAAGTTGTTTCCTATTCCAGGAGCCGCGGCTTGTTTGCGGGCGTCGCTCTTGAAGGTGCCGGCGTCACAATGGACCGCAAAGCCAACGCAGCTTTTTATAGCTCAAGTACCATGACGCCGGAGAAGATTTTCGTGAGCTCTCCGAATATTGCGCCCAACGTAGCAAACACCTTCGTGCAGATTCTCACGGCGCAGACTCGCCGATTGCCGACGTCGCCGGGCATGCAGGCGGGAATTGAGCCGGCCGCTGAAGAAACACCGACCGTGAAAACGTTCGGCATGCCAGGCACCGACGAGACTGGCGTCGACGAGACTGGCGTCGACGAAACCGAATACGACCCCAACTACTAGATTGGCAGGGGACGTCGAGGTGAACGATCTACTGGCTAGGGTCCAGCAGACTGCTGAGCTAATCGGTCCCAATGTGTATCTGCAGGCCGCGATTATCGCGGCGGGCTTCATCTTTGTCGGCAAGATCGCAGACTGGATTATCTCCGCGATAATCGGACGAATTGCGAGCCGCTCGTCCAACGATTTCGACGATCAGCTCGTCAGCCTGGTGCATCGCCCGGTATTCCTGTCCTTCGTGCTGGTCGGCCTGGGACTGGCATCCGTACGAGTGGGCATGCCCGAAGCGCCGCTGTTCCTAACGGTCGGCATTCTCAAGACGATCGCGATCTTCGTCTGGTACAGCACCTTGAACAGCCTCGTCGCCCTGGTAGTGCGGGCACTGGGCAGAAAGCCCGACGCCCAGGTTATGCAGGGAGGCATGCTTACCCTGGTCCACAACGTCCTGAAAGTGGTGCTGGTCGCGCTGACTGTCTACTTCCTGTTCCTGGCCTGGAATATCGACGTTACTGCCTGGCTCGCCTCCGCCGGTATCGTTGGACTGGCACTCAGTTTTGCTGCCAAGGACACGCTGTCAAACCTGTTTGCCGGTGTCTCGATCATCGTCGATGCACCCTACAAGATTGGCGACTTCATTATTCTCGACAGCGGAGAACGCGGTGTCGTGACCGAGATTGGCCTGAGAAGCACTCGCATATTGACCCGTGACGACATCCAGATAACCGTGCCGAATGGCATTATCGGCAATGGCAAGATAACCAATGAAGCCGGTGGCCCTTCGCCGCGACACCGCATTCGCATCGCGGTGGGTGTTGCCTACGGCAGCGATATTGATCACGTCATCGAAACGCTCGAGCGAGTCGCGGCCGACAACGTGGACATTGTCGAAGACCCGGCGCCAAGAGTCCGGTTCCGGAAATTCGGCGACTCCAGCCTGGATTTCGAACTGCTGGGCTGGATTGTACGACCCGTAGACCGCGGCCGGGTGACGCATGAATTGAATTGTGCGGTTTACAAGGCGTTCATCGAGAACAACATCGAGATACCGTTCCCGCAACGCGACCTGCACGTCCGCTCGATGCCGACGAGCTCAGAGAGTCAGTAGCCGCCGTCTTCGTTGCGACGACGCAGTTCGTCGCGGATCGAGCCCAGATCCGTTGGCCCAGCTTCTTCTTCAGGCTGCGTAGGTGTGGCTGCTTCGACCTCTGTCTGTGCCGGCGCGACGTTTTCGAACTGCCGCTGCGGCGCTGCATCGTAAACTGGCGCAGCTGCTGCACCTTCCGGTTGTGCCGGCGGTACGACGGCGGTTGGCAGATTTCCCTGCTCAGGCTGTGTCTCCCGAGCGTCAGTCGGCGGCAGAACCCCAAACTGCGCGAGGTATTCGGCCTCCTCCCGTTGGCGTCGCGCCTCTTCCGCTCGGCGGCGCGCTTCCGCGGCGGCCGCCTGCGTACGCCGTAGCGCAGCACGCTTGCTTTCCGAGCGAGCTTCGAATGCGGCCTTGGCCTCGGCCTCTTCTTTTGCCTGGATCCGCGCGACCGCCTGTCGCGCGTTGAAGCACTCGGGGTCATACTTCGTCTTCTCTCGATCCTGAGAACAGCGAACCATCGCCGCCTCCAGCAAGATAGGATTCTGAACAAATTCAGACACGGACCGCGGCGCCGGCTCCTCGGCACAGCCGGCCAGCACGGCGAAACCGCAAAACCACAGTATTGATAGCCTGGTCATAGGGCGTAATTCGTCCAAATTGGTCAGTTGGTAGAAAAAGTCATCCAGTGACGGATGATCATAGCAAGATTGTCAAATTGCCTGGCCTGTGCGAGTTCGCACTTTTTCAAGCGGAACAGGCTGTATTTCGCGCTATAGTGACGCGTTACTCACTACGGGGACGCAGGCCTTTGTCAGGATCAAGCCAGTTCAGGCTACTCGGCCAGCGTCGGTTTGCCCCCTTCTTCGCAACCCAGTTTCTTGGCGCCCTTAACGACAATATCTTCCGCAACGGCCTGGTCATCCTGATCACTTTTCAGGGCGTGCTGGTTGCAGGTATGAACCCCACCGCCCTGGCCAACGTCGCCGCAGGGCTGTTTATCCTGCCGTTTTTCCTGTTTTCGGCCAGCGCCGGCCAGCTGGCTGACAAGTACGAGAAATCGATGCTGATTCGGCGCATAAAGGCCGTCGAAATCGCACTGATGCTGTTTGCTGCCGCCGCGCTCGTTTCCACGAACTACTCCCTGTTGCTGCTGGTGCTGTTCTTCATGGGTTGCCAGTCAACGATGTTCGGTCCGGTGAAGTACGCCTATCTGCCACAGAAGCTGGCTGATCACGAATTGATTGGCGGCAACGCGCTGGTCGAGTCCGGAACCTATATCGCGATTATCATCGGTTTGATAATCGGCGGTATCGCGGTGGGTGACGAAATCGCAGCATGGCTTGGAATCAGCAAGCAGGCCGTGCTTGGGTCGGGCCTCGTCCTGGTTGCTATATCAGGCTACCTGACCAGCCGCCAGGTACCGATAACCCCGGCTGTCGATCCGGAGCTGACGATCAACTGGAACGCCTGGCAGGAGACCTGGCGAATCGTCCGGTTTGCGCGCGAGGATCGCAGCGTATTCCTGTCGATTCTCGGTATCTCGTGGTTCTGGTTCTTCGGTTCCGCGATGACCATACAGATACCGGCCTACACGCTGACGATACTGAATGGCAACGAGGCGATCACCACGGCATTGCTGGCCGCTTTTGCCATTGGCGTTGGCATCGGCTCATTGCTCTGCGAGCGCATGTCCGGGCATCGCATTGAACTGGGTCTGGTGCCGTTCGGCTCGATAGGTCTAAGCCTCTTTGCTATCGATCTCTTTTTCGCACAACCGACGCCGCACGCGGTGGCGGTGAATTCCATCGGCGAGTTCCTGGCACGTGACGGCAGCTGGCGTGTGCTGGCCGATCTGGCGTTGCTCGGCGCTTTCGGCGGCTTCTACAGCGTGCCCTTATACGCGTTGATACAGAAGCGGTCCAAGCGGCAACATCTGTCTCGCATTATTGCGGCCAATAACATCATCAACTCGTTGCTGATGGTCAGTGCCGCCGTTCTTTCGATTGTCGTGCTGCAATCGGGTTTCTCCATTCCGCAGCTGTTCGTCATCGTTGCCGTGCTGAACGCCGCAGTTGCCATTTATATTTACTCGTTGCTGCCGGAATTCCTGATGAGGTTCCTCGCATGGCTGATCACCACGATCGTCTATCGTGTGCGGGCTACAGGCCTCGACAACATCCCCGCGAACGGTCCCGTCGTCGTGGTCTGCAATCACGTAAGTTACATGGATCCCATCATCCTTGGCGGGTGCGTACGCCGCCCGATGCGCTTCGTCATGTGGTACAAGATCTTTCAGATGCCGGTACTGAAGTTCTTCTTCAAAACCGCCAAAGCCATTCCGATCGCGTCAGCACGGGAAGACCGGCAGCTGATGGACGAGGCTTTCGAGAAAGTCGACGCTGAACTGGCAGCGGGCAATGTGGTCTGCATCTTTCCGGAAGGCGGTATAACAAGGGATGGGGAGATCCAGCGCTTCCGGCCCGGTATCGAGAAGATCATTCAGCGACGCGCGGTGCCCGTCGTACCGGCATCGCTGGGTCGGTTGTGGGGTAGCTGGTTCAGCCGCGGGAAAAGCGGCGGGGTCCGCAAGGTCCCGGGTCGACTGCTTGCTCGCGTGCCCGTGTCATTTGGCCAAGCCGTGCCCGCGTCAGAAGTCACGGCCGAGAAACTCGAACTGCTGGTAAGAACGTTGCGCGGCGACCAGCGCTAGCGAAATACCGCCGAATCCGGCTCGTCGACGCCGAGGTCTTCCACAACCGACGGACTTCGCAGCCGTGGCCGCCACTTGCCCAGCAGTTCGTCTTTGCTGCCAAACAGGCCGGGGCCCGACAAGCCGCGGAATCCCAACTCAACGAGTTCGACGGTACCGTTGCGAACGGCCGGGACATAGCTTCGACCACCGGCACCCGGCTTGCCAGTGACGACTCGCGCACCGTGAATCGCTGTCGGCCCGAAAACGCTGTCCTGCCAGACCAGCCCGATCTGCGACGAGCTGGCACGATGAAACCAGCGGGATGTGCGAAACAGCACGCGATTGCGATCAAACAGAACATCGATGACAGGCGACGGTAACTGCAGCGTCGCATTCGCTATCTGCCCATCGGCGAGAATAAACTGGCTCGCGAGGTTATTATTGTCGACCACGACCAGGTAATCGCCGCCAGGCGCGGCCTCGACCCAGCGCACAGCAGCGGCGCCCGTCCACAACTCTTGCAGCACCCATTTTCCATCGTCACCCCTCTCGAGTAATCGCAGAGAGCCGCTTTCGCCACCGAGGAAAAGCTGCTTATCGGTTGCAAACGCAATGCCCGCATGAGATTCGCCAAGTTCGAATTGACCGACCAATTCGCCGTCGCTGCTGTTCAGTAGCCAGACACGATCGTTATTGAGAACGCCGAGCAATGAAGAATCCGGCGAGAACACCAGTCGGCTGATGGCCGCTCCGGTAGCCTCGGCCATAAACGAACGCGGTTGCCCGGTGTTGGTATCCCAGATCCGAATCGAGTTGTCCAATGCAGCGCTTGCGAGCAATGAGCCGTCGGCATTGAAGCCGAATACCCGCACTTCGGCGTTGTGACCGATAAAGCTCACATCATCGCCGATCGCCCGAATTTCCTCGAGGCTCGCGCCAGCCGGTACGATATGAACATGTCCAGCAGGGTCACCGATCACAAGTCGTGTGGCGTCAGGTGTAGCGGCCATTACGCGATCGGCAGACGGTTTCCATATTTCGTGACCGCGAAGTTCGACGGCGCCGCCAGCCTCAATCGCGGTCGGCACTTTCCATACCCGCAAACCAAGCTCGGCATTTCCGCTCAGCAGCAGTTGCTCGTCATCGCTGAAGGCCAACATACCCGTCGAAAAACGGTCTCTGCGAACGCCGACAGAAGGCCCCAGCAGGCGACCGTGTTTGCTGTCATACATCTGGAAACCGATGTCCGGTCGCCCGGCAACCGCGCTGCCTCCACTGGGAGAAAAAGCCATCTGCCAGCGACCTTCGCCAAAGTCCTCCATCAGGGACTGCTGCGGTCGATCGACGCTCCACAAGGAAATACCGGAATCTCCGTGCACTACACCAAGCGCCGTGCCGCCCGCAGCCAGTTCGATGGAGCTGGGCCGCGCATGCAGATCCAGCTGCGCGACAAGCTCACCGCTGCCAATATCCCACACGCGAACCGCGCGATCGTAGTCCGCAACGGCAACGCGAGTACCGCTCGAGTCGATCGCCACCAGCGCAGGTGCGCCCGCGACCTTGAGGCTCGCGGTCATCGCGCGTTGCTCAATTGACCAGATCTCGAAACTCGTCTCCGCATCGCCGCGGCGCGCCATGAACAGGCTGGTGCCGTCTGCCGTCAGCACCGCGCCGCTGCTGCCCGCCCCGATCGGTATTGAGGCAACCTGGTCGCCGGACGATGTATCCCATAAGCGCACGTTGTCGAGCGATGCCGTTACCAGGTGTCGCGCGCCCGCGTCGAAGCCGATAAGGGTCTCGTTATCGTTCACTGCTATCGCCCGGACTGGCTCGGCAAAGGCGAGATCCCAGATTCGCGCACTATCGCTCTGCATGGCGCGCGCAACCGCATAGCGGCCATTGACATCGAACCAGATATTGTCCGTTTCGCGCTCGACGGGCTCAGGAATATTCAGGCCCCGCTGGAAATCCTCGAGGTTGCCTTGCGAATTCAGTCTGAGGTTCCAGGCAACGAATTGACCGGCGATTCCGAGGTTTTCGTCACGAACGCTGATTGACCAGGTGCCGGAGAGTGGCTCGCCAATCAGGTCGCGCAACTGGTTCGCCGGAATGCGAATGTCCTCGGTGCTGAAAGCGCGCTCGAGGCCCGGCTGTACCTCAACCGTACGACCGGAAGGAGCGATAATCTTGATACGCAAGTCAGACATGCGCGCGTGGCTGATACTTAGCGTCAGACCGGCGCGGTTGACGACACCGTCACGATCGACTACGACGCGTCGCACCAGCGGTACTACCTCCAGCGCTGTTACCGACCAGCTTTCGCGTTGCTGCAGCGCGTCGCTGGCAAGCGACCACTGCGAGATCTTCGCCCCTTCCGCCGCGCTAAGTACCAGGCTTGCGGGGTCGAATACGACCTGCTTCCCCGTGACAGGTGGCAACGTGCCAATAAGCAGCGGATAGTCGTCGGCAATCAGGTTCGCCGCTTGTCGGCGGCGTTGCGGCGTAGCCATCACCAGGGATTCAAGCGCCGCCAGCAAGGCGTCATCGCGTCGCTCTTCGCGCTTTGCCGCCATCACCTGGCGTTCCCAGTAGTCCGCCAGCAGTTCCTGCGGCAGGCGCTCGGCATCCGGCAGCGCCTCAGCCAGCTCCGCAACGGCTCGAATCCGCTGCTCGTCCGGCGCCGCTATTCCCTGTTCGATCAGGTAGCCGCGAAACAGGTTGTCCGCAATATCTGTATGTCCCGGAAACGATCGCAAGTTCCTGTACGCTTCGCTCGCGTAATCCAGTTCCGTACTCGTCGACGTCAAGACCGCCAGGTATGGCCGCGGCAACAATTGCGTGTACCAGAACGGAATAAATGTAAGCAGCAACAACGCGCCAACGACCATTGCCGGCACACGCAATCGCACGGGGATGTTCTCATTGGCCCAGCGAGCGGTGAAAACGCGCTCATAGAGCCGGTTCCTGATACACAGGTTGCCGTCCTGGTCGATTTCCAGAAGCCCGATGGCCAGCAGCCTGCGTTGCAACGGCGAACCAAGGTCTGCGGCCACGTTCGCGCCCTTGCGGATCTTGCCATACAGGTTCAGCAGGCCTTCCTTGCGCTTGTCGTCGTTAACGATGGCGCGATGAATGTGGCTCATGTGCGGCTCGTTGTGTAGCGCAGCACGTCCGGCCAGTTGCTGCGTCGCGACATGATCGATTTGTTCGACAGCGTCTTCCCCGGAACCATCTCTCGCAACGGCACGCATGAGTTTCTGGCTCAGGTAGGGCTGGCCGTGCGTCCAATAGAAAATCCTGTCGAGCGCGGCGACGGCGCTTCGGTCCTCCAGGTTCAGCTCGGTCGCAAACAGATCGAGCTCCTCCCGCGTGAAGTCGTTCAGGATCACCTGCTGCGTCACGTTGAACGGCGACAGCTCGGCTTCTTCGATCAGGTTGAGCGGATCGCACTCACCAAGCAATACAAAACCAAGCCGAGAGAAATCGGGATCTGTAGTCCGGGCGTTATGTGCGGCACGAATGCTCGCAAGCAATTGGTCCGCAAACGGCAGATCCTCGATGCACTGAATCTCGTCGAGGAATACGACGATTCGTTCAGGCACGAACTGCAGTAGAATTTCCGAATAGAATTCAAGCAGCCGCTGACGGTTACTGAGGATCGACTTGTCTTGCCACCAGGACTGCAGGTCGTAGCGAATGCGCAGCTGCCGCAGTAATCGATAGGCAACATTGTAGTACCAGCGGCCCGCATCTCCGCCGCCGTCGCGAACGCCTATTTGCTCGAGGTCGAGCACCGCGACCTTGCATCCGTTGTTCTCGAGTCGAGCGGCGGTCGCCGAGACGAGGCTGGACTTGCCTGTGCGATCCGGCGCGAGCACATGTGCGTAGCGTCCGGCTACAACCGTGTCGTAGAGCAAGTCATCCGCTTTGCGACGCACGTAGCCCGCGCGCACGGCATGCAGCGGTGCACCAACGCTGAAAAACTCGCCGGTTGCATCAAGTTGTTCGCGCCCGCTATCGGGCGCTTGCTCGTCGGAATCGCCGGCCATCTCTGGCTCCGTTGCAATCTCTGCAGCCATTCTCTGCATTTGTGGCGCGTATCGCCAGTGCGAAGCACACAATCGCAGCGATCATCGCGGTATTCTTGCCGTCATGGGTGAATCGAAGCTGTTAAAGAAGGACCTTTTTGGCGAGGTCTGGCTGCTGAATTCCGGTGCCGGGGCCGAGATCCTGCGCGACACTCGGCCTGCCCGCTGGTGGCTGAAGTGGCTGGCGCGACGGCTGCTGCGTCGGGAGGCCATCGGGCTCGGTGCGCTTTCGGGTATCGACGGTGTGCCCCGACTGCTGCGCTGCAGCGCAGCAGAGCTTACGCGCAGCTTCATGGCAGGCAAGCCAATGCACCAGGCGCGGCCCTCGACGCCCGCCTATTTTCGCGATGCCATGCGCCTGTTGCGCCGCATTCACCGCGCTGGCGTGGTGCACAACGATCTCGCGAAGGAACCGAATCTGCTGGTACGCGACGATGGCAGCGCCGCGTTCATAGACTTCCAGCTCGCCGGCTATTCGCGCAATCGCGGGCGTCTTTTCCGAACGGCCGCGCGAGAGGATATCCGGCATCTCCTGAAACACAAGCGAACTTACTGTCCGCATGCGCTGACGGCGCGCGAACTCGATATCCTCGCAAACCCGTCGGGGCCGTCGCGTGCCTGGATGGCATTGGCCAAGCCCGTCTACCTGTTTGTAACGCGGCGGTTATTCGGCTGGTCCGACCGGGAGGGCGCTGGCGACCGCGGCCAACAACCGTGATGCGAGCCGCTGAACTTCGGGTATACTCGCGCTGCCGTTACGGCGGTCATCCACAGAGGAACCGGACTTTGAACTTCTTCCACCAGCACAATCTCGTCGATCCGGAACATGCCGGTCGCGAACGTCATTTCGGTATTCGTGTCACGTTGCCAGCCAATGACACGCTGCGAAACGTCGTGGGCGACGACTGGGAGCGCTTTCACTGGTATGCCACTGAGGCCGAGCGGGACGCCGCGTTCGAGAAGATGGCGATCCGGCACGGTTACTATCGGGACACCGACTCGCCGACCCAGGTTCTGGAGAAGGTCGCTCGCTAGCGCGGCGGCTGACCGATAAACAGATAGACATTGGTGTTGCCGCCCTCGGCAAGGCCTGCGGCCAGGTAGACCGGCCCTACGAACGTATCGATGCCGGTAAACACGCTGCCATTCATGATCATCGAGCCAAAGCCGATATCCGAACGCGCCTGCCAGACATTGCCCGCTTCCGCCGACACGCCGAGATAGATCGGCGTATCCAGGATTCCGCCGGTGGTTTCGCCGATCCGGCGCCGGTAGACCAGCCTCGCCAGGGCCGCATGCGGACCGCTGATCTCGCCACGTTCGAGTCCCGACATGCGCAAGAAGCCGCCGAGTGCAAAATAGTCCTGCACCGTGTTGTCGGACTCAAGTGTCGTCGCATAGGCCAGGCCGAGCTGTAGCGTATTCTTGCCCCGACTCCAGCTGGACTCCCACTCGGCTTCGACGGTATCGAACTCGTTGTCAGCGCCAAGGCCGGGCCGTGACAGGTTCCAGCGCAAGTCTGCCCGCGAACCGCGTCGCGGGAATTGCGCGTCGTCAAGGGTGTCGAAACGCAATGCCGCGAATGCGCCGCCAGTATCGAAGTCGATGTTCGGCAGCGTCGGGTCACCGACCTTGACGCGCGCTTCACCCAGTCCGCGGTAGGCGCCGAGCCGAAATTCACCCGAGGTTCCCAGCTCGCGCCCGAAATCGAAGCCGGCCTCTGCTTCCGAGACGCGCAGCGTCGCGATGGTCTCGTCTGCCGCAAACAGATTCAGGTTGGATTGGGCCATCTGCAATTTTGGCGCGACGAACCAGCGCGAATCGAAACTCAGTGGCTGGTAAAACTCCGTAAAGAGCTCGGGGTCTGTGCCGAGCGTAAGGTCGGTACGCCACTCCGCACCCAGTCGATTCAGGCCGGCTCGAGTCAGGCGCGCAGACAGATTGAATCCCGTTGAGCCTTCGAAGTCATCTTCGAGTGCGACACCAAATTGCAGGAAGTTGCGGCCCCAGCTCTTCGTGGTCGCACGATACTCTACGCCGACCTGGCCATTCTCTTCGACGAGTTCGTAGCCGACCTGCTCATACAGCTGCAGCCCGTAGAGGCGATCCGCGTTGGCCGCAAGCACTTGTGTGTCGATCGGGTCGCCGGCCTTGACGCTGAGCCTCGACTTCAACACCGCCGGCGACAATCGGCCCTCGTGCAGAACACGAACGAACGCCAATTCAGATGCCGCTATTCGCGGCAGCACGTGGCGAGCACGATACGCCGCGTAGTCCGCTTCATTCAGCGCGAGTTCTTGCAGCTTGCCTGCCTGTGCCTGCGCCGCCTGCCGGCCGGGTTCGATGGTGTCCAGGATATTGCCGAAGTCTGTTGATGCGAAGGTACCCAATTCGGGACGAATCAGGATATCGCGTGCACCAAGTCGATCGATCTGCCGCAGGGTCTCCTTGCGGATCAGGATCGTCAGCATTTGCTCGGAAATCGTCAGCACAGAGCCGAGCTCGTCCTCGCCGTAAAGAGGGAACTCCACGTCGACGGCAATGACGACATCGACACCCATTCCCTGGATTACGTCGACCGGCAGGTTGCCGACGATACCGCCGTCGACCAGCAGGCGACCATCAACGCGCACCGGGGCGAACACACCAGGTACCGACATGCTGGCCCGGATTGCCCGTGCGAGATCACCCTGGCCGATCACGTACGGCTCGCCCCGGCCAATATCCGAGGCGATCGCACGAAACGGGATCGGCAAATCGTCGAAATCGTCAATGTGCGAGCTCTTGACGGTCAGCTCGCGCAACAAGAGGTCGAGTTTCTGCCCCTGGATGACGCCCTTTGGCAGCTGCAGATCCGTTCCTCGCACACCGACTTCGAAATCGATCGGAAACTGCGCGTCATCCTGCTTGCGTCTGAAACTCAGGTCTTCGCGGTCCGGCTTGTCGCTCAGCGCTCCGGCCCAGTCCAGCGAGCCGACAAGATCCTCGAGTTCGGCTGCCGTCATGCCGCTGGCGTACAGCCCACCAACAATAGCGCCCATACTGGTGCCGGTTATGACATCAACAGGGATGCGCAGCCGCTCCAGCTCTTTTAGTACACCGATGTGAGCGGCCCCGCGGGCGCCGCCGCCCCCTAGCACGAGACCGACCCGCGGCCGCTCGCCGTGCGCTGCATGCTGTTCGACCGCCGTGTCGGCCTGTGCGAGCGATGACAGCTGGAAACACAGCATCAGGACGATTCCTGACCCACGCTTGAAGAGATTGGCTTTCGACATGAAGACGCTCATTTAATGACGGACGGTCGTTGAATCGCGATTATAATGATCGCGCGATGAAGAGGGAGAATTGATGCGACCAACACGGTCAGGGACGACGCGCCACCTGCTACTGGCGGCGTTCTCTGTTCTCCCTAACGGCGCGATCGGCGCCGATGTCGAGACACCGGTCGAGACACCAATCGTCGAAGAGAGGATCGAAGAGCTCGTCGTCACCAGCCGCCGGCGCAGCCAGCCAGTCCTGCTGCACGCGGGCAACCTGGCGCAACTTGACGGCGAGACGATCGGAGCGATCGGCCATCAACATATTCACGAGCTCATGACCCGCGTCCCCGGTGTCTGGCTTGGCCGCGGCAGCGGCCAGGAACACCTGACCGCGATTCGCTCGCCGGTCCTGACGGGTGCAGGCTCGTGCGGCGACTTCCTGTTTCTCGAGGACAGCATCCCTGTCCGGCCGTCCGGTTTCTGCAATGTGAACCAGATGTTCGAGATGCAGACAGAAACCGCCAGCGAGATCGAAATCATTCGAGGCCCCGGAAGTGCGCTATTCGGCTCCAACGCCTTGCACGGCATCGTCAACGTGCTGACGCCGGCTTCCGGCAAGAACCGCCGCAACCTCGCTGCGATCGAAGTCGGCTCGAACGAATTCCTGCGTTTTCGTACGTCACTTTCGAGTGGCGAGGACCTGCAGAAGTTCGCCTCGTTGCTGGTCGCCGATGACGGCGGTTTCCGTGACGATTCAGGCTATCGGCAGCTCAAAGCGCAGCTCGGTGCTGACTGGGACCTGGGAGCCTCGGCGTTCACCACCGTGTTCAGCGCGACAGAACTCGACCAGGAGACCGCCGGCTTCATCTTTGGCGAAAATGCGTACGAGGATCCGGGCCTCAACCGTGCGAATTTGAACCCGGAAGCGTTTCGCGATGCCTCCAGCCAGAGGCTATACGGGATATGGACGTCCTCTCTCAGCGTACTCGGCACTGACGTCGACGCCGACATCCGACCGTATGTACGCCACTCGGACATGCGCTTCCTGCAGCATTTTCTGCCGGGGCAGCCGCTAGAGGAAAACGGTCACGTCAGCGCCGGTGCTGTCACGGCGTTCTCCTTCGGCGATAAAGACAGACAGTTTGTTGTCGGCGCCGACGTCGAGTGGAGCAATATGTTCCTCAAGGAAACGCAGTTTGGGCCGACCGAGGGATCAGCGTTTCTGCAGGAAACCCGCCCGCCTGGCAAGCACTATGACTTCCGCGTGAAGAGCCTTGGTATTGCTCCGTATCTGCAGGCAGACGTGAACGTTGCTGAGGCGTGGACGCTTAGCGCCGGACTGCGCATCGAGTACCTGCACTACGATTACCGGAATCGCATGCTAACTGGCAATACCCGTGACGACGGTACTCCTTGTGGCTTCGGCGGCTGCCTTTACTCGCGACCCGCCGATCGTACCGACGCCTTCACCAACGTCGCACCGAAGCTCTCATTGATCTATGCGGCTCGGGCAGACGTCGCTCTATTTGCGTCGCTGGCGCGCGGCTTCAGGGCACCGCAGGCAACCGAACTGTATCGACTGCAGAGCGGCCAGACCGTGGCCGATCTCGATTCAGAAACGCTCGACTCCCTCGAGCTCGGCGTTCGGTGGCTGACGCCACGGCTAAACGGAGAAGTTGCGATGTTTGCGATGCAGAAGCGCGAAAGCGTTTTCCGCGACGCGGATGGCTTTAATGTCAGCGGGGGTCGCAGTACCCATCGTGGCGTCGAGCTGGCTTTACTCTGGGAGTGGAGCGACGCCATCAAGCTCGACCTTAACGGCAGCTACGCGCGGCATCGCTATGACTTCGATACGATCGCCGCTCGCGGCGAAGCATTTGTCTCAGGGAATGACGTCGATACCGCGCCCCGCTGGCTGGGCAGTGCGGAAATCCTGTTTGAACCCGGAACGCTGGCGACGCTGGCGCTGCAATGGACGACAATCGGCGCCTATTACCTGGATGCCGAGAACCGTTTTCGATACCCCGGACACGATCTTCTTAACCTGCGAACGCGCATCGAACTGAATCGCTCTCTCAGTGTTACGGCGCGGCTGAATAATCTCATGAATGAGACGTACGCCGATCGCGCCGACTACGCCTTTGGACAGTACCGCTATTTCCCCGGCCGTGGTCGTGAGCTCTTTATCGAACTACGGTACCTGCCGGACGTCCGCTGATGGACGCCTATGCAACGCGCAGCGACTGGCTGTATTCCACAAGTTCATCAAGCTGTCGCGATTTCTGATCGTCATCCCAGCCAAGCTCGGCGGCGGCTATGTCGGCGATGCGTCCGTAAAGCGGCCGCCCCTGGTCACGATCGAGGCCGACCATGCAGCGCCGGAAAACAATGTCTTCCAACGTCATGGCAAATTCATGGCGTACGGCGAACGCAATCTCTGCCGCGAGCACGCTATCGTCAGCATCCAGTGTCTGCGCGAGCCCCTGCTCTTTTCCGACAAGGTCACAGATCTCCGCCGCACGACCGCCGTAGATCTTCAGAAGCCGCTGTATGCCGGTCTCTGACAACAGCTGCAGCTCTCGAAGCCTCTGCTCGGCACGATCTATTCCCCAGGCGCCAGGCAACAATGCCCCCCGTGTCTGACATTTCGGAAGCTCCAGGTTTGCCAGCGCCGCGATGCGATCCACGGTCTGCTCGGCCAGATGCCTGTAGGTCGTGAGCTTGCCGCCGATAATGGATATCAAGCCGCGCGCGATCTCCTTGTTGACCTTGATGATGTGCTTGCGAGTGATTGCCGACTCCGGCCCTTTGTCCTGGTAAGGCAATGGCCGAACGCCCGCATAGGCATAGTTGATACTGGCTTTTGTCAGCCCGGCTCGTGGAAAAACGCGATTGGTTTCCTCGAGCAAGTATTCGATTTCCGGATCGCTCGCGCGAATCGTATCAAGATCATCGTCATAGCGAATGTCCGTCGTGCCGATCAGGTATTGTCGATTCCACGGAATAATAAAGAACGGCCGACCGTCAGCGGCTGCCTCCACGTAGAATGCATCATGAGGAGCGCCGTCGAAGGCATTGACGATAATGTGGCTGCCCTTGGTGCCCCCAATGTGCCGTTTGGCAGGTACCGCAACGGTTTCAAGAACGCGATCTACCCAGGGACCGGCCGCGTTGACGACCGTATCGACCGTGATCTCCCGGTGTGAATTATCGGCCTTATCAAGATAAACGAGCGACTGCACTGCGCCATCCGCAAGCCGGATTTTCGTCACCTCACAATGGGTCTTGACGACCGCCCCGGCTGAACGCGCCGAAAGCAGGTTTTCGAGCACGAGGCGCTCGGCAAAAGCGACCTGCGCATCGTAATAGCGAGCCGCGGCCCGCAGCCCGTCGCTACGCAAACCGGGCTCCTCACTTCTTATTTCGTCGCGACTCAGCATTTCATGCATAGGCACGGTCTTGCGAATCGACAGCAAGTCGTAGGCAATCATACCCAGGCGAATCAACAAGGGTCCGCGACGTGCCTGCTCGAAGATGGGCAGGCAGATTCGCAGCGGCTCGACAAGATGTGGCGCGGTCAAGCGCAGGTCACGGCGCTCGTGCAACGACTCATAGACGAGCGGGATCTCGCCGTATTCCAGGTAGCGCAGACCCCCGTGTATCAGGCGGCTCGATATCCAGGAACAGCCGGTGCACATATCGTTCTTGTCGAAAACAGCTACGCGAACGCCGCGCAGCGCCGCGTCCCTGGCTATCCCGGCACCATTGATACCGGCGCCGATGACAGCGACATCAAAATGTGGCACGTCGCGCGACATCAGGGCCGCACCTGACCGCTACCGCGCACTACGTACTTGTAACTGGTTAGCTGTTCGGCACCTACAGGACCGCGTGCATGAATACGCCCGGTGGCAATTCCAATTTCCGCACCCATACCGAACTCCCCTCCGTCAGCAAACTGCGTCGATGCGTTGTGGAGCACGATCGCGCTGTCGACCGCGGCGAGAAATCGTCCTGCGGCCGCATCATTGTCGGTAACGATACTCTCGGTGTGACCGGACCCGTAGCGTCCTATGTGCGCGATCGCTGCCTCGATATCGTCAACCACGCGAATCGAGACAATCGCGTCCAGGTATTCAGTGGACCAATCGGCCTCGGTCGCAGGCACGACAGCCTTGGCCAGCGCCGTGACCTCCTCGTCACCGCGCACTTCGCAGCCTGCTTCCAGGAGCGCAGCTATGACCGTCGGCAACAGGCGCTGCGCTGCGTCGTGATCGACCAGGACGGTTTCGGCCGCTCCACAAATTCCGGTACGGCGCATCTTTGCATTGACAACGATGTCGCGCGCCATGTCGGCGTCGGCATCCGAATGCAGGTAGACATGGCAAATACCTTCAAGGTGACCGATGACCGGAACGCGCGCCTCATCCTGCACGCGCTTGATCAGGTTCTTGCCACCGCGCGGCACGACCACGTCGACCCATTCGGCCATGGACGACAACAGGTAGCCGACCGCGGCGCGATCGGTCGTCGGAATCATCTGCACGACGCTCGGCTCGATACCTGCTGTCCGAAGTCCGGTCTGCAGGCACGCGAAGATCGCGTTACTGGAATGAAAGCTCTCCGAGCCGCCACGCAGAATGACGGCGTTGCCCGACTTTACGCAGAGTGCCGCGGCGTCCGCCGTCACATTCGGCCGGCTTTCGTAGATGATGCCGATGACGCCAAGCGGAACCGACACGCGTTGAATCTTGAGACCATTTGGCCGCTCCCACGCATCGAGTACCCGTGACAGTGGATCCGGCAGGGTCTCGATGCTCTCGAGGCCTGAAGACATGGCCTCGATTCGCGCATCATCGAGCATCAGTCGGTCCAACATGGCATCGCTCAGGCCGTTTGACCTGGCTGAGGCGAGGTCTCTGTCGTTGGCCGCGACAATGTCTCGGGCAGCTTCCCGGATCGCTGCAGCGCTCGCGCTCAGAGCGGCGTTACGTTGCTCGATGGTGGTGCCGGCCAGCGCGACCGCAGAACGCCGCGCCGTGCGACCGATTTCGTCCATCATCGCCGCAATGGACACCTTGCTCTTGCCGTCAGCGTTCATTTTCGAATAACACCAGCTCGTCTCGATGGATAATCACGGAACGCCCACGATAGCCGAGACGATCCTCGATGTCCTCCGACTGGCAACCCTGCAGGCGCGTGGCGTCATCATCGGAATACTCGGTCAGTCCCCGACCCAACTGCGCGCCGCCCGGGCCGACGACGGTCACCACGTCGCCGCGGCGAAAGCCGCCAACTACTTCCGTGACGCCCACCGGCAGCAGGCTGTTGCCATTTTTCAGGGCCGCTGCCGCGCCTGCATCGACATGAATTTCACCGCGCACTTCAAGCAGCCCGGCAAGCCACTGTTTTCGCGCAGAGGCCGGCGTGCCGTCAGCCAGGAAGACGCTGTGCCGCGCACCGTTAGCCAGCTCGCTCAGCGGATGCGCGACCACGCCACTCGCAATTATCGTCGAACAACCTGCATGCGTCGCAATGCGCGCAGCCTGCACCTTTGTCGCCATTCCCCCGCTGCCTATGTCCGAGCGAGTTTCGCCCGCCATGGCAACGATATCGCTGCCGATGTTTCGTACCTTCGGGATGTGCTTCGCAGTGGCGTCTTTTCCGGGATCAGCTGAATAGAGACCGTCAACGTCGGACAACAGAATCAGCGCATCCGCCATTACCAACTGCGCCACGCGTGCCGCGAGTCGATCATTGTCTCCATAGCGAATCTCTTCGGTCGCAACCGTGTCGTTTTCGTTGACGATGGGCACCACCGCGTGTTCGAGCAGCCGGCCGAACGTGCCGCGCGCATTCAGGAAACGGCGCCGGTTTTCGGTATCCTCGGGCGTCAGGAGAATCTGCGCCGCCCGAATCCGGTGCCGGGCCAGTGCTTCCTGGTACGCATGCACCAGCTGCACCTGGCCTGCCGCAGCCGCCGCTTGCAGGTCGGGTAGACGCGCGCGCTTCTTGTTGATGCCAAGCACCGAGCTGCCGAGCGCGATGGCGCCGGACGAAACCACAAGCAGCTCGTGACCCGCCACCTGCAATGACGCGACATCGTCCGCCAGGCTGTCGAGCCAGCGTCGATTAAGTTGCCCGGCCTCGTCGACCAGCAAAGAAGAGCCGACCTTGACGACCAGCCGTCGATATTCAGATAACGCCGCAATGGCCATCAAGTCTATCCCGGCGAGTGATCACCCAACCAGCAGGTGCTGCCGCTCGAAAGATGTCAGCGTTACTTCGCCCTTGGACACGGCAACGGAGCCACTGCGCGCGACTGCAGAAATTTCTCCGACCTTCGCAGCTCCCTCGACAAACTCGTCAACTTCAGCCACGCGGCCCGTCAGCTGCAGGGTGCAGCTGGCCTGGGCTTCGTCGAGCATCTCTGCGCCCAGGCGCTTGGCCAGCGACATTGCCTTTGCCAACCCGCCGGTGCCAAGCTTGATCTTGACGATGGCAAGTTCGCGTTCAAAATGTTCGCCCAGCGTCATGTCATGAATATTGACCACATCGACAAGTTTGGCCAGCTGCGCATTGAGTTGTGCGATAGCCGCGTCCGAGCCGGTTATCACCAACGTTACACGAGACACGCGGGGATCGTAGGTCGGAGCAACGTTGAGCGTCTCGATATTGTAGCCACGAGACGAAAACATGCCCGTCATACGGGTCAACGCTCCGACTTCGTTCTGCAGTAGAACCGATATTGCATGGCGCATGGCTTGCTCGCTCCTGCACGAGGCTGTCAATTACGACTGAAACCAATCCGGCGGCTAAGGTCACGATGTTGGCCCAGTATGGGCAGTATTGCAATGCCCTCAAAATTAGTAAACACTCGTGTAAAATCCGCTACTTATGGGGCGAAAGAGACCGCAGAATGAAGGATCAGGCAAACACCGTGGCGGCGGGTGAGCATCCACTGGCCGGCCGCTTGATGAGCGGCGCCGATACCGTGGTTCAGGTCATGGCCGACGAGGGTGTCGGCACGATATTTGGCTACAGCGGCGGCGCCATTCTCCCCATCTATGACGCCGTATTTCGTTACAACGACCTGCATGTCGGGGCGGACGGCAACGCGCCGATGCCGCTGGTCGTCCCCGCCAATGAACAGGGTGCAGGGTTCATGGCGGCCGGCTACGCGAGAGCGAGCGGCAAGGTCGGCGTCGTCATGGTCACGTCCGGTCCTGGCGCGACGAATACAGTAACCCCGGTACGAGACAGCATGGCGGACTCGGTGCCCCTGGTTGTGATCTGCGGCCAGGTGCCCACAGCGGCTATAGGCACCGATGCGTTCCAGGAGGCGCCCGTCTCGGCGATCATGGGCGCTATTGCCAAACACGTCTTCCTGGTCACGGATCCGGAACTCCTCGAAGAGACGGTTCGCAGTGCCTTCGAGCTTGCACGTACGGGTCGCCCGGGCCCCGTCGTTGTCGACATACCGAAAGACATCCAGAACTGGGAGGGTGCCTACAAGGGTCAGGGCACGTTACCGTTGCACGGCTACCGTCGCCGACTCGCCAAGGTCGAGAACAACCATCTCAGCGATGAGGCCTGCGAGCGCTTCTTCCTGATGCTGTCTCAGTCCGACCGTCCGCTGATCTACGCTGGCGGCGGTGTTATCAATGCGAATGCAACCAAGGCCATGCGCAGGTTTGCAAACGAATACGGTATACCGGTCACGACGACATTGATGGCGCTGGGCGCGAGCGATACTACGCATCCGCTGGCCATGCACATGCTCGGCATGCATGGCATTGCATCTGCAAACTACGCTGTAGAGGATTGCGACTTCCTGATCGCTATCGGCGCGCGCTTTGACGATCGCGTCGCGGGCAATCCTGGCCAGTTTGCACCGAGGGCGAAGAACATCGCGCATTTCGATGTCGACTTCGCCGAAATCGGCAAGGTCAAACGCGTCGACTGGCACCATGTCGGCATGCTGGAGCGGGACCTTTGCGACCTGCTCGCCTATGGCCGGCGCATTTCTTTCGAGAAAGCCTTCGACCAGTGGCACAGTGAAATCGCCGAACTAAAGCGCGAGTACGCGCTGAACTACGACCACGATTCGGCGTTGATTCAACCCTATGCGGTCATCGAGGAAGTCAACAAGCATTCGAAGGGCGAGGCGATTATCTCGACAGGCGTTGGTCAGCACCAGATGTGGGCTGCACAGTATTTCGACTATCGCGAGCCGCGCCTGTGGCTGACATCGGGCAGCATGGGAACCATGGGCTTCGGCCTGCCGGCGGCGATTGGTGCGCAGTTCGCGCGGCCGGATCGTACCGTTATCGACATCGACGGTGATGGCAGTATTCGTATGAACATTGGCGAACTCGAGACCGCCACGACCTACAACCTGCCAATCAAGGTGATCGTCTTGAACAACTTCGGCGACGGCATGGTGCGACAGTGGCAAAAACTCTATTTTGGCGGGCGCATGTCCGGCAGCGACAAGTCCCTGCATAACAAGAACTTCGTCAAGGCTGCCGAGGCCGATGGTTTCAGATTCGCGAAGCGCCTCGATGACAAGAAGGATCTGCCGAGGATCATCGAGGAGTTCATGCGTTTTGACGGGCCTGCCTTTCTCGAGGTCATCATCGACCGTGATGCAGGTGTCTATCCGATGGTTGGCCCCGGTATGAGTTACGAGAACATGATCACCGGCGACCACATCAAGAGCCGCGAGAAGCCTGCCGACGACACACCTGGCCCAAGCGAGATGTTCTAGATCCGAAACACGACAGAGGCGCGACGCACTCCAACAGAGTGAGTCGAACTCAACCGTCCGTAGTGTCCGGATAAAGCCCGTTCGAGACCGAAAAGACACCCTGTCGACTGCACGTTTCCAGCGCTACGTAATAGTGCGCATGGCCGCGGCCGGCGGTTTCGGTGTACAGTTTCGAGGGTATTGAGGAGCGCCGCATGACAACGCTCACGGGCAGGAACACGCGCACGATCACGGGGTATGTCGTGACGCTGCTCGATTATCCTCGCTGGGTCATCGAGCGCGAAGTCGATTTCACGGACTGCCACCTGGGCGGCGTTTTTAAGGTCGGCGACCCGCACTGCTCGACCTGTCCTTTTGGCGCCGCCTGCCGCTGGCTGAATACAAATCGCCATGTACCGTCGCTGGAAGCGCCACTCGACGAGCTGCTGAAGGCATTAAGAACCTCCGTCGACTTCCTGCGCGAGAGTCGCGGTGAGGATTCTCGACATGCGGCTGACTGTCGCTGTGACACCTGTCAATGGTTGCATGAGGCGCAGGGCTTTCTGCGCCAACATCGGCATAGAGGCTAGCGCTTGGGCCATTGAAGGCCGGGTACGAGCGATTCGACCGCAGTGCGCTATGATGGGCTATCGAGGACCGGACGGTGAGCGACGATGGGCGACCTGACTTTGACCGGTAGCTGCCTGTGCGGCACCGTTCGCTACGAAATCTCTGGCGACGCTGGCAAGTTCTGGCACTGCCACTGCCAGCGCTGTCGCAAAGCGACTGGTACCGGGCATGCCAGCAATATCATCATGAAGCCCGAGACCGTTGACTGGACGTCGGGCAACGACCGCCTGAAATACTATAAAGTCCCCTCTGCCAGCCGCTTTGCCACCGTCTTCTGCAGCACCTGCGGCAGCCTGATGCCGCGCGTCGCCCAGGATATGAGCATCGCGGTGGTACCAGCCGGCACCCTGGACAACGACCCCGGCATAAGGCCACAGGGGCGTATCTATCAGGGTTCGAAGGCAGCATGGTCCTGCGATGACACCGCGCTGCCCTGCCATGACACCTACCCTGAGACCGCCTAGAAAGGCTGCGCCAAAGATTTGACAGTGTGCTTAAAGGACCAACTATAAGCTTCGGTTTTTGAGGGATTTTCCAGATACGCCCGCGTCCTGTATTATGTGAACCGACGCATGGAAATTTAGCCGCCATCAGGCAAAATCAGGGGCGAGTCCCAAGCCAAGGCCATACACGATGCTGACGACGCCAAGTCGTGACAACCTGAACAAGATTGTCGTCCTCAACCCAAAGGGTGGTTGCGGCAAGTCGACGCTCGTGACGAACCTGGCCGCGCGTTACGCTCAGTCGAACTCGTCCCCGGTCATCATGGACTTCGATCCACAGGGGTCATCCATGGCGTGGCTCGATCGCCGACCCGCGGATAGACCTGCGATTCACGGCATCGCGGCTTTCAAGAAATCCATGCACGCGACGCGCAGCTGGCAACTACGCATCCCTGGCAACGCGTCCAACGTGCTGGTCGATTCGCCTGCCAGTATCAACCACGACAGCCTGCGCGAGCTGACCCGCGATGCCACAAGCATCCTGGTGCCGGTTCTGCCATCGTCGATGGATATTCATGCGGCCTCGCGCTGCATAGCCGACCTGCTGCTGGTGGCAAAGATCGATCGACGGGACCGCAAGCTTGCCGTGGTCGCTAACCGAACGCGCAAGAACACCAAGAGTTTTGGCCGCTTGATGCGCTTTCTGGACTCCTTGGGCATACCGATAATTGCCGTGCTGCGCGACAGCCAGAACTTCGTGCAAGCCGCCGAGAAGGGCATTGGGCTGTGCGAGATGCAGCCTTCACGCGTGCAGCAGGACCTCGAGCAGTTGGACCGCGTCGTTGACTGGCTGAATGGCTGGCCTGACCGTCGCCGGCCCGCTGCGACAACGGCACGGACCAAGGGTTTCTCGCCGAGCAACGTGCTGCGCCGAGCGCAGTTTGGCTCAGCCTGAGCCACCACGCTGAATTGCGGCGAAGGTATCGCTGTCGACATTCCCGCCGCTCAGGACGACGACAGTGGTCTTCCCCGCCGTGCTGATCTTTCCCGCAAGCACAGCCGCCAATGCGACCGCGCCACCAGGCTCGACAACCAGCTTTAGCTGTCTGAAGGCAAAACGCATTGCCTCGCGCACTTCGGCATCCGTGACGCTGAGGCCATCGCCAAGCAACCTGCGATTGATGTCGAAGGTCATCTCTCCCGGCATAGGCGACAACAGGGCATCACAGATCGACCGTGCAGAGTCCTCGACCCGCACGCGCTCGCCCAGTCGCAGCGAGCGCAACGTATCATCGAACGCCTGCGGCTCGACAGTGTGCACTGATACATCCGGAAGTCGTGCCTTCAGCGCGATCGCGCTACCGGCCGTCAAGCCACCCCCGCCGCAACAGATCAACACCTGGTCTGCTGTCAGTCCAGCCTCCTGGCATTGTTCGGCTATTTCGAGGCCAACCGTACCCTGACCTGCGATGATATGTTCATGGTCGTAGGACGGCACGATCTCGGCGCCTCGCTCCGCCGCCACCGCGCGCGCAATTGCTTCGCGATCACCCGTGTAGCGGTCATAGGTAATGACCTCGCCACCGAGTTTCCTTGTATTCGCGAGCTTCTGCCGCGGCGCATCCTCCGGCATAACGATTGCCGTTTTTATCCCCAGCATGTTGCCCGCCGCAGCGACACCCTGAGCATGGTTGCCCGACGACCACGCAACGGCACCGCGTGCTGCCTGCGGCTTCGATAGCTGGCTCAGCAGATTGTAGGCACCACGAATCTTGAACGAACCCGTGCGTTGCAGGCACTCGGGTTTTAGCAGCACCGTGCCTTCGGCCAGCCGATCGAGTTCGAAGCTACGCAGTAACGGCGTTCTTACGCTGACACCGAGCAAACGCTCTGCAGCCGCCTCGACGTCGCGTATCCCGATCATCCGGCGGCATCCTCCCAGAGTCGGTCGATCTTGGCCGCGCAGATAAAGTCGTTGTCGGACAGGCCGTTGATCGCGTGCGTCGTGTAACTGACATCACAGGTGCCGTAGTTCACCGTCAGTTCGGGGTGATGGCCTTCGACAATGGCGATCCACGCGACCGCATTGGTGAACGCCAGCGTGCGACTGTAGGCAGGGAACTTGAAGTGTCTGGATATTGCGAGCTTGTCGTCACTTAGAACCCAATCGGGGTGCAGCGCTTTCAGCAGTTCGCCGGCCTGCTCTACCGTCAGGGGCGGGACACCGCCTTCGCATGGCTTGCAACGTCGATTAGCGAGCTCTTCAGACATCAGATTCTCCTGCCTCATCGGCCGACAACGGCTTGTTGCGCCAAACCGTAGCAACGTCGCGCGGAGAACGCCATAAAAAAGGCCGACCCGTGAGGGCCGGCCAGCGGAGACTCAAGATGAGTCACAGGGAAGGTCAGTCAGGGTTTGACGCAAGCGACGGCGCTGCGTCGATAAAAAGGGTCACACTGACGCGGCGCTCGAGAGCCAGGCTATCGGAACTTTGGTCCACTGCGATGGCCTCGCCATGAGCGGCAGCGTTAATACGATCCTCATGCACGCCCGCCTGCAGGAACAGCCCGCGCACGAACTCGACGCGCTTGGCCGACAGTTCGTCATTGTATTGCTCAGCACCGCGCTCGTCGGCATAGCCGTCGAGTTGCACATGGACGTCCGGCATCGATGCAAGAGAAGCGGCAAGTCTGGCCAGGCGGTCGCCGGTTGCATCCGCCAGCGCAAACTCGTCGGTCCGGAAAAGCAGGTCCATTTCGATGCCGGCCTGCAACAGGGCAACGAGCTCCGGACGCGCCAGCTCCTGGAGCCGATCGATCTCGCCGCCGAGCATGTCGATGTCTCGCTCCAGCATTGCAACGCTGGACTCCGAGCCCTGCAATGATGCGCTCAGGCTATCCAGCTGTTCGTTCTTCTGGTGCATGGTGTCGCCGATCTTTGCGCCAATTGCAGCGCCGACGATGAAGCCCACCGGTCCCCCGGCGATGGCCCCTATCACGGCCCCGGAGCCGACGCCGATGTTTTCCTCTCGCGATCCTTTGTTGGCCGCCTGGGCCGGCTGGCCGGCCAGCAACGCCAGGGCAGCGGCAAGGGTAATTGCAGTCGTAGTATTTCGCATTTGAATGTCCTCGTTGTTGCAGCACCGCGGGAGTGGCCTGCTTCGACGTTCATTACACGGCGAAATACGGATGTCCTGAGGTCGCTCCGGTGCGGAGCGCGTGGTCAATTATGGCAGATCGTGGCAGTGCGCCGGTTGGGCGTTAGCGATTGTCGTCCGTGAGCGCAACGAAAGTCCCGCCATTTCTCTCGCAGAGAATACGCATCAGCGTCGCGAAGCGAATCGCTGTCGCCGGTATCTGACCGCCCTTGCGGAAACCACGTGGAAAACCGACCGCGTGAAGTCGTACGCGCCGTTTGCCATCGGCACCCTCGCGATTCAGTCGATCGATGGTCGCCACCACGGAGTCGATCGAATAGTTGCCCTGAAAGTCATCGCCGAATACATACACGCTGACCTTCTTGTCGGCGGCCCAGAACTGGGTGATCGCTTCCTGGATACCGTCCACGGGATCACTGTCGCTACTCGCCGTCCACGAGCGCATACGGTTGACTATGGCCTGCCGACGTCCTGGCGAATCGGGTATCCATTGCGCGACGAAGTCGGGAAACATGTAACGACCGTCATCGTTCATGATCTGGATACCTTTAACCGTCGGATAGGCCTCGAGCGTCTCCCGGACCTTGCGCTGGGCAAGCCCCCAGTTATAGTTCTGCATGCTCGGCGAAGTGTCGATGACGAAGATAATATACTCGCTGTCGACCGGTATTCCCGCTACCGCATCTTCATCCGGACGCCGGTAGTACGGCTGCAGGCGACGCATCTCCTCGGTCAGCCGCTGCTTGGCCGCCTGCAGTTCGCCCTCATCAATGGTTTGTTCTTCATCCTGCTTGGTCGCCTGGTACTGACCGCGGACCTTGTTCAGGTCACCGGACAGCTCCGCCAGGTACAACTCGCTAGCTGCAGCGTCTTGCTTCACTTTCTTCAGCTCACGATCGAGGATGGTCGATTCACCGCGAATCTGGAAGAGTTCTTCCTGCAGCAACGCAATAAGCTGCTCGAGGTTTGTCTCCGACTCCTCGATAACGACCGGTTCGTAGATCTTGCTCAGCACAAGCAGGAGAATAATGGCGCCGAAACCACAACAGATGCAGTCAAGGAATGACAGGCTGAATGCTTCTATGTTGCGTTTACGACGCATGCTGCCTCACTCTCACTACGGCCAGTCCCTGCTGACGCTAACAAAGGAACCCTGACTGGTTAACGCCAGCGACCAGAACGAAATAGGTGCATTCAGATCGCCTTCCATCGGGTACAACAGGATGTTGACCGGAATGCCCGAAGGCAGCTCGCGAACGGCCTTGGCGAAGATGTTGCCGCGCTCGCCGCTGCTCACTACGCTCTTACTGGTTGTCTCTGCCTCCATGGTCGGCATGCCGTCAACCAGCAGGATGATATTGTCCGGCCGCGGTGAAAGCTGTTTGGCAACTCTGAAGGCCGCGTGCATGTTGGTACCGTTCTTCGGCACTGTTCGCCGCAGTACGCGCACTGCCTCATCGAGCTGTATGCCGTCATCGGCCTTGAGCCAGATGCCCTCTGTGCCCTTGATGACCGGCTCCGCCTTGTTGTTGAACATGTAGATCTGGTAGTCGCTTCCTTGCGCAAACTGCGAGGTCAGCCAGTCAACGCTGGCAACAACCTGGCGCCACTTGCGCGAGCGCAGCTGCTCTGCCTCGGGCAAATTGCGCCGCCTTAGCACGTTAACGAGCTTGTCACTGAGCATGCTCGCGGAACGATCAACCAGCACCAGGGTGCGCTCGCCGCCCAGCTTCAAGCCAGTGAGGTACTGGCGATCACCTTCGCCTTTGAACGTCCGAATCTGCTCACCCGCCGCATCCTGCTGCTTCTTCAAGGCAAGCAGTCGCTTGACCTCCTCGTCCAGCGACTTGATGTCCGATTGCAGCTTCTCGACCCGCTCGATCTTCGCCAGCGTCTCATTATCGTATTTGTCGAGTTCCGCCTGTAGCTCCTGGATCAGTGCCTGGATCTGCGCTATCTGGCTATCGGCGTCCTCGATCTGTGTTTCCAGCTTCTGCTTCGTGTTGCGAGCGAGCGCCAGGTTCTTGCGTCCCTCGAGAACCTCGATTTCAAGCTTGTTCGTCTCGGCCATCAGCGGCGTGATATCCGTATCGGTCGTCGCGTTGACATGGGAGTTGATGATCATGAAGAACAGGATGACCGCACCGAAACCACAGCTCATGCAGTCCAGAAAGGACATGCTGAATATTTCCGTATTGCGACGCTTACGTGCCATGTCGATCTTCCGCAGAAATCAGGCGTAACTCGAAACCCGGCGTCCCGATGCGCAGGACATCGCCGGTTTGCAGGACCGCCGATCCGTCGATTCTGTGGCCATTCAGGTAGGTACCGTAGCGGCTGAAATCCGTAACCACGCATTGACCGTTCTCCTGGGCGACCGTGCAATGGCGCCGCGAAACACCTGGCATCTCGGACTGGAAGTCCAGCCACCGCTCGCCGTCATCCGGCTTCGCGCCGAGGACCAGCGGC
Organism: uncultured Gammaproteobacteria bacterium; assembly: GCA_942492205.1. Lineage (GTDB taxonomy): Bacteria > Pseudomonadota > Gammaproteobacteria > Steroidobacterales > Woeseiaceae > UBA1847. The sequence continues at coordinate 1,088,301 of CALODT010000001.1, read as the reverse complement.
TCAGCAGCAATATGGTGGGCGTGATTGCCGAACAGCAGATGCGTCGGTCGTCCGCTTTCGCTGGCCGAGTCGGTGGCTTTCAGTTCGACCGCCGCCTGGTCCCAGGGAAGATGTCTGAGCAGCGTCAAACCGGCGCTGCTGCGATCCGTCGGGCAGCGCTGCATCAGGCCACGTGCCGTCGCCCCCGGTCCGAGCAGAAATACCTCGCCGCCGACGCGGGTGCGCAACGTTTCCGCCAGGCCCGGCATGCGTGCCGCGCGGTCGGACAGCTGAATGGCCGGCGTGTCCTCTGCGCGGTAAAGAGCCCTTAGGTTACTCACGATGTTCTGGTACACCGGCGCCGCCGCGACAACCCATTCGATCGAGGCGAGTTCTGCCCGATGTACGATGCCTCGGTACTCGATTTCCAATGGCACGGCGTCAGCACTGGCCGCAATAGACAGCCAGTCAAACATCTTGTCCTGCAGCATCTGCTCGGTTTCCGCCGTGTGCAGTGGATCGAAGCGGGACTGCTGCACGAACGCCTCCGCGATGAGCCGCAGCCAGCCATCGAATAGCGCCAGCAAACCACAGTCATCGACGATGGCCGAACGTTCGACTTGTGCCTGCCCTTCCTGCATGAGTCGCGTGAGCATCGCAGAATGCAGGCTGAGGTCGATATGTACCGGCACGCCGTGCTCGTATTGTCGGCGCGTGGCGCAGACGGCTGCGTCGACCATTGCCACAACGCCGATCTCGAGTTCCATGGCGATACCCAGCAACAGGCCGAGATTGTCCTTGTCCATGTAGGGTGGTACTGCCAGTGCCAGCTCATCGCCGGGACTCGCAACCTGCTCCCAGATCTGTTCAAGCTGCCGGCTCACAAGGTCTGCGGCACTCATGTGTCTGAAACGCGGATCGCGAAGCGGCGTTGTTTTCAGCTCGGACCAGTAGTGATTGTTGATGCGTCGCGGTTTGAGTCGCGCGTTCGCGTAAGCCTCATTGCCGGTCGACAGCTGATCGTCTTCAAGCAGCGCAAAACCGGGCTCACGATAGAGAATGCGCTCGGCGTTCGCGACCGAAATGGCAAAGTCGTTGAGATGTGCTGCGAGCAAGGCCACGACGGTTGCTCTAGTCCGCCTTCATGTGGCGGATAACCTTGTCATCGCAGTACGCTTCGCTGTCGAAAACGAGACGCTCCTGCATCAGCTGCAGCTGATGCACCAGGAACATCAGGAAGATGCTGATGAGCAGTGCGATGAAGGTCGAGTTGAATGCAACGCCGAGACTCTGGGTAACGCCGGCAATATCCCCTTGCACGGCTTTGTCGGCCTGAGCCAGCGCCTCACCGATGCCGCGGACGGTGCCGATAAACCCGATGGAAGGTATAGCCCAGGAGATGTAGCGGATCATGGCGAGCTCGGACTCGAGGCGGTCTGCCTCCGATTCGCAAATAGTGTGCGTGCTGGTAGCAACGTCCTGAATGTTGCGGGTAGAACTGAACCGTCGCAGCGCGTTCAGCAATGCCCTCGGTAGCAGCATTTGCTGGCGATCCTCCGGGAGCGCCTGCACCTGGCGCGCGAACTCCCTGGTATCCTCCGGCAGGATTCGCATGCCCTCCGCGACAGGCACGAGATCGACCTCCAGCAGGCGCCGCTCACCGCTGACCTTGACCGCCTTGTAGCCCATGATGGCAAGTGCCCAGAACATCAGGATGAAGCACGCCTCCTGTTCGAAGTCCTTGACGAGAACCCAGACGCTTCGTTCGCGAACGAAGTCGGGATCGGCAGCCGCCATCATTGTCTGCTCTTCGATGACCTCGGCCGCATTGGGCCGTACGACCGACACGTAAAAAGCGTGCACGACGATTATCGCGATAATCAGCGCGAACAGCTGAAAGACGAATTCGACGGGAATGTTCTTTTTGTTCATCTGGAGCAACCTGGCTGGGAATCAAATATCCGTTGGAAATACTAGGGCCTGACCAAAGGCAACATCTTCGCTGGGGATGAACTTGTCCTCATCTTCCTCTGAATAGAGTTCCTCAAGTACCTCCGCCTCCTCGACGCTTTCATCGTCGGCGTCGTCGACCGTGTCGCTGCTGTCCGCGGCCGGCGTTTCCGGCGTAGCAGCCTCCGGCTCGTCCGCGTCCTGCGCCCAGAGCGGCACGGCAAGAATGGCAAGTAATGGCAGAACCAATAAACGACGCATGAGGAACTCCTTATCGCGGCTTATGGTGTTGGACAGTATCGGTCGAGAATTGTCGCATGAATTTCAATCGACATATCTCGCGATTCGAAAACCGATGTCCGGCCTTGGCGTTGCGCTGTAGTCGCGGTAGCTGAGCCTGAGCTCCGTAACACCGGCGTGCCGCCAGCTTGAGCCGCGCACGACATGGCTGCTGCCTCGTTCCGGCCCGACCGGATCAACCAGCGGATCCGTAATGCCGGGCGTCGGTACCGTATAGAAATCATTGACCCACTCCGCTACGTTGCCGGCGGCATCGTAGATGCCAAGCGCATTCGGCTTGAAGGTACCGACGGGCGCACTGGATGCAAAACCGTCGTCATACGCCGGCAGTATTGACGGCACCAGCGAGCGGGCCGTCAGGTCGGCAAAATTGCCGCTGTTCTCGGGCGGCGGCCATTTGCCGCCCCAGGCGAACTTCGACGCGCGATCGCTGCCCGCGTAGCGCATTGCCAGGACCCACTCCGCTTCGGTGGGCAGGCGGTAGCCGTCCGATGTCGGATAGATAGGAACCCATTTGTCGAATTCCTGCCGATAAGCAGGGGTGCGCCCCTCCTGTTTGCTCAGCCAGTTACAAAACTGCACCGCATCTTCCCAGCTGACGTTGGCAACCGGGCCCGCATCGGCGGCCAGGGAGGGATGCACGTCGGCGCCCGAATCGTGGTTGGCACGGAACTCGGCGAACTGTTTGTTCGTGACTTCGTGTGTACCAATCAGGAAGGGGCGCGTTATCGTGACCGGCACTATCACCTCGTTAGCGCGTCGTCCGGGCTCAGCTCGCGACGCGCCCATCGCGAATGTCGCGGGTTCGACTCGGCGCAGCGTCTGCCCGTTGGCTGCCGTCTCCGTTGTTGCAATTGAATCGCGCGCGACGGCCTCCAGCGAACGCAATCGTGCAGAAACCGTCTGCGGATAGCCGGGACGAGGCGTTAATGTTCGCATCCATGGGCGGTAACCCTGCCGCTTAACCTCGATACGATGTGGCGCGGAACTCAGACGCAGGGTCGTCTTGCCAGTGCCGCGCGCGCGGCCGTCAACGTAAACGGTCGCATCCGCTGGCTGCACGTTCACGGTGACCGTTCCAAGCCGCGCCGACAAATCGACGGTTATCGAATCGCTCGCAGCCGATTCAAGGCGCAGGCTGCGAGTCGTGACTCCGTAGCCCGCTTTCGACATTCCGATCTCATAGTCGACATCGGGCGTCAGCGACAGTGTCAATGGCGACTGCCCGCGATAGCGGCCGTTCACCGTCACGTTGGCGCCGCGCGGAATCGTCTTCACCAGCAACTTCGCATCGGCGGGTGCCAACCTGATCATCGGTAGCGTTTGCGCCACGTTGGGCTCGGCGACGACGCTACCGTCCCAGGCCGCGAAACCGTCTTTGACGACTGTGATTTCGTGCGTTCCCTCGAGCAACTCGATCACCGCCGGCGTAACACCAACCTCCTCTTCGCCGGCAAATACGGCCGCACCCTGAGGCTCCGAGTCGACTGTCACACGCGCCCAGCGCGGCACCAGTTGCACATGCATGTTCTCCACGCGGTCCAGTCCGGCCACCTCAACAACATCGGTAAACGGCAGGAACCGCGGCGACTCCACGCGCACCGTGTGCGCCCCGGGCTGCAGCTCTATCGGGCCAAACGGTGCTTTGCCTACCTGGTCATCGTTAACCGTGACTATCGCCTCATCAGACGGCTCAGCCAGCACCAGCAGCTTGCCGGGTTTCTTGCGCATAACGAGCTTGAGCGTCATCGACTGCTCGTCGCCAACAACAAACGACTGCTCAATGTCGTAATAGCCTTGCTTCTTCACGTTCACAGAGTAGCTACCTTTGCGAAGCAAGGTGCGATCGCCGATCGGCAGGCGAAACCAGCCGCCATCGATATTGAATTCGTCAGGATTTCGAGGATCGATCTCGAAGTCGACAGACTTCGAACTAAACAACAGGTAAGACGCAAACAGTAGCATTGCAAGACCGCTGCCAAGCACCATTTTCAGGGGACTCTTCCTGGAGATTTCTGCCTGCGCTGCCGTTGCTGCCGCACGCCGAAAGGCTGTCGGCGCAATGGCTTCGTCATCCGGAATGTCGTCGTCAGCCAGCTGTGGCGGCTTCGTGACGTAGGCACTGTCCTCCAGCTTGACATCCAGCAGCACACGTTCGCCGTCGATGAGCACCTGGATGCGACTGCCAAAGAACAGCATTTCGTCCCCACCCTGCAGGCGGCGGCTGGTTTCCAGCGGCTCGCCGTTGAGTGTCAGCGCGGTATCACGACCGACCGGCTGCACAAACGGCACACCATCGAGAAGATCGAGCAGCGCAACCGGCGCGCCACCGGGGCCCGGCAGCCTGACGGCGCAGTCCGTCCCGGTGCCAACCCGCAACGGTAACTGGCTGGCGGCAATTCGACGCTCCCCCTCGAGGTCCCTTATGTACAAGTCGTCGAACTTCAAATCTGTTCCTCGCAGCGCACAACGATCGGTTCCATGTCGAGTTCCGGCGCGACACGGAATTCCCGGCGCACATCACGGAAACCTGGACGGACGCCAACCGCCACGTAGCTTCCTGGACGAAGCGACAACTCCTTCTGTATGAAATTGCCGAGACGACCGACCCTGTATACCGAGACTTCGGTCAAATTGTCGGAAACCAGCGCCACAGACACAGGCGTCACTGCGCGCTTTAACAGGCGCGACAACTCATCGCGTTGTTGCGCCAGACGCGGTCCGATATCCGGCATGCGCGTAATGTCGACAACCAGCAGCGTTGCTTTCTGCATCACACTGGGCGCACTGAGCTTGTCCGGGTCGCTGATGAACTGATCCAGTCGACGGTGCAACTCGCGCATTTCGCGCGCGTGCGACAATCCGTCGATCGCAAAACTGAGGCTATTGTCGACCTTGAGTATTTCCTCATACGTCGTTGCCGCGGCCTCCCAGTGTTCATCCTTCTCCAGCGACAATGCTTCCTGTTCGAGTACTGAGATGTTCTCGAGACGTAGCCCCTGGTCGACCTGCAGCAGACCGTCCGCCGGCTCCGGTGAGTCCGGTATCAACTGTTCCGCCATTCGAAATGCAGCGCGGGCAGACAGATAGTCGCCGGCGGCGAGCGCGTCCAGTCCTTCGCTCATGCGCTGGTCAAAGTCCATCTTCGTACGCATCTGCTGCACGCGCGCCAGGCCATCAATAGCCGGCTGCCATAACGGATCGAGTTCAGCCGCCTGCCTGAAGCTGGCTGCGGCGGCATCCAGTTCCAGTTCCTCTTCATAGTCCAGCGCCTGGTCGACAAGTCGCAACACGCTTTCGAGATTTTTCGCCCTTTCGAAACCTGCCCGGGCCTCAGCGTGATTCGGGGTAATCGCCACGGCCAGCTCGTACAGTCTCAACGCCTCGGCCCTGTCGCCTTTATCAAACGCCGCTTTTGCGCCTGACAGCGCCCTCTGGAACTCGGGTTCGATCCGATCAAACAGGGGTTCCAGAACAGACAGCGCGTCCAGGTAGTGGCCCTCCGCCGCAATAAATTCTCGTTCCAGGTAGGCCTCGTCGCCTTTTTCGTAAGACTCTCTGGCCCGCAGAAACTGTTGGCCGGCCCAGCGCTGCACGCCGCGCATTTCCAGGGTTTCGAAATTCGACAACAGCTCGCCAAGAATCATCTCGGCGTTGAATCGTGCCCGGCCGACGTCGTCCAGGCCGCTGTAGTCCGCATCGTTTTCGCTAAACAGAATCTCCTCATCGTCAATGCCTCTGGATTCCGGCACGTAGTTGCGGGTGACGCGGCGCTCGCCAAGCAGCGGTTCTTCCTCGGCAACGACATCTTCTTCGGCCGAAGCAGTCGGCTCTTCGTCAGGCAGATCCTCATTCGCTACAAGCGGCTGCGACGTTACCGTGCTGGTGTCAGTATCAACGGCGTTGGGCAACAGGAATACCACTGCCAGCAACAGCGCCACGGCCACGGCGAGCGCGACACCGAGGGTCGTTCCGCTGATTCCGGTGGCGGCCTGCCTCGGCGGCGGTTGCCGAGCCTCGGCGGCCGCATGGCGAGACGGGTGTATTGAGGCTACGGCCTGCACCGACTCATCCGCAGCAAACGCCGTCGGCGACCGCTGGATTTTCGCCGCACCCGGCACGATGCCGGCGGCTTTCAAGTGCGAGACGACCTGTTCGGCACTCGGGCGTTTGCTCGGGTCTTTGTCGAGCATACTGGCTACCAGCTGCCGCACCGCGACCGGCACTTCCGAATTATCGGCTGCGGTGAGCGGCGCCGGTACGAGCGCCACAATATCGGCCGCGGTTTCTGCCGAAGAATACGGGGAGCGGCCGCTGATCAATTCATAGATCAAGCCGCCAAGTGCGAAAATGTCGTCGCTCGCCTGCGCGGGTTCGCCGGACAATGACTGCGGGCTGCGGGCAATCAGGGAGCCGCCGTCGGCACGCTGACCGACAGCCGCCGCAATACCGAAGTCGCAAAGATACGGCGCGCCGTTTCTATCCAGCAGGATGTTGCTCGCCTTGATATCGCGATGCACGACACCTTTGCCATGTGCATAGCGCAGCGCATCCGCAACGAGCACGATCGGCGCAAGCACCTGCTCGGCCGGCATGCCTGCCACCGCGCTAATATCGCCGCCGTCCAGGTACTGCTGGCTATAGAAGGCAGCATCCGGTTCGTCGTGAAACTCGAACGCGCGCGCAATGTGCGCGTGCATGAGGCGAATGCTGGTCTGCCATTCAGCGCGCAGCTGCGCCGCCGCGGCCGATCCGGCAGCGGCGATCTTCAGCGCAACCTCCGTGCCGGTCATCTTGTCCCTGGCCAGCCAGGTCTGGGCCTGCCCGCCGCCGCCCAGGTAGCGGTCCAGCGTATACCTCTCCGCTAGCAGGGATCCTTTGGCGAGCTCAAGCATTGTTTGCTGAAGACGTCCTGCCCATGTTATTGCGGAACCTCGGCCGTGCGCACTGGCCCGACCGTTTCGCTGGACGCATCAAAGCCGGTCTCGGCTTCGTAGATTTCCCTGAGCAGTTTGCGCCAGCTCTCGTATTGCGCCTGGGCGGTGCCGGTCAGACGACGCTCCTGCCCCTCCACGTTGACGACCATGGGCGCGGCTTCGGCGCCAAATGATTCCGACAGCTCAGCGATAGTATCGAGATGCAAGTCTGCTTCACTATTGCGTCTCAGGCCGCCGACAACGCGGTTGAAGCCCTCGGCAATACCCATGTTTTGCAAGCCGCGATTGACGCGCCGTGTGCGGCTGCTCGATGAACTGTTGGTATCGATCGCGAGCGAGCCGGCAAGCACGACCACGCCGACCAGGGCCTGCATTCGTGCAGACCGCTTCACCTCGCGGAAATTGATCGATTCCTGACGAGCGTTCTTGCGCCAGCTCCTGTACGGAATAGCAATACCGTAATAGAAATTGGCGTAGTGCTCGTTAAGGGTGTCAACAACCAGCCGATCCCGTTCGCGAATCTGCCGTAAGCGCGCGACAGCCGGGTCGCCCTCGGCAGGCAGTCTGTTGATTTGCGTGATGCCGTCCTCGTCCGTCTTCAGATGCTCTCCATAAGCCATCGGCGACATGTCAGCGAAGAACTGCAGCTCCGATACCTGCCGTGTCTGTTGCAGCTGTCGGGCCGGCAGTCCCGCCACGTAGGTCTGCAGATCATTGGCCAGGTCATTGAAGACTTTCTGATAGGGGTCACGCCGACGATCCCGCCGTTCCGAGTACGAGGTCATGCCGGTTTGCGTTTCGTAAGACTTCGCGAACCAGTGGCGGCCCGCCGCGTCATCGACCGAGATATCGAGGGCAATGTACTCGCCATCGGACTTGTTGATCACACCGCTGATTACGACATCGGTGAAAGCGTCGCGGGACGGAATGACGCGAACCGCACCCCAGTGTCCGGTGCCCTGCAGCGTGGTTTTCAAATGGTAGGCCAGGAACCGCGTTTCGGCGTTTCGAATGTCTTCGAACACACGTGTCTTCTGCGGATCGTTCTTTTCCGGAATGCCGGGCTCAAATTCGACAATGCCGATGTCGAGCAGCAGCGCCTCGTCAACCGGTGACTCCGCCACGACCAGCTTTGTCTCCTCGGCGACGACAACTTCGTTAACGGAACACGCCGCGCCCGCGAGACACGCAATTACTGCGAGTACAAGAATCCTGCCCATAGTGATTAGATCGACCTCTTACATTCCTTTGTATTTGCGGTATTCCTCCCAGAGGCGTTTTCGCAGTTCTGGATCGTCTTCGGACAGAGCGGCCTCGCGCAGCTGTTTGGCGACAATGTCGTCGTCGATAGCGACGGCAATGTCATCGGGCGTACGTTGTTCGATTTCGCTGTCACTCATGCCCTCCAGCGGATCGCTGCGCTCCGCGGTCGCACCTTCACCGCCGCCACCGCCACCGCCACCGCCGCTCCCGCCGCCACCTTGCGCGCCGGCAGCCTGCTCGCCGAGGCTGATATTGCCCCCGGAACGCCCACCTGACCCGGAATCGTAGCCCTCGGTGTTGCGGCTGACGGTCTCGATCTCACGCTGTTCCTCCATGAGGACCTCATCGAAGTCGCCGACGGACTTGTCCAGTTCCTTGCCAAGCTGATCCGCGCGGTCGGCATCGCCACCGGGAAACTCGCCGACACCGCCAGCCTGGCCATTGCTGTCACAGCCCATGCCACCGCCGATACCGCCACCAACCATGCCGCCGTCATTGCATTCGGCGCCGCCGGTCTCGACGCTGTCCATGGGTCCGGAGCTGCCTGCGCCACCGGAGGACCCGCCCGTCGAACCGCCAGACGACCCGCCCGAGGAACCACCCGACGATCCACCCGTGGAGCCGCCCGGCATGCCGCCCGACGATCCACCGGAAGAGCCACCCGGCATGCCACCCCCCGACGAGCCGCCTGGCATGCCGCCGCCCGACGAACCGCCCGGCATGCCGCCACCGGGCAAGTTGATGCCGCCACCCCCCGGGGCCCCGATGCCACCGCCACTCATCCCGACGGATGCGCACCCGGCTACCAGCAAGCCCGCAGTCACAGCAACAAGGCCTTTGGACAAGGATACGGTTAGCACGCGGTAGTCAATTCGGTTCATAGTCTTACGCCTCTTTGCGCTTAAGCCTGAGCGACCGGGAAATGTCTGTTTTCTTTGGCTAATCATTGCTTTGAGCCGAATTACGGCTCGATGTTCCGCTGTACTGACGATAATACGCGCCATTCACTCGATCAACACTTAAACCGTTGATAAGACTAGGCACGCCGGCCGGTCGGTTTCCTGAACAAGATCAGTGACAGGTCGTCAGGCTTGCTGGGCTGGCCGTCGCTGGCGCCTTTCATGCGCTGCTGCGCCAGTTCTATCGCGCAGCCGGCCGCCGCGGGAAGCGGTCCCTTGCGGACGCACTCAATGATTTCATCGACGTGCACGTTGTCCATCAGTCCGTCGCTCGCCACGACGATCGTGTCACGAGGATTGAGCTCGACCGTCGCCCCCACATCGATTCGCATGTCGCTGGTGCCAATGAAGTTCGAAACCAGGTGCCTTTCTGCGTGATGCAGTGCTTCACGCTCATCCAGAAACCCGGCCTCGACAGCAAAACCGGTAGGCGAATGCGCCGTCGTCTGAAGTTTGACAGCGCCACGCTGGCCAACGACGATCGCCTCCGAATCACCGACCTGGTAGGAGCGCGCGGTCCTTCCCTCAATCGTGATAACGGTCATCGTCGTGGCCGAACCGTTGCCGAGACCCAGCACGCCGGTGTTGGCCGCTTCTATGCCATTAAGGATTGCCGTTCGCAGCAGCGCGGTTTCGTTCATCGACGCATGCAGAGACTCTGCCAGCATCTTCACCGCCGTTACCGAGGCGCGCTTGCCTGCCGGCAAGCCGCCGGCACCATCGGCAACAACAAGCACCGCTGCCGCAGGACCATAAGGAATAATGGCGACCGTGTCTTCGTTCTCGGAGTCTTTCAGTGGATCGCGACAGGAATACGCCAGGGCCATGCCGCCCGCGACCTCCGTCTCCAGCTGCTGGGGCTCGTAAGCTGCATCAAGCAACAGGAAATCTTCAACCCGTTCCGGCATGGCTTTCCTTTATTGTCGTCACTGCCGCCGCACCGGCTCCCGGCACCACGCACAGTAATTCCAGAATTCCTTGGCAATGCCCCAATCGCAAGCCCGACACGTGTGTTTGCTGTGTTTGAGCTTCCAGGCTCGACGCACCTTTGTCCGGCACCACGGACAATACCGCATGAACGGCATTAACGGACCCTTGCAGCGCTCATTTGCGCACCGCGCCGAATAGCGTTTATCGGGATACCGGCGCGATGTCTCCTCCTCGAAACCCGGTCCAAAACACCACGCGCAGTAATTCCAGTCGTTTTTTACGCCGCGCTCGCAACGCGGGCAGCTCGACGGCATTTTCGACTCGCAGCCGCGGGCCGGATTGTCGAATCCACACCACGGGCAAGCCTTCATGCTCTCGGCAACCGGCCCTTCGCAGCGCCGGCAGTGATGGTGCGTGTCCAGCACCTTGCGAAACTGGCTCTGAAACTGTCTCCACTGCAGCTGGCGCCAGGAAGTACCTCGTCGGCTGCCGTTCCTTGTCCTTGCCTGCTTTTGCTTGCGCGTATGGCTCTGCGACCGCAGGAAATCCGACTGCATCTCGACCGCATTGCGATAGCGCTTTTTCGGATCGAGCTGAATCGCCTTTCTCAATACCGCTATCAGTTCCGGGCGCAGCCGGGTCTCCAGCTTGTCATGCCCGATCATCGGCCACTCGAAGGGCCACTCCGGCAGCTTTCCCGAGAACATGCGATACAGCACAAGGCCCATCGAAAACACATCCGACTGAAATTTCGGCCGCCCCATGGCCTGCTCCGGCGCAATGTAATCGATGGTGCCGGAACCGGAGGCCTTCAACGTTCTCAGGCTGATCTTCGCAAAACCGAAATCGGCGAGCTTCAGTTGATGGCCGGAGAACAGGATGAAGTTCTCCGGCTTGATGTCGCAGTGAATGATCTTGTGATCGTGGGCGTGCGCCAAAGCCGCGAGACCCTGACCGGCCAAATCGAGCTGCAGTGCTGTCGAGGCGCGGCGCTCGATCCTGTCGGCCAGCGATTCCTCGCCAAGCTCCAGGGCAATAACAAATTGCTCATCGATATAACTCGCGTTCAGCACCGAGAGAATGTTCGGGTGGCGCAGTTTGGTCGCAACACGAACCTCGTGCAGCACCTCGTCCGGGGTGACAATACCATCGAGCTTGGGGATCTTCAGTGCAACGTTAATTTTCTGAATCGAATCGTAGGCACGGTAGACGGTCGCCAGGGGTCCTGACGCGATGCGGCCCAGGATGCGATACTTGCCGAGCTTCTGTCGCGCTTTCAGCATCGTCAATTCGTCGTCCTGATTCTAGCCACCGCGTCCCGCCAGCCCGCCAGCAACTGCTGCCGTTTCTTGCCTTGCATCGAGGGCTGAAAACGTCGCTCAAGTTGCCACAGCCGCGCCAGGTCATCTGCCGACGGCACGACACCGGCACGATAACCGGCAAGGTACGCAGCCCCCAGCACCGTCGACTCAACGTTCGTCGGTCTCTCGACTTCAATGTCCAGAATATCGGCAAGAAACTGCAGGAACCAGTCGTTCGCCACCATGCCGCCGTCAACCCGGATCACGCTTGGTTTCATGCCATCTTCGGACATTGAATCAATCAGGTCGCGCGTCTGGTAGGCCACGGACTGCAGCGTCGCGGTCACGATCTGATCCCGGCCGCTGCCGCGCGTCAGGCCAAGGATCGCGCCGCGCGCGTCCGCATCCCAATACGGCGCACCGAGACCGGCGAACGCGGGTACCACGTACACGTCATCGACCACGCCGGTCCGCTGCGCAATTTGCTCCGACTCGGGCGCCGCATCAATGATGCGCAAACCGTCGCGCAACCACTGCAAGGCGGACCCGGCGACAAATACACTGCCTTCAAGCCCATAGGTCACAGCCCCGTCAATGCGCATGGCGACAGTGGTCAACAGATGATTGGACGACTGCAGTGCCTTGTCGCCTGTGTTCGCAATCACGAAACAACCCGTACCGTAGGTACTCTTGGTCATGCCGGGTTTGAAGCCGGCCTGGCCGATCAGGGCCGCCTGCTGATCGCCCGCAATGCCGCATATCGGCACATCGCCGCCCAACGCATCGTGATTGGCCACGCCAAAATCAGCGGCGCAGTCTCGTACCTCGGGCAACAGGCTACGCGGTATCGAGAACATATCCAGCAATTCGTCGTCCCACTGCTGCGTGTGAATATTGAAGAGCAGCGTGCGCGACGCGTTGGTCGCATCGGTCGCATGCACCCGGCCACCCGTAAGACGCCACAACAGGAAGCTATCGATTGTTCCGAACGCAAGCTTGCCTGCTTGCGCACGCGCGCGCGCTCCATCGACGTTATCCAGGATCCAGGTGAGTTTCGTGGCGGAGAAATACGGATCGAGCCGCAGCCCGGTCTTGGCTGTGACCGAAGCTTCCAGCCCGTCGCCTTTTAGCGCCTCGCAATACGCCGCTGTACGGCGGTCCTGCCAGACAATGGCGTTGTAAACGCACGCGCCGCTTTCACGATCCCAGAGCACCGTCGTTTCGCGTTGGTTGGTAATGCCCAGCGCAGAAATATCGGCAGCCACAACGCCCGCTTCCTGCATTGCCGCACGCGTGACGGCGGTCACCGAGTTCCAGATAGCTTCCGGGTCGTGCTCGACCCAACCGGGCTCAGGATAGATTTGCGGAAACTCCTGCTGTGCGCTCGCGACAACGGCAGCGGCATGCGTGTAGATCACCGTGCGACTGCTGCTGGTACCCTGATCGATAGCGAGTAGGTAGTTTGCGCTCATAGCTCTATCGCCTTTGCCGAATACAATGGTTTCCTGACAAACATTTGTCTGCCCGCCTCGTCAGGCCACCCCACATTACCCTGCGCCCTAACGTAGTTCGAGATCTGCTCACGAATGGCATCCGGCCACGGTGTCACACGGCGATGCTGCAGATCGACGTGCAGATTCATCCACTCAGCCGTAGCCGCGAGGTAGCCCTTGTCGGCGTGATACATGCGCATGAACTGGTGAATTCGCTTCTCGTCAAATGCCAGAATCTGGGAGGTGACGAAATAAGGTTCCGCTTCCGAGAGTTCCTGCAGCCAGATAATATGCGATTCGACCGCGAACGTTGAACTATCGTGTGTTGCGATGTACTCGTCCGTCAGTCCGAAACGCGTCCAAAGATGGTCGACACCCTGATCGAATGCCAGGACATAGTAAGCCACATTCATGTGATTGTTGATGTCGATCCATTCCGGCAACACCACTCCGCGCGCGACTTCGATACCCTGTACAGCCGTTGCGGTCATGGTTCCTGCTCTTCGCTCAATTCCGCGATGCCGCCGAATTGTGACAGGGCCTCGGGATTGGCCAGCGCCTCGGTGTTCTTTACGGCCTCGCCGTGTACGACCGAGCGTACGGCAAGTTCGACGATCTTGCCGCTCTTGGTGCGTGGAATATCTGTCACGGCGATGATCTTGGCGGGCACATGGCGCGGCGTCGTGTTCTCGCGAATCACGCTGCGGATACGCTGCTTCAGCGCATCATCAAGCACGGCGCCTTCCCGCAGCACGACAAACAACACAACCCGGACATCGCCCCGCCACTGCTGGCCGATTGCGATACTCTCGACTATCTCCTCGAGTTTTTCGACCTGGCGGTAGATCTCCGCCGTGCCAATCCGAACGCCGCCGGGGTTCAGCACGGAGTCGGAACGGCCATGAATGATTACGCCACCCTCGGGCGTGAGCTCCGCAAAATCACCGTGTGCCCAGACGCCTGCAAATCGCTCGAAGTACGCCGCCCGGTAGCGAGAACCGTCCGGATCGCTCCAGAAGCCCACAGGGGCTGACGGGAACGGCCTCGTACAGACCAGTTCGCCATGCTGACCGATGACGGCATTGCCATGCTCGTCAAAGATCTGCATCGCCATGCCCAGACCACGACACTGCAATTCGCCGCGCCGCACGGGCAGCAGCGGATTGCCAAGCGCGAAACAGCTGAGGATATCTGTGCCGCCCGAAATGGAGGACAGCTGCAAATCGTCGCCAATCGCGTCATACACGAAGTCAAAACTCTCCGGCGACAGCGGGGATCCGGTCGACAGCACGGTTCGCAGTGCCGGCAGACGAAACTCATCCCTCGGTCGCAGGCCGGATTTCTGAAGTGCGGAAATGTATTTCGCGCCGGTGCCGAAGATACTGATACTTTCCTGTTCCGCCATCTTCCACAGGACCCGCCCATCGTCGTAGAACGGTGAGCCATCGAAAAGCATAACCGTGGCGCCGGTTGCGAGGCCGCTGACGAGCCAGTTCCACATCATCCAGCCACAGGTCGTGAAAAAGAACAGGCGGTCGTCTGCGGACACATCGGTATGCAGCACATGCTCCTTCATATGCTGCAGAAGGGTGCCGCCATGCCCGTGTACGATGCACTTCGGAACGCCGGTCGTACCGGATGAGAACATGATGTATAGCGGATGGTCGAAGTCGACCGGCAGGAACGTCAGCGGGGCGCCCGAATCGCCATAGCCGGACCAGGGCGCCGCAAGGGGTGTTGCTGGCAAGGATGGCAGCTCGGCAACAAAGGGCACGCAAACAACTCGCCGGATTTCAGGAATGGCCTCCGCGACAGCATCGACGATCGCAAGCGTCTCGCAGGTCTTGCCGTTATAGAAATAGCCGTTTGTGGCAAACAGCACCTTCGGCTGAATCTGCCCGAAGCGATCAACGACGCCGGTGACACCAAAGTCCGGCGAGCAGGACGACCAGATCGCACCGATGCTGGTGCTTGCCAGCATCGCAATCACGGCCTCCGGACAGTTCGGCAAGAAGCCTGCAACTCGATCGCCCGGCCCAACGCCCTCAGACCTCAGCCCGGCCGCAATCGCTGCGACCTGATCACGTAACTCTCGGTGGCTCAGTTGCCGACGCGCGCCGCTTTCCCCGCAGAATATCAGGGCAGGTTCGTCATCGTCGTGGCGCAGCAGGTTCGCGGCATAGTTGAGCTGACTGCCTTCGAACCAGCCGGCGTCGATGATACTGTCGGGACGAGCCAGCATCGCTGTGGCGGGCTTGCTGAAACTGATCTCGCAAAATTCGCAGATTGCCTCCCAGAACGCCGGTGCCTGCTGGATCGACCACTCGTACAGGGAATCGTAGTCGTCGAACCCATACTGTCGCATAAAGCGTGACATCGCCGAGGCCTGTGCCCGGCCTGGCGTGGGTGACCAGATAATGGGATTGCCAGTCATTGCGTGGTTTGTCGAAAAGCCCCTGCGCTATCGGTCGAGCAAGTATCCATAATTCGCACCTTGTGTCCATGTCCCTTGCGGGGCGATACTCCCAGCCATGTCGAATACGATCCTCGTTATTGTCGCAGTTATTATCGTCGCTCTCGTGGCCGGCTGGATCTGGGTAACTCGACGTGGCCTGCGCCCCGTCCCCGAGCAGCTGACACCCGGACGACCGCTGCCTGATTTTCGTGCGACCGACGAACAGGGCGATCCAGTGCGATCGACGTCCCTGCATGGGTCGCCGACCATCATCCTGTTTGTACGCGGCAACTGGTGCCCGTTCTGCAGCGCGCAGGTCAAGAGCCTAACGAAATATTACAAGGACATCATCGACCATGGCGCGAAGCTGATCCTGTTAACGCCAAAACCGCTGGAAACCACGCGCCGCGTAGCGTCGTTCTTCGAGGTCGAGTTCGACTTCTGGCTGGATGACTCGCTGGCCGTCACTGAGGAGCTTGGCCTGGTACAGAAGACAGGCGTGCCGGGCAGCTACGAGAAGGAATACGGTCGGGATACCGTCTGGCCGACCGCCCTGGTCGTCGATTCGGCGGGCATCATTCGCTACACCGAACTATCGAAGCACATTTCCGACCGGCCGGATCCGGAGCTTCTGCTCAGCGAACTCAGGAAGACACTCAGTACTTGACGCCGACAGCCTTGCAGACAAAATGCATGAATGGCTCTGCGGTGCTGAACGAGGACTCTACCGTCCGCTGAAATTGCGGCTTGAGACATTCTTCAACAGCCAGTTCTCGCACCGCGATGAAGCTCTTCCGACGAATGTCCTCGATGCACTCCTGGTCTTTTGCGAACCCCCGAGGCGGCCGCCGCAGCGATTCTCCACCGAGTGAAAAATGCCGTCGAAACTTTTCACCGCCGACCGCTCGCTGCCATTCGGCCGGTTTGCCTGCAATCCGCTCGCGAATGCGCTTCAGAGGCTCCGGGTCCGGGCGCCACATCCCGACACCTATAAACACCTGCTCGGGAGCGATGTGCACGTAGTAGCCGGGTGCGTGCACGTCCTTCGCCTGTTCATGTCGAAACTGAATACCAATATTCGTCTTGTAAGGTGTCTTGTCTTTCGAGAAGCGGGTGTCGCGGTACACCCGCATGAGTGATCCGCCGACACGTGTCGGCAGCGCAACAAAGTGTTTCGAGATGCCCGCCAGCGGCTCCTGCATGGACTGAATAAAGCGAAGCGCAACATCGAGTACATCTTCTTCGTAGCGAGACTTGTGCTCACGGAACCAGTTGCGATTGTTGTTTGCGCCCAGCTGCTCCAGGAAGGCTATGGTCTCCGGCTTGAATCGTGCGTATCTGGGTACCTTCTTCAACAGCTCCTCGCCTCGGGATGGGGATACATGTCCGACTCATCCTCATCCTCTCGTTCCGTCAGACAGGCGAAATCTTTTTCAACGAGAACCTTCAGTGTGCCGCCATCATCCAGCGCCTGCTCCCCCAGCATGGACACCTCCTCCGAATCCGCCCACGCTCGCACGGCAGACTCCGGCAAGCGCACAGTCACAACATTGCCCGAAAAGAACGCAGCGGGGCTGACGCTGGCGGGGCTGCTCTCAACACGGTAGCCGAGCTCGCGCCCGCCCGGAAAACCGGTTGTAGCCGCCACGATTCCAGAGTCGCGAAGGCTAGCCACCTCTGTTCTTGACAGGCGTAGCCGAATCGAGTTGTCCTTTATTCTGAGTTTCACGTGTCGCTCTTTTCCCGGTCTGCGGCGCGCTCAAAGGCTTCCGCGAAATCAAAACATGCCGCCGCGCAGGGCCGCACAGTCAACGCTACCCCGGGGGCAGCCTGGTCTTGGCCACAAGTTCTCGCGTGCTTGTTATTGCTTCGAATACGCGATGCCGTGGCTATTGCGGCAATCGCCCGGAGGCGATGAAAAAAGGCTATGACGGGCCGTGGTCTCGTCCCGGCATTGCGGGAACGGCCTAATCGGCGACGACGTTCTCGGCCTGCGGCCCTTTCTGCCCTTGCGTCACTTCCATCGTGACTTTTTGTCCTTCCTTAAGCGTCTTGAATCCTTCCATCTGAATCGCGGTGTGGTGGACAAAGACATCCTGTCCCCCTTCGCGCTCGATGAAACCAAAACCCTTGTCGTCGTTGAACCATTTTACGGTCCCGGTAACTCTTTCGCCTGACATAACTACCTCGTAACTTGCGGTGCGCCCTCAGAGGCGCCTTCGACCCAAGGCCGCGGCGACCGTGGGTCAATAAATGGTACCGCCTATTTCAGGCCATTTCCCGCGATTTGCGGCGGGCCGCAAGCACGACTCGAAGAAGCTTACGTATCAGCTTGTAAACAATAGGGTTTTCTTCGATATATCGGCGCCAAAACCAGCCTTCCGGCAGGCGCCAAGGCGGCAAATTATCATCACAATTGCGCAATTTGCCGGGCCGCGACGGGGGCCTGGGGCCTGTGCTGTATAAAGCGCTCGCCAAGCTTGTCGACATTGTCGCAGCCAAGCAGCGCCAACGTCCGCTCGAGTTCGTTCCTGAGCAGTTCGAGGCCGCGCTCGACCCCCGCTTCGCCGCCTGCTGCGAGCGGATACAGATATCCACGCCCTATGCTGCATGCGTTGGCACCCAACGCCAGCGCCTTCACGATGTGCGTGCCGCGTCGAATGCCGCCATCGCAGATGATCTCGAGCCGGTCATGCAGCGCGTCAGCGACACGCGCGATACAGTCCACCGGCGCTGGCGCGGATTCAAGCTGGCGGCCACCGTGATTCGATAGCATGACCGCCGTGGCACCGGAATTCGCGGCCTTGCGGCAGTCGTTGACGGTCTGAATACCCTTGATAACCAGTGGGCCGTCCCATTGGCTGGCCAGCCACTCGACATCCTTCCAGGTCAGTGAGCGATCGAACTGGCTGTTAATGTACTCGACGACACCGCTGTCGATCTTCGCCCCGACATCGCTGCTGGTAATATTGACGAGGTCGAGATCCTTCCTGACCAGCGCCCGGTATAGCCACCCCGGATGTCTTGCGTAACTGATTGCACTGCGCCATTTGAACTTGGGCGGCGCTGACATGCCGTAGACGATATCGCGCTCACGATTCCCGGCCAGCGGTGTGTCCACTGTGAGACAGAGCGCGACGTAACCCTGCTGCCTGCAGCGGTCGATGAAATCGCGTGTCAGCCCGCGGTCCTTGAACACGTAAAGTTGAAACATCTTCGGGCATTGACCGGCGGCCGCAACCTCCTCGATCGTCGCCGTGCCGAGGGTTGACAGGCTGTACACCATGCCCGACTTTTCAGCTGCCCGAACAACCGCGAGCTCCCCGGCACCGTGAAACAATTTTGAAGCGCCGGTCGGCGCGATCATGACCGGCCAGTCCGTCGGCTGGCCGAACAGCGTCGATTTCGTGCTGATATTGCTGACGTCGGACAGCTGCGATGGCAACAGCTCATAGTCGTTGAAGGCCGATGTGTTTCGGCCGAGTGTCCACTCGTCGTCGGCGCCGCCGTCCAGGTAATGAAACACCGGTGCCGGCAACCTGCGACGAGCGATCCGGCGGAAGTCCATGATGTTGTTGCAGTTGCGGATGCCCATGAGGCCAGATTATCACGAATCCAGGCAACGACCGCCCGGGGCCGCAAGCTGATAGAATCGCGCGGAACTCGCAGCCGGGAACAGACTCTCAGGACCGATGGATACTGCATTAACAAACGCCAGCCGTGACCGCGCGGTCGCAAACTGGCTGCTGATTTGCTGCGGGCTGGTGTTCGCGATGGTCGTGCTGGGTGGCGTTACGCGCCTCACGGGCTCCGGCCTGTCAATGGTCGAGTGGCGGCCGATCATGGGGGCCCTCCCGCCACTGTCCGCGGAAGAGTGGCAGGAGAAATTTGAGATCTACCAACTCACGCCTGAGTTCCAGAAGGTCAACTCGGACTTCGATGTTGATGACTTCAAGAACATCTTCTGGCTCGAGTATTTGCACCGACTGCTTGGCCGGCTGATCGGGCTTGCGTTCGGCTTGCCGCTGCTGTTCTTTGCGGCCACCGGCTACATTTCAATACGGCAGCTGCCGAAGTATCTTTTCATGCTGGCACTCGGCGGCGGGCAGGCGTTTATCGGCAAGATCATGGTGGCAAGCGGCCAGGTTGACGCGCCGCAGGTGAGCCACTATCGACTCACCGCGCATCTCTCCGCGGCATTTCTCGTTTACGCGCTGATGTTCTGGACGGCGCTGAGCCTGATCTTCCCGGCGACTCGCGATGCGGTCAAACATGCGCTCTACGGCAGGACGGTAGCCGTGCTGGCATTAATATGCACGATGATAGTCTCCGGCGGCTTTGTCGCCGGCCTGAAGGCCGGAAAAGTCTACAACACGTTTCCGAAGATGGGCGGCGACTGGCTGCCTGACGGACTGCTGGCACTCGACCCCGTCTGGCGGAACGCCTTCGATAACATTGTCACCGTTCAGTTCAATCATCGCTGGCTGGCCGTGTTCACTTTCGCCGTTATCGTGAGCTACTGGGTGGCCGCACGGCGCGCCGACCTGCCGCAGCGTGCGAGGCCTGCCGCCAACGCGTTGCTGCACACGGTATCACTGCAGGTTATCCTTGGTATCTCGACGTTACTCTTGGCCGTACCTGTAGCGCTCGGGGCGGCGCATCAGGCCGTTGCCCTGCTGCTGTTCACGGTAGTGCTTTACCTGGTACACGCCTTGCGCAAAGCATAAGCGACCGCCTCAGGGTTCTGCCGCAGCCGGGTTTCGGCAATTACCCATGGCCCGACGCCAGGAAATCGGGGAGCATTTCCAGATATGACAACTCAAGACCAAACACGAGCGTCGACCGCCGTCTGCTTCGATACCGACCTGATCGTCCGTTACGGAGGTCGTGGGCCACGCTATACATCCTATCCAACGGCGCTGCAGTTCAACGACAGCGTCACAGCCGATGTTTACAAACAGCATGCTGTCTCCAGTAATGACAGTGGCGTGCCACTATCACTGTATGTGCATATTCCGTTTTGCCATTCGCTTTGCTACTACTGCGGCTGCAACAAGATCGTTACGCACAACCAGGCCCGCGTGGACCGCTATCTGGAAATGCTGTACCGCGAGATCGACATGCAGGCAACGCTGTTCAACCACAGCCGCCTGGTCGAGCAGCTGCATTTCGGCGGCGGCACACCAACCTACCTCGATCGCGTGCAGCTCGCGGACCTGATGAGTCACCTGAGCAAGTCATTCAATTTCGACCGCAGCGAGGGTCGAGAATTCTCGATTGAAGTCGACCCACGAACCGTGGACGCTGCACGCATCAGACATCTGGCCGAACTCGGCTTCAATCGCCTGAGCCTGGGAATTCAGGATTTCGATCGCGACGTCCAGCAAGCGGTGAATCGTATTCAGACCCCAGAAGAAGTAAGAGGCCTTGTCGACAGTGCATTGCAGTCTGGATTCGGGTCCATTTCTTTCGACCTCATCTACGGACTGCCGCACCAGACCGTCGAGAGCTTCAGCAAGACACTCGATTTGGCCATCGAGATGAAGCCGGACCGCCTCGCCGTATACAACTATGCACATTTGCCGCAGCGCTTCAAAGGCCAGCGCATGATTAATGACGCCGATATTCCGGCGCCCGAAACGAAACTGGAGCTGTTGCATGACACGATCGACAAGCTCTGCGGCGCCGGCTATGTGTACATCGGTATGGACCATTTCGCGCTGCCGGGTGACGAGCTTGTCGAGGCACGCCTCAATGGCACGCTGCAGCGAAACTTCCAGGGCTATTCGACGCACCGTCAATGCGACCTTGTATCGCTGGGCGTCAGCGGCATCGGCAATATCGGCAATCTGTTCGCGCAAAACGCAATCACAACGATGGAATACGAGGCACTGATCGAGGGCGGCGAACTGCCTATACGCAAAGGCATCGAAGTCGACGACGACGACCTGCTGCGAGCAGCGGTGATACAGGCCCTGATGTGCTACGACAGCCTGTCATTCGACGACTTCAGCGCCGAGCACGACATCGATTTCCGCAACTACTTCGCGGCTGAAATAAAACGCCTTGATGCGCTTGCGAAGGACGGTCTTATCGACCTGCACGATGCAGGAATTTCGATCACGCAGAAAGGTCGACTGCTGCTAAGAAGTATCGCGATGGTCTTCGATCGGTACATCGACCAGTCCGAAAACGACAATCGCTTTTCGAAGGCGATCTGATCGCCCCGTCAGCCGACCTGCGTCAGCCAGCCAAAGGTATCGTCGGCAAGGCCGTACTGGATATCCTGCAACGCCTTCTGCAGCCGGGCGGTATTGGAACCGGGATTGCCATCGCGTACCGGGATCTCCTTACCCTCGTAGACGAGTGCACCAACCGGCGACAGGCAGGCAGCCGTGCCCGATAGCGTCGCCTCATACGTAGACACCCAATCGAGCAGTTCCTGAACCGTGAAATTCCGCTCGTTCACGCGGTAGCCCATGCTGGCGCCCAGCTTGAGGATCGAATCGCGAGTCTGGCCGTGCAAGAACGACGTGTCCAGCGGCTTCGTGATGATCTCGTTATCGTTGATCAGCAGGAAATTTGCCGCACCCGTTTCCTGCACGTCACCGTCCGGGCAAAACAACACCTGGTCGACGCCGAATTCTTGCTTGGCGGCGAGCGTCGGCCCGAGTGCCGCCGCGTAGTTACCGCCTGTTTTCGTGCTGCCCAGTTGCTCGGTCGTCCGCGCGCGCTCCGCGACCAGCAATTTTAACGCCTTGGCACCGCCGGCAAAATAATCCCCGACCGGTGACGCCAGCACGAACAGAGTCGCTTCTGTCGACGGTGCCGCGGCGGCCCCGATATTCTGCAACGTGCCGATCAGCGTAGGCCGAAGATAAAGAGAGTGTGGTGGCTCAGGAATGTCGGGTATGTGGTGTGCGACCAGGTCCTTGACCATGCCGGCCAGCATGTCCGTATCGGGAATCGGAAGACACATGGATGCCGCACTCTTGCGCATTCTCGCGACGTGGTCGTCCAGCCTGAAGATGCGGCCATGCCCATCCGGCCAGCGATACGCCTTGAAGCCCTCGAAACAGGTGCTGGCGTAGTGAAACACATGCGCTGCCGGGTGTATGGGGAGCGGTGCGAGTGGTTCTATCGACGGCGTCTGCCAGGCGCCGTTTTCATAGCGAACGATTGCGATCTCGTTGCAGAATTCTGTGCCGAACTGGCTCATGCGGGTCCTGCTTTGACGGGTAATTGCGGGGACGTAACTGTGCCACTAATACACGCCGCTTGGCCAGCGTATTAATACTTAGAATGTGGGCGGCGTGCAGGCCGTGATCAGCTCGCAGGGCTCGTTCCACTTGTTGCGAAACTGGTGCGGCCGGTTGCTCTT
The DNA here is from genome assembly GCA_942492205.1 of uncultured Gammaproteobacteria bacterium. Classification (GTDB taxonomy): domain Bacteria; phylum Pseudomonadota; class Gammaproteobacteria; order Steroidobacterales; family Woeseiaceae; genus UBA1847. The sequence goes on along the minus strand of CALODT010000001.1, from coordinate 1,065,353 downwards.
GAAGTAGTAGGCATCGCCCTTGGACAGGACAGCCGTCTCGTCGCCAACGGTCACTTCCAGCCTGCCGCTCAGAACGATCCCGCACTCCTCGCCTTCATGAGTAATGGCATGCTTCCCGGTTCCGGATCCGGGCTGGTAGCACTCCTGCAGCAGCTGGATGGAGCGGCCACCGATGTTCGCCCCCACCTGTCGAAACGAGACGCCGCCGTCGGCAATCTCCGTGAGGTCGGCAGCACGGAAAAAGACCTTGTCCGGCGTTTCGTAGTCGTCACCGAAGAACTCGCCGAGGCTGATCGGCACACCGTCCAGGATGCGCTTTAGCATGCTGACCGTCGGATTCAGTTTGCTGGCCTCAATCTGCGAGATCGTTGCATTGGCCACCCCGGATTGTCGCGCCAGCTGGCGTTGGGAAAGGCCGAGTCGTTCGCGTACCTCGCGCAAACGACGCCCGATTTGCTGGTCCATCACGGCAGACCCCTCAAGTGTTTACTATATCTAAATATTTTGACGGCATATGCCATATCAATCAATAACTTAAAAATCCTCAGGTAACTCATTGTTTAACAATGCTGTGCGGGCGTAAACTCGGGTTCTGAAGCCGCAGACCCTTATCGGAGACATGACAATGAGCGCCGTTCTCGAAGACCTGGACGCCTACTGGATGCCGTTTACGGCGAACCGCGATTTCAAAAAGAAGCCGCGAGTTATCAAGGGCGCATCCGGGCACTACTACACCGCCGCCGATGGCTCGAAGCTGTACGACACTTTTTCGGGTCTCTGGACCTGCGGACTCGGCCATTGCCACCCGAAGATCGTGGAGGCCGTGCAGCGGCAGGTTGCGTCACTGGATTACTGCATGACGTTCCAGGTGACCAACGACAAAGCCGCAGCCCTGGCCCGGGAAGTGACCGCAATGGCGCCGGATGGCATGAGCAAGTGCTTCTTCACAAACTCGGGCTCGGAGTCGGTCGATACCGCGTTGAAGATTGCGCTTGGCTATCACCGCGCACGTGGAGAAGGCCATCGAACGCGCCTGGTCGGCCGCGAACGCGGTTATCACGGCGTAAATTTCGGCGGCATGTCGGTGGGCGGCATGGTGCCGAATCGCAAGGTCTTCAGCGCCAACCTGATCCCTGGCGTGGATCACATACGACACACCCACGATATCGAACACAACGCATTCTCACGCGGCCAGCCAGCTTGGGGCGCGCACCTGGCCGACGACCTGGAGCGACTTTGCGCTTTGCACGACGGCAGCAACATTGCCGCGGTCATCGTAGAACCGGTCGCCGGGTCGACGGGCGTGCTGCCACCGCCAGTCGGTTACCTGGAACGCCTGCGGGAAATCTGCGACAGGCACGGCATCCTGCTGATCTTCGACGAAGTGATCGCCGCGTTCGGCCGCCTGGCCCGACCGTTCGGCGCACAGCGCTTCGGCGTCATGCCCGACATCATCACGACGGCCAAGGGCCTGACGAACGGCGTCATTCCGATGGGCGCGGTGCTGGTTCGTGACTCGATATACGATGCGTTCATGCAGGGCCCAGAGCACATGATCGAGCTGTTCCACGGCTATACCTATTCAGGACATCCGGTCGCCGCGGCAGCCGGACTCGCGACCATGCGTGTCTATGAAGAAGAAGGAACGTTTGAGCAGGCGGCGTCGCTCGAGCAGCTCTTCGAGGACCTGTTGCACTCGTTTGCCGATCACAAGCACGTCATCGACGTGCGAAACTTCGGCCTGATGGGGGCGATCGAGATGGCGCCGCGCGACGGCGCTCCCGGGGCACGCGGCGGAGAAGCGCACAAGAAGTGCTTCTGGGACGAGAACCTGGTCATTCGAAACGGCATGGACATATTGCAGTTCTCGCCGTTTTTGAATTCAGACCCTGACGAGATGCAGAAATCTTTTGAATCGATCCGTCGCGTCCTCGACACGATAGACTAGCAACCAGACGTGGAGAAACCATGAACGCCAGACCTGCGAGCAACGTCGACATCGCAAATATCCTCGGACACTTCATCAACGGTGCAGACGTCGTCGACGACAACCGGCCCGAGCCGATCACGAACCCGGCGACAGGTCAGGTCACTCGACACGTTGCAATGGCATCGAAACAGACCGTGCAGGACGCGATAACGGCAGCAGAGGCCGCCTATCCGGCGTGGCGCGACACGCCGCCGGCGAAACGCGCACGGATCATGTTCCGCTTCAAGCAACTTCTCGAGGAACACGCCGAGGAGATTGCCGCTGCCATCACGAATGAGCACGGCAAAGTTCTCGACGACGCGATGGGCGAATTCGGTCGCGGCGTGGAAGTTGTGGATTACGCCTGCGGTATCCCGGAACTCCTTAAAGGCGAGTACTCGCGTAACGTCGGGCCGGGCATCGACAGCTGGTCCGAATTCCAGCCGCTGGGTGTCGTTGCCGGAATCACGCCGTTCAATTTCCCGGCGATGGTGCCCATGTGGATGTATCCGATGGCCATCGCCTGCGGTAACACCTTCGTCCTGAAGCCGTCCGAAAAGGACCCCAGCGCGCCGATGATTGTGGCCCGCCTGTTCAAGGAGGCCGGCTTGCCTGACGGCGTGTTCAACCTTGTCAACGGTGACAAAGAGGCAGTCGACACACTCCTCCATGACGAGCGCGTGCAGGCAATCAGCTTCGTTGGCTCGACACCGATCGCGGAATACATCTACAGCACCGGCACCAGCAACGGCAAGCGCGTGCAGGCGCTTGGCGGCGCCAAGAATCACGCGGTCGTGATGCCGGATGCCGACGTCGATAATGCGGTAAGCGCGCTCATGGGCGCCGCTTTCGGTTCCTGCGGCGAACGCTGCATGGCGATATCCGTTGCGGTCTGTGTCGGCGACGAGACGGCTGATACGGTTGTCAGCAAGTTGCAGCAGCAAATCGCAGATCTGAAGGTCGGTGCCGGAACGGACAATCGCAACCACATGGGACCGCTGGTAACGAAGGCGCATTTCGAAAAGGTCCGCGGCTACGTTGACCTCGGCGTCGACGAGGGCGCTACGCTGGTTGCCGATGGCCGCAACCTGACCGTTGCCGGTCACGAAGACGGCTTCTTCCTCGGCCCTTGCCTGTTCGATAACGTAAAGCCAGGCATGCGCATTTACCAGGAAGAGATATTCGGTCCGGTATTGTGTGTCGTCCGAGCCGAATCGGAAGAGCAGGCAATGCAGCTGATCGACGATCACGAATACGGCAACGGCACGTGCATTTTTACGCGTGACGGCGAGGCAGCGCGCTATTTCGCCGACAACATCAAGGTCGGCATGGTCGGTATCAACGTGCCGCTGCCGGTGCCAGTCGCCTATCACAGCTTCGGCGGCTGGAAGCGATCGTTGTTCGGTGATCTCTACGCCTATGGCCCTGACAGCGTGCGCTTCTATACACGTCGCAAGACAATTACGCAGCGCTGGCCGTCTGGCGGCGTGCGGGAAAAAGCGCAGTTTTCGTTTCCGGGGCGACAGTAACGGTCCTTGGGGTACAATTGCCGTCCCATTCACGTGGAGACAGCAATGAAAAAGCTCGCCTTCTTGCCTTTACTGTTGGCGTCGCTGGCAATCGCCCAGGACGCCGAGATCACTTTCGTTTCCACCGAGATCGAACCCGGCATCTTCATGGTTGAGGCCAAGGGCGGTTTCGGCGGCGGCAACATGGCTGTGCTGGTCGGCGATGGCCGCATCGCCATGATCGACGACAGCATGCCGCCACTGGCCAAGTCCTTGCAGGCTCATGTAACCGAGACAGCAGGTGGTCCGATCGACTTCATGGTAAATACGCACGTTCACGGCGACCACGCCGGTGGCAACGCGTATTTCGCGGAACGTGGCACCGTCGTTTTCGCGCATGACAATATTCGCAAACGACTGCTGGAAGACCCCTCCGCCGCGGGCGGTCCCGGAGGACTCCCGGTCATTACGTTCGCCGACGGCGTCACTTTTCACCTCGGCAACATCGAGGCACGGGTCAAACACCTGCCCAGGGCGCATACCGACGGTGATGCTGCCATTCACTTTCCTTCCGCAAACGTCATTCACACCGGCGATATCCTGTTTCACGGCATATTCCCGTTCATCGACCTCGACAATGGCGGCACCGTCGACGGCTACATCGCCGCGCAGCGGCAGCTCTGGTCCATGGCGGACGCGGATACCAAGATCATCCCCGGACACGGCTCGCTGACGGACAAGGCCGGCATGAAGACGGATATCGACATGCTCGTCGACAGCCGCGCAATGGTTAAAGCGCTGCTCGATCAGGGCAAGAGCATCGAGCAGATACTCGAAGTCAATCCGCTGGCTAAATATGAGACCTTCGACTGGGCGTTCATTACGACAGAGCGCATGACGCGCACGCTGCACCGATCACTGACTACGGACTGAGTAACACTATGAATAGCAATCAAGCCACCGAGTTCGTCAACACGATGTGGGACTCGTCGATCATCCCGGAGATTTCGGAGTACATCAGGGTTCCCAACAAGTCTCCTGCGTTCGACCCTGACTGGGAGAAGAAGGGCCATATGGACGAGGCCGTCGTCATGCTCGAGGCCTGGTGCAGGAAACAGCCGATCAAGGGTATGCAGATTGAGATCGTGCGCCTGCCAGGACGCACGCCGGTGCTGTTCGTCGAGATCGATGGCCAGTCCGATGATGTCGTGCTCCTGTACGGGCACTACGACAAGCAGCCCGAGTTCAGTGGCTGGGACAAAGACCTCGATCCGTGGACGCCTGTCATTAAGGACGGCAAATTGTACGGCCGTGGCGGTGCAGACGACGGCTACGCCACCTTCGGGTCATTGACGGCCATACGCGCGTTGCAGGAGCAGGGCATCCCTCACGCGAAATGCATTGTGCTGGTTGAAGGCTGCGAAGAAAGCGGCAGCTTCGACCTGCCCTTCTACATCGACCTGCTCGAAGACCGTATCGGCTCTCCGGACCTGGTCGTTTGTCTCGATGCCGAATGCGGCAACTACGATCAGCTCTGGTGCACGACATCGTTGCGCGGCAACCTGACCGGAACACTGCGCGTCGACGTATTAACTGAAGGCGTGCACTCCGGTACCGCCAGCGGCGTAGTGCCCTCCAGCTTCCGCGTGGCGCGACAGCTGATCAGCCGGATCGAGGACGAATCGAACGGGCAGATTACGCTCGAGGACCTGCACGCCGATATTCCGGAACAACGCCTGGAACAGGCGCGGCTTGCGGCGGCAACACTCGGCGACTCGGTATACGAAAAATTTCCCTGGGCTGTCAGCAAGCCTGCCCCGGCCGAATCGCATACCGAGCTGTTGCTCAACAACACCTGGCGACCAACGCTGGCGGTAACCGGCGCCGAGGGAATGCCGGCACTGATCGACGCCGGCAACGTGCTGTTGCCGTTCACGACGCTGAAGCTGTCGTTTCGCCTGCCACCGACCTGCAATGCCGAGGATGCAGCTACGGCCGTGAAGGCCGCGCTCGAGGCGAACACACCACCGCTGGTGAAGGTTTCCTTTGAGGTTGAATCGACAATGGCCGGGTGGAACGCTCCGGCGGTAGCCGATTGGCTGGAGGCGTCAATGCACAAGGCCTCGAACGCGTTTTTTGGCAAGCCGTCGATGTACATGGGTACCGGCGGCACGATTCCATTCATGGGCATGCTGGGCGAACGCTTCCCGGAAGCACAGTTTCTGATTACCGGCCTGCTGGGACCGAAATCCAATGCGCATGGTCCAAACGAGTTCCTGCACATTGACACGGGCAAACGGTTGACGGCCTGCGTCGCACAGGTACTCGAAGACCATTTCAATCGCTAGGGCCTTCGTGTCACGAAATGTGGGCGCAGCTGGCATGACAAGATGAGCCGCGTGCTGTTCAGCTCTACGTCGTACCCGAGTTCCGCAGACGACTGGCAGGGGCTGTTCATTCGCGAAATGCTGGCGGCCCTGAAACGCGCCGAAGACACGGAGGTACGCTATTGGGGCCCGCCAGGTCCGTTGCCGGCTGGTGTCGGTCATCTCGGTTCCGCCTCGGACCAGCAGTTCCTTAGTCGAATCGCCGCTCATGGTGGCATCGCTCACCGTCTTCGTTCCAACCCGGTTCGAGGTCTGGCCACGGCGGCCGGACTGATTCGACGGCTGCGCAACGTACTGCGCGCGAACCGGCATTCAAGCGACGTGTTTCACCTCAACTGGCTGCAATCAGCGCTCGCCATACCCGGCAACAACAATCGCGCATTGGTCACAGTGCTCGGCACCGATTACAAACTGCTCGAGATACCGGGCGTCAAAGCGCTGTTGCGCCGCAGCATGTCGGGCAACAAAGTGGTGCTCGCGCCAAATGCCGAGTGGATGGTGCCGAAGCTGGAGGCGGCATTTCGGGACCGCGTCAACGGCGTCAGTTACGTGCCGCTCGGTATCGATCAGGCGTTTTACGATGTCAGGCCGGAGCCCGGCGTGTCTGCGCGACGTTGGATTACAGTCTTGCGATTGACGCGTGCGAAAATCGGACCGCTGCTGCAATGGACAGAGCATCTTGCCGCAGAGGGTGAGGAGTTTCACCTGTTTGGCCCCATGCAGGAAGAAATGACGCTGCCTTCATGGATTCATTATCACGGTGCCGTGACGCCGGACACATTAATTCGAGACTGGTATCCTCAAGCTAATGCTATGGTTACGTTGAGCCAACATGATGAAGGTCGGCCGCAGGTCCTTCTGGAAGCAATGGCAGCTGGCTTGCCGGTAATTGCGTCTCGTTTGCCAGCACACGAGGACTTGCTGGACTCTACCGGCGGCGGGCTACTGGTCAGCAGCGAAGATGAGTTTCGCGCAGCGATTCACGCTGTATCGGACGGCAGCACGCGCATGTCAATGGCAACCCAGGCACGGCAGTCCGTGCGCGGTGCTTATGGCACCTGGGACGACTGTGCCGAACGCTATCGCGCGCTGTACGCGCAACTAATACAGGATCAGTCGTAGTGAAACTCCTGATTCTCGGCGCGGGAGGTTTCCTCGGACGGCTGGTTGGCGCTCGTCTTGCACGAGACGGACACGAGCTCGTTTACCAGATTCGTAATCATGCTCCGAGAAACGCGCCGAGCAACGTCCGCTATGTACAGGCTACGCTGGACGACAACCACGCGCTTCTGGAGCATGCGAGCAACGCCGACTACATTTTGCATTTCGCGTGGGACACAACGCCGGGCACCTCGAAAGGGCAGCCGGCCGTCGAAGCCGTGAATAATTTGCTGCCTACGTTCAGGATGCTTGAGCAGATGCAGACCGTGTCGAATTGCCCGCTTGTCTTCGTATCCAGCGGCGGCGCCGTGTACGACGATACCCTCAAGGAAAAGGCGACGGAGTCGTCGCCGTTGAACCCCAAGTCGTATTACGGCGCGGGCAAGCTATCGGTCGAGATGTTTCTTCGCGCTTACTCCGCGCAATCCGGCCATCCTGTCGTGATCGTACGGCCCTCGAATGTCTACGGTCCTGGGCAGGAAATAAAGCGCCAGTTCGCCATCGTCCCGACACTGATGCAGGCAGTCCGCGATGGTTCGACATTCAATGTCTGGGGAAGCGGCGCCGCAAGTCGCGACTTCCTTTATGCGGATGACTTTGCTGAATTTTTCGTGCAATTGATCAAGCGACAACAAAGTGGCATCAGTACCTACAACGTTGCTGCGGAAGACTCATGCTCCATCAACGATCTCTGTAGCCTTGTGCAGGAAGTCAGCGGCAGGCCGCTATTGATTGAGCATGTGGAGGAACGCGGCGTCGACCTCCGCAGAGTCGATTTCGATTGTTCGCATGCCAAGGCCGAGCTCGACTGGCAGGCAACGACAGGATTGCGCGAAGGCCTTGCCAAAACCTGGGACTGGTTTCTGAAGTCGCAATGACTCCCGCTGTCAGCAATCCTGTCGTGTCGGTTTGCGTCGCCAACTACAACGGCGAGGCTATCATTTCTGACTGCATCGACTCGATTCTGAACCAGGAGAACGCGCCGACCTTCGAGATCCTGGTACATGACGACGCCTCGACGGACGACTCACTGGCGACCATTGAGAAGTACGATTCCGTACGCCTGATTACGTCTGCTGAAAACGTCGGCTTCTGTATCAGCAACAATCGCATGGCAGCGGCCGCCCGCGGCGAGTTCGTGTTGCTGTTGAACAACGATGCGCGCCTCTATCCTGACGCGTTGGCTACTTTAGCCGAGGAATCCGCCCGACACGACGATCGGGCGATTCTCGGCCTGCCGCAGTACGATGCGGCAAGCAGGGAGCTTGTCGATTTCGGGCTGAAGCTCGACTTTTTCGCCAGCTCGGTACCGATCAGCCAACCGACTGAGAACGAGGTCGCCATGGTCATTGGTGCCTGTTTGTGGGTACCGCGGGACTTGTGGAATACAATTGGCGGCTTCCCGGAATGGTTCGAGACCAACGCAGAAGATGTTTACCTGTGCTGTTACGCGAGGCTACTCGGTTACAAGATCTATGTGCCGGGACGATCCGGCTTCCTGCACATGATCGGGCACTCGCTGGGCGGCGGCAAATCGAAGGACAGTAAGCTCACGATCAGCGTGCGACGCCGTTACTTCAGCGAGCGGAACCGACTGTTTGTGCAGTGGCTGTTCTACCCGTTGTGGCTGATACCGTTCACGACCCTGGCGAATCTGGCGGTCTTGTCCCTGGAAGGGATTGTGCTTTCGGTCGCAAATCGCAAATTGTCATTGCTATGGGATATCTATGGAAAATCCCAGTTCGACGCCATTGCAGGGATCCGCACGGTCAGAGCGGCCAGGCGAAAAGCGATGCAGTATCGCGCTATACCCTTTCTGACGTTTCTCGGACCATTCACCGGAATTCCGCAAAAGTTGCGCCTGCTGTTCTCCACAGGTTTGCCGCGATCACAGTGAGCCGTCGATCGCGGGGTGTGAATCACCCGGCATACCCCTGCGCCACTATCAGTCAGGTCACGCAACTACGATCTGCTGTACGTCAGCGCCGTAATCTGCTCCGAGATCAGACCAATCAGGAAAATGATCACAGACGCACTGATGATCAACATGCTCATGTTGGTAAATCGACCGGCGGTGGCGTACGTATAAGCGTAGTAGCCCAAGCCCGTCGCAAAAAACGCCGCGCTAATCGGCAGAAATATTTTCAAGGGCGAATACAGGGTCGCAATCTTGAAGATAATGACGAGGAAGCGGACCCCGTCCCGGATGGGACGAATGTGACTCTTGCCGATACGATCCGCGACCGGTATGGACTCGAAACAGATTGGGAATCCCGAGCGGAGAAATGCCATTGTAATCGTCGTCGGGTATGAGAATCCGTTCGGCAGCAGGTACAGGAACTGCTTGAACAGTTTCGCCCTGGCAACGCGAAAACCCGACGTCAGGTCAGGTATACGGCGTCCCGTGAGCCACGACGCCACGACATTATAGATGCCATTGGCATACAGACGACCGATGTTGGCATGAGAACCGGCATCACGAGCGCCGATTACCATGTCATAGCCCTCATCCAGTCTTTTCAGCAGTTTCGCAAGCTCCTTCGCGTCGTGCTGCCCATCACCATCCATGAACGCAATGATGTCACCCGTCGCGGCTCTCGCACCGGCCTTTACCGCAGCACCGTTGCCAAGGCTCTCCGGATGCAGGATGACAGTCGCGCCTGCTTCCCGGGCAACCTCGGCCGTCGAATCGCTGGAGCCATCGTCAACGACGATAAGCTGGGCATCGGGCCACGATTCTCTTGCTGCGGCGACAACGTCGCCGATAGCGGCAGCCTCATTCTTGGCGGGTATGACGATCGATAAGGACATAGACACTATTTCCCGATTGGCCGATGGTCAGCTGGCTGCCTTACAGCCTGCGCTCATTCACGAGGCAAACATTATCATGATGCCGGCGGCGACGGCTGAACCGATGACGCCGGCGACATTAGGCCCCATCGCGTGCATCAGCAGAATATTGTGAGGATTCGCCTCCAGCCCGACCCTGTTGGCAACGCGAGCCGCCATCGGCACCGCCGACACGCCTGCAGCACCGATCAGCGGATTGATGGGCTGTGACGACACCTTGTTGAGGAGCTTGCCCATTAGCACACCGCTTGCCGTGCCGATCGCAAAAGCGACCATACCAAGCACGAGGATGCCCAGCGTACTCGGCACCAGGAACTGCTCGGCGCTCAGTTTCGATCCGACCGCCAACCCGAGGAAGATAGTTACGATATTGATAAGCGCATTTTGCGTCGTGTCCGACAATCGTTCAACGACGCCGCACTCGCGCATCAGGTTGCCGAAACACAGCATGCCGAGCAGCGGTGCCGCCGAGGGCAACAGCAGTGCCACCAGCAGCAACAGCAATAACGGAAACGCGATACGCTCGGCTTTCGACACGTCGCGAAGCTGCACCATCTCAATCTGCCGCTCCGACTCGCTGGTGAGCAGCTTCATGATTGGCGGCTGAATCAGCGGCACAAGCGCCATATAGGAGTACGCGGCGACCGCGATGGCGCCGAGCAGGTCCGGCGCAAGTTGCCCGGCCACATAGATCGCCGTCGGCCCATCGGCACCGCCGATGATGCCAATGGCAGCGGCTTCACGCAGCGTGAAATCCATGATTCCCAGCTCGGTCAGGCCAAGCGCGCCGAGCAGCGTCGCAAAGATGCCGAACTGCGCCGCGGCGCCGAGGAACAAGGTCCGCGGATTGGCCAACAGCGGTCCGAAATCGGTCAGCGCACCGACACCCATGAAAATAATCAGTGGGAAGGCGCCGGTTTCGATGCCGACGACATACGACAAGTGCAACAGGCCGTCGCCGGTTGCGATTTCAACACCCGGGATATTGCTCAGCAGGCCGCCGAATCCAATGGTGACCAGCAGCAGCGGCTCGAATTTCTTGACAATCCCGAGGTACAGCAACGCCAGGCAAACGGCGAGCATGATGAACTGGCCAAGCTCGATCTGGTAGATCCCCGAGCCTCTCCATATTTGTTCAACAAGCTCCACGGATCAGGCTGCCGTCACGATATTGCGACGAGCGTATCGCCGACTTTAACGGCGTCACCCTCGCTGACCAGCACGTCGGTCACGGTACCGGCCTTCGGCGCCGCCACGGCGGTCTCCATCTTCATCGCCTCAACGATCAGCAGGGCATCGCCCTTGCTCACCGCATCGCCGGGCTTCACATTGACCTTGAAGATGTTGCCGGCAAGCACGGCTTTGACCGGCTCGCCGGACGCGCTCGGCGACGGTGTCGTTGTCGCCGGAGCAGGCGTCGCCGCCACGCTGGCCAGCTGCCCGCTCTCTGCAACCTCGACGGTAAACGTCTTGCCGTTAACGCGCACCGAGTAGACGCCGGACCCGGATGCCGCAACCACTGGCGCTGTCGCCGGCGCGTCTTTCTCCGTACCCGGAGCAGGTTCGAACGCATCGGGATTGTCTCGATTTTCCAGAAAGCGTAGTCCGATCTGGGGAAATAATGCGTAGGTCAGCACATCGTCGACGACATCGTCAGCCAGGCGAATGCCTTTCTCCCTGGCAAGCCGCGTCAGGTCCTCAGTCTGGTTTTCGAGCTCCGGCTCGAGAAGATCCGCCGGCCGGCAGGTCACCGGGTCCGCACCTTCCAATACCCGCGCCTGCAGCTCCGAGTTCACAGGTGCCGGCGTCTCGCCGTATTCACCCTTGAGGACACCTGCGGTCTCCTTGGTGATATTCGTATACCTGGAGCCCGACATGACATTAATTACCGACTGGGTACCCACAATCTGCGATGTCGGCGTGACGAGCGGCAACATGCCGAGGTCTTTGCGAACGCGCGGAATCTCCTCCAGCACCTCATCGAGTTTGTCGCTGGCGTTCTGCTCCCTGAGCTGGTTTTCCAGGTTGGTCAACATGCCGCCCGGAACCTGTGCCACCAGGATGCGTGAGTCGACTCCCTTGAGTGCGCCCTCGAACTTCGCATACTTCTTGCGGACCTCGCGAAAATACGCCGCAATCTCTTCGATAAGCGCAATGTCGAGGCCGGTATCACGGCCGGTGCCTTCTAGGATTGCGACCAGTGACTCGGTCGGCGAATGGCCGTAGGTCATGCTCATGGACGATACGGCCGTATCAATATTGTCGATACCCGCCTCGGCCGCCTTGACGCAGGTCGCGGTCGACAATCCTGTGGTCGCATGGCACTGCATGTGAATCGGGATATCCACGGCCGCTTTCAGACGAGTGACGAGCTCGAACGCAACGTAGGGTCGCAACAGGCCGGCCATGTCCTTGATGCAGATCGAATGCGCGCCCATGTCTTCGATGCGGCGGCCCATATCGACCCAGAGATCGACCGTATGCACGTCGCTGACGGTGTAAGACATCGTTCCCTGAGCGTGCTTGCCAACCGCGAGCGTCGCCTTGATCGCGGTCTCGAGGTTACGAAGATCGTTCAGCGCGTCAAAAATTCGGAATACATCGACACCGTTAACGGCGCAGCGCTCGACAAATTTTTCGACCAGGTCGTCGGCATAGTGCCGATAACCGAGAATGTTCTGCCCGCGAAACAGCATCTGCTGCGGTGTATTCGGCATCGCCGCTTTCAGTCGGCGAATACGCTCCCAGGGATCCTCGCCGAGGTAGCGGATACAGGCGTCGAATGTCGCACCACCCCACGATTCAATCGACCAGAACCCGACCTTGTCGAGCTTGTCAGCAATCGGCAGCATGTCATCGATGCGCATACGGGTCGCCAGCAGGCTCTGGTGAGCATCGCGCAGCGCCAGTTCGGTTATTCCGAGGGGGTTTTTGTTACTCATTGACTACCGTTGGTGGAGTTTAGGGATTCGATTTCCGGTGCTGCACAATTGCCGCCGTTATCACCGCAATCTCCTCGTCAGTCACCGCGGCATCAATTGCCGCCGGCAAAAAACGCTTTACGACACTGGCCATGACGGACATGCCCGCGACCAGCAACGTCAGGAAAACGAACACGGTGCCCATGCCGACAAGCATCAGCATCAGTCCCTGTTCGAGTAGCGTTGGCTGCATTGCGGTCCCGGTAGTACGGTGCGAGCGGCCGATTATACTGATTCCAACGCCTCAACATAGTCCGCCGCGGAACTATACGGGCCCAACTGGATGCAGATGCAACTAATCCGCTGCAGCAGTTTCCTGATGACTGCGGCTATGTGGCGCAGCGTCTCGTGCAAACGCCCTGCCCGGCTGACGGGGCTCGGAGTGAGCTGGCGCATACGGCGATGATGTTACCAGGTGATGCAGCGGACCGTGATCGGCCGAGTGTATCGGACGTCTAACGCAGCCAGGCCCCGCCGGCTACAGCCCGATGAAGGTAATCGCGCCGCCACAAAGCGCAACTGAGGCGCCGGCAGCGGCGTGTTCCCAGCGGCCAAGCGCTGAGGTCTTGAGCTGGCGAAGTCCGATGGTTGTCACCGTCACCGCGGCAACCATCGTCAGCAGCGTGACGACGCCGAACACCGATGCGACAGCAACCACGAGGCCCGGGTTCTGCTGGGCTGCCGGATACATGAACAAAGGAATCAATGCCTCGCATGGCCCAAGCACGAAAATAACAAACATGACCCACGGCGTAATCGATCGACGCGACGCTGAATCGTGCACGTGCAAATGGTCGTGGTGGTGATCGTGCTCATGCGTGTGCACAACATCCTCATGCACATGGATGTGCGAGTGCCTGTGAGACCGGCCGGCCTGTCGCAATCCCCAGGCAAAATACATCAGGCCGAAGGCAAGCAGCGCCCAACCTGCGATGCTGCCACGCAAACCTTCAATTTCAACCAGTGAGAGTAGCTTGGCCCCGACAAGCAATCCGATCGCACCGATAAGGACCGAGCTCAGCACATGACCTATTCCGCAGATAACCGTTACCCTGAGGGTCTTCGCCAGGCTCCATTTCCGCGCCTTGCCCATGGCGGCAAAGACAACGTAGTGATCCGGCCCCAGTATCGTGTGCATAAACGCGATCGAGGCTGCGGTAACCAGCAGGATCTGAACTTCGTTCATTGCAACAGATTAGCGCCAGTAATGACTGCGAGGCGATACGTATTTACCGGTCAAGCCGCCCGAAAAAGGTGACATCGAGCCGTGCGCCGAGCCCGCAGCTAGGGCAGAATCAGACCATGAGCGCTTTTCACAAGAATCTCGTCTGCCTGACGGCGGTCGCGGCCAGTCTGATGGCCGGCTGCGCAACGGTGCCTCGCTCCGAAGTCGTCTCCGTCGAGCAGAGTAAGGAGTGCGTCGTCCTCCTGCATGGCCTCAATCGCAGCTGGCGCGCCATGCGGCCGATGGCCGAGTCATTGCAGCTGGCCGGCTTCAGCACGGCGAATGTGGACTATCCCTCGCAGCTCGGCCCGGTGGAAGAAATCGCGCCGCTGGCGGTAGATACGGGGCTCATGGAATGTCGTGCAACCGGCGCCGAGCGTATCCACTTCGTGACGCATTCAATTGGCGGCATCCTGCTGCGGTATCAGAACGAGCTCAAACCCATAGCAGACCTTGGCCGTGTCGTGATGCTGGGACCGCCCAACCAGGGCAGCGAGGTGGTCGACATCGCGCAGCGGTGGCCTGGCATGACGCTGTTTGGCGGATCGGCCGGATTGCAGCTCGGCACCGACGAGAACAGCATCCCATCGAGGCTGGGGCCGGTCGATTTCGAACTTGGTGTGATCGCCGGGACCGGGACGATCAATCCCTGGATGTCGGCCATGCTGCCGAACGACGATGACGGCAAGGTCACCGTTGCGGCGACACGGGTTGAAGGTATGGATGACTTCCTTGTCGTCGGACGCTCACACCGCTATATCACGCGCAGCGATATCATTTTTCGTAACACCGAGGCGTTCCTCAGGACCGGCCGATTCCTGGAAGACGACAAGCCGCCGGGCTGTGGGACTTCCCTGCAAGCGGCTGTTCAGACAGCGTCCGCCTGCTTCTGAGCAAAATCGTCATCGGCATACCAGTTGATACCGCGCGTCAGGTACATCACAACGGCAAGCGCGAGCCACAATCCGATTGAACCTGCCAGAAGTGCGTAGCTCTCTGCTTTCAGCGTCATATAGAGAAACGCATACAAGGCGGTCATTACAGCCGCTATCAGGAATGCGCGTGGTCGACTCGTCAACACGGCAGCGCTGTAGCCGGCAATCAACACGGTCGATGCAGCGGCACTCAGGCAATAGGCAGCCGAAAAGCCCAGGTGCTCTGACAACGACAGCAGCAACAGGTAAAACAGCGTATTGGCAAGGCCCACCTGCAGATACTGCAGGGGGTGCAGTCGCAGCTTCGCAACGACCTCCATCAGGAAGTACGCGACGAACGTCAGGCCGACAACAAGTACGGCATATTTCGTTGACCGCTCGATGACCTGGTATTGCCCGATCGGCTCAATGAAACGCGTGCCGAAGGCGTGCTCCGCGGCGAAATACTTTGGATCCTGGGGGCTTGTCCATGCTGCCGGCAGCTTGCGCCCGAGCCGGGTCGAATGCCAGGACGCGTCGAAGCCATCGCTACGAATCTCGCGGGAGGACGGCAGCTGGCGGCCGACGAAGCTCGGAGAGCCCCAGTTCGACGACATCGAAACCTGGGCATTCTCGGCGAGCGGGAAGAACCGCAATGAACCGGAGCCGTTCAGACTCAGGGAAATGTCGAGCTGCAATGGCCGTTTCGCGTGGGAGGCGTCCAGCGCCTTTCCCAACGGGGCCCTGAGCTCGGCAACCAGCCCGTCTATGGCTTTGCCACCCGCCTGGAAACTCACGTGCTGCGCGTTCAGGCTGACGACCGGAATCTTGCTCAGGGCCATCGGGTCATTGACGCCGACGATCAACTCGGCGCCGGCCCAACGAATCTGATCTCGTGTCAGGCCGAGTCGTTCGAGCGCGGAAAAATCGACGCGGCCGGTAATCTTGATGATCGAGCCATACACGGGGACTTTGTGCATTCCCCGGTAGCGGATCTCCGTCAGGACCGCAGCATTAATCTGCAGCTCGTCTGCAAGCAGGTAGACATACTTCTCGTCGACATACGATAAACCGTAGACCGTTTCATCCTCTAGCTCGTAAGGCAGTTTCAGAATAGGGCCGGTCACTACCTGGTCACCGCCCCAGGAGTTACGAATGTCGAACGCCGCGACAGCGGCATTGTTCTGCCGGTCAACGACGATGTTCTTGATCATCCCGATCGGAATCAACAGGATCAGCGTCAGGAACGCAATGATGGCGACTTTGACGGATGCCGAGCGGCTGCGCGCGCTAAAAGACATTCTCACGATAACTCTCCCTTTGCCCTGGGAGAAGTTGAACAGGCAATCCTGTCACTGCCGTGATCAGATTGTGGCTATACCATGGCACGCGGCCGGGCGCTGTGCCACCGAGAAAGCTGGTCAGCGGCGTTCGGCGACTGCGTCAAGGCGTACCTCGAGTTCCTGGATCTTCCGCTGCTGCGCCTGTACCACCTTCGTCAATACCGCCACAATATCCATGGCGCTCAGGGTCTGGCGATCCCGACTGGCCACCAGGTCCGGTACGTCTTCCGCGATGAAACCAACGTAGTCCTCTTCTCGTTCGTTGCGATAATTGAAAGAGACCGGCTGGAGCTCCAGCAGCGCTGCAGTGGCCTGCTCTGAGGACAGCATCGCGATGTTTTCTTTTTTCTCGCGTGAGGAACTGTTGGTCCACACACCGCCCGCCGTGACGTGGGCTCCACTGGCCATTTGCAGAGGAAAGCCGGGTCGCGAGACCCCGATGCCGATGTTGCCCTCGCGATCGACGGTAATACGATCCTGGGAACCGGCGCCGATTGTTAACGTACTGGCGCGGTTGTGCATGATATAGCCGGTCTCGCCGGACGACTGCGTGATCATTAGTCCGGCAACGCTGCTGTTCTGTTCGTGAATCTGGATACTGCCGTTGACCTCCAGGCGCTGCTTCGGCTCGGTCGTGCCAATGCCTACCTGGTTGCCGTTATCGAATATCTGGGAATTTCCACCTTCAGTCTCTTTCTTAAACTTGACCAGGAAATTCTGACTGCCTTTGATAGTGGCAGCGCCCGGAGGCCCTGGCGGGCCCGGCGGGCCTGTCACGATACGCGTCTCGATCGAAGCGGGCGGTGCCTGTCGAAGCGCTGCGTCCTCCGACACTTCGGGCGCAACTACCGCCTCCGCGCTCTCGGCCACTGCCTCGGCAGCTGCCTCCTCGACAGCGTCCTCCACAACTTCCGCCTCAACGTCAAGAGCGGCTGCATCGACCGCCTGGACAAGCTCTTCGGCCTCCTCGACGACGACCTCGACCTCAACCGACGCCGCGTCTTCCGCCAATTCGACCTCGACTTCCGTGACCACTTCCGCGGCGCTGACCGGCGCAGCCGGGTCGACAGCTTCCTGCGCCGCCTGTGCTCGCGAGCTTGCATCGGCAACAGCATTGGCATCGGTATCGGCATCGGCATCGGCCGTCGTCTCCGCAACGACGCGCGCCCAGTCAGCGCTGACGAAGCCGCTCTTGTCAGTATCAAGCTGCACTTTGTACCAGCCGTCGAGCGTCTCGAGCAGCGGCATCGAAGCGCCTTGCTGCAGCCGTCCGACGACGTCCGAGTTCGCATCGGGTTCGGCACGCACGTTGATTGATTCCTTAACTTTATCGACCGGCACAACTTCCTCTGCGAAGCTGGTGACCGCAAACAACGCCGCAGTGACTATTATCAGGATCTTCATGAGCTGCTCCTCGACCGGCCCATACGGGCCTTGTCATTACTGTGCCAGCTATCATCGTCCGCGCGAATCGACAGCGCGTCGACGAGCACGACAATGCGTTTGCGAGGTCGGCAAACCGCATCGCAACGACAATAGCTTCAGTCCTGGCCCAAGCGCCTAGACAACTCGATGATAACACCTGGACAACAGGTTTCCGGGCACCGTCAGCGTCGTCGAACGGCGACATCGATGCACATTTTGTCTTATGCCAGCTGTAACTTAGCGGCCATCGACTCCGAGGGCTTTGGCAATACCGGCATCTGTCAAAGGATGGTAGCCCGCTCGTGCCGCTGCGAATATCTGCTGCGCCAGCTCGAGGTCCGAACCGTTATCAGCCAATGCCATGTAGATCGGATAAATCAGCCGACCGCGCCCGTAACGATTCAGGTACTGCTCCAGCGGCTCATAAGCGCCGGTATAGCGCCGTTTTGCGACCTGGATAAACCAGGTGCGTCCGACTTCGGCATTACGCGTCGTACTGAAGCCCAGTTCGCGATCCAGGACCGCGAGCCGCTCGAGTTCCAGGTCGCTCGGCAGGCTGTTAATGAAATGCACCGTCGCCTGCGCACTCCACTCGCCAATCGGGATTTCCTGAACGTCGATCTGGCCTTTGGCCCAGGCCGCAGCGATCGACTCGGCCGCATCCAGCGTCGCCGAGGACGGCAGAGGCGCATTCTCTGGAAGGCCCGGCTGGTACAGCCACGCTTCGACATCGGCGCGACTGACTTTGCTCGACTCTGCCTGCAATAGATTCTGCTCGAGATAGTCGAGGAAACGCTCAGTCGTTATGGTTCGAAAAGCAAACTCCGCGAAATACGAAGAGAGAAAAGCGTCGAATGCGTCGCGACCGAACGCTCTTTCGAGGTACTGAAGAAATAACTCGCCTTTGGTGTAGTGGATGGTCCCCTGGAAACTATCGGCATCGCCGACATCCAGCCGCGGCGCCAGCGCCTGCATATCGAGCGGCACCGACTCGAGGTCCAGCAGCAGTTCCTGGTAACTCAGCACTCGCTGCTCGTCGACTCGATCCGTGTTGTAAATCACCTCCATCAGCCGAGACTCCAGGTAACTGGTCATGCCTTCGTTGAGCCAGCCATCGCGCCAGGTTGCATTGGTAACCAGGTTGCCGGACCAGGAATGCGCCAGTTCGTGGGCAACGACACCGACCAGGCTGCGATCGCCTGCCAGCAGGCTCGGCGTAATGAAGGACAATCTCGGATTTTCCATGCCACCGTAAGGAAAGCTCGGTGGCAGCACGAGAAGGTCGTATCGGCCCCACTCGTACGGGCCGAACAGAGCCTCTGCCTGCTCGAACATTTCCTGCGTGTCCGCGAATTCAAACACCGACGCCTCCAGCAGCTCCGGCTCTGCGTAGACGCCGGTTTCCTCACCGAGCGGCGCGAAAAAGATATTGCCGACGGCTATCGCCATCAGGTAGGACGGAATCGGCTGCGGCATCTCGAATCGGTACTCGCCGCTGCGCGGTGTCAATGGGTCGTTGTTTGCACTCATGACGGCCAGCAGTTCCGGCGGCGTCGTGATCTTTGCTTCATATGTAATGCGTACGCCAGGCGTATCCTGCAACGGAATCCAGCTGCGCGCGTGGATCGCCTGTGACTGCGAGAACATCAGCGGGTGCTTGCCGCCCGCGGTGAGTCGCGGCGGCAGCCATTGCAGCGCGGTCGACCCGGGGCTGGTCGAATAGGCGATCTTCAAGCCGAAGCGTGGCGCGCCGATCGCAGCAGCAGGAAGGTTGATCAGCAATGGTGCACCCAGGACCGGGTCGTTAGCGGCAAGTTGAAACTCCGCGTCCAGCGGCTCTTCGTCAGCTAACAGGACTTGCACGCCGCTAATCGCGAGATCTCGAGTGTCGAGGACAATGCGCTCCGCCGCTTCATCAAGCCTGCGCATGGTGAGCAGCGCACTCCCCTTGAGCTGCCTGTTCTCAAAATCGACGCTGAGATCGAGTGCCAGGTGTTCGCTGAGGAACGCATCGGTATTGGCAAACGTGAAATAGTCCCGCGCGGGGTCGTAGGGCTCCTGCCCGGATTCTTTCTCAGCGGTCTTGTCGGCGCACGCGCCAAGCAGCAAGGCGAGCATGACAAGCAGGCAGTATCTCAAAGGCATCGTGATCCTCGAACGCGAACACAAAGGGCCGCTGATTCTAATACATGCTCGCGCCGGGCGCGCAGCGGATCGGCCAGGCGTGTACACTCGCCCTGATATTTGCGGGAGGAATCACCATGAATCTTGGCGTCAGCGAACGCGTACGGCCGTTACTGGAGGCCGTTCGCACGTTTATTACGGATCGGGTTCTGCCGGTCGATGAAGAGTTCCTCGAGGAAGTCTCCAAAGGGGATCGTTGGTCGCTGACCGATCGGCAGACAGAAATTATTGAGGGATTGAAATCCGCGGCACGCGAAGAGGGCCTGTGGAACTTCTGGCTGACCGACAGCGACAGCGGCTTCGGCCTGAGTACCGTTGAGTACGCGTGGCTCGCTGAAGAAACCGGTCGCGCGCACCTCGCAGCCGAGGCATTTAATTGCAGCGCCCCCGACACTGGCAACATGGAGGTACTCGAGCGATACGGCACGAAAGAACAGAAAGAGCGGTGGCTCAAGCCGCTCTTGAATGGCGAGATCCGTTCGGCCTATGCGATGACCGAACCCGACGTCGCTTCCTCCGATGCCACTAACATCGCAACGTCCGCGGTGCTCGAGAACGGCGAGTGGGTGATCAACGGCGAAAAGACCTACATCTCCGGTGCCGGCGACAAGCGTTGCAAGATACTGATCTGCATGGTCAAGACAAATCCCGAGAATGACCGGCACACGCAACACTCACAGATTCTGGTTCCTATCGATACACCCGGCGTCGAAATCGTGCGCGGGATGAACGTGTTTGCCATGGACGACGCACCGCACGGTCACATGCACATTCGTCTCAACGACGTTCGCGTTCCTGAGGCGAATATCATCCTTGGACCCGGCCGCGGCTTCGAAATCGCACAGGGCCGACTGGGGCCCGGTCGCATTCACCACTGCATGCGCGCCATCGGAATGGCCGAACGCGCGCTGCAGCTCATGTGCGAACGCGCCGTCTCACGTACCGCTTTTGGCCGACCTCTGGCCAAACTCGGCGGAAATTACGATGTGATCGCCCGCGCCCGCATGAACATCGACATGGCGCGACTGCTCACGCTGCAGACGTCATACATTATCGACACAGAGGGCGTTCAGGAGGCGCAGACCTGGATCTCGAAAATCAAAGCGACCGTTCCGAGTATCGCCATCGATGTCATTGACGACGCCATCCAGATGCACGGTGCCGCCGGCATCTCGCAGGACTTCCCGCTCGCGGCGATGTACATGTCCGCGCGTACCTTGCGCTTCGCAGACGGACCCGACGAGGTTCATCGCATGGTCGTCGCGCGCAAGGAACTGCGGCGCTATATCCAGCGGGACTGACACCGGCTCGTGCGCGGCAAACCAACGCTGCTCGCCTTGCTTGCAGCACTGCTCGTCTCGTCCCTGGCATTTGGTCACCCCGAGGATGAATTCTGTACGCCGGGTGAAGACGGCATGGATCCGGCGCTTTGTGCCGCGCTCGCCGAACTCAACAGTGCCGAAGGTGACGTCAAGCCAAAAGAGCTGAAGCCGCTGCTCGACGCCTCCGGCGAGGAACGCAGCTTCTGGTCGACGGCCGGCTTGTACGTCACCATCGGCATCGGTCACATCCTCCCGGACGGTGCCGACCATATCCTGTTCGTGCTGGCCGTCTTTCTCGCATCGACCCGGCTGCGTGCGCTGGTCATACAGATCTCGGCATTCACCGTGGCGCACACCGTGACGCTCGCCCTGGCCGCAAGCGGCGTCATTACACCCGCCGCATCAGTGGTCGAACCGCTGATCGCGTTGACCATCGCGTTTGTTGCGATCGAAAACCTGGTCTCCAGGGATATGACCCGCTGGCGGCCGATCGTGGTATTCGCTTTCGGCCTGATTCACGGGCTCGGGTTTGCCGGTTTCTTTGGCGAACTGGGCCTGCCGCCGGGCCAGTTCTGGAGCGCGCTGATCGGATTCAACGTCGGCGTCGAAATCGGCCAGCTTTCCGTCATTGGTGTTGCCGCAATACTCGGGCTGTTACTGCGACGCGCGTTGCACGATCCCGGCGGACAGGCGCGCTACAGAAACGCGGTGGCGCGCCCGGCGTCACTGCTGATTGGCATCACCGGCTTGTGGTGGTTCGTCACCCGGATGCTGTCGTAAAAAAAACGCCGGCTGTACGCCGGCGTCTTCTTGTCACGTGCACGGTGACGATGGATTAAGTTTCGTCGTCCGCTTCCACGACCGCGAAGCCGCGGCCCTCGAGCAACGGCTCGATGCTCGGGTCCCGGCCGCGGAAGTTGCGGTATAACTCATCTGCCTCACGCAAACCGCCGGATTCGTACACCCATTTCTTGAGTCGCGCTGCGGTCTCGGGATCGAAAATGTCTTCAGCCTGTTTGAACGCAGCAAAGCCGTCGGCGTCGAGGATCTCCGACCACAGGTAGGCGTAGTAGCCGGCGGAGTAGCCCCCCGCGAAGATATGGCTGAAGTACTGCGAGCGGTAGCGCGGTTCGATCTCGTCAATGAGGCCGTATTCATCCAGCACCCGCTTCTCGAACGCGCGCGCATCCGTAATTGCGGCAGCCTCCTCGACCGTCAGCATGTGCCAGCGAAGGTCCAGCAACGATGCCGCGACATACTCGGTCGTTGCGAACCCCTGGTTGAAGTTGGCTGCGACCCGCATACGCTCGACCAGCTCGGCGGGAATGACATCGCCCGTTGCATAGTGATGCGCATACAGGGCGAGCATCTGCGGCTCAGCCGTCCAGTGCTCGAGAATCTGCGCCGGAAATTCAGTGTAATCGCGCGGTCCGTCCACCCCGGAAAACAGCGGGTAGTCGATTTTCGTCATCAGCCCGTGCAGGCCATGGCCGAATTCATGAAACAGCGTCTCGACTTCCGAGAAGCGCATCAGCGTCGGCTGACCCTTCGGTGGCGTCGACAGGTTCAGGTTATTGGTGATGATCGGTCGTATGTTGTTGCCGTCGATATTCGACGCATCCCGGTACGCGCTCATCCACGCGCCGCCGCGCTTGGAGTCGCGCGCATACATGTCATGCATGAAAAGTCCGAGATGACTGCCGTCAGCGTCCTTTACGTCGTAAGCCGTGACAACCGGGTTCCACCCTTCGACATCAACCGGCTCGAAGGTCAAACCAAACAGACGATTTGCCATCTCGAAAGCGCCTCCCCTGACCTTCTGCAGGTCGAAGTAAGGCTTGGTCTCGTTTTCGTCAATATCGAAGCGCGCTTTTCGGACCTTCTCTGCGTAGTGCCACCAGTCGTGCGCAGCAAACGCAAACTCGTCGCCAATCATCGCCTGCATGTCGGTTCGCTCTTCCTTGGCCCGCTCCAGGCCCGGGCGCCAAACCCGCAGCAGGAAGTCCTCAGCGCCCTTGGGCGTCTTGGCCATGCGCGTTTCAAGCTGAAAATGCGCGTGCGAAGTGTAGCCCTTGAGCCTTGCGATCTCTGCTCTTAGCTGCGCAATCCGGATTGCGATCGGGCCGTTGTCATGCTCGCCCTCGGAGGCTCGCAGGCGGTAGGCATTGAAGAGCTTCTCGCGCAGCTCGCGATTCTCCGACTGCGTCATGAACGTCTCGTAAGCGGAGCGATTCAACCCTACGACCCAGGCACCCGCTTCCTCATCCCATACCGACGCCTTGAAGTCTTCACTCAGACCGGCGGTGTCTGCCTCGTCCGTAAGCGTGAGCTTGAATGCCTTGGTGGCGGCCAGCAGGTTCTGGCCGAACTGCGTGGTCAATCCGGAAATCTCGGCGTTGAGTTCCGCGACTTTCGCTTTGGTCTCCGGGTCGAGCGCCGCACCCTGGCGGACAAACTGACGATGTCGGAGCTCGAGCAGCCGGGCGTCCTGTTCGTCGAGTCCCAGGCTGTCCGACTGCTCGTAAAGCGTGCGGATTCGCTCAAACAGCTTGCCGTTGAGCGATATCGCATCGAATTCGCGCGTCAGCATCGGGTAGACCCTGGTTTCCAGGGCACGAAGTTCGTCATCGATATCCGTACTCGTGACGTTATTAAACGTCGAGGCCACGCGATCGAGCGTCGCGCCGGCCGTTTCCAGGGCGACAATCGTATTTTCGAAGCTGGGGGGCTCAGGGTTTTCCACGATAGCCTGAATGTCGGCGCGCAGCTCCAGGATGCCCTTTTTGAGTGCCGGCATGTAATGGCCGTTCTCGATGCTGGCGAATGGCGGCACGCCATAGGGGGTCGTCCATTCCTCCATGAACGGGTTACCCTCGAGCTCCGTGGCTGTCACTGATATTTCATCCTCTGTTGTCGAAGAAACCGGTGCTGCGTCGCCCGCGCGATCCGCGCCACCGCATGCCCCGAGCATCAGGACTGAGAGCGACAGGATTATCAAGCTGCTGATTTTCATTGCAATTTCCTGTTCTGATATCTGTTTGAGCCGTGCCTGCCAAACCTGGCGGCACCGGCAAAGCCGGCTAGTGTACAGCGTCTCGGTCTCCGAAACCTAGTCGAGAGCGGTTCTCGGTAAGCGCGTATGTAACTACCCGCACATTCGGGTATAAAAGGCCCACAACGAATACTCATCGGGGCTGCCAAGGGCTGCCGTCCAGCCATAAGCCTGCCGCGGGGAAGCAACATGTCACAGGATACTGCAACACCGATTAACCCGGTTGCCGAGGAGTTTGCCGGCGAATCGTTTTCACGGATGGTCAAGCGTGCATTTCATGCAACACGACCGAAATTTTTTCCGGCCTCCGTCATGCCTGTGTTCGTTGGCACAACGTGGGGCGTGTATGCGTCCGGCAGCTTCGACACGTCCCTGTTTCTTTTTGCCCTGCTGGCGACCGTCTGCGTACATGCGGCTAGCAACGTGCTGAATGACGTCGGGGACGAGACGATCGGAACGGATCGGCTGAACGAACAGCGCATTTATCCGTATACCGGCGGCTCGCGTTTTATCCAGATGGGTATCCTCAGTCAGTCACGAATGGCGCGCCTCGGCGTCGCGCTATTGGTAATCGCGGCGCTCGCAGGGGTGGTGCTGTTTTTCGAAGCGGGCCCCACGGTCCTCTGGTTTGGGGTCGCGGGCATCGCCTTGTGCGTTCTTTATTCGCTCGGTCCCGTCAAGCTCAGCTCGATCGGGCTCGGTGAAATAGCCGTCGCCGTTGGTCTTGGCGTGTTGCCGGTGACGGGCGCCGCCTGGCTGCAGGGTGCATCGATCAATGCCGCCCTGCTGCTCTTTTCGCTGCCCGTGAGTATATGGGTCGCGGCAATTCTGCTCATCAATGAAGTCCCGGACATCGAGGCCGACGGCGCCTGCGGCAAAGACACGCTGCCGGTTCGGCTCGGTCTTGGTGGCACATCGCGGCTCTACCTTGCAATACACGTCGGAGCCTTTCTGACCGTTCTGGCAATGACCATCACGGGCCGCTTGCCATTGCTGGCTCCGCTGGTACCTGCGGGACTGCTGTTGCTCGCTTGGCGCGCCTCGGCAGCGATTGTCACGGGAATAACGGACCGCGAAGCAATGACCAAGGCGATCGAATCGACACTCGCCATTCATACAGTCGGCTGCCTTTGGCTGGCCGCCTGTGCTCTGTATTCCTTGTGGTGGTAACCCAGTAGATTACGATGCAATTCAAAATCAAGAAGGGACTTGATATCCCGCTGGCCGGAGCGCCTGAACAGAAGATTTCTGACGGCCAGGAGGTGCGCTCTGTCGCAGTAATAGGCCCCGACTTCAACGACCTGAAGCCCGGCATGCTTGTACGCGAGGGTGATCGCGTCAAACTCGGTCAACCGCTGTTCAAAGATAAACAGAATCCGGGCGTCAACTTCACATCGCCCGGCAGCGGTGTTGTCACCGCGATCAACCGCGGCGAACGGCGCGTACTGCACTCGGTTGTGGTGCGCCTCGAAGGCGACGATGCTGAGGAGTTCGATACCTTTTCTGCCGAACGCCTTTACAGCCTCGAAGCCGGACCCGTGCGCGACAACCTGCTGGCGAGTGGTCTATGGGCAGCCTTTCGCACGCGACCGTTCAGCAAGATCCCGGCCGTCGACGCATCACCAAGGGCGTTGTTCGTAACGGCAACCGATAGCAACCCGCTCGCAGCCGACCCGGCGGTCGTTATCGCCGCAAAAAAAGACGCCTTCGAGCAGGGACTGGAGATCGTCTCCAAGCTCACCGACGGCCCCGTCTACGTTTGCACGGCCGCCAATTCCGGCATCGAAGTTCCAGCTGGCGAGCAATTCGTACATGCCGAGTTCTCGGGCCCGCACCCGGCCGGGCTCGTCGGCACACATATTCATTTGCTTGAGCCTGTCAGCGAACAAAAGGTGGTCTGGCACATCCGCGCTCAGGACGTCATCGCGATAGGCGAACAGTTCGCGACGGGACGGCTGCCGGTTGAGCGAGTGATCGCGTTGACGGGCCCTATGATCAAGAACCCGCGCCTCATCAAGACACGACTTGGCGCAAACACTAATGACCTGCTGAGCGGTGAACTGGCCGGAGGCAAGGTGCGCGTGGTAGCCGGCTCCGTTCTCAACGGCCACCATGCGGCGCAGTGGGCAGCCTATCTCGGCCGCTACGACCGGCAGATCACCGTGCTGCAGGAAGGCGCGCCGCGCGAGCTGTTCGCTTTCTTGCGCCCCGGGTTTGGCAAGTACTCGGCCGCACGCGCATTCGCGGGCAACCTGTTCGGGAAGAAGTTCCATTTCACGACCTCGCAGAACGGCAGCCCACGCGCCATG
This sequence comes from uncultured Gammaproteobacteria bacterium, assembly GCA_942492205.1. Taxonomy (GTDB): domain Bacteria; phylum Pseudomonadota; class Gammaproteobacteria; order Steroidobacterales; family Woeseiaceae; genus UBA1847. The sequence goes on along the minus strand of CALODT010000001.1, from coordinate 1,038,723 downwards.
GTCTCGACCGGCAGCTTCGAAGCAGTCATGCCACTCGACATCCTGGCAACACCGTTGCTCAAAGCGCTTCTTGTGCGCGATACCGACGGCGCACGCGAGCTGGGTTGCCTCGAACTCGATGAGGAAGACCTGGCGCTTTGCTCTTTCGTTTGCACCGGCAAATACAACTATGGCTCGCACCTGCGAAGAAACCTGCATGAAATCGAGGTAAACGGCTAATGAATCCAATACGTTCGTTCCTCGACAGGCTGGAGCCGCTGTTCGCCAAAGGCGGTCGCTTTGAACAGCTGCACGCGCTTTACGAGGCCGTCGATACATTCTTCTACTCTCCGGGTGATATTTCGCGCGGATCGCCGCATGTGCGTGACGCACTCGATTTGAAGCGCGTCATGATCCTCGTCATGTTCGCGTCGGCACCGGCGGCTGTGTTCGGCATGTGGAACGTCGGCTTCCAGGCCAATACGGCGCTCGCCAGTATGGGCCTGGTCGGCATCGACGGTTGGCGTGGTGCCCTGCTGCCGCTGCTGGGCGCGGGCTATGACCCGGCGAGCGCTTACGACTGCTTCGTGCATGGCCTGCTCTATTTTGCGCCAATCTACGTGGTGACCATGGTCGTGGGCCTGAGCTGGGAAGTCCTGTTTGCCGCCGTGCGCAATCACGAAGTCAACGAAGGATTTTTCGTAACAGGCTGGCTCTACGCATTGATCCTGCCGGCCACGATTCCGCTTTGGCAGGTCGCCGTCGGAATTACTTTCGGTGTCATTCTCGGCAAGGAAGTCTTTGGCGGCACCGGCAAGAACTTCCTCAACCCGGCATTGGTCGCACGTGCGTTTCTTTACTTCGCGTATCCCGCACAGATCTCTGGCGATGCCGTCTGGACGGCCGTCGACGGTTTCAGTGGCGCGACAGCCCTGGGCGTTTCGGCTATTGAAGGAATGGCCGGAATCGCGGCCACCGGGCTGACCTGGACACAGGCGTTCATTGGACAACTGCAGGGATCACTCGGCGAGACCTCGGCGCTGATGTGCCTGCTGGGCGGGCTGTTCCTGATCTACGCGCGCATCGCGTCGTGGCGCATTATCGTCGCGACCTTCGCGGGACTGATCATTCCATCCCTGCTGTTTGCGGACGCCGGAAGCAGCAACCCGATGATGACCATGCCCTGGCATTGGCACGTTGTCCTTGGCGGTTTTGCCTTCGGCGCGGTCTTCATGGCCACGGATCCGGTCAGCGCCTCACAGACGAATGCCGGCAAGTGGGTCTTCGGTCTTTTGATCGGGTTTATGACCTGGCTGATTCGCGTCATTAACCCCGCGTTCCCGGAAGGCATCATGCTCGCGATTCTGTTCGCAAACGTTTTTGCCCCGGTCATCGATCACTTCGTCATCCGCGCCAATGTGCGACGGAGGTTGAAACGCAATGCCTGACAAAAAAGATTTCGATCGCGACAGCATCTCCAATACGCTGATGGTCGCCATAGGCCTGAGCCTGGTCTGCTCGGTCATCGTATCCGGTGCGGCCATCGTGTTGAAGCCGGTACAGGAAAAGAACGAAGAGGAGTTTCGCCAGCAGATCATCCTGGACGTCGCGGGGCTCATGGAACCCGGCGGCGACATCGCCGCATTGTTCACTGCCATCGAGTCGCGCATGGTCAACCTCGAGTCCGGCGACTATACGGATGCGGCTGACCCGGCTTCGTTCGATGCACTCATTGCCGCCAGTGATCCGGATCTTGGTATCGCGATACCTGACGAGCTGGATGTCGCCGGCATCGGCCGACGTGCGAAGTACGCGCCGGTGTACCTTGTTCGTGACGGCGAAGACATCGACCAGCTCATCCTGCCGGTCTACGGCAAGGGCCTCTGGTCCACAATGCTTGGCTACCTGTCTGTTGCACCCGACGGCACGACGATAAAGGGCCTGCGTTTTTATGCGCACGCTGAAACGCCGGGGCTCGGCGACCAGATCGACAAGGAGCCGTGGCGCGCACAGTGGGACGGCAAGCAGATTTACGGCGACGGCGACGAGCCAAGGATTCGCGTCATCAAAGGTACCGTGCCGGCTGGCGCGAGCGATGCTCTCTACATGGTCGACGGTCTGTCGGGCGCAACGCTGACAGCCAACGGTGTCACCGGCCTGGTGCAGTACTGGACCGGCCCACACGGCTTCGGCCCTTACTTGAAGAATTACCGAGAGGATAGTCAGCAATGAGTGAAGCACGCAAAGTCATTATTGACCCACTCGTCGATAACAACCCCGTCACTCTGCAGATGCTCGGTATCTGCTCGGCGTTGGCGGTTACGACATCCCTGCTGCCCGCCCTGCTCATGTGCGTTGCACTGACCAGCGTCGCCGCGCTGGCGGGAGCCGCCATCAGCGCGCTGCGCCACCGCATTCCGAACAATATTCGCATCATCGTTCACATGACGATCATCGCGTCGCTGGTCATCCTGGTAGACCAGCTTCTCAAGGCGTATGCGTTTGAGACCAGCAAGCAACTGTCGGTCTTCGTTGGCCTGATCATCACCAACTGCATCGTGCTCGGCCGTGCCGAGGCGTTTGCGATGCACAACGGCGTCGCCATGAGTTTCCTGGACGGGCTCGGCAACGGACTCGGCTATAGCGTGATACTGATTGCCGTGGCGACGCTGCGCGAGTTGTTTGGCGCCGGCACGCTGCTCGGCTACCCGATTCTCGAAACGGTGTCGAACGGCGGCTGGTATGAGGCGAACGGTTTGATGCTGCTGCCGCCCAGCGCGTTCTTCATTATCGGCCTGCTGATCTGGGGCATTCGGACCTGGCGTAAGCAGCAGGTCGAGAAGCCCGAGTACCAGATTCACGAAGTTCACAGGACGGAGGTGTACTGATGGAAGCCTACGCAAGCCTCTTTATACAGGCTGCCTTCGTCGAGAACCTGGCATTGGCCTTCTTCCTCGGCATGTGCACCTTCCTCGCCGTGTCGAAGCGTGTCGAGACGGCAATTGGCCTGGGTATCGCCGTTATCGTCATCCAGGTCATTACGGTCCCGGCCAACTACTTGATTTACACCTTCCTGCTGGCCGATGGGGCACTGGCCTGGGCCGGCCTTGCCGACGTCGACCTGAGCTTTCTGGGCCTGGTCAGTTACATCGGTGTCATCGCCGCGCTGGTGCAGATTCTCGAGATGACGCTCGACAGGTACTTCCCGAAGCTTTACAACGCGCTGGGTATCTTCCTGCCGCTGATTACCGTGAACTGCGCCATCCTCGGTGGCACGCTTTTCATGGTCGAGCGCCAGTACGATTTTGCCGAGTCAGTCGTATTCGGGGTTGGTAGCGGAACGGGCTGGGCGATAGCGTTGATCGCATTAGCCGGCATCCGCGAGAAACTCAAGTACTCAGACGTTCCGGACGGGCTCCAGGGTCTCGGTATCGCATTCATCATCGTCGGCCTCATGTCGCTCAGCTTCATGGGCTTCTCGGGAATATAACAGTGAACATCGACACCGCCGTACTTCAGTCCGTACTGCTGGGCGTAGGCCTGTTTACGGCCATCGTCCTGCTGCTGGTTTTCGTCATTCTCGCTGCGCGCAGCAAACTGGTCGCCGTTGGCGACGTGACTGTAACAGTCAACGATGAGATGAAGCTGGCCATTCCGGTCGGCTCGAAACTCATGCAGGGGCTCGCCGACGCCGGGCTGTTCGTGCCGTCGGCCTGTGGCGGGGGCGGCACTTGCGGGCAATGCCGAGTCCGTGTGTTGTCGGGAGGCGGCGCAATCCTGCCTACTGAGACCTCTTCGATCAACAAGCGCGACGCTGCCGAGCACTATCGCCTGTCGTGCCAGGTCGCGGTCAAGCAAGACATGGACGTGCAGGTGGCCGACGAGGTCTTCGGTGTCAAACGTTATGACTGCACCGTGGTATCGAATCGTAATGTCGCAAGCTTCATCAAGGAACTCGTGGTTGCGTTGCCGGAAGGCGAAGAACTCGAGTTCCGCGCCGGCGGCTATATCCAGATCGAGTGCCCACCGCATGACCTGAAGTTCACGGAGTTCGATATCGACGAGCAGTTCCGGGACGAGTGGGACCGCTACAATATGTGGCGCTACGAGTCACATGTGAAAAACACGGAATCTCGCGCCTATTCAATGGCGAGCTTCCCGCTGGAAAAAACCGTCATCAAGCTGAATGTCCGCATCGCCACGCCACCGCCGGGTGCTGACGACTCCGTCCCCCCGGGCATCATGTCGTCCTATATCTTCAATCTCAAACCGGGCGACCACACCGTCATTTCCGGGCCCTACGGCGAATTCTTCGCCAAGGAAACGGACAACGAGATGGTCTTCATTGGCGGCGGCGCCGGCATGGCGCCCATGCGCGCGCACATTTTCGATCAGCTCAAACGCCGCCACAGCAAGCGCAAGATGACCTTCTGGTATGGCGCACGAAGTCTCAAAGAGATGTTTTATGCGGACGAGTTCGATGAACTCGCCGACCTCAATGACAACTTCGAGTGGCATCTGGCGTTGTCCGAGCCGCAGCCGGAGGACAACTGGGATGGCCTGACAGGTTTCATTCACCAGGTCCTGCACGACGAGTACCTGTCCAAGCACCCGGCGCCGGAAGACTGCGAGTATTACCTGTGTGGCCCGCCGATGATGAACGTAGCCGTCATCAAGATGCTGGATAGCCTGGGCGTGCCTCCCGAGAATATCCTGCTTGACGATTTTGGCGGCTAGGGCCTGTGCCGAGAGCGTCGACAAGCTTTCTGCTCGCATTCGCGCTGGTTGTCGCAGGCTGCAACAACGATTCGAGGCTGCCGCAGCTTGAACTCAGCGGCAGCGCGCTTGGCACAACGTTCAGCGTCCTGCTCGTGAGCCCCGGTGAGGCGTTCTCCAGCGAGCACATGCAGGCCGGCATCCTGGAGACCCTGGAGCAGGTTGACCGACTCGCCTCGACTTGGCGCGAGGACTCCGAGCTGTCGCAATTCAATGCCAATAGCGACACGGGCTGGATCGATACGTCTGCCGAGTTCTGTAACGCGATCGAGCGTGCCGTCGAAGTCAGCCGCCTCACGGACGGCGCCTTCGACATCACCATTGGCCCGCTCGTGAACCTCTGGGGATTCGGACCGACGGGCGATGTACGCGAACCGCCCGCCGAGGACACTATCCGTGCGATGATGTCGGAGGTCGGTTACGCTAATTTGCAGACGCGCTGTGAGGTGCCGGCCGTGAAGAAACTGATCGGCAGCATCTATGTCGACCTTTCAGGCTGGGCCAAGGGCTACGCCGTCGACCAGGTTGCCTCGCTCCTCGAGCGGAACGAACTGCAGGACTATCTTGTCGAAATTGGTGGCGAAATGCGGGTTCGAGGCCATAACGCGGAAGGCCTGAAGTGGGCCGTCGCGGTCGAGACACCGTCGACGACGCAGCGTGTTCCTCACCAGGTGCTGCGCCTTACGGACACCGGCATTGCCACATCCGGGGATTACAGGAATTACTTCGAACACGATGGCGAACTCTACTCACACACGCTCGACGCACGTACCGGCCGACCCGTTGCTCATTCTCTCGCCGCGGTCACTGTCGTGAATCCGTCGGCCGCCTACGCCGATGCCATGGCCACGGCCCTGCTGGTGCTCGGCCCGACCGACGGGCCGCAGAGGGCGGAGCAACTGGGCATCGCGGCGTACTTCCTCATTCGAAATGACACGAATTTCGAGACCATAACCACCGCAACTTTCGACCGGCTGACACCATCATGACTCTTGCTATTTCAACACTGCTACTCAGTTTTGTCGTTATCCTGCTGGTGATAGCCGGCATGAGTGTCGGCGTCATGAATGGCCGCCGGGCAATCAGCGGCAGCTGTGGCGGACTCAGCGGCGGCGGCTGCGAACTCTGCAGTGGCAACTGCAAGAAGAAGCGCGAACAAGCTGCCAGCAACTCCGCCAGCAACAGGAATGGAGAAATCGCATGACTAGTAAATCTGGCATGGTCAAAGACTACATGGCGCGCACGCTTGTGACCTTCAAGCCGGAAACGGATGTCCTCGACGCCGTCCATGAACTCGTTACGAGGCGTATTGCCGGCGCTCCTGTCGTGGACGACGCCGGAAATCTGCTCGGCATGCTCTCGGAATACGATTGCATGAAGGTCGCACTCAACGCCGGCTATCACGGCAACTGGGGCGGCCCTGTCAGAGACTTCATGAGCGAAGGAGTAAGAACGGTCGATGCCGACATGAGTATCATCGATCTTGCGCAGGAATTTATCACCACGCGCTTCCGGCGTTTCCCCGTAATGCAGGGCACTCGCCTTGTCGGCCAGATCAGCCGTCGCGACGTGCTGCGGGCGCTGGAGAATATAGCCAAGGGCTGAGCTGGAGCGACCCGGTCCGGGAACTTGACCGCTTGCAGCGCCCTGCAATGGACAGACTGCGTCCGATCACCTTGCGCCACTGCTGCGGCCTGTTCGCCTCGACCGAATACGACCGGTCGACATGCGCCACGCGGGTTATCGCGGCGCTCGCGGCGAAATCCGCGCAAGTACCTGTTCTGTGATGTTCTCGTGCGAGACGACCACGAAATTTTCGTGATCGAGCAGCGGTGAGGCACGCAGCGCAAACCAGCGCAGTTCTGATGGACTATGGCATGGGTACTTCAGGTAAAAAGACGACAGACGTCCACTCATGACTCCGCGGATGCCATCCAGCGCCTCCAGCGCTTTCGGGTCGGGATCTGCCGACCGGCAGATATCGAGGTAGCTGGTACCGACACCCGCATGATCCTCGTCCAGGCCATTCGCCTCGGCGAACGCTTTCCAGCTTTGATTCACCGCAACGATAAAACCGGCGGCATCCAGCACCGCGATATGCGCTGACAGCGAATCGAGGATGGCTGTCTGAAACGTCAGCGCTGAGAAATCGACGGAGCGATCCTGCGGCACGAGTTGTCTATAGCCTCCTTCAACGCCTAATGTATGCGCATTTTCAGAGACAGCAACTTCGTATCAGTACCTATGCGCGCCAGTTCTGCCGGGGTGAAGCGGGACCTGAGTGACTGCTAGCTGGCCTCGCGACGCCCTGCAAGAAAACGCGCACCGAGCGTCTTGCGTCGAAGATAGGCATATACCTCGAGCAAGGGCAGGTCCTTGGGGCACACGTCGGCGCAGGCCATCATGCCAAGGCAGCCGAAAACGCCGTCGTCACCGGCGACGACATCAAACCAGTCGGCCTCCGAGCGTTGGTCGCGCGGATCCATCATGAAACGCGCAACGCGGTTCAACCCGGCGCCTGCGAGAAAACTCTCGTCGAGGTTTGCCACGCCGCAGGAGGCGACGCAGCAGCCGCATTCGATGCATCGGTCACCCTCGTAGATGGCCTCGGCAATGTCGTCGCTCATGCGCTCCTCTTGCGCCTCCGGGTCGAATGGCTGGCGTTCGTGAATCCATGCCTCGGTGCGCTCGGCCATGCCGCGAAACCAGGTGCCTGTGTCTACGGACAAATCGCCGACCAGCCTGAACGCGGGCAGCGGATACAGCTGTATGCTCTCGGGCAGGTCAGAGGTCAGCGTGCGGCACGCGAGCGCCGGACGACCGTTGACCATCATTCCGCAGGACCCGCAGATCGCCGAGCGGCAGGCAAAGTCGAACTGCAGGCCGGGATCATGTGTTTCGCGAATCGTGTTCAGTGCGATGTACAGCGACATGAACGGCGTTTCGTCGATCTCGAACATCTCGGTGTGCGGCGCCGAGTCCGGGTCTTGCGGGTTAAATCGAAAAATCTCGAAGCGCAGGCGGCGCGGGCTCTGTTGGCTGTCTGTGTTCATCGCGCTCTGCCCCTAGTTCGCAACGGTTTGCCAGGCGCCTCGGCGCAGCCGGCTACCCATTTCCTCGGCGGTTGGTCGCCGTCCATGACGTATCTGCTCGTCCAGCACGGTTTCGTTGTAGCGCTCGAGCGACTGCGTCATCTCGATGCGTTGATCGCTGCCGTAGCCGCGATGCCCTGGCGGCAAATCGATCAGGCCGGTCGGCTCATAGCTGAAAGTCGGCGAGCTCGCAGCATGCGGCCAGCGAACCAGCGTGCGATTCAGCCATTCTGCATCGTTGCGCAGCGGGAAGTCTGTACGGAAGTGCGCGCCGCGACTCTCGGTGCGAGCAAGCGCGCCCTTTGCCACCGTCATCGCGAGACGGAGCATTCCCTTCAGCCGCAAGGCGAAAGCCAACTCCGGGTTCACGCCCGGGTCCTTGCAGCGCAGCACGGCCGTTTCGCAGTCATCGAGCAGCTGCTGCAACTCGCCAACCGCCTGCTCGAGTTCGTCACCATCCCGGAAAATGCCGACCTTGTACATCATGGTTTCACCCATGGCATCGCGGATGTCATAAATGCTCCGTCCGTTGCCGGTGCGCGCCAGCCATTCGGAAGCGCGCTGCTCGGCGATAGCGATGGCGTCGAACGCGTAACCCGTGTCCGCACGCAGAGAGACCCCCGACGTGTGCTCGGCCACTCGCCGTCCGACGAGGCGACCCGCGACGAGCGTTTCGGCGAGGCTGTTGCCGCCCAGCCTGTTGAAACCGTGCATGTCCCAACAAGCCGCTTCGCCGACGGCGAACAGGCCGGCGAGACCGTAAGCCTCTCCGTCCTTGTTGACGCGTACGCCGCCCATCGAGTAGTGCTGCGTCGGACGAACCGGCACCAGGTCTTTGGCCGGGTTGATGCCGGCGAAGTCCCGACAGATATCCCAGACCTCTAAGAGCTTGGTCCGCAAGTGCTCTTCACCCAGGTGGCGGATATCAAGCCAGAGATGCGGACCGTACGGTGAGTCGACACCCTTGCCGTCACGCATGCGCTGCACCATGTGTCGCGAGACCACATCGCGACTCGCCAGTTCCTGTTTCTCGGGCTCAGCCTCGACCATGAAGCGTTGCAGGTTCTTGTCAAGCAGGTAGCCGCCGTCACCTCGACAACCTTCGGTTACGAGGATGCCGCTCGGCGAAAGCGTGGTCGGATGAAACTGCACCGCCTCCATGTTCCCCAGCGGGACGATGCCGGTATCAAGCGCAATGATGGCACCCGTACCTTCATTGATCGTCGCATTGCTGGTGTACTGGCCGTATATGCGGCCAAAACCACCGGTTGCTATGACCGTTGTTTTTGCCATTACGGCAAAGTGAGCGCCGGTGCGCAGACAACGCACCACCGCGCCCAGGCAGCGCGTGCCGTCGTGGATCAGGGATACGGCCTCGGTGCGATCGCGAACGGTAATGCCAAGCCGGACAACCTCGCTGTCGACAGCGTACAACGCGGCGTGCCCGGTGCCCGCCGAGGCGTAGCAGGCACGCCACTTCGCTGTGCCGCCGAAGTCTCGCTGCCCGATCAGTCCGTCGTTCTCCAGCGACTCGTCAATATCGACGGCCTCGCCTTTGATAAAATAGTGGTTACGTCCGCCTTTGACGCGGCTCCACGGGACCCCGTAGTGCGCGAGCTCGCGTACCGCGACGGGTGCTTCTTCGGCAAATATATTCGCCACTTCCTGGTCCGCGCCCCAATCCGAGCCGCGAACGGTATCGAGAAAGTGCACGGTCGGGCTGTCGCCCCCGGCTTTGACGCAATTTGCGAGCGCCGCCTGCATGCCACCCTGAGCCGCGCAACTGTGGCTGCGCCGCGGTGGCACGAGCGAGAGAATCATCGCCTCGTGTCCGGCCGCCGCCGCCTCGATGGCACAGCGCTCACCGGCGAGTCCGCCACCAATGACCAGTACGTCGGTTGTTTCAAGACGCGCATTCACGACGCGCCCCCTTCCAGCAGGAACGCCAGCGGCGGATCCATCCAGCCCGCAAGCACAATCAGCGTAACGCCACCAAGCACCAGTACGACCCAGAAAATGACCTGCTCGAGGCGGTGCATGGTCGCGCGCGACATCCAGAGATCGGCACCCCACTTGATCGCCAGCCGGTACAGTCCGACACTGGCATGGAACTCCACGCACAACAGCAAAACCGCGTAAGGCAACCAGAGCCCGGCGCTGACTCGTGCCATTGAGGTCCCTGATTCGATACCCGCGATTTCCCCGTACAGCGGCGTAAAGATATCGAGCCCGAGAAGCACCAGGTGAAAACTGCCGAGCACGAGCATGACCATGCCGGTGCGAACCTGCCAGATCCACAGCATCGACTCGGTATGCGGCCGAAACGGCGAATAATCGGTGCGGGTCGCAACCTGCTCCCGACCCGAGTTCCTCAGGCCCCGCGCCAGTTCGATCATGCGTTTTCGCTCGCGCAGCTGTGCCGGCACTTTTCGCGATGCAAATACGGCATGCACGACGAACAAGGCGAAAATGACGAACACCGTTGGCTGCGCGATGTAATAGTCCTCGAGCATGGTCGCGAGCCAATCGAAGCCGCGCTCGCCGGTCAGGATGGAACCCACCAGCACGACGTGCCCCCACATGAACAGGGCCAGCAGTAAACCGCTGCCGCCGCTTATGATTTCATAGACCAGTTGCCGTCGCGCCGTGGCCGCCGCGTTCCCGGCGCTGCGTTGGATCGATGTCACCTTGCTGTTCATTCAGTAAAGATCAGGGATTGAGCTGCGTCAGAATCTCCGGATCCTCTTCCCGTTCCGCAAGTACCGTGTGACAGACGTCGCAATCGCGGGATATGTGCTCGCGATCCTTGGTACGGAGCCGCTTGCCATGGCAACGATAGCAGCCCTCCGAAGTTTCATGACCGATGTGCTCAGGGTATGTATTCCACCAGACTTTCATTTGCGGAAACACGTTCACGGAGTAGATGTCACCCAGCGTCGTAGCCGCCTGCGCGATGTCATCGGAGCGCTCCGTCGCGACATCGGGGTAGTTCTCAAGATAGTAGCTGTTGAGCTCGGCCGTTATTATTTCCCGCGCTTCTTCGTGGGATGCGTACTCGGCATCGATGATGCGAAGCCCTTCCTTCCTTACGAACGGCAGCGTTCTGTCAATCAGGCCATCGCGAATGGCAACGTCGATCTCGGAGTCGGGCGCCTGGTAATTGTGGCTCGGCCTATTATGGCAATCGACGCAGTCCATCTCGCGCCAGGTACCGCCTTCCTCCGGCGCTTTGCGATCGGCGAATAATTTCACCTCGCCGTCTGCGTTCGTGTACTCAACCTCGTAGACATTTTCGCGGGACTCATCCGACCGGTACCGAATTTTCACGCCGCGATCCACGTGCCAGTGAATTCCGGATGCCCCGCCACCCGCGGTGCCGCCGACCTTCAGCAGGAGAGCCGTGGTCAGCTCGGTATTCGCCTCGTCCTCTTCGTAGTGTTTCTTGATCGACAGCTTGTCGCCGACAAATCGCGTCGGCCAGTGACACTGCTCGCAGGTTTCACGGGCCGGCCGAAGGTCGTGCAGCGGCGTGGGTATCGGCCGCGGGTAGAGATCAAACGCAACGGCGACCAGCTGCCACGCGCCGTCAAGTTTCGACTTCACGAACCAGTCGGCGCCAGGACCGATGTGGCACTCTGCACAGCTGACACGCGAATGCGAAGATCTTTGGTAGGCCGTGTGTTCCGGCTCCATCACAGAGTGACAGGCCATGCCGCAGAATTCGACCGACTCCATGACCTCAACGCCTTTGTACGTTGCACCAGCGACGATAACGATGTTCACCATCGTCGCGCCGGTGAGCACCAGCAGCCAGTTGCGAGTCTTGGGCTTGTTCAGGTCAAAAATCGGCAGCTTCGGTACCGACTCGCCGCCCGGCATCTTTCGCAGGCTGCGGTGATACAGAAACACGCCGAACGGGATCAGCAGCAGCCCGACGACGAAGATCATCGGCAGAACGAGAAACGTCAGGATCCCCAGGTACGGCCCGCCGTCGTAGCCCAGATGTTGTATCACGAACAGGCAGATGATGAGCACGAGGCTCGCAATTGCGAGCCCCGTGCCGAACAAACTGATGCCGGTGCGTGTTATTGAGGACCAGAAGTTTTTGAACACAGCTTTCCCTTAATTTAAATATCCGTATTGCAGGCTGGGTTTTACTCTAATGAGCAAGCAGTGCCCAGACGATGCCGATCGCCAGCAGTATACCGATGGTCAGGAAAATCGTACCGAAGATATACGCTTCTTTCACCCGGTCCGGCGCGGGCGGCGGAACGAGGTAGTCCTCCAGAGTATTCGTCTCCACCATGCGCTGATACTCAAGCGGCCGCTCGGCTTTGAACCTTTCGAGCGGCATCTTGCCGAGGAACACCACGGTATCCATCGGGAAGCTCTCAGGGCGCAGATGCGTATGGAAGAAGTGGAAGAAGAAAATGAAGCCGGTGGCCAGTAACGCCTCGTCACTGTGGATCACATGGGCGGCGTTCAGCGTCCAGCCTGGCAGGAAACTCGTGAAGAAGCCGGGGAACCAGAGGAACAATCCGGACAGCCCGATGATCGCTACACCCCAGAAAACGGCGAGGTAATCGAACTTCTCGAAATAGGTCCATCGATCGCCCTGCGGCCGCTCACCCAGGTACAGGAAGTACCGAATGTTTGCGACAAAGTCCTTGAAGTCTCTCGGCTGCGGCACCATCGAGTTCGGCCCCCAGAACATGCCTCGCTCGCCTTTGAAGACGAGGCGCACGAAAACATCCCCGAGATGGAACGCGAAATAGCCGAACGTGCCAACCGCGGCGAGGCGATGCAGGAAGCGCGTCGAATCCACGCCGCCAAGCATATTCACCAGGAACTGCGCCCAGCCGGTGTCCTCGAACTTGAGCGGCAGACCTGTCAGCGCCAGCAGCAGGAACGTTACGATAATCGCGCCGTGCGTCCAGCGGTCAGCCATGCGGAAACGCCGTATCCACTGTCCGCTCGGCGGTTCTTCTTTGAATTCGCCCCGGAACACGCCGACCAGGGAACGCTGCAGCCACAGGAAGTCATGCACGCCGAAGAACACGAACACGCCGATCAACAAGCCGGTCATAAAAACCCAGACAATGTAGACGGCAAAGATATCGTCGGGATCGGTCGGATCGTTATGCGGGTCGAAAGTCGCAAATGACGCCGTAATACCCTCGTGGCACTTGCCACAGGTTTCCATGACGTTATCCGGATGCACGCTGGACGCCGGATCATCAGCGGCGACGTTTCGATGGGGCGTGTGGCAATCGGCGCAGACAGCGCCACCCGACATACCGAGATGTGTCGCCTTGCCGTGGAAACTGTGGCGGAACGATGCCAGGTAGTCATCGTGGCAACCACCGCAGTTATCGGCCGCCGCATGTCGACTGGCATCCGTTGTCGGGTCGGCGATCTGGTGCGACGAGTGGCAATCCACGCAGACCGGACCTTCTTCGCCAGCCTGCCAGGCGAGGCCATGGGCACTTTGGTCTTTCCACTTGTTCAGGACCAGCACATGACACTCGCCGCACATTTCCGGCGAATGCGCATGCGATGTTGCCGCGCGCTCCTTGTCAGCCTCGATGATCTGGTGGTCGCCGTGGCAGTCGCTGCAGCTCGGCGCGTCGATCAGGCCGGACAGCAGCAACGCCCTGCCGTGTTCACTCGCCAGATACCCGTTCACCAATTCAGGGGGATCGTCGTGGCAGGCACCGCACTGCTTGATCTGGTTGACCGGCGAAACCGCTGAAGCGAGCTCCTCGACGAGGTGAATCTCGTGCGGCGCGCCGTGGCAGTCGCCGCATGCAGCTTCCCCACCGTGCACGCTGCGGCCGATAGCTCGCTGCACCCTGCCGTGGCATTCGTTACAGCTCATGTCATCGGTCAGGGGCTCGAGATCGTTATCCTTATGATCCTCCGTGACGTTGGTATGGCATTCCGCGCAGCTTACGTCGGGGTGTGCCGTGGACGAATAAACGACGGCGTCGTGGGCATGGCAGTCGCCACTGCAGGTATTGTCCCCGGCGGCCATGGCCGCGGAGCCGACTGGAAGGAGTGCCAACACCAGCACCGCCTGAAGCAGGCTGATGCGCTTTTTACGCTTGGTCATTTTTGTAAATCCCTGAATCCTGTCGCTTTAGTAAGCCAATCAGGGCCGGGTTGCTATCAGGGATTTCCGAGAGGGTGATTTCGCGGACAGAGCTTAAGACGGCTCTGCGTAGAGCGGGCCGATGTCCATGTAGATTTTGTATGCCGAGATCAGTTCGCCGTCGTACTCGAAGACGTCGGCAAACGGCAGCGTTATCTCGCTGCCATTGTGGCGCCGATAGGTCACATCGCCCTCGCACAGAAGCGTTGCTCCGCTTTCGAGGGTCTTGTTGACATGATGGGAACAGCCGGCAATCGTCGAGAAAAAGCCCTCAACCGCGGCTCTGATCGCGTCCCGACCCACTACGGCCGGCGCCGAACCGAAACGAAAAACGGCGTCGGCGGTCAGGAAACCGACGAACGCCGCTGCGTCGTTTGCATCGATAGCCGCAAACAGGTCGCCGGTCTCCCGACCGGCGACCGCGCTATCCAGCATTATTGAACGCTGCCGTAGTAGTGAACGAGTGCCTTGGCATCGTCCTCGGAAAGCAGGTCCATCTTCTCTTTCATCTTGCCAGGCTGCTCACGCTCACCGGACGCGTAGTCGGCAAACGACTGCGTCAGGTAGCCCATCATCTGCCCGCCCAGCATGCCGGCTTCGTCCTCGGGATTAGTACCCTCGTCCGAGTGGCACTTGTCGCAATGCTCGTCGTGCAGCGCCTTGCCAGCCTTTGCAAGATCCGCGTCAAAGTCCTGCTTGGCTTTCACGTACGGAAGCTCCGCGTACGCCGCAGCGAGCGCATCAATATCGTCTTCGCTCAGCTCCGCCGCAACCTCGCACATCGTCTTGGCAGGACGGCTCGTATCGCCCTGACGATACTTCGACTTCGAACACGGGCGCGCCTCATCCTGATAAACATACAGTGCGTCGACGTGCACAAACTCAGCAAGACCGGCAATCGTCGGTACGTCCGTCCACTGGCTGACGCCGTCGTCACCGTGGCAACCGTTGCAGTCTTCCATCATGGCATCGAGGTCGCCGGCATTCGCTGCCGAAAAAGCCATGCCGAAAGTGGCTGCTGCAAGATAGATAGTTAGGCGTTTCATGTCATCTCCCGTGCTTTAAGGCGAAGTGCCCCGGAAATCATACGTTATTGTCGTCGTTACTGGCTGAACCCGCGCTGAATCAGCGTGGGTGATTCGGCCCAATATCCGGCAATTATCGCCTTACGCAGCGGCCTGGGCCAGTAAGTACATGCCGCGACAAATAGCCAGTAGGTAGATGCCGCGATGCCATCTTCGGCCCGATTTGCTAAAAAAGTGATGCAGATCCGTCCGTCTGTGGAAGCAGGACAACCCAAAGCAACACAAAGTCAACACGTAAGGGGAATGACATGTATCGCTTAACCTCCCGGAAATGGAACCTGGCTGCTTTGCTGCTGTCTTCCGCTCTATTATTTGCCTGCAGTGGCGACACCGGTCCTGCAGGCCCCGCTGGAGGTCAGGGCACCGCAGGTCCACCCGGCCCCCCGGGACCTCCGGGCACCGGCGCCTCTGCGACCGTGCCGGTTCAAACGGCGGAAAAGATCAACGTCTCCTACGACAGCGTAACGGTTCCGGCTGGCGGCGGCGCGCCGACAGTCGTGGTTCGCTTGACGAACGATCTCGGGTTCGGCCTGACAGGCCTGCCCGCAGCCAATATCCGCTTTATCATGGCGCAGCTCAGCGCCGGCCAGGGCGGTGGCTCCAGCGAATGGCAGGCCTACCAGACGCGCGACAGCGGCGGAATTGCCGACGCGCAGGCCACGACCGAAACAGCCACTGCCGGAACTTACGTTGACAACGGTGACGGCACCTATACCTACACCTTTGCGCAGGACCTGACGGCCTACCCGGCGGGCCCTGCCTACAGCGACACCAAGACCCATCGGCTCGGCATCGAGATTCGCACCAACTCCGGCGGATTCCTCCCGGAGAACATACCAGCCAATAATGCCCCCTACGATTTCGTGCCTGCTGGCGGTGCGCCGATCGAGACACGGCTGATCGTCAACAACGACACCTGCAACGCCTGCCACGACAACCTCGAGTTTCATGGTGAGGCGCGCTTCGATATCGAATACTGCGTGACCTGCCACAACCCCTACTCGATCGACGGCGACACCGCCACAGAAGCCTGGGGCGGTACGGTCGACATGAAGCAGATGATTCACAAGATTCACTACGGCGAAAACCTCAGTGAGGGTTATTTCATTGTCGGCTTCGGCGGCAGGGCCATCGACTATTCTGACGTCAAGTTTCCGCAAGACGTGCGCAACTGCACAACCTGCCACAACGAGTCGGACGCGACCGTGCCGCAGGCGAGCAACTGGCGCAGCGTGCAGAATCGTGACTCCTGCGGATCCTGTCATGACGATATCGACTGGTTGGCCGGGGATCACCCGGGCGGCATCGCATTCACGGATGACACGCTGTGTGCCGGATGCCACGGCGAAACGTCAGGTGCTATTGCATTGCGGGTATCTGAAGCACATCGCCAGCCGAATCGCGAGGCCAGCGAGCGTTTCGAGTTCAATATCGTCAGCATTTCGAACACCGGAGTTGGCGAGTTCCCCGTCGTCGAATTCTCGGTCACAGACCCGACCAACGGCGACGCGCCTTACGATATCCAGAACGACTCCGAATTCACGACATGCACCTTCGGCTTGAGCCGTCTCGCTATCGGCATCGCCTGGGATACCGCGGACTATCATAATAATGACAGCGGCAATACTCCGGGCCTTGGAATCTCGATGAACCCGCTGTCGGGCTGTGGCGGCACGTCTGCGGCTGTCGGTGGCGGCGTATTCAGCGTCACCTCGCCCGTGGCAGTGCCGGCGACGGCAGGCGGTTCGCTTGCCGTCACAATCGACGGACACCCTGCCGTCGATATTGACGGTACGGTCGAGAGAATCGCCGTCACCAACGCGGTGGACTATGCGCCGATCACGGACGCAACCGCCACGCCGCGGCGTAACGCTGTCGCGATCGAGAAATGCGACGACTGCCACAATCAGCTGGCCATGCATGGCAACAACCGTACCGACAACATAGAGGTTTGCGTCACCTGCCACGCGCCGAACGTCACTGACGTCAATCGCCGCGCCGGCCAGTGTGAAATCGACCTCGGTTTGGATGACACGTCGGTGGACATGAAGTATATGATCCATGCGATGCATGCCTCCGGCGCAGTAGGCGTTCCCTACGAGGTCTGCGGCTTCGGCAATTCGACCCACGTGTATGACTTCGTCTACCCCGGCAAGTTGAATAACTGTGAGGGTTGCCACGTTGCTGGCGGTTACTATCCGGTCGATCCGGCTGAAGTGCTCGGCACGACGGTTGACGTCGGCATGGATCCTGCGACCCCCACCGACGATGTCGTCGTTTCGCCCAACACATCCGTTTGCTCCAGCTGCCACACCAGCGAGCTGGCTGCGAACCACATGATCCAGAACGGCGGTGACTTCAACGCCACCAAAGCGGCGGACAGCACGCTGATTTCGTCAGGTGCCGAGTCCTGTGCTTTGTGCCACGGTGAAGGACGCTCCTCGGACGTTGCGATCGTGCACGGTATCGATACCTTTGAGTCCAACTAATGACCGCGACTCACGAGTATCGCCGGCACAGGAGTCTGCTGCTGTTGACGATGATGGCCCTCGCGGCCATCTCGGCACCCGCCGTTCATGCTGCTGAGGACGACACGCCGGACTACAGTCGGAATGGCGCCGACACCTGCTTCAAGTGCCACGACGACCAGGTGACACTCGCCGTCTTCCGCACCAAGCATGCGGTGCCCACCGATCCGAGCTCACCGTTCGGACACGGGCAACTGCAGTGTGAAGCCTGTCATGGTCCGGGCGGTGATCACTCCGGGCGCGTCAGGCGCGGCCAGGAGCGACCATCGATGGTCCTGTTCGGCTCGGATTCCGGCACGCCGGTCGCAGAGCAGAACGCTTACTGCATGGACTGCCATCTGAGCGACGCCGGCGTTGCCTGGCACGGCGGCGAGCACGACATGAATACCGTTGCCTGCGCCGACTGCCACAACAGCCACGTCGAGCGCGACCCGGTGCTGTCGACAGCGACGCAGGCAGAAGTCTGCTTCGACTGCCACCAGCAGCAGCGCACGCAGGCCATGAAGCCCTACTCCCACCCGGTGCGGCAGGGCAAGATGGACTGCAGTAGCTGTCACAGCACCCACGGCAGCACGACCGACGGCCTGTTCGTCAGGGCAACGCTGAATGACACCTGCTACGACTGCCACGCGGAAACGCGCGGTCCCGTGCTCTGGGAGCATGCGCCTGTCTCCGAAGACTGCGGCAACTGTCACGACCCGCACGGCTCGAACTATCCCGGCATGCTGAGCATGCGCGCTCCGACACTTTGCCAGAGTTGCCACGCGCAGGACGGTCATCCGAGCCTGCCACAAGATGAACGTGGTCTGCCCTCAGGCATTGCCTCACAGTACCTGCTCGGTCAGTCCTGTCTGAATTGCCACGACCAGGTGCACGGTTCGAACCACCCCTCCGGTTCGAAGCTGATGCGTTAGGAGCCAGCCGCGATGAAACAGCCAAGCAAACCATTTTCTCGCACGCTTGCCGCACCGCTTTTGATGCTGGTGCCCGCAATCTCACTGGCGCAGGTCGATACCAGCGACTGGAAGTGCGAGTCCTGCCCCTTCGAACAGGGCTATCGGGCCAATGTTGACACTGGCGCCACGTATGTTGGAGAAGACGGTGCGATTCGCTTCGGCAACGGCACCGGCTACGACGACAAAGGCGGCTTCGTCAATGTCGATGGTCAGGGTCGCTACGTCGATGACGGTTATCGTCTCGACTGGTACGCGGAAGACCTGGGACTTGATTCACGCGTTTTCGAAATGGATGGCGGAAGGCAGGGCAAGTTCGGTTTCCGTGTCGGGTACCGCGAACTGCCTTACCGCCGTTTCGACACGTCGAGGACGATATTCAATCCGTCCACGTCCGATACGCTGACGCTGCCGGCCTCCTGGGTGCAGGCGGGCGTCACGACCAGCATGCCGCGCTTGTCGTCGTCGTTGCGGCGCATCAATATCGAAAGCGACCGGCAGATCATTGAAGCCGGCGCCAACTGGAAGCCGGCAAAGGCGTTTCGCGTGTATGCCGACTTTCAGCGACAGAATCGCGACGGCATCGATATTACCGGCGGCTCCAGCTATACGCAGGCCACATTGCTGCCACGCTGGATCGATTACGAAACCGACCAGATCGACGCCGGTATCCAGTACGGTAATGATCGGGGCAGCCTGACGCTTGCGTATTACGGCTCATACTTCACGAATCAGAACCCGTCGCTCAACTGGGATATCCCGTTTTCCGCGCCGGCAGGCCTTGACCAATACCGCATGGCCATGGCACCGGACAACGATTTTCAGCAGATCTCGCTGTCCGGCGCTTATCGACTCACGCAGTGGGACACGGTCGTGGCGTTTACGCTGGCATCAGGTCAGGGCGAACAGAACGAACCGCTGTTGCCGTATACCAATAACGCTGCCATCAGCGCCGATGCCTTGCCACAGAGCTCGCTCAATGGCGAAGTCGACACCGCCAACTATGCGCTGACCGTGACGGCCCGGCCCGTACCGAAAGGCCGGGTCAAGTTCAGCTATCGGTTCGACGAACGCGATAACACAACACCGCAAGCCAATTGGAATCGCGTCGTCACCGACTTTTTCGTGCCCGGCGATGTCGAGCAAAACGTGCCGTACAGCTTCGAACGTTCGAACCTGGGCGTCAGCGGCGAGCTCGTCGTCTGGAAAGACATCCGCCTTTCGGCAGGCGGTGAACGCAAGGAATTGAAGCGCGACTTCCAGGAGGTTGCCGAACAGACGATCGATGCGGGCTGGGGACAGGCACGCTGGCGGCCGCTCGCCTGGCTCGACCTGAAGGTGAAAGGCGGCGCAGAGGAACGCGACATCGATCGCTACGACGAATCGGTCGCGGTTAGTTTCGGGCAGAACCCGCTGCTCAGGAAATACAACCTCGCGTATCGCTATCGCAGCTACGGCGAATTGGTCGCTTCGATTACACCGCTTGATTCGCCAGTTTCACTGAGCACGACGCTGCTCTACGCCGACGATCGCTACAACAAGTCGTTGCTTGGCCTGACGGACAGCGAAGAGATTCGTGCAACCGCCGATATCAGCTGGGCGATTTCTGACAATTCGTCCGTTTACCTGGTATACGGCTACGAAAACATTGACGCTTTCCAGACCGGCAGCGAGCAGTTCGATGTCTATGACTGGAGCGCATCGCACGACGACACCTTTGACCATGTTGGCGTAGGACTGCACTGGCGCCAGGCCGAGGGCAAGTACGACCTTCGTTTCGACTTCAACCGCAGCGACGGAGAAACCACCGTCGATGTATTCAGTCTCAGCGGCGGAGACAGCCGATTGCCGGACCTGACATCAACGCTCGACTCTGCGAGGCTCGAAGCGTCGTATCGCTGGAGCGAGCGTATGCACGCGACGCTGGACCTGCGCTATGAAGCGTTCAAAGTCGACGACTACGCGCTGGTGTCGCCGGACACGGTCGCGACTGTTCTCACGCTGGGCGCGCAGCCCTACGACTACAGTGTCTGGGCGCTTGGCATCGGTATACGCTATTCCTTCGGTGCCGGCGACATCGCGCTGGCCGACTAGGACATTTCTCCGCGGAACAAGCCTGCCCGGTGTCAGTCACCGGGCAATTCCCAATTTGTCGAACAGGAATTCACGGAAAGGCTGCTTCATCTCGGGGTCCAGAATATTGATACCCCGTAATCCCGTCAGCTTCCTGACGAGATCGACAGCAGCCGAGGTGGTCGTAGCGGGACCGGTCACCAGGTCCGGGGTAATGCCGAACGCGTTCTGCACACCGACTACCGCGTAAGGATCCGAGGCGCACAGTATCGTGCAGACGATGTTGTCGCCCAGTTCATCGAACAGCGCCTCGCCATTGTACGGTTCAAGCGGTGAGGCGCCCGCCTCTACAACCAGCAGGTCTGGCTTGCGGTCATTGATGTGATTCAGGAGCGGCCGTATCGCATCGCGAAAGTCCTGCTCCGGAACGACCGTCGACGGCAAGCCGACATCGACGAAATCATAGATCTCACTCGCCCCGTTCTTCAGATAGCTGAGGATGTCGCGATAGCGTCCCGCGCCGGTGAGCTTCGCGCCGATGACATACATTCCGGTACGATCAAGTTCCTTGCAGACGCGCCGGCCGGTCGTGGTCTTGCCAGCGGACATCGAGGACCCACATAACAATAAGGTCGGCACTGTGAATGCATGTGTTTCGGAGCGCATCGCAAAGTCGCGCATACAGACTTTCTTGCCACTGCGGCAGACATGGCCACGGTATTTCAGCGCCATCGGATCGGGATACAAGGTGGAGAAGGACGTATAGCGACCGAATAGCGCAGCGCTGGTCAGGGCATGCATGTCGCCGTCTGCCGTGATATCAGCCCAGCCGCCAACCCCTTCCAGCGTCGCCGCCCGATCGCCCAGTGCACCGATCACCCAGTCGCCGGGTTCTATGCGAATCATGTGGCCGGTGCGATCTTCGATTCGATACAACTCTGTGGGTACACCGACAACCTCCGCTTCGACATAGTCGCCGGTTGCCCAGGCCGCACGGTCCAGCTTTGTGACTTCGAAATTGCTGTCTTTGAAGTCAGCGATGCGTGCCAGTGAACCGTACATGCGGGTGCTCATGTCTCTCTCCTCTCGCTAGCCCTCCGTTGGCGGCGCGATCAAAAGCATTGTCAGCAAAGCGATACGCTGTAGCGTCTTGTCGATCAGCAGGTGTTCGTGGACGGCATGCGCGCCGTCGCCGACCGGCCCCAGCCCATCGACGGTCGCCGTATACTGGCTCGCCGTGTTGCCATCCGAGCCGCCGCCGGCGCGCGCCTGGTGCAGATCGAGACCCAGCTCCGTGCCGGCGCTACGGACAATTTCCCACAGGCGGCGGTTGCGCGGCGTCGACTGCATGGCTGGCCGGCCAATGCTGCCTTCGATGTGCAGGCGCACATTGGGCGTGGTCGCCTTGAAGGCATGAATCGTTCGCTCGATCTCGACACCCTGCTCAACCGTTGGCACGCGCACATCCACCACGGCCTTGCTGTGCGGCGCGATGACATTCGGCTGGATGCCGCCATCCACGGTGCCGACATTGACCGTAACGCCGCGCTCAACGTCGTTGAGTGCAAAGAACTTCTGGATCACATGCGACAACTCGAGGATCGCGCTGGCGCCGGCCTCCGGATCGAGGCCCGCGTGCGCTGCCTTGCCGTAAACCGTGACGGTAAAACGCCCGATGCCCTTGCGCTCGGTCTTGATATCGCCGCGTTGACCCAGCGCCGGCTCCATGACGAAGGCGCGGTCCGCGTGCTGCGCCAGCCAGCGCACGTAGCGCGTCGAAGTGCGACTGCCGATCTCCTCATCCGCGTTGACGAACACGATCGGCACTACCGGCGTCTCCAGGTCGAGATCGCGGACGGCACCGAGGGCGATGACGATCTGCGCAAGCCCTGCTTTCATGTCGAAGGTGCCGGGCCCGTGCATGGTATTTCCGTCGACGGCAAACGGCCGGCTCCCGACGGTACCGATGGGCCAGACGGTATCGTAGTGACCGAGCAGGAGCTGCGACAGCCCACCTTTCTTGCGGCCCGCGGGAACCGCGAAAACGTGCCTGGGGGTACTCGAATGACCGGACTCACGGGAATCGTAACCCACCTCCGCAAGCGCCAGTCGCAGCACGCGGCGCACTTCGTCGTGGCTTTCCGGATGCGAGGAGGGCGACTCGGCCTCTACCAGGGACCGCGTCAGCTCGATGAATACAGCAGACTTATCATTGACGTATCTGAGGATCCGATCTGCGGTTGATGCACACATGGCGCTCTATTTTTTCATGGACTCCGGGAATGGGAAGGCGTTTGAGCGATCGATGCTGGCAAATCGGCCCGGCGACAGATACGCAAACAGCGGCGAATCGTGAATGGTCTCCTGGTCGTCGCCCTCCGCGTGCCTGAGGAATTTCTCGTCGGCGTACGCGGCGACGATTTCGCCGGTGATCAGGCAGTTTTCACCAAAGCCGTCGATCGTCTTGAAGTGCCGGCACTCGAAAAACAGATAGCCGTCTTCGATGAATCTGCCGTGGATTGTCTTCGCGGGAAACGTATCGAAGTAGTCGAGTACGGGTTTGCTGCCTTCAGAAAGTCGCGGCGATGCAGCCAGGCTGGTCATCAATACCTGTGACGGCTTGGGATAGCTGACCGTGAAAACACCGCTTCTCTGGATGTTGCTGCATGTACGGTGCTTAGGGGTACATACGAAACCGAAGTAGTTCTGCCAGCCCATCGGCGTAACCATGTGTTTTGGCGCAAGATCCAGCGCACCGTCCTGATCCATCGTGCCGATCAGGACGAGTGGCGCAACGGTAAAGAACTGGTCCCACACCGGAACACTCGTGTCGAGATCGACAATGGGCGCTCTTGCTGCTGAGTTGTTCATGACAATACCTCGCAGGCAATCCTCCTGCTTCAGCTTATAGCAAGCGCGTGAGCTGCAAATAAGTAGTTGCACCAGCCCGACCAGCGCTTCGCGAATCGTGTCTGGTATAGTCAGCAGCCAAACACAGGAGTGGTAAAGATGGCAGCAGCGAAATCCGGCGACACCGTTCGTATTCATTACACAGGCACACTGGGGGACGGCACCCAGTTCGATACGTCTTCGGGACGCGATCCGCTGGAATTTGCGCTCGGCGGCGGCCAGGTCATTCCCGGTTTCGACGCCGCGGTAACCGGCATGTCGATCGGCGATCAGAAAACCGTGACGATTGAACCGGACGACGCCTACGGTCAGCGCCACGAACAGCTGGTGCAACAGGTACCGCGCAATACGCTGCCGGACAGCATCGATCCAGCGGTCGGCATGCAGCTGCAGAGCCAGAGCCCGGACGGCCAGATCATGAACCTCGTCATCGTCGAGGTAGAAGAAGAATCGATTACGCTGGACGCCAACCACCCGCTGTCCGGCCAGGCCCTCACGTTCGAGATTGAACTGGTTGAAATCGTCTAGCTGGGCAATCGTCTGGATGACAGATCGACCGCGCAAGCAGCGTTAACAGATACGCGGCAGCGGATCATCCTCCAGCTCTTCAAGAAATCGTTCGCCACCCAACGGGGTTTCCAGAATCACACGATCCTGGGACGCCACGATACGTCCAATACGCGCGGCACCCTCTCCGGCGGGAAGGGCCCGCCACAGGGCAAGCGCTTCTTCCACCTGTTCGGGTGCGATGACTGCGACAACACGGCCCTCGCACGCCAGGTAGTACGGATCGTAGCCGAGCATGTCACAGACCGACTGCACGGGCTCGCGCACCGGGATCGTAGCTTCGAAGCGCACACCAAGCCCGGTTGCCTTGACGATTTCGTGGCCAATGGATGCGACGCCGCCGCGCGTCGGGTCGCGCATGAACCGCAGGCCGTCGAGTGCCAGCAACGGCTCGGTCAGTGACATGACCGGACCGGCGTCCGAAACCAGGTCGCCGCGCAGTCCGAATTCCTCCCGGGCCAGCATGACGGCCGTGCCGTGGTCGCCAACCGGCCCGCTGACGATCAGAACATCGCCGTCCTGTATCAGCCGCATCGATGGCCGAACGCCCGGGAGCCTTACGCCAACGCCGGTAGTCGCGAGGTAGATACCGCCGCCCTCCCCGCGCCGCACGACCTTCGTGTCGCCGGCGCTAATACGCACACCGGCTTCGACGGCTGCCGCGTTCAGGCTCGCCACGATTCGTTCGAGGCGCGCAATTTCGAAGCCCTCTTCAATGAAGGCGTTGAGCGTCAGGTACATCGGGCGTGCGCCGGAGACCGCGAGATCGTTGGTCGTACCGTGCACGGCCAGCGATCCGATATCGCCGCCCGGAAACTCGATGGGCTGCACGGTGAAACCGTCTGTCGTAATCATAACCTCGCCGTCGCCGAGGTCGATCTGCACGGCATCCGCCTGAACGTCAATGCGGCTGTCGGCGAGCTGCCGGGCAAAGATCTCTTCAATAAGCTCGCGCATGAAACGGCCGCCGTTGCCGTGCGCCAGTGAAATGCGGTCATCTTCCATCAGCTGTTTTCCATGGTATTGGTCCTGGCGTCGCGCGCGGCAACTTCGGCGGCCTGGCCAAAGCTCAGCGCCGCATCATTGCAAGGGAGTTGCAGAGGCAGGTGAACATCGAAACCGGCCCGCCTCAGCAGGGTCACGGCCTGTTCGGTCAGCACGCGATTCTGGAAGACGCCGCCGCACAAACCGACATGGTCTACCGTCGTTCTCGCGCGCAGCGCCTCTGCCTGTCGCAACACGGCGGTGGCCATGCTGGAATGAAATACTTCGGCACGCCCTGTCGCATTGCGCTTCTGATCGATCATGACGTCGAGCAGTGGCTGCCAATCGCTGCGCAGGATGCCGCTGTCGTCTTCTTGAATCGGCAGTTCCACCGGCGCCGCGGCGTTACGGCACAACGACTCCAGCAGCATCGGTCCCTGCGCCTCGAAACTCGTTTCCGGCAGGTTGCAGATCAAGGCCGCCGCTGCGTCGAACAGCCGTCCGGCAGCGCTCGTTTCAGGCGCGTTCAGGCGATTGCGCCAGCCCGCCTCGGCCACGCCGTCGACATCCGGGGAGCCTGGCCAGGAAAGACCGCACTCCCAATGCAGCGCCGCCGCACTGCGCCAGGGCTCGCGTCCTGCCCGTTCCCCGCCGGGCAGCCTGAAGGTCCTGAGGCTTGCGACTCTGTGCCAGTCTCCGGCCTCTCCAAGCAGTGCTTCACCGCCCCACAGCGTCTCATCCTCACCCAGTCCGACACCGTCCCAGGTGAATACCAGCCAGCGTCCCGGCTGGCCGATCTCCGCGACCAGCGCACTCGCGTGTGCCTGGTGATGCCACACCGTTTCCACCGGCAGAAGATCCTGCCGCCTGGCCCATCGATGTGTCGTGTAGCCGGGATGCCTGTCGCAGACCATGCGCTCGGCGCGTATCCCGTAGAGCGCCTGCAGATCGGCGGCAACCTGCTCGAACACCGCGAGACTGCGTGGGCTGTCCATTTCGCCAATGTGTGGCGATACGACGGCGCGCCGATCCCAGCTCAGCGCCACGGTCCCTTTCATGTGTCCGCCGACCGCCAGCAGCGGTTGCTGTTGCCGCCACAGCAGCTGCAGCTCGCGCGGTGCGGTGCCGCGTCCGATACGCAATGGCCGCGAGGTGCCGTCAATTTGCCGAAACACCGGGTCGTCCGCGGGCCTCACGATCGGTCTGTTGTGTTGCAGGAACCCGTCAGCGATCCTGGCCAGCCTTTCTGTCGCCTCGGCGTTGTCCGTCAGGACCGGTTCGCCACTGATATTGCCGGAGGTCGCGACGACCGGACCCTGGAGACGCTGCAACAGCAGCTGGTGCAATGGGCTGTACGGCAGGAATACACCGATCTCACCGAGCCCCGGCGCAACGTTGCGAGCCAGCGTGCCGTTCGGCGCTCTGCTGGCCAGGACGATCGGCCGAATCGGCCCGGCAACGAGGTCAACCTCATCATCGCGGAGCGAAACCTCGCGACGTACGAAGTCCAGGCCGTCACTGCCTCCCACCGGAAACATCACGGCCAGCGGCTTGTCAGGCCGCAGCTTGCGTCGGCGCAACCGTGCAACCGCCGCTTCATTGCGGGCATCACAAACGAGGTGATAGCCACCGATACCTTTGACCGCCACGATGTTTCCATCGCGTATTGCGGCTACCGCGGCGTCCAGCGCGTCATTACTGTCGTCGATAGCGGGATGAGCGGCGCTCTCGAAACAGAGATGAGGCCCGCAGACCGCACAGGCGACCGGCTCGGCATGAAAACGGCGATCCAGCGGATCACGATATTCACGCTCACAGTCGGCGCAAAGGGGAAACCCGGCCATGCTGGTATTGGGCCGGTCGTACGGCAGTGCCTCGATCAGCGTGTACCTGGGTCCACATTGGGTACAGTTGATAAACGGATAGCCATACCGCCGATCGTTCGGATCCTGAAGCTCGGCACCGCATTCATCACACATGAAATAATCCGGCGGCACAAAAATCTGCGCGTCCGCCTGTTCGGAGCTGTCGACGATCTCGAACGCCGCTGCTGCCGGAACCTCGACCGGCTCGGAACGGGTTACTGAAGGCCGTGCCAATGGCGGCGCTTTCTCGATCAGGTCTCGCTGAAATCGCTCGAGTACGGCCGCCGGGCCAACGGCAATCACCTCGACTTCGCCTAGCTTGTTCTGCACGGAACCGCGGAGGCCGTGCTCGATTGCAAGGCGGTAAACGAATGGCCGGAATCCGACGCCCTGAACGTGGCCCTCCAGCGTTATTCGCGATGCGGCAATTGCGTCCCTGGCCTGGTCCATGAGTCGCCCCGCCACATCAGCCAACGGCGCTCCCCTTCTGCCGGCCTTCCCATTCATTCTCGCGCATGCCCGCTGACCACCAGATCCGGCAGGCCCCTTCGTCAGACACCATGCAGGGACCGATCGGCTTTCTCGGCGTGCACGCGGCACCGTAAAGTCGGCACTGGTTGGGGTATATCTTGCCCAATACGACCTTCGCACAGTCACAGCCGGGCGGCATTTCGCCGACCCGTTTCCTGGACTCGTCGGCATACGACTCGAAGCGCTGGCGGGCATCGTGGGCGGCGTACGCATCGCGCAGCGCGAAGCCCGATTTCGGAATGATGCCGATTCCGCGCCAGTTGGCATCCACGACGTCCATGACCTGCTCGATCTGCCGACGCGCTTCGCGGTTGCCACCTGGACGCACCACCTGCGGATAGCAGTTGTCGAGGAAGTGCCGGTTGTCCTTGAGCTGACGCAACACGGAGTACATCGCCGCCAGCAATGACTCGGGCGTGAAACCGGCGACCGCGGCGGGTATGTCGTGCTTGTCCACGACAAACTCCCACTCTTCCGGGCCCATCACCGTGGAAACGTGCCCGGGCGCAATCAGCGCGTCGAAACCCGGCGTGCCCGACTCCAGCAGCATTGCAACCGCCGGCCAGGTCAGGCGACCCGACAGCAAAACCAGCAGGTTCTCAGGTGCCCCTTCCGCGAGCATTGCGGCGACCGGCGCCGTCGTCGTTTCAAAACCGGCCGCGAAGAACACCACCAGCCGCGACGGATCGGCATCGGCAATACGCACCGCGTCGATCGGCGACGCAATCGGTCGGATGTCGGCACCGGCGGCTTTGGCCTGTTCCAGCGAACGCGGCTCACGTTTTGGCGCGTTGACCGGAACGCGCAGCATGTCGCCGAACGCGACCAGCGTTATGTCCTCGTGCAGCGCCAGCTGAATCGCCTCGTAGACATCCTCCTCGGGACAGATACACACCGGGCAGCCGGGACCGGGTACCAGCTCGACATTGTCGGGCAGCACGCTGCGCAGCCCGGCCATCGAAATCGAGCGCTCGTGACCGCCGCAGACATTCATGATGCGCACACGGCGCTCCTGGGGAAGCGCCTTCAGTGCGCGCAGGCGCTCCGAGGCGTCGCGGTTCACGCAAGTTCTCCGCCGATCTTTTGTGCCGGCGCCGAGCGAATACCGGCAAGTTCATCGGTCAACCACGAAAGCCATCGGTCGATACCGCTGCCGCTCCGTGCTGACACTTCGAGCACCGGGGCCTGGCTGGCAAGCTGGCGCAGGCAGGTCGTTGCGTACGCCGGATCGAAATCATCCAGTACCTGCAGCAGGTCCGCCTTGCTGATCACCACCAGGTCGGCGGCTCGAAACATGACCGGGTACTTGGCAGGCTTGTCCTGGCCCTCCGGCGTGGACAACAAGGTGACGTTCAGGTGTTGTCCAAGATCGAAGCTCGCCGGGCAAACCAGGTTGCCGACATTCTCGATGAACACGATGTCGATGTCGTCCAGCGCCAGCTCGTGCAGGGCTGTGTGCACCATGTGGGCATCCAGGTGACAGGCGCTGCCGGTGCTGATCTGTACGGCGGGGACGCCTTTCTCGCGAATACGCTCGGCGTCATTTTCCGTTTCGAGGTCCCCCTCGATGACCGCGATGCTGAGCGTGTCGCCCAGCGCCTCAATTGTTGCCTCGAGCAACGCCGTTTTGCCGGCACCCGGCGACGACATGAGGTTGACCGCGAGAACATCGTGACGCGCGAAGTGCTCGCGATTGTGCGACGCCTGGTGATCGTTGGCGTCCAGCAGTCCCTTCAGAACCTCGACCGATTCATGGCCCTGCGAGGTCGTGGCAAGGTGACCCCCTGCCGCCACGAGATGTTCGTTACCAGGTGTTACGTTACAACCGCAGGTGTCACACATCGAATTATCCTCGTGAAAACGTGCTGCAACCTCAAGCCTCGGCTGCGAGTATTTCGTCGAACAGCGCCCAGGAATCGGCTGCGTCCTGTTCTGAGACTTTCTGAATCGCATAGCCGACGTGCACCAGGATGTGGTCGCCGGGCTCGAGCGTCTCGTCCTGCAGCATGAACAGGCTGACTTCTCGCTCTATTCCGCGGGCTTCGCAGGTGCATTGGAAGCCGTCAATTCTTGTTATTTTCATCGGTACAGCCAGGCACATAGGTGTACTCCGACATTGCATATGACTTGGGGCTAATATACTAAGTAACTATCCCAGGTGGGAGCGTGGGATACAGCGAACGCGTAGGTAATTACGCTTACTAAGAGCCGGGAGAGGACGACATGCGACACCAAGCCCTTTTTAAATCAAACACTTCCACTTCAGTCCGACGCTGGACCGGCCTCTCGGCGCTGGTCGGGATGTTGCTTGTCGCATTGTCGGCCCCGAGCCTGGCGGACGAATCACCTTCGGCGGCTGACGTTTCGGCGGCAGCTCTGACCAGCGGCTGCGCGGACTGTCACGGGGTTGACGGCCTGGCACGCGAAAACCTCGATGCGCCTGTCATTGCCGGTATGCCGGCGACGCATATCGAGGAGGCCATCTATGCCTACCGCGACGGCGCGCGCCAGTGCCGTTACGAGCCGCTCATGTGCGAGACGGTGCTGCACACCAGCGACGAGCGCATCGCCGACCTGGCTGAGCACTATGCTGGCCAGCGCCGCGGACCGTCAAACGAGCCCTACGACAGCGCGCTTGCTGCCAAAGGCAAGAAAATCCACGACGAGCATTGCGGCAAGTGCCATTTAAGCCCCGACGACCCGGCTGTCGCTGACGCCCTCGGTATCCCCTTGCACGGTCAGCGCGGCGTGTACCTGCGATACGCGCTGAAGTCCTACAAGGACGGCCGCCGCAAGAACCTGCTGGACGCTATGGCTGAAAAGCTCAAACAGGTAGACTCCGACGGTATCGAAGCCCTGGTTAACTACTACGCCAGCTACTAGGAGTCGTTTAATGCCCCGCCTGATGCTCGGCCTCTCGGCCGTGATGGTTTTCTTTGTGCCCACCGCATGGTCGGCCGACTCTGTGACGGTTATTTATGCCGGTGAACTGCTCGCCGTTCCCGGTGAGCGGCCGCTGCGCGAACAGAGCATTGTTATCGAGGACGATCGGATTATCGACGTAAGGGCCGGTTTTGCCGGTGCCGACAGCTTTGACGGCGACGTTGAGATCATCGACCTTCGCGACAAGTTCGTGCTACCGGGACTGATGGATATGCACGTTCACCTGCAGGGCGAACTGGGCCCTGAAAACGACCGCGATGCATTGAAAATGTCTACCCAGTTGATGCAGATGCGCAGCCTGTACTACGCGATGAATACGCTGAAAGCCGGATTTACGACCGTCCGCGATGTTGGCTCCTCGGCGCAGGAAATGTACGCAATGCGTGACGCGATCAACAATGGCTGGCTGGACGGGCCGAGGATCATTGCAGCGGGTGGCGTCGGCATCACCGGCGGACACGCCGACATCAGCGGTGTCAGCCCGGACCTGATGGAGATTTACACGTCGGACAACGTCTGCGATGGCCCCTACGATTGCCGGCGCGCCGCGCGCAACGCAATCAAGTACGGTGCCGACCTGGTGAAAATCACCTCGACTGGCGGCGTCATGACCGACCGCGCCACCGGAACCGGCCAGCAGATGGAGATGGACGAACTTCGAGAAGTGGTGCAGGCCGCCGCTCGCATGGGACGCAAGGTGGCGTCGCACGCGCATGAGGAAGACGGCATTATTGCCGCGCTGCAGGCCGGCGTCGCCAGTATCGAACATGGCACGTATACCGGGCCACGCGCCATCAAGCTGTTCAAGGAAACGGGCGCCTACCTGGTGCCGACACTGCTGGCCGGAAAGACCGTCGCTGCGATGGCGGTTGAAAGCGACTTCATGAGTGAGGCGGTGAAGGCGAAAGCCGTTCGCGTCGGCAAGGACATGGCCGGCAATTTCGAGAAAGCACACAAAGCCGGTGTCAACATTGCCTACGGCACCGACAGCGGTATCTCGCGGCACGGCACCAATGCCGAAGAGGCCGTGCTGATGGTCGAGGCCGGCATGTCGGAGATGGACGTCATTGTCTCTGCCACGATCAATGCGGCCGACCTGATCGACATGTCGGACTCAGTCGGCACCGTCGAGAACGGCAAGTACGCGGACATTATTGCCGTCGATCGCTCTCCTCTTGAGGATATCGAAGAGTTGCTCGACGTCGACTTCGTCATGAAGGGCGGCAAAGTCTACAAGCACTGACGCGCCCGTGGCGATGAAACCCAGCACCCTGCGTATCGGCCGCCGCTACCGGCCGAATCGACTGGCAAGCGACTACGACGCCGTCATTATCGGCTCGGGCATGGGCGGACTGACGACGGCGGCCCTGCTCAGCGAGCTCGGCAGGAAGGTCTGTGTACTCGAACAGCATTACACCGCGGGTGGTTATACCCACTCCTACGAGCGCAATGGCTACGAGTGGGATGTTGGCGTGCACTACATCGGTGATGTCGGAGCGCCAACGCAGACGCGTCGCATGTTCGACTTCCTGTCATCCGGAAATCTCGAATGGGCGCCGATGGACGCCGAGTACGACCGCTTCTACGTCGGCGACAAGGTCTTCAACGCCATGGCGGGCAAGCAGGCGTTTCGTGACAACCTGCTGAGGCAATTTCCCAACGAACAACAGGCAATCGATGATTATCTCGAATTGCTGAGCAGCACCGGCAGCGCGCTATCGGCGTTTGGCATGGGTCGTGCGCTCAAGCCCTGGCAACAGGCGCTGGCGCGCCCCTATCTGAAATGGAAAACACCATCGATTTTCTTCGAGAAAACCTACGACGTACTTAGCCGGTTGACGGACGACCAGGAGCTGATCGCGGTGCTGTGCGGCCAGTGGGGCGACATGGGCCTGCCGCCAAAGCAGTCCACCTTCATGGTGCACGCCATGATCGCGCGTCACTACCTCTACGGCGGCTACTACCCGGTAGGCGGCGCCTGGAAAATCGCCGACAGCATCATCCCGAAGATTCAGAAAGCCGGCGGCGAGGTATTCACCTACGCGGAGGTCACCGAAATCCGCGTCGAGAATGGCAAAGTCCAGGGCGTTCGCATGAAGGACGGCCATTGCATCGACTGCGCCTGCGTCATTTCAGCGGCCGGCGTCGATAACACCTTCAGGCATCTGCTTGCCGCCGACGTCGTCGAGAACAGCGGCTACAGCTCGAAACTCGGTACGGTACAGCCGAGCTTTGCACATCTCGGCGTTTACATTGGCCTGAAAGGCACGGCCGAGGAGCTCGGCCTGCCGAAGACCAACTTCTGGATCTACCCGGGCGCGGATTACGACGCGGCGGTTGAGGCGTTTATGGCCGATCCGGACGCGCCCTTCCCTGTCGTCTATATTTCGTTTCCTTCAGCCAAGGATCCGGACTACCTCAACCGGCATCCGGGCACGTCAACAATCGAGATTGTCGCGCCTGCACCTTACAAGTGGTTCGCAAAGTGGCAGGCAACCACCTGGGGCAAGCGCGGCGATGACTACGAAGCGTTCAAGACTCGACTCGGCGAACGCCTGATGGAACATCTGTACGAAAAGATGCCCGAACTTCGCGGCAGAGTTGACTACTACGAGGTCTCTACGCCACTTTCGACCAACTGGTTCGGCGGCTACCGTCAGGGCGAACTGTATGGCCTCGCGCATACGGCCGAGCGCATGCAGCAGGAATGGCTGCGACCGCAGACGAAAATCCCGGGGCTCTGGCTAACAGGTCAGGACACCCTCACCTGCGGCGTCACCGGCGCGATGATGGCCGGCATGCTGACAACGATGAGCATGGTGGGCCCGCGCAAGATGGCGCCCCTCATGAAGCGCATCTACGGTTAACCCGGCCCCGGCACCGGGCACAATCGCTTTCTAGCGTAGCAGCCAGCTGAGAGCCTTATCCGGCGTGCACGACCAGAACGTCGCACTGTAGATGGTCAAGCGTCTTCGCAGCCGTGCTACCCACGATGCGCTGCTGCAGTCCGGAGCGCGCGAGAGCACCCATGACGACCAGGTCAATGCCGTTGGCGCGCGCGAACGTCGGCAGCAGTTCGTGCGTTCTACCCGGCAGCTGATGCACGGCCTCTGCGTCAATACTGAACTCTGCAGCGAGGGCATCCAGCGCTTCACGGTGCTCGGCGCGTATCTTCTCATCCAGCTTGTCAACCGCAAACTTTTCCGGCTTGATCCGCCAGGTAACCTTCGAGCCAATCTCCTCGAGTCGCTGGTAACTGTGGAATAGCATCAGTTTGCCGCCGCACTTTTCAGCAATCTTTTTGGCGCTGCTGATAATCTCCCGATCCAGGCTGGCGTCCTTGTCATGGCTGTGCACCGGATCAACCGCTGCTACCACGCGCGGTGAGTCATGCCATTCCTTGCCCTTCACGAACCAGAGCGGCTGCGGCAGTTTCCGGATCAGCTGCCAGTCCGTGTGTGCAAGCGTCGCGCGCTCCAGCGGCGTGTGATAGTGCGTGCCCTTGACCACGAAGTAAGCGTCGCAGGCCGCCGCCTTCGCCACGATCATGTCAGCCTCGGGTCGCTCGTTGGAGAGACTCGCCGTGACCTTGATGCCCTGCTCCTCGGCTGACGTCGCCAGGCGCTCGAGCAGAGCTTCTTGCTCGGCCCTGACCGATTCCGCAAGCAATTGCGTTTCCATGAGATAAACGAAACTATCACCAAGATAGTTCGTCACCGGTTCGCTCAAGACCAGCTCAAGATCGCTACCAAACAACTTGGCAAGCCAGCTCGCCCGCGCAACGACGTGCTGCGGGTCGTTGTCGAGTTCGACGATACAAAGGATCGGTTTTGTCATGATCGTCTCCATGCAACTCTGCACATGTAGCGTATCGACAGTCGCGCGCTACCGCACTTCGTAGAACTACTACTTCACAGAATTTCCACAGACCGGGAAACCATGACAGTGCCTTTGTCTTGATGCTATTTTCAGGCTCCGCCATGACAACAACCGCCAACACAGCAGAAGCAAATCCAACGATATTCGCAGTCGTTCTGGCAGCTGGTCAGTCAACGCGCTTCGGCGCAAGCAAACAGCTTGCCACTATCGACGGCGCACCGCTCATCCGGCGAGCCCTGAAGGTCGCCGCCGAGGCCTGCGGCGAGTATGTGCTTACGGTGCTCGGCCACGATGCAGCTACGGTCTACCGTGCGATGCAGACAAATTCCGGATTCCTGGTCGTTAACGAGGGATTTGAGGGCGGTCTGGGGACTAGCATCGCTGTCGCCGCGTGCGCCTGCCCGCCGGAGACCGACGCCTTGTTGCTGCTACTTGCCGACCAGGCGCTGGTCACGGCTGAGCATCTTGAAGCGCTGATGTCCGCGTGGTCGGGGGCGCCGAACGAAATCGTCGCAACCAGCTACGCGGACATCGAAGGGCCGCCAGTCCTCATGCCGCGCGAAACGTTTGCGGACCTCAGCCGCCTGGACGGCGACGCAGGGGCACGCCTCTTGTTCCGGGACAAGCGGTTCCGCCTCAAGACGGTCTGTTTCGAAGACGCGGCAATCGACATCGATACCGGCGACGATCTCGCAGAGCTATTGAAACGGCGGCCGCCCTGGCGTGGCTAGGCGCGGCTGGTCCCGCTGACTCAGGTATCGCTGCATCTCGGCAATAATCGACAAGGCAATCGGCGCCGGGCCGCGGCCGCCAAGGTCGATGCCGGCCGGACCATGCAGGCGCCCCTGCAGCGCTTCACCATCCGTTCCCAGGTCGCTCATCAGGCGATCACGCCGGCCGGCCGGTCCCAGCAAACCAACGTAACCAATACCGCTCGCGGCCACCTGCCGCAGGTAGGCGCGGTCGCTGGCGAGATGATGACTCATGACAATGGCCAGATCGAAATCGTCGAGCACAAGCTGCTGTGCCAGGTCATCGGCGGGACAGCACACCGTCGAAACACCTGCTGGCAACAGGCGGCTTTCAATGTAGGCAGGCCGGTGGTCACACGCGGTACAGCGCCAGCCGAGTTCACAGGCCATTCGAATCAGCGGCTCCGCATCCAGCCCGGCGCCCAGCACCAGCAGTCTCGGGGCGGGTTCGATGCGCGCAAACAGAACGGTGCATGTGCCGTCAGCCACCTGCAACTCGGCCGAGCCCGCCAGTCGAGTGGCGGTGAAACTCAGCTCGATCGCATCGGCCAGGTCGTCCGCCATCGAGAAGCGCTGTCGGCCATCCGGCGCCAGCAGCAGCGAAGCACCAACGCCTATCGACGGGCTTTCTGCGCTTATGACGATAGCGACATCAGCGGCGGTGCCGCGATCGATCGAATCGGCGATGGCAGCAAACGGCTGGTAGTCGTGCTCACGCGTCAGCGATTGCAACAGTATGCGCATCGTGCCGTCGCAGCCGACACCCAGTCCCCAGAGTTCGTCATCGGCGGCCAGTTCATAGCTCGCTGTTTCCGCCCTGCCGCTGTCCATGACACGGCGGGCGCGTTCGACGAGGTCGCCCTCGAGGCAACCGCCGGACAGCATGCCGCAGAAGTTACCTGCGGCATCGATGAGCATTTGTCCGCCGGCCTTGCTGTAGGTTGATCCGAGCGTCTCGTACACGGTTGCCAGGACCATTGCCTCACCGCGGGAAACGCGCTCCGTGAAGAAATCCAGCAGCTTCATCAACGGTGAGTCACGACGGATTAATGAGGCCCACGTACAGCAGCCTTAGTGCTGTCAGCGTAACCAGCGCCCGGAAGACCGTGCGGAACAGTTGCTCGGATATCTTGTCGATTACCATCTTGCCGATCCAGGTCCCTAAAACTGCAGCGCCGATTGCAAAAACGATCGTCCGGATGTAGGGCGCGTAGTCGAATCCATTGAGCGTGTAGCCCGTTATCTTGAACAGCCCCATACCGGTGAGGCTTGCGGCCATGGTAGCAACGATCTGCCGCTTTTTGAGTCCCGTGTGCAGGATGATCGCGTGCAGCAGAGCGCCGTACGCGAACAAGGTCGATAACAGCGAATGAACGAAACCGACGATTACCCATGGATGACGCAGTTTTGGTCGCCAGCGGACCTCCGGCAGCCAGATGGCAATCAGCATGACGATACTGATCGCCGTCGCGATGAGAGTCTCGGGAAGTTCGACATAGATACGTGCGCCTATGGCGACAGCCACGATGCTGCCAGCAAGAAACGGACCGGCAATTTTCCAGTCGATATCGGGCCAGAACAACACAGTGCGACTCGCAGTAGAGCCAATCAGAAGCGTGGAGTGAATCGGCACGATAGCGGTGACGGGCAGCACGACACTGGTCACCGCGAGAATGATCATCGCGCCACCTGCAGAAAAGGCGGCGTTGACCAGGGCGGCCAGGAAACTACCTGCGATGATGATGAAAAAGGTGGCGTCGAATTCTGCCACGCGCTACTCGGTGCCCCACTTCGTTTCAACGTGGATACCGATCGTGCGCAGGAAAGCGCTGGGCAAGATGCCGCCTGCCGACACGACCACGGCATCGTTCTCGATGGTCGTGAGATTCTCACCCACGGCAATATCGACGGCACCCTGGCGAATCTCTTTGACATTGGAGCCAAACAACACGGTCAGCCGTCCGGCAGCTGTCATCTCCTCCACCAACTGGCGGTTCTTCGCTTTCGCGCGCGAGAACGCTTCTGAACGATACGACAGCGTTACCGTTGTCCCCGACTCGTGCGATCTGGTCCGCTTCCAGCGCGCTGTCGCCACCGCCACAAACCGAACTCCGACCCTCACACCTGCCTCCTCACCTCACGCCGAGTCGCCCTCGGCGACCATTCACAACCGTGCGGCGTTGTGTTCGCCCTTTGGTCTTGCACAAGCCGCCATCCGGTGCAGCCTCGACTGCCGCCACGTTCTCACTGTAGTTGATCTGGATTC
This sequence comes from uncultured Gammaproteobacteria bacterium, assembly GCA_942492205.1. Lineage (GTDB taxonomy): Bacteria > Pseudomonadota > Gammaproteobacteria > Steroidobacterales > Woeseiaceae > UBA1847. The sequence goes on along the minus strand of CALODT010000001.1, from coordinate 1,001,389 downwards.
CGGTCTTCTGTTCGACCTCTTTCCAGTAATCAATCAGCGTCTCCTTTGCACCTCCTTGAATCGCATCTTGCCGACAATGGGTAACACAGCAGGCTGCGTCATGACCAGCTTGCGGCGCGGGAAATGCGCTACCGTGCCACCGAGTTCCTCCTGCTCAATCGTGGCGTATTTGAGTTTCGCTTCTGTTGCCGCAAGCGTCGCGCAAAGGCCAGCAGGACCCGCGCCACAAACGAAATTTTGTGCGGAGTCTGAGATCGTGATCGACACCATCGCCTGCGCCCTGCTCCACCGCATATCACCCAACCGCCGAGTTCGCCAGCGAAAAACGCCCGGCACGTTGTCTGAAAATCCGGGTTACCCTTGGAATGTCAAGCCGCGACGCGCCGACCAAAACCAGCGTGATCGCGTTGGCCGGACAAACAGTCTTGCAGGCTCCGTGACCGATACAGTTGGTTGGACCAACAAGGTGCGCTTTCTTGCGAATCATGCCTAGAACCTGGTGCGAGCCCTGCTCCGGGCATGCCGCAACGCATTGGACAACCGAGCACTTGGTCGGGTCAATCTCGGATGGCGTCGCGGTCATGAGGCCTCCTCGGTTGCCGTCTTGAGGCACTGAGCCGCTGGACTTTGCGACCGTGGGCCGCAAGACCACAGGAAATCAGAAACGGGACGGCAAGACAGGAAGATGGCGTACTCATGCGATTGTTTTGAAATCCGCGCAACTGGAGTGCAAGACTATCCTGACAACTGCATACAAGTGTGACTGGACTCACAAATACGGCCGATCGTTCGGCATTGAGCAGGATATATTGGGAGTAAAGCGACAATTGCCTCGATGCTCCCTCCGAAATCGCAGTATAAAGACATGATCTTCATGAGCTTATTACATAATCAACGTAAACGTCCTTGGACGCCAGACCACGAAGACCGGCGACGTCACCGCGATTTAATCTACGGGTAAACCCCCATGCCAGTTGGGTACTAACCTGTAGTTCCGAGACACAGCAGCCGTCGATCACCGCAAGTCGCAAAGTCGCGACAGTTGGACGCCAGGCATCAATCCGCCAGACTTGAGTTGCGCAATTCAGAGCCAGCGCTCGTTTGTGTGACGCAAATTCCACTTATCGTTCTTATTTCCCGGAAAATGGAACCGGATCCGAGCGAGAAACGTGTAGCTGGTAATAATGTGATCTTGTTCTGCGGATCAAGCCGTCTTGGGCAAAAGGGCAACTTCTGATGTTTGCAGTTTTATTGGCGACCGCTGTCGTAATGGGCTTTATTGCCATTACTTTCGTTGCGGCTCCCCTCGCAAGAAACAGGCGCCGATTTGGAATCATCGGGGCCGCTCTTTTCATACCGTTGTTCACGTCGGGAATGTACCTGGTAGTCGGTTCGCCAGAGGCGGCGGAGACCCGTCCGCCAACGCACCCGGTGACACAGGCCAGTCCCGGTGCAAAGACCCAGAAGAAGTCCATTGATTCCGTTGCGAGCATGGTTGATGGGCTTGCAGCACGACTGAGAGCGAACCCCGAAGACGGCAAGAGCTGGCTGCTGCTCGCGCGCTCTTACATGCATTTGCAGCGAATGCAGGAGGCCCTCGATGCCTACCAGCGTGCCGCCTCGCTCGGGCAATACGACAAAAAACTCGCCGAGTTAGCGGAGTCCCCGGAGCAGCCTGACTCCACGAGCGCGCAGATTGTCGGACGCGTTGAGTTGGCCCGGGAGCATGCTGAGATTGTCTTGCCAACGGACACGGTATTTATTTTCGCGCGGGCTGTCGCAGGGCCGCCAATGCCGATCGCCGTACTGCAGCGGCCGGCCTCCGATTTACCCCTGGACTTTCGTCTCAACGATAGCCAGGCAATGTCGACTGACATCAAGCTATCAAACTTCGATCGCGTCGTTGTAACCGCCCGCATTTCGCGCTCCGGCGTAGCAACTGATGCGCTGCGGGGTCTCGAAGCCATGTCCGAAGAAGTGGTGGTCGCTGAGCATCAACACCTGCATCTCGTCATACAATAACAAGGCATCTCTGAATGTTAGAAACAGCATTGAACATCCCGGCGGACGCTCAGCCGGCAACGAAAGCGAAACCGCGGGCGCCGCGCAAGTCGCGGAGCGGTCTCTATGGTTACTTGATGTTGCTCGCCGCGCTTGCGGCCGGCTGGCTGTTGCGGAGCGAGACCCTTAACCCGAACGAAGGACTGGGCATTGGCTGGGCATCCTCGGCGGATCGATGATGGCCATACTTCTTCTTTACCCGGCGGGCAAGAAATCGTCACTACTGCGTCGACTTGGAATGGTCAAGCACTGGTTTCGGATTCACATGCTCATTGGACTCATCGGGCCGCTGCTCATCCTGTACCACTGCAACTTCAGTGTTGGCGCCATGAACAGCAGAATCGCGCTTTACAGCATGCTGGGAGTGGCCATTAGCGGCGTGATAGGCCGCTACTTCTACGCTCGCATACACCGCGGCCTGTATGGCAAACGTGCGGGTATCGAGGAACTGCAGTCAGAGATCGCGAACGCACTCGAGAACAACCATGGACTGGCGGCGTTGCTGCCGGGGTTCATTTCCGACCTTCAAGCCGTTTCAGCCGAACTCATGGGCGACCGGTTTACGGGATCAATCAGTATCAAGCACAGCCTCTTATGGATCGTCAAACATTACGTTGTTCGTGCCCGTCTGTATTTCAGAATTCGCCGTGAGATCCGCGCGCGATCACTGGTATCTGCAACAGTACGAAGCAACGCAGACAAACTGCAGAAGTCGGCTAATCGCTACGTCGCCAGGCAAGTCGGGCTCATGCGGCAAGTCGCACAACTGTCATTCTACGAACGGCTGTTTTCCCTTTGGCATATTTTCCACATGCCGCTCTTTATTCTGCTCGTCTTGTCGGCGCTGGTGCATGTGCTTGCCGTGCACATGTATTAACAGGACGAACACCGCGATATGCCCTGGCTAAGAAGGACAACATTCGGAATCATGATGTCGATAGCGTGCTCACAATATCCGAAGCGTCGGCGCAGGACATCGAAACACTTGTCATGCCCGGCGAAGTCATTTCCGGCCATGCCGATATAGAAGCAGAATGCTCGTCCTGCCACGAGATGTTCAACAAGTCCGCTCAACGGCAACTCTGCATGGACTGTCATGAAGACGTCGCTGCCGATATCTCAGCTTCCAGGGGCTTCCATGGACTTCACCCTGACGCAAGCACAGACAAATGTGCTTCCTGCCATACCGATCATGAAGGGCGAAACGCCGAGGTCGTAATACTCGATCAGGACAGTTTCGACCACGATTTCACCGATTTCGCAATCAGCGGCGCGCATCTCGAGGCGGAGTGCAGCGACTGCCACGCGGCCGACATGAAGTTTCGTGAAGCTCCGTCTGACTGTGTCGACTGCCATCGCGAGGAATCGCCGCACGAGGACACGATGGGCGACGATTGCGGCTCATGCCATCAACCATCCGAATGGGCCATGGAAGTTCGACACACACCACGACCCTGGCCAAGCACCGGCAGCGCCTGCCTCATTGTCACGAAACCGAACTTTCCCGGCACCACCAACACCCTCCGCCAACACACCGCAACGCCGAGCGGAACAAATGCGAAACTGCCAAACCCGACCGACTGGCACGATCAGCTTCGATCATGCGCGAACGACTTCCCCCAGGAACACGCAAGTCGGAGACTGCACTCCGAGGATCCGTTTGACGACGAGATGGACATGGCCTGATCTCTGCCATCTTGAGGATGACGCGCAGAAAAACATCGTGGCGACCATGCGACACGGCCATGTAGCAGCGTGGGAAGAGCCAGCTTCACACGATACGATACAGATACAGACTGCTGGGCGGGCATCAGGGAATTCCCTGCAATGAATGTCATATAGAGCCGATTTTCGAGTCGAGCTAATGACGAGCTGCGACTCATGCCACCTCGATGACGATCCACACGACGGCGTGCTTGGCACGCAATGCGCGAGTTGCCACACCGAAGTGAACTGGCAGGACCCTGTATTTTTCGACCACGACTTCACGCAGTTCCCGCTGCATGGCGTACACCAGGAACAGGATTGCGACAGCTGCCACACCACCCAGGCCTACGCCAACGAATCGGTCGACTGTGTTTCATGCCACCTTGACGACGACACTCACAAGGGCAACTTTGGCGACGGCTGCAACTCCTGCCACAACCCGGTCGCCTGGGATATCTGGACCTTCGATCATGACGTGCAGACCGACTTTCCGCTGGACGGCGCGCACGTCAACGTGGGTTGCGATGACTGCCACCGAACGACACTTGACAAAGTCACCGCTATCGACGGCAGTTGCCGCGACTGTCACCGGGCAGATGATATCCACGACGGGGAATTCGGTGCCGATGCGGGCGTTGCCATACGCCGATTCGTTACGGAAGTGAGGTCATGCAATGAAATCATCACTCGGACGACTGCTCTTCAAACTTTTCGAAGCGATGCTGCTTCACCTGGTGTCGTACGGCGAGGTGCTTGTTGCATCGGACGAAGCCCGGTCCAACAGACCTTGATCACTTCAGCACAGGGTTCCCTGACGGCGCGCATTCAAACGTACCTGCGAAGGCTGTCACGTCGGCGGTAGCTTCGGTCCGACCAACCCGTCATGCACCAGCTGCCATTCGCAGAGCGGGCTGGTACGGGCCTCATCGAAACCCGCCAACCACGTAGCCACCGCCGGTGAGTGTTCAGACTGTCATATCACGGCAAACTGGAACGTTGTCACGTTCATGGATCACATCCATAACGGCAGCTGCGTCAGTGTCACAAGGCTTCAGGCACGGCAAGACGCCACTCACATATCCTCAAACATCAGTGTGACGACTGCCAACCGTGAGCTGGTCCCGGCAGTATTCGACCAGCGGGATTGTGGAACTGGTCAGCTGTCATAACGGCAGCACGGCGACCGGCAAGAGCCCGACGCATGTGCAGACGACCAGCGTCTGCGAGGACTGCCACAGCACGGCGACCTTCGAACCGGCAACGGCGGTTGACCACACCCAGGTGCTCGGCACCTGTGCTTCCTGTCACGATGGCATTGCGGCAACCGGCAAGAGCGTAAACCACATAGCCAGTGGCAATAACTGCGATGACTGCCATTCGACCGTCGGCTGGCTGCCAGCGAACTTCGATCACGTCAATATTAGTGGCGACTGCGCCAGCTGCCATAACGGCACCGAGGCGACGGGCAAGAACGCCACCCACATTCAAACCACCAACGTCTGCGAGGACTGCCATACGACCAACGTCTTCGCGCCTGTCTTCACCGTCGACCACACCCAGGTCATCGGCGCCTGTGGCTCTTGCCACGACGGCGTTACAGCCACCGGCAAACATCCGGCACACCTCGATACCGCGAACACCTGCGACGATTGCCACGCAACGACCGGATGGGTTCCGGCCAACTTCAGCCACGTTGATATCACCGGCAATTGCGGCAGCTGCCACAATGGCACCGACGCGACAGGCAAATCTCCGACACACATAACGACAACCGATGTCTGCGAGGATTGCCACAACACAAACGCTTTCACGCCAGTAGACACGGTTGACCATACGCAGGTGAGCGGTAGCTGCGGCTCCTGCCACGACGGGTTTACGGCCACTGGCAAGACGCCGGACCACATTACCAGCGGCGATACCTGCGATGACTGCACGCAACAACCGGCTGGCTCCCCGCAAACTTTGATCACGTCAATATCGTCGGCAACTGTATCGACTGCCATAACGGTGTCGAAGCGACGGGCAAGAATCAGGCGCACATTACAACCACAGACGTGTGCGAGGATTGCCACAACACCAACGTGTTCGCCCCTGCATTCCTGGTTGACCATACACAGGTTCTGGGTAGCTGCGGTTCCTGTCATGACGGCACCATCGCAACCGGCAAGCACCCCACACACATCCAGAGCAGCAATACGTGCGACGACTGCCATACCAGCAACGCCTGGCGACCGGCCAATTTCGACCACGTTGGCATCATCGATAACTGCTTCAGCTGCCATAACGGCGTCGAGTCTACCGGCAAGAACCTGACCCATATCCAGACCAGTAATGCCTGTGAAGATTGCCACAACAGCAACGTCTGGGCGCCTGCCGACACGGTTGATCACACCCAGGTCATCGGTAGCTGCGGCTCCTGTCACGATGGATTCACCGCGACCGGCAAGAACCCTACGCACATTACCAGTGGCAACAACTGCGACGACTGTCACTCGACGACGGGCTGGCTGCCGGCCAACTTCGATCACGTCAACATTACGGGCGATTGCTTCAGCTGCCATAACGGCACCGAGGCCACCGGCAAAACCCACCCAATCAACCGCAATCTGCAGACTCAACTCCAATCTGGGCCCGTTACACGGTTGCACACCCAGGTGGTCGGCCTGCGGCTCTTGCCACACGGCGTAATCGCGACCGGCAAGAACCCGACGCATATCAACAGCGGCAACAACTGCGACGACTGCCATTCGACGACAGGCTGGCTGCCGGCGAACTTCGATCACGTCAACATCACCGGGAATTGCGCGAGCTGCCACAACGGCACGGATGCTACAGGCAAGAACCCGACCCATATTGCAACCAGCGACGTCTGTGAAGACTGCCATACGTCCAATGTCTGGGTGCCCGTGTACCGGTCATCACACCCAGGTCACCGACCTGTGGCCCTGTCATGACGGCGTTACAGCGACCGGCAAACATCCAACACACATCAGCAGCAGCAACAATTGCGATGACTGCCATACAACCGTCGCATGGACACCCGCTACGTTCGACCATGCCAATATTGTCGACAACTGTTCGGGCTGTCACAACGGCACCGATGCCACCGGCAAAAGCCCAACGCACGTGCTGACGACCAACGTCTGCGAGGACTGCCATAGCACCATCGTATGGTCGCCCGTCACGACGGTCGACCATAACCAGGTCCTCGGTTCCTGCTCGTCATGCCACAACGGCACAGATGCGACAGGTCAGAACCCGGGCCATTTCAACACCGCGCAGGACTGCGGTGTCTGTCATACCGGCAGCATGGACGCCTGCTGACTTCAGTCATACCGGGCTAACGTATGAGCCGCTTGATCATCGCCGGAATTTCGCTTGCACAGATTGTCATCGCACGAACACGGAAGTCGTAAACTGGTCGTCGCCTGGCTACCAGCCAACCTGCGCCGGCTGCCATGCGCGTGACTACAAGGCCAGCGTCGACAAGCACAATGGCCTGCAAAACGACCTGAACTGCGCCAGCAGCGGCTGCCACCGAATCACAGACAGGGAGTGGTAGCTCACTCGTCGGGTATGCGTACTGTGATTCGACCAACATCTGCACACAGGATTGGCCGCTGCTTGGCGAGTGTCTTGTTTATCGGTATGACGACCGCAGCATTGGCGGGTCCGGGCTTCATTGAAAGCTCGAGAATAAGCGCGGCCGATTCCACAACCGAGATCGAGGTTCGTTTTAACTGCAAGACGGAATACCTGCGTCACGAACCGCAAGGTGGCGGCGATCGGCTGCGTATATTCCTGGAGCCAACCGGAATCTGCAACGGCGTGTCACCCGTCGTAGCAGAATCGCGAAGCCGCCTTCGTCCCGCAGGATCCGACAACGCGTCTCGTAGACCTTGAAACGATGGCGACTCGCCGCCGGCCAATGCTGACACTGAATTTCAGCGAGCCCGTCACATTCGATGTCGACGCCTCCGGTATCTCCTTTTCACTCAAGGTTTTGGTTTCCGCGCGATCTGAAACGGCACTGGATTCACCGTCAGGCCAAAGCGCAAAGACGGTTCAGCACAGGCAGGTAGCTCGCCCTGCTCTGTCTGCGTCAACCTACGTCATCAATCTCGCGTCATTCAAACGGCTGCCTACGATCGCGGACGCTAGCGGGCTGGACAGGGCGACCGACCGCACTCTTTATCACTCCGCGGCTGTCGTAAATGGCGAGACCTGGTTCAGGCTCGTGCTTGGCGATTTTCCGAACGGGGCGGCTGCGGCGGCGGCCCTGGCAGACCTCGAGGGCAGGTTTCCCGGCGCCTGGGTAGGCGAGATCCACTCAAAAACCGAATTGACGGAGATTGCTGCCGCTGAGCAGATCGCTGACCTGGGACAGCTGGATGGTTCAACGGATGCCATTGCAACGCCTTCGAAAGTCGATTCATTGCTGGAGGACGCGCGCAAGTCCATGGCAGCCGGTGAAATATCGAGAGCCGTGCAGATCTATACCAAGGTGCTGCAGCAGCCCAATCACGACCGTCTTGCAGAAGCCCAGGAATACCTGGCCCTGGCCAGAGAGAAGAATGGACAGCTCGCGCACGCGAAAGCGGAGTATCAGCGTTACCTGTCGTTGTACCCGGATGGTGAAGGAGCGCCCAGGGTCAGTCAGCGACTTGCGGCATTGCTCGCCACAAGTTCGCCGGGCGCAACAGGCAATTCACCAGCCGTCGCAGGCGGGAGACAGGCTTCAAGGCAAAGTGACTGGCGCCTTCAAACCTACTTTTCGCAGTACTACCGTCGCGACGCGAACCAGCAGAATGATCAGGATGAGATCGTCAGCCAGTCCGCCTTGTATTCAGACGTGAATTTCGACGCGCGCCGGCGCGGCGAGCGATTCGACTTCAGTAGTCGCGTTTCGCTCGGCTACCGCAGTGACTTTCTGGACGACAATGCGACATCCGGAAACGCTACAAGAGTCTCCTACGCGTATGCCGATCTGGCCGACGTCAAGACCGGACTTCGCGGCCGCTTCGGTCGGCAATCACGAAACTCTGGCGGTGTACTTGGACGATTTGATGGTCTGAACCTGGGCTACGAAATCAGTGACCGCATTCTGCTGAACACGGTGATCGGCAAACCGGCCTACTCTTCGTCGGACGGCATCGATTCCTCCAGGTCTTTTTATGGCGCAAGTGTTAACTACGGTCCGATTCTGGAAAACCTGGATCTGGGTCTTTTCTACATTGCCCAGGATGTGGCAGGTATTGAAGACAGGCAGGCAGTTGGCGGGGAATTCCGCTACTTCGGGTCCAGGCAGAGTCTCTGGGGCATGATCGATTACGACCTCGGTTACGGCGAGCTTGCCAGTGCCTTTCTTCAGGGCAGCTGGCGCTTCGAGTCGAAGCTGTCGCTGCATGGCCTCATCGATCGACGTGGCAGCCCTTTCCTGAGCGCCAGTAATGCCATGATCGGGCAGCCGGTGGCGTCGTTTGAGGAGCTGGCAGTCATCTACAGCGAGGACGAATTGCGCCAGCTCGGACGTGACCGCACCGCGCAATCGACAACCTACACCGTCGGCGTCTCGTACCCGTTGAGCCCGAAGCTGCAGCTTAACGTTGATGCAAGCCAGTCCACGATGGATGCAACGCCGGCTTCAGGCGGTGTCCTTGCGACAGAGGAGTCCACCTACAACTACTACTCCGGCAGCCTGGTTGCCAGCAGCCTGCTCAAGGAAGGCGATGTGACTATCGTCAGTACGCGCATGTCGGACTCGAGCACGGCCAAGGTCGTCTCACTGACATTCGATAGCCGTTACCCGATCAGCCGTACGTGGCGAATAAATCCCAGGCTGCGGATAGATCGGCGCCAGCGTACAGCGGACCCGAATGACGAGTGGCTGTACACTCCGGGTATTCGGCTGCAGTACCGGCGCAGTCAGAAGTTCCGCATCGAAGTCGAGGCCGGAAAGCAATACGTGCAGCGCGATTCAGACATCGTTGACCTGAACCTCGATCGTGAATCGTATTTCATCAACGTCGGATACCAGTCCTTCTTCTGATCATGAAATCGTCAGCAAATAATGCCCTTGCACGGGCCTATCAAGCACTGGCGCTGCTGGCGTTAAGCTTAAGCGCCTGCGCGCCCGATGCGCCGCTGGTCAGGGAGCATATGGATCCGGTTACCAGCGTGAATGTGACCTACAGCCAGGTTCCTATGGTCTTCTACCGTGACGTCTCGGGACGCGCGGCGTTCGCGCGCGATTTCGTGCATCTGGCACCGCTGGAAGTCAACCGCAGCGGCGACTACCGATATTACCTGTGGCTCGGCATCTGGAATACGCTGGACGAAACGCAGACCGAGAAGTCTCGCGATGGCTTCGAGTCAATTGTGATCTTCGCCGACGGCGAACCAATTCCTCTGGAAGTATCTGGCTGGACCGTATCTTCTATCGGTGCGAGCGAGCCAGTGTTCCTGAAGCCGGTCGCCTCGGCGGCTGATGCCTATTACGCCGTCAGTGTGGACCAGATTCGCCTGATAGCTGAAGCGACCGACGTGCGTGTGCAGGCCACCGGTTCACGGACCCGGTCGTATGAGCCGTGGGATAACCAGAAAGCTGCCAAGGCCGCCCTGCTGAGGTTCCTGGACAGTTCCGTACTCTGAGATCCATAGGGTGAACGCCCCATGCAATATGGGCTAATCACTTATTTCCTTGGCGACCGGAAGCCGCTAGCCTTTTAAGAGTGAAGACTCGAGCGGCCACCAGACATCTAGCCGTATGGGCCCTGTTTGCGGGCCTCTTGCTGCGTGCGGCCACACCGGTCGGTTACATGCCGGCTTCACTGCAAAATGGCCTCCTATTCGTGCTGTGCCCTGGCCAGCTGCCTGCCGGATTTGTCGTGCCCGGCGCGGCAACGACTCACGAACATCACCAGCATTCGGCAGATGGCAGCGCACCCTCCGAGCCTGACACCTGCCAGGTCGGGCATCTGCTGTCCTCGGCCGCTGCTGTGGGCACCGTTGACGCCGGCGACCTTGCCGAGTTCCGGCATGGCAGCAGTACATCGCCACCCGCCAGTCCGGCCGGGTCTCGCAGCCAACTCGTACAGCGATCGCGTGGTCCGCCTGCCTGAATAGCGCCCAGACCAGGCACGGCACAGCCTGCGCTGTGTCGCCAGTCCGTTATTCAGGAGCAAACCGTGAGAACAATTCTTGCCGCAGCGTCATTGCTGCTTTTCGTATTGCCGATACTCGCCTCGGCAGATCACAACACCGACCCCATCGACGAGATCGTCGTCGAGGAGAAAATCACGTCTGCGGCTGCCGCGGCAGTCGATATGGAACAAGCAGCACTGCTGGACACGGCTGCCGCTCTGAAGTCAATTCCTGGCGCAAACGTCAACACCAACGGCTCTATCACGGGCATAGCGCAATACAGGGGCATGTACGGCGATCGTGTTGCCGTGACCATCGACAACCACGCCGTCGTTTCAGGCGGCCCGAACTCGATGGATGCCCCGTTTTCCTACGTATCGCCCATGATCACTGAAACCGTGGCGGTAGAACGCGGCATCGCAAGCGTTTCGTCCTCGCCCGAAGCCATCGGCGGTCATCTCGATGCCCGGCTCGCGCGCGGCAGTTTCGGCGACGAGGATTTCGGCATCGCCGGGTTCGCCGGAAGTCGTTATTCGGCCAACGGAGACGTCACGACGACCGCCGCTCGCCTGACACTTGCAGACCGTGCGCACCGCGTTACAGCGCTCGCGGAAATCGACAACGGCAATGACATCAAGACCCCCGTCGGTGAGATACGCCCATCGCGTGTCGATCGGAAGCGTTACGACCTGAGCTATGCCTTCACCAACGGCGAGGATCACTTCGTCGTGTTCGCGGGCAAGCTCGATACCGGTGATTCCGGCACGCCAAGTCTGCCAATGGACATACGCATCATCGATACAGACCTTGTCGGTACGCATTTCCTGTACACGGTGACGCCGACGTTCGCTCTGGAGGGACGGGTATCCGCTAACGATGTCGAACACATCATGGACAATTTCGGACTGCGAGCAGCTCCGCCGGCAATGCGGCAGAGGGAAACCCTGGCGACGGGGACGGGCCAGGCGTATGCGCTCGCTGGCAAGATCGATCTTGAAGCTTCGACGTTGAGAATTGGCATCGAGAGTGCGCTTGCCGACCACGATGCGACGATCACCAACCCGAACGACAGCGCGTTTCGCGTCACGAACTTCGCTGACGTCGAGCGCGATCGTGTCAGCGTGTTCGGCGAGTGGCTCGTCGAACGCGAGGCATCGCAACTGGAACTCGGCGTGAGCCTGAGACAGGTGTCAACGTCTGCCGGGCAGGTCGGCGCCATGGGTATGATGAGCCCCGCCGTCGCAACGCTTGCCGACACCTTCAACAATGCTGACCGGGATCTTTCTTTCGATGACGTCGACGCGGTCCTGAAGTACCGCTATCGGGCGGCAGACGATCTTGAATGGCATGTCGAGGTCGCCAGCCGATCCCGCGCGCCGTCGTACCAGGAGCTGTACCTGTGGCTACCGATGCAATCGACCGGCGGCCTGGCGGATGGTCGAACCTACATTGGCGACCTGGACCTCGAGTCGGAGACCTCCAATGAGCTGAATATCGGCTTCGACGCCAGCATCGGACGACTAAGCCTGTCGCCGCAGTTCTTTTACAAGCAGATCGACGGTTACATCCAGGGAACGCCGACGGACAACCAAACGGCGAACATGGTCGCCATGATGATGGCAGGTCAGCCCGCCCTGCAGTTCTCGAACACCGACGCCGAAATCTGGGGTATGGACCTGGCGTGGGCGATGCAGCTGTCAGATCGCATTACAGTCGATGGCATCGCAAGCTATGCCCGCGGGCGCCGCACTGATGTTGCGGATAACCTGTACCGACTGGCACCGTTAAACGGCAGTATCGGCCTGACGTATTCGAGCGAGTCCTGGGAATTCGACACGCGCCTCGTCGCCTACGGCCGCCAGAACAAGGTTGCCGCGTACAATGATGAGCAGCGCAGCGATGGCTACGAGATCCTCAACGCCGGACTCACCTGGAGGCCGACGCCGGAACTGCGACTCGAGGCGCGCATTGACAACCTGCTGGACACGACCTACCAGGAGCACCTGGCGGGCGTTAATCGGGCGGGAGGGTCCGACATCGCGATTGGCAGCAGGCTTTACGGTGCGGAGCGAACGCTGGGCGCGGGTGTCATCGTCAGCTTCTAGCCGTTTTCGCGAGTAGAGGTATACTTACCGCCTTCAGAAGTCGGCGTTCAGACGGTGATCCCGGGAAGCTATCAATCGAAGCGGTCGTTGACCGCTGGTGTCGGTCTCTGCCTGCTTGTTGTGGCAGCCGGCGTCGCGCTTGCGCGGCCCGCCCTGCCGCCCGAGATAATCGCGCACAAACTCGTCGCAGCGCCCGTGGTGGACGGCAACGTGCTGGGCGACAGGGCCTGGCGCGACGTCGTGCCGACGACCGAGTTCTGGCAGGTGCAGCCGAACGACGGCATGCCATCGACGCAGCGAACCGAGGTCTTTGTTGCCTACACCGACTACGCGTTGCATATCGGCGTGGTCGCGTACGATGACGAACCGAACGAGGTCATCGTTACCGACAGCCGCCGCGATTCAGACCTCAACAATACGGACGCGTTCTTTATCGTCATCGATGGCTTGCTCGATCGCCAGAATGGCTACGTCTTCGCAACCAACGCAGCCGGTATCGAGTATGACGGCCAGGTCACGAAAGAGGGTTCCGGCGATTTCGGCTCCGGCGGCGGCGGATTCAACCGCAACTGGGACGGCTCCTGGAACGTGAAGTCGGAAATCGGCGATTTCGGCTGGAGCGCGGAGTTCGAAATCCCCTTCCGCACGCTGCGCTACGGTGCCGGTGCCCGCCAGGACTGGGGCATCAACTTCCAGCGCATCATTCGACGCAAGAACGAGATCGTTTACTGGGCGCCGCTGGAACGCAATCGCAGTCTCTATCGGGTCTCGGAGGCAGGCACGCTACGGGGCATCGAGCCGCCGCCGCAGCGTAACCTGAAGATCACGCCCTACGTACTTGGCCAGTCGCGCCGCGGTGGCGAGTTGCCGGGAACGGAAAACGACTCGGACGTGGGCTTCGATATCAAGTACTCGATTACGCCCAGCCTGACACTCGACCTGACCTACAACACCGACTTCGCACAGGTCGAAGCCGACGAACGACAGGTCAATCTCGACAGGTTCAACCTGTTCTTCCCGGAGAAGCGCCCGTTCTTTCTCGAAAATGCAGGCCAGTTCAGTGTCGGCAACGGCGAGGAAGTCGAGATGTTCTTCAGCCGCCGTATCGGCATCGGCGACGACGGTGATCGTATACCCGTAGAAGGAGGCGCACGGCTCTCCGGCAAACTCGGTGAGCGAACCAACCTGGGCTTTCTTTACATGGCTACCGAGAGCGTCGCGGGCATCGCGCCGGGCAATCAGTTCGCCGTGGCCCGGGTGAGCCGCGAACTGGCCAATCGATCCGCGCTGGGCGCAATCTTCGTCAACAGGGATGGCGACGGCAGCCACCTGGTCACCGCCGCGGACGACTACAATCGCACCTATGCGATCGACGGTCGCTGGGGTATCGGCGACAACCTGCTGCTGCAAAGCTGGGTCGCGAAAACCGACACGCCCGGGCGCAGTGGCAGGGACGATGCATTCTCGCTGTCTGGCGACTGGAGTTCGGCTGACTGGTCGCTCGGTGCCAGCTACACGGAAGTCGGCGAAGACTTCAACCCGGAAGTCGGCTTCCTGTCGCGCAGCGACTACCGCAAGGTCCGGCTGTTCGCACTGCGGCGGGTAAGACCCGATGACCTTTGGGGACTGCTGGAAATACGGCCGCACGCCTCTTATACCGGGTACTGGAAATTTGACGGCTTCCAGGAAACCGGATTCCTGCACCTCGACACCCACTGGGAGTTCAGGACGGGCGCGGAGATTCACACCGGCACCAACTTCACGCGTGCCGGCGTCGTCGAGGCATTTGATATCATCGACGGCGTTACGGTACCTGCCGACACCTACGATCACGCGGAAGTCGCACTCAACTACTTCGGCAACGAATCCAGGCCGCTCAACGTCAGCGTACGCACGGTCATCGGCGGACAATTCGGCGGCGATCGCGTGACGATTTCACCGGGAATCAACTATCGCAGCGGCGAGAAGTTCCGAGCGGAACTGTCATTCAACTACAACGACTTCGACCTGCCGGTACCCGGTGGCGAGTTCACGGCAAACCTGCTGCGGCTGCGTGCATCGTATTCGTTTTCGCCGAAAATGCAGCTGCAGCTCCTGAGCCAGTACAGCGAAACCAGCGATACGCTTGGCACCAACCTGCGGTTCTCCTGGCTGCGTTCCGGCAATTCCGGCCTCTACCTGGTCTACAACGAGGTCGATGAGCGAGGAATCGGTGCGCTGCCAAACGGCCGCGAGTTTATTCTCAAGTACAGCCATATCTTCGACGTCTTGCAGTAGACGCGAGCGCGGTATCAACAAAACGCAACAACAATAACAAGGGGGCGCAAATGGCGAATTCCGATCCTGGCAACGGCAGCACAACCGTAAAGGACGTCAAACAGCTTGGCATCTGGGCGGCACTGGCCAGCCTCTCCTACGTCTTCTGGGTTTGTGGCGCCATGGAAATGGTCGAACGTCTCGCGTATTACGGCGTTCGCCAGGTCTCGAGCCTGTATGCGACCGATGCAGCCTCGAACGGCGGTCTCGGGCTCGCAGGCTCCGACGTCGGCATCATTTTCCTGTTCTGGGCCCTGATGCAGTCCTTCGTGCCGGTACTGACCGGCGGCATCTCCGATCGCGTCGGTTACAAGGAAACCATCTTCGCCTCGACGATCTTCAAAATCCTCGGCTACCTGCTGATGGCCTGGTTCCCGACGTTCTGGGGTTTCATGGCAGGTGCGCTCGTGCTCGCGTTCGGTACCGGTATTTTCAAACCCGGCATCCAGGCAACCATCGTCAAGGCAACCAACAGGAAGAACAGCTCGATGGCCTGGGGCGTGTTCTATCAGACCGTCAACATCGGCGGCTTCATTGGCCCGTTGCTCGCAGCCCAGCTGCGCCAACTCGAATGGTCACACGTTTTCTATGCCTGCGCCGCCATTATCTCCATCAACTTCCTGCTGTTGCTGACCTACAAGGAGCAGGACAAGGAAGAGCGCCTCGCGCATCGCGACAAAGTGAAGTCGGGCGAAATACAGGAAACCAGCCTCTGGCGCGACAGCCTTCATGAGCTGCTGCGTCCGATCATGGTCTGGTACATGATCCTGTTTTCCGGCTTCTGGTTCATGCTGATGGCTTTCTGGGATGTAGCGCCACTGTATTTCCGTGACTGGGTCGATACCTCGGTCATGGTGCAGCACCTGTTCGGCGCGGACGGCACCACCAACCCTGTCTGGATATTCCTGCTCGGCATGTCGCAGGACGGTCAACGCATACAGCCGGAGGGTCTGGTCAATCTGAACGCCATGATGATCATGATCTTCTGTTTCATCGTTGCCGGCTGGAGCGCGCTGATGCGTGCGACGAATTCGATGGCACTGGGTACCTTTCTCGCGGCGGCCGCCCTGCTGCTTCTGGGCGGGTTTAACTACGTCTGGATCATGGTGCTGGCCATCGTCTGCTTCTCGATGGGCGAAATGCTCTCAAGTCCCAAGAGCTCGGAATATCTCGGCAACATCGCACCACGGCAGAAGAAGGCCATGTACCTGGGTTTCAGTCAGTTGCCATTAGGCATCGGCTGGTCGCTCGAGGGATTTCTCGGCCAGTATCTTTATGGGGCCTTTGGCGCCAAGGACACCATCGCACGGCGCTCCTTGCTCGATGAGGGGCTGTCGCCGGCCGAGGTCGATGCGGTGCCGATCGGTGAGGCGTTTCAGAAACTGATCGAGGTGTCCGGCGAGACAGGCGAGGCGCTCACGGCGCAGCTGTACGCGGCCAACAACGTTGGCATCGCCTGGTACATCATGGGATCGGTTGGACTGGTCGCTGCTGCCGGGCTGTATGCCTACGGCCGATGGACGTATCAGCTCAAGGACTGAGCAAGCTAGTCTTTCTGCTCGTCGTCACCGTCGGCACTTTGCATCTTGCCGTGACTCTTGGAGCGCCAGATCGAAACGGTGATTGACGCGAGTATCGATACCAGGCCCATGGCCAGGTAAACCGGACTCATCGGCGCATCGAGCCCGAGATAGAAAA
This sequence comes from uncultured Gammaproteobacteria bacterium, assembly GCA_942492205.1. Classification (GTDB taxonomy): domain Bacteria; phylum Pseudomonadota; class Gammaproteobacteria; order Steroidobacterales; family Woeseiaceae; genus UBA1847. The sequence continues at coordinate 984,359 of CALODT010000001.1, read as the reverse complement.
CGCCCAAGATGAAGCAGGCGCCCATGGCCGCGTAGAACGTTGGCAGTGACTTGTAGACAGGATCCGGCAACCACATGGTTTGATACTCGTTTTTGACTCAATATCGATCGTCATACTGCTCGGAGGTCCAAAATACTACTGTGATGCGGATCACGCAAACCCCGGGTTTCTGGGTGGAAGCGGGAGAAACTTGATGCAGCTCACAGTTTGCGCCTGCTAGGCGTAGCCCTTGGCCACGTCGTCGACCGATTCGATAGCCCGCAATACGCCGTCTTCAGCCAGCGTGCCCGGATCGTTCTTGATGGCCCGGTACAGGTCATCACCACTTCCCTGCCACGCGATGCCCTCAATGCCGACCCAGGCGTTGCGCTTCTCCTTGGCCTCGTACATGGCCGCGTCAGCGACGCCAAGCACCTCTTCCCAGGAAAGCAGGTCCGGTCGCTCCTTGAGGAACGGATAAGACGCATAGCCGATTGACGAGGTGCAACGTGCAACCTGGCCATCGCCGACCGGGAAGACACGATCCGACAGCGCAGCACGAATACGCTCCGCCAGTGTCGCCGCGAACTCCCTGTTGGTTTCCCGCGCGATGATGAGGAACTCATCACCGCCCCAGCGGATGACGTCATCGGATTTGCGACAGGCCTCCAGCAGTACGTCCCGAATCTGCAGCAGGAGTCGATCACCGGCCTCGTGGCCGCAGGTGTCATTGACCGGTTTGAAGTTATCGAGGTCGACCATCAGGAACAGCAGGTCATTGTTGCCGTCCGGGCGCATCGTTTCGGTACCGTCGCGATAGTGCCGCAGCACCAGGTCCACGTCCTTGCCAACTTGCTGGAACAGGTAACGGCGGTTGCGCAGGCCGGTCAGCGGGTCCGTCGTACTCGCCTCCAACAGCTTGGAATTCACGACCTTCAGGTCGTGGTTGCGATTGTTGAGCTCCTCGGTGCGTTCCTCCACTTCCTGCTCAAGGCGACGGCTGTATTCAAACTCACGCTGCAGTTTGCGCTGCTGCTGGCGCCAGAATAGGAACACGGCCAGCAGCGCGACCGCGGCATAGATCAGGTAGGCCCACCAGGTTTTCCAGGGCGCATGGGCGACCGTCAGGGGGATCGCCATCGCGGTGGAATTCCAGGCGCCGTCGCTGTTGGCGGCGCGTACCTTGAGCACGTATTCGCCGCCATCGAGGTTGGTGTAGGTAATGCGACGTTCGTTGCCGGCATCCACCCAGGTTTCATCGAAACCTTCGAGCATGTACGAATAGCGATTCTTTTTCGGCGCAGTAAAGTCCAGCGCCGCGACAACAAAGGTAACGACATAGTCGCGATAGCCGAGGTCGAGGCTGCGGATGAGTTCGTACGGCTGCTCGGAATCGAGCGGCTCGTTGATAATGGACAACGACGTTAGCGCGACGGGCGGCGGCGTCGTGTTCAGTTCGAGATCAGCGGGATTGAAACGGTTAAAGCCGTTCTCACCGCCGAAATAGAGTGTGCCATCCATGCCGGCGTAGCTCGCGCCGAAATTGAATTCCTCGCCTTGTAAGCCCTGGCTCTCGTGAAACTCGCGGACGATGCCCGTCTCCGGACTGAACCGCACCAGACCCTGGTTGGACGAAACCCAGATATTGCCATCCACGTCGGACTGCACCCCGAACACGGTCCTGCCCGCGATCGCGTTGATCGTCTCAACGCGCACGGCGCCCGACCGCCTGTCGGTGGAGACGCGATCAAGTCCCTGCCGGGTGCCAACCCACAGGTTGCCGAACGCGTCGACGTGCAGCGAATAGACGGTATTGGCACTCAGGCTGCCCGGATTATCGAGGTCGTGCACGAGTTGCTGCCATTTGCCGTCATCAGAGACCATGTAGTTCAGGCCGCCGCCATCGGTGCCCACCCAGATGACGCCATCCTTGCCCTGGGCAATAGCCGTGGCCCTCGGGCTCGATAACGTTGTGGGATCTCCCGGGTCGTGAGCATAATTCGTGAACTGCCCGCTCTTTCGGTCCAGCCGGCTCACGCCGCCACCAAAGGTACCCACCCAGAGGTTGCCGGCCCTGTCCTGCATCAGCGACATCACGCCGTTGGCTGCCAGGCTGGCCGGATCATTCGGGTCGTTGACGAACGTCCTGATGTCGCCGGAGTCCGGGTCGATGTGGCTCAGGCCGCCGCGCATCGTTCCGGCCCAGATATGCCCCTGCCGGTCCGTAGTCATCGCCATGACCCGATCGCCACCGATACTGGCCGCAGGGTCGGATGGGTTGTGGCGAATCTGACGCACGACGCCGTCGTCACGACCAATGATGTTAATGCCACCACCGAAGGTCCCGACCCAGGTGTTGCCGTCGAGATCCTCGGTAAACGTCGAAATATTGGAGTTGCTGAGGCTCCGCGGCCCACTGTTGTCGGGCTTGTAGTGGCCGAATGACCAGGAGCGCGGATTCCACTTGCTCACACCACCCGTTATCGTGCCAAACCACATCAGGCCACCCTGATCCTGAAAAATCGAGAAAACGCTGTCCGCCCCGATACTGGTGGAGTCGGCTACATCGTAGCGGTAGGTCGCGAATTCGCCGCGATCGCGGTCCATCAGGTTGAGGCCGTTACGGGTACCGAGCCAAAGGCGACGCCGCTTGTCCTCGAAAATCGATAACACCTCGTTGCTGCTGATGCTCGAGGAATCTTCGGGGTCGTTGGTGTAGCGACGGCTTGCGCCCGTCTCGGTATCGAGCGCCAGCAGCCCCCAGCCGTCGGTGCCAACCCACAGCGTGCCGTCGCGCGCGAAGCCGAGGCTGCGAACAACCGCATTCTCCGCGCCGGATAGACCGAGCTCGATTCGTGATATCTCGCCGGTAGCGAGATTCATTCGGTTGAGGCCACCATTGCCGCCAATCCACAAATAGCCGGCACCGTCCTCGATCAGTGCGAAGATCTCGCGGCTACTCACGGATGCAGGATCGTCGTGCTGACTGGCGAAGTGCAGCACTTCATGGGTTTCAGGATCCAGCCGCTCGAGGCCGGAATCCCGCGTGCCGATCCAGATGAAGCCATCCGCGCCGGCCAGAATCGTTACGATTCTGTCGGTACCGAGTGACGTGTCATCGGACTCCTGCGATCGATAGGTCGTTATGGAATCCGTTGCCGGATCCCAGCGCGACACGCCGCCGCCATCGGTTGCTATCCACAGCGAGCCGTCGCCGGCGATGTCGAGGTCGCGGATGAAGTCACTGGCGAGCGCGTTCGGATTGCCGCGCTCGTGACGATAGTGTTTGAAACTGAAGCCGTCATAGCGATCGAGTCCGGCTTCCGTGGCGAACCACAGGAAACCGGTATGGTCCTGCTCGATGTCCAGGACAGAACCCTGCACGAGCCCGTCGGCGACGTTGATACGATCGAAACGCATGCTGTTCGCCTCGAAACCGTCGGCGCCGGCCGTGCTCGCAAACGACAACAGCACCAACAGGATCCCTGTCGGTGCTGCATGCCATATTTTCGAAACTATCGTCGTCATCCGGTCCCGATGTGAGTTGGCTTGCGGTACGCCCGTACAAGTCGTATCGGCCTGCAGCGCGCTATCTTGAGGCCGAAGCGTGACGGCCCCTCCAATGCGGAAAACGCTGTAACTGACTGATTTTTCGCGCTTCGATGACCACCTGGCACTATTCCGGCTGTACCCAGACGTTGATGCCGGCATTTTGCTCGCTGGAATTGGTCCAGAGGTAGCCGTTCGTCCAAAGATAACCGTTGGTCCACAGGTAGCCGTTGGTCCAAAGATAGCCATTGGTCCACAAATAACCGTTCGCGCCGACTTCGCCGTTGGTCCAGAGATAGGCGTTGGTCCAGAGGTAGCCGTTGGTCCACAGATAACCGTTGGTCCAGAGGTAGCCCTCGGTGCCGAGGGAATTGTTGGTCCAGAGGTAGCCGTCGAGATCCATCAGGTAGTAGTTGCCATTCTCGTCGACATTGGCACGGCCGCCATAGTGGGCCTTGCCATTCAGGTCGGCTTTGAGGTCCATGCCGCCGTTGGCGCAGTCTTTCTCCTGGCTCGCCACCGCCGCGTAAGCGTTGACCAGTCCGGCACCTTGCTGAAAGACGCTGTAGGCGAGCGCGCCAGCATCGTTGACCGCGGGCTTTGCGCCGCTCATCAGTTTGCACTTGACCTGATCGGGCGTGAGCTTGGTATCGCCTTGCAGCAGCAGCGCGACGACACCGGTGACAGCCGCTGCCGACTGCGAAGTGCCTGACATCGCGAAGTACTTGCTGGAATCACCGAACGAGAACATGAATTCCGGATGATCCATTGTGATTTTGTGTACGCCATTGTTCATCAGGCCAATGAGACTGTTGCCAGGTGCGACGATCTCCGGCTTGACGAAGCCTTCAACGGTCGGACCAGCTGACGAGAACGAGGACAGAGTATCGTCGGCGTCATACAGCGGCGTGCCGTTGTCATTCATCGAGCCGACGGTAATGACGTAGGGAACATTGCCCGGCACGCCGATTGACATGGCATCCGGTCCACGGTTGCCGGCAGACGCTACGATGACAATGCCCTCGTACCAGAGGCGCATAACGGCCTGGTTGATCGGGTCATCCCAGTAGTGCGACTGCGCTTCGGCACTAAAGGAAAGATTTGCCACACGAATCTTGTACTTGTTGGCGTTCGTCAGAATCCAGTCAAGTCCGCGAATGACGTCGAGATACGTGCCATTGCCGTTGCTGTCGAAAGCTCTGACCGACACGAGGTTAACGCCGGGCGCGACACCAAGATAGTTGCCGTTCTGATCGCGTTCCGAGTTCGCGATGATGCTGGTGACGTGGCTGCCATGACCGTTACCATCGGATCCGACGCCACTATTGATATTGTCCTTAAATTCAAAGGCGCCGTCATCGAACTCGTCGACCGCAGAGAACGCCTGGCTGGAAATTGCGTCATATTGCGCAAGTACGCGGTGTTGGCCGTTTTGCTTCTTTGAAAGATCATACGTCGTGTAGTAGCCGGTATCGACGACGGCTACGGTGACGCCCTCGCCCGTCAGGCCCTTGCGATGCAGATCGGCGGCGCCAACGATGGTTGACAGGTAGCTGCTCGGGCCATCGCCCGCATCTGTCGTTCGGGAAATATCCGTGGAGCTCAGCAACGTAGCTGCCGCAACGCCCGCGCTGCGATCCTTCTGGATCTTCAGGCGGCTGTCTTTCGACAGTTCGCCAAGCTGTACAGACGACAGGCTGGCGCCAACAGCGTTGATGATATTGAGTTCGTGGGTGACCTCACCGCCGACGCGAATAACGGCCTCCTTGGCGACCAGGTAAGAATCGGCCTGCACGATATAGCTGGCCTTCGATACCGTCGGTGCTGGCTGCTCGGATGCGATTACGGTCGCAGCAGCGAGAACGGCGATGAGAGAAATAATGGCCTTGTGCAACATGTCGATGTCCCTTGAAAGACGGTTCTTGTCGATGGGTACATTTGAGCAGAAGAGCGGCCGTATTCCCGGTGCAGGCGGCATTCAGGGCGGCGGCGTGATCGTGACGAGCGTCACATAATGGGGGTGTCAAATTGGGACATTCCCAAATAAATGTATTAGCGCATTAAATTAGGAATGTCCCAATAAAACCAAAAAAAGCGGCGCCCCGTCTCCGAGGGCGCCGCCGCTGCAGGGATCTGTTGGTTTTACTCCTGGTCGACCCAGGTGTTAACGCCCGCCGTCTCGCTCAGCGCGTTCGTCCAGAGATACCCATTGGTCCAGAGATAGCCGTTTGTCCAGAGGTAGGCGTTGGTCCACAGATAGCCGTTGGTCCACAAATAACCATTGGCATTAACGCTGCCGTTCGTCCACAGGTAGCCGTTGGTCCACAGGTAGCCATTCGTCCACAGGTAGCCGTTGGTCCAGAGATAGCCCTCGGTCGACAGCGAGTCGTTGGTCCACAGGTACCCGTCCATGTTCATCAGGTAGTAGTTGCCGTCTTCATCGACGTTGGCGGGCCCGCCGTAGTGCACCTGGCCGGTCATGTCGAGGTTGATGTCCATGCCGTTGTTGGCACAGTCGACATTGTCGTTCTGCACCGCGTCATAGGCATTGATCATGCCGGCGCCCTGCTGGAACACGCTGTAGGCAAGCTCGCCGTTACCGTCGACCGCGGCGCGTGCCGAGCTCATCAGCTGGCACTTCACCTGGTCCGGCGTCAGCCACGGCTTGGCCTGCAGCAGCAGTGCCGCAGCACCGCTGACCACAGCAGCAGACTGCGACGTACCCGACATGACGTACAGGCGATCGTTCTCCTGCACCCACTCGGGATGATCGTCGGCGATCTGGTGGTTGCCGTCGTCCATGATGCCCAGCATGTGACCGCCCGGCGCGACCAGTTCCGGCTTGACGAAGCCCTCGAAGGTCGGGCCGGCAGCCGAAAAAGTTGCCAGCCGATCATCGCTCAGATCATCAGGCGTATAGCTGTCGGTCATCGCGCCCACGGTAATCACGTAGGGTACGTTACCGGGAACGCCGATGGTCATCGGATCCGGTCCACCGTTACCGGCTGATGCCACCACGACAATACCGGCCTGCCATGCAGCCATCACCGCTTGGTTAATCGGGTCGTCCCAGTAGTGCGACTGCGGCGTGGCGCTGAATGAGAGATTTACAACGCGTACGTTGTATTTGCTCTTGTTGGCCACCAGCCAGTCGAGACCGCGAATCACATCCGCATACGTGCCGCTGCCGTCTTCACCAAATGCCTTGACGTTGATCAGGTTCACGTTCGGCGCGATGCCCTGCACGTTGCCGTTGTCCGAGATCTGCGAGCTGGCGATGATGCTGGTCAGGTGCGTCCCATGACCGTGCTTGTCGGCGGCATGCCCTTCCTCGCCTTTCTGCGCGTTGTACTCCGCGACAATCTTGTTGTTACTGAAAAGATCGCGCTTGATGTTGTTATGGCTGTACCACATGCCGGTATCGAGAACCGCTACCGTCACGCCGTCGCCGGTGATGCCAGCCTCATGCAACCGATCCGCATCAATCAGCCGGACGTGTTCCGCGTCCGGAATCGGACCGCCCGCCGTCTTGAGCGTCGCATCCTTGTAGATGCGCAGCGTCTTGTTCGTAGCAAGCATCGCATACTGTTTTTGTGTCAGCTGTGCGGCAACCGCCCGGATTATGGCGAGCTCGTGCGTCACCTCGCCGCCCGCGGCGCGTACCACGTCGGCCGCCTTTTCAGCAGACTCGCTCTTGATGATGTAAGAGGCCGGGTTGTCGACAACCGATGTGGCGTCGATTTCGTCGCTGCTGGCAAAGAAAAACGTAACCGCTGCCAGGAGGCTGTAAACGGTGATGAATGTGAAAAGTGATTTGCGATCCATGTCACTACCTCGTAATTGATGGAACGTATTTCAACAGGGGCAGGACGTTTTGGGAGGTGTGGGGCCGAACCTGGCCGCGCTCGCAAGTGTGATGTGGATCACATAATGGTGGCGTTAAATAGAACGGCTGCTGGGGACATTCTACTTTTCGTAGAAAAGTAAACGGCTGCTGGGGACATTCAACTTTTCTACGAAGCTGCTGGGGACATTCAACTTTTCTACGAAAAGTAGAATGTCCCCCTAGTCCTCAAAAAATAGCATGTTCCCACTAGTTGAACAGTTAACTACCTGTTTTACGGTCGATTTCGTGTCGCGCCGTGATCAGGTCGATGACCGACGTCTCGTCCAGCACCTCGCCGCACGCATCCAGAAACGCCGGCACTTTATCGACCGGCAGAGGTTCCGTGTAGAGGAAGCCCTGCACCGCATCGCAGCCGCGTTCACGCAGGAATTCGACCTGTACCTGACTTTCGACGCCCTCCGCAATAACGGATATACCGAGTTCGCGCGACATTGCGATCATTGCCGAGCAGATCGCCTGTTTCTCGCCCGGTTCTTTCACGCCATCAATGAACGCGCGATCGATCTTGATCGCCTTGATCGGCAGGCTGGTCAGGTTTGCGATAGAGGAGTGACCCTGCCCGAAATCGTCCAGGACAATGCCAACACCGAGTGCGCTGAGTGCGCTCAGGATTGCGCCTGACTGACGATTGCGCATGAGCATGCTCTCGGTAATCTCGAGTTCGAGCTGGCTGGCCGGCAGTCCACTGGCGACCAGCGCGCTCTGCACCAGTTCAACAATGTCTCCGCTGGCGAATTCCTGCTGCGACAGATTCACCGAGACCGCCGGGGTGTTGGCATCCAGCTCGCGCCAGGCGGCAGCCTGCGCGCAAGCAGTCTTCAGGACCCACTCGCCCATTGGAAAAATCAGTCCCGTGGCTTCTGCAAGCGGCAGTACTTCGCTAAGCGGCACACTTCCCCGTAACGGGTGCATCCAGCGCAGCAACGCCTCCAGGCCGGCAACCGTGCCGGTTGTGAGATCGATTCGCGGCAGGTAGTGCAACTCCAGCTGGTCCTTCTCGATCGCCCAGCGAAGTTCGTTTTTTACGTCCAGACGCTTTGCCGAGCGGTATTTCATCGTGCTGGAGAAGAACTCGCGCCCGTCGACACTCGTCACCTTCGCCTCATCCAGTGCGACCCGCGCGTTCTTCAGGAGATCGTCAACAGTGCTGCCATCAAGCGGATAGATCGCGATACCGATACTCGGTGACACCTTCAGCTGATGACCCTCAACAGAGAGCGGCTCAAGAAACGCCTCCTGAACTCGATTCGCAACGGTACTGATATCGTCGCGTGACTCAACGTCGGCGAGCACCAGCACAAACTCGTCACCGCTCAATCGTGCAAGCGTGGACTTTTCGCTGTCGCTCATGCGCGCCAGCTTGTCGGAACTTCTGAGGCATCGCGCGATTCGCTGAGCGGTCACTTTCAGCACAGCATCGCCTACCGCGCGACCCAACGTGTCGTTAATGCGGCCGAACCGATCGATATCGATAACAAAAACGGCCACGCCGCGCTCGCGGAGCGTGGCGTCGGCAACGATGGCTTTGAACTGTTCCTCGAAGACGGCCCGTGTCGTCAGTCCCGTGAGCGTCTCGGCGGGATCGCTGCCGCCTAGCGCGGAACGTGCGTCGCCGGATCCCGGCATGTTTCGGATGACGAGCAGGACCTTATCGCGGCCCTGAACAAGCAGGCGCATCTCGTATCGGCCGGAGCCGTTTTCGTTTTGTAGTTCGAACTCAAGTGCATCGCCTTCTCGCGAACGCAAAACACGCTTGATGCTCTGCAGCACCTGGCTGGCAACATCCGCAGGCCAGATATCCGGAATGTTTCGACCCTCGATATCCTCGGGATTCAGAACCGAATCGTCGTTGGCGCCGCCCAGGTATTGGCGCAGCAGTCCGTCGCCACCGGCTATGAAGAACGCATCCGGCATGGCGCGCAGGACGTTCGATTCCGGCATTCGCAGTGCGCGAATACCGCTCAGCGTGCGCCCGGTATCTCCAAGAGACCGTACTTGCTTCCTGAATGCGTCTTCGTCAACCGGTTTGCCTATTACTGCGGTAACGTTTTGTGCGTAGGCACGCTCTGTTATGGCGTCGTCGGTCGCATCGGCGAGCAGCAAGAGCGGGATGTAATCGCAGCCGGGTAGCTGCCGGATGGCATGGCACAGGTCCAGACCGCCGTCGGTCGATGCCGTCGCGTCGACGACAACTACAGCCGGGGAATGATCTTCGACCGAGTCCTCCAGAATATCGTAGTTCTCGCACTCAATCGCCGCATAACCCTCTGCACGGAGCAGCCGCGTCACGATCCGGGATACGGATCGATCACTCGAGACGACCAGGGCGTGACCGGCCTCCTGGTTTAGATTGGGGTGCGACATAGACGCCGTATGTGTGGCAGGTATCGATCAGGTTATCGACTGTTTGCCGGCGTTCTTTAGCCCGGAACGGCTGCCTCAGACCGGCGTGGTTGTCGGCAGAACGTGCCAGACAACGCTGAGGAAATGGCACACACCGCCGCCCAGCACGAACACGTGCCAGACCGTATGGTTGAAGGGCATCCTGTCGAGCGCGTAGAAAATGGCGCCGATGGAGTAGCAGAGCCCGCCGGCGAGCAGCCAGGCCATGCCGTTGGCACCGATTGCGTCAGCCATCTGCGGCGCCGCAACGACGATCAGCCAGCCCATAGCGAGATAACTCGCCAGCGCTATTTTCGGGAAACGGTGGCGGAACCAGAGCTTCTTGACGATGCCGGCCGTCGCCAGTGCCCACACCGTGCCAAACAGCCACCAGCCGGTATTGTTGCGCATGGCGACCAGCAGGAACGGGGTATAAGAGCCCGCTATCAGCAGGTAGATCGCGCAGTGATCCAGCAGCTTGAATATCTCGCGATGACGCGAAGCGTACATGGCGTGATAGATGGTTGATGCCAGGAACAGCGTTATCAGGGTTGCGCCGTAGATGGAGCTGGCGACGATCCTCCAGGGATCTCCTGCTGCTATGGACAGGTACAGCATCCACGTGAGGCCAACGATGCTCAGCAGGACACCCACCGCATGCGTGCCCGAATGAAGGACTTCTTCAAGGACGCTGTACTCGCTGCTGTGCGGTCTCGACATGCCTACCAGTATACGTCTATGCCCATTCAGGCGTTTTGGATTTCGCGCCAAACTCACTTCGCGGTAGACTCTCGCTTCATCGCGATCTCGGGGCAGGCATTGGCAGTCTTCAAGCAGGAAATGCAACTGATCAGGCGTTTATTAACGCCTGCACTGCTGGCCGCGGCACTGACGCTGGGCGGATGCGCCGGGCAGCCGCAGGCTCCCGCTGACGAAATCACGATTTCCCTGTTCGGTACCAATGATGTTCACGGCCAGCTGCTGCCGGACGGAGACCGGGGCGGTCTTGTGGCGGTATCGGGTTACGTTAATGCCCTGCGCGCTGCTCGCGCCGCGGATGGCGGCGCCGTCCTCGTAATCGATGCGGGCGACATGTGGCAGGGAACGCTGGAATCCAACCTGGTCGAGGGCGCCGCTGTCGTTGAGGCCTATAACGCCATCGGTTTCGATGCCGCGGCAATCGGCAATCATGAGTTTGACTTCGGGCCGGTAGGTATCAAGGCGATACCGGAGGAGCCAGGGGACGATGCACGCGGCGCGCTGAAAAAGGGTGCCGGCCAGGCGAATTTCCCGTTGCTCGCCGCCAACCTCATCGACGAGAGCACCGGCAGGCCGGTTGAGTGGGACAACGTTCGGCCATCCGTGATGCTGGACGTCAAGGGCGTCAAGGTTGGCGTCGTCGGCGTTATGACCGCGAACGCGTTGCAGGCGACTATCGCCGCCAATACGCCGGGCCTCGCCGTTGCGCCGCTGGCAGAGACGATTACCAGGGAGGCGACGGTTCTGCGCAATCGCGGCGCATCAATCATCATTGTCACCGCACACGCCGGCAGCTCCTGCCAGCAGTTCGACAATCCGCTGGACCTGTCGTCCTGCTATGTTGACGGGGAGATCATGCGCGTTGCCGAAGCGATACCACGAGGCCTGGTCAATCACATATTTGCAGGCCATGTGCATCGGGGAATCGCGCACATCGTTAACGATATTTCCATCACCTCCGCTTACTCGAATACCCGCGCCTTCAGTCGCGTCGACTTGCGTTTTGATCGCAGCAACAACCGCGTCGTGTCCCGCAAGGTTTTCCCACCGCATTGGGCGTGCCTGTCGGTATCTGCGTCGACAGGAGGCTGCGTTACGCCGGAACATGTCGGTGACGTCGTGCCGGCAACTTACGAAGGCCAGCTTATTGAACCGGATTCGGCAGTTGTGGCGATTGCCGAGCGCGCCGCCGATTATGCGGCCGCAATAAAAGGCGAAGAACTCGGTGTCCACCTGGTAGCCGGATTCGAACATCCGCCTGCCACGGAATCCCCGCTCGCAAACCTGATGACGGAGGCGCTGCTGGATGCCAGCGCGGCGGACATCGCCATGCACAATGTCGTGGGTGGCATCAGGAACATCCTGCCCGCCGGCGCGCTTACCTTCGGGGCTGTCTACGAAATGTTTCCTTTTGACAACCGCGTTGTTCTGCTCGAGATGTCCGGACGGGACCTCAAGCAAGTTATCGCCGTACAGGCGCATCGCGAACGGCGCCGCGTTGGCTTTTCGGGGATGCGAGTGTTCGTGAGCTGCGATGACGACGACATGGATATCGTCATACAACGCTCTGACGGCACGGTTATTCAGGACGATGACGTACTGGCCGTCGCCATCAACGACTATCTCGCGCTCGGCGGCGACGACATCATGACGCCGGTAATTCCGCCGGGCGGTTTCACCTTGGATTACAACGGACCGCTGGCAAGAGACGTTCTGGTTGATTGGTTCCGCGGTCGCGAGGGACCGCTGGACCCCGAGGATTTTGTTACGAGAGATAGCCCGAAGTGGAATGTGCCGGAGTCGCTGCCGGTAAGCTGCTCGCTTTAGCGAATCATTAATGGATTTCACGCTCTACTGGTTCATGTTCCCGGTTGGCATTGGCGTCGCGACCTGCGCGATGCTGAGCGGCATCGGTGGAGCCGCGCTGTTCACACCGATATTCGTGCTGTTGTTCCCACTGCTCGGCCCGGAATACGTACTCGCATCGACCTTCGCCGCGATCAGCACCGCCCTGCTGACGCAGACCTTCGGCTTCATCTCCGGATTCATCGGCTACTACCGACGGCGCATGATCGACTTCGATCTCGCCTTGCGCTTCGTCAAGATCTCGGCCCCGGTCGCCGTCGTCGGGGCACTGGTCGCGCATCGCGTACATGACGCCATACTCATCGCCGCTTACGCGGTACTCGTCTTCGTACTCGCGATAGGGCTGCTGTTTCTTCGCCGCAGGCAGGCAACCCGGCCGAACTACGATGCACCCTACTCCCGGCCGCAGATACCCGCGCGGGATTTCGCGCTGACGGGCGTCGGCGCATTCCTGACGGGGATGGTCTCCGTGGGTATCGGCGAAGTCATCGTCTCCCGATTGACGCGACTTGGTATTCCAGTCGGTACCGCGGCCGCTACCTCGGTGGCAATTGTCATGTTCACCGTGGTACTTGCGACAACCACCCTGGTCAGCCAGCTGGTTCGTGACGGTGGCATCGGCGCCGTTCCATGGAACCTGATCTGTTACGAGGTACCCGGCGTGATTATTGGCGGGCAGATCGGTCCGCGGCTGCAGGGTCTCGTCTCGCAACGCACCATGGAGCGCGCGATCGGCATACTGTTCGTCCTGCTGTCCGTTGCCATGATGACGGTTGCCCTGAAGAAATCCGGCTTCCTGTAAGTCGCCCTCGACGGTGACCTAAACCAGGTGCTGGTCGATCTCGCGCTCGATTACGGAGCGAATCGGTCCTTCCATCAGCTTCAGCGCGAAACCCAGCCTGATCTCGATTTCGATACTCTCCTCGGCCACATGCAGGTGGCCGTTCACGCCGTTGCCCGAGATCAGCAGGTAGTCGCCCTGCCAGGTCGAGGTCAGCCTGAACTGCTTGCAGAGGTCCGCCGCGATCTCGTCGGCACGACGCTTCGCCTCCTTGTGGTCGAGCTTGTGGCTGCGTCTGAATCTCATCCGAATAGGTCTCTTTTGGGCCCGGAATTAGTGTGAACACCCTAATCCTAGCAGCTACGATTCATTCATGGCAGACAACCCATTCAAAGGAGAATGACCATGGCTGGCAAGAAAGGTACTACAAAACGGAAAGTTAGCGACAAGAACGTCGCCGAACAACTCGAGCACGCTTTCCTCGCCGGACTCGGCGCACTGTCGAATGCCCAGAAGGCAGGCGAGAAGACGTTTGACTCACTGGTGAAACAGGGCGAGCAGTTTCGCAAGAAAACCACGAAGCGGACGGAGTCACTGATTGACAACGTGCAGGATGCGATTCGCGACATGAGCGAAGATGCCCAGTCGAAAGCAACCGGCCTGCTTGACCAGGTTCGTGACAAATCGAACCTCAGCAAGCTGCAAAGCGCATTCGATACACGCGTGGCAGACGCTATGGATCGCCTGAACGTCCCGAGCAAGAACGACATCGACAAGATCAACAGGAAGCTGAACAAGATCCTGAAGGCAATTGACAAGAAGCCCAAAGCTGCGCCCAAGAAAGCGGTCGCAAAGAAAGCTGTAAAGAAGGCTCCTGTAAAGAAGGCTCCTGCAAAGAAAGCGCCTGCAAAGAAAGCGGCAGCGAAGAAAGTCAGCACAAAGAAGGTAAGTACTAAGAAGGTAAGCACGACAGCGAAGAAAGCAGCCTGATCGACTAACCTTTTCGGAGAAATGAAATGACGGAGAAGAAAGTGACAAAACGCAAGAAAGTGGCTAAGAAAGCACAGCCGAAGTCAGTATTCGAGCGACTCGAAAGCGGCGTCTTCGGTGCGCCGATCAAGATCGCCAACCGCACGTTCCTGGCAAGCCTGGGACTGGTAGCCACGGTGCAGACGGAACTCACGAAATTCCAGGCCGATTTCGAGAAGACCTTTGAAAAGCTCGTCAAGGACGGCGAGAAAGCGCGCGCTCGTTACCGCGCCGATATCAAGGAATTCCGGGATGACGTCAAGGATCTCGGCGAGGATATCGTCGAAGATGTGGTCGAGGCCAAAGACCGTGTCGTTGAGAGAGTAGAATCTGCAGTCGCCAAATAACGGCCCCCCCACTGTAGATTCGAAGCTGCTTGCGTAAAGCGAGCAAGGGGCTGCCTCTGGCAGCCCCTTTTTTTTTGATACTGCTGCCTCTGGCAGCCCCTTTTTTTATTGCTACCTTTAGCCGCCCTTACCTATTGCGAGTACGCCACCCCTGGTGGCATCGGGGTGCCACCTAGACTTTGTAGTAAGTGGCCAACTCCGACAGATGCGTCGCCGAACTCTCCGCCACGAAGGGCTTCAGCGTATTGAGAACGGAAGCCGCTATTCGCAGCGCCGAGTCATCAGAGCTTTGCGACGCTTCGGTCAACGCATCAAACTTCTCCGAAAACAGGGCAATAACCGCCAGGTTACGACTAACCAGCCTGGCGTCGTTGCTACCCAGCCGAATGACGCCGCTCTCCACCATGCGACGCAGATTAAGCTCAAATGACGCAGTGAGTGCCCGGGCGAAGTGCCGAAGCGCGTTCCGGACCTTGGGATACTCGGCAATCAGCGATTCCATGTCGCGAAGCAGGAAACGATAGCCACTGGTCAGCTCCAGCAGCCGGTGGACGAACACCCAGAAGTCATCCAGCGTGCCCCGTGCCGATTCCGACGGCTGAAGAATACGCCGCGCGTCTGCCTGGAACTCCAGCAGCAGGGCGTCGACCAGGTCGGATTTCTTGTGGAAATGGTAGTAGAGGTTGCCCGGGCTGATGTCCACGGAATCGGCGATCTCGTTGGTCGTTGTGTTGGGCTCACCGTGCTCGTTAAAGAGCAGCAGGCTTGAAACCAGTATCCGGGTCCGCGTCTTGGTCGTCATAGTCCAACGATGGGGGATAACGATCACAGATTCAATGCGCCGTGGCTCAGCGCACGTTGCCGTGGTAGGTACATCTGCCTATCCAGCTTTGCCTAAACCGTATTGAGATCCTGACGCCGGTGTAGAGAATGCTGAATTAGAAATTTAGAATCCTCTAATACGGGGGGTTCTGCAAAAAATCAGGACTGTCGAAAACCGCAAGTCAATGAAGCGCTTCGCAGTAAACAGCGCGCCCGCCAGGGCACTTCCCGCTCCGCTTTTCCCCGGGCAGATCCTCTTGCTGGATTTCCCCGACTCCCCTTTTGACCACTCACGTTGGGAGACACCATCATGAAACTCTTTTGGCAAGGTTTTTCTCCACCGGCCGCCATCGCGCTCGCTATCGTGGCAGCTTTTGGCCTATCGGCCTGCGAGGGCGACGACGGCGCTGCCGGCGCTGCCGGCGCTGCAGGAGCAGCGGGCGCCGACGGGTCCGACGGTGTCGCCTGCTGGGACATTAACCAGAACGGTATTGGCGACCTGCCTGACGAAGACTTCAACGGTGACGGTGTCGTCGACGTACTCGACTGCAACGCTTACGCGAGCGGCGCCTACCAGGCAGCACAATTGCATAAGGGCTACTTTATCGAGCATCCCTACGAAGGCACCAAGTCCTGCTTGAACTGCCACGGCAGAATCGGCGATGACGTGATAACAACCGGCCACTTCAAGTGGGAAGGTGTCGCGTCGAATATCGAAGGATTCGAGGGTGAAATCCACGGCAAGACCGATATCATCAACAACTTCTGCATCGCCATCGGTTCGAACGAAGGCCGCTGCACACAGTGTCATATCGGTTACGACTACAAAGACGCTGCTTACGACTTCTCGAATCCGGACAACGTTGACTGCCTCGTCTGTCACGACCAGACCTCTACCTACGGCAAGGCACCGACAACCGCCGGCAACCCTGAAGCAGGTGTTGATCTCGGGTTGGTCGCACAAAGCGTCGCTGAGAACGGTGGCGTGCCGAGTATTGACAACTGCATCGACTGCCACGCGAAAGCGGGCGGCGGCGACAACGTCAAGCACGGCGACCTGAGTATGTCACTGGCCAACACGACGCGTGAATTTGACGTGCACATGGGCACCGATGGTGCCGACTTCGAATGCGTCGCCTGCCACCAGGTAAAACGTGATGCAGACGGCAACCTGCTGTCTCACGGCATCGGCGGTATGCCTTACCACTCCGTCGATGAAGGCGTCATGAAGGGCTGCGACGACTGTCACGGCGATCGCTACAATATCCACGTTGGCACCACTGTCGAGCCGGTTATCGATTTTGCGGGCCACGATACGCTCGCATGCCAGGTCTGCCACATCCCGACCTTTGCTCGCAATACCTCGACCAAAGTCGAGTGGTACTGGGCTGACGCAGGCCAGAATATTGACCCGATACCGGTCGATCCTGCCACTGGACGGCCGACCTATGACAAGAAGAAGGGCACCTTTGTCTGGGCCAACGACGTACGACCGACGCTGCGCTACTTCAACGGCAAGTACACGAAGTTCCTGGTAGGTGTAAACGATCAGTACACGAGCCTGCCCGCCGTACTCGCCGAACCTGTCGGCGACTACACGGATCCGAATGCCATGATTTATCCGTTCAAGAAGATGATTGGCAACCAGCCAGCCGATGCCGGCAACCAGACAATTCTGGTGCCGCACCTGTTTGGCATGGCCGGCGGTCCAAACCCGTATTGGGGCACGTTTGACTGGGATCTCGCGTTGACCGATGGCGCGCTCTACAACGGCCAGACATACACGGGCGCCTTCGAATTCGTGGACACCGAAATGTACCTCTCGGTCAACCATGAAGTTGCACCAAAAGAGCAGGCCTATGGCATGGACGGTGCCTGCGGCGACTGCCATCTCGGCACTCAGATCGACTGGACGGCGCTTGGCTGGTCAGACGATCCGGCCAATGGAGGAACACGACCCTAGATCATTCCCCCTGTCGGTTTCGACATCTACGGGCGCCCGGTCGGGCGCCCTTTTTTTGTCGGCCTCGAACCAGCGGCTCTATTGCAGCGGCAAATAGATGACCGTGTTCGTAATCAGGATCATGACAAAAATCAGGCAGGTAATCATCGGCCCCAGGTAAACGGAGCCCGTCATGCGGAAAAAGTAGCGATTGAAGTATGGCAATACGAACATCATCGGTACTACGGCGAACAGCAGGTTGACGTACAGCCAGCCGTCGGTCCAGTAAACCATGCCCGTCGCGGCAAAGGTCGTGTACTGCACGACCACGATCAACAGCAGCCCCAGGGAATTGGCCACGCCACCCAGCAGCATGCTGCGCCACTCCGACTGTCCTGCAAAGCGCATCGCGGCGTTGATGCGCAGCGAATTTGACAGGAAGAAAATAAAAAAGAACGGCACATACATGATCAGCAGAACGAGCAATGCCGGTTGAAACACGCGCACGCCCATGAACAGGAAGCGGTAATCGACGTGGAAGAAGTAGTACACGGCGAACAGGAACAGGAAGTAGGCAACGAACAAGGTGCAGGCAAGCAACAGGGTTCGAACCAGGAGCGCTGGCGTAGTGGCCGTGCCCCACATCCCGGGCGTAACACCATGCTTGCTGCCGAAGTAGCGGTAGCTCAGCCAGAACATCAGGAAGCCGACCGTGCCGTTCAGCACCGCCCAGAGCATCACAGCGTTGTTCATGCGCTGCGGGAAAAACCACGTCAGCTCGCGATTCGAAGCCGCCACGAACAGCTTCTGCGACAGCTCGGCCATGGGAATGTAGCTGAAGCAGGCAATCAGTGCTCCGATGACAAACGTCGACCAGAACAGCACCCTGCCCCTGCCGCTTGGCCTGGGCAGCGGCGCAGGCACAGGCTGCGCGAGCGCCTGAAACCAGGGCGTCTCCAGCAGCAGGCGACCGAAGGGAATGATCGCAACCAGCCCTGCCGCCAGGGAAATCATGCTCAGCAGCTCTTTCCAGGGCCAGATCTGATCGTCGCTCGGGAGCGGGGATTCGACGTCGAACACGCGCTCGAAGTACTCGATCTGGTTGGCCGTCGCCTCCTTGTTGTAGGGCTGGAACGGATGCAGCACCCGCTCATTGTGCATGACGCGCAGCGTGCGCCGATCCTTGTCGCCGTAGTACTTGCCGATCTCCACCACGTCGACCGCCGCCCTGCCCGGCTCACGCCCTGTGTTGATGAGCCGCAGGGCTTCCGGCGCGATACGCATGTCGCCATTTTCCAGTTCGTTGCGGTAGGCACCCTCGTCGAAGTACGCGTAGCTCGCGCCAACGTTCGAGCGCACATCCTTCAGCACGTCATCCCTGAGCGTCAGGACATAGCCGGAGACGAACACCGAATGTAGCTTGCTCGGCAGGCCCGTTCGCTGTGCCTCCCGACCGAAATAACTGGCGCCGCGAATGGCGGCATTGCCGCCGGCAGAGTGTCCGGTGGCGCCAATACGGCTGCGATCGATGTAGTTCAGGTTCTCCGAACTCGCCGCATAGTCGACAACCGCGAACATGCCATAGCCTTCGGTCGTCGCCGCAATGCGACTCAGCGAGGCGCTGGAGCCGCCCTGTGCATAAGGATCGATGCTGAGCGCCACGAAACCGCGGCGCGCGAGCTCTATCGCGATATTCGACAGCGATTCCTTGGAGCGCTGGAAACCAGGCACGACAACGATAAACGGCGCGGGATGCTCCGCGGTGGCAGAATTCGGCTTGAACAGGTCGCCAACGACCCACTGCCCGTTCTGCGTGGGGATCTTCACGTCCCGAACCTGCACATCACCGAAGGAGCGCTGGATCTGCGAGACGAAAAAACTGGATACCAGTACAACCAGCACGCAAATACCCAGCAACCGATTGCTGGATCGCGGGTCGAGCATCTGTTTTGTCATGCCGGGAGTGTGCCCGCAAAAGCGGGGTAACGCTATGTCCCGGCGGCGCCTTGCTAGTACAACACCGATGCCAGGTTCGCGGTCGTCTGCTGACCCCACTCGTTGCGATAGATAATGGCCCGATTGCGACCCTGCTGCTTGGCCTCGTACAGCGCGTCATCGGCTTGCCGTATCAGGTGGTCCGGGCTGACCTGGCCGGCAGCTTCCGTAATCGCGGCGCCGATGCTGAGCGATACGTTGGCTGTCGTCTCCGACGCTTTGTGCTCGATATCCAGGTCCGTGATCTTGCGGCAAAGGCCGCTCGTGAACGTCTCGAGGAAACCGGCAGTCGGGTCGTACAGCACGATGACGAACTCCTCGCCGCCATACCGTGCAACCATATCAAGCGGTCGATTCACGCTGGCCCCAACGACCTCGGCCACAGCCCGTATGCAGCCGTCTCCCATGCGGTGACCATAGCAATCGTTATACAGCTTGAAGTGATCGATGTCGGCAACGGCGACCGCGACACGCTTCTCATCGCGCTGCGCCTGCTTCCAGATCTGGCGGACATGCCGGTCGAATGCGCGGCGACTGAACAGGCCCGTCAGGCCGTCGGTTCGTGCCAGTCGCAGCAGTTCCCGCTTGTTGTCGAAGAGCTCGCGGGCATTTCGCTCCAGCAGGTAGCTCGCAAAGGTCCCGATGACGTTCAGCAGTGCAAGGAACAGGACGGCGTAGGCAGATTCCCCGATCGGCATGGCGGAAGCGCTGCTCACCGCCAGGTAGCCGATAAACAGCGGCCAGGCTGTGCAGATGCTCTGACGCAGGGTCAGGCCGAGCGCCGCGTAAATGCAGAATGTCGCAAAGATCACAGACCAGTAGACGTCGCTCGCCCCGGTTTGCACCGCTTTTGCAGAAATCACCAGTGCGCTTGCCCCGGCCAACAGTGCCGCAACGGCAATAATATTCGGCACCCACGCGTGCAGCTTTTCGACGAACGTCGCCGTCAATGCGAATGCCAGAGGCGCCAACATGGCGAGAAGGCGCAGTGACAGCGTCTGTTCGATAAATTGCGACGGCATGAGAAGCGCGTCGAGTATTGAAACGGAAATGACAAGCGCGACCCAAATGCCGAGAGCGGCCCGGGTGACGGACAACATACGCTGGACGTAGTAGTCTCGGAACTCCCGGTCGAGTTCCAGCGATTCGCGGTTCGGCGCTTTTGAACGCGGCAGGAGCCGGGGACTCAGCGAAAGATGGGTTGCTTGATTCAACATGGCTCGAGGCTCATCGATGGTCGCCAGTAGTTATCGGCAAATTGATGCCAAACCTTAAGCACGCCGCGGAAAAAGGTTATAGCATTGGGGTTGTTGTTCTAAAGGTTCCGAGATGCGTTGCTATTTCCTGGCACTGGCTACCTTGATTTCGGGTGTCTCTGTTGCCGATGAGCCTGCCTCCGACGCCGCCAATGACCTCGAGGGTGCGGTCATCGGCGAAATTCGCCTAGAAAAATCCAACGTTTTCGACCTGTCCATTCCGGCCGAGAACAACCGGCTCTACCGGTTCGCGAACAGAGTGCACGTTGTTACCCAGGACAAGGTAGTGGAAAAGCAGCTGCTGTTCGATACGGGGGATCGATACTCGCAGCGACACATCGACGAGTCAGAGCGGATCCTGCGGCAGAACCTCTACCTGTTCGACGCGAACATAGAAGCGGAAGCAAGGGAGAACGGCGTCGTCGATCTGATTGTGAAGACCCGCGACGTATGGACCCTGAATCCCGATATCTCGGCCTCGCGGTCGGGCGGCGAGAATCGCACTAAATACGGCCTTGAGGAGACCAACCTGCTCGGTCGCGGGCAGCTCTTGCGGGTCGCGCGGATAGAGGACGTCGACCGCTCCTCCAATAATTTCGAGTTTTCAGACGGGCACCTGGGCAGAAGCTGGGTTTCGGTATATCTCGGCATCTCCAATAACTCGGACGGTAAGTCCAACCAGTTCAGGGCTATCCGGCCGTTTTATGCCCTGGACACTCGCTGGTCAGCAGGCGGCTGGGTGCTGGAGGACGAGCGTCGCGAAGCGCTGTACGCGCTGGGCGAGGAAGCCGCCGAGTACCGCCATGAGCGGGATTACCAGGCACTTTTTGGCGGTTGGTCACGTGGCCTGCGCGACGGCTGGGTGCGTCGCTGGACCGCCGGCGTCGTGCGTGACGATAATCGATTTTCGGCAGCCCTTAACCCGACGCTGCCGGCCGTGATACCGCAGGACCGGGATCTCGTGTACGCCTTTTTGGGCGTCGAATTCCTGGAAGACGACTTTGAAACCAGCAGCAACCGCGACCAGATGGGCAAGACCGAGGACTTCTACCTTGGCAAACGCCTGTCCGCGAGCCTTGGCTGGTCCGACACGGCAATCGGCGCGGATCGCGATGCACTGATCTTCTCTGCGCGCGCAAGCCGTGGCTTTGGCTCGCTGGAAGACACCGCCCTCCTGGTTTCCGCCACTACGAGCGGCCGTGTCGAGTCCGGTGAAGCCGTGAACAGCCAGCTCAGCTTCGATACTCGCTACTATCACAAGCAATCCAGAAAGCGCCTGTTCTTTGCATCGTTGAGCGGCACCGTCGGTCACTCGCTGGATATCGATAATACGGTTGAGATCGGTGGCGACAACGGACTGCGCGGTTACCCGCTGCGCTACCAGGGTGGCGACAGCAAGTTGCTACTAAGCCTGGAGCAGCGCTATTTCACGGACTGGTACCCGTTTCGCCTGGTACGCATTGGTGGCGCCATATTTGCCGACGTCGGGCGCGTTTGGGGTGAAGACCCGGTGAACGGGCAGCGCTTCGACTGGCTCACCGACGTCGGCTTTGGCCTGCGTTTCGCACCCACCCGCAGCAGCGCAGGCAAACTGATCCACCTCGATATCGCGTTTCCGCTCGGCGGCGATGATTCAATCGATTCCGTGCAGTTCCTGCTGGAATCCAAGCGCAGCTTCTAGACGCACAGGTCCCGCAGACGGGTATTGGCGGCACCGTCATTATGCGCAACCATGGCAATCAATAATTCTGCCGTTGCGATTGCATCGACAAGACTGTCATGCGCCGCATAGGTCGGCAGCTTGTAAGCGCTGCGAAGATCCGGGAGCCTTAACGACCTGGCCTCATCGACATGGTGGCGACGACGCTGGCGTCGATGTTCGAGTGCCAGCGTATCGACGACCGGCACCAGCAGCGGCGCACCGAAACGCTGCCTGCAAAGACGATCCAGCAGCGCCTGGTCGAGACCGGCGTGATGGACGAGCAACACGCGACCTGTCAACGCTTCCACAATCTTGCTGAGTACGATCGACCAGTCCTGGCCGCCCTCGACAACGGTATCCGTTAGCCCATGCACAGAAGCACTGCTGCCAACGTCTCCGCTCGGTCGCACGAGATAGGAAGCAGCGGAATTCAGGTCGACTCGACCGCTACGGATAACGACCCAGCCAACGCTGAGCATGTCGGCCGAGGCCGGGTCAAGGCTCGTTGTTTCCAGATCGAGAGCGACAAATTCAAGCTCGCCGAACAGCGTTGCGGGCCCCGGTATCGGCCGGGCGACGAGTTGCTGCATTGGTGCCTGCAGGTCGCGCCTGTTCGCACGCCAGCGCTTAAGTCTGAGCGACAACAGGCTCATGCAAGGTGAAAACGATTGAGCAACGCGGCCTGGCTGGTACGAATCTGGGCAAACGCGGATTTCAGGTTCTGGCGCGCAAGCGGTGACAGGCTATCCGGCGACAGGTGATTGTCCGGGCGTTCTCCGGCCCTCAATTGCTGACTCTGATGGTCGATCCGCAGCTGCTCGATGAAGTCGAGCGCATCGGCAAGACTTGCGGCATCGGCGCTATTGATCTCACCGGCCTCCGCGGCCGCTTTGAGTCGATTGCGCGTTGTAATTCGCAGTTCACCCGCGGCAAGCGATCGAATGCGGGCGATTTCGACAATGGGCATGATGCCCTGCATCTTGAGATCGAGCGTGTTCTCGTGCTCTCCGGATTTCTCCAGGACGAACTGGCGAAAGAAGCCCAGCGGCGGCTGAAAGCTCATCGCATTCTTTGCCATCAGCGCCAGGAACAGTTCGTTGTTCTTCGCACTTTCGCGAATGCTTTGCTTAAGCTCGTCCACCAGCCTGCAGGCGCCGCTGACGCAGCGCAGGTCAAAGAAAATGTTCGCGTGCATGAGCGCCTTTTGCTCGGGCACGGTAATCCACTGGTGAAAATACTTTTGCCACTGGCGCAGCGGCTTGCGCCATTTTGGATTCGATGCCATGACATCGCCGGGGCAATAAACGTAGCCACAAGCATCCAGGCCGTCATTGACGACCTTGGCCATGGCCGCGAAATAGGAATCGTCCGCATCCGTCGCTTCATTGGCGAGTAGCAGGGCATTGTCCTGATCGCTCTTTGCCGACTGCTCCGATCGTCCTTGTGAACCCATCGCGACCCAGGCGTACTCGCACGGAGGCGGGCCGAGCTCTGCCTCGGCAATACGCAGAAGTTGCCGCGTTATCGTGTCCGTGATCGTCGTGATGAACCTCCCCAGCTGCTCACCGTTCGCCTCGCTATCGATCTGCCCGACGATCAGCCCCGGCAAGCGGGCGCAGACATCAACAATGCCTTCGATCGTCGTCTGTTTGCCGATATCGCTGACGAGGTACAGGGGATGCTCGGTTTCGAGGCGCATGAAATCGCTGCGGGAGATCATTCCGACCAGCTCGTCATTCGCGGTAACGGGCAGGTGATGTATGTGATTCTGCATCATCACCAGCGCGGCCTCATGAGCGCTGGCTTCACTGTCCAGGGTAATCGGCGACGCCGTCATGATTTCGGTAACGGCGAGCTCGCCGTCATGACCTTCCGCGACCACGCGGGAGCGGATGTCACGGTCCGTTACGATGCCGCAAATGCCGGACTGGTCGGTAATCAGCATCGCCGAAACGCGTTCCGCCACCATCTTGGCCGCGGCTTGGCGCACGCTCGCAGTCGACCCGATCGAAACCGGGGCTCGACCTACCAGGCTGCCGACACTCGCACTGGCGGCACCGCGCACGCCCCGGCTTGGCGGACTCATAAGCAGGCGATCGGAGAGTGCCCGGATGAACCACGTGTCAAAGGCCGGGTTCTCGCGTCGCATGCGACCGAAGGTCGCGGCGCTCAGGTGATAGATCAGCGTATCTTCAATCGCGACCGAGTGATTTCGGGCAGGTTCGCTATTCATCAGCGACGGAAAGCCGAAGCACTCCGTTTCGGCGAGTCTTGCCACCATCTCGCCGCCTTCGTCACGAAGCTCGACCGCCCCGCTCCTCACGATATGCAGGAAGTGGTTCTCGCTGCCGATGGTGAGGATGTCCGCGCCCTTGCGGTAATAGGCGATCTCTATCGACTTCGCGCAACTACCGAGCGCTGCGGGATCAAGCTCATCAAACGCCGGCAAGCAACGCAAGAACTGAACGATCTCCGGGATCTCTTTCATGGCCTGATTCTGACATGCCCGGCACAAAGGTAAAGCGGGCGGCACGGCCCGGACCGAACCGCCACTACCCGGCCAGCATCGTTGATGCCTGCAGCCTCAGAAAGCGTACTTGGCAGACAGCAGCAGGCGAGTCAGATCACCCGACAGATTCGACTCCAGAGTTCGCTCCGCGAACATGATCTCGCCACCGACGGTCATCTTCTCCAGTGGTTCGAACAGCAGATTCGCGTGGATGCTGTAGACGTCTTTCGTAACGCCGGTTCCGGTCAACGCGAGATCATTGTCATTGCTCAGATAGCTGAGCGTGAAGTTCGAACGCCACTGCGCGTCCCAGAAATGGCGGTAGGAAACGAAACCGCCAAACTGGTCGATCGCATTCAGGTTACCGTTCACGTCCAGTACCGCGTCGTTGGCCGTATTCAGACCCAGGTAGCGACCGGTGCCGCTGCCCACCGTAGCCATCCAGCGAATGTCGTCTTCGCCCACCATGTGCTTGCCGGAAACGCTGAGGCCGAATGCCGTCTCGCTGTCGTTGATTCCGGCCGTCCTGTAGTCGAGCTGACGCACCAGGCCGGCTGCCTTGATGTAGCCCTTGTCGAGCTTCGCGGTATAGCGGGCGACAAGGTCCGGGATGCTGCCATCGTCTGTGACGATTCGTGTGCCGCCACCAAACGGCGTAAGGGTTGTCTCCGGGTTCTCGACCGCAAATTCCCAGGGGCCGTTCGTATAGCGAACCATCGGCTGGCGCCCGAACGTCGTACCCTCCGAGGGACCGATGAAGTCGAGGTTTTCGGGCAATGCACCGACATCCTGAAAAGTCGTCCATGTCTGTCCGACCAGCCAGTTGTTGTACTTCACGAATGCATGGCGCATGCGAGGCGTGAAAGAGTTGCTGATGCGCTCGTCGCCGTCCGAGCCGAGAAAGAAGTCCAGTTCGACAAAGGTGCTTACTTTGTCGCCGCCAGCGAGAACATGATCGCTGGAAAAGTTGAGGCGCGTCTCCCGCGCCTGCATATGCAGATCAGGACCCTCACCCGGCGTGCCACCGACCGGAATGGTTGCCGGTATGTAAAACTGCGAACCGGCGCTGCCTGGCGCCAGGTCACCGCCGCTGTAGTCGCTGAACATGCCGTCCAGCTTCACGTAGCCTCCGAACTTGTAGCTATGCGTCGCGCCTGACGGCAGCGGCTTGGCGGCGGGCACAGCGGCGGGCTTGGATTTTTCCCCAACCAGTTGCCTGATGATGGTCTCGAGCTCGGCGACGCGTGCTTCCAGCGCCGCCACATCCGGGTCCTTCGCCTCTGCAAGGCTTGCAAAACAGAATGTCGATAACGCAGCACACAACGCCGCTGCGGTCACTGTCGCACGTTTCATTGCTCTCCCCCCTCAGTGCCTCAGAGTAAAGAAAGAGGAGAGGTTCGCAGAGCAATTGCCAGATTCCCATTCGACTTATGGCCTAGCCGGGTTTCGGATTCCCGCAATACCCTGTCGACGTCCTGTAGGTATAGACTGTGGGACTTATTTGAGTCGCGTTCATCAATGGGGGGGGGCGAGAATGTCGAAGAATAATAACTATTGGAGTGAAAACCTGCGGCTGGTGGCGCTGTGCCTCGTCATCTGGTTTGTCGTCTCGTTTGGCTTTGGAATTATCCTGGTCGAGCCCCTCAACAGCATCCGTCTTGGCGGTTACAAGCTCGGATTCTGGTTTGCGCAACAGGGCTCAATTTACGTGTTTGTGGCGCTGATATTTTTCTATGCCTACCGCATGGGGAAACTTGACCGTAAATATGACGTTCACGAAGACGACGAATAGGAGCCGACCATGAAACTCCAGGCAATGACCTATCTCGTCGTCGGTTTTACGTTCGCGCTCTACATCGGTATTGCCGTCTGGGCGCGTGCCGGAACGACCAAAGAGTTCTACGTGGCAGGCGGCGGCATCCACCCCGTCGCAAATGGAATGGCGACGGCGGCCGACTGGATGTCGGCTGCATCATTCATTTCGATGGCCGGCCTGATTGCCTTCATGGGCTATGGCGGTTCTGTTTTCCTGATGGGCTGGACTGGCGGATATG
This sequence comes from uncultured Gammaproteobacteria bacterium, assembly GCA_942492205.1. Lineage (GTDB taxonomy): Bacteria > Pseudomonadota > Gammaproteobacteria > Steroidobacterales > Woeseiaceae > UBA1847. The sequence goes on along the minus strand of CALODT010000001.1, from coordinate 957,480 downwards.
TGCTTCTGGCAATGCTGCTGGCGCCCTACCTGCGAAAATTCGGCAAGTTCACGGTACCCGAGTTTATCGGCGACCGTTACTACTCGAAAGCGGCGCGCATCGTTGCGGTGATCTGCCTGATCGTCGCTTCTGTTACCTACGTGATCGGCCAGATGAAAGGCATCGGTGTGGCGTTCTCGCGCTTTCTCGAGGTTGACTACGATCTCGGTCTGACCATCGGTATGGGTATCGTGTTTTTCTACGCCGTCATGGGCGGCATGAAGGGCATCACCTATACGCAGATCGCGCAGTACTGCGTGCTGATCCTCGCTTACACGATCCCGGCCATCTTCATTTCCCTGAACCTGACCGGCAATCCGTTTCCGCAGCTGGGCCTCGGCTCGACGATGAGCGGCTCCGAGGTGTTCCTGCTCGACCGCCTCGACCAGGTGTTGCGGGATCTCGGCTTCCTCGAATACACGACAAACGTCAGGCTGAGCCTGACCAATATGTTCATGTACACCATGTCGCTAATGATCGGTACGGCGGGTCTGCCGCACGTCATCATTCGTTTCTTTACGGTACCCAAGGTAAAAGATGCTCGAAGCTCCGCCGGCTGGGCGCTGGTGTTCATCGCGATTCTCTACACGACGGCACCGTCAGTTGCAGCGATGGCACGTCTGAACCTGATCGAAACGATCGAGCCGACGCCTGGCGAGTACATGGTTTACGACGAACGGCCGAACTGGATCAGAAACTGGGAAAAGACCGGGCTTTTGGCGTTCGAAGACAAGAATAACGACGGGCGCATCCAGTACACGTCGGATGCTGCAACCAATGAGATGACCAAGGTCGACAATGACATCATGGTGCTGGCGAACCCGGAGATTGCACGTCTGCCTAACTGGGTCATCGCACTCGTGGCTGCAGGTGGACTGGCAGCGGCGCTGTCGACGGCCGCCGGCTTGCTGCTGGCCATCTCCTCGGCAATCTCACATGACCTGTTGAAGGGCGTCTTCAAGCCCGAGATAACCGAGAAACAGGAGCTGCTCGCCAGCCGCATCGCCATGGCCGGCGCGATTCTGCTGGCCGGCTATCTGGGCTTCAACCCGCCGGACTTCGCGGCCGGCACCGTGGCCCTGGCCTTCGGCTTGGCCGCATCGTCGATATTCCCGGCACTCATGATGGGTATCTTCTACAAGCGCATGAACAAGGAAGGTGCGATCGCCGGCATGCTTGCGGGTCTCGGCGTGACCCTGCTGTACGTCTTCCAGCACAAGGGCATCATGTTTATCGAAAGCACGGCCTTCCTCGGTGACATGCCGCCCAACTGGTTCTTCGGCATCGAGCCGAACGCATTTGGCGCTGTTGGCGCCATGGTCAACTTCACCGTTGCCCTGATTGTGTCACGACTGACAGCGGCTCCGCCCGAGCACATCCAGCATCTGGTCGAACACATTCGCGTACCTGCCGGCGCCGGCGCCGCAAGCGGCCACTAGACTGCAGCAACAAGCAGCCAAGCGAGGGGGGTCTGTTCGACCCCCCTTTGTTTTGCGGTAGGATCGCGTAATGTTCACCAACAAACACGTCGTGGTTGCGATGCTCGTCGCGCCCGTGCTTGCAATACTGGCCTGGTTCGCCATCGACTATTTCCTGGCGGAGCGTCCGCACGCGGCGCAACCCGGCAACAGCTACAAGCTAATCGCCAGGTCAAATTGCCGCTACGCCAGCGGTCAATGCGATCTTGCGAACGGCGACTTCGAGCTCAACCTGAAACCGACAGCGCTTTCGCCGGCCGCATTGACGCTGTCGATGCGCTCTCGTTTCCCATTGCAACAGGCCAGCATTGGGTTTATCGGTGAGAGCGCCCAGGCGTCGCCCTCGAAGATGACGTCGGGGGACGAACGGGCGACGAGCTGGAGCGCAACGCTTGCGATCCCGCAAGGCGACGCAACGACGCTGGGACTGGTGGTCAGCTCGCAAGGTGCAGAGTACTTCGCGGAGATCCCCACCGCGTTTCTCGAACTGGCCCCCTAGTCCCGTCGCGCCGGGACCTTGTCGGCCTAGGGCGTCTGAATCAAGATGTCCCACATATAGTGATCCGGGGAAACTAACCATGTCACTTTCCAGGTCGCAACTTACTGATTTGTGGTCCACCTCAACCATCAGACCAGTAAATTAACTCCGTCACATTGCGTTACAAGTGGAGAGTTTGGGTCAGGAGTGGCCGTTCGCGTCTGGTATTCTCTTCACTTCTTGCAACAAGCGCGCCACCCGCCTCAATGACACGAGAAGCCCCCAAAGCCATAAACCCAATCGATGAAAACGTTTCATGGGATGAGGCGTACGAAGTCGTTATTCACAACGATACGGTGACACCGCTTGAATTCGTCGTGGATCTGCTAATGACTCATTTCACGATTCTTCAGAACGATGCTGTGCAGATCGCACTTAGAGTGCACGCGGCTGGGAAGGCCAGTATCGGGCGCCTGTCGAAAGAATCTTCGGAGCGTACGAAAACGAGCATGATGTCGGCTTCGACATCTCAGGACCACCCGCTACGAGTCGATATCTCGAAATGGTCCGTTGCGGAGTGAACGGCCACTCCTGACCCATTCTCCTCACCCAGGTTGAGCAGCTCCTGTTCCAGACAATCAACCGCTTGGTGAGCGCACGCTTACGGCCTGACGCGGGCGACTATAAAGATCAGCTGAAAGATCGGGCGCCAAAGACATTTTGGGCGCCCGAAACACTAGAAGCTTGAGGATGCATTCGAATCTCTAGTCAAAATATACGAAGCTGTCGTCACCGTGAGTGGTCGTAATCATGACTATTGTATCTGCGAGTAATGCGTCTGGGATTTGAGGCAGAGCAGAAATCAACGCGGAGTTCACTTGGGGTGAATAGGCAAGAATGTGAAGAATCTGCTTTTGCCAAGCGTCTTCAAACGCGACGTTTCCCGAGCTGGCTTGAATGTCATACAGCTTGTCTTCCAAAAATCCTCTGGCGTCATCTATTAGCATGGGTTCCGTGGTCGGCCAGTTGACCGCTCGGGATACTTGGACGCCAATTATCGTTGAGCCAATTTGTACCGAGTAACTTGTCTTTTTGCTGGTCGGATCAACGTAGATAATCTCCTCTCTTGTCTTAAGCAACTGTGCCGACTCCGCGCGGGCCAGCACCTCCATCGAGATGGCGACCTCAATATCGTCATCGAAGTTTGCGGCTATCAGGATTTGTTGCGCGCCTGGTGTGAGCCGGGAGAAATCACCCTCGTCATAGGGGTCACTGACGAAATCAAAATCATTTGTGATCAATGACCAGGTCCCGCTTGATAACTCTTCGTCGATTTGGCCGCCCCCGGTAATCAGTCCAAAACCTTCCAATTCGCAGGCATCACCAACTCCGTCGAGGTTGCTATCGGCTTGATCGGCATTGGAGTCAATTGGGCAGTTATCGCAGGTGTCCCCAACAAAATCCATGTCTTGGTCTTCTTGAAGGGGATTGCCGTGCGCCGAACAATTATCACAGACGTCGCCTATTCCATCTCCGTCCACATCGGTCTGATCGTTGTACGTTAAAGCACAATTATCAATGTCATCTGGTACACCATCACCATCGCTGTCTAACGGGGGGGCGACCAGGCAAGGTGGTTCGATTCCACCAGATTTCCTCAGGAACCTATCCCTGACCGATTCGCAGGCGACAATATTAGCAGTGGGATTACCGTCGCAATCCATGGCCTCGCAATAGGCATTGCAAAGCCCCTTTAAGGCACCTCCCAGTTCGGCCTGCACACATTCATTGGTCTCGCTTGTCGCCAGCGATTGCTGGATTGGAGCAACAGGGAGGAAAAAAGCTAGCGCATAAACAGCAGAAGCAACTCGCCCGAGTGTTTTCATGATTATCCCCTCTTGCCAAATGTTGGTACTTGGCAGCCCGGCGATCTTAGGTCCTTCGGGCAGTCATCCATGGCTTCAAGAAGGGAGCGAGGACCCGTGGCTTTGCGTCCCTGACTTTGGTCAGGTTTGCCTTTATCGAGCTAAGAATTGTGGCAGGTAGAATTGACCCGTCAATTCTGGGATCTACATATTGCGCGGCAAGTTTCAGGCGCCTTCGGGTGCGTCGCGAGTGGCAAGAACTGGCCGATGCCCACCACCTGCATTGAGTAATTTACGACCCAAAGAGTAACGGAGTTAATTGTCGATATCTGAGAAAGTGACGGAGTTTACTATTCTGTGACAGAGTTAATTTTTCAGGTTCAATAGTCTTCGTGGGAGCCGCATATCTTGTTCAGTTCGGTTACTGCCCGCTCGACTTTGCGATCCTGCAGGTCGGCAAGAATCGCTGTCCTGGTTTTCATCACCGTCTTGTGATCCGCCGCACTCATTATGAGCAAGCGCCGGTACTCGCCGCCGACATTGTGCTTCAACCAGTTCCAGGACGTTAGCTGGCCTTCACCGACGTGTCGGCTCTAGACAGGATCGATTACGTCCCTGACCAGATCGTCAGCCTTGTCTTCGCGGTTCATGTCGCACTTCATGTAGACCGAGAAACCGGCGGCGCCACGCTCCTGTATCGTCAGGCTTCTAAAACCGAAGCTTTTTCAGTATATACCTCTGTCAAGCGCAAGAATGCCGCGGCCCGGGCTGCTCGCGGCAGTAGATTGAGGCACCGAGACATAGAATGACCATCCGCGACTCACAGTTTTTCCAGGCTGCACAGGCCGATGACGCTGCCGGTACCAGTGCGGCGCGTAGTCGGCAGGCGTACCAATGAGCAGGTGCCTCGTATTCGGTGCGAGCGGCTATATCGGTAGCCATCTGGTGCCGTTCCTTGCGGCAGAGGGCGTGCCGGTGCGGGCCACTTCGCGCAATATCGAGATCATAGAGGGGCGCGGCTGGCAGGATGTCGAGCTCGCCGCGGCCGACGCGCTGCAGCCCGAAACGTTGGACCGCGTCCTCGAAGACATCGACATTGCCTATTACCTGGTGCATTCGATGGCGGCGGGAAAGAACTTCCCGGCACTGGACGCAGAAGCGGCGCGCAATTTCGCGGAGGCTGCCGCGAGGCAGGGGGTGAGACGCATCGTGTACCTTGGCGGCCTTGTGCCGAAGTCACCGGTTTCGACACACCTGCAATCGCGTCAGGAAACCGGCGACATTTTGCGCGCGGGCAGCGTCCCGGTAACGGAGATCAGGGCGGGGATGATCATCGGACCGGGTTCGGCGGCCTGGGAAGTCATACGTGATCTCGTCAATCACCTGCCCGTCATGATTACACCGCGCTGGGTGTTTTCGCGCTCGACTCCGATTGCGCTCAGCAACCTGCTGCGTTACCTGGCCGACGCGCCGTTGCTCGAGGAAACCGCTGGAGAAATCTATGACGTCGGCGGCAGCGATGACCTCACCTACGCGGAAATAATGCGGCAATACGCGGCGCTGGTCGGGAAGAAACCTCGCATCATCCCGGTCAAGGTTTTGACGCCGCGCCTGTCGTCCTACTGGCTGCGCCTGGTAACCTCGGTGCCAACCAACATAGCGCGCGCGCTCATCGACGGCCTGTCCCAGGACGTCATCGCTGACGACGATCGGCTGTCGAAGCTTGTTCCCCAAAACCTGCTTGGCTTCCGCGACTCGGCCATCGAGGCGCTCGAAGCAGACCGCATGCACGCCGTGCCGGCTCGCTGGGTAGAAGGCTCCCTCGCCTGTCGCGAGTTTCACCCGCAGTACAGCTTCTATTCGCAGCAAACCGGCGACTGTGCCAGCACCACGGCCACTGCCGATGCACTGTGGCGCGTCGTGTGTCGCATCGGCCACGAGGGCGACTTCTTTTATGCCGGCTGGCTGTGGTGGCCGCGAAGGGCGCTCGACTGGCTGGTCGGCGGGCCGAGTTTTCGCCGTAAGCGGCGCCATCCTGCCGAGCTTCGAGTCGGTGACGCCGTGGATGCCTGGCGCGTTATCGCGATGCAGCCAGGCAAACAATTGACCCTGTTAATGGAGATGAAAGCGCCCGGCGCTGGCGTCCTCGAGTTCGATATCGGCGAGACCGCTGACGATCGGCGCACGATACGCGTGACGGCCTATTTTCACCCTGCCGGCGTGTGGGGGATTCTCTACTGGCTGGCATTGCTGCCGGCCCACGCGTTCATTTTTCGCGGTATTACTCGCGAAATCGCACGACGCGCGGAGGCCGAGACCAACCCGACCAGCCGTTAGCGCCCTTCCGCGCCCGCTTCCTCTCTGAAACCGAGGCTCGCGATTGCCGCAGGCTGGCGGCTGATTTCACACTTTTTGTGAAATTAACAGTGTGAAATTCTTTCTGTGAAATTTCTTTACAAATACGAGTAGGATTTGAGTCACGTATTAGCAGCAGTAAACCCACATCCGGGCTCACAGAAGGAGATCGACATGACGCAGCAGCTTCAAACGCCAGTTTCACTCTGTGGCAAGCTGATCAATGCATTATTTGGCGCCAGCATTGGCGAAGAAGAGCACATGGTTCGCGCGCTGGATGAGGCGCTCCCGCTGCAAGGCGCAAGCCACGCAGATGTCGTCGAGTACGTTGTCGAAATCCCGATGCGCTACGCCGAATGTTTCGGCCTGCTTGCCGACGGCCGGAAGGTCCCGTTGAGGAATCCCCGCCACTTCGTAGGCTGGTCGAAACACGACCGTAACCGCTCGCTGCTGTTCCGCAGCAACGGCAAGCACTACGAAGTTGCCGTGGAAGAAGGTCTGCGCGGCCAGTCACCCGGCTGCATCCGCACGGTGTTCCTGGAAGCCAAGTCCGAGCGCCGCTCGAGCCTGGCCCGCAAGTTCATCGGCATCGACGGCGACCTCGTTATCCTGCCGGTCTTGCCAGCAACAATCTGACCTAAGGTTTTTCGCGAACCTGTCGAAGCGGCTCGCACCCGACCCCTGGGACGGGCGGAAAGACGCTCTAAATCAACGGCTTCCGGGTTCGGAATAACCGTATAGCGTTGGCCGCTGGTAGCGCCATAATTCCCTTATACCAATGCACTCAGGGGAATCGGCGATGGCGTATACATCCAGCGATATTCGTAACGTATGTCTTGTGGGCCCGAGCAATGCCGGGAAGACGCAGCTTGCGGAAGCGCTGCTGCATGCCGGTGGCGCCATCGCCGAATGCGGCTCGATCGAGAAAGGTACAACCGTCTCCGACTACACCCCTCGCGAGAAACAGCTCGGACACTCCCAGTACTCCGCCGTTTGCCATCTTGACCATGGTGGCATCCATGTCAACCTGATCGACACCCCGGGATACCGGGACTTTATCGGTCGCGCCCTGTCCGTTTTGCCGGCCGCTGAAACCGCGGCGCTGGTCATCAATGCCCAGGACGGCGTCGACATGATCTGCCGGCGCATGATGGACGCGGCCAGGAAGCAGCGACTGTGCCGCATGATCATCGTCAACAAGATCGATGCCGAGGAGCTCGATCTGCACAAGGTGCTGGACGATATTCGTGAAGCATTCGGTGCCGAGTGCCTGCCACTCAACCTGCCATCCGCCGACGGCAGCAGCGTCGTGGACTGCTTCTTCAAGCCGGAGAGCGTCGAGACGATGTTCAGCGACGTCGATACGGCGCACACCCAGATTGTTGACCAGGTGGTCGAGGTCGACGAAGCGCTGATGGAAGTCTACCTCGAGCAAGGCCAGGAACTTGAACCCGATCAGCTGCACGACCCGTTTGAAAAATCGCTGCGCGAGGGCCACCTCATACCGGTCTGCTTCGTTTCCGCCAAAACCGGCTCCGGCATCAAGCAGCTGCTGCACGTCTTCGAGGCGTTGATGCCCAACCCGATGGAAGGCAACCCGCCGCGCTTTCTCAAAGGTGAAGGCGAAGGTGCGGAGGAAGTCGTCATATCACCGGATCCGGACGCGCATGCCATCGCGCATGTCTTCATGGTGAATATCGATCCGTTCAAAGGCCGACTCGGCACCTTCCGTATTCACCAGGGCACGATACGACCCGGTAACCAGTTGTTCGTCGGGGACGCAAGGAAACCCATCAAGGTGAACCAGCTGCTGAAAATCAACGGCGGCGAACACGTCAAGGCAACCATCGGCGTGCCCGGCGATATCTGTGCGATCCCGCGCGTGGACGAAGTGCACTACGGTGCCGTGCTGCATGATTCTCACGACGAAGATCATTTCCACCTGAAGTCGATCGACCTGCCGCGACCAATGTATGGGCTGGCTATCAAGCCACCAACCGATAACGACGCACAGAAGACGTCCGATGCGTTGCATGTTGCCGAGGCCGAAGATCCATCGCTGCAGGTAGAGCACAATGCTGCGCTGAATGAAGTCGTACTGCGAGGGCTGGGCGACCTCCACTTGCGCACGGTTCTCGAACAGATCCACGACCGGCACGGCCTCGAGGTAATCACCTCGCTGCCCTCGATTGCCTATCGCGAGACAATTACCCGCAACGCCGAGGGCCATCACCGCCACAAGAAACAGACGGGCGGAGCGGGTCAGTTCGGCGAAGTTTACTTGCGCATCGAACCGCTCGCGGCTGGGCAAGGATTTGAGTTCGCGAGTGCCGTCGTTGGCGGATCGATTCCCTACCAGTACATTCCCGCCGTGGAGACCGGCGTGCGCCAGGTCATGGAGGCCGGCGCCGTTTACGGCTACACGATGCAGGATATCAAGGTTACCGTGTACGACGGCAAGCACCACTCAGTGGATTCAAAGGAGATCGCGTTCGTACAGGCTGGCAAGAAGGCTTTCCTCGATGCCGTCTCGAAAGCAGGACCGATCATCATGGAACCCATCGTCGACGTCACTGTTACGGCGCCAAGTCGTTGTGCCGGCGGCGTAACGGGCGACCTGTCGTCAATGCGCGGCATGGTCACCGGCACGGAGGCGCTGCCGAATGACCGAATTATCGTCTCCGGGCAGGTGCCACTAAAAGAGATCCAGGGCTACCATTCCCGCCTCAAATCGCTCACCGGTGGTGACGGCAGTTTCACAATGGACTTCAGCCACTACGCCGAAGTACCGCGGGAAGCGCTGGATTCCGTGGAGGTCAAATCGACGGCTGCGGGCTAGAAATTTCCCCAAAGCACGCGGCTCTAGTGTGAAACAGGTCACGCGCTTGTCATAATATTTGCGTTATACCTTGAGGCAGGTGTTGTTTGCCTGCGAGGACGCAAGCCTATGCGCGAGACGAGTAGTAGTGATCGGGTGGTACCAGTTGCGAATCTGCTGGACTATTTCCGGACGTCTGTTGAGGGCGTCATTGCCGAGCAAGGCGTCGACGTCAAGCCGCACGCCACCTATTACGTCGTCAACCTGCTGACCCTGTTCTCGCGATCCGAGGAACTCTACGACGATGACGGCGAGCTTTTCGGCCTCAAGCCGCTGGCACTGATGCTTGCCGATGCCAGCGACGCAGCCACCCTCGAACAGCGTAACCAGACACTGCAACGCATTGGCGACGTCGCACTGTTCATCTCCGGTTTTTTTGCAGACAGCCTGGCGACGCACGCGGTCGACATCGACTACTACATCCACATGGGCGGCAGCGCCTATGGTTCCCTTTCTTCGGAAACCCGCAGGACCTTCCGAGGCCGAGCGTATGCAGACACCTACGGCGAACTTGCCGACAAGTTCCAGGTGCTGGTGGACGTACTTAACGAGGTCCGCGACAGGGAACGTCAGGACTCGGATACCGACTTGCTACGTACCTACCAGGTCTGGCGCAAGACCGGCAGCAAGCGCGCGGAACAGCTGTTGCGGCAGCAGGGCGTGGTCCCCATCTCCGGCAAGACAGGGCCGGTGCGCCACTAGTTCAACACACCGAACGCATTGTCGTCTGCGTTGCGATCGTCATCTTCCTGCAACGCCGGTAGCCCAAGCTCCCTCGTGATCATGCGAATGGCTGCACGGCTTTCGCTCTCGCCCCTGAAGCCCTCACCAAGCAGGATCTCGTTGCCCTGACTATCGACACCGAGCACCGCGTAGAACACCGTGTGCTTGCCGCCCGACTGCGTCTTCATCGTACTCTTCTTCTTCAAACGAACGAGACTGTTCTGATGCATCCGCTGACGGCGGACAGGCAGGCCCAGCAGGCGACGCACACTGACGATTTCAGCGGCCTGTTTCGAAACCTGCAGCGAGTTCAGCATCAGGTACAGGCAACCCAAGCGCGACCAGCGCCCCTACCATGCCGAAAACGCTGCCAAACACGTTCTGGCCTTCGTGAAATACAAGAAACCACCCGGCACCCGCAAAGATTGCTCCAACCAGGACGCCGCCCAGCGCGGCGGAAAAATGTCGCCCCATCGGATAGTGCATCTGCCTGCCTGTGCCGGTGTTGCGTATCGCGACGATCTGTCCGACAGCTTCGTCATCGACCAGCGCCTGCTCCGAGCGAGCCTTCTCTATCGAGCGCTCGGAAAGTCGGCGCGACGTCTCAGCGGTCGCATACACCGGAATGTCATAGCTTCTGTCGAGATCCGCGCCGGACAATTCGGCACGCACGTTCAGACGCCAGATGTGATAGCTGTCGTCATGCTCCGTATCGGAAGGGCTGAGTCCCTCCGGGATGTCGAAGCGGAATGTCAGCCTGGTGCCCTTGCTGCCGGGCTCGGCAAAAGCAACCATCTTGTCCTGCCACTCGGCGGTCTCCTTCCTGCTCCGGTTCTTGCCGCTTCCCGATACGTAGCTGTGCAGGTTGTTCAAGGTCACCTGGAAGCGTGTACTCTGATCGAACGGTATGTTGAGATCGATCGTGCCGCCAACATGCCCGCCGATCGAACCGGGAAACGGGTCGAGCCTCACCGGCGCCGGGCCGAAGCGACGCCATTCGAATACGCGTTTCATCGCCCAGGTCAGAAGTCCGATGCCGACCAGCGGAAACAGCAGCCCGATCAACGCCAGGTAGTTTTCTTTCTGCGTCACCTCCTCGTACAGCAGGAACGGCAACGGCGCCGAGATCAGGTTCCAGAACGCCGCGAACGCCAGCGCGCCCCACATCGTGGTCTTCGAACTCGAGCGGATCTCCGCTGTCTGCCAGGCATCGTTTGCCAACCAGGGAGAATCACGAAACTCCGGCAGGTCGGCGTCTTTTTCGGGCCTGGCCCGCCATACGAAGATAATCAGTCCGAGGCCGAAGCCACCGAACACGAAAAGGAAGATCGATTTGAAGCCAATAAGACCCCAGCGCACATTGCGATCGATAATCGAGTTTTCCGGCGCTTCGGGATCGACATGGACGAGCAATGCGCCGCCGCTCGCAGCGACGGCCTGCAGGCGACGACCCGTTTCCTGCTGGTAGCTGCCAATATTGTCACCGCCGTCGCTGAGCGACACGCGGCTGCCGGTGTAAAGAGCGCCGTCGTAGCTATAGCTGTAGACGGCGTAGGCTTCATAGGTATCGGAATCATCGCCCGAGCGGGTTTCGTAACCGCCTTGCGACAACGTGGCGTCCACCGGCACCCAGCTACGCATCTGCGACGCGTCGTAAAGGGTGCCGGTGATGTCCCACAGCATCCAGACACCAACCGCGAAAAACGGCAGCCCGAACAGCGTTGCGATGATTTTTCCTTTCATGTATCGAAGCCTAGCAACAGGCCAGTTGCAGCGCTGTGACGCATATTCAGGCGTTGAATGACCTAAAGTTATGTCAAGAACGGCCGATAACGAAACATAAGCTACTGTATTGAAAGGAAAAACGCGATGATCAAGCCAGCAACGCCGGTCGATGAGCTATTGCGCCTCGAAACACTGCGCAACCTCAAGATTCTCGATACGGACCCGGAGGAGCGTTTCGATCGGGTAACGAGGCTTGCCAAGCGGATCTTCGGTACCGAGATTGCCCTCGTCAGCCTGGTCGACAGCGACCGGCAGTGGTTCAAGTCTTACCAGGGCCTTGAAGTCACCGAGACACCTCGTGACATCTCTTTTTGCGGCCACGCAATTCTGAACGACGAGGTCATGGTCGTACACGACACTCATGAAGATGAGCGATTTCGAGACAACCCGCTGGTCGCTGCGGACCCCAGCATCCGTTTTTACGCCGGCTGCCCGATCAGTGCACCGAACGGCAGCAAGCTCGGTACGCTTTGCGTCATCGATAGCAAGCCGCGCCAGGTAGACGACGAAGACGTTACGTTGCTCGCGGAACTCGGCCAGTTGGTAGAAGAAGAGCTCGCAATGGCCGACATGATGCATGACGACCCGGTTACCGGATTGTCGAACAGCCTCGGATTTTCGCAAATTGCCGAATACCTGTTGGCCATGTGTGTGCGTACCGAAGCTCCCGCAACGATGATGCTGTTTCGTGTCGCGAATCAGAATGTGATTACGGGTTTCATGGGCCAGGAGGAAGGCGATCGCGCTGCGATCGAAATGGCACAACTGCTGATGGCCAATTTCCGCGACTCCGACATCATCGGCAGACTCACCCATGACACGTTTGCCGTACTGATGGCCAGCGCCACTACGAGCAATGTCGAAGTTGCGCGCGACCGCATCAGGGAGGCAGTCGAACAACGCAATCACCGCGGCGAAACAGAATACGAACTCGACGTTGAGGTCGCTGCTGTCGCCTATGATGCCGACAGCCATTCGGACATCAACGATTTGGTCGGCGCAGCGGAAGATCGACTCGAAGACGGTCGGGGACAGGACTCGGCGAACGACCCTGAGCAGCAGGACTACATCAACATCGCCTGACACCGGACTCACCTGTCGGGCCTACAAGCTCGATTTCAATTCTTCACTTTTTGCAGAGCGCGCGAGCTTCGGCAGCAAGCCGTGTAATTGACGCAAAGTCTTTTTGCTCGACAGCGCTCACCGGCGTCAACCAGCTTCCGCCACAGGCAACAACGGATGGCAGTTGAAGATAATCGTTTAACGTCGCCGGCGTTATGCCGCCAGTGGGCATAAAGTTCAGATCGCGAAAGACAGAGCTGAGCGCCTTGAGCATCGATACGCCACCTGCCTGGCTCGCCGGGAAAAACTTCACGGTCCTGATCCCAAGGTTCCATGCCCCCATTGCCTCAGTCGCCGTCGCGATACCGGGGTAGATCGGCAGGTTCAACGCCCTGGATTCTGCAACGACAGATTCGTGCAAGCCGGGGGAGACAATGAAGCGCGCGCCGGCGTCTGCCGCAGCTTTTGCCTGTTCAGCGTTGAGTACAGTGCCAGCGCCCACGATTACGTCCGCAACGTCATTGGCAATCTTGCGAATTGCCTCGAGGGCAGCTGAGGTACGAAGCGTAACTTCGATGATGGGTAAGCCGCCCTCACGCAGCGCTTCCGCTATCGGAACCGCATCGTCGACCCTGTCGACAACGACCACAGGTACGACCCGGGCTTTCTTTAGCTGTTCGTCCATAAGCCGCGGAGAATAACCCGCGAACGAAATATAGCCAAATCAATTCTCCGCAGTCACACCCGCGAACATTCAGACTATTGATGCGGCATCACAACCTGGCGGAACGGGCTTCGAATTCGACGCCAGCCTCGGATGTCGACTCCGGCGAGTTCGAGCCGGCCTCAGTAACGACCGTGCTGCTTGAAGATATAGTTATTGAGCTCGATAAACTCGCTGTTCATACGGTGAATGATGCGATGCGTCGATCTGGCAATGGCACGCATTACCTTGTAAACGAGCTGCGGGTTCGAATCGATGATCCGCTCGAACTCGTCACGCTTGAGACTAAGCACATGGCAAGGGCACAGTGCACGAAGGCCGACCGTGTGCTCGTGACCGTCGATAAAGCTGAGCTCGCCGGCAAGATCGCCTTCCCTCAAGACGGCAAGTCCGGCTACGTCTCCACCACCAGTGCGCTTGACCACTTCCAGCTTGCCTTCCAGAACGACGTGCAGGGAATCGTCGCTGGTGCCCTGGATGATGAGAAACTCGCCATCTTTCAACTCGTGCGGGGTCATGATGCCGCTGAGCACGCCCGCTTCGTCTTCGGACAGCTCTCCGCCCAGAGAAGACATGAGAATGAGATTGGCTACATCTGTCATCGTTGTTCCCCAAGAACCCGCCCGCCGGCGGTAATTGCTGGCTTTATCATAGGAAAGGTCGCACGGGCAGTACTATACGTAGAAAGCCCAAGACGGCACGCCCGATCAGCGTCAGTCCTTCCTGGTGCCCATCAGCTCATAGTGACCGCCTCGATCCAGTGCTGCCTTGTAGGCGGGTCTTGCCCGCACGGTCTCAAGGAAACGGGCGAGATGCGGGTAGGCGCCTGCCAGGTCCGTGCGAACCTCTGCCGCTTCCAGCGCAAAACTCATCTGCACGTCGGCAGCTGTGAAGCTGTCGCCACAGAACCACTCGGACTCGGCCAGGGTTTGCTCCATGAAGGCAAGGTTGCTCTTGACGTTGGCGTCGAGGTAACCCGCGCGCACCTTGCCTGCGATACCCCTGGCAATGGGCTTTACGAAGAAAGGCATCGGCGCGGTTTCGATACGGCCGAGTATCAGTGAAATGATCATGAGCGGCATGAAGGTGCCTTCCGCATAGTGCATCCAGTAGGTGTAGGTGCGCCATGCAGGGGTGCCTACCGCCGGATGCAGCTGGCCATCGTCGTAGGTATGCACCAGGTATTCGATGATCGCCCCGGACTCAGCCACCGTCACGCCGTTATCCACGACGACCGGCGCCTTGCCAAGCGGATGCACGTCCTTGAGTTCGGGTGGCGCCAGGCCCGTCTGCTTGTCCCGTCCGTAGCGTTTCATCTCGTATTCGAGACCGAGTTCTTCCAGCAGCCACAGGATGCGCTGCGAGCGCGAGTTTTCCAGGTGATGCACAACCAGCATTGTCTTCTCCGCTATTTGCCCGACGCGTATCAGCATACTTCAAATCCCACGCCCCCACCTGCGTCGGGCCGCCTCTGGCCGCATTCGTCATGCATGTGTCGTGGATTTCTCGTAGCATGGAGCATCCACTGACCACACAAGCTACGACCCGCCGCTGACTGCATGAAGATCCTGCGCCGAACCCCTTACCTCCCTCTGCTGCTCGGCCTGTTCCTGTCGACCAATGTCATGGCGCAGCAGCCGGAGGAAAGTGCCGAGCCGGCTTTACCGGACCTGAATTCGCTGCAGAATGACTGGTGGGCCTACTTCGAAGGTCCCCGCGACGAGGTCGAACCACGAAAGGACGCTTTCGTAGCGGCTGCCGGCACGCAAATCGCAGAGCTGGCGCCACAGAACCAGGTGATTGCGCAGACGATCCTCGATGCCGTTCGCGATAACTTCGCGGCGCTGCTGCCATTGCTTGACGATGCCGATGTCACCGCGCCTGAGCTGGAACCCGAAGCAGCGAGCTACTCGATGGACGAGTTGCTCGCAATCGCGGCGCGCGCTCGGGAAGCTCGTGCCAACGCCGCCGAGGAGCAGCTCGAAGTCGATCGCGAAAAGCGCGTGCTTGACGGCACCACGCGCCACCGGGATGCGGTCTTTGACGACTACGTCGATGCGGCCGCCGGCGACGAGCGCTGGCTCGCCTCGCTGCGACTTGTCCAGGCGCGGTCGGCGCAGGCCATCTCCCAGCGCAGGCTCGCATTGCTGACACAGCGCGCGGAGCGGGATACGGCCTACGCTGATGCGCTCGCTGCGCGACGTGATTTGGCGAGTACTCGACTGGCCAAAACCGCGGATGAGGCCAGGATGGAGAGCCTCAATAAACGCGTTGCCGAAGATCGCAAAGCCGCAGAAGAAGCCAGGGAGAATCTTCGCGCCGCACAGATCGCGGCAAGCGGCCTGGATCTTGACTCCGAAGAAGGCCGATCACAGCAGCGCTTGCAGCAACAGCGACTGTTGGGCGCCGAGATTGCGCTGGCGCTGGCCGAAACAGCGCTCGCCAAGAGCGAGGCTCAGCTTTGGTGGACCGAAATCGTTCTGGACAGAGCGCCGGATACCGGCGCCCTTGAAAACAAGCGGTTGGAGTGGTCGGAACTGGTGCGCAACATCGAGCAGCGTGTCCCTGTGTGGAAGCAGGAAACCGGCGATGAGCTGCTGGCAATTCAAACCGTCAGTCGTGATGGCCTGAATCGCGCTTCGCGACGGCTATTGGACCAGCGCCTGGGCACAGCGCAGGAAACGCTGCGGCAGGTCGGCGACCTCGACGCCAGGGTCGCTGATCTTGAGCTATTGATGACCACCGTCGACGACATTGCGGCGGAGTACACCGGCGCGTTTCGATCCTGGTTGAACGGCATCAGTCGCGCCATCAAGACGGCCTATATTCGCGTCGCAGGCCTCGCCGACATCACCTTGTTCTCGATCGGTGAAACACCGGTAGCGGGCGCAGACATTCTGCGCGTGCTGCTGATATTAACCGTCGCGTTTCTGCTGTCTCGGGGCCTACGTCACGCCATCCGTCGGTTCGGCGACAGTGAATCCGCCGGCACGCAGGCATCGCTGTACACGGTCGGCCGACTCAGCCACTACACGATAATCATTTTCGGCCTGTTTATTGCCCTTTCGTCGATTGGCCTCAACTTCAGGAACCTGGCGCTGGTTGCCGGTGCACTCAGTGTCGGTATCGGTTTCGGCCTGCAGTCGATCGTCAATAATTTCGTTTCCGGCCTGATTATCCTGTTCGAGCATTCACTGCGCGTCGGTGACTATATCGAGCTCGACAACGGACTGACCGGCACCGTCAAGTCGATCAACGTGCGCAGCACGCTGATCAACACCAACGACAATATCGACATCGTCGTACCGAACTCCGAGTTCGTTACAACGAGGCTGACCAACTGGACGCTGGGCGAACGAATCCTGCGCGTGCGCATACCGTTCGGCGTCGCCTACGGCAGCGACAAGGAGCTCGTCAAGAAGGCCGCCCTGGAGGCCGCCGCGGAAGTCCAGTACACGCTGACCCACATGAAAGGCAGGGATCCCGACGTCTGGCTGGTCGAATACGGCGACAACAGCCTGAATTTCCTGCTACTCGTCTGGGTCAACCGCCAGGGCGCCAAGCGCCCCACCCGAACGCGTTCTGCCTATCTCTGGGCGCTTGAGACAAAGCTCAGCGAATACGGCATCGAAATTCCGTTCCCGCAGCGCGATTTGCACCTGCGTTCTGGCTGGCCCGCTGCCACACCGCCGGCACCAGAGCCGGAATTGCCCGCCGACGCGGAATAAGCGTTTATTATTCTGTCAGACCGACCCACAAACCCGAGGAACCGTTCATGAAAGACGAAACTCTGGCGATACACGCCGGCTTCAAATCCGACAGCGCCACGAATGCCGTTGCCGTTCCGGTGTACCAGACCGTTGCTTACGAATTCGATAATGCGCAGCATGGCGCAGACCTGTTCAACCTCGCGGTTCCGGGCAACATCTATTCGCGCATCATGAACCCGACGGTTGACGTGCTCGAGCAGCGTTGTGCTGCACTCGAGGGCGGTATTGCCGGGCTGGGCCTGAGCGCCGGCAGCGCGGCCATTCACTACGCCATCCTCACGCTGGCTGAGAAAGGCAATAACATCGTCACCGTACCTATGCTGTATGGCGGTACCTACACGCTGTTCAAACACATGCTGCCGAAACTCGGCGTCGACGTACGATTCTCGGCGGATGACAGCGCCGCCGGCATGGAAAGCCTGATTGACGACAAGACGACCGCCGTGTTCTGCGAATCGATCGGCAATCCGGCCGGCAACGTCGTCGACATCGAGGCGATTGCAAAGATGGCGCACGAACACGGCGTGCCGCTGATCGTCGACAACACGGTCGCGTCGCCCGCACTCATCAAGCCGATCGAATGGGGCGCCGATATCGTCGTCGAATCGTTGACGAAATACATGGCCGGCCACGGCAATTCGCTGGGTGGCATGATCGTCGACAGCGGCGAATTCCCCTGGGCAGATTACCCGGAGAAGTTTCACATGCTGACGCAGCCCGAGGACTCGTACCACGGCGTGGTCTATACAGAGGCGCTCGGTGCCGCCGCCTACATCGGCCGCGCCAGGACCGTGCCCCTGCGCAACACCGGCTCCGCGCTCAGCCCGATGAATGCCTTCCTGATATTGCAAGGCCTGCAGACCCTGCCGCTGCGGATGGAACGGCACTGCGACAACGCCATCGCTGTCGCGAACTACCTCAATGATGACGATCGCGTGGACTGGGTCAGCTTCGCGGGCCTGCCCGACTCGCCCTACTACGACCTGGCGCGGAAATACACGAACGGCAAGCCGTCGGCGTTGCTGTCATTCGGCATCAAGGGCGGCTTCGACGCGGCCGTGAAATTCTACGATGCGCTGGAGATGTTCCTGCGACTCGTCAACATCGGCGACGTCAAGTCGCTGGCCGCGCACCCGGCTTCGACAACGCATCGACAACTGAGCGAGGATGAGCTCAAGTCCGCGGGCGTAACGCCGGATATGATTCGCCTTTGCATCGGCATCGAGCATATTGATGACATCATCGCGGACCTCGATCAGGCACTGGCCGCAGCGTCCTGAGCGGGGCCTCGCCATCTGCAGCGACCGGACTTTCTAGGTGAACGCCCGGCCAGGCAATGTACGCTGGCTGGTGTTCGCCATACTGGCGTTCGGAAGTTTCATCTCTTACGTGCTGCGCGCCAATATTTCGATTGCGGCGCCGACCATGATCGAGGATCTGCAGCTCAACGAGATTCAGTGGGGCTGGATACTTGCGGCCTTCACCGCGGGCTACGCCATCTTCCAGTTTCCCGGCGGCATTTTTGGCGACCGTGCCGGCGCTCGCCGGGCGATAACCATCGTCGCGGTCCTTTGGGGCGTCCTGACGATAGTCACGGCGCTGGTCCCCGGCCCCGAAGCCGCGCCGGCCGCCGTCGTGATCGGCTCGCTCATGCTGGTCCGCTTCCTCGTCGGCGCCATGCACGCTCCGATATTTCCGGTGCAGAACGTGGCAATCAGCCAGTGGTTCCCGGTCGGCGGCTGGGCGCTGCCGCTGGGCCTGTCGAGCACGGGACTGACGCTGGGCTTCGCCGCCGCGGCCCCGCTGCTGGCATGGCTGATCATCCAGTACGGCTGGCGAGTCTCGTTTCTTATTGTTGCGCCGCTTGGCTTCCTGGTCGCCGCACTCTGGTGGTGGTACGCGCGCGACGACCCGGCCGATCACGATTCGGTCAATGCCGCCGAACTCGAGTTGATCAAGGCAAATCGATCGGTACCGAAAGCTGAGGGCGAGTCGCGGCCGGGTTGGCTGCGGGTGCTGAAAAACCGCAATGTCCTGTTGTTGACACTCAGCTACTCGTGCATGAACTTCGTGTTCTACGAAGTCTTCAACTGGTTCTACTACTACCTCGTCGAAGTGCGTCAGTTCAGCGCGCAGGATGCCGGCTACGTATCGTCGACGCAGTGGATTGCCGGCGCCGCCGGCGCCGCCATTGGCGGCTGGATCTGCGACGCTCTTTGCAAGCGCATCGGCCTGAAATGGGGCTGCCGCTGGCCCATCATCGTTGGTATGACGCTGTCGGCGCTGTTACTGGTCGGCGGCGCCTATTACGCAGACCCGATGATTGCCGTCGCAATGCTGGCCTTCTGTTTCTTTTTCAACCAGATGACCGAAGGCACCTACTGGGCGACGAGTATCGCCATCGGCGGCGAGTATGCTGGCGCCGCTGGCGGCGTCATGAACACCGGCGCCAACCTGATGGGCGTCGCCAACGCGCTGCTGGTGCCCTGGTTCGCGGATGTGTTCGGCTGGACCGTGGCGCTCGCCTCGGGCGCTGGCTTCGCGCTGCTGGGTGCTATATTGCTGCTGTTCGTGCGTGCGGATAAACCGTTACCGGCGTAGGCATGGCACGGCGCCCGAGCAGCATTCAGGGAACTTGAAGTCAATGCAGCCACAAGAACACACAGGCTCCTATTACGCGGCCACCGCCAACCGCCGCACCGACTATGCTCCGCTGCAGGGCGAACAAGCTGCCGACATCTGCGTCATCGGCGCTGGCTTCACCGGCGTTTCTACCGCGTTGCACCTGGCGGAACGCGGTTACAACGTGCACGTTGTCGAAGCGAACCGGGTTGGCTGGGGCGCATCTGGCCGCAACGGCGGCCAACTGATTGGCGGCATCCCCGGAGAGCGACAGATGGCACGGCATCACCGCCGCGACGTCGAGGAACTGTTCGGCGAATTGCGCTGGGCGGGACACGACATCGTCCGCGAGCGCGTCGCGACCTACGGCATACAGTGCGACCTGAAATCCGGCTACCTTGATGTCGCGATAAAACCGCGACACCTGCGAGACTTCAACGCCGACTGCGAGCGCCTGCTGAACGCCGACTTCCCGCATGAAGTTCGTATGCTCACGCGGAAAGAGACCAGCGAGATGATCGGCACCGATGCCTACATCGGCGCGCTACTGAACATGGGCAACGGCCACCTGCACCCGCTGAACCTGTGCATTGGAGAAACCAGTGCCGCGGTGTCGCTCGGCGCCACCGTGTACGAGCAGTCGAAAGTCCTCTGCATCGAGCACGGTGCCCGGCCAAAGGTCGTAACCAGCAATGGCTCGGTAACTGCCGACGCGGTCGTCATCGCCGGCAACGCCTACCACTTTCTCGAGCGCAAACTGCGCGGCATCATGTTCCCGGTCAACAGCTTTATCATCGCAACAGAACCGCTTGCCGATGACGTCGTCTCGGTCATCAACCCGCGGGACCTGGCCGTGTGCGATCCGAACTTCGTACTCGAGTACTATCGTCTCAGCGCCGACAAACGCATGCTGTTTGGCGGTCGCATCAACTACTTCGGGGACGATCCCGACGTCATAATCAGGAGTCACCGCAAGAAGCTCGCGCGACTCTATCCAGGGCTGGCGAAGGCGCGCATCGACTATGCCTGGGGCGGGACTATCGGTGTTCCTTTAAACCGCGTGCCGCAGCTCGGACGAATCTCAGACAACGTTTTCTATTGCCAGGGGTATTCAGGCCACGGCGTCAACGTGACGCATCTGGCCGGACGAATCATGGCGGATGCGGTTGCAGGCACCATGGAGCAATTTGACGTGTTCGCAAAGGTACCGCCAGTGGTCGTTCCTGGCGCGCACACGTTGCGCAAACCGCTGGTGTCCCTCGGCATCATGTACTACTGGATTCGGGACCGCCTCTGAGCGTCCGGCTTGATTGCCGACGTTTCGTCTTTTGCTGCCTCAGCTTGTCGAGGTACCCGGTGATAAGGTCCTTCTGCATCTCGGGCGGCAGGGATTCCGGATGCAGCAGTCCCATCTGGCCAACGCCGGCCGAGAACGCCCAGGCCGCCATCGCCTCCTCGTTTGTATCAAGCTCGGCACTTATCTCGCCGCACCGCTGTGCCTCCTCGAGAAACCCGGAGATGCGCGCCAGCCAGCCTTTGACCAGCTCGGCGTGCATTTGTGCAAACGACGTTTGCAGCGCAACCTTGTATTGAAACGTCATCCAGACCATCCACGAATCCCGCGACGATTCGTTGATGATGGCATCGTCGCAGAGCAGGTGGGCGAGCGCCTCCAGTCCCGAGTGCTGCTCCGTGACCTCGTTGACGCGGCGTGTTTGCTGCGCCATCGAGTGGCGTACGGCGTGCATGAGGAGCTCGTCCTTGGAGTCGAAGTAGTGAAACAGCGAGCCGTACGAAAGCCCCGCCTCCGCCGCAACAGCTCGCATCGTGACCCCCTCCAGACCGTGCCGGGCAATCAGCCGCATCGTCGCGTCGGCGAATTTTTCCCGCTGCGCGTCGTGATCGACGATTTTCGGCATGGCTCGTTTCCCAGGTTTGCGGCTTGACCCGCGCTCACCGCCTCGACTAGAATTATTTTATACCAATCACTTGATATAAATAAAGCGGTGCATGGCGCTGCTGGAAAACGATGCGACCCGGCGACCAGAAACAGGAACACACGCGCTCGTACTACGCGGCGACGCTGAACGAGATCACGGGCTACCCCGTTCTCGAAGGCTCGCACACGGCCGATGTCTGCGTCGTGGGTGCCGGCTTCACCGGGGTTGCGACGGCATTGACCCTCGCGGAGCGCGGCTACTCGGTCGCCCTGATCGAAGCCAATCGGGTTGGCTGGGGCGCGTCGGGCAGAAACGGTGGCCAGCTGATCAACGGCATCAGCGGGCTGGAGAAGATCCGCAAGAAACACGGTGACGGCATCGCCGAGATGCTGTGGAACCTGAAGTGGCGCGGCAATGACATTGTCTACGGACGCGTCGAAAAATATGGTATCGAGTGCGACCTGAAAAGCGGTTATCTCGAGGTCGCGCCAAAACCGAGCCACCTGAAATATTTCGAGGAAAGCGCTGCGGAAAGGGAGCGGCACAAGCACCCTTACAAGTACGAAATCTGGGACCGCGAAAAGACCCGCGCAATGATCGGCACCGATGCTTTCCACGGTGGTTTCGTCTGCTTTCGCGACGGTCACCTGCACCCGTTGAATCTTTGCATTGGCGAAGCCCGCGCCGCGCAGGGACTTGGCGTACAGATATTCGAGCAGTCTCCGGTTACCGGCATCGAGCACGGCAGCCGCCCGACCGTGAAGACGGCAACGGGCAGCGTCACGGCAGACGCCGTGGTGCTTGCCGGCAATGCGTACAGCCAGTTCGAACCGAAATATCTGTCGAACCTGGTTTTCCCGGCGGGCAGTTACATCATCGGAACCGAACCGTTATCCAGGGAGATCGTCAAGGAGATCAACCCGCTCGATGTCGCCGTCTGCGATACCAACGAAGTTGTTGACTATTTCCGCCTGTCCGCCGACAAGCGCATGTTGTACGGCGGTGCCTGCAACTACTCGGGCCGCGATCCCGCCAGCATCAAGGCCTACATCCTGCCGCGCATGCTGAAGATCTATCCGCAGCTCAAGGATGTGCGCATCGACTTTGAATGGGGCGGCAAGATCGGCATTGTTTTGAACCGGATTCCGGCCGTCGGTCGCATCAACAATAACGTCTACTACTGCCAGGGTTACTCCGGCCACGGCGTCAATGCGACGCATATCATGGGCGAAGTGATGGCCGATGCAATTGCCGGCACGATGGAGCGGTTCGACCTGTTCGCCGACATGAAGCACTTCCGGATTCCCGGCTCGCAGTGGATTGGCAACCAGTTGATCGCCCTCGGCATGCTGTACTACAAGCTGGGGGACAGATTGTAGTCAGAATCCGCCTTCCTCGAGTTAGTGCAAACAGCTAGTTGCGCGCAACGATAGGACGAAGCTCCTTATCCAGAATCTCCGCAGCTTCTGCGCCGGTCAGCTCGCCCTGCAGGGTGCGATTGAACACGCCCGCAATACTCGACGATATTTCGCTGTAGAACGGCGACATGGGCCGCGCGCGTAGCTGCGACGTCAGAACCTTCTTGCCCAGCGCAATGACAGGCACGCTGCTGACCAGCTCCTCGTCCTCGTACAGCGCGTTCACGATCGGCAGCAACCCTGCTTCGCGCGCCTGCCGCTGCTGCTGACGCGGCGTCGTCAGATAGCGAATCAGCTGCCACGCAGCGTTCTTCTGCGCCTTGCTGGAGTTCACATTGATCATCAGGTTCCAGCCGCCTAAGCAGCTTGCGCTGGCCCCGCCTTCCGTCATGGCCGGCAAGGGTGCGACACCAATCTGATCCGTCGTGAAGCCGGCCTTAAGCAACGCGTTGAACGCATACGGCCAGCTACGCAGGAACACGGCGTCCCCGGCGACGAATGCGTCGAGCGCCTCCTGCTCTCGAAAATTCGCGACGGCCGCTGGAGCGACGTTATCGGAAACCAGCAGCCGCGCAATATCCAGACCCCTGGCAGCTGCAGCGCTATCGACCAGTACCTTGTCCCGCTCCGTGACGTTCTTGACAACCATGCCGGAAACCGTGACCTGGTTGGCCACCAGTTCGCCACCGGCACTCCAGATGAACTCGGCGGCATTCGCGGTGCCGCCCTCGTAGTCCGCGCCCTGGAACACAAACCCGTGCTTGGTACCACTGTCCTGCATGACCTTCTGCGCCATCTCGCTGAGGCTGCTCCAGGTCGCCGGCGGTGCTGCAAAGCCGCTCTCCGCGAGCAGATCCTTGCGATAGAACAGCATGCCGGTATCCGTGTACCACGGTACGCCCCAGATACGCAGGCGATAGGTGGCCGAATCAAGTGCCGGCCCCAGCAGGGAGCCACGCTCGTAGGACGCGTAGAAACGCTTCGTCAGGTCTTCGACCCATCGATTCTTCGCAAGCTCTGCCGTCCAGATCACATCGCTTGCGATCAGGTTGATCGATTCGCTTCCGGCCGCGAGTTCTTCCACGATTTGCAGACGATGCGTGTCGTTGTCGCGATCCATCGTGCGCCACTGCACTTCGATCTCGTCAATGTTGGCGGTATTGAAATCGTCGATAAGCCGCTGCACGGTGCCGGTCTCGTCCGGTCCCGATGCAAACACGATCTTCGTGGGGCCGCTTTGCGCCTGTGCCGAAGCCACCAGCATGAATGCCAGCGCGAGGTAGGACGCACTGGCGAGCGGCAACGAGGACAAACCGGACTTCAGCTGTCGAAACAAGCTCTTCATGGCCATCTCCCGTTTATGCAATCCTAGAGTACCCTAAGGAGAGCGCGCATCGGAAGCGCGTCAAATACCTATCATTGCGCGGCAATTGCCGAATTTCGCGAGGCGCTGCGAGCGCTATCGAGGTCCCGTAACGCGGCCGCTACGATTTCAGCTGGCGCAGAGCATCGACCAGCTGGCCGATCTCCTCAGGCGATGTGAAGACCTGTGGCGTGACGCGTACGCAGCCACCGCTGGCCAGGCCTTTGCGTACCACTGTATACAGGCCGAACTGGTTTTCGAGTCGTTGCTGCAACTGCTGCGCATCGTCGATGGAGGTCTTGCCAGGCAATCGGAACGAACCAAGACCCGTCCATGACGACTCGTCGGCGCCACCGAGAACGTCGATATGCGGCATGCGCTCGGCCTCTTCTGTCCACAGGCTACGCAGGTACCGCAAGCGGGCTTCCTTGTTGGCACTGCCGATGGCCTGGTGGAAGTCCAGGGCCGCCGGAACCGCCAGCACTGCTGCGAAATTCGATGTCGCGATATGAACCCTGGCCGCAGCACGCTGGTTTTCGGGATCGGATTCACCGGGGTAAGGCGCAATTTTCTGCAGGGAACCCCGGCGCATGTAGAGCGCGCCGACCCCTACCGGCGAACCGATCCATTTGTGTACATTGAAGCCGACCCAGTCAACACCGAGATCTTCTACCTTGTAGTCGATCAGCCCCCATGACTGCGCGCTGTCGCAGATCACGTCAATTCCGCGGCGCCGGGCTTCTTTCGCGATGTCGGCGACGGGAATGACGAGGCCGTGCTGGTTGCTGACATGAGTGATTAGCATCAACTTCAGGTGCGGGTTGGCATCGAAGGTCCGCAGGTACAGCTCGACAATCTGCTGCTGGTCCGCGCGAGCAGGAATGCTGACTGAAACCGCCTGCGCACCGTAGGCGCCTTCCAGCCACAGCATCGCCTTTTTGAAATCCGGGTAATCAACGTCCGCGAAAAGCACGCCGTCGCCCTTGTCGAGACCGCGGTATTGCCTGATCAGGTTGTGAATCGCTTCGGTCGCATTGCGTGTCATTACGATCTCGTCTTCGCCAGCGCCCAGGGCATCCGCAATCCGGCGCACGGCAAGCTGTTCATCCGAGCTGTAGCCTTTGCGCGCGTAGAACGAGTTCTGCGCATTGACCATCCGTGTCGCTTCGATGTACCTGTCCTGCACCGGGTGCGCCATCTTGCCCCAGTAGCCGTGTTCGAGGTTGACGATTCCCTCTGTTCGATCGTAGTAGGTGGCTACCTCACGCCAGAAAGACTCGTCTCGCGCGAGTTCGGCGGGGTCCTTGCTCGTCGGCGGGCTCGGGAACTCTGTTGAGCCGCTTTTTCCGCAAGCGGTCCGGGATACGGAGATCGCGGCACTCGCGGCGAGACCACCAAGCACCTGTCGTCGATTGAGAAACTTCATCCAGCCTCCTCGATGCAGCGCATTCCGGAAGAACAGTGGGCTGCAATTATCTGGACCACGACTGTACCAGTGGGCGTCTGTGCCGGATGGATTCCGACCGGACCGCGGCCAGACAACATGGCTACTCGTCTTCGTCCTTGGGCTTACGGAGCCTGTCGAGTACGGACTTCGCGCCTTCTTTCAGTTTATCACCGGTTTCTGAAGCCGAATCTTCGCCGTCGACACCGAAAACCGACAGGATCCTGTTTATCGACTCGCCAACGGCCGTCCAGAGTCCGGCTGTCGCCAGCGATGTCCTGGATTCGAACTGGTTTTCGTTGACGACCAGCTCGAACTCCAGCGGAAACTCGCCGTCGTAGCTGTTCACGTACGCGACTATCGGCCCGGTTGCCAACCTTGTCAGCAGGCCGGCCGTGTCCGGCGCCTCGACCACGACGTCACGAAACGTCAGGCGCCAGTCCATGTCAATGTCGAGTTGGCCGTCGCGCCGCCATTTGTCATCAACCTGCACGTCCACTACGCCTTGCTGGAACCAGGATAGCGCGCCGCCAGCCATAGCGCCGAAGCTTGCGACCGGTACGTCCATTGCACGCCAGGCAGTCTGGCGGCCGCCGGAATCGCCGCCGGTCTTGACCTCGAAGTCGGCGCCCGCAATTGTGCCGTTCAGATTGGACCGGAAAAGGATGTCGAACAAGGCGAGTCGCGATCTCAGTGGCGCGCTCGTCGCAGTGGCAATCTGGACGGGCAATTCGAACAAGCCGCCATCCTTGTTGACGCCTGACAGCGCTATGTCAACGTCCTCGATCCTCAGGTCCTGGATGACGAACGAGCGTCGTGGCTTTTCGGCTTTTTCATCGCTGTCCGGATCGACAACCGCCTGGTGCTTTTTGACCGAGCCTCTTAGCCCGCTGACGTGGGCAGTTTCAATCTCCGCCGTACCGAACAGCGAGCTTAGTCGCAGATCGAAATCTACCCGGTCCAGCTCGAGATTGAATTCCGAACGGTCATGCTCCGTGCGCACGATCGTGCAATCGCCGAGTGAAACTCGGCCCGAAAACACGTTCCCATCGATTTCGGCACACGACGTCTCAATGCCACCACGGCGCTCCAGCACGCCGAACACACCCCGTACGGAGTCCGCGAAATAGAAGGTATTGACAATGAAGAGTACGGCTAGCGTCACGATGGCGACTGAAAGGAGAAGTTTCAGGCCTATGTTGGCTGCGCCACCGCCAGTGCGTGGCTCTGCCCGACGACCCGGTAACAGGGAAAGGAGGGCGGCGACGATCAGCCCGAAAATTTCCACGACCAACGTCACCAGCGGCGCCAGCAGCGCGAAAATCATCTCGCCGAAAATCAGTAGTAGCGCTTCCACGGTTTTGTGCTCCTGCCAGGGGGTTTAACTTCTACTCAGCCGGAACCCCCAGGTGCAGGAACGAGCGCTTGTAGTCAATGGTGACGATAAAATGCTTGAGCACATCATAGCCAAGGATACCGTCCGAACCGGCTTTCTTGATGCGCGTCCCCAGTTTTGCCCTCACTTGCTCGCCGACATTCGTCTTCTCTCCTTCGCCAGGTACGATCACCATGACGTTTTCAAGGACGATCGGCCCAATCGTCAGCTCCGGCAGGCGGAACCGCTCCACGCTCGTTGACGTGGTCACACCAGCTACTCTCGATTCACTCGCCCCGTACTTCTGCAGCCAGTCGAATCGGGTTGCCGAGCGGCGGGGGATCAGGATACCGGTGTTGTTGCCGGTATCCAGCGTCAGCCAGAGACTCGCCTCACCGTTCATATCGACCTTGACGATCGGCTGCGGCGAGCCTGCCGCCTTTTTCATACGGACATTGCCCAGCTTTTTCATGTTGAGCGAGTCGTGCGTAACGATGCGTAGCTGACTGTTCGGATAGTCAATCTGCAAGATGAAGTTATTGAAGAACCCCAGGCCGATAAGAACGTCTGCCGCCTGCAGGCGTACCGGCATCATCTGGTCGATATTGAATTCCGCCCCGAACATGCCGATCTCGAGACCGTCTATCAGGCGAACCTTACGTTCACCGGCGATACCCTGCAAAATTGCTTGCCGGCCGTATTTGAAGTCCACTTCGTTGCTGGCAAGGAACTGTTCGGAGATACCGTTACCCGCGGCGCCGGAATCGAGCAGCGCTCGGGTTTCCACGCCGTTGACCGTAACGGGAATCGATATGTGCCCACCGTCGCTGCTAAACGGTATCCACTTCGAGACGGCAGCGCTGGCGTCAATAGAAATCGTCAGGACAATGACAGCAATCAGTATCTTCATGGCAGGCCTTGCAGTATCGGGAAGTCTGACGGCCTAGTATCGCCAGTACGACGAGTTCGCTCAAGCCTGAACTGTTCCGATCGCAACTCGCCGTGCGGACCGGTCTTTATGCCTTGCGCGTGGCAAAAGCCCAGATGTGCCGCAAGCGGCCGCGGAGAGCCCGGCGCTCTTCTAGCGCTGTACTCGCCCTGACCCGTCGCCGCCCGTCAGATTCCGGACTTCCGCGACTGACACGCGGTTGAAGTCACCGGAAATCGAGTGTTTGAGACAACTTGCTGCAACTGCAAACTCGAACGAGTCGTCGTGTTCAATCCTGTGCTGCATTCGCTCACGTTCAATACGCAATCAACTTACAAGTTGTGCCCGCAATGATGAAACGGTACTCATCGAGGGGCTCGACGAAGGACCGGCAGCAAGATGTATCGGACTGCACGGCAATCGCAAACTGAAGCTGGTTTATCGTCCCGAGCCCTACGTGGAACGCCTGAATTCGGGAATCGTCGGTATTCCGTCGTTATACGACTACCAGCTGGGGAATCGCGACTAGAGGATTCGACGCGATAGGCCTGCCTGTAGACGGCCTGAGGTTCTGCCTGATCGCTCGGTGTGAATGCGGCAGCGGAGCAGACGGAGCAGACTGCACACTAATCGCTCCGCTCACAACCTCGAGAACATACGCGACGGTTCGTGAACCACTGGCGCGACCAGCGCTCAGGCCTCGCTAACGGCGTTGTCGCGGAGCACGTGCAGGAAATCAACGCCGTAGCGTTCCAGCTTGGTCTGCCCCACCCCGCTGACGGACAGCATTTCCGCCTCGGTCTGCGGACGAATGGTCAGTAGTTCGTGCAGCGTGCGGTCATGGAAGATGACGTAGGCCGGCACATTGTGCTCCTCGGCCAGCGACTGACGGCAGGCACGCAGGGCCTCCCACAACCCAAGGTCTTCATCGGCAACGATCTGTGTTCTGGCGGTTCGCCTTGTCGTCTTTGCCGGCGCTTTGGGATCCTCCCGAAACCGCAACGGCGTCTCGCCCCGCAATACGCCGCGGCTCGACTCAGTCAGCACGAGTGCCCCGAACCGTTCTGCATCCGCCCGCAGGTGACCTGCCGCAATCAGCTGGCGAGCCACCGAACGCCATGCCGTCGCGGACAGTTCGTTCCCGATCCCGAACACGCTCAGTTTGTCGTGCCCGTTCTGACGGATTTTGTCGGTCATCTTGCCAAGCAGCACATCAACGAGGTATGCCGCGCCGAATCGCTGACCGGTCCGGTACACCGCCGACAGCAGCTTTTGTGCCGCTTCCGTTCCATCCCACGTTTTTGCCGGCAGCAGACAGCCATCGCAGTTGCCGCAGTCCTCCGCGAGCGAGTCCCCGAAATACTCCAGCAGCGGTCGACGCCTGCAGCCGGTACCTTCGCACCAGCCAAGCAGCGCATCCAGTTTGTAGCCTTCGTAGCGCTTGTACTCATCATTCGCATCGGACTCCTCGAGCATCTGCCGCAGACGCACCACATCCTGCAGGCCGTAGACCATCCAGGCATCCGCAGGCTCGCCGTCGCGGCCCGCACGGCCCGTCTCCTGGTAGTAGGACTCCATGCTCTTCGGCAAGTCGAGATGCGCCACGAAACGGACATCGGGCTTGTCGATACCCATGCCGAACGCGATCGTCGCAACAATGATCAGTCCGTCCTCGAGGAGGAAGCGACGCTGGTTCTCGTGTCGCACATCGGAGGCTAATCCCGCGTGATACGGCAGCGCCTTCAGCCCCTGCTGGCACAGCCACTCGGCCGTGCTTTCGGTTTTCTTGCGAGACAGGCAGTACACAATGCCGGCTTCTCCGCGATGCGCATTCACGAACTTCAGAAGCTGGGACCTGGGGTCCGTCTTGGCGTGCACCGCGTAATAAATATTCGGCCGATCAAATGAGGCGATAAAGATCTCTGGCGAATTGAGCGCCAGGCGATCGACGATTTCGTCTCGTGTCCTGTCTGTGGCCGTCGCCGTGACCGCCATGCGCGGCACACCGGGAAACAAAGAACCCAATTCCCCCAGCGACATGTATTCCGGACGGAAATCGTGCCCCCATTGGGACACACAGTGCGCCTCATCGATCGCGATCAGTGAGATTGGTAGCTTCCCGCAGTAACGCCCGATATGGCGCGTTCGCAAGACGTTCCGGCGCGACGTAGAGTAGCTGCAGACTGCCCTGCCGAAGCCGGGCAATGACGTCCTGCTGTTCTTCATACGACAGGCTGGAGTTCAGGAAGTCTGCCTCGATACCGAGCTCGTTGAGCGCCGCCACCTGGTCTTGCATCAATGCAATTAGCGGCGAGACCACGAGACCGGTGCCTTCCTTGAGCATCGCCGGAATCTGGTAGCACAGCGACTTTCCGCCGCCGGTCGGCATAAGGACCAGCGAGTCCCGCCCTGCAAGGGCGGCTTCGATGATGGCCTGCTGTTGGCCGCGAAACTCCGGGTATCCGAAGACGGTGTTCAGGATGTTCTTGGACGAATTCTGCATCGGCCGAGAGTGTACACGCTGTGACTGGGGAGGGGCCGCCGTAATTGGCCTGAATTTACCCCAAAACTGTGCCCCAGCGTTTCCTGTTGGCCCTACGTTGCCTGGTCGCCCGTTGACCTGCGGTCCAGTATGCGCCTGAAGAGACCGACCGCGCCGACGATGATCGCGCCGGCTGTCATGCCGATGACGCCGTTGAAGATCATGGCAACGATCACGCCGAGCAATCCGCCGAAACCGGCAGTATCCTGCACGAGTCCTTCCAGGAAATGCAAGGCATCGGCGGTCGGTGGAAATCCGTGAACGAGTATCCCGCCGCCGACCAGGAACATCGCCGCGGTGCCGAGCACCGACAACGTCTTCATCAGTCGCGGTGCGAAGCGCAGTATGAGTCTGCCGAAAGCCTGCTTGACCCTGCCCGGCTGCTCCAGCAGGTGAATGCCAGCGTCGTCGAGCTTTACGATAGCGGCAACCAGGCCATACACACCGATCGTCATAAGCACGGCGATCGCAGTCAGGACCATGATCTGCGTGCCCATGGGTGCGTCTTTCACGGTGCCGAGCGCGATGACGATGATCTCCGCCGACAAGATTGCATCGGTCCGGATTGCACCTTTGATGCGCTGTTTTTCAAATTCGACCATGTCGACATCGGGATCCATGACGGCATGGAGCCGCTGCTCGTGCTCCGCCTCGTCTTCGGCTCCGGAGTGCAAAAGTTTATGCGCGACCTTCTCGAAACCTTCGTAACAGAGGAATGCACCGCCGAGCATCAGGAGCGGTGTGATGATGACCACGGCAGGAATGCGCTGAGCAGCAGTGCACAAGGAACAATAACGCTCTTGTTGACGGCCGATCCCTTGAACACGGCCCAGACGACCGGCAGTTCGCGTTCGGCCCGAACGCCCGAGACCTGCTCGGCATTGAGGGCGAGATCGTCGCCCAGCACGCCCGCCGTCTTTTTTGCCGCAACAGCTGTTTTCCGTGCGGCGACACTCGTCATCGCGGAGACGTCGTCCAGCAACGTGGCGATGTCATCAATTAATGCGAGCAGGCTGCTTCCGGCCAACAGATCACCCTGAAATGTGTAGTCGTACTGTACTACCAAATGGAATCTGGAGTCCGCTATAACCGTGGCGATTGGTCTGGCGGTTCCGTTTCCGAACAATGAGCTAGTAAGCCCGTTGCTTGATGGACTCGCCAACCAGCGCTACGCCGGCTCCGATGCGCCGCCGCCTGCGAACGAATTTGACCTGAGCATTGCATCGCGCGCTCGATGAAGTGCTCGCTATTCAGGAGCGATTGTTCGAGCGATTTGGCGGCGACCACGGCGTTCGCGACCGGGGACCCTGAAAGCGCCCTTTCGGCCACAGACCAGCTACTACACACATATTGAGGAAATGGCGGCGGCGATGTTCGAGTCGTTATTGATCAATCACGCCTTTATCGATGGCAATAAAAGGGTCGCATTCTTCGCAACTGACGTATTCCTGCGTCTTAACGGCTGGAAGCTGGTGCTTACCGCCGACGAGGGCGAACAGTTCATCGTCGGAATGCTGGAAGCCAACGATTGCTCGTTTGAGAAGATACTTCCCGGATTCGCGAATACATCGTCAAAAAGTAACGGCGCTTCGCAAATGGAAAAGGGGCCCCGTAAAGGGACCCCTTTGTTCATTTGGCGCGCCCGGAGAGATTGATCAAAACAGCCTCGGGGCTGTTTTGCCCCCTGCGGGGCGCCTTCGGCGTCCAAAACGCTATCGCGTTTTGTCGAACAGTAGTTCTCATCGTCATCCAGGACACACAAAATGAAAAAGGGCCCCCGTTGGGGACCCTTTGTCATTTGGCGCGCGATGTGCAGGATGCACGAGTGCCGCGAGGCACAGGGATGTGCAAGAGCGGCCCCGGAGAGATTGATCAAAACAGCCTCGGGGCTGTTTTGCCCCTGCGGGGCGCACTGTGCGTCCAAAACGCCTCGCGCGTTTTGTCGAACAGTAGTTCTCATCGTCATCCAGGACACACAAAATAAAAAAGGGGCCCCGATGGGACCCCTTCTGTATTTGGCGCGCCCGGAGAGATTCGAACTCCCGACCGCTCGGTTCGTAGCCGAGTACTCTATCCAGCTGAGCTACGGGCGCATTGTTTGTTGTATTCGTCTTGCAGATGTTTGGCGGAGAGAGAGGGATTCGAACCCTCGAAGGGGTATTAGCCCTTACTCCCTTAGCAGGGGAGCGCTTTCGACCACTCAGCCATCTCTCCGTTTGTTCAGTTCTTGCGTAAATCCGTCCACCGAGAGAGGGATGGATTCGTCGCTTCGCTCCTCACCGCTTCGCGGCGCCCTTCGTGCGTCTGTCGGCGCTGCGCGCCTCGGATCGAACCCTCGAAGGGGTATTAGCCCTACCTCCCTTACGTCCCAGAGAGGGAGCGCCTCGGACCACTCAGCCATCTCTCCGTTTGTTCAGTTCTTGAGTAAATCCGTCCACCGAGAGAGGGATGGATTCGTCGCTTCGCTCCTCACCGCTTCGCGGCGCCCTTCGTGCGTCTGTCGGCGCTGCGCGCCTCGGATCGAACCCTCGAAGGGGTATTAGCCCTTACTCCCTTAGCAGGGGAGCGCTTTGACTCGGGGCTTCCAGCCCCTCGCCCTTCGGGCGTACTCACTTCGTTCGCACGTCCAAAATCGCTCCCGGCGATTTTGTCGACCACTCAGCCATCTCTCCGTTTGTTCCGACGGTAGTTATTGCACCTTGATCGGCACCGAACTGAAGGTCAGTCGGAGCCGAACAGTGACGCAATTATGGCGTCCCCCTACCGACTGGGCCGGCCATATTACTGTCCGTGCCTGTTGAGGTAAAGCGGTTTTCGAGTCTAACCGGTGGATTCCGCCTTGTCGGAATCACCCGCCCCTTCCGAGGCCTGTTCGCTCTGAATTCGCTCGTAGATTTCTTCCCGGTGCACTGCGACGTCTTTAGGTGCGTTGATCCCTATACGGACCTGATTTCCCTTGACCCCCAAGACAGTGATCGTGATATCGCTCCCGATCATTACCGTCTCACCAGCGCGTCGCGTCAGAATCAGCATGACATCCTACTCCTGCCTGGCGGGGCTCCAGCCCCGTTCTTTTTGCGCGTCGTACTTCCTAAACTGTTGTAATACTAGCCGATTTTTGCGCGATATGCCCCTATGAAACCAAATAAGGCTGCACTTGGCACTTCCGGGATTATCCGCGACCAGCTCAGCTAGCCGGCAACCTGCTCCTCGATCCATGCGGATACCGAAGCCAGGGCCTGGTCGAGCTTGCCCACATCGCTGCCGCCGGCCTGCGCAAAGTCCGGACGCCCCCCGCCGGTCCCTCCGACCAGCGCTGCGACCGGCTTGATCAGATCGCCAGCACGGATTCGGTCCGTGTTGTTCTTGGTGACGCCGGCCGCGAGGCGTACCTTGCCCTCGTCAACTGAGCCCAGCACCACAACCGCGTTCTGTAGCTTGTCCTTCAAACGATCGACCGCGTCGCGCAGCGTTTTGGCATCCGCACCGTCCATGCGCGTCGCCAGCACCTTGATACCGGCGATTTCCTGAACGTCTGCGCTGTGATCGGACGACTGGCCGGTCGCCAGCGCCTGCTTCGCGGCGGCCAGCTCTTTCTCGAGCTCCTTGCCACGCCTGAGCAACTGCTCGACCTTGGACGCCGCCTGCTCCGGCTGACTGCGTAACAAGCCGGCCAGCTGTTGCAGGGTACGCTGATTGGCGCTTATCCAGTCCATCGCGCCTTTGCCGGTAACCGCTTCGATGCGCCGCACGCCAGACGCAACGCCGCCCTCGGAAATGATCTTGAACACGCCGATATCGCCCGTTCGATCCACATGCGTGCCGCCGCAGAGCTCGACCGAGAAATCGCCAAGCTTCAGCACACGAACCTTGTCGCCGTACTTTTCGCCGAACAACGCCATTGCACCGGACTCGATCGCATCGTCATAGCTCATCAGCTGTGTATCCGCTGCAATGTTCTTGCGGATTTCGGCGTTAACCAGGTCCTCGATTTCCGCCAGCTGTTCTGCGCTCACACCGTCATAGTGCGAGAAATCGAAACGCAGCCTGTCAGGCGCAACCAGCGAGCCTTTCTGTGTTACATGATCGCCGAGTATCTTTCGCAGTGCTGCATGCATCAGATGCGTAGCGGAATGATTCAAGCGAATGGCCTGTCGGCGATCCGCATCGACAACGGCATCGACGCGCTCACCTACCTTGAGCTCGCCCTGCTCGACAGCGCCGAAATGCACGTTCGCCTTGCCGCTCTTTTGCGTATCGTCCACGCGAAACAGCTTGCCAGTTTCGACCAGGATGCCGGTATCGCCGACCTGGCCGCCGCTCTCGGCGTAGAACGGCGTCGATGACAGTACGACCGCGCCGTCGTCGCCGCTGACCAATACATCGACCGGGTTGTCCTCCTTGTAGAGCGCAACGATCTCGCAAGCCCCTTCGGTACCGTCGTAGCCGAGAAACTCCGTTTCGGCGTCGGTCTTCAAGGTGCCACCGTCAGCAACACCAAACTTGCTCGCGGCGCGCGCTCGATCGCGCTGCTCCTCCATCGCCTGCTCGAAGCCCTGCTCGTCGATTGTCAGATCACGCTCGCGCGCGATGTCGGCGGTCAGGTCGACGGGAAAGCCGTAGGTGTCGTAGAGCTTGAAAACGACGTCGCCCGGAATCTGCTTGCCGTGCAGCTGCGCGATGGCCGAGTCAAGAATATCCATACCCTGATCGAGCGTTTCAGCGAAACGTCGCTCTTCTTTCTCGAGCACTTTCTCGACATGCGCCTGCGCTTTTTCAAGTTCCGGGTAGGCCTCGCCCATTTCCCTGACCAGCGGTGCAACCAGCTTGTGGAAGAACAGATCATCGGTACCGAGCTTCTTCCCATGACGGATGGCGCGTCGGATGATCCTGCGCAGTACGTAGCCCCGGCCCTCGTTGCCCGGCAACACACCGTCGATGATCAGGAACGAACAGGCACGAATGTGATCGGCAATAACATTGAGGGAACTTGAGCCATCGTTCGGCACGTTCAGCAGATCCGCGGCCGCCTGGATGATGTTCCTGAATAGATCGATGTCGTAGTTGCTATGGACCTGCTGCATAACGGCGGCCATGCGTTCGAGGCCCATGCCGGTATCCACCGAAGGTTTTGGCAGCGGCTTCATCTCGCCGTCAGCCGAGCGGTCGAACTGCATGAACACCAGGTTCCATACTTCGACGTAACGATCACCGTCCTCGTCCGGAGTGCCCGGCGGTCCGCCCGGGACTTTCGGACCATGATCGAAAAAGATCTCACTGCACGGCCCGCACGGGCCGGTGTCGCCCATGGCCCAGAAGTTATCTTTCGCCCCCAGGCGCGAAAAGCGCTCCGGGTCGATCTTCATCTCGTTAAGCCAGATGTCCGCCGCTTCGTCGTCATCCTCGAAAACCGTAACCCAGAGACGCTCGGCTGGCAGGCCAAGAGTCCCCGTCAGGAAATCCCATGCGTACTGGATTGCTTCGCGCTTGAAGTAATCGCCGAAACTGAAGTTGCCGAGCATCTCGAAAAACGTATGGTGGCGCGACGTGTAGCCGACGTTCTCCAGATCGTTGTGCTTGCCGCCCGCCCGTACGCAGCGTTGCGACGTCGCAGCGCGGTCGTAACTGCGTTTTTCATCGCCCAGGAATACATCCTTGAACTGCACCATGCCGGCGTTGGTAAACAGCAACGTCGGGTCGTTGCCCGGCACGAGCGGCGAGCTCGCGACAACCTCATGGCCGTGTTCACGAAAGAAATCCAGGAACGCCTGGCGCAGCTCATTGCTCGTCATGGTCTTCATCGAAGGGATATCGGGTCTACGTCGAGAGTTTTAAAGCCGCTAGTCTACGGGGTTTATGGCCCTGAATTAAGACTAGATAGCCCCTGATTCTCCGCCAGCGCCGAATGAGGCCTGGATATGATCGGGTTCGAAGCCGCGGTACTGCAAAAAGCGCATCTGCCGGGCCTTTTCCTTGAACTCGCCCGGCAACTGGCGCCCGAACTTCTTTCGCCGTATCTCGCGAGCAAGCGCATACCAGTCAGCGCCGGACTCATCGAGTGCCAGCTCGGTTGCACTCGAGTGTATACCGCGTTGCGACAGGTCCTGGCGTATGCGCACAGGGCCTTTTCCCTGGTTGAGCCGTGACTGCACAAAGCTCTCGGCGAAGCGTTGATCGCTTTGCAAGCCTTCGCTCGTCAGCGCGAGGACAGCCTGCTCGGCAACGTCCCGTTCGAAGCCCTTGTCGGCGAGCTTCTTGATGAGCTCTTGCTGGCCATATTCGCGTCGGGCCAGGAAATCCATGGCCTTCTTGCGTGCCTCTTTAGGACAAGAAAAGCGATCGTCCTTCCGTTCGGAAAGAAGATCGCTGATTTCTTCGTGGACCGGTTTCATGCGCTGTTACGGCGGGTTGCCGCTACGGCTATGCGGTCGTTACGCTTTTTTTGCGACCGCCTCGTCGACGGCAACTTCTTCCACGGCCTTGACCGTCTTCGGCAGCAGCTTGGCGCGAATCTTGTGCTCGATCTCGGCGGCCATCTCGGGGTTGGTTTTCAGGAATTCACGCACGTTTTCCTTGCCCTGGCCGATACGATCATCGCCGTAGCTGTACCAGGAGCCGGCCTTGTCGACGATGCCCTCTTGCACACCGATATCGATGATCTCACCGTAACGCGAGATGCCCTGACCGTAGAGAATCTCGAACTCTGCCTGCTTGAACGGCGGTGACACCTTGTTCTTCACGACCTTGACGCGCGTCTGGTTGCCGATCACTTCGTCGCCCTTCTTGATGGCACCAATGCGACGGATGTCCAGGCGCACCGATGAATAGAACTTCAGTGCGTTACCGCCGGTGGTTGTTTCCGGGCTACCGAACATGACGCCGATCTTCATGCGAATCTGGTTAATGAAGACAACCATCGTATTCGAGCGCTGGATGTTGGCAGTCAGCTTTCTCAGTGCCTGCGACATGAGCCGAGCCTGCAGACCCATGTGCGAATCGCCCATCTCGCCCTCGATCTCCGCCTTCGGCGTTAGCGCGGCAACAGAGTCAACCACGACGATGTCGACAGCGCCCGACCGCACCAGCATGTCGGTGATCTCGAGCGCCTGCTCGCCGGTATCGGGCTGCGACACCAATAGCTCGTCGACGTTGACACCCAGTTTCTCGGCATAGCCGGGATCCAGCGCGTGCTCGGCATCGACGAACGCGGCCGTGCCGCCCAGTTTTTGCGACTCGGCAATCACCTGCAGGGTCAGCGTGGTCTTGCCGGACGATTCTGGCCCGTAGATCTCGACAACGCGGCCCTTGGGCAGGCCACCGACACCCAGCGCTACATCGAGCCCGATGGAGCCGGTCGATATAACCTCGATATCCCGTATGACGCCGCCGTCACCCATGCGCATCACCGAGCCCTTGCCAAACTGCTTTTCGATCTGTCCCAGTGCCTGAGCGAGTGCTTTCTTTCTATTGTCGTCCATTATTTGCCGCCATCCGGTTAGTGTTGAGATTACTGTTGATATACACAGTATTATTTCATGAAAGCCGCGCCAATGGGAGCCCTCAGCGCATCTTTATTCTGGGCAAAGCACCAAAAAACTCGAACAAGCGGCCGAAAGCTACTGTTTCAGAGGCCGGTAACGAGCCGGACCCGGTCCAGGCAGGGACTCGATCAGCTCGAACCCGGACCACTCTGTGACGGCCCGTTGCGTCAATCGCTCGGTCGCGAAGGTCCGCGCGTTCCGTACCACCGTGATGTGCGGCCGGTAGGTACGGTCCTCAGGCGCCACGCCGAAGTCCTGAATCAGCGCGTGCAGGCGCTGCACCACATCCTGCAGTTCCGAGGGTACCGTGGCGCCGACCATGCAGGCGATTTTCGGCCGCGGCCAGAATTCAAGTCGATCAAAGCTCAGGCGAAACGGCACCACCGGTATCGCTGCCGCCCGCTCCAGCAGCTGCGGCAACTGGCTCTCCGGGAACTCGCCGATGAAGGCCAGCGTTACGTGCCAGTCACGCCGGTCAACCGCCCTGCCTTCGACAGTCTTGGCTACGGAATTGATGACATCACGAAGGCGATCGCGCTGCCGGTCATCAGGCCACAGCCCGAAAAAAATGCGTCGATCAGCCATTCAGAAAATTCGTTCCCGGACGCCCTTCAGGGCATGGATGACAGTACGCTCGCGCACGGCGGCGCGATCACCACGAAACAATTTTTGCTCGGTGTCGGTAGTGACACCCTTAGCGCCGCTTGTTGACCACGCGAACCAGACGGTGCCAACCGGCTTCTCGTCACTGCCTCCGTCGGGGCCGGCGACGCCGCTCACAGCAACAGCGATGTCGGCGCCGCTCAGCTTGAGTACGCCACGCGCCATTTCCCCGACCACCGCAGCACTCACCGCACCGCTGGCCTCCAGTGTTTCCGCGTTCACGTCCAGCAGTGCTTCCTTGGCGGTATTGGAGTAGCTGACAATACCATACGCAAAAACCTCCGAACTTCCGGGAACATCGGTGATTGCCTTGGAGATCCAGCCGCCCGTGCACGACTCGGCCGTCGCGACGGTCCGACCTGCCGATCTCAGCTCGCCGACCAGCGCGGACGCCAGCTCGAACAGGGTGACGCCTTCAGGCATGGAGCACACCTTCGTACAGCTCGACATGCTTGTCGGCCATCGTCTCGATCGAGAATTCCCGTGCCATCCGCTCACGACCGGCCACGCCGAATCGCTGGCACAGCTGCGCATCGTCGACGAAACGCTTGATGGCGGCGGCCAGCGCGCTGCTGTCCTGCGGAGCGACCAGCAGGCCGGTTTTTTCGTGCTCGACCGCCTCGACCATACCGCCCGCCGCGAAACCGACGACCGGCAGCCGCGCCGCTGATGCCTTGAGCGCCGCGACGCCGAGGCCTTCCGCCAGCGCCGGATGTGCAAACAGGTCGAAGCAGGCGAGGAAGGCATCGAGATCGTCGCGAAAACCCGCAAACTGCACGACATCGCCCAGCTGCAGCGAAGCGGCCTGCGCCCGCAGCTGGTTGTTGAGATAGCCCTCACCAAACAGCACGAGCCTTATCTGCGGATAGCGGGCGTGCAGATCGGCAACGGCCTGCAGCAGGTACTGATGGCCTTTGCGTGGTATCAGCTGTCCCGCTGCCGCAATGACGAAGTCGTTCTCCCCAAGTGCGAACTCACGGCGAAACGCGGCACGGTCCGGCTCGGCGTCAAAGGCCGCCACGTCGACGGCGTCGCGAATAACGACGAGGCGCTCCGCCTCGACACCGCGATCGAGCAGCACGTCCGCAATAGCGTTTGAAATGGCGATCACTTTCTTGAACGGGCGATAGCGCAATGCCGCCATCAGGCGAATCTCCGTATTGTCGACGCGCCGGGAAACCACGGTTGGTATGTCCGCGATGCTGGCGGCGAGACCGCCGAGGATGTCGGCACCACGACGGCTGTGACAATGCACGATATCGGGCTTCGCCTCTTTCAGAAATTGCGACAGTCGGTAAGCGAAAGGCAGATCGAGGTCGCCGGCGCAAAACAGGTTCTGGACGCGAATGCCGGCCTCACGCGCGACGTTGTTGAGCCCGGAATCAGGCGGACAGACCAGCGTATTGTCGTGACCGCGCTCCCGTAACGCGTTGATCAGGTAGACAACCTGCTGCGGCCCACCCAAAAAATGGCGCCCGGTTTCGACATGCAGTATTTTCACATCTCCATATTACATTCGCGCAGAGCGCCGCGCTGCTAGAAAAAGCGGTCGCGCCCCCAAATAACAAGAAGATGAAAGCCGAAGTCACAGCCGTCCACACGCCGATGATGCGTCAGTACCTGGGTATCAAGGCCGAGTATCCCGATATGCTCGTGTTCTACCGCATGGGTGACTTTTACGAGCTGTTTTACGACGACGCGAAGCGCGCGGCCGCATTGCTGGACATTACGCTGACGTCGCGCGGCAAGTCGGGGGGTAACGCAATCCCTATGGCGGGCGTGCCCTATCACGCCGTCGAAGGCTATCTCGCGAAACTCGTGCGCAAGGGAGAGTCGGTCGCCCTATGCGAGCAGATCGGCGACCCCGCGACGAGCAAAGGGCCGGTTGAGCGCAAGGTTACGCGCGTGGTCACGCCAGGCACGTTGACGGATGAGGCGCTGCTGTCCGCGAGGCGCGACAATCTCGTCGCCGCCGTGGTCGACGGCACCCGCAGCATTGGTATCGCCTGGCTGGACCTCTCCGCCGGGCGCTTTCGCCTGACCGAGGTTTCGGACACCGAGTCACTGCTCGGCGAAATCGAGCGCTTGCGCCCGGCCGAGGTGATCGTCGATGAAGAGCAGTCTTTGTCGGCCGCGTTCGATGATCGCATTCGTGTAACGCGCAGGCCGCCCTGGCACTTTGAACTGGACAGCGCCGAACGCCTGCTCTGCAAACAGTTCGGAACGCGCGACCTGAGTGGCTTCGGCTGCGATGGCTTCAAGCACGGCGTCGCCGCTGCCGGCGCATTGCTGCAGTACGTGTCCGATACGCAAAAGTCAGCGCTGCCGCACCTGCAGTCGATCCGGGTCGAGGCCCGTGACGATGCCGTGATCATGGACGGGCCGACGCGGCGCAACCTGGAACTGGAAGACTCGTTGAGCGGCCTGCATGAACACACGCTGGCGGGCGTCATGGATCGCTGCCAGACGGCGATGGGCAGTCGTCTCCTGCGGCGCTGGATTCAGCGGCCAGTGCGCAACAGCAACTTGCTCAAAGCCCGTTACCAGGCGATCGAAGCCCTGGCCGACGGCGGCGGCACCGCCACCGTGCAGACCACGCTGCATGGCATCGGTGACGTCGAACGCATCCTGTCGCGAGTCGCACTGCGCTCGGCGCGACCGCGCGATCTCCGCCAGCTGGGCGAGGCGCTGTCACGACTGCCCGGCCTGCAACGCGAACTCGCCGCCATCGAATCACCGCTGCTGCAAGATCTGTCCGTACAGGCGGGCGACCACCGGCCGCAGCAACGCCTGCTCGAGAAGGCCATTATCGACAGCCCACCGATGCTGATTCGTGACGGCGGCGTCATTGCAGCCGGCTACGACGAGGAGCTCGACGATCTTCGCGCCATTGCCGAGAATGCCGATCAGTACCTGGTCGATCTCGAAGCCCGGGAACGCGATCGCACCGGCATCGCAACGCTGAAGCTCGGCTACAACCGGGTGCACGGCTACTACATTGAAATCAGCAAGGCACAGGCCGGCAAGGCGCCGGTCGAATACGTTCGTCGCCAGACGCTGAAATCCGCCGAGCGCTATATCACGCCGGAGCTCAAAGCTTTCGAGGACAAGGTCCTGGGTGCGCGCGAACGCGCGCTGGGACGCGAGAAGTTCTTGTATGAGCAGCTGCTGGACCTGCTGCAAGAAGTGCTTGGACCGCTGCAACTGATGGCCACCGCACTCGCGGAACTCGATGTCCTGACCTGCTTCGCCGAGCGCGCGGTGACGCTTGACCTGTCGAAGCCCGAGCTCACCGAGTCTCCCTGCATCGAAATCGACGGCGGCCGGCACCTCGTTGTGGAGCAGGTTCTCGACACGCCCTTCATTGCCAACGACCTGGCGCTCGGCGACGAAAGGCGACTGCTGGTGATTACCGGCCCGAACATGGGCGGCAAATCGACCTACATGCGGCAGACGGCACTGATTGTCATCCTCGCGCACATTGGCTGTTTCGTGCCGGCGAGGCGGCTGCGCCTGGGCCCGGTTGATCGCATCTTCACCCGCATCGGCGCTTCCGACGATCTCGCGGGCGGGCGCTCGACGTTCATGGTGGAGATGACCGAAACCGCAACGATCCTGAACAACGCCACCGAACAAAGCCTGGTGCTCATGGACGAGATAGGCCGTGGCACCAGTACCTTTGACGGCCTCTCACTCGCCTGGGCAGCCGCCCATCACATGGGCGAAAAGGTCCGGGCATTCACCTTATTTGCGACCCACTATTTCGAGTTGACCGCGCTGGCCAGCGACATCCCGGCGTGCGACAACGTGCACCTCGACGCAACGGAGCACGGCGGCCAACTGGTCTTCCTGCACGCCGTACGACCCGGGCCGGCGAACCAGAGTTACGGCCTGCAGGTAGCCTCGCTGGCAGGCGTGCCCAACGATGTCATCCGCCGAGCCCGACGCTACCTGGAAACGCTGGAAGCACAACAGGTCGAGCAGGCGAATAACCCCCAGGGGCAGCTTGAACTGAGCGTCGCCGAGCCGTTCACCGCAGACGCGGTGCGCTCGGCCGTCGACGATCTTGACCCCGATGCCATGACACCGCGCGAAGCACTCGACGCCATCTACAAACTGAAAAACATCGACTAGGAACAACCATGCGAAAGACACTGGCGACGCTTGCCGTCGTAACGCTTGCCCTGTCTGCGTGCACACCGCGCGAAACAGAAAACCCGGCCACCGCTCAGCCTGGTATCGACGAGCTCGCGCGGCAATACCTGTTCCTCGAGCTGTCGATGGGCAATCACGACGAAGGCCACGTGGACGCCTATTTCGGTCCCGAGTCGATACGAACCGCGGCACAGGAGCAGCAGCTCGAGTTGTCGGAGATACTCGGGCGATCGGCCGAGCTTGCGGCTGCGCTTGGCGGTATCGACGCCGGGGAAGACGCGCTGCTGGAAGCACGGATTGCCGGGCTTGTCGCTCGCCTGCGGGCGCTGGACACGCGCATCGGCATTGCGCGCGGCGAACTCTTAAGCTTCGATGAGGAAACGATGTTGCTGTTTGGCACGCGCGCGCCGCAATACGATGCCAGTCATTTCGAGGCCATCCTCGTCGAGGTCGATCAGCTGCTGCCAGGCGATGGGCCGCTGGTTGCGCGCGTCGCAGCCTTTAACGAACAGTTCGCAATTCCGCCCGACAATCTCGCCGCCGTGTTCGAGGCCGCTATGGCTGAATGCCGTCGCCGGACACTGCAGCACATCGATCTCCCCGACAACGAGAACTTCGTCATCGAGTACGTCACGGACAAGCCCTGGTCCGGCTACAACTGGTACCAGGGAAACGCGCAGAGCCTGATCCAGGTCAACACGGACTTCCCAATTTATATCAGCCGCGCCGTCGATCTCGGCTGCCACGAGGGCTATCCGGGGCACCATACGTTCAACGCGCTGCTGGAAAAGAACCTCGTCGGCGATCTCGGCTGGATCGAGTGGTCCCT
The DNA here is from genome assembly GCA_942492205.1 of uncultured Gammaproteobacteria bacterium. Taxonomy (GTDB): domain Bacteria; phylum Pseudomonadota; class Gammaproteobacteria; order Steroidobacterales; family Woeseiaceae; genus UBA1847. Next base: position 913,503 of record CALODT010000001.1, on the reverse strand, counting down.
TTACCCGCTGTTCAGTCCACAGTCGCTCATTGCCGAGGGCAGCGGCAACTATGGCATCGATCTCGCGTTTCCCGGCGACGAACGTACGACCTTCGAGAAAGATGTGCTGTTTCCGCTGGCAGGACTGGACGCCGACAAGGCCGACAAGTATTACCAGCTGGGCCAACTGCTCGCACAGCTCAACTATGCCGGTAACGAGGCAGCGCGCCAGTACCTCAACGGCGAAGCCACTCGGGACGAAGCGATTGAATGGCTAAAACGCTACGCACTGTCGCCCGAGGACCGTGCCGGGCAACGGACCCGGTTCTTCGACGCCTATCGCAGCTACGTCATCAACTACAACCACGGCAAGGACCTGGTCCGTGCGTATGTCGAACGCGACGGCGCGGATTCGAGGCAACGCTGGGCGCGATTCGAAGCCATGCTGTCGACGCCCTTGTTGCCGTCCGACCTCAACTGATCGAGCGGCCAACAGCCTGCCGGTAATGGCGGCGTGCTGCCGCCAGGCACAGCACGACGAGCATCAGCCAGCCGGGCGAGCCGCCGCCGGAGCCGTCTTTCCACTTCACTTCGGCAACACCCGGGTCATCCCTGACGCGCTCGCGGAAGCGATCCAGCTCCATACCCAGATTCTGCGTCATGCGCTCCATTGCCACGGCAAAGCTCTCGGCCCGGGCTTTGCGAACAACCTCGCCGCTTTCGATCAGCGTGGAGCGATCCGACATTTTGTGCAGCCCGGGCGCGCGAAACAGCAGTCGAGCCGTCTTGACGTCGAACACGGCCGTGTCGACGAACGTCTGCACCTCGTTCGAGGTTGCCTTGATCGCATAGGCGCCGACAATCGTCCAGTACAGGAACGAACTCGGATTGTCGTCACTCACGGCAAGCTGGTCGTACGAGACCAGCGCCATCACATCAACGCCGTAGATACGCGCGACCTGCCGCATGCCGTCGACACCGGTGCTGGAGCGCAGGTAGGTATCCGGGATGACCTCGATGTGCGCGATATACGCCCGGTCATTGAATTCGGCTTTCACCTTTTCCAGGAGCTCTATCCGGGTCGCCTCCGGGATGGCGCTATTCCCGCCCTGCCCCGGGACAAATGCGATCCCGACGCGTAACGGCAACTCGAGGTAAGGAACCGTGTCGCGCACCTCCGGCGGCACCTCGCCCTTCGGGTACAGGTAGTCGACCAGGCTGCTGGAGACCCCGCTGCGTGTATCGCCGCCGAGACCCCACAGGGAGGAACAACCGCTAATCAGAAAGAAAAGCAGCGCGAATGTCGCCAGGTTCTTGAGGTTCATGATGTCAGCTCCGAAGTGGACCGGGGATGTCCTCAGCATGAGAGCAAAACAGGACTCGCGAGACCTGATGGCAAGCTGATTTATCGCTTAGGATTCGCGCAGAAATGCGCCGCGCTTCAGGAACGAACCTGCCTGGTCGGCAACGTCCGATGAGACCAGCATGCCCTTGTGGCTGACCGGCATGACCAGGTGATCCTTGACTCCGTCAAGCCGTGTTTCAGAGACGCCGACAGAACCGTCGTTCGCTTCCCTGAAATTGGCGACCAGCCTGCCAAAGCCCAGCGGAACGTTGCCGGCTATGACGCCGATTTCTCGCTGTGCGCAGACATGGCGGGCCCATTCGCTGGCGGTCGTCTCAACCACACCTGCCGACAGCGAACGGCCGATGATGTCTTCGGCCCACACTTGCGCATTCAGGTAGTTCGCGGCCCTGGACCCGGCCAGAGGTGAGCCCAAACAAACCACGCGACCGGGAAGCGCAGCAGGATCATTCGCCAGCATGCGCAGCGCCAGCACGCCGCCCAGGCTGTGCCCGACGACATGCACGGAATCGACGTCCTGAGCGTGAATAAAGCGGGTGAGGGCCGCGGCATTCTCATCGAGTGAGCCGCGCACGGACGGATAGCTGAACAGCAGCGCGCGAAAACCGAATTCCCGCTCGAGTCGGCGCTTGATGAGATACATGCCGGTGCCGTGCGACCAGAAGCCGTGCACGCAGACGACGGTATCGGCAGCGGTCATTCCGTGCGCGGAGCTCGCAGGCGAATGCCGGTTTCCTTCAGCTGTTGCGCAGACACTTCACCCGGCGCGTTGGTGAGCGGGCAGCTCGCCGTCTGCGTCTTCGGGAAAGCAATCACATCGCGTATGCTTTCTGCACCCGCCATCAGCATGACAATACGATCGAGACCGAACGCAATGCCGCCGTGCGGCGGACAACCGTACTGCAGCGCGCGCAACAGGAAGCCGAACTTCTCTTCAGCCTCCTCGTCGCTGATACTCAGCAACTCGAACACCGCGGCCTGCATTTGCTGGTCGTGAATTCGAATCGAGCCGCCGCCGATCTCGGAACCGTTCAGCGTGATGTCATACGCTCTCGACAATGCCTCGCCCGGATTCGCTCGCAACGCCGCAGCGTCATCGATACTCGGAGCCGTGAACGGATGGTGCAGCGCGGTCCAGCGTTTCGTCTGCGTGTCCTTCTCGAACATCGGAAAATCGACCACCCAGAGCGGCCTCCAGCCTTCCTCGACAAGTCCACGATCTTCGCCAACCTTGATGCGCAAGGCGCCGAGTGCGTCGTTGACGACGCGTGCTTTGTCGGCACCGAAGAAGATGAGATCACCGCTCTTCGCCGCGGTACGCTCGAGAATGCCGGTAACGGCATCATCGGGCAGGAACTTCAGGATCGGTGACTGCAGGCCATCGCTCCCGGCATCAATGTCGTTGACCTTGATGTAGGCCAGTCCGCGAGCGCCGTAGCGACTGACGTACTTGGTGTAGTCGTCGATGACCTTGCGGCTCATCTCGGCGCCGCCCGGCACACAGAGCGCCGCAACGCGACCCTCGGGATCCGCGGCGGGACCGGCAAAGACCTTGAAGTCGACGGATTCCATGAGGTCGGCGACTTCGACCAGCTCGAGATCGATGCGAAGGTCGGGCTTGTCGGAACCGTAGCGCCGCATGGCCTCCGCGTAGCTCATACGCGGGAACGGGTCCGGCAACTCGACGCCGAGCGTCTCCTTGAAGACGAATCGCACCAGCTCTTCCATGGTGTTGGTCACGGCAGCTTCGTCGACGAAACTCATCTCGACGTCGAGCTGTGTGAATTCCGGCTGACGATCCGCACGCAGGTCTTCGTCGCGGAAACAGCGCACGATCTGATAGTAGCGATCGAGCCCCGACATCATGAGCAACTGCTTGAATATCTGCGGCGACTGAGGCAGCGCAAAAAACCTGCCCGGGTTCGTGCGGCTCGGCACGATATAGTCGCGCGCACCTTCGGGTGTGGCGCGCGTCAGCATCGGTGTTTCGACGTCAACGAAGCCGTGGCCGTCGAGAAAGTCTCGCATGGCTTTCGTCACCTTGTGCCGCAGCATGAGATTGCCGAGCATGTTCTCGCGACGCAGATCGATATAGCGATACTTCAGGCGAATATCTTCGTTGGCCTGCTCGTCGTGATGGAACGGTGGCGTCTCGGACTTGTTGAGCGTCTCCAGTTCGTGCGCCAGCACTTCGACCTGGCCGGTACGCATATTGGGATTCACGGTGCCCTCGGGTCGCGGGCGCACCAGGCCTTTTACCTTCAGCACGTACTCGGAACGTATACGCTCCGCCTCGGCAAAGATCTCCGCCCGATCCGGATCGAACACGATCTGCAGCAGGCCTTCTCGATCGCGTAGATCAATGAAGATCACACCGCCATGGTCGCGCCGCCGGTGGACCCAGCCGCAAACTTCGATTTCCTGACCAATGAGAGATTCGTCGATCTCTCCGCAATAGTGACTACGCATCGTGAATTCCGGGGAAAACCCTTGAAAAAGGAGGCGGAATGGTACGGCTAGACGCCCGGCTTATCAAGCCGCGTCCTGCGGCTCGTCGAACGGCAATTCACCGGTCTTGTCTTTCTTCCACTTTGGTATAACGACGCCAAGCGAGATGATCATCTTGAGCGCTTCGTCAACCTCCATGTCCAGCGTGATCGCATCTTTGCGGGGCACGATGATGATGAACCCGGATGTCGGGTTCGGCGTGGTTGGCACGAAGCAGCAGATGACGTCCTCTCCCGTGCGACCCTGAACTTCCCCGAGCTGGTCGGCCGTTTGAAAAGCAAGGCTGTAAAGACCCTTGCGTGGATACTGAATCAGCAAGACTCGCTTGAACGACTGGTTGTTGTCCGAGAATACGATTTCCGCGAAGTTCTTGGCCGCCGAGTAGATCGGACGCACGACGGGAATGCGGTGCAGCAGAGATTCCCAGCCACCGACAAAGAAACGACCAACAAAATTCGCGACCAGGACGCCCGTAACCAGTATCACGATAAGGATCAGGATGACGCCGTAACCGGGAATTTGCACCGGCTCGGCGGCGCCAAACAGGTGTTGCAGCAATATGCTGGGCTGGTATTTCTGGGGTATGAGGCCGAGCGACTTGTCCATCTGCCGGACGGCGAAGCCGATAAGCAGGATAGTGACGCCAAGCGGTATCCATACGAGCAACCCGGCAACGAGGTAGCGGCGCAGCCGGATCATGAACGGACTTTTCACGCCGATGAGGCCTTGCTATCCGTCTTGGACTTGTTGTCTGGCTTCTTGGCCGGTGTGTCGTCAGCTTTTTTCGTCGACTTGTCGCCTGACGTCTTCGTGCTCGTCTTGTCGGCATCCCCCGCGATATTGCGCTTGTTGCCGGTCTTGAAGTCGGTCTCGTACCATCCCTGCCCTTTGAGGCGGAACTTGGGCGCAGACAGAAGCTTGCGCAGCGCGGCCTGGCCGCACTTGGGACAGTGCACGAGAGCAGCTTCACTGATCTTCTGCAACTCGTCGAACGCGTGTTCGCAGTTGCTGCAAGCGTATTCGTAGATCGGCATTCTTGGTGTAGCTCCGTATTTCCTTACGATAGTAACGCATGGGCGCGCCGGGGCGCGCCCCCTATTCGTGATTTCAGCAGCCTGAGCACCCCTTCAGAGGCTGCTCAGGCGGCGTTCTGAAAATCCAGCCGGTCGTCGGTGACTCCCACTTCGATAACGTCGCCCGGTTTGAACTTGCCCTGCAGAATCTCCTGCGCGAGCGGGTTTTCGACCTGCTGCTGTATCGCACGCTTCAACGGACGCGCACCATATACCGGATCGAAGCCGGCGTCTGCCAGCTTGTCGCGCGCCGCATCCGAGAGATGGATGCGAATATCGCGATCCGCCAGGCGCGCATGCAGGTAGCTCAGCTGTATGTCGACGATCTTGCGGATATGTTCACGACCCAGCGGGTGGAAGACGACGACGTCGTCGATGCGGTTGATGAACTCCGGCCGGAAATGATTGCCGACCTCGTTCATGACGGCTGTCTTCATTGCCTCGTAGTTCTCTTCGCCGGCCATTTCCTGGATCAGCTGCGAGCCGAGATTTGACGTCATGACGACCACCGAGTTACGAAAATCAACCGTACGTCCCTGCCCGTCTGTGAGCCTGCCGTCGTCCAGTACCTGCAGCAGGACGTTGAAAACATCCGGGTGCGCCTTCTCGACCTCGTCGAGCAGGATGACCGAGTACGGACGCCGCCGCACCGCTTCTGTCAGGTAACCTCCCTCTTCGTAGCCGACGTATCCCGGTGGCGCACCGATAAGTCGCGCCACGGAGTGCTTCTCCATGAACTCCGACATATCCAGGCGCACCATGGCCTCGTCCGTGTCGAACAGGAAATCCGCCAGCGCCTTCGTCAACTCTGTCTTGCCCACACCGGTCGGGCCAAGGAACAGAAACGAACCGATCGGGCGTCGCGGATCGGACAGGCCGGCGCGCGATCGCCGAATCGCATTTGCGACAGCCGTTACGGCCTCCGCCTGCCCAACCACGCGCTGCTGTACCTCCTGCTCCATCTGCAGCAACTTCTCTTTTTCACCTTCGAGCATCTTGCTGACCGGTATGCCGGTCCACCGCGAGACGATTTCGGCGACCTCTTCATCCGTGACGTTGTTGCGCAGCAGCGTCGTTTCCGCGTGCTCGGCCTGCATGGCCTGTTCGAGCTGTTTCTCCAGTTCCGGGATTCGGCCGTACTGCAGCTCCGACATGCGTGCCAGATCGTTGGCGCGAGAGGCGGTCTCGAACTCCAGTTTTGCGCGCTCGAGGTCCTCCTTGATCTGTGCTGCACCCTGCATCAAGGCTTTCTCGGCTTTCCAGACTTCCTCGAGATCGGCGAATTCGCGCTCCAGCTCACCGAGATTCGACTCGAGATCCTCGAGGCGTTTCAGGGATGCGTCGTCTGACTCTTTCTTCAGCGCCTCACGCTCTATCTTTAGCTGGATGATCCTTCGCTCGAGCTTGTCCATGGCCTCCGGCTTCGAATCGATTTCGATGCGGATGCGTGATGCCGCCTCATCGATAAGGTCGATCGCTTTGTCCGGCAATTGCCGATCGCTGATGTAACGATGCGACAGCGTTGCCGCAGCGACGATGGCGGGGTCGGTAATCTCAACCCCGTGATGAACCTCGTAGCGCTCCTTGAGGCCGCGCAGGATCGCAATGGTGTCTTCAACCGTTGGTTCATTGATCAGCACCTTCTGGAAACGACGCTCGAGCGCCGCATCTTTCTCGAGATACTTGCGATACTCGTCGAGCGTCGTTGCGCCGACGCAGTGCAGCTCGCCGCGAGCCAGCGCTGGCTTGAGCATGTTGCCGGCATCCATTGAGCCCTCCGCCTTGCCGGCGCCAACTACGGTGTGCAGCTCGTCGATAAACAGGATGATCTGGCCTTCCTGTTTCGCAAGATCGCTGAGTACGGCTTTGAGGCGCTCCTCGAACTCGCCACGAAACTTTGCACCGGCAATCAGTGATCCCATGTCGAGCGACAGTATGCGCTTGCCGCGCAGGCCCTCGGGAACTTCATTGTTGACGATACGCTGCGCCAGGCCTTCCAGAATCGCCGTCTTGCCGACGCCAGGTTCGCCGATGAGAACCGGGTTGTTCTTGGTGCGGCGTTGCAGAATCTGAATGGTGCGACGAATCTCGTCGTCCCTGCCGATGATCGGATCGAGCTTGCCCTGTTCGGCACGCTCCGTCAGGTCAATGGTGTACTTGTCGAGCGCCTGGCGCGTGTCCTCGGCATTCGGATCATTGACCTGTTGCCCGCCGCGCAGGTCGTCAATCGACTTCTCGATTGCGCCGCGAACTGCTCCGGCCTGTTCCATGATGCTCTTCAAAGGCGACTTGTCGTCCATCGACGCCAGCACGAACAGCTCGCTCGAAACGTACTGGTCCTCGCGCTGTTGCGCGAGCTTGTCCGTCAGGTTGAAGAGCTTCGTCAGATCCGAGCTGAAATGCACCTCGCCGCCGGCACCCTCGACGCTCGCAAAGCGATCGATCGCCTCACCGAGCTGCGAGCGAAGCAGATTGACGTTAACGCCCGACTTCGACAGCAGCGCGCGCGCGGTGCCACCCTGCTGGTCGAGCAGCGCAACCATCAGGTGGGCCGGCTCAATGAACTGGTGATCCAGCCCGACAGCCAGGGACTGTGCGTCCGCCAGCGCCAGCTGGAATTTACTGGTCAGTTTGTCCAATCGCATTGCAAACCTCTTGGCCGGCGCACCGGCAAAAAAACAGATTGCAGTCTAAATTGCGCCTTCGCCTGTGTTTTCAAGTGCTTTGAGGGCAACAAAACTCACCATACGACCGCTATCGGCATCCCTTCGATAGGAGAAAAAGCGCTCTTCGTCGCCAAAGGTACAGAGCGCGCCGCCATGGCAGGCGCCAACGCCGGCGGCCGCCAGCCGGCGCCGCGCCAGCGCATACAGGTCGGCCTGCCACCGACCGCGCTCATTGGGCTCGAAGCAGTCCGCAGCGCCGGGATCTTGTGAGGCGAAAGCATCGAGTACTTCGCGACCCACTTCGAAGGCGCGTTGCGAGATCGCAGGACCGATCCACGCCAGCAGATTGCCCGGCTCGCTCTCCATGCGGCTGACGGTAGCCTCCAGGATTCCGGCCGCGAGCCCTCGCCATCCGGCGTGCGCGGCGGCGACCTCGGAGCCATCGACGGCGCAAAACAACACGGGTAGACAGTCCGCCGTCCGCACGACGCAGATGTGGCCCGGTCCGCGGGCGACGCTGGCATCGGCATCCGGCGGTGACTCGTAGTGCGCTGCCGTCACCACTGCGGCGCCGTGCACCTGGTTGAGCCAACAGGGTTCGCCGGGCAATCGCAACGCGTCGAGATTGCCGCCGCGCAAGGTCGTGCCGGCAACCACGGCCGCCGGTGCCGGCCAGTCTGCGGCGATCCAGTCCCGGCTCATTGCCCGGCCGCGTCCGTGCGCAGCACCGCCAGCAGCGCCTCGAAGTCAGCGGGCGGCGGTACTTCGAATTCCATGGCCTGCTTGCTGACCGGGTGCGTGAAAGCCAGCCTTGCCGCGTGCAGCGCCTGGCGCTTGAAGCGGCGCAGGAACTGCACCAGTTCGTCGGTCGCGCCAGCCGGCAATGCCAGCCTGCCGCCGTACACGGGGTCGCCAACGAGAGCGTGACGCCGATGCGCGAAGTGCACGCGAATCTGGTGCGTACGACCGGTTTCGAGCCTCACTCTGACGAACGTGAACGCCCTGAACCGCTCGATAACCGTGTAGTGGGTGACCGCCGGCTTGCCGCTGGCCTGGATGCTCATGCGCTTGCGATCGACCGGATGCCTGCCAATTGGCTCATTGATCGTGCCGCCACCCGTCAGGACGCCATTGCAAACGGCGAGATAGTGTCGCGATATGTCGCGATCAGCGAGCAGCCGTACCAACGCGGTATGCGCGGTGACGGTTTTTGCAACCAGCAACAGACCGCTCGTATCTTTGTCGATGCGGTGAATGATTCCTGCTCGCGGCACCCGTTCCAGCGACGGTGAGTGGTGCAGCAAGCCGTTCATCAGTGTCCCGGCCGGATTGCCGGCGCCCGGATGCACAACCAGCCCCACGGCCTTGTTGATCAGCAAGAGGTCGTCGTCTTCATAGACAACATCCAGTGCGATGGGCTCAGGCTCTGCGCGCACGGAGAGATCCTGCTGCGGCAGCAGCGTCACGATCTCTCCGCCAGCGACCGGGTCACGCGGCCGTTTCGGGCCGACATCCAGCGTCACAGCTCCCGCCAGCAGCCACTCCTTGAGGCGGCTGCGCGAGTATTCCGGAAACATCTGCGCGAGTGCCTGGTCCAATCTCAGGCCGGCGAGTTCGTCCGGAATTGGCAATGTCTTGGGCTCTTGGCTCATAGCTGGCTTTCGATTGGATTGGCCGGGGTTTGCGGTATACTCGCCGGCCCGGCAACGCCGGGTGACGCAGTTTTCCTGGGAACAACGCAAAGTATGCTACTTAAATCGCAAATCATGAAGCAGAGCCGTCTGCTGCTGATCGCCTGCCTCGGCACGCTGCTGGTCGCTTGCGCGAATAACAAGGAGCAGGAAACCGAGATTCAGAGCATCACGAAAGCCTATGAAGAGGCGAAAGAGTCCGTGGCGCGCGGCAATTACCGGCGTGGTATCCAGATCTTCGAGATTATTCAGGCCCGCTATCCGTTTTCGGACCTGTCGCGCCAGATCCAGCTCGAACTGATGTACGCGTACTACAAGGGCGGTCAGACGGAACAGGCCATTGATGCCGCCGAGACCTTCATGCGCGAAAATCCGATTCATCCGCGAGTCGACTACGCGCTTTACATCGAGGGACTGGCCTACTTCGAGGACGATCCCGGCATCCTGGAAAAGCTGTTTCGCAAAGACGTAACGAACCGACCGCCGAAAGAACTGGAACGCGCGTATGCGTCGTTTCGGCGCCTTGTAGAGCGATTTCCTGCCAGCCAGTACGCGCCTGACGCAGAGCAACGCATGCTCTATATCAAGAATCGCCTGGCAGCCTACGAGAATCATGTCGCCGACTACTACCTTCGTCGCGGCGCGTATGTCGCTGCAATAAACAGGGCCAAGACGGCACTGGAGCAATACAACGGTGCTGCTGGCAATGCGCGCTCGCTCGAGATCATGGCAGCGGCTTACGAAAAGCTCGGCATGAATGATCTCGCGGCAGACACCCGGAGAGTTCTCGCCAAGAACTTCCCGAACCGGACCGACGACGGCTGATCAGGTCGGGAACTTGTAGCCCGAGGTTATCGGGTAGCGCCAGTCACGACCAAACGCCCTGCCGCTAATTCGTACGCCCGGTGGCGCTTGCCGCCGCTTGTACTCGTTGCGCTTCACCATCTCCAGCACTCGCAAAACGACAGCGCGGTCGTATCCCTGCTCGGTGATTTCGGCAACCGAAAGGTCGTCCTCGATGAATGCCTCGAGGATCGGATCGAGCACGTCATAATCGGGCAACGAGTCGCTGTCTTTCTGGTCCGGTCGCAATTCGGCCGACGGCGGTCGGGTAATAACACGCTCCGGAATCGCCTCACCCAGCGTGTTGCGATAGCGCGCCAGCCGATAGACCATGGTCTTGCTGCAGTCCTTTATCGGTGCAAACCCACCGGCCATGTCGCCGTACAGCGTGGCGTAGCCCACCGCCATCTCGCTCTTGTTGCCCGTTGTCAGCAGCATGCGGCCGGTCTTGTTGGAAATCGCCATCAACAACAGGCCGCGACAGCGTGCCTGTATGTTCTCTTCCGTAACATCGGGTGGCTGATCACCAAAGATCGGCTGCAGCTGCCGCACGGTGGCGTCATACATTGGCTCGATGGGGATCACGTCGTAACGCACGCCCATTGTGGCCGCCTGCTTCGCGGCATCCTCCTGGCTCATCGTCGACGTGTATCGAAACGGCATCATCACGGCGCGAACGCGCTCCGCACCGATCGCATCGCAGGCGATGCTGAGAACCAGCGCCGAATCGATGCCGCCGGAAAGACCCATGACGACACCGGGAAAGCCGTGTTTCGTCACGTAGTCACGGGTACCGGTAACCAACGCCTTGTATATGCTCGCCTCGCTCGACAGCGCGTCAGCACAGCTGCCGGCCTGCGGCACGACGCCTTTTGCCGTGCCATCCAGCATCGTCACGTACAGGGACTCCTCGAACGGCGGTGCACGAAAACAGATCTCGCCTGCGGCGTCCATGACGAACGAACCACCATCGAACACCAGTTCATCCTGACCACCCACCATGTTGACGTAGATGACCGGAATACCGACCTCTTCAACGCGCGAGCGCACGGTACGCTCTCGCCGCACTTGCGTGCCCAGTTCGTAGGGTGAGCCGTTGATAGCGACAATACATTCGGCACCGGCGCTGCGGCTCCGCGCAATCGGCTCGGCTCGCCAGACGTCCTCGCAAATCGTGATACCGACGCGGATACCGTTCAACTTGAAAACGGCCGCTTTATTCCCCGCCGTGAAATAGCGCTCCTCATCAAACACGCTGTAGTTGGGTAGCAACTGTTTGCGATAGCTGCTGATCTTGCGACCGTCCGAGAAAACGGCACAGCTGTTGTAGATGTTGCCGTTATCGTACTCGGGAAAACCGATCAGGATCGCTATCCCGAAAACCCGGTCGCGGATTTCGGCAATCGCTTTCTCGACGCTATGGCGCAAACCCGCGTGAAATAGCAGGTCTTCTGGCGGATAGCCGCATACACTGAGTTCGGGAAACACCACCAGATCGGCGCCTTCGACGTCGCGTGCACGCGCCGCACAGTCGATGATCTTCGCGGTGTTGCCGGCAACGTCACCAACGGCCAGATCGATCTGTGCCAGCGCAACTTTGAGGCGGCTACTCATGGGTATCGAAGCGGAGATTCCCTAGTTAGCATCGAAGGACAGAGTCTCAACGATCAATGATTTCCTGCATCTTCGATCCGAGCTCTGCCGGCGAACGCACCGTTGCGACTCCGGCCGCATCCAGCGCTTTGAACTTGTCCTCAGCGGTTCCTTTACCGCCTGCAATAATCGCGCCCGCATGGCCCATGCGTTTGCCGGGAGGCGCGGTAACGCCGGCGATGTAGGCGACGACCGGCTTGCTGACGTTGCTCTGGATGAACTCTGCCGCCGCCTCTTCGTCCGTGCCGCCGATCTCGCCAACCATGATCATGCCGTCGGTATCCGGGTCCGCTTCGAACAGCTCCAGGCAGTCGATGAAGTCCATACCGCGCACGGGATCCCCGCCGATACCGATACAGGTCGTCTGCCCCAGTCCGATAGTTGTCGTTTGGTAGACAGCTTCGTAAGTTAGCGTTCCAGAACGGGATACGACACCAATACGGCCTGGTTTGTGGATAAAGCCGGGCATGATGCCGATCTTGCACTCGCCGGGCGTGATGATGCCCGGACAGTTCGGGCCGATAAGCCGGCAATCGTAATCCCTGAGCGCCGACTTGACCTTTACCATGTCGTTGACCGGAATACCCTCGGTAATACAGACAATCAGGTCGATACCGGCATCCGCCGCCTCGAGGATGGCGTCAGCCGCAAACGGCGGTGGTACGTAGATCATGCTTACATCGGCCCCGGTTTCGGCAACCGCGTCACGCACCGTGTTGTAGACCGGCACGCCAAGGTGGTCCTGTCCACCGCGTCCCGGCGTCACGCCGGCAACGACCTGAGTGCCATACTCGATGCACTGTTCGGTGTGGAAGGAACCCTGGTTGCCTGTAATGCCCTGGCAGAGGATCTTGCTGTCTTTGTTGACCAGAATGCTCATTCGATATACTCGTCAGGCTGCCGCGGCAACCGCTTTCTTGGCGGCGTCGGTCAGATCATCCGCTGCGATAATGTCGAGACCGCTGTTAGCCAGCAGATCCCGCCCCTTGTCGACGTTCGTGCCTTCGAGCCTGACGACCACAGGAACTTTGACGCCTACCTCCTTGACCGCGCTGATAATACCCTCGGCAATCAGGTCGCATCGCACAATGCCACCGAAAATATTCACGAGGATGGCGGCAACATTCGCATTGGACAACACGAGCTTGAATGCTTCGGCGACCCGCTCGGCAGTAGCGCCACCACCGACGTCCAGGAAATTGGCCGGGTCGCCGCCGTGCAGCTTGATGAGATCCATAGTAGCCATCGCAAGACCGGCACCATTGACCATGCAGGCGATGTTGCCGTCGAGTGACACGTAGTTGAGATCGTGCTCAGCCGCCTTGCGCTCCGCTTCGTCTTCCTGTGACGGGTCGCGCAGTTCGGCGATCTTCGGCTGACGAAACAGGGCGCTGCCATCGATATTGATCTTGCCGTCCAGCGCCATGATGTCGCCCGCTTTCGTGGTGATCAGCGGGTTCACTTCAATAAGGCTGGCATCCGCATCCACGTAGAGCTGATAGAGCCGCTTGATGAGGTCACCGAACTGGCGCATCTGTTTCTTGTCGAGTCCCAGGCCGAACGCAAGTTGCCGCGCCTGATAGTCCTGCAGCCCGGCGTCCGGCGCAACGGAGACGGACAGGATCAGCTCCGGCGTTTCCTCGGCGACCTTTTCGATATCCATGCCGCCGGCGGCCGACGCAATAAAGGAGATTCGACTCACTTCACGATCCACGAGCATGCTGAGATACAGCTCGCGATCGATCTCCGAGCCTTCCTCGACGTAAACGACGTTAACGGGCAGACCCTCGGGGCCGGACTGGTGGGTCACCAGCTGGATGCCGAGCATGCCGTCGGCAAACTCGCGGACTTCCTCCAGCGTCCGAGCCAGCTTCACGCCGCCGGCTTTGCCGCGCCCGCCCGCGTGTACCTGCGCCTTCACAACCCACAGCTCGCCGCCGAGTTCCTGGGCCGCCTTGACGGCTGCCTTCGCGGTATCCGCCGGAATGCCGCGCGGAACCGGTATGCCGTAATCGGCAAACAATCGTTTGGATTGGTATTCGTGCAGATTCATGAGTGAGTGCGTCTTCTGGTTATCGCCTGCTGCGCAGCCGAGTCTGGGAGGTTTCGCGGTCGACGCGAAAAAGTGGCCGTATTTTGGAGGTTTGCGGGACCCTTGTCCATATTCAGTCTACAATCGGCGCATCTCACGAGTCTGCGACGGCAAATCACCGATGAACGAGCCACAGACCGAGAACTTCCTTTGGCGGACATTCCGCGGTTCTCGCGATGCATTGCTGCAGCGAGCTATGGACGAGCCCGACCTCACCTGGCGCGTACTCGCAACGGTGAGCGGGTTTCGTCTGTTCGTCGCCGCGCTGCTGCTCGTGCTGTTTTTCGCTTGGGGGGAGCCGCGTATTTTCGGCGACAGCCTGCCGCTGCTGTTCGTCGCAACCGCCGCTGGCTATCTCGTTTTCGCCGCCGTATCCGCCGTCATGCTCCGACAGCGCCGGAGCGCTATCCACATGATTGCGCTGGCCCAGGTGCTGGTCGATATCGTTGCAGTCATTATTCTCACGCACGCCAGCGGCGGTATCTCGAGCGGGCTTGGTGGCCTTCTGATCGTCTTCATCGGTGCCGGCAGCCTGATTCTCCCCAACCAGTACCCGCCGATCCTGGCGGCCGTCGCGACATTCGCGATTCTCGGCGAGCAGGCATTCCTGCTGTTCAGCCCGGACGGGACTCCGACCAATTTTCCGGCGGCCGGCATACTCAGCGCCATCATTTTCGCCATGGCGCTTGCTGCACAGCCCCTCGCACGCCGAATACAGGCCAGCGAAGCGCTGGCTCGAAAATTCGGTATCGATCTGCAGAATGTATCCGAGCTCAACGAATACATCGTCCAGCATCTTCGCGAGAGTATTGTCGTTATCGATGCGGACGATGCGATTCGTCTGATCAACAGCTCGGCAACGCAGCTGCTCGGCACCCGCGATTCGCTTGCCGGCCAGCCGCTGCTGGCGGCTTCGAACGAACTCGGCAATTACATAAAGTTATGGCGCAAGGACCCTTCACGCACGTCCCACCCCGAGTTCGCATTGATCTCCGATAACACCAGTGTGCGTATCACCGCACACATGGCCCCGCTCGGCAAGGTCGGGCAGCGGGACGGGCCCGTGCTGATCTTCCTCGAGGACATCAGCATCATGAATGCGCGTGTGCAGCAGTCCAAGCTTGCATCGCTGGGTCGACTGAGTGCCAGTATCGCGCACGAGATTCGCAACCCGGTTGGCGCGATGAGCCATGCGGCACAACTCTTGCGCGAGTCGCAGGGTCTGACCGATGAAGACAAGCGCCTCACCGAGATTATCAAGACGCATTCGGGACGCGTAAGCCACATTATTGATAACGTCCTGCAACTGTCGCGCCGTGAATCGAGCCGGCCGACGCGCTTCGGCCTGAAGGACTGGCTCCTGGACTTCGCCAGTGAATTCGTGCGAACGGTACAGCTCCAGGAAGGTGAGTTCACAATCGGAGATGTCCCCGCTGACCTGGAGGTACGCATGGATTCCGGTCATCTCCGGCAGGTGATGTGGAACCTCTGCGATAATGCAGTTAAGTACGCAAGCGAGACAGGCGGCATCATGGTTGAAGTTCGGGCTGGCCGAATGCAAAAACAGGGTCGGCCTTTTCTCGAAGTCCTGGACTACGGCCTGGGCGTCGACCCGGCTACTGCCGAGAAGATATTCGAACCGTTCTTCACGGCGCGCTCCGGCGGCACGGGACTCGGCTTGTACATCTCCCGCGAGCTCTGTGAACTGAATCGCGCAACCCTGCTGTATCTTGACCGGCCGGGTGGAGGCAGTATCTTTCGTATCGTATTCTCCGATCCGGATCGTTGGGAAAGACAGGACGACGCATGAACCAGCCGCTGGCCCTCGTGATTGACGACGAGCCCGACATTTGTGAGTTACTAACCCTGACACTCGGGCGCATGGATGTGCATACGGAATCGGCCGCCGATATAGCCAGCGCCAAGAAGCTGCTCGGGACGCGGCGTTTCGACATCTGCCTGACGGATATGCGCCTGCCCGACGGCGACGGACTCGAACTCGTCGACTGGATTCAGAGCAACGCCACCGGCCTTCCGGTGGCGGTCATTACCGCGCACGGCAACATTGAAACCGCGGTGCAGGCCCTGAAGCTGGGGGCGTTCGACTTCATTTCCAAACCGCTGGACCTTGGCAACCTTCGTAATATTGTCGAGAAGGCGCTGCGCCTCTCCGCCGGACGACACGCCGGACAGTCGAAGTTGCTCGGGGAATCGCCACGCATCGACGAGGTGCGCGAGATGATCGACAAGGTTGCTCGCTCGCAGGCGCCGGTCCATATCTCGGGCGAGTCGGGTACCGGCAAGGAACTCGTGGCGCGACTTATCCATGAAACCGGGCCCCGTTCAGAGGGACCGTTTGTTGCGGTCAACTGTGGCGCCATCCCGGCGGAGCTGATGGAGAGCGAATTCTTCGGCCATCGCAAGGGCAGCTTCACTGGTGCCATCAATGACAAGGCCGGCCTGCTGCAGTGCGCGGAGAACGGCACTTTGTTCCTCGATGAGATTGCCGACTTGCCGCTGGCCATGCAGGTGAAGTTGCTGCGGGTCATCCAGGAAAAGAAAGTAAGGCCTGTTGGAGCATCCGCGGAAGAATCGGTGGATGTCCGCATATTGTCAGCCACGCATCGAGATCTTGCCAGGATGGTGGCCGACGACGAGTTTCGCGAAGACCTCTACTATCGAATCAATGTCATCGAGCTGCACGTGCCGACGTTGCGCGAGCGCGGTGACGATGTATTGTTGCTGGCCGATTTTATCCTCGACCGCCTGGACGCGAACGTAACGCTCGACGAAAGCGCCCGGGCAACGCTGTTGAGCTACAGCTTTCCGGGCAATGTTCGGGAACTCGAAAACATGCTCGAGCGCGCTGTCACGCTGTGTACCAGCGGCACGATCGGCGCAGACGACCTGCAGCAACGCACGCCAAGCAAAACCGACACCTCCGGCCCCGTCGCAGAGGGCAAGCTGGGCGACCAGATGGAAGACATTCAGCGGCAGGCGATCGTCGAAGCGCTTGAAAAGACTCGTTATAACAAGACCGCTGCGGCAAAGCTGCTGGGGCTATCGTTCCGGCAACTCCGCTATCGCATCAAGAAACTGGGCATAGAGTGACAATTTTTGTCACATTCCGACACAAAGCGGCGCCGCAATAGACAGTATTGTCACTATTTGCAGACGCCCGGCCCCTTTCGATGGCCTCTGCAAGCCCACTATTCTCGTATAATATATTTAAAAACAATCACTTAGCGTTTTCATCAATTTGTTGGCACGCTGCTTGCTTTACCTACGGTACAGGCGATCATGCCGTACGCACTATTCAAAACTCTCAATTCATGGAGATACAGAGATGAAGAAGCAGCAAGGTTTTACACTTATCGAACTTATGATCGTTGTCGCGATCATTGGCATTCTGGCGGCAATCGCTATTCCTGCTTACCAGGACTACACGATCCGCGCACAGGTTTCTGAAGGCCTGAGCCTCTCGGGCGGTGCGAAGGCAGCGATTTCCGAGTTCACGATGGACACCGGCAACTTCCCGTCCACCAACGCTGAAGCTGGCGTTTCTGACTCGGCCACGATCCAGGGCAAGTACGTCTCTGACGTTGCCGTTGGCGCTTCTGGCGTAATCACGGTTACCTACAGCGGTCCGTCAGCACACGCGACGCTCGCAGGCAGCACGCTCACGCTGACACCGACGACCAACGCCGGTAGCATCGATTGGGCATGTTCTTCTGCCGACATCGCTAACAAGCATGTACCGTCAGCTTGCCGTCCGTAAGTCGTAACGGCAGGGCTTTGTGCCCTGGCTAGCAAGTTAAGAAAGCCCCGGTTTCCGGGGCTTTTTTTTCAGCGCCTTCCTGCAATGTGAATGGCGTCACAATAGCGAACGATAACGGCGTCCAATAAGCGCGTTCTTCGAACATCTGGGTTAAAATAGACGGGATACGGATTGGGCAACTGACAACATGAAATCATCTAGTCACGGATTTACACTCATCGAGCTGATGATAGTCGTAGCGATTATCGGGATCCTGGCCTCGCTGGCCGTTTCGGCGTACCAGACCTACACGATTCGGGCACAGGTCGCCGAGGGTCTCAACATGGCCGCCTCGGCGAAGACACCCGTCATCGATGCGTTCTTGCAGTCTGGCCGTCCGCCCGCTGATCGCACGGAAGCGGGCATGAGTCCGCTGGCAACGGATACCTCCGGGAAATACGTTTCCGGCGTCAACGTTGTTGACGGCAGGGTAGACGTCACTTTTGGCAACGACGCTCACGCGAACATATTCGGCCAGTCGCTCTCATTCACACCGTACCAGTCGGGCAGCAGCTCGGTCACGTGGCGCTGCGGACCGGCGAGCGCCCCCCCGGGAACGCTGTTGACGGGTGATGGCGTAACGACGCCCTACGCCCCCGGCGACGTTCCTCCCCGGTATCTGCCCTCCATCTGCCGGCCGGACTAATCCCTCGCAGGATCGCCCTGAAACAGGGCAAATCGCTCCAAATCCACGTTTTACTTAATCAAATTCGCTAACTGTGAACCCCCGCACAAAATCGAGTTGAATCGAGGGGTTGGATCAGTGAGACTGTAACGCTCGGAGATTAGCGACAGTCTGATAAACCTATGGCAGCAACAGCTTCCCAATCCAATCTAGCAGGCTTGCCCAGGCGGCTGGTCCAGGACGGCATTATTGCCGAGGACAGGCTGCAGGAAGCCACCGAGGCTGCCAAGAACGAGAGATTGCCCCTCATCGCGTACCTGGTCGGCGCCGAGCTGGCGAACGCGAGAGCCATTGCGGTAGCCGCCTCCCACGAATTCGGCGTTCCGCTGCTCGATCTCGACGCCGTTGAAATCGATCTGGACGTCATCCGTGCAGTCGATGAAAAACTGATTTCGAAGCACCGGGTACTGCCGCTGGTCAAGCGCGGTCAGCGCTTGTTTCTCGGCATTTCCGATCCGACCAACCTGCAGGCTATCGACGACATCAAGTTCGCCACCAGCATGCGCGTGGATCCGGTCGTTGTTGAACAGGACAAGCTGGAAGATCGAATCGTCAAAGCGATTGACGCCGTCGATACCAGCATGGGCGGCCTGGACGACGACGATTTCGATCTCGAGAACCTGGACGTCACCGGTGAGGACGAGGAACGCGAAGACGAATCTCGCGACGACATCGAAGACGCGCCTGTGGTGCGCTTCGTCAACAAGGTGTTGCTCGATGCGATCAAGCGCGGCGCCTCGGATGTTCATTTCGAACCCTACGAGAAGATCTTTCGTGTCAGGACTCGCCTCGATGGCGTTCTTTCCGAAGTCGCGAAACCGCCGGTCGTACTTGCCAACAAGGTCTGCGCACGACTCAAAGTCATGTCTCGCATGGA
The DNA here is from genome assembly GCA_942492205.1 of uncultured Gammaproteobacteria bacterium. GTDB lineage: Bacteria > Pseudomonadota > Gammaproteobacteria > Steroidobacterales > Woeseiaceae > UBA1847. The sequence continues at coordinate 894,253 of CALODT010000001.1, read as the reverse complement.
CATTGCCGAACGCCGCGTACCGCAGGACGGCCGCATCAAGATGCGTCTCTCCAAGAACCGCGCCATCGACTTTCGTGTCAATACCTGCCCGACTCTGTTCGGCGAAAAGATCGTGCTGCGTATTCTCGATCCGTCGAGCGCCAAGCTCGGCATCGAGATGCTGGGCTACGAGGACGCGCAGCGTGCCCTGTACGAGAAGCACCTCGCCAAGCCGTACGGAATGATCCTGGTCACAGGACCGACAGGCTCGGGTAAGACGGTCTCCCTGTACACCGGCCTGAATATCCTGAACACCGATGATCGCAACATCTCCACAGCGGAAGATCCCGCTGAAATCAACCTGCCCGGCATCAACCAGGTCAACGTCAATCCGAAAGTCGGCCTGACGTTTGCGTCTGCTCTCAAGGCGTTCCTGCGCCAGGATCCCGACGTCATCATGGTTGGTGAGATTCGCGACCTGGAGACGGCGGAGATCGCCATCAAGGCCGCGCAGACGGGACACCTCGTATTATCGACGCTGCATACCAATGACGCTCCCAAGACCCTGACACGACTCGTCGACATGGGCGTCAAACCGTACGCGATTGCGACCTCGGTCAGCCTGATCATTGCGCAGCGCCTGGCGCGGCGTCTCTGCGGCAATTGCAAGGAGATTCGCGATGTGCCGAAAGAAGCCTTGCTGAAAGAGGGCTTCACGAACGATGAAATCGATGCGGGCGTACAGATCTACGGACCCGTGGGCTGCAAACAATGCAATGAGGGCTACAAGGGCCGTCTCGGTATTTTCCAGGTGATGGAGGTCTCCGAAGCGATGGGGCGCATCATTATGGAAGGTGGTAATGCCATGCAGATATCCGATCAGGCCATCAGGGAAGGTGTGGTCGATTTGCGGAGAGCCGGTTTGAACAAAGTCAAGGAAGGGGTTACCAGCCTTGAAGAGGTCAACCGGGTTACAATTGAATAGTTACACCCTGGATTAACGGACTAGACAAATGGCTGAAGCAGCTACGATGAGTACGCCTTTCCTCTGGGAAGGCACCGACAGGAACGGCAAGAAAGTCAAAGGCAAGAGCCTCGCGACCGACGAAGCGTCGGTGCGGGCTGACCTGCGTCGCCAGGGCGTCGTGCCGACGCGTATTCGCAAGCAACGTAAGAGCATGTTCTCTGGCGGCGGCACTATCGAAACCGCTGATATCGCGATATTCAGTCGCCAGCTGGCGACCATGCTTGCGGCCGGCATTCCGCTCGTACAGGCCTTCGAGATCGTTGGTAACGGGCATGAAAACGCCGCAATGCAAAAGCTGATTCTCAGCATCAAGGCTGACGTCGAGGGCGGTAGTGCCCTTGCAGAAGCGCTCGCCAAGAATCCTTTGTACTTCGACGATCTGTTTGTGAACCTGGTCGAGGCTGGCGAACAGGCCGGTGCTCTCGAATCTCTGCTCGACAAGATTGCAACGTATAAAGAGAAGACCGAGGCAATCAAGAAGAAGATCAAGAAAGCGCTGACCTATCCCGCGGCAGTGCTGGTTGTCGCATTCATTGTCACGACCATTCTCCTGATTTTCGTCATCCCCTCATTCGAAGACCTGTTCCAGGGCTTCGGCGCCGATTTGCCCGGCTTCACACGCATGGTCATCGACCTGTCGTTGTTTGTGCGCACCCAGGGCCTGTTTATTGCGGCGGGTATAGGCGCAGCCGTCGCAGCCTTTATCTACTTCAAGAAACGTTCGCGACCGTTTCGGCATTTCCTCGATCGCACGATGCTGAAGATGCCGATTATTGGCCCTATCCTGCAAAAGGCATCGATCGCGCGTTACGCACGAACGCTTTCGACGATGTTTGCGGCCGGTGTGCCGTTGGTCGAGGCACTGGAGTCCGTTGCGGGCGCAACCGGCAATATTGTCTATGAAGTCGGCGTGATGGAAATGCGAGACGAAGTGGCTACAGGCCAGCGACTGCAGCAGGCCATGGAGAACACCGATCTGTTCCCGAACATGGTTATCCAGATGATCGCGGTCGGCGAAGAATCCGGCTCTCTCGATCAGATGTCAGCGAAGGTGGCCGATTTCTACGAAGACGACGTCGACAACGCCGTCGATAACCTGTCGAGCCTGCTCGAGCCTCTGATTATGGGTATTCTCGGCATCCTCGTTGGTGGCCTGGTTGTGGCTATGTACCTGCCAATCTTCAAACTGGGTGCGGTTGTTTAAGACGCAACGCCTGATTTGCAAACAAACGGCGTTCGGAGGACACTCCGGACGCCGTTTTTATTTAGCTTGCCGAAGGCAGTTTACGGAGTCACAGCATGCTCGAATTGCTCACTGAGTCGCCCGCCGTTTTCGTCGCCGTTGTTTTCGCTTTCGCGCTGCTCATAGGCAGTTTTCTAAACGTTGTGATTTATCGGCTGCCGATCATGATGGAACGCGAGTGGCGCGAGCAGTGTGACGCGCTCAGCAAGAGCCCGCCCGAGCACGAGCTGCCGGATGGCCGTTTCGACCTGATCGTTCCCCGCTCGCGCTGTCCATCCTGCGGTCACCTGATCCAGGCCTGGCAGAACATACCGGTTATCAGCTACCTGCTGCTCAGTGGCAAGTGCAGCAATTGCAAGCACTCGATATCCGCGCGATACCCCCTCGTGGAAATGCTTACCGCGGTGCTAGCGGCAATATGTGCCTGGCGATTCGGCGTCGGCTGGGAAGCCGCCATGGCAATCCTGATGACGCTATCGCTGGTGCCGATCAGCATGATCGACGCCGACACGCAGCTGATTCCAGACTCGATTGTTTTGCCGTTACTGTGGATCGGACTGTTGATGAGCCTGTTTCACCCCGTCGCCGGTAGCGAGACCCTGTTTATCGCTCCCCAAGATGCCATCGTCGGCGCTGCCGCCGGCTACCTGAGCCTGTGGACGGTCTACTGGTTGTTCAAGCTGGTCACCGGCAAAGAGGGCATGGGCTACGGCGACTTCAAGCTGCTTGCGGCTTTGGGGGCCTGGCTTGGATGGCAGCAATTGCCGCAGATCATTCTGATGTCCGCCGTGGTTGGCGCAGTCGTCGGTATCAGCCTGATGGTATTTCGCAGACATGAGCGTAGCGTGCCGATACCGTTCGGACCCTATCTTGCAGCGGCGGGCTGGATCACGATGCTCTGGGGCGACACCATCAAGAACGCGTATCTCGACCTCATGCTCTGAGTGACATTGGCTGCAGCAAGACACACATTTCGCGTCGCATTGACCGGCGGCATCGCCAGCGGTAAATCGACCGTTGCCGACATGTTTGCCGAACTCGGTGTCGCGATTATCGACACGGATATCATAGCGCGAGAGATCGTGGCGCCCGGACAACCCGCGCTGCAAGAAATCTCCGAGCGCTTCGGCGATGGTGTGATCGACGCTACAGGGAACCTGGATCGCCGGGAATTGCGCCAGCTGATTTTTGCGGACGATCAGGCACGTGCCGATCTCGAGGCCATTCTGCATCCGCGCATCGGCGCAGAAACACGGCGCCAGGCGGATGCGGCCGGGGGGGCTTACCAGATCATCGTTGTGCCGCTGCTGGTCGGGTCACCTCTGGTCGAGTTCGTGGACCGCGTCCTGGTCGTGGACTGCAGTGAGGAACTGCAGATTCAGCGACTGCTGGCCCGCGATGCCGAGTCCGTCGAGCAGGCACGTCGAATATTGGCGGCGCAATCCAGCCGGGCAGAGAGGCTCGCGATCGCCGACGTTGTCATTGAGAATGAAGGCCGGCTTGACGATACCCGGCAACGCGTGCGCGAGCTGGACCAGGCCTTCCGCGAACTCGCAGACAATCGAGACTGAGCCGTCAGTCTACGGCGGGCAGCTCTGGCTGAGAGTTTTGAAGCGCCTCGATATCGTCGCGAACGACCCCCTGAAACTGCCGAATATCGGCTTCAGAAACGCGTGCCCGACCGACGATGCCCTGCTTCTCCACGTCCAGCTGGGAAAGTGCGATATCGGCGAACCGCAGGGCCTCTTCGTAGAATTCGCCGGTAGCCAGGTGCGCGGCCATGATCATCGCGTGCGAGGCGCCCGGCCGCGCGCGCAGTGATTCCTCGAATGCGGCAACTGCGCGAGGCAACTCGCCTGCGTAAACGCTGGTGTAGCCGATGAAATACTGGATCTGCGAGTAACCAAGCGACGTCTTTCTGCTGTTGTCCGGGACCAGCAGCATCTTTTCATACATGTTTCTCAGATCGCCCAGCGTTACCTCCGGGCACTTGCCGCTCACGACTGAGCTTGTTAGCCCGGTATAAAGTTTGATCGAACGATCGTCGTAGTAGCTTGCCGACACCAGGTCGGCCACTTTCGCGAATTCGCTGCCGGTAAGGATCCCCAACTGGCAGTGGATTATCAGTCGATTGATCAACAGCAATGGATGATTGCTATCGATATTCTGCACCGCGCGGTCGATGACCTGCAGCGATTCATCGTAACGACCTGCGTTGAACAACAGGGTTGCGTACTGTGCCTGGGCGCGGGCCGACGTGGGCGCCTTGTGAGCCGACGCCTCAACAATACCCGGAAACGTCTGCCATACCGTCGCCGAGTAGCGTGTGAAACCGGCGAGTACCAGCAGCGCTAAAATAGCGACGATGGCGAACAGCTGCTGGCTGACCTTCGTCCTCAGCAACACGACGAGCGGCACAAACAGGAAGGCCGCCGCCAGGTAGTTGCGGTGCTCGAAGTAAAGCTCCAGGTTCAACACCGTCGACTCGAGCAAATGCCCACCGTAGAAAAACAGCACGGCAAAGGCGAACAGCGGCCACTCGCGGCGCTTGACCAGCGATACGGTGATCAGCGCAACGTGAAACAGCATGCTGAAAAGCGTTGTAACAGGGGACAGGATGCCTTCCGACTTCAGGAAGTGATCCTGGAAGACGCCGGTCGTATATAACTCAGGAACAAACCAGTGCCTGAGGTAATCGAACAGCACCCTACCCTGCGTCAGAAAACCCTCGTAGGCGCTGTAGTGCCGCGGCTGCACGATGTCAAAGAAGTCCTCTCTCAGAACCCGGTCGCCCAGGTAATAGGCGATGAACGCCGATGGCACGACAAGGAACAGCAAGCCCCAATAACGGTTCAATGTCGGCAGTCGTGATCCCTGGCTTGCGATAATCGTTAACTCCACAACGCCAATCAGCAGCGGCAACAAGATGCCGTTCTCTTTCGAGAACAGGGCGAGCAACGTAAACAGCCCGATCGACATGCTCATGATCAGGTAGCCCTTGAGCGGACGACTATCGAGAAACGATCGTCCATACAGGTAGACGTTCATGCCGGCGAATATGAACAGCGTCGAGAGCTGCGCCATGCGCTGCACGGCATAGAGCGTTGTGGAAACCAGGAAAGGATGCAGCAGCCAGCAGGCCGTCGACACGAGCGCAATCCAGCGCGCGTCCTGCCTGTCAAACTCCAGCAAGCGAAGAATCTTGCCGATGAATAATCCGACCAGACCTGCATTCATGAGATGGATGACCAGGTTCGTGCGCTTGAATGGCCAAGGGTCAGTCGGCCAGTTGTTGCCGTCGATCAGGAAGCTGAACAGCGCAACAGGCCGGCCCAGCGAACCGGCGGTACCGCCGAATACGAAAGCCTTGAACGTCTCCCAGTCCCGCACGCCGCCCCGGTCGCCCATGTTGGCAATCGAGCCGAGGTCATCCAGAAGAAATGGGCCGGCGAGGCCTGGCCAGTAGGCAGCAACGCCCGCGGTCAGCAGGAATATCCAGCCAGCAATGACGAGAAAACGGTTTCTTCGACCAGTCTGGTCATCGGTGACAGGATCAATCATCTACGGGGCGCCGGTCGCTATCGCAATACGACATTCTAGCCTGTCCTGTGCGGCTACTTCAGAAGCAGGGGCCCGAAGTGAGACTGCTGTCACGCTCATTTGCCAGTCGGCATCGTCTAGCGCAGAATAGCGGCATGGCCAAGCCTGCCAAAGACATTGGCGTGGAGACTGCAAACGCTCCGACGCACTACGAACAGCCGCTATCCGAGCGCATGCGTACCTTCATGCGACTGGAATTTCTCTACCAGCAGATGCTCTATAACGTCGAGAAAGAGGCCGATTGGGCAACGAGAGCGACGATCTCAACGCTGCTGGAAATACTCGCAATACTGTCGCGCGGCGACGTTCGCAGCGACGTGCTCAAGGAACTCGACCAGCAGCTGGGCACGCTGCAGCGATACCAGGCGCAGCCTGGCGTCGACCGCGGACGCCTGAGTGCACTGGTCAATAATCTGTTGGCGAGTCGCGATGAGATCGGCCGGATCGGCACCGGCTTTCTGCAGCCGATCAAGGACAGCGAGTTCCTCAATGCCATCAAGCACCGCAGCGCAATACCGGGCGGCACCTGCGAATTCGATCTTCCTGAATACAACCACTGGCTGCGCCAACCGATCGGACGCCGGCAGGAGGATCTCTCGAAATGGATAAGCGCGATTCGCCCGATCTGCGATGCCGTCAGCGAATCGCTATGGCTCATTCGAGAAAGTGCCAGCCCCAGTGACCAGCTGGCAACCAAAGGCATGTATCAGCACACGATGCAGAAGGACAGCAACTGCCGACTGCTACGCGTCAGCCTCACGAATAACAGTGCGCTGTTTCCGGAGATCAGCGGCAGCCAGCACCGTTTTACGGTGCGTTTTCTCGAGTGGTCAACCGTAGATTGCCGGGCGGTGCAGACAAGCAAGGACGTCGCTTTTCAGCTATCTACCTGCTGAAGCGCCTTCACTACCGGAGCGTCGGCGGGCAACAGTTCCGCTGCGTCAAGCCGGTGCTTTGAAACCCAGCGCAACAACTGGCCCTCGCAACCCGTTGGCTCCCTGTTCCAGGCATCCACGATAAAGAACTCGATCGTGACAGTGCGATCAGCGTATTCATGGCGCAGATTCATGAATGAGGAGCACGCCTCCACTTCGATTCCGAGCTCCTCAGCGAGTTCGCGAGCCAAGGCATCGGCCGCCGACTCGCCCGGACCGATCTTGCCACCGGGAAATTCCCAAAGGCCGTGAAAAGGGCCTCCACCCAGGCGTTCTGCAATCAGCACCCGCTCGGACGAATCGAGCAGGATGCCCGCCGCCACGTCAAAGTGCTTCATCGGCTAGTTCAGCTTGCCGTGGCATTGCTTGAATTTCTTTCCGGATCCGCAGGGGCAAGGCTCGTTGCGACCCACTTTGCGGCCATCGCGGACAAACGGCTCCGGCGCCGGTGCTGCCGCCGCCGGGGCGGCTTGCTGGCCGCCCTGGGGAGCTTGACCGGCCGCTAGCGCGGATGCTTCAGCATGCTGGAATTTCATGGCTTCTGCAGCCTGCCGCCGCCGCGTCATCTCGGCGAGATCCTCTTCCCCCTGAATACGGATACGCGACAGTATGCTGATCGTGTCGTGCTTCACCTGCTCCAGCATCGCGCCGAACATCTCGAACGCCTCGCGCTTGTATTCCTGCTTGGGGTTTTTCTGCGCATACGACCTGAGGCCGATGCCCTGACGCAGATGATCCATGCCCGCCAGATGTTCCTTCCAATGATGGTCCAGCTGGCGCAGCATGACCTGTTTTTCAACGCCCCGCATGAGCTCGGCACCGATTTCCCCGGCCTTTCTCTCGTAGGCGATTCTGGCCTCTTCGATACACCGTTCACTAATCTGCTCGGCACTTAGCGTCTTGTCTTCATTCGCCCAGCGTGCCACCTCAAGATGCAAGCCGAAGTCGGACTCAAGCGCCTGACTCAGACCATCGGTATCCCACATCTCGTCCAGGCTTTGTGGCGGAATGTACTGCTGCACCGTAAGCTCGACGACTTCATCGCGAATGGCTGCAACGGAATCAGAGATCTCATCAGCCTCCATGAGTTCAGAGCGTTGGTGGTAGACAACCTTGCGCTGGTCGTTAGCGACGTCGTCATACTCGAGGAGGTTCTTGCGAATGTCGAAGTTGTGCGATTCGACCTTGCGCTGCGCGCGCTCGATCTGGCGCGTCAGCAAGCGACTCTCTATCGCCTCCCCCTCGCGCATGCCGGCCCGTGACAACAGGCTCTTGGTGCGCTCCGGATCGCCGAAGATACGCATGAGCGTATCCTCCATCGAAAGATAGAATCGACTGGAGCCCGGGTCACCCTGGCGACCGGAACGACCGCGCAGCTGATTGTCGATACGCCGTGACTCGTGACGTTCGGTGCCGATGATGTGCAGGCCGCCCGCCTCGACCACAGCTTCATGTCGCTCCTGCCACTCCGCCTTGATTGATTCCTCGTCCGCGCCCTCGCCGGCATTAGCAAGAGCCGCATCCAGGCTACCGCCGAGCACGATGTCGGTGCCGCGGCCAGCCATGTTGGTCGCGATGGTAATGGCGCCAGGCCGACCGGCATTCTGCACGATCTGCGCCTCGCGCTCATGCTGCTTGGCGTTCAGGACTTCGTGCTTGATCGACTGCTTCTTGAGAAAAGACGACAACAGCTCGGACGCCTCGATCGAGGTGGTACCGACCAGCACCGGCTGCCCGCGCTCCTTGCAGTCGACGATATCCTCCACGATAGCGTCGAACTTGTCTTTTTCCGTCAGGTACACCAGATCCGGCTGGTCGTCGCGAATCATCGGTTTATGCGTCGGGATGACGACAACTTCGAGTCCGTAGATCTGCTGAAACTCGAACGCTTCCGTATCCGCCGTACCCGTCATGCCTGATAAGTTATTGTATAAACGAAAGAAATTCTGGAAGGTTATCGAGGCAACAGTCTGGTTTTCCTGCTTGATGGACACGCCTTCCTTGGCTTCCACCGCCTGGTGAAGGCCGTCGCCCCAGCGACGTCCCGGCATCGTTCGGCCGGTGAATTCATCGACGATGACGACCTCGCCATCATTGACGATGTAGTCCACGTCTCGCTGATAGATAGCGTGGGCACGCAGCGCAGAATTCAGATGATGTAACAGGCGGATGTTTCCCGCATCGTACAGGCTCTCGCCCTCGGAAAGCAGTCCGGCCCTGGCCATCAGCGATTCAACTTTCATGTGACCTTCTTCGGTCATATGGGTCTGCTTCGCCTTCTCGTCCACCGTGTAGTCGCCACGGCTGATCAAACGGCATGAGGCAACTTTTTGCGAGCCATCGACCAGCACGACATCCGCATCACGCTCTTCGGCGATAGCAACGGCCTCTTCAAGCTTCATAACCTCAGAGCGATCGCCGTCTTCGCCGGCAACGGTGATGGAATTGCCTTTCTGATCCACCAGGGTCACGCGATTCGCTGTAATGTCATAGTTGGACGGCTCTTCGGCTTCCTCGTGCTGCCGCAGCTTCGGAATGAGCTTGTTGATCTGTGCGTACAGGTCCGTACTCGATTCCGCCGGGCCCGAGATTATGAGCGGCGTGCGCGCCTCATCGATCAGGATCGAATCGACTTCGTCGACGATGGCAAAGTTCAACTTGCGCTGTACTTTGTCTTCTATCGAGAATGCGAGATTGTCACGCAGGTAGTCGAAGCCAAGCTCGTTATTCGTTGCGTAGGTGATGTCACATTCATACGCGGCGCGTTTTTCCTCCTGCGTCTGGCCACTCCTGGTGACACCGACCTTCAGGCCGAGGAACTCGTAGATCGGTCGCATCCAGTCCGCGTCACGTTGAGCAAGGTATTCGTTCACCGTAACCACGTGCACACCGTCGCTGCTAATTGCGTTCAGGTAGGCCGGCAGGGTTGACATGAGTGTCTTGCCCTCACCGGTGCGCATCTCTGCAATGTTACCGTCATGCAATACCATGCCGCCGATAAGCTGCACATCGAAAGGCCGCATGTGCAGGGTCCGCATGGACGCTTCGCGGGCCACGGCGAATGCCTCCGGCAACAGCTGCTGTAGCGTCTCACCGTCCTGGTAGCGCTGCCTGAATTCTGCCGTCTTCGCTTGCAGCGACGCATCGTCGAGGGCCTGGATACCCTCCTCGAGCGCATTGATCTTGGTGACGACTTTCGAGTACTGACGCAGCAGTCGCTGGTTGCGGCTGCCGAAAATACTGGTCAGGAAATTGGCCACTTAGGGCTCCCCGGTCCGGAAAACAAAGGCCGCTATTCTAAGGTGTCGCGGCGCTATTTAGAAACGAATGTGGGTATCTATGGGCTTTTTTTGCGAACACAAGCGACCGGACTGCGGCTGCGCGGCCGATGCGAAGATTGGAGCCTGGCTGGATATGACCCTAGTTCGCGGATTCGCGAATAAATTTCACCGGATTGACCCGGCTGCCGTTGTGCAAGACCTCGAAATGCAGGTTAGGGCCGGTGGCGCGGCCCGTCTCACCCATCAGGGCTACGACCTGGCCTTTCTTGACTTCATCGCCGACGGATACGAGGTTTTCGGAGTTATGGGCATAGCGCGTCGAGTAGCCGCTGCCATGATTGATTTCAACCATGATGCCGTAGCCGTAGCGATCCGAGGCCCACGTCACCACACCATCCGCGACAGCGATGATCTCCGCACCCATCTTGCCGGCAAAATCGACGCCTGTGTGATTGGCCGCCTTGCCGGTAAACGGGTCCGTGCGCTTGCCAAAATAGGATGAGATCCAGCCTGAACCCACGGGTCGTCCCTGCGGATAGACACGCTCTTTCAGATTCTGGTTCATGAGGACGCTTTCAAGCACATTCAGCTGCGCCTCGCGACTGCTCAACTGATCGTTCAATAACTGCATCGCATCAACGACTTCGGGAACGGCCACATTGGATCCGGCGGCCATCGGCTCCTCGGGGCCGCCCAACGCCGGCTCGGAATCAAAGTCGAACTCGCCGTCATCGATATCGGCCATATCGGTCAAGCGACGGCCGAGCGCATCCAGTCGAATAACGCGCGCGTTCATTTGTGCAATTCGGATCGCCAGCGCATCCAGGGTGTCTTCGTTGCCTTGCCGAATGGCGGCAATGCGCTGCTGTTGATCTTTAAGTTCGCTCGTCAGCCCCACAAGTTCGTTGCTGCTGACACCCGAACCGGTTTTCGACGAGTACCAGTAACCGCCGCCAAAGCCGAGGCCAATGACAATGCCGACAACGGCAACAATAGCCAGACCGGCACCCAGGCCAGAAAGGTTATATTGTCGGGGCTTACCGAACCCCTTGCCGAAAATTACAACATTCATCGAGCACGCCTCAGACGTGGTTTGGTTGCTGCCGGGACGGACACACAAGTCACGATGTCAGGAGTCAATTCCCTGCGGTCGCTTCTTCGCGTTATTATCAACTTGCTATGCCTGGTCACTTCGGTAGCCCCGCTGTCCTAGGATCTGATCCCTTAGACCGGTGGTTTTGCGCCCCCGCCTTTCAGCGGGTTTGCCCTTGTCGTAGCGAGCAATATGCATAATGACGGTTTTTATTACAAGGTTCGAGCCCACAACGGTGACCCGGTTCACTCTGGATGGAGAAAAAGCGCTACCTGCGTCACATTACTTATGGCTTCGAAACAGCTCGGAAATCTGCTAAATCCCTGTAATGACGGGGACTTGGGCGACATCGTCCGCCGCGCCCGGGAAATGGGCGAGCTGACAGGCGTGCTGGCACGGGCGCTCCCGGAAGAACAGGCACGAGCCATCGTTGCTGCGAATGTGCGGGAAGGCGGTGAACTGGTGGTGATTGCCGCGACGTCTGCCTGGGCGAGCCGGCTGCGCTACGAGACCGAAGTCCTGCTGGCGGCCGCTCGGGCGTCGGGCTTCGAGGCACACACCTGCCGGATTCGAGTCAGCCAGGGCTGAGCGCGAGATTCAAAGAGGCTATCTGGCAGCCAGGCTGGACGTTACGCGTAGGCTGGCGTCGCGTAGGAAATCGGCGCCTTCCTGGAATCTGCAAACGTCACTTCTTCATAGCTCGACTCGTCAGCGAGCATCGCGCGCAGCAACTTGTTGTTGAGCTCGTGACCTGATTTGTAGGCGCGAAGTTCACCGATCAGGCCGTGTCCCAGGAGGTAAACATCCCCAATGGCATCGAGGATCTTGTGGATGACGAACTCGTTCGCATAGCGAAGTCCGTCTTCGTTCAAGATACGGTAGTCGTCCAGCACGATGGCATTGTCCATGCTGCCACCCAGCGTCAGGTTACGCTCACGCAGCGCCTCGACATCGCGCAGGAAGCAAAAGGTCCGGGCACGGCTGACTTCCTTGAGAAATGAGGTTGACGAAAAGTCGATGGTTGCCTGCTGCGACAGCTTGTTAAAAACCGGGTGGTTAAAGGACACCTCGAAGTTGACCTTGAATCCGTTGAATGGAACGAACTCGGCCCACTTGTCACCTTCCTCGACACGCACCCTCTTCTTGATACGAATAAACTTCTTCGCCGCGTTCTGCTCTTCAATGCCAGCCGACTGCAGCAGGAACACAAACGGCCCGGCACTGCCGTCCATAATGGGAACCTCCGGCGCAGACAGGTCGACGTAGACATTATCGATGCCGAGGCCTGCCAGCGCGGACATGAGGTGCTCCACGGTCGCGACGTTGACACCATCCTTGGTCAGCGTGGTGCCAAGCATCGTTTCGCTGACCAGCCGCGGGTCGGCCGCGATATCGACGGGATTCTCAAGATCGACGCGACGAAACGTGATCCCGGTATTCTCGGCCGACGGACGCAGGGTCATGAAGACCTTCTCGCCCGAATGCAGGCCGACGCCGGTGGCGCGGATCGTTGTCTTAAGTGTGCGTTGTCTCAACATTGTGGCCGGAAGATTACCATATAGGAGAAAAACTCAACAAGAATTCAGTAGCTTAGCGCATTACACCAACATTAAATATTAAGCACCAGTGGCTTACCCGGATGCGTGCCGGCCCGGTTCTTCCGGGCCGGCACTGCGGAGGAAAAGCGCCGGCGATGAGTGAGTAGCACCGCCGGTTATAGCGGGTTCGCCTCAGTCAGCCTGCCGCCGAAGAAATGCCGGGATATCGAGCAATTCTTCCTGCAGCCCGGCAGCGTCGAGTCCGTCACCCACGGCGCGTTTGCGTTGTACGGTCGGCTTGTCAAAATCGTGATATTTCGGCTCCGTCTGCGCTGCGGGACGCCGTACGATACGCATCGGCGACTCTGCGTTCTTCGCCTGCTGGCCAAGTCCCGTAGCAACCACCGTAACGCGTATCCGGTCGGTCATCTCCGGATCGATGACCGTACCGACAACGACGGTCGCATCCTCGGACGAGAACTCCTTGATCGTGTTGCCAACTTCCTGGAACTCGCCAATCGACAGGTCGGTGCCGGCCGTCACGTTGACCAGGATGCCATTCGCGCCGGCCAGGTTGATGTCCTCGAGGAGCGGACTGGATATCGCAGCCTCCGCCGCTTCCCGCGCACGATCTTCGCCTGACGAGACGCCCGATCCCATCATCGCCATGCCCATCTCCGCCATGACGGTGCGGACGTCCGCGAAATCGACGTTGATCAATCCAGGGCGCGTGATCAGTTCCGCGATGCCCTGTACCGCGCCCTGCAGCACCTGGTTAGCCGATCGGAATGCATCAAGCAGCGTGGTATCGCCACCGAGGACCGTCAGCAGCTTCTCGTTCGGAATCGTAATCAGCGAATCGACATACTTGCCAAGCTCGCCGATGCCGTGCTCCGCAATCTGCAATCGCTTGCCACCTTCCATGAGAAACGGCTTGGTCACGACGGCAACGGTCAGGATGCCGAGTTCCTTGGCAACCTGAGCGACGATGGGCGCTGCGCCAGTACCGGTTCCGCCCCCCATGCCAGCCGTGATGAAGAGCATATCCGCACCTTCGATAACCTCGACGATACGATCACGATCCTCCATCGCGGCCTGCCGGCCGATGTCCGGGTCGGCGCCAGCGCCGAGTCCCTTGGTAATATTGCAGCCGATCTGCAACGACGTCCTTACCCGCGACCCTTTCAGGGCCTGCGAGTCGGTGTTGGCACAGATGAAATCGACACCCTCGATACCGGTATCCACCATATGCGCAACTGCGTTGCCACCGCCGCCACCGACACCGATGACCTTGATGACCGCAGTAGAGCTATGCGCGTCCATTAATTCAAACATTGAGCCTTCCTCCGCTTGTTAACTTTCCCTGTGGGGTACTCACTGAAACCCCGTTCTTCTAAAAATGGCCCTGGAACCACGCCTTCATGCGCTCCCAGACCTCACCCAAGTTGCCGCCGATCGGCGTGCTGCGCCTTTCGCGTCGCGACAAGTTTTCATTTCCATACAAGAGCAGACCGACGCCCGTGGCGTGGATCGGATTGCGAATAACATCCATCAGCCCCTCGACGTATTGCGGCGCGCCGAGCCTGACCGGCATGTGGAACACTTCCTCGGCCAGTTCGACGGCGCCCTCCATCTTGGCGCTGCCGCCTGTTATCACGACGCCGGCCGCAATCAGTTCTTCAAAGCCGCTTCTGCGAAGTTCATCGCGAACCAGGCCGAAGAGCTCTTCGTAGCGTGGCTCGACAATCTCCGCGAGCGTTTGCCGAGCCAGGCGGCGTGGCGGTCGCTCGCCAACACTCGGGACCTCGATGGTTTCGTCCGGATTGGCGAGCTGCGATAGCGCGCAGGCGTACTTGATCTTGATTTCCTCGGCATATTGCGTCGGCGTACGCATGGACACGGCAATGTCGTTGGTCACCTGATCGCCCGCGATCGGGATGACCGCGGTGTGCTGGATCGCACCGCCGAGAAATACCGCGATATCCGTTGTGCCGCCTCCGATATCAACGAGGCATGAACCAAGCTCTTTCTCATCGTCGGTCAGTACCGCGTAACTGGATGCGAGCTGCTCAAGCACAATGTCATCAACCTCGAGGCCGCAGCGCTGTACGCACTTCACGATATTCTGTGCCGCGCTCTCCGCGCCGGTCACCATGTGCACTTTTGCTTCCAGCCTCACGCCCGACATGCCAATCGGCTCGCGGATACCTTCCTGGTTATCGATAACGAATTCCTGCGGCAGGATATGCAGGATTTTCTGGTCGGCCGGAATTGCTACGGCGCGCGCCGCATCGATGACCCTGTCAACGTCACTGGCACTCACTTCCTTATCGCGTATCGCAACGATGCCGTGCGAGTTCAGGCTGCGTACGTGGCTGCCTGCGATACCGGTGTACACCGAATGGATGTCGCAGCCGGCCATGAGCTCGGCTTCCTCGACCGCCCTCTGGATCGAATGCACGGTCGACTCGATGTTGACGACCACGCCCTTCTTCAGGCCGCGGGACGGGTGCGAACCAATACCGACAACCTCGATGCCTCCCTCGTCGTTGATCTCACCGACAATTGCAACGACTTTCGACGTTCCGACATCGAGACCGACGATCAGGTTCTTGTCAGGGCGCTTCGACATTCAGGTAGTTCCTCGTGCGGCGACCATTTCCCGCTCCGATTGCCCTTGTTCCGGTACCGGGGTAGTGGCAGCGCCATTCCAGCCAATCGTGAAGCCGTTGCCGTACCGCATGTCGACGTACTCAATTTCCTTGGCGCGACTCGTGATGATGTCGGCGACGACGCGAAGAAAAAGTTCGGTTCGTTCGGCAACGTCACGTCGGCCCAGCCGCACGCTGATGCCGTTTTGCAGGGTCATATCCCAGCTGCCGCGCGCATCGACATGCACGCGCTGCAGATCCAGCCCAACGGGGATCAGTCGGTCACGCACCTGCAGGTAACGCTGCGCGACCTCCGCGGATCGCTCGTCGGGTCCGCTCAGCCGCGGCAGCTCTGCCGGGGGATGTCGTGCCTCGGCGACGAACAGTTCGCCGCGGGTATTCAGCAGGCCGCGCTCACCCCAGACCGCTGCAGGTACCTGCTCCGTTACGGTGATGGCGATACGGCTGGGCCAGCGGCGCGCCACGCGGGCCTGGTCAATCCACGGTAACCCGACAATGCGCGCCTGAATCTGATCGAGATCGGCGCCCAGGAAGCCGGCGTCGATCTGATCGCTGATCGCCTCTTCGATATTCAGCGCGGAGACGCGCTGAAACGGGCCGTCGATCTGGATCGATGAAATCGGCCTGTCCAGCAGAGCAAGGCTGAGCTGGTATGTCGCCAACACGACACCAACTGCCAGCAATGGCGTGACGATGCTGGCGATACGGATGCTCGGCATCTTGAACTGCCTGGCAGGCTTTGACTTGCGACGTCTGGCTTGCTTACGCGCCATTTGCGGCTACCTCGACAATGTTGTGGTCGGCTTCCGTGCTGCGAAAACTCGTCTCGAGAATTCGCCAGCAAAGCTCTGCGAAATCGATGCCATCGTTCCTGGCCGCCATGGGCACGAGGCTGTGGCTGGTCATGCCGGGCACCGTATTCACTTCCAGCACCAGCGGCTCGCCGTCGGCGGCAACCATGAAGTCGACGCGACCCCAGCCGCTGCAACCCAGCTCCGCGAACGCCGCCAATGCAACGTCGGCAAAGCGCTGTTCCGACATGTCGCTGTCGGTGCCTGGGCAGATGTACTCGGTACGATCGGACTCGTACTTTGCGCGGTAGTCGTAGAAGACTCGCGGCGTTTCGATGCGGATACTCGGAAGCGCCCTGCCCTGCAACACCGCGACCGTTATCTCTTCGCCGACAACGCAGGTTTCGAGGAGCGCCGTGTCGCCATAGCGCAATGCGTCATCAACGGCGGCGTTGAGCTCGGTGCGCTCAAAGATCTTCGACATACCGACGCTCGAGCCCTGGCCCGATGGCTTGATGATCAAGGGGAAACCCAGCTGTTCGGCGGCGACCGACGCGTCGGCGTAGGAGCGCACCACGGCGTAGGCCGGTGTTGCAATACCCGCCGCCTGGAACAGGTGCTTGCTGCGCACCTTGTCCATAGCAAGCGCTGACGCCATCACACCGCTGCCGGTGTACGGCACATCCAGCCACTGCAGTGCGCCCTGTAGCGCGCCGTCCTCACCGCCAGGACCATGCAGCGCGATCCAGACCCGGTCGAATCCTGCTTCCGCGAATTGCGCCATGGAGCGCTCTGCCGGATCCCAGGGCTGTGCGTCGACGCCCTGGCTCCTTAATGCCTTGAGTACGGCGCCGCCGGTATCGAGTGACACAGCGCGTTCGCTCGAAAAACCACCCAGCATGACCGCAACGCGGCCGAAACCGGCGGCATCCGTGATCACGTGGCGATCATCCATCAGTCGCGGGTCGACGTTCATGGCCTGGCCTCACCAACGATGCGCACTTCGTGCTGCAGACTGATTCCATGCATGTCCAGCACCGTCGCTTGTACGTGCTCGATCAGTGCCTCGATATCGCTCGCCGAGGCTGAGTCGCGATTGATGATGAAATTTGCATGCTTGGTCGAGACTTCGGCGCCACCGATACGATGACCCTTCAATCCAGCCGTTTCGATGAGCCTCGCCGAGTAATCGCCTGGCGGATTGCGAAATACGGAACCACAGCTCGGCAGGCCAAGCGGCTGAGTCGTCTTGCGCCGCTCCAGCATGGCCTTCATGGTCTCCATGCTGGGCTCGACGTTGGGATCGAACTCGAAGGTAGCCTCGAGAAACCACTCATTGCTCGGGCCTGTGACGCTGCGGTAAGCAACGGTGAATTCATCGGGCTTGCGGTCATGCAGTATGCCGCCGCGATCTATCGTCTGTACGGAGGCGACGCGCTCCCAGGTTTCCCCGCCATGGGCGCCCGCATTCATCGCCAAAGCGCCGCCGACCGTTCCCGGTATGCCAGCGAAAAACTCGGACGGGCCGAGCTTCCAGCGCAGGCACTGGCGTGCCAGCTGCGTGCAGGGCAGACCGGCGCCGGCACGAAGGCGCTGCTTTCCGACGCGTTCCAGGTACCTGAGTATGCGAGTCGCTGATATGACAACGCCCGGTAGCCCCCCGTCCCGCACCAGCAGGTTACTGCCAGCGCCGTGCCAGAATAGCGGCGTGTCGGTATCGAGTTCCGCCAGGAACGAGGACAGGTCCTCGACGCTTGCCGGAACGAAGAACGTCTCCGCCGGGCCGCCGACACGCCAGGAGGTGTGGCGACTCATCGGCTCGTTGTGCCGCAGCTCACCCATCACCTTTAAGTCTGTTGCTGCCGCCATCATGAGTGCACCTTCAGCGACGGTCCGTCGGCCAGCAGCTGCGGCAGGCCGGCCGCATAGGCACCGATATCGCCGGCACCCATTGTCAGCAAAAGGTCACCGTCGGCGAGCAGGCTTTCAAGCACCGGCTGCAGGTCGTCAAGCGACTCTACAAACACCGGCTCGACCGCGCCGCGCATGCGAATAGCACGGGCCATCGAGCGCCCGTCTGCGCCAGCGATCGGATCTTCGCCTGCGGCATACACATCGAGCAGCACCAGCACATCCACCTCGGACAGCACGCTGGCAAAGTCGTCCATCAGATCCCGCGTACGTGTGTAACGATGCGGCTGGAAGACGAGCACGATGCGTCGCTCCGGCCAACCGGCCCTCGCGGCCGCCACGGTAGCCGCAATTTCTGTTGGATGGTGGCCATAGTCGTCAACCAGCAGCACCTTGCCGGCGGCGGTACGCAGCTCGCCGAAACTCTGGAAGCGACGATCGATGCCCTCAAAACCTTCAAGCGCACGAACCACGGCGTCATCACCGATCTGCAGCTCGTCCGCCACGGCAATCGCGGCGAGCGCGTTGCGCACGTTGTGCATGCCCGGAAGCCGTAGGGATACGCGCAGCTTGTCGCTGTTGTTACTGCGCACAACATCGAACGTCGTCATGCCCTCGTCGAAATCGATGTTGCTCGCCCGCACGTCGGCGCCTTCGAGCGTCCCATACGTCGTTACGGAACGGCCGATATCCCCGAGTACGTCATTAACACCGGCATCATCGGTGCAAACTATGGCGAGACCATAAAACGGCAGGTTGTGCAGGAACTCAATGAATCCGCTCTTCAGCTTCTCGATGTCGCCGTCGTAGGTCGACATGTGGTCTGCATCGATATTCGTGACAACCGCAAGCATCGGCTTCAGATGCACGAAAGATGCGTCACTTTCGTCCGCTTCTGCAACCAGGTAGTCGCCCTGACCGAGCCGCGCGTTGGCATCCGCACTCTTCAGGCGCCCGCCGATCACAAACGTCGGGTCCAGTCCGCCCTCCGCGAGAACGCTGGCGACGAGGCTGGTGGTTGTGGTTTTGCCATGCGTACCGGAAACTGCGATCGAGTATCGAAAACGCATGAGCTCTGCGAGCATCTCGGCGCGACTCACAACCGGCATGAGCTGCTCTTTCGCCGCCGCTACTTCGGGATTGGTTTCATCGACCGCGCTGGAAACAACGACAGCGTCGGCATCACGAATGTTGTCAGCAGCGTGGCCGATGAATAGGGTCGCGCCCTGACTTTCAAGGCGCTTTGTCTGTTTGTTACGTTTCAGGTCAGAGCCCTGCACCGCGTAGCCGAGGCTCAGCATCACCTCGGCAATGCCGGACATGCCGGAACCGCCGATGCCGACGAAATGCACGCAGTGGATTCGGCGCATTCGCTTGATCACGTCCTACCTCCGGCCTGCGCCATGCAGAGTTCAGTAATGCGACGCAGCGAGTCCGGTACGGCCAGCTCGCGTGCCTTTTGCGCGCGTGCTTGCAGCGCGGCACGTGACTGCAGCCAGTTACCCAGCAACGCGGCAAGCGTAGCGGGCGTCAAGTCCGCTTCCTGGATGATTGCCGCGGCTCCCGCGTCTCGCATCGGGCCGGCATTGGCCGTTTGATGATCGTCAACGGCGGACGGGTAAGGCACGAATATGGCCGGTAGCCCGGCGGCGCACAGCTCCGCCACAGTCAGTGCGCCGGCGCGGCATACGACGATATCCGCCCAGCTATACGCCTCGGCCATGTCCTCGATAAAGGGCAGCAACTCGACGTTGACGTTGTGCTCGGCATACGCCTTTTCGGCAACGTCCAGTGTGCGTTCGCCGCACTGATGGCGCACCTTCGGTCGGCTGTCAGCGTCGAGCTGTGCAAGCGCTGCCGGTACCGTGCGGTTCAGTGCCAGCGAGCCCTGGCTGCCTCCAAGCACCAGCAGGCGCAGCGGCCCCTTGCGCGCCGCATAGCGTTCCGCCGGTGGTGCAATCGCCATGATGTCCTCGCGGACCGGATTGCCAACGGTCTCCGCGTGAATTCGAGAATTAAAACTGCCCGGGAAGGCTTGCAGCACAACCCGGGCAAGACGCGCCAGAAGACGGTTGGTCAGGCCCGCAGCAGCGTTCTGCTCGTGGATCACGAGCGGTCGTCGGGTCAGCCAGGCGGCAACGCCGCCAGGACCGCTGACGAATCCACCCATGCCGAGTACCGCTGCGGGGCGACGGCGAAGGATGACACCGAGCGACTGCAGCAGCGCCCAGGCCAGTTGAAACGGTGCAACCAGGAGTGAAAGGAGTCCTTTGCGACGCAGGCCTTTGACACTTATCCATTCAATGTCGATGCCGGCGGCGGGAATTACGCGCGCTTCCAGTCCACGCTGCGTACCGAGCCAGACTACGTTCCAGGATTTTGCCTGCAGCGCGCGTGCAACAGCGAGCGCCGGGTAGACGTGCCCGCCGGTGCCGCCGGCCATCACAAGTATGGGTCGCGCACTCATTGCCTGCGACCCCGTTTGCGATTGACCGGCTTCGCGTCCACCGACAGCTCGTGGTGAATTCGCAGCAGCAGGCCGATACAGATCATCGTAATAATCAGGCTGCTGCGGCCGTAGCTGATCAACGGCAGCGTCAACCCCTTGGTCGGCAGCAGGCCCATGTTCACACCGACATTGATGAAGGCCTGCAAGCCCAGCCAGGTTCCCAGTCCGATCGCGACATAGGCCTCGAAAAAGCGCTCCGCTGCAGCCGCTCGCATGCCGAGCCTGAATACACGCCACAACAGCGCAGCGAACAGGGCAATCAGGAACAGCGAGCCGGCGAGACCGAACTCCTCGGCGAAAACAGCGAATACGAAATCCGTGTGCGCTTCGGGAAGGTAGAAAAGCTTTTGCACACTGTCGCCCAGGCCAACGCCAAACCACTCACCGCGGCCTATTGCGATCAGGGACTGCGTGAGCTGGAATCCGGAGTTGTAAGGATCCTCCCAGGGATCGAGGAAAGCGGTCAGTCGCTTCATGCGATAGGGAGAGGTAATCGCCAGCGCCGCCATCGCAAAAACCGCCGCTGAGAAGAAAATCAGAAAGTCCCTGATTCGTGCGCCGGCGACGAACAGCATGGCGAGCGCGGTTGCCAGCAAGACCAGCGCAGCGCCGAAGTCCGGCTCCTTGAGCAACAGCACACAGGCGAGCGTTAGCACCAGCATCGGCCGCAGGAAGCCCATGAAGTCCTCGCGCAGCGCCTTGTTGCGTCGCACGAGGTAGCCCGCAAGGTACAGCAGCATGCAGAGGCGTGCCGGCTCGGAAACCTGCAAATTCATGAAGCCGACGCGAACCCAGCGTGTGCTTCCGTTCACTTCGTGGCCAACGCCCGGAATCAATACCAGCACCAGCAGCGCAATAGCGGTCGCCAGCATCAGCGGCCCGAGGCTTTGCCAGACTCGCATGGGTACGAACAGGCACACGCCGCCGGCAAGCACGCCGATAGCGGCGGCAAGCAGCTGCCGCTGCACATAGAAGAACGGGTTCCCGGTCGCGTTATCCGATATCGAAATCGACGCCGATGCCAGGATCACGAAGCCACCCAGCAGTAGCGTGAGCACGATGGTCAACAGCACCGGATCCAGCTGCAGAGCGGTCTTGAGGCGGGCCGGGAACGGCATGATTGCGCTTCGCGTCGTCATCGCCTGAGCGCCTCCACCCCGGCGGCAAACGCGTCGCCGCGCGCCATATAGTTCTTGAACATGTCGAGGCTCGCACAGGCAGGTGCAAGCAGAACCGTGTCTCCAGCCTCGGCGCAATCGGCCGCCATGCGCACGGCTGCTGCCATGTCATCGGCAAACCGCACCGGCATGACCGTGTCGAGGGCGGCGTCGATCGCCTCTGCGTCCTTGCCGATAAGCACCGCAGCTCGCAGCTTGCCGTCCAGGGCGGCAGCAAGCTCGCGGAAGTCGCCGCCTTTGCCATCGCCGCCGGCTATCAGAACCAGCATGCCGTCTACGGAGTTGATCGAGGCTACAGCGGCAGCGACGTTGGTCGCCTTGGAGTCGTTGATAAAGTCGACTGCCCCAATCCGCGCGACGAACTGCATGCGGTGCGGCAGCCCGGTGAATTCGATGAGCACCTGCAGCATTGCCTGCATGCTCAGTCCGATCAGTTCTCCTGCCGCCAGCGCGGCGAGAGCATTGAGCTGGTTATGCACGCCATACATGGCGAGATCGCGAACTGACAACAGCAGCACGTCACCCCGGGCCAGGTAGGTCTCGCCGTCTTCCTCACGCAGGCCGAACTGACCCTCCTCCGGTGTATCCAGCCCGAAGCTGATGACCTGCCCGCAGTGTCGCGTATGTCCCGCGGCTGCGGCGTCGGCCCGGTTGACCACGGCTGCCTCCGCCTCGCGAAAGACACGGTACTTGGACTGCCGGTATTCCGCCTCATCGGTGTGCCAGTCAAGATGGTCCGGGGAAATATTCAGCAGCACGGCAACCGCTGCCGGCAGCTTCTGCGTTCGCTGCAGCTGAAAACTGGATAGCTCCAGCACGTAGATCTCGGGCACCGGGTACGCCAGCAAATCGAGCGCCGGCTCGCCGAGGTTACCGCCGGCGAGCGTCTCCCGACCATCGGCGACGCACATGTGGTAGAGCAACGTTGTCACCGTGCTCTTGCCATTGGAGCCGGTGATAGCGACGAATGGCGCTTTCACTTCGCGCGCGAACAATTCGATATCGGACACGACCTCGAGCTGCTGTTTGCGCGCTGATTGCAGCATCGGATGTGTTTCAGGAACACCCGGTGAGGTGATGATGCGTGCAACACCCGCCGGCAGCTTGACGTCACCGAGCAGCACCTCGGCGTCAGGCCACACCTTGTCGAGCTCGTCCACACCGGGCGGCGTTTCGCGGCTGTCGAAGAACATCGCGTCGATTTCGGACCTGCGCAAATAGCGCGCGATCGACAGGCCGGTCGCGCCAAGGCCGACAACGAGATCCTTGCTTGCTGTTTCTGTTGCTGCGCTCATCGGATTTTCAGACTCGCCAGACCGATCAGCACCAGGATGACCGTGATGATCCAGAAACGAACGATGACCTTGGGCTCGGCCCACCCTTTGAGTTCGAAGTGGTGGTGCAGCGGCGCCATCCTGAATACGCGTTTGCCGGTCAGCTTGAATGAGGCAACCTGGATCATGACAGACAGCGTCTCGACGACAAACACGCCGCCCATGATGGCCAACACGATTTCCTGCCGGACGACGACCGCGACGACACCCAGTGCGGCGCCGAGTGAGAGCGCGCCGATATCGCCCATGAATACCTGCGCCGGGTAGGTGTTAAACCACAGGAAGCCCAGCCCGGCGCCCGCCAGTGACGTGCAAAACACCAGTATCTCGCCGGTGCCTGCGACGTAAGGGATGTCCAGGTAGGCGGAGAAGTTTACGTTGCCGGTAACATAGGCGAATATGCCGAGCGCGCCACCCACCAGCACGGTAGGCATGATCGCCAGACCGTCGAGGCCATCAGTAAGATTTACCGCGTTACTGAAGCCAACAATAAAAAAGTACGTCACGACAACCTGAAAAAGGCCCAGGGGAATCGCCAAGTCCTTGAAATACGGAATCAACAGCGAGGTTTGCACCTCGTCAGTTGCCGTGACGTACAGAGCAATGGCGGCAACAAGTGCCGCACTAGACTGCCAGAAGAGCTTTTGCGCCGCCGAGATGCCGGCGGGGTCCTGCAATACGAGTTTCTTGTAGTCATCGACATAGCCGATGACACCAAATGACAAAGTAACGAACAGTACGATCCAGACGTACAGATTCTCGAGGTCGGCCCAGAGCAAGGTGCTGAATGCGATCGCCGTGAGGATAAGCGCGCCACCCATGGTCGGCGTGCCCGCTTTCAGCAGATGCGTCTCGGGTCCGTCATCTCGAACCGGCTGACCGAGTTGATTGACGCTCAGACGCCGGATCATGCGCGGGCCGATGATGAAAGACAGGACCAGCGCCGTCAGCGCACCCAGAATCGCGCGCATCGTCAGGTAGTTGAATACGTTAAATCCGGATTCGAACTGCGCCAGGTAATTGGTGAGATAGAGCAGCATGATCAGGCCTCTCTTCTCACGGCTTGGTCTTCCCGCAGCGCATCGACGACACGCTCCATGTGCATCGATCGTGAGCCTTTCACCAGCACGTTGACCGAACTGCCAAGTTGTCCGGTCAGGTCATCCAGCAGTGCATCGACGCTGCCATACCAGCCGGCGTGCGCTCCGAATCCTTCCACCAGGTGGCGTGACAGTTCTCCGATCGCGAACAGCCTGTCGATGCCGATCTTGCAGAGTTTTTCGCCGAGCTCGTAATGCAGCTCCGCCGCATTTTCTCCGAGCTCTTTCATATCGCCGAGAACCAACCAGCTTTCACCCGACAGTTGCGACAGGAATTCCGCGGCGGCTGTCACGGACAGCGGGTTGGCGTTGTAACTGTCGTCGAACAGCGTCGCGCCATTCGTTCCGTTCAACGGCTGCAGTCGACCGCCGATCGGGCTGACGCCTTCGAGTGCACGCCTGATCTGGTCTGCTTCGATGCCGAGCGAGCAGGCAACCGCAGCCGCGGCACAGGCATTACGCACGTTATGGATGCCCGGTAGCGGCAGGCAAACCGCAATCTTCTGTTGCGGCAACTGCAGGAGGAACTGCGATTGATGAATGCCGGTTTCAATTTCGGTCGCGCGTACGTCCGCTGACTCCCCCAGCCCGAAGCTGACAACGCGAATATCCTCTGCGAGCGAAGACCAGTAGTCGAAATAGGCGTCATCCGCATTCAGGACCGCGGTCTGCGGGCGCTCGTCGCCCTGCAGGATTTCTCCCTTCGCCCGGCTGACGCCGCGCACCGAGCCGAAGCCTTCGAGATGCGCTTCGCCAGCATTCGTCAGGACGACAACGTCAGGACGCGCAAGGCCGGTCAGGTATGCAATTTCGCCGTGGTGATTGGCGCCCATTTCTATGACGGCGAAGCGGTGTTCCCCGGTAATGCGAGTCAGCATCAATGGCACACCGATCTCGTTGTTCAGGTTGCCATGCGTCGCCAGCGTGGGCGCCTGCTGCGCCAGGCAGGCATGCACCAGTTCCTTGGTACCGGTCTTGCCGTTGCTGCCGGTAATCCCGATAACGGTCACATCATGCGCGAGACGCCAGGCCGACCCGAATTGACCCAGTGCGAGGCGCGTGTCGTGTACCACGATTTGTGAAATAGGAGCGTCCAGCAACGCCGGCACGACCGCGCCGGCAGCACCGGCATCGCAGGCGGCTTGCACGTAATCGCAGCCATCGAAATTCGGACCTTGCAATGCAAAGAACAGCTCGTTGCCGCGCAGCGTCCGTGAGTCAGTACTGATCCCCGAGAAGTCGCGATCATCGCCGCGCAGTTCGCCCTGCATTGTCTTTGCCACGGCACTTAAAGAGGAGATCATCGCTGTTCCTCCTTGCTGACGGCCGCCAAGGCAGCCTCGGCCACGGCGTAGTCCGAAAACGGTCGCTTGTCGTCGCCTACTTGCTGGTAGCCCTCGTGCCCTTTGCCGGCGATCAGCACGATGTCGAGCTCGCCGGCCTGCTGCAACGTCCAGGCAATCGCAGAGGCGCGATCCTCGATAACGGTCGCTGCATCCAGGCGTGAAAGACCGACCACAGCTGCCTCGATGATGTCCAGCGGGTCCTCGTCGCGGGGATTGTCGCTGGTGATGACGACGCGATCGGCCAGCCGCTCCGCCAGCTTCGCCATCAACGGTCGCTTGCCGGCGTCGCGCCTTCCGCCGCAGCCGAATACGCACCAGAGTTTGCCTCGACAGTGTGGGCGTAGCGCGCGCAGCGCCGCCTCGATGGCATTCGGCGTGTGCGCGTAATCCACGTATACCGTCGGGCCCTGTCCGGCAACGCGTTGCATGCGGCCAGGAGGTGCCTGCACCTGCGACAGCACGTCGGAAGCCGCCTGCACCGGCACGCCCTGCTGCAACATCAGCGCCAACACCAGCGCTGCATTGGCGACGTTGAAATCGCCAGGCAAATGCAAGGTGAAACGCCCGTCGCCCCAGGAACTGACGAAGCGGACATCCGATCCCTTGCTGTTGAGTACCACGGAGCGCACGAACACGTACGGACGTCCGTTGGCCACGCGATCAAACTTTGTCGAAACGGTCACGACCTGCTCGCCGCAGCGCGCGGCCAGCTGTGTTCCGAATTCGGAATCAAGATTGATGATGCGATTGTGCGTGTCAGACTCCAGGAACAACCGCGCCTTGGTCTCGAAGTAGTCGTGCATGCTCGCGTGATAATCGAGGTGATCACGCGTCAGGTTGGTA
The DNA here is from genome assembly GCA_942492205.1 of uncultured Gammaproteobacteria bacterium. Taxonomy (GTDB): domain Bacteria; phylum Pseudomonadota; class Gammaproteobacteria; order Steroidobacterales; family Woeseiaceae; genus UBA1847. The sequence continues at coordinate 867,873 of CALODT010000001.1, read as the reverse complement.
AACAACGCGGCCTCAAAACGCACACCATCGGTGCGGCCCTGCGCCAGGCCATGCGAGGAGACTTCCATCGCCGCATAATCGGCACCGTCCTCGACAAAATCGGCAAGCACGCCATGCAGCTCGATCGCGGGCGGTGTGGTCATGCCAGTGTCGCCTTCGATCTCATCGATACCGTGCCCGAGCGTGCCGATATAACCGCAGCGCTTGCCGAGCAGCTGCGCGCACTGCGCGATCAGCCAGGCCACCGTCGTCTTGCCGTTGGTTCCTGTCACGCCGATCACTCGCAGGGCCTCGGACGGCCGCGCATAGAATCGATTGGCGATCTCGCCAAGCTTCTCGCCCAGTCTGTCCACCCCGATCATTGGAAGGCCGGAATCCTCTGTCGAGGTGGCGGTGGAACGATCGTAGACGACGGCGCTGGCGCCAGCGGCTCTGGCATCAGCAAGGTAATCGAGGCCGTGACTGCCGGCGCCCTGGCACGCGAGGAAAACAAAGCCGGCGCGCACTTGGCGACTATCACTGGCTATACCGTGTACGGCTATCGGCGGCGCGTCTGCGTAACCCTGCAAAAGCTCGGTGAGGGTCGGCGTTGAGGACAGGTGTTCTGCTGGCATGCTCATTGACTCGTTGTCCGCTCCGCCATCGCCTGCAGCGACTCGCCATGATCGCGAATCGGCATTGCGTCCGGCGCCACTGCCAGAAGCCGCAGCGATTCCGCCATCACATCGGCGAACACCGGCGCGGCGACGTCGCTGCCGTAATAGAGTTCTCCACGCGGCTCATCGATGACCACGACGGTCGCCAGTCGCGGTGCACTGGCCGGCGCGAGTCCGGCGAATATCGAAATGTACTGGTCTTCGGAATAGCTGCCGTCAGCAGCTTTCCAGGCGGTGCCTGTCTTGCCGGCGATCCGATAGCCGTCGACAGACGCCTTGGCGCCGGTACCGCCTGGTCGCACAACCTCTTCGAGCATATGCCTGACAGCGACCGCAGTTTCTTCGGAGATGACCTGCTGACCCTCCGCCGGCTGGTCAAGGCCGACGAGCGATATCGGACGCATGCTGCCACCATCGCCGATTACCGCGTACGCCTGCGCCAGCTGCAGGGGCGTTACGGAAATGCCGTATCCATAAGCTAGTGTGGCCTGGTTGATGGGCTTCCAGTGACTGAAGTTGGTCAGTCGTCCCGCCGACTCGCCGGGAAAACCGCTGCTTGTAAGCGCGCCGAAACCGAAGTCCGTCATGGTCTCCCAGAGCTGGTCCGGCTGCAGTGTCATCGCGAGCTTGGTAACGCCGACGTTGCTGGAGCGGGCGAGTATTGTGGTCAGGCTGACGTTCCCGAGATTGTGACTGTCTTTTATGCGCTTGGCGCCTACGTCAACATAGCCAGGTGCGGTGTCGACGACACTGGTTGGCCGGTAGTTACCGCTTTCCAGCGCTGCTGCAACAATGAGTGGTTTGATGCTCGAGCCAGGTTCGAACAGGTCCGTGATCGCACGGTTGCGAATGCGAGCGGGAGAGAACTGCGACCGGTCGTTCGGGTTGTAGCTGGGTTGATTCACCATTGCCAGCACTTCGCCGCTCTGTACGTCCAGCACGACAATCGAGCCGGAGCGTGCCGCGTAGGTCTTGATCGCGGCCTTCAGCGATCGGTAAGCCAGGTACTGCAAGCGCAGATCGATGCTGGTCCTCAGGTCCTTGCCATGACGCGCGGGTCGAATGCTCTCGACGTTTTCGATCGAGCGCCCAAGGCGGTCCTTGAGCACGCGCTTGGCACCCGACTCACCAGCCAGCCAGTGATTGAACGCCAGCTCGACGCCCTCCTGACCTTCGTCATCGATGTTCGTGAAACCGATCAGGTGCCCGGTAACTTCCGACGCCGGGTAATAACGACGATACTCGCGCTGTACGTTTATGCCGGGCAGCTCCAGTGCGAGAACCTGCTCGGCCTGCTCCGGATTAAGGTGCCGCTTCAGGTACACGAACTCCTTGTTCATGCTGCGGGTGATCTGCCGCATGAGCGTTTGCGCGTCTACGCCGAGCGCCTTTGCCAGCTGCGGCACATTATCGACCGCTGCGGCGAACTCCTTTGGATTGACCCAGATGCTGTCGACCGGCGTGCTGATTGCGAGCGGCTCGCCATTACGATCGGTGATCGTGCCGCGATGCGCGGAGATCTTCTCCGTCCTGAGGTGACGCGTGTCTGCCTGCCGATTCAGAAAGTCCTTGTCGAGCACCTGCAGATGAACGGCGCGTGCAACCAGCGACGTGCCCAGCAACGCAAAGAATGCCAATACCAGTGAGACTCGGCCGACGAAGCGCCGCTCTGTCTTTCGCTTTGTTTCAGCGCCGCGAGTCATCGTCTTTCGATCACGAAAATTTCACTGGCCTCAGGCCGAACCAGTGACAGATCCTCGGTCGCGACCTTTTCAATCCGGGCATGCTGTGCCCAGGTGCTCTGTTCTATCTGCAATTGACCCCACTCAATGTTGAGGCCGTCACGCTCGTGCGTAAGCGCTTCCAACTCGACGAACAGCTTGCGAGACTCATGCTTGGTATAGACCAGGGCAATCGCACTCAAAACGCACACCAGGGCGAATACGATCACCAGTAGAAACGGCTGCGATTGCTGATTCGACTCGATCATGTGCGCTCCGCTATCCTCAGCCGTGCACTGCGCGCGCGACGATTGGCCGTGATCTCATCGGGCGTTGCCGTAATGGCTTTTCCGACGATCGTAAGTTTCGGCCGATATTCTTCTGGTATCGACGGCATGCCGCGGTAAGGCTCCGGCTCGCGCGACATGGTCCGCATGAACCGCTTCACCATACGGTCTTCAAGAGAATGGAAACTGATAACGCAGAGTCGACCAGCCGGAGCCAGCACATCAATCGACTGCTTCAGTGCTGATTCCAGCTGCGACAGCTCGCCGTTAATGAAGATCCGAATGGCCTGGAATGTCTTGGTCGCAGGATGTTTCCTGGAGCGATACTTGCCATGCGCCGCCGGCACCGCCGCCTCGACGATTCCGGCAAGCTGCCGGGTCGAATCGACCGGCCCTTCGTTGCGTGCTGCGACGATTGCACGCGCAATACGCGCAGCGTGTCGCTCTTCACCGAATTTTGAAATGATGCGCCGCAATTCTATTTCATCCACTGAAGTGAGCCATGCACTGGCCGGCAAGCCGGAATCCGGGTCCATTCGCATGTCGAGTGGTCCGTCACGCAGGAAACTGAACCCGCGGCCGGCTTCATCCAGTTGCGGGGACGAAACGCCGAGGTCCAGAAGTAATCCGTCAACTTTGCCGATGAGCGAACAGCCATCAGAATCCTTTCTTGCCCCAATAATTGCTGCGAGTTGTGCAAAATCGCCCTTTACCAAATCAACACGCGGATCGTCTGTAAGGTCTTTATCTGCTGAAGCAATCGCCTGCGGATCACGATCAATGCTTATCAATCGCCCGTGTGCATCAAGTTGCTTCAGAATCTCCCTGCTGTGACCACCGCGTCCAAAAGTTGCGTCGACATAACTGCCGTCTGGTTTTATTCTCAGTCCCTCAAGGACCGGCCCCAGCAGCACCGGCACATGCGCGTCGCTGCTCATTGAATGAACAAGTCGCTAGAACGAAATCGACTCGAGGTCAGCCGGCAATTCACCGTCGTCTTCCTCGTTGAGCCACGCATCGCGTTTCTCGTTCCAGGTTTGTTCATCCCAAAGTTCAAATTTGTTGCCCTGCCCGATGAGCATTGCGTTCCTGTCAAGGCCTGCAAAATCCCTGAGCTCGCGCGATACGAGAATTCGGCCGCTGCCATCCATGTCGACCTCAGTCGCATAACCGACCATAATGCGCACAATGCGACGTGCCGATTTGTTCATGCTGGGCAGGCGCACGAGCTTGCGTTCCAGCTCTTCCCAATCGGGCAACGGATATACGAGGAGACAGTGATCCTTATCGACGGTCACAATGATTTCGCCATCACAACGGGCAGACAGCCGCTCCCGATACCGGGTCGGTATTGCCATACGCCCCTTGGCGTCCAACGTGACTTTGGTAGCCCCTCGAAACACTGCGTCAGGGACGGCCCCGGGGTTCGCTCTTCTGGCGCGAATCCTGGGCGGGCAGCCCCTTTCCTCCCACTTTTATCCACTTTTCAACACTATAGGTGGCGAGCCAGTCGACCGTCAACAAACAAAAGCAATTAATCTTTGTTGTACAGTGACTTAGAGGCTATTTCGTGGCTGAAAAAGGGCGAATTGTGTCAGCTTTCGCGCGAGCTAAATCAGTTGCTTACAGCTACTTCTTCGATGAGCTCTCAACAATGAGTCGGCAAAAGCCGACAGCGGCGATTTCCGGGCCGTTCTGATGGCGATTTGCGCAACCGGCGCAACGCCCCATCAGCAGGCCGAGGTTTTTAGCCTAACATATTGATAAGTAAAGAAAAGGAAGGTGAGAAAGCCGGAGCCAGCAATAAGCCGGGTTCTGTCATCGACAACCATTCATCTGGGACAGCTGTCACCAGCTGCCTCTAGCAACCTACCCGGGAGTCCGTTCGGAACCGACGGTGGGCTTTTGGCCCGCACTCCCCTATTTGGTCTTGCTCCGGGCGGGGTTTACCGTGCCGCGAACTGTTACCAGTCGCGCGGTGCGCTCTTACCGCACCTTTTCACCCTTACCGGCAAGCCGGCGGTATATTTTCTGTGGCACTTTCCATGGGCTCGCGCCCCCCAGGCGTTACCTGGCGCCCTGTCCGAAGGAGCCCGGACTTTCCTCCACGCTCGCGCGCAGCGATTGTCTGGCCAACTCCGGCTCTCTCGGGATCAATTCTACTCCAAAAACCGCCGATGCTTGCGGCTATCGCGCTGCATCTATACAGGTTTTGCCTGCCTCAATTCGAGCAGGCGCTGATACAGGGCGTTTTTCTTCAAGCCCGTGACACTGGCAGACACCCGGGCGGCCTCCTTGGCCGGCAACACGTTGCCCAGTTCCATCAACAAGCGGTCTGTATCGAAGGATAGTGACGGCGCAGTCTCATCGGCTCCTGACACGACGATGACAAACTCACCCTTTGCAACGATGGAGCCGTCCTCGATTTGCTGCTGCAGCTGCTGCAGCGTGCCCAGCACGCATTGCTCGTGCAGCTTGGTTAGTTCACGGCCGATAAATGCGTCCCGGTCGTCACCCAGGATCTCGCGCATGTCCTCGAGCGACTCGGCAGCACGATGAACCGACTCGTAGAAGATGGTCGTGTGCGTATGCTGGCGCAGCGACGCAAGCAGCTTGCGCCTGGCCGTGCGTTTGGCCGGCAGGAAGCCTTCGAAACAGAACCGGTCCGTGGGCAAACCTGCCGCGGACAGCGCTGCTGTTAGCGCGCTTGCGCCGGGAATCGGCGACACGGGCACACCGTGCTCGTGCGCGGCGCGTACCAGCCGGTATCCGGGATCACTGACAAGAGGCGTTCCGGCATCGCTGACCAGCGCTACAGACTGGCCGGACTCGAGCTTCTCAATGGCGCTGCCTACTGCTTCTTTTTCGTTGTGGTCGTGCAACGCCATAAGTCGCGCTTTCACGCCGATTGACAATAGCAATCGGCCGGTGTGGCGGGTATCCTCGGCAGCAACAAGGTCCACCTCGGCAAGCGTCTTGCGGGCTCGAGGCGTCAGATCCTCCATGTTGCCTATCGGCGTTGCAACGATATAAAGCGTGCCGCTCATTGGGCGCAGAACCTTTTTCCGGTTACATGAATATGATGAGTAGTCTCCGACATCCTGCCCGCGTAACGCGCTTACTGGCAAGCATCGCCCTGATACTAATGAGCCTCGGCGGCCTGAGCGGCTGCGAGACCACCGGGATTGGCGGGATGTCGCTGAGCGGCGAAGGGCGTGCCGAACGCCTTGCGTCAAGGGGCGACCACGCCGAGGCCGCAGGCGCTTATATCGCACTGGCCAGCGAGGCGGTTGGCCCGGAACGAGATCGACTCACACTGCTCGCCGTTGAGCAGTGGCTGGATGCGGGAGACGTCGCGCGCGCGAAAAATGCCTTCGGCACGGTCTCGCAGCCGCAGTCCGGGGCGCTGCTGCCCATCTGGTCGACGAACTCTGCCGCATTGTTGCTGTTTTCGGGCGCCGCCGATGAAGCGCTCGGCCTGCTCGAACCGCTGAGTCGCGAGCCGCTAACGGAGCGCGACAGGCTCAGGGTCGAAGCGCTGCGCGCCGATGCCTGGATCCAGAAGCAGGATCCTCAGCGCGCGGTGCAGATAATGACGCAGCGCGAAGTCTGGATCAGTGATCGCCGCGGCATCGAACGCAATCGCCAACGACTTTGGCAGGGACTCCTGGTCAGTAGCCCGCAGGTATTGCGGCGCTCGGCAGAGACGGCCACCGACCCGCTGGTACGTGGTTGGCTGTCGATCGGATCGCTCGCTGCATCAACCGGCCAGCAAGGGGTTGGCTGGAGCAATGGCGTGGTGCGCTGGCGCCAGAGCCATGCCGAGCATCCTGCAATGACCGTACTCGAGGAACTGAGCTTCCCGGACACGATGCTGCTGGAGTACCCGCGCCAGATAGCGCTCCTTCTGCCGCTATCGGGCAGAGCCGCCAGCGCCGGCAAGGCGTTGCAGAACGGTTTTCTGGGCGCCTACTTCGCGACGGCGGCAGGACTCGACGATCGGCAGAGTATCCGCATCTATGACACCAATGCGGAGGGTGGCGGCAGCGCCGCCTACGCAGTGGCCGTTGCAGATGGCGCCGAATTCGTTGTCGGGCCATTGCTGAAAAACGATGTCATACAGCTCGCCAACGATATTCTGGTGCCGGTGCCAGTGCTTACGCTCAACAACCTGCCCGACGATTCGCTCGCGCCTCCCGGTCTCTACCAGTTTGCGCTCGCCCCGGAAGACGAGGCTATATCAGCAGCCGTCCGCGCACTGGGCGATGGCCATACGCGTGCTGTCGCGCTGGTTCCGAGTAACGACTGGGGCCGACGACTGCTGACGAGTTTTGCCACCGAGTTCGAAGGGCTCGGCGGCACATTGTTGGACTACCGTAGTTATCAACCGGCCGTTAAGGACTTCTCGAACGAGATCGAAAACCTGATGGGTCTGACGGGCAGCGTGAGTCGTTATCAGCGCATGCGCGCCAATATCGGTGGCAATCTCCAGTTCGACCCGCGTCGTCGACAGGATGCAGAGTTTATTTTCCTCGCAGCGGCCGCGCCGGCCGGTCGACTCCTGAAAGCACAGCTGAAATTCCACTATTCCGGTGACCTGCCTGTTTACTCGACCTCCTCGGTTTACGCGCTGGACGGGCGCTCGAATGCAGATCTGAATGGTGTCATGTTTGCCGACACGCCCTGGGTAATCGACCCGCAGCCATGGATCGCCGAGCTGCCTGGCGAATTCGCCGAGTTCTGGCCCGAAGAACGTCGCCAGGCGCGGTTGCATGCGATGGGCTATGACGCCTACAACCTGATCGCCGCGCTGTTCGCCGCGCGTGGCGGCACGATGGTCGAAATTGACGGCGCGACAGGGGCTCTGTTCCTCGATGCTGCCGGTCGCGTGCACCGTCGACTCGCCTGGGCTCAATTTCAGGGCGGGGAAGCAGTCGCACTGCCCCGTTCGGATGCTGTCGGCGGCCCGATCCAGGACATCAGTGACGAAGGCGAGCGAATAACGCCGGATGCTGCGGATGAGTCGCCTTGGGAACCGGGCGCGCAGGATCTCTAGGCAACAAGGCAGAGCGCGTTGCGCTCGATTTCCTCGTTGGCAAGGGTCTCACGCCAGTAGGCAGGAACTTCCAGCGACGTGGCGGTGAGATCGACCTGATCATGCTGCACGACGACTGCCTGGTATTTGTCGAAGTGCGTTACCGCACCTCCACACGATACTCGCGCCCGGAACTGACCGTGGACTCGCGCAAGCAACAGAAGATTATTCGCACGGCGGCCCTGTTCCTGGCCGATAGCAGGCAATACGCGGAGCATGCTGTGCGCTTCGACGTCGTGGCAATCACCGCTGCTGACCAGGACCGCATCCGCTGGATTCACGACGCTTTTCGCCCCGAGAATTCAGCGCTCTGACCAACACCGGTCAGTGCTGCTAGAATCTGCCCTGAATCGACAGTCTGGAGTAGTAATGGACGCTATTGGCCGAGTTCGTGAACACTTTGCAGAGAGTATTGCAACCAAGCAGGCCTCCGCTGAACAACTGGCCGACTCAATCGTCGCTGCCGGGTCGCTGATGAGCGAGGCGTTACTCAATGACGGCAAGATCCTGAGCTGCGGCAACGGCGGCTCTGCGGCGGACGCGCAACATTTCTCGTCCGAGCTGCTGAATCGATTCGAGATGGAGCGGCCCGGACTTCCAGCGATGGCCCTGACGACCGACAGTTCGACGCTGACATCGATCAGCAACGACTACGCATACGAAGAAATTTTCAGCAAACAGGTTCGTGCACTGGGCAAGTCGCGGGATGTGCTACTCGGCATTTCCACATCCGGCAATTCGGAAAACGTCATTCGCGCCATTGTCGCCGCACATGATCGGGGGATGAATGTCGTCGCACTAACCGGTCGTGATGGGGGTCGCATGGCCGATGTATACATCGACGGTGACGTAGAGATCCGGGTTCCCGCAACACGCACCGCGCGTATCCAGGAAGTTCACCTCGTGGTTATCCACTGCCTGTGCGATCTTATCGACACGGCCTTGCTGGGCGGCGGCTGACGTAACACCAGCAGCCTGGATACTCCGTTTGAACGCCGCCGGCTGGCGGCGTGTCGCCGTTTGGCTGGCTATTTGACGATGGTCAGGTGAGGACGGGATCGACTGTCCTCGATATCGTTATCGGTCTTGCGAGTATCCGCCTGGTCCGTGTCGTGCGAGAAGATCATTCCCTGGCCGGTCTCGCGCGCGTAGATGCCCAGAATCGATCGCATTGGGGCCCATACATCAAAGGGCACACCGCCGAAACGCGCCCGAAAGCTCACCGCCTCGTTGCCTAACTTGAGGTTGTGCGCCGCTGACTCGCTGATGTTGAGAATGATCTTGCCGTCTTTTACGTGCTCTACCGGCACGCTGACGCCCTCGTAATAGGCGTTCACGACAATGTGCGGCGTTTGCTGGTTGTCGGTCATCCACTCGTGCATCGCACGCACGAGATACGGTCTTTTTGATCGGGTACTTGTCGTCACTGCTTCATTCTTGCTTCGCCGCCGGATACGGGTAGCTTATCATTTATTGAGCGTTGCGCCGGAGACTAAACATAAGCTGCCGCCGACACCACTGCCGACTGTATTAGAGTCGCATTTCCTGTTCCAGCTCCGTGAGACTCTGCTGGAATGAACGCCTTGCAAAAACGCGATCCATGTAGGCTTCAATTGGCGCAGCCTCCGAGCCGAGATCGATGCCGTACACCGGCAACCGCCATAACAACGGCGCGATCGTGCAGTCCACCAATGAGAACTCTTCACTGAGGAAGAAAGGGCGCGCGCCAAACAACTCGGTGCTTTGCAGAATGCTCTCTCGCAACAACTTGCGAGACTTGGTGCCCAACTTGCCATCGTTGCTGTTCTCGGCTTCTTCGGCAATTGCATACCAGTCAGTCTCAATGCGGAACAAGGCGAGCCGAAACTGCGCCCTGGTCACCGGATCCACTGGCATAAGCGGCGGATGCGGAAAGCGTTCGTCCAAGTATTCGATAATTACGCGAGAGTCGTACAGTGTCAGATCGCGATCCACCAGTGTCGGTACCGTGTGATACGGATTCAGATCCATCAAGTCTTCGGGCAAGTCAGGCCCTGCGACATTCGCTATTTCAATGTTGATGTTCTTCTCGGCCAGCACGAGACGTGCACGGTGACTGTGAATATCCGTTGGGCGCGAAAAAAGTGTCATTACTGAGCGTCTATTGGCTACAACTGCCATTACTTAACATCCTTCCATATTTGTTTCTTCAGCATCGAGGCGAGGACGTAGAAGAAGATCAGGAACATCAGCACCCAAACGCCGAGCTTGCGCCGATCGGAGCGAACAGGTTCTGAAATGTAAGCGAGGAAGTTAACCGTATCGCGAACGAATTCATCATAGTCTTCGGAATCCATGGAACCGGCGCTCAACAACTCGAAGCCCTCGAAGGTCGTCGTTACCGATCCGTCTTCATTCTCGACGTGCGAAAAGTCCGCCGTCTGGTAGCCCTGCAGTTCCCACAGCACGTGCGGCATGCTGGTACCAGCAAGCACCAGGTTATTGACGCCCGTAGGGCTTTCTGCCTCAACATAAAAGCCCTTCAGAAAGCTGTAGATATAGTCCACGCCCTTCGACCTGGCGGTCAGTGACAGATCCGGCGGTGCCACGCCGTACCAGCGAGCGGCGTCCTCTGCCGGCATGCTCGCCTGAATCGTCTCGAACGTTTTATCCGCGTTAAACATCAGGTTGTCGATGAGTTGCTCGTCCGACAATTCGAGGTGTTTCCCAATCGTGTTGTAACGGACGTACTGAGCAGAATGGCACCCGGCACAGTAGTTCATGAAGTTGCGGGCACCGCGCTGCAGGGAAAAAATATTGTCGGGGTCGATCTCAGCCGACTCCAGCGGTACGCTGCTCCCAGCCGCCATCGCCTGGCCCGTAGCGAGTATCGCACCCAGCGCCACTACGCTGGCCATCTTCATAAGCTTATGCATGGTAGGTCACCCTGTCCGGCACAGGTTTGGTCTTATCTATCGCCGTGTAGTAAGGCATTAGCAGGAAGAACGCGAAATACAACACGGAGAAAATGCGGGCCAGCAATACGTACACGCCCTCAGAGGGCTGGGTTCCAAGCCAGCCGAGCGCCAGGAACGTCACGGTGAAAATAGCCAGGGCCGACTTGTACATCCAGCCGCGATAACGAATGGACCTCACTCTCGAGCGATCCAGCCAGGGCAGGAACACTGGCAATATCACCGACAATCCAAACAATATGAAGCCCCAGAGCTTGTCCGGAACGGCTCGCAGAATTGCGTAGAACGGCGTGAAGTACCAGACCGGCGCAATGTGCTCGGGCGTTGCCGTTACGTTTGCCGGCTCGAAATTCGCATGCTCGAGGAAATAGCCGCCCATTTCCGGCGCGAAGAACACCACGGCTGCGAATATCATCAGGAACACAATGATGACAACCAGATCCTTGCTCGTGTGATAAGGGTGGAAGGCAATGCCATCGATCGGTTTGCCGCTGGCATCCTTGTTTTTCTTGATCTCGATACCGTCGGGGTTGTTCGAGCCAACTTCGTGCAGCGCGACAATGTGCACAAACACCAGACCTACCAGCACCAGCGGCAGCAAGATCACGTGCAGCGCAAAGAAGCGGTTCAGCGTAATGTCTGAAATCGAGTAGTCACCGCGTATGATCTCGACTAACGCATCGCCGACCCACGGTATTGCACCAAATAAGGAAATAATTACCTGGGCTCCCCAGTAGGACATCTGTCCCCACGGCAGCAGGTAGCCCGCGAATGCCTCGGCCATCAGCACGAGAAAAATCAGCATACCGATCAGCCAGATCAGCTCACGCGGTTTCTTGTAGGAGCCGTACAGCATCGCCCGGTACATGTGCAGGTAGACGACGATAAAGAAGAATGAGGCGCCGGTAGAGTGCATGTAGCGAATCAGCCAGCCCCACTCGACGTCCCGCATGATGTACTCGACCGAAGCAAATGCTTCCGTTGCCGATGGCTTGTAATTCATCGTCAGGAATATGCCAGTCAGCAGCTGAATCGCCAGAACCACGAAGGCGAGTACGCCGAACACGTACCACAGGTTGAGGTTTTTCGACGCATAGTACTCCGTGATGTGGTACTTGAGCGTCGAAGTCAGCGGGAAACGATCGTCTATCCACTGCAGCAGGCCGCCCTTCGGCTTACCAACTTCTGCTTCAATTTTGGCCATTATGCTGCTCCCGTGTCCTGACCGATCAGGATCAGGTCATCCCTGACAAACCGGTGCGGCGGAACCCGCAGGTTGGTGGGTGCCGGCACGCCCTTGAAGACGCGTCCTGCAAGATCAAATTTCGAGCCGTGACACGGGCAGAAGAACCCGCCCTCCCAGTCTTCGGCCGGACGTACCTCGAAATCCATCAGGGGCGCGCAGCCCAGATGTGTGCAGGAACCCTCAACTACGAGGTACTCGGGCTTCACAGAGCGCGTGCCATTGGCGGCATACTCGGGCTGCTGTTCAAGCACCATGGAATCCGGGTCGCGAAGCTGATCGACAACACGCGGCAGTCTCTCGAGCATCTCTTCGGTACGACGCAGGACGAACACCAGTCTGCCACGCCACAACACACGAACCATCTCGCCAGGCGCCATTGATGCCAGCGGTACCTCGACAGGTGCACCAAGTGCCTGAGCACGGGCGCTCGGCTTCAGCGAAGCAAGAAAAGGTATCGCCGCCATACCGGCACCGGCAACGCCGGTTGCCAAGGTCGCGACGGTCAGGAAATGACGCCTATTGCGATCAAGGTCGTCTTCAGTCATCAGGCACTCCTATACACCGCCTTTCCGGCGGCCGCCAAAACAGCGTATTTTTGCTTTGTTTCGAAACTGGTAGATTTGCAGCAGGCCCGGTTTGCCGTCAGGATAACTGCCACGCAGGGGTCTAGGTGCGGAAACCACGGCGCATTATACACGGCGTCGATCGAGGTTGGCTAGCCACCAGACACAATCAGGGCTTTTGGGACATCGCGTGGCCGACTCAAGATCAATTCTCATCTTCTTGCTGCAATCAATCGTCGTCGGCCTGGCCGCGGCATTCCTCGTCGTCCTGGTTCGCCCCGACCTGATGCCCGGACTCAGGGACTCGCCCGCCACGGTGGCGAGCTACGCGGAGGCCGTCGACCGCAGCGCCGGCTCAGTGGCAAATATCTACACGAAGCGCCTTGTCCAGGAGGGCGAGGCGCGGGACGCAAAGACGCGATTTCGCGTCGACACGAGCTTCGCGTCGGCGGTCATAATCGACGCCAGCGGATACCTCGTGACCAACTACCACGTCATCGCGGACGCGACTGAAATTCGGGTGCAACTCGCCGATGGGCGGGTCGCCGAGCCGCGCATGATCGGTGTCGATGCGGAAACCGACCTCGCTCTTTTGCGTATTGATATCCCGGACCTGCCCGCCGTTCATCTTGGTAATTCAGCGCAGCTACGCATCGGCGACGTGGTTTTGGCGATTGGCAATCCATACGGTCTGACGACCTCGGTCACCCAGGGGATTGTCAGTGCAACCGGCCGTGGTCTGCTGAACCTGGTCACTTTTGAGAATTTCATCCAGACGGACGCGGCCATCAACGCCGGAAACTCAGGTGGCGCACTGGTCAACAGTCGCGGCGAACTCGTGGGCATCAATACGGCAGTTCTGGCTCAGGACCCGGGCACCGAGGGCATAGGCTTTGCCATCCCGGTTGACCTGGTACGCGGCGTGGTCGAGCAATTAAAGCAGCATGGACGGGTCATCCGCGGCTACATGGGGCTCGTGCTGGACGATATGACGAGCGCTGAACGCATGGCGCGAGGAATCGAAGGCGCCACGGGCGTCCTGGTTGTCGAAGTCTACGACAACGAGCCCGCCGCTATGGCGAATCTGCAGCGCGGCGATGTCATTCTGACCATGAACGGCGAAGCAGTGCTCTCGGAACGGCAGGCGCTGCTGATCTCGGCCAGCACCCCGCCGGGGCGGCAGGTTGAGATCACCGGGATACGAGGGGAAGAGCGCTTCGCGACGACGGTGACCGCGGGCGAGCGCCCGGCAGAACCGCGCTAGAAGTCGGTCAGGCCACGCGCCGGATGGATGCGCCGAGCTGCCCGAGCTTCTCCTCGATGCGCTCGTAACCGCGATCGACGTGGTAAATGCGGTCCACCAGTGTCTCACCTCGGGCAGCGAGTCCAGCCAGTACCAGCCCGGCGGAAGCGCGCAGATCGGTCGCCATTACCGGGGCCGCAGTCAGCTGCTCGACGCCGCTGATAATCGCTGTGTGTCCTTCGAGTCGGATATCCGCACCCATGCGCTGCAGTTCAAGCACATGCTGGAAGCGGTTCTCGAAGATCGTCTCAGTAATCGTACCGACGCCGGCTGCAATGGCATTCATGGCACAGAATTGTGCCTGCATGTCCGTCGGAAACGCCGGGTAGGGTGCTGTGCGGATGTCGACTGATGTCGGCCGCCTGCCTTGCATGTCGATATCGATCCAGTCGTCGCCGGTTTCGATGACGGCGCCGGCTTCGGCGAGCTTTATGAGGACGGCCTCGAGCGTTTCCGGTGCGGTCTTGATCGCCCTGATCTGACCGCCGGTCATTGCTGCAGCGACAAGGTATGTGCCGGTCTCGATGCGATCCGGTAACACCGAGTATTCGGTGCCGCCCAGACGTTCGACGCCGTGAATCGTCAGTGTGCTGCTGCCAATGCCGCTGATATCGGCGCCCATGCCGACCAGGAAGCGCGCAAGGTCCGACACCTCAGGCTCACGCGCAGCGTTCTCAAGTACGGTTTCACCGTCGGCCAGGACCGCGGCCATCAACAGATTCTCGGTGCCGGTCACGGTGACCGTGTCAAATACGATGTGGGCGCCCTTCAGCCGATCCGCCCGAGCCTTGATAAAACCATCCTCGACGACCACGTCGGCACCCATCGCCTGCAGCCCGGCCACATGCAGATTCACGGGTCGCGCGCCGATGGCACAGCCGCCGGGCAGCGACACATCTGCTTCGCCGAAACGCGCCAGCAGTGGCCCGAGAACCAGGATAGAAGCACGCATGGTCTTGACGAGATCGTATGGCGCTTCGCGCTTGTCGACGTTGCTTGCATCGACTTCCACACCCTTCTTATCGTCGATCGTTATCCTGACGCCCATTATCTGCAGCAAAGACAGCATGGTCGTGACGTCTTTGAGGTGCGGGACGTTACTGACGACTACCGGGTCGGATGCCAGCAGGGTTCCGGCGAGAATGGGCAGCGCGGCGTTTTTTGCCCCCGAGATCCTGACAGTTCCCGACAGCTTCACCCCACCTTTAATCAGTAGCTTGTCCACGCCGGCGAGCTCTAGCTGCCACCGGCGCGATCACGCCATTCGCTGGGCGTCAGAGCCGTTATCGACAGCGCATGTATCTCGTTGCCAACCAACTCACCCAGGCACTTGTAGACGAGCTGGTGTCTGGCCAGCGGGCGCTTGCCCTCGAACTCCGAGGAGACGACCAGCGCCTGAAAATGCGTGTTGTCGTCACTCATCACCTTGACAGTGGCCTCGGTGAATCCGTCCTCGATCAGTTGTGTGATAGTTGCTGGGTCCATGGGACGATTTGCCGGCGCCTTATACTTCAGGGGGCGGAGTGTACCCGCAAATGCAGTGGCTTCCCAACGCCGTATCATGATTGTGTATCATGGCCGGTCGGAAGTGGTCGGCAAGGTTGCTACGAGGGGCCCGACGAGGGGCCGCTCTTCAATAAATACAACAAATTATGTTCGTAGACATTCTCTTGGTGATCGCCGGCCTGACGCTTCTGATGTGGGGCGCCGACAGGTTCGTGCATGGCGCGGCGGCTACGGCCCGCAATCTCGGCGTTCCGCCGTTGCTCATCGGTCTCACGATCGTGGCGTTTGCGACCTCAGCGCCGGAGATTCTGGTGTCTATCGTCGCGGCCATGGAACAGCAGCCAGGACTCGCGATCGGCAACGCGATTGGCTCGAATATCGTCAACATCGGGCTGGTTCTGGGCGTCACCGCGATGATACGGCCCATCCAGATCGAATCGGCGACGTTGCGCCGCGAAATGCCCGCCCTGCTCGCCGTATCCTTGCTGACCGTTTCTTTGTTCCTTGATTCCTACCTGAGCCGTATGGACGGCATCGTAATGTTGACCGGCCTGGTCATCACGATGGTATGGCTCGCGCGGCTTGGCACGCGCTCTGCAGCAAACGATCCGATCAGCCTGGATTTCGAGGCGGAAATCCCGACCGACGTCCGCACGCCAATGGCCGTCGTCTGGCTGGTCATTGGCCTCGGCACGCTCCTCATCGGCGCGGAACTGCTTGTCAGCGGCGCGATCGGCATTGCTACCGAATTGGGCATCAGCGAAGTCGTGATCGGCATACTCGTAGTCGCGCTTGGCACCAGCTTGCCCGAGCTTGCGGTATCACTCGCGAGCGCTCTAAAAGGTGAATACGGGCTGGCGATCGGCAACATCGTAGGCTCGAACATCTTCAACTTGCTCGCAGTCATCGGTATCGCGGCCACGATCGAGCCCGCCGCCCTGGCGCCGACCGTGCTGTCACTGCACATCTTTGTGATGGTGGCCTTCACACTGGTGTTGTTCGCCATGACCTATGGCTACGATCAGCGCTCCGAGCTATCGAGGCTCGAGGGCGCTGCTCTGCTGATCGCTTTTATTGCCTATGATTCATACGTCGTCGTGCAAAACATATAGAATGTGCCCAGACGCTGTCTCGCCGCTTTCGGTCTGAGTCGCGATTCCCGGAAGAACCGCTGAGGGCCGGTCTTGCCTGACACAATGACAAACGAACAAGTGCTCGCGCTGGCGACAGAAGTGCTGGAAATCGAGGCACGAGCCGTCGATAGCCTGAAAGCACGCCTGAATGCCGATTTCCTGGCTGCCTGTGATTTGTGCCTGCAGACTGAGGGGCGCGTGGTTGTGACCGGCATGGGCAAATCGGGTCACGTCAGTAACAAGATTGCCGCAACGCTCGCGTCGACCGGTACGCCCGCATTCTTTTTGCACCCTGCCGAAGCCAGTCACGGTGATGTCGGCATGATTACGCGAAACGACCTGCTGCTGGCCGTGTCCTACTCTGGAGAAACCGAAGAGGTAATCACGATCTTGCCGATCGTGAAACGGATGGGCGCGAAACTGCTGTCCATGACCGGCAATCCGAAGTCTACGATGGCGAAAGCGTCCGATGTACACCTCGATATCAGCGTTTCCGAAGAGGCTTGCCCGCTGAATCTCGCACCGACCGCAAGCACGACCGCCACGCTTGCCATGGGCGACGCATTGGCCGTTGCGCTGCTGAAAAAGCGCGGCTTCACTGCGGAGGACTTCGCCCGCTCGCACCCGAGCGGCAACCTGGGTAAACGTCTGCTGCTGCGCGTTTCCGATGTGATGCGCAGCGGCGAACGCGTACCGGCGGTCAGAGCCGATGTCACGCTGCGAGACGCCCTGTTCGAAATGACGGACAAGGGACTCGGCATGACGGCGATCGTGGATGCCGACAACAAGATCCTCGGCATCTATACCGACGGGGACCTGCGACGCACGCTCGACACGGGCGCGGATATACGCGAAACCGTGATTCGTGACGTGATGCACACGAACTGCAAAACGACCGGCGCCGATGTGCTGGCGGCGGAAGCGCTGCGCATTCTCGAGGACAACCGGATCACGTCTTTGCTGGTAGCGGGTGACGAGGGTCTCCTGGTCGGCGCGCTAAACATTCACGATCTTTTCCGTGAAGGGCTAATGTGACAAGCACTGTTGAGAAACTTGCCGGCATTCGATTGGCCGCCTTTGATGTTGACGGTGTATTCACCGACGGCCGCTTCTATCTGTCCAACGACGGCGTCGAAAGCAAAGCCTTTAATACGCAGGATGGCTTCGGAATACGCCGGATCCTCGATGCGAACATAGCCGTCGCCGTAATCAGCGGCAGAAAATCCGGGGCGGTTGAGAAGCGCATGGACGAACTCGGCGTACCGTACGTCGTGCAGGGCTGCAAGGACAAGGTGGCTGCGCTCGATAGCATTATCGACACGCTTGGCATCACGGCCGAGCGCTGTGTCTTTGTCGGCGACGACATTCCCGACCTGCCGCTTCTGAATCACGTCGGCGTTTCTATAGCCGTCGCAAATGCCGTACAGGCGGTGCGCGAAGCGTGCGATATCACGACGTCGGCGGCTGGCGGTGCCGGTGCCGTACGCGAGATCTGTGATCTCCTGCTGACAAGTCAGGACAAGGCGTCTTGATCACCCCTCGGCACGCTGTATTGCTCACTGTCATGACCGCAGGCGCGCTCGGCAGCTGGTACCTCGCCCGCCAGGGCGAATCGGATGCCGCCAGCGAGACGCCGTATGAAACGGCCCATCGCGGCTACTACCTGAAGTCTGCTCGAATTCTCGGCACCGGCGAAAACGGCAGTTTGCTCTATGAAATCGAAGCGGATCGCGCCGAGCAACAGGCCGACAAGAGTATCGAATTTACCGACGTCCGGATTCGTTACTCGCCGGAGAGCGATATCCCGTGGACCGTGAACGCCGATGCGGCGACCCTGAGCGAGGGCAGCCCCCGTATCGCTCTGCGCGGCCACGTTCGTGCAACCAGTAACGGCGCCAATGCCGAAGAAGAAACCGAAATTCGGACGCAGTACCTCGAACTCGACCCTGAACGTTTCGTTGCTGAAACGGACGTCCGCGTACAAATTCGCATTGGTGCCCGCAGCCTGACTGCCACGGGCATGCTAGCATCGCTAAACGATGACAGAATCGAACTTAAATCGAACGTTCGCGGCAAGATTGCTCCCTGAATGACAACCCTTGTACGACAACTTTTTCGTTTGCACGCGTTGCTCTTGCTGGGCCTGGCACCCGTGGTCGCGACAGCACAGGTTACCGACCTGGACCTGCGGTTGCCATGGGATATCGATGCCGAGTCAACCTCTTTCGATGGCAAGACGTCGATGATCGTGTTTACCGGGCTCCGGCTGTCGCAGGGCCGTATCGGCATCGAGGCCGATGAGGGTCGCGCCAGGAACACGGAGGGCGAAGATGGCTCCTGGCAGTTCACCGGCAACGTTACGATCGACATCGACAACGGCCGCATCGAGTGCGACTCGGCGCAGCTGACATTTGTTCAATACGAGTTAAGGTCGGCCCTGGTCACTGGCGCACCGGCGACATTCGAGCTGCGACGGCCCGGGTCTGACGAAGTTACCTATGCGGAGGCCGGCCGACTGTCTTACGATGTCGACGCGGGCATCGTCGAGTTCTCGGAGCAGGCGACGATAAACGAGGGCGGCAACCAGATATCGTCAAACTTCCTGGTTTACAACATCGCCGAGCAACGCATCGATGCCGACTCCTCCGGGAGTGAGGACGATCGGGTGCGAATTATCTACACGCCCACCAATGGAGCTACCACGCGACCGGATGGCGAGGACGAGGGTGGCAGCGTCAGTCCGGAGGCTGAAGACGGCCGTCCATGAGCATCTTAAGCGTCCAGAACATTTCGAAGAGCTACAAGCTTCGCAAGGTCGTCAAGAGCATTTCCATCGAGATCAAGAGCGGCGAGGTCGTCGGCTTGCTCGGACCGAACGGCGCGGGAAAGACGACCGCGTTTTACATGATCGTCGGCCTCATCACGGCCGACAGCGGCAAGATACTGCTGGACGGCAAAGACCTGACAGCGCAGCCCATGCACCGGCGTGCGAAACTCGGGCTCGGTTACCTGCCTCAGGAAGCCTCGATATTTCGCAAACTGACCGTTGAGCAGAACATCCTCGCGATCCTCGAGAATCGCGAGGATCTCGATCGGGCCGGTCGCGAACAGGAACTCGAGAACCTGCTGGACGAGCTACATGTCGGCCATGTTCGCAGCAGCCTCGGAATAAGTCTGTCGGGCGGCGAAAGGCGCCGAGTCGAGATCGCCCGGGCGCTTGCCGCGAACCCCCTGTTCGTCCTGCTGGATGAGCCTTTTGCCGGCGTGGACCCCATATCCGTGCTCGATATCCAGCGTATCATCCGGCACCTGTGCGAACGCGACATCGGCGTGTTGATTACTGACCATAATGTCCGCGAAACACTCGGAATCTGCGGCCATGCCTATATACTGAGTGACGGTATCCTGATTGCCGAGGGGTCGCCGGAAGCGATTCTGGAGAATCAGCACGTACGAGAGGTATATCTCGGACAGGAGTTCAAACTCTGAGGCACACTAGCGGCATGATCTGTTTGCGGAAACGCTTCGAGCTCCTCGAGCGATGTCACATATGCTGAAACCTTCGCTGCAACTCAAGCTCGGTCAGTCTCTGACGATGACGCCGCAATTGCAGCAGGCAATTCGGCTGCTGCAACTCCCGGTGCTCGACCTGAACGCCGAGATCCAGGAGGCGCTCGAAGAAAACATCATGCTCGAGATGGAGGACCTCCCCGACGTCCCGCAGACGAGCGCCGAGTCCACTGCCGAAATCGAAACACTAAAGTCGGAAGACATGTGGCAGACGCGCACGGCTGAACGTACCCAGGATGGTGGCTGGAATGGCGAGGGCCGGCCGATCACAGACTTCGCCGACGAGTCCGGGCAGACTCTCCGCGAACACCTGCTCTGGCAGCTGGAAATGGAGCATTTTTCGCCGCGCGAGGTGATTATCGGTGAGGCAATCATCGACTCCATCAATGACGATGGCTACCTTACTGCCGATCTGCAGGAAATCCACGATAGCCTCGATGTCGAGTCGGCGATCACGGACACGGAGATCGAGCGGACCCTGACCAAGATTCAGCGCCTCGACCCCGTCGGCGTCGGTGCCCGATCAATCTCGGAGTGTATACTCCTGCAACTCAGCCAACTCGACTGGAATACGCCGGGCATGCAGCTGGCAATCAGCCTGGCCAGCGACTATCTCGACCTGGTTGCCAGCCGCGACTATGGCGAGCTTCGCCGCACCCTGCGGACATCCGAGGACGACTTGCACGAGGCGCTCGCGCTGCTCAGAGGCTGCAATCCGAAGCCGGGGCTCGCTGTCAGTCCGCCGTCAGCGGAATACGTGATCCCGGATGTGTTCGTGCGCAAGGTAGACAATCGCTGGCAAGTGGAAATCAGCCCTACCGGCGTCCCTCGCCTGTCCGTCAATCAGCAATATGCAAAATTGTTGCGTGGCAGCGGCGAACACGCCGTGCTCAAGTCGCAGCTGCAGGAGGCTCGCTGGCTGATACGTAGCCTCGAGATACGCAATGAGACGCTGCTTAAGGTCGCAAGCAGCATCGTTGCCCGGCAGACGGAGTTCCTGGAGCACGGCGACGAGGCCATGAAGCCAATGGTACTGCGCGATATTGCCGAGGAAATCGCCATGCACGAGTCGACCATCTCGCGCGTCACGACCAACAAATACATGCACACGCCGCGTGGTGTCTTTGAATTCAAGTACTTCTTCTCGAGTCACCTGTCATCCGCGAGCGGTGAGGACCAGTCATCCACGTCGGTTCGCGCGAAAATTCGGAAACTGATCGGGGCCGAGAACCCGAAGAAGCCACTGAGCGACAGCAAGATCACGAACTTACTGAAAGAGGACGGTATTTCGGTTGCCAGAAGGACAGTCGCGAAGTACCGTGAAGCTATGAATATTCCGTCGTCGAGCGAACGCAGGAGTCGTGAGACACGGTAAACAGGGCGTCTGGCGTCTCTGCCTGCCTGCAGGGCTGACGTGGCTGACAATGAGACGCTGTCGACCGAGAGGGCCGGGTCACGATCCGGGCGATCGATAACAAGTACAGGAGACCGCAATGCAATTGAATGTTTCAGGCCATCACGTCGAAGTAACTGATTCGCTGAGAGACTACGTCGAATCCAAAATAGAAAAGATTGCGCGCCACTTTGACCTCGTGTCTGACGTCCAATGTATCCTGACGGTAGAAAAATTGCGCCACAAAGCGGAAGCAACGGCAAAGGTAAACGGTGGCTCAATACACTGCGAGCACACTGAAGAAGATATGTACGCTGCGATTGACGGGCTTGTGGACAAGCTTGAGAGGCGAGTTCGCAAGTACAAGGAAAAGCTTGTCGACCATCACGCGAAAGACGCCCACAAATCCAGGTACGCCTGAGTACGCTGGCCTACCAGAAGCCACGCGCTGGTTCAGATTCGAGAAGCCTTAGCATGTCGCTCGCAGATATCATCAAGCCTGATGGCGTGTTGTGTAACGCAACCGCGCGCAGCAAGAAGCACTGCCTCGAAATTCTGAGCGAGCTGCTGGTGCGTTCTTTCCCGGACATTGCGAGTGAAACGATATTCGAGAGCCTGATAGAGCGCGAACGCCTCGGTTGCACGAGCCTCGACAGGGGCGCGGCGTTTCCACACTGTCGGGTCGCGGGTATCGACGCCAGCAATGCCGCCCTGATGAAGTTGCTGGAACCCATAGACTTCGACGCCGCTGACGGCGAACCCGTTGACCTCGTGTTCGGCATGATGGTGCCTTTAGAAACGAGCGATCAGCATCATGCCGACATCCAGCTGGTTACGAACGTGCTTTCTGACGAGGGCCTGCGAGCGCGCCTGCGCGGGATCAACAGCAGCAGCGACCTCCATGCAGCGCTGATCGACGGCGCGTCGTTTTCCGCGCCCGGCAGCTCGTGTCAAACGAACTTCGCCTGATCATCGTCAGCGGCCTGTCCGGGTCGGGCAAGAGCGTGGCGCTGCACGTACTGGAAGACCTCGGCTATTACTGCATCGATAACCTTCCCGCAACGCTGCTGAAGGCAGCCGTCAAGGAGGTGCGCGCGAGCGCAAAAGAGTCTGCAAGACTGCTTGCTGTCGGCGTTGATGCAAGAGCGAGCGTCGAGGACCTAAAGTCTTTGCCGGACTTGCTGCGCGAGCTGCGACAGGAGAAGGTCCGCGCAGAGATAATATTCCTGCACGCCAGCGACGAAATTCTGCTGCAACGATACAGCGAGTCCCGTCGGCGGCACCCGCTTGCTGAAAGCGGCGGCGAGCTGCACATGGCGATCGAATCCGAACGCGAGATACTCGCCGAAATACACAACAGCGCCGACCTGGTTATCGATACCTCGGTTACCAGTATTTACGAACTGGCGGACGTCATACGTGCCCGCGTCGATCGGCGGCAGTCCGAGTCGCTGTCGGTTCTCGTTCAGTCGTTCGGCTTCAAGTATGGCATCCCGGCGGACGCAGATTTCGTGTTCGATCTGCGCAGCCTGCCTAACCCATACTGGACGGTGAAGTTGCGGGGCCTCACCGGTCTCGATGCCGAGGTCGTCGATTTCCTCGAGGCGCAGCCCGCATTTGGCCAGATGTTCACGGATATTTCTGGCTTCCTCGAGCGCTGGATTCCGCACTACAAGGATGCGCATCGCGGCTACCTGACCGTCGGCATCGGTTGCACCGGTGGCCAGCACCGTTCCGTATGTATGACGGAGAAGCTCGGTCGGGCCCTGCAGAAGATCCACGATCCGGTGCTCATTCGCCACAACAGCCTGGCAGCGCATACTCCGGCAAACAGGTAAGCTGCTAAACTCCTGCGGCATGGACGCGAGAGAGACCACCAAGGCGAACGTCGAGCTGCTGCAGGATCGCCTCGATAGCGGCCGCATGCGATCAGCGCGGATAATGGTCAACAGCCTGTATCCATCGGAAGTCGCGCGGCTGCTCGAGTCGCTGCCGCTGAAAGAACGCAGGATGCTGTGGGGTATCGTCGACTCGGAGATCAGCGGCGATGTGCTTGTCGAACTCGCCGAAGACGTTCGCGACGGCCTTATCGAAGGCATGGCGACGGAAGAACTTGTCGCTGCCGCGGACGGCATGGAGCTCGACGATCTCGCCGACCTGCTCGCTGACCTGCCTGAAGCCGTAACACAGGAAGTCCTGCAGTCGCTGGACAAGCAGGACCACGAGCGCCTGCAACAGGTACTCGCGTACGACGAGGAAAGTGCCGGCGGTCTCATGAATGTCGACATCGTGACCGTGCGTCCTGACGTTACGCTCGAAGTCGTCGCCCGTTATCTGCGTGCCGTCGGCGAGATGTCCGACGGCACGGATTCGATTTTTGTCGTCAGCCGAGACAACAGCTACATCGGTTCCCTGTACCTGTCCCGGCTGTTGACCAGAGACCCGGAGGAGATGGTAGCGAACGTCATGTCCACCGACGTCATGCCCATTCCGGCACATGCTTCATCGGCGCAGGTTGTTTGGGAATTCGAGAATCGCGATCTCTTGTCCGCCCCGGTTGTCGACGACGATTTCCGCGTTCTTGGCCGTATTACTGTCGATGATGTCGTGGACGTAATTCGCGATGAAGCGGAACACTCCCTTATGAGTGCGGCAGGCCTCGGCGAAGAAGACGACATGTTCGCACCGGTTGTAAAGAGTGCGACCCGCAGGGCGCTTTGGCTCGGCGTGAACCTGGCAACGGCGTTCCTCGCAGCGGCCGTCGTCGACCTGTTCCAGACGACGATCGACAAGATCGTATTGCTCGCGGTCCTGATGCCGGTCGTGCCCAGTATGGGCGGCGTCGCCGGCAGCCAATCTCTGACCATCATCACTCGAGCGATCGCACTGGGACAGATAAATCGAAGCAACGCGCGCGGCATACTACGGAAAGAGGTTCTCGTTGGCATCCTGAACGGTTTCGGCTGGGCCACCGTCGTCGCGGCGGTTACTTACTTCTGGTTCGGCGATTGGCGCATCGGCGCGATCATCGGCGCGGCCATGATAATCAACCTGGTTATTGCCGCCGTTGCCGGCTACAGCATCCCGCTGGTCCTGAAGAAGCTGCGGGTCGATCCTGCACTGGCCGGGGGCGTCGTCCTCACCACGGTAACGGATGTTGTCGGTTACATGGCTTTCCTCGGCCTCGGCGCACTATTCCTCTTGTAGCTCATCGCCTGTAGCGGCAGAAAACGCGCTGAGATCTTTCTTGATCCAACTCGGCGCGAACAACCGCGGAACCGGTGCGCCGGTGACAAAGTCGAGTAACTCATCCTTCACTTTCATCGCATCATGATAGCCAAGCTTGATCAGTTCCCGCGTGTAGGCTTTTTCGAACAACAGGAAGCTCAGGAGCCGATTCTCGCCAGGGTTGCTACCGCCTACTCCGCGCAGCAGGGCACGTATGGCAAAAGGCAGTTGCTTTCGATGCTTGTGCGCGATGACGCGCAGGTCTTCGCTTGGGACCACCAGCATGGTGTCGATAGCGCGCATGTTAGCTACCGACGCTGGCGTCTCGTCGGTCGGGATGGTATCGATTAGCTGGTTGATGCGGGTAATGCGCTCGAGGTCTGAATACAGGCCGTCCATGAATAGCGTGTCCAGCATATATCCTGCGATCTGCGCAAAGCTGGGCGCCTCTGGACCGCTGTCAGGCGTCTGATCGCCGGTTTCATCGCGTATGCCAATGACCAGTATCCTGTCGGCACCGAGGTGTACGGCGGGACTAAGCGGTGTCGCCTGGCGCATGGCGCCATCGCCAAAAAATTCGTTACCGATCCTGACCGGCGGAAACACCATCGGCACCGCAATGCTGGCCATGACGTGATCCAGGTTCAACTCGCAGCGTCGACCAATTCGACGCGTACGTTCCCAGCTGCGCTGCTCCGCGACAGCCTCGAAGAACGACGTTGAGCGCGCTGAATCGTACCCCGCGGCGGTCACGGCAACCGCGTCGACATAACCGTCACTGAGCGAATCCTCAATGCGTGGAAAGTGCACATTGCTATTCAGCAATGACCGCAATGGTGCGTTATCGAGTAATGATCTCGGTGCGTCGACGATCCAGCCGCCTGATACGATCGACAGCAACCACTGCAGGCTGCTCTTTAACATCGTCAGATTGTCGGTTTTGTAGACATGGTGACAGCGAAAATGGCCCCAGACGTTTTCCAGCTCGGCTACCGCGGATCGAAAATGTCGCGCTCTGGACGCCAGCACGACGGAATTTACGGCGCCGGCCGATGTCCCACTGATGACGGGGAACGGATTCGGCGCGCCACGCGGCAGCAGTTCAGCCACAGCCTTAAGGACGCCCACCTGAAACGCGCCTCGGGCACCACCCCCGGGCAACACCAGTGCTGCTTTGCTGCGATTTTCGGTCTGACTCATCGTCCAGGTACGTTGGGTCTGGAGCGCGTCTTCGCGCAGATATGAATACAGGGTATTATAGAGAGATTGCCGCATCCAAGAACTGTGGCTCATTATCGATATTTGAGAAATACCATTATGAAACGCGCAGTTACAGGCCTCCTGGCGATCGCCACCGGCTTCCTTCTAGTCGCAGTCGCACCCTCAGGGTCCGCGACAGAACAGCCGCTGGTTGGCAGCGTGGCGCCGGAATTCGAACTCTCGGACCAGACCGGGCAGCTGCATTCGCTGGAGGATTATCGCGGTCAATGGGTCGTGCTGTATTTTTATCCGAAAGACGAGACCCCGGGATGCACGACTCAGGCATGTGAGTTTCGCGACAACATCTTCGCGTTCAGAGACCTCAATGCGCAGATACTCGGCGTGAGCCTCGATGACGTCGAGTCACATCGGGAGTTCGCGGAAAACCACTCTTTGCCCTTCCCGTTGCTGGCCGATGATTCCGGCCGCACCGCTGACGCGTACGGTGTGAAGACCCGTATGCTCGGCATGACAGTCGCCAAGCGGCAGACGTTCATCATCGATCCGGACGGCAACATTGCCAAGCATTATCAAAGCGTTAAGCCGGACACACACTCGGAAGCGGTTATCGCCGACCTCAAGGCACTAACCCAGATGCCGATGAGCGCCGCGGCGGACGACTAGGCCTACTGCAGCGCCTTTATGGCGTCGTCGAGGCCGGAGATTGTCAACGGGTACATGCGCTCATCCATCAACTCCCGAACCAGCTTCGTCGACGGCGTATAGTCCCAGCGTTGTTTCGGTTCCGGATTGAGCCAGACGGCTTTCGGGTAGGTATTTAGCAGGCGCTTGATCCAGACGGCGCCCGGCTCCTCGTTCCAATGCTCGACACTGCCGCCTGCGTAGACGATTTCGTAGGGACTCATCGTCGCATCACCGACAAAGACCAGTTTGTAGTCAGAGCCATACTTGTGCGCGATGTCGAGCGTCGGCGTTTTTTCCGAATGCCGGCGCCGATTGTCCTTCCACAGGTTTTCGTAGATGAAATTGTGGAAATAGAAATACTCGAGATGCTTGAATTCGCTGCGCGCCGCCGAGAACATCTCCTCGCAGATACGCACGTGATCATCCATTGATCCGCCGATGTCGAGACAAAGCAGTACTTTCACCGCATTGTGTCGTTCCGGAATCATGCGAATGTCGAGCAAACCGGCGTTTCGCGCCGTCTTGTCGATCGTTTCATCGAGATCCAGCTGATCAGCTGCGCCTTCACGCGCAAATTTTCTGAGGCGACGCAGGGCAACCTTGATGTTGCGGGTGCCGAGCTCGATGGAATCATCAAGATTTCGGTAATCGCGCTTGTCCCACACCTTCACTGCACTTCGATTGCGCGAGCCCTGCTGGCCCATGCGAACGCCTTCCGGGTTGTAGCCATACGCGCCGAAAGGCGAAGTGCCTGCGGTACCGATCCAGCGATTGCCGCCTTCGTGGCGTTCGTTCTGTTCGTCGAGCCGCTCCTGCAGCGCTTTCATCAACTCGTCGAAACCGCCCAGCGCTTCAATCTGTTTGCGCTCTTCTTCGGACAACATCAACTCCGCCTGATGCCGTAACCAGTCTTCCGGAATATCTTGCATCAGATCCGCGAGACTGTCCTCGACGCCTTTGAAGTAGGCGCCGAAGATTCGGTCGAATCGATCCAGGTGAGCCTCATCCTTGACCAGCGTTGAGCGAGCCAGGTAGTAGAAGTCGTCGACACTCTGACCCGCCAGCCCGCGTTTCAGCGCCTCAAGCAGCGTCAGCAACTCAGTTAGCGACGTCTTCATTCCGCCTTCGCGAAGCATGAAGAAGAACGGGATCAGCATGGGATTACTGCGGGTTGCTGCGGCGGTCGAGAAACACCAACTGCTCAAACAGGTGTACGTCCTGCTCATTTTTGAGCAACGCACCGTACAGCGGCGGAATCGCGTTGCGGGCACCTTCGCCGCGCAGCACATCGGGCGGTATATCTTCGGCCAGCAGCAACTTGATCCAGTCGAGAAGCTCTGAGGTAGACGGCTTCTTCTTCAGGCCTCGAACATCCCGAACTTTATAGAAAGCTTCGAGGGCTTCGCGCAGAAGCTCCTTTTTCAGGTTCGGGAAATGCACGTCAACGATAGAAGCCATGGTCTCCTTGTCCGGAAACTTGATGTAATGGAAGAAACAGCGGCGCAAGAAAGCGTCCGGCAATTCCTTCTCATTGTTACTGGTGATGACGATGATCGGCCGATGCCGTGCCTTCACCAGCTTCTTGGTTTCGTAGACATAAAACTCCATGCGATCGAGCTCACGCAACAGGTCGTTAGGAAACTCGATATCCGCCTTGTCTATTTCGTCGATGAGCAACACCGGCTGTTCGTCCGACTCGAACGCCTCCCATACCTTGCCGCGGACGATGTAGTTGCTGATATCGTGTACGCGATCGTCGCCGAGCTGCGAATCACGCAGACGCGCAACTGCATCATATTCGTACAGTCCCTGCTGCGCTTTTGTCGTCGACTTGATATGCCACTCATGCAACGGCCGATCCAGCGACCGCGCGACCTCAACTGCGAGCTGAGTCTTTCCGGTGCCCGGCTCTCCCTTGACCAGTATGGGTCGCTCCAGGGTAACCGCGGCATTGACTGCCATGGTCAGGTCATCGGTCGCGATATACGTGTTGGTACCAGTAAATCTGTTGTCTGCCATTTGTTTATCCGTGTTCGGCCTCTGCGAGCATATTACCGCTCTGCGGGCATCAGCGTCAGCTTGTACGCGGGCTGACCCGGTAGAAAGGGGCTCGGCTCACCACGAACCCATGCCTCGTGGCCGCGGCTGTAGAAGTCCGACAGCGGGTGCCCGCTCTGCCCGGTCGGCATATGCAAGATACTGTTCGCCTCGTCACCGGGAGATACCGAGAAGCGCTCGGACGCGCCGAACGCCGGGCCCTGGGCTTTGGGCATATCGAGGTCACCGCTCAGCGGATCCGCCGGCATGTTCAGTAAACCGCCAAGCAGCGGGATGCTCTGGCTGAGCGGATGTCGAATTGCCGCCGTGTTGATTTCCCCCCAGGTGCGTTCCGACAGGGGGCCGTCGAAACTCTCGTTGAAGTACGAGATGTTCTGGCGAATCGCCGCCAGCAGCATTTCATTCCAGCTGCCGTAGCCACTCGGCAGCATGTGTATCGGCTGCTGCGTGACCAGCTCCCAGAGCGGGGCTTCGAACTGATTGCTGCGACGCAGCCTCACATCATCGCCATACGCCTTGCGCGCCGGCGCCATGAGGGCGTGAAAGACCCGACGCTCGACCTCCAGACGGAAGGCACGAACCAACCGGTAACCTACCGAGTCCGGCGACGCTCGCGGCGTCCATTCCACAACAAGCTGTCGATACTCTCTGAATTCCGGCTTGGCAGCTGCGCCGGTTGCGGCCAGCGTCTCGAGCAGAACGTCGCGCCAGCGCTCGAGAAATAACGCGCGATCGTCGTATTGAATGGCCAGCATATCCTCGGGACTGAATGCGTCCTTGGCGAACAGGCTGTCGCGTATTTGCCGTGCGCGCGCGCCGAGATCGTATCCGCCATCGCCGATCAAGCGCAGTGCTTCAGCATCGGCAACGCGGGCATTCGCAGTCCAGATACGGCCGCTCTCGGGATTCACGATGCGGGGATATTCTGATGGACTCAGCCATCCCTGCCAGCCATGTTCAGCGCTCCAGTCGGCTGGCAACATGGCGTTGAAGCTCCCCTTTCGAGGTATCTTTCCGGCGATCGTCCAACCGATATTGCCGTCGGCATCCCCGCTGACGAAGTTCTGCGGGGGCATGGACATCGTATTGGCGATATCAAGCGCATTTTCGACAGACACGGCTTTTTCAAGGTCGGTAAAGCGCAGGTTGACGCCTTCGGGCTTGTGAGCGAGCCAGCTGACCGCTACTTCGCCGTCCGGGTAATCCACGTCGTCAAGCACAGGACCCCAGATGGTCTCGCGGACCTGGAACTCCACCGGATCCCCGTCCTTGATGCCAATGAGCTCGTCATAGGTCACGAACTCCAGCTCGCCGTCGGGCGTTCTATACGTGTTGTCGGACGACCCTGGCTGCAGGACGACCACATCCGTCCAGTCGCCGTAGCTATTGGTGAATCCCCAGGCAACGCGTGTATTGCTGCCGGCAATGACGAATGGCGACCCTGGCAAGGTAACGCCAGTCACATCGATGGCGTCGTCGCTTTCGGCACCGTTCACAATCAGTCGTGCACGATAGTAGATATTCGGTGCGTTCAGCCCGAGA
Source organism: uncultured Gammaproteobacteria bacterium (assembly GCA_942492205.1). Classification (GTDB taxonomy): domain Bacteria; phylum Pseudomonadota; class Gammaproteobacteria; order Steroidobacterales; family Woeseiaceae; genus UBA1847. Next base: position 837,713 of record CALODT010000001.1, on the reverse strand, counting down.
TGCATATCGTTCGAAACGATGGCCCGACCGGACGTCGTTAAATCGCCCGACACTGCCCAGTTATTGCTGCCACGCAGCGGGTAGCGGCCCTGCTCCCTGGCAGGCGGGGCGTCATCCGAAACGTCGCGGACAGAATAAACATCCTCCCCCGGGATCTCTGCAACCTCTCTCGGCTCGCCCATCAACGGCGCGTCCCATGGCGTTCCCTGCGGGTACATCCAGTCGTAAACCTCGGCCGGCAATACGCGGTGGGCAAGCCCCCGTCGCACGTCTTTGCTGCCGCGGGCATCGTTGAGCTGCATGTACATGGCAAACACGACCAGCAGGGAGTCTTCCGCCAGCCATGGCTCCGGGTCGGCGCCAATAACAAGGTACTCGAACGGCAAGGCATCAAGCGAGCGCCAGCCAGCGTTGACGCCGTCCGCGTACGCCGTCATCAAAGCCCGGTCGCTGTCGGTCGCACTGGCGATGACTGCCTGCGCGCGACTTCGAAAGCGATGAAATCGATGGCGCCTGTCGGTGTCAAGCGCGACGCTGCCGACGACCTCCGACAGCTCACCCGCCGCCTGGCGGCGAATCATATCCATCTGGAAAAAGCGGTCCTGCGCGTGTGCGAAGCCCGTGGCAAACGCGAGATCCTCACGATTGCTGGCCGTGATGACCGGGATGCCATCCGCATCGCGCTCGATAGCTGCGGCAGCGGCCAGGCCCTCCAACACGATCTCACCGTCGAGGTCCGGCAGGCTGCGCCACAATGTCAGCATTGCAATTATGGCAACGACGGCGATCAATAAGCCCGCGCCAAGCGCGAGTCGAAACATGATTCGTTTCATTCTTCTCTTTTGACTTTCAGTACTTTCATCGCGTTGGTGCTTCCCGCTACGTTGTCCAGATCCCCCTTGGTGAAAATCACAAGATCGTCGACCTCGACAAGTTCGTAATACAGCAGAGTATTGAATATATCCTGGTACAGGCGGCGCGGGTTTTCGAGATTGATCGCGAATGAAACCGGGTACACGCCGCGGTACAGGGCCACACGCCTGCTGGTCGCTTCATGCGGTGTAAACGCGTAAATTGGAATGTCAGAACGAATTCGGGACATCCAGCGAGTTGTGGAACCGGACTCGGTCAACGCGATAATCGCTCTGACCGACATGTGATTGGCGGTGTACATCGTCGCCATCGCGATCGCTTCATCGACAAATTCAAAACGATCATTCATCCGATGACTGGTGGTACCGGCTAACAGCGGGAACTTCTCCGCACCGACACAGACCTCGGCCATCGCCGTAATCGCCTCAACCGGATACTTGCCGACAGCCGTTTCACCCGACAACATCACCGCATCGGTGCCGTCGATAACCGCGTTGGCAACATCCGACACTTCGGCGCGTGTCGGAATCGGGTTTTGAATCATTGACTCCATCATCTGTGTCGCCGTGATGACTATTTTGTGCGCCTTGCGGGTGGTGCGAATCAGTTTCTTCTGAATACCCGTCAGCTCGGCGTAGCCCATTTCAACACCGAGGTCGCCGCGCGCAACCATGATGACATCGGACGCTTCCACGATCGAATCGATATTGCGCACGGCTTCAACGCGCTCGATCTTGGCGACGATTGAGCCATGACCTCCGGCCTCCCTGAACAGCCGGCGCGCCTCAACGATATCTTCTGCGCTGCGAACGAAGGACACGGCCAGGAAATCGGCATTCAGCTCCGCCGCCAGCTTGATGTTCTCCTTGTCGATCTCTGTCAGAGCGGGCGCCGACAAACCGCCGCCGCGAAGATTGATGCCCTTGTGGTCGGAGAGAATGCCCCCGTTGACGACGGTCGTATGGATGCGTGTGCCCTTGATGCTGTCGACTTTCAGCGTAATCATGCCGTCGTTGAGCAACAGAACATCGTCGGCTTTGACATCCTTGTGCAGGGTCTCCAGCGCGACCCCGACACCCTGCTGGTTGCCATCCATGACACCGAGCGCACTGTCGAGAAAAAATGAGGCACCGTCTTCGAGCATCACACTATGATCGCGGAAGCGGCAGATACGTATTTTCGGACCTTGCAGATCGCCAAGCAGGCCTACATCGCGACCCGCGGCCAGAGCAGCCTCACGCAACGCCGCGGCACGGCGACGGTGCTCGTCAGCATCACCGTGAGAGAAATTGAGACGTGCGACAGTCATCCCGGCTTTAATCATGCGGCCGAGTATCTCAGCGTTGTCTGAGGCGGGGCCGAGTGTCGCAACTATCTTGGTTCGTCTTCGCATGGCGGCGATTATTGCACAGCTGGTTTGGATGGGTGTGAAGAAATGGCAACGATGACTTCCGCGCGTCATCCGCAGCGGTTATCCTGAGCGGCCCACCAGGGAAGCCAATTCGCATGCTGAATCGAAGACGATTTTTAAAGAGTATTGCGGCCGCCGCGCTGGCACCCGCGGCGACCCAATCCTGTGCCGCAGCTGGCCTGTGGAGTGGCCTTCGCGCCGATCGCGGCAAGATCCTGGACCTGCCCGATGATTTCAGTTATCGGGTGATTTCACGCGCTGGCGATCTGATGGACGACGGGTTTCGCGTGCCGGCGGCGCACGACGGAATGGCCGCATTTGCGGGTGACAACGGTCGAATCGTGCTCATTCGAAATCATGAGATGCAGACGCAGTGGGCTGAGCGCAGTGCATTTCGTGACGGCTACGATGAGCTGCCCGAGGCGACCAAAGCCCTCTTGTACGACCGTGGTGGCGACAGAACGCCCGCATTAGGCGGCACTACCACGTCGATTTACGACCCGACAACCGGCCGCATTGAAAAGCAGTTCTTGAGTCTCGCGGGTACGGAAATCAACTGTGCGGGGGGAGCTACCCCGTGGGGAACATGGCTGAGCTGCGAAGAGTGCTTTGAGAGCCCCGGTCGTGACATCGGTCTGGGGTACGTGATCAGTCGAGATCAGGACCACGGTTACGTTTTCGAGGTTTCGTCGAAAGCCGGTGGCCTGGTCGCTGCAAAACCCATTCGGGCGATGGGGAAATTCGAACACGAAGCCTGCGCTGTGCATGAGCAGAGCGGCATTGTTTATATGACCGAGGACCGCCACCACAGCCTCTTCTACCGCTACATTCCCGATGTGCCCGGAAACCTGCATGCCGGCGGTCGCCTGCAGGCGCTGGCGCTCGATGGCCATTCGTCTGTCATGACGCACAACTGGGCGGCGAGACCACAGACACGACTCAACACGCCGATGAAAACGCGCTGGATCGATCTCGACGATGTCGAGCCAGAGAAGAACAACCTGCGTCTCAGAGGTGCCGCACTCGGCGCGGCTACCTTTGCGCGCGGTGAAGGTCTCTGCGCAGCTGGCGATCGATTCGCGTTTACCTGCACGATCGGCGGCCCGGCGCGATTGGGGCAGGTATTTACCTATACGCCCAGTCCATTCGAGGGCACTCAGCAGGAGAGTGAAGCGCCGGCAATGCTGACGCTCATTGCCGAGGCCGATTCGGCTTCGCTGTTACGCAACTGCGACAACCTGACGATGGCGCCGTGGGGAGATCTGATCGTCTGCGAGGACACGGCGAATCACTGCGGCCTGGTCGGTATCAATGCGGAAGGCCAGCAGTACGCGCTGGCGGATAATGCCTATTCGGACTCAGAACTTGCCGGCGTCTGTTTCTCACCGGACGGCAAGACGATGTTCGTCAATATCCAGTACCCGGGAATGACGCTGGCGATCACCGGCCCCTGGCCGGCCTGAGTTGCGAGCCGCCGCCTGAGAGCGGCAAATCTCAGATCCTCGAGACGAGGCGTCTTCCTCAGCCAGCTGCCCGTTTTTCGAGGATCTGTACGGCGGGCAATTTCTTGCCCTCGACGAATTCGAGAAACGCCCCGCCGCCTGTCGAGATATACGAGATCTGGTCAGCGAGCCCGTATTTATCAATCGCTGCAAGCGTGTCGCCGCCACCGGCAACAGAAAAAGCGTCGCTGGATGCAATAGCCTCGGCCAGCGCCTTCGTGCCGGCACCGAAGCGGTCAAACTCAAACACGCCGACAGGACCGTTCCAGATAATCGTGCCCGCCGACGCGAGTATTTCCGCGAAACGCGCGGCCGTCTCCGGACCGATATCGAGAATCAGGTCATCGGCGTCAACAGCATCAATGTGCTTGATCGTTGCCGTCGCTGTCGCCGCAAACTCGTTGCCGACAACGACGTCCGTCGGCACCGGTATCTCGGCTCGGTCGTCCTTGTTCGCCGCGAGCGAGCGCGCCGTTTCCAGCATGTCGGCTTCATAGAGCGACTTGCCCACCTCGTGGCCCGCTGCCGCGATAAACGTATTCGCGATACCGCCGCCGACGATCAGGCAATCGACGACGTTTGCGAGCGCGTCAAGAACGGTTAGCTTCGTCGACACCTTGGATCCGCCGACGATGGCGACCATCGGGCGTGCCGGGTTGTCGAGCGCCTTGGCCAGCGCCTCGAGCTCTGCTGCCAGCAGCGGTCCCGCGCAGGCAATCGGCGCATGCTCCGCTACCCCGTAGGTGCTCGCCTGCGCACGATGTGCCGTGCCAAAGGCGTCCATCACGAACACATCGCATAGCGCTGCCATCTTCTTCGCAAGTGCCTCATCGCAGGCCTTTTCGCCGCTAAGAAATCGCACGTTTTCCAGCAGTACAACGTTGCCCGGATCGACGGTGACACCGTCGATCCAGTCTTTCACCAGCGGAACCTCTCTACCCAGGAGTTCGCCGAGTCGGTCTGCGACAGGCTGCAATGAGAATTTGTCGTCAGGCTGCCCCTCGGTGGGGCGGCCGAGGTGCGACACCAGCATGACCGCGGCGTTCTCCGCAAGCGCCGCCTTGATCGTCGGCAAGGCGGCACGAATACGCGCGTCACTGCTGACCGAACCATCGGCGACAGGCACATTCAGGTCTTCGCGAATCAGGACGCGTTTGCCCGATAGCGCTACGTCAGCCATCTTGATGATGGACATATCGGCTCCCGGAGTCTTGCTTACTTGGCGTTCATCAACGCAGTTGCGGTATCCAGCATGCGGCAGGAGAAACCCCACTCGTTGTCATACCAGGACAGCACCTTGACCAACGTGCCTTCCATTACCTTGGTCAGACCGGCGTCAAAAGTAGACGATGCCGGATCATGATTGAAGTCAACCGAAACCAGCGGTTCATCGTTGTAGGCAAGCACGCCCTTCAGAGGTCCTTCACTGGCCGCTTTCATGATCGAGTTGATCTCGTCAACGCTGGTGGCCCTGTCGGCGACGAAAGTCAGGTCGACGCAAGACACGTTAATGGTGGGCACGCGCATCGAGAAACCGTCGAGCTTGCCGTTAAGCTCCGGAAGCACGAGACCGACAGCCTTGGCAGCACCGGTACTCGTCGGAATCTGCGACATCGTGCCGGAACGCGCCCGGCGCAGGTCCTTGTGGTAAACGTCCGTCAGCACCTGGTCGTTGGTATAGGCATGAATCGTCGTCATGATGCCGTGTTTCACACCGATCGCTTCGTGCAGCGGCTTCACCAGCGGCGCAAGACAGTTGGTCGTGCAACTGGCGTTCGAAATGACCTCGAGCTTCGACGTCATGGTGTCATCATTGACGCCGTAGACAAACGTGCCGTCAATATCGGCGCCACCGGGTGCCGAAATAATCACTTTCTTGGCGCCACCGGCGATGTGCTTGCCGGCGGTGTCGCGAGTGCGGAACAGGCCGGTGCACTCGAACACGACATCGACACCGAGATCGCCCCAAGGGAGCTTCGCCGGATCACGCTCGGCAAATACCTTGATACGATCGCCATTGACGATGATGTCGTCACCGTCGACTTCGACGGTACCCGGAAAGCGGCCGTGCGCCGTATCGCGTCGCGTCAGGTGCGCGTTGGTGTTCGCGTCCCCCAGGTCGTTGATGGCAACAACGTTGAACTCATCGGCACGACCCAGTTCGTGAATAGCGCGCACGATGTTGCGCCCGATGCGGCCATAGCCATTGATACCAATATTGATCGCCATTGCTTCTTCTCCAGGTTTTGATGTTTGGCCAGCAACCGCCGGCCAGGGTTATTTGTTGAGTACGTCTTTCGCGACCGTAGCCACGTTATCGATTGTAAAGCCGAAATGTTCAAATAATATTTCAGCCGGTGCCGACTCGCCAAAACGGTCCAGGCCGATAACGCGGCCATCTGTACCTACAAAACGCCACCAGCCATCTGTCACACCCGCCTCTATCGCAACGCGGGCCATAACTGCCGCTGGCAGTACAGATTCGCGGTATGCCGCATCCTGCGCGTCGAAAACATCCGTCGACGGCATCGATACGACGCGCGCCCCGATGCCATCGGCGGCAAGTGCGTCTGCCGCACCGAGCGCCAGCGCAACTTCGGAGCCCGTCGCAATCAGCACAATATCCGGGATTCCGGCCGCATCCCGCAATACGTATCCACCGCGAGCCACATTGGCCAGCTGTTCCTGGCTGCGCGGCTGGAAAGGCAGCCCTTGTCGGGTCAACACCAGGCTGGTGGGACCGTCTTGCCGCTCGATGGCATAGCGCCACGCGACCGCCGTCTCCAACGTGTCACAGGGACGCCAGACACTCATGTTCGGCATCAGCCGCAGGGACGCCGTATGCTCGACGGGCTGGTGCGTGGGCCCGTCCTCTCCGAGGCCGATCGAGTCGTGTGTGTAGACCAGGATATTGCGAATCCTCATCAGCGCCGCCATACGCAACGCGTTGCGGGCGTAGTCGGAAAACGTCAGGAACGTGCCTTCGTAAGGAATGAAACCGCCGTGCAGCGCGATGCCGTTACAGATCGCGGTCATGCCGAATTCGCGTACCCCGAACCAGACATAGTTGCCGTTGGCATCCTTACCGGAGATCGGCGTAGAGCCGGCATGCTTGGTCAGGTTCGAGCCGGTCAGGTCCGCTGAGCCGCCGACCAGTTCCGGAAGTGCGGGCGCAAAAGCATTCAGCGCGACCAGCGAGGCCTTGCGGGTCGCCATGTTTTCGCCGGCCGCGGCGATCTCCGCGATCGCCCTGTCCGCGATTTCCGGCCAATCGGTCGGCAGATTGCCGGCCATGCGGCGCGCAAACTCCTGGGCGAGCTCCGGATACTCGGCATTGTAGGCCGCGAACGTGGCGTTCCACTCGGCCTCGTCCGCAGCACCACGCTCATGGCTATTCCATGCCGCTGCAATCTCCGCCGGAATCTCGAAAGGCGGCGAGTCCCAACCCAGCGTCTTGCGCGCGGCGGCCACCTCATCGTCGCCCAGCGGCGCGCCGTGGGTAGCGGCGGTGCCCTGTTTGTTGGGAGCCCCGAAGCCGATGATCGTCTTGCAGCAGATCAGGGTTGGACGCGCTTCATCGGCGAGCGCCTCTTCGATAGCGGCTGTTATTTCCGCGCCATCATGGCCGTCGACGTTTTCGATGACGTGCCAGCCATAGGCTTCGAATCTCGCCGCCGTATCGTCGGTGAACCATGCATCGACTTCACCGTCGATTGAAATGTTGTTGTCGTCATACAGGCAGATCAGCTTGCCAAGCTTGAGCGTGCCGGCCAGCGAACAGGCCTCATGCGAGATGCCTTCCATCAGACAGCCGTCGCCAAGCAGGACCCACGTCTTGTGGTCAACGATCTCGTGGTCGGGTCGATTAAACTCGGCGGCCAGCATCTTCTCCGCCATCGCCATGCCAACCGCGTTCGTGATGCCCTGGCCCAGCGGACCTGTGGTCGTCTCGACAGGACCGCCGCGTTCAAACTCGGGGTGACCCGCCGTTCGATAACCGAACTGCCGGAAGTTCTTCAGCTGCTCAATACCGAACGCCTCGTAGCCTGTGAGATACAGAAGACTGTAGAGCAGCATTGAGCCGTGCCCGTTGGACAGCACGAAACGGTCGCGGTTGGCCCACTCCGGATTCGCCGGATTATGTCGCAAGTAGTCGTTCCAGAGGACTTCAGCGATGTCTGCCATGCCCATCGGGGCGCCGGGATGCCCCGAGTTAGCTGCCTGTACGGCATCCATGCTGAGGGCTCGGATCGCATTCGCAAGATCGCGCCGGGCTGGCTGGCCGGCGACTGCAGCTTTATTTGGCATGAGACTTTGTCTTTGTAGGCCTGATGGCCACGGTTATTGTGGGTGCGGCTGACCGTCCGCGAGTCGGGCATTTTCCCTGTTATAGGGGGCCGCATCAAGGGTACAATGCGCCACCCTTCAATTTGAGAACCCTGAAAACCATGAGTGACTCGTTCCTGTTTACCTCGGAATCCGTTTCCGAAGGCCATCCTGACAAAATTGCTGACCAGATTTCCGATGCCCTGCTTGATGCCATTATCGTGCAGGACCCGAAAGCGCGCGTCGCCTGCGAGACCATGGTCAAGACCGGGGTTGCCATCGTCGCCGGTGAGATAACCACGTCCGCGTGGGTTGATATGGAAGAAATCGTGCGCAACACGGTGCTGGAGATCGGCTACAACAGCTCCAGAATGGGCTTCGACGGCGCGTCCTGCGCCGTGCTGAACGCCATCGGCAAGCAGTCGAGCGATATCAATCAAGGCGTCGACCGCGCAACGCCCGAGCAGCAGGGTGCGGGCGACCAGGGCCTGATGTTTGGCTACGCAACCAACGAGACCGACGTGCTCATGCCCGCCCCGATAACCTTCTCGCATCGACTCGTTCGTCGCCAGGCGGAGGTGCGCAAGAGCGGCAAACTGCCCTACCTGCGGCCGGACGCCAAGAGCCAGGTCACCTTTGTATACGAAGGCGGCAAGCCCGTGGCTATCGATGCGATCGTACTTTCGTCGCAACACGATCCGGACGTGACCATGGATGATCTTCACGAGGGCGTCATGGAGGAGATCATCAAGCCGATCATCCCGGCCAACCTGGTCAACGCGAACACCAAGTACCACATCAATCCGACCGGTCGCTTCGAGATTGGCGGGCCGATGGGCGACTGCGGCCTGACCGGCCGAAAGATTATTGTCGATACTTACGGCGGCTCTGCTCGCCATGGTGGCGGCGCCTTCTCGGGCAAGGATCCGTCCAAGGTCGACCGCTCAGCAGCCTATGCGGCACGTTATGTCGCGAAGAATATCGTCGCTGCCGGCCTCGCGGACCGTTGCGAGATTCAGGTCTCCTATGCGATCGGCGTTGCCGAACCGACATCGATCAGCGTCAGCACGTTCGGCACAGGGAAACATTCTGATACAAAGCTGACGGAACTGATCCGCGAGCATTTTGATCTTACGCCTTTCGGCATCCTAACCATGCTCGATCTGATTCGACCCATCTACAAGCAGACGGCCGCCTACGGTCACTTCGGTCGTGAAGATCTGGACCTTAGCTGGGAGAAGACAGACAAGGCCGAGATGCTTAAAGACGCTGCCGCCTGAAATTAACTAACTTATCTATAAACTCCGGGAGAAACTTTATGAGCAGCGAAGCCGTTGCCCTCCGCAATAACGATTACAAGGTTGCCGACATTACGCTTGCCGACTTCGGCCGCAAGGAAATCGCCATCGCCGAAACCGAGATGCCTGGGCTCATGGCACTTCGTGAAGAGTACAGGGGCCAGCAGCCGCTCAAAGGTGTGCGCCTGACGGGTTGCCTGCACATGACCATCCAGACGGCGGTTCTCATCGAGACGCTGGCCGAGCTCGGCGCCGATATCCGCTGGTCGTCCTGCAATATCTTCTCGACGCAGGATCACGCCGCAGCCGCGATAGCGGCAGCGGGTATCCCGGTTTTCGCATGGAAGGGCGAAACCGAGGACGAGTACTGGTGGTGTGTCGAGCAGACGATAAATGGCCCTGATGGCTGGACACCGAACATGATTCTCGATGACGGTGGCGACCTGACCGGGCTAATGCACGACAAGTACCCCGAGCTTATGAAGGACATCAAGGGGCTCTCTGAAGAAACCACGACGGGCGTCAAACGGCTCTACGACATGATGGCTGAAGGCTCGCTCAAGTGCCCGGCGATCAACGTCAATGATTCGGTCACCAAGTCGAAGTTCGACAACCTGTATGGCTGCCGCGAATCGCTGGTCGACAGCATCAAGCGCGCAACCGACGTCATGGTCGCGGGCAAGGTCGCGGTCGTCTGCGGGTTCGGCGACGTCGGCAAAGGTTCTGCGCAGTCCCTGCGGGCACTTGGCGCTATCGTGTGGGTCACCGAGATCGATCCGATCTGTGCCCTGCAGGCTTCGATGGAAGGCTACCGCGTCGTGGATTTCGATGATGTATGCGACCAGGTCGACATCGTCGTAACCGCAACAGGCAACTACAAGGTTGTCTCAGGGGCGCAACTGGAGCGTATGCGCGACCAGGCCATCGTCTGCAACATTGGTCACTTCGATAACGAGATCGATGTTGCCCACCTGAAGCAATATGAGTGGGAAAACATCAAGCCGCAGGTCGATCACATTATTTTCCCGAACGGCAAGCGCATCATCCTGCTGGCCGAAGGCCGGCTCGTTAACCTCGGCTGTGGAACCGGCCACCCGAGTTTCGTGATGTCGAACTCGTTCACCAACCAGGTGTTGGCACAGATTGAGCTCTGGCAAAACCATGAGAATTACGAAAACTCTGTGTATGTACTGCCGAAGCATCTGGATGAGAAAGTAGCGCGTCTGCACCTCGAGCGCGTGGGCGCAAAGCTCACGGAGCTGACCGATGAGCAGGCCAAGTACATTGGCGTAGCGAAAGAAGGTCCGTACAAATCGGAGATCTACCGCTACTAAGGATTGGCGTATCCAAGCAACCCCTGACGCAGCTGACAGAGAAGTGATTCGGATCCTGCACCTGACGGATCCGCATCTCTTTGCCGATTCCGAAGGCAGCCTGCGTGGCACGGTCACGCAGGCCTCCCTGAAACGGGTTCTGGATCACTACCAGGCGGGCAGCTGGCGGGCGGACCGCGTGGTTGTTACCGGTGACCTCATCCAGGATGACTCAGCGGCCGCCTATGATCGGTTTCGGGACCTGCTGCTGCCATTGAATCTGCGCATTCACTGCATACCGGGGAATCATGACGTTCCTGACCTCATGCAGCGCGTGTGCTGCGCGCCACCGTTTTCATATTGTGCGTACGAAGAAATCGGCGATTGGCTGATCGTTGGACTCGACAGCTGCGCGACCGGCGATGCCGGCGGCTTCATGACCGCTGAAGAACTCGAGCGGCTGTCGGGAATTGTCGAAAAGAGCGCGGCCAGACACGCCATGGTGTGCCTGCATCATCCACCTGTTGCGATGGGCAGCACCTGGCTGGATACCGTCGGCCTGCGCAACGGAGAACAATTCCTGCAGCACGCGGCCGCGTTGAATCGCGTGCGGCTGGTCATCTTTGGCCACGTGCATCAGGACCTCGAGACCGAATACGAAGGTATTCGCATCATTGCGACGCCATCGACCTGCCGGCAGTTCCTGCCGGGCAGCGACGAATTCGCGGTCGACGAACGCCCACCCGCCTATCGACGCATCACCTTGCATGGGGATGGCAACAATGACCACGAACTCATCTGGCTCGACCATGACTAGGCTGTATTGCCTCGCCATGCTGCTCGCTATCTGCTGGCCTGCATCGGCTGATACAGACGCGCATCCCGTCACGATGTGGAGCGCGCAGGGTGTCAGCAATACGATCTACCTGCTTGGCTCGATCCACATGTTGCGCGAGCAGGATCATCCGTTGCCAACAGCCATCGACCTGGCCTATGACGACGCGGAGGTGCTCATCATGGAGCTCGACATGGATGACCTCGACAGCATCGCAACTCAGCGACTCTTTAATGAGAGCGGCGTATTGCGGGACGGCACAACCCTGAGAGACCTGATAGGCGCGGAGTCGTATCGGCGCGCTGAGGTGGCGGCCGCGGCAAACGACATTCCACTCGAGCTGCTGGCATCGAGCGAACCCTGGCTTGCCGCGATCACGGTTGAGATGCTGTCGCTCTACCGGATTGGCTTTAACCCCATGCTGGGCGTCGAAATGACCATGCTTTCGCGTGCGGTGCAGGACGGCAAGCGCATCGACGGGCTCGAAGCGATTGAAGAGCAGCTGGCCTTCCTCGATGGTCTGTCACTGGAAGCACAACGAGACATGCTGCTCCAGACGCTGGAAGAAAGCGCCAACATGCGGGAGTCTGTTGACGAGATGATTCGCGCCTGGCGATATGGCGATACGGCGGCTCTCGAGTCCGGATTGCTCGACAGCTTCGAGGGCCTCGACGAACTGAGCGATGCGCTCGTCGGCCAGCGCAATCGTCGCTGGGTGTCACAGATCAACGACCTTCTGGATGACCAGGACGACTACCTGGTTATCGTTGGCGCGCTGCATCTTGTCGGTGAGGCTGGCGTACCACGACTGCTCGCTCAGCAAGGCGTGAAAATTAAGCAGTTGAGTGAGCCCGCTACGATTCGGTAGCATGCGCCGCTGTCAGATCCTGACCGGCTAAACCGCAAGAGCAGCCAACAGGACATCAAGGAGAGATCGAATGAGCTTGTATGCAAACGCGCGGCGCGTTATTGCCGGCGGCGTAAACTCGCCGGTCAGGGCCTTCGCCGGCGTCGGCGGCGAGCCGGTGTTCTTCAAGAGTGCCAAGGGCGCCTGGCTCGAGGCGGAAGATGGCCAGAGGTACATCGACTACATCGGTTCCTGGGGGCCGATGATACTCGGCCACAGTCATCCCGCCGTGATCGCAGCGGTCACCGAAACAGCGAAGCGAGGCTTGAGCTTCGGCGCGCCCTGTGTGCTGGAGACACGCATGGCGGAGAAAATCTGCGCCATGATGCCGTCGATCGAACGCGTGCGCATGGTGAGCTCCGGTACTGAAGCAACGATGAGTGCGATTCGGCTGGCGCGCGGTCATACCGGGCGCGACAAGATCGTCAAGTTCGAGGGCTGCTATCACGGCCACTCCGACTCGCTGCTCATAAAAGCCGGTTCCGGCGCTCTGACGCTCGGCGTACCCAGTTCGCCAGGCGTCCCGGCTGGACTCGCTGAGCACACGATCACACTGCCGTTCAATGACATCGACGCCGTGCAAACAGCATTCGCTGAACTTGGCGATGAGATCGCCTGTGTCATCGTGGAACCGATCGCCGGCAATATGAACATGGTGCCGCCAGTACCCGGCTTTCTTCAGGCCTTACGCGACGCCTGCAAAAATGCAGGGGCGTTGCTGATTTTTGATGAGGTCATGACCGGGTTTCGTGTCGCCCTGGGTGGCGCGCAGGCTGTGTTCGATGTCCGGCCTGACCTCACAACACTGGGCAAGATTGTCGGTGGGGGCATGCCTGCCGCCGCGTTCGGCGGCCGCGCCGACGTCATGGCAAGCATCGCCCCGGATGGTCCGGTCTACCAGGCAGGCACGCTGTCTGGCAATCCCGTTGCAATGGCAGCCGGTCTGGCTACGCTCGAGCACATCGAGGCGCCGGGATTCTACGAGGCGTTGAACCAATCGACTCGGCGCCTGACCGATGGCCTTGCGGCAGCTGCAGAGGAAGCCGGCGTCCCGATTTCGACAGAAGTCGAGGGTGGCATGTTTGGCTTCGTCTTCACGGATGGCGGACCCGTGCGAAGTTTCGCACAGGTGGCCGCCGCGGATATCGACCGCTTCAAGCGGTTCTTCCACGGCATGCTGGATGAGGGAATCTACCTGGCACCATCGGCCTTCGAGGCCGGTTTCGTGTCTGCCGCCCACAGTGATGACGATATCGACGCCACCGTGGCGGCGGCCAAGAAGGTGTTTTCCAGCTGGTAACTAGGTTCTGACAGAGTCCATCAGCTCGTCGATCAGCCTCAGCCGCTCCAGCGTGTCGCTGCTTTCAAGGAAGCGCTGCTTTTCTTCCAGATCGATTGGCATGATCTCGACCAGCCGATAGGCCACCCAGACCGCATCGTCGAAGCGTCGCTCCAGCGACTCATAGAGCCGGCCCAGATCGTCAAGTACGCCCGCGAGAATCTTCTTGAGCGATGCGTATTCATCCGGCAACGCCATGTCCGGTTCCGGCGGTATCAATTCCACCGTGCCAATGTTGAGACCGTCTGGCTGTCGCCTTGCCGACAGCAGTCGAAAGCGGTCTCCGCCAGCGGCCGTTACGCCAAGCAGTCCATCGCTTCCCTGGTACCAGTCAGTAATGTGGGCAAGAGTGCCAATTTCGTGCGTGGTTGCCGGGCCATCTTCACTTCCTTCTTTGATCAACAAGACGCCGAATGAAGTATCGTTCTTCATGCAGTGACTGATCATGTCGATATAGCGCGATTCAAAAATGCGCAGCGGCAACGGCCCGCCGGGAAACAGCACCGTTCGTAGCGGAAAAAGCGGAATCTCCATGACGCCGAGTATAGTGCCCGCGGCCTGTTGTCGCGACTCTGGGTGGCTCGAGCCTGCTAGCCGCTGCGCGTACGCTGCAGCATCGCTGTCAACGTTTGCCGGGCGGAGCCGAAACCGCCGTTGCTCATGAATACGACCTGGTCGCCTGACAATACTCGTGTCGACATATCGGCAACAAGCTGATCGTAATCAGCAAACAAGCGTACCTTGCTGCCGAGAGGCCCCAACGAAGCCTCGAACGCATCGCCCATGTCCTTCGGCCTGTATACCCAAACCAGGTCGGCCGCCTGCAACGCGTCCGCGATAGCATCGTTGTGCACGCCAAGCTTCATGGTGTTGGATCGAGGCTCGATCGCAACGACGACCCGCTGGCCGGGATATCGTCGCCGGACCGATGCGATCGTCTTCTTTATGGCCGTCGGGTGGTGCGCGAAATCGTCGTAAATCGCTATGTTGGCAACGGTGGCTGTCCGCTCCATGCGGCGTTTGACGCCGTCAAAGCGGGACATCGCATCGACCGCTTGTTGCAGTGAGACGCCTGCGGATGCGGCCGCCGCTACGGCGGCAAGCGCATTCTCCAGGTTGTAGGAACCGCCGATCTTCCAGCGCGTTTCCGCTGAACTGCCGTCCGGGCCCTGCATGCGAATACGACGTTCCACATTGTCGGAAAAGCTCGCATTCCAGTCAGACTTGCCACCGAGGCCAATCGACTCGACCGGTGTCCAGCAGCCCATGTCAATAAGCCTGCGCAAATTCTCATCGGCAGCATTAAGGATGATTCGGCCGCCGCCCGGTACCGTCCGCAGCAACTGGTGGAACTGCCACAGAATCGCGTCAATATCCGGATAAATGTCCGCATGATCATATTCGAGGTTGTTCAGGACCAGCGTGCGCGGCCTGTAATGCACGAACTTGGCGCGCTTGTCGAAAAACGCGGTGTCGTATTCATCGGCCTCGACAACGAAGTACTTTGACGCGCCGAAGCGAGCGGATTCACCGAAGTTCGCCGGAACTCCGCCAATCAGGAAACCCGGCGAGTGGCCGGCATCTTCAAGAATCCACGCCAGCATGCTCGCGGTCGTCGTTTTGCCGTGCGTGCCGGCGACCGCAAATACGTGGCGGTCGTTGAGGACGTTCTCGGCAAGCCACTGCGGGCCGGACTGGTAGCGCAGGCCACGTTCCAGCATTGCTTCGACAACTTCGATCCCGCGACTCATTACGTTGCCGACGACCACGCAGTCCGGTTCGCTATCCAGCTGCGCGGCGTCAACGCCCTCGTGAATAGCAATGCCGAGGTTCTTCAGCTGGGTACTCATCGGCGGATAGACATTGCGGTCGCAACCGGAGACCTCATGGCCCGCCGCGCGGGCAAGCGCTGCCACGCCGCCCATGAAGGTTCCGCAAATTCCAAGAATGTGTATATGCATTTTTGCTCAGGTTTCGGGTGCGGCCAGCACGGTTGGATCCAGGATCGAATACAGCATCAGTTGCAGGACAAAGACGGCCATCGCCATTACCACACCGATATACCAGTGACGCTCGATAGCGCGCGAAATGATATGTCCCTCGACCGGCACGGTCCACAACAGTATCAACGTGACAATCACGTTGCTCAGGCTGTCGCTTAACAAGGGTGTCAGTACCAGGTCACCAGCAACGAACAGGAAACTCAGCAATGCACCGCAGCCGAGCAGTGCCATGAGTGTCTGCATCAGTCGCGCGCTGCGTCCCGCCAGCACAACGATGCCGGCGTAACACGCAAGGCCCGCAATTCCAGTCAGGACTCCTATGATGAAATCCTTGGGCCCGAGCTCTGCAGTGGCTAGGGTCATCACCACGCCGGCCAATAGCCACATCATGCCGATAATCACGAACAAGAGGTTGGAGTATGGAATGGCCTCCGGCCCCCTGCGGAGGCGAATGATGTCGAACAGCGTACTTATCAGTGCTTGCACGATGCTTGCCCTGGCTCCCGATTGCGATGGGCTGATGATCGCATGTTACTCTCCGTTTCTGTACATCGCCCACGGCCAATCAATGCCCCATTATCGCCTAGTCGAGCAACCCGACCTGCTCGCACCGGAACTTGCCGATCAGCAGCGGCTCGGTGTCGACACCGAGTTCATGCGCGAAAAGACCTACTTTGCGCAGCTGTGCCTCGTGCAGATAGCGACCAGCAACGACATCTACTGCGTAGACCCGCTGACGGATAGCGGCACGGATGAATTCTGGCGACAACTCCTTGCGACAAAGTGGGTTGTGCACTCTGCGCGGCAGGATATCGAAGTCATCTCGCAAACAGCTGCAGCGATGCCGTCGTCGATCTTCGATACGCAGGTCGCCGCGGGGCTGCTTGGCTACCCGGCACAGATGGGCTACGCAGGCCTCGTCAAAGAGCTGTTCGATGTCGATATGGACAAGTCTCACACCCGTGCCGACTGGAGCAGGCGTCCGCTGCGCGATGTCTTCCTGGACTACGCTGCGGAGGACGTGGAGCATCTGCTGCCGGCGTTCGAGCTACTGAGCGAACGCCTTGAAAAACAAGGCAGACTCGCGTGGGCGCACGAAGACTCGCAGCTACTACTCGACCCGCAGCTGTACGACCTTGGCGCCGCGCAGGCGCTGGATCGCCTCAAGGGCGCCCGCAACTTTCGCGGCCAGAAACGGGCAGCGGCGGCGAGACTCTCGGCATGGCGAGAGCGCGAGGCGATTGCGCGCAACCGGCCACGCCAGTGGATCCTGCGCGACAGCGTGCTGCTCGATATTGCTTACCAGCTGCCAGGGTCAATGCAGCAGCTTGCCGACATCGAAGGGATGCCAGCCAAGGTGTTGAATCGCGTCGGTGAGGACCTGCTTCAGGAAGTAGCAGCCGCCGCGAATGACGAGAACAATTACAGTCCGCCGCGTCCGCCTGATGAGGCACAGAAAGAACTGCTGAAAGAAATGCAGTCGCGAGTGCTGCAGTGCGCAAAGGAGCTGGGTATCGCGGCGGAGACGGTTGCGTCAAAGCGCGAGCTGTCCGCCGTAATCATCTCGGGTAGCCGCGAGTCCCGCGTGTTCTCCGGCTGGCGACGCGACATTATCGGCAGTGAACTGCTCGCACTGATGTAGATGGCCGCTTTGCGTTGAAAACCGTCGCAAAGCGGCGACAAAAACAAGCTAATGTGAAGTCGATCTCCAAATCGAGCGTGTCCCGTCGTATAGTCGGAATCTGCGATTGACGGGGCAAGTACCAATGCGAAACTCGACTCTCATTCTCGTGTCCGCGCTGGCGTTGACGGCTTGCGGTGGTGGCGGAGCCGACACGATGCCAACACAGCCGACCTTGCCGACGCTGTCGATATCTGACGCAGCCGTTGCCGAGGGCGATAACGGCACGACCTCGCTGGACTTCACGGTCTCGCTCTCGCAGAGCAGCACGTCCGACGTCAGCGTTTCATACGCAACGACAGATACGAGCGCGTTGGCCGGCGACGACTACACGGCGGCCAGCGGCACACTAACAATTTCAGCCGGCAATACTTCCGCAATCATCGCAATCGTCGTCACTGGCGACACCGACAGCGAAGCGGACGAGACGCTGACGGTCACGCTCACCAATGCCAGCGGTGCGACGATTACCGACGGCACCGCGGTGGGTACTATTCAGAACGACGATGCGACGGCGGTTTTCGGTCTGAGCACGCGCCCCGATAACCAGACCTGCGTTGCGCCGCCGCGACCAAGTGCCGTTACAGGCATCGCCGTTGCAGAAGCATTCCCCGGTATTACCTTCGGCGGCCCGACCAAGCTTCTCCTTGAGCCGGTCGCCAACCCACGCTGGTTTGTGCTGCTCAAGGGCGGACAGATCCAGGTATTCGATCCCGACAACCCGGTCGTCGATACGTACATGGACCTGTCGGGCGTCGTGAATCCATCGGGCGAAGGTGGGCTGCTCAGCATGGCGTTTCATCCCAACTATCCTGGCACGCCGGAGATCTTTCTTTCCTACACGCGAGATACATCCCCGATGCGTTCCGTCGTTTCGCGCGTGATCCTCGATGATGTCGCAACGCCGAGCGCCATCGGCGCAGGTACGATCGAGCACGAGATCATCACGGTCGAGCAATTTGCCAGCAATCACAACGGCGGCGACATCGCGTTCGGCCCCGACGGTTTCCTGTATATCGGCCTCGGCGATGGCGGTGGTGGCGGAGATCCACAGGAAACCGGGCAGGACACCACGAATTTGCTGGGCGCCTTCCTGCGACTGGATGTCATCGGCCCGTCGATCAGCTATCCCGGAAATTCCTACCTGATACCGGGAGGAGCGCAGGGCAATCCTTTTGCCGGCGAGGCGAAATGCGGCGCGACCCTGAACAACCCGAACAACTGTCCGGAAATCTACGCATGGGGCATACGCAACCCCTGGCGCTGGTCGTTCGACACCGTGACCGGCCAATTGTGGGCAGGTGATGTCGGTCAAGGCGCCAGGGAAGAAGTCGACATCATCGAAAACGGCAATAACTACGGCTGGGACTGCCGCGAGGGCTTTGCCGCTTTCGAAAGCACTGGCTGCACGGGCGGCTACACCGATCCGGTACACGACTATCCGCGCTCCGAGGGCAACTCGATTACCGGCGGCATGGTGTATCGCGGTTCCGCGATCAGCGGCCGGGTGGGCGAATATATCTACGCTGACTACGGCTCCGGTCGTATCTGGGCACTGCGCTCCGATGGCCAGGGCGGCTATATCAACGATCAGTTGCTCGATGAGTCCAGCGGCCCGGTGGCTTTCGCCGCCGATGCCGACGGCGAGTTGTACTACGCCAATATCAACAATGGTCGCATTTACAAGCTGATCCCGGGTGCCGGCGGTGGCGGCGGCACCATCCCCGATTCGTTATCTGACACCGGCTGCGTTGACCCGAACGACATCACGACGCCCTACTCCGGCCTGCTGCCTTATGACATTAATGCGCGCTTCTGGTCGGACGATGCCGACAAGTCACGCTATATCGGCTTGCCCAACGGCACGACGATTGCGATTGACGCCGAGGACGACTGGGAGTTTCCGCCGGGCACCGTGATCGTCAAGAATTTCCGTCTTGGCGGTAACCTCATCGAGACGCGCCACCTGATGCGCCATCCGGATGGTGTCTGGGCAGGCTATACCTACGAGTGGAACGTGCAGCAAACGGAGGCAACGCGAGTCGTTGGCGGCAAAACGGTGAACATCGCCGGGCAGGACTGGATTTTCCCGAGCGGCGCACAGTGCGATCAATGCCACACGGCGGCGGCCGGGTTTGCGCTTGGGCCGGAAACAGCGCAGATGAATCGCGACTTCACGTACCCGAGCACGGCGATTACGGACAATCAGCTCGAGACGATCGACCATGTCATGATGTTCAGCGCTCCGCTGGCCGGCACGCCGGCTACGCTGCCGCGCCTTGCGGATCCGACGGACAGTGGCGCAACGCTGGATGACAGGGCCCGTGCCTATCTTCACAGTAACTGCGCGAACTGCCATCAGCCCGGCGGCGGCACGCCGATGGACATTGACCTGCGTTACACGACGGCGTTACAGGACACCGCTGCCTGCAATGCGGTCCCGCAGGCCGGAAGGCTCGGAAACCCGAACGCGCTGATCATTACACCGGGCGACGCGGGCAACTCCACGCTGATCGCGCGAATCAACCGTCGTGGCGACAACGTTGCCATGCCGCCTGTCGGCTCGACCCTGGTCGATTCGGACGGCGTCGCGTTGCTGACGGAGTGGGTAAACGCGCTGACCGGCTGCCAGTAGCCACCGGCGACGCGCCTAGCTCAGTGCAGCGAGCAAGCGCTCGTAGACCTCGTCAATTGTGCCTTCGGCATTGATGGTCGTCAGCTTGTTGCGCTTGGCGTAGTAGTCGATCAGCGGCTCGGTGCTTTCGCGGTACACCTCGAGGCGGTTAGCGATCGTCTCTTCGTTGTCGTCCTCACGCTGAATCAGCTCGCCGCCCGCGTTGGTACATTCGTCGAGTTCTTGCTGCGACGAAAAGTAGACGTTCAAGAGCTTGCCGGTCAGTGAGCAAGTGCGGCGGCCAGTCAGGCGCTTCATAAGAATGTCGAAATCGACATCCATCAGCACCGCCGTGTCGAGCGGCGTGCCCAGGTTGTCGAGCAGCTCACTGAGATCCAGCGCCTGCTGGGTCGTTCGCGGGAAGCCGTCGAGGATGAAGCCGTCGGCGGCATCGGGCTGCATCAGTCGCTCACTGATAATGCCGAGCACCACGTCGTCGGGAACCAGGTCGCCGGATTCCATGATCGACTTCGCCTTCATTCCGAACCGGGTACCGGATGCGACCGCTTCGCGCAGCATGTCACCGGTCGAGATTTGTGGAATATTCTTGTCCGCCATCAGCTTCTTGGCCTGGGTGCCTTTGCCCGATCCGGGCGCTCCCAACAAAACAATACGCATCACTTACTCTCCAGTTCAGAAAAAAACCCTGCTTTTCACGCGGTTTCGCGCGATCTGGCCGGGCGAGGTACGCTACCGACTCTGTCCCGGCAGGTCAATGCATGCGGCGCGACAAATTCGGCAAATGCCGATGATCCGTAGCGGGCTTTCCGCTATGCTCTTCGCCTCGCAAATACGGCCCCGGAGAACGAACAATATGTCTGCCATGAACGCCTTTTACGCCCAGTCTGGCGGTGTGACCGCCGTGATCAACGCTACCGCCTGCGGCGTGATTGAGACTGCCCGCAAGCACCCCGACAAGATCGCCAACGTTTATGCGGGGCGCAACGGCATTATCGGGGCGCTAACCGAGGACATGATCGACACCAGCAAGGAAAGTGCCGCTACGATCGCCGCTCTGATGTATACACCGGGCGGCGCATTTGGCTCCGCGCGCTACAAGCTCAAGGGCATCGACGAGAATCGTGCCGAGTACGAACGCCTCATCAAGGTGTTCGAAGCACACAATATCGGCTACTTCTTCTACAACGGTGGCAACGACTCGATGGACACCGCTCACAAGGTATCCCAGATTTCGAAGAGCATGGGCTTTCCGGTCACCTGTCTTGGCGTGCCCAAGACCGTGGACAATGACCTGCCGATTACGGATACCTGCCCGGGTTTCGGTTCTGTCGCCAAGTATGTCGCAGTGTCGACCCAGGAAGCGGCCATGGACGTACTGTCGATGGCCAAGACGTCGACGAAAGTCTTCATTCTCGAGGTGATGGGCCGGCATGCAGGCTGGATCGCCGCCGCGGGTGGACTCGCCGGCAAAGAACCCGGCGATGCGCCGCACATCATCCTGTTTCCGGAAATACCCTTCAAGAAGCGAGAGTTCCTGAAGCGCGTTCGCGAGTGCGTTGCGAAGTACGACTACTGTGTGATCGTGGTCAGCGAGGGTGCCGCGTTCGCCAACGGCAAGTTCCTCGCAGAAGCCGGTACGCGGGATGCGTTCGGACATGCACAGCTTGGCGGCGTCGCGCCGGTCGTTGCGAACATGGTTCGGGAGAATCTGGGCTTCAAGTACCACTATGCGATTGCCGATTACCTGCAGCGCTCCGCACGTCACATCGCATCGGATGTCGATGTGAAACAGGCCTATGCGGTTGGCAAGGCGGCCGTGCAGTTTGCACTGCAGGGCAAGACGGCGGTCATGCCGGTCATCAAGCGCCTCTCCGACAAGCCGTACCGCTGGAAGATCGAGTCGGCACCGCTTGGCCGTATCGCCAACAAGGAGAAGATGCTGCCGCGCCGCTATATTACGAAGGATGGCTTCGGCATCACCGAGGCGGCACGCCGCTACCTCGAGCCGTTGATAAAAGGGGAGAATTATCCGCCGTATATCAATGGCTTGCCGAAGGTCGCGAAGCTCAAGGGTCGCTCCGTGAAGCCCAAGACAGGCGTCAAATTTGTGGTATGATGCGCCGCCTGTCGTGGGGGGGCTCTATCGGCATACCGATTCCAGAGCCAGGGAGCACCCGCGGCGCCCAAGATAATAACAAACGGGATTTTTACCAAACGAAGCTGTAGCGTCGGCGAGTGTGCCTGGCGACGGCGGATTCGTTTGACCTACTCGCTACAAGTTCAGGAGAACATCTGATGTCTAACGACATGGCCCTATGGCTATCGATTGCTGCCGGTGTTGCAGCCATCATATACGGGGTAATTTCGACGCGCTGGATCCTCAAGCAGGCGCCCGGAAATGCGCGCATGCAGGAAATCGCAGCCGCGATCCAGGAAGGCGCAAAAGCCTACATGGATCGCCAGTACACAACGATCGGCGTGGTAGGTGTCGTGCTGTTCGTGATACTCGGTTTCGCCCTCGATTGGGCGACCGCCATTGGCTTCGCCATCGGCGCTATCTTCTCGGCCCTTGCCGGTTATATCGGCATGTACGTTTCGGTACGCGCCAACGTGCGAACGGCCGAAGCCGCGAAGAATGGCGTTAACCCGGCGCTCAACATCGCGTTTCGCGGCGGTGCCATTACAGGCATGCTCGTCGTCGGCCTAGGGCTGCTGGGCGTCGCCGGTTACTTCCTGATCCTGATGCAGATGGGCTCCACCATCGACCATGCCATACATGCACTCGTTGGCCTCGCTTTCGGCGGCTCGCTGATTTCGATCTTTGCTCGTCTTGGTGGCGGTATCTTCACCAAGGGCGCCGACGTCGGCGCCGACCTGGTCGGCAAGGTTGAAGCCGGTATCCCGGAAGACGATCCGCGTAACCCCGGTGTGATCGCGGATAACGTCGGCGACAACGTCGGTGACTGTGCGGGCATGGCGGCCGACCTCTTCGAGACCTATGCCGTTACGATCATCGCAACGATGCTGCTCGGCGGCCTGGTCGCCGTCAACTTCGGTCCAGAAGCTGTTGTGTTTCCGCTGGTTCTTGGCGCGGTTTCGATCATTGCCTCCATTATCGGCACGTTCTTCGTCAAGACCTCGGAGGGCGGCAAGATTATGGGCGCCCTGTACCGCGGCATGATCGTTTCCGGCGTTCTGGCAGCGGCCGCGTTTTATCCCATCACCGACATGATGATGGGCGGTAGCGGCAACGTAAACGGCATCTATTTCTCGGCGCTGATCGGCCTGGCGCTGACGGCAGCGATGGTGGTGATTACCGAGTACTACACGGGCACGGATTTCAAGCCCGTGAAGACGATTGCGGAAGCCTCGCTCACCGGCGACGCCACCAACATCATCGCCGGACTCGGTATTTCCATGAAAGCCACGGCGCTGCCAGTGCTGGCAGTCTGCGCGAGCATCTGGGGCGCATTCGCCCTGGCACCGGCCGGCGACAACCTCGCAGGCCTGTACAACATCGCCATTGCTGCTACGACCATGCTGTCGATGACGGGCGTTGTCGTCGCACTGGACGCGTTCGGACCGATTACCGATAACGCCGGTGGCATCGCCGAGATGGCCGAGTTGCCGCCCGAAGTTCGCAACATCACCGACCAGCTCGATGCCGTTGGCAACACCACGAAAGCGGTAACCAAGGGTTACGCCATTGGCTCGGCCGGTCTGGCCGCACTCGTGCTGTTCGCGGACTACACCAACGCGCTCGACAAGGCCGGTATCGATGCCGTGTTCCTGCTGAACGATCACTACGTCATTATTGGTCTGTTTATTGGCGGGCTCGTGCCCTTCCTCTTCGCCGCCATGGCAATGGAGGCCGTAGGCCGCGCTGCCGGCGCGGTCGTGCAGGAAGTACGTCGTCAGTTCCGCGAAATCGAGGGCATCATGGAAGGCACCGGCAAGCCGGATTACAGCCGAGCGGTCGACCTGCTAACCAAAGCCGCAATCAAGGAAATGATTATTCCCAGCCTGCTGCCGATCGCAGTACCGCTGATCGTTGGCCTGGTGCTCGGGCCGAAAGCTCTTGGTGGCCTGTTGCTCGGCACGATCGTGACCGGCCTGTTTGTCGCCATCTCGATGACGGCTGGCGGTGGCGCCTGGGACAACGCCAAGAAGTACATCGAAGACGGTAACTTCGGCGGCAAAGGCTCGGACGCTCACAAGGCGGCAGTTACGGGCGACACCGTTGGCGATCCGTACAAAGACACGGCCGGCCCGGCGATCAACCCGTTGATCAAGATCATCAACATCGTTGCGCTGCTCATGGTTCCGCTGCTGTAAAGGGAATCGGGGCATCGGCTCTGACACGAAAGCCGCCAGACGAAAGTCTGGCGGCTTTTTTCATGTCAGACGGACCTCAGAAATCCAGCTCCAGGTGCCACTTCAGTCCGCGCTTGTGGGCCTCTTCAAAGACCCTTAGGTAATCTTCGAGATCGTCGATGACACCAGCCATGTCTTTGCCGCTTGCCGGCTTGTCACGCAGCTGCGTAAGGATCGCCGACACCCATCCGATACCCTCGTCTGCAGCAAACCACTCGAGCTCCATTTCGGGTCCACCGAACTCGCTCAGATCCTGAAACGCGTAGTCTTCCAGATGCTTCAATCCGAGGCTGTCGGCGACGCCGTTGACGGCGTCCAGTTCTCTGGTCAACAGCTTGCCGTCTACGAAGGCGTCAAACCCGGGATCATCGCTATCGAGGACAATGAAGTATGCGGTGCTCATAGGACTGGCGAGTACCTGTCAGGGAACGGACCTGTTAATTGAAAATCCTAGCACAGCAAAGACGGGCGACGATCAGCAGCCGACAATCAGCCTGCTGGCGAACCCTCTTCGAGCAACGCACGAATCGAACTCGCATAGGCGATCGCCTCTCTCAGGCGATCTTCCGGATCAAACAGTATCCGCAGCCCATCATTGATGACCTGTGCGGTTTCAGAGTCTATCGGGAGTTGTGCCCAAGCCTGATCCGTTATGCCGAACTCGACTTCCGTCGCATCGAAGAAGACCCTGATGGACCGGACCAGATTGTAGTCTTCGACCGGTCCAGCTATGCGCGCATTCGCGCCGATACCGCGAATCCAGGAGCGCTCCTCCAGGAGCGAACCAGGATCTTCAGTCAGGATAATCAAGTCTATGTCTGAATCGGGCCCGGCGTCGCCGCGTGCGTGAGACCCACACACGCCTGCCGCAATGACGCGATTATCGCGCTGCGACCAGATTGCGACCTTCGATGTGAGTTCGTCTGCGTCCACAATAGATTCGACTCACCTGAATCCTCAGAGCAACCGTTCGTCTTTACGATCTTCATACTATTGCCGCGGGCGCACAACCTTATCGGCGCGACGCCTGAGTTCGTCGACGAATGACATTTGTTGTGATTCTGCGCCGCGTGGCCCGCCCGATACCGCCGAAAGCCATTGGCAGCGGCAACTCTTGGCGGACCGTCTGGTGGGGCGTATAGCCGCTATGGGTCACTGGCCAATCCCTATGCGGTCAATCCTGGCATTTGAACGATAGCAATTGGGCGCAAGGCGGCCAAACCCTGCAGCGAAATAACGATGGTACTGAGGACTTTCGCCGGTGTGGTCTGTGCGGCCCGGGCGGCCGCATACCGGCTATGGATTCAGAGCCCGGTAGGTGCCGGTGGTGGCCGTGCCCAGCAGAGCGGGCGCTTCGACGAAGCGGCCTTGCACGAAATCAACACCGGCATCACGCAACCAATCAAAGTCTTCCTGGTGTTCGACCTGTTCGGCAACCACGCGAAACTGCATCGTGCGTGCCAGCTTGATCATCGCGATGACCATTTCCTGGTTGACCAGGTCCGAACGCAGATTGCGGGTATAGGTGCCATCGATCTTCAGGTAGTCGATCGGCAGATGCTTGAGGCTCGAGAATGAGCCCAGGCCGCTGCCAAAGTCGTCCAGGGAAAACTCGCAACCGATGCCATGCAGCACTTCGATGAATCGTTGCGCGTGTTGTACGTTGGAGAGAATCGCGGCTTCCGTCACTTCGAAGCAGATCGACGACGGGGCAACCCCGGAACGATCCAGCGCGTCAACAACAAACCCCAGGAACGCTTCATCGCCCAAGGTCTGGCTCGACAGGTTGATCGCGCAGCTGCGATGGCTGGTTAACTTGATCTCGCCACTCGAGATCGCGGCAAGCGAGGCGTTAATCACCCAACGGTCAATTTGCGGCATCATCTGGTAGCGTTCTGCAGGCCGCAGGAATTCTGCGGAATTCGTGGCCCGGCTCTGACCGTCCTGAAGCCGTATCAGCACCTCCACCGACGGGCCCGAGTCCGAATGCCCGCTCATGGCAATAATCGGCTGTGTCGCCAGCTCGAAACTGTCTTCATGCAGCGCGGTCTGCAGCTGCCGCAGCCACTGAATATCCCCACGCTCGCGTGCGACCGCCTCGTCTCGTGCGGAATACACATGCACCTTGCCCCTGCCCTGCTGCTTGGCCATGTAACAAGCCGAGTCCGCCGCGCTCATGATGTCCTGCAGTGTGCCGCTCGCATGGCTGACCTCTATCAGTCCGACAGAAATTCCGATGTTGAAGATCTTGTCTTTCCAGACGAAACGGTAATCAGCAACCGCATTGCAGATGTCCGTCGCGATCTGGCGCGCCTTTTCGAGTGGGCAACCGATCAGCAGAGCGCCAAACTCGTCGCCGCCAAGACGACCGACGAAGTCCGAATCCCGAACCTGCTCCTTAATCAACGCCGCGACTTCGCGCAGCATGTTGTCGCCAGCCAGGTGACCGCAGGTGTCGTTAACGGCCTTGAAGCGATCGAGATCCATGTAGAAAACGATGTGTACCGCCTCGTCGGCATGTGCTGTATCCATCGCCTCATCGAGCCGCCGCTCGAATTCTCGACGATTGATCAGGCCGGTCAATGGATCATGTGTCGCCTGGTACGACATCTTACGAGTGAGTCCGCGCAATTCGCTGACGTCGTGAAAGACCACAACGGTACCCGAGATGCTGTTGCTTGGGCCGCGTACGGGAGAGGCGGTTATTTCAACTGAATGCTCATGCTCGCCATCGCTACTGACCAGGACAGCGCGGCGGCCCATGTTCACGCGGCGGCGCATTGCGAGGCAGCGCTCCACGGGATCTCCGAGTGGTCGCCGGTCCGCGTCATCCACCAGGCTGAACAGTTCGCCAATCCGGTGACCCGCAGCATCGTCCCGGTTGGTGCCAATCAGCGTTTCCGCCGCCTGGTTCATGTAATCGATGCGGCCGTCATTGTCTGTCGTGATCACGCCCTCTGAAATAGACTCCAGCGTGTACTGTGCCTGCCGCTTGCTGCGCGACAACGAGACCTCGAGGCTCTTGCGGTGGCTGACGTCGCGCGCCACTGTCAAGATCGCGCTGCGGCCGCGAAACTCGATGTTCGAACTTTGCGCTTCGACCCAGAGTCCGGACTGGTTGCCATTGATAAGCTGCATCTCGATACGCTGTGGCGCGCTCTCGCCCGACATGCGCTTCGCGACCGTCTTGCGGAACAGCGCGCGGTACGCAGGCTTCACGAGGTCGGCAATTTCACGACCGACGAGCTGCGCAGACTCCAGTCCTACAAGGCTTGCTGCAGAGTCGTTGGCGAGCAGAATCCGCTCATCGTGGATAATGACGATTTCGGGGAGCGTGCGCGCGAAATCCTTGAAGAGCCTGTCTCTGCCTTGGAGCTTTTCATCGCGCTCGGCCAGCGCGTCAAACAGCCGGTTAACCGTGTGGGCAAGCTTGCCGGTCTCAGGATCATCCGGGATCGTCATGCGCCGGCCGACCGACGCGTCCCGTGAGGCCTCGAGCATTTCCTCGTTGAGGCGCTTGATGCGCCTCGCCAGGCGTCTGCGCATGAACCACAATACCACCCCGACCGCGATCGCCAGCAGGGCGATCGCCGAGAGCAGTAAGATAAGTATTGTAGGTGTCATTGAGCGCCCGAGTTACGATACAGCGAAGTTATTGGAGGTCATTTGTTATTATTAGCACTCGATTGGCATCCCGTTTCCGAAGATAGGGCACACAAAAAATTCAAAAAAACCAACCATCTGTAAGCATATCCCAGCAGCGTCACGCCGCTGCCACGATTCACCATAATTCAGGACGCGCAGACCGGGTCGTTGACAGCTGACGCTACCAGGCCTCAGCGAGAAAAGAATTTTTTTATTTAACATCATAGGGTTACGAGAACTCACACCATGAATATCGACTATGCGCGACGGCAAATGGTTAACCAGCAGGTACGCGGCTGGAATGTCTATGACGAAGACGTGCTTGAAGTCTTGCACGAGATGCCGCGCGAGGGCTTTGTTCCTGCCGAATACGCGCCCCTGGCATTTGCCGATGTGGAGATCCCACTCGGTCACGGACAGCACATGATGACGCCGACATTGGAGGGACGCGTCCTCCAGGCGCTGGCACTTCAGGGCAATGAACGTGTGCTTGAGATTGGCACGGGCAGCGGCTTCCTGACTGCCTGCCTTGCACGCCTTTCAGCGCATGTAACCAGCGTCGACATTTTTGAAGATTTCCTCGAAATGGCGGATGCAAAGCTTGCGCATGCTGGCGTCTCGAACGTCGAGCTGCTGCCTATGAACGCGATGCAGGCGCTGCCCGACGGTCAGTTTGATGCTATTGCGATAACCGGCTCGTTGCAGTCGTTTGATCCACGTTTCGTCGACGCACTCACCGCAAACGGTAAACTGTTTGTTATTGTCGGCGATGCGCCGGCCATGGAGGCCAAGCTTGTCGAGCGAACCGAGGAGCATGAATGGCAGTCCATTTCATTGTTTGAGACGACAGTCGCGCCCCTGGTAGGCGGCGCGGAGCCGCCGCAGTTTTCTTTCTGATTGCAGCAAATCGCAGAGAAAGAAAAGAAACCAGTTGGTCGCTTGTTGCATCTAAGATCAGACGACAGGCTTTCCAACTGATTTAGTGATGTAGTAGACTATAACACTTTACCGAACCCAGCACCCCTGTCCGGGACGGAAAAACATGAAAAAAACCAATAAGATCAAACTCTTACTTGCAGTTACCAGCACCTTCATGGTGCCTGCAGCAGCGCAGGCAGCCTCCCTGCTGGAGATCTATCAGCAGGCGCTGCAGAGCGACCCGCAGATTCACGAGGCCGAAGCCCGGCGTCTTGCGGCGCTCGAGGCCAAGCCACAGGCGCGCGGCGCGTACCTTCCGCAGGTGTCGTGGGGCGGCGAATGGACCCGCTCCGAATTTGACGGCACCAGCGTCGAAATCGACTCTGACGGCTCGCTGGGTTCGCTGACGTCTGCCTCCGAATCGGAAGTAAGGCGCTGGCAGTTTACGCTTCGACAATCACTTTTCCGTTGGGACAAGATCGTCGGGTTGCGGCGCGCGGACAAGCTGGTTGCCAAAGCAGAAGCAGTACGCGAAGCAGCACAGCAGGACCTGATCGTCCGGGTAGCGCAGCGCTACTTCGACGTATTGGCAGCAGAAGACCGCTTGACATCCATTCACGCCAATCGAACCGCGATTTCTCGACAGCTCGAGCAGGCAAAGCAGCGTTTTGAAGTCGGCCTGATCGCCATTACCGCGGTTCAGGAATCACAGGCAGCCTATGACAACGCGATCGCCGACGAAATCGCAGCGAAACGCTCGCTTGCGACGGCGCGCGAGTTCCTGCGGGAAATCACCGGCGAGTATGTGCCTGCCCTGTCAGCACCAGGAGAGGATTTTCCGTTGATCACTCCGGAGCCCAACGATGAGGCAAGCTGGGTCAACCTGTCTATGAGCCAGAACCTGAATCTCGTCGCCAGCCGTATCGATGAGCAGCTGGCGCGCGACGAGATTTCTTTCCAGCGCAACGGCCACTACCCCAGCATTGAACTCGTCGCGAACAGCGGCGAATCGGATACCGAAGCGGATCGCAGCTTCAACAACTCGCCATTCATTCCCGCCGACAGCGACGGCAGTTCCGACAGCATCAGCATTCAGCTCAGCGTGCCGATATTTGCGGGCGGTGGAACGTCGTCGCGCGTGCGTGAAGCGGTATACCTGCACCGCGCCAGCCGCGAGCAGCTGCAACGTGTGACGCGTGAGACCGAGCGGCAGGCCCGCGATGCCTACCTTGGCGTCAATTCGGAGAGGAGCCGCGTCAAGGCCCTGGAGCAAGCGGTCGCGTCCAGCCGCACGGCACTTGAAGCCACCGAGGCGGGCTTCGAAGTAGGCACCCGAACCATAGTCGACGTGCTCAACTCGCAGTTCTCGCTGTACCTGGCCATCACGAATTATTACCAGAGCCGCTATGACTACGTGCTCAATGCGCTGAGACTGAAGCAGGCCGCAGGAACGCTCGAAGTCCAGGATCTGGAGCGAATCGATCGCTGGCTGACAGAGCGCAAACCGCCGGAGCAGGCATTCGCTGAGGAAGAAGCCGCGGGCGCGTCAGCGCAGTAGCCTGACTTCAGGTCTGCTGGGCAAGTAACGGCTCGAGCAACACCATCAGGCGTGCCAGCGCGCCCTTGTTTCGCTCGAGCAATTCGCGACTGTTCCGGCCCATCACGGCCGCTTTCTCGGGATTGCCTTGCAGATCCGCGATCGCAGAGGCCAGTTCGTCGGCATCATTGACGATCCAACAAGCCTGCGTCTCGACAAACATATCGGCAATGTCCTGCGCATTGAACAGGTGTGGCCCGGTAATCACCGGCAGTGCCTGCGCTGCCGGTTCAAGCAGGTTGTGCCCGCCGATGGGTACGAGACTGCCGCCGACAAAAGCGATGTCGCTGGCGGCGTAGAACAATGGCACCTCGCCCATCGTATCGCCGAGAAAAACAGATGTAGTGGCCTGGCAGGCGCGGCCCTCTGTCCTCGAAATTACCTCAAGTCCCAGGCGCTCGACGCTTTCACGTACTTCGCCGAAACGTTCCGGGTGCCTGGGTACGAGTAACAGCAGCAGATCGGGTATTGTTTCGAGCAGCTTGCGGTGCGCAGTCAGAACCTGGCGCTCTTCGCCATCATGCGTGCTTGCCGCAATCCATACAGGCCGGTCGCCGATGAATTCGGCCCGAAACGCCTTGCCTTGCTGTGGAATCTCGACGGGCAGCTCTACGTCAAACTTGATGTTGCCGGTAACCCACGTACGTGCCGCGCTCGCGCCCAGCGAGAGAAAGCGATCGGCATCCGCCTGGCTCTGCGCGGCAATAATGATGCCGTGAGACAGCGTCTCCCGGATCAGCGGCAGCAAACGTCGATAGCCGGAAATCGATCGCGGCGAAATGCGGGCGCTGACGAGGATCAGCGCGACGTTGCGAACCCCACACCCACGGTAGAGATTGGGCCAGATCTCCGTCTCCATGATAAGCGCGGCATCGGGATGGACAGAGTCGAAGAAGTTATCGACTGCGCCGGGAAACTCGAACGGAATGTAGCAGTGCCTGACCGAATCACCGAACAAGGCCTTGACTCGCGCAGCCCCGGTGGGTGTAACCGTTGTAACCAGCAGCGTACGAGCCGGAAATCGCTGTTGCAACACGCGAATCAGCGGCAATGCGGCCTGAACTTCGCCCACGGACACTGCGTGTATCCAGATGCAACGATCTATACTGGGAAAGCCAAAACCGAAGCGCTGGCCGAGGCGGTCGAAATAGGTACGATTGCCCAGCCCGCGGATCAGCCAATAACACGCGAAGGGAACGAGAAGAAGATACGTCAGGAAGTTGTAGAAAAAGCGCACGAAGCTTCAGCTCTTCAGCTCTGTTCCCGCAGCCTGTCGATAATTCGGCTGGAAGAATGACCATCACGAAATGGCAGTACGCGCACCTCGCCACCGCTCTTCAGCACAACCTTCGCGCCAACGATTTCATGCGGACTGTAGTCGCCGCCTTTGACAAGAACGTCGGGCAGAATTCGTTCGATCACGCTAGCCGGCGTATCCTCGGAGAACGGCACGACCCAGTCGACAGCGGCCAGCCCGGCGAGCACCAGCAAGCGATCCTCGAGCGCGTTAATGGGACGGGCTTCGCCCTTGAGTCGACGCACCGAGTCGTCATCGTTCACGGCAACGATCAGACGGTCGCCCAGACTCTTGGCCTCCTCCAGGTAAGCAACATGGCCTGCGTGCAGCACGTCGAAGCAGCCGTTTGTCATGATGATGCGCTCCTGGCGCGCGCGTGACTCCTCGACCATGGTATGCAATTCGTCGATATCCACGAGTCCACGTCCGCCCTGCCCCCGCTGATGCAAAGATACGCGCAGCTCGCCCGGCGTGACGCTGGCAACACCGATCTTGCGAACCACAAGCCCGGCCGCCAGATTCGCCAGTGCCGCTGCGGCTGCGAGATCCTGACCGCTGGCAAGCGCTCCGGCAAGCGTCGCGATAACGGTGTCGCCGGCACCGGTAACGTCATAGACCTCTCGCGCCTGCGTGGAGAGAAACAGGGGCTCTCCCCCGCTTTCCAGCAGCAGCATGCCTTTCTCGCTACGGGTAATGAGCAGTGCCGAAAGCTCAAGCTCGTCGATCATCTGGCGCGCACGCCGTACCAGCTCATCATCGCTCGCGCAGACACCGGCAACCGCCTCGAACTCGGACTGGTTCGGTGTAATCAGCGATGCTCCACGGTACTTGGTGAAGTCGTCGCCCTTGGGATCGACGAGTACTGGAACTGCGGAGTCTCGACATACGGCAATCAATTTTTCTACGTCGCTGAGCGCGCCTTTGCCGTAGTCCGACAGCACGACAGCGCCAGCGCCGTCGATCGACTCCCTGAGTGAGTTCACCAACCCATCGCCTGCCATTGGCGCGACGTTTTCCTCGTCGAGGCGAATAAGCTGCTGACCGCGGCTCTGCACGCGCGTCTTGGTTATGGTTGGACGATCCTTGGTCCGCGTGAACTCGCAGTCGATCCCGAGGCCGGAGAGTATCGACTGCAGCGACTCGGCCGCCGCATCTTCGCCCACCAGGCCCAGCAGGCGAGTCGTCGCACCCAGGCTCGCGAGGTTTACGGCAACGTTGGCGGCACCGCCTGGACGATCATCGGTCTGATTGACGTGCACGACGGGCACCGGCGCTTCCGGCGAGATTCGGCCGGTAGAACCAAACAGGTAGCGATCAAGCATGACG
Source organism: uncultured Gammaproteobacteria bacterium (assembly GCA_942492205.1). GTDB lineage: Bacteria > Pseudomonadota > Gammaproteobacteria > Steroidobacterales > Woeseiaceae > UBA1847. Next base: position 804,433 of record CALODT010000001.1, on the reverse strand, counting down.
TCGCCGGCCACCACGACGTGCGTCTTGGAGAAATCGGGGATACGTATGGTCATGGCTGCAATCTAGCAGATCGGACGAACCGGATCATGCCAGAAGTCGCTGCCAGCGAGGCCGCGCCCTTTACGGCGCACCGTGTGCTGCGCGTGTTCCGGGCGGATGCGATGCGAGGAAAGCGAGGCTCGACATTGCGCAGCGTACGCATTGGTACGTGAGCAGATTTCGAGCCTTAACAGAAGAAGCAGTGCGCCGGCTGGGGCACGCTCAGCCGCATTTGGAGTCGCCGCAGGAGAGACAGGTCATACACCCATCCATCATGATCAACGCAACCGTATTGCACTTGGCGCAAAGCTGGGCACCGTCCGGATAGTTTTCTGCCGAAAAGGCATCCTGCTGCTTCTTTGATTCCTCGAACTCGGCGCGCTTCTGCGCTATCAGCTTCTTCTGGCCTTCGTCGAGCTCCGGCGCCGCCATCAGGCCGATCAGGATCAGGTGTTTTTCGACGATATGGCCCAGCTCGGCGATGATCGACGGCATGAATCGGCCGCCTGTCTGCCAGTAGCCACCGCGCGGATCGAATACTGCCTTCAGTTCTTCGACGAGGAACGTGACGTCGCCACCTTTGCGGAATACCGCCGAGATAATGCGCGTCAGCGCCACGATCCACTGGTAATGATCCAGGTTCTTGGAATTGATGAAGATCTCGAACGGCCGGCGCTTTTCGTGCTCCGTACCCTCATTGAGAATAATGTCGTTGATCGTCACGTACATCGCGTGGTCCGACACCGGCGTCTTCACCTTGTACGTCGACCCGACCAGCATCTCCGGTCGCTCGAGCCGTTCGTGCATGCGAATGACTTCCGCACGATTGTCACCGCCGCCCTCACGCTTGAACTCGCGCTTCGTGGCTTCCTGTTCTGCCTGCGGCTGGTTGACCGCGTAGCCCACAATCTTCTTGTCGATCTTGATCATCTAGAATTTTCCGTAATAGCCTTCTTTGAGCGCGTCAAACAGATTGGCGGCTGTGTGCGTCTCACCGTCGTATTCAATCTCTTCGTCACCCTTCAGTTCAACGGTCGAGCCATCCTCCAGCGTGAAGGTATAGTTCGTGTTTTTCAGGTCTTTCTCTTTTACCAGGACGCCCTGGAACGCTTCCGGGTTGAATCGGAACGTCGTGCAGCCTTTCAGCCCCTGCTCGTACGCATACAGGTAAATATCCTTGAAGTCTTCGTAGGGATAATCCGTCGGCACGTTCGCTGTCTTCGATATTGACGAGTCAATCCATTTCTGCGCAGCCGCCTGAATGTCGACATGCTGCTTGGGTGACACCTCGTCTGCCGTTATGAAGAAATCGGGCAAGGTATTCACGGTCGTCTCGCCGCCCGCACCAGCCGGCATCGCATCTTCATTCACCAGGCCCCGATACGCCAGTAGTTCAAAGGAAAAAACGTCGACCTTTTCTTTCGTCTTCTTGCCCTGGCGAATTACGTTCCTGAAGTAATGATGGGCGAAACTCGGCTCGATACCGTTGCTCGCATTGTTGGCAAGCGACAGCGAAATCGTTCCCGTCGGCGCAATGGAGCTGTGGTGCGTAAAGCGCGCCCCCGTTTCGGCGAGCTGCTCCACCAGTTCCGGTGCTTCCGCGGCAACGCGTTGCATGTAGCGACTGTATCGAGCGTGCAGAATTCGGCCAGGCACCTTGTCGCCTGCCTGGTAACCATCCTTGCGCATTTCCGGGCGCCGCCGCAGCATTTCCTCGGTGACTTCGAAGGTCTCGCTCATGATCGGCGCAGGACCCTTCTCCCTGGCAAGCTCCAGGGCCTCTTCCCAGCCTGCCAGCGCCAGCTGTCGCGACACCTCTTCGGTGAACTTCACGGCTTCCTTGTCACCATACTTCATCCGCATCATCGTGATCGTTGAGCCGAGACCCAGGAAACCCATGCCGTGGCGACGTTTTCTCTGGATTTCGTTGCGCTGCTGCGGCAACGGCAGGCCATTGATCTCGACAACGTTATCCAGCATGCGCGTGAACGTCTTGACGACCTTGCGGAAATTCTCCCAGTCGAAGCGTGCTTCTTCGGTGAACGGCTTCAGCACAAAGCGAGTCAGGTTAACTGAGCCCAACAGGCACGAGCCGTAGGGTGGCAACGGCTGCTCGCCGCAGGGATTGGTAGCGCGAATATTCTCGCAGAACCAGTTGTTGTTCATCTCGTTGACCTTGTCGATCAACACAAACCCGGGCTCGGCAAAGTCGTACGTCGAGGCCATGATGAGTTCCCAGACGCGCCGTGCTGGCATCGTCTTGTAGATCTTGCAGGCAACCAGGCCTTCGGTATTCGTAACGTAGCTGCCCGCTTCAGGCCAGTCGCGCCAGACGAACTGGCTCTTATCCGTCAGATCGAGTTCGTCGTCGTCAACTTCCTTCGGCGTTACCGGAAAGGCCAGTTTCCAGTCGCTCTGGTTGATCACCGCCTGCATGAACTCATCGGTGATCAGCAGGGACAGGTTGAACTGGCGCAAACGGCCGTCCTCGCGTTTGGCGCGAATGAATTCCACAACATCCGGATGGCCCACGTCGAACGTGCCCATTTGCGCGCCGCGGCGACCGCCTGCCGACGACACCGTGAAGCACATCTTGTCGTAGATATCCATGAAGGACATCGGGCCGGACGTGTACGCTCCGGCACCCGTCACGTACGCCCCTTTCGGCCGCAGGGTCGAGAACTCGTAGCCGATGCCGCAGCCCGCCTTCAGCGTCAGGCCTGCTTCGTGGACCTTATTGAGGATGTTGTCCATCGAATCACCAACCGTGCCCGACACGGTGCAGTTGATGGTCGATGTCGCAGGTTTGTGCTCCTGCGCGCCGGCATTCGAGACGATCCTGCCCGCCGGGATAGCGCCGCTGCGCAATGCCCAGACAAATTCCTTGAAATAGTGCTCGCGCTTTGACTCCGTCTCGACGTTCGACAATGCGCGCGCAACGCGTTCATAGGTAGCGTCGATTGATGCGTCAATTTTCGAACCGTCTTTGGCCGAAAGTCGATATTTTGCGTCCCAGATGTCCAGCGAAGCTGGTTGAAATTCGATGTCGGTAACCGACTGCGTTTCCAGATGTACCGCAGACTTCATTTGTCCTTTTACTCCCCTGTACTCCCTTAAGGAGACCCCAAAACCTTGTTTTGCCCAGCTTTATCAAAGCGAAAAGAGTCCCGCTCGCCGGCTGCCAGAAAACGCGCGACGAGAGCCGTTACCGGCCTCTTTTCTCTCGTTAGTTAGACACAAGATGTTGTGCCCGAGTGCTGACTAGATTATGCCCGCAGCGGGCATCTGTCAAGCATTTACCATAAAATTTCAGCGGGCCCTTTAACACTCAAAATCAATGGGTTATAAGGTTTTCAGGAGTAAGTGCTTTAAAAATAGACGAAAAAAAACGACAGTTTGATGAAATTCTATTTCCACTAGATGTAGTGGCCGTGCGTGACGGTTCGCGGCCGCCGAAAACAGCGGCGTTTATGGTCATTTTTGCCCCCATCCAAGCTCTTGAAAAGCAACTCCGCGCCCTTACTAAAGCGTTCAAGGAGAGTTCCCGGCCCGACGGAGGGCCCGTAGACCTGACATCGAATTATTGGAGGAGAAAACCCTATGAATATTGCTCGATTTGAACCGTGGACCTTTGTTGACCTGCTGCGCCGCGACCTGGACCGTTTGGCGGATCCTCGCCGGGCCGTCTCAACCGACCATGACTCAGTCGCCGACTGGGTGCCGGCGGTCGATATTTTTGAAGAGAAGAACCGCTACCTGCTGCGCGCGGACGTACCTGGCGTAAATCCGGAAGACATCACGGTGTCCATGGAAAACGGCATCCTCAACGTCGCCGGCGAGCGCCGCGCTGAGGAGCGCTCTGAAGAGGTGAACGCGCAACGACTGGAGCGCGTTGCCGGCCGCTTCTTCCGGCACTTCACGCTGCCGGAGAGTACCGATGCCGAAGCTATAACGGCGAAGTGCAGCAACGGGATTCTGGAGGTTTCCATTCCGAAGCTGCCTGAAGTGCAGGCGCGGCGAATCACTGTCGAAGCCGCCTGACAGCAGGGAATTCAGACGTCCGGGCGCGACGCAAATCCGCGCCCGGGCATCTGTCTTTATTGCGGCCGGCTGACGGCCACCGTCAATTCGCGTTGGCAGGAACTTATGCGGCGGCCTCCGTGTCGATCGCTAAAGGCCTATAATCGAACCATTGAACGCAAGTGACGAGCGCTGTTCACGGACGATTCAGTGGCAACCCTCTAACCTGACTATTTACTGGAGCATCCATTGAGGCTACTTGAGATGAGGACATATAGAAGGATCTGGTCCGGCGCCCTGTTCGCCGCACTAGCCATTGCGACGGCTTCAGCCGCGCTCCCCGACAGCGTTGGCGGGCGACCCGTAGTCAGCCTGGCACCACTGGTCGAGGCGGCTTCACCGGCCGTTGTGAATATACGTGTCAGTCAGACCCAGACCGGCAATCGCTACAGCCCGTTTGGCGACGACGCGTTTCGTCGCTTCTTCGGCATCCCTGATGGCCCGAGCATGCCACGCGAGGTCGCAAGCGCCGGTTCAGGCGTCATCGTCGATGCGGAAAACGGCTATATCCTGACAAACCATCACGTCGTTGGCGACGCCGACAAGATCCAGATCTCGCTGATAGACGGCAAGGTCCTCGATGCCGAAATCGTCGGCTCCGACCCGGCTACCGACATTGCCGTCATCAAGGTCGAAGCCGACGGCCTCACCGACATGCCAATCGGTAATTCAGACACCGCCCGCGTCGGCGATTTCGTGATCGCCATCGGCAACCCGTTCGGGCTTGGCCACACGGTAACGTCGGGCATCATCAGCGCCCTCGGCCGAACCGGCATCAGCCGTGACGGTTACGAAGACTTCATCCAGACCGACGCCTCGATCAACCCGGGCAACTCCGGCGGGGCACTCGTCAACATGCAGGGCGAGCTTATCGGCATCAACTCGGCGATCATCAGCCGTTCCGGCGGAAATGTCGGCATTGGATTCGCGGTTCCTACAGAAATAGCCAGCTCGATCATGAACCAGATTCTGGATTTCGGTGAAATTCGTCGCGGTCTGTTGGGCGTGGGCATCCAGACTATCGATGCCGAAATGGCTGAAGCGCTGGACACCAGCGTTGAAAGCGGCGCGCTGATCACGAACATCGTTCCGTCATCGGCGGCCGAAGCAGCGGGGCTGGAGGTCGGCGATATCATCGTCGAGTTGAACAAGGAGAAGATCGATAACGCCTCTGAATTGCGAAACAAGATCGGTCTGCTGCGATCCGGCGACGAAGTCAATCTCAAGTACGTGCGCAACAAGAAGACGCTTTCGACTCGCGCTCAACTCGGGCAGGCCGCAGGTCGACAACTGACGGGCGCCGATATACATCCGGGTCTCGACGGCGCTGTTTTTGCGGCAGCCTCTACGACCAGTGATGACGGTGTCGAAGTTACAGAGGTTGAGCAAGGCAGTCCCGCCGCGCAGCGGGGATTGCGTCCTGGTGACGTGATTACGGCGGTCAATCGCACCAGGGTCGGTAATCTTCAGGACCTCGCAGCCGTTGCCGGCAATAACCGTATCCTGTTCTTGCTCGTACAACGCGGCGACCGCTCATTGATGCTGCAGATACGCTAGCTCAGGCGCCCCCGGCAGATCGCCGCCGGACGTGTGTAACCGGGCCCGCAAGCGTTGTTGCGGGCCCTTTTTTCTGGTCGTGTTCGAGCTCTCTGGCATGCGCCGGCAGACGTTGCGTATTGTGCGGACAATCAGTAAGGTCGGAGCAATACCTTAAGCCAACTCTAACCGGGATTTCGCAACCGACCGATGACACGTCGCTTAGCCCAAACCTTGCATCATGTCGGCTGGCTTTTTCTGTTTGCAGCCCTGCTTGTTGCGAAGCCGAGCCTCGCCGTCGCAAGCGTCGACGAAAAGCCGTCGATCGAAGAGCAACGACGGCTGTTTATCGACGTTTTCGACACGGTGGAGCGCGGTGACTGGAGCGCAATCGAGCAGCTCACGGCGAAACAACGCGGGCTGCTCCAGCAATACGTACTCTGGCCGGACCTGAAAGCAGCGTACTGGCGCGCTACGCTGGATCAGGCGCCAGGCGACGAATTGCAGCTGTATCTGGAGCGCTATGGCAGCCTTCGACCTGCCCGGGAACTGCGTTATCGCCTCGCCCTGCACCTGGCCCAGAAGGGAGATTTCGCGGGCTTTCACAAGATATACGAACAGTTCTACCAGGGTCGGGACATCGCCAGGCTCGACTGCCTGGCATTACAGGCAGCGCTCGAGACCGGACGCTCGGCAGGAATCACGGTGAGGGCCAAGGACCTGTGGCTTGTTGGTCGCAGCCAGGTCAGCGAATGCGACCCCGTTTTTGATTACCTGGCAGATCAGAATCTGCTCAGCGAGCACGACTACCGTAAACGTTTCGCGCTGGCAATCGACGCCCGCGAGTTTCAGCTCGCCCGCTGGCTTGCGAAGGCGATAGACCAACGGCATGTCGAACAGGCGTCGCGCTGGATGCAGGCACAGGCGAACCCGGAAGACTTCCTGCAAAGCCACGTCGGAGTTGCCATTGACGAGACAACGCGGGAGCAACTGGTGTATGCGGCGGAGCGTCTCACCTATCGCGATCCCCAGCGCGCGCTCGCGGCCTGGACGCAAGTTAGCAATGGGATTCGATTCAGCACCGAGCAACGTGACCATGTTGCGCGCCACATCGCACTTTGGACCGCTCGTGACAATTTGCCGGGCGCGTACGATTTGCTGCTGGCCCTTTCCGCGGCGGCAAGCGATGACGAGGTCTTGCGCTGGCGAGCGCGCACCAGCTTGCGCAGCTCGAATTGGGATGAGCTGTTGGCCAGTATCGCAGCGATGCCGGCTGCGGAGCGAGACGCGGAAGAGTGGCAGTACTGGCGCGCGGTTGCTTTGCAGCGTTCCGGGCAGCTATTGGCGGCCGATGCGGCCTTGACCACGCTGGCGGGTGAACGCAGCTACTACGGTTTTCTGGCCGCCGACGAACTTGGCGAAGACTACGCGTTGGCCCACGCCGAGCTCACAGCGAATGAAGCGGCCATCGCTGCGCTGGCGTCTCGCCCGGACATTGTCAGAGCGCGCGAGCTGTTCCTCGTTGGCCTCGATAGCCGCGGCCGATCCGAATGGGACACGGTCGTGCGATCGCTAAGCGCCGCGGAGAAAACGCAGGCGGCGATTCTCGCCGATCGCTGGGGCTGGCACTCCCGCGCAATCTCTACCGTTGCCAGTCTTGGTGAGTACGACGACCTGGGAATCCGGTATCCACTGCCCTATTTGCCCCTGTTCGAACAGTCATCATCCGCCGCAAGCATCTCGTCGACCTGGGCCTACGGCATCGCAAGAAGTGAGAGTCTCTTCATGCGCGACGTTCGCTCGCGTGCCGGCGCAGTAGGACTGATGCAGCTGATGCCGGCGACCGGGCGCGAGGTGGCGAAACAGATTCGCCTGCCGTATTCAGGCCTGCATACCCTGACGCAGCCGGAAAGCAACATTCGACTCGGCACCAGTTATCTCGGACAGATGGCAGAACGATACGGTGGCAACGCCGTACTCGCCACGGCCGCCTATAACGCCGGACCACACCGGGTGGACGCATGGTTGCCTGAATCCGGAAGTATCGACGCGCGTATCTGGATAGAGAACATCCCGTTTAACGAGACACGCAAGTACGTAAAGCGCGTGCTGTCGGCACAGACGATCTTTCACTGGCGCATGACCGGCAAGCTGCGTCGCCTTTCGGATGAACTACCGAATGTCCGGGCGGTGCGAACCACGGAACAGCTAGCGTCTCGCTAGCACCGCCAGGTGCGCGTCGCGCGCCACCTTGTCGAGCCTACCCAGCTGCTCAGCCCGAAGGAAAAAGCAGGCAAGTTCCTGCTCGCATTCCAGTAGCAGCGAACGAAACGCAGGTAGCCATCCCTCGTAGAGCGCCATCGACGCCAAACGCGCATTGTTCAGATCGCCACCTGGCCAATCGCCCGCCGAACGCCCGATCCGCTGCAGCTGCGCATCGATGTCGCGTCTGAGCGCCAGCAGGCGAGCTTGTTTCAGCCGCCGTTTGTCGGCATCCGAATGCGACGCGACGTAATAGGCTTTCAGGTCTTCCCGTGCGGCGTCGACCAGCGCCATCAACTGATTTCGCAACTCCCGACGCTGCCTGTAGACCTGCATGTCACCAGGCCGTCCCGCGGCGTGCAGCCAGCGCTCCAGTCCGAACTCTTCCACCGCCGTTGCAAAGGACTCGTTGAAGCCTGAATCGTCCTTGACGTACAGCACCTGGTGCGCAAGTTCATGGAACAAGGTGCCAACCAGCTGGATGTCATCCCAGTGCATCATCGAACTCAATACGGGATCGTTGAAGTTCCCGAGCGTTGAGTACGCCGACACGCCGCCGACAGCAACGTCGTAGCCGCGCTTGCTCAGGCGCTCGGCTTCGCGGTACGCCGCGTCCCTGGAGAAATAGCCGCGATAGCTCACACAGCCGGCTATCGGAAAACACCACTGCCGCGGCTGCAGGGAAAACTCGGGCGCCGCAAACACGTTCCAGACGACAAAGTCGCGCTCTATGTCCGTGTAGCTTCGGTAGCTGCCGTTATCGGGCAGACCCAGTTCCGTGATCGAGAACTTCCGCGCCTCCTGTACAAGACGCAGCCGCGCGGCGAGCTCGGCTGATGTGTCTTCCGCGACGAGCAATTCGTCGATCCGCTCGCTCTTGCGCAGCACTTGCCACTGTCCGGCAGCTGCCTGCGCGTAGTAACAGCCGGCCTGGCCCAGGCTGAGTACGCTCAGCAGCAGTATCGCGAATCGGCGGCGTATAAAAGATCGTCCCATAGCCCTACTCTGCTGGCTCGTCCATCGGAACGTCAACCGCGAATGTCGGGTAGTATTGCGCGATGCAGATTTACCTCGTGGGTGGCGCTGTTCGCGACGAACAGCTTGGCGTTCCGCATCTCGAGCGGGACTGGTGCGTCGTGGGCGCTACCCCGGACGATCTTATTGCCCTGGGGTACCGGCAGGTCGGCAAAGACTTTCCGGTTTTCCTGCACCCCGAAAGCGGTGAGGAATATGCGCTGGCGCGCACCGAGCGCAAGACCGCGCCGGGCTATCACGGTTTCGCGTTCGACTGTTCGCCGGACGTCACTATCGAAGATGACCTGCTACGGCGCGACCTCACGATCAACGCAATCGCCAAGGATGAAAACGGCCAGCTGGTCGACCCGTACGGAGGTCTTCGCGACATCGAACTCAGGTTGTTGCGGCACGTTTCGGATGCATTCGCGGAAGACCCCGTGCGCATCCTGCGCGTAGCGAAGTTCGCGGCACGATTCAAAACCCTTGGATTTTCCATCGCGCCCGAAACCCTGGACCTGATGCGTCAAATGGTCAGCGACGGCGAAGTCGATGCGCTGGTGCCGGACCGTGTCTGGAAAGAGACCCAGACAGCCCTGCGCGGCTCGAACCTGCGCACCTATTTCGAGGTCTTGCGTTCCTGCGGGGCATTGAGAGTCCTGCTGCCGGAAGTCGACCGCTTGTTCGGCGTGCCGCAACCAGAGAAATGGCACCCCGAAATCGACACGGGCGTACACGTGCTCATGGTTCTCGACCAGGCGGAAGCCTTGAGCACGGACCTGGAAGTGCGATTCGCCGCGCTAACGCACGACCTCGGCAAGGGCATTACGCCGCGCAACAGACTTCCAAGCCATCCTGGGCACGAAACGCGTGGCTGCAGACTGATTCGGGACATTGCGGCAAGATTGCCGGTGCCAAGGGCCTGTCGGGACCTGGCGTTAATCGTTGCCGAATTTCATACGCACTGCCATCGCGCGCTGGAGCTTCGGCCCGACACGATCCTGAAGGTTCTGGAAAAGACCGATGCATTTCGACGACCCGATCGCTTCGAACAGTTTCTCGTTACGTGCGAAGCGGACGCTCGCGGCAGGGCAGGCCTCGAGGACAGGCGCTATCCGCAGGCGGATTACCTGCGCGGCGCTTTCGCCGCGGCCATGGCCGTCGATGCTGCTGCCGTAGCGGCACTGCACGAGGGCGCGAAAATCCCGAAGGCAATCAGCCAGGCACGCAAGAAAGCGATCGCCGACTACTGCGATGCGACTTAGTTGCCGCCGTAAAAGAAGAGGTACACCGAGAAGAACGTAACGTTGCCGTACAGCTCGGAATCGTCCACGCCCAGTGCAAGCTCGAGGTCCGTGCGATCGCCTACTGGCGTCAGTAGTCGAACGGTCGCGGACGTCGACCGGTTGCCATCGACCTCGCCCTTCCACGTTGCGACATCAAACTGCCAGCTTGATTCGTCCATGTTCACCCCGAGGGTCGCCGTCGCACGGTAGTCAACCAGGCTGTTTATCAGGCTGAGGCGGGAAAACGACAGTAGCTGCAGCAGGGGACGATTGCTGTCGAGTCTTAGGTTCACATCGTAGTCGTAGTCGATGCCGGACACGCCCAGGCTGACAGCCTCGCTCACATCAATTCTCGCCGCGATACCGAAGCCGTCAGCCGTGAAATCTCCTTCCCGCGCAGGCAGCAGATCGGTTCCCGGAAACAGAACGCTGAAATCACGGCGTTCAAAGTCGGCGGAAATCGAGCCCTTGTCGCCGCGCCAGTAAAGCGACGCACGCAGGTCGGTCGAATCCAGCGTGTCGTTGTCGCCCCAGTAGGCCACGCCGGCACGCACACCAACCGGCTTCCACCAGTGATCGATGCCCAGGTCGGCGAACCAGGTATCGAGATTCTGCCCGAACGCGGACTCGGCCGTATTTCGGGCAAGCGCCGCGGACAGCCAGGTCTGCTCCGTCAAACCGACCTCTCCGATGAGCGACACGGCGAGACCGTCCTGCGTATCTGTCTCGACGCCGCCGCCGAGCACATAGCCCTCGCTTGCCAGCGCATGTCCGCCGAGCAGAGAGAGGATGAGGACAGAACGCTTAAGCCAGTACATAAACGATTACCGCGGCCAGTATCAGCCGATAGACAGCGAATGGCAGAAGACCGATGCGGGTGACGAATCGCATGAAGAACTCGATGCTCACGTAGGCGACGATGGCCGAGACCAGCGCGCCGACCGCGAGCTCTCCCCACGGTACCGGTGCCTCTCCAGTTACAAGCTCGAATCCCTTGTAGAGCGTTGCCAGGAGAATAACAGGTGCCGAGAGCAGGAATGAAAAACGCGCAGCGTCCTGGCGCTTGAAACCCATCAAGCGCGCTGCCGTGATAGTCACACCCGATCGCGAAGTGCCCGGTACAAGCGCGAGAGCCTGGGCACATCCGATGATGAACGCGTCACGAATGCGCACGTCGGCGATAATTTGCTCGCTTTTGCCGTAGCGATCGGCGAGCGCCATCAGGATTCCATAACCTGCCAGCGTATAGACGATTACCGATGGGTCGCGCAGGTTCGCCTCGATCCAGGACGCAAACAACAAGCCGGCGACGGCGGCCGGTATCGTGGCCAACGCGATGGCCAGGGCCATGTTCGCCTGTGGCATCCGCAGGTTGCCGCCGAGCAGCTGCCCGGTTCCGCGCAGCAAACCAAGAATGTCCTCGCGAAAGAACACGCAGACCGCGACCAGTGAACCGAAGTGAACGGCAACATCGAAAGCCAGTCCCTGATCCGTCCATTCGACCAGGTACGGGACCAGCACCAGGTGGCCCGAACTCGAAATCGGCAGAAACTCGGTCAGGCCCTGCACAATTGCGAGAACGATGATCTGCAGTGTTGTCACAGTTGACCTCTGCCTGCTGCTGGTTCATTCATAAGGTGTGCGTCCTGTCAGCGAGGGCGAACCCCGACGGGGTGCTGATACTGCCACGTCGCAACCCGATACATTTGAAGTGCTCGCCCATTTCTGCGGGCAGGGTAAGCGTTTTGATCTGTCCCGACAATTGCACCTGTCGCGAAACCGGCAATTCGGCAAAATTCTGCATTTCCGCCTCGAGCCCGCCACCCAGCAAGAACTGCGCCTGCGCCGAGTAGCCCGCAATCTCGAGACCGCTGCCCGCGGCCGCCTCCGCCACTGCACTGAAGTCTACCCATGCCGTCAGGTCCTGGATGCCGCTGAGAATCAGCGGGTTGTCATGCACGTGGTGGCGAAAATGACAGCGAAGCCAGCCATCCGCCCTATCCGGCGCATAGTACTCTCGCCGCGAAACTCCGTAGTCCAACAGGAACGCAAAGCCACGCTGCAGCGAGCGGCCCAGTGTCGTGACCCAAGCAGGCAAGCCCAGCGATACCTCCGAAACGTAGCCGGCCGGCAGCGGCTCGCCGAGCGCAGACTCGATCTCGAAAACACGCTCGCGAAGTCGTGCTGGCGCCGGCAGCCAGGTTGCCGCAAATGCGCCCTGCCGCAAGCAGACACGCATCTGCTCAGTGTCCTCCCGGGATTTACGAAAGCGCTCCACCGGCAATGCATCCAGCACTTCGTTGGCAATGACGACGCCGTCATGGTCACTGGGCGGCGAATCGACCCAGACCACGCGCGATATCAGCTCCGGTACCTGTGCGGCCAGGTAGGTCGCTTGTCGCTCCTGCAGATCGGCAGAGACCTCCAGGATCTCGTAGCGCTCCGGCAGCGCGTCGAGCTCGTCGAGCATTCGCAGGATGTCCCCAGCCAGCTTGCCGCTGCCGGCGCCGTATTCGAGAATGGTACCACTGGGAATTTCCGCAAGAACCTCGGCACATTGCCGCGCCAGCACCCGTCCAAATAGCGCTGACACTTCAGGCGCCGTCACGAAATCACCCGCCTCGCCGAACTTGGTCGCACCTGCTGCGTAGTAGCCCAGGCCCGGCGCGTAAAGCGCATGCTGCATGTATTCGGCGAAGCTGATGCTGCCACCGGCCTCATCGATGCGGTCGGCAATAAAGCGCGTGACGTCGCGTTCATGCGCTGCACTGACTTCGTCGGGTTGCGGCAGGGTCGTTGTGTCGTGTTGCATGTCGCTAATAAAGTCTTTAAGAATGTGGACCGGTAGCAGGTTCAGGAAGACGTGATGGGAAATCGGGATTTGAATGGCAAGGTCGTGCTCGTAACCGGAGCCGCGAGACGTATTGGCGCCGCTATTGTGACACGGCTGCATGAAAACGGCGCAGCCGTCGCCATTCACTACAGGAGCTCATCTCAAGACGCGGACAGGCTGGCTGCAAGGCTCAACAAACAGAGAGAGGGTTCCGCGGCCACTTTCCAGGCCGACCTGTTGGACGTCGCCGCGATCGAACCGCTGGTTTCCGCGGTCGTCGAATGGCGCGGGCGCCTGGACGCGCTCGTCAACAACGCCTCCACGTTTTACCCCACCCCGGTCGGCAGCATTACGGAAGCCGACTGGGATGACCTGATGGGCAGCAACCTGAAAGCGCCTTTGTTTCTATCCCAGGCGGCTGCGCCGGAGCTCGAGAGACGAAATGGCGCTATTGTCAATATCGTGGATATTCACTCCCAGCGCCCGCTCCGCAACCACGCGGTCTACGGGCCCGCAAAGGCGGGCCTCGCCATGCTGACGCGATCCCTGGCAAAGGACCTCGCGCCGCAGATACGGGTGAACGGCGTCTCGCCTGGCGCCATACTTTGGCCCGAAGACGGCTTGAGTGACGCCGCGCAACAATCGATCCTGCGCCAGGTACCGCTGCAGCGGCCCGGCGATCCGGACGATATCGCGGCTTGCGTCCTTTACCTGCTTTCCGATGCTGCCTACGTGACGGGCCAGGTTATTGCGGTCGACGGCGGCCGCTCGGTCGGCTGACAGCGCCTGCCTGCGGCCGCGGCCCGCTTCAGAAGGCGTCAGCGAATTCCCGGTGTGCCGGTCCGCTCAGGTCCGGTCGATCAACATACCCGGGCTCGACCTTGAACTGTTCCCCCGGCAGCGAGACAACAGGGCACGCGCCGGTGTTCAGATACGATAGCGCCGCCACCATGTTCGGGTCTGTATCCGCACCCACGGCAACATTGAGATCATCGGCCGCCGGGCAATCCACAGGCAGCCCGTCGAAGTAATCGCCCTCACCGAGGGCATTCACCGTCTGAAATGACGTCGGGCGCAGGATCTTGTCACAGAACGTCAGGCCGATCTGGCCCACAGGTTTGCCGAACGTGTTGGCGCCAATGATGCCGACATCGAAATAGGCATCCAGGCTGTTGGCCACCAGCTCGCTCGCTGAGGCAGTGCCGCCTGTCGCGATGACGGCGAGCCTTGACAGGTCTGCAGAGTTCGCGAGAGCCTGGAAGAACTCGATGCTGTTGTTGGCCGCCGCTCGATCAGCGTTGAACTGCGTTTCCGAAAACACGAGGCCGTCATTGGCAAGACCACCCAGGTAGTCACCCAACAGATTCGCCGTGCTGACGAGGCCGCCGCCGTTGTAGCGGAGATCGATGATGACGTCGGTGACGCCGGCCGCATTGAACTGAGAAAACACGGTGCCAAAAACCGGGTCGGCCGTGCTGATGAACGTGGCGAGTTCGAGGTAGCCGACCGGCGGCACTCCGGCCCCCCTGTCGATGATGCGCCATTGCGGCACGGGATCAATCGTCACGACGGCCTTGGATATCGACACGAGGAACTCGGTGTTGTCGGGCCGGCGCATCTGGAACTCGACGGTATCGGGTGCCAGCGCCGCACTGACGCCTTCATTCGCGACTATGTCGGCGATGCTTCGGCCGTTGAGTGCGAGTATCCGCTGACCCCGCGCAAGCCCGCCACCTTCCGCGGGACTGCCGGAAAAGACACGTGACAGGCGCGCGTCGTCCGTGTCCACGAAACGATAACTAAAACCGAAGCCCTCGAACTTCCCCTCACCGAAGAACTGCGCATCCGCCTGCGCCGAGCCTACCGAACTGAACAGGTCGACAGGGTCGCCGTTGGTTTTTCGCGGTCCATACGTCCGGGTAACTTCGCGGACCAGGTCTTCGGGCGTCGCATAGTCGTTGATGCTCAGCCCCGCCGGCAGCTGATCGTTCCACAGATACCAGAAGTACAGGTTGTCGAGCACAAACTGTTTCTGACCGTCGTTCTCACACTCGGTGCTGCCGGTTTGCGGTCCAACCAGTCCGCCTCCGTCGCTGCCGCCGCAGGCGGCAAGGGAGGCCATGACCAGCAAGCTCGTCAGTAATCGCATAGGGTTGCCTCTATAAAATAACGTCGACCAGTTCCAGAGGAAGACTGGTCGCATCAAATTCTCTCCAGTGCTCCAGCATCGTCTTGCCGGTTACCGGGTGCACCAGGTCCGGAGCAAGTTCAGCCAGCGGCCGCAGCACGAAGCTGTACTCCAGGATGTCACTGCGCGGCACACGCACCGGACGGTCATCGATTACATCGTCATTGTAGAGCAACAGGTCGATATCGAGCGGACGTGCCGCCCATTTCTGGCTGCCGCGCTGGCGCCCTACAAGATTATGTAAACGCTCTATCTCTTCGCAGATCTGTAGCGGTTCATCATCCGACCGCAAGCCGACGACCAAGTTCAGAAAGTCATCGCCATCAAAACCGACGGCGGCACTTCGATAGACAGCCGAGATCTCGAGCTCACCGTATTTCTCTCGCAGCTCGCGGATCGCCAGGCCCAGGTTCCGCTCCGGATCGATATTGCTGCCAAGTCCCAGGTAGATCAATGACACGACATCACCCAAACACCCTCAAGCCGGCCGTTCGCCGCGATCAATAAGGATGCCGACATCTTTCGAACCGCGTATCGCGCCGGGCTTGTTGACGCGCACCCTGACCCAGGCAACGCCAAATTCCTCGCGCACGATCTCCGCAATACGCTCGGCCAGCGTTTCTACCAGCTGAAAACTCGAATCGGCCACGAATGACTGCACGCGCTTGGCGACCGACTTGTAGTTCAGCGTGTCCTCGACCCGATCGGTAGCCGCAGCCTTCGCGATATCGGCGCTCATCTCGAGATCGATAACAACGGTCTGCCGGATCTTGCGCTCCCAGTCCCAGATACCGATTACCGTGTCGACCTTTAGTTCGTTGAGAAAAATCTTGTCCATAGTGACCAGGGTTTCCTTTGTTACTGTGCCGCTCCGGGCACGTCCAGTGAAGCCAGAGACCAGCGAGCCTGCGCTTTAATTTCGCCGGCGTCCGCAGATTCGCACTGCCGGAGCGCGCCGGCAACCGCAATCATCGCACCGTTGTCCGTGCAGAATTCCATTCGCGGGTAGTAAACAGTGCCCTCGAATCGGGCCGCAATATCGTGCCGCAGCAACCGGTTTGCACCGACACCGCCGGCTATTACGATGCGATCGAGCTGCTCGGCCCTGGCGGCTTTGAGCGCGCGGCCGATCAGTGTATCGACAACGGCACGCTGGAATGAGGCGGCAACATCAGCGCGGCACAAGGATTCAGTCGCCTCGGCTTTGCGGACTTCGAGCATGACCGCTGTCTTTAGCCCACTGAAACTGAAGTCGTAGCCGGGCTTGGTCAGCATCGGTCGCGGAAAAGCGAATGCGGTTTCGTCACCATCCTCAGCCAGCGCAGCAAGGGCCGGACCGCCCGGGTATCCTAGACCAAGCAGTTTGGCCGTCTTGTCAAATGCCTCTCCGACCGCATCGTCCAGCGTGGTGCCAAGTAGTCGGTAGTCCCCGAGCTCTCGTACCGCGATCAGCATGGTGTGCCCGCCAGAGACCAGTAGCGCCAGGAAAGGAAACTCGGGCGGCTCATCCTCCAGCATCGGCGCCACCAGGTGGCCCTCCATGTGGTGGACCGGAATTACCGGGCAATTCCAGGCCAGCCCAAGACCGTTGGCCATGCCGCCGCCGACCATCAGCGCGCCCACCAGGCCCGGTCCTGCGGTGTATGCAACCGCGTCCGGGCGATCGATACCAGCCTCTTTCAGGACCTGGCGAATCAGGGGCAGCAGCCGCCGAATATGGTCTCTGGAGGCAATTTCCGGGACCACGCCGCCATACACCGCGTGCAGGTCGACCTGGCTGTGCAGCGCATGCGCGACGAGGCCGCGCTCCGTGCTGAATACGGCGACACCGGTTTCGTCGCAGCTGGTTTCGATTCCGAGGATGTTCATGGGCTGCGGATCATAGCCCAATCCGGCCGGTTTTTGTCATGCAGGCCTTTGCAAACTGGAATTTCCGAGGTTATTATATGCGGCTCAGTCCCGGCCCCTGTGCCGGGTTTATTTATGTTTCACGGAATTACCGATTCATGCCAAGTGTTCGCGTAAAAGAGAACGAATATTTTGACGCCGCCCTGCGGCGCTTCAAGCGCGCCTGTGAAAAGGCGGGCATCCTGACGGAGCTTCGCCGTCGTGAATTCTACGAGAAGCCCACCCAGGAGAGGAAGCGCAAGAAAGCGGCGGCCGTCAAGCGCCACCTGAAGCGCAGCTCCCGCGACGACGCCAAGCGCAAGCGCCTCTACTAGATTGATTCAGCTCCTTAAGTTCTGGAGCAGACCACCTACCCGTTCCGACCATGTCCCTGAAAGGCCAAATAACAGAAGACATGAAGACCGCCATGAAGGCCGGCGACAAAGACCGGCTCAAGGTGGTGCGACTGATGCTCGCCGCCATAAAGCAAATCGAAGTCGACAAACGCGTGGAACTCGATGACGCAGGGACACTTGCGGTGCTGACCAAAATGGTCAAGCAGCGCCGCGATTCGGTTGAGCAGTTCGAGAAAGGCAATCGTGAGGATCTCGCCAGTATCGAGCGCGCCGAAATTGACGTTATTCAAAACTACCTGCCCGCACAACTTGCTGCGGACGAGCTGGCCGTGATGGTCGATGAAGTTATCAAGGCGACCGGCGCCGAGAGCATTCGTGACATGGGCAAGGTTATGGGTCAAATCAAGACCAGGGCCGCTGGCCGCGCGGATATGGGCGCGCTCAGCGCAGCAGTGAAGGAACGCCTAAGCGCTCTTTGATCGCAAAGCTCAAGCTTCATGTCCGCAACCCGAGACCCGGCAGCGCCGGCTCAACGTTAGAGCTTTTATGTCCGGACTGATTCCTCAGGATTTCATCGACGATCTGATCGCGAGAGCAGACATCGTTGAGGTCGTGGGCAGACGCGTGCAGCTGAAGAAGGCGGGACGGGAATTCAAGGCCTGTTGCCCGTTTCATGACGAAAAGACGCCGTCTTTCACCGTGAGCCCCGGAAAAGGTTTCTACCATTGCTTCGGCTGCGGCGCTCACGGAACAGCCGTAGGCTTTCTCATGGAATTCGACCACATGAGTTTTGTCGAGGCGATCGAAAGCCTGGCAAGCTCCATGGGCGTCGACGTTCCAAGGAGCGAAAGCGATAAACCGGCCCGTCGCTACGACGAGCTGTTCTCGCTGATGGACAACGTATCGCGACACTGGCAGGCCTCGGTGAAAGAGGCCCCGGCCGCCATCGAGTACCTGAAGAAACGCGGCATCGACGGTGCGACGGCCAAACGCTTCGGGATAGGCTATGCGCCGGATGGCTGGAGCAACGTGCTCGACAAGTTTGGCAAGTCTGACGAAGCCGCCGAACGCTTGCTGGCAACGGGCCTCATCATTCGAAAGGACAACGGCCAACATTACGACCGCTTTCGGGATCGCATCATGTTCCCGATCCGCGACAACCGCGGGCGCACTATTGGCTTTGGCGGTCGCAC
The DNA here is from genome assembly GCA_942492205.1 of uncultured Gammaproteobacteria bacterium. Classification (GTDB taxonomy): domain Bacteria; phylum Pseudomonadota; class Gammaproteobacteria; order Steroidobacterales; family Woeseiaceae; genus UBA1847. The sequence goes on along the minus strand of CALODT010000001.1, from coordinate 785,759 downwards.
CATGGGCGATGGCGAACCCAAGTACCTGAATTCGCCGGAAACCGTATTGTTCCACAAGGGCCGCGAACTCTACGGCCTGTACGAGGCTCGCCAGGCGCTCCGAAGCATCGACAGGCTCGTCGTCGTCGAAGGATATATGGACGTCATCGCCCTGGCCCGCCACGGCATCAACTTCGCGGTTGCGACACTGGGCACTGCAACGACCAGCGAGCACCTCAACCAGCTGTTTCGTCTGACGGAAAATGTCTATTTCGCTTTTGACGGCGACCGCGCAGGCAAGGCGGCGGCCTGGCGAGCGCTCGAGAACGCGCTGCCGCAGATTCGCGAAGGTCGTCAGATCCGTTTCGTGTTCCTGCCCGAGGGCCAGGATCCGGATTCGTTTGTCAACGAACATGACGCGGATGCTTTCGTGGGGCTGCTCGATGATGGCCTCGCGCTTTCAGAGTTTCTTATTCAGGAGCTCGCAAGCCAGGTAGATATGAAAACAGTCGACGGCCGCGCCAGGCTCGCCGAATTGGCGCGACCCCTGATCAGCAGGATTCCCACAGGCGTTTACCGGGAGCTACTCATCGACAGCCTCGCGCAGGCTGTCGGCCTGACCGCGCCCAAGCTGGAGAAGATGATCGCAAGTGGAACTGGCAAAGCGTCGAGCGCCTCAACAGCCACGACGCGCGCTGCCGGCCGAAAACCCAGGCAGTACGGCACAGGCAAGCCGTCTGTCGTCAGGCATGCAATTACGGTCCTTCTGAACCACCCGGAGGCCGGGCGCCAGCTCGATATCGAAAAACTCGGCAGCGTCGCCAGGCCGGGGACCGATTTGTTGCGCGCCCTCATTGAAACTGTGCAGGCGGAGCCCAATATAACAACGGCGGGGCTACTGGAGCGCTGGCGGCATGACACCGAGGGCCGCCACCTTGGCAAGCTGGCCGCCGCCGAGATGCCGGTTGACGAGGATTTTGACCCGGTCGCCGAGCTTGAGGACTGCCTGACCCAGCTTGCGGCGGCAGGACGCAAGGCGAGAATCGATTTTCTTATTGAAAAACAGAGGGCTAGCGGCCTGGCGGATGAGGAAAAGGCGGAACTTCGGGCGCTGACGTCCAGTCCAAATCGTTAGAAATAATAGTAGCTTGCTCTCCATTGAGGGCGTAACATTAATCGTTTGAATCTTTTGCCCGTAGGATTTTGTCTTGACAGGAAAAAAAGCAGTAGTAGGCCCGAGCAAGCAGGCTCAGCAGCTGAAAGAACTGATCGCCCGAGGCAAGGAACAAGGTTATCTGACCTATTCCGAGGTCAATGACCATCTGCCAAGCGGCATCGTCGATCCAGAGCAGATCGAAGACATCGTCAACATGATCAACGACATGGGGATCACGGTGCACGAAAAGGCACCTGACGCCGAATCGTTGATCCTTTCCGACGCCACGGCGACGGATGACGATGCTGTCGAGGAAGCCGAGGCGGCCCTTGCCAGTGTCGATGCGGAATTTGGCCGCACGACCGATCCTGTGCGCATGTACATGCGCGAGATGGGCACGGTGGAATTGCTGACGCGGCAGGGCGAGATCGAGATTGCCAAGCGCATCGAAGACGGCCTCAACCAGGTCAAATATCACATGGTGCATTTCCCGCCAACCGTCGATGCACTGCTCGAAGTCGCCGACAGGGTAATTGCGGGTGAGACACGCATGCAGGACTTCGTCGTAGGCTTTATCGACCCCAATGAGCCCGACGAAATCAAGCCGCCGGCGCCGAAGACTGACGACGACGACAGTGATGAGGTCATAGACACGGGGCCTGACCCGGATGAAGTAAAGGCGCGCGTGAAGGTCATTCGACGACATCACAATCGTGCACTCAAGTACCTGGGTCTGCACGGCCTGAAAGACAAGCGCACCGTCAAGGCACATGCCGACATGGCCGACCAGGTCATGGAGCTGAAGCTCGCGCCGAAACTCTTCGACGCGCTCGTTCGCAACCTCCGCGATGTGGTTTCGATAGTCCGCAGCCAGGAACGCCTGGTCATGCAGCTGTGCGTCCGCGACGCCGGCATGCCGCGTAAGGACTTCCTGGCGAGCTTTCCGAAAAGCGAAACCGATCTCGGCTGGATTGACAAGCATATCCGCGCGAAGCGCAAGCACTCGTCGGTACTGGCCAAGCTCAGGGACGACGTCACGCGAGCGCAGCGCAAGTTGATTGCGGTCGAGGAAGCGACGCAGCTGAAGATCAGCCAGATCAAGGAAATCAATCGGCAGATGTCGATCGGCGAGGCGAAAGCGCGTCGCGCGAAAAAAGAAATGGTGGAAGCTAACCTGCGTCTGGTCATCTCGATCGCCAAGAAGTACACGAATCGCGGCCTGCAGTTCCTCGATCTGATCCAGGAAGGCAACATCGGCCTGATGAAGGCGGTCGACAAGTTCGAGTATCGTCGCGGCTACAAGTTCTCGACCTACGCGACCTGGTGGATTCGCCAGGCAATCACGCGCTCTATTGCTGACCAGGCGCGCACGATTCGTATTCCGGTTCACATGATCGAAACGATTAACAAGCTGAATCGAATCTCCCGGCAGATGCTCCAGGAGATGGGTCGCGAGCCGCTGCCAGACGAACTGGCCGAGCGCATGGAAATGCCTGAGGACAAGGTTCGCAAGGTGCTGAAGATCGCCAAGGAACCGATCTCGATGGAGACGCCGATCGGTGATGACGAGGATTCTCATCTCGGTGATTTTATCGAGGATCAAACGGTGCACTCGCCCGTCGATTCCGCGACAACGTCAGGACTGAAAGAAACGACGCACTCGGTACTAGCCGGCCTGACGCCGCGCGAAGCCAAGGTATTGCGCATGCGTTTCGGTATCGACATGAACACCGATCACACGCTCGAAGAAGTGGGCAAACAGTTTGATGTAACGCGTGAACGCATACGCCAGATCGAGGCCAAAGCGCTGAGAAAGCTGCGTCACCCGACGCGTTCGGATCAGCTCAGGAGCTTTCTGCTCGAGGACTGACCGGCACGTTGAATCTGATGGGAAAAGCCGGGCGATGCCCGGCTTTTTTCTGCTAGAATCGCGCTCCTCATGTGAGGTGCTGCAACGCGTGTGGAAAAAGAAAAGGGCCTGTAGCTCAGTTGGTTAGAGCAGGGGACTCATAATCCCTTGGTCCCAGGTTCGAGTCCTGGCGGGCCCACCATTACCCTTCAGCGTGTTCGCACGACACGGTATGCCACCACCCTCGCCGGTTCGCATCCACTGCGTCAAGGTGGGGGTTCGAGTCCTGGCGGGCCCACCATTACCCTTCAGCGTGTTCGCACGACACGGTATGCCACCACCCTCGCCGGTTCGCATCCACTGCGTCAAGGTGGGGGTTCGAGTCCTGGCGGGCCCACCATTACCCTTCAGCGTGTTCGCACGACACGGTATGCCACCACCCTCGCCGGTTCGCATCCACTGCGTCAAGGTGGGGGTTCGAGTCCTGGCGGGCCCACAGCCGCCGTTCCTGGGCGTCGCGTCACAGTTTTTGCGCTTGAGACAGAGTTTCGTCTCTGGTTCGTGACCTTCGTGCATGCCACGATCCTCGCAATCGCTTAACCTGAGCGACGCTTTAGACAAGATGCATGAGGAACTCGCGATGTCGCACCGCTACCTGCTGTTGTTGTTGGTTGCCTGCTGGCCTGCGCAGGCGGAAATTTACAAGTGCGTTGCTCCGAATGGCGAACTTACGTTCTCGCAGACGCCCTGTCCCGGCGACGACAGCAAGGTCACGGTCGAACGAGCGGTGAGCATTGACAAGATCGATGAGGCAGACTGCAAGCTCGCGCATCGCTTCGCGTTAACGACGGCCCAGGAAATGAAAAGGGGTGTCGCTTCCAGCACGGTGTTTGACCAGTACGGCGGCCTCAGCACACTGTCGCGAGGGACGGTCAGCCTCATCAGCTACGTGTATCAATACCGCACAAATGACGATGTATCGGCCGAGAGAGTGGCCGCCTTGAGCGTCGCCAAGTGCAAGGCGAAGTCGTTCGGCGACGTCAGCTGCGAGCAACTGCCTGTCGACTACACGAACAGCTGGGGCGGTTGCGAGACGATTGAAAAAGATGGCGGCGTCGACGACCTGTCCCCGGTGAACGCGACGCCGGCCAGACAGGCGGCGCGGCAGACCCACTTCCAGGTATCGCCGGAAACCCTGCCGCGCCAGCAGGCCGACGTCCGCCAATCGCAGGCCCGCGACGAACAGCGGCGGGCAACTTGCAAGGAACGCATTCGCGACCGGATTGACAGCATCAATGCCCAGCTGCGCTCTGGCTACTCCGCTTCACAAGGTGTCAGGCTAAAGAACCAGCGTCGCAAACTGGAGCAACAGCACCGCGAGTGCTAGGTATTCCGCTCGCCAATAGGGCGAGCCCTGTCTCGAAGCCGGCTACCACGCAACCGGATCGCCGCTGTATCCGCGATAGGTGCCGTTGTCGTCCGCCGTCACGTTGTCGATGACCACGCGCATGGCGCTGACCGACTCCTCCGGCGACAGGTTCGCGTTCTCTCCACCCATGTCGGTCCGTACCCACCCGGGATGAATCGCGAGGCAGATGAAGCCCTCGGGACCGAGTTCGGAGGCCAGTGTCTTTGTAAACATGTTGAGCGCGGCCTTGCTTTCCCGATAGCCGTAGAAACCGCCCGAGTTCCTGTCGATGCTGCCGAGCTGGCTGGTGATATTCACAATACGCTGCAGTTCGCCTTGCCTGAGATTCGGCAACAGCGCCTGGGTAACGAGCACCGGACCTAGCGTATTCACCATCAGCGTTCGTCTGTAGTCGTCAGCATCCACCTGTGCGATTTCGCTGACTCGCGGAAAGATGCCTGCGTTATTGATCAACAGGTCGATAGCACGACCCTCGAGCAGGTTCGCGAGCGCCGCAATGCTGTCTTCATCCATGACGTCGAGCGCGACGACCTCCACCTCCAGTGCCTGCAGTTCATCCGCCTGAGCGGGGCGGCGTGCCGTTCCTATGACCGTCCAGCCAGCCGCCGCGTACTGGCGTGCGAACTCGAGGCCGAGACCACGGTTAGCGCCCGTGATGAGCACGATCGGGGCGTCGTCCATCGCTCCGCCGTCGTGCGCAGACGCCATCGCCGGTATTGTCGAGAAGCAATACAACAGTACGCCTAGCAACGGAATGAGGCCCTTCCTGAATCGATACTGTTTCATAGCGTGGTTCATTGTTGTGCAACTCCTTACCAAGTTTCCGGCCTGACGGCGATTGATGCGGCGCGCCTTATTGGCGTTAAAAAGCGTCGGTGACGACGAACATCGGATTGTAGAATAAGGGCGGCCCGCTTTCAGCAACCGGGAAAATCGAAGACCGAGTTTGTCCAGTTCACAGGACCTGGTTTTCCCCAGGTCTCCGTTAGCCCCTTATGGCCGAAACTAGATCACGTGCTCGATATCCGGCAGCCATTGGCCCCAGTAGTCGAGTTTCGCTCGCAGTTCCGCAACGCCTGTCCGCTGGTCGCGACGCAGAAGTCTGACGTGATCGCCGGGACGCAGCTGGCCCAACAGGTGCCGGTCAACCCTTGCGATCTGAGCGACGCGCGGGTAACCGCCTACGGTGCCGGCATCAACGGACAGGACGTACGGCGTGCCCTCCTCCGGGCATTGCACGGTGCCGGGAAATACGGGCGCGCTGGGCATGCGTCCAGCCGAGAATACGGCAAGCCTTGCCCCATCCAGCTGCAATCCCATGCGGTCGGCGCGGCGTCCTACCGTCCAGTTGGCTTCGAACAGCGTGTCTCGCGAATCACCGGCAAGTTGCGATGTTTCAAATGACTCACAGGCGCGCAGCGCCCAGCTGGCGGGCATCGGCGGGATAAACTCAGCGGGCGTTTGCAGCGAGTCGACGCGGGTCGGCTTGACGAAAAGCGTGTCGCCATCTCGCAGCGCCCTGCCCTTGTGACCACCCAGCTCCGCAAGCAGATACGTCGATTTCGATCCCAGGAGCTCGTCAGCCATGAAGCCACCGGCGACGCCGATATAGACCCGCGCACCCTTTTCAGTGGCACCGATCGCCAGCACGTCTCCTGCACGCGCGAGCAGTGTTTCGTGAAACTCGACAGCGATGTCGTTTACGGTTGCCGTCGCCTGTGCGCCAGTAATCGCAAATGCGCAGTCCACATCGAAACGCAGCGTAGGTCCAAGCAGTGCGGCTTCGAGCGCCGGTGCGTCCCAGGCGTTGCCAAGCAATCGATTCGCCAGCGCAAGTGACAGCGGGTCAGCCGCCCCTCCCGCAGCCACACCCAGGTGTCTCAACCCGGTGCGCGGTTTCGACTGAATTGTCGTCTGCAGCCCCGCTCTCTCGACCGTGACGGTCATGCCGGGAACACCCTGGCTGCCACGGCCACGAATCGGACGCGCATGCCGACATGCAGCCGAAAAGGATCCTCTGCTGTTGCGTCGAATAGCGGATACGGTGTCCTGCCGATGAGTGTCCAGCCGCCAGGGCTAGGCAGCGCGTAGATGCCCGTACGACCATCCGCGATACCGACAGAGCCGGCGGCAACGCGTTGCCGCGGCTGTTCACGGCGAGGAACATGGAGCCGTTTGTCGAGGCCGCCAATGAATGCGAAGCCCGGCGTAAAACCCACCATTTCGACGCGGTACTCGGTGCCCGAATGCAGTGCAACAAACTCGTCTTCCGTCATGCTGAGATCGCTGCAGAGCGCCTCGAGATCCGGCCCGTACTCACCGCCATAAACAACCGGAATCTCGAGCAGTATGTCCTCGGGCTCCAGCGCCGGCACGCCACTGCCCAGAGCGTCAGCAAGCCGGCGTTCGGCGGTCGCGGTATCCATCGCAGCCGCGTCGAAGCGGACGACGACAGAGTCGATACCGGCGACGACCTCGAGCCACGCGTTGTCGTTGCGCAGATACGCCGCAAGCGCCTGCGCGTCGCCCGGCTCGTCGGCCGGTACCGAAATCAGGTCATCGAGACTTTTCATGAGCCCGAATCTCGACGCCATGGCTTTCCAGCACATCACGCACCGCACGTGCGGCTTCCGCGGCGCCCGGCGTATCACCGTGAATACAAAGCGTATCTGCCCGCACCTCTATTATCTCGCCATTCCTTGCCGTTACGATGCCGCGTTCGGCCAACCCCAGTGCCTGGCTGGTGATAACAAACAGCTCGCCGTGTACTGCCCCCGGTTCGGAACGTGACACCAACGTACCGTCCGCCTCGTACGCCCGATCGACAAATGCCTCCGCGATGAACTCCAACCCATGCCGTTCCGCGGCAAGCTGCAACTGGGTATTTGCCATGCCAACGAACGCGGGCTCACCGTGCAGCTCGGAAACCACTCGTGCTATGACGTCTGCCAGTTCGGCATCGGCGATCGCATCGTTGTACAGCGCACCATGCGGCTTCACGTGCGCAAGCTTTGCACCGAGCTGCGCCGCGATGTCGGCAAACGCTGTTACCTGGTCGGTAAGTGCTTCGTACAGCGCGTCTCCCGACAGGTAGCCACTAACGCGACCGAATCCCTCGCGATCGGGGTAACCCGGGTGCGCGCCGACGCTGACGCCGTTGGCCATCGCCGCTCGGACGGTTGCCGCCATCGAATCGCTATCGCCGGCGTGGCCACCACAGGCAACATTGCAGCTCGATACGATTTCGAGAAGCGCATCATCACAGGCATCGCCTTCACCCAGATCAGCATTCAGGTCGACACTGGCCATGACTACTCACCACCTTTCTGCGCGCGTTTTTCCGACATTATCGTCTTGACCATCTTGCCAAAGTGTTTGTCTCGAGAGCGGCGCTCGGCGAGCGTTTCGGTATTGCGGCGGTCCTCGGACTTGAGCTTCCGGTATCGCCGCAGGCGTTCGGCGTCGAGCGCGCCGCTTTCGATTGCCTCCCGTACGGCACATCCTGGCTCCGCTTCATGCGCACAGTCCGCGAACCGACAGCGCGAGGCGAGCTCCGCTACATCGCTGAAGACCTCGTCCAATACGTCACCGACGTCGACCAGCTGTAGCTCGCGCATTCCCGGCGTATCGATCAGCCAACCACCGTGCTTCAGGCGATGCATTGATCGGCCCGTTGTCGTATGCCGGCCACGCTGATCATCGTCACGCGCTGCGCGTGTTTCAAGCACGGTACCTGCCAGCGTATTGATCAACGTGGTCTTGCCGACGCCCGACGAGCCCAGCAATGCGACGGTTTGACCCGGCTCACACCACGGGCGCAAAACGTCGACGTCCTCTGCACACCTCGCATCGAGGGCCTCGACGAGAATACCCGGCGACAGGCGGGCGGCCGTCTCGGCGTAGGACTCGACCGATTCGGCCTGGTCGGCCTTGGAGATCACAATGACAGGGAAAGCCCCGGCATCTCGCGCAATCGCAAGATACCGTTCGAGACGCGCGACATTGAAATCGCGATTCGCAGACGTAACGATGAACAGGGTATCGACATTCGCCGCAATGAGCTGGATTGCTCCTGACGTCCCCGCTGCCTTTCTCTGAAACAGGCCGAATCGCTCGAGCAGCTCGCATACCTGCGGGCCGTCCCAATCGACGAGCACCCAGTCACCGACGGTGATTTTGAGGGTCGCGCTCTTCCCTGCCATGGGGATCGTGTCCCGGCCGTTAACATGCGCGACCTCGATACGGTTACGGTGCACGCTGAGAACACGCGCGGGAACCCAGTTGCAGTCGATTTCGAGCTGTGACTGGAAGAACGGACGCCAGCCGAGGCTTGGTAACGTATCCATCGAAGTCATGATATACACTGGATAGCACGTAATTGTCGTCAGGGAAAACACCATGAGCGTCGTACTTGTCACCGGGGCAAGCTCCGGTATCGGTGCCGCTATCGCGATCGCGTTTGCAGAGGCCGGCTGGGATGTAATGGCGGCGGGCCGCGATGAGGGGCGCCTCGAAGAGGTTGCGGAGGTTTCGGACAAGATCGTAACCTGGGCAGGCGAACTCGCAGCATCAGCTGAGTGCGACGAACTGCTGGCCGATACGATCGACGAATTCGGCCAGCTCGATTGCCTGGTGAATAATGCCGGTGTGATCGTGCGTGGCAGGGCGGATGAGACCAGCGACGAGGACTGGCGATACACCATGACAATCAATCTCGATGTGCCGTTTTTTCTGAGCCGCGCGGCGCTGCCTCAGCTGCTCCTGGCCGAGGGCAGCATCGTCAATATTGCCTCTGACTGGGGCCTTGCTGGCGGCGAGCGCGCCGCCGCGTACTGTGCCAGCAAAGGCGGACTGGTGCTCCTGACCAAAGCGATGGCCAGGGATCATGCGCGTGACGGGCTGCGTGTAAACGCCGTTTGCCCCGGCGATGTCGATACGCCGATGCTGGCCGCCGAGGCTGAGGCGAATGATATCGATCTGGACGAGTACCTCGAACAGGCCGCGGCTGACAGCCCGAACGGCCGCGTCGCCACGCCCGAGGAGGTCGCTGCTCTAACGCTGTTTCTCGCCACTGATGCGGCATCGCATATCAACGGCGCGGCGATCCCGATAGACGGTGGCGGTTCAGCGTGAGGGCGCGATGCCGGGTCCCGGTATGATCAGCAGTATCGATGTCACCAGGACAAGCGGCAGCGGCGAACTCATCGTCGACGCCCTCGGCGCCAGTACTGGATTAGCAGGAAACCGAATAACATGCCGCCCAGGTGCGCGAAATTCGCCACGCCGGGCGCACCGCCGCTAACGCCAAGATAAAGTTCCAGCGCGCCGTAGATGAATACGAACGTTATTGCACGCATCGGGATTGGCGGAAACAGCGGGACCACAATGCGATTTGGAAAGGTCAGGCCGTAAGCAAGCAGGATGCCGAAAACGCCACCCGATGCGCCAACGGTTGGATACAGCCCGCCTTGTATGCCAGCCACGATGAGCTGAATGATGCCCGCTCCGACGACGCAGACCAGGAAATAGATGAGGAAGCGCTGCGACCCCATGAATCGCTCAATATCTCGCCCGAACATCCACAAGCCAAACATGTTGAAGAAGATGTGTGTCGTGTTGCCGTGCAGAAAACCATAGGTAAGCAGCTGCCAGGGCATGAAGGGCGAGCGCGGATCGGTCGCCGGCCATAGCGCGAAGTTCATGAGCATGAACCGCCCATTTACCTGCTGCAGGGCGAATAGCAGCCCGTTGATGATCAGCAGCGCGAAGATCACGTTGGGTATCGCGCTACCCTGCCTGGGGCTATAAACGGTTTGGTTCATTCGTTAACGTTCCTGCTATCGAAAATTGTCATTGCCACTCTGACTTCGTTGATCTCCACAGCCGGAAGTTCAAACAAGTTGCGGTCCGGCATGACGAAATCGGTGCGCTTGTGAACGTCATCACCAACCGCCGCCTCCGCCGCCGCCTCCGCCCCCACCGGAGGAGCCGCCACCGCCACCGCCCGAGGACGACCCCGGCGGAGATACCGACGAACTAATAGCCGAGTTCAGGCTGCGAGACAACTTGCTGGTCGTCTTGCCCAGGTTACGGCTGTTCCAGGAGCCGTTGTACCACGACGGACTGTAGTCCTTGCCATCCGGTCCACGGATACTGGCAAGGACACTGGCAAACCTCTCTGACCATTGCTGGTCGACCCCCAATGCCAGGGCAAAAGGCAGAAACGACTCGAACAACTGCGGCGTCTTTTCCGGAGGATTTCGCAGGTTCAGCTCGTCCTTCTCGGCGATTTCCAGGAATTCCTTGAATCCCAGCATTTCGTCGAGCAGCTTCCGCCCGCGCGCTGTCGGGCGTCTCATTAGGATGGCGAAGATACCCACCGTTACGAACGACAAGGCGCTCAATACCAGAACCCCGACCGTCAAGCCGGCGCCAACGTTTACCGCAATGAGCAGCGCACCGCCGGCGATAAGCAGCGCTGGCACATTGAAAACCAGGTTGGTCTTGAAATAGTTTTCCTTGAAGTCCTTAACCAGCGATTTTCGATGCGCGGAACGCGCAGCGCCGAGCACTACATGGTTTGCGTCGTCCAGCTCAATCCTGTTTCGCGACTTGAACAGGCCGGTATAGAGCTCCTTTTCGCCAGGCGCCATGGCGGGCTTTGGTTCATCCGGCGTCTTCTTGATCAGCCAGTGCGATCCGCCGCGCTTCTTGATCTCGAGATAGCCTTTTACCGCCAGATTGACAACGGCGGCGGTCATGACTTTGTCGTCGTAGTACATCTGTCGTACGTACCGCAGTGAAGCCGGAGAAAATCCCGCCGGCGGCGCATAGCGCGTCACGATCACACCTTCCTCGGGATCTCGGCCGTACTTGCTCCACACCGGTATGTAGAAGACGAGTAGCAGCAGGAAGCCCATCACCGCGGCGAGCAAGTTCGCGTTGTCCTGCAGTAACCAGCCGAGCTTGTCGCGTTTGGTCGGTTGGTCGACGAAACCCTTCGGCCAGCCTACGACGATCGTGAGGCCGTTAACCGGCGACAGCGGCTTGCTCGCCTCGAAGTGGACCCGCCGCGGTGATTCGATGCGAGACCGATAATCCTTGCCTTGTGCACCAAACGGCCCGGTATACGCTTCCTCGCTGATAGCAGACAGCGGGACATCAAAATCCAGTTGCACCGTGGCACTTGCCGTGTCGATAGGGAAGGCCCAGTCGAAACCCGTCACATTCCAGTACAACTCGTCATGCTCTGCAAAAAAACCAAGCATGCGATTCGCTCTGTAGCGAAACTCGTAGGTGTGCTCGCCGGCGGCAATGAATCGATCAGAGCGTCCAAAATAGGTTCGCACAACGCGCCAGCGTTCCTGTGTGTGAAAAGCTTCGGCACGCCCGTTCCTGAGGAGAGCCAGCGGTTGGAACTTGATCTTGACCTCGTTGCCGAATCGGTCTTTGTATTCGGTAGGGAAATCCCGATAGATACCGCGCCGGATTCGATCGCCCTCGGCTCGCACTCTGATGGTCTCGGTCACCTCGATCATGCCGTCGGTCATCACCAGGATGTCGCTGTGAAAGCTCAGGATTCGCTCGTCCGCGACGGCGCAAAGCGGCAACAGCAACAGCAGCAACGTAGCAAACTTTCTCATTCGATCGAGCCGAGTTTAACCAACGGCACGTTGGCCGCGTCGTCGGAGGTCTTCTGGAAGAACTCCCTCGCCGAAAAACGAAACCATCCGGCGACAATGTTGCTGGGCACGGTCTCTATCATCGTGTTGTAGTCACGGACTGAGCCGTTGTAGAAGCGACGCGCAAACTGCAGGTAATTTTCGGTTTCTACCAGCTCGTTCTGCAAATTCAGGAAGTTCTCGTTTGCTTTCAGGTCGGGGTAGTTTTCGGCGAGCGCAATAATCCGCTCGATACCCGCGCTAAGCTTTTGCTCGATTTTGCTCTTGGCACTGACTTCCGCCGCCTGCATCGCCTCGGCGCGAAGCTCTGTCACAGCTTGCAGGGTTGCTTTCTCATACTTGGAGTATTGGTCAACCGCTGTTACCAGGCGAGGGATGAGGTCATGGCGCCGCTGCAGCTGGACATCGATATCGCTCCACGCCGTGTCTACGCGGTTGCGACTACGAATGAGTCGGTTATAGAGGACCACCACGACGGCGATAAGAGCCGCGGCTGCCAGGACGATAATAGACATTCGAATCGCAACCCTCTGCGGAAGAAGAGTTGCAGTTTAACGCTTACAGGGGACTATTTGGCTTCGTTTTTGTCGCTCGGGCTCTCCGCTGCGTCGGCCCCTGCTTCTTCCGGGGCCGGCTTAGGATCCTCTCGCGCTTCTTCACGCTTCTTCGTCGTATCAACGTGGGCTTCGCTTTCTTTGACACGCCGGGCTAGCTTTCGATGTTCTGCAATGCGCCGCTTGTGTTCCGACTTTTGCCGGTACTCTTCACGGACTGCGGAACGTTCCGCGGCATCATTGCCGAGTTTTGCGCCCCTGGCGCTGTCTTGCGCGAGCGCCGCTGGAGCGCCGACGGCCAGTAGAATAGCGAGAGTTGGCAGTAATCGAATCATCATGACGACCTCACTAGCTGGTGAGGTAACAGCTCAATACGCTGGTGCGGTTAATACCAGAAAGAGACGAACAGCTGGAACACCGCCGCTTCCAGCGAATACAAAGGTTCCTCTCCGATCACCGCGCCAGCCCTGAGGTCGGAGAAATCGTGGTAGTCCACCGTGAGGTAATCGATCGATGCCGTTACGGAGCCTTTCTTCAAGAAACCCCAACCCCTGTTTTCGTCAAGGAACATGTAGGCCAGCTTTGCCCTGTAGGTGTAGCTGGTCAACGGGCTGAGCTCCTTGTCCCGACCACGGAAGTTGGTCGCCTGAGCGCGCGGGAACAGATCGCTGTAGAAATGGGCGGCTGTCTGATCGTGGTAGCGAAACTTGCCGGTGAACGTAAAGTCACGCCAAGGATGGATGTAGGTCAGCGATGCCGTATGGCTTTCGATGTCCCACGTATCCGTAAAGAAACGGTATTCGCCTTCGATGGCCGCACGATAAGGCAGAAAGTAGCGAGCACGGATACCCACCGCGTTACTCGTGCGCGTATTGGGGTAAACCTCTTCTTCGTAGCTGTAGCCACGACCCTCCGTATCGGAGGCATTGAAGTAGCGCACGGTACGGTAGGGGTTATTCAGGTAACCCTCATCGGTTCCGGTCTCGAAATTAAGCGCCATCAGCAAATTCTTGGTCAGAATCTGGGTCAGGCCAAGTGCGTAGTTTTGCTTGTCGAGGAATCGCTCGAAGGTAGGATCGTTGGATTTGCCAACTTCGTCGTCGCCCAGGCCATAGCTCACTGTCAGCGTCGTCAGCCCGCCGAACATGTCCTGGCTGATCGAGACGTTGTAGGTTGAGGCGTCATAGTCGGACTCAACGCTGCTGGTGTAACCGGCTCGTACCGTCGTGTTGCCGCGCAGGTAGTCAACGCCTAGCGACCATTGCTTGCGTTCTTCGTTGTAGGGACTTGCCGTGGTGACTACGTCAATGGAGGCCGAGCTCACCATATCGAGGTAGTAGTTACCAACAACCGAGGTGTTCTTGCCAACCTGTTTGCGCATCAGTATCGACGGACCATCAATATCGACACCGCCGCCGGTGTACAGATGATAGAGAACGTCAGTCCGATCTTCCGGCAGCACGCTCGCATGCGCGACGCTGCCAAGTATCAGCAGCATCAGGAAACAAAGGGCGCGTCGCAACAGCATCGCTAATGTGCCTCTTAGTTACAACCGCAGCCGCCGCCGGCCGCGCCTTCGCCGCCGCGAGCGCCTTCACGCGCTTCGTAGACGTGCTGCAGGTAGGCCGTCGACACCGGGTCGCCATCCAGCGACATGATCGGGTCAGCCAGCCTGTCGCGCTCATAGGGCTTCACCCATGGCTCGATATTGCCGCAAGCCGACAGGCTGCCCACGACCAGGATCGGCAACAGAATTCGTCCAACTGTTAAACATACTCTCTTCATAACGTTACTTTATCCTATGAAAACCGGTCTAAACCGTGATCCTCTCCTCAGAAGAACACCGTGAAGCCGAGATGGCCTTCGAGATTGTGGGCCGTCTTTTCTTCACCCAGAAGGTCGATATCGAACAGGTGGTCGCGAAAATCCAGGTGCAATGCGATCGAATCGGACAACAGGAAACGGTAACCGGCGCCTACGTTAACGGTGAAGCGATCGTCCCCGGCAAAGCGCGTCGAGCCCAGCCCGGCGATCAGGTACAGGTTGGTGTTATAGGCGCGCCCTTCGCCGATGAATACTTCGCCCGGCAGAATGTTGTAGCCGAGATTCAGGTTGTAATAGGTTAGCGTCCGCTGACTGTCCGAAATCAGGCGGGCACCGCCGGACAGCTCCTCGAAGCTCGTCAACCCGCCTTCCGTCTGGCCTGCTGTACCCTCGACGAAGAAGCCCTCGGTAATGTGGTAGGCAAGACGTACGCCGTAGGAAATATCGCTGCCGAAGTCCTCGATACTCATAATGCCGACATAGGCACCCAGCTCGAAGTCTTCGCGGTCGATCGCGGGCTCCTTGATCTCGCGCCGCTCTACCACGGGATCAATAACCTGACCCGGTCCTTCCGACGAGGGAGGCGGAGCCGATTTGTTGCCGAAACCGAACAGGTTCTTGGTCGCTGCACAGCCGGACAGGCTGATCATGGCAACGATCAGAAAAAGAACGCGAAACCGACTTTCCATTCTTCCACTTCCTCATTTTCGTCGCGGCTCGTGAACACCACGTAACTCTTGTACTCGGCTCGCAACAAGAATCGTCGCGTTGCATAGACACGGAATCCGCCGCCTACATGGCCGATCTGATCCGTGCGATCCTCACCCTGGATGATCGTCGACTTGGGCTCGGTATGAATAGCACCGGCGCCCAGCGTCAGGAAAGGCGATATTCGCCAATCAGGCCAGGGTTCGTTAACGACATTAACACTGCCCATCCAGCCATTCGAAAAATTACCCAAAATCTGTGAACCCCATACCTCTATGGACACAAATGGGTTGAGCGAGTAGCCACCATAGAGGGAAATGATGTTCGCGCCGCCGAAGTCGCCGGCCAGGATGCCGGTTTCCCACCTGGCATCGGTGAAGTCGCCGATATTGGCCTGTTCGAAGCTGATCTGGTCGCCGTCCGGCTGCAGAGTCTGCTCCATCTGTGCCCGATCGACCCAGCCCTCCTTGCCATTCGCAGCGCGTACCTGGAACCAGTCCGTGCGCTGCATAAGGATGTCAACGGTCTCGCCACGATCGATGACATGGAAGATCGGGTAGCCGCGGCCGGGGCCGGTCCGCATCTCGAGATACGGATCGGCTACTGCAACAGAACGATACTCATCGGCGGCCTGAACGGGCGCTGTCAGAAGAATCTGAAGTACAACGACCGCGACCAGGCATCCGAACCAAACGGAGTTGCTTCTAGTTGGCTGGGGCGTCGAAGGGATTGTTGTAATACTGGGCTCCGACATCCAACCATTCCGCAACAAGGCGTCGCTCCGCTTGGGATAAAATATTGTAATGAAGATCCGCAGGATCATTGAATCGGTCAAAGAAATCGCTCGATGCCCTTGCGCCAGTAATTCTCGCCGGCGGGGCAATCGGAATGACGTCCAGGATGTCGTTTCCATCCGCATCCTGACCGATAACCTGGGTTGCATCCACCAGCGCACCGTTCTCCAGAATTTGAAGATTATCAGTAACTAACAGCTCGCGATAGGCATGGAAGTGATCTGGCTCATCCGGGGACAGGCCGTCCTGCAGTTCAAGCTGGCCCGCCGGCACCCTGGGCACACCCAGTACTGGATCAACCGGGGTGTGGCAGTTCAGGCAATTGTTGTTGACCTGCAGGCCGGTTACCGGATCGATAAGCGGCACCTCGGGCGTCAATGGGTCACCATCATCGTCAAAGGTGACGCCCCGCGGCTGGCTCCAGAGCGGGTGGATGATCGTTTCGTAGTTGATAATAATGCGGCAATTCGACTGCCAGATCTGCTGACAGGACAACGACGTCGGTGATGAAGTCGTCAGGTCAGAATAGCGAAAATCGATGTCAGGATTGATCGGGTCGCCATTGACGTCAAGCGGATCGGCACTCCAGACGTCGCGGTAGATGACGTCTACCGACGGCTCGATCGATGAACAACCGTCACTGGCACACGTAACGCGCGCACGCGTTTCAGCCATCGATTCGCCCACATCCCCGACAAACCACTGCGGGTCCGCCGTCGGATAATGAGGCACACCAGCTGTCGGAGCGCCCGCATAGGCGCTCTCGAACGCATCGAACCGCCCGTGTGACAGTCCGCTGTTAGCGTCGTGGCAACCGCTGCACTTCAACTCCTGACCGGGCCCGAGCGAAATCCAGTTGTTGTGTCGCTGCGTGATACGGTGGCCGTTCTCATCAAGCACGCTGACCATCAAAGCCGTATTTGCCGGCACCTTGACCATTACCGAGCCATCGGGCTCGACCATGGCATAGCCGATGATCTCCTTCATCCCCTGCTGCGTACTGACACCGAACGCCGTGTTGTCTATGTCCAGGAGGTCTTCGTCGGGCAGCGAAACCGCTTTCTCGATGCGCAGGAAGCGTGCAATGCGATCCGCTGCAAGCGTCTGACCAGGATCGGCAACCGTCGGAATGTCGACAATGGCGGTGCCATCGAAGTCGTAGACGCTGCGGATATTCAGCACCGCCTCGCCTGCATCGGCGAGCGTTCCGGAGAGTGCGAAATCGTTGCTGCCGTCAAGAACGACCGGCGGAATCGGGCGCGGATCAGCGGAAACGACTTCGGTGAACATGAAGCCTTCTTCGCCAGGTACGATCGGCAACTGCGTATCGTCGCGCGGATCGTAGATCCAGATGCCGTACAACGGTGGCGCGACGATGAAGTCGCCTTCAACGGGTGTAACCGGGTCGTCCGGGTCAATGACGATAACGTTGGCAAGGCGGTCTTCGGTGCACGGCACGATCTGTGTGTCGTCCGTTTCCGGATCACCATCATCTGCAAGAAACTCGACCAGACGACACTGACTCCAGCTAACCATCAGTCGATCCGTACCGTCCTGAATCGGGTATACGGAAAAGTAGCGACCGCCCGTCGACGGGCTACCCGGTATCGTCGACACCTGGTTGACCGTCGCATCTTCCTGCGCCGGTCCGCTCAATATGCCGATGTTGTCTTTCGTCGGTTGCGTATTCTCGAGGTACTGCACGGTATCGATGAGGATCAGCTCACCACCGCCCTCTGTGTTCGTGAACGGGCGCGCCAGCGTCATGATGCGATCGTCTTCCAGCTGTCGGGGCTGCAGGAAATGAATCTCGCTGCCATTCGTACCGGTGTCATGGCTCTTGTCACCGTACAAGAGCTCGAGCGCGGATCCGTCCGGGTTCATGCGGTAAAGGTTGATTGCATCGTTACCGGGTGCATGGTCCCAGCGGCTGAATACGATGCGGCCGTCGGACATGACGGCGGGATCCAGGTCATGACTCTGGTTAAAGGACAGCTGCTTCACGCCGGTACCATCGTCATTCATGACGTGGATGTTGAAGGCCGGCTCATTCTGGTCCTCGTCTTCTGCAGGAAATCCTCCCTTGCCCTCGTCGAGCAATACGGCCTGCGACTGCGTCTGGCGTGTTGACGAGAAGATGATACGACCGTCCGGCAGGTACTTCGGCATGATGTCGTGACCGATCTCCGCCGTCAGATCAGACGTTATGACGCGCTCGAGCTGGTCCGTTTCAAAGGTGTACTGCCAGATGTTCCAGGTGGGCAGGTCTTCTTCGTCGACATTCGGATCGAACGGTACGCGCATCGAAAACAGCAGGCGACTGCCATCGTAGTCAATCTCGACGTCGCGAACGGCGGCAAGGCCCTGTGAAACTTCGCCAGTGATATTGATTGCCTCGGCACTCACCGAAGCTCTATCGCGGTAATACAGGTCCGCGCCGAATTCAAAGGTGATCTGTTCGCGAACATCCTGCTGCTGGAACTCACCGTTGTCATCAACCGGAATGGGAGACTTTATATAAGCTATTGGAAAGTCGATGACGACAGGATCAGGATCCTGGCCGGTGCCGAGCTGCACGCCTTCGCCTTTGCTGCACGCCGCAATCAACATGCACGCCATCGACAACGCGACGATCCTGGTCGCAGTCTTGCTTGTTCCCTTCTTGAGCTGTCGTGGTAGCTTAATCATCGCTTTCACCTCGGGTCATTGTGGCAGGGTACGCCGCGTCGGCGTCGCCGTACCGTTAACGCAGTCACAAACTACGATTAACTTGAGAATAGTTGCCGCGCACTCGATGCGCCTTGATCGCGAGATTATAAGAGACGCATCATGCTCGATGTAATGTCTCAAAAGCACGACACTGAGCAATGTCAAGCGCGTTTCTTTTGTATCCGGTTCAGTGAGTACACGGATCTGCGTCGTATTCGGTTCCCTGGTTTTGATTTCGGCGCGCACAAAAAATGTGATTTTTGTGCCACGTTTGCGAAACCGCATGAACTTTATGTCATTGCCAGTTGTTGTTTCATGGTGTCACTAGGCGACCTTCCTGTCTCTCTTCGGCGACAGTTGCACTGCCCTTCACAATCAGTAGCTTAGCGACCGGGATGATTTTGGTTGTGCTAAAGCGCCGACAGTGACTTGACATATAACCCTGCCTGAGAGCCCTGGCATCTTTCGCCTAAGTACTTGTTTCTTCAATCTTTTAGGAAGATTACCCGAGACATCGGCGGGACTGGCACAGCACTTGCTTTAGAGATTACAGATCGATTGATAACTGAAGCTCAAGCGAATTCAGAAGCGTGATTGCATTCACGGCGAACGTTTTCAAAATAGTGCAAAGTTTTATTTGCCAAGTTGAGCAACCGATCTGGTGGACAGGAGTCCGCCGCGTAAAGCGGAGCTATTAGGAGCAACAGATTTGGCACGCGTCTTTCATGACGCAGCGATTTCCAAATAGTCCGTTACCAAGGGTGCGTGATGTGCGGTTTTGTTTTGGCACATATGAAAAGCACATTGTTTGATCATTCGAGTGATGAGCAGAAACGATATGAGAAACGACATGCTGAATAAAATAAGGGAACGCCAGCTCGGAACACTGCTTCGCGGCGTAATTGCAGCACTGCTTAGCGCAGTCCTGATTGCACCGGCACACGCAGGTTACCGGGAACAAGCCAAACAGCTGCACGACAGGCTGGCGGGTGTACCGCCGACCGAGGCCGTATTGCAGCAGATGGAAGATGCCATCAATCCGGCACTACCGGGCAACGCGAACACGGCAGCCTACATTGCTATGGACAATGTCAATTTCTACAACGTAACGTTGAAGAACTTCGCTGCACCCTGGACCAATCGGGACCAGTCGATATTTGTTCCGCTGAACGATTACATCGCGACTGTCATCGGCATGATAAGGGACGACCGCCCTTTCAACACTCTGCTCTCCGATGACATCACGTATGTCGGTCGCCCAGGCGTCGTGGCTGCCGCTCCGTCGGCAAACAACAATGCTCACTATGAGCAGCTCGAGGCAAACAACGTCAATCTGCGCGACGAGCTGCAGATGGTTGCTCAGTCGAGCATCCAGGGTATCCCGTCTTCGGCTACGGCCGGCGTTATCACCTCGCGAGCCGCATCGGAGGCGTTCTTCGTTGCAGGCACCAACCGCGCGATGTTCCGTTTCACGCTGATGAATCACCTGTGCAACGACATGGAGCAGATGCACGACCCGAACCTGCCACCTGATCGAATTCGCCAGGATGTCAGCCGCAGCCCGGGTGGGGACAGCCGCCTGTTTCTGAACAACTGCATTGGCTGCCACACGGGCATGGACCCGATGGCCCAGGCTTTCGCGTATTACAACTATGACGAAACTGCGGGCGCCCTTCAGTACACGGCAGGCAGCGTGCAGCCCAAGTATTTCAATAACGACCTGAATTTCCCGCAGGGTTTCCGCACTCCGAACGATGAGTGGGACAACTACTGGCGCAAGGGCCAGAACTCCTACCTTGGGTTCGACCCGGCACTGCCTGGCAGCGGCCAGGGCGCGAAGTCGCTCGGCGAGGAACTAGGTAACAGTCACGCTTTCGCGGCGTGCCAGGTTAAGAAAGCGTTCCGCGCAGTGTGCCTGCGTGATCCTGAGAACGCGGCCGACCGCAACAAGGTCGATGAGATCGTTTCAACGTTCCGCGGGACGGGCTACCAGATGAAGCAGGTATTTGCTGACGCTGCCGTCCACTGCATGGGCCAGTAGGGAGACATGATAATGACTAACGCAATTGGAATTGCTACCCAGGCCCTCGGTCACCGCTCGCTGCGTGCAGCGACGGTTGCCCTGCTGTCGAGCCTGGTACTCGCGGCCTGTGGTGGTGGCGCACAGACGACAGATAATCCTGTGTCACAGAACCCCGGCAACAACAATAACAACTCGGTTTACACGGGCCCCGTCGCGCGTGATGGCGATGTGCTCAAGTTTCAGCAGGAGTTCTGGTCGAATGCCAAGACAACGGATCGTTGCGGCGCTTGCCACAATGAGACCGTTGGCCAGGTACCGCTGTTCGTGCGTAACGACGACGTCAACATGGCGTACGACGAGGCGGTAACCGTCACCGACACACAGCAGCCTTCGCTGTCGCGTGTCGTTGAGAAGGTATCCGGCGGTCATAACTGCTGGGTTGCCGACTCCGCAGTCTGTGGCACGATCATGACGACGTGGATCGAGAACTGGGTTGGCTCCGCCGCTGACGGTGGTCGCCAGATCGTGCTGACGCCCCCGGTGTCCAGCGATCCGAGTTCGAGCAAGAACTTCCCCGCCGATCCGGCCGCGTTTGAACAGCTGATTCACACGCCGATCCTGGCGCAATACTGTTCAGATTGTCACAGCTCGCAGTCGCCCAACGCGCAGCAGCCATACTTTGCGGATCCGGACATTGCCAGCGCCTATGACGCGGCGAAATCAAAGATCAACCTGGACACACCGGCCGACTCTCGATTTGTCGGCAAGGTCAGTCCTGTACCGGTTGGTGAATCGCACAACTGCTGGAACGGTGACTGTTCTGGCTCGGCTGCCGAGATGCAGGCCGCCATTACCGCTTTTGCCAACGGCATCACGGCGACGACAGTCGATCCGAACCTCGTCTACAGCAAGGCCGTGCGCCTGGTTGACGGCACCCTGGCGTCTGGCGGCAACCGCTATGAAGACGCGCAGATCGCCCTCTGGGAGTTCAAGACCGGCAGTGGCCTGACCGCGTTTGATACCAGCGGCGTGGATCCAGCGATCGACCTGAACTTCTTTGGCGACGTCAGCTGGTTTGGCGGCTGGGGCATCACGATTGGCAACAACCCGGCGCAGGGTCCGGGCAAGGCTCAGGGCTCGACGACAGCAAGCGCCAAATTGGCGGATATCCTGCAGGAGTCCGGCGAATTCTCTATCGAGGCATGGGTGATTCCAGCCAATGTCACGCAGGAGATGTCGCGCATCGTCAGTTATTCGGCCGGTGCCAATACGCGGAACTTCACGCTGCAGCAGACGCTGTACAACTATGACTTCCTGCTGCGCACGAATGCACAGGACGCCAACGGCGCGCCGCTCGTCAACCTGAACGGTGATCCGGCCCTGTCGACACCGGATGCTGACGAGGTATTGCAGGCAACCCTGCAGCACGTCGTGGCCACTTACGATCCGATCAACGGTCGTAGCATCTACGTCAACGGTGAGCTGGCTACCAATGCGGATCCAATCCCTGGCGGAACTTTCGTTGACTGGCAGGACACGTTCGCACTGGTTCTCGGCAACGAGGCCTCCGGCGACGGACTCTGGGAAGGCACCTTCCGTCTTGCGGCAATCCACCGCCGTGCGATGACGCAGGAACAGATCCAGCAGAACTTCGATGCCGGCGTCGGCGAGCGGTTCTACCTGCTGTTTGATATCTCCGAAAGACTGCAGGCCGCAGAGAACTCGTCCTACATCCTGTACGAGGTACAGCAGTTCGATACCTATGCGTACCTGTTCGACAAGCCGCACTTCATCACGCTGGACGGCTCCACGCCGGAAGGCATTCCCATTGAGGGCGTGCGAATCGCGATGAACGGGCAAGAGGCAGACCATGGTCAGACCTACGCGACCCTGAACGACACGTTGAATGCGTCGCTGTTCCAGGAACTCGGTCAGCCACTGTCTGTACTGGGCGCCGTGATTCCGCTGGAGAAAGGACCGCAGGACGACGAGTTCTTCCTGACTTTCGACAGGCTCGCGAGCTTCTCCTACAACCGTCCTGACGACCCGATGCTGATCATTACGCCATCGGACCTCGATCCGGCCGCGCAGGTGGGCGTGCGTACCTTCGATGAAATCGATGCGACCTTCTCGTCGATCACCGGTGTCAGCCGTACTGGCTATCAGCGCGGTGGCGAGTTCCCGGTCGACGATACCTTCCAGGAGCTTAGACAATCACTGCCGGCCGTCGAGGATGTGAATACGTTCCTCGCATCGCACCAGGTAGCAATCGCACAGCTCGCGATCCAGTACTGCGACGCAGCCGTTGAGGACGCAACCATCTGGCCGGGCTTCGATTTCAACCAGTCAGCAGCCCAGGCTTTCAGCGTCGCGAATCGCAACAACTTCGTTGACCCGCTGATCGCTCGCGCTGTCGGCAATACGCCGACCGGACCGCAGCTCGCCTCACAGCCGAGCTATACGATAGTGCACCAGGAACTGGCGTCCTTCTCCGCAGCTGGCGGTCGTCCGGACAACCTGATCGACCGACTGCTGTCGGGGCCCAGTGATACACGAGCAATCGCCAAGGGTGTTTGCGCCGCCACGTTGGGCAGCGCAGTCACGCTGGTTCAGTAATAACAGGACTAATGAGGAATTATCGAGATGAGTAAACGACGAAATAAGCGGCATTACGATGCGCCGCAGCTTCATGGCGATCATCCGCGTCCTGTTACGCGCCGTCAGTTTGTAGCGCAGGGCTTTATGACCGGCGCCGCATACACGGTTGGTGGCGCGGCTGGCCTGCTCGCAAATCCCGCGTTCGCCTTGTCGAACGACCTGGACAGCCTGCTCGCCTCCCCGTGTAACATTACGGATGGCGCGGGCAAGATCCCGTTCATCTGTTTTGACCTGGCGGGTGGCGCCAACATCGCCGGCTCCAATGTGCTCATTGGTAAAGAGGGCGGTCAGCAGGACTTCCTCAGCACCCAGGGCTACGAGAAGATGGGCCTGCCGGGTGACATGATCCCAAGCCTCAACGACCCGATAAGCGGTGAGTCGTACGCGAACTTCGACCTGGGACTCGGCTTCCACCTGGACAGCGCATTCCGTCGCGGCATCATGTCGTCGATCAGCCCGGCGACCGCGGCCAATATCAACGGCGCGGTCATACCGGCTCGTTCGGACAATGACACCGGCAACAACCCGCATAACCCGATGTACGGCATTGCGCGCGCCGGTGCCAAGGGCTCGATACTGACGCTGGCTGGTTCGGAAAACAGTGACTCAGGCGGTAACTCCATGTTGCCTCCGATGCTTTTCGATCCGGAGCTGCGCCCAACCAAGGTCGACCGTCCGAGCGACGTCGTCAACCTGGTGGACACTGGCGACCTTGTCGGTATTCTCAGCAAGAACGACGCAACCGCGGTAATGGAGTCCATCTATCGACTCAGCGATGAGAAAGTTGCCGCCGTCAACACGCAGGTCGCAGCCGATGCGGCCATCAAGCAGGCGGTTCGCTGCGGTTACCTGAAGGCCGCCGATATTGCCGAGCGCTTCGGTGGCACACCGATCGATCCGACCCTGGACCCGAACATTGTTGCCGACGATGGTACCGGCATCTTCACCTCTGCCGAGTTCACCCAGGGCGGTCGCGACGGCAGTGAATTCCGCAAGACCGCGTCCGTCATGAAGCTCGTACTGAACGGTTTCGCCGGCGCCGGCACGGTCGAGATGGGCGGCTACGATTATCACGGTGGCGCACGCGCCGAAGGCGAGGTGAAGGACTTCCGCGCCGGACGTTGCATGGGTGCCTGTCTCGAGTACGCGGCGCGCCTCGGCAAGCCGCTGATGATGTATGTATTCAGTGACGGCTCGTTGTCGTCCAACGGTACGATCGACAACTCGGCTGACGGCCGCGGTAAAGGCGAATGGTCGAGTGACAACTCGTCGACCGCCGCAGCGTTTTTCCTGGTGTATAACCCGACGCGTCGCCCGACGCTCATCGGCGCCACACCGGAGGAACAGTTCCGACATCAGCAGATAGGTTACATGGATGCTGGCGGGTCGGTGCAACGCGCAGCGACGCCGGCCGCAAACAACGTGCCACTGCTCGTGAACACCGTACTGCTCAACTACATGGCCCTGCACGGTGAGCAAGGCGCATTCGGCACGCTGTTCCCGAACAACGGTCTCGGCAACGCTGCGATGCAAGACAGCCTGACGGCGTTTACACCGATCGTGAATGGCATCATCACGAATCCTGTATAGCGGTATTGCCGCAACAACCGACTGATTTGGGCAGTCGGGCAATGACACAGCCGGTCGCTTCCCCTCGACCGGCTGTTTTTTTTTGGTGCATAATCCGGAAATGACCGACCTCACTGACCTTCTCTCCTGTCCGCGCTGCGACAAGACCCCGCTGGAGAGTGACGAGGACAAGCTGCATTGCAAGGCATGCAAGGTCGATTTTCCGTCAATCAATGGCATTCCCTGGATGTTCGCCGAGCCCCTGGCGACGCTGGGCGAGTGGCGCGGCCGCCTGACGTTTGCGATGCAGAAAATCGGCCACGAGATCGCGGGCCTGGAGCACGAACTCAAAAACCCGGACCTGTATTCGCTCACCCGCCGCCGGGTCGAACGCTACAAGAAATCGGTTGAGGATCATCAACGCAGGCTTGGCAAGCTGCTGAACCCGATCGACATGGAAGCGACTCCCGGCAGCTATGAAAGTTACCTTGCGCTGCGCACGCGGCTACCCGCCGATCAGGGGCTGAACACCTATTACGCCAACATTCATCGCGACTGGTCCTGGGGCGATGAAGAGAACAGCGCGTCCCTCAAGCAAATACAGGCCGTCCTGCACGATCATGCCAACCTGGGTAAAGTGCTGGTACTCGGAGCCGGTGCCGGACGCCTGGCGTACGACATCCACCGCAGCCTGGACTGCGCGTGCACCGTGGCGATGGATTTCAACCCGCTGCTGATGCTGGTCGCGCAGGCCGTCACCAGTGGAGAAAAACTAAAGCTGTACGAATTCCCGATTGCGCCGAAATCGCTGGAGGACGACGCGGTCCTGCGGCCTCTGGTCGCGCCCGACCCGGCCGACGACAAGTTTCATCTGGTCCTCGGCGATGCACTGCGCGCACCGTTTCCGGACAAGCGCTTCGATACCGTCGTGACGCCATGGCTGATCGATATTATTAACGAGGACTTGCCGGTGCTCGCGGCTCGCATCAACAACCTTCTTGCAGAGAACGGTCGCTGGATCAATTTTGGCTCGCTGGCGTTTGCAAGCCCGCGACGCTCGCGCCGTTACAGCCCGGAAGAGACCAAGGCGATTGTGGCCGAGTGCGGCTTCTCGGACCCGTACGTTTCGCAAAAGACGATTCCCTACATGTGTTCGCCGGCGAGCCGCCACGGCAGGCAGGAAAAGGTATTTTCGTTTTCGGCGTACAAAGAACGCGCCGTCAAGAAGCCGGATCGCTTCAAGGCTTTGCCGGACTGGATCGTAACCGGCAAAGGAGCCGTGCCCTTGACGGCCTCTTTCAGAACACAGGCGATGACCACCCAGGTGTACTCGTTCATCATGTCGCTGATCGACGGCAAACGCTCGATCAAGGACATGGCCTCGGTGCTTGCCAAGCAGAAACTCATGAGCAAGGAAGAAGCCGAGCCCGCAATACGCACATTCCTGACAAAGATGTACGACGACTCGCAGAAACAGTCAGGCTTCTGAAGCCTCGGCTGACCGCATGCGCGCTTTCAGGTAGACACCGATGCCATTAATCGCGCGCCTGCTCTCGGGCATCTTGCCAACAAAGAGTTGAAACACGTGCCACATCCCCGGCCATATCTCGATTTCAACATCCAGTCCCGCCGCTTTCATCTTGTCAGCAAAGCGCGTCGAATCGCTTAACAGAATTTCGTCATCGCCGACCTGAATAAACGTCGGCGGCAGCCCCGCCACGTTGGCGAAAACCGGCGAGATAAGTGGGTCCTGCAGGTTCGCGCCTTTGCCGCAGTAATTGTCAATAACGACGTACATGTCTTTCGCGTCAAACCAGGGGTCCTGCGCGGCACGTGTCGTCGCCGACTCGCCGCTCGCCGTAACATCGAGGAACGGTGACAAAAGGACCGCGGCCGCCGGCATTGGCAGGCCTTTGTGGCGCAGCGAGAGCAGTGTGGCTACCGCCAGTCCGCCGCCTGCCGAATCGCCACCGATGAATATATCGTCGGCGCGGAAGCCATCGTTGAGCAAGGACTGGTATACACCGACAGCGTCTTCGATCGCCGCCGGAAACGGGTGCTCCGGCGCAAGACGATACTCCGGCAGCAGTGCATTGATACCCGCGGCGCGTGCTATATGGCTAACCATCTGTCGGTGCGTCCGGCAGCTGCCCAGAACGTAGGCACCGCCGTGCAGGTAGAGCAGCACTTTCCCGTCTGCCGGATTCTTCGGGCGCAGCCACTCGGCATACAGCCCGTTTGCCGTGGTCGGCTCAACCGCCACGCCGAACGCCCGTTTCAGCCACCGGCTGATGCGGTCGACACGACCCCGCACCTCGATGACGTCGGCTTGCGACGGGTCAATTCCTTTTACGTACCGCGACGTGAGTCGCCGTATCATTTTTGCGCGCCAGCTGATCTTCAAGCGTCACTCTCCACATTCGATAAGCGCGTATCATAGGCGGAATTCGCCAGCAGGAGAAAGACAATGCGAACACTGCGAACGCCGGACGAACGTTTCGAGAACCTGCCGGACTATGATTTCGCGGCGAACTACGTTGCCGTTGACGACATGCGCATGCATTACGTCGACGAGGGCCCTCGAGACGGCGACGTCGTATTGTTGCTTCACGGTGAACCCAGCTGGTCCTACCTTTACCGCTTCATGATCCCACCGTTACGCGATGCGGGCCTGCGCGTTATTGCGCCGGACCTGATCGGCTTCGGCAAATCTGACAAGCCCGCCAGCAAGAGCGATTATAGCTACGCGGTCCACGTTGCCTGGATGCGACAGTTCATTGAGGCACTCGACTTACAGGGTATAACCCTTTTCTGTCAGGACTGGGGTTCGCTCATCGGTTTGCGCGTTGCGGCCGAGAATGAAGAACGATTCGCGCGCATAGTACTGGGAAATGGCGGCTTGCCGACGGGCGACCAGGAGATGCCGAGAGCCTTCAGGATCTGGCGCACCTTCGCCCTCTACAGCCCCTGGTTTCCGATCGGCAAGATCATTCAGAAAGGGACCGTTACGGAACTGCCGGATGCTGTCGTCAAGGCCTACGATGCGCCCTTCCCTGCAGCCCGTTACAAAGCGGCCGCACGCGCATTTCCTGCCCTGGTGCCGGTGACGCCGGATAACCCGGCCCGCGCCGCCAATCGCGCTGCATGGAAAATATTTGCCAACTGGCAGAAGCCGTTTCTTACGAGCTTCAGCAATCGGGACCCGATCACCCGTGGCGGCGAGAGGGTATGGCAGGAAACCGTTCCCGGAGCCAGGAATCGTGAACACGTGAAGATAAGGAACGCGGGGCACTTCCTGCAGGAGGATAAAGGTCCCGAGCTTGCGGAAGTTCTAAAGACGTTTATTCGCGAGACGTAGGAAGGCGCCGAGCGTGCGAGGTACCGTAGGGGTGCGGCCGGCCTTTGCCGTCTGTGTCGCCTTTACCGTTCCAGGTACTGCAACTTGTCCTTCACCTCACGCCATTCATCGGCGTCTGCCGGCGGGTCTTTCATCTCGGTGATGACGGGCCAGTCCTGCGCTAATTCGGCATTCAGTGCCAGGAAATGCTCCTGGCCGGCCGGCAGCTCATCCTCGGAGTAAATGGCCTCTACCGGGCATTCCGGCTCGCACAGCGTGCAGTCGATGCACTCGTCCGGATCGATTGCCAGAAAATTCGGGCCTTCGTGGAAGCAATCCACGGGGCAAACTTCCACGCAATCGGTGAGTTTGCACTTGATACAGGCTTCGGTGACCACGAATGTCATACTGCTTACCTCTGTTTCCGGACTCGGTAAACTATGCGAAGTCTCTCCTCTAATCAAGCCGGTATTGCCCCTGATATCTGCGCTCGTTGCGGCCGCGCTAGTCTCCGTATGCCGCCAGACGCCCTGCCGGCACCTTCTCATCCACAACGCTTTTTTTGTTAATTAAAACAGAGACCTAGAATTCATCGTTGTACGGCCGCCGGGGACTCAGGCGACGGCATTCAGCTGACGGGATCGCAGCTTGCTGTTTCGACCGGGAATTCGATGTTGTTGAGAGCTGGATTGAGCGACGTCTTGCGAAGCGGGAAACCCGTCGTGACGCGAATATCAGGGCGTTGCGCGCGACATCGACACCGACAAGGTCGGCATGAGTCATGTGCTGCAGGGTGCGCACGCATTCGAAGGTACGTCGTAAGCCAAAATATTCCGAAACGCATCGTTGACAACTACGACGATTTCGACGACCTCATAAAAGGACCCGGCAGCTGGACGGTGGATTGACTACTCGGTCGGCCAGCCAGAGACAAAATTGCATTGCTCATAGTCCGGATCGGAGCGCAGGCGTTGCGCCTCGATTTGCAATCGCACCTGCGCTTCGAGTTCGCCGAACGTTGAGAAGTTATCCAGGTATTGCCTGAGCACGGCCTCGTCATTCTCGAGCAGCGCCTGCGTGCCGCGGTCTGCCAACAGACTCCGATAGTAGGTCTTGAAGCGCTCGTAGTCGGCTGTCGCATCACTGATCCAGTCCTCATCGCCACTGCGCTCGGCGGCGATCTTCTGCAGCGCCCGGCCAATCGCCTGGTCCAGGAGTATGCGGCCGTCTGCAAACATCTTCGCACCCAGTTGATCGCACAGCTCGATCCAGACCCCGACACTTTCGTCAACGGTCCTGCAGTGCTCTGTGATTTGATAAAAAGAAACAACCAGGGCGGCGCTATAGCCCATCCCCTGGAACACGCGATCTCGATAGGACAGGTCGCTGCGACTGGCCATGGCTCGCTCAAGAACCAGGGCATGATCGATCAGATAGGTGTCCAGCCTCGGCGCCGCAATCGCCCGCCTCACGGCCGCGACGGCTGCATCCGAATTATTCTCGGCGAGACGCAGCCTCGCAATCTCCAGCCACAGGGCACCGTTGCTGCCATCGACGGCGATCGCGTTAGCCGCAATCTTCTCGATGTCGCAGGACACATCCTCGCGATCGCGACACATTGCCAGCTGATTCCAGGCAACGAGAGGATTGCCGGGCTCTATGTCGGCGGCCTTTGCCAGCAGTTCCAGCGGTAAATTCCCTGGAACGCGCTGCGACAGCAGTGCGGCGGCCAGCAGGTAGTCTGCATCATGGGTTTGCGCGAGCAATTCGGACAGCGCGATGGCCCTCGCCTCATGATCCTCCTCAGACTCCGTTGCGATCAGTGGCGCCGGCTTTTTCGGGCAGTCCGCATCGCTTTCCGAGAACGTCGAGTCATCACCCACCGGCAAGCCCAAGGCCGGAAAACCGCGCGCGGCGACCGTGGCAGGGAGTTCAACGTGGCG
This sequence comes from uncultured Gammaproteobacteria bacterium, assembly GCA_942492205.1. Classification (GTDB taxonomy): domain Bacteria; phylum Pseudomonadota; class Gammaproteobacteria; order Steroidobacterales; family Woeseiaceae; genus UBA1847. The sequence continues at coordinate 755,545 of CALODT010000001.1, read as the reverse complement.
ACCGTCGGCTGCTGGCCCGGCATCAAGTGAGACAGCCTCATCGCCCGATTGCTGCGGCAGAAGAAGAAAGGCGACAATCAGGCCAATCAGAACGACAGCAAGGAGCAGCAGTCGCGAGCGCACTCAGGCCCCGACCCATCGCTCAGCCGCGCACAACGCGGCGCCGTCTGCCTCGAGTTTCAACAGGTGCGCCAGTAGCGAGCGCTCCGCCCAACCGTAGAGCTTCTTGTCGACATCCATGTACACGTGCGGCACAAGTTCTCTCGCCGTCAGGTTGGGATTCTTGACCAGCGCGGCGGCGATCTTTGCTTCGCGCTCCAGCCGATGCTCGATGATCCAGTCAATCAGACGGTCCGGATCGCCAATGATCTCGCCGTGACCCGGTGCGAGCGCAGCGCAGCGCAGGTCTTTGACTCGCTGCAAGGATTGCAGGTAGTGGTTCATGTCGCCGTCGGGCGGATCGATCACAACCGTTGAACCGTCAATGACGTGGTCGCCGGTGAACAGCCAGTTCTCACCGACGTGTCGATAGCAGAGATGATTCGATGCGTGACCCGGCGTATGCAGCGCTTCGATGACGAACTCGTCAGTTTCGAGTCGATCACCGTCATCAAGAACGCGATCCGGCCTGAACGTCGTGTCCTGGTGCGCCCCGCCAGGTGCCGGCATGCCAAGAAGCTCCGCGCCCGTTGCCTTCGCCAGCAACGATGCGCCAGGCGAGTGATCGGGATGCGTATGCGTCACGAGTATCCAGCGTATCGGCGCGTCGGCAACCGACTGGATTCTTTCAATATGAGACTCGATAACCGGACCCGGATCGAGTACCGCAACTTCCCTGCTGCCAAACAGATAGGTATTCGTACCCGGGCCGGTCATCATGGACGGGTTTGGCGCGACAAGTCGCCGCACACCCTCTGCAAGCCTGCTTTGCAGCGGCATGTCAGGCCCAAACGTGTTCACGACTTCGCACCCGGGTAATCTTTGTCACCCGGCAAGACAACCTCCGGCTGGCCATCGCGCATGATGATCGCCGGCACCATCGTGGTTACACCCCATTCAACACAGGATCCGGCCCAGTCCAGCAGCGCATCCAGTGTCTTGTGGCGCGCGACGCTCTCCAGCGTCTTTACAGTCGGAAAATGCAGTTCGACAACGCCCTGCCTGCCTGCTTCCAGCATGTCATGTGCACTGATCCACCGCGAATCCGTGAGTTCGCCACCACAGTGCATCGCCGTCTGCTCTGCTGGAATTTCGGCAAGGAAGAAACGCGTCGAGTAGCGCTTGGCCTGCGTTACCGGCGTCACCCAATGGCTGATGTAGTGCAGTTGGTCGCAATGCAATTCAAGCTCGTTGCGCGAAACGAAGTCAACCCAGCTCTCGGAGCCGTCATTTAGCGCATCGCGGACGACACAGAGATCTTCATCGAGCTTTGCACCGCTCGCGAGCAGCACGCCGGACTCTTCGAACAGTTCGCGAATGGCGGCACTATAGAGCTCGAGGCCGTTCTCTTTGACGCCGAGACGCATGTTCGCCTGTCTCGCCGTCAAGCCGACACAAAATTCGTGAACGCCTGCATCGTCATTGTCGACCACGCCGCCAGGAAAAGCATAAGCGGCGCCGAATGAGGAATCTTCATGCCGCCTGACCATGAACAACTCCGGCTCGGCTGCCGCAGCCCGGGTGAGTACAACTGTCGATGACGGTCGCGCCGGTGCGATATCACTCAAGGTGAGAATACTCCGGATCGCCGGTGTCGATGTATGCCTGCAGGCGCTTGAGCGCATCGGTAATGACGGCATCCACGGGTTCCGCCATCGCGTCCAGTCCGCCCTTGCGATAACCACCGACGGCGTAGGTAAAGGTAATCTGGGTGTCGCCCGCGAGGTCGTCAAATTCCCAGGTCATGTTGCCATCAACGCCCATCAGACCCAGCGGGCCCAAGCCGCCTGTCAGCCGAATTACCGTGGGCGGATAGACCATCGTTACTGTCATGTGCACGACGCCGGCAGCTTTGCCAAGATCCTCGCAGAAGCAGCCCAGCGGTTTTGCGCTGATGTGCAGGCGACCGGCATCGCCCGAGATTGTGTGATCGGCACTCCACCACTTGTCGACGTCTTTGACCGCGGCATGCCATGCGTCCTCACGACTGGCTGCAACGACAACTTTGCTGATCATCTTGAAACCGCCCGCCTCCGCACTGACGACTTCTGCCGTCGCCAACTCGCAGACGATCAGCGCCGTGCCGAGAACAAGAACTTCAGTGAATCGCATACGAACTCCCGGTCTGGGAGTTCTAGCTTACCGCAATCTTGTCGCAGACTCAGAACAGCGAGATAGCGAGAAATACGGCGCTGATGAGCGCAACGCCGAAATAGATTTTTTTCCAGATTGTCATTGAATCCATCGAATAAAGTGACAAGATCAGCTTGACGATATTGTTGACCGCCCCGCATGAACGGTGGCTGAAGCAATCCTGAAATTTTTAAGCTACTGAAATATCAGTCTTTTCTGAAGACAGGGCGGTATAACGAAACAATGCAGGAAGACTTGCGCGTCGTTTTTGAGAGTCGTAACCGGCAAAGCTGCTCCGATCGGGCGCTGGTTCTCGCCGCGTCGAAAATTCCGCACCAGATGATCGACGACGGAATCAGCGCCGCACTCGTCGTACCCGCGGAGTTCTCCGCAGCTGCGGTCGAACAGCTGCAACTTTACGACGATGAGAATCCGCCGCCGCGACCCAGGCCCGTTGTCAGGATCGATTACCAGGATGCCCTGCCCGGCATTGTCGGTTACGTGCTGGTCATCAGCCTGATCGCTTGGCTTGCCGGATATTCGATGTACGGCTATGACTGGTTTGCCGCGGGTCGTGTCGACGGTGAGTTGATACGTGGCGGGGAGCTATGGCGCACCATAACCGCGCTGACACTGCACGCAGATGCCAGGCACCTCGTTGGCAACCTTGTGTTCGGCGTACTGTTCGGACTCTTCGCCGGTCGCCTGATAGGGCCTGGTGTCGCCTGGCTGGCCATCGTGGCCGCGGCCGCAACGGGCAACGTCGCCAATACACTGCTACTTGAATCGAGCCATCGGTCGATCGGCGCATCCACAGCCGTGTTCGCCGCACTTGGGCTCGTTGCGGGGTTTGTCTGGCGCGGCAAGCTGATGGCGCAGGATCGTTGGGCGTATCGTTATGGACCTGTTGTCGGCGGCCTCGCACTGCTGATGTTTACCGGTACTGGCGGGCCAAACACAGACATCGGTGCTCATCTACTGGGCTTTGTCTGTGGCTTCCTTGTCGGCATGCTGCTTATCGCCCTGGGTCCGGTGCCAACCGATCGACGTTCGCAAACGGTTGCCGGTAGCCTGGCGCTAATTATCGTGGCTGCAAGCTGGATTGTCGCATTGAGTGTCTGACAACGACGCTCAATCATGTAATATTCGCCGCCGGGGAAGTCGACAAGGCCACAGAAGCCAACAATGAAGAATCTTCTGCTGTCCATTTTGTTTTTGCTGCTTGGCGTCACGACAGTGCTATGGGTGCGATACGGTGGCGGCGAACCGTATCCGGACCTGACGACCAGCCCGCTGCTGGCCGCTTCGGCGCTTGAAGAAGTCTTGTCCTACCCGGAACCCATCGGCAACGTTGCCGTCAATCGCGAGGGGCGGATTTTCTTCACGGTGCATCCCGAGTCGAGGCCCGAGGGCAACAGGTTGCTCGAGTACGTCGCGGGCGCCGCCGTTCCCTATCCTTCGGCCTCGGCACAGACGGAACTATTCGACAGCGTACTCGGGGTCGCGATAGACAGCCTTAATCGCTTGTGGGCGATTGATCATGGCAACCATGGCCTGCGCACCCCACGCATCATTGGTATCGACCTCGACTCTGGCAAGATACTGCGCAACCAGGCTTTCGACCCGTCGCTGGCACCGGCGGGATCATTCCTGCAGGACCTGCAGGTTAGCGCGGACGCCCGGACCATTGTCATTGCCGATACCAGCGTCTGGCGCAAGAAACCTGCGCTTGTCGTGTACGACATCGAAACAGGCCAGGCTCGCCGCGTTCTTGAATCGCATCGGAGCGTCATGTCCGAACCTTACGTGATTCGGGCCCCTGGTCGCGAGATGAAATTCTTCGGCGGCGTGATCGTGATGCGTGGCGGCGTCGACGGCATCGCACTGGGGCCCGAGTGGCTGTACTTCGGCGCGCTGACAGGTGCAGGCCTGTACCGCATCAAGCTTGACGACCTGCGCGACTTCGATATGCCGCTGCAGCAAATCGCTAACCGCGTGGAGCGGTACTCGGACAAGCCCCTCAGCGATGGCCTCAGTGTCGATACGGCCGGCAACCTGTACGTAACGGACATCGAACACAGCGCCATCTCGATCGTCGGCCCGGAGCGCACGCCGGCAACGCTGATTCAATCTGCATCCATACGCTGGCCGGACGCGCTGTCGTTCGGACCGGATGGATACCTGTATATTGCCGACAGCGCACTGCAGGACGTAATTTTGCAATCTCGAAAACACATCAAGGCTAACGGCCCATACCGGATATATCGATTCAGGCCCGGCTTTGAAGGCACTCCAGGACAATAAAGCACAAGGATCAACGCAATGAATGACGTCACAACGGCCGCCAATGGACTTACGCTGGACGGGGTTCTTGAATTTCTGAAGAACAATGGCATCGACTCGGGAACGTTCGTCGCACTGGGCAAGAACCTGTTCGTCGCGCTGGTCATCTTCTATGTCGGTCGCATCGCCGTCAGCCTCGTTGTCCGTGGCCTGCGCAAGGTGCTGCAAAGAAGCGATGTTGACAAGACGCTGGAGACCTTCGTATGCAACGTCGTGCGGATAGCGTTGCTGATCGTCGTCATTATTGCCGCCATCAGCGCGCTGGGCATCCAGACGACTTCGTTTATCGCGATTTTTGGCGCGGCAGGCCTGGCGGTTGGCCTTGCGTTGCAGGGCTCGCTGTCCAATTTCGCAGCAGGCGTACTGATCGTCCTGTTTCGGCCCTACAAGGTCGGCGACTACATCGAGGGTGCGGGCATTGGCGGCACCGTTGAGCAGGTACAGATACTGACGACAGTGCTGACGACCCCGGACAACAAGCAGGTCATCGTTCCGAACAGCCAGATCATGAACAGCGTCATTACCAACTACTCGGCGAAGGAAACCCGTCGTGTCGATATGACTATCGGCGTCAGCTACGACGACGATCTCGACAAGGTCAGGCGCACGCTTGAAGAATTGGTCGCGGCCGATGAGCGCATTCTCGCGGAGCCCGAATGCACGATTGCCGTGTCGGCACTGGCCGACAGCAGCGTCAATTTTGTCGTGCGGCCGTGGGTGAAGCGGACAGATTACTGGGGCGTCACGTTCGACTTGACCGAGGCCATCAAGAAGCGCTTCGACAAGGAAGACATCTCTTTCCCGTTCCCGCAGCAGGATGTGCATCTTTACAAGGCATCGGGAGACTGAACCCGTCAGTCGGCAATATCCGGCTCGATAAAGCACCACTTCAGTTTTGCGATGCGGGCTTTCAGCTCCCGTTCCAGCTCATTGATGCATGCGACGGCGTCGTTGATGTTCATCGCGCCGTCGAACTTGAGCTTGGCCGCGAGCATCGTGTCCGGGCCGAACTGAATCGTGATGATATTCAGGGCGCACTCAACCCCTTCCTGCGAGCAAATGATTTCGTCGATAGCCTGCTGAATTTCCGGATCCGCTGACCGTCCAACCAGCAGCGACTTGACACGCCAGGCGACCAGGGTCGCGCGAACCGTCGAGTCGTGTGAACTTCCAGCCCTGTGCAGAACCTTGTCAACCCAACCCGGAGCGGGCGCGTTAAGTACCAGGTTGCCATGCTCGGCAACAGGATCGTTACGCGGTATGGTTGCTGGATGGCGTTTTCGTTACCTGCGGATGGATATCTGGATGAAAAAAAGATTCCTGGTCACGCTGGCCCTGTTTACGCTCGTCTTGCTTGTTTACGGCTGCGCTGCCCACCCCGATCCGATCATTGACATGAAGGGCGTCGATCCAAATGCGCTCGCACAGGACTGGGATGAATGCGAAGCGTACACGCAGGAGATCCTTGTCAGTCAGGGCATTGTCAAGGGCGGAACGACCGGCGCGGTCGTGGGAGCGCTTGGCGGCGCCATTGACGGCGACGTTGGCCGCGGTGCCGCAAGCGGCGCCCTGTACGGCGGAACCCGTTCGGGACTTGACGCCGACCGGGAAAGGCAGAAGGTATTCAAGCGTTGCCTGCGAGGCCGTGGCTACCGCGTTTTGAACTGAGGCCTGGCGCTTGACCGGCACGCCACCGTAAAGTACTGTATTTTTATACAGTCATGGTGACCCGATGCCGACGCAACAAGGACACAAGGGTCGTGGCGCCGTATCCGCGCCCGACAGCCGATTCAACACACGCCCCGTCGACTACAGCGATGAAGAGGCACATGCCCGGGACCAGAAAGCGCCCGAAACCGTGTTGCGCGCGATGCCGGCGGGCCGGATTATCAGCACCAACACGTCGCCCGACGTTCCGTTCGACCGCTCGATAAACCCGTACCAGGGCTGCGAGCACGGTTGCGTCTACTGCTATGCGCGACCCAGCCACAGCTACCTCGACCTTTCGCCGGGCCTCGATTTCGAAACACAGATCTTCTACAAGCCGAACGCCGCCGCGCGCTTGTTGGAGGCCTGGGAAAAACCGGGCTACGTCTGCAAGCCGATTACTATCGGCGCGAATACAGACCCCTATCAACCCGCGGAGCGACGACTCGCCCTGACACGTGAGCTCCTGGAACTTTTCCTGAAGCACCGGCATCCCGTCAGTATTATCACCAAGGGCGCACTGATATGTCGTGACATCGACGTATTGTCGGAACTCGCGGCAATACGGCTCTGCTCTGTTGCGGTCAGCCTGCCGACGCTGGACCCGGCGCTTAAACGCATCATGGAGCCGCGCGTGCCATCCGCTCAATCGAGATTGAAAGCGATCGCGGCACTGACCGACGCCGGTATACCGACCAGCGTTCTTGTCGCGCCCTTGATACCGGCAATCAACGACCATGAAATCGAACAGATTCTGCAAGCCGCTGCCGACAGCGGCGCTCGCCAGGCACGCTATATCTTTCTGCGGCTACCGCACGAACTAAAAACGATTTTCACGGACTGGCTGCTGCAACACTTCCCGCAGCGCGCTGAACGCGTCTCAAGTCTTCTGCGCCAGGCCAGTGGCGGACGTGAGTACGACAGCCGCTTCGGCGTGCGCCAGACCGGGCGCGGGCCTTATGCCAAGATGCTACAAAGCCGTTTCACGGCTGCCAGTCGACGCTTCGGCCTGGAGCCACACGCTGACCAGGAGCCGCTTGATTGCGGGCTGTTCAAGAGCGCGGGACCCCGGCAGCTCGGACTTGCCTTGTAGCGGCGCGTGGCGGCTACCACGACGCCATAGCAGGCGGTATAGTTGTGTCGGTGGCCGTCGGGCGACGCGAACTAACAGGCCGCGACGCGGTCATATTCAAATCTCCTGTCGCTGGATTTCGGTAACGCCGATCGACCTAAAGGGCATGACCAAGTTGTTGAGATTCCTTGTTTTCATCGTCGCAGGCGCGGCCGTTGCAGCGCAGGCTCAGCTTGTCGAGAACGATGTGGATGCGGTTGCTGGCGAACAGGTCGTGCCGGTCGCCGACGACGACGGCGACTCGACGGATGCCCCCGACGTTGCGGCCGACGATGAACGCACGCTCAACCAGCGCCTGAGCGAAGAATTCGATCGCTACCGCCAATTGGTCGCTGACGGTGTGCTCGATGAGGCGGACACCTCCGCCAAACGAATCGTTGAGATGGTCATTCGTCTTCACGGGCCTCAATCTCTGGAGACCTCCAAAGCGCTCAACAACCTGGCGCTCGTGCAAAGCCGTAATGGTCAGTACGACGCCGCTATCCAGAATTTCGAATCGGCGGTGGAGATTATTGAAACCGTGGAAGACCGGCTCAACGAGCAGCTCGTGAACCCGCTGACCGGCATCGGCAGCGCGCAGCTCAAGAACGGCCGACCGGACCTCGCAACAGAAGCCTTCAACCGGGCCAGGCACATTACGCATGTCAATGAGGGACCGCATAACATCCAGCAGGTCGAGATTCTCGAGGCACTGGCGCAGGCGACCTTGATGGCCGGTGACGCAAAGGGCGCGCGCGAACTCCTCGATCGTATGTACGCGTTGAACGTTCGTCATTTCGAGGGTGACGAGATGGCGCTGATCCCGGCCCTGATGCGCAGAGCAAACTGGCAACATGCGGCACGCTACTTCAACGATGAGCGCGCCACTTACCGACGCATCATTCGCATCATGGAAAACAACCTCGGCAAGGATGATCCCCAGCTCATACTGCCATTGAGCAAACTCGGCGAGTCCTTTTACTTTGTCGACTTGAGCCAATCGGACGCGCAACAACGAAGCATGGTCACCACGGGTGAAATCTACTTCAAACGGGCAATGCGAATTGCCGAAGCGACCCCGGACATCGACTGGCAGGAGTTCGCGCGCGTCAAACTCGCGCTCGCGGATCACTATATCTACAGCCAATCCCTGAATCGGGCCAGGAGTCTCTACAAGGAAGTATGGGATTTCTTGTCGACGGATGATGAGAGACTCGCCATGCGCCAGGAGGTGCTGGAACAGCCCGTAGTCCTCGTGTACGACAGCATCCCGGAGTACGCTTTTCGGGAAGGCAGCGCGGCCACCGCGAACGAGAACCTGCTGACCGGCACAATTCGCGTCGACTACACTGTTTCAAGTCGCGGGCGCGTGCGCAATTTGCGAACTGAAGCGATTCCCGCGGAGTTCACTGACATGCAGCGCATGGTGCATCGTGAAATTCGCCGACGGGTCTTTCGGCCGCAAATGATGGACGCAGAGGCCCGGGAATCCGATAAACTCGTATTCGAGCACAAGTTCTTCTACCGCCAGTCGGACCTGGACAAGCTGGTTCAGGCCAACAAGCAGGCGGCAGAATCGTAAATCCCAACCTCCAACAGCCGGCAGTTCTGCTATGAAAAAACTGACTCTTCCCTCCAGCAGCGAGGCCCTGCCGGGGCGCGCAACGCCGATGCCCGTTCCCGAGCGGCACTTCGTCAATGGCGCACCGATGCACGGTCCGTATCCTGCGCATCTGCAACAGGCTGTGTTCGCGCTCGGTTGTTTCTGGGGGGCCGAACGGGTGTTCTGGCAGATAGACGGCGTCTTCGTCACATCGGTCGGTTATGCCGGGGGAATAACGCCGAACCCAAGCTACCAGGAAGTCTGTTCCGGTGACACCGGGCACACCGAGGTAGTGGGTGTTGTATTCGACCCGGCAAAGGTGACTTACCTGCAGCTCTTGAAGACTTTTTGGGAGAATCACGACCCCACGCAAGGTATGCGGCAGGGCAACGACGTTGGTACGCAATACCGTTCAGCGATATTCACGCTGGATGACGCGCAACAGTCAGAGGCACGCCGCTCGCTGGCCGCTTACCAGGCTCAGCTCGACAAGGCCGGTCTCGGTCGAATTACGACGGAGATCCTTCCTCTCGATACCTATTATTTCGCCGAGGACTACCACCAGCAGTATCTTGCCAAGAACCCTGACGGCTATTGCGGCCTTGGCGGCACCGGAGTCAGCTGCCCGATCGGCCTCGATACGGCTCTGCAACAACCTTCATCTCATCATCAAGGATAGAAAATTGGCCGCTAAAAACACGAAACAAACCAAGCCGCGCAAGCCGAGCCGCAAACAGGCGGAGGAAGCGGTGCGAACGCTGCTGCTCTGGGCCGGTGAGGATACGCGCCGCGAGGGTCTGCTCGACACGCCAAAGCGTGTCGCGAAAGCCTATGAAGACTGGTTCAGCGGTTACAAGAGCAACCCGGTCGACTATTTGAAACGCACCTTCGAAGAAGTCGAGGGTTACGATGAGATGATCGTGCTGCGCGACATCGAGTTCGAATCGCATTGCGAACACCATATGGCACCGATCATCGGCAAAGCGCATGTCGGCTATCTGCCCAGGAACAAGGTTGTTGGCATCAGCAATCTCGCTCGCGTCGTCGAGGCGATCGCGCGGCGTTTCCAGGTGCAGGAGAAGATGACGGCCCAGATCGCGAACTGCATCCAGGACGTCTTGCAGCCAAAGGGCGTCGCCGTCGTTGTTGAGGCGGTTCACCAGTGCATGACAACACGCGGCGTTCACAAGTCGAACGTCTCCATGGTAACCAGCCAGATGGTCGGCACATTCCGGAAAGACGCGCGTACGCGAGTGGAGTTCCTGGAAATGATCAACGCGAATCGCTAGTCAACACGATCGGCGATGAAGAACGCGTCAAAAGTTGCCGCACTGTCGCTCGGCATCGTGTTGCTTTACCTCCTCGCCTGGCCTGTTCCGATCGCCCCCGTAAGCTGGGACGCGCCTGTGGACAGGGGACTTGTCGATCCGTTCGAGATCAATAGCCTTCTGCAGCCCGCGTATCCAATCGACCTCGGTGACTTCGAAGGCCCTGAAGATGCGACGATAGGAATTGACGGTAAGGTCTACGTAACCACCCTGAGCGGCCATATTGTGCAACTCGACAATGGCCGCGTTCGTCCGTTTGCGTTTCCGGGCGGCAGGCCGCTCGGTATCGAAGCTAAGTCCGACGGGAGTTTCGTCGTCGCCAATGCCTTCACAGGATTGCAGCACATCGACCGCAGAGGCGGAGTCACAAGCCTGCTCAGCGAGGTTGACGGCCAGCCGCTAGTTTACGCCAACAATCTCGCCGTAGGTCCGGATGGCACCATCTACTTCAGTGAATCGAGCCGCAAGTTCGGTGCCGAATCCTCGCAGGGCACTTACGAAGCCAGCCTCCTCGATATCATGGAACACGGCGGACACGGGCGCGTGTTTGCGTTCGACCCCGGCACCGGCCGTGCCGACGTATTGCTCGACAAGCTCAACTTTGCGAATGGCGTCGCCGTCAGCGGCGATGGCAGCTTTCTTCTGATCAGCGAAACCGGCCATTACCGTGTTTTGAAGCACTGGTTGAGCGGCGAACGCAAAGGATCGACCGAGGTGCTGATTGAAAATCTCCCGGGATTTCCGGACAACCTCAAGAGTGGCCTGCAAGGCCGTTTCTGGCTGGGACTCGCGGCGCCGCGCAATGCGCTCTTGGATAAGATCTCCGACAGGCCCTTGATGCGCAAGGTCGTACAACGCCTGCCCCAGTTCCTGCGGCCGAAGCCGGTTCCGTCATCGCACGTCATCGCGTTCAACGGTGACGGTGAAGTGCTGATGAATTTGCATGACCCGGATACGCGCTTCCCGATGTTGACCGGCGTTGTTGAGACACGCCGCTCTCTATACCTGACGACGTTGTTCGGAAACTCCCTGCCGCGTATCGATAAACGATACCTCTATACTCAACGTTCGTTAAATCACGAACCTGGACCCGCGCCGGGAACCTCACTAAGATTGTGATGAGCCATCGGCGTTTATCAGCTTATTAGCACTCACTGATATTTTCGCGCGCGTACCGAAGTCAATGTCTGTTGGCGGATTTGAATTCCCAGCTGAAGAGTCGAGCCATGGAAGACGATTACCGGTATTCAGTTGCCTACGACGATAACGTAGTCAGAGTCTGGACTACCGGCAGCTTCGACTATTTGAAGGGGCTGCAGATGTGGAAGGAAATCATCGCCATCTGCGAGCAACAGCAGTGTTTTGACATCCTTGCCACTTCTCGCGTTGCGAAGCCGCTGCCGGCACCGGATCTCTTCAACAGCCGCGAATTTTTCGACGCGGTTGGTCTGACCGCCGAGTACCGTCTCGCGGTCGTCAATGAGAACGAGGACGTCCGCGAAAGCCACAAAGTCGCCGCGGCAGCATTGAAGACGCGCCGGGCGGCGGCCCCATTCAGCGCCGCCGTTTTTTCCAACGAGCGAGACGCCCGGCGCTGGCTAAGCCGACGGGACTAGACAGGCCGCGCGCACCGCAACGCGTTCGTTACCTTGGCAACAGCCCGCTATCGCCATCGTAGTCAGCGCCCAGCATCTGTCCTCTGACCAGCGGTATCGGTGGTGAACCATAGCTCAGGAACTCGTCGTGAAACCGGCCCCACGCTTCGCGCCCGCCGCGGCCCGCCGTCCAGTCGTCTCGCAGCTTGTTGATCATGAGCTTGCCCAGCGTGTAGTTGAGGTAGCCCGGATCGTAGGTGCCACGATAGGCCTGCTGGCTGGCGTTGCCGAAATCCTGGAAGGCCTTTTCCTCGAACATCGCCTGGCTTTCCTCGACCGTCATTCCTTCGGTGTGCAGGCCAATGGCTGACAGGTAACGGACATTGCGCAGCAGTGCATTCAGCAGCTGGCCGATACGCGTTTCAGGATCGCCGTCGTCAAGTCCGGCGTCGACCATCATCTGCTCTGTGTAGTGCGCCCACCCTTCGACAAACGTGTAGGTACTGAAATGCTGGCCGACGTTGTTTGTTGCGCGATTGGCGTGCAGGAACTGCAGGAAGTGCCCCGGCCAGACCTCGTGCACCGATGTAGCGAGAAGATCCTTCTCACCCGCGATGTAGGCGAGCTGGTCTTCTTCGGACCAGCTCGGGTCCGGGGGCGCGATGTAATACACGGACGGCAGTCCTGATTCAAAGGGCCCGGGAATCTCGATGTAAGCGAAGTTCCAGCGTTTGTGTGGCGGCGCCTCATCGACCAGCGCTTCCTCGGTACCGGGGATAGTGACGATATTGTTGTCCTCAACAAACTTGCGCAGCGCCGGCAATTGTCGAGTCGCGCCTGCTACTGCGCCCTCGGGCGGTTTGCGGCCCTGGACTTTCAGGACGCAAGCCTCGGTACTCTCGCCGGGGGCAAATTCCGCGCAAGCCTCGTTCAGCTGATCAAGATTCTGTCTCAGGTTCAGCTCTCCCGCTGCCTTGAGATCGGCAAGCGAAGTATCGACGCCCTCGGTGGCACTCAGCATCTGCAGGAACCTTTGCTCGCCGAGCGCGAATTCGTCAGTCGCGATGGCCTTCTGCTGCTCGAGCCAGTTTGCCGTTTCTCGCGCCGCGTTGGCAGCAGCACTGTTCGCCGCCGAAAACTGGCGCTGCAGCTGCTCGTCCTCTACGGCCGCGAACAGTCCCGGCACAGTATCTTCCATGTAGTCCGCCAGCCCTGAAAAAATGTTGAGCGCGGTTTCAACATGCGGCGCCGCCATCGGCGGCTTCAGGTTTCCGCGCATGGTTTTCAGCGCAGCTGGAATCTGTGACGCGTACTTTGTATAGGCAACGAGTCGCTCCTCCAGCGGCGCATAGTCGCGGTCGATGTAAGTATCCAGGTCAATCGAGAACGCGTAGGCGACCGGGTTGCTCGTGAGGAACCCGGAGTCACGGATCCAGAAGCGCTCGCCACGCAATGCGTTGATGAGGTATTCGCGCTCGAATGCCTCGATGCCTTCGAGATTGGCATAGGACTCAGCCTCCTCGATAGTCGCATCGATCCACGTGGCGTACTCGTCTGCAGCAGCCAGGCTGAAGTCGGACATCTGGCCATCGTATTCGTGCAGGCCGACGTATACCGCGACCTCGGGATTCTGCCGGTAATAGTCGGCGATTGTCGCGGCCGCGAAGTCCGCCCACGGCTGTTTTTCGACCACTGTTGCCGACGGTGTCTCGCCCTTGTCACCGCAGGCGGCCAGCGTAATGGCCGTGACGATCAGAACCAGTATTCTTGCTTTCAATGTGTGCGCCTCAAGATGATGCATTGTTTATTCGATACCCAGAACGGCCACGCCCTGGCGGAACGTGATATCCACCGGTATCTGTGCGCCGGTCAGTCGATCAAGATCGGCCTGCAGCTGCTCCGAGATCAGGCCTTTCTCGCGTGTCAATTTGCTCGCGCCTTCGTAGTCGCCGTCGCCTTGCAGCGTCAGCAACAGACGCGACAGACCGGTCATTGCGGTCTCCATCCTGTCGAAATCGACGCGGTATCGATTCGTAGCCGGATCACGAACGAAAGCACCCTCTTCCAGGAAATAATTGAAACGCACCATGTTCGCTTTGCCGTGCGCGCTGCTCGCGCCAAACCGAATCGAGCGAAAAACGCTGGTCATGAAAGTCGTGTAGTAATCGCGAAGATCGACGTCACCGAGCTCACCCGCCTTATGCAGCTCCGTAATCATGTACAGGCCGAGGATGTCCGCCTTGCCTTCCTCCATGCTTGATGCCAGGTCGAGCATCGCCTCCCTGACAGTGCCTCTGCCATCGATAGTGTTCTTGATGCCAAGACCGTGCGCCACTTCGTGGAACATCGTATTGGCGAAGAACGCATCAAACGTTATGTGCCTGCGCTGCGTTTCGTCAATCAACATGTCGGCGATCGGCTCCAGGATCTTCTCGAACTTGGCCTGCATCGCGTTCTTTAACTGTAAACGCCGTGTGCCCTTGTCAAGCTGCACCTCCTCGTCGTTCGGCAGGTTGATCGCAATTGTCTTGGAACCGGCGTTACTGTGTCCTGCGTAGTAGACGACATCGTAGGCGTTGAGATCGGAGTCTGTACCGGGCGTTTCCCACTTGTACTCTTCGGCGACCGGCAAACCGGCCTGCAGGTCCGGCAGAAAATCGGCGAACCGACTGAGTCGATCGCTCCATTCGAGGTCCTTGATCAGTACGTACGATTCGTAGGCCGCGCGATAACCGAACAATCGATCCTCGTAGGTCTCGATAGGGCCGATGACAACGTCGATATCGTTATCTTTGACATCCATCCAGTACCGATCGCTGATTTGAAACTCGTCGCTGATCAGCGCGGCTGCGCGCAGTTTGAGGTAGGTGGCGAAATCGGGGCTCTCCGCGAGCTTTGCCGCTCGCCGCAGCAGGCCTGCGGCCTCGGCAAGCTCTTCTGTGTAGGCCACGTGATACGGAACCAGTGTCAACGCCCCCTCCTCATCGCGCCTTACCAGCGAATACAGGCCTTTCTTGCCGGGCAGGTAGGCCTCGTCAAATTCCTCTTTGCTCATGTCCTCGGGATAGAAGCGAGCGCCCAGTGGTTTCGGTCCGATTCCCTTGATAAATGACTTCTCGTCATCCAGCCGGTCCCAGGGACCGTAATTGAGCTCTGCGAAACGGCGTGTCGCCGGGTCCTCGATACCGTTCAGCCATTCACGGTAACCGTCGCCGTAACTCTGCCGCCAGAACAGGTCATCCATGATCTTCGATGCCTCGATCAGTATCCGAATCATCTGAATCTGCTCGTCGCTCAGACTGCCAAGGTCGGCGGTAAGCGCGAAATCCGCATAGATCTCGGGACGTGGTTCCACCGTCCCCGATACTTCAACGGTAACCTCGGGCGGCGCCTCTGTATCGCAGGATGCCAACAGTAATGACAAGACAATCGGGCCAGACAGACGCATAACGGATTGCAGATTCACGGTTTCCCCCTGAAGCAGGTTTAAGCGGCAATTATCGCACAGGCCGTCAATCGTGACGGCCTGTGCGATATTTAAAGGTCTACTATCTCGACATCGCTGAAGTCGAGCGGTTCTCCGAGGAACCTGCCGCCAACGCGCGCAAAGCGTGTCGCACTGTCGGTTGCCAACAGTCGTAGCTCGCCTGCGCCACTCCCGACGCGTCGCAATCCGCTGGCGTCGAGTGCTTTCGTGACAACGGCGGCCGTTGTGCCGGCGGAGTCCACCAGCTGCACCCGATCAGACGCCACCTCGGCGATGGCGTCTTTCAGCAGCGGGAAATGGGTACAGCCGAGGATGATCGTGTCCGGCTCGAAGTCGCCGCTGCTGGCCTCCGCGAGGTATCGCTCGATGATCCGATGCGCAATTTCACCGTTCGTCCAACCTTCCTCGGCAAGGGCGACCAGCAGTTCGCAGGCACTCTCACGGACATGCGCTGCGGCGTCGCGAGCCTCAATAGCCTTGCGATAGGCCCCCAGGCGCACCGTAGCTTCCGTAGCCAGCACCAGGTGCGCTCCGCCGCTGCACGCGTTTATGGCAGCCTCGGCGCCGGGCTCAACGACGCCGATGACGGCCAGCGGACTCATCTGCTCGCGGAGAGCGTCGAGCGCAACAGCCGAAGCCGTGTTACAGGCGACAACAAGCAGCTTGATACCCTGCTCCTTGAGCTTTGCGGTTGCCTGCACGGCATAGCGGGAAATGGAAAGCGGGCTTTTCGTACCGTACGGCAGTCGCGCGGTGTCACCCAGGTAAACGAGATTCTCATTGGGCAATTCCGCTCGTATTGCTCGCAATACGGTCAGGCCACCCACGCCTGAATCGAATACCCCGATCGGCAGGTCCGTGTTTATTTGTTCCATCATCAGCGCATTGTGCCGAAGGATGGCCAACTGTGGAATAATTCCTGTCCCGCCTTGTCTTCCTGGAACGACGAACCGTGCAGAAGTTGCTTTACGGCATGATCGCCTTTGTCGCGTTGCTCGTGATCATCGGTTACTCACTACCGCGCACCCACCATGTCGAGGTCTCCATCGAAATCGACGCGCAACCGGCGACGGTATTCGCCTTGCTCAACGATTTTCGACGCGTCGCGCTATGGACACCGATCGTCGAGACCGACCCAAATGTGCGGATTGTGTATTCCGGCGAGCGCCGCGGCGTCGGCGCCACGATGAGTTGGGACGGTGCAATCGTCGGTAGCGGCACTCAGACCATCGTCGAAAGTAAACCGTTCGAACGGGTCAGTATGCGCATGAACCCTGGCGAAACGGGCGAGGCTGTGTCCAGCCTCAGGCTGGTTCCAGGCACCGGGACCACCGTTGTCAGCTGGGGATTTGATGCCGACTACGGCATGAACTTCGTCGGCCGCTACTTTGCCGCCATGCTGGGCGGCATCGTTGCCAGGGACTACCGCGCCGGCCTCGAGAATCTCAAGGCACTGGCGGAGAGCCTGCCCAGCGCCGACTTCAGCGATCTTGACGTCGAAGAGATCCTGGTCGACGCGACGGACATTGCTTACCTGCAGACAAGCTCTCGTCCCGAGCCCACTGCGATGTCTGAGGCCATGGGCAAAGCCTATTTCCAGGTCCTGAACTACATTGATCGTGCGGGTCTCCAGGTCGCCGGCGCACCGTTGTCGATTACACGCACCTTCAGTGGCGCCGAACTGCTTTTCGACGCCGCGATTCCGGTACGGGGCGTCACGCCGGCCACCCCGCGTGGCGATACGAGCGTCACGCTCGGCAAGACCTATGGCGGTCTCGTGGTGCGCGTCAAGCACGTCGGCTCCTATCGAACCCTGACGACGACCCACCGCAAGATCTCCGCCTACCTGGCCGCGCACGGTATTGAGCGCAACGGGGCTGCCTGGGAGTCCTATGTGAGCGATCCGGGCGAAGTGCCCGAGGAGCGGCTGATAACCTACGTGTACTACCCGATCAGACCGACTTGATCAGGAACGGCGGCACCCGTGGCGTCTCGCCATCGTCGAGCGGCAGCCCGGCGGGCTCGTCATTTCTGTGTCGAGCAAGCTCGCCAAACAACGCTACGACCTGGGAGGCACATTCGCTGGCATCCTCAGGCGACATCTTTCTTACCGACGCGCAGACCGCACTTTCGCCGTGCAACGGCGTAACGCGATGCATGCTTTGCCGGAAGTCCGCGAACGCCTGTTTCATGGCGACCGGCAACTCGTCTACGTCTATGCCGTCGAGGTTCTCCTCGTAAGCCCGTATAAGTCTTTGTTTTATATGACCATGGCCGGCAAGCACGGTGAGTGCCGCCTGAAAGCGAAGCACGTGGTTTGTCATTGCGACTCCAGCGTCTTGTTGTTGTTATCCCGCCTTCCCTCACGAGGGCGGATTTACGCTTTTCTTGTTGGTGGAGCGGCTACCGACACCGGCCTTGCGGGGGCTCTGCACGACCCCTCCGTTCGGTTTGGCTCCTGAAGTATCAGAACGTTGCGCCTGTTTCTTATAACAGAGATCGCGAATATCACGCAAGTGTGGCTTTTCTCACTGTCGCGATTTCGCGAATTCAATCCGCCAGTGCGCTTCTCCCATCTGCCGCTCGCCTGAATACAGTGGCTGGTCCTGCCCGACTTCCCAGGCCGTCGCCAGTGTCTCGTTCATCACGTAATCCCGGTGCGCCGCCAGGGCCGTCTCGACGGACGCGGACCCGGAGATGCCCAGCGTGATGCGATCAGACACCTCGAGACCGGCCTGCTTGCGGGCATCCTGTACTGAGCGCACGATCTCGCGCGCGACCCCCTCGTTGATCAGTGCATCCGTCAGCGTTGTATCCAGCGCCGTCAGGAAGCCGGCGTCCTCGCCGCAGGCATAGCCCTCGGCTGAGCTGGTCTCAATCAGTACGTCGTCCCCTTCGAGCGAAATCGTCTCGCCCCCGGCGTCGATCTCGAAGGGCTTGCCTTGCGCCGACGCCGCGGCAATCGCGGCACCATCCGCATCTTCGAGTGCTTTGCGGATTACCGGGATTAGCTTGCCATAGCGTTTACCAATACGCGGCAAGTTGGGCTTGATGCGATAGCTAACCAGCCCGGCATCGCGCGCGATAAACTCGATCGACTTGACATTGAGCTCTTCCAGGATCTGGTCCTGGTGGCTCGAGAGTGCTTTCGCGGAAGCATCATCCGGCGCCCGCAGCAGCAGCCTCGACAATGGCTGGCGCGTACGCACACCGGACTGGCCGCGCGCGGCCCGTGCCAGGCCGACGACTTTCTGCACGACGCCGATATCGAACAACAGATCGTCGTTCCGCCAGGCAGGATCGGCTGCGGGCCAGTTACCCATGTGTACGGATACCGGGGCATCCTTGTCGACGCTGCGCACCAGGTTCTGATAGACGTTTTCCGCCAGGAACGGTACGAACGGTGCCATGAGCTCGTGAACGCCCTTCAGGCATTCATAAAGCGTCAGGTAGGCCGCCTGGGTGTCTTCGGGATCCGAGGATTTCCAGAAGCGGCGACGATTGCGTCTCACGTACCAGTTGCTGAGCTGATCGACAAACGCCTCTATCGCCTCGCCCGCCGTCTTGGCATCGAAATGGTCGAGTGACTCGGTAACCGTGGTAATCGTCTTATGCAGCAGTGCCAGCGCCCAGCGGTCGATTTCCGGGCGCTGCTCGAGCGGAATAT
Source organism: uncultured Gammaproteobacteria bacterium (assembly GCA_942492205.1). Lineage (GTDB taxonomy): Bacteria > Pseudomonadota > Gammaproteobacteria > Steroidobacterales > Woeseiaceae > UBA1847. The sequence goes on along the minus strand of CALODT010000001.1, from coordinate 736,412 downwards.
CACGGCTGAGATCCACTTCGTCCAGTCGTGCATAAAGAACGAAAAAGCCGTAGGTGTTCCAGAACGTGTTGATAAACGAACTGGCAACGTCCGCGACGATCTCTACCGATACGCGCTTGGGTGCATCGGGAGACAATCGTGCGAGGAAGTACCAGCGCAACGCATCGGCACCCACGGTGTCGAAGACATCATAGGGGTTGATGATGTTGCCAACCGACTTCGACATCTTCTTGCCGTCTTTATCGACGATCAGATTCAGGCAAATACAGTTACGGAATGCCACGCTGTCGGAAACCAGCGTAGCTATTGCGTGCAACGTGTAAAACCAGCCTCGTGTCTGGTCGATCGCCTCGCAGATATAATCCGCGGGAAAGTGCTTGTCGAACTTTTCCGCGTTTTCGAACGGGTAGTGCCACTGCGCGTAAGACATCGCGCCCGAGTCGAACCAGCAGTCGATTACCTCGGGAACGCGCTCCCAGGTCTTGCCGTCTTTCTCGAAGCGGATCTCATCGACGGCCGGCCGATGCAAATCAAGCTCCTGAAGCTCACGGCCGGTCAGCGCTTCCAGCTCGGCGACCGAGCCGACGCACATGTAATCGCCGTCGCCGTTCGTCCATACCGGCAAAGGCGTGCCCCAGAAACGTTCCCGCGACAATGCCCAGTCGACGTTGTTTTCCAGCCAGTTGCCGAAACGGCCGTCGCGGATGTGCTCGGGCACCCAGTTAATTGTCTGGTTAAGCTCGGCCATACGTTCTCGGAACAGCGACGTGCGGATATACCAGGCGTTCTTGGCGTAGTACAGGATAGGATCGCCCGTGCGCCAGCCGAACGGGTAGTTATGCTTGTAGCGTTCGGAGCGGAACATGATGCCGCGCTCCTTGAGCTCGCGAATCAGGACCTTGTCGGCGTCCTTGAAGAACAGGCCAGCCACCGGCTCGACCGCGTCGACAAAGTGCCCGTCGAGTCCGACTCCGTGTACGACAGGCAGGTCGTTCGCCTGGCCCAGTTCCAGATCGTCGACGCCGTATGCCGGCGCAGTATGCACGATGCCGGTGCCGTCCTCGGTACTGACGAAGTCCGCGGCCAGCACGGTGAACGCCTTCGCCGCATTGCAGGGAAGATAGTCGAACATTTGCTCGTAACGAACGCCAACCAGCCTGGCGCCTTTCACCGTTTTGACCACCGAATGCTCGATGTCACGAAACACGGCCTCTCGCAGCGCTTCGGCGACAATCAGCGTCTGGCCCCCGGATTCGCAATAGCTGTAGTCGATGTCCTCGCCGACGGCGAGCGCGAGGTTCGATGGCAGCGTCCACGGCGTCGTCGTCCAGACCAGGAAGTAGGTGTCATCTTCATCGACAAGCCTGAAGCGCACCGTGATCGACGGATCTTCCACTTCCCTGTAGCCGAGGGCGAGCTCGTGCGATGACAGCGTGGCGCCAATGCGCGGGTCGTAGGGTACGACCTTGTAGCCACGATAGATCAGGTCCTTGTCCCAGATTTTCGAAAGCAGGTTCCAGACGGACTCGATATAGTCGTTGTTCAGTGTGTAATAGGCTTCGTCGAGATTGACCCAGAAGCCCATGCGCTCGGTCATCTTCTCCCAGTCGCCGATATAACGCATCACGGATTCGCGACAACGCCTGGTGAACTCCGCGATCCCGACCTTTTCCTCGATTTCCTGCTTGTCGAAAATACCCAGTTCTTTTTCGACTTCGTGCTCAACCGGCAGGCCGTGCGTATCCCAGCCGGCTTTTCGCGGCACGTGGTAGCCGCGCATCGTTTTGTATCTCGGGAATACGTCTTTGAAGCTGCGTGCCAGCACGTGATGAATGCCCGGCTTGCCGTTTGCTGTTGGCGGACCCTCGTTGAAGCTGAACTGCGGGCCGTCCCTGGTCGCCTCCAGTGTCTTCGCAAACACATCGTGCTCGCGCCAGAAATCGAGTACCTCATTCTCGATGTCCGGCCCGTTGTAACGACCACTCACTTCTTTAAACACGGCTTTCCTGGCTGCCAAAATCTGATCCTCGAATACAAAAACGCCCCGGGTGCATCGTTTGCACCCGGGGCGATCAATGTTCGTCGCGGTACCACCCGGTTTCGCGACCCATCTTTGACGGGCCACCTCATGGTCAACCGGCCTATGGCCGCTTGTCCGTCGCTCGTATCGTGAGCCAGTCGGCCGCGCCTACTCAAGACTGCTTTTCAGGCGGCAACTCCGGGGTGATATTCGGCAGACTCGAACCCGGAGCTCTCACCATCCTCCGGTCGCTGTGGCTCAAGCGGACTGCCTGTTTGTCCCCTTCAACGTCTTGCCGGGGAAATTACTTGCCAATGCGGTAAAACACAAGCGGAAACACCCTCGAAAGGTCTAATCCCATGAGTCCGTCAGCGCGAGCGAGCCCTGCGCACGGCATCGCCCCGGTGTCGAAAGTGCTGTATCGTGGCGAAGGTCGCTGATTGTCGGCGTACTATTGGATGTTCCACGTTCAGACCGGCTATTCTCCAGCCCGGCCCGCGCAATCGACGCAATAAAGCACTGTCGGGTCGAACTCGAGACGTTTGGGGTTGATCGGCTCGTCGCATTCGCGGCAAATGCCGAACTCACCATTGTCCACGCGCTTCAGGGCCGCTGTTATCCGACGCAGGGCAGCGTCGCGTCGCTGCCCGGTTGCCTTGGCCATTGCCTGTGCCTGCATCGCGTCCATGCGCGACAGGCGCCCTACCTTCGACTGGTCCAGTTCGACTATATCCGCCGAACCACCGGCCGACTCCGCTTCCGCTTCCAGTTCAGCGCGCAGCCACAGCAGACGCTGGCGTATGTCCGTCACTTACTCTTTCTGAGCGTCTTTCTGAGCGTCTTTCTGCGCGCTCTTGTCCTTGTTCTGCTGCTTCATTTTTTGCTTCTGGCTGTTTCTTTTTGCCTTCATCTCCGTCTGATGCGCAGCGAATTCCTGCGCCGATATCTCGCCGTTGCTATCGAGGTCAATAGATCCAAATGTTGGTGCATTGGCCGCGTTCTTCATCTTGCCGCCAGCCTTGGCGCGCTCCGCCATTCGCGCCGCGCGCGCTTCGTAGAATTCGGACTCGACGATAGCGCCATCGCCATTCAGATCGATGTCAGCGAAGGCCGGCATCTTGTGATGCTTTCCCTGCCCGTGATGGGAAGCGGATGCCGCGGCTGCCGCCACCAGCAGCATGACCGCAACGGTCGTGATGGCGACCATTGGGAAAGTAGAAAGTGACCGATTGTTCATTGCATTTTGCTCCTCGTATCTGCGGTTTTGCAGTTTCTTGACAACCCGGCTACGGCGAAATACGTAGCAGTGCGCACATCGTAGCAGCCTTGGCTTTTCAACAGATCCTGTCACACTGATCGGATGTTTCCAAAACCACGTTTCGTCGAGACAAACGGCATCCGTATGGCCGTCTACGAACAGGGAAAAGGGCCTGCGGTGATCTTGTTGCACGGCTTCCCCGAACTCGCCTACTCCTGGCGCTTCCAGCTACCTGCACTGGCGGCGAAGGGTTTTCGCGCCATCGCCCCCGATCAGCGCGGTTACGGCAGCAGCAGCGTACCACCCGCGGTCGCGGATTACCGAATCGACGAACTCGTCGGCGACGTGCAGGGGCTACTCGATGCAATGAATCTCGCGAGCGCCATCTTCATCGGCCACGACTGGGGTGCGATGTTGCTGTGGCACATGGCGATGACCGCGCCCGAGCGTATCGAGAAGCTCGTCATACTGAATATCCCCCACTATCCGAGGTCGGCTGAAGATCCGATCGCGATCTGGCGGCGACGCTATGGCGAAGAATTCTATATCGTTAACTTCCAGGATTCGGACGAAGCCGATCGCAAATTCGCACGTGATCCAAAACGCTTCTTCGATGTCACCATGCGCCGCAACCAGATCTCACGTCAGCAGTTTGACCTGCTTCCCGATGAAAAAAAGATTGTGAGCCTTGTTGGCGCGCTGCAGAAGGCCGACCATGGTGGCGAGCCACTGCTGACTGCGCAGGAGCGCGACTACTACGCCGAGGCCTACTCGCTGAGCGGTTTTTCCGGGGCTATCAACTGGTATCGCAACTGGACAGATAACTGGCAGCGCTCGGAAGGCCTCGATTACTCGATCGATATACCAACCCTCTTTATCGGCGCCGACAATGACGTCCTCATTTCAGCGGATCATATAGCCGCAATGCGGCCGTTGGTCAGCGATCTCGAGGTTCACATGCTGCAGGGCTGCGGACACTGGAGCCAGCAGGAACAGCCTGACGAGGTGAATCGGCTAATACTCGACTGGCTAATGCAGCGCCGGTGACACCAGGGTATCCGTACCTTCACCGAACATCGCCTGGTCGAATGCGTTGACGAACGTTTCGGTGCCCTGGGCACCGACGACCAGCAGGCGGCGATTCAGGAGAAAACCGGGTACTGCGGAGATGCCGCTGCCGCGCACCTGTCGCTCGCGATCAAGGACGAGCTGCCTGATCGCATCGGTTTCGATCGCCTCGCAGACATCGTCGTTCGACAGGCCGTGTGCTTCGGCAATATTCGCGAGCTCATCCCTGCTTCCGATGTTGCGTCCGTGCTCAAAAAACGCCGACATGAGGTGTTCAGCGAGCGCCGACGGGTCGAGGCCGCGCGCCTCGGCCATGTATATGAGCTGGTGAATCGGCAAGGTATTCGGGACGTGGCGCAGCTTGTCGAAGCGAAAGTCGATGCCGACTTCCCGGCCCTGCTGCCTGAGGTGCTGCAGAACAGGCTCGATGTCGGCCGAGTCGCCGAAACGACGTGACAGGTACTCGTCGAACGGTAATCCCTCAGCCGGTATCTCCGGATTGAGCTGGAACGGAAACCAGTTGACGTCGACAGGGCCTTTGACGGCCTTTAGCGCCTCGTCAAAGCGTCGCTTGCCAATGAAGCAGAATGGGCACACGAAATCCGCGATCACGTCGACATTCAGCAGTGCCGTTGCCGTGATCCGGTCGTCGCGCCTGACAATATTGGATAGTGGTTCTCTCACCGTTTCAGACCTCCCGATGTTTCGCAGACGTTGGGGCAATGCTCACGATCTCAACCTTGGCAACATCCGCTTGAATACAGCATGAACGCGGCCCTCACTGTATTTCGACGTCGACGTCGGGGGAAAGTTTGTTCTTTCTTGAGGGTAGTAAGCGAAAAAAGACGATTTTGTGGATTTCATGATGATAAAAGTCGCTATCTTCTCAAAAATGGAAAACTTGATTTCTCAAAGACCCAATATGGATATCAGTCACAGAAATTTCTGAAATACTGTTTTTAGTAGCCGTTAGAGACATTTCTCGATTTTTCGGTAATTTTTTCTCGACTATCGTCCATTTATTCATCGGATTCTGCAATGGAGCGCCACTGTATCTCCGCCAGACATGCCTCCCCATCCACTTTTAGATATTTTCCAGACGTTAACGACTTTTATCGTCGTTTAGAACGGATTTTCTTCTCTGAGTTGGCGAACGCCCCGAATCCATGCGAAATACGCGGCGCCACCCGAAATCAGGAAGTTGACGATCTCCGGCATTGTGACGACGCCGCTGCCTGTTTCGAGCATCTGATCGCTCACCACCAGTGTCCTCATGCCCATTCCGATAATGAGAGCCGACAGCGTGACGATCGACTCGAAGGCAGCGATCAGGACCGTCCACACCGGGCGCCACAGCATCAGGCCAAGGCAGAAGAAGCACACACCGTAGTACGCCACGCGCGCCTCCGGATAGGGCTCGAGGAATGCCAGGCGAACGTTGAGGCCCAGCGTGTAGTCGAGAATCAGGAAGATCACTGTTGCGGCGTAATAGAGGACCAGGACCTTGCTGGTAACGGCGTTTTTCGTGGCGTTAACGACGAATCTCCAGGTAACAATTTGTTGCTAGCATCACTTCCGACGAAGATTTGTGCAATATTTGCTCCCCCAATCCGGTCCTATTCAGGACAATCTTCTACCCGGAGAGCTTGCGTGATAATCAAGAAGTCATCGGACATCCGTCCGTCAGAAATTACGAGTAAGGAAAATTACCTCAACCGCCGTGATTTCATGCGCGCGGGCGCCGCTATCGGCGGCTCGCTGACGGGCGCGTCGGCGCTCGGCGCGATCATCCCCGACGCCCGTCGAGCAGAATTGCCAGACGTGGGCACGAGCCGCTTCAGCACCGATGAGCCGCCCAACAGTTACGAGGACATCACGACGTACAACAATTATTACGAATTCGGCACCGGCAAGGCAGATCCGTTCGAGAATTCGCAGGATTTCAAGCCGCGACCGTGGTCGATACAGGTCGATGGCGAGTGCGAAAAGACGGGCACTTTCGACTTCGACGATTTCGTGAAGCCATTCGATCTCGAGGAACGCATCTATCGCATGCGCTGCGTTGAGGCCTGGTCGATGGTCATTCCCTGGGTCGGTATTTCGCTCGCTGACGTAGTCAGCTATTTCAAACCAACGTCCAAAGCGCGATACGTCGCCTTTGAAACACTGCATGACTCCGAACGCATGCCCGGGCAGCGCCGGCGCGCACTCGACTGGCCGTACCGCGAAGGCCTGACGATCGCCGAGGCCACGAACCCGCTGTCGATACTGGCAGTAGGGCTGTATGGCGAGGTTCTGCCGAACCAGAACGGTGCACCGATTCGACTGGTGGTCCCGTGGAAGTACGGCTTCAAGGGCATCAAGGGCATCGTGCGCATGCGCTTTACCGAGCGCCGGCCGAAAACCAGCTGGAACATGTCGCAGCCGCGCGAGTACGGCTTCTATGCCAACGTCAATCCTGAAGTCGATCACCCTCGCTGGAGTCAGGCGCGCGAGCGTCGGATTGGCGCCGGACTTTTCGCCAGCAAGCAGCCGACACTGATGTTCAATGGCTATGGCGACGAGGTCGCCCATCTTTACAAGAACCTCGACCTGCGTCGTAATTTCTAGGGCAGCGAGTGACCACGCTGGAACAGATAAGGCGAATCTGGAAACCCGCTGTTTTTCTGCTCTGCCTGCTGCCCGCCATCCTGGTGATTACTGACGCCTTCGAGCTGACCGGGAGACTCGGCGCCAACCCGGTCGAGGAAATTCTCGATCGCTTCGGCAACTGGGCGCTGCGCCTGATCATGATAACGCTCGCCGTCACGCCGCTGCGGCGTCTGACCGGCTGGAACTGGCTGTCCCGTTTCCGTCGCATGCTGGGCCTGTTCACCTTCTTCTATGCGCTCATGCACTTCCTGACCTGGCTCGTGCTGGACCAGGGCCTGCTGCTGTCGGCGATCCTGGAAGACCTGACGGAGCGACCCTTCATCACTGTTGGTTTCGTGGCGCTTTTGCTACTCACCGCCCTGGCTGCGACCTCGACAGACGGTATGCGACGGCGACTGGGACGGCGCTGGCAGACCCTGCACAATGCGACCTATGCGATCGCGATCCTAGGCGTGTGGCACTACTGGTGGCAGGTCAAGAAGGACATAACCGAGCCCCTGATCTACGCCGGGATTCTCGCGGCATTGCTCGGCGCGCGTCTCGCCTGGCGCTGGCGGCGACGCCAGCAGCGTCTCGCGCGCATATAAAAGCCGGGGCGGCCGCAGCCGTCCCGGCAATGTCACACAGCCATTGAATCGTCAGGCGACTTTAACTGTGTGTCTTTCCGCCGCGCGGACTTTCGGAAGCGTAACGGTCAGGATTCCGTCCTTCAGCTCGGCATGGATGTTTTCAGGATCCACTTCTTCCGGCAACATCACGCTTCGCATGAATTTGCCATAGCCGAGCTCGTGCCTGTAGAACTCCTCCTTCTCATCAACTTCCTCGAACTCCCTTTCTGCCTCGATCAACAGGCGACCGCCCGCGATCGTGACTTCGACATCGTCTTTCTCGATACCCGGGAGTTCACCACGGACCAGAAACTCTTTGTCCCGGTCAATGACATCGAGGCGGAAATTCCGCTCCATATCGACATCTCTCATCCGGTTCCACCCAAAGGGTTCAAACGTCTCCATCCAGCGGCGTGGCAAGAAGTCCTCGAAGAACTCCTCCATGCTGTGGGTGAGAGGCGCCGTCCGTCTTACATCAACCGCCCTTTTGCGGGGCTCGATCTTTCGCAGGATTGACATGTGACACACCTCCTTCCCTGTACAGCGCTGGCGAACCTCCGCCAGCAAATCTTTTCTACGCCCTTCGCGCAAGAAAGCAATCAGGGAATCATCGGATTGACAGGTTTTCGAAAGGGAACGAAATCTGCTTCGACCGCGGCGCGCTGCAAAACTCTGTTACAGCCGGTTACGACCTTGAAATCCACTCGCCACACGTTTCTGAAATTATCTTTTCCGGGAACTGCAAAACTCGTTAATTGAACGGAGAGAAACTATGAAACCGAATACTTCGAGCAGATTGCTCGCTCTTGCAGCGACGACGACTCTTCTATCGACGACAGGCGCATTGGCCGACGACAGCGGCTGGTATGCGACCGCAAACCTCGGTCTTGGCAATCTTTCGTCAGCCACCTTGACCTATAGTGACGGAACCAACTCGGAATCGAGCAGCGCCAGCTTCGACGCCTCGTTTGCGGGTGGCGGCACGATCGGCTACCAGTTTACGAACCGCCTCGCGGTCGAGGGTGAAATCATGTATCGGCGTAACGACCTCGACGCCGTCGACCTGCCCGGTCTCGGTGCGTTTTCCGGCGGCGACTTTGCGTCACTCGGGCTGGGCATAAACGGCGTGTATCGCTTTCCACTGGGCGGTAGCGATAAATGGTCGGGTTTTGTCGCCGCGGGTTACCTCTTGCTGCAGGAGATTGACATCGACTTCGATACAAGTGGCCAACAGGAGGTATCCTTCGAGACTGACGACGGCGGGCCGCAGATTAAGTTCGGCGGCCGTTATGACGCTACCGAGCGCTGGTTCGTCGAGGCCGGGGCCACCTATTTCGATGCCGGATCGGTGCGAATGGAGTTGCCGGGCGCGCCCCTGGAGACATTGCAGAGCGATTATGAAAGCTGGACCCTTTCGATCGGCGCAGGGTTCACGTTTTGAGCCAGCCTGGTTCACGCACAAAAAAAGCCCGGCGTATGCCGGGCTTTTCGTTTTGCGATGATTGACATCGCGACATGAGCCGAACTTACATCATGCCGCCCATACCGCCCATGCCACCCATGTCCGGCATCGGTGGACCACCGGCATCGTCCTGCGGGGCGTCGGCGACCATCGCTTCGGTCGTCAACAGCAGTCCGGATACTGAGGCCGCGTTCTGCAGCGCATAGCGTGTGACCTTCGTCGGATCGAGAATACCTTGTTCGATCATGTCGCCGTATTCGCCGGTCGCCGCGTTGTAGCCGAAGTTGCCCTTACCTTCTGCGACTGCGTTCAACACAACGCTGGCGTCGCCGCCGGCGTTGCGCACGATCTGACGCAGCGGTTCTTCGACCGCACGCTTCAGAATGGCGATACCGACGTTCTGGTCGTCGTTGTCGCCTTTCAGCTTCGAGATCGCCTTGACGGCCCGAATCAGTGCGACACCACCACCGGGCACCACGCCCTCTTCGACAGCAGCACGAGTAGCGTGCAGCGCGTCTTCAACGCGCGCCTTCTTTTCCTTCATCTCCACTTCGGTAGCCGCGCCAACCTTGATCACGGCAACACCGCCGGACAGCTTGGCAACGCGTTCCTGCAGCTTCTCTTTGTCGTAATCCGACGAAGAATCCGCAATCTCGGCATTGATCTGGTCGACTCGAGCCTTGATTTCGGTGGCCTTGCCGGCACCGTCGATAATCGTGGTCGCTTCCTTGGTAATCTGGATCTTCTTGGCTTGACCGAGGTCGTCGAGTGTAGCCTTCTCAAGCGACAGCCCGACTTCTTCCGAGATAACCTGGCCACCGGTCAGCACCGCGATATCCTGCAGCATCGCTTTGCGGCGATCGCCGAAGCCCGGTGCCTTGACGGCGGCAACCTTGACGATGCCGCGAATGTTGTTGACAACCAGCGTCGCGAGCGCCTCGCCTTCGACGTCTTCGGCAATGATCATCAGCGGCCGACCGGCTTTGGCAACACCTTCGAGAATCGGCAACAGGTCGCGAATGTTGGAGATCTTCTTGTCGAACAACAGGATCAGCGGGTTCTCGTGCTCTACCTGCTGGCTAGACGCATCGTTGATGAAGTACGGCGACAGGTAGCCGCGATCGAACTGCATGCCCTCTACAACATCGAGCTCATTCTCAAGGCCTGAGCCTTCCTCAACCGTGATAACGCCTTCTTTGCCGACTTTGCCCATGGCATCGGAGATAATCTCACCGATCTCGACATCCGAGTTGGCGGAGATACTGCCGACCTGTGCGATCGCTTTCTCGTCTTCACAAGGCTTGGACAGCTTCTTCAACTCGCCGACAATTGCGACAGACGCCTTGTCGATGCCGCGCTTCAGGTCCATCGGGTTCATGCCCGCGGCAACTGACTTCAGGCCTTCACGAAGAATCGCCTGTGCAAGAACGGTTGCCGTGGTGGTGCCGTCGCCGGCAACGTCGGAGGTCTGGGAAGCGACTTCCTTTACCATTTGCGCGCCCATGTTTTCGAACTTGTCTTCGAGTTCGATTTCCTTGGCAACGGACACGCCGTCCTTGGTAACCGTCGGTGCGCCGAAGCTCTTGTCGAGCACGACGTTGCGGCCCTTGGGACCCAGGGTCACCTTTACCGCATTCGCCAGAACGGTGACGCCGGCAAACATCTTCTGCCGCGCGTCATCGCTAAATCGTACTTCTTTAGCAGCCATCTTAAATTCCTCTGTTGTCTCTGGCGGTCTAAACCGCCTCAGTGTTTACTTCTGAATAGGGGTGTAAGGAGGTTTAGCCCTCAATCACCGCCATGATGTCGTCTTCCTTCATCACGAGCAGTTCTTCACCGTCAACCTTGACTTCGGTGCCGGCATACTTGCCGAACAGGACCTTGTCACCGACCTTGACATCGAGCTTGCGAACGTCGCCGTTCTCAAGAATCTTGCCGTTGCCGGCCGCGATGACTTCACCCTTGATGGGCTTTTCAGCCGCAGCGTCGGGAATGACGATTCCGCCGGGCGATGTGCGCTCTTCTTCCATGCGCTTAACAATGACCCGATCATGAAGCGGACGCATCTTCATGGTGCTTAACTCCTATAAGTTGTTGATTTAAAACCGATAAATTTCGGAATTCGTACCGAGCACTGTTAGCACTCGGTTACGAGGAGTGCTAATAATAGGGTTGGCCACCAAAATTACAAGCTTTTGCAGCCTGGCTTTCGCGCAAAAATCGGACCTGTATCCAAGACATCCGGACGGTTTGGAGTAACATTCGGCACGCGCGGCAGGTCTTAGCCTGTACGGGCAGCCCCGAGAGCCGAGAACGCAGATACCCATGACGATGATTCGAGACAGTTTTGCCATACTCCTTTGCGCCGTTTTCCTCACGGTCGCAGCGTACGCAGACGAGGAGCCACTTCAGGTCACGGAGGCGTTCCAGTACGTCGTAGCCGATACCGGGACGGCCTTTGAGGTCGACTGGGCGATCGCCGAGGGCTACTACCTTTATCGCAAGAAACTCAGCTTTGCCGTCGGCGCTGACACCGTCCTGCTCGGCGAACCCGAGTTTCCCGAAGGGCTTCCGCACGAGGACGAATTCTTCGGCAAGCAGCAGGTATACCGCGACCGCTTCTTCGTCACGATTCCGTATACGGTCAGTGGCGATCGACCGCAGACGGTCGATCTGGTCATCAAGAGCCAGGGTTGTGCTGATCTCGGCCTTTGCTATCCGCCGCAGACCTGGACTGAAACGGTCAAGCTGCGAAAGGTGGCAGGCGGCACGCCGAAACTGTCGCTCGGGGCGCTGCCGGCGAATGACAATGCAAGCTCAGAATTTCCGCCGGTCGACGACGTCTTCATCCCGGAGGTCTTTGCGGTCGACGGCAATACCGTTGACGTTGGATTTCGCGTCGTCCAGGGCTTCTACCTGTACAAGGACAAGATCGCCGTTCGTTCGCTGAGCGATAGTGCAGCGGCGGGTCGCCTTGATCTTCCCAAGGGCAAGATGAAGGTCGACGAGTATTTCGGCGAGATGGAGGTCTATCTCGAGGACGTACTCGCACGGCTGCCAATTGCTCGTGCCACACCCGAGGCCATGGATCTCGAACTGGAGCTCAAGTACCAGGGCTGCGCCGAGGGCGGGCTTTGTTACATGCCGCAGACACGCACTGTGACGGTCAGTCTGCCCGAAGCATCAGCCGTATCCGACCTGTCCGCTCTGCCGACAAGCGACGCTCCGGTCAGCGAGCAGGCACGGCTGGCTAATATAATCACCGGCTCCAGCATCTGGGTCGCCGCCGGCCTTTTCTTCCTTGCGGGTCTCGGCCTCGCCTTTACGCCGTGCGTGTTGCCGATGGTGCCAATTCTCTCAGGCATCATCGCTGGGGAAGGCGACGATGTGACGCCGATGCGTGGCTTTACGCTCGCGCTCAGCTACGTCATGGGTATGGCCCTGGTTTACACCGGCGCCGGAATCGCCGCCGCCGCCGCGGGCATGCAGCTGCAGGCGACCTTCAATCAGCCGTGGATCCTCATCCTGTTTTCAGCGCTTTTCGTCGTGCTCGCGCTCGGCATGTTCGGCGCCTACGACCTGCAGATGCCGAGCAGCGTGCAGAGCAAGCTCGCCGGCGTTAGCGGCAACCAGAAGAGCGGCACCATGATTGGTGCGTTCGTAATGGGCGCGCTATCGGCCCTCATCGTAACCGCCTGCGTTGCGCCAGCGTTGATTGCAGCGTTGACGGTAATGGCGCAGACGGGCGACATGCTGCGCAGCGGCAGCGCACTGTTTGCCATGAGCCTGGGCATGGGTGCACCGCTGCTACTGGTCGGCGCGGCTCAGGGCAAACTGTTGCCGAAAGCCGGCGCGTGGATGGTCGCCGTCAAGAACGCCTTTGGTTTCATGATGCTCGGGCTGGCCATCTGGATGTTGTCGCGAATCCTGCCAGGCAACGTGACCATGTTGCTGTGGGCGGTCCTGGTATTCATGACGGGCGTTTTCATGGGTGGCCTCACCACGCTCAGCAGCGACTCCGCCATGGCCCAGAAACTCGGCAAGGGTTTCGGCTTCCTCGCGATCATCTACGGCGTCATCCTGTTGCTGGGCGCACTCGCCGGCGGCAGCAACCCGCTCAAGCCACTTGCGAGCATTAGCCTCGGCGGCGGCAGCCCGTCAATGGTCGCCGAAGAGCAGCACGCATTGCCGTTCCAGCGGGTAAAGACGGTCGATGACCTGGATCGTGAACTGGCGGCGGCTGCGAGCGCCGGCAAGACCGCGTTTCTGGATTTCTATGCGGACTGGTGTGTATCCTGCAAGGAAATGGAAGCCTACACGTTTACCGACGAAGCTGTGCAGGCAACGCTTTCAAATACCGTCTGGCTGCAGGCCGACGTAACGGACAACGACGACGCGGATCAGGCGTTGCTGAACCGCTTCGGCGTGTTCGGACCGCCGACCATCATCTTCTTTGGCAAAGATGGCGAGCAACGCCGCGGGTATGAAGTCGTGGGGTACATGGAAGCCGGTGATTTCGTCGAACATTTGCAGAAAGCCCTCGGCAACGCGACTTCGATGAGCGCGCAGACGGCCCACTAGGAAGCGCACGCTGTGTCCAGGGTAATGTTGATCTTTGCAACCGCGTTGCTGGCACTGCTGAGCGGCGCGCTCTTTTACGCGGCCCGCATTCCCGTGACCGCGCAGCAGGCAACTCCGCCCACAGCAAACGCGGAGCCCGCCGCAACCGGCGAGCCATCGGCGCGAGCTGTCGTTAGCTACCCGGAGTTCACGTTGCCGGACGTTACCGGCGAACCGCGCAGTTTCTCCGAATGGCAGGGGAAAAATCGCCTTATCAACTTCTGGGCCACCTGGTGCGCACCGTGCCGGCGGGAGATTCCGCTGCTGAAGGCTTTCCAGGACGAACAGTCCGGCAACGGCTTTGAGGTCATCGGCATCGCCGTCGATTTTCCGGAGGCTGTGGCCGAGTACGCGGAATCGGCACAGTTCAACTACCCGGTGCTGGTCGGCGAGCAGGACGCCATGGCAGTCGCCGAGTCTTCCGGTATCGACTTTATCGGCATGCCGTTCACCATGTTCGTCGCTGCTGACGGCGAGTACCTGAGCGCTTACATCGGTGAGTTGCATCAGGAGCACCTCGATGCTGTCGTTGACGTGATGACGAGGCTCGAGCGGGCCGAAATCGACAAGCAGGCGGCAAGAGCCGAGCTCGACGCACTCTGAAACGCCACGGCAGCGCCTTCCAAGGCCGTGTCGTAGCGCGAAAGTTGCCCTAAAGTCGGAAAAAAGGGTTAGAATTGCGGCCATCTTCGGCTATCTAGCTGCGAATCTCATCCAATGTCCGCGTTCCTGCTTATCAATGGGCCCAACCTGAACCTGCTCGGAACGCGAGAGCCGGCGGTTTATGGCGCTACCAGGCTTGAGGATATCGAGGCGCGTGCCACCGCGCTGGCGGCGGAACTGGGACATGAGCTCGACTGTTTTCAGAGCAATGCTGAACATGAACTCATCGACCGCGTGCAGCAGGCCGGCTCGGATAAAGTCGACTTCATTATTCTGAACCCGGGAGGCTTCACGCACACCAGTGTCGCGCTGCGCGATGCGTTTCTTGCGGTGGGGATTCCTTTTATCGAGATTCATCTCAGCAATACGTTCGCGCGGGAAGAGTTTCGACAGCACAGTTTCTTCAGTGATATTGCAACGAGTTGTCTTTTTGGTTTTGGGGCTTACGGTTACGAATTGGCGCTGCATGCTGCCAGCAACTTCGTAGCCACCAGCGGGGATTGAGCGATGGATATAAGAAAAGTAAAAAAACTGATCGAGTTGCTGGACGAATCCGGCATTGCCGAGATTGAAATCACCGAGGGCGAAGAATCCGTCAGGATTAGCCGATACTCGCAACACGCACCGGTGGCAGTAGCACCCGCGGCGGCGCCAGTTGCGGCCCCTGCAGCAGCGGCCGCACCCGTTGCTGCCGCAGCGCCTGCCGTCGCCGACGTCGAGGAAGACGGCTACGAGGTGATGTCCCCGATGGTCGGCACCTACTATGCCGCGTCATCGCCGGGTGCCGCTCCTTACGTGCAAGTCGGTGACCGCGTCAATGAAGGCGATACGCTGTGCATCATCGAGGCGATGAAGATGATGAACCAGATTGAGACCGACGTTTCCGGCATTATCAAATCGATCCGCGTTCAGAACGGTGAGCCTGTCGAGTTTGGCCAGACGTTGTTCGTCATCGATCAGCGCCACAACGACTAACGGGCGGCGCTGACATGCTGGAAAAAATAGTCATAGCCAATCGCGGCGAGATCGCCCTGCGTATTCTGCGGGCCTGCCGTGAGATGGGCATCAAGACCGTCGCCGTACATTCCACGGCGGACAATAACCTGAAGCATGTCTTGCTGGCGGATGAGACCGTCTGCATAGGGCCTCCGGCATCGACGGACAGTTACCTCAACATGCCGGCAATTATCAGCGCGGCCGAAGTGACGGACGCTACCGGGATTCACCCTGGATACGGCTTCCT
This sequence comes from uncultured Gammaproteobacteria bacterium, assembly GCA_942492205.1. GTDB lineage: Bacteria > Pseudomonadota > Gammaproteobacteria > Steroidobacterales > Woeseiaceae > UBA1847. Next base: position 720,818 of record CALODT010000001.1, on the reverse strand, counting down.
GTCCGAGAATGCGGATTTCGCGGAGCGTGTCGAATCGAGCGGCTTTACGTTTATCGGTCCAAAGGCGGACTCTATCCGCCTGATGGGCGACAAGGTGTCTGCCATCAGGGCGATGAAAGCGGCAGGCGTCCCCTGCGTGCCAGGCTCGGACGGGCCGCTGGGCGACGATCCCGACGAGAACATTCGCCTCGCCCGTGACATCGGCTATCCGATCATTATCAAGGCCTCGGGTGGTGGTGGCGGACGTGGCATGCGGGTTGTGCATTCCGAGGCCTCGCTGACGGCCGCCATCACGGTGACCAAGGCGGAGGCACGCGCCGCGTTCAGCAACGATATGGTGTACATGGAGAAATTCCTCGAGACGCCGCGGCACGTAGAGTTCCAGGTGCTGGCCGATACGCACGGCAATGCCATTCACCTGGGTGAACGCGATTGCTCGATGCAAAGACGCCACCAGAAAGTCATCGAAGAAGCGCCGGCGCCGGGAATCACCGAGGAACAGCGCCAGCGCATCGGGGACCGCTGTGTGAACGCCTGCCTCGAAATCGGCTACCGCAGCGCCGGTACGTTCGAGTTCCTGTACGAAAACAACGAGTTCTACTTCATCGAGATGAACACTCGACTGCAGGTCGAACACCCGGTTACGGAGATGATCACCGGCGTCGATATCGTTCGCGAGCAATTGCGAATCGCGAGCGGTGAAGAGCTGCAGTTCACCCAGGACGACATCAAGATCCAGGGCCATGCCATCGAGTGCCGTATCAATGCGGAAGACCCGAAAACCTTCATGCCGTCGCCGGGACTTGTGACGCTCTGGCACTCGCCGGGCGGTCCGGGTGTCCGCGTCGAAAGCCACATTTACAGCGGCTACAAAGTACCGCCGTACTACGACTCGATGATTGGCAAGCTGATCGCGCACGGCGCCAACCGTGACGCCGCCTTCGCGCGTATGCGCAGCGCACTGAACGAGATCGTTGTTGAAGGTATCAAGACCAATGTGCCGCTGCACCAGGAGATCTTTCAGCACGCCGCTTTCCAGGCCGGTGGCACGGACATTCATTACCTCGAGAAACGACTCGGACTGGTTTGACCGGGAACGATTCATCGCCGGACTGGCTGCAGTTTGTCTTGAGGCTCGACAAGCTGGACCCCGATACGATCGAGGACATCTTCAATCGCCACGGTGCCTGCTCGGTCACACTGAGTGATGCCGGCGACAACCCGGTACTGGAACCGGCCCCTGGCGAGACGCCGCTCTGGAGCGATACCTGCATCACCGGGCTGTTTCCGGCAGATGCCGACATGGCCGGCCTGCAGAACGACCTGCTCGATTCGCTGGCGCTTTCGGAGCTGCCAAGACATCGCGTCGAAACACTCGAAAACCGCGCCTGGGAACGTGAATGGCTCAAGGATTTCGGGCCGATGCGCTTTGGCGAACGTCTCTGGATCAGTCCCGGCCACAGCACCGTCACGCAGCGCGACGCTGTGATCGTCCAGCTCGACCCCGGCCTCGCATTCGGCACCGGCACACACGCTACCACCGCGCTGTGTCTCGAGTGGCTGGACGGGCTTGCAGTCGAGGACAGGACGATGCTGGATTACGGCTGTGGGTCCGGCGTCCTGGCGATCGCCGGCCTGAAACTCGGGTGTGCGTCGGCCGTCGCAATGGACATCGACCCACAGGCGCTAATCGCAACGACACAGAATGCCGAGCACAACGGCGTTACCGGGCGTCTACGCGTGGTTGGTAGTGCAGAACAGATTGAAGGCAGATTCGATATCGTGGTCGCGAACATTCTCGCCGGGCCACTTGTTGAGTTTGCCGAATCCGTCACATCAACGATCGCCGGCAACGGTATGCTTGCCTTATCCGGCGTATTATGTGAACAAGCAGCCGCCGTCACGGCCGCTTACGAGCCCTGGATCGAGTTCGATGAACCGGTATTCAGGGAGCAAGACGGTCAGACCTGGTCACGGCTGAGCGGCAGGAGAAAAAGGTAGGCAATGTATACGCAATGCCCAGATTGCAGCACCGCGTTTCGCGTCACTGCGGAGGTCTTGAAACAGGCCGCCGGCAAAGTGCGCTGTGGCGGCTGTGGCGTCGCGTTCAATGCGCTCGAATATCTCTCTGAGCAAATGCCCGAACAACCGGCGCGCAGGGAGATCGAGGAGCGCCTGCCGGAACTGACGCCTGAACCGCCTGCGCCTGGCGAAAGCACGCCGATGGCCATCTCGGCGGAACAGAGTGCGGCGCTCTTAAAAACACTGGATGAGCTGGCGGGCTCCGATATTCGCATTGAGGATACCGGCGTCGAATGGCGTGTACTCGACGACGATCCGGAACCGACATCCGTCGGCGTCGACGAACTGCTCGATGAATCGCCGACCCCGGTGGACCAGTTCCTGACGAAGACGCCAAACGACATCGATGCCAGCGAAATTTTTGCCGAGTCGGCAAATGCGCCAGCCCAGACCCCGGTTGAAGAGCTACGCTTCGACGACAACACGCCGCTACCGGATGATTTTGACCTGGATGACGAGTCCTCCTACGTTGCGGTATCGGGCGGGGCCGGTGCAGATGAAGCTGAACCCGCGATGCAATCGACGCATCCCAGCGAACTCGATGACGCGGCCGACATTGCGCTGAGCGAACCCGAGGAATGGGCGGATATCCTCGGCGAATTCTCGGAGCCTCCCAAACCCTATGTGCCGCCGCTCAATGCCGAGCTCGAGGCACTGAGCCAGACCGATCCTGGTGACGAGATCGCCGAGGAGCCTGCCGATGCGGGCGACGTCGACGTCCCGCTCGACGTGGATACACAGTTTGCGCTGCAGGCAGAGGCCATGGGAATCGATCTTAGCGGCATGCATGCCGCTGCTGACCCCGACGTGGCGGAAGAGGCTCTGGCGGTCGACGACGAACATGTAAGCCCCGGAGAGGCGCCTTTAGAAGACGAGGTTTTCAACGAGCCGTCCGCATTTGAAACCCCGGAAGACGCAACGGAATTGGAACTGGCCGAAACGGGTTCGGTGCCGGCGCTAACGGATGCAGAGGCAAGCAAAGATACCGGCGAAGTGCCGGAACTCGAGCTGGCTGATGAGAACCTCGCCGGTGCGGACCATGATTCGCTGCAGCTGGACAGCGAGCCGGGCGATCAGACTGAGGATGCGGCCGCTATCGAAGCGCAGGATGCTGACGACGACGATTTGCCGCCAGTCGACGAAGCACCGCTCGAGTTTGGATCCATCGAGAAGGCGATGGCCGAGCTCGAGGAGCAGTCCGATGTCTTCGACGCGGAGTTCTTCGAAGATGACGACGATAACGGTGTGGCCGCAGAGACTGATGAAAAGGACGTCGTTCTCGAAGTCGAGGAAGACGACGACGTGCTCGAGCAGCAGTCCGACGTCTTCGACGCGGAGTTCCTTGCAGATGACGGCGATGAAGGTGCGGTCTTTGCGGAAGCAGACGAGAACGACGTCGTTCTCGAAGTCGAGGATGATGACGGTGTGCTCGAGGAGCAGCAGGAGTTCATCGAGCCACCCCACGATGAAGAAAGCCTCCATGTCGTGCCACCGCAAAGCGAAGAAGAACAGACGCTCAATCGCCTGATTGACCAGGAACTGCTCAGCATGGCGATTGAGGATGAAGACGGATTCGCCTCCACGATCGTCGTCGCGCAGGAAGACGCAGAGAAGGGCGTTGACCAGGTTCCGGCATGGCAACAGAGCGAGGGCGACGGCTTCGAATCGATCATCATGGAGGGCGCGTTTGTACAGACCGCCCTCGAGCAGGAAAAACGCAAGGCGGATATCGCGGAAGCCGCGGAACTCGTGGAAAAAGCGCGGCGTGCCCAGGAAGCCGAAGAGCGACAGCAGGCCGGCCGCGGCAAGCGACGCGGGATGGCGGCTGCGGCTGTTTTCCTGGCCCTGATACTGGTTGTTCAGGTCCTGCACCAGTCGCGCGAGGCGCTCGCGACGATTCCGGTCTTCAACGAAACCGTCGGCCCCCTTTACCGGGCTATCGGTATGCCACTATCGCCGGCCTGGGACGTAACGGGCTGGCACTTCGAGGCTCACCGGCAAATCCTGGACGAAGAGGCCGACACACTCACGGTCATCTCGCGTATCGGCAATACCTCCGCTGATGCGCTGCCCTACCCGCTGATCAACATCTCGCTGACCGACCGATTCGCGGAGACGATTGGCACCAGGACGCTCGATCCGTCCGACTACCTGACCGAGGACCTCGACCCCAGCGAGATGGTGCGCCCGGGTAACAATTTCACCGCCGTAATGACGATCCAGACACCCTCCGAAAACGCGACCGGATACAAGCTCCAGGCCTGTTATCGGCAGCCGGACGCACAGCTGCGCTGCCATATTCCAACCTTCAAATGAAGCCGCTGAAGATCGGACCCTACGAGCTTTCCAGCCCGTTCGTGCTGGCACCTATGGCTGGCGTCACCGATGCACCGTTCCGGCGCCTTTGTCGGCGTTTCGGTGCCGGCATGACGACGTCCGAGATGACCACGGCCGACATCAGCCTGTGGACAACGCCCAAGTCGCGCCGGCGGCTCGATCTTGACCTCGACGCGGAGCCGATCGCCGTGCAGATCGCCGGATCCGAGCCGGATCAGCTTGCGACGGCGGCACAGGCCTGCGTCCAGCGCGGCGCCCAGATTATCGACATCAACATGGGCTGTCCCGCCAAGAAGGTCTGCCGAAAACTGGCCGGATCGGCCCTGCTGAAAGATGAGAAGCTGGTCGCCGCCATACTCGAAGCCGTGGTGCAGGCGGTACCGGTCCCGGTAACGCTGAAATTTCGTACCGGCTGGGACCAGGAAAATCGCAACGCGCTCGACATTGCCCGTATCGCGGAGGACCGCGGAGTAGTAGCGCTGGCGATACACGGACGCACGCGGGCCTGCCGCTACAGCGGCGAAGCCGAATTCGAGACAATCGCCGCCGTTAAAGAAGCCGTATCAATACCCGTCATAGCCAATGGGGATATAACGACTTTGGAGAAGTCGCTTGAGGTTCTGCACGTAACTAACGCAGACGGTTTGATGATCGGTCGTGGCGCGCAGGGAAGGCCCTGGGTCTTCCGCGAACTTGCCGCATTGCTCGATCCCGCTGCGGTAAATACCAAGCTAGAAAAAAATGAATTGCGTGATATTATGATCGGCCACTTGGAAGATCTGCACCGGTTTTATGGGGATGTGACCGGAGTTCGAGTGGCTCGCAAACATCTGACCTGGTATTGCAATAGCCTGCATGACGCTGACGAGTTTCGTCATCAGGTCGTGCGTGTTGAGCAGGCATCAGAGCAGATCAGGTTAACAAGGGAATTCTTCGGGAACTGATAAACGTGGCACCAAATAAGAAAAAGAAGACGGAACTAACGTCGAAGAACAGCAAGAAACCGCTTTGCAAACACACAGAAGACGCACTGGACCAATATTTTACGACGCTGAACGGCGATCGCCCCGGTGAGCTCTACGATCTCGTCATCGGTGAAGTCGAACGACCGCTGTTCAAGGCCGTTATGGATTACACGCAGGGTAACCAAAGCCAGGCAGCTGGCATTCTGGGCATTAATCGCGGCACCTTGCGCAAGAAACTCAGGACTTATTTGCTAATCAAGTAGCTGCCCTGTCAGCGGCTACCTTTCCGAGCAGGTGCACCCATGTTGAATGTACGACGCGCGCTCGTCAGTGTTTCTGACAAGCGCGGACTGATTCCTTTTGTAAGTGGCCTGGCCGAACTTGGCGTAGAAGTTCTGTCAACGGGTGGCACCTGTCGGCAGCTGCGCGAAGCAGGCCTGGATGTCATCGAGGTAGCCGAGAAGACCGGCTTTCCGGAAATCATGGATGGCCGGGTAAAGACGCTGCATCCGGTCATTCACGGCGGATTGCTCGGCAGGCGCGGCACTGACGACGCCGTAATGGACGAGCATGGTATCGAACCGATCGACTTGCTCGTCGTCAATCTCTACCCGTTTGAGCAGACGATCGCGCGTGACGACGCGACGATTGAAGAGGCAATCGAGAACATCGACATCGGTGGACCGGCCATGATCAGGGCAGCATCCAAGAACCACGATGGCGTTGCCGTTGTAGTAAGCCCCGATGACTACGACAGCGTACTCGACAGCCTGAGGAACAACGCGTTGTCGCTGGAGCAGCGACGTCGGCTGGCGGCCAAGGCCTATGCGCACACAGCAAGCTATGACACAGCCATCACCCGCTACCTGTCGGCGTCGCTGGACGACAACCTGCTTGGTGAACGCTTCCTGTATTCCGGTGTCCTCTCGGAAAGGCTGCGCTACGGCGAGAACCCGCATCAGGATGCGGCGTTCTATGTCGATCAGCAGGCGCCTGCGGGATCGCTCGCTGCCGCCAGGCAGCTGCAAGGCAAGGCGCTTTCGTATAACAACATCGCAGACAGCGACGCGGCCCTGGAATGCGTCAAGCAGTTCGAACAGCCGGCCTGCGTCATAGTGAAACACGCAAACCCGTGTGGCGTGGCCGTGGCAGGCGACATCCTGGAGGCCTACAACAAGGCCTTCAAGACGGATCCCACCTCGGCGTTCGGCGGCATCATCGCCTTCAACCGCCCCCTCGATGCAGGAACGGCAGCTGCCATTGTCGAGCGACAGTTTGTTGAGGTCATCGTAGCGCCTGCGGTCGAGGCCGCTGCGCTCGATGTAATCAGCGCCAAGAAGAACGTTCGTGTACTCGAAACAGGCGCCTGGTCGGAGGCGACGGTCGCCGGTTTCGACTTCAAAAAGGTCTCAGGCGGGCTGCTGGTGCAGGGAACCGATCTCGGCGTGATCACCGCCGACGACCTCAAGATCGTCACCGAAAAAGCGCCGACGCAGGCGCACATTCAGGATATGTTATTCGCCTGGACGGTGGTCAAGTACGTCAAGTCCAATGCGATTATCTTCTGCAAGGACAACATGACGGTCGGCGTTGGCGCCGGCCAGATGAGCCGCGTCTACAGCACGCGCATCGCGGCCATCAAGGCGGCGGATGAAAACCTCGACGTGAAAGGCTCGGTCATGGCCTCCGATGCTTTTTTCCCGTTCCGCGATGGCATCGACACAGCGGCCGAGTACGGTATCTCGGCAATCATCCAGCCCGGCGGTTCGATGCGCGATGACGAAGTCATACAGGCGGCAAACGAACACGGCCTGGCGATGGTGTTCACCGGTATGCGCCACTTCCGCCACTAGGGCAAGGGTAAAAGCAGCGAGGCTTCCGCGCGATCGGGTCGCAGGGCCGCTCACGAAGATCGGAGTACGCAAGGCATGAAGGTACTGATAATCGGATCCGGCGGGCGCGAGCATGCGCTTGCCTGGAAATGCGCCCAGTCTGCGGGCGTCGAAGAGGTACTGGTCGCACCGGGCAATGCGGGAACCGGGTGCGAAGCCAAAGTGCGAAATATCGCGGTGTCCTCCGATGACATCGACGCCCTTCTGGCCTTGGCCCAGAACGAGCAGGTCGACCTGACCATCGTTGGACCCGAGGCGCCGCTGGTTGCCGGCGTTGTGGATCGTTTCGACGAACTCGGCCTGCCCTGCTTCGGGCCAACTGCCGCGGCGGCGCAGCTGGAGGGGTCCAAGGCTTTCACCAAGGATTTCCTCAAGAGACACAACATCCCGACAGCCGCTTATCAGAATTTTTCCGAACTCCCTGCCGCGCTTGACTACATTCGTCAGCAAGGCGCTCCCATCGTTATCAAGGCAGACGGCCTGGCTGCCGGAAAAGGCGTGGTCGTCGCGATGACGCTTGCGGAGGCTGAGCAGGCAGCGACAGACATGCTGGCGGAAGGCAGCTTTGGTGACGCCGGCTCACGCATCGTCGTCGAGGAATACCTCGATGGCGAAGAGGCGAGTTTCATCGTTATAACGGATGGTGACACGGTACTACCACTTGCCACCTCGCAGGACCACAAGGCGCGCGACGAAGGCGATGTCGGTCCGAATACCGGTGGCATGGGCGCTTACTCGCCGGCGCCGGTCGTCACGGATGAGATTGCGCAACAAATAATGGAGCGCGTGATACGTCCGACGCTCGACGGTATGAAGGCAGACGGGCATCCCTACCTGGGTTTCCTGTATGCAGGACTGATGATCATGCCGGACGGGACCGCCAAGGTCATCGAGTTCAATTGTCGTCTTGGCGACCCGGAGACGCAGCCAATCCTGATGCGGCTGAAGTCGGATCTCGTTGCTATCTGCGAGGCGACACTGAACGGATCGCTTCAGGATCAAGACGCGCGCTGGGACTCGCGCGCTGCGCTCGGTGTGGTCATGGCGGCCGGTGGTTACCCGGCAAGCTACGCGAAAGGCAAAGCAATCACGGGTCTGGACATCGCCGATAGTGAGACCCAGAAGGTCTTTCATGCCGGCACTGCCACCGAGGGCAGTTCGGTCATCACGAGTGGCGGACGCGTGCTCTGCGTCGTCGGCCTGGGGGAAACGGTCGCCGCTGCAGCGTCGACTGCTTACGATGCGGTTGGCAAGATACAGTGGCAAGATGCATTCTATCGCCGCGATATCGGACACCGTGCCATCGCACGCGAGACCTGACCGGGCGTGTTGACGACATCTGAAGCGAGCGCGGCGATTCTTTCGGCTGTGCCGACCCTGGCAGTAGAGACAACAACGCTGGAACGGGCCAGCGGTCGCGTTCTTCGCCAGACCGTGTGCGCTGAAAGGGATCAGCCGCCGTTCGACCGGGTGATGATGGACGGCATCGCGATCGCCTACAGCGATTTTGCCGAGGGTGTACGGCAATTCCGGGTGCAGGCCATGCAGGCCGCAGGCGACGCAGCGCTCAGGCTGCAGACGGGACACTGCATCGAGATCATGACCGGCGCGTCGCGCCCCGAGAACGCGGACTGCATCATTCCCGTGGAGCGTATCGCCGTACAGGCCGGCGTCGCCAGCGTAGACCAAGACTACGTTGCCAGATGCCGGCAATTCCTGCATGCGCGTGCCTCAGACTACGCGGCGGGAACCGAACTGCTCGCGCCGGGCAAGCGAATATCGCCGCTGGATATCGCGATCATCGCATCCTGCGGCCTGACGCAAGTTGAGGTAAGCAGCCGACCCGTTATCCGCGTGATCTCAACGGGCAACGAACTGGTTCCCGCAGGTGAGCCGATAGCGCCGCAGCAAATTCGCCTCTCGAACGGGCCGGCCATTCAGGCGATGCTGCGGGATCGCGGCCATGCGGATTGCGAGCATGAGCACCTTGTCGATGATCCGGCGATCCTGCAACAGCGAATTGCCGAACACCTGCACAGTGCGGACGTACTCATATTGAGTGGTGGCGTGTCGATGGGCAAAGCCGACTATGTGCCCGAGGTGCTCGCTGAACTCGGCGTCGAGGTCGTCTTCCACAAGGTGAGCCAGCGGCCCGGCAAGCCAATGTGGTTTGGCGTCGGTCCCAACAGGCAAAGCGTATTCGCACTGCCTGGGAATCCTGTCTCTGCGCTCGTCTGCGCTCGCCAGTACGTCGTTGCCGCGCTTGACGCTGCAGCCTGCCTTATCCCGCAGCCGCCCGAATTTGCGGCGCTTGCCGTGGACCTTCGGTTCGAACCTGAACTGACGTGTTTTCAGCCCGTGCGCCTGCTCTCGAATGCAGCTGGACAGTTGCTCGCAATGCCGGTCAAGACCAACACGTCTGGAGATTTTGCCGCGCTGTCGGCAACGGACGGCTATGTCGAACTGCCGAGAGCGCAAAGCGATTTTCCTGCAGGTACCCCTGTATTCGTACACCGCTGGTAGTGCTGCCGAATACGCTTGCGACTCATTGCTCGGTACCAGATACTGTTTTCCATGATCTCGCCACAAGACGCTATATTGGCATTGCGCGAAGGCAATCGGCGATTCGTCGCCGGCGACGTCGATGCAGTATCGCGCACTGGATATCCTCACCAGGCAGACATGAGCGGCGGGCAGACTCCATTCGCGATAGTACTGGCCTGCTCGGACTCACGCGTCCCGGTGGAACTGGTTTTCGACCAGGGCTTCGGCGACTTGTTCGTGATTCGCGTCGCTGGCAATGTTGTAGCACCGTCTCAGATAGGCAGCATCGAGTTCGCCGCCAACCAGTTTGGCACTCAGCTGGTCGTCGTTCTGGGGCACTCGAATTGCGGCGTCGTCGTTGCCACGCTGCAGGAACTGTCGCTGCAGCAAGTGCATCGGTCGCCCAACCTGCGTTCGATCGTCGAGCGTATAAAACCGTCAATAGAGCACTTGCTGCATACTGACGAACATACTGACGACGATGCCATCACCGCCGCGGCGGTTCGAGCCAACATCTGTGCCTCCGTCGAACAGTTGTCACATGGCTCACTCATACTCGAACAACTATTGGCTTCCGGCGACCTGCTCGTCGTTGGTGCGGAGTATTGCCTGGAAACGGGCAAGGTCGATTTCTTCACCGAGGCTGCCGTTGACGGCTGAGCGCTTGCAAGGTGGGTGCTTCTGCGGAGAGATTCGCTACGAGGTACCCGGCCCTGAGAAATTCGCGTGCTTGTGTCACTGTGAGAGCTGCCAGCGCGCTGCAGGCGCACCCGTCGTTGCCTGGGCGACATACGCACGCGAGACTTTTTTCGTCACTCGTGGCGAGATGCACTGGCACCATTCATCACCGGGCGTCACGCGCGGCGGCTGCCGGAACTGCGGCACCTCAATGACTTACGAGCACGAAGGTCGCGAAGGTGATATCGATGTAACGCTCAACAGTCTCGACGATCCGTGTGCGCCGACGTTGCGTGCGCATATCTGGACAGAAGACAGCCAACCATGGCTCAGGATCAGCGACGACCTGCCGGTGTACAGGAGGAATGTCGGCTAGCCGCCTGACCTCGGCCGCACTGACGGAAGCCTCGCTGACGGGCACACAGCAATCGGCAGCAGTTTGGTGAGAGCAGAATATGGACAAGAACACGGCAAGAACCATTGCCGACGCACTCACGTGGTCACGTATCGCCAGCATCGTGCCAATCACAGCCCTCGCTTTTTACAATCTGAAGTGGTGGGTCTTCGCGCTGTACATCGCCGCTGCGTTGACAGACCTTCTGGACGGATTCTTCGCACGACGTGGCGCGCCAGCGAAGAGCGACTTCGACCTGGATGGCGTGGCCGACAGGATGCTCAGTTTTGCCACCGTCTTGTGGCTCTGGCTGCTCATACCGGGGTTCCTGCAGAAGTACTGGCTACCCTACGTGCCGATCTTCGTTGTACTCGAGATCTACCTGAACTTCATCCGCCTGCGACACCGACGGTTCGGCATTCCACACCTCAAGTTCGGGCGCATTGCGATGGCCCTGTTTTTCGCCCTGCTGCCAGTGTTGATCGTATGGGGCGACCAGCCCTGGTTCGTGCATGGCGTATTGATTACCGTTGTCGCCTCGGAACTGCAGCTGTCATGGGCCTATTGGCGGAAGTCCAGGGCCTGACCGTACGCCCGGCTTTCCGGTCGACGGACGCGCACAGCGCTAGCCGGCAAATCCGGCGCCGTCTTCGGTCTCGGCTGTGCGAATCAGGCGGCTGTCGAGTACCGCCGCCTGGCGGTGTTTGACGGCAATTCGATAATCGGGATCCGTGACCATTTCCAGGAATGCGCCGGCGGTCGGGTAGCGCGCAACGAAAATCATATCCCAGCGCTCGTCCCGGGGACCAATCAGCACGACCTCGGGCCTGCCGCGCCAGATAATCTCGCCTCCCACCCGCCTGAAGATAGGGCCACTTTCCCTGCCGTATGCCGCGTAGGCTTGCACGCCGGTCGCCTCGCGACCATCGTCATACGCCGCCGTGTCCCGAAAGCGCAGGCAATTGAGCAGCATGACCGGCGTGTCGCGAGGCAGTGCCTTGAACGCCTCGAATTGATCGCGCTCAGGATCGATGTGACGCACCATGCGTGCCTCCCGTTGGAATTACCACTGCGCGATGTTAAACCGTGCGCAACAACCGCTCAATGACGCTGAATGCTCATTGTCATGAGCCGCATTCGACCGATTTTCCCCGCGCGCGCCGTCCAAGGAGCTAAAGGAATCAGTCAATTTATGGAGAGACCGGCGGCGGCGCGGCCAGCGCGCCTCCTTTTCAGAGGCATGCACATCGGGCACATCAACCTCGCGAAGTCGTTAGATGACGAAGGCGAGCACTTCGTCAAGCTGATCGAAGCGCTTCAATCCCAGGGGGCGCAGCAGCACGTCCTGGTCGGCAACGTCGAACTGGCGAAACGGCTCGACCGGCTCGAAAACGTAGCGGTCGGCCCGGTGGTCAGATCGGCGGTCACGGCCTATTGCCTTATGCCGGCTGTGGACGTCGTTCATGTGCACGATCCGTCCGCCGCTCAATCCGGCCTGCTATTGACGCTCACGCGCTCGATTCCGTTCGTCCTGACGCAACAGGACGGGTCGAATGCCAGAAGCCCGCTGGCCAAAGCCGTGTACCGGCGCGCCGCCGGCGTAGTTTATGCGGGCGATGCCGATGCAGCCAGGCACCTGCGGATTTACAGGCACGCTGTAAACATCTGGCGGTCGGCGATATCGTCGCCCTGACGCTAGAACTCCCAGAGAACACCAATGGCCGGAAGCAACGGCATCCAGTAGTCGTCACTGAACTCAAGGGATTGCCTACCTGCCGTGTCTTCCTCCAGATCCCAGTCGATGCAGCAGACGTTGCGCCGATTGAGCGCATTAGAAACCTCGACAAACGCCAGTAACGTGCCTTTGCGCACGTCGAATTTTCGGCTTATGCGCAGGTCCAGGCTGGCAAACGTCGGGTGCCGAAGTGCGTTGCGCGGACCCGGAACGGCGACGTAGATCGGTTCACCGTCCGCGTCCGCGCCGTCCTCAATCAACGCCAGGCTCGTGCTCGGCCAGCCGCTGTGAATACTCGCCGCAAGGGAAAAATTCCACGCCTCGTTTCGCCAGGCGATGCCACCTTGCGCGGCGTGGCGCTGATCCCAGCTGCGCGGGACATCGTCACCGTCAATACGATCGGTCACCCGGGACCAGGTATAGGACGCCCACCAGTCCCACGCGCCTGTCGTGTGCGCTGCAGACAGCTCCACGCCGCGGGCCGTGGCTCGAGTGGGGTCCAGGCGCACACGGTCCTGCTGCAGTTCCGGGATCAGTCCCAGCGGGTCATAGAGATTCTCGAAGCGCGGGCGAACGTCACGAATATTCTTCTGAAACGCCTCGAGCCGCAGAGCTATCTCGTTATCCAGCAAATGCCTGACACCGGCGATGATGTGATCCGCACGCTGTGCGGGCCAGAAGGTGCCAATGCCATCTTCAATCTGCAGCGACTGCAACGGCTGCGACTGGTGGTAGCGGCCGAGACTGAAGCGCAGCTCCGTGGCCTCGCCTGTGCGCCACAGGAGGTTGAGTCGCGGACTCAACTGCGAGTCAGAGCTCAATTCCGTGTAGGTCTGGTCATCCCAGCGCAGCCCCCACTCGACCACCGCTCGCGGCAATAGCCGCCAACGATCGGACACGTAGAGGGCATAACTGCCGCCTTTCGGATGGGCGGCTGCCGAGCGACTGACAGTTTCGGGACGATCCTGGTAGATCGCCTGCAAGCCGAAGTAGGCGGCCGAGCCGTCGTACACGTAGTCGGCCTCGCCATAGGCGGCGTGGATACCCCACTGTGTTCGATGCCGGTCCGATGGCGTCCAGACCCAGTCCTGGCGCAGGGCGAACTGGCTGAATTCGCGGTCGTCGACAACGCTGGCAATCATCTTCTCCGGATCGTTGGCTGCACCCAGGCGCGTGTTGCTGTAGTTGACCGAGGACAGCACCATGCTGCTGCTGAGCGTTTCCGACCAGTCGCTGTCCAAGCGTATCCAGAGCTGCGTGTTGCTCGTATCGCTACTGACCTGCTCCCGTTCGGCCGGATCGGCCTCCAGCACCACCGTGACCTGGTCGCTGGCTAACAAGGCATTCATCGACAAGCGAGTCGTTGGCGACAACTCGACGGTGTACTCGCCAAAAACGTCGAAATACGAAGGCTGTCCGAATTTCGGATCGATAACGAGGTCGAGGTTCCCGCGTCGCGCAGAGAACAGCCAGTTGCGCTTGTCATCGGCCCCGGCGGCAAGCAACGACGTATTGAAGACGCTAAGGCCGATCTCTGTATGGCGGGGTTCTTCCGTGTCCAGCGAATCCATCAGCACCAGGCCGCTCATGCGATCACCGTAACGGACCGGGAAGCCGCCCGTATAGACCTCGACTCCCTGGATAGCCCGGGCATCGACCGCACTGAAGATGTTCTGGTAATCGCGGATATGAAACGGGTCGAACAGCCACTGCCCGTTCAACATGATGCCAATTTCGTTTTCCTCACCGCCGCGAAAGTGTGCGGCTGCGGAGGCCCCGCTGGCAGCGGTTCCCGGCAAGCGGTGCGTCACGCGAATTGGATCTTCGCCGACATCCGGCATGTTCTGTATCGAGCGTTGGTCCAACGCAAACTGCGACGTGGCAATGTCCCGGGAGATCTCGTAACGGCTCGCCGCAACGACCACGGTTTCAATGTCGGGACGCTGCAATCTTGCAGCACGGTTGTTCGCTGCAGCCGGCTTCGGTGCTGCCTCATTCGCGACTTTGACCACCAGGTAGACACCCGCTTCTGCCCGCAGACCAAGCCCGTAAGGCGTGAGAATCTGCTGCACGATTTCCACCGGGGTGCCGGGCCGAGGTTCTTCAACGACCCGGATGCTGTCGTTCACGATGTTGGTGCTGTAGGCGAAGCGATGGCCCTGGTCGCGGAAGCCGTCTATCACATTTGCCACGGTACGCCCGACGTAGGGCACAGCCTGCCCGTCGTCGGCCATCACCGCCGACGACAGTAGTGCGATCGAGAGCAGCAGCAGTCGTATCATCCAGTTGGCAAAACCTTATGCGTTACGGCGCTCGCTATAGCTATTTATCCCTGACATTAATGGCCTTATCGCTGACATAAATTGCACCGTCCACAATGGCCCATTCCAGGCCCGCGGTTTCCAGGCGAAGCTTCAGTGCTTCTATCGGCTCCGTATATATTGCGCCTTTCAGAAAGGCCTCATGGCGGGCAATTTGCTCAGCATTGCCCTCGTAGTGAAATTCGAGACCCGTTTCCCGACATGCCCACAGCAGGAATTCGTGCAGCGACCTGCCCTCAACATCCGACACCGGCGACGTCCGGCCTACCCAGGCCCAGTCGCCGCCGCTGCCGCTGATGCTCAAGACCACCGGCTGAGCACGCCCCGCGATCGTCATCTGCTCGCCGGACGAAGCCACGTACTCCTGGCCGCGATTGTCCACCCTGACCTCGCCTTCGCGGACACTGACAGTAAGCTTGCCATCGCCGATGCGCGTCATGAACTGGGTACCAACATGCGCGACCTTTCCGTACTCGGTAACCACAACAAAATCGGCTGTCTCGCCGGAACCCGGATCGCCCGCCAGTGCCGATGATCTGGAATCGAAATACACACGCCCAGACTCGAGGAAGACGGAGGTTTCGTCCAGGAATCGCACGCGTGTACTCGCATCCATGCGCAGCGAGCCACCCGTGCCCCAGCCCAGCGCCATACCTGCAGCCTCCCCCGTCACAATCGTCTGGCCCGAGCGAATGCTGGACAGGGCTTCCGTCTCAAGCAGCTCGGAGGTTTCCGCCAGCAGGTAAATAGAGCCGAAGCTCTTCTCGATCGACGCGACCGGCACCGTTTCCGGGCTCCGAAGGGGCAGCTGCGTCAGTGCCGCGAAAACACCAATTGCCACCGTTGCGGCGATTGCCAGGCCGGCCACGCGCAGCCGTGCCCGGCGCTTCCCGGTGATGGCTTGCCATTCCGCACGCACCGCCTGTCGAACGATCGCCTCGTCGGCATCCGACGGCATCGGTCGCGGTGTTGCATGCCTTAGCAGTTGCTCCAGCGCCTCATCCGCTTGGACGCCTGCGCCTCGATCTGGATTACTCATGGTTTCACCAACCCGCTCTCGTTAGGTTCCATACCATCCGTCAGCGACGAATAAACATCTGCGAATGCCCTCTTGGCGCGCGCCAGCAATGACTGCGTCGCTTCGGCCCCAATGCCAAGACGCTCCGATATTTCCCTGATCGAATGTCCCTCTATGTATTTCCACTCCAATACGTCACCGTAGCGCGCTGGTAACTTGTCCAGTGCCACCTGGATCAGGCGCAGTAGTTCGACGCGACGGTAGTGACGCTCCGGACTCATCTGTTCCGGCGAACGAAATGAATCGACCGCCGCCTGGACCTCGGGGTAATCCTCGGTCAACAGGATGTGCTCGCGGTATCGTCCCTGTTTCGCCAGCCAGTCACTGGTCTCATTCCGGCAGATCGCGCACAGCCACGTAAATAACGCGGACTCGGCACGGTAAGTCTGCAGTTTGCGGACAGCCTTCGTGAGACTGATCTGGGCGACTTCGCGTGCCGCATCCGGATCGTCCGACAGCCGCGTCAGCGCAAAGCGATACAGTCGCGCGAAGTTTTCGTCGAAGAACTGGTCGAAAGCGCGCGCATCGCCCGCAAGTAGCTGCTTTACAAGCCTTTTGTCTTCGAAATAAACCGTCATGTCGGACTGCCCCGAGGTGCTCGACTATTTGACGGTCGGTGCCGTCAAAATCGGTCGATACGCGGAGTTTAAGCGCCTGGAGCAGCCTGGGGGCCGCAAGTGAACGAAATATGCGTCGCCAGCAACGGATCTGGTCCGGCATACAATTGCTATGCTGGATTCGACAACGAAAAACGGGCCCTTGCGGGCCCGTATTCGTATGACTATGGGGGACATTCTGCTTTTTCCGGCGATTCGTCTCGGCAACCAGAATGCCCCTTTTAGATGTCCCTTTAGGAGACTATCGCTTCATCGCCTCGAAGAACTGCGTATTGGTCTTCGTGTCCTGCAGTTTATTCAGCAGGAACTCGACGGCAGCAAGTTCGTCCATCGGGTGCAGCACTTTTCTCAGGATCCACATCTTCTGCAGCTCGTCCGGGTCGGTGAGGTACTCTTCCTTGCGCGTACCGGAGCGATTGATGTTGATCGCCGGGAACACACGCTTCTCTGCGATACGGCGATCCAGGTGGATTTCCATATTGCCGGTTCCCTTGAACTCCTCGTAGATGACCTCGTCCATTTTGGAGCCGGTATCAACCAGCGCCGTCGCGAGAATCGTCAGGCTGCCGCCCTCCTCGATATTTCGCGCAGCACCGAAGAAACGCTTCGGACGATGCAGGGCGTTGGCGTCAACGCCGCCTGTAAGCACCTTGCCTGAGGAAGGTACTACCGTGTTGTAAGCGCGCGCCAGGCGCGTGATCGAGTCCAGCAGTATGACGACGTCACGCTTGTGTTCAACGAGGCGCTTGGCTTTCTCGATGACCATTTCCGCAACCTGCACATGGCGGCTGGCCGGTTCGTCGAAAGTCGACGAAACCACTTCCCCGCGCACCGTGCGCTCCATCTCCGTTACTTCTTCCGGTCGCTCGTCAATCAGAAGAACGATCAGGTCGACGTCCGGCGTGTTCGCACAGATTGCCGATGCGATGTTTTGCAGCAGCATGGTTTTACCCGCTTTCGGCGGCGAAACGATCAAGCCACGCTGGCCCTTACCGATGGGCGCAACCATATCGATGATGCGCGCCGTCAGGTCTTCGGTGCTACCGTTACCTTGCTCGAGCTTCAGCCGATCTTTTGGAAACAGCGGCGTCAGGTTTTCGAACAGGACCTTGCTGCGCGCATTCTCCGGCGCGTCGTGGTTGATCTGGCCAACCTTGAGCAACGCAAAGTAGCGCTCACCCTCTTTCGGCGGACGAATCAACCCGGAAACGGTGTCACCGGTGCGCAGGTTGAAACGGCGAATCTGGCTCGGGCTGACATAGATATCATCGGGGCCGGCGAGATACGAACTGTCGGCCGAGCGCAGGAAGCCGAAGCCGTCCTGCAATATCTCCAGCACGCCATCGCCGTAGGTGTCCTCGCCCAGGCTCGCATGCGCCTTCAGGATCGAGAAGATCATGTCCTGTTTGCGCGATCGGGCCAGGTTTTCCACGCCCAGCGACTCACCGAGCTCAACAAGTGCCGCAGCCGGACGGGTCTTAAGCTCCGTCAGGTTCATCACGTTCTTGCTTTGCTCGAGTTGCTCCGGCGGTATTACCTCGAGACTGCCCTCGTCATCCGGATACTCGCTTTGTGGTGGCCGACGACGTCGTCGGCGATTCGGATTGCCTTTGCTCTTGCTGCCCGTCTTATTCGGGCGATTTTTAGTTGAAGTACCCAAGTACCCTCTCACAGATTAGTGTCCAGAAATTCATCGAGCTGCGACTTTGGCATCGCGCCCATCTTTTGCGCCTGTACTTCGCCGTCCTTGAAGAGAATCAGCGTAGGAATGCTGCGGATACCGAACTTCTGCGCGGTATTCGGATTCTCATCGACGTTCAGTTTCACGACGGCGAGCTTGTCGGCGTGCGAAACAGCAACTTCCTCCAGCAGCGGCGCAATCATCTTGCAGGGACCGCACCACTCAGCCCAGAAGTCGAGCAGCACAGCCTTGTCATTTTGTAAAACGTCGGCATCGAATGTGCCGTCCGATGTGTGCACAATATTGTCGCTCACCGGTTACTTCCTCCCAATGAATGTGTCGATTGATAGTGATTTTGCTCGTTATGCGGCGTGCCGACGAACGAACATTGCAAAAACGGATGACGCTGCCTCAACTATCAGGCAATATGTCGCAGCTTAATTGCCGGGACATTCCGGCTATTCCGGCTTCTTTCTGGATCGTCTTAGGAAATCGAAATTGGCGGGTGCGACGGGTGTCGCGTCGAATTACCCCTAATTGGACCGTTTCGCGAGCCATTTTGCAAGCTTTTGACGCATATTTTCTGGTCTAAATTCTATGTCTGAAAACCATCTGAGCGACCTCAGGTTTGACGCTCTGCCGCTACATGAGAGCATCCAGGCGGGTATCCGCGATGCCGGCTTCGAGTTCTGTACACCAATCCAGGCGAGCACGCTGCCAATTGCGCTCAAAGGCCACGATGTGGCCGGGCAGGCACAAACCGGTACCGGCAAGACCGCCGCCTTTCTGATCGCCGCTTTTCAGCGACTGCTCGACAAGCCGATCGATCCCGCGGAAAAGCGACAACCACGACTTTTTGCGCTGGCGCCAACGCGCGAACTTGCCGTGCAGATCAAGAACGACGCCGAAGTGCTTGGCGCCCATACGGGCCTGAAGATCGCTATTGCGTTCGGCGGCACAGACTATGAGAAACAGCGCAAGACCCTCGAGGACGGTGCGGATCTGCTGATCGGCACGCCCGGGCGCATCATTGACTACTTCAAGCAGGGTGTGTTCAAGCTCGACCAGGTGGAGGTCGCAATACTGGACGAAGCCGACCGGATGTTCGACCTCGGCTTCATAAAAGACATCCGTTACCTGTTGCGCCGGCTGCCGGCACCCGACAAGCGGCTCAACATGCTGTTTTCCGCGACGCTGTCCCAGCGCGTCATGGAACTTGCTTACGAGCACATGAACGAGCCGGAGCTCATACGCATCGAACCCGACAAGGTCACGGCCGATCGGGTTCGCCAGGCGGTGTTCTTCCCGTCCAACGAAGACAAAATGCCGTTATTGATCGGGCTGGTGCGGGAAATGGGTGAGGGCCGCATCATGATTTTCGTCAACATGAAGCGCGAGGCGGAACGGGTGCAGGACTATCTCGAGGCCAACGGCATCCACGCCAAGGCGATTTCCGGCGATGTACCGCAGAACAAGCGGCTGCGCATGTTGCTCGACTTCCAGAGCGGCGAGCTCCCCGTCCTTATCGGTACCGATGTCGCGTCGCGCGGCCTGCACGTGCCTGACGTTCAGTACGTGATCAACTATGACCTGCCGCAGGATGCGGAAGACTATGTACACCGAATTGGTCGGACGGCCCGCGCTGGAGCTGCCGGTGACGCCATTAGTCTCGGCTGCGAAACCTACGTGATGACGCTACCCGACATCGAAGCGTACATCGGTCACAAGCTGCCGGTCGCCAGTTACAATCCCGACGACCTGCCGAAGATCGTCAAGCCGAAGCCACGCAAGCGCAAGCCCTCCCAGCAGAGAGGTCGGCCCGGCGGCGGTGGGCGTAGCGGCGGCGGGGGCCAGGGACGGCGCCGCGGTCCGCCGAAACGCTGAAACAAACAGCCGATCGCTGCCCTGGCTCGAGCAGCAGGGCGCGTCCGTGCTAAAGCATGTCCGATACGGCCTCGACGCCGCGAAACTCCGAGCCATGCGAAACCGGCTGCGTCGTATCCGGCCGGGTTACCGTCAGCAACATCCTGATGCCGTATTCCGCGGCGCTTTGCAGCACCGGCTGGCTGTCGTCGACGAAGAGTGTCGTCTCGATGTCGAATCCTGCGTCATCCTGTAACGCGTGCCAGAACGCCTGGCTTTCTTTGGCGTGACCGTAGCTGTGCGAGCTGAAAACACCGTCGAAATAGTCGCCCAGCCCGGTGACAGCGTCCTTCAGCGCAAGCGTGTCCGGATGTGAGTTGGTGACCAGCAGCACCCGGGTGTCCTGCTCGCAAACCGCCTGCAGAAACTGCCGCGCCCCGGGAAGGTAGCCAATGCGGTGATTGACGTCGTGATGAAGCTGCATGACGTCGATACCGAGTCGCTCGCTCCAATGATCGAGGCAGTACCATTCGAGGCCGCCCTGCACCGAGCGATACTGTTCGAAAAGATGGTCGCGCGCATCGGTGAAGCTCATGTCCGTGGCAGCAGCGTAGCGACGCGGCACCAGCTCCTTCCAGATATAGTTGTCGAACGCGAGATCGAGCAGCGTGCCGTCCATATCCAGCATCAGTGTCTCGGCGCGTTCAAGCGCCGTTCTCGGTTCGACTTTCATTGTTATACTGCGCGCCCGGTAATTGGCAGGAAAAGAAATGGACCTCAGTTCGTTGATCGAGCCCCTCGTCGCCCTCAGCAGACACGCTGGAGACGCGATACTGGAAGTCTACGCGACCAAATTTGAGGTGCAAAGCAAGGACGACGAGTCGCCGCTGACACAGGCGGACCTCGCCTCGAACCGCCGTATCGTCGCAGGCCTGCAGTCGTTGACACCCGAACTGCCGATTATTAGCGAGGAATCCGGTCTTCCCGACTTCGAGGAACGCAGCGGCTGGCAACGTTACTGGCTGATCGACCCGCTGGATGGCACCAAGGAATTCGTCAACCGTAACGGCGAGTTCACGGTCAACATCGCGTTGATTGATAACCATCGGCCGGTGCTGGGCGTGGTGCACGTGCCGGTGCAGGGCAAGACCTACGTCGGCTGTGAAGGCGTTGGTGCCGAACTGCGTGTTGGCGACCTGCCTGCGCGGCCGATTAGGGTCAGTGCGGCAAGTTGCGATCCGGTTCGCGTTGTCGGCAGCCGCTCGCATCGTGGTGCCAGCCTGGATGCTTACCTCGAGCGCCTCGGTGCTTACGAGATGGTGCCGATGGGCAGCTCGCTGAAATTCTGCGTCGTTGCCGAGGGCGGCGCCGACCTCTACCCGCGGCTCGGCCCGACCTCTGAATGGGATACGGCGGCGGCCCAGGCCGTCGTCGAGCAGGCCGGCGGCAGCGTTGTCACGCTGGACGGAAATCCGATGACATATAACGAGAAATCGGACATCCTTAACCCTCACTTCTTTGTCGTTGGCGCTGACGACCGGGACTGGTTGGCGCTGCTACCTGACAGCGAGTAGCATGAAAGTATGACCGAAAAGATCGATACCGAATCTTTCAAGCAACTCGAGCGGCTACGCGAGCTGCGTGTCAGTCACAGGGACCTCGACTACCTGATCGATCGGCTGCAGCACGACCCGATGGTCGACCAGCTGCGAATCCGGCGCCTGAAGAAACGCAAACTGCTGCTAAAGGACATGATCGCCAATCTCGAGAGCGAACTGATACCGGACCTCGACGCCTGACAGCCTTACCTGGCGGGAGCGTCTTTCGTCAATCGAGACTCGCGCCATAACAGAAACAGAGCCGGGATAACGATCAGCGTGAGCAGCGTTGCGCTCAGCATCCCGCCTACCATCGGCGCTGCAATACGCCGCATGACCTCCGAACCCGTACCCGTAGCAAACATGATCGGCAACAGGCCGCCGATGGTTGCGGCAACCGTCATGATGACCGGCCGAATTCGCAGCAATGCGCCGTCCACAACGGCCCGTTCGATGTCATCGCGCGTCAGGGACTCCGGCTCGGCAGCCAGGCGCGCGGTTTGCCGGCGAATCGCCTGGTTCAGGTAAACCAGCATGATGACCCCGATCTCGATCGCTACCCCTGCCAGGGCAATAAATCCGACGCCGACAGCGACGGAGAAATCATAGCCGAGCAGGTACATGAACCACAGACCGCCAACCAGCGCCAGTGGCAGAGTCCCGAGAATAATGACCACCTCTGCGAATCGTCCGAAGCTCAGATAGAGCAGCAGCACGATCACACCGAGCGTGAGTGGACCGACAATCGACAGCCGCTGTTTCGCCCGCACCATGTATTCGTATTGCCCGGACCAGCGCAGCGAGTAGCCGGGCGGCAATTCAACGGAGTCAGTCACGACACGCTGCGCCTCGGCAACGTATGAGCCAAGGTCGCGATTCGCAATATCGATGTAGACCCAACCGTTGAGCCGCGCATTCTCGCTCTTGATGACCGGAGGCCCGTCCGCGACCGTTACGCTGGCGACATCCGCAAGCGCGATTCGGGCGCCGCTCGGCGTGACAATTGGCAACAACCTGAGTTGCTCCAGCGAATCCCTTACTCGCTGCGGATAGCGGACATTGACCGGATAGCGCTGCAGTCCCTCGATGGTGTAGGTCACGTCCATGCCGCCGACGGCCGAGCGCACGATCTCCTGCACGTCAGCAATATTGAGACCGAATCGCGAAGCTCGCTGCCGGTCTATGTCCACGTCGACATAGCGGCCTCCGGTAACTCTTTCAGAATAAACCGACGTGGTGCCCGGCACGTCTCGCAATACCTGTTCGAGTTTCTGGCCTATTTCGCCGATGACGCTCAGATCGGGGCCCGCAACTTTGATACCAACCGGCGTCTTGATGCCGGTTGCCAGCATGTCGATGCGTGTCTTGATCGGCATGACCCAGGCATTGGTCAGCCCGGTATAGGTCACTGCGGCGTCCAGCTCGGCGCGAAGCTTCTCGGCTGTCATGCCTTTGCGCCATTCCTCGTGTGGCTTCAACTGGACAACGGTTTCAATCATTGTCAGCGGAGCCGGATCGGTAGCCGTTTCTGCCCGCCCAATCTTGCCAAAGACGCGCTTCACCTCCGGCACCTGCATGATCATCTTGTCGGTGTGCTGCAGTATCTCCCGGGCTTTGTCGATCGATATGCCCGGATAGGTTGTCGGCATATACATCAGGTCGCCCTCGTCCAGCGGCGGCATGAACTCGGAGCCCAGTCGGGTCGCCGGCCAGATTGCCGTTAGCAGCAGTCCCGCAGCGACCAGCAGGAATGCCTTCGGCCTTTTGAGGACAGCCAGGATGACGGGCCGATACACGGCAATCAGCGCTCGATTGATCGGGTTCTTTTGCTCCGCGATGACCTTGCCGCGGATGAAGTAGCCCATCAGGACCGGCACCAGCGTGATTGACAGGATAGCAGCGGCGGCCATGGCGTACGTCTTGGTGAAGGCGAGCGGCGCAAACAACCTCCCCTCCTGAGCCTCGAGCGTGAACACCGGCAGGAAGCTCATGGTAATAATGAGCAACGAGAAGAACAGTGGCGGGCCGACCTCGCCTGCAGCGTCTCCAATGATGCGCCAGCGATTCTCATCGGTGAGCTCTTCGCGTTCGATGTGCTTGTGCACGTTTTCGATCATGACGATTGCCGAATCGACCATGGCACCGACTGCGATGGCAATGCCTCCCAGCGACATGATGTTCGCGTTGATGCCCTGCAGTCGCATGATCAGGAAAGCGACGAGCACACCGAGGGGCAGGCTAACGACAATGACGGCGGACGATCGCACGTGAAACAGAAACACAGCGCAAATAAAGGCGACAACGAGAAATTCCTTGATCAGTGTGGATGTCAGGGTATCGATGGAACGCTCGATGAGTCCCGAGCGGTCATACACGGTAACGATCTCTACGCCGTCCGGCAGACTCGCCTTGAGCTCCCCCAGACGCTGCTTCACCGCGTCGATTGTCTTCGAGGCATTTTCGCCCCAGCGCATCACGACAACGCCGCCGACTACTTCGCCTTCGCCATCGAGGTCAGCGATGCCGCGACGCATCTGCGGTCCTATACGGATCTCTGCGACGTCTGACAATAACAGCGGCGTACCCTGCGGATTAACGCCCAGCGGAATCGCAGCAAGGTCGTCCAGGCCTTGCAGATAGCCGCTGGCCCGCACCATGTATTCCGCCTCGCCCATTTCGATAACGGAACCGCCACTCTCCTGGTTGCCCGCCTGTATGGCACGCTTCAGTGCAGCGAGCCCTAGGCCGAACGCGCGCAGCTTGTCAGGATCGACCACGACCTGATATTGCCTCACCATTCCGCCGATCGTCGCTACTTCGGCAACACCCGGCAGGGTCTGCAATTCGTATTTGAGGAACCAGTCCTGCAGGCTGCGCAGTTCGGCGAGGTCGTGCTTGCCGCTTCTGTCGGTGAGCGCGTATTCGAAAATCCAGCCAACGCCAGTGGCATCGGGACCCAGTGACGGGCGCGCGCTGTCCGGCAGATTTGCTGATGCCTGGTTCAGATACTCAAGCACGCGCGAGCGTGCCCAGTAAAGATCCGTGCCGTCCTCGAAAATAACGTAAACGTAGGAATCACCGTAGAACGAGTAGCCACGAACGTTGACGGCTTTCGGCACCGACAGCATTGCCGTTGTCAGCGGATAGGTTATCTGGTCCTCAACGACCTGCGGCGCCTGTCCGGGGAACGATGTTTTTACGATCACCTGGACGTCAGACAGATCAGGCAACGCGTCGACCGGGGTGTGTCGCAGCGCGTAGCCACCGCCGATGGCGATGCAGACGGCGATGATGACCACCAGCACACGGTTGGCTATCGACCAGCGAATCAGCCTGTCAATCATTGCTCTGACTCCAGGCGCTGCAGCGCGGAATCGATATTTGACTCGGAGTCGATCAGGAACTGTGCGGATGTGACAACCTGGTCCCCCGCGGCAATGCCCTTGCGGATGACGACCCTGTCACCGGATTCAATACCGAGTTCCACAGGCCTGGATTGAAAACGTCCTTGCCCCAACGCGACCACGACACGATTTACTTTGCCGCCGCGAATCAGCGCTTCGCGAGGAACGTGCACGACATCCTCGACAGGGTCGCCGTCGATGATCACGCGCGCGAACATGTTCGGCCGCAATGTTTGCGATTCGTTGTCGAAACGCAGGCGTACCTTGAGCGTGCGGGTTTGTGGGTCGAGCTCCGGGTAGATGTAATCCACCGTACCGCTGAGTGCCTCGCCCGGCAGATAGTCGAGCTCGACGCTGGCGCGCTGGCCTGGCCTGACCCAAGCCGCCTGGCGTTCGAAGACTTCCGCGAGCACCCAAACGCGATCGAGCTGGGCAACCGCCATGACCTCGGTGGCCGGGGTGACAAAAATGCCCTCACGCGCGCCGAGATGCGCGATGACGCCATCGTTTTCCGCATAGACGCGCACGCGTTGCATCGCCTGTCGCTCCTTGTCGAGACGCGTAATTTCTCTGTCGGTCAGTCCCAGTGCCATTAGCCGGTCTTTCGATGCGCTGCGCAGCATCGTGTTGTTGCTGCTAAGGGCCGCCAGGTATTCCTGCTGCGCATTGACCAGCGCTGGCGAGTAGAGCTCGAACAGCAGCTGTCCTTTCTTCACCGGATCGCCGCTGGCCTTGGTCGCAAGTTTTTCGATCCAGCCGTCGACGCGCGTGTGCACGTGCTGCACCGTGTCCTCGTCGTAACCAATATAGCCGACCGTTTCTATTCGGCGAGCGAGACTGCCCTTTTCAGCCGGGTCGGTACGAACGCCCAGGTTTTGCACCACGGTCGGATCGATGGAGACGACACCAGGGCGCCGGTCCACGTCGTCCGCATAGACCGGTACGAGGTCCATGCCCATCGGGGATTTCCCCGGTTCGTCGCGGCGGAAGTTCGGGTCCATTGGCGCGACCCAGTAGAGCACCTCACGCGTGCTGCTCGACTCGGCATCGACAGCTTGAATGTCCGCGCCGTGCCAGGCGCGCCCGGCCAGTAAACCGATGATCAGTGTGGCGGCGAAGCCGATACTCAGGATGACGTTTCTTTTCATCGGGGGATACCTCCGAAGTTTGCCAGCATGGCGTAGCTCTGTGCTTGTTCGACCTGCAGGCGCGTGTATTCCAGTCGTGTAGTCAGATCGTCGATGTAGCCGCGCATGACATCCGAGAAGTCTCCCGTGTCGCTCTGATAGGCGAGCAGTGCAGCCTGTGCCTGACCGCGGGATTGACCGAGAATCCGGTTCTCATAAAGTGCCAGGCGACGCTGCAGGTCGCTCCAGCGTAAATAGTGAAGTTGCAGCTCGCTCTTGAGCTGTGCGTGCACTTGTTCCCTGGTCGCAAGCGCCGCGCGGCGCTCGCTGAGCGCCGACGCCAGCCTGCGATCCTGTCGGTTGGCGCGAAACAACGGCAGGTCTACCGATACCGAAACGCTGATAAAGTCCGATCGCGGCTCACCGCTGGGGAGGAATCCCTCCCGGTAGCCATAGGCAACGTCGAGTGCCCAGTCTGGCCTGGCCTGCTGCCTGGCAAGTTCGACGCCGGACTGCATCGCGACGACAGCCGTATCTGCGGCCTGCACGCTGGGATGTTGCGCCAGCTCCCGTATGAGGTCAGCCAGTTCGGGCGGGTGCGACCAGGCAGGCAGTTTCATCGCGACAGGCCGGAACGCCTGCTCTCCGAGCCACTGCGAAAGCGCGGCCTGAGCGGCAGCTCTCGATCGGTCCGCCTCGATGAATCGATCGTCCAGCCGGCTCAACTCCAGCTCCGCGCGCAACACATCATGCTGTGTTTTGCGTCCTACCGCGTACATCGACCGGGTCACCTCGACGAGGTCCTCGAAGAACGGCCGGGACTCGATGACGATTTGCTGCGCCTTTCGCCAGTAATAGGCTTCAAGCCACGCGACACGAGTCGCCATCAAGACATCGCGAGCGCGCGCCTCGGCACTGCGCTCGCGCTCGTCAGCCATGGCCCGCAGGCGCTCGCTACCCAGCTGACGGGACTTGCTGCGAGTAAAGACCTGGCGAAAAGCGAGCTGCGCCTGCGTCATCCCCTCGGTCGAGAATCCGCCGCTGCTGAGCGGGAAGTTACCGAGCCCAACACGCATGCTCGGGTCCGGCAGTTGCCCGGCAGCGACCGCCTGCTCGTCCAGCCCCTCCGCCGCGGCGAGCATGGCGGCCTGGCCAGGCTCCTTCGCCGCCGCAATGTCTTCCGCCTCTGAGAGCGTCAACGGCAGGCCATGCTGCGCGTGCGCCGAAGGCATGAAAGAAATCGCCGCCACGAGGGTGGCAACCCATAAGGTAGAGCGCCAGTATGCGTGGCGCTGGTAGTCGGGCACACGCCCGTCAATAAGAAACATCAGTCGAACTCCTGCTTGAAAAACCGGGAAGGCTTAGGGCGAGGAGTTGGCTATTTCAGATAGACGCAGTACAAGGTTCGTATGGGTGGCGAACTAGCGGTGAGATCGGGCGGATCCGTCGTGTGACGGCTGTTGGCACGGCCACGCGCATTATCGTTGGCGGGCAGCGGCGGACCAGCAAAGGCGACATCCGACGCCGGGCGCTGCTCGAGTTTGCTGCCACGCCCATCGACGTTTGCGGCGATTTCGTCGCAGCAGTCGGTCTGCACGGTGGCGCAAGGGGACTTGGCGACCGCTTCATTGTGGTCTGCATGCGGAGCCATCTGGTGATGCGACGCATGCTCATCGGCCGGCGGACAGTGCGGACAATCGTCGCTACCCTGGAAGGCCATGGCGCAGGGCAGCATCGCCATGTTCAGCCATAGCACGGCCAGCAACCCCAGGACACCTCGTCTCCCGGCGATAGACTCAATCTCGGCAGCTAAACGACTGATCATGTTGTCTTTCTAGTCTTTTCGCCCCACCGATGCAAGGAACCAGTCCGAAGCCTCTCAGATCTTAGCCCCGATATGCGCCTCTCCGCGTTCGGCAGCAAGCTGTACCTGCCGCCGTCGCTCCTCCAGCCGGGCCCGACGGTCTGCGTCTGTCTCGTCGACACAGCGCGGACAGGACACACCCTCGCGGTAATCGGGCGACTCGAGGTCCGCCGTGCTCAACGGCCGCCGACACGCGTGACATTGCACGTAGCCGCCTTCCGACAGGTCACGGTCGACGGCGACGCGTGTATCGAACACGAAACACTCACCTTGCCAGCGGTTGTCGTCGGCCGGCATTGCCTCCAGGTAATTCAGGATTCCGCCCTGCAGCTGGTAGACCTCGCGAAAACCGAGCTGCAACATGAGCGCGGTGGCCTTTTCGCAGCGAATTCCGCCGGTGCAGAACATGGCAAGCGGCCGGTCCTTTGCAGTCTCTGCGAGCGACTTTGCAAACTCGGGGAATTCGCGAAAACTGTCGTTGCCGGGGTCGATTGCGCCGGGAAACGTACCCACCTCGTACTCGTAATGATTGCGCGTATCAACAAGCAGTACGTTGGGGTCATCAAGCAGCCGATTCCACTGCTGGGGGGGCACATGCTGGCCCGTCGTCTTGTGCGGCAGGATATCGGGTCGGCCCAGCGCAACGATTTCCCGCTTCACCCGAACGCGCATGCGCCGAAACGGGGGCTGCTCCGCTTCCGTCCAGCGTGCATCCAGTGCAGCGCTGATGTCAAAGCGCTCTTGAAGCCAGTCAAAAACGCCACCGATCGACTCCGTGCTTCCGGCGATCGTGCCGTTGAAGCCCTCGGTAGCTACGAGGATGGTGCCAAGCAGGCCCTGCGCATCACACAGCGCCTGCAGTTCATCTCGCAGAATACCCGGCTCGCTGATGTCCAGGAAATGGTAAAACGAAACGACCTTCATTTTTCAACTACTCGCTGTCATCCGGGACCGTCAGCGACAGGATACTGTGACGAATTTCTTCACCCAGCACGAGCCGCGCGTCCGCGCCAATACCCTTGATGCCCTCGTTGTATTCAATCAGGCCATCCGCATTGCGACGCAATACCCGCTGTTCCTGCAAGCCGTGAATGAAATCATGAAACAAGGTCTTGTTAAAGAAGTCTGGCGAATGCAGTCCGTAGATCATGGAAAGGCGCTCGGCGCTTTGCTGGCAAAGCACTTCGAGGCGCGCGCGCGACAGCGTTCCGGAACCGTTTCTCACGAGTATGGCAACGACGAGGTAGAAACGCTGCAGCATCGGTACCATCGATTGCCCTAGCATCAGCAGCTGAAAGGCTTTCTCAGACCCTGCCGGTGGTCGCAACAGAACTGACTTGCGTTTGCCGTACGTGAGAATCTCGAGGTCGATGAGGGATTTGATCGCTTCCGTGGTTACGCCGTCTATCTCGTCCAGCGACCACTTCAGGTTCAGCTCCTTCCGCATGAACGGGTAGATCAGGCGAATCAGCCGCTGCAACTCCTTGTGCTCCAGCTGGCGGCCCTGGATAAAACAGCAGGCAACGGACGCGGGCACGGCGAGCAGATGCAGGATATTGTTCCGGAAGTAGGTCATGAGTACGGCGGTGCGTTCCGCCATGTGCACGACCTCGCCCATCGGGTGGTCCGAACGACTGATAACATCGAGCTTTTCGCCGTGCGCGATAATCCGGTCAGCGTCCCAGTCCGGCATGGTCACCGACTCCGAGTATCGGAAACGTTCGATCAGTGCCTTGGTTACATCGATCTGTCGCCGCAGCTCGTCAATGCCGATTTTTTGTTTGGGCGTGGCCAGGAGTGCGTAGGCCAGCAAACTGATAGGCGTCACGGCGGCCGCTGAGTTGATGCCGCTCATGATTTCGGCGCCGAGCTGGTTCACGACATCGCCGAGCCAGGGTGGGCGTTCGCCGTTCTCGGCTTCGTGTTCGCGCCACTGTGGATGAACGCGATCCAGCAGGGGCTCGAGGTCGATGGGTTCACCGATATTCACGTACACGCGACCGAAATGGTCGCGCAATGACTTGATTGAGCGGATCAGTCCTCCCAGTGACTCTTTCTTTTTCTGTGCGCCGCCGAGTTCACTGATGAATGAGTCGCCCTCAATCAGTTTCTCGTAGCCGAAATAGACCGGCACGAAAACGATTGGCCGCTGGCGGTTCTTGATGAACGAGTTGACGGTCATGACCAGCATGCCGCCCTTTGGCGCCAGCAGCCGTCCCGTGCGGCTACGGCCACCCTCCACGAAGTACTCGATTGAGTGGCCACGCGCGATAATCTCGTTGAGATACGCGTCGAATACGGCCGCATACAGGCGGTTGCCCTTGAACGTGCGGCGCAGAAAAAACGCTCCGCCACGTCGCAGGATGCGGCCGACGACCGGCATGTTCAGGTTGATACCGGCGGCGATATGCGGCAGGTGCAGGCCGCTGTTGTAGACCACGTAGCTCAGCAGCAAGTAGTCGAAGTGACTGCGATGGCAGGGCACGTAAACGACTTCCTTGTCCCTCGCCACGTCGTGCAGGCGATCGATATGGTTGAGCTCGATGCCGTCGTAGATCCGGTGCCAGAGCCACTTCAGGAAGCGCTGCGCGATGCGAACAAACGTATAGGAAATGTGCGCTGCTATTTCCAGCGCATACTTCTCCGCCTTGTGACGCGCCACCTCCTGCTTGCGGAAGTCATCGCCCGCCTCTGCCAGGATAACGCGGCGTACGTTGGGCGAGCGCAGTACCTGGGCAACGAGCGTGCGCCGGTGCGAGAGATCAGGGCCGACCGTCGCAACACGACGCTTGCGAAAGTGCACGCGCAGGATTCTCGAGATCTTACGATTGACGATCGCCGATGACTGGCCTTCCGCATCGATGGAGCGCAGCGGCAGCGCGTGACTGAAGCGCAGCAGGGTATCGCGGCCCAATAACAGGGACGCGAAGAACTTGTTGGTCCTGCCCGCGACGTCCCAGTCTTCCGAGAACAGCAGCTTGACGAGCGAACGCTCTTTTTCGGGCGAACGCCCCCAGTAGATCGCAACGGGGATCAGCAGCAATTCCTGGTCGCCTTTCTTTGCTGCCTCGACAAGGCGCCGCAATCGTTGCGAGCCGGTTTTTCGCGGCCGCCTGACGAACAGGCCGCGCATGCGCCGCAGCACGATTACGCGCTTGTTGTCCTGAACGCCGCAGAAATCGAAACGACTTGTCGGTGACGGTAGCCCGTGCGTCGCACAGGCTTTCTCGAGCGCAAGCAGGTCCACAAGTCCACCGGTTTCCAATACATAGCAGACGGCCGCGTCCGGATCCGTAACAAGCTCTGACGGCACGTCCGGCTGCACGACTGGCCGCGCCCACAAGGAGAAGATCTTGCCGGCCAGTAAATACAGCGGGCGAATGGTGACAGCGGCAATATTCATGACGCGTTAGTCTACCGGAATAGCGTTTCTGTGACCCCCTTCGTAGGCCAAGCTGTTGTTTTGAGAGATGATTCACATCTCTTCGGTGCTCGCCGGGCAAGGACAGATCATGAGAAACCTGATTATCGCTGCGATCATCCTGGCGTCGCTTGCCTACGGCGGGTCAAAACTGCTGTTGCACAACAAGGTCGAGAACGCCGTCGACCAGGCCGTTCTCGCTGTTTCGCCATTCGTGAACGTCAAGTATGACGGCGTCAGTTCCACAATGGGCGGCCAGCTGACCATGGACGGCATCGATGCGCGAATCACGAACTTCAATGACCCGATCACTATCGATCGAATTGGCATCGATACGCCAAGCTACTTTTCGCTGTTGAATCTCGCTGACATCTCCGAGAACGTCGGCAGCCCGGATGACGTCGTGCCGGAGTACTTCGGCCTGATTGCCGAGGGCGTGCGCATCGGTGTGGGCGCCGACTACTTCAGGAACATGCACAGTGAGCTGTCCAAGGTCGTGAACGAGCCCGACGCTGACAAGCCAGCCGCTTTATGCACCGGCAAGTACGGATTCTCGCCCGAAACCCTGGAGGCGCTCGGCTACTCGGAGCAGGTTATCTCCTTCGCCGCGTACTTCCGGCGAGACCCGTCCAGCTACTCGGTGTCCGTTACCTCCTCCGTGGAGGACATGTGGTCGATGAGTGCAGAGTTCACGCTCGCCGGAAACATGATTGCCGAACTGTCACAGGGCCCTCGCGCCCGACCGAAACTCAGCGCGATGCGTATCGAGTACGTCGACCAATCACTGAATCAGCGAGTCGGCGACTACTGCGGGCGACTCGGCTTGTCCAGCGAGGAGATCATGGCGGCGCAGCTCGACAAGCTCACCCAGATCGGCAAGTCCATGGGAATCGAGTTCGACGAATACGTCGTTGATCCCTACACGGAATTTGTCGGCGGCAAGTCACGCCTGGTCATTACCGCAAAGCCGGCCGAGCCTGTCTCGGTCAGCCAGATCAGCCTTTACAAACCCAGTGACGTTCCGGCGCTGCTCGACCTGTCAGCCGAGGCGTTCTAGCCTCCTGTGTCATACTGGTCCGGTCGTAACGGCCGGAAACGGAGTCCATGACACGATCGCTGCTTGTCCTGCTTGCTCTATCCTGTTGCGCCGTCGCCGCAGACGATGATGCAAGCTATATCCTGGTCCTCGGAATCGCCCAGGATGCCGGCTATCCGCAGGCCAACTGCTATGAAGCACACTGCAATCGCGCCTGGGAGAACGAAGCGCTGCGACGCACGACCAGCAGCATTGCCGTCGTCGACCCGGCCGGCCGAAGCAAGTACCTGTTCGATGCGACACCGGACATTCGTGAGCAACTGTTCCAGTTGA
This sequence comes from uncultured Gammaproteobacteria bacterium, assembly GCA_942492205.1. Taxonomy (GTDB): domain Bacteria; phylum Pseudomonadota; class Gammaproteobacteria; order Steroidobacterales; family Woeseiaceae; genus UBA1847. The sequence goes on along the minus strand of CALODT010000001.1, from coordinate 687,848 downwards.
ACCGGCGCGCTCCTGACGACGAATACCGGCTCGCGGGAGTATTCCTCACGCACGCGCACATTGGCCACTACACCGGGCTGATGCATTTTGGACATGAGGCCAGTTCGAGCCGTGATCTGCCGGTCTACGCGATGCCGCGGATGCGTACTTTCCTGACCACGAACGGACCCTGGGACCAGCTGCTTCGCTACGGCAATATCCGCCTGGAAGAACTCGAAGACGGCCGTGCGACGAGCTTGCCGGGCGGCATTTCGGTAACGCCGTTCCTGGTGCCGCACCGTGATGAATACTCTGAAACCGTAGGCTACCGAATAGAGGGGCCTCATCGCACAGCGCTATTTATTCCGGATATCGATAAATGGAGCCGCTGGAGCGTCGATATCCGAGCGCAGGTTCGCTCGGTCGACTACGCCTTACTCGATGCGTCTTTCTTTGCGGACGGCGAATTGCCGGGGCGCGACATGAGCAAGATACCTCACCCGTTCGTCGCCGAGACCATGGAATTGCTGGACGAGCTTACAGAACAGGAAAAGGCACGTGTGATATTCATTCACATGAATCACACGAATCCGTTATTGATTGAAGGCAGCCAGCAGCAGGCTGAGGTGATAAGGCGTGGCTTCAGGATCGCACGCGAAGGGATGCGCCTGGAGCTCTAGGACATGCGCCCCAGGCTCCAGGCGCAGCAACGTCAGTCTTTCATTGCATCTTTCAATGCAGCATCAACGTCGTCTTTCTTTTCCATCAGCTTGTCTTCAACGCCTTCGGCCTCATCCATCGCGTCCTTCATGACCTCGCCGGCTTCCTCCATGGCGCCTTCGGCCGCGTCCATTGCGTCGTCTGCCATTTCGCCGGCAGCCTCCGCCGCGTCATCCATCATGTCGCCAGCCGATTCTGCTGCCTCACCTGCAGACTCCATCGTCTCGCTGGCAGCTTCTTTGGCAGCGTCTGCCGCGGACTCCATGGCGTCTTTCGCAGAATCACCGGCGTCTTTGCCGCCACAGGCAAACAGGGTCAAGCTGGTCAAAAGAATCAGTACGTATCTCATTTATTCCTCCCAAATCTCCGAATTATTCGGATGTAATCGTTATGAAAATGCCCAGGTATTCATTGATCTCATCGATGTTTTTCGTCAGTCGATGGTCTCCGTCGACCAGATGAAGCGTGGCGCTGCAACTCCGGGCAAAGCGAATACTGTTGTCTACCGGCACGATATCATCATGCCATCCGTGCACAATGCAAATCGGAATCGCCGGCGCCGGCGGCGTGAGTGACTCGTATCCGGGCATATAGTATGCGGGTGCCAGCACGAACAGGCCAGCCGCGCCAAGCTGCGTGGCCGCGGCAGTCGCCACATGGCCACCCATGCTCGAGCCGACCAGGATCAGCGTATCCTCGATGTGCGCACACTCGCGGAGTATTTTGTTAACCCGATCCGTCGGATCTGAAATACCCTGGTAGTCAATACTGTCAACCTTGCAGCCGAGGCGTTTGGCGCATTCTGCCATCGAGCGAATCTTGGTTCCCCATGGCCCGCTTTCCTGCCCGTGTGAGAAAATTACTGTTGTCATACGAGTATTCCATCCCCTGTATCGCACAATTCTTCAATATGCCGCAGCAGCAGCCAGTCCCGATCCTGGCCCCAGGACACGAAATCGCCAAGTCGCATCGTGGGTACGCCCCAGCTGCCGCTAGCCATCATGGAGTCGCGATTTTCTGCCGCTTCCGACCGCCACGCACCCGACGCCATGGCGGCTTTGACATCCGGCCAGAATAAACCGGTCCTGGCGGTGACCTTGCGCATGCCGGCATCGGTGGCCAGGTCAGTTGCATTGGCCCAGATCGCTTCACCCGCGTTCGACAGGAACTCGAGACCGCGCTTTTCGGATCGTGCGTAGCAGAACACTGCGAGGCAGCGTTCGGTTGCTGCACCGACCGGATCAGAAAGCCTGCCGAAGGCAATATCGCGGCGCTGTGCCTCACGTGCCGCATCCTTAAGGATGTACAGCAGTTTGAGCTTTGGCACCTGCATGCCGCGCATCACCATTGGCAATACCGGGCGTATGTCGAGCGTGAGCCCGAAAGCGTTTGCAATCTGCGCGGCTCGCAATAGACCCAGGTAAGAGTAAGGGCTGCGCACCGAATGAAAGAACTCAAGTGGCGGCAGGTCTTTCGACGCAGTGGGCGGCGCCACCGGCAGTGCGACCTGCATCGACTGCTCAATGGAGGTGAGCAACGGATGATGCGTATTGTGTTTTGCTGCCGAAAGTTGCTCAAGGCGCTGCACCAGGTAATGCAGTCGGTCTACGCCCCAGAACCACTCGCCCGCGTAATGCAGCATCGCACTGTTGTAGTGGCCGAGCCTGGCCTGGCGTTTCTGCGACCGGGCGATCACGGCAGCCGATACTCCGCGTATGTCGGCGCCGGCGCTGCGGCGGGCAGCAGCCTCGGCATCGCCGCGCCAGAACACCTTGAGGGCCTGCAGCAGCTCGTCCTCGAAAACGGCGTCGCCGTCACAGCTCGCAATCATATCCAGCATCGACAGCCGATGTTCGACAGGCGGGCTGCTGCCCTTGTCGAGAAAGGGGATGCCGAGTTCGCGGGCGAGCCGCGCGCAATCATATATGGCGTATTCGGCGAGCATCTCCGGCGCCGGCTGGTAGTCATCGCCGCGCGCTTCGCAAAGGTGCAGACGCAGGTCGATATCGTAATGACTGGCCAGGCTTGGCAGGTAATGCGCCAGCAGGTAGGAATAGGGATCGTCGAGCTGCAGAAATGCTGAAACGACGTGGGGTCGACGGAGCGCGCGGCGGCGCGCTTCCCGCAGACTGCGCATTGCACGCCTGGACGACGGACTGAGCAACAGATTGACGGAACTCAAACGCATCCTGCGCTTCAGGTTCACGATTCGTCCCAGGTCGATGACGGCTTCCACAGCAATTCGTCCAGGCCGGGCTCCCAGCGAAACTCCTGCATGTCTACCTTGCCATTGCGAACCGTGACACCCTCTTCGACGAGACGTTCGCACTGCATCCGGAAGTGCCGGCTGGCCGGGTCGAATGCGCTCTTTCCGGATGCGGTAATCACCCGGTGCCAGGGCAGCTGCATTTCCCTCGGTACATGGCGCAGCGCGTAGGCTACCTGCCTGGCGCCGCGCGGTATGCCGGCAATCTCGGCCACCTGGCCGTAGTTGGCAACCCGTCCTTTCGGGATCTCCTGAATGGTTTCCCATATCCGCCGCATGCGAGTTTCCCTGTCCACCGTGCCCGGCTCAGCCGATGCCCAGCCGCGACTGTATTTCGCGCTTGGCATCGCGCAATACAGTGTCACGATCGAGCGACTCGAGGATTTCCCTGACGACATACTTCGGCCCCCCGTCACCCCAGGACTTGCCCTTGGCCAGATACTCGCCCGCTGCTCTGCCAACGAGATAGGTACTGTAATACGCGATCGCACCTTGTGCGCCGGCGGTCAGCACGGTTGACAGACCCAGCGTGCCAACCTTGAGTGTGCTGGAAACGAAATGCAGCGCCCAGACGGTCCCCATCAATGCAGCCGACTCGGCAACGATGACCTTGACGACAGAACCGGCCTCCTTCTTGCTGAGCGGCAGGCCGTAAACGCGCGACAGGTGGATAACCATGCCGACATCGATAAATGCGGCGGCAAACAGATCGGCGACCGGTACCGGATTGAATGCGACGGCGATGCCTTTACCGACGCAATAGGTCCGCACCAGCTTTTCGCCGAGTTCCTGCCGTGCCGCCAGTATTCGCCGGCCTACCTGGTCTGACAGATCGGCCGCGAACAGGCTGGCATTCAACGCGGACAGCGTCTTGCCCTCAGCCTCAAGGATCTCCCACAGTTTCAGGCGCAGCTCCGCAACGTCCGGCTGTTGCACACGTGTCGAGGTGGTCTCTTTGCCGGCGGCATCGATCTCGACCACGGTCTGGCCGCGCGGTTCGGCTGCCGCCGAGACAACATGATCAGGGGCGATGATGCCCTCGGTCTTTTCGCGGATCGAGGCCAGCAAAGCCGCCCGCTCGGCCTCGGTATAAAGATCGGACTTGTTGAGCACGATCAGTACCGGGCGCCCCAGCGAAAGCACGGCTTTGAGTGCGTCGCGCTCCGTATCCGTTATATCGCTGTCCAGCACGAAGATGACGAGGTCGGAACGCCCGGCGACCTCTTTCGCCAGCGCCTCCCGATCTTCACCGCCCGCCTCGTCCAGGCCTGGCGTGTCGATCAGGAACACGCCGCCGGCCTCAACCTCGTTCCACGCCTGCATCGACGACCGCCTGGTCTCGCCATGAATCGGACTGACTGAAAAGCGGTTTTCACCGATAAGTGCGTTCAGCAAGGACGATTTGCCGGTACTCACGCGTCCGAAGGCAGACAGGTGCAGATGGCCGTGCTCCAGCTTGTCCAGCATGGCACGAACGGACTGATAGTCCTGGGCCAGCGACTCTCTCACACCGGCCGGCAGGCGAGAATCCTGAATGAGCTCGCGCAGGCTTTCACGAGCAAGATCCAGGTGGTCCTTGCCCGCCTCCGGCGCCGACTCAGTCGCCTTTTTCTTCCAGGGCCAACCTGGCAATGCGGCGAACGCTCGACTCCAAATGCTCACTGATGCCATCCTCGAATTCTTTGCTGGCCTGTGCGGGCACCAGCGCACCATGACGGCTGAGCGACAGCACCAGGCTTCGTCCAAGCGCGTCGAATATCAGTCCGTACGCAACTGCGTGCACAAGCCCGCCCGCGACCGTACCGAGGCCCGGAAACGCTTTCAGGCCATTTCCGGCAACCGCAAGTGACAAGGGTAGTGCGCGGCCTACCCGACTTTGGCTCATTGACAGGAACTCTTCAATATCCAGGTCGCGTGGTGCCACACCGTAGAGCCTGCAGAGTTGTTGTGTCAGCGTCGTGCCGATGTATCCCTGGATCAGCACATCCGTTCCAGGGCTGATAGCAGCGAGGGCTCCGACGACAGCTTTGCGCGTCGCGCTGCGAATAATCTGTTCCGAACGTTGCAGCCGATACTCTGTTTCGGCGTCGGCCAGCCTGTTCGCCGCCAGCTGGAATACTGCACGTTCGCGTCGCTGATCCAGCGCTTCTGCCCCGCCCGACAACAAGCGGTTGATCGCAACGACCAGCACGCCGACATCCGCAGGACGAGTGCGTCGCACCGCGTTCTCCCGGCCGTCCTCGTGACGCTCGATCACCTCCGACTCACCGCCTGCCGTCACCGCCACAACCTGATCGCGCTGCAACCTGCCGCCGACGCCGCCAACCCGTTCAAGCAGCTTTTCCATTAACGCGGCCTGTTCCTCGCTGCTGAACCGATCAGCCTTGTTGAGGACGAGAACCATGGGTTTATCGAACCTGAGCAATGCCTCGATCGCGCCGATTTCCGGTCGAGTCAGGTCGCTGTCGCAGACGAAGAGCACGATGTGCGCACGGGTCGCTTCCTCGCCTGCAACCGTGGATAGCTCGCCGTCTAAGCCACCTATGCCCGGCACATCGGTGAGCAGGATCTCGGTACCACTGGCGCTGCGCCAGCGATAGTGCCGCACATCATGGGTAGAGCCGCCGACAACGTCGATAGCGACGTCCGCTTCCGGCACCAGCGCCTTGATCAGCGAACTCTTGCCTGCGCTGATCTCGCCAAAGAAACACAGGTTGATGTTGCCCTGCTCCTGGCGCGCAGCCAGCTCCTGCAGCTCCCCTTGCGCCTGTGCGACATCGACTCCGGCGGCCTCGGCCGCCCGGATACGCGATTCGATTTCCTGTCTGGACAGCGGCGCGGCGCTGTTTGCTTTCGGCTTGATCTGCCGCCGGACAACGAGGCGCCAGATGAGCCAGAGTGCCGTGACTGTCAGCAACAGCATGACCGCCATGTACGCATACAGCAGCGCCGGCGGTCCGGCCTTCAGGCGATCCCAGACATTGAGCGCCGATTCCGATATGAACAGCAGTGCCCCGATCGCGATCACGAATACGAGCGCGATGGCGACGGCTATCGCGATGCGAACAAAACGGTCGAGTTTCATACCGACTACTGTAGGAGCCGACGTTGCCCACGACAAGGGCAGCGCACTGTCCGGCCCCTACAGCTGCGCCTCGACCCAGCGATCGAGCTTTGCCTCGAGCATCGATAGCGGCATTGCGCCGTCCTTCAGCACTTCGGTATGAAAGCTCTTAACGTCGAACCTGTCTCCGAGGCGCGCTTCCGCTTTTGCGCGAATCTCGAGGATCTTCAGTTGTCCGACTTTGTAAGCGAGCGCCTGCCCCGGAATCGCCATGAATCGTTCTGCCTCGGCAACGGCCCGAGCCTCGGCAACCGCCGAATTGGCGTACATGTAGTCGAGTACCTGCTGGCGTGTCCAGCCTTTCGCATGGATGCCCGTATCGACGACGAGACGAATCGAACGCCAGAGTTCGGCATTCAGCCCGCCAAAGTACTGGTACGGATCGGTATAGACACCGAGCTCCTTGCCGAGCGATTCCGCGTACAGGCCCCAGCCCTCCGAGAAAGCCGTGAAACCACCGTAGCGACGAAAGTCGGGCAAGTCCTCATTCTCGCGCTGGATCATGATCTGGAAGTGATGACCGGGAATTGCCTCGTGCAGGAACAGGGATTCCATGGCCCATTTGCCGCGCGCCTTGATGTCGTACGCGTTCGCGTAAAAGACACCCGGCCTCGAACCATCCGCAGTCCCGGCCATGTATGAGCCGCCAGCCGCCGACTTCTCGCGAAACGGTTCGACGCGGCGAACTTCGAAGGCCGTCTTTGGAAAGATCTCGAACAGGTCGCGGGACAGCGCCGTAATATGATCGGTCATGTCACGGTAGCCCTGTATGAGCTGCTCCGGTTCGTCGAAGAAGAACTGCTCATCGGTATTGACGAATTCGAAGAAGTCCTTCAGGTCACCGTCGAAGCCGACCTCTTCCATCACGCCGCGCATTTCTGCGTGGATGCGCGCAACTTCACTAAGACCAATCTGGTGAATCTCGTCCGGCGTCATGTCCGTCGTCGTGCGGATTTTCACCATGTACGCGTACCACTCTTCGCCGTTCGGCAGTGCCGACAAACCGACACTCTCGCGCGCCGCAGACAGGTATCCGTCAGCGATAAAGTTGTGCAGCCGTTCGAAGGCGGGAACGATGGAACTGCTGATCTTGGCCTCGTAGGCGGCAGTCAGGCGTTCGCGATCTTCAGCCGCAATGTCGGCGGGCATATTACGCACTGGCGTATAGAAGCCACTGTCCCTGGGATCTTCGACGATCTGCGACTGCAGCTGCGGCAGCAGCTTGGCCATCAATATGCGGGGCTGCACGACACCCTCTCGCATGCCCTCCTGCATGTTGGCAATGACCTGGTCGACGTTGACGGAGAACTGGTCGGCTCGCTTCAGGAAATCGTCGTAGTCCTTCACAGTCTTGAACGGATGGGCGCTCGAACCGCTGCCCAGCTGCACGAACATGCTGGTCAGCGAGTAAAACTGGTTGATCGGCACCAGGTGAAACGGGAAGCGATCGCCTTCGAGCGCCTGCTCACGGTTGATCCTGAACAGGTCGTAGCTGAGTTGATCCTGGTAGCCGAGTTGCTCGCGGTCGATCTCGAGCAGGCGTGCAAGGAACTCTTCGTTCATTGCCGTTTCCGCGGCCCGGTACTCCGGACTGTTGGTATTCGCCAGGCGGTCGTTATAGCGATAGTCGCCAATAAACGTCGCGCGCAGCGGATTCATCTGCAGATTGCGTTCGAAATGCTCTTCGAACAATGCTGCCAGCTCGCTGGCTGGGTCGGTCGTAGCGATTGGTGGCGCCGCCGCATCGTCCGCGCCACCGCACGCAGATAACAGCAGAGCCACAGCCAGGGCGGCTGAAGCGGGAAATTTCATGACGGGAGTTCCTGAGTTTCGAGTCAGGCGATCATAAACCCTAGATCCCGAAGCGCAAAATTGCCGAGGTTGGGCGCCACGACGTCGAGATCGACATCCGGAATGCCAAACCACTTCGCCAGCGTTGCCGCATACTGATCTGCGGATGTCGACGGAATCATGCGCCCGCCGCCCACGTCCTCGGGTCCGCCGAGCGCCAGGGAGGGGTAACGGCCGTACAGGTCGCCGCCATTGACGGCGCCGCCTACGACGAGCTGGTTGCCGCCCCAGGCGTGGTCCGTACCATCGCCATTCGACGTCAGCGTGCGCCCGAAGTCCGACTGCGTGAACGTCGTAACGCTCTCAGGAATAAACAGCTCGTCCCTGACCGCCGTCTGGAACGCCGCAATCGCGTCACTGACTCCGCCAAGCAGGCCCGGCTGGTTCTGCTCCTGATCGTCGTGCGAGTCGAAGCCACCCGCGGCCACGAAGAATATCTGCCGTTGCATCTGCAGCTCGTCCCGTACCGCGATAAGGCGTGCCACCGTCTGCAACTGTGTACCAAGCTGCGACTGTGGGAACACGGTGTTCAGCGTCGGTGCACCGGCGATTGCCGTGGATACGAGATCTGCCGCATCGATGGCGCGTCGCTGCACGTCGCGAAAACCACGCTCGTAGATTGTCGGGTACTGGGCGTCGACGACGCGCAGGAACGCGAGGCGCTGCTCGTTGAGGAGGTCGCCCGGCGTGGTCGAGAAGCCCTCGAACTGCAAAGGCCCTCCCGGACCCATGACGTATGCGACCGTCTCGTCCGCTGATTGAAACAGGTTGGACCCGAACAGCGACGCATTGGTCGCCATCTGTTGCTCGGTCACGCCGGTTCGAATCAGGTCAGCCATGCGCCCGGCCCAGCCCGTTTTGCTCGGGACATTGCCGCGTAGCGATGTCCACTGGTCCTGCTGGTCGTTGTGTGAAAACAGCTGCGGGGGCAGCGTTACGGAACCGTTGAAGTAGTCGTCCCGGGTGGTCGGTTGCACCAGCGGGCCGACATTCGAAACGAACGCCGCTTCGCCGGACTGGAACAGGCCCTGGATCCCGCCCATCGCCGGATGCAGCCCGAAATCCGGACCGCTTGAGGACGCAGGCGTGATCGGCAGGAGGTCATTTTGAAGTATCGCGAGGTTTTGTCGCGACGCGGCGTACGCGTTGTACTCGGCCGTCGTATTCGGCACGAGCATGTTGTAGGAGTCGTTGCCGCCAAACAGGAACACGCAAACCAGCGCGCGATAATCGGTGAATGAGCCTGTGCCACCGACGACCTGCGAATACGCGAGGCCGGGGGTGGCCGCGAATAGCGCAGCCGCACCGCTGGTCTTCAGGAAATCACGTCTGTTAAGTGCTTTCATCGTTGCTCCCCGCCTAGCGCTGGTATGCGTATTCGGGCGACGTGACGACGAAGTAGATCGCCTCCGCCGCGCGAAGCGTTGTGTCGGTTTCAGGAATGCGCTCCACCATGCCGCGAATCTCGTTGCGCAGCGTGTCGGTGATCTCACCACCGAGGAGCTTGCCCGCGACCATGTCGATCAATGCATCGGCATCGGCAGCGACGTCCATCTCTTCCTGGATATTGATGTAGATTTGCTCGTCCTCGAGATCCGGGTTCGTGTGATTGAGCGCGAATGCCTGGAAGAACATGTAGTTTGTGTACAGCGTGTTGTTGTACTCGGTCGCGATCTCGAGCTCCGGCGCGACCAGGCTGCTGTCACGAATCTCGCCCGGCGGCGCGTAGAACGGGCTGAAGAAGTTGAATACCGACGGTGACTGCAGCGGACCCTGCCCGAACAGCACATACGCAAATCCGAACGGATAACCGCCAGCGTTGGACTGGGCGTTGTAAGAGCGCCATAGCTGCGTCAGCCGCAATAACGGCTCCTTGAGCTTGCCGTCGATCTCCATCGCCATCGCAGGTCTCGCTTCGGCATCCAGCAGGATTGCCCTGACCACGGCGCCTAAATCGCCCCGCGTACCCGAACCGTTGTCATTGAAGACCTCTGCCACGCGCCGCACGTAGCCCGGCGAGGGGTTACTCGTAGTCAGGCGCTGAATAAGGCGAATCGCCATGAACGGCCCGACGTTCGGGTGATTGAAGATGTTATCGAGCGCGTCGGACAGGTCCTGTTCGCCTGACTGCCCGGCCGGCAGCACGGTGCCGTTCAGCAGTTGTTTCGGGCCCGTGTCGTGGAAGCTCTCCCAGAGCTGCATCGGGAAATACTGGCTCGCCTGGGGGACAAGAAAATCGGGCGGATTGAATTGCGTGACGCCTGCCCAGGTCCAGCCAGTAAACACATGCGCAAAGCCCTCGATGATCGACTGGTCGTAGGTCGGTATCGGTTGACTGCTTACTGGATCGAGCTTTTCGCTGCCATCGATGTTGAGCTCGACGAGACCGATCGAGAACAGTTGCATCAACTCGCGCGCGTAATTCTCGTCCGGACGGATATTGCGCGTCGGGTCGGGTTTCTGGTTGCCAAGCATGCTGAGGTAAACGCCCATCGCAGGATGCAGGGTCACCTCCTCAATCAGGTCACGATAGTTGCCGAACGCATTGCGAGCCAGCACATCGTAATAGTCGGCCACCGCGAAGGGTCGTTGCTCCAATGCGCCGAGCTGCGAGACGACCATAATCTCGGAGAGCGCGAAAGCGATTCGCTGCCGAAGCTGATCGTCGCCCGCCAGCGAATTTCGGAACCATATGTCGACTCGGTCACTGTGCAGCTGCCCCATGAACTGTGGCGGCGGCAGCTGCAGCATATGCGGCAATTGCAGCGAAGGCGCCAAGTTCAATTGCTCGTCGATCCACGCCTCCTGGCGCATGGCAATGACGCGTTCGGCCTCCGCTTCGGTGGCACCGAAGGAGCCCTGGTTCAGAAACTGGAAGGCCTCAGCTTTGGTAACCGGTGGAGGCGGTGGCGGAGGTGGCGGTGGCGGGGTGCCGCCCCCGCTGCCGCCGCCGCAGCCAGCCAGAGCCAGCAGCAGCGAAGCCACGATGGAAATCAGTCGATTCGTAGTCATGATCGTAGTCTTACCCCCCGTTTGTAGCGGGATCAAGGAACCAGGTTCCGATACGCTCGTTCTATTGCTGCACTGACTCGAGGTAGCTAACCTGCTCCGCCGTCAGCAGGTTCTTGAGCCTCACCAGCATGGCCATCTGTTTCTTTTTGACCTGATTCTCAGCCAGCAGTGCCTTGCTGGCATGCTGCAGCACGCGTTTCTCATCGATAGGCGCCTTGTCCAGCTCCTGCATCAGCGCCTGGTATGCCTCTTTCATGTCCCATTCGTGCTCGGCCACGCCGCCCTGCACCTCGACAACCGCGGCTCGAATTGCCTTGAACTGCGCCTCGCTGAGCTCGAGTTCCACCTGGTGTTCCAGAATGACGTTCGGCGGAAACAGCTTGCCTTTGAAAACGTCCTCTTTGGGTCCGGCGGCGAGCGCCGTACTCATACCGAGCATGACGATTACGACTGCTGGAAAAATTCCTTTCTTCACAATAACGCTCCTCCATAGGTTTCGGTTGACTCGATCAACACCGGAATATCCTGGTATATGTCAAATTCGCGGGCGGGTAACAGGCTATCGCTCGGTGCCGACCAGCCGGTGGTCTCCAGTAGCTCGAGCTCGTCGATATACAGCCACTCGTTTTTCACTGGCGCGCGCAACCCGATCGCGATAGCCAGCACGACTGCGGCGGCAACAGCGCCGGCCAGCAGGAAGGGGCGCCTGCGCGTCGCTGCCGCTTTTACACTGGCCGCCGCCCAGACCTTCTCGAATGCAGGAACCGGAATACTCTCGACCTGTCTGTGTGCTTCTCTTACGGCGCTTTGCAGCGTTGCGTCTGAATCAGTCATCAAACCAAGCTCCCTGGCTGGCCAGTTTTACCTTCAGTGCTTTCTTCGCCCGGTCGTAATGCACCCGTGCGGTGCCGGTGCTGACACCCATCACGCTGGACGCCGCTTCGACGGTCATGTCCCGGCAGAATACGAGTTCGACGATATCCCGCTGTCGTTGTGGCAGGGCCTGCACCGCATCCCAGACTGCCGCGTGCTCGCTTGGCTCGACAGGCTCGACCACATCGTCAATTGCCGCTAGCGACGCAGACCGCACCAGCCGCAGACGCGACGCGATGCGTCGATAACGGCCACGCGCCAGGTTCTGCACGACGGAAAACACGAACGTCTTGAGCGACGACCTGTTTTCGAAACGAGCTTTTCCTGTCAGCAGTTCCATGTATGTCTGTTGCACCAGGTCCTCCGCAGCCGCGCGATCGTAATCCGTACGGGAGAGGGCCCAGCCGAATACCTGGCCGTGAATGGCTTCCAATGCCGATCGAGATATGTGCGGGTTATTTTGCAGAACATCGCTGTCTCTCATACCCCCTCCCGATAGATTGGTGGCACCCGGGCGATGTTCGTATGACACGCGCTGGATCTGGCGCTGCCCGACTTATGTCAAGTCGCTGGGGCTCTGACTGGACGCTTGCTCGACGGCCGGCGCAAACGCCGTGCTGCCGACGCGGCATCCTGCCGGGGTCAGGTGCAGCGTCAGTGATATTCGTTCGTCGCTACTCACAGGGTGGAAGACGAGCAGGATATTCACGCCATGCGGCTCGCTTTGCGATTGATGACGCGCGGCGGCATCGCAGCGTACCGAGAAACTCGAGTCGACAAAGGCACCGAGCTCATCGAGCGCGTGAAAGTAAGCGAGCACCTGCGCTCGAATTCGCGCTCTGACCCTGGCCTTGTCCGTTTCAAACACCGCCCACTGCGTCGCTTTGGCAATCGAATTGATGATCTGCAGGCAAAAGCGACGAACCGGCAGACTTGTGTACTCTCGTTGCACCTCGGAGCCCCGCCCCATCGTCACGGCACCGACGACGCGCGCCCTGCCCGCCGGCCCCTGCGACAGTGCGTTGAGTCCGGCACGATTCAGAATCTGCGTTTCATCCTCATCGACACAGACCCCCGGAAGCAGGTGACGCTGCAGCCCCATGCCCTGCTGGTTCAGATCGTGCCAGGCGCCATAGGTCCTGTCGTGCTTGCAAAGCAAGCCCGCGATGGCGCCGCCTGCATGGCGCAACATCGCATCTGGCGACTTGCGTTCAACGACGCGCGGAAAGTAGCCCAGCATATTGGGACTGGCGTAGCCGAGTTCGCGAATGCCTGTTACCGCTTGCTCAGCCGCAGACCATTCGAGGCGCGGGTCCACGATCAATATCGCGCCGCGACGCCGACAATACAGCTCGGCGGCGAGAATCGCTGTCGGCCCTACATCCATGCCCTTGCCGAGCGGCGGCAGGTACAGCACGTCGAATCGCTCGACCTCTTCCAGCGCGAACAAGCCACTGCGTGCCTTGCGGGACCCGATCAGGTCGTAGTCGCTCAATTCAGCGCCGTCAGTCCCGCTCTGCGCGTGATCCACATACGCCGTTGCGAACTTCTGGCCATCGCCGGCGGTGGGCTCCGGCCTGTGTGTCGGATAAGGATGTTCAAGCCTCGCGAGCGACGATGTCAGCAGAACATCACCAATGAAGTTCTCGCCGTCTTCCTCGTAGCTCAGCTTGCGAAATAACTCCTGGTCGGTAACCAGGCCGGTCAAGGGGTCCACGCGTTGCAGCGTCAGGTTGAACAACTTGTCATCGCTGATGGCATCGTAGTCCACAGCGGCCCGGATATGTTCGGTCGAGCCGGGCTCAATCGCGCGCAGCACGACAGCGGTGCCGCTCGCCGGTAAACACAGCATCGCGCCACGTGCCTTGTTGGCAACGCGCACGACATACAGGCGCTGGCCGCCATGCTCGAAGAATTGCCGCACCGAAGGGCCCAGGCTCGAGCGCGGCCAGCTGTCGCCAAAGCGACGACGAAATTCACCGAAGCTGTGTAACAGGACCGGGGTATTCAGCGGACCACGGAGTGCGCGGCCAACGAAGGCGGCCGTGGTTTCTGGCAACACATCGATGGTCTGATCCATCGCTGCGATTTCGGTGACCGTAATTCCGTGGTCGACTGCTTCTGTCAAACCTGTCTCCGCGTCAGGCCAGGTAAGCGTGCGGGCATTCTAAAGCATTCGCGATCCACAGTGCACTTCGATAGTCTTTGTCCATGAACGATTTCCTGGCCGCGGCGTACCCGATACTTTCCGACCGCCTCAGGAAAATGCCGCTCGCCGATTTGCCGACCCCGGTTGCGACACTGCAGCTCTCAACAGCGCGAGGTCCGCGCGAACTTCTGGTAAAGCACGACAACCTCAGCAGTGCGCGCTATGGCGGCAACAAGATCCGCAAGCTCGAGTACATCCTGCAGCGTGCGCGCGAGCGCAAAATGAGTCGCGTCGCAACATTCGGCGCCGTGGGCTCGAATCATGCGTTGGCGACCTCGATGATGGCAAGACAGTCCGGCTTCGAATGTACCTGTTTCCTTGGTCCGCAAAAACGTACGGCGAATATCCCGAGAACGCTCAACATGCACCGCGTCATCGGCACGGAGCTTGTGCCCTTCGGCAGTTCCGTGGACCGGCTTGCGACACTACGGCGCTACCTGCATGGCCGGCACTGCTGGGTGATTCCAATGGGAGGCTCAAGCTGGCTCGGCGCAGTCGGCTTCGTCAATGCGGGCCTCGAAATCGCGAGCCAGATCGAGTCCGGGAGCATTCCCATGCCGCATCGTATTTACGTCGCTAACGGCACGATGGGCAGCTGCGCAGGCCTTGCGTTGGGACTGGCGCTCACACGACTGCCGATCGAATTACACGCCGTGCGTGTTGTAGATGACTTCGTTGCATCGCCGGCCGCTTTCCGGCGGCTTACGCAAAAGACGGCCATGATGTTGCACCGTCTCGACAACTCCCTGCCCGGAGACCTCGCCCTGCAGACTCGCGTTCGCTGGCGGGACGAGTTTCTCGCCGGCGGCTATGCGGCTTCGGACGAAACGACCGAGCAAGCGGTGGCCGTCGGCCGCGAGTCACTTGGGCTCAAGATCGAATCAACCTATACCGGAAAGGCGATGGCCGCGCTGTTGCACGATATTACCGCGCCGGATTATGACGGCCAATCGTACTTGTTCTGGAACACCTATAATTCACAGGCGTTGCCCGTTACGAACGAGAGGCCCGACACGCGCGACAACATCCCCGAGGAATTCATGCGCTATTTTGACTGAGCGGCTTCGTCAGCTTTCCGGGTGTCTTCACGACGCCGCAGCTCTTCTTCGGCTTCTTCCGATTCGCGCTTTTTGCGCGAGATTTCCTCGAGCATCAGATCCAGCCATTCGCTCATAGTGATTCCTGCTCTATTTCGGCGTTGACCGCGTCGATCATCTCGCGAACTTCGAGCAAGGTCGGCGCGTTGGGGTCCATCTCCACCGTGTTGTGTACCACTCGGGCTCTCGCGAGAAACTCACTGGTGTCATACAGAACGATACTCACCGGCACACCAGTGGCCTCCGCGGCGATTGATTGCACGTGGCGTCGTAAATGGTCGTTGAGTTGTCGCCCGGACGCGTCAACCTGCTCGCTGAGGACCATCTCAAGTCGCTCCTCAGGCGATACCGTATCGTCTTCCAGCGGCGGATGCGCTTCAAAATAAATGACTCCGTCTCGACGGCCAACCTGGTACGGCTCGTTGATAATGGTCACGGTTTCGCCGACGTCGATGAGCGCATACAGAAACTCGATGTTTTCGGGGTACAGGCGCACGCAGCCGTGGCTGACACGCATACCGACGCCGTAAGGCTGGTTGGTACCGTGGATCAGATAACCCGGCATTTCAAGTTTCAGGACCCGAGAACCCAGCGGATTGTCGGGCCCCGGGGGAACCACGGATGGCAGCGGGTTACCCATCTCCGCGTGTTCGCGCCGCACTGATGCCGGCACCCACCAGTGTGGGTTCCTGGCCTTGGAAACGACACTGGTGGTGCCCAGCGGCGTCTCCCAACCGACACGTCCGATGCCGATCGGATAGGTCAGCACCTGCTGCGGAGCACCTTCCTCCGGTAGCGGATAGTAGAACAAACGCTTGCTTGCGATATTGAGAACTACGCCGCTCTTGGGCACGTTCGGCAGTACGTATTGCGTTGGCAAGACGAGCGCCGTGTTTTCGCCGGGCAGCCAGGGATCGATGCCCGGGTTGGCCGCCAGCAGTTCGTCGTAGCCGAGTCCATACTCGCGCGCAACATCGGAAAAGGTATCTTCTTTACGGGTAAACACGACCTGGGGTTCGCCCACCACGGTTTGCTCGTCACTGTCCAGGACGAAAGTGTTCGGCGCGATGGGTTCGACAACGGGTCGCTGCTCGAACGGCACGGCATCGGCCGCTCTGCCCTTCTTGATGCCGGCAACGAAGTCGTCAAATGTCGAGCAGCCGCCGACAGCCAGTATCGGCAGCAATAGCAGCGGGCCTCGGTGCACGGCGACGTTTACTCTTTCGAGCAGGTCGGCACTCTGCCCTCTGCCAGCGCCTCGTTGTACATCGGCAGCGTTCGTTGCCACTCCGACACCAGTGCCTCGATACGCGTTTCGCTGGAGGGGTGCGTCGATACGAATTCAGCCGGCTTCTTGTCCGAAGTGGCGTCCATGCGCTGCCACAACGTTACCGCCTCGCGTGGATCGAAACCGGCTTTGGCCATGTACTCGAGCCCGATGATGTCCGCCTCACTCTCCTGACCGCGCGTGTGCGGCAGGGATATGCCAAGGTCCGCGCCGGCTTTGAGCGCCTGCTGGGCCGTGTACGTCGCGCCGCTGTAGCCTCCGCCCAGGATGATCGCAAGCGCATTGATGCCATAGCCCGTTATCGATGCGCGGGAGGCGCGTTCATTGGAGTGTCGTGCCGTCACGTGCGCAATTTCGTGGCCGATCACCGCTGCCAGCTGGTGCTGGTTCTCGGTGACCTCGAGAATGCCGGTGAATACACCGATCTTGCCACCGGGCATCGCGAACGCGTTCACGGACTGGCTTTCAAAAATCGCAAGTTCCCAGTCGATGTCGCTGAGCGGTGGATCCAGAACGCCGACCACGGCCTCCGCGACGCAGGCAACGAAATCGATCTTTTTGCGATCGGTTGCCAGCGGCATGCCGGCGCGCATCTGGTTGAAGGCGCGCGTGCTCTGCGCGACCAACTCGGCGTCCGACTTCCAGATCATCTGGCTGCGACCGGTCGGGGAGGTCGAGCAGGATGCGGTTACCAGCGCTACAAAAACCAGTAAAATCAGTGTCTTGTATTTGCACATGCGAATGAAAGCTCCTCCGGTATCGTCGGATTATAACGCCTCGCGGCACGCGACCCGGTAGAGACTTTCGACCCGGAACCAGCCCGCCGGTTCCTTGCCGCTAGCGCGGCAGGCGGGACTCGAAACGTCGCCGCCATCCGGCCGCATCTGCCTTCTCGAGCAAGCCGTCGATGTTGCTCATCAGACGCTTCTGCAGCGGCTGCTTGATGTTGTACCTGATGGCGTAGAGATCACGCTCCTCTGCGACAGCCTTCAGTACCTCATCACTGGTCTTGATCTCGTCGGCCAGCCCGAGTTCCAGAGCGCGCGTGCCATACCAGTGTTCGCCGGTCGCCACTTTTTCGAGATCCAGTTCCGGACGATATCTTCCGACGGCATCCTTGAACAAGGTGTGCACGTCCTCGAGCTCTTCCTTCAGCTTGGCGCGATCCTCATCCGTATTCTTGCCGAACATCGTCACCGTACGCTTGTACTTTCCCGCGGTTACCTGTTCGAACTCCACGCCATGACTGTCAAGCATCCGGTTAAAGTTCGGGATCTGGGCGAGCACGCCGATGGAACCCAGGATTGCAAACGGTGCCGCGTACACTTTGGACGCGACGCAGGCCATCAGGTAGCCGCCGCTCGCCGCAACCTTGTCTACGCAAACGGTGAGCGGAATGTCTCGATCCCGAATCCTCGCAAGCTGCGAAGCGGCCAGGCCATGCTCATGGACCACGCCGCCGTGATTCTCAAGGCGAACGATGACATCATCGCCCTCGGCAGCGACGTCCAGAACCGCGCTCACCTCCTCGCGCAACGACGCCACCGCACTCGCTTTCAGGTCGCCCTTGAAGTCGATTACGAAGCTTCGAGGCTTCGTGGACGGTGTCTTGCTTTCGGCTTTGGCCTCTTTCTTGCGGGCCTTGGCGACGCGCTTCTTTTCGTCCTTGGTCGAGATCGCGGCGCGCAAGGTGTCCGCAAGCGTCTTGAAATTCTTGTTCAGATTCTCGACTTCGAGGCCTTCGTGACTCGCCCTGCGTCCGGCGCTTGCTGCGACAACGATGACGACGACGAATGCCGCCACAATCGTCATGACCTTAAGAAGGAAGAGTCCGTACTCGGCGAAAAACTGGCCCATATGAATCCTGGTTGTTGCAGGGAGAGACGCTAGATAGCGATGCCGACATTATTCTTTTGCAGCACCTGTTCCGCACGGTAGCTCGAGCGAACCATCGGTCCGGCAACAACCTCGAGAAAACCTTTCTCGAGACCCTCGGCACGGTAGGCGTCGAACTCGGCCGGTGTAACGTAACGCTCGACCGGCAGGTGATTGGCTGTCGGACGCAGGTACTGGCCCAAAGTCAGGATGTCGACATCAGCTTCACGAAGATCATGCATGGTTTGCATGATTTCATTGTCGCGCTCCCCGAGCCCCAGCATCAGGCTCGTCTTGGTCAGTACGGACGGCCTGTGCTCCTTGGCGTGGCGGAGCACTTCGATGGTCTGATCGTAGCCGGCACGAGGGTCTCGTACCGGATGAGTAAGTCGTCGAACGGTCTCGACGTTTTGCGCGAATACGTCCAGGCCGGAATCCACAACGAGTTCGACATGTTCCCTGACACCATCGAAGTCGGGAGTCAGCGCTTCTACCGCCGTATTCGGGTTGAGCTTCTTGATCTCCCGCACACATTCGGCGTAGTGGAGAGCTCCGCCGTCCGCCAGATCATCACGATCGACCGATGTAATCACAACATACTGAAGACCCATTAGCTGCACCGCGCGCGCCGCGTTGCGGGGTTCCTCAGTGTCGAGCCAGCCTTTCGGGTTGCCGGTGTCCACGGCGCAAAAGCGGCAGGCCCGGGTGCAGACCGAACCCATCACCATGATGGTCGCGGTACCCGCATTCCAGCATTCGCCAATATTCGGGCACATCGATTCTTCGCAGACGGTACTCAGGCGATGCTCGTGCACGATCCTGCGCGTTCCCGAGTAGCCGGAGCCAGAGGGCATCTTCGCGCGCAACCACTTTGGCTTGTCACCGCGCACCAGCGGCTCGCTGTCGCGACGCTGCTTGACGCCATTCTTGATGGCCGCAAAGCCCTCGTCGGTCTGGTACTTCTGGCCACTCTGGACGATGGGTATGCCTTGAAACTGTTTGTCTTTCTGACTCATTCGCGCTGCGCGTTCGGTTCGTTCGGGGTCGGGCATTGTCGCACAAATGACGGACAAAAAAATCCCGGCCGAAGCCGGGAGAGTCAGGGGGAAATCATTAAACGCCAGAAGTGTTAGTGGAGTCTCGACCAGCTGACCAGTCTTACAGCGCTTTGCTGGAGGTCAAAGTTGCGGGCCAGAATCGCCTCGATGTCGCGCTCGTCCGAATCCTGTTCCATCGGTTGATTCAGTTCTACAACACCGCAGAACTCGTTACCGTCACGATACTCGGTGTCGGTAAGAATGAACTGTGTGTAGTACTTCGCAGACATGGGTAAAGCCTACCGACCGTGCGGATCGGGATCTGTGAGCCACAGCACAAATCGCCGCAGAGCCATTGGCAAAACCGAAAATGGTGACCTGATTCACAAATTCGGCCGTGGACGACGAGCACATCAGCCCCGCCACGCCAGCGCAGACCGCGGATCAGACGAGGAAAACAGCCTAAGACGCCGATTTATTAGCGATTTTTCCCCCGGGAGGCGTAGAATTTGTGCAGATGATGGACACGCTCCACAGAATTGCTGTCATACCATATGTAACATCAGGCTCGAATTGCCGCATTTGCGGCAGCGCGCATTTCAAGAAATTGTGAGGAATCGATTAATGATCGCGAAAGCCGGTCTTCAAAAACTTATCGTGCTGAGCCTGCTTGTGCTCGCAGCTGGCGCTGTTCATGCGCAGGACGAACTCCGCAACACGTTCTTCAAGGAGGCCGACGCTGCCAAAGCTGCCGCTGAGTCCGCTAACGCCGAACTGCTGGCACCCAGGAGTTACGAACGTGGCCTTAAAGAATATCGTGACGCGGAATCAGCACTCCAGCGGGGCCGCAACATCGAGTTCGTGCGCACCAATGCCGCCGACGCGACCAAGTACTTCAGAACGGCCGCCGAAAAGGCAGGACTTGCCGCAACAGCCCTGGCCCAGGTCATGAAGAGCCGCCAGGATGCCGCCAATGCGCAGGCACCGAAACTGTCCGCAGAAATATGGCAGGAGGCACAGCGCAAGTTCGCGGATGCCATCCGGCTGCTGGAACGCGGCGACCTCAAGAATTCCAAGCGCTATGATATCGAAGCCACGAGCCTGTATCGCGACGCCGAACTCGTGGCGATCAAGGCGCAGTATCTGAGCGAGACCCGTCGACTACTTGCCGATGCCGACCGCGCCCGCGTGGGCCGATATGCGCCTATTACACTCGACAAAGCCAAGAAGCTGCTGGCTGACGCCGAGCGTGAGCTCAGCGAAAACCGTTATGACACCGACCTGCCGCGGTCTCTTGCGCAGCAAGCCAACTATGAAGCGAAACACGCGATCTATCTCTCCGAGGTCGTTCGCAAGGAGCGCGACAGGCAACTGACTGTCGAACAGCTGGTGCTGCAGTGGGAGCAACCGCTGCAAGCGATAGCCGGTGTCGCCGACATCGTTCCCAACATGGAGGCCGGCCCCGACCGGTTGACAGAAGAGCTGGTGGCTTTCTTCGAATCACAGCGCAACCTGGTGCAGAGTCTCGAACAGGAAAAGGCCGAGAACGAAATTCGTATCGCCGACATGGAAGAGGAAATGCGAGCGCTCGACGAGCGACTTGGCGGTGCAACTGCAGAGCGCGCAGCGCTGGTTCAGCGTCTCGAGGCACAGGCTCGCGTCAAGCAGCAGTTCGCGCAGATCGAGAAGATGTTCAGCACAGACGAAGCGCGGGTATTCCGCGAAGGCAATAACGTCATCATGCGACTCGTCGGACTGAACTTCGACAGCGGCTCGTCGCAACTGAAGCAGGAGAATTTTAGCCTGCTCGCGAAAGTAGAAAAAGCTATCGATGTCTTCCCGCGAAGCGAGCTGATCATCGAAGGACATACGGATTCGCACGGCGGTGATGACTTCAACCAGACCTTGTCCCAGTCGCGCGCCGAGTCCGTGCAGCAATACATGATCAATGCGATGCGAATTCCGACGTACCGGCTGATCGCGACCGGCTATGGCGAAACGCGGCCGGTTGCGAGCAACGAAACCGAGGCGGGTCGGGCACGTAATCGTCGCATCGACATTGTCATCAAGCCCAACCTCGAAGCCGACTAGGCAGCGTCAAGCCCCGAATCGTGACGGCGCCACCAGTTAGCCACGGTGCGCGCCGTTTCTTCATTGACGAGATAGCCGTATTCGGCGTGCACATTGAGCACACCGTCGAGACGAAAGTAATTGTAAATCGCCTTGTCCTCGAAGCTCTCGACGAGCCCCAGTTCGAGCATTTCGCCGAAGTCGTTTCTGAGACGCGGATCGATTGCTGTCAGGTCGCCAACAGCGGCGAGATTCGTCCAGTCCCCGATATTAGCGGGATAGCGTTGCCTTCCCGTGAGGCCGTGCCCCTTGATACGTTTTTGCATGTAACGCTGACCCAGCGGACTGCCCATCGTCAATAGCAGATTGACGACTGCGTCATTACTGTCATTGCGCGACATCTCCCACAGCGTGTCATAAGCAATAACCGATCCCATGCTGTGCGCGATCAGCAGCAACGGGTGACGCCCCTTCTTGGCAGCGCGCAGCGGAATCTTCAGCATGCGCCGCGTGTGTTCGGCGATGCCGTTGTCGTTGGCAACATAGCGATGCAGGTCGCGCAGATGCAGTTCGGTGCGTTCGTTTGCGATGTGCGGGATCAGGAAAGGCAGCCTGTCGCCCAGCGTATAGACCCAGCGTGCCAGTCGCCGACGCCATGAACTCGCCCTCGCGATATCGCGCTCGCTTGCGGTGGGCTGATTGATGACGTTCTCGATCGCCTCCGCATCGAGCGCAATATCCCGGTGTTCACGATAGAAATCGAAGGTCCAGGAGACAATATCGAAGCCGCCGGTGGTCGATGAGATAGCCTCTGCGACCGGTTCATCAACGCGTTTCAGGCCCGCAAGCAGGCAGCGCAGCAGCGCCTCCCGGTGGACGCCAGGCTCGGGCTTCGGCAGCAGCCCCGGAATATAGAGCACGATGGGATGCGCCACCGCCGTCACCGTTCCGACGCGTGCAGGAGATCGTGCAGCTCGCCGACGTGCTGCACCTCGGCATCCGGCAGGGGGTATTCCGTCGGCCACTCGTCGCCGTTGCGATTGACCCAGACGGCTCTCAGTCCCGCATCGCGTGCACCGTGCACATCGTACAAAGGATGATCGCCGACATGCAGCGTCTGCTCCGCTCTGGCACCGCCCGCAGCGACGGCCATGTCGAAGATCGGGCGCGCCGGTTTTGCTGCGCCAGCCATCACCGCAGACACGACACCGTCGAACAGGTCGCGAATACCGATTTTTTCCAGGTTGGCGTTCCCGTTGGTCACGGCGATCAGCGTGAATCGCTGACGCAACGCGAGCAGCGCCGGGCGCGCCTCCGGAAACAGCGCAACATCGTTGCGCGCCTCGTCGAAGACGGCGAAGGCGTCATCAACGTACGCAGAATCGTAGCCGGCGGCTTCACCGATACGAGTAAGCACGGTGCGGCGAAGAAATGTCAGGTCGTGAACACGGTCCCGGTACTCGGCAATCACCTCCGCACGCACTCCCCGCAGCTCCTCGGGGCCGAACAATTCCGTAATTCTCGGGTAGTGCTCAGCCAGCCACGAATACAGGCGCTCCTCCGCACGCTTGATGACCGGGTGTATTGCCCAGAGCGTGTCGTCGAGGTCGAGGGTGATGGTGCGAATGTCGTTCACAAGTTGCCCAAGAGGCATTGATCAACGACCATTGTGGGCTCAAGGCCAGCCCGGAGCAAGACAATGAAATACCTGCACACCATGGTACGTGTTACTGACATCGACAAGTCGCTGGAGTTCTATTGCGAGCAGCTCGGGCTCGTCGAACTCAAGCGCTACGACAGCGAACAGGGACGTTTCACACTGGTATTTCTCGCCGCGCCCGGTGACGAGGACGCGCAGATCGAGCTGACGTACAACTGGGACCCGGAGGAGTATGACGAGGGTCGGAACTTTGGGCACCTGGCCTACCGTGTCGATGATATCTACGCCCTGTGCCAGAAGCTGATGGACGCGGGCGTAACGATCAACCGGCCGCCGCGCGACGGCCACATGGCGTTCGTACGCTCGCCCGACAACATCTCGATCGAGTTGTTGCAAAAGGGCGATGCGCTGCCGCCCAGGGAGCCGTGGGCGTCGATGCCGAGTGTCGGGCACTGGTAGCTCGAGCGCCGGCCGCGGTCGTCAGCTGGTTCTAGAGCGTGCGGCTCTTGTCGGTCGGTACCAGGCCATGCTTTTCGACCAGCGCGGCAAATCCGGGGCTATCGGCCAGCCGGGCGTAGGCCGGATACTGGCGGGTGGCTGCAAGCGAGAAATCCGCGCCATCGCCGGATGCATACTCGTCAAGCCACGTGAGCGCCAGCTCGTCCTGCCCGGCAATCGCAAGCGTCTCCGCCGCCGCGAACAGGTAGTCGCCGCCGCCCCAGTCATCCAGCGACCTCGGGTACAGCTCCCGCACCCGCTGCGCTGCGGCAAGTGCCTCATCTTTGCGACCCATGATCGCCAGTGCATAGGCCCGTGCCCGCTCGATATCCGCCTCGATGGGCTCGAGACGTTTTGCAGCGTCGATAATGGGTAACGCCTGCCCGGCAAGGCGAGCGGCCTCTGCCGCCTGACCGTGATTCCACAGCACGTAGGCACGCAGCAGGTCCTCGGGCCAGAATTGGTACTGCACGTCAATCGTACCCGGCGCCCATTGTCCGATGAAATCGAGCGCGCGCTGCGCGTCGCCAAAACGCGCCTCGGCCAGCACGTAATCGACACGATCAGTCAGACCAATATTGCCGGCGTTCGCAAGCTCTCGCAGCAACGTCAGAAGCGGCAGGTTGTCGCCGGTCGTCGTCTGCTGCAGCCAGGCTCGGCGCAAGCGAATCTGCGAGTTACCCGGGTCGCGTTTCTCGGCGGCATCCTGCCAGGCGGCCGCCTCTGCGAAGCGATCCAGCACCCGCAGCGAATCCCCGACCTCCACCAGGTTCTCTACCGAGTTAGGGTCCAGCACAGCGGCCCGCTTCAAGGCTTCCAGCGCCTCGCTCCAGCGGCCGGCGCGCCGCAGAATCCAGCCCCTGATGGCCCAGGCATGTTCGTTACTCGACTCGAGCGTCAACACGCGATCGACCTCGATCAGCGCCGACGCGTAGTCGAGATTGACCCAGTAGTGGTACAGGCCAAGCATCAGGGCGACTTCCGTGGAATCGGGCTGCAGCGCGCGGGCGCTGCCGATCGCCGCCCATGCCTCGCTTGCGTCGCCCTGCTCGCGGCTCGTGTACCAGAAGCGGCTCAGGTAGGTATGCGCCAGCGTTGCCCACGCCTCCGCAAAGCCGGGATCCAGTTCAACCGACTGCCTGGCCGCTGCAATCGCCTCACTCACTACGTCGTCGCCTCGCTCAGTGCGCTGCTCCAGCAGGAGCTTGGCATTGAGATAGGCCTCGTACGCGGCGAGACTGTCGGTCGGCCGACTATCAAGACTCACCTGTTCGGCAGGCGTCAGCGCCGCCTGCAGGGCCGTGGCAATCTGCCGCGTAATTTCACTTTGCACGTCGAACACATTTGCAGTTGTCAATGTGCGATCGTAAGTTTCCGCCCAGATATGTTCGTCGGTCGCAGCGTCGATCAACTGCACATTGAGCCGCACCCGGTCTCCGGCGCGTTGCACACCGCCCTCCATTACCGTGGCGACGCCAAGCTCAGCGGCAATATCCTTGATGTTGTGTACAGTTCCGGCGTAGCGCAGCACCGAGGTGCGCGAAATGACCTTCAGCTGGTTGATCTTCGATAGCTGCGTCAGCAAATCGTCGTGCAGCCCGGCGACAAAACTGTCTGCGCTGGTGTCTGTCGAAAGATTCGAAAACGGCAGCACGGCGATGGATTTTTCCAGGGCCGGCGCGACTTCACCCGTGTCCTCACTGGCAACCGATGGCACCGCGGGCTCGCGGAATCGGTCAGCCAGCAACAGCACAACTGCCAATGCCAGCGCCGCGATAATGAAGTAGTTGAGCCGACGCCCGGTCGATGGCGTAATCGACGTATCCCTGTCGACTTCTTCAGTCTTCTTGACGCCCTCCGGCGTGAGCTCGAATGCCCAAGCCAGGAACAGGGCAATGGGCAAACCCAGCGCCAGCATGGCCAGCAGCATCGGCATGAACCATTCCGGCAAGGCCAGGTTATCAGCCAGCAGATCGCCGGCCTGCGCAACCAGCCAGGAGACCAGCACATAGGCCGTACCGACGCGGAATACGTTACGGCGCTTGAGTTCACTGATCAGGCTTGGCAAGGCGGTGTTCCCCGGGTAATCGGCTCGCGGCACGATAGCATTATCCCGGACCGGAGAGGAACACTGGCAAGCTCTCACGGTCCGAAGGTGCTGTCGGCGCCCGAAGCCCGTCGTTATACTCTCCGCCCCAGCCTACCGTGGAACAGACACCATGAGACATTTCATCACGCCGTTGCTTCTGACTGTCGTCCTTGCGGCCTGCACAACCAGGGAAACCCCAGCGCCAATGCCAACAGCAGAGAAAAAGCCCGTTACCCTGGAGATCCACGGCGACAAGCGCGTAGATGACTACTTCTGGCTGCGTGAGCGTGAGAACCCCGAGGTTATTGCTTATCTCGAAGCCGAGAACGCGTATACGGAGTCGGCATTAAGTCCGTTCAAAGGGCTGCAGGACGTGCTGATCGAAGAGATCAAGTCGCGTATTCAGCAGGATGAGGAGACGGCGCCGTACAAGCGTGGCGACTATTTTTATTACGTTCGTTACGTTGAAGGCAGCGAGTATCCGATCTATGCGCGCAAGAAAGGGTCGCTCGATGCGGATGAGCAGATCATTCTCGACGTCAATGCGATCGCCGGGGATGCCGACTACTACGCCGTACGTAGCCTGTCTGTCAGCCCGGATGACAGGATTGCGGCGTACGGCGTCGATACGGAAGGCCGCCGTTTCTACGATATTTACTTTCTCGACATAGAGACCGGCGAGCTGCTCGACGACGTCATAAAAGACGCCACCGCAAATTTCGAGTGGGCCAACGATAGCGAGACAGTCCTGTACGGAAAGCAGCACCCGGAGACGCTGCGATCCTACCGGATCTTCCGTCATCAGCTCGGCGACGCTGAGGACTCGCTCGTCTACGAGGAAGAGGACGAAACCAACTACCTGTACCTGTCGAAGTCGCTGTCGTCGGCCTATTTCTACCTCGTCAGCTCACAAACCCTTTCCACGGAAGTTCGCTACCTGTCGGCCGATACGCCGCAGGACGAAGCGACCGTGTTTCTGCCGCGCGAGGAGGAACACGAGTACGTCGTTACGGATGGCGGTGATCGTTTCTACGTCTTGACGAATGACGGCGCAGAGAACTTCAAGCTCATGGAAGCGCCGCTTGGCGACACGTCCAAGGGCGCCTGGCGAGAAGTCCTCGGCCACAGCGACACCGCGCTCATCGAAGACGTTGAGGTGTTTCAGGACCACCTGGTTGTGACATTGCTGGAGAACGGACTGACACAGATGGATGTCATTGATCGCGCAACGGGCGACAAGCGGCGGGTGGAGTTCGACGAGCAGGTTTACGTCGCGTATGCCGACGACAACTACGAATTCGATGCTGCCGAGTTTCGCTATGTCTACGAATCACTGACGACGCCGGAATCGACCTACGATTACAACTTTAAAAGCGAACAACACACACTTATCAAGGAGCGCGCGGTCATCGGCGACTTTGATCGCGCCAATTACGTAACCGAGCGCCTGTTCGCAACCGCCCGCGATGGCACGCAAGTGCCCGTATCGGTGGTGTACCGCAAGGGGCTGGAGAAGAACGGCAAGAATCCGTTGCTGCAGTACGCCTATGGGTCTTACGGCTCCAGCACGTTCCCCTATTTCAACGCGAATCGCCTGAGCCTGCTGGACCGCGGATTCGTATTCGCCATCGCGCACATTCGCGGCGGATCCGAGATGGGCCGGCAGTGGTACTACGACGGTCGTCAACTCAAGAAGAAGAATACGTTTACCGATTTCATTGATGTTTCGAGGTCCCTGATCGAAGCTGGCTACACGACATCGGAAAAACTTTACGCCTATGGCGGCAGCGCCGGGGGTCTGCTGATGGGCGCTGTGCTGAACATGGCGCCCGAGCTCTACAACGGCATCTATGCGGTTGTGCCTTTCGTCGACGTGGTCACGACAATGCTCGACGAAGACATCCCGCTGACAACCGGCGAATGGGACGAATGGGGCGACCCGCACGAGAAGGAATTCTACGACTACATGCTGTCCTATTCGCCCTACGACAATGTCCGCCGGACCGATTACCCCAATATCCTGGTAGCGACCGGCCTGCATGACTCGCAGGTTCAGTACTGGGAGCCTGCCAAATGGGTCGCCAAGCTGCGCGATTACAAAACGGACGACAATCTGCTGGTGCTGAAGACGGACATGTCGGCTGGCCACAGTGGCAAAACCGGTCGCTTCCGCCGTATCGAGGACACGGCACTCTACTACGCTTTCTTCCTGGGGCTGGAAGGCATCCGCGAATAGTGTCAGAAACGGAGCTCACATAGTGACGTCGGAAGACGCTGAGATCTGCCTTGCGAAACTTAGCAGGGACTTCGCGGAAGGCAATCGAACCCACCGCGTGCTTGATCAGATCAGCGCCGATTTCCAGAGGGGAGAAACGGTCGCGATACGTGGCCGCAGCGGCTCGGGCAAGTCGACCCTGCTGAACCTGATCGGCGGCATCGATGCTCCCGATAGCGGTCGCGTAACGGTCGCGGGCATGGACATCACGGAACTCTCGGAACACGAGCGCACGCTGTTTCGCCGCAAGCACATAGGTTTTGTCTACCAGGCGTTCAATCTCGTGCCTACGCTGAGCGTAGCAGACAACATCCGGCTGGTTCTGGAACTCAACGGGGTTGCGGGCAACGAAGCCGATACACGTATTGCAGAGCTGCTGGACGCCGTCGGACTCGCCGATCGCGCGGACAGCTACCCGGATGTGCTTTCCGGTGGTGAGCAGCAGCGCGTCGCGATCGCACGCGCGCTCAGTCATCGGCCCGCCGTGCTGCTCGCCGACGAACCGACCGGTAACCTGGACGATGCAACGGCAGAAACCGTGCTGGCATTGCTTGACCGACTCGTGCGCCAGGTCGGCGGCACCATGTTGATCGCGACGCACAGCGCGGCGGTAGCGTCGTTTTGCGATCGTACACTCGAGCTGCACAACGGCAGATTCGAAACACCGTCGAGTACGCACCCGGCTGCATGATGCCTGCCCTGTTTCGCGCGAACTTCAACTACCTGTTACGCCACCCGTGGCAGCTCGCGCTTGCCGTTCTGGGCATCAGTATCGGTGTTGCCGTCATCCAGGCGGTAGACCTTGCCAACAGCAGTGCGAGGAAAGCCTTCCTGCTGTCCATGGACACGGTGACCGGTAAAGCAACTCACCAGGTAATCGGCGGGCCGAGCGGCATCGACGAAGACCTGTATACGGCACTTCGAGTCGAGCATGGCATCCGCAGCATCGCTCCGATCATCACCGGCGACGTAATGATCGCTGAGTCATCGCTGCAGGTGCTTGGTGTGGATTTGTTTGCCGAACAGGAGATGCGCGCTTTCTCCGGGCAGGTCTCTACCGAATCGGGAAATACCGGCGATACGCAGTCCTTCTTTCGTGACATGCTGACGATGCCGGGCGCCGTCATCCTGTCTGAGAACACCGCGGACGCCCTGGACATCGCAGCAGGGCAGCGATTCGATGTCTTCGCCGGCGGCAAACGTCACTCCGCCGTGTTGCTTGGCACCTACACCAACGACGCTGCTGCCGGTCTCGATAGTCTCATCACAGCGGACATCGCGACGGCGCAGGTCTGGTTTGGCTTGGAAAACAGGCTGACTCGGATTGATGTGCGTATCGCTGACGGCGACAACGGTCTCAAAGAACGTCTCGAGTCGTTGCTGCCGGCCGATACGACTCTGCTGGCAGCAGCCGCGCGAACGCGAGCGACGACGGAAATGAGCGCCGCTTTCATGACCAACCTGACGGCCATGAGCCTGCTAGCCCTGTTGGTGGGACTGTTCCTGATCTACAACAGCGTTAGCTTCTCGGTGCTGCAGCGGCGGCGGCTAATCGGCATTCTGCGCGCATTGGGTACGACCCGACGCCAGGTGTTCGCCATGGTGCTCGCCGAAACGACCGTCATTGGCCTGGTTGCCGCAGGTCTTGGCGTGCTCGCCGGTATCTGGCTCGGCGGTAAGCTGCTGGGCCTCGTGTCGCAATCGATCAACGATTTCTATTTTCGGGTCTCGGTCACTGACGTATCGGTCAGCGCCTTTAGCCTGGCAAAGGGATTCACGGCTGGCATCGGTGCTGCCCTGGTTGCGGCAATCGTGCCGGCCCTGGAAGCATCCTCCTATCGCCCGCGACTCGCGTTAACACGCTCGGCACTCGAACAGAAAACGCGGCGCATTCTGCCGTTTATTGCGCTAGCCGGCGCGGTGACTACCGTACTCGCTGTCATGCTGCTGGCACTGTCCGGCCGCAGCCTGGTCGCGGGGCTGATCGCCGTCTTCATGCTGATCCTTGGTTTTGCGCTCTGCGTACCGCTCGCCGTCAAGGCCGCCACGCGGGCATTGGCACCCGTCGCCCGCCAGCTGGGCGGCGTCTGGGCAAGACTTGCCGTGAGCGGAATTGGCAACAGCCTGAGCCGCACCGGCGTTGCCATCGTGGCGCTCGCCGTCGCCGTTTCCGCGACCATCGGCGTCAGCGTGATGGTCGACAGCTTTCGTGGCTCCGTCAGTGACTGGCTGGAGCAGACTCTGCAGGCCGACATCTACGCAGGAACACCACGAGGCAGCTTTGATCCGGAACTTCTCGAAAGTATGACCAGTCTGCCCGGCGTCGCCGCATTCAGCAGCAACCGGCGTTCCTGGCACGAAAACGAAGCCGGGCGAACGCAGGTTCTTGCGACAATGATGGCACCGGGCAGCTATGCCGGTACGGAGATCATCGATGCGAATCCGGCGGACGTCTGGCGCCGCTTCGACAGCGAGGATGTCGTGCTCGTTTCAGAGCCGTATGCCTATCGCAATCGCGTGGCGCCAGGTGACACGGTTGCGTTGCGCACGAGCCGCGGGGAGACGGCGTTCGAGGTCGTTGCCACCTACCAGAGCTATGACATAAACGCGACTGCCTTGTTGATGAGTCGGGCAACGTACGACCGGCATTTCGACGACCCGGGCGTTGACTCCATTGGCCTGTACCTCGATGCGGGTGTCGATGCGAACAACGTCATTCGTAAAATGCGCCAGCTGGCTGCGGGCAGGCAGGAGTTGCTGATTAACTCTAACGTCAAGATCCGTGACCTTTCGCTGGAAATATTCGACCGTACGTTTGTCATCACCGACGTGTTGTATTGGCTTGCTATCGGTGTGGCGTTTATCGGCATACTCGGTGCCATGCTGGCACTGCAGCTCGAACGTGCACGGGAGCTCGCCGTGCTGCGTGCGCTCGGCATGACGCCGCTGCAGCTCGGCGGCATGATCACGCTGCAGACCAGCGTCATTGGTCTCCTCAGCGGTCTGGCCGCTATTCCGCTCGGCGTCGTCATGGCCTACGTGCTGATCGAGGTCATCAATCGCCGCGCATTCGGCTGGCAGATCGACATGACCGTTTCACCCGATATCCTGCTCTCGGCCGTCATGTTCTCCATATTCGCGGCGCTGTTGGCAGGCCTCTATCCGTCCTGGCGCTCGGCGCGCAGCGAGCCGGCGCTGGCAATGCGCGAGGAGTAGGTGGTGCGATTGCGACTGCAACGGTCTTTTCTTTCATGGCGATCGCTGGCCGCCCTCGCGTCGAGCGCCTGGCTGATAGCCGGCGCAGTTGCCGACGACGTGCCGGCGCAACAGTCCGAGCTCTCGACATTGCTGAGCGCCGCAAGCAACGAAGGCTTTGCGCTCGCAACCGAGCCGCGGATTTTCGAGTTTCCGCGCGATCATGGTCCGCACCCGGAATTTCGCAATGAGTGGTGGTACATGACTGGTAATCTCGATGCGGAAGACGGGCGTCGCTTCGGTTTCGAGTTGACGATTTTCCGTTTCGCGCTGAGTCCTGTGGCGATCGAATCGAGGTCATCGTGGCGCAGCAACCAGGTCTACATTGCGCATTTTGCCGTTACCGACGCTGACGGCAAATCGTTCTACGTTGCAGAGCGTTTCTCGCGCGGCGCGCTCGGGCTCGCGGGCGCCCGGACGGAACCGTTCCGCGTCTGGATTGACGACTGGCAAATCGCCGCTGTGGCGAACGATCAGCCACGCGAGCACTGGCAGCTTCGAGCAAGCGATCGTGAGTTCGCGCTCGAACTCGAGCTTCTGGCAGAGAAAGCGCCGGTGCTGAACGGTGACAAGGGGCTGTCGCAGAAATCGGCCATGCCTGGCAACGCCTCCTATTACTACTCCATTACGCGTTGGCTAACGAATGGATTGCTGCGTCTCGGCGGCGAGGAGTTCATGGTATCCGGACTTTCTTGGCTGGATCGCGAATGGAGTAGCAGCGCTCTTGGAAAAGACCAGCAAGGCTGGGACTGGTTTGCACTGCAGCTGTCCGACGACAGCGAGCTGATGTTCTACAGCCTGCGCAGGACGGACGGCAGCCAGGACAAATACAGCGGCGGCACCTGGGTCGCCGCGGACGGTACATCTCGCCACCTCAAACGCGAGGACGTTTCCGTATCCGTAACAGACTATTGGACCAGCCCCGAAGGCGGCACTTATCCGGCAGCCTGGCGAGTTCAGATTCCGGACCTGAAGCTTGCTCTGGACGTGAACCCGATACTTGCCGATCAGGAACTGTTCACGACCGTGCGCTACTGGGAGGGCGCCGTCGATGTCCAGGGACTAAGAGACGGCGCAAACATTGTTGGTCGCGGCTATGTCGAGCTGACGGGCTACGCGGACTGACGCCCATTTCGATACACATCTGCGAGCCCGAATCGGCTCGGTCTTCGCATTGGCGTTCCTGACGCGATAATATTGTCTGCGTTCAGCACTCAATTCATAACGCGACAAATCGCCGGGACTTTTCATGATGCAACGACTGCTATTCATAACGCTGGGTTTCTTTGTAATCGTATCCGCACAGGCACGGTCCGAGCTGCCCTTTGAGGTAGAGCCGATCACGTCTTTTGACGAGCCATGGGCGCTGGCTTTCCTGCCGGACGGTCGCATGCTGGTCACCGAGAAGAAAGGCAACCTCCTCGTCGTTACCCAGGACGGGCAAGCGAGGCCGATTCGCTGGGTACCCGATGTCGACTACGGCGGCCAGGGTGGGCTTGGCGACGTTGCGTTGCACCCGGATTTTTCTGACAACGGCCTCGTATACCTGAGCTATGTCGAGTCCGGTGAGGCAGACACTCGCGGTGCGGCGGTTGCCAGAGCCGTTCTGGAGCTGACGCCGCGCGGCGGCACGCTCACCGATATCTCGGTGATCTGGCGCCAATACCCCAAACTGCTGGGCCGCGGCCATTACGGCCATCGACTCTTGTTCGACAACGACGGCTATCTCTGGATCTCATCCGGTGATCGACAGAAATTCACGCCAGCTCAGGACATGCAGTCCAACATTGGCAAGATGGTGCGCCTAAACGACGACGGAACGATTCCGGACGACAATCCGTTTGTCGACTACCTGAGTGAGTCACCGCTCGCCGACGACGAAGGCGTGTATGGCGAGATCTGGTCGCTCGGGCACCGCAATCCGCTCGGTATCGCCATGGACCTCGATGGCCAGCTCTGGGAAATCGAGATGGGGCCCGCCGGTGGCGATGAGCTGAATCGCATCGTGCCCCGAGGCAATTACGGATACCCGGTGGTGTCCAACGGCGACCACTATGACGGTCGTGAGATGCCGGATCACGACACACGGCCAGAGTTCCTGAAGCCGGCCTTGTGGTGGACGCCGGTCATATCACCGGGAGACCTGATGGTGTATCGGGGCGAGCTGTTTCCAGGCTGGCGCGGTAATGCTCTCGCGGCCGGCCTGTCATCGCAGGCGATCGTCAGGATCGAACTTGACGGAGACAGCGCGCGCGAAGTCGAACGTTACCCGATGGGCGCTCGAATTCGCAGCGTGGTTGAAGGCCCGGCCGGCGCGCTGTGGGTGCTGGAGGACGATCGCGGCGAAAGCCGCGGGCGCTTGCTGAAGCTGACGCCGAGGAAATAGGCGCCTGATGCTCGCGGCCGGCTTTCCAGCCGGGTGTCAAAAATGCGCGGCTGACTGGGTCAGGAACCCAAGCTCCTCTTCTGCAATTCTCAACAGCTCTGCAACGATGTCGGCCCTGCCCGGCTGGATGTGCAGGCCCTCGGTATAGCGCAGGCGTTTCGGTTCGCCGGCGGAGCCGTACAGCAGCTCAGCCTGCCCGGCGGGCGTGCGCTCGTCCTCAGTGGCGCCGACGACAAGCACGGGGCGCGGAGAAATCTCTGCGACGAACGCCGGCGTGTCGAACGCTGGCCCGTAGGCCAGCCAGTTCAAGACGTTTGATAGGGGATAGTGCAAGGCAGCGTTTTCTATACGGCGCGCGACCTGTACTTCCAGCCAAAGCCGGTTATCGGCCGCGCCGTGAACCAGTATTGCGCCGCTGATCCGTTTGTCGCGCGCGGCGGCGGCCGCGGCGAAAGGCACGCCAAGACTGGCGCCGATGACGACGATGCGGTCCGCATCAACCCACGCCTGTTGCTGCAGCCAGTCGAGCACCAGGGACACCGCCGGCACCGTATCCAGAATCGCCTGCCGCGCCTGCGGGATTGCTTTCGCCGTCGCGACGATACCCCTGGGCTTCTCAGGGCCGCCGTATGGGTAGTCGATACCCACGATAGCGCGCTCCCCCGCGTCGCCGAAAAGATCCACCGCATCACGGCCGGTGCGGTGGCCGCCGAGTACCAGCAAGACCGGCGTCGGTGCGTCCCGGTTTGCTTTGCGAATCACGCGAAAATCGACGCGCAGGCCCGAATCCGATACCAGGCGCACGGATTCCGATGACTGCCCGAAATCGACAGGGGTCCGTTCTGTCGTGACGGTTGCAATATCGCCCTGCCGTTCATCGAACCATGCCTGGCGCGGCCGAGCAGAATCCCAGCGCAGCCAGGTCAGCACCAGCGTTGCCGTCAGCACAAATGCCAGGACCGAATAGAACAACACGCTGCGCAGCGTTGCGATTGCCTTGATCATGTTTCCTTCTTCAATCGTTCTTCGCCAGTTGGCCGCCTCGGGCATGTGGAGCAAGAATGCGCGGCAACAGGGGCAGTCTACCCTGAGCGGCGTCGCCTTCGTTCCAGGGAGGCTCCGACGCCCGAAAGCCGCTTTGTTGGCAGTTCGTCGCGGCCAGGCCGATCCGTAGAAGTGCTTATCGATGACATCGCCGCTCGCCCCCATATACAGGCCATGGGGCTGATCCCGCCGATCCCGGACAGGACCGAAGTCCCGAGGAGGTTGGCGATGAGACAAGAAACAGCACGTCGGGTTTCGTTCCTGACCAGGATTGCCCTGGCCGCTTTATTGCTCGGCCTGTCGCAAAGCGTCGCGGCGCATGAAACCGCAGAAAAAATCGCGGATCCCGGGTTTCGCCCGGAGAGCGAACACGCGGCGGCTTTCCTGGATGCGCTCGATGCCGCCACTATTGCCGTGTATCCGACGATCATCCGGCGAGCAAACAGGACGGCGAACTCCTACGAATCGCGCGACCAGATAGTGGCATTCCTCAACGAACACGCCGTAGTGAAGGCAGTACCGGGTTCGAAGCGCGTTGACCTGGGCAAACTGCCCGGAATGTCGCAATGGGACCTGTTCACGAGCGACATGGCGCGCATCGCTGCATCCGAGAAAGGCCGGCGCGCTGACGCGCAGTATCACCTTTTCATGGAAATTCTGCTGCCCGTCTCTGACGGCGAGGTCTTTGGTGTCGAGTGCTACATCCTCGACAGCGATGGAAACAACGCTTTTTCATTCCTGCTCAACTCACATCATCAGATGTTCGTGCAGGCGAGCTTGTATGCGAAAAACTCGTCGGAGGCCGCACGCTCGCAGCTGCTCGAAAAGGCCACCTTGCTTGGCGTTACTGCGCTTCAGGCACAGATCGAACAGGCACGGCAGCGCGCCGCGCTGGGCCCACCGATTAAGCCTGAACAAATCGAGGCCGGCGTATTTGATGCTTTCGAATCGGGATTACAAAATGGTTCGGACAGGTACGGCATCCCCGTTGGTTACGTGGCGATGACCGACGGCGGCAGCAGCGTGCAGCTTGCCACAACCTCAGATTATCCGCCGCTGCCCGGCGAAGCAGCCGACAACCAGGTCCTGCGGCTGGACTTTGATGTCCGCGGCTGGGCCGCTTTCGCACATATTTTCGCGAACGACGCGCTTGACGCCTGGGTCCCGTATGACTGGAGCGCTTTTGACGAGCTCAGTTTCTGGATGTACGGCAACAACAGCGGCGCCACGCTGTTCGTCGATATTCTCGACAACCGTAAACCGTGGTCGACGGTCGACGATGCCGAACGTTACGTGCACTACTTCAACGACGATTTCTCCGGCTGGCAGCGCATGACCGTTCGTTTTGCCGACATGCATCACAAGCCAACGGGCAACAGCCCCCCGAACGATGGACTGGGCCTGCTGGCCGTTCATGGATGGGCGTTTGGTGTCGCCAGTCAGTCCGGTCCGATCACCTATTACCTTGACGATTTCGAGCTGCGCACGGTACCGGGTGCTGGCGGCACGTTCTTCCACGAAAGCCCCATTGACGAGACCAGCTCGATTATCTCGTTCATCGCAGGCGACACTGGGGGAGGCTACGTGGTCCACCAGTCGATGGCCGTGTTCTGCGAGGCCGTGAAACTCACGACGTTCAAGGGCTACAAGTTCTTCAGAATCCAGGACCCACGTGAGCCTGGCGACAGGCGCATGCGCGCGAGGATCAGTTTTTACGACGAACCGCCAGCGGACCTCGCGGTGATTTCCTTGACGGATCCGGGCCAGATCGATAATCCCGAGACCTTTGTGATCGATGCAGAAGAGTCCGCGCGCTATTGCGATCTGCTCAAGGGCGCCGCGACACCAGCGTCGGTGGCAAAACTGACCAATGAACCGGCGGAGGGCGTTGTGAGCGCACCACCTTCCAGGCAGAAACGATGTGCTGGCGCTATCAAGACGGACTATCCAATCAACGAGCTTGCGATGTACGGGCAGGTCGAGAAGACGCCCGACCTTGTGCGCGCTGACGAACGTTATATCCAGAGCATGACCCGGGACGGCATGAGTCGCGAAGGGGCATCCACGACGGTTGCCAAGCTGGGCTGGAATACCTACTACAGCGGGGATTGTTCCAGGGCGATGCGGCTCTTCAACCAGGCATGGCTGCTGGACCCGCACAACCAGCTTGCCCTATGGGGCTTCGCCGTTGTTGCCCTGGAGCGTGACCAGCTCGCGGATTCGAGGCGTTACTTTGAAATGGCGCTGCAGAGCGGCCCGGAAAATCCGGCGTTGCGGGAAGACTACGAGTATGTGTCGCAATGGCGGTGAAGGACGTCCGCGCCGGAAGATATTGCTGTTGCGCCGCAATCGAGATTCGTCAGCGCTAGGACGTGCCGCCGTTAGCCGCCCATAACGCAATGCCCAGGCTCGCGCCAATCGCAGGACCAAAAGCCGCCCCCATAGCGACGTTGCCAAATGCCGCGCCGAACGCGGCGCCGAGCGCTGTACCCATCCCGGCCCCCAGCGCGATGTAAACGCCCATGCCCCAGGTGTTGCCGTCCTGTTCGCTCATGAAGCTCCCCTCGACTTCCCTCGAAGTGCCCAGTACGGACGATAGTACCCGGGACACTTGTCGCACCCCGATTCGCTTCGCTCTAGACGGCCGGCGGCATCAGCGGTGGTAGCGTTTCCGCGCGCTCTGACTCTGCGGCATGCTTGCGGACCGAGATCGACCGCAGCGTTTTCGCGAGCGCCTCACGGTCCCAGTCGCGCCCGGCCGGGCCGTAGCTCGCCATCGACAGTTTTTTAAGCTCTGTCGATAACGGATCCGCCACGCGTTCGGCCAGTGCGCCGATACTCCTCGGTGCATCGTCCGGCCACTGCAGGCGGCCCCATTCCAGCAGCGCGGAGCGCAGCGCGGCATCGTCACCGGCCAGGGCTGCTTTGCGCGCTGCCTTCGCGATTCTCGATTGTTGTTTGTAAATCGGGGCTGGTTCCGGCTCCCGGCGCATGCGCTCTCGATGACTGTCTCGAGACGACCACCACCAGGCAAAGATCGTTAGCAGCCAGGCCCCTGCCAGCAGCTGGCTTGCTCGCCTCCAGAAGTCATCCGACACCAGACTGCGTTGCGCCGGCGGAGCAACGTCGGCAGCTGTCGGCGCCGCCACCGCCGCGCTCGGCTGCACCGGCGCTGTAGCATCCGCCTTGATCGTGATGGTGCGCGCCGGTAGCTCGGCGACCCGCCACTCGCCGGCATCGATGTTCCACCAGGGCACACGCAGGCCAGGCAATTCGATATCGCCGCCGGCAACGCCGATCATTGCGTACTGATCCTTGCGGATACCGCGAATGCCCTGCGCTTCTATGCGTCGACTCAGCTCGGGCTTGTCGTTGTAGATGTTGAGGCCGTCAATCTGCGGCGGCTCGAGCGCCGGAATCTGTGTCTCTATCTGCCCGAGCGCGGAAATTGTCACGCGTCTGGTGACGGGCTCGCCCGCATTGATGCGATCCGGTTCGCGCGACCACTCTTCGCTGAGCTGCACATCGCGTGCCGGCAACCACACAGCATCCGGGAAATCGGCCGGTGGTGCCGGAATCGGCAGGACCTTCACCGTATGCGCATCCGACTGGAATACCTTGCGACCGGTAATTCGACCGTTGCGCAGGACACGCGCCTCGAAACGTGCCGGCGAGATCGAGATCTCACCACTTTCCTGGGGGTATATCGCGATAACCCGTTCTACAACGTTGTACGCCTTGCCGTTCAGAATCGACTCGTAATTGCGTTCATCGCCCGCCAGCTCGACCAGCACCTCGGCGCCGCTGATGGTCGGTTCACGCAGCGCCGGCTGGCGCGTGGCGACAGCACGATAGACCTTGATGCGGTACAGGATCTGCGCCTGAACGTAGGTCTCGGCCTGATCCACCTCGCTTGCCACGAACACGTCGGCCTCTCCCGGCGGTGCATCCGATGGTTCGTTGACCATGATCGTCACCGGCGCGCTTTTCTCATTGCCGATACTGATCGGAGGAATTTGCTGCTGGCCCGTGCTCTTCGGCATCAACGCGATGGTCCAGCTGCGGCTGCGGCGAATCTCGCCGTTATAGATCGAGGTATTGCTGAGCTGGCTGACCTGGCCAACATAGAAATTCTCTTCCAGCACCGTCAGGTCCGGCTCCAGGTCCGTATTCGTATCGACCGTGACTTCGAGCATGAACGATTCGTTCAGATCCACGGTCGGTCGATCGACGGTCGCGCGCACGGCAGCGGAGGCGCCGGAAAAGCAGACGGCTGAAATCAGCAAAGCCGAGCAAAGTTGTCTGAAACGAAATCTCATTGGTATTACCAGGGTTGCGCCTCGTTATCGGGCCAGACGTCATTGCCATCCTGGTCTTTGCCCGATCGTTGATACTGGTGTCTGAATTTTCGCCGCAGCAAGCCGCCCGGATCGTCAGGGATACGACGCAGCCATTGCTCCATGGCCTGCTGTTGCTCCTGCTGCTGGCGCAATGCTGCGAGCTCGGCCTCCGACAGTTGCTGCGGCTGCTCGCCCTGCTGCGCTTCCTCCGCGGCTCGCTGCAACTCCTGCTGCAACGCCTCGAGGTCCTCGTCGCTCATTTCCTCATCGCCGCGTTGCGGTGAGTCGCCGTCTTCGGATTCGTTTTCCGATTGCGATTCGCCCTCTGAACCCTCCTGGTCGGACTGGCTTTCAGAATCGGACTGTTCGCCCTCGCCGCCCGGGTTCTCGGTCGACTGTTGATCGTCACCCGGACTCTCCTGCTGCTGTTGCTGCTGCTGGTTTTTCATGTTCCTGACCAGCTCGAGGTTGTAGGCGGCATCCTCATTATCGGGCTCCATATCCAGGACCTGCTCGTAGGCATCGATCGCCGCATCAAGTTCGCCCTGGAACGCCATGGCGTTACCGAGATTGTAAAGGTTCCTGGCGTCTTCCTGCTCCGCGAACTCCGCCGCGCTCCCTGCGTAGTCCTTCGCCCGGTAACGCGCAACCGCGCGCCACTCGGTGTCCTCAAACAACGCTGCAGCGTCTTCCGGATTGCCCGCCTCCAGCTGTTTCAATGCCTGCTGGTTCTTGTTTTGCCAGAGGTCCTCCCACAGGGATGCCTGTGCTGGCTGGGGTAATGGCAGCACCACGATCAGCAGGACGATAACCCAGCCGCGGCGAAACGCGAGTGCCGCCAGCGGCAGCAACAACAGCAGTAACCACGGCCCCTCTTCTCGCCATTGGTCCGTGGCGAGCGATTCGTCGGATGCCGAGGCGGCTGAGGCCGAGAGTTCGCCGGACAGCAGGACATCGAGGTCACGATTGTCGGTAGACAGCACCGCGAATCGCCCACCGCCGGCAACCGACAGTTTGCGCAGACCAGTCTCTTCGAGGCGCGGAACGGCAATCTGTCCGCGATTGTCCGTGACGAACCCGCCGGATGCGCGCGGTATCGGTGCTCCATCTCGCGTACCTACGCCGAGGACCGAGAGTGAATAGCCGGCCGCTCGCAGCTCGCGTGCGGCGCGCTCGGCCGCCGACGAGGAGCCGCCGTCGGTGATCAGGAGGACCTCGCCGTAAGCCACGCCTGCCTGCTCCAACAGCTGTGCGCCCTTCCTGATGCCGACCTCCGGGTAGCTGCCGCGGCTCGGCATGATGTCGGTGCTCAGGCTGTTAACCAGTGCCGCGACCGTGTCGATATCGGTTGTCAGCGGCGTAACCGTAAATGCATTCGCAGTGTAGACGACAAGCGCGGTCTGCCCGCTCTTGCGTCGCTCGAGTATGTCGAGAATCTTCAGGCGGGCCCGGGAGAGCCGGCTGGGGGAAATATCCTGTGCATCCATCGATCGCGACAGGTCCAGCGCGACGACCAGCGCCTGCTCGGCCCGGAAGACCGGCTGCTCGATACGCTCCCAGGCCGGCCCTGCCAGGGCTACGGCGGCAAGCACGCCACCAAGGCCGAGCAGCCACCAGCGGTAGTCGCTGCCGCGACCGGGCGCACGGGACAACACGTACGGCATCAGCGCCGGATCGATGACCTCGCGCCAGTTGCCCGATCCCAGGCGACCGCGACCGAGCAGCGCGGCGATCAGAACGACCAGCGGTACTGCAAGCAGCCATTCCGGCCGCAACCATTGGAAGTCAGCCGGCATGGATGCGGACCTCCGCCTTTCGCTGCCGCACGAGGCGCTGCAACACGCTGATCGCGCAAATCATGAAGACCAGTACGAAGGCGCCGCCGAGCGGCCAGAAGAACAGCGACTTGACCGGCCGAAAACCCGACTCCGGCTCTTCAACCGGTTCGAGTTCGTCCACGAGGCGATAAATATCCTGCAGGCTCGCTGTATCCGTGGCCCTGAAATAGCGGCCGCCGGTCATTTCGGCAATCTGTGTCAATGTCTGCTCGTCGAGATCGGCTGACGGATTGATGCGGCGCCGGCCGCCAATGAGCGATGCGACCTCCAGCTGCTCGGCGCCGATACCGATCGTATAAATTCGCAGTCCGACCTGTTGCGCCAGCTGCGCCGCTTTGAGGGGATCGACTTCACCGGCGGTGTTGGCGCCGTCCGTCAGCAGCACCAGCACCTGGTCGCCCGCCTCCGCCGGCTGCTCGTGCACCCGACGCACGGCCAGCGTGATCGCATCACCTATGGCGGTCTTCTCACCGGCCAGCCCGATGAAGGCCTCCATCAGCAGCACGTTGACCGTCTCGCGATCCAGCGTCAACGGTACCTGCAGATACGCGCGCTCGCCGAACAGGATCAGCCCGATCCGGTCACCTTCGCGACGCTCGATGAAATCGCTGGCGACGGCTTTGGTCGCTGTAAGGCGGTCGACGCGGCGGTTGCCGAGTTCGAAGTCCTTCTGGTCCATGCTGCCCGACAGGTCGACTGCCAGCATCAGGTTGCGGCCGGACACAGGTACGTCAAGCTCCTCGCCAATGCGTTCGGGGCGCGCCGCTGCAAGCACCAGCAAAAGCCACGCAGCGACCGCAACCCAGAAACGCCAGTTGAGCAGTTGCTCCGCGTCGGAGCGATCCTTCAGGGTCTCGAAGCTATCGAGCGTCGGCACGCGCAAACCGGCCTGTGACAAGCCCTGCGCGGGCGGAAAGAGGACACGCACGAGCCACGGCAGCGGCAACGCCAGCAAAACCCAGGGCCATGCCAGCGACCACATCAGTTTGCCCCTCGCAACGGCGTGCCGAGGCGCATGCGCACCGCGGACAGTAGCGCATCGACGTCGATGCCTGACAGGTCTTCGTCCGGATTTCGATAGGGAAGCTCGAGCAGACTCTTGCCACCCTCGGTATGAAAGTACGGCAACGGCATACCGCGATCCAGCCATTCGAGCCAGTCCTCGCCGGTGAGACCCGCGACGTCTGCGCGCGGCGCGTACGCCAGCATGCCGCGTCGTAACAAGGCCGATACCTGCTTGCCGAGCAGGACCGGGTCACGATGCTTGAGGTACTCGGCCTCGTAGCGCGCCAGTTCGCGCATCGCGTAGCGCCGTGGCGCATTGTGCTGCCACTGCCTGACAGCACGCCAGGCAAGGTACGTCAGACCTGCCGCGAGCAGCAGCAGTACGAACCACCAGCCAGGCGCCAACGGCCACCAGCCAACGGGATCCGGCAGGTGCAGGTCTCTCAGCGGCAGCGTCGTCTCATCCATTGTCAGCGCGACCTCCGGCCAAGAGCCTGCTGAAGTGCGCTCACCGGGTCGTCATTCGTCGACATCGGCATGAGGTGAATGCCGTAGCGCTGGCAGAAGGTCTCCAGTTCAGTTGTGCGCTGTTCGAAGGCATTG
The DNA here is from genome assembly GCA_942492205.1 of uncultured Gammaproteobacteria bacterium. Lineage (GTDB taxonomy): Bacteria > Pseudomonadota > Gammaproteobacteria > Steroidobacterales > Woeseiaceae > UBA1847. The sequence continues at coordinate 645,454 of CALODT010000001.1, read as the reverse complement.
TGATAGTCGCGGCGTGCCGCGGCTGAGTATGTGTCGATTGCCAGCTCATCCTGCGGCGACACGAGCCGGTATCGGCCCGGCGGTGGCAAGTCTCGCTCGAGCGGATCGTTGATGAAGACGGCAAGGACCTCGTTGTGCCGCGCAACGCTCGACAAGTACGACTGGGCAGCTCGCCCGAATCCCTGGAAGTCGCTGATGACGACAACCAGGCTGCCGGGTCTCGCCACCCGGCGCAACGACGACATGGCCTGGACAAACGGCGCCGCGAGGTCGCTGCTGGCGACATCCGGCTGCTGCCAGTCGCGATGACCAACAAGTTCATGTACGAAACGCAGCGCCGCCCGGCGACCGAGCCTCGGCTTCAGCTCGCGGTGCGTGGTGTCACCAAAAATCAGCCCGCCAAGCCGGTCGCCGCGATGATGCGCCGCCCAGGCAATCAACGCCGCTGCGCGACTCGCATTGACAGACTTGAAGCAGCCCTTGGTCGCAAAGTGCATGGTCGAGCGCAGATCAACGACAACCAGCACAGGCCTCTCGCGTTCCTCGCGAAACAACTTGGTGTATGCCTCTGTGCTTCGTGCCGTGACGCGCCAGTCGATGCTGCGCGGATCATCGCCGGGCTGATAGGGTCGTGACTCGTCGAACTCCATGCCGCGACCGCGAAAATGCGAAACGTAGGCGCCGGTCTGCAGCGAGTTGACGCGCAGCACATCCAGCGCAATGGCACGGGCCGGACCGCTCAGTCGTATCAGGCCCGCCTGCGTGATACTGACTGGTGATGCGTCTTCAGGAATGTGGTCGAGCACTAAGGTACTCCGACACCGTCCAGCACGCCCCGGATGACAGAATCTGCATCGACGCCGTCGGCTTCAGCTTCGAAACTCAGAACGAGGCGGTGGCGCAATACGTCAGGCGCAACGTCCTGGATGTCCTCGGGTCCGACAAAGTCGCGACCAGACAGCCAGGCGTGCGCGCGCGCCGCCCGATCGATGCCCATGCTGGCGCGCGGACTGGCACCATAAAGTACCTGTCCATCGAGGGCTTCATCGACGCCACCTGGATTGCGGGTGGCAACGACAACATTGACGATGTACTCCTCGAGCTCGGGCGCGAGGTGCAAATTGAGAATTTCCTGGCGCGCCTGCATGACCGACTCCTTGGCCAGCAGCTCGGGCGGCTGGAACGCGTCGCGCTCTCCCTGTTTCGCCTCGTCGCGGTTCAGAACGAGAATGCGTCGCTCGTCTTCGATCGACGGGTAGCCAACCTGGACATGCAGCAGGAATCGATCGAGCTGCGCTTCCGGCAGCGGGTAGGTGCCCTCCTGCTCGATCGGGTTCTGCGTGGCCATGACCATGAAGAGGTTGTCGAGCGGGTAGCTCTTGTCACCGACCGATATCTGCCGTTCTTCCATCGCCTCCAGTAACGCCGATTGCACCTTCGCAGGCGCACGGTTGATTTCGTCGGCGAGGATCAGGTTGTGAAACAACGGCCCTTTGCGAAACTCGAAGGTGCCCTCCTGCGGTCGGTAAATGTCGGTACCGGTGAGATCCGCCGGCAGCAGGTCAGGCGTGAACTGCAGGCGATGAAAATCGCCCTCGATACTCTCGGACAGCACCTTGATAGCACGCGTCTTGGCAAGACCGGGCGCGCCCTCGACCAGCAGATGGCCGTCACACAGCAGCGCGATCAGCATACGGTTGATCAGGTGGGCCTGACCAATGATCAGCCCACTCGCATGTGCCTCGAGCTTCTGGAACTGTTCTGCGACGGTCATTAATAACTCCGTTGTCTAGGGCGGCGTGCCATTCTAGTTATACCTGGTGACAAGGCCAACCAATCGCGGGCTTTTTTGCTCACAATTGTGCCCACTTCAGTACTATTGACCCATCTTGAGACAACGCGGAAGCCAATACATTGCATCTGAGGCTCAAACAATGGGTCTGCTAGCTCACCGGATCGCAGCCGGTGCGGCGCTGCTCGCAGCGCTGGGCGCCTGCCAGGAACCGGCCGACACCCCGCATCCGCCAAGTGGCGAGCAGCTCGTCGCGGAACCCGCCTGCGGCAGCGCGTCCTACCTGCGCGGTGAGCTTTACGGCAGCATCGAGCGGCAGATTCGCTGGTCCGCCGACGCGCTTCGCTGTGAGAGCATGCTGCGCCCGAACGGCAAGGGTATACGGCTGCGCTTCACCGGCGAAGCCGCTGGCAACCAACTTGCAATCATCCTCGCGCTGCCCGAACTCGAGCGAGGCGCCACCGCTCAAGAATCGCCAACGGTTATCACGCTGACCGTCGAGGGCAGCGGTCGTTTCTTCAGCACACCAACAGCAGAATCGTGCTGGACCGACGTTGCCGCGCAGGAACCTCTGGTCGGCGACAACCCTGACAGATATGCGCTGAGCGGCACGCTCTACTGCGTCGCGCCACTCGGAGAGATAAACGGTGACGCGGCGATTTCGATTCCTGAATTGGCGTTTCGTGGCGTCATCGACTGGGGTGCTACATGAAACGGTGCCTGCCACTGGCAATTCTGACGCTGGCCCTGCTTGCAAGCGCCTGCAAGGAGCAACCCGAAGCAACAGGATCCAGAATCGCCAGCCTGGACGAATTCTTCGAGCGCGACGAGCTCGTCATTCTCAATGACGATGGTGACCCGCTTACTTTCGACATCTACCTCGCAACGAGCTTCGAGCAGCAACGACGGGGTCTCATGTTCGTTCGCGACTTGCCTGAAAAGACCGGCATGCTGTTTGTTTACGATGACGACTCGATGCGCTCGATGTGGATGAAGAATACCTACATCCCGCTGGACATCGTGTTCGCAAGGCGCGACGGCAGCGTGTCCTCGGTCATCCACGATACCGAACCGTTGTCGCTGAAATCGTTGAGTTCGATTGAGGCAGTGACATACGTGCTCGAGCTTAACGCCGGAGTGGCTCGACGATACAAGATCGGCGCAGGAAGCCGGCTGATTCGTTCCGCCGATTCAGGCTAGCCTTTATCAGGCGGCGCTGATTGGAGCCCGACTAGAGAACCGCCGCGATCGAATCGGCGAGGTAATTGACGTTCCTGGCCGTAATGCCGGCGATATTGATACGGCTGGAATCCACCATGTAGACGCCGAAGTCCTTCTTCAGCCGCCTGACCTGTTGCGCGCTGATACCCAGAAAGCAGAACATGCCGGTGGCTCGAACGAGATGTGAGAAATCATGATCCGGCGCACGCTCCTTCAGGGCATCGTTCAACTGCACACGCATCTCACGCAGGCGGGCCCGCATCGAAGCAAGCTCGAGCCGCCAGGCGGCCTTCAGCTCAGGATCGTTGAGAATCAGGCTGACAACAACCGCCCCATGATCCGGCGGCACCGAGTAGAGCGTCCTGACGACATTATTAACCTGGCTGTTGACAATGTCCCGAGTCGACGCGTCGGCCGAGAGAATAGACAGCGTTCCGACGCGATCGCGATACAGGCCGAAGTTCTTGGAGCAGGAATTCGAGACGATCATCTCCGGAACAATGCCGGCAAGGTGCCTGACGGCGAACGCGTCGTCTGCAAGGTTGTTCGCAAACCCCTGGTAGGCCATGTCGACAAATGGCACGAGCTCACGTTCGGCAATGACATCGGCAATCGCTCGCCACTCATCTTCCGACGGATCGAGCCCGGACGGGTTGTGGCAGCACGCGTGCAGCAGAACCAGGTCGCCTGCCGGAACCCGACTCAACGTATCCAGCATCTGGTCAATATTGATGACGTGCTTTTCGGTGTCGTAGTACGGGTAGGACTTCAGCTCCAGTCCCGCGCCACCCAGCAGCGGAATGTGATTTGCCCAGGTCGGCTCGCTGGCCCACACGGTCGCATTCGGGCGCGCCCTCAGTATCAGGCTGGCGGCGACGCGCAACGAGCCCGACCCGCCAGGCGCCTGTATCGTAATCAGCCGGTCGGCAGAGACCGAATCCGCAAACGCCAGTTCCTGCATCGCCGCGTTAAAGTCCGGGTCCCCGGCCGTGCCGATGTAGGCCTTGCTGATCTGCGTATCGACGAGACGCTGTTCGGCGACTTTGACAACATCGAGAACCGGCGTCTCGCCCTCGGCCGTACGAAATACGCCGACGCCCAGGTCGACTTTTTGCGCGCGGGTATCGTTATTGTGTTCGGTAATCAGGCCAAGGATGGCGTCGGCTTTGGCGGGCTTGAGGGTTTCAAACAAGATTGCTCTCCATCAGTGAGCCGCAGAACCGCGACCCCCTCGCTGCGAGGCTGCGCCGACGACAATGTCGCATTGTACAAATGAAAACGCCGGCTCGAAAGCCGGCGTCAACACTACGCGGATTCTGTGTCTGCTCAGGCTTTGGGTGCCCAGACTGAGCACCAGCCTTTCGCTGCCACCGCTTTGCCCGGGAATATCTGGCAAGGACGCCACTCGTCGCCATCGCTGCCCTGCACCAGCGCACAGTTGGCGCAGTTCTGCTCCGCTGCGGGATTATTGCGAGTCGCGGGATCGACGGCAGACGCGTCATGCGTGTACTTCATGGCGGCGGCCATCGGATCGTCCGGCGACAAATGCGGCAGATCGTCCGCCCGAACCTCGCGGCCGGCCTGAACAAAACAACCAGCGGCCGCAACCGCTGACATCTGGATAAACTTGCGACGTGCAATCTTGCTCAAAGGAGTCTCCTTAAAACTTCAGTTTTACACCGGGGCCTCCGGTGTATTCGATTCTATAACGATTCGAACATTCGGCGCGCATTCTAATGCATCAACCTGAACGCTGCCAAAACGCGTAGGGATATGATTTTCAACTACTTTTGAGAACGATTCTCATTACGGGCCGCCTCCCGCGGCGCTGCGATATACTGCGTCTCCGGAAGGCCCGATGTAGTGCCGAATGACGAGCAACAGTCAAACCATCACAATCAGCAAGATTCGCGGCGCCTCACAGGAATCGCGGGCAGACCGGGTTGCTGTCGAGGAGCCGCTGGAAATTCGCCTGGGCTATGAAACCTCAGACGGCCGCGCCGAAACCAGCATTTCCATCACCATGCGCACACCCGGCGCAGACGCCGAACTCGCCAGCGGTTTCCTGTTCACCGAGTCCATCATTCGAGACAAATCGGATATTGCCCTGATCAAGCCCTGCGGCCCGCCTGCGCCGGACAGCGGCAATACGAACGTCATCCGGGTCGAACTCGAGCCTGAGGTCGAGGTCGACCTTGGCCGGCTAACGCGGCACTTCTATACAACGTCGAGCTGCGGCGTTTGCGGCAAGACCTCGCTTGAGGCTCTGCGCGCGGTCGGCGCAGCTGCACAGCCGCTCAATGACACGCGATTCGAACGCCAGATGCTCGTTGCCCTTCCCGAAAAACTGCTCGCGGAGCAGAAGGTTTTTGACGAGACCGGCGGACTGCACGCGGCGGCGGCATTCGAGGCGAGCGGCAGGCTTATCGCGCTGCACGAAGATGTGGGCCGCCACAACGCTGTTGACAAAGTGATCGGCGCGCTACTATCTATGGGCCGGTTGCCCGCCAACGACCTCGGGCTGCTTGTCTCCGGCAGGGCCAGTTTCGAATTGATGCAGAAGGCCCTGGTAGCGGGCATGCCGTTGCTGGCCGCGGTCAGCGCGCCCTCGAGTCTCGCGGTCGAGCTCGCGCGCGAGTTCAATGTGACCCTGATTGGTTTTCTGCGCGGAGACACGTTCAATGTTTATGCTGCTGAGGAACGAATAACCTGATGGCAAGACCTCCCATCGACAAGCAAACGACGAGCGACATCGTTCGTCAGTTCGGCGCCAGGGCAGAGATGCTCGTGCAGATCCTGCAGGCCATCGTCATGCGTCACGGCTGGATTCCCGAGGCCACCATCCGACAACTGGCAGACGAGATGAACCTGTCCCGAGCCGATGTCTATGGAGTGGTCAACTACTACCATGACTTTCGTACCGAAGCGCCGGGCAATCACATCGTGAAGATTTGCCAGGCGGAGGCCTGCCAGGCGATGGGCAGCCGCGACCTGACGGACCACGCGCGCCGGTCGCTCGGCACCGAAATGCACGGCACGGCCAACGACGTCACGCTCGAACCCGCCTATTGTCTTGGCAATTGTGCGTGCGCGCCGGCCATCATGATCGATGGCAGGACGCATGGACGCGTCAGCAAGCAACGGCTCGATGAACTCGTCGCCGCAATCGGGGATTTGCACGGATGAGCGCCACGCGAATCTATGTGCCGCGAGAGACTTCTGCCGTATCCGTCGGTGCCGACGAGGTGGCACTGGAAGTTGCCCGTGAAGCAAAGCGTACGGGCACCACCGTCGAGTTGATCCGCAATGGCTCCTGGGGCGCTACGTGGCTCGAACCGCTGCTCGAGGTACAGGTCGACGACACGCGCATCGCTTACGGCAACGTTTCCGCTGCCGATGTTGCGGGTTTGTTTGCAGCGGATTTCATGGCGGGCGGCGCGCACGAGCGTCGCCTCGGCGCCGTTACGGAAATCGACTACCTCATCAGCCAGGATCGCTGGACCTTCTGGCGCTGCGGACTCACCGATCCGCTATCGCTGAACGATTTCCGCGCTCACAATGGGTTCAAAGCGCTGGAGCAGGCATTTTCGGCTGGGCCCGAGGCTGTTATTGACGCCGTAACCGAATCCGGCCTTCGCGGCCGCGGCGGCGCCGGCTTCCCGACCGGCATCAAGTGGCGCACCGTCGCCGAGACGGATGCCGAGCAGAAGTACATTGCCTGCAATGCGGATGAAGGTGACAGCGGCACGTTTTCCGATCGCATGCTGATGGAAGGCGACCCACTCGGCCTGATTGAAAGTATGGCTATTGCCGGCTTCGCGGTAGGCGCGAGCAAGGGTTACATTTACTTGCGCTCCGAATATCCGCTCACCTTGTCGATACTGTCACGCGCGCTGGAGCTTGCGCGCGACAGCGGCTGGCTGGGCAAAGACATCCAGGGCAGCGGCTTCGACTTCGATATCGAGCTGCACCTCGGCGCCGGCTCCTACGTCTGCGGTGAAGAAACCGCGATGCTCGAAAGCCTGGAAGGGAAGAAAGGCATTGTTCGCTATAAACCGCCGTTGCCGGCACACGCGGGACTTTTCGGCAAACCGACGGTTGTCAACAACGTCGTGACCCTCGCATCGGTTGCCAACATCGTAAGGCTCGGTGGCGAACGCTATGCCGGCATGGGCATCAATCGCTCGAAGGGAACACTGGCATTTCAACTTGCCGGCAACATCAAGCGTGGCGGCCTGGTCGAGAAAGCATTCGGCGTAACGCTGCGGGAGCTGATCGAAGACTGGGGCGGCGGCACCGCGTCGGGGCGACCGCTCAAAGCCGTGCAGGTCGGCGGCCCGCTGGGCGCTTACCTGACCGCTCAGCAACTCGACATAACGCTCGATTACGAGGCGTTCGTTGAAATCGGCGCGATGATCGGCCATGGCGGCATCGTGGTCTTCGACGATACGGCCAATATGGCGCAGCAGGCGCGTTTTGCCATGGAGTTTTGCGCGCTCGAGTCCTGCGGCAAGTGCACACCCTGTAGAATAGGCTCTACTCGCGGGGTCGAGGTGATCGACCGCATCATTGCCGGCGAAAATCGGGAGGAAAACTACGATCTCCTGGTTGAGCTCTGTGACACGATGGAGGCGGCATCGCTTTGCGCCATGGGTGGCATGACACCCTACCCCGTCAGAAGCGTGCTCAGTCACTTCGCTGAGGATTTCGCATCATCCGGAGATGATCGATGAACAAAACCAGACAAGCTGACCTCGGAACGCCGGCCAGTAACAGCGCTGAGACTGTGAGAGTCGAGATCGACGGCTTGCCGGCGACCGTCCCCGCAGGGTCGAGTATCCTGCGTGCCGCGCGCGAATCCGGCGTCGACATTCCGAAACTCTGCGCAACCGACAACCTGAAGCCGTTCGGCTCATGCCGGCTCTGCCTCGTTGAAATCGATGGGCGCAAAGGCTACCCGGCATCCTGCACAACCCCTGTCGAGGCGGGCATGAAGATTCGCACCCAGACCGAGGCGCTGTCGAAGATTCGGCGCAACGTCATGGAACTGTATATCTCGGACCACCCGCTGGACTGCCTGACCTGCTCGGCGAACGGCGACTGCGAGTTACAGGACATGGCCGGTGCCGTCGGTCTTCGCGACGTGCGCTACGGTTTCGACGGCGAGAATCATCTTGATGCTGCCGTGGATGCAAGCAACCCCTACTTCCAGTTCGATGCGTCCAAGTGCATCGTTTGCTCACGCTGCGTGCGCGCTTGTGACGAGGTACAAGGCACGTTCGCGCTGACGATCGAAGGCCGCGGCTTCAACTCCAAGGTCTCAGCCGGCATGGGCGAGGATTTCCTCGACTCCGAATGCGTATCCTGCGGTGCCTGCATACAGGCTTGCCCTACGGCAACGCTGATGGAAAAGAGCATTGTCGATCATGGCCAGCCGGACCATGCCGTCGTTACTACCTGTGCCTACTGCGGCGTCGGCTGCTCGTTCCAGGCCGAAATGAAAGGCGACCAGGTCGTGCGCATGACGCCCTACAAAGACGGCCAGGCAAATCATGGACACAGCTGCGTCAAAGGCCGCTTCGCCTGGGGCTACGCGTCGCATCGCGACCGTGTACTGCATCCGCTAATTCGCGAGAACACCAGCGATCCCTGGCGCGAAGTGAGCTGGGAAGAGGCCATCGGCTACGCGGCTACGCGCTTCAAGGACATCCAGAAGCAGTACGGCCGCAAATCAATCGGCGGCATCACGTCCTCACGCTGCACGAACGAAGAAGTGTTCGCCGTGCAGAAACTTGTGCGCGCCGGCTTTGGTAACAACAACGTCGATACCTGTGCGCGGGTGTGCCATTCGCCAACCGGCTATGGGCTGAAAACGACCCTCGGTACATCCGCAGGAACGCAGCCTTTCGACAGCGTGATGGACGCCGACGTCATCATGGTAATAGGCGCGAACCCGACCGTCGCGCATCCGGTATTTGCATCGCAGATGAAACGGCGGTTGCGCGAAGGCGCGCAGCTGATCGTCGTCGATCCTCGCGAGATAGGCCTGGTGCGTTCTCCGCACATCGAGGCCGCGCATCACCTCGCACTGCTGCCCGGCACCAACGTGCCGGTCATCAATGCGCTGGCACACGTCATTGTGAACGAGGGCCTCGTGGACGAGGCGTATGTGCGCGAGCGTTGCGACATCGACTCGTTCGAATCCTGGAAGGCAATGATCCTCAGGCCGGAAAACTCACCGGAAGAGGTCGCGAGGTCTTCGGGCGTCGATGCGGACACCATCCGCGCCGCCGCGCGCCTGTACGGCAGCGCGCGCAACGGTGCCATCTATTATGGGCTGGGCGTAACCGAACACAGCCAGGGCTCTACCATGGTCATGGGCATGGCGAACCTGGCGATGGCCACCGGCAACCTCGGCCGCTCGGGCGTCGGCGTAAATCCGCTGCGTGGCCAGAACAATGTGCAAGGCTCATGCGACATGGGCTCTTTCCCACACGAGCTTGCTGGCTATCGGCACATCTCCGGCGAGGAGGTTCGTACCCAGTTCGAAAAGCACTGGGGCGTCAGCATTGATCCTGAGCCAGGCTTTCGGATTCCAAATATGTTCGATGCGGCCTGCTCCGGCGAATTTAAGGGTATGTATATCCAGGGCGAGGACCTCGCACAGTCCGACCCTGACACGCATCATGTCGAAGCCGCGCTCAGCAGCATGGAATGTATTGTGGTGCAGGACCTGTTCCTCAACGAGACGGCAAAATTCGCGCATGTATTTCTGCCCGGCACCTCCTTCCTCGAAAAAGACGGCACCTTCATCAATGCCGAGCGCCGCATCAACCGCGTGCGCCCGGTGATGAAGCCGCAGCAAGGCAAGGACGAGTGGCTGATTACGCAGGAACTCGCCCAGGCGATGGGTTACCCGATGAATTACAGCAGCGCCGCACAGATCATGGACGAAGTCGCCGAGCTCACGCCGACCTTCCGTAACGTCAGCTTCGAGTTTCTCGACAAAGTTGGCAGCGTGCAGTGGCCCTGCAATGATGACGCGCCAATGGGCACACCGGTCATGCACGTCGACCAGTTCGTGCGTGGCAAAGGCCTGTTTGTCGAGACCGAATACGTACCGACGGAAGAACGCACCAACCGCAAGTTCCCGCTGCTTCTGACAACCGGTCGAATCCTTTCGCAGTACAACGTCGGCGCACAGACTCGACGCACGGAAAATAACGTCTGGTATGGCGAGGACCTGCTCGAGGTGCACCCCAGCGACGCGGAGATGCGCGGCATCAGGGACGGTGAACTGGTTGCGCTTGCCAGCCGCAAGGGCGATATCACGTTGCGGGCGAAGATCACGACGCGGGTCAAGCCCGGCGTGGTTTACACGACGTTCCACAACCCGGAAACCGGCGCCAACGTCGTGACCACCGAGTACAGCGACTGGGCAACGAATTGCCCGGAATACAAGGTGACCGCCGTGCAGATTGCGCCGGCATCGCACCGCTCCAGCTGGCAAAAAGAGTTCGCGGCACGCGCCGCGCAGCAGGGCAAGATTGTCGAGACGAATTGAAATCATGGTCGCCTAACCAACCCGGTTGGCAAGAAAACAATAACAAGGGGAAGACTCTGAAACGCCTCACAACCGCACGCCTGACGGGCATGCTCATATGCCTTTTCTTTTTTCCGGTGCCGCCAGCTATGGCCGCCGACGTGACGATCGACGCACCGAAAGTCGTGCTGACCGGCGTCGCATTTGATGTCACCGTCAACGGGCTTGACGCCGGCGCTCCTGCAGAGCTGCGACTCAATGGCGAGCTTATTGCTTCCGGTTCAGCATCCAGCCTGACTGCGCAGGGTATCGAGGTACCGGAAACGGGCACGATATCTCTCGACGTGTTGCAAGACGACCAGGGCGTTTCGGAAATGCAGGTGCCGGTAATTCCGGGCGCCGTATCCGTACTTCCGCCGCTGGTTGCGATCCTGCTCGCTTTCCTGTTGCGTTCGGTGATACCGGCGCTATTCGTTGGCCTCGTGGTGGGCGCATGGGCGGTCAACGGACTGACCGGGTATGGTGCTTTTACCGGTTTCTTCGAAACCGTGACGGTCTATATCCTGAACACGGCAATCAATCCCGATCACATGGCAATCATGATATTCACGTTCCTGATTGGCGGCATGGTCGGCGTGATATCGCGTAACGGCGGCATGGTCGGTATCGTGGAGCGCATCATGCCGTTTGCGCGTACGCCGCGGCGTGGCCAGGGTGTTGTCGCGCTGCTGGGACTGTCGATCTTCTTCGACGACTACGCCAATACGATGATTGTCGGCAACGCCACACGCCCAATGAGTGACAGGCTGCATATCTCGCGCGAGAAGCTGGCCTACCTGGTCGATTCAACGGCGGCTCCCGTATCGACGATCGCGGTCATTACAACCTGGATTGGTTTTCAACTTGGACTGATCGACTCTGCTGTGAAGGGACTGGAGGGCATCGACCAGACGCCGTATGTGCTGTTTCTGAATTCAATCCTGTACAGCTTCTACCCGTTCCTCGCGATCTTCTTCGTGTTCCTTGTCATCTACACGGGCAAAGACTTCGGCCCGATGTACAAGGCCGAGATGCGGGCGAGGCAAACAGGCGAGGTCAAGCGTACGTCGTCCGTTGCGAGTACCGACAAGTCGGGCGACGAGTTCTATCACAAGGAAGCGATCCCGTGTCTCGCCAGAAATGCGGTGCTTCCGATCGTCACAATGGTACTGACCGTGATTATCGGGCTGTTCATCAGCGGCGATGGCGAGACCATCACCGATATCATTGGCAGCGCCGATCCATACGGCGTGTTGATCTGGGCATCCTTGCTGGGCTGCGTGATGGCCGCCGCGCTGTCGCTCGGCCAGCGCTTGCTCACGCTGGACGAGACTATCGACGCCTGGCTTGCCGGCGCGCGCTTCATGATGACCGGACTGGTGCTGCTGATTCTTGCCTGGGCGATCGCCGACGTCGCCGATGTGCTGCAGACGGCACCCTACCTGATCACTGTGCTGGGCGAGACGTTGTCGCCATACGCGCTGCCGGCCATCGTCTTCCTGTTAGCCGGCGCTACCGCGTTCGCATCCGGATCGAGCTGGGGGGTCATGGCCATCCTCATGCCGCTGGTCATCCCGCTGTGCTGGGCCGTGCTGCAGGCGAACGGTATCGCCGATGCGGAACACATGCATATTCTGTACTCCTGCATCGCCTGCGTGCTCACCGGTGCGGTATGGGCGGATCACTGCTCGCCCATTTCCGACACCACCGTGCTGTCGTCTCTGGCTACCGGCTGTGACCACATGGATCACGTGCGCACGCAGCTGCCGTATGCGTTTATCGGCGGCGTCGTAGCGGTGACACTGGGCGTGCTGCCGGCCGGTTACGGCCTGCCCTGGTATCTGTTGTTGCCCACCTGCGCGGTCGTGCTGGTCGTCATACACCGGTTCCTCGGCAAACCCGTTGATGCCCACGACGCACCCCCGTCGGCCGCACGACCGCAGGAATCGGCGTGATGGGAGAGTTCCAGGTCCGCAAGGACAATATCCGCGAATGTCGTGTCGACGATGCGACGGGCTCGACAGACGACCCAAGCCTTGCCGCCGGCGCCATCCGGGTTGCTGTAGAACGCTTCGCGTTTACCGCAAACAACGTGACATATGGCGTCGCCGGCGACCTGCTCGGCTATTGGCAGTTCTTCCCGGCGCACAGCGGCGACGGCTGGGGCGTGATACCCGTGTGGGGTTTTGCTGAAGTGATCGAATCGAACTCTGACGATGTGCCGGTCGGCGAACGCTTGTTCGGGTATTTCCCGCCGGCCACACGCGTTGATCTCTCACCAACCCAGGTCAGCGCGCTGCGATTGGTGGACGGCTCGGCGCATCGCAGCAAATTGCCGCAGGGATACAACACCTACTATCGCGTCATGGCCGAACCCGGCTACGACCCCGCCAGTGACGACCTGCGGATGCTGCTTTGGCCGTTGCACATTACGTCATTCTGTCTCTGGGATGTGCTGCAGGACGCCGATTGGTTCGGGGCAGATCAAGTCGTGATCGTGAGCGCCTCCAGCAAGACCAGCATCGGGCTCGCCTACGCGCTGGACGACGATGCCGGCGCCCCATCCGTCGTCGCCGTGACCTCCGCACGCAACCTGGATTTCGTCAACAGCCTGGGTCTCTACGACAGGAGTATCACCTACGATTCGCTGGCCGAAATTGATGCCTCGATACCTGCCGTTATTGTCGACATGTCCGGCAACGGCGCCGTACTGGGTACGTTGCACCAGCATCTCGGCGATAACATGACGCGCTGCATCAATGTCGGCCTGACGCACTGGGACGAGCGCGATGCGAGCGAGGGCATTATCAAGGAGCGCAGCGAGTTCTTCTTCGCGCCTGCGCACATTCAGCGCAGGATGCAGGAGTGGGGACCGGACGGTTTCGCGGACAGATCGTCGAGCTTCATGGGCGAGACGGCACTGAAGTGCAGCAGCTGGCTGGAACTCAACAGGGCCACGGGGTTGCAGGGCCTGCGTGATGTCTACCTCGATGTCTGCGACGGCCGCCTCGATGCGAACCAGGGACTCATTGTCGAACTTTAGATCACGTTGAGGTAAATCCCGTGAACAAACCCGTTTGCTTTGATCCGGCCGTGGATTCGATCGGCCTGAGTCGTAATTTCCTGGCATCGCTGGTTCCCGACAGGCCCGATCCCCCGATTCCCGTGAACGGCGCGACATTTGGTGTTGCCACGATGTCGGAGAATTCGCCACACGGTGGCGAAATGCACCCGGATGGCGACGAGGTGCTGTACCTCATCTCCGGCCGAATTCGTGTCGTGTTTTTGGATGAGCCGATAGAAGATATTGAAGTAGCGCCAGGTGGCGGCCTGGTAATCCCAAGGGGGATGTGGCACCGGGTTGATATTCTTGCGCCCAGCCAGATTGCCTACCTCACCCCAGGTCCGCACAACCGGTTCCGACCCCTCGACGCCACGGGCTGACGTGACTACTATCTGGTCGGAGACAAACGTTACTGACAGGCAGGAAATGGCAGCGAAACGTCGCAAAAGAATACGCGGAATCGCCCAGCCGATTCTCGTACGCGAGCCGCTTATCGTCCGGCTCTGCACGGCATTCGTCGACAACCTGACGCTGATCCTGCGTACTGCCTTTGTGATCGCTTCCTTGTTTCTTGTCCAGGAGCTGCAGCCCCGGTTCGAAAAGTCTGACGAGCCGGTTGCAGAGATTCAGCCAGAGCGTATTACGCCGGCTGCGTCGCCCGCTGCGCCAGCCGAATTGAGAGAACCCGTCTTCAGTGAGGGCGTCAAGCACGCGCTGAACTGCACCTTCGCGGACTACAGGAATGAGAACTTCGAAGCGTGTGTAAACGGCCCGTCACGCGTTTATGAGCGGCCCGTTGCGGAAGAAGACGACACAGGGCACATCTTCCATGCGGCACCTGTTCTATATGCGAGTCTCGATAACCGAGTCAATTCGCAGTAGGCCGACAGGGTTACGCGCAGCGCAGTTCAAGCGGCCACTTTTTCGGCCGGTTTCACAGGCTATGAGCAGCACCCTGTAGCCCGCTAGAGTTTATTGGCGAGCGCCAATGCTCTGCGCCGCACCCGCAGTGGCAGACGGGTATCCGGCTCGCCGGCTACCAGCCCGGTAAAAAGTGTGCCGACAGGCTTCGCGCCGATCACGTTGGCCGTCATCTTGAGCTGCTTCGTCGACTTGAACAACCAGCGACCCATCAGCCCGGGGGCAGCCGACGAGGAAATCAGAATCGCTTTCTTCTTTGGCAATCCGGCTTTGCGGAACTTGGGCGCCGGCGCACCCCACGGCCAGTAGGCGTAGGCAACCAGCCTTTCCATGAAACGCTTGAACAGGGCCGTGACGGAATCAAAATTCGTCGGCGCAGCGAGAATGTAGGCCTCTGCTTGCTCGATCTTTTCGATGATGTCGCGCATGCCGTCATCGTGCACGCAGCGACCCGGCGCATCTCCCGGTTCCTGCGTACAGGCACGGCAGTTGAGACAGAATTCGATGGGACAGTCGCGCAGTGCAATGGACTCGACTTCTGCGCCGGATTGGCGCAACGCATCGGCCACAGCTTCGACAGCCTGGTCCGTGATGCCGTCGTCGCGATAAGAACCATTGATTGAGAGAATCCGGGTTGCATGTCTCATCGTCAGACTCCTGTGCAGCTGCTATCCCCTGCAATCCCAACTTAGCACCAGTGAAACCGTGTTTCAGTATCGGCTTTCCGCAGCTCGACTTCGTTCCGCGCTAGTAAGACAAATGCGCTGCCCGCTTACTTGGCGTCACTGTCTTCCACCGGCGCTTCGCCAAACAGCCAGCGCTCGATCGGCGCCTTCAGGAAGCTGGTAAAACCGACGAAAGCGAGACCCAGCCCGATGGCGCCCCACGGCGGTGCGATCTGTATGACGTACACCGGCCACATGAAGGCCTTCAGCGTGTTCGTCAACGAGTCTATGAAGAAATCGATAATAAACTCAATAGCTTGCCCGTTAAACAGGCTGCCGATGCCAAGGATGTCGTCCCCCAGCGCGCCAATCTCGAAGTAGATGAAGGTCAGCGCGAAGCCCACGGCATAGAGACCGCCTCCGCGAACCCTCCATACCTTGCGGAACCAGTCCCGAAACCAGCCGTGCGATTTTTCGGGGAGGACTCGAGCGCCGTCACCGATGAGCTGCTTTACCGAGCGACCCTTCTTCGTTCTGCTTGTTGGCTGCTCGTCCAAGTAGTCAGGACTTGTCCAGCTTGGTGAACTTCGAGCCCTCGAGCGTCAGGTTGTACATCAGGCCCTTGGAGCCGAAGATGAAACCGACGACAGGGTCGCGCACGTTGTCACTGTCGATCGTCTTGCCGGCGCCCACATCGATGAGCGCAACGGACCCATCGACGCCTACCTTCCAACCGCTCGAGTTACGGAACTTGTCCAGCGCCTCACGCGTCATGAATGCAATAACGATGGACTTGGCCTGTGCGCCAAGCTGCAAGCCAATCGAGCCGCTGGTGGTGCGGTAATAGGCCACTGTCGAGCCGCCAACCCGCAGCACACCCTCGCCGGTTTCAGCACCAACGCCAACCCCCACCTTGATAACGCGCGGAAACACGAGGTAGCCGGCCGCCTGGCTGAGAAATGCGTCAGCGCCGTTGACCTCCTCATTGAACACCTTCAGGGCCTCGTCCGACTCGCGGTTGAGCTTGTCCGCCGAGGCGGCCCAACTTGAGCCGGCGAACAACGTCGCGGCAAGCAACAGGAGTACAGGCAATGTCTGTTTGGGCTTGATCATCAATCAGATTCCTTTGTAGTGAGCGGTCACGTAACAATCACGGCCGCCGATCAGAGCGCAATAGTAACGCAATAGATTCAGTAGAGCCTAAGGCGGCCTGCCTGAACTGCTACTGAATGTTACGGGAAGGCGCTGCCGCCGACAGGAACACCTCGAGCATGCCGCGCAACGTGCCCTGCAGACGCCCCGCCCTGTGTTGATCGAATACCCGCGTCGCCTCGTCCATGTAGCTCCGCTGTGCCACTTCGAGTTGCAGGGCGAAGATGCCCTTGTCCGGATCGCCGTAGTGACGCGTGATATAGCCGCCTTTGAAGCGGCCGTTGACGACGCTGCTGTAAGGGCTTGCGGCTGCAGCCGCCGCCACCGCTTGCTCGATCGATGCCGGACAGCTGCTGCCGTCGTTGCTGCCGATATTCAGCTCCGGAAGTTCGCCGTCGAAAAGTCGTGGCACGCGGCCGGGAATCGAATGCGCGTCCCATAAAAGGGCGTAGCCGTAAGCGTCGCGCATAGCGGCAAGCGTCGTTTCGATGCCCTCGTGGTATGGCCGCCAGTATTTTGAGATGCGCTCGGCCGTCTCCGCATCGTCAACGCTGCCCTCGCGATAAATATCGTCGCCCGCAAACGTCTGCCGGGGACACAGGCCCGTAACCGTCTGTCCGGGATAAAGCACATCATCGTTTGCCGAGCGATTCAGGTCGACTACATACCGCGAATAGTTCGCGACCTGCATCGATGCGCCGAGATCACGCGCGAAATCGTAGAGCTGGGCAACGTGCCAATCCGTGTCTGGCAAGGCGAGACCGGCATCGGTCATTCTCGCGCGAATCTCATCCGGAACATGACAGCCGTCGTGCGGCACGCTGATCAGCAGCGGCAGCTTACCGGTGAACGCGCTGAATACCTCGATCACGAAACCATGCTCGGCAGTATTGACTCCGCGTACCGGCAGTACACGCCGTCATCGATCGTCGCCGCGACGCGCCGGATGTCGGATGACAGTGACCTGTCCTCGACATATCTCGGCGAAATCTCACGCAGCGCCGCGATAACGCTTTCGATCGCCTTCGAACTTTCCTTTGGCCGGTGGAACTCGATTCCCTGCGCGGCCGCCAGCATTTCGATGGCTACGATGTCTGCGACATTATCGAGCATTGTATGCAGCCGGCGTGCGGCGAACGTCGCCATGCTCACATGATCCTCCTGGTTGGCCGACGTCGGGATACTGTCGACGCTGGCCGGGTGTGCATGTGTCTTGTTCTCGCTGGCGAGAGCGGCAGCCGTCACCTGCGCCATCATGAAGCCACTGTTGAGGCCGCCCTCCGCAACGAGAAATGGCGGCAGGCCGCTCAGGTGCGAGTCGATAAGCAGTGCTATGCGTCGTTCCGCAAGCGCGCCAATTTCGGCTATCGCCAGAGCCAGGTAGTCCGCAGCGAGTGCCACCGGCTCGGCGTGGAAATTGCCACCGGAAAGCACCGCTTTGGAATCAACGAAGACCAGCGGGTTATCTGTTACTGCGTTCGCCTCTATCTGCAGCACCGAGCAGACATGGCCTATCACATCGAGGCATGCACCGACGACCTGCGGCTGGCAACGAATCGAGTACGGGTCCTGGACACGTTCACATTCGGCATGCGAGGCGCGAATATCACTGCCCTGCATGAGCTCGCGCAACACACCGGCAACCGCGATCTGCCCGGCGTGACCGCGGACACGCTGGATGCGCTCGTCGAATGGAGTATCGCTACCCTTGATCGCATCCGACGACATGGCGCCAGCAAGCAGCGAGGCGGACAGCAGGTTCTCTGTTCGAAAAGCAGCGGCGAGCGCGAGCGCTGTCGACACCTGCGTGCCATTCAGCAACGCCAGACCTTCCTTCGGTGCGAGGCTGACGGGTTCGATACCCGCGGCTTTCAGCGCAATCGGCGCGGGTACAAGGTTGCCATTTACCCGCACCTCGCCGGCACCGATCAGCGCACCCGCCATATGTGCCAACGGTGCGAGGTCCCCGGACGCGCCGACGGAGCCGCGCGACGGAATGCGCGGATAGATATTGTTGTTGATCAGTGCACAAAGCGTCTCGACGAGCTCGACGCGTACCCCGGAGTACCCCTCGGCCAACGCGACCACCTTCATCAGCATGATCAGGCGCACGATCTCGTCATCGAGGTCTTCGCCAACGCCGACGGCATGAGAACGCACCAGGTTCTCCTGCAGGTGCGCCAGCTCGTTGCTGCTTATGCGTACCTGCGCCATCTGGCCGAAGCCGGTATTCACGCCGTAAACGGTGTCGCCATGCGCCACGACTTCGTCAATCAAGCTGTTGGCTTCGGCTATGCAGCGACGCGCGTCAGCGCCCAGCGACACGGTGACCGGTTGCTCCCAGGCGGCGCGCAGTTCGGCCAGCGTGACCGGCCGGTTTTCGACGACCAGCTTCATGACGCGCTCCCGGTATCGACCATTGGCAGGTTGAGACCGTGCTCCCGGGCACATTCTATGGCGATGTCATAGCCGGCATCGGCGTGACGCATGACGCCGCTGGCCGGGTCGTTCCAGAGAACCCGCGCAATGCGACGATCCGCGTCGAGGCTGCCGTCACAAACGATCACGAGGCCGGCGTGTTGTGAGTAGCCCATGCCGACGCCGCCGCCATGATGCAGCGATACCCAGGTCGCACCGCTCGCCGTGCTCAGAAGTGCATTCAGCATTGCCCAGTCGGACACGGCGTCGCTGCCGTCGAGCATGGCT
Organism: uncultured Gammaproteobacteria bacterium; assembly: GCA_942492205.1. Classification (GTDB taxonomy): domain Bacteria; phylum Pseudomonadota; class Gammaproteobacteria; order Steroidobacterales; family Woeseiaceae; genus UBA1847. The sequence goes on along the minus strand of CALODT010000001.1, from coordinate 626,351 downwards.
TCGGTCTCGCGATTCGGGCTGGCGACAGAGCCGCTGTCGAGGTGATCGCGGCCGATGACAACGGGTGCCTTCAGCTCGCCGTTGCGTACCATCTCGTTGAAGGCCAGCCCGAGTCGATCACGCTCCCCCAGCCCGACCCAGCAGATCCGGGCTGGCAATCCCTGGAAATGAATGCGCTCACGCGCGGCGTCCAGCCAGTTGTGCAGATGAGGGTCATCAGGGATGAGTTCTTTGACCTTGGCGTCTGTCTTGTAAATGTCCTGCGGGTCTCCCGACAGTGCAGCCCAGCGGAACGGTCCGATACCCCGGCAGAACAACGGCCGCACGTAGGCCGGCACGAAGCCGGGAAAATCGAAGGCGTTGTCGACACCCTGGTCGAACGCCACCTGGCGGATGTTGTTGCCATAGTCGAAGGTCGGAACGCCCTGCCTCTGGAACTCGAGCATGGCGCGCACGTGTACAGCCATTGACTCCGACGCGGCGGCCACAACCGCATCCGGATCGTTCTCGCGCTGCGCCTTCCAGCGATCGACGCTCCAGCCTATCGGCAAATAGCCATTGGCAGGATCATGCGCCGACGTCTGGTCGGTCACAGCATCCGGGCGTATGCCTGTTGCCACCATTTGCGGCAGGATTTCGGCCGCGTTACCCAGCAGGCCAACGGACACCGGTTGCTTGTCGCGTACAGACCTTTCGATAATTTCCATCGCAGCGTCGAGCGATTCCGCGCGCGTATCCAGGTAGCCTGTTTCAAGTCGCATGTCGATTCGATCCGACTGGCATTCGACCGCCAGCATCGACGCACCGGCCATCGTCGCCGCAAGCGGTTGTGCGCCGCCCATGCCGCCCAGTCCTGCCGTCAATATCCATCGTCCGGACAGATCGCCCTCGTAGTGCTGGCGCCCCATCTCCGCGAAGGTCTCGTAAGTTCCCTGCACGATCCCCTGGCTGCCAATGTAGATCCACGAACCGGCCGTCATCTGGCCGTACATCATCAGCCCTTTCTTATCGAGCTCACGAAAGTGCTGCCAGTTCGCCCAGGCCGGCACGAGATTCGAGTTTGCAATGAGCACGCGTGGTGCATCCGTGTGTGTCTTGAACACGCCGACAGGCTTGCCGGACTGCACCAGCAAGGTTTCGTCATCGTCGAGCGCCTTGAGCTCGGCAACGATTGCGTCAAAACAGGCCCAGTTGCGCGCGGCCTTGCCGATACCGCCGTACACAACCAGATCCTCGGGTCGCTCTGCAACCTCGGGATCGAGATTGTTCATCAACATGCGAAGCGGTGCCTCGGTCAGCCAGCTCTTCGCCGAGAGCGTGGTGCCTGTGGCAGCCTTGATGATTCTCTTCATTGCCGAAGCTCCTCCAGCTGAACGACATCAGCCGATGACGATCGCGTGGTACCAGGTGGCGTGTAGTGCCCGGTCAGCTCGTAGCGACTGCCCGGGTGATGCAGGCGTGAAAAAGTTACGGGTCGGCCGTCGGACCAGGTGCGTCGAATGACGACCAGGCTTGCCTCGTCGCCTCCGATCTCAAGGTGCTTTTGCACGGCACGATTCGGCAGGCTGGCGCGGACCGCCTGCTCGGCCTCCTGCAACGGCGCTTTTGACGTCAGGTATGCGCTCGGCGTCACCGCGGTAAAGTCCTGCTTGAGACAGTCCGGCGCGAAGCTGGCGAGTACATGGCGGTCCTCCAGTTGAATGGGCACCTCATTCTCGAAATGCACCAGCAGCAGGTGAAAGACATCGGTGCCCTGCCGGACATGTAGCGCCTTCGCGACTTCGCCACGCGCATGCTGCAGCGACTGCCGCAATACCCGGCTCGAATGCGAATGGCCGCGCATCCGTATCTCGTCTGCGATGTTATGAACCTCCAACACGTGCGACTGGGCCCGCAGGTCCGATACGAAGGTGCCGCGACCGGCAACCCGGTCCACGTAGCCCTCGTCATTGAGTTCACGTAGCGCACGATTCGCGGTCATGCGAGATACGCGCATGGCCTCGACCAGTTCGTTCTCGGATGGCACGCGATCGCTGGGCTGCAGTTCGCCGCTCGATATGCGTTGAATAATCAGGTCTTTGAGCTGCTGGTAGCGGGGTTTCGGATCGTTCATTGCGCCTCTCCGAGGCTCGCCATTGTTGCTGCAAAGGCGTCGCGGGCCCGCTGACGCTCAACATGGCTCGCGTCGATGACGCGCCAGTCACCATTGACCATCACGCGCTCGATAGGCAGCGGGTAGCCGGAGAACACCAGCGCATCCAGCCGCGATTCGTCATCATGACCGGCCAGCATGGGGTCGTCATCGCTCAGCACGACCAGGTCGGCCGGCGCACCTGCTGCCAGGCCCACTGCCCCTTGTCCGCCGGCCAGGGCGCCACCATCGAGCACGCGTGAAAACAGCTCACGGCCGACGTGGCTGTCGCGCAACGAAACGATGTTGCGAGAGCGAGTCGCCAGTCGTTGACCGTATTCGAGCCAGCGAAGCTCTTCGAACGGATTGATCGAAACATGACTGTCCGAGCCGATGGCGATGCGTCCGCCGTCTTTCAAAAAGTCGTGGAGTGGAAACAGGCCGTCGCCCAGGTTTGCCTCGGTGCTGGGACACAGTGCGACGACCGCGCCGGACTTCGCAAGCTCGGCGGTTTCATCGAAGTCCATGTGTGTGGCATGTACCAGGCACCAGTTTTCCGAGACGTCGAAATTCTCCAGCAGCCAACGCACCGGGCGACGGCCATAGGCGAACATGCACTGATCGACCTCGCGCTGCTGTTCGGCAATGTGCAGGTGCAGCGGCACCGGCGCGTCTCTGGCCACGCGCACGATTTCGAGCAGTGACTCTCGTCGGACCGCCCTGAGACTGTGCGCACCGATCGCGATACCGACCCGCTGGTCGACGCGCTCGACGGCCCGGGCGTAGTGCGCCAGAAACTCATCGAGCGGCATGGCGAAATTACGCTGCTCGACGCCTGGCTCGGGGCTGTCGAATCCGGCGCGCTCGTACAGCACGGGAACGTAGGTCAACCTGATGCCACTGTCCTCTGCAGCAGTAATGATCGCCTGCAGCATCGCATCCTGTTTGCCAGGTTCCCGCGGATCACGATGCAGGTAGTGAAATTCGACAACCGAGGTATAACCGCTCGTCAGCATTTCACAATAGACCTGGCGGGCGATCGCCGTCAGCGCCGCCGCGTCAACCGATCCCGCGAGTTCGTACATGCGCTCGCGCCAGGTCCAGAAGCTGTCATGTCCCGCCGGGGAGCGTTGCTCGGTATGGCCGGCGAGCGCACGCTGGAAAGCGTGGCTGTGCGCATTGCACAGGCCGGGTATTACCAACCCGGCTCGAGCGTCCTCCGCCTGCGGCTTCGCAGCGGCGGCCACGCTCTCGAGACGTCCCTCGTGGATACGGAACCGGACATTGTCGGCCCAGCCCGCCGGGAGTAGCGCCTTGTTGGCAAACAGGCTTGTCATTGCGACCCCTTGAAGTTGTATATACAGGCTAGTACATGGTAATTTCGAATGCAATTAGCGGAGACGACCATGGCCGATTGGGACCTTTTGCTGACAGACGCAAGGATCGCGACGCTGTCGGCAGATTTGCCGAAATACGGGGTAATCGAGGACGGCGCGCTGGCCATTTCGGACGGGTCGATTGCCTGGATCGGACCACAGGCAGAGCTCCGTTCACCCGCTGCGGCAGAAACGCGCTCTGTAGCAGGGCGATGGCTCACGCCCGCGCTGATCGACTGCCACACGCACCTGGTCTTTGGCGGCAACCGTGCCGACGAATTTGAGCAACGCCTCGAAGGCGCCAGCTACGAACAGATTGCCAAGGCGGGCGGCGGCATCCTCTCGACCGTTCAGGCTACCCGTGAAACGACCGCTGATGCCTTATTCGAAGATGCATTACCGCGCGTCCAGGCGCTGCTGGACGAGGGCGTCGCAACCGTGGAGATCAAGTCTGGCTACGGATTGGATGTTGCAAACGAATTGAAGATGCTTGAGGTCGCAAAGCGACTTGGCGAAGCGACGCCGATCAACGTGCATTCGACGCTACTGGCAGCCCACACGGTGCCGCCGGAATTCGAGGGCAATCCGGACGGTTACATTGACCTTGTTTGCGACGAGCTGCTTCCCGAGGTTGCCGAGCGAGGACTGGCAGATGCCGTGGACGCCTATTGCGAGAGCATCGCGTTCAGCGCGCCGCAAATTGCGCGGCTTTTTCGCCGCGCCGCAGAGTTGAATCTGCCGGTAAAGTTGCATGCGGATCAGCTCAGTGACGGCGGCGGCGCCGAGCTCGCGGCCTACTTCGATGCGCTTTCTGCCGACCACCTCGAATACACGTCAGGCTCCGGCATCAAAGCCATGGCGAACGCGGGTACCGTCGCAGTGCTGTTACCCGGGGCCTATCTCTCGCTCGGCGAGACGAATACACCACCCGTGGCGGCGCTCCGCGATAATGGCGTGCCGATTGCGCTCGCCAGTGACTGCAATCCCGGAACGGCGCCTTTCTGCTCGCTGCGCCTTGCAATGATGCTTGCGAGTCGGCTCTTCGCGCTGACGCCACTGGAATGCCTGGCAGGCACGACGAGAGAGGCCGCCCGAGCACTTGGGCTGGGCAGCGAACGGGGCACGTTGGAAGTCGGCAAACGAGCCGATGTTGCGGTCTGGAACATCGAGCATCCGCGGGAACTGACGTACTGGACCGGCACGCCACAACTCAGCGAGCTTTTGCTGGCAGATTGATTGCTCGCCGGGCACACTACTCGCCCTTGAACGCCGACATCACCCGATCCCGCCGCTTTGTCCTGACGCTGGGCATACTGACTGCAATGGCCGCACTGACGGTCGACATGAGCCTGCCGGCTATTCCGTCGATGGTAGAAGCGCTGCAGTCGACGCTGACGCGCGGCCAGCAGATCGTCGGAATCTTCATGTTCGGCATGGCCGTTGGGCAGATACCGGCCGGTCTGTTTTCCGATCGCCTCGGCCGCCTGCCAACCCTGTATGGGGGCATGACGCTGTTTGCTGTCGCCGCCATTGTCGCTGCTGCATCGACAGACATGGAGTGGCTGTTGGGAGCGCGCTTCGTACAGGGCATCGGTGCTGCGTCTGCTGTTGTGCTGTCACGCGCCATCGTCCGAGACATCGCGTCCGGTCGCGAAGCCGCGCGCTTGATGTCACTGTTGACGATGATTTTTACGGCAGCCCCCGTTATTGCGCCGACCTTTGGTGCCTTGCTGGTCGCCCGATGGGGCTGGCGGGCGCCGTTTATTGCGATCGCTGTATGCGCCTGCCTGATGCTGGTTGCCATTCGAATGAACCTCGTCGAAACCCACCAGCCTGTCGTCAGCGGCCACCCGGCGCGGCAGCTCGTAACGAGCTTCGGCGAGTTTTTTTCTCATCGACAAAGCGTGTTCGGGCTGCTGCTGCTGCTGCTGCCACCGGCCGGGTTCATGTCGGTCATCGCGGTGTCCGCCGCTCTGACGGTCGAAATCTACGGTTACTCGGTGCAGTCCTATGGACTGATCTTCGCCTGTGCAGGACTGTCCATTCTTGTCGGCTCGATCGCGAACAGAGTGCTGGTCATGCGCTTCGATCAGCTGCAGCTGATCGCACTGAGCATCGCGCTGATGTTTCTGGCAAGCACTCAGCTTGCGATCATTGCCTGGCTCGGCAGCGCACCGTTCTGGTGGCTGTGGTCAGCGGTCTGCCTGTTCATGTTTACGATTGCGATCCTGATGTCCAATGCGATGGTCGTGGCGCTGGACCCACTGCCGAGAATTGCGGGAGTCGCTTCATCGATTGTGGGGACGTTGCAGAATCTCGCGGGCGCCGGCGGCGCCATACTGGGGGCGATTATCTATGACGGGACGGTGGCAAAAACCGTCACGATTATTGCAGGTGCCGGATTGGTCACGACGGCGATCTTCCTGCTGCGCCCGCTAATAGCGCCTGGCCCTTTCGTGCACCACCCCGAAGAGTTGGCGCGCGATTAGTGCTAACGACAAACAGACGGCAGGTTGCTGTCGGCAATAGCGCCGCCACTTCCACATGTCCAGGTGACACTGCCATCCGATCCCGCGCCCGTCAGCGTCAGGGTCTGGCCGTTAATCGCGGCGTGTGCGCTGTTGCCATACTGAATCTGGATCAGGTTGTTGCTGACCGATACCTGCGCGGTGTAATCGCCATTAATTGACGTTGCAGCGGCAAGCCCGGCCGCTGAATTGTTCGACGGCCAGCCGCCGGTGCTCATGTAAAAGTCGCTAACCGCCACTTTCGCACTGTTCGTCAGGCTCAAGCCCTCCGACACCTGCGTGCGGATCGAGTAGCTCTGATACGCCGGAATCGCGATCGCGGCAAGGATGCCGATGATCGCGACAACGATCATCAATTCGATCAATGTGAATCCTGACTGGTTCTTGTTCAAGTAGCCCACCACCAACTGTCGCGAACCGATTCGTCGCTTCGTCCGGCTTCTGTAACCGCTGAAGGAGCGGCCAGATGCCAGTTAGCAGTTTAGCCGGATTGCCACAGTTGCGGGCCGCCACAGTTCGCAAAACAGACTGTGAACTGTGTCGTACATTATGTCGCGATGCGGCTCAGATCGGGGCAACGTAGCTCTGCCGACGGCACGTAGCTGCCTCGCGCCGCCCAGAAGACGGCGCCGGCACCCCGAGGCAGCTCGACCGCCGCTTACGCGGCTTTCTTCTTGGTTACCTTCTTTTTCGCCACTTTCTTCCTGGCGGTTTTCTTTTTGGCTACCTTCTTCTTGGCTACTTTCTTCCTGGCGGTTTTCTTCTTGGCTACTTTCTTCTTGGCTACTTTCTTTTTGGCCACCTTCTTCTTCGCCGCTTTCTTCTTGGCGGTTTTCTTTTTGGCTACCTTCTTCTTGGCCGCTTTTTTCTTCTTGGCCGCTTTTTTCCGTGGCGCCGGCTTTCCTGACAGCTGGCGACGAACTTTTGCCAGCGCTTTGTCAATGTGCAAGGCATGTGACAGGTGATCGCGGGCATTCCCCAGGTCTTCCATTACCGGTGCAAGATCCTTCCGCAATTGGGCAGCATCATCGCGCGCGCCGGCAAGCATCTTCTCCAGGCCGCGTATCTGTTTCTTTAGCTCGCGCTTGGCCTTGGCAGCCGTTGTGTTGGCGAGTTTCTCGGTCTTTTTCTGCAGTTGTTCTCGCGCTCGCTTGGCGCGCGTATTGGTCCGCTTGATCTCCGCACGCAGCTTCTTGCGCTGCCGGTCCAATTCTTTCGTGGCGCGCTTGGCCGTCGCCAGGAAGTCCTTCTTGGTTTGCTGCAGGGTCTTTTCAAGGTCGCTCAGTTCTTTGCTCATGGTGGTGCCTCCGCTATTTTTGCGTTGTCTGCGCGTCCCTACATTAACAGAGACTTGTGCGAGGTTGTCGAATTTCGACGCTCGGTTGGCGGGCCGCTCAGGGCAGTTCTGAAAGAACCTCGGGCAGCGCCTTGCGCGACTGCGCGGGCGTCAGTTTCGGGTAGCCAAACCAGATCAGCCCAACGACGAATGCCTCTGATTCATCAACACCGATGATGTCAAGAAACCTGGACTCACGCGTGATGTCACCCGACGTCCACTTGGAACCCACCCCGGCTTTCCAGAGATACAACATGAAGTTCTGCACGGCGGCGCTGCACGCCGCGTAGTCTTCCCGCTCTCGTAGCTCGTCGTCACTGCGCTGGCAGGTAACGACCAGCCAGCCGGGTTTTTCGGCCCAGCTGTCTCGCTTGTGCCGGGCGAGCTCCGGGCCCTTTTTTCGCGTCACCATCTGCTGGCAAAGATTGAGGATCTTCGTGACCGTATGCTGGCCTGGCAAAATGAAGCGCCAGGGCTCCGTCACATGGTGGTTCGGCGCCCAGGTCGCTACCTCGATCGCCTCGCGCACCAGCTCCTCCGGTACCGGCGTGTGCAGGAAAAGACTGACCGTGCGTCGGCCTCGCAGGACCTCGGCAAATTCCCTGAGATCCTGGGTCTCGTAACTGGGCGCCTTCTTCTTCATCAGGCTCGCTCGATGATCATGGCAATCCCCTGGCCGACGCCAATGCACATCGTGCACAGCGCGAAGCGCCCGCCTCGACGGCGTAGTTCGTAGGCGGCCGTCATCACCAGCCTTGCGCCGGACATGCCGAGCGGGTGGCCCAGTGCAATGGCACCACCGTTCGGGTTGACGTGCGCAGCATCGTCTGCGACGCCAAGCTGGCGCAAACTCGCCAGTGCCTGTGCTGCGAAGGCCTCATTGAGTTCGATAATATCCATCTGCTCTATCGTCATATCGCATTGCTCGAGCACCTTTTGTGATGCCGGCGCCGGACCGATACCCATGATTCGCGGCTCGACGCCAGCCACCGCCCAACCGACCACTCGCGCCAATGGCGTAAGCCGTTGCGCCTTCGCCGCGGCCTCGGTAGCAATCAGCATGGCGCACGCGCCATCGTTTATTCCCGACGCGTTGCCCGCGGTCACGGTACCCCCCTCTCGAACGATCGGCTTCAACCGGGCAAGCGCCTCAATCGTCGAGCCATGCCGCGGATGTTCGTCCTGGTCGACGATGATTGCATCCGCGCGCTTCTGCGGCACTGTTACCGGAATGATCTCCTCATCGAACGTACCGGCTTTGCTGGCAGCCTCGGCCCGCTGCTGGCTACGAAGAGCGAAACTATCCTGGTCGTCACGAGAGATAAGGAACCCGCCGGCGACGTTCTCGGCTGTTTCGGCCATCGAATCGATTCCGTACCGGGCTTCGAACGCCTTGTTGACGAAACGCCAGCCCAGAGTGGTGTCGTAAAGCTCCGTGTTCCTGCCGAACGCTACCGGTTGCTTCGGCAATACCAGCGGCGCTCGAGACATCGACTCGACGCCGCCGGCGATACCCAGCTCGATAGCGCCGTTGCGAATACCATCGGCGATATTGCCAATGGCGTTCATTCCGGAGCCACAAAGCCGATTCACGGTCACAGCCGGTACCGTCACCGGAAAGCCGGCCAGCAGCGTCGCCATCCGTGCCACGTTGCGATTGTCCTCGCCGGCCTGGTTGGCACAGCCATAAGCCACATCCTCGACGGCCACGGGACTCATAGTCGGATTGCGCTCGAGCAGCGAAGTCAGCGGCAGTGCCGCGAGATCGTCCGCCCGGACGCTTGAAAGCGCGCCGCCGTATCGACCAATCGGCGTACGAACCGCATCGCAAATGAAAGCCTCACTCATCGCGTCTGCTTGATGCCCACGGTCATGCGACGCAGAACATCGTTCTTTGCGACGAAGTGGTTGAACAGGGCGCCCAGTACATGGATGACCACCAGTACCGCGACAATTCTCCACGCGAACTCATGTACCTCTTCCCAGAGTTCGTGATTGTCACGACTTTGCGCAACCGGCAGCGGCACCGAGAACAGCCCGAAGAACGGCAATGCCTTGCCCCCGGTCGCAACGGTCATGCTACCCGACACCAGCTGAACGAACACGGCGGCATAAAGCCCCCAGTGCACGATCGACGCAGACACACGCTGCCACGCCTGCATACCATCTGGATGCGCCGGCACGTCGTTCATCAGACGCCAGCTAATTCGAATCGACATGAGGAAAAACACGGCCATTGCGATCGAGCCATGTATAAAGCGAATCTCGTCTCTTTCGGGACCCCGCGGCAGATCTGCCTGGGCGAGTCCGAGATAGACCAGCATGATCAACGCGATTGCGACCAGCCAATGCAGCGCTTTCGCGAGGGTTCCATACTCGAGTGTGGTATTCCTGATTGCCACGGCGTTATTGCCTCTTTCTGTTAATCATCGGTTGTCGATTCATCACTGCGATCGTAGGCGCGGCCGAGAAAAATACCGGCGGCGGCCCAGACCGCTGCGATAGCCGCCGCGATCGCAGCGACCCCGGCCAGCCCGAGACCGAGCGTCGCGGTCAGCGCGGTGTAGGCCCAGGCCGTCAATACGTCGCCGCCCCTGTAGACCACGATATCGATCACAGGTTTCGCCTTGAACCGCGTGTCGGCGTCGACAGCAGTGAACAGCATCTCGCGGCCCGGCCGGGTGATTGCGTAGTTTCCGGCCCGCCGTGTTATCTGCAGCCCGATCAGCACGCCCAGCGCCGGACTCAGCGCGACGACCAGCCAGCCGCCGACCATCATCACTGGAATCAATGCCAGAGTTGCCGGCATGCCGACGCGCGTGGCCAGCCGACCGGTTGCAAACAAGGCCGTCAGTAGCGCCAGCGAGTTTACGGCAAGGTCGATGCCACCCCAGATCTGGGTTCGGACTTCGCGGTCGAAGTCACCCATCATTTTGCGCAGCTCGAAGTAGATGAAGGTGTTCATTACGACGTACAGCAGGATAAAGAGCCCGATCGCCAGCAGGTACGGATTGCTGACGAAATTGGTAAACCCGGAAAACGGATTGCTCGCCAGCTTCTGATCACCTGACAGGTCCGCGGATGAATCTGCATTGCCGAGCTGATCACCACGCAGCTGCTCGAGCTTCCAGATGAGTGGTATCGGCACCATCAGCAGTAGCGCCGCAATCAGCAACAAATTCAGCGTGCCGATGTTGTCCGCAAAAAATGTCGGAATAGTCGGACCCACGATCGCGCCGGCGCTGGCGCCCATCGCGATGATGCTGAACAGCCGCTTGGCCTGCTCCCTGTTGTAGATGCCGGACATGAATGTCCAGAACACCGACAGGTGGTACAGGCTGAAGACGCTTAACCACACGTAATAGGCCCGATTTACAAGATCGTTGTCACCCAGCGTGGACCCCGCCACATAGAAACCGACGAATGTCACCGCAAAAAACGTGTATACGCTCGGCACGATTATGCGAAAGCGCACGCGTGATATGACGGCGCCATAAACGCTGACGGCAATCAGGCTGAACACGAACGTCGACGTCCACAGCCAGCTTAACTGCTGATCGGTCCAGTCTGACGACAGCGCGTCGCGGACCGGTCGCAGGATGAAATAGGCGGTCATCAGCACGAACACGAACAGGAACGACAGCACCGTAGCCGTGAGTTCATGCGGCTCTATCTTGGTAGCAGACCTGATGATGCGCCGCACAGCGCCGTCGCCACGCATCTCCTTCATTCGGCCAGGCCCATTAGTCCAGTCCCAGCTCGAATCCAGCCTCCAGCTCCTGCCGGGAGTACGCACGGAACGCAATCATTGTCTCGGTTTCGACGATGCCGTCCTGCAGCCGCATCTTGTCACTGATCACGTCGGCAAGATCCTCGTTTTTCGTGACGCGCACGATGGCGACCAGGTCGAAACGCCCGGCTACTGAAAAAACCTCGGAAACGCCCTGCATTTCCGCGATTTTCTCCGCCAGGTCAGGGATGCGGTTGGTCTCCGCTTTAATTAAGACGATCGCTGTAACCATGGGTTTCTCCGTGCCCTTGCCGTGAGCACGAAGCCTACCATTAGCGAGCGCTGCTCTGCAGCAGGCTGAACCTATTGCGTCTGGCGAACGCTGTCCGCAGCCGCGATCAGTTCGTCGGCCGACAAACGCACCTTGTAGTCCGGATTCGCGTACGAGTACTCGATAATGCCGTCCCGATTTATCACGAAGACCGCCGGCACCGGCAGAACACCGTGACGCTCCATCGACGAGCGTTCGATATCATCGCCGCGGGCCAGGCGTCGCTGGATAGTTTGGTCCGAGGCTTTGAAGGCGATTCCCAGGGCGATGGCGGCCTGTGCATTGGCATCCGACAGGATCCTGTAACCGAGCCCGCCAATGGCGTCCTGCGTCTCGCGGCTGAGGCTCCTGAGCAGCAATTCCGGGCGGTCTCCGCTGAGGAACAACACGTCTACGCCCATTTCGGTGATAGCCGGTATCGCGTTACGCAGTTCAGACAGGTGCATGTTGCAGAACGGACACCAGCCGCCACGGAACGTAATCAGGATAACCGGCCGATCGAGATCGCGAGGATCGAAGTCGAATCGTTCGTTATCCATCGTACGGACCGCGAAGCGCGGCGCGCTGTCACCCGTTCGAAGTGGCTGAATCTCAGCAGCCGTTGGCGCCACGGGAACGTCCGCGTGACCATAGCGCAGGGACATACTGATGCCGAGGCTGGCAACCAGTGCGGCGGCCAGCGTGGCTAGTATTAGCGTGCGAAGGGACAAGCGGTTCATCGGCGTAACTCCATTTGGTTTTCGTAACGGACCGCGTCGCGAGCCATATTATTACTGGCCACAGTCTTAAACGCGCCGTCAATCCGGCGGCCAGAGTAGCTATTATTGCCTTGCGCTGCCGAAAATCGTGCGGCAGCCTGACCGTTCAGAACGCCGAGCGTGAATGCGTATGAAATATCGTCTGCTATTTACCGCCCTGTTTCCCGCACTCGTCACGGGATGCTCGTTCTACGATGTCGCGGCGCTTTCCGCCGATATGGCACTTGAGCTCTTTACCGACGTCAACGACGATAAGGACCGCGACGACCCTGGCGCGATACACTTCCGGAACCCCGAAACGAGCCGGTGCATAGTCCTCGAAAAGGACAAACGCAAGACAGAACACAGGCTAACGCAGCAGCTGGAGACCATCGAGCATGGCAAGGACTTTGTTATCTTGCCGACTGGCGAGAAATACCCGGTAAACAGACACGCCGCAGGCAGTGATCCAGAGCTCCGGCCCACCGCGGCGTGCCTGGCGCGGCAGTCAGACTAGCCGCACCCCGGTTACATTGCCTTTTCGAGCAGTTCGTTACCGCGAATGTCGGTCACGCCACGGCAGCGTGCTTTGGCGCGATACATGGCCTGGTCAGCCTCGCGCAGCAAGCCCGTCAGCGTACTCGCATTCGTCGGGTACAGCGCGAGACCGATGCTGGCGGCACAGCGCAACGGCTGTTCGCCCACAATGTAGGGCTCTTCCAGCGCTTTTGTCAGTCGCAGAGCCAGGTGGTCTGCTACGTCAGCATCTACATCCGGCACCAGCGCGACGAATTCGTCTCCGCCCGGTCGCCCGATGATGTCGCAGGACCGCAGCCCCTTCTGCAGCCGCTCAGCCGCGATCCTGAGCAGCTGATCGCCGACCTCGTGGCCGAACTGATCGTTAATTTTCTTGAAGTCGTTCAGATCGATGAACAGCAACGCGCCCGTCGCATTGTCGTCACTCGCGCGCAGCCGCTCGGCTGCCTGTTGTTCGAAGCCACGTCGATTCAGGACGTTAGTCAGCGGATCTGACGTGGCGATTGACTCCATCTTGCGCTCTTTCGCCTTGCTGTCGGTAACGTCAACGAAGGTCGCGGCATAGTCCTCGCCCATCGGTTCGCAAACCATGCGCAACCAGCTTGTAACGCCCTGCCGGCTTAACTTCACCTCGATGTCGAGGCTGCCGCCTCGTTCTACCGCAGATTCGAAGCGCTCGACGATATCATCGGCAGACGCATTGTCCATGCCACTGGTGGCGATACGGATAAGCTCAGGCGCCGCCCGCTCAACCAGCTGCTCTGGCGCGATCCCGAGGAATTTGCCGGCGGCCGCGTTCGCAAAAATGCTCTTCAATGCCCTGCCACCCGACTCCAGGTCCTCCCAGTGAAATCGTATGATGCCGTTACTCGAGTGATCGATGATGGTTCGCAATAACTTCTCGCTCTTTCGAACTTCGCTCTGGGCCTTTTCGACATCGCTGACATCACGAAACATCAGTACCTGGCCGCCGCGTGCCGAGGAACGACTGGTGTCGATGCGGGACGCCTGGATGTGCAGGAACCGTCCGGTTGCGGTCATCATCTTCTGCGGCACCCCGGACTGCAGTACCTCGAATACCTCCGGCGAGTCATCGCCGAACAGCTGTTCCAGCGGCTGCCGCAACGCCGCAGACTCAGCCGTGCTCAGCATTGTCTCGGCACCGCGATTCAGACCGATGACCCGGCACTGATCGTCGACCACAACCACGGGGTCCTGCATGTTCTGGAATACGGCCTCGTAGGCGAGCGGCGTGAACTCGACGATTCGCTCGCCGATAATCAGCCACGCATACACCGGCAGCATTGCCGAAAAAACGATTGGCACGTAGGAAATCGTATTCGGTCCGTAGCCGAGGTCGTAGGCAAGGGTCGCCCCAAGCGGCACGAGACATGCGGCGCTCATGAGCAACAGCCCGCGACGGTGCGCCGGGGCGACAGCTCTGCTGTGCGACAACAGCGTCAGCAAGGCCGCCGCGAAAACGGCATAGCTATAAGGGAGATGCACGTAAAGAAACCAGGGCCCCCAACGTTCCGGGCGGGTCAGGAACTGGCCGGCCTCGTTCGTCAATGGCGCAAACCACATCAGCTCATGATCAACATTCGTCGCTGCGAGCACGACCGAGACCAGCGGGATCCCGCTCAGCAGCAGCAGCGTCCGACCGTGCGTGGGGGAACCGGTGTATTCGCGAAAGCCGACAAAGGCGACGATCGGTACCAGCGCTGTGCCGATGAAATGGGCCGTCCGACCGATTGAGAACACAACAAAGTCATCCGCCAGCAACTCGATACCGCCGCCGCCGACCCAGATGCTGATAACGACGAACAGTACGCCGATCGGCATGCTGCCGATCTCGCGCTTCGACGCCGCGAGCCTGGACCCCATCATGAGGTAGCAGGCGGCGCTAAAGACAAGCAATACGGACAGTGCGACGTCCAGGTTCATTGGCCAGGGCTCAACAGCACAAAACTGGGGCCTAATGCTAGGTTGGACGGGCTCCGGAGCGTAGGAACTGCTCCACAAACATGAGCATTTTCCCGGGAAAAAATGGCGGGCACGGGATTATTGTCAAATTACACTGTGCGGCGCCCCACCCTGGCTGCGATGCGCTCCCGGAAGCCCGCGCGACCCAGTGAATCGAGCGCGCCGAGGAAGCGGACAGCGTCAGCCTCCTCCTTCAGTGTCTTCTCGCGGTAGGGATCGTCGCCAGGGCGCGCGCCCAGGCGCCAGTAAAGCAGCGTGACCGTGGTCGCGAGGCGTGCGCGGATGAGATCGAACAGCAGCGTTTGCTCGAGTGCCTGCAGTGGCACTACGTGGTTGTAGCCGTCAATGAACGGAGCGACTAACTCAAGGGCCCTTGCATCGGAACCGCGCAAGTAGGCTGCGGCTATCGCCACGTCGAAAATCAGCGGCGCCCGAACCATATCGCCAAAATCAATAAAGCCCGAGATTTTCAGGTCGACCGGATCCACGATGACATTGCCCGGATTCGCATCGCCATGGATAACCTGGGTACGCAGCTGTGCAACGTGAGGCGCCACGAATTCCTCGTAGTCGTGCAATGCCTGCTCGACAGGTCTGCGTACCTCTGTGTCGTCGATGTGATCCAGAAGTTCGCGCAATTCCAGCGCACGTTGCAGGTCCCACAACAATGTGGGCCTGTCGCCCGGGTGTGCAAAATCGCCAAGCTGCGCATCCAGGTGCGCGAGTCGCGCACCGAAGTCGAAAGCGAGGTGCGAAGTAACCGCGAGCGACGCGAGCTCTGCGCCCGGCACGTAGCTCACGACCCTGAGGCGATAGTCTTGCTGGCCAGACTCCAGGTGTCCGGAGACGTTGCCCTTGAGCGTCCTGATAACCCTGGGAACCGCCGTCTCCGATTGCTCCAGGTGCAGCAGTCCGGCAATCTGAAAGTCGCTCACCAGCGGTGGCTCCGCCGAACTCGTTACCTTGACGACATAGTCAGCACCGCTGGCCGTCGTCAGCCGAAAATTCTGGTCGCGCTCGCTGATGAGCGGGCGATAGGTACCGACAAGACCGAATTGCTCATGAACGGCGCGCTGCGCACGTGGCAGCGAGACGGCCGGTGGCACGGCCGCAACGGCCGCAGCCGCTAGCCCGTCCACTTGTCGACGTGCGGTGCCGTGTAGCGCTCGAACTGCTGAACCAGCCTGGCGGCGCTGCCATGCGACAGCAGCATCTGCCGGTTCTCCCCGCGCAGGAAACCCTCGGCGCTCGCATGGTCGAGATAACTCAGCAGATGGTCAAAGTAGCCAGCGACGTTCAACAAGCCGCAGGGTTTGTCATGAAAGCGCAGCTGGCCCCAGGTGATTATCTCGATGATTTCCTCAAGCGTACCGAAACCACCGGGCATGGCAATAAAGCCATCGGATAGCGCCGCCATCATCGATTTTCTCGCATGCATGGACGACACCACGTGCAGTTCGGTCAGGCCCTGGTGTGCGATTTCCTTGTCGCACAGCATTTGTGGGATGACGCCGTGGACCTTGCCGCCGAGCTTGAGCACTTCATCGGCGATGATGCCCATGATGCCCTTGTCAGCACCCCCGTAAACCAGCTCGATTTCATGACCGACGAGCACGCTGGCGAGGTCTCGTGCCGCAGCAGCGTACACGGGCCGCGACCCGGTATTCGACCCGCAGTACACGCAGATTCTTTTCACGCTTGCCTCAGGCCGTCGCCGCTTTCGGCTTGACGCCCTGTACGATTCTCGCGATCTCAGGTCGACTCGCGCGCAGCTCTTCAGGCGTCAGGGCATCCAGCTCATGTGGAAACACCAGCCATTCGGCAGTTTCGCGGAGGAAATAATCCGGCACGAGGTCGGTTTCGTTGCGGCTCGGCTTGAACCACGGCACGGCGATACGAATATCTTCGGGTGTGTTGCCCCTGGCTCGAGAGGAAATCTCCTCGACAACGGCAGCGATGGTATTTCCGGTATCGAAGACATCGTCGACGATCAGTACACGGTCATCATGGCGGATCTTCTTGATGATGTAGTTCATTCCGTGCACAGCAACCGCGCCGCGCTTATCCACGCCGACATACGAAGACGTGCGAATTGCGATGTGATCCGATTCGACGCCGCAATAATTCAGCACTTCCTGCACTGCCATCCCTACCGGCGTTCCGCCGCGCCAGATCGCAATGATCATGGTCGGTCGAAAGTCGCTCTCGAGAATCTTGATACCGAGCTCAATCGAGTCCTCGAGGAGATCTTGTGCGGAGATTACGGTCTTGTCCATTGTGATTCTCTTCTGTACGGACCTGGTGCTGTCGTTATAATGCGGGGCTCCAATTCTAGCGCAGCATAGCTCAGGTACAACAACAATGAACGAGCGATTCATCGCCGCTAACGACCTGCTGCGGGATTCATTCCAGCTTGCAGCAAACATCTTCGAAGACGGATTTGAACCTGACTTCCTGGTCGGTTTATGGCGCGGCGGCAGCGCCGTGGGCATTGCCGTGCAGGAAGGCCTCGATTATTTCGGTGTGCCGACGGACCATATCGCGCTGCGGACGTCCTACTCGGGCGCGCCGCGATACGCACAAATGGTCAGCAAAGCCGACTCCATCCGCGTGCACGGCATGAAGTACCTGCATGAAAAGCTCTGTTCCCATCATTCACTTCTGATCGTCGATGACGTCTACAGCACAGGCTCGAGCGTCAAGGCAGTCATCAGCCAGCTGGCCAGGAAGACTCGCCGTAACATGCCTGGGGACATTCGTATTGCGACCGTCTGGTATCGGCCCACCGAGAAGACGCTGCAGACCCCCGAGTACTACGTGCACGAGACCAACGACTGGCTCGTGCTGCCTTACGAGCTGTCCGGTTTTACGCTCGACGAGCTGCGCGAGAACCGCCCGGAGTCGGCCGCCCTGCTCGACAGGCTCGCGCCGCATGTACCCGCTGACGGCAAGCACGGGGACCGGTAGCGATTCCTAAAGCGCGACCCTGCGGCTGGTGCTGCGGATATCCGACAGACGTTTGATCAGGACGCTGTGCTCGCGCTCGCCGTGTCCGCTGCGGACATAGAGTTCCGCCGCCTCATAGACTTTGCGAAGCTTCTGGTTGTCATCAATCAGGTCGGACAGGCTTTGCTCCGGCGCTTCGATGATACTGCCATCGCCGACCGGCAGTGATTTCAGCAGCGCGTCGATAAGATCGCCTGACGTGATAATGCCTGCCAGCCGGCGTTCTGCATCGATGACGAGCAGGGCGTGAAAACTGGCGGTCCGCAGCTTCTCTGCCGCCTGGCGCAAGGTCGCACCCGCATCCAGCGTCACTGGACAAACTTCCATGATCTGGCCGACGCGCGCGTTGGCTGACAAGGCTGTCTGTTCGTCAAGCAGGAACAGCTTCAGCAGATCGGCAGAAGAGATAATGCCGACCAGCTTGCCGTCGTCGACAACCGGTAAATGGTGAATGTTGCGCGACTCAAACAGGGCTCGGGCGGCTGCAGCGGTCTCTGTCGGGGCTATCGTCACGGGGTCCGTGGTCATGATCCGGGAAATAGGCGTATCGCGCATGAGGCGGCCTCCTGATCCGGTCTGCAGGCACTTACCGCCAGCTTGCCATAGTGCGGCCTGGTCGCCTGTGAGCCAGCGCAAGCTTTTGGCATTTCGGTTTTCCGAGCTTGTTATTGCGCTCCCGGGACCAAATCATAACTGCCTTGTTTGCCCGCAATGGAACGAGTCATGCAAGATCTACCGCACTACTACAAGGTCTCAGCCAACGCTGACAGCGACACTTCCGTTATCGTCTCGAGCGAAGGTGTACCGGATCTGGAGACAGCCGGGCCGCCGGAATTCGGTGGTCCGGGCGACGTCTGGTCGCCCGAGGGACTGCTGGTGGCCTCGGTCGCGGACTGCTTTGTTCTGACGTTCCGTGCCATGGCACGTGCGTCGAAACTGGAGTGGCAATCCCTTAGCTGCCAGGCATCGGGAACTCTCGACAAGATCGACAAGGTTACGCAGTTCACCGGCTTTGATCTGGACGTGCAACTAACCGTCCCGCAGGGCACTGACGAAAACAAAGCCAATCGCCTGCTGCAACGTGCCGAGCATCACTGCCTGATCACGAACTCGCTCAAAGCGGGCTCGAACCTGGTGGCAAAGGTCAGAGTAGCTGCGTAGGCCGCTCAGGTATCGTCTATGGCAGGCTCTTCGGCGTAGAAGATACCGGCGGACACAGCGAGTTTCGGTTCGTCGGTTCCCTCGCCGGCATGAATGGTCGCGTAGGCATCGAGCAGGTCCGAGATGGTCGTGGTGGCCGCACGCAGGCGCATCGATACCAGCTTTCTCACACGGGCGACATCCGACTTGGGAATCGACTTCAGGCCAACCGTCTCAACCGGCCATAGATCGTTGCTCTTTTTCGCCGTCTCGTTGTGTGCCAGCGCCGCCATCAGCGGATAGGGACCTGCGCGCAGCCGGCTCGCCATGACCTCTTCCGCCTCCAGGGCAGCGGCATCCGGCGGACACAGAACGAGCCCGTCCTGCTTAAGCCTGACGCGACCGATGCGCTCCAGTTCCTTGCGCATCGCGCCCTCGGGTATGTCGCCTGCGAATTGCTTCACCAGCGACTGAAACGAGCCGTAGCCGCCACTGAACGTCAGAGGCTTTGGGGCACCCTTGTCATCGAGAAACTCATCGCTTGACTGCCAACCATCCATAAGTTCCTGCAACGGCGTGCCCCGTTCCGCGACCGCGCCCTGGCCACTCTGCAGGCGGGAACGAATTCGACTGATCTCCTTTCGCGTCAGCCCCGTCATCGCAGCGATTCGCGAGACATTCGTGGGCCTGCCGTGGACGCCGTAATCTTCGGACGCTACGGCGACGAAGGCGGCTTTCGACAGGTCGGAGTACTCACGATAACCCCGGCCAAACCTGAGGAATAGCCGAGCGATGGGTTGTAGGAGTATCAGGAATGTTCGGTTTAGCTTGTTATATTTGTCTTCCTGCATGGACAAGGAATATATGTTCTCTCAACAACTTACGCCATCGAAAACCGCCGAATGGGAAAAAGTGACCGTTCCACTTGAAACGGATCTTTCGATGCGGAGACATCCTGCAAACCTGACAGATATTTCCAGCTTATTTCAGCAAGTTACCGCGAATGTAGGTAGCGGCAACATGGCGGTCGTCGGCTAGCGTAAGGAGCGCAAAGAAGGACTCCTCGATCGTTTCCGCGACCGCCATGCGACGCGCTGTCAGGCTCGTTGCATTCGGATCGAGAACGACGAAATCGGCCTCTTTGCCGGGTAAGAAGTTGCCGATGCAGTCATCCAGATAAAGCGCCTCGGCCGCACCGAGCGTTGCGAGGTACAGAGCCTGCATTGGCGGCAGCGCATGATCCTGGAGGTGCAGGACCTTGTAGGCATCGCTCGCCGTTTTTAGAAGCGACAGGCTGGTGCCGCCGCCGACGTCGGTTCCCAGCCCACAGCGAATATCCGCTTTGCGCATCGCATCAAGATCGAACAAGCCACTGCCCAGGAACAGGTTGGACGATGGACAGAATGCGGCCGAACCCCCCTTGGCAGCCATGCACGCGCGATCCTCGTCGTCCATGTGCAGGCAATGCGCAAACACCGAACGCTCGCGCAGCAAATCGAACCGGTCGTAGACATCCAGGTAGCTGCGGCTCGACGGGAACTGCTGCGCAATCTGCCGGACTTCCTCGGTGTTCTCGGCGAGATGCGTATGTACCCAGACCTCGGGACACTCGCGCGCCAGCTTTCCGGCTGCTGCCAGCTGCTGCTCGGTGGACGTCAACGCGAAGCGCGGCGTGATCGCGTAGCCCAGTCGGCCTCGACCGTGCCACTTTTCTATAAGCGCCTTGCTGTCGCTGTATGCGGATTCCGGGTCGTCCATTAGTTCCGGCGGACCATTGCAGTCCATCAGGACCTTACCGGCGATGAGGCGCATGTCGCGCGCTTCTGCGGCCTCGAATATCGCATCAGCGGAATGAGCGTGCACGGTGCCAAAAACCATCGCCGTCGTCGTGCCGTTGTTCAGCATCTCATCGACGAATGCGCGTGCAACGTCACGCGCATAGTCCGGATCCGCAAAGCGCGCTTCGGCCGGATACGCGTAGCGTTGCAGCCAGTCGAGCAGCTGCTCGCCATAAGACCCGATGATATCCAGCTGCGGACAGTGCACGTGACAGTCTATGAAGCCCGGGACAATGAGCTTGCCGGCCAGATCGACAAGCTCCGTAACTTCCGACAGGCTGCCAAGCAGCTGGCCGGCGTCACCCGCTGCCACGACATTGCCGTTTTCGACGAGTAGCAGTCCGTCTTCGAAGTATTCGTAGGCCGAATCAATCGAGCTTTCGCCCGGGTCGGACAGACAATGCAGAATGGAAGCGCGAAAGGCTTGTCGCATGATACTCAGGGCGCCTCCAGCATCACGACCTCATCAAGCACGTACTCTTCGCAGTTTGGCTCTGGCCCGGCCCTGTCAACGATGAGGAATTCCTGGCCGGTCTCGAGTGCGATCAACGGCATGTGCCAGGTACCACGATGATAATTGAATCCCTGCCGACCATTGGAGACAAAGGCTCGAAGGTCGGTGGCTTCGATCGACTCTCCGCGCGGGCCAACGACGATCACCACCCGGCAATGCTGCAGCGGCACGAATGCCTGACTGCCAAGCGGGTGCCGTTCCAGCATGTCGATCTGCAGGGGTAGCGAGGTAGCGGCTCGACAACGTGCGATGCTCATCGCAACGTGGCTGCCGTCGGCGATATCGATGTCGCACAGATCGTCAAAGCGCTGGAAGCGTGCAGCATTCATCGCAGCAGAACGGTCGGCGCCCGACTCGATAACGTCGCCGTAGGCAGCGAAGCGCTGCTTTGTTAATGGTTCCGGCCGCAGCCTGATGGCCGTGCGTTCAGCCATGTACCTGGCCAAACAGACGAACGCGGCTGACGCCGCCGTCGGGGTATATTGACACCCGTACATGACTGATGGCGCCGATGTCCTCGAGGTTTTCGTCGAAGTAGTGCTGCTGATCCATCTTCAGCTTGGATTCGGGAAGCAGGGTACGCCAACCTTTGCCGGCGTCTACGGCCTGTTCGTCACTGTCGAAGTTGCCGCCTTCGATGGAAACCCGATCCGGGTAGTTGCCCTTGAAATGCGCCGTGTCAATTTCGGCGCGCTCGATCACGCCGGGCTTGCCGAGCGCGATGATCACCCAGTCATTGCCGGGACCTCGTCGCCTCGCAGTCTCCCAGCCGTCACCCATGTTAACGCCGCGACCGGGTGCCGTGAGGTTGTGCATGCTGCCGTAGTGTTCGTCGCTGCACGCTATGGCCCGGCCGCCGTGCTCGACCGCGGCCAGATCGACATAGCCATCGACATCCGTGAAATCGGCCTTGATTTCGCCGAAGATTCTGAGACGTGCAACGCCTCCATCCGGATAGATGTGCAGCCGAACGTGGCTCCAGGTGCGATCGTCTCGCACATCCAGGTAGTGATGTGAATCACCGGCCAGCTCAGTCTTCCCTAACAGCTCGACCCAGCCATCCTCCGGCACGTCGAGGTCGCTGGAACAGGCCTCGATGGAGGCTTGCGGCGGAAAATTACCGGTGAAGTAACTGGTGTCGATATCGAAGCCATGAATAATGCCCGGCACGCCCAGGCGGATGACGCAATAGTCATGGCCCGGCACACGGCGACGGCGGCTTTCCCAGCCGTCCATCCACTTGCCGTGATCGTCGTACTTGTCAGCGATAAACACCGGGTCCGCCGGATCGATGATGCGTTCCTTCGCAGCAAAGAACTCGTCCGTGGCGTACGTCACGCGTGTGCCGAGACGCGGCTGCTCGAGCTGTATCCACTTGCTCACTGACGCTGTCATGCGCTGGACTCCAGCAATTCGAGGCGCAGCCGTGCGATCTTGTGAATCTCCATCAGTGCGGTCTCAAACTCGAGTGCATACTCGTTTTCGAGACGCGCCTCGAAGGCGTCAAGAATGGCGGCCCTGTCCATGCCTCGAACCGCCATCACGAACGGAAACCCGAACTTCTCCCAGTACGCCGTGTTCAGCGCCTGAAACTGCTGGTACTCGTTCGCGGAGCACTGATCGAGCCCCGCACTGGCCTGCTCGCTGGTCGAGTCCTCGGTCAGTTCGCCTGCGAGTTGCGCCTTGCCCGCCAGGTCCGGATGCGCACGAATCAATTGCAGCTGTTTTTCAGTCGATGCGTTGTCAACGCAGTCCGCCATCATCGCCGCCACGGTATCCGCGTCGTCGCCGGCAACGACGAGGGATGCCGCCTGCTCCGCCACCCACGGTGAATGCTCGTAAATAGCGGCATAACGGGCAATGAAGTCGTGTGTGTTCATCAGCTATCGCCCGCCGCAGGGTGCCGTCCGCGCCAGTGTTCCGCGATATCAAGCCGGGTCGCTACCCAGGCATCAGCATGCCCGGCCACGTAGTCGAGAAACCGGGCGACAGCTGCCGCTCGCCCGGGTCGCCCTGCAAGGCGGCAATGCAGTCCGACCGACATCATGCGACCGCCCTCCGCGTACAAGAAGTCGAAACTGTCTTTGAGGTAGTCATAAAACTGCTGTCCCGAGTTGAAGCCCTGCGCCGTTGCAAACCGCATGTCGTTGGCATCGAGCGTGTAGGGCACCATCAGCTGCGGCTCGTCAAAAGAATAATCCCAGTACGGCAGATCGTCTGCATAGCTGTCCGCGTTGTAGGTGAAATCACCGGCCTCCGCCGCAATGCGGTGGCTGTTGGGGCTGCAGCGGCCAAGATACCATCCGCGGGGTTTCATGCCACACAGCTGCTCATGAATCTCGAGGGCTTTGGCGAAATGCGCTCGCTCGTCGGCCTCCGCGACAAACTGGTAGTCGATCCAGCGATAGCCATGGCTTGCGATCTCCCAGCCGGCATCCTGCATGACAGCAACAAGCGACGGATTTCTCTGCAGCGCCATGGCAACCGCGAACACCGTGACCGGTAACTTGCGTTCCGAGAACAGGCGATGCAGTCGCCAGAAACCGGCTCGCGACCCGTATTCGTAGATGGACTCCATATTCATATGCCGATGGCCCGGTATCGGTGCCGCACCGACAATTTCGGAGAGAAACGCCTCCGAGGCCGCATCGCCATGCAGAACGCAGTTCTCAGCGCCCTCTTCGTAGTTGACAACGAACTGCACGGCGATTCGCGCACCGCCCGGCCACTCGGCCGCTGGCGGGTTGGCGCCATAGCCACTCATGTTCCTCGGATAGTTGGTGTTCGACATCATGGGGCCTGCAGTGCCTGGTACCAGGATTCGATAATTTGCCGCTCTTGATCGGTCATCGCGGTCAGGTTGCCAATGGGCATCACACGCGTAACGACGGTCTGTTGATAAATACGCGTAGCTTCGGCAAGTATGCGCTCATCCGTATCCAGCACCACGCCGAGTGGCGCCGCCGGAAAGGCAGGATGTGTCGGCGCCTCTGCGTGGCAGGTCGTGCAGCGCGAATTGACGACGTTCCTCACCTGGTCGAAGCTGACGCTCGCCGTGCCGACCGCTACGGTCCGCGGCGCGACCGCAGCAATGATTGCGGCGAGCAGCAGCGCGGCAGCGACGAGTGGAAGCCGCGATGCGCTGCCTTTGTGCCTGGCAACGAAGTAGATCCGGATCAGCGCACCGATCAGCGAAATTCCAATCAGGATTAGCCAGTTGTACTCGTGACCATAGGTCAGCGCGTAGTGGTTGCTGATCATGACGAACAGCACCGGCAACGTGAAGTAGGTGTTGTGTACCGAGCGTTGCTTGGCCTTGATGCCGTGCGCCGGATCGGGGGCCTCACCGCGCGCGGCAGCCGCCACCATTTTGCGCTGCCCGGGAATGATGACATGGGCAACGTTGGCAACCATTATCGTGCCAAGAACGGCCCCGAAGTGGATGTATGCACCGCGACCACCGAACAGCTGACACAGGCTCCAC
This sequence comes from uncultured Gammaproteobacteria bacterium, assembly GCA_942492205.1. GTDB lineage: Bacteria > Pseudomonadota > Gammaproteobacteria > Steroidobacterales > Woeseiaceae > UBA1847. Next base: position 601,680 of record CALODT010000001.1, on the reverse strand, counting down.
GCAAGCAGCGCTACCAGCAGGAAAAGCACGGCTGCGAAGACTCGATCGTCTCGCGCCAACGGCGATCTGCACAGCAGGTCGTACACCAGCCAGCCGCCGCCGAGGTAGGCAGCCGCGATAGCTACGGCCGCCGCGCCCGACAATTCCGCGACCGAGGGGTCGATCAGGTAGACCTCGGCACCGTACCAGTACACCAGCACCAGCAGCGCCATCCCCGAGAGCCAGGTCGTGTATGCCTCCCACTTGAACCAGTGCAGCCGCTCCGGCAATACCGTCGGGGCGACACGATATTTCTGCGCGTGATAAAAACCGCCGCCGTGCACGGACCATAATTCCCCGCCGACTCCTTTCGCATCGTCCTCGGGCTCTTTCGGTGGCTCGAGATGATTGTCGAGCCATACGAAATAGAACGACGCACCGATCCAGGCCACGCCGACGATGAGATGCAGCCAGCGCAGCAGCAGATTCAGCCAGTCGACAAGGTAGGCTTCCATGTTAGCGACCTGTGACCGAGGGGCACACTGTTGCGGTGCAAGTATTCAGCATATGGGGTGCACATTGTCGGGGTACTTCGCTGCCGATGTCTCGGCAACCGCAGTGTGCAGCCTGAGAATTTCCGCAGCGGTCGCAACAGCAATTTCCGCAGGCTTCTTGCCGCTGATGCCATCGACACCAATCGGGCACACGAGGCTGTCGATCAGTGACTGCGGCATGTCCTGCTGACGATAGCGTTTCTCGAATCGGCGGCGCTTCGACAAGGAACCGATCAGACCGCAGTAAGCGGCATCCTGGCGCCGCAGGATGCGATCGCAGATATCGAAATCAAGTGCGTGGCTGTGTGTCATCACCAGGTAATAGCTGTCGACCGGCATTGCCAGCACCTCCAGCGCAGGGTCAGACGTTTCGATGGCCCTGACGTTCGCAGGCAAGCGCCGGAAAATATTTCGGCGACTGTCGATCCATCGGATATTGCAGTCCAGTGCGGACAGCGCGTCGACCACCGCGGTACCGACGTGTCCTGCACCGAAGACCGCGATATTCAGATTCGGGGCGACGATCGGCTCGTAAAATTCCTGGACGTTGCGATACGGCTGGCCGTCGCCATCAATGACCGAGCGTGCCGTATCCAACAGTCGCGCAGGTACGGCGGCCGCGTCGTCACCGAAAGTACGCTCCGCCGTGACCACGCATTTCAGTGGCGCACTCTTCGAAATACGTGTGAGCATGACGGCCGGTTCCCGTTGGCCGTGCAGCGTTTTCAAGTCGCGTAACCAGGGTGGCAAACCTCCGTCCATGCTTTCGAAGAGAATCTCGACCACACCTCCGCAGCACTGCCCCATCGCTGACCCCAGTGGAAAGCTGCGCAATGACAGACCCGGTTCCTGCAACAGCCCGACCGCAACCCGGGAGCACTGGTACTCGAGCTGGCCCCCGCCGATCGTGCCGATAGACTCCTTCGCCGTGACGATCATCTTCGCGCCGATCTCGCGCGGTGCCGAACCACGAATGCCGGCCACGGTGACCAGTACGGCCGGTTCCTCCGCAGCGCACAGGTCGCTGAGCTCGTCGATCCATTCATTCATCGGCAGCTCCCGACAACGCGCGCAAGATTGCCTCCGGGGTAGCCGGCGCGTGCAGCGGGGGCGGCGTACCAAGGTCGATCGCATCGCGAATGGCCAGGAATGCCGACAAGCCCAGCATTAACGGCGGCTCCCCGACAGCCTTGGAGCGATAAATCGTGTCTTCGGTATTGCTGCTGCCCTGCATCAACTCGACCCGAAAATCGGGCGCCAGGTCAGAACAGGTCGGGATCTTGTAGGTCGACGGCGCGTGTGTGCCAAGCGCGCCTGTTTCGTGCCACCACAGCTCCTCGGTCGTCAGCCAGCCGACACCCTGGACGTAGCCGCCCTCCACCTGGCCGAGATCGATCGCCGGATTCAACGAATCGCCACAGTCATGCAGGATATCAACGCGTAACACGCGATTCTCGCCGGTCAGCCTGTCGACAACGACCTCGCTGACCGCGGCCCCCCAGGCGTAATAGAAGAACGGTCGTCCCGAAAACGTCGACCGGTCGTAATTGATCTTGGGCGTCTTGTAAAAACCGGTCGCCGACAGAGAGACACGATGCGCCCACGCCAGCTGCACCAGCTCGGCAAAATCCATCGAGCGGTCGCCGACTCGCACCGTGTCGCGTGAGAACACGACCGCGTTTTCCGACACGGAAAAGTGCGCCGCCGCAAACTCCGTCAGCCTCGAACGAATCTTGGCGGCCGCCCTCTGCGCGGCTTTGCCATTCATGTCGGCGCCGCTGGACGCTGCCGTCGCCGAGGCGTTCGGTACGCGACTCGTATCAGCCGCCATGATTCGGATACGATCGATGCTGATCCCCAGTTCGTCGGCAACCACCTGGGCAACCTTGATATACAGGCCCTGCCCCATCTCGGTTCCGCCGTGATTGAGCTGCACCGTGCCATCTTTGTAAACATTCACCATTGCGCCGGCCTGGTTCAGCAGAGTGTTGGTGAACGAAATGCCGAACTTGACCGGCGTAATCGCGATGCCGCGCCGCAGCACCTTGCTCGTGGCGTTGAACTCCCGGATCTGCGCGCGGCGTCGTTCGTAGTCGCTATCGGCCACCAGCTTGTCGAAAATCGCATCGATGACATTGTCGTCAACAGTCTGCTGGTAGTGCGTAACGTTACGCTCGCGCTTGCCATAGAAGTTGCGCCGACGGACCTCGAGCGGATCCGTGCCAAGCGTTCTCGCAATGTCATCGACAACATATTCGATGGCGAACATGCCCTGCGGCCCGCCGAAACCACGAAACGCCGTGTTCGACACGGTATTCGTCTTGCAGCGATGCGAAACGATGCCTACGTTTTCTAGGAAATACGCGTTGTCGCAGTGGAACATGGCGCGATCGTTGACCGGGCCGGAGAGGTCTGCCGACATGCCGCAACGCGACGCAAACTCGAACTCGATGCCGAGTATGCGCCCGGACTCGTCAAAGCCGACGTCGTAGTCGATAACGAAGTCATGACGTTTGCCCGTCATGACCATGTCGTCGTCGCGATCAAGCCGCAGCTTGCACGGCCGGCCGGTCTTATCCGACGCGACAGCCGCAATTATCGCAATGAGCGCTGCCTGGCTTTCCTTGCCGCCGAATGCTCCGCCCATGCGACGGCAGACAACGACGATATCTTTCGCCGAGCGCCCGGTTGCGAGCGCAATCGTGGTCTGCACCTCGTCCGGGTGCTGTGTCGAGCTGTAAACCAGCAGGCCGCCATCTTCCTGCGGGATAGCCATGGCAACCTGGCCCTCGAGGTAGAACTGATCCTGGCCACCGAGCGATACGCGCCGCCGCAATCGATGCGGAGATTCCTCGAGCGCCTTTCGCGGCTCGCCACGCACGAGCGTTTCGCTTGGCAGCACGAACGATTGCCTGGCGACCGCGGTGACGGGATCAAGTATTGGCTCGAGCGGCTCATAGTCGACACGCGCAAGGCGGGCTGCCTTGCGGGCGCCATCGACGGTCGTCGCCGCCACAGCGAAAAGCGGTTGCCCGACGTACTGCACCAGCGTGTCGGCGAAGACCGGGTCGTCTTTGACGATCGGCCCGTAGTTATTCTCGCCCGCAATATCGCCGGCAGCACAGATATCGACTACCTCGGGTGCTTTCAAAACCTCAGCGAAGTCGATACGCCTGACGACCGCGTGCGGCTCCTCGCTCATGCCGACGGCCAGGTGCAGCAAGTCCCTCGGTTCGGGGATGTCATCGGTATACGCTGCCCTGCCGCTGACGTGCAGGTGCGCGCTGTCATGCGGCAACGGTTTGCCGACAGCGCGCTCATGAAGCTCGCAAACCTTAGCCCGAGCGTCCATAGCGATACACCGTCGGTTCGGCGTTTCCCCGGGTCTCGTGGAAGAAGCGCCGCAGGAGATTCTGTACGGCGAGCAGCCGGATATCCGCAGTCGCACGCGCGTCACTGATCGGGCGGAAGTCGGACGCCAGCGCCGCACACGCGGCTTCGATCGTGTCGGTGCTCCAGTCGCGACCCAGCAAAGCAGCCTCGCAGTGCGCCGCGCGCTTGACGATGGGTGCGAGACCGCCGCAGGCCATGCGAAACGCTTTTACCGCGTCGCCGTCGAGCCTGAGGTAATAAGCGGTGCACACGGCCGAGATGTCCTGGTCGAAGCGTTTCGACCACTTCTGGCTTTGCACAATCGCATCCTTTTCCGAGAGCGGCACACGAATTTGTTCGATGAACTCCCCTGCCGCGAGATCGTTGACGCGATAGTCATGATAAAAGGCATCGAGCGGCACCTCTCGCGTTTTCTTTCCGCACCTCAATACGAGCGAGGTACCGACGACCATCAGCGCCGCCATTGAATCGCCGATTGGCGAACCATTGGCGATGTTGCCACCCAGCGTGCCGGTGTTGCGAATCGGCGGCGATGCGAAGCGCCTGAACATTTCGTCGAGCCCCGGATACTGTTCGACGATAGACGGAATTGCGTCAGTCAGCGTGACCGCAGCACCGATTTCGAGGTGCGTGACCGAGTGCGCGAGCCGCTGCAGCTCCGTAACGCGACCCGTGTAGATGACGGTGTCGAGTTGCCGATGCTGCTTCGTCACCCAGAGGCCAATATCCGTGCCGCCCGCCAGCACCGTGGCATCCGGATGCTGCTCCAGTAAACGGGCCAGCGACGCGACGCTTCGCGGCGCGAAGAAGCGGCGCCCCGCGTGATTGATCGCGAGCTCCTCCTCACGAGCCAATCCTTGCAGCATCGCAACGCGATCGGCAGGCGCTTGCTGAGCACCGCAGGGCTGGCGCAGCCATTCGTTCTGCTCCTCCTTGGAGGCCTCTGCGTACATGCTCTCCGCCGCCGCAACAATCGGACGGTAACCCGTGCAGCGGCAGAGATTGCCGGCAAGCGCATCATCGATGTCGCAACGATCGGGGTGTTGTTTCGTTTTGTACAGCGCGAACAGCGACATCACGAAGCCTGGGGTGCAGAAGCCGCACTGAGAGCCGTGGTTTCTGACCATGGCGCGCTGCACCGGATGCAGTTCGACGCCTGCAGGCGCCAGGCTCTCAACAGTGATGAGCTCTTTGCCGTCGAGTGTCGGCAGAAACTGTATACAGCTGTTGATCGCTTTTAGTTTTAGGTCGTTAGCGTCACGCTCCAATTCTGCGACGACGACCGTGCATGCACCGCAGTCGCCTTCCGCACAACCCTCTTTGGTACCGGTACGCCCGAGGTCTTCGCGCAGGAATTGCAGCACCGTACGTGTCGGGTCGACGTTGTCGAGTTCGATCAGCTGGCCGTCGAGCACGAAGCGGATAGACGACGCCTTCATGCCGAATCAACCATGGAAGGGATCATTCCGACACATCAGCTGCCCCGATACGTCGAATAGGACCAGGGGGATACCAGCAGTGGCACGTGATAACGCTCATCGTCCCTGACCGAGAAACGAATCACCACGGTATCGAGGAACGGCGGCGCGGCTATCGGAACCTCCTGCAACGCGAAATACGCGCCGACGTCGAATTCCAGTTCGTAGGCCCCTGTGCGCATGGCGGTATCTTCCACTAACGGGTAGTCCGTACGGCCATCTGCGTTGGAAACGGCGCTTGCCACGAGATCGCGGCTCTCGCCAAGCGCATACAGGCGAATATCGACGCCGGCGGCAGGACGCCCGTGCATCGTATCGAGAATATGTGTGCTTAGTTTTCCCATCCCACCCCTTTTTCCCACAGCGGCCATGCTGTGCTGACGCCGATTATACGATGCCGGGGCAACCGCGTGCCTGTTCCGGGTGTGATAGTTTGTCCAGATTCGCCAATGCTCGCTAGCCGGAGAAGCCCGAATGCGCTGCGCCCTGGTCCAATGAAGAGCTGTAACGCTTGCGGCAAATGCTGTGAGACAGCGGGCGATGGCGGCCTGTCTGCCTCGACGGAAGAGATCGACTGGTGGGAAGATCATCGGCCGGATATTTTTCGCTACGTTGACGGTCGGAGGATCTGGGTTGACCCCGCGACTGGCGACTATTTTTCTCGATGCCCCTGGCTGCATAAGTCTGCCCATGGCAGGACGTTCTTTTGTGAAATCTACGAGGACCGCCCTGAAGACTGTCGTCACTATCCAGTCGACATCGCACAGATGGTGAGTGATGACTGTGAAATGCTCGAGCGGCGCGACCTTCTGGACCTGAAACAAGCGCAGAAGAAACTGGACGCGATAATGATTGACAGCCGGCCGCCGGCTGGTCTGACTTGAAAAGCAGGGACAGATCCGACACTTGCTATGCCCGCCCCGCATGAATCAGCAGGTTCAGGCCGCCTCCGACGCGAACCACAGTGACGCCAGGCCTCCTGCGACCGCACCGACGAGGAAGCCGATCCCGGAACCCGACCAGCCGAAGTAGTAGCCGCCGAGACCGGCTAGCGCCAGGCCGCCGACGAGCGCACCAACCAGGACCCAGAGCAGCGTCTCTCTAAGCCCATCTACCAGAGAACGGCCGAAATCAAGGAAGAAACTTCGCAGCGGCGAATCGTTTTCCTCGCCAGGTTTTTCAGACATGAATACTGCCTCGTGAAATTTAATGACAACAACGTGGCGGCTCGCAGCGGAAAGGCGCAGCTTGCATTGCGGCTACGCCACCTGTGCCGATCGACTCGTCGGAACGAGTCTACAGCTGCCAGAGGCCGTGGTGAACGCCGCCCAGGATATAGATGGCAAATGTGCCATGACCCGGAATCTCCAGCGGCGGGTGCGCAACGTCTGCGCCTGCTTCTACAGCCGCTGCGACCGCGGTTTCGATATTGTCAACGAGCAAGTACGGTCGTATCAAAGGCCTCTCTGCCTCATGCATCGGTGCTCGCACACCAACAAGGCCGCTTCCGGGCAGCGTCGCGGTCCTTGCATTGCCGAGACTCGCATCCGGCTCTCCGAATTGCGCGCCGAACGCGGCTGCGTACGATGCGCAGACCGCATCGACGTCAGTTGCCACGATTTCCAGATAGTGTATCCGCATGATTCGCTCCTTTCCGGTTGTCGACGAGCCGCGTTTACCCCTGCGCCGGTAGCAAGCGTCGAGATGAGCAGGCTTGCATGTTATCAGCCGATGCGCCTTTATTGGCCACTATCCAACATTGCGGCGGCAGGGGTTTGCAGCAACATCGCCACAATTCGATGCGATGCTGGAGTGAAAGTAGAGCAACAGGCGGGAGAACGTTATGGCATGGGATGTTTTCGATTTCGCGGTCTTCGGCGGCATGCTGCTTGTCATAGCTACCGCTTACAGGCTCGCGACCCGGCACACGGGCAACACCACTTACCGGTTCGCCGTCGCCGTGGCACTCGCTGCAGCGTTCCTTCTCATCTGGGTTAACGGCGCTGTCGGCATCATCGGGGATCCGAGTAACGATGCCAACCTGATGCATTTCGGGGTACTCGCTGTCGGCATGGCAGGCGCTATCCTCGGTCACTTCCAGCCACATGGCATGGCGCGCGCTTTGTACTCGATGGCGCTAGCACAAGTGGCGGTCGCCGTGATCGCGCTGGCCGCAGGCTTGGGATCCACCGCGCCGAAATGGCCCCAGGACGTGCTGGTACTGACCGCGTTCTTCGTCGCGCTGTGGTTGACGTCCGCCTGGCTGTTTCGGAAGTCGGCGCTGGCGCAGTCGGACGCTTGAACCTGGCAGGACAGTTGACGATGCCGTGGGCGCGCGACGCAAAGCAGTCAGCGCATGGCGGTGGTCGCAGCACTCTGCAACAGTTCGTCTCGACGGGTTTTCAGCGCTTTTAAGCGGCGGCTATCGAGAACATCGCCCAGGTTCGCATCCAGCCGCTCATCTGTCAGTGAGGCCAGCGCGCGTTGCCAACCCTCGGTGACATCGATGGGTGCCGAGACAAGGTGCTTCGGCCGACCCTTTCTTGCGACAAATGCCCGATCATGCTCACTCAGGATCAGCCGCCAGCTGGACGGATCATAAAGCATGCGTTGCAGACTTCGCCCCTCGTTGTAGATAAAGACATCGAATACGTACATGGCCGCCCATTGATCCGGCAGCGAACAGGATGCGCCGGCACCGCGCCCCGACTCAGATCGCTGCTTTTCATCGGAGACTCTCTCAGCAATAAACTGCAGTGAACCGAACGACCCACCAACCTTCCGCTGGACAGTCACCGGAACCATGTCCAGCTCGAGCAGGCGGTCCAGGCGATACGCGGCCACACTCGGATAGAAGCCTCGCGCGGGCCGTTTTTCGAAAATCGCGGAGACCTTGCGGCGACCATCACCGACGGTGACGATCTTGCGGCCGTTAGCATCTTTCTGCTCGCCAAGGATGTCGCCCTCCTCAAGCAGCCGTTGCAGGTCCTCGGGCGACATCATGCCCGGGCGCAACCCGACGCTGCGCGGGTGCAGCATCGGTACTGTCTGACCTTCGCCCGCCTGGGTGATGACGGCGACGGACTCGCCGCGCAATATGAGCGCATGCCCGCTACCCTTGTAGTAGAAGTTCAGCATGCCGGTGTCAATCTCGATCAAACGACCGTCGAAGCGCTGCAGAACGCTGCGCGTCGGCGTCGGCGTGTGTCCGACAACCACGCGCCGGGCGCCGATTGCCGCCAACGCGCCGTCCAGCCGGTATTCCTCGATAAGTTCGCCGCAGGACACATTGCCTCGATACCAGAGTGGGCCGTCGGCATCGAACAGATCGGAGTTTACAAGGCGCCTGGCCGCCGCAATGGCCTCAAGAACAGCGGGCTCCTCATCAAGTGCCGGCATGTAAGCGTTGAGGATTTTTTCGGTGTCGTAGTGGCTGTCGGTCGGAAGCAGGACGCCGGCGTCTGTCAGCGTTTGCAGCGCCTGGATGTAGGCGACAAGCTCGCTTTTCAATCGCCCGTTGACGCCATCAAGACCCAGCTCCTCCACCAGTGGCGAGAGGCCGCCGTGCACGAACGCCGTGCCATTAACGACCATGATGACCGGCTTCGACAACAACCAGGCGCCGTACGTGCCATCCGGCCTGAATGCCCTGCGCAGTGCGAAAAAACCGGCCGGAAACTGCGCCTCGAATTTGTCACGAAGGTCGTTCGCCGATGAGGAACCTGCATAACGTTTCGCATACTTCTCGAACCACTTGTCACGTTCGGCGGCGCTTTCATCGCTCGCGAACGCTGCGTACTCGGCCTTACTGACATAGCGCAAATCGCCAATCATGTTCATTGATTCGTGGTTGCCAATAACCACGTGAACCGCACCACCGGCGGCGAGCGCTTCGCCCTCCAGCCGCATCAGCAGATCCATGGCATCCCGCGATTTCGGCCCACGGTCCAGGAGGTCTCCAACGATCACCAGGTGCGTCGTCTCACCGTTCCAGGCCAACGCGTCGTCGATCACTTCAGCCTGTTGCAGTGTCTCTACCATGGCGTCGAACGCGCCGTGCACATCGGCGATAGCAACAATTCGATCGGCACCCTCAACTTGCCACTCGCCGGCATCCGCAAAAGCAGCATTGGCGGCAATGACCAGCAGGGGAAGAATCAGGATGCGTAGCAAGGGTCGGGTTCCGGTTGACCGTTCAGTCCGTGAGTTTAGTGAGAATGCCTCGAGGCGGCAATTTACGCGGGCAAAAAAGCCTGTGCTAGACTGCGGACAACAGGCGCCACTGACCGCAGACCAGGGGTAATTCATGTCAATGTATCATTGGACACTTGCTGCTCTCTCATGGTTCCTGCTGGCCTCTACGTCGTTTGCGCAAGGCGCCGATGACGCCGACCCCCTGTTCCAGACCAATGGCACACTCGACGTCAGGATCGTCGCCCCAATCAACACGATTCTCCGCGAGCGCTCCGATGAGGAAGACGTCGACGGAAAATTCGAGTACACCGACGACGCCGGTGAGTTGGTTGAACTGGATATCGGCATTCGAACACGCGGCATCTCGCGACTCAAGAAGGAAACCTGTCCATTCCCGCCCCTGCGTCTTGATTTCAAGAAATCGCAGATCAAGAAGTCACATTTTCACAAGCAGGACAAACTGAAGCTGGTTACGCATTGTCGCGATAAGTCGACTGTCTACCAACAGGTTGTGCTCAATGAATTCCTGGCATATCGCATACTGAATCAGCTGACTGAGGCGAGTTTCCGGGTGCGCCTGCTGCGGATCACCTATGTCGATACCGACGGCAAGGACAAAGACCGGATGCGCTACGGTTTTCTGATCGAGCATAAGGACAGGCTCTCCAAGCGACTTGGGATGAAACCGCTGGCACTTGAAAAAACCACGGTCAAGTCACTGCAACCGGAATACACCAACCTGATTTCCCTGTTTCATTACATGATTGGCAACACGGACTTCTCGCCGATTGCGGGTCCGGATGCAGAGTGTTGCCACAATCACGTCCTGCTAGGGAATGAAGGTGAGCCGCTTCTGTCAGTGCCCTACGACTTTGACCAGTCGGGCATTGTCGACGCCCCGCACGGAATAACCAATCCACGCTTCAAACTTAGTGACGCAAGGGAGCGACTTTACCGCGGCCGCTGCGTGAACAACGAGCATCTCGAGAAAACGCTGGCCCTGTACAACGACAAGCGAGACGCGATCTATGCGCTGGTCAGCAACCAGGAAGGGCTGTTGCCGAAGTATCGCAAGAAAACGACGCGCTTCCTGGACAGGTTCTACGACACGATCAATTCCGAGAAGCAGGTCGAACGCCGGCTTCTCAAAAAGTGTATTTGAAACCTGCCGCCGCGTCCGACAGCTGTAGCCAGTCCGCCAGGATCTTGGAAAGCCGGGGGTGAATATAGTACCCGACCGAGCTGTGTGGATTCGATTTGCCGTAGCGAACTGCCAGGTTGAATACTCGATAGTCGTGTACAGCACTCACCTGGCGCTTTCTTAGCATGATCTTGAAGTCGTCCGCCAGGGTATTGTCATGGCAACAATAGTCATCCTCAGCGGCAACGTTGTGCCAGGAAATTACATTGCTCGGGAAACGGCTGTCGGTCTTTTCTTTCGCGCCGCGCAGTCGTTTCTGGATCGCCCGGTCCCCAAGCGGCGAACCCAGCGTCAGCCAGGACTCGACCTTTTTGTCGCCATACTGCGCTTTGTAGTCCGGATGATGCGATAGCTCCCACAACACGTCGTAGGCAACGACGCTACCGGTCCCGTGCGTCACGAGCATTATGCGGTCGCCGCGCTCCATCAGTTCGCAAAGTGCCGCGCGCACACGGTCGCGGACCTTGCCGCCGAAGTCCGACTTTGGCTTCAGGTACTCGCCAAAGTCCTTTGCGACAGTACAGATAACCGGCATCGATAACCCGACTGCGCCCAGCACAGGCGACGATATGTCAGCAATGAATTCTCCGACGGCCGACTTGCCCGGCAGTTGGTCGTACTGGCGTATACCGAAGCGCTTTCGCGGCGCTATTTCTCGCAGGCGGTTCAGCGCGTTGCGGCGGTCGCCAAGGTCGAGGTCAGCATCGTATTTCTTGCCACGGCCAAGCAGCAACTCCGCGTTCAGATCGCCGTACCAGGCGATTTCCTTGCGCACATGGTCGAAAGCATTTACCTGGTCGGGGTAGTCGCGCTCGAGTCCGGCGCGTAGCGCGGCCAGGGACACATCCATATAGGCTTCGGGCCCGGGCTTGAAGTCCCGGCCGTGCACTAGAAGCAGGCTGCGGTGCGAAGGGCCGCTGAGTTCGTTCAGTGTCATCATCTCTTACGTTTGCACCTAGTAATCGTCCTCACCACCATCGCGTCTCGTCAGCATCGTCAGGAAGGGTCCGGACAGCGTCTTACCGTACTCGAGTTTCCAGATGACCAGCGTCGCGAGTACGAACATCAGGGAGATCACTCCGGCAACACCCAGCGCACCGATACCGGAGCCAAGACCAATGCCGATAGCAACAAAAATATACATGGCATCTGAGGGTTGATTGAGCGAGAAGCGGAACCGCACCGCGGCGACTACACCTGCCAGGCTAAACGCCAGCGCAATACTGTTGACCACAATCATCGCAATACCGGTCACGACAACGGGCAAGATCATAATGGTCTGCAGAAACGACTGATCGATACGCCGGGTGCGGCTGGTGATGAAATAGACCCAGGAGACGGGCACGGTCAGGATCAGCGCGCCGACGCTCGCCAGAAACAGGCGCAAGGGGCCTGTCGCGGCCAGCACGGTTCGCTCGACGCTGGTATAGATGGGCTCGAAGGATTCTGCGTTGTTCGACGCAGCGAGGTCAGCCACACCCCCAAGCGGCAGATACTCCGTCAGCCCCGGATATCGCGAAACCAGCAGCAATGCGATGCCGGCCCAGAACGCGTAGTACATCAGGATCAGCGTGAGTGGAATCAGCAGACTTGCAGATCTTCTCATTGCATTGCTCCCTTTCGATTACCACCCGCTGCGGCAACTTTCGCGATTCCGGAGCGACTGTATCCCGAATAGGCGTCGCAGGCCAAGCCAGGCAGGTCTGAGGACGATAGCGACACGACCGGGATTCGGCCATATCGAGTCGTGCAAAGCAGCGCAACGCGGTGTTAGGCTATGCGGCGTTTTTGGCCTGAAGATAATTCCATGTCCCACTCCGTCCAGTTACTTGGCATCAGCAATGCCATCGTAGACGTTCTCGCTCACGTCGAGGACTCTTTTCTTGCCGAGATCGGTGCCATACCCGGCTCGATGACGCTGATCGACAAGGAGCAGGCGCGCGCACTGTACGCCAGGATGGGGCCGGCGACCGAAATGTCGGGTGGCTCTGTTGCCAATACGATCGCCGGTTTTGCGAACCTGGGCGGCACGGCGGCCTACATCGGCAAGGTAAGAGCGGACCAGCTCGGCACCATTTTTAACCACGACATGCGGTCGCTCGGTGTCGATATTCGACTCACAGCCGCGGCTGACGGTGCACCGACGGCACGTAGCCACGTCCTGATCACCGCCGACGGCCAGCGCACGATGCAGACATACCTGGGCGCGTGTCTTGAGCTCAGCCTCGCGGATATCACGACAGACACGGTCGGTGCCCCGAAAGCAATGTTGCTGGAGGGCTATGTCTGGGACATCGCGGAAGGCCCGGCACTTGCTCGGAAGGCTGCGGAAATCGGTCGCGCGCATGGCAGCAAGGTTGCGTTATCGCTGTCGGACTCTTTTTGCGTCGAGCGCCACCGTGATTCGTTCATGGACTTCGTCAAGAATGACGCCGACATCATTGTTGCTGACGAGGAGGAGGTGTACGCACTGCTGGGTACAACATCGATCGACGAGGCGCTCAAAGCACTCAAGGACTTCGATAATCTGTTTGCGATCACCCGATCAGAGCAGGGCTCGGTTATTGTGCACAAGGACGAGACCGTGATTCAGGCCGCGTCAAAAGTGGAGAAGGTTGTCGATACGACCGGCGCGGGCGACGCCTACAGCGCCGGCTTCCTGTACGGCTGGGCCAACGACAAGTCGCTCGCGGATTGCGCGAAGTACGGTACCCACTGCGCCACAATGGTCATTCAGCAGCTCGGGGCACGGATCGAGCCTGGCTTGCTCGACGACTTCGAATCTCGCTGACCCACGGTAAATTCCGGGGCACATCCGCGGAAGAGCTGCACATGGTGATGTACTGGCCAAATATCTCGAATGCCTCGCGGCTGCCAACGTTGGGATCGTCGATCACGCGGTAGCAATCGCCGCTCTTCAGAACGGACCGCCCCAACGCGTCTTTTTCAACGTTTTCCCAGATGGGCGTCGCCTGTGGCGCCTTGCTTGGCGCGAACTTTACAGACGCGTGTCGTCGTTTCTCGTCGAAGACCGGGTTCACCGACACCGTCCTCGCGGCCCGTTCGGCAGCGGCTTTCGCCGTGTCCGGTAGCAGCGCGTACCAGTCGACAGGTGCAGCGGCTGTGGCGGATTCCTGCATGGCATCGGCCGGCACGAGGAGTTCGCTCGCGTCGTCGTCTGTCGCTTCGTGCAGGTCTTCGCGGGCGGATTCCTCCGCAACCGTTTCTGCAGCCGTATCGACCTCGTCGATGAGTATCTGCACGATCAACTCGGTTACTGGCCCAGCCTGCCTGGCTACCGGAAACTGCAGGACCAGCAGCATCGCTGCAATGCACACGGCGGACACCAGCATGCTGACACGCAGGCGCCGGCGCACCTGGCCTGACCAGTGTGGCGACTCAAAATCTAGCGGTTCAGCGTACATGCCCTGTAACGATGATGCAGCGCAGCGCCGCTTGGTCGCGCCTTCAGGTACCGATCGGGTGCCAGGTCGTCTTCACTTCCTGGGTATCGCGGATCAGGTAAGGATGCTGCGCGTCGTCCTTCGACCAGTCGATACGGGTCCTTGCGATAACGCGCTTGACGTTCTCGGCCGCAAGCTCCTGCACGCTGCGCGCGGTCGCCTTGCCGCCATCGCAGTACACAATCGCATTAACGTCCATGTGCGAAGCGAATTGCTCGCTCAACTCGGAGCGGTAACCGGTGAGCAGATTGACGACACCCGCCGGCACGTCAGAGGCATGCAGTACCTCGGCGAAACTCACGGGGCATAGCGGTTTGCTCTCGGATGCCAGCACGATGCAGGTATTGCCGCCCGCGATCGCCGGGGCAACATTGGAAACCAGGCCGAGCAGGCTGCTGTCCTCCGGCGCCAGGATCGCAACGACGCCGGTCGGCTCAAGCACCGAGAAGTTGAAGTGCGACGAGCTGACCGGGTTTACGGCGCTAAAGACCTGCTGGTACTTGTCCGCCCAGCCTGCGAAGTAGATGAGCCTATCGATCGACGCATCCACCTCTTTGTCGGCCGCCCGCTTGCCGGAACCCTGCAGGACGAGTTCCGCAACGAACTGCTCGCGACGCCCTTCCAGCATCTCCGCAATGCGATACAGGATCTGGCCACGGAGGTATGCGCTGGCGCTCGCCCAGCCTGGCTGCGCCTTGCGCGCCGCGACAACCGAGTTGCGAAAGTCCTTGCGGCTGCCGCGACATACGTTGGCAATCACATTGTCCTTCTTGTCGCGCAAGGCGTAGTAGCGGCCGGATTCGGTGCGCGGGAACTTGCCGCCGATATAGATTTTGTAGGTCTTGGCGATCGGGACGCGCTTTGCTGCTGTTGCCATGGTTACGCTCCCAACTTCAGATAGGCGTCGAGGCCGTGCAGGCCACCTTCACGACCGACGCCGCTTTCCTTGTAGCCGCCGAACGGCGATGCCGGATCGAACTTGTTGAAGGTGTTGGCCCAGACAACGCCGGCGCGCAGGCTCTGCGTCATCTTGAAAATCTTCGAACCCTTGTCCGTCCAGACGCCGCCTGACAGTCCATATGGCGTGTTGTTCGCCTTGCTGATCGCCTCGTCAAAACGCCGGAACGTCTGTATCGCAAGCACGGGGCCAAAAATTTCTTCCTGCACGACGCGGTTCGATTGTGAAACGCCGGTAAAAATCGTTGGTCGACACCAGTAACCCTTGCTCGGTACACGGCAGGAACTCTGGTACATCTCGCCACCCTCCTGCTGGCCCACTTCGAGGTACGACTCGATTTTCTCGAGTTGCATCGACGAGTTGATGGCGCCGATGTCGGTATTCTTGTCCATCGGGTCACCGACGATCAGGGTCTCCATGCGATCCTTGAGCTTGGCAATCACCTCGTCAGCGACGGACTCCTGCACGAACAGGCGCGAACCGGCGCAGCATACGTGGCCCTGGTTGAAGAATATGCCGTTGACGATACCTTCGACAGCCTGATCAATCGGCGCATCAGCGAAGATGATGTTGGCGGCCTTGCCACCCAGCTCCAGGGTGTACTTCTTGGTGCTCCCCGCGAGCGAACGCTGAATGATCTTGCCGACGTTGGTCGAGCCGGTGAACGCAATCTTGTCGACTCCGGCATGCTCGACAATCGCCGCTCCGGTCTGGCCTGCTCCGGTCACGATGTTCACCACACCCGGTGGCAGGCCTGCATCCGCGATTACTTCGGCCAGCTTCAGCGCCGTCAGCGGCGTCGTTTCCGCCGGCTTCAACACCACCGTGTTGCCGCATGCAAGGGCCGGCGCGATCTTCCACGCAGCCATCAGCATGGGGAAATTCCACGGAATGATCTGGCCGGCGACGCCGAGCGGTTTCGGCGTGCGTCCGGGAAAAGCGTATTCGAGCTTGTCGGCCCAGCCTGCGTAATAGAAGAAATGCGCAGCGGCCAGTGGAATATCGATGTCGCGCGACTCCCGGATCGGCTTGCCGCCGTCCATGGACTCGATAGCGGCGAATTCCCGCGCGCGTTCCTGGATGATGCGCGCGATGCGGTAGATGTACTTGCCGCGCTCCTTAGGCTTCATACGCGACCAGGTGTTTTGATAGGCCTTGCGCGCCGCACTAACAGCCTTGCCGACATCCGCAGAGCTCGCCTCCGCAACACGGCTCAGTTTTTCCTCGGTGGCCGGATTGACCGTGTCGAAGTAGCGACCTTTCTCAGGCGCCACGAAGTCGCCGTCGATAAACAGGCCGTAACGCTTGTTGAGCTTTACGTGATCCGTGCTCTCGGGCGCGGGCGCATATTCCCAACCGCCGTCAAAGGCGAGTTTGTTTTCTGCTGTTGCCATAGCGTCTTACCCTGCAGGAGCGGCCAGCGGCCACGACCCCGCTAATCTTTCGAAAAATAATCGCCGGATTGATAGACACCGGTCGACTGCTTCATGAGTTGCATTAGCACATCGTTGGCTAACGAACTCGCGCCAAAACGAAACCACACAGGCGTCATCCAGGCGTTACCCAACGTTTCGCGGAGCATGACGAGATAGTGCACGGCGAGCTTCGAGGTCGAGATACCACCTGCCGGCTTCATTCCGACCATGCGCCCGGTTTCGGCGTAGTAGTCGCGTATCGCCTGCAGCATGACCAGCGTGACCTGCATGGTCGCGGCCGGCTGAATCTTGCCCGTCGAGGTCTTTATGAAATCGGCGCCGGCATGCATCGCGAGCATGCTTGCGCGCCGTACCCGATCCAGCGTGCCGAGTTCCCCCGTTTCTAGAATAACCTTGAGGTGGGCGTCGCCGCAGGCCTCTTTGACGGCCTGGATCTCGTCGAACACATAGCGGTAATCACCAGCCAGGAAAGCGCCGCGGGATATGACCATGTCGATCTCATCCGCACCGGCCTCGACGGCCATGCGTGTATCGTCGAGTTTAACACTCAGCGTCGACATGCCGCTTGGAAACGCTGTAGCAACCGACGCCACGTGGATGTCGTGCCCCTGCAGCGCGCGCTTCGCGATTGCAACCATGGTCGGGTAAACGCACACCGCCGCGACATGCGGCAGCCCGGGCAACGCATCGTGCAGGTGGATAGCTTTCTGACACAGCTGCCGGACTTTGCCGGGCGTGTCCTGTCCCTCCAGCGTAGTCAGGTCGATCATGCTGAGGATAAGGTGCAGCGCCTCGATCTTGGCCGACGACTTGATACTGCGACTCTGGAACCGGGCAACCCGCTCATTGACGCCGACCTCGTCAACGGCCGCTACCCGCGACAGATCAGGCATGCGCCCAGAGCTCGTGACAGCCTGCAGCGCCATTACTCCGCCACTACCGTTTCGAGCGCGACAAGGATCATGTCGTCAAACGTCGTCGCCCGATCGTCGGAACTCAGGTGATCGCCGGTCCGCAGGTCATCACTCACCGTGCAGATGGCCAGCGCTTCGGCGCCGTTCTCCGCGGCGATCGGAAAGATCCCGGCGGCCTCCATTTCCAGGCCGTACACGTTGAACTTCGCCATGGTCTCGAACATGCCGGGATCCGGTGTGTAAAAGAGGTCCGCCGAAAAAATATTGCCGACGTGATAACGCACACCATTTTGTCTTGCGGCGCGCACAGCTTTCTCGACCAGGTCGAAGCTCGCCAGCGCCGCAAGATCGTAGCCACCGAAGCGCATGCGATTGCAGTTGGAGTCCGTCGATGCGCCCATTGCGATGATGACGTCACGCAGCTGCACGTCCGGATGCGACGTGCCGCAACTGCCAACGCGTATGACGCGCTTGACGTCGTACTCGGTAATGAGCTCGGTACAGTATATGGACGCTGACGGAATACCCATGCCGTGCGCCATGACGGATACGGCGCGCCCTTTGTACTCGCCGGTGTATCCCCACATGTTGCGCACGTCGGTGACACGGCGGGCATCGTCGAAATACGTTTCCGCGATGTACTGCGCACGCAGCGGATCGCCCGGCATCAACACCGTATCGGCAAAATCGCCGGGCGCTGCGTTCATATGTTTGGTGGCCATAGGTTCCTCTGGGCTACTCGCCGGCTTACCATTTGCTCTGCGCGGACATGCCACCGTCGACGATCAGGTTGGCACCGCTGATCCAGCGAGATGCATTGCTTAGCAGAAACAATACCGCGTCGGCGACATCAATGGCAGACCCGATTCGGCCGAGCGGCACGCGATCATGCCAGCGGGCGACACCGTCCGGCCAGTCCCGCGCAAGACCTTCCCGGTCAATGAGCCCCGGGGAAACGCAGTTGACACGAATGTTGGCGGAACCGAATTCGAGCGCCGCAGCCCTCGTCAGCATCGCCAGACCCGCTTTGCTGGTGGCATAGTGAGCATGTCCGACAGCCGGGTCCTGCCCCTCGATGGAGCCGATATTGACGATAGCTCCGCCTGTACCTGCCGCCATCCAGGCAAGTGCCGCCTGCTGTGTTACCAAAAAGGCGCTGTCGAGGTTCGCGGACAGCACCGCGCGCCAGTCGTCGAAGCTCATGTCGCCCAGTCCGACAGCCGGCTGTGCCGCCGCATTGTTAACCACCAGTGTGGGCTGTATCGACAGGAACATCGTCCTGACATCGGCCCACACGGAGAGATCGGCCTGTACGCACTGCGCGCCACCCAGCCGACCGGCCAGCCCGGCCGCAGCTGACGCATTGCTGTTAAAGTGCAGGATGAGATCGGCACCGGCCTCGGCAAGCCGCTCCGCAATCGCGCCGCCTATCTGGCCGCTTGCACCGGTGACCAGCACGGTCTCACCGGTAAGATCGAGCAGCTCACCCACTGCTGCTTTTTTTTCTGCCTTCACGCTGCTCCCCCGTCGCAATCGCGCTATTGTCCTACGATGATCGACAAAGCGAAACCTGCCATGGAAGTCTGGACCGCCGAGCGCTGCTACATTACGGAACTCCTCAATACGGCGAGTCAGCCCGAGGTGTCGGTGGCGCGCTCGCGCGTCGAGCCCGGCGTCACGACGCAGTTGCACCAGCTGGCGGTGCATGAGTGGTATGTGATCGAAAGCGGCTGCGGGATGATGGTAGTCGGTGATGAAGCGCCGTTCGCCGTCGGCCCGGGCGACACCATTTGCATACCGAAACACAGCGCTCAGCAGATCACCAACAGCGGTTCTGAGGACCTCTGTTTCCTGTGCGTCTGCACCCCAAAATTTTCGCAGGAATGCTACACCTCGCTGGAATAACAGCGGTATACTGCGCCGACGCTTAATCAGGAGATCCACGATGCGTGGCCAAAACACAACAATTCATCCACGAATCGCACGGCAGCTGTCGCTCGGCGGCGCCGTTGCCATTGCGTTTTCAGGTCTGTTCTCGGGCCCGGTTGCCGCTCAGGCGCCTGGCGTCCTCGAAGAAATCGTCGTTACCGCGCAGAAACGCGAGGAGGCCCTGCAGGACGTGCCTATCTCGGTTGCAACCACGTCGGGCGAGAAACTGAATGCCCTGTTCTCCGGCAGCGATGACATACTCGCCCTGTCGGGCAGGGTTCCGGGCCTGTACGCCGAATCATCGAACGGCCGTTCGGCGCCGCGCTTCTACCTCAGGGGCCTCGGCAACATCGACTTTGACCTCGCGGCCTCGCAGCCGGTGTCCGTGGTTATGGATGAGGTCGTCATGGAGAACGTGGTACTGAAAGGCTTCCCGCTGTTCGACATGCAGAACATCGAGGTTATTCGCGGCCCGCAGGGAACACTGTTCGGACGCAACACCACGGCCGGCATCATCAAGATCAACACGCGCCGCCCTGATGATGACTTTTCCGCCTACCTGAAAGGCTCATACGCCACCTATGGCACAAGCAACATCGAAGGTGCCGTGGGCGGTCCCCTGATCGATGGCACGTTGTCAGCGCGCGCTTCGGTACTGTCTCGTTCGCGTGACAACTGGATCACCAACGATTTCACCGGCGAGGAATCGCTCGGTCGATACCGGGAGAATGCCGGTCGACTGCAGCTCCTGTGGACGCCCAGCGATCGTTTCAGCGCACTGCTTTCTCACCAGAACCGAAGCCTGAACGGCACGTCGTCGATCTTCCGCGCGAACGTCTTCGATACGGGCAGCGCCGGTCTGAACCAGAACTACGTTCGCGATGTTGTCTCCTACGATGGTGGCGACAACAACCCGCAGGCCTATCAGTCCAGCGGCACGACGCTCAACCTGCTCTGGGATTTCGATAACGCCAGCCTCAATTCGATCACCTCGTATCAAAGGGCAGACGGCTTCAGCCGCGGCGATATCGACGGCGGCATAGCCAGCGAGGTTCCGTTCCCGTCCGTCACGCAGGATGGCGCCGATACCAACCAGTTCACGCAGGAGTTCCGTCTCGCCAGCCAGACCGACGGGCCGTTCAGCTGGCAGGTCGGCGCGTTCTTCTTCCGCTCCGATCTCATCGTAACGACCGAGTCATTTGCATCCTTCGGTTTTGTCAGTCGGCAGGACACGCAGATCCAGCAGGAAAACACCACCTGGGCACTATTCGGCCAGGGCAGCTACGATGTTAACGACAAGCTGACCCTGACCGCCGGCGTGCGCTACACCGACGATGAGAAGGACTTCAAGGTACTGCAGTTCGGCCAGCTCTGGCTCGATCTCAATATCCCGACCTTTATCGCAGACCCGATCAACGCTCAGGACGACCAGACAAGCTGGGAACTGAGCGCCAATTTCGCGATGACGGACAACAGCAGCCTGTACGGACGCGTATCCAGCGGCTTCCGCGCCCAGACCATCCAGGGTCGCGATGTCGCCTTCCTGGAGACGCCATCGGTCGCCAAACCAGAAACCATCGAATCGCTTGAGGCCGGCTATAAGGCCGACCTGCTGGGCGATCGCATGCGCGTCAACCTCGGCGTGTTCCATTACGAAGTTGACGATTTGCAGCTTTCGATTATCGGCGGCGCAAGCAACACCAACCAGGTTGTTAACGCCAGGAAAGGCGTTGCGTCAGGTATCGAACTTGACGCCGAGTGGCTACTGACGGACAACCTGCTGGTCACCTTCGGCACCAGCTATAACGACACTGAATTGCAGGACTCGGAGCTCGCGACAGCACCCTGCGGTTCGGGTCAGTGCACGCCGCTCGACCCCATCAACCCGGCGAATCCGGCACAGGTGCTGGTCGACGGCAACCCGTTCCCGCGTGCGCCGAAGACCACGCATAACCTGACAGTCCGCTACAGCGCACCGGTTGGCAACGACGCCGAGATTTACGTATTCACCGACTGGGCGTTCTACGGCAAGATCAACATGCCGCTGTACGAGGCCGTTGAGTTCCAGACCGATGACCAGAAAGAAGGTGGTCTGCGCATTGGTTACAAGAACGATGCCAGCGGTTGGGAAATCGCTGCATTCGGTCGCAATATTACCGATGAAGACAACATCCTCGGCTTTATCGACTTCAACAACAACACGGGCTTCGTCAACGAGCCGCGTGTCTGGGGTATCGAGGTGGGTAAAGTGTTCGGTGACTGATCGGTATTCGGCTTTAACTGGAGAAGCCCGGCTTTGCGCCGGGCTTTTTTTTACCTTCGGCACCCGGTTTTTCTTACAATCACGGCGATGCGCTGTTCTCCCCTGATACTTGTCGTACTCGCCGCCTGTTCCGAGGCAGAGCCGCCGCCCGAGCTTCAGGCGCTACAGATTGGTCAACTCGAGGACGGCAAGATCCTGGAAGCCAGCGGCCTGGCCCGGTCGCAGCGGGGCCAGAACGTGCTCTGGGTCATCAACGACAATGGCGCCAGGGAATGGGTGCATGCCATCAGCCCGCGCGGAAAACGGCGCGGCGAATTCGATCTCAAGAAATCGAAGAACAGGGACTGGGAGGATCTCGCCTCGTTCACGCTGGACGACACTCCTTATCTGCTGGTGGCGGATATCGGCGACAACGAGGCACAGCACAAGAAGCGCACGCTGTATGTCGTCGAAGAGCCGCTGGCCGAAAAGAAAGGCGAGGCCAAAGTCGCGTGGGAAGTGGACTTCAGGTATCCGGACGGGCCGCGCGACGCCGAAGCCGTGGCCGTCGATATTGAAAACGGCCGGGCACTGGTGCTTTCCAAGCGCGATATTCCCCCGGTGCTCTACGAGGTCCCGCTCAAACCCGACACCGACAAAACGCTAACCGCGAAGTGGCTCGGCACCATCAGCAGCCTGCCGCCACCTTCCCGACAGGACGTGCAGTTCGCCCCGAAAACCAAGGACTGGTTCTGGCAACCCGTCGCTATGGATATCTCCGCCGATAACCTCGCCGCCGTTATACTGACCTACCGGGCCGTCTACTATTACGAGCGACAGCCCGGACAGGACTGGTTTGATGCTCTCAACAGTCGGCCGCAGCGCGTCAGCATTGGCAACATGCCGAACGCGGAGGCCGTCGCTTTCGGAGACGACACGCGCCGCGTCATTGTGACCGGCGAGAACAAGCATGCCTGGGTCCTGATGATCGACTTCAATGAGGCACCATCGAAATGACGTTATTCGCCCGCAACAAACTTCTCGCCGTATTGACCGCGCTGGCCGTCCTCGGCGGTTGCACGACAGCCGCTCCCGACAGCGCAGAGCGCAAGGACGCAACGCTCGGGATCACGGTCATGACATTCAATGTCGAAAACCTGTTCGATAATATCGACGATCCCGGCAAGGACGACAAAGCCTATCTGCCCCTGCAATCCAAACAGAGCAAGCAGCACATCGATGCCTGCAACGAGATCAGCGTTCCCCGTTGGCGCGACGAGTGCCTCTACCTGGACTGGAACGAGGCAACACTGCAGCACAAGCTAACGGCACTCGCAGACACCATCCGCCAGGTAAACGGTGGTCGGGGCGCCGACATCATTGCGCTGCAGGAAGTCGAGAACGTCAACGTGCTGGAGCGCCTGCGCAATGAGTTCCTCGGCGATCTCGGCTACCTGCCGTCGATCCTGGTCGAAGGCGCAGATCGTCGCGGCATCGACGTAGCGTTCCTGTCGCGTATACCGCTCAGCGGGACGCCAGTGCTGCATCCGTTGAGTCTGGCCGCATTTCCCGAACGCCAAAGAGATACACGCGGCGTTTTGCAGGCTGATTTCCTGCTGCCGAATGGCGCCGTTCTAACGGGCTTCAGCGTCCATTTTCCGGCGCCGTATCACCCGACAGGCATGCGTATCGCCGCGTACGACCATCTGAACGGCCTGCTGCGGGCACTTCCCGACAACCACCACGCGTTCGCAGCCGGCGATTTCAACACGACAAGCCGCGAGGATTCGGAGCAGAACATGCTGGAGCGTCTCGCACGCCCAAACTGGACGGTTGCCCACGACATCGGCTGTGATTCGTGCAAAGGCACACAATATTACGCCCGGGATGACAGTTGGTCGTTCCTCGACATGATCCTGTTCGCTGCCGCGCGTGGTGAAAATACAACAGCGCGACTTCGCGCTGAATCCGTGCAAATCGCCAATCGAAATCCGGCCCAGGTATCGGGTAGCGGCACGCCCGAGCGCTTCAATGCGGCGCGCCGAATCGGGGTTTCTGATCATTGGCCAATGATCGCGACAATTGAAGTTACCATAAAACAATAGCTTGTAATCTATTCGTAACTTGGATTCTCGGAAAAGCACATGGACCCGACTCCATGACGTCCTGAGAACTGGATGAAACGCTCTCAAGCCCTTATTGCACAAGCATTTTCGCTGCGATAGATTACAGCCTCCAAGCCATAATAACGGTCTCCACAAGCGGCAATACTCGGCCGTGACGGGACAAAATAATGTCACTCAAGAAATCTGTTTGTCATGTTCATGACCTAAGATTTCCCTCTTTTCCAACACGGGGTTCCAACATGAAATACCAAGTTCGATTGCTCAAATCGACCCTTTCGACGTTGCAGCAGGCCGCATTTGTACTATTTGCGGCCGCCATGCTCATCGCCGTACCTGTTGCAGGAAACGCACAGGAAACAACAACGACCATTCGCGGGACGGTTACGGCGCCAGACGGCAGCCCTGCTGCGAACCAGCTGATCACGATCGTTGACACGCGAACCACCAGCACTCGCACAACCCGCACCAACGATAACGGCCAGTTCAATGTGCGCGGCCTGCCTGTTGGCGGTCCCTACACGATTCGAGTGACATCGACGGAGTACGAGGACACCCTGGTCAACGACGTCTTTACCAATCTGTCGTCGGCCGCATCGTTTAGCATCGTGCTGACACCGTCGGATGAAGCGATCGAAGAAATCGTCACAACCGCAAGGATGGTACAGACCGTGGATCTCGCCATTGGTCCGGGCACCTCATTCAGCATCGAGGACATAGAATCGATGCCGAGCATCGCGCGACAGATTCGCGACGTTATTCGTACCGACCCTCGCGTTAGCCTCGGTCGCGCCGACAACGGCGCCGGTTCAGGCATTAACTGTCTCGGCGGCTCCTCGCGCTCGAACGCGTTCACGATTGACGGCAGCCTCGCCATCGACGGCTTTGGTCTGAACGAAGGCACCGGCACCTCGGCGCGCTTCGCGTTCCCGGTTCCGTTCGACACGGTCGCGTCGACGTCAGTCGAGTTTGCCCCGCTTGACGTGCAGTACAGCCAGTTCACCGGCTGCGCCATCAACATCGTTACAAAGCCGGGCTCTAACGAGTTCCACGGCTCAGCGTTTTACCTTTACAACGATGAAGGGCTCACGGGCACCAGGCTTGAGGGCGACAGGGTCATCAACGATCCGTTCGAAGACAAGAATTTCGGTTTCGACTTCTCAGGCCCGATCATCAAGGACAAGCTGTTCTTCTTCGTGGCCTATGAAGAAACCGATGAGGGCGGCGTGCAGAACACCGGCCCAATAGGCGGCGGCTTTGCCAACGAAGACTTCCTTACAGTTGCCGAGGCAAATCAGATCAAGGACGTCCTGTTCAACCAGTATGGTCGTGACGTCGGTGACATCGTGCGCAACCTGCCGCAGACCAGTGAACGCACGTTTGTTCGACTTGACTGGAACATCAACGATGAGCATCGCGCCGAGTTGACTTACACGCAGCTCGAAGAGCTTAACCTGGATCCGGACGATCTTGGTTTTGGCGGCTTCACGTTTCGCGATAACTTCGAAAACGAAGGCATCGATCAGGACACACTGTCACTGCGCGTCTTCTCGAACTGGACCGACAACCTCTCTACCGAGTTCCGCTACTCAACCTTTGACGTAACGGACATCCAGGGACCGGCCGGGGGCGGTGAGGCCCAGGACCCCAACCCGATTCCTCGAATTGAGGTAGGCGATATCTTCACAAGTGGCCCCGGTTTCTTCCGCTCCGCCAACGATCTGCAGTACACGATCGACCAGTTCAAGCTGTCCGCCGATTACGTCCTCGGCGACCACACGCTGACGTTTGGCTTCGAGCAGGAAACTCGCGACATCTTCAACCTGTTCATCCCGGACGCGACCGGCACGATCACGTTTGATGACGTCGCAGCGCTTCAGGCGGGTCTCGCAAGCTCGATCGTCATCAACGAATCGTTTACCGGTGTTGCTGCGGATGCTGCCGCATCGTTCGAGCGTGATATCAACAGCTTCTACCTGCAGGACGAATGGCAGGTGAACGATGCAGTGACGGTTGTTGCCGGTCTGCGCTACGACCAGTACGACTCCAGCGACCTGCCGATCGCCAACCCGGTATTCGAGCAGCGTTATGGCTTCAGCAACACGCAAACCTTCGACGGACTGGATCTCGTACAGCCGCGACTGGGCGTGACCTGGGACCTGCCCATGAACAAGTGGGGTGAGACGCAGCTGACAGCCGGCTTCGGCGTATTCGGCGGCGGTGACCCAACGGTCCACTTCGCCAACGCCTACCAGAACTTTGGCGGCGCCATCGGTTTCGGCGGCTCGTTCAGTCCGCTGTGTACAGCAGCTGACCTGCAGGTCCTCAATGGCGGCTCGTTCACGGGCATTCCCGATTGCGTCCGCCAGGCCGGGCAGGACAGCGCCAATGCCAATACCGGTGCGGTTGCCGCGGTCGACCCGAACTTCGATCTGCCGTCGAACCACCGCTGGCACATCGGCATGAATCACGTCCTGCAGTCGGATATCGAGTTCCTCAACGACTGGACCATTCGTGCTGACTACATCTATACCGACAACAAGAACGCGGTCGACTGGGTTGACCTCCGGCTGACACCGAACGGCGTAACGCTGCCGGACGGACGGGCGCAATTCTTCGAGGTTGACCCGCTGCTGCCGGGTTGCACGGCGACCTTCAACGGTATCCGCCAGGGCTTCAGCAATGCCGGTACTAACGGTGGTCCGTGTGACGACACCAGCAACCAGAACCAGGACGTGCTGATGACCAACGGCGTCGAGGGTTCGACAAAGTCGTTCTCGGTGCAGTTTGCGAAGGAGTTTGAGTTCAGCGACAAGACCTCTCTCGATCTCGGCCTCGGCTACGCCTGGCTGGACGCCGAGGTGGGCAACCCGGTCAACAGCTCTACCGCGGGCTCAAGCTACGAGGAAGTCGCCAAGATCACGCTGAACAACAACACGCTGGGCCCCGCACTCTGGGCTAATGAGCACAACATCGTGCTGCGCGCCAAGTTCAAGCACTACTTCTTCGAGAACCATGCAACCTCTGTCGGCATGTTCTTCCAGCGCCGGTCCGGCCGTCCGTTCAGCTACACCTATGAGGACGACACGGTTGAGCGCTACTTCGGCGACTCCGACGACGAAGAAAGCGTGCTGATCTACGTGCCAACGGGACCGAGCGATCCATTGATGGATTTCTCGAATCTCAGCCAGGGCGATATCGACGCGCTGTTTGCCTTCCTCGACGAGTCGGGCCTGAGCGCCTACGCCGGTGGCATTGCACCGAAGAACGGCTTCAACAGCCCCTGGAGCACAGATCTCGACATTCGCATCCAGCAGGACCTGCCGGTCTGGAGGGATCATTCACTGCAGGTGTTCCTCGACATCGAGAACGCGCTTAACCTGTTCTCCGACAGCAACAACGTCAAGCGCTTTGCTGATACCGGCGACATCCAGGAAGGCGTTCGTGTTCTCGAAGTCGCCGGTGCGGGACTTGCGAACACCAATCAGTACGTCATCAACCGGGTGTACTTCGAGGGAACAAATCGTGACGTAGACGATTCCGTTTACCGCATCCAGCTTGGTATTCGCTACAAGTTCTGATCAGCGCATAACAAGAAGAAGATCGAGGCGGCCCCTGGCAACAGGGGCCGCCTTTTTTATGGGGACATTTTTATGGGGACATTCTGCTTTGTCGACGCAGCCGGTTCTGCAGGCGAACTCGATAAAGCAGAATGTCCCCATTACCTGCCCATAACCTGTAGCAGCGGCGATCAGACGCGACCTTTTCTTGAACTGCGGCGTACCTGACCGCCCATCGATCGCGGCTATTAGCCGCTCCTACATGAAGCAGCGTTCCTTGCCTTCCCGGAGTTGGTGAATCCTCGGCTTCGCGGGATCAACGGTTTCGCCAATCTTCCTGCCTTCGGCCTGCGCCTTCAGGATGCCGTCCAGCACCAGGTACTTCAGCTCGGAAGCCGGCGGTGTTGCCGGGCGATCCTTGGGCACGTCGTAACCATCGCCTCCGCCAAACAGGTAGTCCGGGACGACGACGCTGTATTGCGTGCCCGCGCTGATCTCCTGCCATGCGCCATCCGCCGGAACCTGCAGACTGACTATCCGGTCGCCCTCGTTGCGACTGCGATCAATGCAGACACGAAAACCGGAAACCTGCGGAAAATAGCCCTTGCTCGGACCATGTCCGCGATAGCCCGCTTCCATAAGCCGCTTGAATTCGGCACCCGTCATCGTCGTTTGCCTGAGGAAGGAGCTGAAGCCGAAGGTGCGACCAATATCCTCGAACAGGATATCGTCCTCGATGAAGTCATCGATACGCAGCGTCCCACCGTTGATGAACGCCAGATCCGACTGCTTGCCGAACGCTGCGCGCATCTGGTCGGCAATGAAATTGCCCCAGTTACTCTCCACGTTGCGCACCGTGACTTCACGCCCATCCAGCGGCACCGCCGCAGTACCAACCCGCGCCTCCAGGAACGGGAACTTCTCGAGCAGCCGTCCTCGCCACTTGGCGGCGAGGATCTCGTAATCCGGGTCAAGTGCAACGTTCTGATCGAGCGTAATCTGGCGCTCACGAATCACCGCGTCGCCTGCTGCGTCGAAATCAACGTCAATCGCCCAGATCACTCGTGCGTTGGAAGCGCCTTTCATGACGACGGCTTGACTGCTGCTCCCCGGGCTATGCTCCGGTTCGTGCTCGTGGCCACCGACGATAAAGCCGAGTTTCGGATACTTCGCTTTGAGTCCTGCCAGCTCCACGTCCTGCCACATATGCAGGTGCGTGACACCGATCACAAGGTCTGCTCCCTTTGCCTCCAGCGCCTCGATAGTGCGCTCAGCGACAGCACGATAGTCTCCGTCGTTCTCCAGATAGCCGCGTTCGTTGCCGCCATCGACCGGGTTCAGCGTCAGCGAGAACACGCCGATCGTCCTGTCGCCGGATGCAAACGTAAAAGCCGTTTTCAGGGCTCCGTCGACCGCAGCGTTGCCGGTCTTGAAGCGATAGTTATCCCCCAGCCAGTCGAAACGAGATGCCTCCACGGCTGCGATCAGCTGCCTGGGCCCGCGGCGGTCGAATTCATGATTACCCGAAACCACATACATGGGCGCGATAGCATCCATGAAGTTGAAGGCGTCGACCATTTGCAGACCGTTCCATAGCTGACTCTCCAGCGACGGATACAGGAAGTCGCCGCCGTGCAGAATGCGCACGTCGCGACCCTCGGCCTGCAGCTCACGAACGATAGTCACGACGCGGCTGAAGCCGCCGGCATTGCCATCTTCAACGGCGCCGACCCGATAGGTGTCGTTAAGATGCACGAATGTCAGCCCTGTTGTCGCAGGTGCCGACGTCGTCGCGCACGCGGAAATGACCAGGCAGAAACTGATCAGTAGCAGTGTGATTTTTTTCATGGCGGCATGCTAACCTGATTCGCTTGCACTCGCATCAGGAGAAACCATGACCCGCTTGCACCTTCCCGTCTTTGCCATCGCATTGCTCACGCTGGCAGCCTGCGCAAGTGCGCCTGTAACGCAGCCGTCGGATCCCTCGTATGATCCGAAGCGCGACCTTGGGCTGCAATGGGTCAAGCGCGCCGCCGAATACCACGCGATTACGCGGCAGGTCTATCGCACAGCGCAGACCGCCCTGCCCGCCTTCATCAACGACAAGAGCTGGAGTGCGATGCCCGAGCAACGCGACGCAGAGGATCTGCCACCAGCCGTCATTCTCGACGTCGACGAAACGGTAGTCAGCAACGTTGACTTCCAGCTTACCTATCAGCGTCCCTTCGCCAATCACAAGCTCAACAACTGGAGCAGCAACTTCGATGCCGCGCCCATTGACGGCGTCAGGGACTTCGTCGAGGCGGCGAGAGCCCAGGGGGTAACCGTATTTTTCGTCACCAATCGTCCCTGCGAAAGCATCGCAACAACGATCGATCCGTGCCCGCAGAAAACAACAACGATCAATGACATCCGTGAAGTCGGTATCGACGTAACGCCGGAATACGTCATGCTGTCCGGCGAGCGCCCCGGCTGGGATCGCGAGAAGCTGGTACGCCGGCTGGTCATCGCCGAGAACTATCGCGTGATCATGCTGATCGGCGATGATTATGGCGACTTCGTCCCCTGCGCCCGCAACAAGGTTGTCGCACCCTGCACGAAGCCGGCCACACGAGCGAGTCGCGCAAAAGCGCTCGAGACCTACGACAAATACTGGGGCAGGGGCTGGTATATCCTGCCTAACCCGATGCACGGATCGTGGACTTCGGTGCGCTAAAGGGCGTATGCTGACATCCGCAGGATTGCTTGTAACACATTGAAAACACAAAGAACTCGCCAGGCGCGGATCGGCGCCTGGCGCCAGATCGAAGGGGGTCGGCGTGGCGAAAGTTAAGTGTGGTTTGATTCAGATGGCCCTGAAGGGTGATGGCTCTATGGAACCCGAGGCGATTCGGGACCGCATGATCGAGGCGCATATCCCTTATATCGAAGAAGCCGGCAAACAGGGCGTGCAGGTACTCTGTTTCCAGGAGGTCTTTACGCAGCCGTATTTCTGCCCGAGCCAGGACAGGAAGTGGTACGCAGCGGCCGAGAAGATTCCTGACGGGCATACGACGCGCCTCATGCAGGACTATGCGAAGAAGCACGGCATGGTCATCGTCGTGCCGATTTACGAAGAACACATGACTGGCGTCTACTACAACACGGCGGCAGTTATCGATGCCGACGGCAGCTTCCTCGGCAAATACCGAAAGACTCACATTCCACAGGTCGATCCCGGATTTTACGAGAAGTTCTTCTTCAAGCCGGGCGACCTCGGCTATCCCGTCTTCGAAACCGCCTTCCTGAAGCTAGGCGTTTACATCTGCTATGACCGGCATTTCCCGGAGGGCTGGCGCGCGCTGGCGCTGAACGGCGCGGAATATATCGTCAATCCATCCGCGACGGTTGCCGGACTGAGTAAATACCTGTGGGAGCTGGAGCAGCCGGCATCGGCCGCTGCCAATGGCGTATTCATCGGAGCTATCAACCGGATCGGCAAGGAGGAGCCCTGGGCGTCGACGATGAACATGGGCGAGTTCTACGGCTCCAGCTACATTGTCAATCCACGCGGTGCGATTGAAGCACAGGCAAGCTACGGCGACGACGAACTGCTGGTGCACGAGATCGATCTCGACATGATCCGTGAAGTCAGGGATACCTGGCAGTTCTTTCGTGACCGCAGACCTGAAACTTACGGTCCGTTGACGGATACCTAGGCTACCTCCGGGCCGCACACTTCCTTCAGGGAGGAAATCGATGTCCGAGACTTTGTCGGTCAGCAAGCTTCGTACAGTTGGCGAACACATCGAACTCGATGTCGGCGACGACATCGCGTCCAGCCCCCGCTATAACGATGACATTGCACCAACTCGGGCCTCGCAACGAACGTGGACCCGCTGGAACGTTGCATCGCTCTGGGTCGGCATGGCGATCTGCGTGCCCACCTACACGCTGGGTGGCGTCCTTACCGCGTATTTCGGCCTGTCCGTCTCCGAGGCGCTCTGGACGATCCTGATTGCGAACATCGTAGTGCTGATCCCGCTGACCCTCAACGCCTACCCCGGCACGCGCTACGGCATTCCCTGCCCGGTCGTGATGCGCGCGTCATTCGGCATCATCGGATCCAACGTGCCGTCGCTGATCCGCGCGGTTGTTGCCTGCGGCTGGTTCGGCGTGCAGACGTTGTTCGGCGGTATTGCAATCCACCTGATGCTAGCCGCGATGTTCGACGGTTGGGCGGCACTCGGTGGTGTCGGCGAAGTTCTCGGCTTTTTCATCTTCTGGATTGCAAACCTCGCCATCGTGATCCGTGGCGCGGAGTCCATCAAGCGACTCGAGGCGCTGGCGGCACCTTTGTTGCTGCTCGTCGCCATCGGCCTGATCGTCTGGGCGCTGCCGAAAATTACGTTGAGCGAAGTACTCGCCACACCGGCGACCCGGCCACAGGGTGCTCCGCTGTTTGGTTACTTTATGGCGGGCCTGACCGCGATGGTCGGTTTCTGGGCAACGCTGTCGCTGAATATCCCTGATTTCAGCCGCTACGCGCGAACGCAGCGCAGCCAGGTACTGGGACAGATCATCGGACTGCCGCTCACAATGTTCCTGTTTGCGGGCCTCGGCGTGGTGCTGACGGCCGCCTCGGTCGAGCTCACCGGCGATACCATATCGGATCCCATCAACCTGATTGGGCGCATCGATAACGACTTCTGGGTGGTCGTCGCGATGCTGATGATCGTACTGGCAACCATCTCGACCAATACCGCGGCCAACATCGTTTCGCCGACCAACAGTTTCCAGAATATTGCGCCACGCTATATCGACGAAAACCGCGGCGTTATCCTGACCGGTATCATCGGGCTGTTGCTGATGAGCTGGGAATTGTTGAAGAAGATGGGCTGGCTCGAGACTGACGTCAGCGTGGAAAGCCTGTACTCCAACTGGCTGCTTGGCTACTCCAGCCTGCTGGGACCTATTGCAGGCATCATGATCGTGGACTATTTTTTGATCAAGCGGCAATCCTACAACCTCATTGCGCTGTACAAGGACGACGCCGGCTATCCGGCCTGGAACAAATCCGGCTTCATCGCTTTCCTGGTGCCGGTTGGTCTTACCGTCGTCGCTATCACGACCGGTCAGCTGGGCTGGTTTTATGATTACGGCTGGTTCACCGGGTCGATACTTGGCGGATTCATCTACTACTTCGTCGCTCGCGGCGAAATCGGGAGTTCAACATGACGGTACTTATTAAAGGTGGCACGGTCGTGAATGCCGATCGATCGCTACGTGCGGATGTGCTTTGCGAAAACGGCGTTATAAGCGCCGTCGCGGCAAACCTGGACGCCCCGAAAGGCGCCACGATTATCGACGCGGGCGGCCAGTACGTGATGCCGGGTGGCATCGACCCGCATACGCATATGCAGCTGCCGTTCATGGGCACGGTGACCAGCGAGGACTTCTACACGGGCACTGCCGCGGGCCTCGCCGGCGGTACGACGATGATTATCGACTTTGCCATTCCGAACCCGCAGCAGAACATCCTCGAGACCTACATGCAGTGGCGCGACTGGGCGGAGAAATCCGTAGCCGACTATTCCTTCCACGTGGCCATTACCTGGTGGGACGATACCGTCTACGAGGACATGGGCACGCTCGTCCGCGAGCACGGCGTGAACAGCTTCAAGCACTTCATGGCCTACAAGGGCGCCATCATGGCGGGCGACGAGATCCTCGTGAACAGCTTCTCACGCGCTGTTGAGCTGGGCGCCATCCCGACGGTGCATGCTGAGAATGGCGAACTGGTGTTCAGGCTCCAGCAGGAGTTGTTCGAGAAAGGCATGACGGGCCCCGAAGCGCACCCGTTGTCACGCCCGCCGCAGGTCGAAGGCGAAGCGGCCAATCGCGCTATCCGAATTGCCGAGGTTCTCGGCTCGCCGCTGTACGTTGTGCACACGTCGTGCCGACAGGCGCTGGAAGCAATTACCAGGGCTCGCAACGAAGGTCAGCGCGTCTATGGCGAGGTACTGGCCGGTCACCTGCTGATCGACGATTCGGTATATCGACATCCTGACTTCGATGTCGCCGCGGCCCACGTCATGAGCCCGCCGTTTCGCAGCAAGGAAAACCAGGATGCACTCTGGAAGGGACTGCAGTCAGGTAACCTGCAGACAACGGCAACCGATCACTGTTGTTTCTGTGCCGACCAGAAAGCGGCGGGCAAGGATGATTTTCGCCTGATCCCGAATGGCACCGCAGGCATCGAGAATCGCCTCGAGGTGCTGTGGCATCACGGCGTCAGCACGGGTCGACTCACGATGAACGAATTCGTCAAAGTCACGTCGACCAACGCCGCGCAGATCTTCAACATCTATCCGCGCAAAGGCAGTATCTCGGTTGGCGCCGATGCAGACATCGTCGTCTGGGACCCCGCTGCGAGCAAAACGATATCCGCGAAAACGCACCACCAGAAGATCGACTACAACATCTTTGAGGGCATGACGGTGACCGGCTGCGCCTCACATACGCTGAGCCAGGGCCGCGTCGTATTCGCCGACGGCGAACTCAACGTCGAGCGCGGCGCCGGACGCTATGTCGATCGTCCACCGTTTGCCCCCTACTACGATGCGCTGAAGGTTCAGGCCGAGAAAGCCGAACCGGTCGCGGTACAGCGCTGAGGACTTCTGGCGATGAGTGATACGGACAGACAGCCTGATATTCGCGGCAGCCGTCTCGACCAGGAGCAGCTGCAACGAAACTTTGCCGACCTGCATCCGCCACTCAGCCGCTCCGAGGCGCTGATCGAAGCGGATCGCTGCTATTTTTGTTTTGACGCGCCCTGCACCACCGCATGCCCGACCGGCATAGATATTCCCGGCTTTATCCAGAAGATCCGCAGCGACAACGTTCGCGGTTCCGCGCATACCATACTGCGCGAGAACATCATGGGCGGTATGTGTGCGCGCGTCTGCCCGACGGAGGTGCTTTGCGAACAGGCCTGTGTCAGGAATACGCATGAGGAAAAGCCGGTGGAAATCGGCCTGTTGCAGCGCTACGCGACGGACCCCGTCATCGAGGCACAGACGGCGTTGTTTGCCAGGGCGCCGGAGTCGGGGAAGCGAGTGGCGGTCGTCGGCGGTGGTCCTGCCGGACTTTCCTGCGCACACCGCCTTGCGATGCTCGGCCACGATGTCGTTGTCTACAACCGCGACGCCAAGCCAGGCGGCCTCAACGAATACGGAATCGCCGCCTACAAGGCCATCGACAATTTTGCACAGACGGAAGTTTCCTACATCCTGTCCATCGGCGGCATCGAGGTTCGAAACGAGCAGGTGCTCGGCAGGGACTTCGCGCTCGACGAACTTCGCGACACGTACGACGCGGTATTCCTTGGCATCGGCCTGGGCGCCAGCAACGAGCTCGGGCTGAAGCGGGAGTCGCTCCCTGGCGTCGACGCGGCCATTGAGTACATTGCCGAGATTCGGCAGGCAGACGATCTCAGCCAATTGCCGGTGGGGCGACGGGTTGTCGTTATCGGCGGCGGCATGACCGCTATTGATATTGCGGTGCAGAGCAGACGGCTCGGTGCCGAACATGTGGACCTGGTCTACCGGCGCGGGCCCGAACACATGGGCGCCAGCCAGTACGAACAGGACCTGGCACAGACCAACGGTGTGAACATCCATCATTGGGCGCAGCCGCTGGAGATACACGGCGACCAGCATGTCTCGACGATCCGATTCGCGCGCACGGCGCTCGATAACGGCCGGCTGGCAGCAACCGGCGAGCAGTTCGAGCTGGTTGCCGATACGGTCTTCAAAGCCATTGGCCAGACGCTCGATGCGACGTTGCTCGGCGATAGCGCGGCCGATCTCGAGATCGAGAACAATCGCATTGTGACCGGTGAGCACGGCAGAACATCGCTTCCCGACGTCTGGGCCGGCGGCGACTGCGTGGCCGACGGTGACGATCTGACGGTGACAGCGGTGCAGCACGGCAAAGTGGCAGCGCTCGATATCGATCGCTACCTGGGGGGACAGTAGCCATGGCCGATCTGAAGTCCACGTTTCTCGGTATAAGCTCGCCAAACCCGTTCTGGCTCGCGTCGGCACCGCCAACCGACAAGGCGTACAACGTCAACCGCGCCTTCGAAGCCGGCTGGGGCGGCGCCGTCTGGAAAACGCTCGGCGAGGACCCGCCAATCGTCAATGTGAGCGGCCCCCGCTACAGCGCGATCCACAGCAACGATCGCCGCGTCATTGGTTTCAACAACATTGAGCTGATTACGGACAGGCCGCTGAAGACCAACCTCGATGAAATGCGCCAGGTCAAGAAAGACTGGCCGGACCGGGCGCTGGTAGCGTCGGTCATGCTGCCGATGAACGAGGCGACCTGGGCACGGTACCTGCCGATGATCGAAGAAACCGGCATCGATGCCTTCGAGCTCAATTTCGGATGTCCGCACGGCATGTCGGAACGCGGCATGGGGGCGGCGGTCGGCCAGGTGCCCGAGTATATTCAGATGGCCAGCGAATGGGCCAAGAAGGCCGCGTCGGTGCCGGTCATCGTCAAGCTCACGCCCAATGTCACCAACATACTGCCGCCGGCGAAAGCGGCTCTCGACGGTGGCGCTGATGCCGTGTCGCTGATCAATACGATCAACTCCATCATGCGGGTCGACTACGACTCACTAACCATGTACCCCACAACCGATGGCATGGGCACGCACGGTGGTTACTGCGGCGAGGCCGTCAAACCGATCGCACTGAACATGGTCGCCGAAATCGCGCGAACGGGCGAAACACGCTCGCTGCCCATCTCCGGTATTGGCGGTATTACCGACTGGCGGGATGCCGTGGATTTCCTGGCCCTCGGTGCCAGCAACGTGCAGGTCTGCACCGCCGCGATGGTCTACGGCTTCGGCATCATCGATGACCTTGTCGACGGATTGAGCAACTTCCTCGATGACAAGCAGCTCGGGCTCGAAGAGCTGATCGGAAAGGCGGTCCCGAGCGTCACCGACTGGCAATACCTGAACCTGAACTATGTCGAAAAGGCGGTCATCGACCAGGATCTGTGCATCAAGTGCGGCAGGTGCCATGTCGTCTGCGAAGACACATCGCACCAGGCTATCACGCACACTGTCGACGGTAAGCGGCGCTTCGAAGTCATCGATGCGGAGTGCGTCGGCTGCAACCTCTGTGTTAGCGTCTGCCCGGTTGACAGCTGCATTACAATGCAAGCGATGACCGAAGGTACCGACCCGCGAACCGGTCAGCCGATTACACAGGTCAAAGCCAACTGGACCACTCACCCGAACAACCCGATGCGAAAAGCAGACTGACTATGGCGATAACGGACGAAGACCTGATAAAAGCTGCTACGGAAGCTCGCGAGCAGGCCTATTGTCGCTACTCAAAATACAGGGTTGGCGCGGCAGTCGTTGATGATAACGGGCGGCTGCACGCTGGCTGCAACGTGGAAAACGCGGCTTACAACCTTGGCTGCTGCGCCGAAACGGCAGCGATCGCGGCGATGGTGCAGCAAGGCGGCAAGCGCATCCGGCGAATTGCCGTCGCTGGCGGCTATACCGAACTTGGGTCGTGCACGCCTTGCGGCGGTTGTCGACAGCGCATCAGGGAGTTCGCCGATGACAAGACAGTGATCATCGTCATCGACGATAGCGAGGAGTGGCAGCACTACACCATCGATGAATTGCTGCCCGCCTCGTTCCACCTCGACCAGATCCAACAATGACCACAAGAGACCAAAGCATGCTTCGTGACCCCAAGTTCTGGATATCGATGGCCGTATTCCAGGCGTTCTTCGGCTTCGCCGTCTTTGCAATTACGCGTGACTACTATCTGCCCGACGCACCGAAAGTCAGTGCGCATCCGGGAACCATCAGCCGCGCGGCGTCCAGCTGGCAGGGCATCAACGAGAACGACGTATCGCGGCTGGCACCACAGGTACTGAGCGATTCAGCCGCGCAGGATCCCGCCGAACTTTCGCGCCAGGCGGACACGTTCTTTGCCCAGCGGCAATACGATCAGGCCGCGAACCGGTACCGACGGCTGCTGGAGTTTGACGCGCAGAATGTCGAGGTACACAACAACCTCGGATTGACGCTGCATTATCTCGGCCGCTCCGACGAAGCGCTCCGCTACCTCAATGAGGGGGTGTCACTTGACGCCACGAATCAGCGCATCTGGCTGACGCTGGGCTACGTCAACAGTCAGCTCGGCAATGTCGATCAGGCTCGTACGGCGCTGGACCAAGCCATGCAGATCGGCGGCGACGAATCTATTCGTCAGTCGGCGCAGAGAATGCTCGACGAGCTGGCCGAATAGCGACGAACTGACTCCCCGAAAGTCCCCTTGCAGTAAAGCACATTACATAACTCGCGATGCATGTTTGGTCGCGTTCCGTGATGCAGGTAAACGACATTCTCGCAGAACCCTGTCAGTCTGGGCAGGCGTTTGACAGTGTCGTTTCCACGACTCGACAGTATGTTAAGTGCCGATGCAACTGTAGGGAGACAGTTCATGCGAAGGACTTTCTGGATACTGCTTGTTCTTGTGAGTTCGCTGCTACCGCTGCGGGCCAATGCCGGCGACGCGGCAACGACCGTGACGGTTATCGACGCGTCCGATCTGTATGCGAATTCCTACAGCGCGCACTGGCGAGCTTCTGCTGATGATTCGTCCGACTGGTCGCTCGCCCAGCCCTATGAGGCGACGCTTTATCGCCAGGACGATCTGCACCCGATCGCGTCCATCGACTTTCGCGACCCCGGTGCTCTGGCAAGAGTCAGCAAGGTTCGCGAATTGTCGTTGCTGACGCTCGCCGAGGTCGGCAAAGCGCGTTTATTCTTCGGCATAAACAGGCGCGGCCTGTTCGGTTTTCATGTTGGCGCGCAACCAGGTCTTGACGATGAACGTTGCGTGGAACTCGCACGCATGCCGTATCTCAGGCATTCGCAGAACGACCGACCCTGACATCCACCTGGCGACTTATAGAGACTGCTCTACCCGCTCGCGGCTCGGAAGCGAGGGCTGGGCGCCCATCGTGGTGGTTGCCAGCGCGCCGGCCGCGCAGGCAAATCGAAGCGCCTCCTCTGGCGCCTGTCCCTCTACCAGCGCCAGCGTCAAAGCGGCGGTAAAGGTGTCCCCAGCGCCCGTCGTATCCACGACATTCACCCTCGGCGGACTTGCCTCGGCCAGCGCCTGTCCGCCCTGACGCAGCGTGGCAACGCCAGCACCGCGAGTCGTCGCCACAATTCCGCGGCAGGCCTCCAGGGACGCGCCGTACCAGTCGGCCTCTGTCTCGTTCACCACAACGAGATCGGCTCGCTGCAGGACTCTGACATCGATTTCCGCGGCCGGTGCGAGATTCACACAGAAGAACCCTTGAAACGCCTCGGCTGCAGCAACGATGACCGGTATTGGCACCTCGAGCTGGCAGATCAGGGCATCGGCTTTCGGTATCGCAAGTTCGTCCGCCTGCAATGCGCGATTCGCTCCCGGTGCAACGACGATGTGGTTTTCGCCGGACGGTGCGACTGCGATCAGCGCCGTACCGGTCGCAAGGCCCTCAATGCGCTCGCATTGCCCCAGATCGACATGCCCTTCGCGCAACAATTGCAGTGCTTCGTCGGCCGATGCATCTTTGCCAACGCGAGCTATCAGTTGAACGTTCGCGCCAAGGCGCTGCGCTGCCAGCGCCTGGTTGGCGCCTTTGCCGCCCGGAAAGTGATGCAACGCTGCGCCGGTCACGGTTTCGCCAGGTGCCGGCAAGCGCGCAACGCGTGCGACGATATCGATATTGACCGAGCCAACCACTACGACCGATGTCATGCTGCCTCCTCGAATCGCGCCAATCGACGGGTGAGCAAGTTGTAGAAACCCTCCGCATCGACTTCGTGTGCCCAACGCACGTTGTGAGGACGATCGGTGACGTGCCAGAAATCGACAGCGGTATGTCCCATCGTCAGTTCGGATTCGGTCTCGACACTCAGGTTGCACGCGCGAAGTTGGAACAGCGTCGGATCGAGCAGCCAGGCGACGGTGCAGGGGTCGTGCAACGGCGCGCCCTCCGAACCGTATTTCTTCGAATCGTAGCGGTGAAAGAAACTCAACATTCCCGCGGTTGCTTTGGCCACCGGGTTGTTCAGCGCACGTATGCGTTCGACGCGCTCACGTGTCGATAGCACCTGGTGGGTAACGTCGAGACCCATGACGACAATGGGTCGGCCGCAGGAAAAAACGATCTCCGCTGCATGCGGATCCACGAGGATATTGAACTCGGCGGATGGAGAACGATTGCCACCTTCGCGCATCGCGCCGCCCATCACGACGATTTCCTGGATATGGCCAACGATGGCGGGCTCTTTCTCGATTGCCGCACCGATGTTCGACAGCGGCCCGGTCGGCACCAGCGTCACCGACGACTCATCGGCGGCCAGCAGCGTTTCGATGATGAACTCAACCGCGTGCTGCTGCCGCAGCGGCGTTTTCGGCTCGAAGACCTCGACGCCGTCGATGCCGGTCTTGCCGTGAATGTACTCGGCGGTAATTGGCTGACGACGCAGCGGTTTCTCGCGACCCTGGAAAACGGGGATGTCTTGCCGCCCCGCGATGTCGCACATCATGCGGGCGTTGCGCTGCGTGAGCGCCAGCGGAACGTTGCCGGCGACGGTCGTGACCCCGAGAATCTGAAGTTCTTCGGGCGACGACATGGCGAGGAACAGCGCAACGGCATCGTCCTGACCTGGATCGCAGTCGATAATGATGGAACGTGCAGTCACTGCGTCAGAACGTCAGCAATAGCCCGGCGAGCGCGGCGCTCATCAGGTTGGACAACGACGCCGCGAGCACGGCCTTCATGCCGAGCACGCCGATCAGGTCGCGCTTTTCCGGAACCAGCACGCCGAGACCGCCGAGCAAAATAGCGATAGACGACAGGTTGGCGAAGCCGCAGAGTGAGAATGTGACAATTGCATGGGTCCGCTCGCTCATACCGGCAAGGCGTTCGGTGAGATGACTGAACGCGACGAACTCATTGAGGATAAGCTTCTCGCCGAATAACGCGCCAGCCGCCTGGGCCTCGGACCAGGGAACGCTGAGCACGAACATCAGTGGCCGGAATATCCAGCCAAGGATTTTCTCAAGGGTCAGATCGTAACCGAACAAGCCCGAGATGCCGCCGACAATGCCGTTAAACAGCGCGATAAGTGCAACGAACGCGATGAGCATGGCGCCGATATTAGCCGCGAGGCGCAGGCCGTCTGTCGTACCCGATGCAGCGGCCAGAATCACATTCCGGTGCTGGCTCGGTTCCATAACGAGCTTCTCGTGCTCGCCGGCTTTCACGACCTCGGCATCCGGCATCAGGATCTTCGCCATCAAGAGACCCCCGGGCGCGGCCATGAAGGCCGCCGCCAGCAGGTACTTCAGCTCGGCACCCATGAGCACGTAGCCGGCTAACACGGTGCCGGCGATCGAGGCGAGACCTGACACCATCACCGCGAACATCTGCGGCTCGGTCAAATTTTTCAGGTAGGGTCGCACCACCAGCGGCGCTTCGGTCTGACCGACGAAAACATTGGCCGCGGCGTTCATCGATTCAACAGCGCCGGTACCTATCACTTTGTGCAGGAAACCACCGACCAGTCGCACCACCCACTCCATGATGCGTAGGTGGTACATGACCGACATCAGCGCAGCGAAGAAGATGATGATCGGCAGTACGTTGATTGCGAAGCTGAACCCGACAACGTTGGTATCGGCGAGCGGTCCGAACACCATGTCGATGCCGGCTTTCGAGTAACCGATAACCTTGAGTACGCCGGTACTCAGCGTATCGATCGTTGCGCGCCCCGCGTCGAAGTACAGCACGAACGCGGCGATTGCGACCTGCAGACCGAATGCTGCGCCTACGATACGCAGGTTAATGGCTTTGCGGTTGCTGGAGAACAGCACGGCAATGCAGAGCAAGACGACAATCCCGACGAGCCCGATGTAGTTACCCATGGCTAAGCCCCCGATTTATTTCTAGTTCTTATTGGTCCCGAGAGCATACCGTATCGGCGGGCTCAGCCGGTCAAAATATCTCCGACCACGGACCGCGCTGCTATGGCGGAGTCGCCAAGTTCGCAAGCAGCCAGCAGGTTCTTTTCCGCCGTATCGGCGTCTTGCCCGGATGCCGCATGCACGACGGCCAGCGGTCTGTCGCCGTCGAGCCTGGCACCGATCGGCGCAATGTCGCTGAAGCCTACGGAAAGATCGAGCGTCTCGCCGACTTTGCGGCGCCCTCCGCCGAGTTCAATGATGGCATTGCCGATCGCGCGCGTGTTGACGCGGGTCAGGTAACCGTCGGCGTGGACCTCGCGAACGACCGGCGCCTTTACGAGATGCTCGGGATACGTATCCAGAAAGTTCGCCGGTCCTCCCAGCGCGGCCACCATGCGGGCGAACACCTCCGCCGCTCGACCGCTGGTGACAGCCTCATCGCACCTGGCGCGAGCCGTCTTGCGATCCGTCTCCAGCCCGCCAACAATGAGCATTTCAGCGCACAAGGACAGCGTGACCTCATCGAGGCGCGCATCGCGGCGTTCGTTTCGCAGATACAGAATCGACTCCTCGATCTCGAGCGCGTTTCCTGCCGTCGTACCCAGCACTTCGTTCATGTCCGTTATGACGGCGTGCGTCGCCAGGCCGGCTTTCGCGGCCGTGCCGATGATGCTGTTCGCCAACTCCCGAGCGCGCTCGTGGGTCTCCATGAAAGCGCCGTTGCCGACCTTTACATCCATCACGAGTCCCTGCAGACCGGCCGCAATCTTCTTCGCGAGGATGGAGGCCGTGATCAATGGCACGGACTCGACCGTTCCCGTTACGTCCCGGATCGAATAAAACCGCCGATCGGCCGGCGCGAGATCGGCGGTCTGGCCGATAATGGCACAGCCGATGTCTTTCACGACCCTGCGAAAGGTCTGAAAATCGGGCGTTGCGTTGTAGCCGGGAATACTCTCGGCCTTGTCGGTGGTGCCACCCGTATGGCCGAGGCCGCGACCGGAGATCATCGGAACGTAGCAGCCACAGGCCGCTGCGATCGGCGCCAACAGGAAACTCACCTTGTCCCCAACGCC
This sequence comes from uncultured Gammaproteobacteria bacterium, assembly GCA_942492205.1. Classification (GTDB taxonomy): domain Bacteria; phylum Pseudomonadota; class Gammaproteobacteria; order Steroidobacterales; family Woeseiaceae; genus UBA1847. The sequence goes on along the minus strand of CALODT010000001.1, from coordinate 559,134 downwards.
GCCGGTGGAATGCTTGTCGACGACGGGACCGCCGAGGTCATCCGTCGACCAGTCAAGCACGGTGCCCGAGGACGCCATCGCCAGCGTCAGCGTTGCCGCTTCGCGGAAGGTCATGGAATTCAGAAACACCGCCATTGCCAGCGATGAAACCTGCTCAGCCGGCAAGCTGTTGTCGGCAAGACCATCGACGAAAAACTGAATTTCCTCATCCGACAGTTCGCCACCGTCGCGTTTCTTGCGGATGACGTCGGTAAACAACACTAGTCGAAACCACGCAGCGGCAAGTCGTCTCGACGCTGCAGCCAGTTTTCTTTCGGATAGCGACAGCGCTGGTCAATCACGTGCAGCGTGTAGGCATGCCGCGATTTCGACGAGCGGTTGGCCGCACTCAGGTGAGGCGCGCGCCCATCGAATATTACCAGCGTGCCGGCTGGCGCTTGCGCAGGTCGCCGCAGCTCTTCCGGCCATGGCGAGTCATCCAGCGTCTCGGTCACCAGCTTGCCGTCGGCCGTGCGATAGTTGCGCTTTTTCAAAGGCAGTTTGTGGCCACCCGGTATGAACTGCATGCAGCCGTTTTCCAGCGTCGCGTCTTCCAGGGCGAACCAGAATCCCACGCAGGACTCCGGCTCGGTGTAGATGTAGGTTGAGTCCTGGTGACAGACGACCTCGCCACCGATTTTCGGCGGTTTGAAGATGTACATCGACTGCAGGACGGCCGGCTCTTCGAAACCGATACGGCGTACGGCTTCCGCAAGTTCCGGTGTGCGCGAGAATCGATCGAACACGGGATCGAGGTCGTGCATCGCATGGCCCATCTTGTTGAGGCTGTTTTCCTTGGACTGGCGGAGATGACCGCTGTCGTCGAAGGCATCGTTTTCGAGAAAAAAGCGGATCTTGTCGCCAGACTGGATGAAATAGTCGTCATCGAGCTGCGATTGCGTGGTGGTCGAGAAGACACTGCGTACCTCGGCAGGATCGAACGCCGCCACCAGTTCGGCCGCGCGGGCCCGCAGCGCGTCACAGGCGGCCACGCTGACGAAATCATGTAGCACCAGGACCCCCGCTTCCCGGTAGGCCGACAGCATCTCAGCGCTCAGACGGCCACCCCGTGGAGCGGTAAATGTTGGTATTTCGCAACAATCTGTCAGCGTCTCAATCACAAGCAGTACCTTAGTTCACGACTTATGGCCACACAAGCCGAACGATGGTTTATACTTCCGCGCAACAAAGCGCCCGAGCCTCTCGGGCCCCGTTACAAGACCTCAACTTTTCCAGCGGGAGAGTAAAATTGAAGACCAATAAGCTACTGATGTGCGCGCTCTCAGGGCTCGTGCTTTCAGGTACCAGTGCAATCGCTACGGCGCAGGATGACGATGGCAACCTCTTTGAGGAAATCACCGTCACCGCAACCAAGCGGGAACAGAATATTTACGAAGTACCTATTGCCGTCAGCGCCTTCGAGGGCGACAAGCTGGCACAACAGGGCATTGTCGACATTGTCGACATCGGCAAGTTCGTACCGAACCTCAATATCACGCAGTTCTCGGCCGGGCATACGTCGTCGGCGAATCCGTTCATTCGCGGCATCGGCCTGCAGGATCACCTGATCACGACCGATCCGGGCGTCAGCGTCTACGTTGACGGCGTCTATCTCGGCCGCCAGGTTGGCCAGAACTGGAATCTGTCCAACATCGAGCGCGTGGAAGTATTGCGCGGCCCGCAGGGCACGCTGTACGGCCGAAACTCCATTGGCGGTGCTATCAACATCATCACCAAGACACCGGGTGCCGATCCAGGCGCACGTGTCAGCCTCGAAGCCGGCAGTCGTGAACGTCTGAACGGCGATTTCTATGCCGACACCAAGCTCTCGGACTCAACCGCGCTCGCCTTTACCGGCGGCTTCAAGAATCGCGGCGGCCTGGGCAACTTCGTCAACCTGCCGAATGCCGGCATCAAGGTAGGCGAGACGCAGGAGATTTTCGGGCGCATCGCATTCCGGTACGAAGGCGAAGACGTCGCCATTACGATCGCGATGGATGCGAATGACGCGGAAGGCGGCCTTCGTCCGTACACGACGTTGATCGACGAACTGCCGGCCACCAGCGCCCTGCGCGTTGCCGGTTACACCAACTCCGATGTGTCTCGTGACCCCTACGACAACAACACCGGGCAAGCCAGCCAGACGCGTGTCACCAACTCGGCGTCAGGTGCCGCCATTACCGTTGACTGGGGCATCACCGATGATATCTCGTCAAAAGTCATTGTCAGCGCCAGGACCTCGGAATACCGGGCAGGTCTCGACGACGACAGCCTGTTTGACGATTTCCTGTCGTTCCCGGAAACCGGCCAGGCCAACCAGCAGGCGGTGGAGTTCCAGGTAGACGGTGACCTGGGCGCATGGGACTTCGTCTCTGGCGTCTACTACTTCCAGGAAGACGGCGATAACTTCCAGCAGCCGACCACGTTCAACGGCTTTACGGACGGCATCTTCATTCTCGAGCAGACGACCAAGAGTTTCGCCGGGTTCACGAATATCGGCTACGACGTCTCCGACACGTTCCGACTCTCGGGCGGCCTTCGTTACACAGAAGACAAGAAAGACGTGTTGGCAAACGTGGGCATCGGTTTCTTCAGCGAAGACTGGGACTTTGACGAAATCAGCTGGGAGCTGGCCGCCAACCTGACGCTCGACGGTGGCATGAACGTCTATGGCACGATCCAGAATGGCTACCAGTCCGGGCAGTTCCCGGCGCGGCCGTTCTGCCTGTTCGGTGGCACCACCGTAGGTTGCTTGGAGCCTAGCGACAACATCACAGCGGTCAACTATGAGGTTGGCATCAAAGGCCAGCCGATGCAGCGCCTGCAAATGAGCGCGGCGTTATTTTTCACGCAGTACTCCGATCTGCCCTACCAGGTCAGCTCCACAACGGGCGCTGGCTTCAGCACCGAGAACCTGATCGTCGATCAGGATTCTTTCGGCTTCGAGTGGGAAAGCACCGCGTTGATCACCGACAACTTCATGCTGCACACGACGCTCGGCTACATCGACGTCGATGTTGATGAGCAGAACGGCGTCAAGCCGGTTGCTCCGCTGACACCGGAACTGACATTCTCGTTCAGCCCCGAGTACACCGTTGACTTGTCCGGCGGCGCGGAAATGGTATTTCGTGCGGACTATTCCTATCGCGACGAGATGTACGGCGAGCCGAGCTCGGATCCAGGCCGGTTCACGCAGATTTCCAGCCGTTCGCTGGTCAACGCCGATATTTCCTACCGCTCCGAAGACGGCAGCTGGGTAGCGGCGCTGTACGGCCGCAACATCACGGATGAGCGCTATGACAATGCGCGCCTGAACACGGGCGACTACGTACTGCGCATTCTCAGCAATGATGCCAGCGAGTTTGGCCTGCGACTGACGAAAGACTTCTAAGTCGTCGCTTCCAGGCATTGCCAAAGAGCCGGTCTTTCGACCGGCTCTTTTTTTGCTCGGGGAACGCCGAAGGCGGGTGCTACAATTGCCGCCAAGAGAGGAACCCATGAAAAGACTAACTACCTGTTTCTGTGCGCTTTATTGGACGTTAAGCCTGGGCGGATGCAGTGCTCCCGACGCCCCCGGGGGGGCCAGCGGCGAAGACGGCCAGATCGACCTCATCATTCGCGGTGACTACGTGGTCAGCATGGATGAGGCCGGCACAATCGTCGAGAACGGTGCAGTCGCCGTCGACGAAAACATGATTGTCGCGATCGGAACGGCCGATCAGATTCTTGCAGACTACTCCGCGGCGCAGATTCTCGAGGGCGAGAAACGCATTGTCATGCCGGGACTGGTCAATGGCCACTCCCACGCCGCCATGACCCTGCTGCGTGGCGTTGCAGACGACCTGGCGCTGATGGATTGGCTCAATAACTACATCTTTCCCGCCGAAGTCGAGTTTGTCGATCAGGAGTTCGTGCGCATCGGTACTGAGCTCGCCTGTTGGGAAATGATCCGCGGCGGCACAACGACTTTTGTCGACATGTACTACTTCCCGGACACGATCGCCGATGTCGTCGATCGCTGCGGCCTGCGCGCCATGATCTCCGCTACGGTTATCGATCAGCGCAGCCCCGATGCCGAAAACGCAGACGACTCAATCAACAAGGGCAATGGCTTCATCGAAAGATGGCAGGGCAGGAACGAGCGCATAACGCCAATATTCGGCCCACACGCCAACTACACGCTGAACGCCGAGCAGCTGGCTGCCACGCGTTCGGCAGCTATGCGGTATGGCGTGCCAATCAGTATCCACCTGTCAGAGTCACCCTTCGAGGTGCAGTATTCGAAAGATACCTATGGTATGACCAGCATCGACCTGTTCGAGTCCATCGGTTTCTTTGAGGGCCCGACGATCGCCGCGCACGTGGTGTGGCCGACGCCAGAGGAAATCCCCATCCTTGCGAAACGCAATGTAGGTGTGATTCACAACCCGACGTCGAACATGAAAATTGCGTCGGGCATAGCACCGATCGCCGCGATGCTGGCGGCAGGCGTTCGCGTTGGCCTTGGCACCGATGGCGCCGCCAGCAACAATGACCTGGATATGTGGGAAGAGATGCGGCTAGCCTCACTGCTGCAGAAAGTCGATCGCATGAATCCCGAAGTGCTGTCTGCGACGACGGTGCTTACGATGGCGACACGGGGCGGCGCGACCGCAATTGGCCTTGGGGATACGATCGGATCACTGGAGGTCGGCAAGCGTGCAGACCTCATTCAGGTGGCTTTTGACGACGTGCACCACGTGCCGACCTATGACGTGGTCTCGCACCTCGTCTGGGTCTCCGACGAGCAGGATGTCGCGTCGGTCGTTGTCGACGGCAAGATCCTGATGAAGGACGGCGAGATGCTCACGATAGACACGGCTCGAGTCGCGACCGAGGCGAGGGAGTTCGCCGCGCGTATCCAGGCGGCGCTGGAAGAAAGAAACCGGAACCGCTAAGTCACGCGAAGGAGACCCTATGCAGCATGCTTCGACCCTCTTGCACACAACAATGGCTGTCATCCGCACATGAGCGCCATCCAGGACCAGGTCCCGCAGCACCATTGCTATGGCTGTGGAGCAGACAACGACAAGGGACTGCGCATCAAGAGTCACTGGCATGGCGACGAATGCGTTTGCCACTACCAGCCCAGGCCCGAGCAAAGCGCCGGCCCGCTGCAGTACGTTTATGGCGGAACGATAGCGAGCATTATCGACTGCCATTGCGTGAATACCGCCATGTCCAACTACTACAGGCTGGAAGGCCGCGCCATCGGGGAGCCGCCTGAAATCTGGTGCGTCACGGGACGGCTGACGGTGAACTACCTGGCACCGACACCGATCGACCAGGAGATCGTGCTACGCGCCACGATCGCAGAATGTGCTGACAGGAAGACCGTTGTAAAATGCCGCGCCTACTCCGGCGATACGCAGACAGCCGAGGGCGAAGTGATCGCGATCCGCGTTGCGGAGTCCTGGAAAGACGCAGGCAGCGAGCGATAATAGCGGATGCGGAAGATTCGCTGGGGCATTCTGAGTACCGCGCGCATCGCACATCAATTTGCCGACGATTTCGCGTTTGTCGAAAACGGGATCCTCACGGCCGTTGCTTCGCGCTCGGCGGACAAAGCCGCTGAATTTGCGGCACGGCACGAGATACCCGTCGCGCATTCTAGCTACCAGCTGCTCTACGAAGATCCTGGTATCGACGCGATCTACGTCGCAACCCCGCATTCGCTGCATTGTCAGCATACGAGTGACGCCCTGCGAGCCGGCAAAGCGGTTCTCTGCGAGAAACCTCTGGCGATGTCGGTTGGCGAAATCGACACGCTGGCCGGGGTCCTGACCGCAACGGACGGCTACCTGATGGAAGCCATGTGGACCTGGTTCCTGCCTGCAATCAGCAAGGCACTGAGCTGGTTCGAGGCGGGAGAAATCGGCCGGCTACTCCATATCCGCTCGGACTTTGGCTTCCCGCTGCCGTATTCCGAGGACAGCCGTGAATACAACGCGAAACTAGGCGGCGGGGTTGTCTCCGACATGGGTATCTATCCGGTCGCGATTGCCTACCTGTTCACACGCCGCAGCCCTGTGAGTATCGACGTCGTGTCACGTAACGCACCGAACGGCGTTGAGGACGACGTCGTAGCAATGTTCAACTATGAGGACTGTGCGGCGACGTTGTCGTGCTCGTTTCGCTGCCGGCTACCGAATCAGACCCACATTATCGGCGATAAGGGGCGTATCGTGATTCCGGACTTCTGGGCCGCCAGCGAGTGCCATCTTTATCGAGACGACGCAGAGACTGAGTCCTTCTCGGATAAACGTCGCTCGCACGGTTACGCCTATGAGACGACAGCGGTCGGGGAGGACCTCCTTGCGGGACGGCGCGAATCGCAGACGGTGCCACTCGCTGTCAGTCGCACTTTCCAGGAGCACATTGACGCGATCAAGGCGCGTTGCTGAAAGGCGCCGGCGGCGTTAGCTGTTGCCAGGCTCAAAGGAAGCTGGTGCCGTAATCCATTGGCGCGAGCCCGAGGTGCGCCGCCACCGTCTGCCCTATGTCAGCGAAGGAATCTCGACGCCCCAGTGAGCCCGCTTTGACGCCGCCGCCGTACGCCAGTACCGGGATGTGCTCCCTCGTGTGGTCGCTGCCCTCCCACGTCGGGTCGCAACCGTGATCGGCACACAGTACAAGCAGGTCGTCCTGTCGCATTTGCTCCATCAGTTCCGGCAAGCGACCGTCAAAATATTCGAGTGCAGCCGCATAGCCGTCAACGTCGCGACGATGGCCGTACAACATGTCGAAATCGACGAAGTTCGTGAAAATGATCGAGCGGTCGCCCGCCTCCTTCATTGCCTCAAGAGTTGCGTCGAACAGGGCGGCGTTGCCGGTCGCTTTAACCTTCTTCGTGATGCCCTTGTGCGCATAGATATCGGCAATCTTGCCAATGCTGTAGACATCGCCGCCACTCTCGACCAGCTTGTCGAGCACGGTAGGCGCGTGCGGTGGCGTCGTCAGGTCGCGACGATTGCCGGTGCGCACGTAACTTGCTGGTCCTTCACCGACGAACGGGCGCGCAATTACCCGGCCAATCTTGTAGTCGTCCACCAGCTCGCGGGCAATGTCGCACAGGTCGTAAAGTCGTTGCAGACCAAACGCTTCTTCGTGGCAGGCTATCTGGAAGACGCTGTCAGCCGATGTGTAAACAATAGGTTTACCGCTGCGCACATGCTCGTCTCCGAGCTCGGCGATGATGGTCGTGCCCGACGAATGACAATTGCCGAGTACCCCAGGGAGACCTGCCCGTTCGATGAGTTCTTCCAACAGCGCTGGTGGAAAAGTATCGGTCTTCTTGGAAAAGTAGCCCCAGTCGAACAGCACCGGTACGCCGGCGATCTCCCAGTGACCACTGGGGGTGTCCTTGCCACTCGAAAGTTCGGCAGCGTGCCCATAGGCCCCCACGACTTCGATATTCGTGTCTACGCCGGCCGGAAACTCACCCGTGCTCTCTTTGGCGGCGTGGTACAGCCCCAGGCTCGAAAGGTTCGGAAGGCGTAACGGACCGTCGGCCGAGTTCGCTCGAACACGCGCAATACTACCCAGCGTATTCGCACCGACATCGCCGAACTTGTCCGCATCCGCGGTTGCACCGATGCCGAAGGAATCCAAAACCAGGATGATTGCCCTGCCCATCTATCTGCTCCAAATCACTGCAGCGAAAAAAAGAAACCAGCCAGCGATGCGTTCATCAGGTTGACCAGTGTACCCGCAATGACCGCCTTGAGGCCCAGCCTTGCTATATCGTGTCGACGCGAGGGCACTACAGCGCCCAGCCCGCCGAGCAGGATAGCGATGGAGGCCAGATTTGAGAAGCCGCACAGGGCAAATGTTACAACCAGTTGCGTGTAAGGCGACAACGAGTCCTTGATTTCTATGAAGCTGACATAGGCATAGAACTCGTTGATCACCAGCTTCTGGCCGATCAGGCTGCCGGCCTGTGTGGCTTCCGCCCAGGGCACGCCGAGCAGGAAGGCGATCGGTGAGAAAACATGTCCAAGCAGCCATTGCAGCGTCAGCCCGTCGAAGCCGAACCAGCCGCCGACGCCGCTGAGCACCCCATTGACCAGGTAGATGAGGCCCACGAAGGCAATGAGCATGGCACCAACCGCCATAGCGACCTGCATGCCCGTCATCGCACCGTTGCCGATCGCCTCGAAAATATTGACCGGTTGATCGGCAGGATCGACCAGCTCGGCGTGCGGCCGTTCGTCGTGCGGCTCGGTCTCCGGCATGATGATCTTTGCCATCATGAGCGCGCCTGGTGCCGCCATGAAGCTCGCGGTAATGAGGTATTTCAGCTCCACGCCCATTTGTGCGTAGCCCATCATTACGGCGCCGGCAATCGTCGCGCAGCCCCCGGTCATGACCGCGAACAACTCGGACTGGGTCATGCCGGCAAGATACGGCTTCACAACCAGCGGCGCATCGGTATGGCCGACAAAAATATTCGAGACCGCTGATACCGATTCGGCGTGACTGGTCTGCAACAATCGGTGCAACCAGCCGCCGAATACGCCGACGACACGCTGCATGATGCCCAGGTAGTACAACACGGACATCAGCGCTGCGAAAAACACGATCACAGGCAGTACGTTAAACGCGATCGTAAAGCCGAGCGTCGGCGTAATATTGGAGCCGAAGACAAAGTCGATGCCGTCATTGCCATAATTGATGACGGTCTGCACACCCTGCACAACCTTGTCGAGGACGACGCCACCGGCCGGTACAAACAGGACCAGCGCGGCAATTGTGAACTGTACGAGGAACGCCATCGACACCGTCCGACCATTGATGGCGCGCCGGTTGCTTGACAACAGGGTTGCCAGGAGAAAGATCGTAACGACGCCAACGAGACTCATGGCTGCCTGCATGACACTGTATCCTCAATAAAAAAGGGCCCGAGTTCACGGGCCCTGCAAATAACTGAACGGGTCCTAGTGGTGCGGCGTCTGCGGCTCCATCGTGCTCTCGCCATAATACTCGACACGCGTGTCCTCGATGTAGAGGCCCTCGTAGGACATCAGCCAGATCAGTACCAGTATCGCCACCGGCGGCCCGAGAATAGCGAGCTTGAGCGCGAGGCGTTCCCAGCCCATGTGCATGAATATCCAGATGATTCCGCCCGCTTTCAGCATCATGAAGAGCAGGATCAGGAATGTTCGCACTGGCCCGTCGTCCATGAAGTCCGTGGCATAGGAAAAGCCACTGAGCACGAACAGTGCGCCCCACATGATCCAGTAGATTCTCAGCGGATGTTGTTGACCTTCTTCAGCCATTGCGATGACTCCTGTCTCTTACCAGAGGTAGAAGAATGCGAAAATGAATACCCAGACGAGGTCGACAAAGTGCCAGTACAGGCCCGTGATTTCGACGATCTCGTAGTTGCCGCCGCGCTTTTCGTAAAATCCATTCCGCACACGGAACGCGATAACCAGCAGGTAGATAACGCCCGCCGAAACGTGCATGCCGTGGAAGCCCGTGATCATGAAGAAGCTTGAGCCGAACTGGGCGGCACCGAAGGGGTTTTCCCAGGGACGCACGCCTTCCGAGATCAACTTGGTCCATTCGTAGGCCTGCATGCTAACGAACGTCGCGCCGAGGACCGCTGTCGCAATCATGAGCCAGAACGTCTTGTTGCGATCCTTGCGATAGCCCATGTTCACGGCGAGCGCCATCGTGCCCGATGAGGTAATCAGCACGAACGTCATGATAGCGATCAGCAGCAGCGGCACGTCGTAGCCAAACGCCTGCAATGCGAATACCTCTGAAGGACTCGGCCAGGGATCCGTCGTGGCGATGCGAACGGACATGTAGCCGACGAGAAAGCAGCTGAAGATGAAGGTATCGCTGAGCAGAAAGATCCACATCATGGCCTTGCCCCAGGGCACGCCGAATACCTGCTTGTCACGCGAGAAATCGTCGACGACGCCTTGCTTTCCAGCCGCCTCTAATTCTGCTCCACTCACTACCGCTTCAGACATAAGGACCCCTTAGGTCGACAACAGCAATCCAAAAAGCACCAGCCAGACCAACAGCAGGAAGTGCCAGTAAATCGTGCACAGCTCGATGCTGCGGGCGATCGCCGGATCATCTGCATGACCCAGGAGAACTTTTGCGGTCGCTCTCGCCCAGACGTACAAGCCGCCCGCAATATGCACGGCATGCGCGCCGGTCAGAAAATAGAAAAACGCGTTGGCCGGATTGTTGGTAATCAACTGACCGGATGCCTGCAACTGCTGCCAGGCAATCAGCTGGCCTATGATGAAAGCTGCCGTTAACAGGCCGGTCAGGATCAGACCGGGGGCAAGCCTCGAGGTCTGTTGCGCGACGGCGGCACTACGCGTCCACTGGAAGACGATACTTGCCAATGCCAGCATGACCGTGTTGATCCATAGCAGCTGCGGCTCGCTCAATGGCACCCAGTCGCCAAGCTCCATGCGCAGCGCGTACGCACTCAGGATCAGGGCGAAAAACGAGGATATGACCGCGAGCAGCGTCAGCAGACCGATCAGGCGGACGTTGGTGCCCAGAGGGCCCTCATGCGCCGTGTCAGCAACCACATCGGCGACCCAGGGCTGGGTATTGAATGACTGTTTCAACAGCCAGCCGAGCAGCGTGGCAAGAATCACCGCCAGGAACAGCAGTGCGATGGTCATTGCTGCTCCTGGCTATCTGCAAGCATAGCCACTAGTGGCCACCTTCATGGTCGCGCCCGGCCGGCGCATCGTCGGCCGATACATTCTGCGGAATGAAATCGTCCTCGTAACCGGGCACGCTGTAGTCATAGGCCCACCGGTGTACGACCGGTAGTTCGTGACCCCAGTTGCCGTGCTTGGGCGGGTGGTCCGGCGTCTGCCACTCCAGCGTCGTTGCCCCCCAGGGATTGGGATCGGACTTCGGCCCTCGTTCGTAAGGCTCCAGATCACGTTGACGAAGAACAGCACTTGCGTAACGGCAACGAACAGCGCCGACATCGTGATCCAGGCGTTGAGGTCCTGTGCGGAATCCGGCATGAACTCGGTATTGCCCATCGCGAAGTAGCGCCGCGGCACACCCTGGAATCCGAGGTAGTGCATCGGCAGGTAAATCGAGTACGTTCCCAGGAACGTCATCCAGAAATGCCACTTGCCCAGCGTCTCGTTGTACATCTTGCCGGTGATCTTGGGCCACCAGTGATAGATGGCACCGAACACCACCAGCACCGGCGAGACACCCATCACCATGTGGAAGTGCGCGACCACGAAATAGGTATCCGACAGCGGCAGGTCGATCGTGACGTTGCCGAGGAACAGGCCGGTCAGCCCGCCGTTGATGAACGTGAAGATGAAGCCGATCGCGAACAGCATGGGCACCCTGAGATGGATATTGCCGCGCCACAGCGTCAGCACCCAGTTGTAGACCTTGATCGCGGTCGGCACCGCGATGATCAGCGTTGTCGTCGCGAAGAAGAAACCGAAGTACGGGTTCATGCCGCTGACGTACATGTGATGCGCCCAGACGACAAAGCTGAGGCCACCGATCGCAATGATCGCCCAGACCATCATGCGGTAGCCGAAAATGTTCTTGCGCGCATGCGTGCTTAAGAGATCGGAAACGATGCCGAAAGCGGGCAGCGCAACAATGTAGACCTCCGGGTGGCCGAAAAACCAGAACAGGTGCTGAAACAGGATCGGGCTGCCGCCGGTATAGCCGGGGTCCGTGCCCATCGAGCTGATGGCCGGCATGAAGAAGCTGGTATGCAGCGTCTTGTCGAACAACATCATGATCGCGCTGACCAGCAATGCCGGGAACGCCAGCAGACCCAGCACGGTCGCAATGAAAATACCCCAGACGGACAGGGGCATGCGCATCAGCGTCATGCCCTTGCAGCGCGCCTGCAGCACCGTCGTGATGTAATTGAGGCCGCCCATCGTAAAGGCAACGATGAATACCGCGAGCGACGCGAGCATCAGCAGGATGCCCCAGTCGACGCCGGGCGTGCCCGGCATGATCGCCTGCGGCGGGTACAGCGTCCAGCCGGCGCCGGTCGAGCCGCCTGGCACGAAGAAGGTCGACGCCAGCACCACAACTGCGAGCAGGTAGATCCAGTAGCTCAGCATGTTCAGGTACGGGAACACCATGTCGCGCGCGCCGCACCATCAGCGGAATCAGGTAGTTGCCGAAGCCGCCCAGGAACAGTGCCGTGAGCAGGTAGATCACCATGATCATGCCGTGCATGGTGACGAACTGGTAATAATTCTCAGGGTTAATAAACGAGAATGTGTCGGGGAAGCCCAGCTGCAGGCGCATCATCGCCGACAGGCCCAGCGCGATCAGACCGACAAAGATGGCCGTCATGCCGTACTGGATGGCGATGACCTTGTGGTCCTGGCTCCAGATGTACTTGGTTATGAACGTCTGCGGATCGTGATGCTCGACTTCATGGTCACGGTCTGCAATTGCAACGTAAGCCATCCGGTTCCCCTTTTCGAACTCTCCGTCTATTGCCGACACGTAGCTGCGGACCGGCCTGTAACGTGTTGATGTAGGCAACGACGTCGTTGACCGCCTTGCTCGTCGTGCAGCATGTTGGCCATCAAGCCCATCTGTTTGCCGTAGAGATCCTGCGGATGCGCCCCCCTGAACGTCGTTCTTGAAATTATGCAGCTGTCGCTCCAGGTACCAGTCGGACATGCCCGCCAGGCGCGGGCGCGTTCATCGCCTGGATGCCCATGCCGTCCCCGCCGTGACAATAGGCGCAGATGTTGTAGTGTTTCTGCCCGCGTAGCGACGTTGCCCGTCGATCGTCGTTGCTGGGCGCGTCAGGGAACTGTCTGGATATGCGCGACAACATTGTCGACGGCCTGCTCGTCGAGCAGCGTCGCAACCATCGCCGATCATCTGCGCGCCATAGGATCGTCCGCATGCGTGCCACGCAGGCCATTTTTGTAGTTCATGATCTGGCGCTTCAGGTACCAGGCACTCTGGCCAGCGATCTTCGGCGCATTCAGGCCAGCGATGCCCTCGCCCTGCTGGCCATGGCAAGTCCCGCAGACCGCGTATTGTGCGGCGCCGACCGTGGCGTTGCCGTCAGGTGTATTGGTAAGGCCTTCGAATGTCGACTGTTTCGCCAGCCAGACCTGGTAGTCGTCACGCTCGTCGACGATGACGGCGCCTCGCATCGTATAGTGCGCAACACCGCATAGCTCCTCGCAGAGAATTTCGTACCGGCCGGTCTTGGTGGGCGTCAGCCACAGAAACGTGTTGGTTCCAGGGACGAGGTCCATCTTGACGCGAAACTGGGCGACCGTGAAATCGTGCAGCACGTCTTTGGAGCGCAGCAGGAACTTGACGGGCCTGTCGACGGGCAGATGGACCTCGGCGCTGTAGACGAGCACGTCATCCTGACCGTTCGGGTCGTCCGGGTCCATGCCGAACGGGTTGTCGTCGGTGATGCGCTCGGCATCGACCTCGCCCAGCTTGCCGTCTTCGCCGGGCAGACGGAAAGTCCAGTGCCATTGCTGGCCCACTGCCTCGACGACGTGAGCGTCGTCCGGGACGTCGACGAAGTCAGCCCAGACAAACAGACCGGGCGTCAACATGGCGGCAACACCGACGGTGGTCAGGCCAGTCAGCCAGCTTTCCAGTTTCTTGTTTTCCGGTTCGTAGGTTGCCCGCGCGCCTTTCTTGTAGCGGAACCTGATGACGCAGTACGCCATGAACAGGTTGACGGAAACGAAGATGAAGCCTGTGACGTACAGGGTGATGTCGACCGTGAAATCCACCATTCCCCAGTTGGAAGCCAACTCGGTGAATGTCCACGGGCTTAGCAGGTGAAAGAGAACCGAACCTACGACGAGCAGAATCAAGACAACGGCAAAAGGCATACCTGGCGCATCCTTTGTGTTCTTCGTTGTTCGAGCACGGCAACGACGTTGATCGCAGCCGGTCTGGCTTATTCAGTTCGCGTTATGGTCCTAGGCGCAATCCTCTTTTGCGTTATTGCTATGGTATCTCTGTGTCGCGCTGGTTCAGACAGAACCGGCGAACTGACCCCAGAAAACAGAATAATGCAAACGAGACGCATTATCCAGATCATCAGAGGCCGATATCCGCCCTGACCCGCTCCTCTGCCCTCTTGAGATCGGACTGCAGCGCATCCAGTTCCTGCTGCAAAGGACCTGTAAACACCGCGGATTCAGGCTTCCAGTCGATATCGGGAACAACGGCTGCAATTGCACCAGGCGCCGGGGTTACGGCGGGTTCGGGTTGCGACAGGTTCACGATCACAATCACGATCGCCGCTGCCACGACGCCTGTCAGGCTACTCGCCCACCAGAACATTGCTGGCCGTTGTGGCGGTGCCTTGGCGGCCGGTGCATCAAGTGGCGAGATACCGCGCAGCGATGCAGAGATTCGGTAATCGAGTTCATCCGACACCGCAACCTCTATCTTGTCCGCGTCCTGCCGGAGTTGCTTGGCGAGCTTATCCATAGGCTTCATTCTCTTTGTCCTTGCCGTTAAATTCGGCATCCAGCATTCGTCGTCCACGCATCAGGTTTACTTTGGTCCATGATGGAGATCGATCGAGCGCAGTGGAAATATCGTTGACGGACATGTCTTCCGCGTAGCGCAACCACATGGCGGCAAAGACTTCATCCTTCAACAGTCGCCGTGCGGTCAGCCACAGGTTATCCGATTCAGAATCCGCGATGCACAGCAGCAACGGGTCGCCCTCCTCATCCCTGAGCTCGTGTACCGCTGGTACATCCCGAGGCCGACCATTGGCAGCATTACGGATGGCGATTCGATACAGCCAGGTGCTGAATCGCCAGCGCGCATCGTAGCTTCGTATGTAGCGAAACGCGTTGATCAGGGTGTCCTGCAGCGCATCTTCGGCATCCGCGTAGCTTGCACAGCGAGTCAGCAGGAATCGCAGCAGGCCGTCGCGATAACGTCGAACGAGGTCTGAGAACGCGTCAGCAGACCCCGCCTGTGCGGCTTCGACAAGTTGTGCCTCAGTCCTCAAGGGCAGATACAACAGTATCCGGATCCAGTGACAGTGACAGCTTCAGCACGCTGCCCGCGACATTGACGGTCATACTTTGCAGGATCGCAACGACCTCAGAGTCCATGTCATCGTTAAAGGCTGCCAGGCCGATAAGACCGCGTACGACACTGGCGAGCGAATTTGCCATGTCGGGCTCGTTGGCGACCAGCTGCGCTTCGACACCGAGCTTGTCGCCGAGGTCTGCCATCAGCAGGGCAACTTGCCGGGTGTTGCGCAGAATCTTGGAGTCCCAGTTACCTTCGTCTTCCATTTCGTCGGCCTTGACACCTGCCTGGATCAGGCTGCGTTCGGCGCGCAGAACGAACAACGTATTCCTGTCCTTCTTTTGCGACTCGATCTTGCCATTGTTGGCCAGCAGCGCCTTCATCTGGTCCTGGGTGTTGGTAACCAGGATTTTGTTCTTCAAGGCAACGCTGACGTAAGCTTCCTTCTCCAGGGAATCAATGTCGATATCGATATTGCCGGAGTCAGCATCATCATCGCCTTTGCCGTCGAAGAAGTAATAGGACTTGCCCGAGGCCTTGTAGGTCTGCAGTTCACCGTCGATGGCCGCCAGCGCCAGGACCTTGTCCTTGGTCTCCTGGCTGATATTGCCGTCCATGAGAATTACCGGGCCTGAACCGGCGTCGGAAAAAGCGGTCAGACTTTGCGCCTCCTTGCCCAGGTCAATACCGGTCTCACTGCGGATCTCGGCGAATACCTCGGTATCCAGCCAGTCATACACGCCGCGGCCGGCCTTGCCATTACGCATGGCATCGAAATCCGCATGGAAATACCAGGTGGCTGACGACGGAATACCGTCAATATCGGCCCGAGCCGCAGGCACCAGGGCCAGCAACAGAAGTACAGTGAAGAACGTCAGCTTGCGCATCGAAATACCCTCATCCAGTTGTTGTCATACACTGTTATAGGGCTGCAATGCCGGTTTGGTTACAAAGCAGCGAAACTTTCTGCCTGCCTAGGCGGAGACTTCCCGATTGCCGCCGCTGGTCAGCCAGCTGACGCCGAAGGTCAGCAGCATACCGACCAGGAATCCCGGAATCGCTTCGTACAGGCCATAGTAGTCTGCCTTGAAGAAACTCAGCCAGACAATGCTGGTCACGAAACCGCCCAGCATACCCGCCAGCACGCCGAGCCAGGTCACACGCTTGTAGTAAAGAATGCCGAGCATGGCAGGACCGAACGCCGAGCCGAGTCCGGACCATGAGGCAAGCACGAAGTGAAAGATAACGCGCGGCTCCTGGATGCCCAGCACGAGCGCGATAACGCCGATGACGACAGTGACGATCTTGCCGTAATTCGACAGCACCGAATCGCTCTCGCTGCTGCCCATGATCTTCTGGTAGGTATCGCGAACGACCGCGGATGAGGCCAGCAGCAGCAGGGAATCGACGGTAGACATGATCGCTGAAAGGACCACGACCAGCAGCATACCGGCGATTATCGGTGGGAAAAGCTCGTTCGAGAGCGTCGGGAAAATCGTCTCGCTATCCTCGAGTCCCGGCATCAGGGCTCGCCCGGCGACGCCCGCGGTGACGGCCCCAGCCGTAAAGACCAGCAACACGATCAGCGACATGATGCGTGCTTTCTTGATTTCACCGTCGTCGCGCGCGGACATATAGCGCACGAGAAGCTGTGGCACGCCCATGAACGGCAGGCCTATACCGACGAAACTGGCAATACCGATCCATGCCGGTCCGCTGGCAAAGGCAAACATGTCGAGCAACGCGGGGTCCTGGGCCGCCAGCGAACGGGTCATCGCATCCCAGCCGCCGGCCGCGCTGACCGCCGCAACCGGAACCGCTATCAGACCCAGCAGCATCAACACGCCTTGCACGACGTCCGTATAGGAGACGGCTTTGTAGCCACCTACAAAGGTGTAGCCGATGATAAAGACAGCACCGACGATTACGCCGGTCTCATACTGCATGCCAAGGAAGCTGCTGAATGCCTTCCCAGAGGCGACCATTTGCGCGGTCACATAGGTCGTCACCATGACGACGATAATCAACACGGCAACGCCCCGAATCAGGTGCCACTTGTCGACGAACTTGGCGGCGAGTACATCCGGGACGGTTATCGAGCCGGTTTCATCGCCGAGTCTCTTCAGGCGACGCGACATGAGCCACCATGACAAGCCGATACCCACAATCTCGCCGACAACGACCCAATAAGCTTGTGCGCCCACGGCGTAGCCCATGCCCGACAGGCCCAGCAACAACCAGCCGCTCTCGCCTGTTGCATTGGTACTGAATGCAACCACCCAGAACGGCAGCTTCTTGTCGGCCAGGTAGAAACCCGCCAGCGTGTGAGTCTCGCGACGACTCCAGATAGCCAACGCAACCAGTATGCCTAGATAGACGATCAGGACGGTAACGGTAGTGGACATCGTGGCTACCCTAAGTTGCAGAAATCAGGTGTCGCGCGTAATGCGGCCGGCAATAATGCCCGCGATGAACAGGAACACCGCCATGCCCAGCAGGTATTCCGGCCAGGAGCGCGTAATCCCGCAATAGTAAATACCGGCGATGGAAACGACCTGGAAGGCATTGATGACCTTGCTCTTTCGCAGCTTCGCCTTCGGGAATCTCAGCCTCGAGATCATTAACAGCGCGAGTACGAACATCAACACGGGCATGTAAAGGTGCAGCGGCAACGAGGCGGCGATCTCCGGGTAACGAATCAGCACCAGAACCACTGAGGAGACCATGGCACCGCCGGCAGCCGTGATAGGTATGCCGGTGAACCAGCCTGTGCTTGGTTGATCGGAAACGAGGTTGAAGCGTGCCAGCCGCATGGCACCTGCGAGGACGAATACGGCGACCGCCGTCATGAGCACCCAGAACTGGCCTGTGTCGTATTCGATCTCACCCAGCTGCATGCCGGCATTCAGCATGAGCACGGCCGGCGCGACACCGAACGAAACCAGGTCCGCCATGGAGTCGAACTCGGCGCCGAAATTCGATGTCGCCTTCAAGAGCCGCGCCGAGGCGCCGTCGAGCACGTCCAGCAGGCCGCACCAGACGATGATCCAGGCAGCAAGCTCCAGCGCGCCGAGCTGGGTTGTGACGATAGACGCCACGCCAAGCAGCAAGCTCAGCGCCGTGAAGCTGTTGGGTATCGTATAGCGGAGAAGACTCAAGGGCCTGTAAAACCTCTCGTTATTATTAACCGCCATTCTGCACGGCGTGGGCCGCTTTATCCACCGCTCGCGTTCAATCTACCTGCCGCTGCTCAGGTACCGCCCCACCAGTTGATGTTGCGCATACCGGCGCGCGGCCCGCTGATTCCGACCGGGCCCCTCGGCACGCTGAGCTGCATTCGCATGCCGTCGCGGTCGATCTCGATGATGACATCCTCGCCGGCGGTTCCCTGCAATGTCAGTGCCCGCAAGTCATTGACGTCGAAAACGCGCTCGCCGTTGTAACTCACTATCTGGTCACCCGGCTGCAAACCGGCGCGGCTGGCGGGGGAGCTGTCCAGCACCTGCAAGACCTGCACAGCCGTAGGCTGGCCCTGCGCGGCGAGGTACTTTTCATAGTCGCTGTCGCCGAGTTGATCGCGCAGCGCCGACTGCGCATCTTGCGTCGCGGAGAGAAAATCAGGTGCCTCGCCGCGGCGTTGCGCATCGTGGGCCTGCTGCATGCCGAGATACTGAGCTTCCGATTCATGCCGCAAGATCTGGCGCGCCTCGTCGTCTGAAAACCCGCCATCGATCAGCATCTGCATGCGGCGGTCCTGGAAGCGTTGAACTGCCGATGCAAAGCTGTCGCCGCTCCTTGCCGTCACCCTGTTGCGACGTTCGGCAGCGCCGGCTTCCGCGCTGGCAGCCTGCGCGGTGAATGCGCGCGGACCTGCGGAATCGATACGTTCGATCTCGTCGATGAGCGCCCCAAGCTGGTCCTCGAGGACCATCCTGGCATCGCGTTCTTCGGCAATGATCTGCTCCAGCCGCTGCAGCCGCTGTCCGATCGGCAAGGACCCATCCAGGTAGACGCTGTCGAGATTGCCGCTCGATGCCTCACCCACCGTCGTGTCGCCGCGGAGAAACCAGCCGCCGAGCGTAATCCCTGCGACCAGACTGACGGCTATTGCTGCAACCAGACGGACCATACGGTTACTCGGCTATTTGCGCCGCGACAACAGTCGCCGGGCAGTCAGATCCCGGAATGTATGGCCCCAGCCCGGTATTCACACTGGCTATCTGGCCCGGCGGAATCTGTCCGCGTATTTCGCGGCGAACCTGCCTGCGCTGTCCGGCCGCATCCGTGTAGTCGATGGCAACCTGCACGTCACCAATCTGCACCGTCGTATCGTTCCTTACCGACACAACCAGGTTGCTATTGGCATCGGCATCACAGCGTCGCGACACGTATGCGCCCGGGTTCGTTGGCAACTCGAGCTTGACCAGTGCCGCTGTCGCGGCTTTGCCATAGTCGCCACCCGCGCCGGCCACCACCTTGTAGTGCTGGATTGCCGCGGGCAGGTCGCCGCGTTGCTGCGCGATACCGCCGAGCGCGTAGTGCGCGGGTGCGGTTGGCAGCAGCTCGATACTCCGTTCGAGATCGAGCACGGCGCCGTCAATCTGATCAAGCTCCTTTTTCGCGAGACCGCGCTGCAGGTGGTAGTAGAAGAAGCTGTCGCGTCGTTCGATAGCCCGGTTGTAATTGGTAATCGCCATATCGTATTTGTCAGCTACGAGCCGGACGTCACCTCGCAACGCGTGGAAATGCGCCTCCTGGGGAAACAGCGACAGCGCCTTGTTGGCAAGTGTCAGCGCCTCGTCTGTTTTCTTTTCGGCCAACGCCTTGCGCCCTTCATCGTAGGCGTCATAGGCGGGCTTTGCCGAACGCGTCTTCTGCATGGCGCGCTGATACTCGGTCGAGCCGATCACCCCACCCTTGGGCAGGCTCGCCGCCGTGGCTTTGTTCGCGTCGACTCGCGCCTGCGACGGCGGATGACTTGCGAACAGCCCGCTGAGCCAGTCCGTACGACGACCCTCGCTCAGTCGCACGAAGGTCTCCTGTAGCGAGACAGCGCCACGCGGGTCATAGCCGGCTTTGGACATGTACTGCATGCCATAGAAATCCGACTCAAGTTCCGCTTCGCGGCCGTATTTCATCGTAGCCAGCTGCGCGGCAAGGTTGGCGCCACCGACCGCGAGATTGCCGTAGTCACTGTCACTCGAGGCAACGGCCGTCGCGATCACGCCAACCTGCAGCAGCATGCCGCGGGACATCTGCTTGGCGCTATGCCTGGCTGCCGCGTGGACAACTTCGTGGCCGAGCACGGCCGCCAGTTCGGCCTCCGACTCCAGCTCTGTCAGCAGCCCGCGATTAATGGCGATCTTGCCGCCGGGCAGTGCCCAGGCGTTCGGAACAGAGTTATTCAGTACCACGAATTCGTAAGGCAGGTCGTACGGGCTTTGTGCCGCAAGACGCGCACCAACGCCGGCAACGTAACGGGTGAGCTCCGGGTCGACATCGTAAGCGCCGCCCTGCGATTGCTGCATCGGGGCATAGTTTTGCTGGCCCATCTGGATTTCGGCATCCGTACTCACGATCATCAACTCGCGCTTGCCCGTCACCGGGTTGACGGCGCAGCCGCCCAGGAACGTCGCGACTATGGCAACGAACGTCACAATTCTTTGCATTCTGAACCCTCGATAGTGTGCTGCTATCAGTATACTGCCTGTTATAATCATTGGGTTGCATATAAAGCAATCAAATAAAGGGAGAACCAAATGGGATTGTTTGACTTTGTAAAAGATGTGGGCCGCCAGATTTTCGACACTGACGATGAGGCTGCTGACAACATCAAGCAGCACCTGGAAATCAAGACCAGCGGATTGAGCAATCTCACCGTCGAATTCGACGATGGCGTCGCGACCATCTGCGGCGACTGCAAGAACCAGGCTGTACGTGACCAGGCCATCCTCATCGCCGGTAACATCAAGGGCGTCGAAAAAGTCATCGCCGATGATCTGAAAGCACCACCGCCTGCACCGGAGGAACCTGAAGAGAAAGCAGAGATTTACGAGATCGTCAGCGGCGACACGCTCGGTGGGATTTCCAAGAAGTTCTACGGCAGTGCCGGCAAGTACATGAAGATCTTCGAGGCCAACCGCGAGATCATCAAGGACCCGAACAAGATCTACCCGGGCCAGAAAATTCGTATACCGCTCGACTGAGCAGGGGACACCAGCATGGATTTAATGGATCTGCTCAAAGCGAGCGGTGGCAACGACAGCCTCGGGCAACTGGCAAAGACGGTCGGGCTTGGATCGGGTGACACCGACAATCTCGTCAAGGCACTGGCGCCCGCTTTGATGCGTGGCATGCAGAAAAACACGACGGACGATTCCGGACTGGCCGGCCTGCGAAAGGCGCTGCAGACCGGCGGTCACGACCGCTATATCGACAAGCCCGAATTGCTTGCGTCTGAAGAAACTCGTGCGGACGGCAACAACATTCTCGGGCACCTTTTCGGCAGCAAGGACGTCAGTCGAAATGTTGCGGCGGCGGCGGCCAAGGAAACCGGCATCGATGCCAGCATGATCAAGAAAGCGCTGCCGTTGCTGGCAACGCTCGCAATGGGCGCCATGAGCAAGAAGACCTCGGCCGGCAATGACCTCGGCTCGTCGCTGTCGAAGGGTGGCCTCGGCCCGCTCGGCGACCTGCTGAACATGGGCGGCAAGTCAGGTGGTGGGCTCGACGACATTCTCGGTATGGCAAGCGGAAGTTCTTCTGACGCTCCGCCGCTGCCCGTTCATCCCCGGGCAAAAACAGGAAACGGGGTCGACCGACATGTCGACCCTTTTTTCTGCCTGCGCTTCGTGGCAAAGAAAACGGCCCCAGGCTTTCGCAAGGGGCCGTCTGTAACGCTTGTTGGCGCTGGGGGAAGTTAGCGCGTCAAAGCGCCCAGGAGAAGCTCAGGCCGATCTGAGTTCCAGGATCCTCTGCAAACGTGACGACACCAGCGCGCTCGATTTCGATCTCTTCGCCGAGCAGGTTCTGCACCCTGGCTTTGAGCGTGAAGTTGTCCGTCGGATACCAGAAGTAGGTCAGGTCCAGCGAATGGAAGGGCTGCTCGAAGCCGTCCGGCGATCCGTTACGACCGGCGACGTAGAGACGCTCGCCGAAAACATTGTAGACGAGGGAGGCGGTGTGCTTTGCGTCGCTCGAGTCGAAGCCAAGCATGAAGTTGGCCACATAATCGGACGCCCCTGATAGCGTGCGCACCGGGTTGGTCGGTACGTTCGCATTCGGGCCTGCAACGAGCTCCGAGTCCTGAATGGTCACGTTGCCCTGCACGAACATGGTGTCGAAGATACCGCCCAGGAACGCCAGTTCCTTGAGGCCCTCGATTTCAATACCGGTGATACTCGCCGACTGGGCGTTGACAACTTCGCGGGCAATCGTCGTGTCACTGGCCGGGATTTCAAAGAACTCGATCGGGTTGCTGATGTCCTTGTCAAACAACGTTACCGAGACGGTATCGCCATTGCCGAAATACCACTCGCCCCGCAGGTCGATATTCTCGACCTCTGCGGGCACGATCCCCGGATTTCCGCGGACGAGGTCGTCAGTGATCGGATCGATGTAGCTCGAATCGGTGATCTCGCGCAGATCCGGCCGCACGGCGGTCTCGCTGTAGCCCAGGCGCAGCTGGAATGTCTCGGCCCAGAGATCACCCATGTAGGTGATGCCGACAGACGGGTAGACCTTGTCCTCGTTGAACGTGCCGTTTCGCAGCGTATCGGTATCCGACGTGATCTGCGGATCCGATTCGGAGAAGCCGTACGGATTCCAGTCCACAGCCGCCTGCCGGTAGTCTTCCCAGCGCGCGCCTGCAGCGAAACGCCAGGTATCTTCCCAGGTGTAGTCGACCTTGCCCCAGACGGAATCGGTCATCGTTGCAGCGATGTAGCTGTTCGAGTTGGTGCCCTGGCGGTCGAAGACGACGTTGTTCAGGAACACGCGCGACCCCGGCACCGGATTGGTCGGGTCCGGATCCGTAGCATCGGCGAAGATATTGTCGTCGGAGAACACGTCGTTCAGACCGCCCTCGAGGACCGACTGGTCATCGACGCCGAGGAAACCGAGGCTGAGCTGCGTTTGCTGATAGGTTCGGGCTTTGCGGGCATGATCGTAACCGCCGCTGACCTCGACGTAATTGCCGCCAAACTCCAGTGGCACCATGGCGCTCCAGCCGTAGTGATCGACCTCGTCATCCAGGTCAGTGAAGCGATAATCCGCCGCTGACGACGTCAAGCGCACGGACTCGCTTTCGACGGCGCCGGTATTGCGGTCGGTGAACGTCTCCGACGTAACGCTAACCTGGTTCGGAATGCCAGTCTGGCTTCGGACGTCGAATAAAACCAGTCGATCTGGGTCTCTTCCGGAACACAGCCCAAGACAGTCCCTTCGAGGAAAGGCAGCTTCTCGCGCGTCGCAGCGCCAAGATAGTGCGTACCCTTGAACTGGTTCGTGACCATCTCGCGCTCTTCGAACTGCAGCCGATAGTTGCGGAAGCCTCGTCCACTGGGCAAAGGGCGATTCTCGTTGAAGAAATCGAAGATCTCGGTTTCGTCATCCGTATTGCGCAGGAACAATGTCGTTGTGGAAATCTCGTGGTCCGCGGTGAAGCTGGCACCCAGGTTCAATGTACCCGCGATATTGACGCCATTAGTTGATTCCTGGCGACGGCCGTTCTGCTCTTCGGGCAGACCGAAGTTTGCGGTGCGCGTCTGACGGAAGCGCCACTCGTTTCCATAAGACGCACCGACATTGAAACCGAGCCTGCCAATCATCGTCGAGATCGAACTTGTTGCCCAGGCTTGCGCGAATCTTGTAATCCGGATGCGTGCTGTCGTTGACGATGCCGATATTGCGATTCAGGCTGGCTGCCAGCTCCCGATTTGCCAGCTGCGCGTCATACAAGGTCGCAGAAGGGTCCTGGCTCTGCAGAAAAGCTCAGGATCGAGTTAACGCTCGGGTTACCTTGGTAGGTCGCCAGCGCCTGTTGAATCGATGCCGGCAGGGCTCGCGTCCCGTCATCGGTACCAAGGATATCGTCACCACCGCCGCGATAGCTGATGGCGTCACCCGGAGTTTCGGAGTTTTCGCCAAGACCGACTTCGAGCTTGAACGTCAACGCGTCGGGTATTCCGCGTGTTCGAATATCCACGGCTCCACCGCCAAAACTGGCCGGCATGCGCGGGGACCAGGATTTCTGAACGCGCAGTGACTCAACGATCGACGTGGGAAAAACATCCAGAGGAATCACGTTCCTGGTCAGGTCGGGCGACGGTATGTAGGCGCCATTCAGCGTGCTCTGTGAATAGCGCTCTCCGAGGCCGCGAATATAGACATACTTGTCCTGCACGAGCGTCAAGCCGGGCACACGTCGCAAAGCAGCAGCAACGGTCGAATCGCCCAGTCGCGCGATCATGTCGGCGCCCAGCAAATCGGTCGCGAACGCGTCGTTCATGCGTTCGTTGACCAGTTGCTCGCTGGCGTCGATAAAGCGACCCGTAACGACGACTTCTTCGAGTTCCGAATCCTCTGTCTGCGCAGGCTGCGGGCGCCGCCACCACGCAGGCGACGACTACCGAAGTAGCCGCCACCCGCGTTCTTGATTTTACTGCTATTTCATGTTATTCAAACCAGAGCGCTTGACCGCGATTATCCTCGCGAAATGCCGTAGGTCCACGGCCGCGGTCCAGTCATCGGCCGCATCGACCGCGCCGAGGAAGGTCGCGGGCGCCGGGTCGGTGCTGGCTATGGGAGCGGCCCCGTCTACGAATGATGTGGCCCACTGCAACGAGTAAATCTTCTGCGCGCCTTCGAGAATCTGCAGATCCGCGTCATTCGCCGCGGTTGCGTCTACCGCGGTTCCGTCGGCAAGCGTTGCAAACTGGTTGCCCTGAGACTCGGCGAACTCCTGCTCGTTGGCGAAGGTTCCGAAAGCCTGCAGCTTCGAGTTTTCCTGGCAAGCGAAGATGACGTTGTTCAGCTGCAGGTGCCGGCAACCGCGGATCCTGTGTCTCGGTGTTGTCGATGCGCAGGCAGAAATTGTCGTCACCGTCAGAGGTATCGTTCGCTGCGTACGACGTCACGATCAACGAATCATTGACTACGGGAGCGATGCCCTCACGAAAACGCAGTCCTGCGCCCTCACCGTGCGTTCCCACCAGGTTTGGCGAGATGATGCAGGTCAGGTTGTTGATCGTCGGTGCGCTGTTCAGACCACGCGCGATGAAGTCGGCGTTGAGCGCCACGTTGGCGGCATTGTAGGAACCGATGCCGTCGGATTCCACGCACTGATTACCGTCATTGGCCGGACTGGATGACCAGGGCGTTTGTAATTGTGCCAATGTAGCCTTCATCAATATCGATCGAGTCGTCACGCACGTAGAGCGCCACGTAATTGTTAAAGTTGACAGCGCCACCGAACATCTCGATGCCGTCATCATAGGTCGAGTAGACCTGCAGGTATTCAACGATAGTGCCCCGGCCAACGCCGCCGAAGGAAATACCGTTCAGTTCATCACCGTTGCCAACCTCGGCGCCGGTGTGCTTGACGATGACGTAGCGCATAATGCCGGAGCTGTCGTCGTCGTTGTCACCGCCATACTGCGACTCGTCGTCGCCGGCAGAACCCTCAGCTTCGATCGAGCATTCGGTGTTCGCTGTCAGCGCGAAGCCTGCCTGGCCACGCGTACCGTCGTAGCTGCACTTGTTGCTGACGCCGAATCCGTTGATGACCATGCCGCCCCACTGCTGCACGTCTTCGGCACCGACCGTGCCGTTGATGTCAGACACGGACGTGAAGGTAATTGGTTTGTCCCCGGTGCCGTCAGCCAGGATCTTCGAGCCACGGTTAATGATGATGAAATCCTTGTTCGTCTGGAAAGCCAGGGTTGCTCCCGGCTCAATGGTCAGGGTAGGACCGTCGCCGCCCTCCGTTATGCCTGCCGCAGCAAGTTCTGCCTGGGTCCGGTAGGTCTCACCGACGAACAAACTGGATGTGAAAATATGAGCGCCGCCGTTCGGCAGCTCTGGGACGAGGAGATCAACCGTCAGGTTGTTCTGCGGGCCGACAAAAGCCGAGCCGTACGTGCAGTTTCCATTGCCGTCCGCGGATCCCTGAAACGTCGTTCCGTTTTTCACATAGGACGCGCAAATGTCATCGGCGCTTCCGCCGGTGTTTGTGTTCGTCGTGTTGTTGCTGTTTTCGACAACGGTCGACGGAGCGATATTGATATCTCCGCTGTCGCAGGCGGCGAGAATTGCGCCGGCAGCAACGATGGCGAACAGTTTGGTACGGGTCATCTGTCTTCTCCAGAAAAATACTTTGCTTGCACCGCAGCGCGCCTTCGCGCTACGACCTGATCGAGGCCGCAAATCTAGAGCTGCTATGTGGAGGCTACGTGACAGCAGTATTAAGAATGTGTTACGAAGCCAGTTAAACCTTGAGGGAGAAACGGTAGCCGCTGCCCCGGACGGTCTGCAGATACCCCCCGCATTCAAAAGGTTCCAGCAGACTTCTCAGGCGACGTATATGCACGTCAACTGTCCTGGGACCAACAGTGGATTCTTTGTCCCAGACATGCAGCAACAGCTGTTTGCGGCTGAATACGCGGTCCTGGTTGGAAACCAGGAAAAGCAAGAGTCGGTACTCACGCGGAGCCAGCGAAATATAGCTGCCACCAACCGCGACACGCTGGCCCACGGTGTCAATACTAATGGCACCCGCATGCATTTCCCGCGATGCGGCGTGGTTCGCAGGTCGCCTGAGACAGGCATCAACGCGCGCCAGGAACTCCTGCATTTCTATGGGTTTCGCAACGAAGTCGTCGGCGCCCGACTTCAAAGCAGACACGACATCTTCGGTACGACCACTCGCGGAAGTCATCAGAATCCGAACCGCGCGATAGTCGCCACTACCACGGACATCATTCAATAACTCAACACCGGCAAGGTCAGGCAAGGAGCAATCGCATACCATCAGGTCCGGCTTCTTGTTGCGTACGGCAGCAAGCGCCGAACCGGCATTCGATGTCTCGCTGACCTCATGCCCCAGCTCTCGCAGACCAATCGCCATCTGCGATCTTGTTCTTGCGTCCGCGTCTACTACTAGAATCGAGGCCAACGTCATCATACCTTCCTGCATTGGACGAATATGCATAAAGAAAACACAGTCTTCTTACAGGCTGTTTACGCTATTGTTTCGGTATTGTTACGAGAGGTGATATGAACGAAGAACTGGATCTCTGGAGACTGGCCGCCGGCCTCGGCCTGTTTCTGTTCGGCATGCACCAGTTGGAACAGGCGCTGACGCAGCTGGCCGGCCGTTCATTCAAGAAGTTCCTGCGCGAATACACGGCAAAACCGCTACGAGGCGTGCTGGCGGGAGCGATCTCTACGGCCGCACTGCAAAGCAGCTCCGTCGTCAGCCTCATCGTTCTCGCATTCGTTGGCACCGGCATCATTTCGCTCGCCAGCGCGTTGGGCATCGTCTTCGGCTCCAATCTCGGAACAACGATGACCGGCTGGATCGTCGCGACCGTTGGTTTCAAGCTGGATATTGAAGCGCTCGCGCTGCCGCTGGTTACCCTTGGCGGCCTTGGCGTCGTCTGGTCCGCGGCCGGCACGCGCCGAGCCGGCGCAAGTCATTTTGTCGCAGGCCTCGGACTGATGCTCATGGGCCTGGAGTTCATGAAGTCCGGAGCGCTCATCGCAACAGAGATGTTCGACCCCAGTGCGCTGGCCGGCTATCCGTTGATCATGTTCCTGCTCGCCGGCCTGCTGCTGACCGCCGTCATCCAGTCAAGCTCCGCAACCATCATGATTACCCTCAGCGCGCTTTACGCCGGCGCGATCCCGCTGGAGTCGGCCGCTGCAATAGCGA
Organism: uncultured Gammaproteobacteria bacterium; assembly: GCA_942492205.1. Taxonomy (GTDB): domain Bacteria; phylum Pseudomonadota; class Gammaproteobacteria; order Steroidobacterales; family Woeseiaceae; genus UBA1847. The sequence continues at coordinate 531,089 of CALODT010000001.1, read as the reverse complement.
TCGGTGCTGACCTTGGCACGACGATTACGGCGTTGCTCGGCTCGCTGGCCGGCTCTCCGTCCAAGAAACGCGTTGCTATGGGCGCCCTTATTTTCAACCTGGTCACGGACATAATCGCTTTCCTCGGCCTCATTCCGCTACTGGGGCTCATCACCGGCGTATTGGCGATCTCCGATCCATTGTTCGCGCTGGTCGCATTCCATAGTCTCTTCAACCTGATCGGCATAGTGATCTTCCTGCCGCTCATACCCGTGTTGAGCGCCTGGCTGGACCGACGTTTTGGGGAAGAAGAGACGCCGCTACTGCGACATATAAAAAGTAGCGACACGGGGGTGCCGGAAGCCGCACTGGAAGACATGTCGCGCGAAACGCTGCGGCTGATCGACCAGGCGGCCGCTTTGAACCAGGCAACGCTTGGCCTTCCTCCCGATCATACGTTTTATGACAGCCGTGAGGATCGCAGGGGTGTCGCGGTCTTCTCAGGTGAAATCGACTACGAGAACTGCTACGCAGAAATCAAGCAGCTTGAAGGAGAGATTCTCCGCGCCGCGCTGGCGCTGCAAACGCAGCCACTGGACGCGGAAGAGTCGGAGAGGCTGAGCCAGATAATCCCCGCCATTCGCAATGCCGTACAGGCCGCAAAGAGCATGAAGGACGTGCACGGCGACCTCGATCTGTTTCGCGGCTCCGTCAACGACCGCTTCAACGCCTACTTCGGGCAATTCAGGGAGGCGGCGCGGGAGTTTTTTGAGAATCTCGACACACTGACCAAGGCCGATCTCCCGGCGCTCAGATTCGAGACACTCGTCGAAATCAAGAATAAGGCGGAATCGATACACAGTCGAATGCGTCATCGCATCTACGACGAAGTGTCCCGTGGCGAGCTGAACGAGGTCGAAATATCGACGTTGTTGAACGTAAACAGGGAGTTGCTGGTCGCGAACCAGAGCCTTCTGGCCGCGCTGGCTGATGCTTTGCTTAACATGGAGTCGGCCAGCGATTTCGCCAGCATTCCGCCGGGCCGCTGAGCGGTGCACGCGCAAACGCATGCCTGCCGCGCCATCGCGGGCGGGGCTGTGGTAGGTGATAATGCGAATAGTTCGCTGTGTTACCTTTCGCCAGTATGGACCAGAGCAAGCCTGAGGGAGTCGAGATGCGGTCTGAAGCCAGAACGATGATGAAGGAGTTGCGGGAAGACCACCGCAACATGTCTATTGTTCTTAACCTGCTTGAAGACGCGGTCGAGCAGGCCTCGGCCGGAGGCGACCCTGATTTCGAGATGGTCGACGAGATCATGCGCTACATGACGGTCTATCCGGATGCGGTTCACCATCCCAAAGAGGATATCGTCTATGCCGAGCTGCAAAAGAAACGGCCGGACCTTGCCGACGGCCTGGAGGATGTCCCTGGCGATCACCGCGATATCGCGACATTGGGCTCGGCGCTGCGCGATGACGTGGAGGCGATCAACGCGGGCGCCGCGGTGAGGCGAGAGAAATTTATCGAGGACACCTCGAGCTACATCGACCGCCTGCGAAAGCACATGGCATGGGAAGAGCGCGATCTATTCGAGCGCATCGATAAGATGATCGATGCCGATCCACAGGAGTTCGATGTCGAAGCGTTCGACCATATTAAGGATCCTGTGTTTGAACTCGAGATCGAAGCCGGCTTTCGGCGACTGCTCGCTGCCCTTAAAGCGGGCTAGAAGTACCAGGCGATCTGCGCGAACAAGCCGGCGCCCCCTGACAGGTAACGATCGGGCTGACCCGCGGCGATGCCGCCAAACTCCGTGCCTTTCGGTCCAAGCGGTACGTTGATACTGCCCAGCAGCGTCATGTTGTCGGACAGGCTGTAGTTCGACACCAGCTGGAACAGCCCGCTCGGGTCCGAGACGTTTGCCAGTACGGTCGGCGTGAGCCCCCATAGCGGGGTCATTTCGATCATCACGCTACCCGCAACATAGTGTCGACCGATGGAGAAAAGCTCGCCGCGTGTAAGCCGCTCGACGAGCGCCGGATTGCCCGCAATACTGAGTGGATCGTAGGACGCCGAGCGCTGCCCGAAGCCGTTGTAGAAGTACTCGATGGCACCGCTCATGTTGCGGTCGAACCAGTTCCAGGAGTAAGTGAGATTTGTCACCAGCTGCACAGTGGCGTCGTCACCGTCCCGGGTAGCAACAACGTCACCACGCCAAACGGCGCCACCGATGCTTTTGCCGACACCTATTCCGAATACCGTGTCGCCGTAATGTTCCGCAAGCAGCACATCGTATTCCGCTTCGCCGAGAAAGCCATGGTACTTGATCGCCGCTGTCGCCTGGTCGGACTGTACGTCACCCGTCTGCCGGTCGCGGCGCACGACGTAGGCTCCCTGCACATCATGGCCGTTATCTCGCAGGTACTGCAGATAGAGCATGTCGTCGCCGGCCTTGTATTCGGTGTCCACTGCCGCCGGGTCGAATGGATTGACCAGGTCCATCGGTGCGTAGAACAGACCGTTTCCCCAGGACAGCGCCTGCCGGCCGAATCGTACGACCGCTTTTTCGCTCGTATAGCCGATGGAAAAACGATCAAGGCGATGCAGTATGGCGGTCTTGCCATCATCTTCGATGCGGTCGGTCAGGTTGAACAGGCGACGCTCGTCGCTCGGCAGGCCGGGAAAGAAGATGTCCGTACCGCCGGGTATGACGCGACCCAGCTCAACGCTATCTCCGTTTAGCGCGAGCAACTGATAATCGGCGACGAAAGACCAGCGACCGGCATCGGCTTTGACGTTCAGGCGCAGGTCACCATCGAGATCCAGCGCGTTACTGCCGACAAGGTCCCGAAACAGGCTCTGGTCCGGATAGGCCTGGCTCGTTACGGCGAACTTCGTGTGGCCGCCGAACTCTGTCGTGTTGTCGTCCGCAAGAATCGCCGCGGAAAACAGCAGCACGGCAAATGCGTAGCTATGCCGCATTCTGCTTGATGTCATCGACGATGCGGCCGTCCAGCATCCGGACCAGGCGTTTCGCGTAAGCCATGACGCGCTGGTCATGGGTTGCAATGACAAAGGTCGTGTTGTGATGCTCATTGAGCTCGGTAAACAGCTCCATGAGCCCATCGGAGGTCTTTGAGTCGAGGTTTGCCGTGGGCTCGTCCGCGAGCACCAGCGCGGGTCGCGACACGATTGCCCTGGCAACGGCAACACGCTGCTGCTGGCCACCGGACATCTCCGCCGGTCGCCGATCCTGCAGGCCGTTCAAGCCGACTTCCTCGAGTATCGCCAGTGATTTCTCGGCTCGCTGTTTCGCCGCCACGCCCTGCACCTGCATCACGAACTCGATGTTCTCCCTCGCCGTAAGGACCGGGATCAGGTTATACGCCTGGAACACGAAACCAATGCTGGACAGTCTCAGTTCCGCGAGCTCGCCCTTGCTCATCTGGTCTATGCGTCGGTCGGCAATCCAGACCTCGCCGCTGTCGGGCATATCAAGCCCGCCGATAGCGTTCAGCAAGGTCGTCTTGCCGCCGCCGGATGGTGCGGACAGGCAGACGAAACCGCCTTCCTCGATGTCGATGCTGACGTGATCAAGCGCCTTGATTGCCTGATCACCCTGCAGATAGGTCTTGCAAAGATCTACACAACGTACCGCCGTCATCATCCCACCTTTGTGATTGCTTCGACCGGCTCATAACGCGACGCGCGCCAGGCCGGGGACAGGCTCGCGAGAAAACCAAGAAACAGCACGATGCCGTTTGCGAGAATCATGTCGCTCAAGTAGAGCCTCGGATACAGCACGCTCGCTGCGCCCATCATCTCCATGCCCTCGGCGACCATCGAAATATCGATGCCGCCACGCAGGGGCTGAATGGTCGCAACGGCAAGCAGGTTACCGACGGCAAGACCAACCAGCAGCAGCAGCATCGACTCAATAATGATCTGACCGAGTATGTTTGACGGTTTCATGCCGAGCGCGAGCATCAGGCCGATTTCGCGCACACGTTCAAACACCGCCATGACCAGCGTGTTCACCAGCCCAAACGACAGTGCCAGGAAGATGACCACCATGAAGATAAATACGAAGCCGTCCATCACCTTGAGCATCGAGCCCAGGTAGCTTGCGATCTCGTTCCAGCGGCTGACGTCGAGCAAGCCATCGATTTTCGCGACCACCTTGTCATAGGTTGGTTCGACATCGCGGTAGTTATCGCCGAGAAATACGATTTCGGTCGTGGTATCGCCAATGCGCAGCATCTTCTGCGCGGTCCTCTTGCCGACGAATACGTTGCTCTCATCAAACGCCGGTATGTCAGTCTCGAACAGCCCCACGACTCGAAAGCCGCGATCCGCGATTTCATTGTCCGGATCCTGGCTCATCAGTACGACACGCTTGCCAACCCTCGTCTCCAGCTTGTCAGCGAGCTTGCGGCCGATGACGATACCGCTGTCATCGATACCCTCGAGGAAGCGGCCGTCTACTTCGTCATACGCGATATAGCCAAACGCCTGCTCGGCGAGCGGATCGATGCCCAACAGGGTCACGCCACGCGACTCGTATTCGCTGGCAATCACCGCGGGCACCCTGACGCGGCTCGCCCACGCCTTGAAATCTGTCGAACTGAAAGTCCTCGACAGTTCGGCGTCGCCAATCAGGATACGGTTCACAACACTCGGGTCATCAAGAAATCGGGGGTTATGGACCTGCACATGACCCGGCAAAGCGGCAACGCCGTCTTCGATAACCTGGTCCACCATGCCGCGCGACAGTGCCGTCATGAAGATCATGGACCACACGCCAACCGAGACTGCACTCACCATGATGATGGTGCGCCGGTGGTTGCGCCACAGGTAGCGCCAGGCGAGTCGTGTCAGGACCGGCAGCATGCGCATCAGTTCACCCTCATGGCTTCAACCGGATGCAGCTTGTGCAGCCGCAACGCGGGGTAAACCGCGGCCAGCAGTGTGAAGACAAATACCACAAGAGGCCCGAGGGCCATGGTCCAGGGCGTCGCCTGGAAGTAGACGCGTGGCGGAAGATTGAAATTCGCGGCCATCTCTTCCATACCGGGAATAGACAGGCCGTTAGCGCTGAAGTAGGACGTCACTATCACGCCACCGATTGCACCGAGAACAAGACCAATAGTGCCCAGCATGGCGGTCTCGAGCATCACCAGTCGTCCCAGCTGGCCAGGCTTCAAACCCAGCGCCATGACAATACCGAACTCGTGGGTTCGCTCGAGCACCGACATCAGCTGCGTATTCAGTACGCTGAAAGCAACGAGAATCACGAGAATGCCGTACATGAAGAACGCGCTGCTCATGTCGGCCTTGATCGCCTGTTTAAGGCCAGGCTGCAGGGCATCCCAGTCGTGCAGAACGAGCCCTTCATCGGACGGCAGCGCGGCGCTGATGTCCGGAAGAACCCGTTCCGCGTCTTCAAGCGTCGGGGCCGTGATGACAAGCTGGTGACCGGCGCCCTCCATGAAGAACACATCCTGAAAGGCTGCGATCGGCATCTGCGCGATGTTGCGGTCGACGTCAGGCACGCCGCTATCGAAAATGCCGACGACGGTGACGACAGCAGCTGCGAAAGAACCGTCGCGGCCGCTGCCCAGCAAGGTAAGCTCATCGCCGACGTCGACGCGCAGGTTGCGGGCGAGCACAACGCCTATAACGATCTCTGGCGCGTCGGTCTGCACCAGGTACCGACCCTCCGACACGAGCCCCGGGATACTCGACACCTGTGGCTCGTACTCGGGCTGCACGCCGAAAATACCAATCCCGTAGCTTCGCTCCTCGCTCGACGCCAGCGCGAATGCCCAGCCTCGCGCGGCTATTTTTTCTGTCGGGAACTTCGCTCGCAGCTGTCCGGCCAGCGGTACGATGTCGGGCACCGTTTGCCGCATCTTCTGGTCGTCCTTGTAGCCCGGCGCCTGGACCTGCATGTGCCCGGTAAAGACCTTCAGCGTATTGTCGACCATCAGGTCGTACATGCCGAACTGCATCGATATCATGAACACCAGCAGTATGTTCGAGAACACCATCGCGCCGACGGTCAGCCAGGTGCGCCGCTGATGCCGCCAGAGGTTGCGCCAGGCCAGGCGTACAACGATGTTCATTCAGTGAATCCCTGCCTAGTTATTTCGTGGGTTACGCAGGTTCGACAGCGTAAACAGGCTGTCTTTCAGGTCGACCTCATATTCGACCGCGTTAACGCTGATCTCCGTCCACTCGTCGGGTTTGTCGGTTTTCGTCATGCGCTGTCGCCTGGCGATAGTCCGCCCACCCATCTCGCCGACTTCGAGCGATACAAGTTTCTTGACCAGGTCGCCATCCTGATCGTAAAAAGCGTGTTCGAGAACGACGTGATCGTCCCGTATCTTCAGCACCTCTCTGCCCCAGACGACAGCCGCATCCTCATGCGGTATCGACTCGATGTCATAGACGACTATTCCATCTATCTCTTCACGATTCAGAATCGAGTGGTCGTACTCATCGATAATGTCGTCTGCTCGCGCGACGTCCTTGTTCGAGAAATCCGAGCCCATCCAGCTCTGCCCCATCATCGATGACGGGATCTTGATCACCCGGTTCACCTTCGGAGAGAAGGACCACATGTTGTCGTCATCGGTAAGCGTGCCATTGCCGCGGTCCTTCTTGGGTTCGATGACGCGAACCAGCGACTGATCGTTGCCCTTGGTCCAGGCGCGCATGGTCATCGAGCGCTCCCAGTCGGGACGATGAATCACCATTGTCATCTCGGTGTACGAGGACATTCCGCGCCAGTGGTCGACCGCGTCGCGGACGATCTGCGTGGCGTCACAGCATTCATCGCTGGCCAATACCGGGAGTACCGGGAATGCCAGCAGCAGGCAGGGAAAAAGGCTTCGAATCTTCATGGTGTTTCTGACCGTATTGGGCCGCATCTGCTCAGTATTTCACATTCGTACTATCCGAGTCCGGATGGCGCGGCGGCGCCGGCAGAAGCCGCGCGGTCTCGTCTCGGGGATTGCCGGTGCCGCGCAACCCTCGCTCTGCTAAGCTTGGTAAGCTTTTTTCGTCGGATCCTCGTATGCGCCAGTTTCTTCAGGAAATTCAACGCCGCAACGTTGCCAAGGTCGCGCTGGTCTACATTATCGCGGGCTGGCTGACCATGCAGGTCGTCGACGTCATGTTCCCGGCATTGAAACTGCCGGAGTGGTTGATTTCGGCCGTGGCGGCCTTCGTGATTATCGGCTTTCCGTTTGCGCTGATCTTCGCCTGGGCGTTCGAGATGACGCCGGAGGGGATCAAGCGCGACAAGGATGTGGACCGAAGCAAGTCGATCACAGCGCAGACCAGCGGCAAGCTCAATCGCACCGCCATCATTATTCTCGTTGTCGCGGTCGGCTTCCTGCTGCTCGACAAGTTCGTGCTGCAGCTTGGCGAACAGCCGGCGGCTGACCAGCAGGCTATCGCCGAAGTGAAGCCGTCGATTGCTGTACTGCCGTTCGTCAATATGAGCGACGACAAGGAAAACGAGTATTTTTCCGACGGGCTCGCGGAAGAACTCCTGAACCTGCTGGCGAAGATCCCCAGGCTGCACGTGGCGGGACGCACGTCGTCATTCAAGTTCAAGGGCCAGAACGAGGACCTGCGCATTATCGGCGAACAGCTGAACGTCGCCAACGTACTCGAGGGCAGCGTGCGCAAGTCAGGCACGCGGCTACGGATAACGGCTCAGCTGGTCGATGCGGAGAACGGTTACCACCTCTGGTCCGAGACCTACGATCGCGACCTTACCGACATTTTCGCGGTACAGGATGAAATCGCCTCGAATGTCGTCGACGCACTGAAGCTGACGCTCCTTGGCGATGATGCCGTCACCGCGGACCGCGGCACCGACAACATCGAAGCCTATAACGAGGCGCTGAAAGGCGTTTATTTTCTGAATTACCTGACCAGCGAAAACCTGGACAAGGCGTTCGCCGCATTTCAGAAAGCGACGGAACTGGATCCGGAATTTGCGCGCGGCTGGACCGGCCTCGCGGTAACCGAGTACAACCGCGTTGCCGGCATAGCCGGCAGTTCCGGCGGAGATTTCAGGGCAGGCTTTGATCGCGTGCGGGCCTACGCGACAAAAGCCATCGATCTTGAGCCGGGCAACGTAGAAGCCTATATCGCGCAGGCGATGGTGGCACAGGGCGCTGACTGGGATCTGGCAGGCGCGCTGGAATTCAGCAAGAAAGCGGTGGAACTCAACCCCAACGACCCAATCTCACTGGGCTGGCTCGGCAACAGCTATTTCTTCATGGGCGACTTCGACGGGGCGATCGCTGCCTACGAAAAAGCCATTGACCTCGACCCCCTGGATATCAGCTCTATTCGACAGCTGGGCGATGTGCACACGGCTGCGGGAAATTCCGCAGAGGCGCTGAGCTACTTCAATCGAGTGCTCGAGCTGTCGCCAGGCTCGGCTCGCGTCAATGGCCGGATTGCGAGCGTTTATATGCAGCAGGGCGACCTTGACCGCGCATCGATGTATGTGGCGAGCGAGACGGTTGACTGGACTCGGGAGCTGTACGAAATCCTGATCCTGGGCCGCCGGCAGGGGCGCAGCAGCCAGTGGCAGGCCGCGCTAGGCGACTACATTGCTCGCTGGGGCACACCCAACTCCTACCAGATTGCCGAAATTTGCGCCGACGCCGGCGACCTCGACTGCACGTTCGAATGGCTGCAGGCATGTATCGATGTACATGATCCGGGCGCTCCCTGGGCGTTCGTCGTGCAATATTTTGATGACGCACGAAAAGATCCGCGCTGGGCCGACTTCGCCGCCGCTTTCAAACGTTAGAACGATTCTGCTCAAGCTGGTCCCTCGCCATCACCCATAGGTGTTTCTAGCAATAGCGTTCCCGGCCGCCCGGGCTAGACTGAAAGTTAGTGAAAAGAAGAAGGACGGGGCCATGTTCAGCATCGAAGCCATCATGAGTACCAACCTGATTACGGTTGTGCCGTCCGACACGCTCGCCATAGCGCGCACGTTGATGCACGACCACCGTATTCACCACATTCCGGTTGTCGAAGACGATAAACTGGTCGGCCTCGTAACGCTGACCAACGTGCTCGCTGCAACCGACAGCTTCCTGCGGGACCCGAAGAACCGCATTCACGCCAATGAGATTCTTGTCAGAGACGCGATGGTCACGGATGTCGCCACCGTAGACGTGCATGCAAGCCTGCGCAGCGCCGCACTGTTCATCGAAAAACACAAAATCGGCTGCCTGCCGGTCATGGACGGCGAACAACTGGTTGGCATCATCACGGATACCGACTTCGTTGCCGTGGCGATCAACCTGCTCGAAACGATCGAGGAAACGGAACCGGACCTAGACGACGTTGTGGACGACTACGACGACGTTGTAGCCTGATCAGCCTCTCCCTTCTCTTCCGGATACAAGCTTCGCAACTCATGCTCGGCGTCGCGTTCCGAGCCAATCAGAATCGCCACCCATCGAGTACGGTCGTCACTCTCCAGGGCGAGCTTGAGGGTCATCGTCAATGGCACCGATAACAGCATGCCGACCGGCCCGAAGACCCATCCCCAAAAGACCAGGCCTACGAATACGATAAGCGGCGAGATGCCGACGCCGTAGCCCATCAGCCGCGGTTCCAGGAAATTTCCGAAGATCACGTTGATGCCTACAAACCCCATCGTAATCGCGCCGGCCTCGCCGGGCCCCAACTGCACCAGCGCGAGCAGCACCGCGGGAACAGCCGCAATGATAGATCCGATCGTCGGGATGTAGTTGAGCAGGAAAGCGAGCATCGCCCACAGCAAGGGGAAGTCGACGCCGACCGACCAGGTCAACAGCCCGGCGCAGCAGCCCGTCGCAAGACTGACGATGGTCTTGATGCCGAGATAGCGGCCGAGGTTCTGGAGGAACGCCCGAGGACGATCCAGCGAGCCTTCACTGCGCCCGAATGCAGCCTCGAACTTGGTCTGCCCGCTCGACGCCTCGAGCAGGATGAAGATCATCGTGAAGAAAATAAGAAAAGTATTGGTCAGCACGTCCTTCAGGCCGTTCAGGATGCCTGCCACCAGGCCCATTGCCCAGCCGGGGTCGATCATGTCGCGCAAACTCTCGATGGAGCCGTCGCCTTTGAGGTTGTCGGCAATAAACCGAACCGCGCTATCGATGATAGCGTCGAGCCTTGCCTGGTAGACGGGAATCGCGGCCGTAAAGTCGGCGATTGAGGTGCCAAGGATCATGCCGACCAGCGCCAGGATCAACATGATCACGGTAACGATTACGAGTGCCGCGAGTATCGACGGCACGCGTTTGGATTGCAGCCAGAGCATCGGTCGCACGGTAATGAGCGCCAGGAATACCGCGACCAGGAATGGCACCAGGATGACCTTGGCCATCTGCATGCCATAGATGACCACGACGATAGCCGCCGAAATCATGATGGCACTGCCCTTCTGTCGAACCGTGGTTGTCAAGATTGCCCCGCGTGTCCTGGTGTGTGGCGATGATCGCATAACATGGGACCATCCGCATGCCGCAGGGCCCCGACCTTTGCTAGTCTACAGCGGTCTGGAACACAACAGGGATACAAAAATGGTTGCCGTCGAATCACAAATGTTGCCGCTGGGAACAGTGGCGCCGGGCTTCTCGCTTCCGGACCCGGACGGGCAGACGCACTCACTCGAGGACAGCGCCAGCGCCTATCTCGTCATGTTCATTTGCAACCACTGCCCGTTCGTCATCCACGTCCGGGAAGAGCTGGCTCGCATAGGCAGGGACTACGGCGCACGAGGTGTCTGCATTGTGGCGATCAACAGCAACGATACCGACAAATACCCTGCGGATGATCTGCCCCACATGAAGGCAGAAGCAGCCGCCAACGGCTATGCGTTTCCCTACGTGCTCGATGAAAGCCAGGAAGTAGCCAAAGCCTATCGTGCGGCTTGCACGCCCGATTTCTTTGTCTTCGACAGCGGCAAACGACTGGTGTACCGCGGCCAGCTGGACGACAGCCGACCATCGAATGGTCTTCCCGTTGACGGCCGTGACCTGCGCGCCGCCCTGGATGCGGCCCTCGACTCGAAACAGCCACTGGCGAACCAGAAGCCCAGCATCGGCTGCAATATCAAGTGGCGGCCCGGTAATGAGCCTGAGTACTTCTAGGGGCGGCGGAAGGGCGCGCGTATGCCTGGCTTCTGGCGTGGCGTGTAGAGCTCGGCCTCTTCAGGTGTCAGCTGGTCGATCTTGATCGTCCAGCGCGCCAGCGACGAACTGATGCGCAACTGGTAGCGGCCGCCCGAATTAAAGAGCTTGGCACCGTTACCCTTGCGCTTGGTGTGCAGAACGCGCCCGACGTGTCGGCCTGTGTTGGCCTCCACCAAGGTCACATCAAGCGCGACCAGCTCGTCGAAGTCCCCGTCCAGCCGCCAGTCCAGCAACCACGGCGATTCAACATTGAAGATGGCGGTGGTCGTATTGCCGGTGCCTTTGAACTCCCGCACGCGGTCAGCCGCGCCCGCGGTCGACAGCACTGTCAGCAGCGTGGCAGCAAGCAGCAAGGATTTGACGATCAGGCGCACTTGAATCTCCCGGGAATGAGTGTCCGTAACAGGGGTTTGGACAGCATCATGAACTATAGTTCGGCGGGCCGGGCCCCGCAATACAGCGCTATTGCGTCGCTGAAGGCCACCTGATCGGGACAATCAGTTCGTTACGACGCATGAACCATGGGGTAAAAGGACCGTTGTAACGTGCCAGCTCAACCTCCCCGTCGGTCTCTATGCCGTCGGCTTGTAATGCATCGAGCAACACGCGTTCATGACGCGAAAAATTTGCCTCCGTCCAGCGGCCGGAGAAGCGGTGAACGGCAACAGTCCGGGCAGGTTTCTCGCGAATACGAATTCGCTCGTTGTTCGGCGATGGCAGGGTTTCCAGCGTGTATTTCCGCTCCATGACGAAACCGTAGGTCATCGTCTCGCCCGGCTCCGCGTCCCGCGATTCGACCGGAGCAGTCATCTGCATCTTCTCGCCGCTTTCATTGTCGCCGAAGATATAGCCGGCCAGCGTTCGAAAGCCCTGGCTGTCGGCCGACTTGCCACTCACATCGACCTCAGCAACCAGGTACGGCTCATATTCTCGCACTTCGTAGTGTTGCCCCTCCGCGAGCAACTTGAACGCCGGCTCTTCAATCGCCATGGCAGCGTTTCCTGTGACGAGCGCGAGGAGAAACGTAAGGAAACACGGAGCGCGCCTGCTCATATGTCCGAGCGGCGCATGACCGCGTCGATCCGCAGGGCCGGTGGATCGGCATTGAGAATGACCGGGGATAACGCGTGAATATCGGGCGGGACTGTTGCAGCAGAACGACTGGTGAGAACGACGGCAGCAAACAGCGCAGCGTAGACAAAGATCCACGATGTGATTGTTTTGGTTCGCCTGGCGTTCATTTTCGCCGTCCTCTCAGGGTCTATGCCTCAAAAGTAAGTGCAGTGTTGTTCAGAGTGGTGACAGCGGTGTGTTCATTTGTAACAGAACGTAACTGCCGTGCCCCAGCATTGCTGTCAAAACTCGATGCGGCTTCCGTCCCAGGCGAAGGTCTGCCCCGTGTCATCTGGGCCCAGCGTGTCGATGACGTTTAGCAGGTAGCGGGCAGACTGCTCCGGCGAAAACAGCTGCTTTCTCGGCGTTCGCGACGTGTAGGGACCTGACAGACCGGTATCCACGGTGCCCGGATGCAGGCCGGCTACAATGGACTGCGGTCGTTGACGCGCGTGCTCGATGGCCAGCCCGCGCAGTAACATATTCAATGCCGCCTTCGATGCCCGGTACGAGTACCAACCGCCCAGTCGATTGTCGGAGATGCTGCCGACACGGGCCGACAACGCTGCAAACACGGTTTTTGACTCCTTGCGCGTGTGCGGAAGGAAGTGCTTTGCGACGAGTGCAGGGCCGGCGGCATTGATCGCGAACAGCCGCGTCAGGCCGTCCATGCTGATTTCGCGCATCGACTTTTCCGGTCGCAAGTTGTCGCCTTGCCACAGGATGCCGGTCGTGACGAGGACCAGGTCAAGTGGGCCGCTCTGCGCTGCGCTTGAGGCTGCCTCGGCGATCGAGTTTTCGTCCTCCAGATCGATCTGTCCTGCGCTTGTGCCCGGCAGGTCCGGTGTTGTCTCACGACGAGAGAAGGCGTGAATGCGGCTGACACGCGGGTCGTCGGCGAGAAGCCGCAGCATGGCCGAGCCAATGCCGCCGCTCGAGCCAATAATGGCAACGTTGGCATCCGCTGGAAATGTGGAGAGAAGACTCATGGGAATGGCCGGCACTTCCCTGTGCCGGCAAGGGGAACTTCCTAGTTAGGCAGGATGACGGTGTCGATGACGTGAATGACGCCGTTGCTTGCAGCGATGTCGGTCTTGATGACAGTGGCGTTGTCGATACGCACGGAGCCATCCTGAACGGCAATCGCGACGTCGGAGCCGTTTACGGTCGTTGCAGCGGTGAGCTGTACAACGTCTTCGGCCATGACCTTACCGGCGACGACGTGGTACGTCAGAATGGCGGTCAGCTGATCGCGATTCTCAGGCTTCAGCAGTGTCTCCACGGTGCCCTCCGGTAGCTTGGCAAATGCCGCATCGGTCGGTGCGAAGACCGTGAATGGACCCTCGCCCTTCAGCGTTCCAATGAGATCAGCAGCTTCGAGCGCAGCGGCGAGCGTATTGAACTGTCCTGCGCCGACCGCGGTGTCGACGATATCCTTGGCCTTCATCTCGCCATGGTGCCCGGCGTTTGCGATTGCCGCGATAAAGCCGAGGCACGCTACTGCCGCGATTCCGGCGCGTTTTGAGATCGTTGTTATCATTGCATGTGTCCTTTCTGCTGGTTGGGGTTTAGGGGTAAGCAGCTAGAACGATAGCGACAAACTTCGACGGCTTGGTGTCGATAGTGTGTAGGGATGTAACAGGTGGTAACTGTGCGCTTGCGATCAGACCCTGTTCAGGTAAGCAAGCGCTTCGACACTAAAACCCTTCGGCTCACGGCCGATCAGATGCTTGAGGACCTCGGGGTCCGCGGTATTACCTTCTTCGAGCATGGTGAGCTGCCCGCGCGTGACGGGGAAGAACGGCAGCCAGTCAAAAAGCGTGGCGCCGATGCGCATCAGGTAGGTCGGCATTGGCAGAATCCACTTGCGGCGACCCGTTGCTGTCGCGATGCGGCGAATCATCTCGTCCCAGGTCAGAATCTCGGGACCGCCCAGCGAATACGTTCTGCCAATCGTCGCGTCATCCGCCAGTGCCGCGAGAAATGCGCTGGCAACGTCTTCGATATGCACAGGCGACATCACGATGGCGCCTGTTTTCGGGTTTCGTCCGGAGAAGAAACCAACCGCCGGAATCGGCGGCTTCACCATATCCTGATAAAGCTGCGTCGCGAACTCCATTTTGTCCTGGGGGTCGCCGAAAATGACGGAAGGCCTGATAACGGTAACATCGAGACCACTCTCCAGCGCGTATTCCTCCGCCCTGTGCTTGGTTTCCTGATACGGCGTACCGGGCGTCTTGACGCCATTCGCGCTCATCAGCAGCAGTCGCTTTACCCCTGCCGCTTTGGCAGCCTCCACGGTCCGCACGAGGCCCTTGTATTGCGATTCTTCGAAGGTGACACCACGAGACGGGAATTCCCTGAGGATGCCGACGTTGTAGATGACTGCGGAGCAACCGTCGACCACGGCCTTCAGCGATGCTTCAGAGGACAGATCGCCTGGCGTCACGCGTATCCGTTCGTCTGCGTCGACCTTCGACTCGCTGCCGGCACGCACCAGCAGGGAGGGCTCATGCCCGGCCGCCAACAGCGCGGCCGTTATATATCCGCCCACAAACCCCGTGCCGCCAATAATCGCTACCCGCATACTGCCTCGCTCTCCGTTGGTTTCGTCTGGTTACAAATGAATACGCCTTCCTGGCACGGCCGATCTTATACTGTAGCTCCTATCCGACGCCCTGGGACACAGAAAATTCAATGGCAAATCCAGCTCCTGTAGTTGTCTGGTTTCGGCAGGACCTCCGCCTGGCGGACAATCCAGCCTTGCACGCGGCGGCCCTCGAAGGCCGGCCTATTCTGCCGCTTTATATTCTTGACGACCACAATGCCAGGGAATGGAAGATGGGCGGCGCCAGTCGCTGGTGGCTGCATCAAAGCCTCGCAAGCCTTGGCCGCGCGTTACAGGATGGGCTTGTGCTCCTGCGTGGCGACGCTACCGAGCTCTTGCCGAAGCTGCTGCGCGATATCGGCGCAGATACCGTGTATTGGAATCGCTGCTACGAGCCGTGGCGTATTGCTCGGGATACGAGTATCAAGGCGGCGCTGTCCGGCGACTCAATCACTGTAAAAAGCTTCAACGGCTCCACGTTGTTTGAGCCGCCCAGCACCAACAAGCCGGATGGCACACCGTATCGGGTGTTCACGCCGTTCTATCGTCGAGGCTGCCTGCAGAACGGTATCCCGCCTCGACGCCCGCTGCCGGCTCCGGAAAACATCGAGCTCTTCGCGCCCGCCAAGGGCGTTTCCTTGCAGGAACTTGAGCTCATGCCGGAGGTTCGCTGGTACGACGGCATCGCGAGCGAATGGTCGCCGGGTGAGCAAGGCGCCGCACAGAGACTTGATGAATTCGTTTCACACGGGCTCGATCGTTACGATGAAGGCCGCAATCGCCCGGATCAGCGCTATGTTTCCCGGCTCTCGCCGCACCTGCACTTCGGCGAACTCTCGCCCAACCAGCCATGGTTTGCGGTGCAGGACGCATACTCCGGCAAAGAGCTGAGCGCTGACGCGGATCGTTTTCTCAGCGAACTCGGCTGGCGAGAGTTTTCTTACAACCTGCTCTTCAATGAGCCGAGCTTGCCAACCGACAACCTGCAGCGAAAGTTCGACAACTTCCCGTGGCGTGACGATGACGCCGCACTGCGTCTCTGGCAGCGCGGACAGACCGGCTATCCGATTGTGGATGCCGGCATGCGTGAGCTGTGGCACACGGGCTACATGCACAACCGTGTGCGCATGATAGTCGGCTCGTTCCTGGTCAAGAATCTCCTGTTGCACTGGCACCATGGCGAACGCTGGTTCTGGGACACGCTCGTTGATGCGGATCTCGCCAGCAACAGCGCGAGCTGGCAGTGGATCGCCGGCTGCGGTGCCGATGCGGCGCCATTCTTTCGCATCTTCAATCCCGTGACGCAGGGAAAGAAGTTCGATCCGGAAGGGCTGTATGTAAAGCGCTTCGTGCCCGAGCTTTCAGACATGCCGGAGAAATTTATCCACAATCCGTTCGAAGCGCCTGCGGAAGTACTGGCTGCGGCCGGCGTTCGTCTCGGCGATGACTATCCGGAGCCTGTCGTTGACCTGCGCTCATCACGCGAGCGAGCGCTTGCCGCGTTCAAGTCGTTGCGGCCGTCTTCTTCATAAGGGCATCGCAGTCTCGATCCCATGGCGGTGTGCCGGCGAATCGCTCCGCAAGAAAGTCGATAAGTGCTCGCACCCTGTACGACAGGTGGCGAGTGGGAGGATAGATGGCGTAGGCGGGAGTACCCGGCCATTCGTAGTCGCTTAGCACCGGCACGAGTGCTCCGCGTCGAATTGCCTCTGAGGCGATGAATGTCGGCTGGATACCGATTCCCATGCCGTGCGCTGCTGCGTTAATGAGGAAATCACCGCTGCTGGCCGCCATTACGGGTCGCACCTCGACCGATTTCCGCTCGCCACGCTCATCCAGGTAGCTCCACTTGCCGGGTTCCGGCAGATTCGAGTAGACCAGACAATCGTGATTCTGCAGGTCGTCCGGCGAGGTCGGCTCGCCATGCACCTTGAGATAGTGTGGCGACGCGCAGACCACAACGCGTGAGTCGAACAGCCGCTTCGCGATTAGCGACGAATCCTGCAGCCGACCGATACGCAGCGCCAGATCCGCACCCTCTTCAATAAGGTCGATGCGTCGGTCATTGAGATTCAGGTCAAACTCGACTTTCGGATGCAGCTTGCTGAATGCGGCAATCGGTTTGCACATGTGGCGCACTCCGAATGATAGCGGCAATGCCAGTCGAATCTTGCCGCGCAGCTCGCCGTGCTCCTGCTGCACCGCCGCTTCCGCTTCCTCGAGATCCGAGAGTATTCGGGCGGCGTGCTCGTAAAAGCCCCGGCCGGTCTCGGTCAGGTTCAGTACTCGTGTGGTTCGGCGCAACAACTGCGCGCCCAGCCGCTCCTCGAGCGCTGAAATTCGCCGGCTGACCGCTGACTTGGCGGAATCGAGTCGCCTGGATGCCGCGGTGAAACTGCCGGCCTCGACAACCGCTACAAATGCCTGTAAATCCTCAAATTTGTCCATATTGTTGCGTTTTTTGGAACAATAATGTTCTCAGACTAGTGTTTATCTTGAAATTGTCAACAGCCAAACTACGGGGCATCGAAATAGCATCACCTATTCAGGAGTCAGCACCATGTCCCAAAAGGTTCTAAACGTCCTCGAAGTCACCGCCAGCGGCCGTAGCATGACGTCCGCCAGCCGCCGGCTGTCGCAAGATCTCATCAATGCGCTGGAGGATCGCTTCGGCAACGTGCAGACGGTTCGACGCGACCTCCGCGCGGGAATACCGTTCGTCGATGAAGCCTGGATTGAAGCCAACTTTACGGCGGAGGAGTCCCGCACCGCGAAGCATCGAGAAGCGCTGGCGCTTTCTGATTCGCTGGTTGCGGAACTCAAGGAAGCCGATGTACTGGTAATCGGAGTGCCGATGTACAACTTCAACATCCCTGCGTCGCTGAAGGCCTGGGTCGACATGATTGCTCGCGCGCGCCTCACCTTCCGTTACACGGAGGACGGTCCTAAAGGGCTATTGGAAGGCAAGAAGGCGTACATCGTCGTTGCAACCGGCGGTGTACCGGTCGGCAGCCCGGTTGACTTCGCAACACCGTACCTGAAGCACGTACTGGGCTTTATCGGTATCGACGACGTTGAGGTCATCGCAGCCGACAGGCTGAACAGCCAGGCGGACGAAGCGATGGACGCGGCTCGCGCCCGCATTGCAGAAATGATTCATCTTGGGCCGCGTGCGGCTTAAGCGGCAGAAAGGGAAAGGCGATGTTCGACATCATTCAGTCTGACACACGAGGCGCTGCGGACCACGGCTGGCTTCGCGCAAAGCACACGTTTTCTTTCGCGAACTACTACAACCCGGAGCGGGTTGAATTTG
Source organism: uncultured Gammaproteobacteria bacterium (assembly GCA_942492205.1). Lineage (GTDB taxonomy): Bacteria > Pseudomonadota > Gammaproteobacteria > Steroidobacterales > Woeseiaceae > UBA1847. The sequence goes on along the minus strand of CALODT010000001.1, from coordinate 512,854 downwards.
GCACCCTCCGCGTTATCAATGAGGATCGCGTCGCGCCAGGCAAGGGCTTCGGCACGCATCCACACCGCGACATGGAGATCATTACCTACGTCATCGATGGCGCGATCGAGCACAAGGACAGCATGGGTAACGGCGAGGTCATTACGCCGGGTGAAGTGCAACGCATGACGGCTGGTACCGGTGTACTGCACAGCGAGTTTAATCACTCACAGGACAAGGAACTGCACCTGCTGCAGATCTGGATCTATCCGGAGAAGACCGGGCTCGAGCCGAGCTATGAACAAACGCGCTTCACTCGCGAGCAGAAACTCAATCGCCTGCGCCTTGTTGGTTCGCGTGATGGCAGGGATGGCTCCGTTACGATTCACCAGGACGTAAACCTGTACGCGAGTGTTCTTGAGCAGGACAACGAGGTCTCGCTCGACGTCGGAGACGAGCGCAAGATCTTTGTGCAGGTCATTCACGGTGACATCGGTGTCAACGGACAGGCGTTGTCAGCGGGCGACGGAGCGCAGATAGCGGGCGAGCGAGCGCTCGTGATAAACGCGCGCCGTGACGCTGAGTTCCTCGTGTTCGACATGGGTTAGCGGATATGCGCGAAAGCACGAGGTACGAACGCCTCGAGGCTGAGCGGCCAGCGGCTTGTGCCGCGAACCGCTTGCTCCACAAAAGCCGCTAGGGTTTCGCCGCCTTCATGAATTGATCCACTTCATGGAAGGTCGGCGCGTTCATCACACCCGGGGTTCGGGTGCAATTGAGCGCCGCCAGCGCCGCCGCGAAATCAACCGTCTTGTCCTCGTGCCATCCCATCAGGAAGCCGTACACAATACCCGCCCTGAAAGAATCGCCGCCGCCACTGGTATCCACAGGATCGATTGAGTAAGGCTGGGAATACCGGACGGCGCCACCTGATCTCGCATACCAGACAGGCGCGTCGCCGAAAGTGAATATGACCAGGCCGTCAGTCGCGGCGAGATACTGTTCGAAAATACTTTCTAATTCACGGCCCGCGTAGTTTTCTCTGATGAATGATTCTGCAATGACTACCGCTGCCGTCTGCCCGAGCAATGGATCGTCGTAGCGACAATCGACCGTCACGACCGGGATACCTGCATGGTGTGCAATGTCCGCAACACGAGACGCTGGCGCCGCGAAGAAAGGATCCAGGCAGACAACCTTCGCCTGCGCGATGTCGCTTTCCCGAGGCTCGTTCCAGTCTTCGTTGGCCAGCAAACGACCGTAGGTGCCAAATATGGTGCGCGTGCCGTCCGCAGCAAACACGAATTCCTGCGTGCCCTGGTAGCCGTCCCTCAGTGACAGTCGCGTCGTATCGATTTGACAGTCAGACAGCAGGGTCTTCGTGCGTTGTCCGCTTTCGTCAGCACCCAGCCAGTTCCCGTCCAGCTTCACGGATACGCCGAGACGCGCGAGCACAACCGATGAATTTGCAGCTTCGCCACCGGTCATGAATCGGACGTCTTCAACTTCTGCGTACCCTTCAGGCCCGGGAAAAGGGCCTCGGATGCTGTATAGCGTACTCCCCGAGACGACGCCGTAAGCGTATACGTCGTGAGACTTCATTGGCTGTCGGCAATGTAGATTTCGAGAATCTCGTCGCCATGCTGGTCGAAGGTTCCTGTCGAACGCCAGCCCAGGTGCCGGTAGAAACCGTGGGACCTGCTTTCCGGATCCGGGTTGCAACCGAGAAAGAGTCGTTTGTGTCCCAGCTCTGCCAGTTCCCTAACCGTCCTGTTCAACACTTCGCGGCCGATACCCCGATCTTCGAAGTCGGGCAGCAAGGCCACGACCACAATCTCCCCGGTCTTGCGGTCGCCGAAGCAGTAGCCGACGATCTTCCCGTCCACGGTGCAGACGTGGCCCGGCAGGGCGCCGGAGCGGATGTCTTCTCCCCAGGATTCCGTTGTGACGCCGATGGAGCGCAGCCATTCTTCCGAGGCCGCGTTTTGCCGCGTCTTGCCGCGAACGTCTACGCATTCTGCGGCGTCTTCGGATACTGCGGATCTGTATTGCAGGTGCATAGGCTTAAGGTCAGTGTTTTGCGGTATCGAAGCAATGGCCGGGTGCGAGTGGAAACTACCGGGTATGTCACAGGGGGTCCAGTTTTGGATGTCCGGTTTTCAGCTGCCAGCCTCTGCTTCCAGAGCCCGGCGGCGGCTTGCCTGGAGCATCCAGAGCACTGTCTGGCCGCTAGTCTGATCGATCGCGGGTAATCCAGGAATGCACGATGACCGTGGTGACAAAACAGACCAAGGCCACCGGCCAGAACCAGCTGAGCGCTGTCTCCGCCACGACGGTCCAGTCGGTCCCCCTGTGTTCGCTGTGAAATAGGCCCGAGGGATTCAATCGCCAGTCTGCAATTGTCATCGGCACGGCTACGATCAGACCAGCGAGCACCCCAACCGAAGCCCCCATGAACCATGACCTGGCACGCACTAGCGCTCTCCAACCTGGCAAATCCAGCTCCTGGAAGAGGATCGCAAACAGGGTCGGATGATACCCGAAGGAGCCTGTTTGATCGACGCCGCGACTAGCGCCCCTCGCCAGGCTTTCGAAATTTCAGCGTCATGCGATTCGACTCGCCTACCGCTGCCAATTCCGCTCTGAGCTCCGGGTCTTCCGCACTGGTTGCGAATGTCGGCGGCAGGCGCCAGACAATATCGTCCTCGCTCGGCTGGTCTTTCGGGTTGGCATTGATATCGCTCTCGGCGACAAACTCGAAACCGGCCTGCTCTGCAACCTCGATCACGAACGACTTCTTCAAATAGCCGTGGCTGCCGTCGGCGAAATCGTCCGACATATCGTCGCGCGCATGATGCTGCACGATCCCGAGCGTGCCACCGGGCTTCAGCACAGCGAAACAGTCCGCCATCGTGGCCGTCAGGAAGCCACCCTCATCCTCAAAGTTGGCGAGGTTGTGCAGCACACGTACAAGAAACACGACATCCGCCGTCCCGACCATCGACTCCGGCATCGAGCCAAAAATGAAAGCGTCCAGGCTTGCACTGTTCTCATCGCCCCACTCTTTGGCATCCGCAGGCCAGTCGCTTGTCCAGGTGCGCATCTTCTCGACGAACTCCTCGGTACCAAACGGAAAGTTCGGCCAGATCTCCAGTGCGTAATTCGCGCCGATGATGTGCCCTTCACTACCGATGTATGGCAGTAACAACTTCGTGTACCAACCACGACCCGGCAGTCCCTCGACAACGGTCATGCCCGGTTCGATGCCGAAAAACTCCAGTGTCTCCCGGGGATGACGATAGGCGTAACGTGCCTGTACCTCTTCGGGCTGCGCCGCCAGGATTGCGGCAAGTGACCCTGCCTCGACGACGGCAGCGGTCGCAGCAGCGGCGGATTCGGTTGTCGGCTCGGACTCCGCGGCAGGCTGGCATGCAGCAAGGCACACCGTCAGCAGTACGACGAGATATTTCATCATGATGTCACCGAAAAGGTCGCTAGTCAGAAAGCTCGAAAGTATGCGTCAGTCGAGACTCCTCAGCAATGCATGGGTATCCGTCCGTACCGCGCCGAGCGCTTCAGTAATCGCATTGTAAGAGTCGTTGAGTGGCCCCAGCGTTGGCAACTCGGCCTCCCAGACCCGCCAGAGTTCCGTACCGGACTCTGCCGTCTGACTGTCGAGTAACTGGCTCAGATCTTTGATCGCCAGCACGTAAACCCAACCCGTGCGCCGATTTCCCTTGTCCTGTTCGTCCATCTCGAAAGCATTGTGAAAGATGACCTGCTGCAGCTGGCCGAGGTTGCGCAGCACCTCTATGGAAATCAGCCGCTGATTGCGATTGTATTCGCTCGCTTCATTTCGCCAGGTGTTGTAGCCAAGGCTGGTAATCGCGATAGCGAGGCTGATCAACGCCACGGCATTGCGCTGCAGTTGATCCCTGAATCGAATGTTGTTCGCCATTGTTCTCCCCCACGGTTACTGCAAGAGACCGGCGCCGGCCTGTGTTTATTTCAGACTTGGAGGAGCGTCGAGCGCCGGGTTCTCCGGCCACTTCGCGTGGCTGTCGGATCGCTGCAATCGCAGTAACCATGCGACCACGAAGAGACCGATGAGCATTACTCCAGCCAGGAACAGGAAGTAATTCTGGTGACCGACGATGCCGGGATTGGCGTCGAGGATCCGGCCTGTAATCGGCGCGAAGAAGATTTCCGGCGTGTAGCCAACGAAAGACACCATGCCGGTTGCCGCACCCGTGAAATACGCGGGCGTCCTGTTTTCTTCCAGCAATGCGAAATACACGCCGCGCAGTCCGAATACAGCGAAGAAGCTGACGAAGATGTTGGCGTAGATGACAGCCAGGCCAAAGCCGTCGGGCAAGGCGAACGACAGCATTGCGTAGCTGATCAGGAGTAGGAAGAATGATGCGCCGATGACCCTGCTGGCAGTCCAGCGATCGGCAAGCAGACCCGCAGCGACCGCGGCGACCGGCCTTACGTAAGCGCCGTAGGCCGACAGTTGGGCCCCTGCCACCTCGTCCATGCCGAGTACCTGCACGGCATATAGCGAGTAGTTGTCGAGGCCCTTGTAGGAACAATAAGCACATACAATAACCGCCGCCTGCGCCCATACGAGCGGCCGCCTGACAACGGCACCGGCACCTTTCCACAGGCTGCTGCTCGCGTCGCCGACATGTTTCACGGCCGGTATCAGGTACCAGGTCAGGATTGCGGTCGCAATCGCAGCAAAGGCGTACAGATAAATGACGGCGCGAAACGCGTCGCGCCGCTCGTCAGCACTGACCAGCGCGGCGGACTCGGGAAACCTCCACGCCAGAAGAGCCACTCCCAGTGTCGCAAACATCGCCGCCGCGACCCCGCGCCCACCCTCGAGTACGCCGAATGCCCGGCCCTGCGATGTGCTGCCCCCCCACTCCCGCGTCGCGCGAATCAGGGCTGCCCAGAACAGCAGGATGGTGGTAATTCCCCAGTAGCCATACAGCAGTGCCATGCCGAGTGCGCCGGGGTAGGTCGCCATGTAGAAACCACCGGCACCGGTCGCGACGAGCGAGACGGTCAAAAGCGCCCTCGCCGAGAACCGGTCGGCCAGCAAACCGCCGGGGAAATAAGCCAGCATCGCCGTCACGCCATAGACGGCAAAGACGTCACCCAGCTCGGTATTCGTGAAGTTGAATGCCTCGAGCAGGGTCGGCCGAAAAAAACGCGCTGTGTGAAACGGCAATCCGAATATGATCTCGCCGGCAAAGACGAGGGTTGCCATCAGCAGAATACGGGACATGGTTGACCTGGAGCTCAGCGCGCAGTACCGCCACTATACGTGGCAATCACCGCGGCTAGAAATCTGCACCCGGCGATCGAACGCCTGTTGATCACCGTGCCGACAGCGCGGGGCGCTTGAAGATCTGCATGTTAATCAACGTAGTCTTCTTCGACCAGGCGTCGGGATATCCACCAAAGATTACCAAATGGATCGGCAATACCAGCCTGGCGATCACCGTAGGGCATGTCGGCAGCGCCAAACAACCTGGTAGCACCAGCTGCCAGCGCCTTATTCAGAACGCCGTCTACGTCTTCGACATAGACGTAGTGCGCACATGGCATTGGTTTCAATACTCCCTCATCCGGCTCGGCAATCATGAAGTTCGACGTGCCGATGTTGACCCGCATGTTTGCGACGCGACCGTCCGACAGCTCTGTGCGACCCAGCTCACTTGCGTCGAATACGGTCTTGAGAAAGTCGATCAATTTTCTGGCGTCGCTAACCACCAGGTACGGAACCACTGTGCCGTAACCCTCCGGTATGTACATGCCATTGCCTCGCAGTTAGTCGGCTTTCACGTGGCTGTCAGAGGTTCGCCTCGACAGGCTGCCCGTCGCGTTTGTAGACGATGCCACCTTTCATCACGAAATCCACGCTCTGCAACAGGCTGATGTATTCGAGCACATCGCCATGCACCGCAATGATGTCCGCTTTCTTGCCTTTCGATACGGTGCCCAGTTCGCTTTCAACGCCCATCATCACGGCAGGCCAGTAGACGGCCGCACGAATGACGTCCATGGCGGGCATTCCCATCACCCGTACCAGTACATCCATTTCATTCCAGGTTGACTGACAGTGAAACTTCATCGGTATACCGCTATCCGTGCCAACCAGGAAGACGACGCCCGCCTCGCGTAGCTGCGCGATTTTGCGCTTCAATGTCGGCTTTCTTAGCGGAGTAAGCCGCGTGTAGCCAAGCTGCCCCGGGTTGGCGATAGAAGCACGAATGTCGGCAATGGTGTCTTCCTTGAGACCACGTTCCCAGCAATCGTCATCGAGCTTCTCCGGATTGGCGACTGTGCGGTCGAAATTCCACAGTCCTTCTACCGTAGGCGTCCAGTAGAGGGGGCCGCCAGCTACGCGGCCGGTCGCCGTGCGCTCTTTGAGCGCTGCCATGACATCGGGCGGATACTCCGGCGCGGTTGTCAGCCCGGTGTGCTCGAAATTATCGATGCCGATTTCAAGACCGATACGGATCTCGTTAGGGCGATGCGCGTGTCCGACGACTTTCATGCCACGCTTGTGGGCTTCATCGACAATCGCCTTTGCAATATTCAGCGGTAGTTTGTCCTGGTCGATCAGTTTCACGATGACCATGCCGGCCTCATCAAGCTTCGCGACTTTGGCCCTGGCATCAGCAACAGACCGAACCGGCCAGCGATACGCTTTTTGCCAGTCTTCGATCTCGAACTGAAGAAACGGGCCTGACATGAAGAGGCGCGGGCCCGGAATCTCGCCGCTATCAATGCGCTCCTTGACGGACTTCGACGGCTCCAGCGGCGCCCCAAGATCGCGCGCCGACGTGACGCCAGCCAGCAGCAGATGCGTTGCCGTTGCCGGCATGATTTCATCGGCCAGTCGGTCGAGATACGTTGCCTGCCAGTGCGGATAGTCGGCATGTCCCGTGAGCATCAGGTGCGCGTGGCTCTCCCACAGACCCGGCAACACGTCCATGCCCTCGGTGGAAACAACCGTGTAGCCATCGGGCACCGCTAAGGTGCCCGTCGTTCCGACGTCTACGATGGTGTCGTTTTCGATCAGAATGACGCTGTTCGGGATCGGCGCATGACCGTAGCCATCGATCAGGCGCCCGCCTACCAGCGCCGTTCGCTCCTCTGCATCGGCAACGCTTGCCGCGAGGACCGATGTGATCAGGGTTGTGATGAATAATCGCTTTAACGGCATAGCTTTCCCCCAGCGCCTGAACCGGCTGTCAAAAACGGAACCTGTCTGACGATAGCACAGCGCGTCGCGGCCCTATTCGGCATCGTCAGTGAGCTTCGCGGCGTGGTCGATCTCATACGGCGGCGGTTCACCGCCGGGTCCCTTCAGGTAGTGATCCATCCAGCGCTTGAAGCGCAGCGCATAGTCGTACGTTGCGGCCGTGTTGCGATTGCCGTGCTGCTCACCGGGGTAGAACACCAGGCGAACCGGTGTATCGGTACGCAGCTTGACGTGGCGATACATCTCCAGCGACTGGCTGGGATGCACTCTCGGATCCTGGTCACCGTGCATGATGAGCAGCGGTGTTCTGGTCTTGTCGGCGTGATAAACGGGACTGCGCTTCAGCATCCACATCCAGTCTTCCCACGGCCATGCCCGCGAGTGCACGTTGTACATCTCGTACGGAATATCGCCGGTACCAAACTTCGACACCTGGTTCGAGATACCGACGAATGCGACGGCGGCCGCGTACTCCGCACTCAGCGCACTGGCGCTCCACATCGAGGCGTAACCCCCGTAGGATCCGCCGGAAATGCCGACACGATCCGCATCTGCGAGGCCTTGCTCGACGAGGTGTGCCTTGGCATCGACTAGGTCATTGAATTCTTCCTCGGCGTAGTCGTTTTGGCCCATCTTCGAGAAGAACACGCCGCGACCGGTGCTGCCGCGATAATTCGGATAGACAACCGCGTAACCGTCCGCGGCCAGCGCCTGGGCCGGTTGGCTGTAGCTCGACATCCAGCCGTTCGAGTAGTGTGCCTCCGGACCGCCGTGCGCAAAGACCACGAGTGGGTTGCCGCCCCGCTTCTTGCTGAAGGGATGGACGAGAATCGCGTCGAGCTCGAGGCCATCACGCGCCGCGTACTTGATGGCCTCCTGCTTCGCCAGCTTGCGCTCGCTCAGCCATGGATTCGAGTTCGTCAGGCGTACCGGATCGGAGCCATCGCGCAACAGGTAAACTTCCGGCGGGTGCTGCGGCGTATCGGCAACCGCTGCGGCAACCGACATTCCCGGATGTGTGTCGATCGCCCGCAATATCGGACCTGATGCAGGGGCTTCCTCGCTTGCTCCCGGTTCGTCAATCGACACCGTCGACCATTCCGTCCAGACGCCGCGCTCGCCCAGCCAGCGCACGCTGCCATCGTCGCCCCAGGCGAAGTCAGTAATATGACCGGCATACTCCGGGACCAGATCCTTGCGATCCCCGCCCCTGGTGTCAGTGAGATACAGGCGGCCTTCGCTCGGGTCGTTGATATCGACACTACCCACGTAAGCAAATCGCTCGCCGTCGGGAGAGAACTCGAATCGGCCGAGTTTCCCGACAGAACCAGCCTTGCCCAGCACCTTACCGTCACTCGCATCGACAAAATGCACGTCGCGAGACGTGTACGAGTCATCGACCAGCGGCGTTGGCGCGAGACTGACCGCGTAACGGCTGCCGTCCGGTGACCAGCTGAAGCTCGAGGCAGAGCCCGGCATTTCCTGGGCTTCAGCCTTCTTTGTCGCCAGGTCGAGCATCCAGACTTTCGTCACCGGCACGGACTCTTCGTAGACAACAGCCTTGAAGCCCTTGGCCGCAAGTTCTTCGGTCTTTTCCGGCGGTGCATCGCTTGCCAGGAAAGCAAGGCTATCGCCCGTCGGCGACAAGTAGATACTGGCGATCGAATTAACGTGCGTGAATATCTCCACAGCCTCACCGCCCGCCAGAGAAATCCGGTACAGCGAGTTGAACGTCGCCTCGGGATCGCGCTTCGCAAGGAAATAGATCGACTCGCCGTCGACAGACCACGCGATCGACGAAATCTCAATTTCGCCAGTAACATAGGGCCGCGAGACCCCGTCTAGATCAACAACGTGGAGCTCAAGATACGGTTTGCCATCGTCATGCTTGTAAAGCTGTCTCGGCACCGACAGCAGATACGCGATCTGATCACCCTTGGGGCTCAAATGGGCGGTCGCGACGCGCTTGAGGCCGACGACCTCTTCCAGGCTGAGGCCTGTGGACTGTGCCATCGCGGGCTGGCCAAGCACGAGCGATGCCAGTAGCAGCAACACAGCGCTGCAGCGTGATCGACGAATTAGATGAATCATTGCTGGAATACTCCCGGGAAAATGTTTTTCGTGTTTATTGACGGGCTTCGCACTGAGTATAGTACGAACGACCGACTATTTCGGACCGCAACGCGCCACGGGGGTTCGCCGCTGTCGTGGTAGCATCGCGATCTGCAAATTTGTCCAAATCTGTCCGAAGAGCCGCACCATGAGTCATCACGAACAACACAGGGTTCACCGCGTCGGCTGGCTACGCGCCGCTGTGATGGGCGCCAATGACGGTATCGTCTCAACCGCGAGCCTGATTATCGGCGTCGCAGCAGCCAGCACGGCGCATGCCAATATTCTGCTTGCCGGTGTTGCCGGCCTGGTCGCCGGCGCCATGTCGATGGCGGCCGGCGAGTATGTCTCGGTCAGCTCGCAGTCTGACACCGAGGCGGCCGATCTCGAGCAGGAACGGCTTTCACTGGAACAGAACTTCGAGATGGAAACGGTGGAGCTCGCGCATATCTATGAAAGTCGTGGCCTGCAGCCGGCGCTGGCCGTACAGGTGGCCGAGCAACTGATGGCGCACGATGCGCTTGGCGCGCATGCGCGTGACGAAATCGGCATATCGCACACCGTTACCGCCCAGCCGATCCAGGCAGCCCTGTCATCGGCCGCTACATTCACGCTTGGCGCCTCATTACCGCTGATCGTTGCCTGGGCGTCTCCGGGACCGCGGCTGATCGCGAGCGTCGCGTTAGCTTCCCTGCTGTTTCTTGCAGGCCTGGGCGCCCTCGCGGCAAGAACCGGCGGCGCACCCGTACTGGGAGGCGCCTCCAGGGTCACGTTCTGGGGAGCGCTCGCAATGGCACTAACGGCGGGCGTAGGTCGCTTGTTCGGCGTCGTCGCCTGAGAGAGGAGAATCCATGAAAAACAGCGTCTTTGCATTTGCAGTAGTGGCTTTGCTGGCCGCCGTTCCGGTGGCTGCTGACACGCCGGCGACAATGCGGGTGGATTTCTTTCACAGCGGCAATCAGGCCTCTGAGCTGTTCAGCCTGGATCAGGTGGTAGTGGAGCCTGTTCCCTGGACCGGCAACATGGCGCAGCCTATCGATACCACGCTGCGCGGCAAGTACCTGTTCGAGATTATCAGCGGCGGCAAGACCGTGTGGTCACGCAGCTTCAGCAGCATTTACGGCGAGTGGGAAACGACGTCCGAAGCCAGGAAGATCAATCGCTCGTTTCACGAGTCGGTGCGATTTCCGGCACAGGAAGGGAAATTCGAACTGATCCTCAAGAAACGCGGCGACGACAATCAGTTCGTCGAGGTCTGGCGTATCGAACTCGACGCAGACGACCACCTTGTGCATCGCGAATCGGCCCTCTATGCCGACCGACTGGTAGCCATTCATCGAGGCGGTGACCCCGCCAGCAGCGTCGATTTGCTGCTGCTGGGTGACGGCTACACCGCGGACGAACACGACGATTTCATTACCAAAGCGCGAGCGATGACGGAAGTCCTGTTCTCCACCTCACCGTTCAGAGAGCGCAAGGACGACTTCAACATCTGGGCGCTTGCGCCGGCAGCGGCGGAGTCCGGTGTTTCTCGCCCCTCCACCGGCATCTACCGCGATTCTCCGATCGGCGCCACCTACGACGCGTTTCGCTCCGAGCGCTACATCCTGACTTTCGATAACAAATCCATGCGCCGCATCGCCTCCTCGGCGCCCTACGATTTCATCGAGATCCTCACCAATACCGATGTTTACGGTGGCGGCGGTATTTACGGGCTCTTCAGCACCGCTGCTGCGAACAGCGAATGGGCGCCGTATCTGTTCGTACACGAATTCGGCCATCACTTTGCCGGACTGGCCGATGAGTACTACACCAGTTCGGTCGCTTACGAAGCGCCGCCCAACACGGTCGAACCCTATGAACCGAACGTCACGGCGTTGCTGGATCCGGACAACCTGAAGTGGAAACATCACGTCAAGGCAGGCACCCCGCTACCAACGCCCTGGCCGAAGGCCGAGTTTGAAGAGCATTCGATCGCCGTGCAGAAGCGGCGCGCCGACATGCGTGCGGCCAACGTCAGCGAAGACGAGATGAATGCGCTGTTTCGGTACACGAAGCAATTCGCGGAAGAGCTGTTCGAGAAATCAGGCAAGAAAGGCGTAGTTGGCGCTTTCGAAGGTGGCAACTACCAGGCCGAGGGTATGTATCGATCAGAGCAGAACTGCCTGATGTTCACGCGCTACGAGGCCTTCTGCACCGTGTGTGCCGAGGCCATCGAGAAAGTTATCGATGAGTACACGGTGACGGACTGATGCAGGGTCGACCGCTAATGGTCGATCGCGGTTCGCTCTGGTGTCGTAGTAAGGCGTAGCGTGTATTGAAGAATTGCCCCGCCCGAATACAAGATCAACCTGGAGCCTGCAACCATTCATCGGCTTCAGCGACTGTGTTGAATATTCGTACCGGCAGACCGCGGTTGCTAGCGACAGCCTCGGCATTCTTCATCGAATGGTCTTCAGCATAGACATCTACGAAGGCTATCTTTCTGAACACGCCGCGGAACTTCGGACTTCCTTCCGCTGCGATCCTAAAGACGCTCTGAGAATCCAGCCGCGGCCCTTCGAGGCGCTCTTCAATCAGCAGTCGACGACACTTGGCCTGCGCAGCCTCGCGCGCAAGCTGTTCAAAGTAGCGCCTGACATTTGCCTCGCTATTCTCACCAGTAATGGTTGCGTGCAAATAATTGTGTTTCTTTCTGGTCGTGACGTCGTATGACATTGCTCTCTATTGCGTTTGCCGGGTATTTAACGCGGCAGGCACCTTTTGACTCCTGGAGACGGTGATCTTATCCTGCCACGCCATCTGTTGCAGCGAGCACGTCATGAACAAGTCCTTTTTTGCCAGCTTACTCTGTCTCTGCTGCACCCTGCCTGGCTGCAACGCCGGATCGGACAATACGACGGAAATTGAGCCCGGCGGAAGAGGTCCGCATGCGGTCGGATCGACCAATATGGAGGTATCAGCGGCGCACGCCGATATCGGCGACGAGGCAATGCACAAGTATTTGCTGGGCATCCCCCACGAGGCGGGCGGCTCCCGATATGTTGCGGACATCCTGAAGCACCCTGAGTCGGCCTGGGTTATCGATGTACCGATTCCCGACGAACCCGCGCTATACGGCCCGGCAAGCGGTCAGGGCCTGCCAGTGCTGTCCTTCGTGGCGTATCCGTCGAGCCGGACACCGCAGCGGAACAGCTACGCGTTTCCGTATCACGACGCGCAATACGGCATTTTCGAAGACATGCTGGGCGCCGGTGAGGCGCCAGTATTTGCCGATCCTGAAACCCGCTATCCACTGATCATCCTTGCGCACGGCGCCTCGGCACATGGGATATTCGACGTGCGCCATGCGCATAATCTCGCCAGCCACGGATATATCGTCGCCGTCATTACTTACGGAGACGACCGTACTGGCATCATGGACAGCCCGAATCACCATGTTTCGTTTCTCCGGCCTCTACTGACGAAAGCGGTGCTCGACTCGCTCATTGAGAGCGAAACATTTGGTCCTCACATCGATACGGACAATATCGGCATCTCCGGTCACAGTTTCGGCGGCTTCACCGCGCTCGCGGTGGCAGGCGGACGGTTCCAGGGAAACCCGGCGACGGTGAGCGACCCTCGCATCACGGCCGGTGTGCTCGCTGCGCCATGGGTCGGTGGCAATTATGGCGGCAGCGACTTCTTTGCATTCGGCCCGGACAACAGCGCTTTGAACCAGGTAACCATCCCAACGATCTGGTTCTTCGGCACGAAGGACGATGTCACGCTGGCTTCGTTTATTCTGCCAGCCGCGAGGAAAGTCTCGGGTGCGACCTATGTCGTGGAACTGGTCGATCAGCCGCACGTCTTTGAGCAGGGGTCCTGGGAAGATCGCGACGGCTGGGAATTGTTGTTCTTTTCCGCGTACTTGAAGCGGGACCCGGCGTCGCTTGAAAAGCTTGCGATGGCCGGCTCAATGAACGGCGGCAACGAGGACGTCCAGCTATTCGACTACCAGAGTCTGAACGGCAAAGCCAAGTAACAAGCCCACGGATTTTGAGGTGTAGAAACGCGGCCGTGTCGCCCTGCTCTTTTGGCCGGCCTTACCAGAAATCGAAGACATTGGCGGCGATGATCACCGCGGCGATAGTCCCGTAGGTGATGACAGCCCAGATAATCGCTTGTCGCCGGTAACGCGACATCCCACCTTGCACCTTGCTTGCCCGGTCGGGCAGCCGCACAGAGGCCGGGAAGTCGCCGATCGTCGTATACGCCTCACCGTCCTCACCCTGTAGTCTGGCACCAAGGCGTTTAGCGACTCGCAGCATTTTGCGTTGCAGCGTTCGGTTGGGGTAATTAGCGTATACATTACCTTCCGACCAATCGAGCCATGCTTGCTCTTGTTGGCGGGCTTCGGTCAGCACGGCGAAGCAGGGCCCGTTCTTTTCATCCAGAGTGAGCTGCGGATCCGTTCGGACAAGCTGCAGCCACTCGTCGGCATCTATCTGCACGCCCTCGTTTTCCGCCCAGAATGCTGCTCGCGTGATGTAAACGTGGTAACTCATCGGACTTCACTTTTCGACTCAGCTCTTAAGCTACATTTGCTCACTTCGTCTTCATGCCACTGGTCGTCGGCGCACCATACTCTTTCTCAAACGCAGCAAAGGCCTTGTCGACCGCGGCTGCGTCGGAAATAGTGTCAAAGTTCTCCAGAAGAACCGTCAACAGGTAGTTGTTGCCGTAACAGTACTTGTCACTTAGCGCCCGCAATCTTGCATACGCTTTCTCCGACAATGCCGCGTTGAATCGCTTCGGTAGTGGAAATCGCTTGGCCGCCATGGTCGCCCCCAATTGCTAACTGCGAGATACGAGCGTCAGGTTCTCAGCTTGTAACCTGTCTTGAAAATCCAGCGTACGACCAGCAGGCAGACAACAAGAAACGTCGTCGCCATGCCCAGGCTCAACGCAACGCTAACGTCAGCGTTCTCATAAAAGCTCCATCGAAAGCCGCTGATCAGGTAGACAACCGGGTTGAACAGACTGATGGTCTGCCATGCCGGCGGCAGCATGCTGATGGAATAGAAGGTGCCGCCCAGGAATGTCAGCGGCATGATGACCAGGATAGGCACGATAGTCAGCTTCTCCCAGCCGTCGGCCCAGATACCGAGGATGAAGCCGAACAGGCAAAACGACACGCAGGTGAGCAACAGGAATCCGGCCATGATGAATGGGTGCGCGATTTCCAGCTCCACGAAGAAGCTGGCGGTGAACAGAATGATCGAGCCAATGATAACGGACTTGGTCGCCGCGGCACCCACGTAGCCCAGTACAACCTCGCCATAAGAGACTGGCGCCGACAAGATTTCGAAAATAGTTCCAGTGAACTTGGGGAAATAGATGGCAAACGAGGAATTCGAAATGCTCTCGGTCATGACAGAAAGCATGATCAGACCCGGCACGATAAAGGCACCGTAGCTGACGCCGTCAATCTCCGTAATGCGAGAGCCGATGGCGGATCCGAATATCACGAAATACAGCGACGTCGACAGTACCGGCGCAACGATACTCTGCACCACCGTTCTGAACATTCGAGCCATTTCGTAGCGGTAGATGGCTTTTACGGCGTGGAAATTCATTGGTTCTGATGCACCAGGTCGACAAAAATGTCCTCAAGCGAACTTTGCGACGTTTGCAGGTCATTGAAACGGATACCGACATCCCGCAACTCGCTGATGAGATCCGTGATGCCGGTGTGCTCACCCTTGGTGTCGTAGTTGTAAGTCAGCGACTGACGGTCCGCGCTGAGTTCGAGCTGATAAGAGCCCAGTGAATCCGGAACAGCATCTATCGGGTCGTAAAGATGCAGCGTTAGCTGCTTCTTGCCCATCTCGCGCATCAGCGTGTCCTTCTCCTCGACCAGGATGATCTCGCCGTTGTTGATAACGCCGACGCGGTCCGCGAGTTGTTCGGCCTCTTCTATGTAGTGCGTCGTCAGGATGACGGTGACACCCTCTTCCCGGAGCGCCTTGACGACATTCCACATGTCGATGCGAAGTTCGACGTCGACACCCGCCGTCGGCTCATCGAGAAACAGGATCTCGGGCTCGTGCGCGAGCGCCTTCGCGATGAGCGCGCGGCGCTTCATGCCGCCGGAAAGCGCCATGCCGATCGTGTCTTTCTTGTCCCACAGAGACAGCGACCGCAGGACCTTCTCAACGTGTGCGGGATCGGCGGGTTTGCCGAACAAGCCTCGACTGAAGTGGCAGCTGTTCCAGACTGTTTCGAAGCTCTCTGCCGGCAGCTCCTGGGGCACGAGGCCGATTTTGGCGCGCGCCAGGCGGAAGTCATTGACGATGTCATGGCCATCGACAAGCACGGTCCCTCCGGACTTGTTGACGATGCCGCAGACGATATTGATTAACGTCGTCTTGCCAGCCCCGTTCGGCCCGAGCAATGCAAAAATCTCACCGCGGTTGATTGACAGATCTACGTCCTTCAGCGCCTGGAAGCCGCCCGCATAGGTCTTGGTCAGGTTCTTGATTTCGATCACGGCAGACATGCCGCAATAATACGACGAAATTGCTGCGGACGTTTGTTCCTTTACGTCGTGACCGTGCTGCCCCCGGTCCGCGCTTGCCGTAGCATGCCCGGCAATAACGCCACGCTGAGGAAAAGAAACAGGCACTGCAGTTGCGTAACAGTGAGATTACCGAGGACGATCGCACCGTCGGCGCGGAGGTATTCGACAACAAATCGCAGCAACGCATAGGAAGAGACGGTCAGCACCGCGAGCACGCCGGTGGGCCGTTGTCTCCACGGATAGCGCCACAGCACCAGCAGCACCAACAGAAGCAAAGCCGACTCGTACAACTGCACCGGGTAAACGGGCAGCGACGCGACTGCATTCGGCTCAATCAGGCCCGAGGTCACGTGCTGTTCGAACGGCAAGCTGCCCGGTGGAAACTGCACGCCGGTACTCAGTCCATGCAGAGCCGGCAGCGTCTGAATCTGCGGCGTAAGAGCAGTCCCATGCCCGTTCGCGACGAGGTCGCCCCAGCAGCAGCCGGCGAGAAAACACCCGACGCGGTGAATCATCAAGCCGGCAAGCGTCGGTAATGCGAAGACATCGAGCATGCGCCGAAACGACAGATCAACCCTGCGGCTGTAAGCAAACAACGCTACGGCACCCGCCGCCAGCATGCCGAACAGGCGCACGCGTACTTCGGTCTGCATCATCTCACCGGCGATCAGTCGGTCCATCGGCATAAGCAGTGACAACGCTACGCCGCCGGCAATGCCGACAATGATTGTGACGGGAATCAGCAGATCCACGTGAGATCCGTCGATGCCGGTAGACACGGCGTTGCGACGTGCGAGCCACCAGGCGGCCATGATCGCTGCCAGGAAGAACAGGCCGAAAGGCGTAACCCAGGTGAAAGAATCGAAGTGCGAATACATCAGCGTTTCCGCATCACTCTGCGATAACCTCAGCCGCGAGATCTTCGACAAATCCGAAGTGCTCGGAGCCCAGGCGTATTAACCGCAATGTTTCATCGGTGTAGAGCTCGGGATTCCTGGCATTCTTCTTCACGACCCTTTCGAAAGCACGCCGGGTCTCCTCGACGTCTTTGAACAGCTTGTCGCCCAGCATTGTCAGTTCGATTGTATTCGCGTCCGGCTGGCGGATTCTGAATACGAACCACACCTCCGGAGTGAACTCGTCGCCCTCGAGCACGCCCTTCGGTTCCCAGGTCATGAACCACTCGCCACCGAGCCTGGTTCGCCAGACCTTGTAGAGGCCGATCTTGTTTCGCGGGGTGACGATGTCATCAGCTACGGAGTGACTCGCGATGAATCGTTTGAGCCCGGCGTCTGAAGTAAGGTCGTAATCGCCGGTCGCGGCCTCGTCCTCGGCCACGGTAAAACCCAGCGAGAGCAGCAGCCAGGTTCGCTTATCATAGGGCTCGAAAACCCAGATTCCCGCGGAATCTTCGTCGTCTGATCCCGCCCAGGCGCCGCTTAGCGCCGGGTCGATCCGGCTTCGCTCCGGGTCGCCAATGGGCACCGGCATGCACGCGAGCAGCCCGACGATTGCCGGTATGATGACCAGCATCAGCAGCGCGCCGCTTATGGATCTTGTTCTCGGTTTCATGGTTCCATCCTCTTCTTCGCAAAGACGGTATTGGCATGACGGTCAGACTAACCGCCACCGGCTCAAGGCGCCTGAGGAACGGCTGATGTTTCTCTGATGACCTCGTAATACCTGGCACCGCCGAACGGTCTTAGTTAGCTATGACGAAATTAACCATTGCAATTTGGGTCCTGCTGGGGCTCGCGACGATCGTCGCCGGCTTCTTCCTGATCAATCGGCCGCGCAAGGTCTCGGTCGACGCGCCGGTTGCCGCCGACTTCCCCGAGAGTGGCTTCACACATCATCTTCTCGAGGGCCTGCTGCGCGAGTACGTCACCGTCGACGGCGAAGTTGACTATCAGCGATGGCAGGCATCCAAAGAGGCGATGTCGTCGTTGAATACGTACCTCGCCGCAGTAAGCCGGTTCAGCCCGGATAATGCACCCGAACGATTTCCCGAGCGAAACGACGGTCTCGCTTACTGGATATACGGCTAAAACGCCTACGTCATCAAGAGCGTCCTTGATCGCTGGCCCTTGTCCAGCGTTACCGACGTCAAGGCACGGATTGAAGCCGTAAAAGGACTGGGATTCTTCTATCAGCTGCGCTTTTCGTTTGGCGGCAGGTACCTGAGTCTGTTCGATGTCGAGAATGACAAGATCCGGGCGCGCTACAGAGACGCGCGTATTCATTTCGTGCTGAACTGCGCGAGTGCGAGCTGCCCTGCCATTCGCTCGGAATTACCCACCGGTGATGCCCTCGATCGCTTGATGACGCAGGCTGCTGAGGAGTTTGTTAATGACCCAAACAATATTTCCATCGACCATGTTGACAAGACCGTCGCATTATCGTCGATTTTCAAGTGGTTCCGAAAAGACTTTATTAACGATCTGCGTGCCAACGGGCGACCGTCCGAGCGAGGACTGATTGACTACGTGGCGACCCTGGCGCAAGGCACGTTACAGGAAGACCTGGGGCGTGCCGATGGCTACACGGTCGAATTCCGGAATTACGACTGGGGCATTAACAACGCGGAATAACCGACCATTCCGGTCGTGTGAGATGGAATCTGCTATTTCTCGATCAGCGCGTCGAGCGCTTTTCCAACACGGCTCATCACCACGCCGATCCGCTCAAGCTCATCGTCACTGATTACCGCCACCATCGCGGCAATGATCCGGTTCTGTCGCTCGAATGACTGTTCAACGAGCTGCTTGCCCGCTGCCGTCAGACTCAGACACTTGTTGCGCGTGTCGGAAGGGTCACAGTCTCTTTTTACCAGGCCGCGAGATTCCAGCTTCTTGATCAGCGCCGATACGTTGCTCTTTACAACCAGCAATCGCTCGGCGAGCTGTTTTTGTGTCATGCCGGGCTTTTGCCAGATCCACAAGAGGATTTCATGCTGTGCCAGGGACAGGTCCAATTCGCCAAGCGACTGGTTTAGCGCGCGGTGGACTTTGTGATTGGTCTGCCCAACGGTTAGCCAGACATCAAAACCTCTTGTTTTTTCTGGTTTTTTGTCATTTTTCATCGCCGAAGAATAACAGTTCACTTGTGAACCGTCTATCTCTCGTTTAGGCTGCTTTTAGTTCATAGGTGAACCATTAGGAAACAGGCCATGCAGGAATACTCAATAGACTTCGAAGCGCCGAGCCCACTGGCAATGCTGTTGGAGCTTCGCGCACCACTCGACTGGGCGTCGCTAGTGTACCGAGCACCGCAGCTCGTCAGAGCGCCGAAGGGTGACGGTCGGCCTGTCATGCTAATTCCGGGCTATGGCACCGACGAAACATCAATGCGGCCGCTGGGACGTTATCTCGAGTACCTTGGCTACGACGTGTACGACTGGGGACAGGGTCGCAATCGCGGTGATGTAGAGAACGACATTCGACGCGTCGGCCAGCGTACCCAGGAAATCTGCGAAGCACGGGGCGACCAGCCCGTCACGCTGATCGGCTGGAGCCTTGGTGGCGTTTCCGCACGCGAAGCAGCACGCCTGTTCGAGCCGTCTGTCCGCGAAGTCATAACGCTGGGCACTCCGATCATTGGTGGTCCAAAGTACACCTCGGTCGGCCGCCAATTCGCCCGGAAAGCAAACCTCGATCTGGATGCGTTCGAGCTCGAAGTTCACCAGCGCAACGCAATTGGCATCAAGCAGCCCGTTACGTCGATCTACAGCAAGGCGGATGGCGTCGTCAGCTGGCGCGCCAGTGTCGACAGTTACAATCCGCAGGCACGTAACATCGAGGTCCGCAGCTCGCATTTCGGGCTGGGCGCCAACGGCAAGGTCTGGAACCTGATCGCCAGGTTGCTGTCGGAGTCCTCGACAAGAGAACATTCGACAACTAGACCCCGGGAACTCACTGCATGAAAGCAATCTGGAACGACACGGTGATCGCTGAATCCGACGACACGGTCGTTGTCGAAGGCAATCACTACTTTCCGCTGGACTCGGTCAACAAGGCCCTGCTGAAGAGCAGCGACAAGACGACGACGTGTTCCTGGAAAGGCACCGCCAACTATTATTCGATCAGCGTGGACGGCGCTGAAAACGCTGACGCTGCCTGGTACTACGCGCAGCCAAAGGACGCGGCACAGCAAATTGCCGGTCGCGTCGCATTCTGGCGCGGCGTGCAGGTCGTGGACTAGGCAGAATCCTGTAAACTGACGGGTCTCAGCGCGTGATCTGGCGTGCGGCGAGAATCTCTCGCTCAAGAACCTTGGAGAACGTCATGAAAGGTCCAGGAAGCCTTCCGTTACTGCTATTGCTTGCTGTTGCCGTGTCGGCATGCAATCAGCAAACCCCACAGGATGAACCGGCCGCTGCGTCAGTCCCGGACCTGTCAGAAATACCAAGCTATAGCGCAGCGCAATTCTTCGAGACGACCAGCTACGGCCTGGTACCGGGCGGCGGCAAGGCGTTTTCGCACGACGGCAAGTCCATACTCATGAACTCGGACAAGAGCGGCGTATTCAATGCGTACGCGTTGCCGGTGGCCGGGGGCGAGCCTGTGCAGCTCACGAGTTCGACAGACAATGCAGTTTTCGGTGTCAGCTGGTTTCCTGAAGACAATCGCATCCTTTACACCTATGACAGCGGCGGCAACGAGCTGAATCACGTCGTCGTTCGCGAAATCGACGGACTCAATCGTGACCTGACGCCTGGCGACGATCTGAAAGCGGCTTTCCTCGGCTGGAGCGACGACGGCAAGTCCTTCTATCTCGTAACGACAGAGAGAAACCAGCGTAGTTTCGACGTCTACCGATACGCCACTGCCGGCTACACGCGCGAGCTGGTCTTTGAGAACCCGGGTCTTGGCGTCAGGAGCATCAGCGGCGACGAGCGCTGGCTGGCGCTGGACAAGCCGCGCACCAGCGCGGACTCGGATGTCTACATTGTCGACCTCCAGTCGGAAGAGAAGGAGACCGTGCTGATAACGGAACACGATGGCAACATTGCGCACGGCGTCATGGGCTTTACTCCCGACAGCCGCTATCTCAACTATTCCACGAACGAATTCGGCGAGTTCAACCAGGCCTGGCAGTACGACCTTGAAACAGGTGCAAAGTCACTACTAGCGAAAGCGGATTGGGACGTCTGGTATGTCAGTTTCTCGCCGGGCGGCAAATACCGTGTCAGTGGGGTCAATGCCGATGCGACTACCGAAGTGACCCTGACAAACCTGTCCACCGGAGAAGATTTCGAGCTGCCGGGTCTGCCGCCGGGTGACCTCAACAGTATTCGCTTCTTCTCCGACGACTCGCTGGTAGCGCTCATCGTCAATGCGGACAACTCACCGTCAAACATACATGTCGTCGACCTGGAGGCAGGCACCAGCCGCCAACTCACCGATGCACTCAACCCGGCAATCGATCCGTCGCATCTCGTCAGCAACAGTGTTGTTCGTTACAAGAGTTTCGATGACCTCGAAATTCCGGGTATCTTGTACCGGCCTCACAATGCTTCAGCCGAAAACCCCGCTCCTGCCCTGGTATGGGTGCACGGAGGGCCGGGTGGACAGAGCCGCACCGGGTACAGCGCGACCATCCAGCATCTCGTCAATCATGGCTACGCGATCCTCGCCGCCAACAACCGTGGCTCATCCGGTTACGGCAAGACCTTTTTCCATATGGACGATCGGCGTCACGGCGAAGAAGACCTGCAGGACATCGTCTACGCGCGGCGCTACCTGGAGACACTCGAATGGGTCGACAGCAATAACATCGGCATTATTGGCGGCTCCTACGGCGGCTATATGGTCGCCGCTGCCCTGGCTTTCGAACCTGAAGTGTTCGACGCAGGCGTCAACATCTTCGGCGTCACCAACTGGGTGCGCACGCTCGAGAGCATTCCGCCGTGGTGGGAGGACTTCAAGGAGGCGCTCTATGATGAAATGGGCGATCCCGCCGAAGACGCAGAACGACACCGCCGAATCTCACCGCTTTTCCATGCCGACAATATCGTCAGGCCGCTGCTGGTCGTGCAGGGCGCGAACGACCCGCGCGTGTTGCAGGTTGAGAGCGATGAACTGGTTGCAGCCGTTCAGGCGAACGAGGTTCCGGTCGAGTACGTCGTATTCCCCGATGAGGGCCACGGTTTTCGCAAGCGCCAGAACCGGATAACGGCTTCGGAAGCCTATCTCGAGTTTCTGAACAGGTATTTACGCAGCGACGACTGACTGTGCTGCGAAGCATTCTTTTCGCCTGCAGCAAACTGTGAATTGCGACGTCGCAGCAACTGGCGCGCGCCGCCATTATTATGGGTCGACCGGTCGAAAAGCAGGTGCAAGCATGCGACAAGTGGCGGCTCTAATTGCGGTAGTGCTGACGGCATTGTATGCGCCGCAGGTTTCCGCGGATGCCAGTCGGGAGTCCCTGGTCGCGGCGTGGGAAGCCCACATTGCCTCACTACCCGGCACCATTAGTTTCGAAGCCGTTGGCGATGGTGTTTATGAGTTCGAGGATTCGGACCTGCCGTACGCCGGTAAACTGACGATTGTTGGCGCGCTGGTACGCTCGACGGAATCGGCGGGCTACGAGACCGGTTACTCGCATACCGGCATGGTCGACTTCCGACTATCAGACCTGCCCGAGGAGCGCCTGTCTTCGCAGGTCTACTACTACTGGCTGACGGATCGCCAGTCCCTGCACTACTCGGAGGCAGAGCAGCGCTGGGTCGATACCGCCACCTTCCAACAATCAATTACCGACATGTACGACACCGGCACAACGTTCAGCGCTCTGTACTTCCTGCTGAACTACGGCGTCTGGATAGTGCTGATTCTGCTGGCCCTGTTCGGCATTGTCGCTGTTAGCAAGCAGACAAGAAGGGCGAGAGCGTTGATGGACGATTCTGCATCAATTAACGAACAAGCTCGGCAAAATATCGATCGAGCCGAGGGCCTGCAGGACGAACTTTTGGCGATCGCTCGCGAAACGCGCGACCTGCAGTCGCAAAACAACGCGCTGCTGCAGCAGATGCTGGATGCGCTCAGGAAATAGCGCTAGCGTTTTACCGCCGCGGCGATCAGCAGGACCGGCATGACGATAAGCGTTGCAAGCGACGCGGTGACTCCGGGGTTGGCGAACGTGAATGTCGACGTCGGGAACAACGCTGCGCCTTTGAAGAACAAGCCGAAGTGAATCAGCAGCGCAGCTGCAGAACCGACCCAGACCAGGGCAACCGGAACACGATTAAACAGCACGCCAAGCAGCAGCGGCGGCGCCGCCGCGGCCGTCAATCCGTACACCCCTGTCTGGCCGAATATGCCAAGCAATCGGGGCGGCTGCAGATTGATGAGGAACGCCGCTACGGCGATGACGACCAGCACGATGTGGCTGACCTTCAACGCAAATGCCATCTGCTGCTCTTCACTATGGTGCTGACGGCGCTCCGCGAGATTCAGCACCAGGTCGTTTGCGGTAATTGTTGACATCGATACGAGCAGTCCGTCGAGCGTCGACATCGCGGCCGCCAGCAATACGACGCTGACAACGGTAAACACCCACGGCGGGAACATAGCCTTCAGGTATTCCGTCATCACGAGGTCCTGCCGAAACTGTCCGCTCGCGGCGTCTACCAGTGCTTCCGGCGGCACCGTCAGGTGTGTGAAGAAGCCAACCAGTCCGAGCATCTGGAACAGAAAGAAAACCACGGTGAATACGATCAGGTAGTAGCGCACATCGCGATCGTCCTTTACGTAGAGCGCCTTGGTGAGGATGTGCGGCTGACAGACCACGATCGCACCGACGACGAATCCTGCGATATAGATCGAATAGAAACTGTTGAAGAGGTTGCCCTCGGTGTTTACCGCCGCGACCAGGTTCGGGTCCACCGCGCGCAGTGCATCGACTGTAGAGCCCGGTTGCTGCATCGCTAGCCAGACGCAGGAACCAACAACCAGGACGGTGACGAATATCATCAGGCTGCCCTGCAACATGTTCGTCAGCACGTGCGCGTACGTGCCGCCGATAAACACGTAGCCCGTGACAAACACCAGCGTGATCGATAGCGCCAGCTGGTTGGAGATGCCCAGCAGGCTTTGCATGACGATCGAAATGCCGCCGACCAGCAGCACGACGAAAGCGAACGACAGCAGATTCAGGATCGAAAAGTACAGCGCGAAACCTTTCGATTTATAGCGCTTGCCAATCCAGTCAGGGATCGTCAGCGCACCCGAGTCGGCACCGATCTGGCGAAAACGAAACGACAGGATGCTGAGCATCACAATGAAACCAACGCCTACGGCAATCGACATATGAAAAAAAGCGCCGAAACCGTCGACGTAGACGAATCCGGGGTTGATGATGAATGTCGCGGCCGACGAGACGCTGGCTGCCAGCGTGATGCCGACGACCAGCGGATGCATGGCGCGATTACCGAGCGCGAAGCTGCCGAAGCCGGTTGTCTTGCGAAATCCTTGCCAGCCCAGCCAGGCCGTTCCTATCAGGTAGACGACGAATAGCGCCCAGGCGAAGGTCAAGGTGACGGAGCCTTGAGCGAGTCGAGTGTTGCCATGATGGTGGAGAGCTGCGCACCCGACTTTGTTGCGTAGTCATCGCCCGTATAGCCCCACCAGTCCCAGCATCCCAGTGGATTCAGCGGCGCGATCTTGCTGCTCGCGACCTGCGGGTACAGCACCAGCAGCTTGTTGCTCTCCGCCCATTCGTTGTAACCGGCGCCTGCAGCGAACGCGTCGCCAACGAACTCCGCCGATTGCTGGCATCCATGCAGCGCGATATGCACACCGCAGGACTCGCCCGCGGCACAGGACGACGGCACGTACAGCAGCGCCGATCCCAGCATGTCCGCCGCCGCAGCCCCGGGCTGCGGCACGGACACAAGGTCGCCAACGGCTGTCGTGCGCGCATTCAGCGGTCCGTGCAAAGCCAGCAATAATTCGCCGGCAGCATCGTAGTTGCAGGCGTTCAGGAAAGGCGTCGTAACGGTTCCGCAATCGACGCCGACATCCAGCGTCGGCATGCCGTGCGGCGCCTCAATATTATCGACCAGGGTGATGTTCTCGGCGGGCAGGAAGTTGGCGTAGAAATCCCGTGCCGCCGCGGGCACGTCTTTGTTGATGATCGTGTCGAGCGAGCCCAGGAACAGCCAGACCTTGTCGTCACCGAGATTTTCAAGTGCATCGATTGCCGTCGCCGCCGCCTGCGCATCGGCATACGCGCGCAGCTCGTCAAGACCCATGTCTCCCCCATTCATGCAAGGCCCCAGGCCCTTTTTCATGGCGCCGGACGCACACCAGTAAGGCCCACCGGCAATCAGCCCGGCACCGTTGACGATCGTCGAATGTGCGACGTGTAGCTGGCCGGCCATGTAGGCGCCCGAGGAAACCCCGGACACCGTGATTCGCGAGGTATCGACAGCAAATGTCGGCGGCGCGACGGTTGCAACCTCAGGCTCGCCCCCGCAGGCGGCAAGCAGCAGGATGAGAACAGGCAGTCCGGTTCGTGCGCGCATCATGGCAAGCGCTTCAGAAAAGATTCGATCGCCGCCAGGCACTCCGGCTCGTCAAGCAGCGGCACATGGCCACGATCGGCAACACGGACAACTTCCAGGTCCGGTTTTCGCGCAGTCATCTTGTCCACGATATCCTCCGACAGTATGTCCGACATGAGCCCCCTCAACAGCAGCACCGGCGTCTCCCTTAGCGTGTCAAAAAGTGCCCAGGGATCGCCTTTCTGCGGGCCGACATTGCGCACCGCTTCGCCGATATTACTATCGATATCGAGTTGCGGGATGCCCTTCTCGTTTTCACGATACGCGCGCCAGGCCATCTTGCGCCAATCGTCGTCGGAGAGTCCGGGCAGCCACTCGCCGTAGATTTGCCTGGCCTGCTCGGCCGCCTCGTCCCAGCTTGCCACGGGAGGTACACGCCCTGTGTACTCCTGGACGCGCGCGAGGCCGACGGGATCGATCTCCGGCCCGATGTCGTTCATCACGACGCCGGCAAGCCTGCCAGGATGTTGTGCCGACATCGCCATTGCGCAAAGCCCGCCAAGAGATGTGCCGATGACGATGATCTTCTCGATGCCGAGCGTGTCCAGCAATGTCCAGGTGTCCTGTACGTAGGTGCCCGGATGATAGTTACGCCATTCGGGATCGTGATCCGAAAATCCTCGTCCACGCAGATCCGGCGTAATAACACGACGGGCATCGCCAATGTCCTCGCTCAGGTAATTGGCCAGGTCTTCAAAATCGCGACTGTTGCGTGTCAGTCCGGGTAGACAAATGATCGGCGTGCCAGCGTTGTCGCTGCCAAAATCCCTGTAATAGAGCTGCAACCCGTCGGTACTCTCGAAGTAGCATGCATTGCTCGTGGCTGACATTGGCACCCCTCAGTAGCTGACGTCTGAAAAATGCCTGCGCAGCTCGCGCTTCAGCACTTTGCCGTTCGGGTTTCTCGGCAGCTCATCGATGAACACCGTGCCTGCAATTCTCTGTTGTTTTCCCAGCCGGCTGTTCGCCCACGTAGTCAGCTCTTCTTCTCCAATGGTTGCGCCAGGGTTCGTGACGACGACCGCGAGCGGCGTCTCGCCCCACTTGGCGCTGGCAACGCCGATGACCGCGACTTCATGAACGGCGTCATTCGCGATCAGGGTTGCCTCGATGTCAGCCGGATAGATGTTCTGCCCGCCGGAAATGATCATGTCCTTCTTGCGATCGACCAGGTAGAGAAAACCGTCCTCGTCCAGCCTGCCGATATCGCCGGTACGCAGCCAGCGACTTCCGGATGGATGCATCCAGGTGTTTGCGGCATTTTCCTCGTCGTTGTTGTGGTAACCGGCCATCATGAAACGACTGTGACCGACGATCTCACCCGCTTCGCCGGCCGCAAGAACCTTGTCGTCGTTGTCGAGAATGACGATATCCTGGCCGGGGCACGGCCGACCCACCGAGTCGATCTTCTGCAGCATGTCTTCCGGCTCAAGCACGGTGACTAGGCCCTCCGTCAAACCGTAAAGCTCGACGAATGCGCCAGGGATACGCTCGACGATCTGCTGCTTAAGGCCTACCGCAAGCGGCGAGCCACAGCACATGTAGGCGTCGAGGCTGCTGAGGTCATATTGTTCGAACTCCTCGCACTCCAGGATCATCTGGAACTGCAGCGGCACCATTGCCGTGTGCGTGATGCGGTCGCGCTCGACCATCTCGAGGAAGCCGGCGGGCGTGAACTTGCGGTCGATAAAGATCGTACCGCCGCAGAACATGGTCGACAGCATCGCCACCCAGCTGATGTTCGAGAACAGGCCGAGATTGCAGACCGTGCGAGCGCCGGAGTGATAGCGCAACGCCACGGCCATATCGCTCGCCCATGCCTCGCGGCAAGCGTGGTCGTGGACGATACCTTTCGGCATGCCGGTGGTACCGGAGCTGTAGATAATGTTGCACTCATCGGCCGCCGTGATTGTGACATCCGGATCGTCGCTCGAGCCGCGTTGACGCAGCTCGTCATAGGGCTGCCAGCCGCTGATGTCTTCGTCCAGGCTGATAAACCGCTCGCCGATCTGTTCAGCGACCGAGTCGCGTATTCTTTCAACCCGCAGAACGTGTTCGCCGGAAGCAATAACGGCGCGTGCGCCGGCATTGTGGATCATGCCGGCAATTGCATCGTCAGTAATCGAGACGTTCAGTGGAACCGCAACGAGCCCCGCACGAATGATGCCGAACATGGCTTCGGCCATCGCGTAGCTGTTCTTCATCAGCACGATCACGCGATCGCCATGCACAAGGCCGCTGTCCAGCAGCGCGTTGCCGATCTTCGCCGTCCCTTTGCCAAAGCCGCCCCAGGTCACCGTCTCGCCATCGCAGACCCACGCCGGCTTGGCCGGCATATAGCGAGCGTTCTGGGCAATTATCTCGGGCAATATCAGCGGTTTAGGCGCAAACCAGGCCATCGTTAGCTCCCCCACAAGACGGCTTCTCGAATTTCAACGATCGTTGAATACTAGTTGAGCAGTCGTTGAAATTCAATTGCAGGCTCGCTACCGTGGCGGCTCGTTAGCCACGAACTCCTCCGTTGACAACAAGAAGGCTGCAATGGCAAAAGGCAAGCACCCGACACGCGAGCGCATTCTCGACGCGGCCGAAGAACTGTTCGCGCACAAGGGCTATGAAGGCGTATCCGTGCGACAGATCATGGGCAAGGCAGAGGCCGACGTGTCGCTTGCTTACTATCACTTCAAGTCCAAGCAGGACCTGTTCGATCAGGTCATGCTGCGACGCGTCGAGCACCTGAACTCCATACGCCTGAAAGCCCTGGAAGCGGTCGAAGAACGTCATCCGGACGATGCACCGACCGTCGAAGAGATCATTGACGCGTTCACGCACCCCCTGCTTGATCTGCTGGCTCGCGAACACGACGAGTGGAAATACTATTTCCAGCTGATTGCGCAGATTAACAACTCGCCGGAATGGGGCGGCGAACTCATGACACGGTACTTCGACCCGCTTGTGCGGCGTTTCATCGAGGCACTTGGCAAGGCCCTGCCCGACTGCGACGAGGCCGATCTTTACTGGAGCTATCACTTCCTGTCCGGCGCCCTGACGCTGACCTTCGCCGAGACCGGCCGCATCGACAATCTGTCGGGCGGCATCTGTCATTCTTCCGACATGGATGCGATCAATCAGCGCATGCCGGAATTTCTTGCCGCCGGCTTCCGGGCGCTCTGCGCCCGGTAAATCAAGGCATTACAACCTCACCAACGGCCAGTGTTGTATTTCAACGAGCGTTCAATTAGCATTTATTGAACGCTCGTTGAATAGCGCCGGTGCGCTTTGCGCCATCAAACCCAGGGGGAAAACCATGCACAATCGATCAATTCCATGGCTGCGCGGCCTTGCAGGGCTGCTGCCGCTGTTTGGCCTGCTGACGTTCGCGCCTGCTGCCGTCATTGCTCAGGATTCCGAAGCTGACGACACGCTGGACGAAGTCATCGTCACCTCACGACGCCGTGAAGAGACCTTGAAAGACGTGCCGATCGCGGTAACCGCGTTCAGCGCAGATTACCTCGAAGAGGTCGGCATGCCCGATATCGTTGGCATCACGCAGTCGACGCCGAATGTAACCCTCGAGGTATCGCGCGCGACCAGTTCAACGTTGACGGCGTTCATTCGTGGCGTTGGTCAGCAAGACCCCGTTGCCGGTTACGAAGGCGGCGTCGGCATCTACCTGGACGACGTCTACCTTGCGCGCCCCCAGGGCGTGGTTTTCGACATCTACGATGTCGAGCGTATCGAGGTTCTGCGCGGACCGCAGGGCACCTTGTACGGCCGGAACACGATCGGTGGCGCCGTTCGTTACGTTACACGCGGCCTGGGCGACGAGCCCGAGCTGAAACTCAGAGGATCTGTCGGCTCGTACAAGCAGATGGACCTGGTCGCGACGTTCGCGACGCCGATAAACGACAGGGTCCGGGTCGGCGGAACGATCGCTTCGTTTCAACGCGACGGCTTCGGTTCCAACCTCTTTACGGGCGGCGAACATTACGACAAGGACATTACGGCAGGCCGCCTGAGCCTTGAACTCGACGTCACTGAAAATCTCAAGGTCAAGTTGTCGGCCGACAATACCAAGGACAATTCGGCGCCCAAGTCCGGTCATCGACTGACCGTCGGCAACCTGACCGGTGCGCCGGTACTCGGTAATGTTTTCGACACGCGTGCCGGAATCGAGACAATTCCATCGTCGACGGGCGGCATTGGCCAGAGCGTCAGACAGCGTGGCGTTCAGATGACGGCGGAGTGGGCGATTAGCGACACGCTGACGTTGAAGTCCATTACGGCTGACCGCAGCGACGAGTCCGAATCGCTGATCGACTTCGACAGCTTGCCGGGCAACGACTTCGACGCACCCGTCATTTACGAGAACGAACAGTTCAGCCAGGAATTCCAGTTCACGTACAGCGGCGACAACTTGTCGGGCGTCTTTGGCGCCTACTACATCGATGCGAATGCCTTCGACGCGTTCGATGTTGTCCTCGGCAACCTTGGCGTTACGTCATTCACCCTCGGTGACTTCGACACGGAGTCCTGGGCAGTATTCGGCGACCTCGTCTGGGACTTCTCGGACACATTGAGCGTGGCCGTCGGCGGACGCTTCACAAGTGACAAGCGTTCCACAACCGTGACACGAGAGCTTTTCCTCGGGCTAGGCTCGCCGTACTTTGGTAATTCCAGCGCGATATCGCTGACCGTGCCTGCTCCGGGCCTGGTACCCACGTTCACCGGCACGCGCACCGATGAGGATTTCACGCCGCGCGTAAGCCTGTCCTGGAAACCATCCGATGCGCATAACCTGTACGCGTCGATCAGCGAGGGCTTCAAGGGCGGCAGTTTCGACCCTCGCGGCGCCTACCAGATCCCGGGTGTTGAGAACGGCTTCGAACCGGAGACGGTAGTCTCGTACGAGTTCGGCGCGAAGTCGGTCTGGGCGGATGGCAGGGCAAGCACCAACATCGCCGTGTTCTTTTCCGACTACGAAGACATCCAGGTGCCCGGCTCCATCGCGATCGATACCGACAACGACGGCGTGAATGACAGCTTCGCCGGCGCGACGACGAATGCGGGTAAAGCCGAAATCAGTGGCGTCGAGATCGAGTCGATGTTCCAGATTACGGATTCGTTGTCGGCGATGGCATCGATCGGCCTGATCGACGCCGACTACACGGAGTGGTTTGTCGCCGGTGTCGATATCTCCGGTTCGCGAGAATTCCAGAATACGCCTGAGACCGTGGCAAATCTGCAGCTTCGCAAGGAATGGGAATCCAACCTGTTCAGCCGCCCGGGCAGCATTTCGGTAATAGCGGGCGCTTCGTTCAAGGACGACATGTACCAGTTCGAAATACCGAACCCGCTGCTCGATACGGACTCCTACACACTGGTTGACCTGAGCATTGGGTGGCGCGATGACGAAGACCATTACTCATTGAGCCTGCACGCTCGTAACCTGACCGATGAAGAGTACAAGGTCGCATCCTACGATTTCCCGACGCTCGGTCTGGAGGGTGTGCAGAGCGCCTTCTACGGCAACCCGCGCATGATCACGCTGACCGGCTCGGTAAGCTTCTGATGAAGTAGAGATACCCGCGGCGCGGCCCCCTGTGCTGCCGGTATCCAACTGAAGGCCACTTCCAAGGAAGTGGCCTTTTTTTTCGCCTTTCTCGGCCGCGCCGCTGGCAGCTAGCCAAGCTTTAGCGTATCGGCGTAGGCAAACAGGCCGGCGGCACCACCCGTATGCAGGAATACAACCGTGCTCGCTCCGTCGAATCGCCCTTGCCGAATGTAGTCGATCATTCCCGCCAGCGCTTTGCCACTGTAGACAGGGTCGAACAACAGGCCTTCCTGCCGCGCCAGCATCAGCACAGCTTCGTTCATGGACTCGGTTGGCTCGCCGTAACCAGGGCCGATGTAATTACAGTCGGCGATGATGTCGTCACGCGAAACGACGCCGGGCACGCCGAGCAGCTCCGCCGTCTCTACCGCAAGCTTGTAGACTCGCTCTTCCTGTACATCCTGCGGCGCGTTTACGCCAATACCGAGAATCGGCAAATGGCTGCCGCCGCCGCGGATTCCAACCGCAAGTCCGGCATGTGTGCCGGCGCTGCCGGTCGCCGTGACGAGGTGATCGACCTTGAGTTCCTGCTCTGAAAACTGTTGCAGCAGCTCGAGGCCACAGCCGACGTAGCCCAACGCCCCGACCGGGTTGGAGGCACCGCCCGGAATGATGTACGGTGTGCCGCCGGCAGCACGCACTTTGTCTGCAACCTCGGCCATGGCGGCATCGAAGTCGGTACCTTTGTCGTACTCGCGCAGGTTGGCGCCGAAAATACGATCGAGCAGCACGTTGCCGGAGCTGCGGTACAGGTCGCTGGGGTGCCCAACGCGATGTTCCAATAACACCTCGCACTTCAGCCCGAGTTTGCAGGCGGCGGCCGCCGTCTGGCGAACGTGATTGGACTGCACCGCACCCACCGTGATGATTGTGTCGGCACCTCGCTGCAGCGCTTCGCCCATCGAGAATTCGAGTTTGCGCGTCTTGTTACCGCCGGTCGCCAGTCCCGTGCAGTCATCGCGCTTGACGTAGATCTGCGGCCCGCCGAGGTGCTCACTAAGCCGCGGCAGAAATTCGAGTGGTGTCGGCAGATGAGCCAGGCTGATTCTTGGAAATTCGGACAACTGCATCGTCGAGTTCCTCAGTTCGATGGGAAGGGTTTATCGGATAACGCCAGCTCAACAGTCTTTTCGGCCAGCACGTCCGTCGATGAGATAAATGGCACGTTGAACATTGACGCATCGAGAACCAGCGGAAACTCCGTGCAGGCAGCGATCAGGGTACGCGCACCTCGGCCAACGAGTTCCTCGGCCAGGCCGCGAAGACCTTTTGCAACCTTGCTGGACTTGTCACCCGCCTTGATTTGCCTGACGTACTCCATGGCAGCGGCCAGCTCATCGTCCGATTGCAGCACGAGTTCCTGGCCGGCCAAGGCATCCTGGTAAAGACCGGCCGCGAAGCAGCCCGGTGTCGTCAGCAGGCCGATCGCGCCACCGTGGCTGGACTGCCGCGCCCGCGACACGGTTTCGTCAATGATGCTGACAAACGGTATACATACCGCAGACTCGATTTCACGTGACCAGGCATGCGCCAGGTTGCACGGCATGACGATGAAATCGGCACCGCCAATCTGCAGGCGCGAGGCGATAGACGCAAGCACATGACCGGGATCGTCTCCCTTGCGCCGCACGGCACTCTGCCTGCTCGGTATCCGCGGATTGTGCTCGACGAGCATGCGGATGTGGTCCTGGTCAGTCTCGGCCGGGGTCGCGGCAATGACCCTGGCCATGAAATCCACGGTTGCCTCCGGGCCCATGCCGCCTATTACGCCAACCAACCTGTCTCCGGTCACAATGAAGCTGCCCATTGCCTGTTTCGATACAGCATGCTACCGCAACAGCGTAAGTACTAGTCACATTTGATCAGTTCCAGCACTCTCGTATGCTTTGCTGATGAGCACCGCAGGCCACTGCTGTCACAGCAGCCCACCCAGTAACGAGATACCGCCGATCAACCGCCGGCTGGCGATCATGGGCAGTATCTTCCTGGCCGTTTTCGCGATCTCGTTTCTGCAACCGTTCACCGCTCTAAACGACAGCATGCTGAGCTACGTTGGTATCGTTTGGTGGGCGGTCCTCATTGGTCTTGTTCTTGGCGGTGTCATCGACTACTTCGTGCCCGATGGCTTCATCGTTCGGGTGCTCGGCAAGCGCAGCAAGATAACGCTTCTGAACGCGGTGATCGCCGGCTTCCTGATGTCTGCGTGTTCGCACGGCATTCTTGCCATCGCCATACAGCTGTACAAGAAGGGCGCCAGCGTTCCCGCAGTCATTACTTTTCTGCTCGCGTCGCCATGGGCCAACCTGCCAATGACCGTCTTGCTGTTTGGCTTTTTTGGCTGGAAAGGCATCCTGTTCGTTGGTGGTGCGATGCTGATTGCCCTGATCACCGGACTTGCCTTCACGGTACTCGATCAGCTCGGCTGGATAGAGGGGCCCGCCCAGGATGTGGATGTCGGGAACATCTCCTGGGATCGAGTGAAGAACTTCGATCTGAAAGCCTCGGCGAAAGGCGTTGCCGCGGGCTCTGTATCGCTCGCCAACATGGTGCTGTGGTGGATCCTGATCGGCATCCTCGCGGCAGCGATCATCGGCGCGTATGTGCCGGCGCACTGGTTCATGCAGTACCTGGGGCCGGACTTTACGGGCATGCTTGTCACTCTGCTTTTCGCCACCGTGCTCGAGGTCTGCAGTGAAGGCACCTCACCGATCGCGTTCGAGATATTCAACAAGACCGCGGCGCTCGGCAATCCATTCATCTTCCTGATGGCCGGAGTTGCCACCGACTACACCGAGATCGGCCTGCTCTGGACCAACATCGGCCGGCGCACCGCGATCTGGCTGCCGGTCATCACCGTGCCTCAAATCCTCATCTTCGCTACACTGCTCAACCAGTACGCAAGCTAGCGCCAGAAGAATCCGGAGTCGCCAATGCAGCCCTTGCCATTGCAGCAATGGGACGAGTCGCTCGATCACGTCATTGCAGACATGAATGGTCGTCCCCTGAATGTACACGGCCTCATGGCCAACCACCCTGACCTGCTCAATGCCTGGTGGGACTTCCGAAACTATGCCGTACAAGGCGGTGCGTTGGCGCAACGTGACTGCGAATTACTGATCCTGCGCGTCGCGGTACGTATGCAGTGCTGGTACGAGTGGGCATCACACGTCGTTCGCGGCAAAGCGGCCGGACTTACGGTCGAGGAAATCAAGCGGGTTCAGGACGGACCAGGGGC
Source organism: uncultured Gammaproteobacteria bacterium (assembly GCA_942492205.1). Lineage (GTDB taxonomy): Bacteria > Pseudomonadota > Gammaproteobacteria > Steroidobacterales > Woeseiaceae > UBA1847. The sequence continues at coordinate 478,508 of CALODT010000001.1, read as the reverse complement.
AGACAGTTGGAGCCATCAGGACCGAGCTCTGTTGCAGTCTGTTGACGACTTGTTTGATCAGCGACGAATCGCGACGGAGACCCAGGAGAAGCTCAACGGGTACTTTGCGCCCCGACAGATCCTGGACATCATCGCGATCTACGGCGTTTACGTCACCCTGGGCTGCGTGATCAACACCTGGGACACGAACCTCGACGAGTCGGTACACAGTAAACTGTCCGACGAATTTTCTCGGCGTGCGTTCGAAGATCGCGTATCCCGATCCGCATAAAGAATCGCTGTGCCCTTCCAATTCGCCAGCACTCTGTTATAGTCCGCCGCGTCCTGGCGCACTTCGGTCTGCGCCATTTACTCCAAACCCAGCAATCCTGCGGGTTTCGGAGCTACTTAAAGATTTCCCAGCCTGGACCGAACCCTGCGCGGCAGTAATGACGCGGACGGTCAGGCGCCCCGGAGTACAAACTCAATGTTATTCAAAGAACTCGGCCTTTCGGCCGAATTGCTGCGTGCGGTCGAAAAAAAGGGCTATAGCGAAGCCACCCCGATCCAGCAGCAGGCTATACCTCACATACTCGAAGGCCACGATATCCTCGCAGGTGCACAAACCGGCACCGGCAAGACCGCGGGCTTCACGCTGCCGCTACTGCAGCGACTGCAGGAGAACGACGTCAATCGTCGCAAGGTCAGAGCCCTGGTTCTGACGCCGACGCGCGAACTCGCCGCACAGGTGGCGCAGAGCGTCGAAGACTACGGCTGCTACCTGCCTTTCAAGACCGCTGTGATTTTCGGCGGCGTCAGCATCAATACGCAAATCAACAAGCTACGCAAGGGTGTCGAAATCGTCGTCGCCACGCCGGGCCGACTGCTCGACCACATGCAGCAGGGAACCATTCGTCTCGATGCGGTCGAGGTACTGGTACTGGACGAAGCGGATCGCATGCTGGACATGGGCTTCATTCGTGACATTCGCAAAGTTCTCAAGGTTTTGCCAAAACAACGTCAGAACCTGTTGTTCTCTGCAACGTTTTCGAGCGAGATCAAGCAGCTTGCGGCCAGCATCCTGAATGCTCCCACCGAAATCCAGGTAGCGCAGCAGAACACGACGGCTGATCGCGTAAGTCAGACGGTCTACCCGGTCGACAAGGCGCGCAAGCGCGAACTGCTTTCGCATCGCATTGGCTCTGAAAACTGGCAACAGGTTCTGGTCTTCACAAGAACCAAGCACGGCGCAAACCGCCTCGCGACACAGCTCGAAACGGACGGCATTACAGCAAGCGCGATTCACGGCAACAAGTCGCAGACAGCGCGAACCCGCGCACTCGCAGATTTCAAGCGTGGCGCCGTTCGCGTTCTTGTTGCGACGGACATTGCGGCGCGCGGACTCGATATCCACCTGTTGCCGCATGTCGTTAACTACGAACTGCCGAACGTGCCGGAAGACTATGTACATCGAATCGGCCGCACGGCTCGCGCGGGCAATGAAGGCAGTGCGATCTCGCTGGTCTGCGTGGATGAACTGAAACTGCTGCGCGATATCGAGCAGCTGCTCGGCACCAAGATCGAAAAAGAATACGTGCCCGGCTACGACGTCGATCCGCGTATCAGGCCCGAACCGATCCAGAACGGACGGGGTCGCCGCCCGGCAGGATCCCGCAATGGCGGAGCGAACAAACGTCGGTCCGGCCCCGCCAACGGCCAGGCCAAGAAGCGCGGCGGCCCGCCGAGGCGGAAGCGCAGCCAGGCCTGATCGTTTGACGGAAGGGGATGGCGCAGCCTAGGATCGGGGCAGGCGTCGCGCTAAGAGGGTGTCCTTCGATGAAAACCATTCTGTTGGCAGTCCTTGTGGTGCTGATGCTCGCCGGCGATGCCCGATCGCAGTCAGCCGCGGCCCCGCAATGGTTTCTCGACGACATCGCCAGTCTTTCTGCCGGCACCGGCCGCTGGGTCACGGACAACTCTGCGTACATGAGCGACGCCGAGCCGTGGCGCTCCTACGGCACGGCGTGGACAGCCTCCTTCGACGGGACGACCATGAGCGGCCGCTTGTTTGCCATCGAGGACGGCGAAGAAACGACCAAGTTCTGGGAATTCCGGCAATACTGGCACCCGGGGCTAGGTGAGGCTTTGCTCGAGCAGTTCGGCCGCGACGGCAAAATCGTTGTCGGCAAGATGACGAACGACGGCAACAACACGTTGATCGATCAGACGTCCTACACGATTAACGGCGATTCAAGCCGCAGCGGTCACCTGAGTCGCTTCCTGGACGCGGATACTTACTTCACCGAGAGCTTCACGATCAAGGATGGTTTGCGGGTCCCGAACCGGGAGTACACCTGGCGCCGAATTGAAGCTGAGAACGATTCGGGTCTTTAAAGACGCCTATCATGAGGTAACGGTTCACGGTAGTTTTGATTGGCACCGAGGCCTTAAGATGCCCGAAGCAACATTGAGCAACCGAGCCGTAAGCGTTTTGCTGTTCAGCGTAGCTACCCTGGCGGGAGGCGACAGTCGCCAAGTTCGAGCTTAGCCTCCGCTTCTAACCCAGAGCAGACATCAAACTGGACCGTCGAGAGAGCCGCAAATGAAATTGAAACTAGCCGAATATGCCCACATTGCCGAGATAATCGGCGCTTTCGCGGTTGTTATTTCACTGGTCTATGTGGGCGCCCAGGTCAATGACAGCGCTAGTGCGGTCCGGGCCGCATCGGCCAATGACGTAAACGTAGCGTTACAAAGCTGGTATCTGGAGATAGGTACAGATCAGCAGACTAGCGAACTCTTCTACAGGGCGCTAACGAGCGAGGAAGCTCTCTCGAATGAAGAGGAATTCCAGTTCCTGATGATGTTGCACGGAGCATTCCTCGCATTTCAAAATAGTTTTTTACAGGCCGAGGAAGGCACTATTGACGCCGAACTTCGCGAGGCCATTACTGCAGCCATAGTCGGCATTAAGCAATTGCCGGGTATGAGGCGTTACTGGCGGCAAAGAAAGAGCTACCTACATTCGGGGTTTGCTGATTACGTCGATCAACTGCTAGAGCAAGACATAGATATCAGCGTCGATATTTATCGCTCCCCGAACGTCAAATCGAATCCAGACGAAAAGTAGTTCACGTCGTGAGGTCTGCTTCTGGCCGTTCTGAGACGTTCGACTTGGTGCGCTTTGGTCGAATCGAATGTCCGCTGGCGCCCGCCAAACCGGCCTTTCAGAGCTTGTATATAGTATCAATAATGATATTATATTGCAGTGCCGGATATATCAGACATCCTTGCCAAGATTCGACGCAACCCGAAAGGGGTCGGCTTCGTGGACTTGTGCAAAGTGTGTGATCACTACTTCGGCAAAGCGCGTATGTCCGGCTCGAGCCACCGCGTTTACAAGACGCCTTGGGCTGGAGATCCGCGCGTCAACATCCAGAACGCCAGGGGCTAAGCCAAGCCGTATCAGGTACGGCAAGTACTGTTGGCGATAGACAGACTTGAGAGTAACGATGGCTAAACAGATTGATCCCTATACCTATCGGGTAACCTGGTCGGAAGAAGATCAGGAGTACGTCGGCCTGTGCGCGGAGTTTCCGAGCCTGAGCTGGCTTGAATCGAGCCAGGAAAAGGCGCTCGCGGGTATTCGGAAGCTGGTCAAAAGCACCGTGGCGGATCTTAAGAAGAACAAAGAGCCCGTGCCCGAACCGCTGTCAACACATTCCTACAGCGGCAAATTTATGGTTCGGGTCCCGCCGGAAGTTCATCGCGCACTCGCACTCAAGGCCGCTGAGTCGGGAGTAAGCCTGAACCGACTGGTGTCCTCAAAGCTGTCGTGACCTTTAGGTTGGCGCCATGCTGAACAGAGCTGCAGTATTATTGCGTTACAAGGCCCCTGCGGTCGCGTGGATCAATGACGCCGATCCACGTGATCAAAAGCCGGGCATAACGCTCGATCGTGTCAATGCGGAACGAACTGTCTACCTCATTCACGAGGATGATGTGGACCCTCCGGAGGTATTGTCGAGTTGGATCGAACAGAACTTCCTTGCTCTATTCGAGAATGAACTCGAGGGGTGGTACGTCGACGAGTCGCTTTGGCCCAAGAAGCGAGATTTCAGTACGTTCAACGAATGGTTTTCGGTGGAGTGCCATTCGATTATCATCGATACTGTTGGCGGCGATATCTTCGATGATGAAATATGAGGAGCGCCCAATTGAACGCGCAACCCACAGCAGCCCTTCGCAGCAATTGGGCTAGAATGCCACGCAACGTCGTAGCCGAGGAGACACCATGAAACAGAATATTCACAACATCGAACGCATTGTTCGCGTCATAGTCGGGCTGGCCATCGTCAGCTTGGTATTCATCGGGCCGCAGTCAGCCTGGGGTTGGGTGGGACTGATTCCGTTGGCAACTGGAATCATTGGCTGGTGCCCGCCATACGCGCTATTCGGATTCAGCACCTGCAAGAACCCGAAGTAGTTCGCCCGACCAACCGAAAAATTGCTTGTGGCCAGAAGCCGTAGTTATGACTCGAATCCGTATCTTGGCGCTTTTGGTGGCACTTCCTTTGCTAGCCTCCTGCTTTGTTTTCCAGTGTGCCCCGTACAACTGCCGCCAAGCCGTAGAGGGTCGAGCGCTTTACGCACCATTGCTTGCATCGATCGAGCGGTATCATGAGCAATACGCGGTTTATCCTGAGGCGCTTGCCGATCTGACGCCCGAGTATATCGACGGCATCCAGGCATTAGCTGACCACGCCGGACCGAAGTTTCCTGAGTACCGTCGTGTCAATGATCATTTTGAGTTCATGTTTCAATACTTCGGGCCAGGTATGAACTGGTGTGTGTACTCGCCGGAAGAGGAGTGGACTTGTGACGGTCACTTCTAGTTGGACCAATCCGCTAAGAGCCAAGCGGCCGTATATGGACTCCTCCTCATTGCAAGCAAATTGCTTTAGGCAAACGTGGCGCGACTGCGTACGTATATCCGGCCTCTGTAGTCGGCATACGTTGATGCCGGGCCATAATGGGCTATTCGCGCGTCAGCTCCCAATCGCTTCTTCGTACTCGTAGTGCCCAGCCGTTCACGAGGTGGGCCGACGCCGGTTCGACCTGTTAGCCATCAAGCAGTTTGCTGATGCAATCAGCTGTTGAGGTTCTCCTTGGTTGATCAGGCTTTGCCAACGGCCAAGCTTGAATCGTAGTTTGTTTCGTTTTGCAGCATGGCCCAGGCCATGCGTGCGGTCTTGTTGGCCTTGGCGTTGCGATGTGCCTTGAGCTCCTCGCGGACCCGGTGCGTCGCCTGGATATCCTGTTGCTCAACGCTCTTCACCGACACGAAACGCATGTGTGGTCGGCTCATCGCCTCGCAGATCGCCTCGGCATAGTTGGCGTCGTTCTTGTTGCTCTTCACGAACTGCGGCGCGATCAGTCGGACCGTGTAGCCTCGCGCCTGCAGCTCCCGAGCCCAGTGATGCGCGCCGGTGCAGGCTTCCATGCCGATCTCGCAGCCTGGCTCGACCGTGTCCGTCAGCACTTGAAGCCACTGCCCACGCCGCAGTCGCCGCTTCCAGACCCTCTTGGCGTAGCGATCCACACCGTGCAACTGATAAACGTTCTTTGCCAAATCAACGCCAACCCGACTAAGCTTCATAAGTGGACTCCTTCTCATTCCTGTCACTGAAAAAATTACGCTTCTTTCAGTCTGGCACATTGCGATGCCGTTAAGGTTGAGGAGGAGTCCATCCCATTGCTTCTGGCTGTAAGGCGACGATTGCCAGGTTCGCGGTGTAATCTCTGCTACTGACCCGTTGCTGCCGGTCATTCAAACGCAATAAAGGGCCAATTTCCGAAGAAATTTCGCAATGCAACACTACGATCAAGCCATACCAATACTCCCGAGCCGCTCGCTAGGTGACTCGGTCGATTTCTACAAGCGCCTTGGATTCGAAGGCGGTGTGCACGAGTTCAATAGTAACTACGCCATATTGCAACGTGGTGCAGTCGAGCTTCATTTCTTCACGCACAAGGAACTTGTGCCAGACGAATCTTCTGCAGGCTGCTACATCCGGGTGCTGGACGTCGATAGCATCTACAGCTCGTTTTTGACGCAGCAACTGCCACGAAAAGGTATCCCGCGCATGGATCTGCTCGAAGACAAGCCATGGGGGCTCCGGGAGTTCGCCATCGTGGACCCAGACGGCAATCTCCTGCGCATTGGGCAGATCATCGAAAAATGAGTTGCAGGCGTGGTGTCAACCGATCGGCCGCTGAGAGTTCTTTGTGTTGATCCATACTTAAGCCTCCTCATCAATCTGAAGGAAGGTGGCGCAGGTCAAAAGGGACAGCAGGCGGCGCTTACCTGTGTATTTCATTGATGATCTTAGCGACCGCCGCGGGCCGGACCGCGCGAGCTAGGGTCCGATGTGTGTATTTAAGAATTCTTCCAGCATTTCCAGGTAGGCTAGCCGGTTTTCCTCGTCATAGAATCCATGGCCCTCCTGTTTGGCCAGGAAGGTCTGATGGGGATGATCATTTGTTTTCAGCGCTTTGACCATCTGCTCATAATGCTCGACATCGACACGCCAGTCCTTTTTTCCGTGCACAAGAAACACGGGGATAGTGAGCTTATTGACGTTATACAGTGGCGAGTTTCGACGTAGCTTCTCTGGATTTCGACCGATAGCTTTTTGCAGGTAGTTCTGACCCAATGTAGTCCTCTGGATGTCAGCTTTGTTCCACATCAACTCAAGGTTGTAGGGGCCAACAACTCCGACCGCGCACTTATACAGGTCCTGAGCGATGGTGGGCGCCATTAGAGCGGCGTATCCTCCGAACGAGGCCCCAACGATACAGATTCGTTCAGAGTCAATTGTCTCGAGATTTGCTGCCCATCGAGTGCCATCGATAATATCGTACTGAATCTCCGTGCCCCAATTGCCGTAGCCAGATTCGGCAAAACTCCAGCCGTAACCGTCCGAGCCGCGGAAGTTAATCTGCAATACGGCATAACCTCGTGAAGCCAGGAACTGCACCTCTGGATCGAATTGCCACGTGTCTCTCACGCCGTGAGGACCGCCATGCGGCATCACGATCAAGGGCGTCGGCTGACTATTATCAACGGGTTTCGTCAAATAGCCATGAATTTTCAGGCCATCGCGGGCCTCAAAGGAAATCGGCTCCGATGAAGCCATGTGTTGCGGATCTATCCATGACGCCGCATTGAACAGGTATTTCAATTCCTTGGCCTCAGTGTCCACAAGATGGAACTGGCCCGGTTCCTTATCGCCCGTTACGTGCAACAACAGGAATCTCTTGTCGTCTGAGGAACTGGTAATCCGGACTCTGTTGCCATCAAAAGCCTGCAGCAAGGAGGGGTACCACTGCGAGTAAACGTGCGTCGGGTCAACCAGGTGAATATCCGGGTAACCGGCATCGAAATGTACCGCAATCAGTCTTCCGGTATTGCGATCGAAATCAAAGGCAGACGGATCGACCTCAGCGTGAGCGAACAGCAATTCTCTTTCACCACTTTCAAGGTTGAAACGATATACACGATTGGGTTTATCCATGTATCCCAAGCTCACGTATACGTCAGCATTGTCCGCTGTCGAAACGATACTTAGCGTCTCAGCCTCGACGCTTAACTCTTCAAGTCTTTGCCATCCCTTGTCAACGAAGCGATGTGTGACCCACCGGTTTCGACCTGTCTTTGCGTCAGACTCGTCCACCCCAATGCTGTACAGGAGCTCTCCTGACGGAGAGAACACGAACGAGGCGTTGTAACTTGGTGCGTCGGCAATTTGCTTGGTCTTGCCATTCACCACGTGAATCTTGTACAGGGATGGGCGGGTGCCGATTCGGCCGGTGCCAAAGGAGACGAAACGGATGATGACGTAGTCTTCTTCGGCCGGTAGCCTGTGCACTACCGTTGCGAAACCATGTAAGGTATTTCGGTTTTTGCTCTTCGCTTGTGTAGACGCGAACTTTTGATGCTGAATGATTCTGCGCTCTTTCTTGCCATCGAAATCAATCGAAAGCAGTTCTCCGTTTGCTTGTTCGAAGTCGGCGTCACCCAACTCCTCGGTCAGCTGAACAATCAGGCGCCGGTCGTTCGCCCAAAACGGGTTAAATGGCGAGATATTGGTCCCAGCAGGTATGTGGCCCTGCAGGCTGAGGTCTTTTGTGCTGACAATAGCGACAAGCCTCTTACCTTCATCAGCTGACCTTTGCACCGCAACGTAGTCTCCCTGAGGAGACAGTACTGCGGTATGAAATTCCTTTTGTTTCGCAAAATTCTGTACTGGAAAATCATCGGCCCATCCAGCCGCCGACACAAGAACAGAGAGGACAAGAAAATAGTTGCGCATACGCTTCACCGAAACTACAAACAGATTTCTCACCGCAGCATCGTAACGGTGCCGGCTGGGCCCGACAAGCCCCTCTGTCGCACGGACGTTGTTGCTGCGTAACCGTCAATGCGCTCCAGTCCCGGTTTCTGCGGTACCATTCTTTTAAATGGCTGCTTATGGTCGAGGCCGTTTGCAGACGGTCGCGGCTTCCCTTAAACAGACATGCAAACGGCCTGTCCGGTAAGTAGCGGATATTCGGCATTAACCAACGCTACTTGATCATCGCGAAGGCGGACCTCTCGGCTAGTCTTTGCCGGCAACCGCGGCCGTGAAAACCACATCGGTCGAACTGTTAAGCGCGGTTTCTGCCGAGTCCTGCAAGACGCTTATAACAAAGCCCACCGCGACGACCTGCATCGCTATGTCATTGGAAATACCGAACAGGCCGCAGGCCAACGGAATGAGCAGCAGCGAACCGCCGGCGACGCCGGATGCGCCGCACGCAGACAATGCTGCGACGACGCTCAGTAACAGCGCTGTCGGCAAGTCAACCTGGATACCCAGGGTATGGGCCGCCGCCAGTGTTAACACCGTAATCGTTATGGCCGCTCCACCCATGTTGATTGTCGCGCCAAGCGGGATGGATACGGCGTAGGTATCTTTCTCCAGATTTAGTCGCTCGCATAAGGCGAGATTTACCGGGATGTTTGCGGCCGAGCTACGTGTAAAGAAAGCCGTAACGCCGCTCTCTCTGAGCGCCGTCAGTACGATCGGATAAGGGTTCTTGCGTGTCTTTAAAAAGACAATCAGCGGATTAACGACCAGAGCCATTATCAGCATGCTGCCCAGCAATACGGAGAGGATGCGCGCGTAACCGCCAAGAACCGACAGTCCGGATTCCGCCAAATTGCCGGCGACCAGACCGAATATACCGATCGGCGCCAGGCGGATGACGAGGCGCACGATGTGCGTCACGGCATCGGCCGTATCGGCGAGCACGCGTCGCGTGGTGTCCGCCGCGTGGTGCAGAAAAACGCCCAGCAACACGCCCCAGACCAGAATGCCGATAAAGTTGCCGGTGAGGATGGCGTTCACAGGGTTATCGACCAGCTTTTGCAGCAGGCCACCAAGCACCTCGGCGATACCCTGCGGCGCACTGGCATCGACGTCGGTCATCTGCAGCGCCAGCGTCGTCGGAAACAGGGTGCTCATCGTTACCGCAAGCAGCGCAGCCGCAACGGTGCCCAGAAGGTACATCAGCAAGATCGGCCGCATCTGCGAGGTATGGCTGGCACGACGATTCGCGATCGCTGATGCAACCAGCACCAGCACCAGCACGGGCGCTACAGCTTTCAGCGCCTGCACGAACAGATTGCCCAGCAGCATGACGGCCGAGCCGGCCTGCGGCGATACCAGCGACAACACGACACCAGCGACAATACCGATCCCGATCTGCAGCACCAGGCTGCCACCCATAATCCGTTCAACTACTCTATTGGTCATCGACTCACTTCTTGGTCTTATTATTTGACTAGGGTACCAGAGACTCTGCTATCGCCTTACGGTTACCGACTTCACCTGCGCAAACACCTGGTCGCCCCGATTCAGGTCGAGGCGCGCCACCGATCGCCGAGTAATCATCGCCAGCATGAAGTCATCACCAGCCGCTAGCCGCACCAGTGCCGATGATGAACCAACGTTCTCGATATCGTCGATCCTTGCCTCGATCACATTGAGAATGGTCGTGCCATCGGGCCGACTCAGACAAAGACTCACATCATGCGCGGCTATTCGCAGTCGAACCTTGCGATTCCGGTCCGCATAATGACCCGGAACCGTGAGCACGCCGCCCGAGAAGGCCATCTCGGTAAGGTTGAACGTGCTGTCGTAGCGCTGTGCGCTGGCATCCACGACGCAGCCGGCGTTGGAACCCGACAACATTGGCAAATCAATTCGCGACAGCACTTCGTGCACTTCGCCGCTCGCAACGATCCTGCCACCGTCTATCAGCAGCAGGTAATCACAGAGTCGACTCACCTCATCGATACTATGGCTGACATAGATCATCGGAATTGAAAGTTCGTCATGCAGTCGATCGAGATACGGCAGCAGCTCTTCCTTGCGGCGCTGATCGAGAGATGCCAGCGGCTCGTCCATAAGCACCAAACGTGGCGAACGCAACAGCACCGAGGCGATCGCTACGCGCTGCGCTTCCCCGCCAGAGAGCCCGTGCGGCCTGCGGTCCAGCAGTTCACGCAGTTCAAGCAGTTCGATAATTTGTTCCTGGTCGATCCGCGTCGATTTGGCGCGCCGTCGCCCATACTCGATGTTGCCGCGAACGTCGAGGTGCGGAAATAGCTGCGGCTTCTGGAAGACATAGCCGACGCCTCGCCGGTGTACCGGACGCGTATCGTGGCCACTACCACGCTCGAGACCCGCGATGCATCGAAGCAAAGTCGTTTTCCCGGCGCCAGACTCGCCAAACAGGCCGGTGATGCCCGTGGCGGGAATCCGCACATCGACGTTGAGTTTGAAGCCGCTGCGACGCAACGTGTGTCGCAATGCAATATGAGTTTCTGAGCCCTTGGCGATCGCAACGTCGGTCATCGCAGGCTCCAGCGTCGATTGACAACAAACATCGTAACCAGGACTACAAATGCGAAGCCCAGCAAGAGCAGCGACATCTGCTGCGCGGCGCCGTAGTCAAGGGTCTCGACGCTGTCGTATATGGCGATAGAGATTACCCGCGTCTCCCCCGGAATATTTCCACCAACCATCAGCACGACACCAAATTCACCCAGCGTATGTGCAAAACTCAGGACAGCCGCGCCCACGAAACCGCGAACTGACATGGGTACCGCAACCGAAAAGAACGCATCCATCCTGGATGCGCCCTGCGTAGCTGCGAATTCCAGTGTCTGGCGCGGCAGCGACTCGAAAGCACTTTGCAAAGGCTGCACGGCAAACGGCAAACTGTATACGCAGGATGCAATCACCAGGCCGGCGAAGGAAAAGGTCAGTGCGCTACCCGTCAGCTGTACCCACCAGCTGCCGATCGTGCCGTTTGGACCCAGCACGATGAGCAGGTAAAAACCCAGCACCGTCGGCGGCAGAACGAGCGGCATGGCGACGATCGCCTGTGCCACCGCTTTGTATCTCGTGTCCGTCTGCGACAGCCACCAGGCGATCGGCGTACCTATCAGCAGCAGTAATACCGTCGTAACGGATGCCAGCTGCGCCGAGAGCATCAGCGGCGCGAAGATCGGCGACTGAGTCAACTGTTCCATCAATTCGGTACCCGGTAGCCATGCTCGCGGATAATCCGCCGGGCAGCCGCGGACTGCAAGAACTCGAAAAACCGGCGAGCGGCTTGATTTCTTTCGGCTCGCGCCAGTAGCACGGCCTGCTGCCGAATCGGCGCGTGCGATGTCTCGGGAACAGCCCAGCTACAGGTCGCTGCCGGCAGGTTCGCATGTGTTGTCTGCGACCTGGCCACGAAGCCGAGACCGGCATTCCCGGTCGCAACGAACCGCAATGTCTGCGATATATTCTCGCCGTAGACAGCGCGCGACGACACGTCGCTCCAGAGATCCTGCGCAATCAGAAACTCACGTGTGGCAGCACCATACGGTGCGGTATCGGGATTGGCGATAGCCACACGCCCGTATTCGGCCCGCTCCAGCGCTTCGCGACAATTCTTCCCCCGCAGTCGATTGTCACGAGACCACAGCACAAGAGTCCCCTTCGCGTAAGTCGTGCGACTGCGGCTGACGGCACGGCCCTGCTGCTCGAGCAGCCGGGGTCGCTCGGCATCTGCGGACAGAAAAATGTCATAGGGCGCGCCGTGCAGGATCTGGGCGTAGAGTTTGCCGGTCGAGCCAGCACTGATGCGTACCGTGGCGTCTGATTCCGTTGCAAAGGCGGCAACGATCTCCTCGGCGGTGTTCGCAAAGTTGCTCGCAACCGCAATTGTCACAACGTCATTGGCGAACAGAATTTGGGGAAACAGGCCTACGACGAGGCAGACCGCAAGTCGCTGGCGCGACCGGAAGCGCATAAATCAGTTCACAAGCTGCGCTTTCTTTTGCCGACGATATCGATGCAGAAGCGGTTCCGTGTAACCGTTGGGCTGGTCACAGCCTTCGAACACCAGTGCACAGGCGGCCTGAAAAGCGATGCTTGACTCAAAATCGTCACTCATGCGTTCGTATGATGCATCACCCTCGTTCTGCCTGTCGACGATTTTGGCCATGCGCTTGAAGGTTTCCAGTACCTGCTCTTCGTTCGTTACGCCATGCAGCAACCAGTTCGCCATATGTTGGCTCGATATGCGCAGCGTCGCGCGGTCTTCCATGAGGCCGACATCGCTGATATCAGGCACCTTCGAACAGCCAACGCCCTGGTCGATCCAGCGCACGACGTAGCCGAGGATGCCCTGCGCGTTATTGTCGAGTTCCGCCTGGATTTCATTCGCCGAGAGACGGCTCAGATCACCTAACGGCGGTGTCAGGATGTCGTCGAGGCTCGCCAACGCTCTTTTCGCCAGATAATGTTGCTGTTCGCGCACGTTCACGGCGTGATAATGCATCGCATGCAGCGTCGCAGCTGTCGGCGACGGCACCCAGGCACAGCTCGCGCCAGCCTCGGGATGTGCCTGCTTGGTATCCATCATCTTGCGCATCTCATCCGGCATGGGCCACATACCCTTGCCGATTTGTGCCCTGCCAGGAAAACCACAGCGAATACCGGTATCGACGTTCCAGTCTTCGTATGCCTTGATCCACGGCTCGAGCTTGATGGTCTCTTTCGGCAATACGGGCCCGGCTTTCATGCTGGTATGAATCTCGTCGCCGGTTCGATCGAGGAAGCCCGTATTGATGAACACGGCGCGCTTGCTGACCGCGCGAATACACTCGGGAAGATTGACCGTCGTGCGGCGCTCCTCATCCATGACGCCGACCTTGATCGTATTGGGTTCGAGCTCGAGGATCTCTTCGACGCGACTGAAAAGCCGGTCAGCAAAGGCTACTTCCTCGGGCCCGTGCATCTTGGGCTTGACGATGTAGATACTGCCCGTCGAACTGTTCGGCTGCATGCCGTCTCGCCGACGGTCGGTCATCGCGCACGCGGTGGTAATGAGTGCATCGAGCATGCCCTCGAAGATCTCCTCGCCTGATGCGTCCAGTACCGCGTCGCTGGTCATCAGGTGACCCACGTTACGCACCAGCATCAGGCTACGGCCGGACAACCTGAGCTCACTGCCGTCCGTAGCCGTGTAGATTCGATCCGGATTGGGTTTGCGCGTGAGCAGCTTGCCGGATTTCTGGAACGTTGCCTCGAGATCGCACTGCATCAGGCCAAGCCAGTTGCGATACACACCGACCTTGTCCTCGGCGTCGACAGCCGCGACGGAATCCTCACAGTCCTGGATAGTCGTGACAGCGCTTTCGAGTAGGACGTCCGCCACATGTGCAGGCGCATCTTTGCCCACCGGGTGGTTAGGGTTAACCTGGATTTCGATATGCAGACCGTTGTTCTTCAGCAAATACGCGCAGCTGTCATTTGCCTTGGCAAAACCGACGAACTGCTGTGGATCCTTGAGATGCACCGTCTCGCCGCCGGCAAGCGACGCGACAAGTAACGTGCCGGCGTCGGATGGATCGAGGCCATAGTCATTGACGTCGGCATGACTGACGCCGTCCAGCGGCACCGCGCGGTCGAGGAACTGCGTGGCGTAGCGAATCACGGCGGCGCCGCGCGTCGGGTTGTATGCCGCAGCACGCTCCTTGCCGTTTTCTTCGCTGATAACGTCGGTGCCGTATAGCGCGTCGTACAAACTGCCCCATCGCGCGTTGGCCGCATTGATGGCGAAGCGCGCATTGCTAACCGGCACGACGAGCTGCGGACCGGCGACTTCCGCGATTTCGGCATCGACATTTGCAGTTTCGATCTCGAAAGGCTTGCCGGAATCGGCGAGATAGCCGATGTCCTTCAGGAAGGCGACGTAGTCGGAATGCTGCCAGTTCGCGCCGTGCTCGGTGTGCCAGGCATCGATCTTCAGCTGCAACTCATCACGCACTGCAAGCAGGGATCGGTTTCTTGGTGTGAGCTCCGTCACCAGCGACTCGAGCCCGCTCCAGAAGACGTCTGGCGCGAGATCGATCGCTGGCAGCAATTCCTGCTCCACGAAGTCGAACAGAACGGGCGCGACACTTAGCGTGCCGACGATGCGTCGATCGTCAGTATTCATCAGTTCAACCGTTGCTGAGTCCATGCGTATTAGCTCTCGTGGAGCCTGCAACTGTCAACCTGTTTACGCGACGAACTGCTCTTCTTCGGTACTTCCTGACAGCGCGGTCGTGGAGGACAGGCCGTGCATGATCGCATTCTGTACCGCATCGAAATAGCCGGCACCGACGAACGACTGGTGTTTCACCGCGCGGAAGCCGTGCTTCTCGTCCGCAAATTCCTGCTGCTGCAGCTGCGAGTAGGCGTACATGCCCTGCTCCTTGTACGCCTTGGCAAGATTGAACATGCTGGAGTTGAGCGCGTGCCAACCGGCGAGCGTGATGAACTGGAACTTGTAGCCCATCTTGCCGAGCTCCTCGCGGAAAACCTTCATGGTCTCGTCGTCGAGATTGGCCTTCCAGTTGAACGACGGCGAGCAGTTGTACGACAACAACTGGTCCGGGAATTCGGCGTGAATAGCATCGGCGAAGATTTTCGCCTGCTCGAGGTCCGGCTTCGAGGTTTCGCACCAGATCAGGTCGGCATAGGGCGCGTACGCGAGACCGCGCGCGATCGCCTGCTCCATGCCCGGCTTGGTGCGGTAGAAGCCTTCTGGCGTGCGTTCGCCGGTAATGAATGGATGGTCACGTTCATCCGAGTCGGACGTGATCAGATTCGCTGCATCGGCATCGGTTCGTGCGAGCAACACGGTAGGCACGCCCATGACGTCAGCCGCGAGTCGGGCCGCGTTGAGCTTGGCTACCGCCTCGTGTGTCGGCACCAGCACCTTGCCACCCATGTGGCCGCATTTCTTGGCCGACGACAGCTGGTCTTCGAAGTGCACGCCCGCAGCGCCCGCCTTGATCATGGCCTTCATGAGTTCAAAGGCGTTCAGATTGCCGCCAAAGCCGGCCTCGGCGTCGGCAATGATCGGTGGCAGCCAGTCAATGCTGTCGTCGCCGTTCAGCGCGTATATTTCATCGGTGCGCAGCAACGCATTGTTAATGCGCTCAACCATCTTGGGCACCGAGTCGACCGGGTACAGGCTCTGGTCGGGATACATTTGGCCCGCACTGTTACCGTCGCCGGCAACCTGCCAACCCGAGCAGTAGATCGCTTTCAGACCAGCCTGCACTTCCTGAATAGCCTGGTTGCCTGTCAGCGCACCCAGCCCGCAGAGCGGTTCTTCCTGGTTGACAAGACGCCACATCTTCTCGGCGCCGAGACGAGCCAGGGTGTGTTCAATCTGCACTGTGCCGCGCAGTTTGACGACGTCTTCCGCGCTGTAGCTGCGCTCTGTGCCTTTCCAGCGGGGGCTGTCAGCCCATTCCGATTCGAGTTTCCTGATCTGTTCCTGTCGCGTCATGGCTGCGTTCCTTGTTGTCAGAATCGCCGTCGCTGCGGCGAATAAACTACTTGATCGTTATTTTAATCCCGACTAGAATTAAATTTCACAGTAAGAATTTCACAATGTTAATTTCACAAGATGCCGCCGGCTTCAGACGAGGAAAGCGCATGACCAGCCACCAGGGCCTTCGCCGCAAGGCTCATTTTCTTGGTACCAAAATCAAGACCTTACGCAAGCGTAACAACCTGACGCTGGAGGATTTGTCCGTTCGCTGCGTGCAGATCGACGCCGACGCAGGACCGTCCGTGTCGTATCTCTCCATGATTGAAAACGGCAAACGTGTGCCATCCGAACGGCTGCTCGAGATCATTGCCGAGATCTTCCAGAAAGAGACCACCTGGTTTTTCGACGAATCGCTGGATGACGAGGCGATAGACACGGCGCCAACAGCCGCGGTCAGCGGCATGCCGCTGGAGCCGGGCTTCCTGTTTTCCGAGTCGTTACTGCAACTGGCGATCCCCGAGTTGCTGGCACAAACGGGTACGACCGGGCGCCAGTTCGCGCACCTGTTGATACGCGCGCACCAGGAGTCGAGCAAGAATCGTTTCCCCGACATCGAACGGGCCGCCGAGACAGTTGGCAAGAAACAGTTCCCGCTGCACGTCGACGATGTGTTCGCTATGGCCAAAGACATTGGCATCCAGATCCAGTGGTTCGACGATTCCACTTTCAGTGACCAGGGCAGCGCGGATCGACCCCTCAACACCCTGGTGCGATCCTTCTTCGACGCGCCCAACAAGCTGTACCTGAACCGCGCGCTGGAGAGCGATCCGGCGCGACTCAAATTCGACCTGGCCAATCATATCGGGCACATGGTGCTGCACGGCGGCGATGGCGCACGTGCTCCGCAGATATCGGGCGGCCGGGTTTCAGGCCGCCGTCACGACGACGAATCAATGAATGTCGACGCCAAGGATATCCTTTATGCATGGCGCGACTTCGAGTGCAGCTATTTCGCCGCCGCGCTGCTTGCGCCCAAGACCCCGTTTCGGCAATTCCTCGCCCGTCAGTCATACGCCATCAATTCCGGCGACAAGATCGACCTGACCAAGACGTTGGTGATGCGCCGTATGCCGAGTGTCTCGCCCTATCCACACTGGCATTATTTCGATGCCTACCCGCCCGGCAATCTGCGGGCCGTGTATCGCGGCAACGGTATCCCGCTACCCTGGGGCAACATGACGCTCGTGTCCGATCCCTGCCAGCACTGGGCGGTGTTCCGCATGTTGAACACGCGCTCCACGAAGCCGTCATCGCAGATATCCGTCTTGCGCAGCGGCGACGACAAGCGCCTGTACTGCTGCCAGTCGATACGCAGCAAGGACGCAGCGGGAAATCCGCATGTGCTGTGCGCTGGCGTCGATCTCGCTCCAGCGCTCGTGGCACAGAACATTGACCCCACACGAACCATCGACATGATCGAAGCAAGCTGCAACAGCGGCGGCGGGTCCGCGCCGATCCCCGCTGAGGCACGCAAGCAGCTAGAGAGCATCAGCAAGATCCTGAACATCGGCTGGATCGAACATGGCGCAGCTACGGATGCGACGATTATTTGCCAGCGCAGCTCAAACTGCCCGCGCGACAAGCACTGTCTCGGCAAAGCGCCGCCGAAGTTGAAACCGCAGATTGACAAGATTCGGGAAGCCGTGTTGCAGGGCTAGCGACGCGCGAACTTCTCGCGGCGCGCTATGTCCCAATTTGCCGTACCTTGATGCGACAGGGTCCGCCGATCCTTACAATCACGTGAATTCCGATTACCTGAACCCCATAAGCTGTGAGTCCAAGATGTCCGCACCAGAAGTAAAAGCATTTTTCGATGAGGCAACATTCACCGTCACCTACGTGGTCAGCGACCCGTCTACGTCGCATGCCGCTATCATTGACTCAGTGCTCGACTATGATCCCGCCTCAGGCCGCACCTCGACCGAATCAGCGGACCAGGTCATCAGTTATATCAAGGACAACGGACTTTGCACCGATTGGATTCTCGAAACCCACGTGCACGCCGACCACATCACCGCGGCACCCTACCTTCGCGAACAGCTCGGGGGCAAGACCGCCATCGGTCGCGCCGTGACATCGGTGCAGTCGGTTTTCAAGAAGATTTTCAATCTTGCTGACGTTGCGCCGGACGGCAGCCAGTTCGATCACCTGTTCGACGACGGTGACACCTTCGACATTGGCAACATGGAAGGCCGCGTCATGGCAACGCCGGGCCACACTCCGGCCTGCATAAGCTACGTGATCGGCGACGCCGCTTTCGTCGGCGATACCTTGTTCATGCCAGACTTTGGTACCGCAAGGACCGATTTCCCCGGTGGCAGCGCACCGCAACTCTATCGCTCTATTCGGGCAATCCTGTCACTGCCGGCGGATACGCGCCTTTACATGTGCCATGACTACAAGGCGCCCGGACGCGATGTATTTGCATGGCAGACGTCGGTCGCGGAGCAGAACGCCAGGAACATACACATCAACGACAAGGTAACTGAGGCTGAATTCGTAGCGATGCGCGAAGGCCGCGACGCCGAACTCGGCATGCCCAAGCTGTTGCTGCCGGCTATTCAGGTCAATATTCGGGCCGGCGATTTCCCGAAACCCGAGGACAACAATGTCCGCTACCTGAAAATCCCGATCGACGCGGTCTAGGCTTCGTGACTGTCTACAAGCTCACCGAGGCTTGCTCTGTTGCCGGCCAGATCCAGCCGACCGACGTAGCAGCACTTCAGCAAGGCGGTTTCAGAACCATTGTCTGCAACCGGCCCGATAACGAGGATTTCGGGCAGCCGTCCGCGATCGAGATCAGCGACGCCTGCGTGGAACATGGCATCGCCTTTCACCACCTGCCGGTCTCCCACGCAGGCATCAGCGCGGAAATGGTCGAGGCATTCCAGAAGATCGTGGCCGATAGCGACGGCCCGGTTCTGGCGTATTGTCGATCGGGCCAGCGCTCTTCCGTGCTCTGGCAGTACAGCGGTGCGCCCTAGCGCAGCAGCTTGTTCCGGAAGCGCTGCATGCCCTTGATCCAGCGATCGTGGTCGCTGGCCTTGCGTTGCACGTAGGTCGTAACTTCAGGATGCGTAAGCACCAGGAAGCGCCCGGCGAGTGCTTCGTCGATGATGATGTCAGCCACCGCTTCGGGTCGCATGATGCCGTCGACGTCATTGCCGTGGAACCCGCCTTCGAGCGATTCCGAATCGTCTTCGATACCGATCATGCGAGTCGCGACCGCCTGCGGGCATACCACCGACACGACGATACCGGCTTCCCCGTAGTCAATTGCGAGCGACTCCGCGAAACCAACCGCCGCGTGCTTCGTCGCGGAATACGCCGAATCGCCGATCTGGCTCAGCAAGCCCGCCGCCGATGCGGTATTCACGAGGTGGCCACGGCCTCGCGCCAGCATGCGTGGCACTACCGCCCGCGCGGCGTAGACATGCGCCATGACGTTGATCTTCCAGCAGTTATCCCAGCGGTCGTCGACAGGGTTTATGCCCCCCTCGGCCGAGATCGCCCCGCTCTCGCCATCGCCATAGCCAACGCCCGCATTGGAGACGAACATGTCGATCGGACCAACGGTCTCCTCGACGTCGCGCACCAGCCGGGCCACCGCCTGTTCGTCGCTTACATCCAGCGCTTTTGCCGTACCGCCTGTCTCGGTGGCGACCGCCACTGCTGCAGCTTCATCGATATCGACGACGACGACTTTGACGCCATCCCGCGCAAGGCGTCGACAGAGCGCGCGGCCGATGCCATGAGCGCCTCCGGTGACGACAGCAACGCGAAGTTCGGCCGTGCTCAAGTGCCCTGGCCTGCTATCGATTCGTCAGGACGGCAAGCGTCGGCCTCTTCGAGTTGCGTTTCGCAGGCGCATGTCTTCGTATCGCCCGACAGCGACGTGCCTTCGTCGGATGCCTGACTGACACTCGCTTTCAAGATTTGCACCGGATACAACGGTTCTTCCGCCAGTACGCCGGCAACGGTGACAGCCGCAACCAGCAACCCGATATCAAAGAGATAGATCTTTCTCACGTTGAACCCCCTGTTGCTTGCCCGGCTTTCTTCTTGTTGGTTCTGGCCGGCACTCAAGAGTAGCCCCGCCAACGCGCTGAATCCACAAAATGCCTGACATAAGACGAAACAGATCGCCCTGAAGGGTCTCGGCGGCTAGATAGAGGATTGCGGGCGTATCGGGCTGCCGTCGAAGAAGCGGCTGAGGCGCAACGGCGAAATATCGATGCCGGCAGTCTCGTTTGTCAGCATCGCCGCGCAAACTTTGCCGGCGCCCGGTCCGATGCCGAAGCCGTGCCCGCTGAAGCCGGTCGCAACGTGAAATCCCGGCAGGCTGTCAATTGCATCGATGATCGGCACAACGTCCGGCGACGATTCGATCATGCCCGCCCAGCTTTCGACAATCGGCGTCGCGGCCAGCTGCGGAAATATCGTGTCGAGGTTGCGCCGGATACCCCTGAGCACGCGCTTGCTCGGCGCGGGGTTCAGTACGCGCGTCGCTTCAAACGGCGACGGCACGTCGAGCGACCATTTCCCGGGCATCCGCCACTCGTCGATGAAAGCCCGGCCAAATGACAGCCGCAGGATCTTCAATTCCTGTTTCAGCGCCGGTACGAATTTTACGAAGTGACGAAACGACGACGGCGTCACCAGGTGCTCCAGCACCGAGCCGTGAGCGATCGTGTAACCACCGTCCTGTCGTCGCCTGATGCCCAGGCGATCGTCGAACACGTTACCGTAAAGCACCTTCTCTGCCGGCGCCGTGCGGGCAACGGTGCCACGCACTTTGAGCTGCGGTACGTCGATTCCGAGCGAGCCGCAGAAGAGCGATGTCCATGCTCCGGCGGCGCATAGCACGACACTCGTCTTGATCGAGCCGTGCTCGGTGACGACGGCCGATACCCGGCCGCCCGAGGTTTCGAGTCCACGCACGGCACAGCCTGTGAGAACCGTGGCGCCGCGTCGCTCGGCAGCGCGCGCCAGGGCGGGTGCGGCCTTTTGCGGCTCGGCGCGTCCGTCGTTTTCCGTGTACAACGCGCCACGCCAGTCGATCGCACTTCCACCAATGTGCGATTTGAGTTCAGTCGCCGTCAGCAACTTCGATTCGATGCCGTAGGTTTGCGCCGTATCCAGCCAGCCGCCAAGTTCCTCGAACTGCTTCTCTGAATTGGCCGTAAAGAAGCAGCCACCTCGAGTGAATCCAACGTCCTCGCCGATGTCGTCCCTGAGTCCATCCCAGATACGCATGCTCTCGAGCATCATCGGAATCTCGCGTGTATCGCGGCCCTGTACCCTGACCCAGCCCCAGTTACGCCCGGACTGCTCGCCCGCAATATACCCCTTCTCGCAGAGCACGACGTTCACGCCCTGTCTGGCAAGGAACCACGCCGTAGACACACCCACAATGCCACCGCCGATCACAACGACGTCAGCGCTTTCCGGCACGCACTCCGGCGGACCCAGTGGGCCGCTCCAGGTCGACGCGACGGCACTTTTGTCAATCATCTGATCGTTTGTTGCCGGCACTTTTCGATTCCTATACCGTGCGTCCCGATGGAACAGGCAATAACCGCAGTATCTGACATTCCGCCGCTGATCGCGACATCGGTCGTGCGCGGTAGCGAACAGGGCGAAAGCCACGGCGGGGTTTTTATTATCGATCCGGCGAACCAGGCCGTTCACCAGGTACTCGACTGGGACACCGCGGACATTGACTGGACCGGACGTGGCTGGGACAGGGGACTTCGCGGCGTCGCGTTCTATGGCGGCGAAATCTACATTGCGGCGAGCGACGAACTGTTTGTCTACGACCAGGCGTTCAGAAAGCTGCGCTCGTTCCGCAATCCCTATCTGAAACACTGCCACGAAATCTGCGAATACGAAGGAAAGCTGTACCTGAGCAGCACGGGGTTCGACAGTATCCTCGCCTTCGACCTCGTGACGGAGACGTTCATCTGGGGATTGCATGCGGCGAAGATCGCCGGCGCCTGGCATGCACACCGATTCGATCCGGAAACGGATCTCGGCCCTCCGCCGCGCAATCAGCTGCACATCAATTGCGTAGACTGTAACGCGAAGGGACTTTCCTTCGCCGGGTTACGCACAGGCGGCATCGTGGGACTGGGCATGGAAGCGAAGCTGCTGATGCAGGTGGAACTGCCGGAGGGCGTACACAATGCGAAACTGCGTGAGGACGGCGTCATCTTCAACGATACGGCGGCAGATTATCTGCGTTTTGTTACCCGAGACGGCGACGAACGCCGATTTCGTTTCCCCACCTACGATCCTGACGAGCTCGAACATGCCGGCATCGACGATTCGATGATCGCCAGGCAAGGTTTCGGCCGCGGCCTGTGCGAGATCAGCGACCGCCTGGTTGCGGCGGGTTCGTCGCCGTCTACCGTCACGGTATTCGACCTCGTTTCAAACCAGACGGTATTCTCCGTCAACTTTTCGATGGACATACGCAATGCTGTGCATGGCCTCGAAGTCTGGCCATACGAGCTGCCCAGGGTCGCTGCAACCTAGCCCTGCAGGACCTCGACAATATCCGCTACGTCACCGCGGTAGTTAATATTCACACCGGAAATACCGGGGGTGTCGCGCAGTGCCGAGATCATTTCACGGCAATACCTGATGCCCTCTGCCCGAGAGTCGCTGGCGCCCAGGATTCGCTCAGGCAGGTCTTTTGCGATCACGGTCTCGGGAAGGTTCTCGTTGAACCAGCGCAGGTCGAGCGCTGACGTCAACAGCGGTACGGCGGCGATGAAAGTCGCGCGATGGGTGAGCTTGAGAGCGACCAGCGCGGCCGCATAACGCGTCAGCCAGTCCAGGTTGAGACAGGCCCGTGCCTGCAGGAAACCGGCGCCGGCGTCGAGTTTTTCCTTGACGCGCTCGGCAGGCCAATCCGGCTCCGGATCGATCACCGTGATGACAGAACCCAGCAGCAAGCCGGGCGCTGCGATTGCCGGCGACGTGTCGCTGAGCCGCCTGCCCAGCTCGAGTACCTGCGCGGTGCGGCTGTCAAACACGCCTTTGACCCGGCCCTTCAGCGCGACTGGCAGCTTGTTGCCACGCTTCAGCACCAGGCTGGTAACGCCGAGCGCCGCCGCGCCCAGGATATCCGCATGCAACGCGATACGATTGCGATCACGGGCGCTGATGTGCACAACCGGATCGACCCCCTGTGACAACGCGATACTGGCGATCGCCAACGGTGAAATATGGCCCTCGGCCTCCTCGTTGTCGCCAATTTGCACAGCGTCTACACGGCCCGCCAGCTGTTCAAACGTGTTGCCGAGGCTATCTCTCGTCAGCCTCGTGTGCAGCGGCGGCTCGACCGTGATGACGAAGTCCTTGCTGCGGATCGCGTCCCTGAAGTTTGTCACTGGCTTCTCATGATCTGAATTCGCCAACAGTGTCGGGTCCCGGTACAAGGCCTGTCAATCCCGCTTGCAGGACATTCAGGCGCGCGACGATAGCCCTCTCCGGTAAACTAGCCGGCAACCTCATAGGGACTTTGAACCGAATGCTCGAAGAAATCTCTCGTCGCGATATCGCGGATCTACGCCAGTTCCTGATTGCGAACAACTATAACGCCGCGGACATGTCCGAACGCCTGGGCACCTCGGAACCGCCGCGCGCCGGCCAAACCGCCAGGCTGCTCCACGAGACCGGGGCGGCCACGCCTTTCAATGCCTTGGTGCGGCTGTTCCTGGCGGGCTCCGGCCTTGACGAGGCCGCGCTGCGTGAGGCTCTTCCCGACCCGCTCATCGACATGTGCCTGCATACCGGGCTCCTCAGCAAGCACGAGGATCGTATAGTCGCGACGATAACGATCGTGCCGATTGAAGACCTGCTGTTCGCATCGGATGCTTACCGAATGCTGGAGACTGGCAACGCGGATGCGTTCGTATTGCCGGCGCACACGCGAGCATCCAGCTTCCTGCGCCATCTCAGCATGCGCTCCCCGGTTGAGCGCACCCTGGATCTCGGTTGCGGTTGCGGAATACAGGCGCTGTTTGCCGCGCGCCACAGTCGACAGGTCATCGCAACGGACATCAATCCAGCGGCACTGCGCTACACCCACTTCAACGCGCAGCTGAACAACATCGAGAACGTGGAATGCAGGCCTGGCGACCTCTTCGAACCGGTCGCCAACGAGAAATTCGATCTAATCTTAAGCAATCCGCCTTTCGTGATCGGGCCGACGAACGAATTCGTCTATCGCGACAACCCGATGCAGCTGGACGAATTCAGCCGGCAAATCGTGCGGGCCGCGCCTGCACACCTCAACGATGGCGGACATATGCAGATGCTGTGCGAATGGCTGACGATCAACGGCGAGCAGTGGCACGCGCGACTCGACGAGTGGTTTGATGGCACGGGCTGTGATGCCTGGGTATTGCGCAGCCCGCCACAACGCCCGGCGGACTACGCGGCCATGCGGCTCTCCGATATTTCAGGAGGCGCCTTGCGCCAGACATCAGACTTCGCCAACTGGCTCGGCTACTTCGACAAAAACAACGTTGCCGCGATCAACGCGGGCATGATCGTGCTGCGTCGACGAGACGGGGACAACTGGTTTCACGCGCACAGCATCGCAGACGAACCCGAAGCGGATGCCGGCGACGAGGTACAGGCCAGCCTGGCCGCGGCGGAATTCGCGAACCTCTGCAGCGACGACGATACGTTGCTGCAGGCGCGCCTTGCTATTCCCGAAACGGTACAGCTCGAGCAGCGCTTCGATCGCCACGCTGACGGCTGGGACTCGGACATGGCGATCCTGCGGATCAAAGGCTCACTGCAGAAACAGCTTGAAATTGACCTGCCGGTGCTGGCGTTCGTCAATCGCATCGACGGCAGACGTAGCGTCGAGGAGTGCATCGGCGCGTTTTGCGAAGCAACAGGGGCGAGTCCCGCGAAGCTGACACCGGAGCTGCTTCCGGTCGTGCGGCTACTGACCCAAAACGGCTTCCTGGAACCGGCCGACATCGAGACATAAAAAAAGAGCAGCCAATGGCTGCTCTTTTTTTTGCCTGGGAGACCCGGATCAGTTCCAGTTGTACGAGAACCTGACCCCGAATTCGCGTGGCCGATTCACGGTCACGCGACGACCACCCCAGAACGCGTCGAAGAACAGGTCATCGTCGTACAGGACCGCACGCTCATCGAAGACATTGCTGGCGAAGGCTTCGAGCGTCCATGCTTCGTTAGCCAGACCGACCTTGAGGTCGGTGATGGCGTAAGACGGTTGGATATACGTTCCTCGGGCGGATACCAGAGGCTCGGCTTCGAAATCCTCGATCTGGTTTCGCGACTCATCCTGCCAGGATACCTGGCCGCGAACGTACATGTCCGACGTGCTTACCGGCCATGTGTACTGCAGAAAGCCATTGGCCTTTAATTCCGGCACGTTTGGCAGCCGCGTCCCTTTCGGTACGGTCGTCGTCACCTCGAAGACCTCTGATGTCTTGGCATCGACGTAGGCCAGCGACATACCCATATCGAGTCCCTCCGTGGGCGCAGCGCGCACTTCCAGCTCGATGCCGGTCTGCTCGGCATCGCCGACGTTCGCGACCATCACCTGGAATGGCTGATCGCACAAGTCAGCGATCGGGTCCTCGCCCGGACCACAGGGCTGGAAGCTCGGATCGACGGCCTCGATCTGGTAGTTCTCCCACTGGCCAAAGAACACCGTCGCATTGACCTGCAATCGGTTATCGAGCCAGCGGGTCTTTGTGCCAATTTCGAAGTTCTTCAGAAGATCCGGGTCGTACGAAACCGGGAATACCGTGAAAGGTGTACGGTTGCGATTTGCGCCGCCCGCACGCCAACCCTCCGAATACAGCGCGTACAGAAGCTTCTCATCGTCAAACTTGTACGTGAACGTAAGCTTCGGGACGATATCCTGGTTGCCGCCGGTTGGCGAAACCACATCGGGGTAGAAGCTGCTGTTGATAAACGCCTTGTCGACGAGGTAGGTACGATCCATTTCCTGGTCGAAGTAACGCAAACCAAGCTCGGCCGAGAAGTCGTCCGAAAAGTCGTAGTTCAGGTTGGTAAATACAGCCCACTGGCTCCACTCGGTGCTGT
This sequence comes from uncultured Gammaproteobacteria bacterium, assembly GCA_942492205.1. Lineage (GTDB taxonomy): Bacteria > Pseudomonadota > Gammaproteobacteria > Steroidobacterales > Woeseiaceae > UBA1847. The sequence continues at coordinate 452,429 of CALODT010000001.1, read as the reverse complement.
CCGCCGAGCGCCACCACGCCGGCGCGCCGCCGGACGCCGTGTAACCCGCAATGCCCGTCCAGTAGTAGGTAAAGGCAAGCGTGTTTTCGAAGTCGGGTGTCAGCGACAGGAAGTCCCAGTCCTCGGTCTTCTCCTCGTAGAACACACCAGCGATGAAACGGTAGTTGTCTCCCGATTTCGTAAGGCGGAATTCCTGCGTAAAGCGCGTGTTTTCCTGGTCGTTGGTGCTGAAGCCGATCGTATCCTGGTCGTAAAACGTCTGGCCTGACCAGCAGTAACCAGCAAACTGCGCGTAAACGCAGAAGTTGTAGTTGAAATACGCCGCATAGGTGGTGCGCTCGTCGACGTAGAACGTGTCGCGCTCGAAATAGCCGGTATTCGACACCACATCAAAAGAGCCAATTTTGCCTTCCAGCGTCAGCGACAGCTGCTGCCACTCATCGTCACGCTTGTCCTTGTAAAACTTGACTGTCTTCAGATCACCCAATGTCGGGTCATAGGTATTGCGGCCTTCGGATTCGGTCTTCTGATACAGGTAAGCGCCGGTGGCCGACCATTCGTCATTAACGAACCATTTAGCTGAAATACGGCCGCCCTTTACCTCGACGTTGTTGAAGTTATCCTCGACAAGTTCCGAGTTGTCTTTCGTGCCTTGCTGGGGCGAGAAACCGAGAACGTTGTCGATGAAGCCGCCATCGCGCGCCGAGAAACCGACGAGGCGCAATGCAAACTTGTCCTGCATAAGTGGGAAATTGACCATGCCGCTGACGTCGTAACTCGGCGCAGAGTCTTCACCAAAGCGCGTCATGACATCGACGTTGGCTTCAAACTCGGTCGGATTGGGCTTGTTTGTAATGAAGCGCAGCGTGCCGGACTGCGAGCTGTCGCCGTACAGCGTGCCCTGTGGGCCGGCCAGCGCTTCAACGCGCTGCATATCGACCATGCGCGGTTCCGGGTTAACCGCAAACTGGGTGAGCGGCTGCTCGTCGAGGTAAACAGCGGCCGAAGACGCCGCGATGAAGGCACCGGGATTGTCGGACACGCCGCGGAAAATGATCTTGTTCTCGCCGGCCGTGGTGCCGAGCGACGAGACACTCGGCAGGAAACGCACGACGTCCTCGAGATTGTTGAGTCCCTGGCGCTTCATGTCGGCGCCGGTCAGCGCCTGGATGCTGGCCGAGATGTTTTGCAGACTTTCTTCACGCTTGCGAGCGGTAACCGTGATTTCTTCGATGCCGCTGGCGCCCTTTTCCTCCTGCGCCTGTGCTTGTCCTGCCTGACCGGTCAATGCCATCGATACGGCGACGGCCAGGGCGCTCTTGGTTGGAATTCCGTCGAAATTCGCGCTTTCGTATGCAGCCATTCGGTACCCCCGGGTTACAGTTGCTGCAAAGCGGCTTTTTTTCCCGGACGGTGTCCGAACGAACCGCTTCGTGGTTTTTTTACTACGCCTGTCGAGCGTTTCGGTGCTCGGATTGACGTGACGCAAGAATAAAGGCTTTCTGAGTCTACTACCTTTGTTTGTTTCCGCACAACAGTTGTTGTTGACTGATTTTCTGCTATTTTCGCTCGACGAGAGGCACCTGACGCGGACTACCCATGGACATCGATACACCCCTGAAATCGCTTGGCGAAGTCGACGTCGAACCGTTGAGACAGGCCATACTCGATCTCGATGAGGCTGCATGGATCGCCAACCAGCAGCGGCAGATCGATTACGATGTGCATCGCCAGACACAGTCGATCGTTCTCGTGTTCTGCGACGGCCCCACAAGAGACCTCGTCGTCAGCAAGCAGGAGGGCTGGGATCTGCTCGCGGAAGCCGCAATGCCCGTCATGCACGAACTGATCGGGCGCGGTTACCCGGCCGGCGGCACGATAATTCGAGCAATGGCGGCCAAGCTGCTGGCCGGTGGTCGGATTAACCCACATTTCGACAGCCACCCGACATTTCGCCATAGCCACCGAATTCACGTACCGATTACCACCAACAACCGCGTTCGTTTCATGATCGATGGGCGACCGTATCGCATGAAGGTCGGCGAAGCCTACGAGATCAATAATCAGAAGACGCACAGCGTGATCAACAGCGCCGCAGAAGATCGTATTACCTTTATCTTCGACTACCTGCCGGCTGATCGAATCACCGCTCTGAGTCGTGATTTCGAGTCGGCCAGCGCCTGATAATGGGTTCTACTTTTGACATGACAATGGGGACATTCTACTTTTGTTGTCCTGACTATCTCAGGACAACAAAAGTAGAATGTCCCCTGTTAGTGTCCCCTGTTAGCGCAGCGATTGCGGCCGCCAATCCTCCGGCAGTTCACGCAACAGCGGCTCGAGGATCTCGATCAGCGGCTCAAGTTCATGTTCGTAGTTGCGCCACCGCTGCACGGAGCTCGAATAGATCGGCGTGCGAACCTGCTCCGAGCTCGCCGTCTTCACGGCACGGTCCGATTCATAAAACTTCAGGCAGGCATCGTCCCAGGGCAATTCGCAATGCTCCAGCAGACGGCGCACCTGGCTTTCGAGGTCGTCCACCACGTGCTCGTATTGCACGCGCAGAACTTTGCCGGGAAGAACATCGTCCCAATGGCGCATGAGTCGCTCGTATTCCAGGTAAAACTCGCCGAGCTCGAACAGGTCGTAGGTAAACGGCTGGCCGCGCGCAAACAGCTGTTTGAAGCTGCCGAGGCAGCTGTCGAGCGGATGGCGGCGCGCGTCTATGACCTTCGCATTCGGCAGGATCAATTGCAGGAAGCCAACGTGCGCAAAATTGTTGGGCATCTTGTCGGTAAAGCGTGGCGCGCCAAGCTCACGGTGACGCTTTGTGCGCTGCAGGTAATCTCCACCGAGCGCGGTCAGCTGTTCGGCGTCGAGTTCGGCAACCACCGCAGGGTATTTCTGCTGGTCCGAGCGGTCGGCTGCGCTCGCCCGCGCGACACGACCAAGATCGGGCAGCTCATGCGTGCCCTCGACCAGTGGATGACTGGCCAGTATCTGTTCGATCAGCGTTGATCCCGAGCGCGGCAGGCCGATGATGAAGATCGGCGCATCGCTGAGATTGCCTGTTTCGGCATGCCTTTCAAATAGCTCGCGGTTAAACGTGCTGATGAACTGGTCGTGCGAATCCGCCGTTTGCACGGGATCATAGGTCTCTCGCGCGCGCCTGTTTTCATTGCCGGACTCGTAATATTCGAAAGCTCGCTCGTAATCACCCGCGTCTTCGTAGGCTTTGCCCAGCGCAAACTGGAAGTTTGCGCGTTGCTCATCCGCGAGGCGCTCGTCGGCGATCTCAGCCTCCATGGCTGCCACGTCCTCGGGCTCGAATCGAAACGTCTTCAGGTTTGCGAGGCTCCACCACGCTTCGCCGTTCCACGAGTTGTGTTGCACACACTTCCTGTAGGCGGCGATGCCTTCATCGACACGACCTATGGTCTTCAAGACATGGCCAAGTCCCGCCAGCGCGACCGCGTGACCCTCGTCCAGGGCCAGCGCCTTGTGGAAAGCCTCGATTGCCAACTCGTGCCGCCCGGCCATACCGTTTGTCGTACCTACGGCTGCGTACGGATTGGGACGATTCGGCTCAAGCCGTATCGCCCGCTCGAATGCCGCCAGCGCGTTGTCGGTTCGGTCCTGCTCCTGGTGCGCCAGCCCCAGGTCCATCCAGCACTGGAAGAAATCGGGCGCGATCTCAAGGGCACGTTCGAGCAACACCTGTGCGTCACTCCACTGCTTGGCGCGCATCGCCACGCCGGCGAGCAGTCGCAGCGCATCGACGTTCTTCGGATCCTGGGTCAAGACGTCGCGATAGATCTTCTCGGCTTCTCTGATGTTGCCCATGCGCTGCAGCTGCAGGCCACGTACGAGCTCTTCCCGGTGCGGCGTCAGTTTGAATGAAGCCTCAAACTGCTGCGAGGCCTCATCATCACGGCCCAGGCCATCCAGGACCTTTGCTTTCTTGAAGCGTACCGAGGCGTTGCCGGGTTCGAGCTCGGCCGCCCTTTCCAGCGCTTCAAGTGCGTCGGGTAGACGACCCTGCATGATCAGCGCGTCTGCCAGGGTTTCTATTGCACGCGTAAAGTTCGGATACATGCGAACGGCGCGCGACAGCGTGTGCTCCGCCTCTTTGGCCTTGTCCTGCTTGAGCATCGCTGCGCCGAGCAGGCTAAGCAGGTTTGCGTCGCGCGGGAAGGCGCCGAGCGCCTGCCTGCAGATACGCTCCGCCATTGGCGCATCGCCGGCACGAATAAAGGTCATGGCGCGGTCGAACGACGCCTTGGGTGAGTCGAGTTCGTGTTGCTGCACGTGACGCCCTTCGGGCAATGAAATCAGGCGGCCTAGTTTGACAACTTAGCGCTGCCGCGCCAAGGGGCGGCTAGCGATCGAGGCGCCCCTTCACGTAGTCGCGAATATCGAGACTGAGATCCTCCATCGGCCCGTAATAACCCGATTCGAATACCCTGGAGCCCATACCGCGCTGCACGCTCTCGCAGATCGCCCAGTCCTGCTTGTTGACCAGGTCCCAGAATTCCACGGCATCCAGGGGATCAAAGTAAGGTTTCTGCATCTCATCGGGGTGAAACAGGAATTCGCAGACAATATCCGTCCTGTGCGCAGATCGCGGCCACAGCGTAAACGAGGCCGCGTGGTCCATCGACAGGCTCAGCATCAGGTTGGGATAAACAAGTTCGCCTTTGTGGCGCGTCTTCTCATCGTCGTTCAGGCTGGCAAACGGTGACCGGTCGGTGGTTCCGGACAGGGTAAACGTGTTCGTGCCTTCCCGCTGCGGAATGCCGCGCTCCCAGTCGAGCCCGCTGCCGCCGCCGACGCGAAAAGCCGGCACGATATTGCACAGTTCAGGGTGCACCCCCGCACAGTGATAACACTCGTTGTAGTTCTCGAGGATAACCTTCCAGTTACTTGCCACCGAATAGTCGATCCGGTGTCCGACGCGCAGTTCCTGCATCGGGTAGCGCTGGATACGATCGGGAATCTCCCCGAGCATGTCGAGCAGTGACTGCTCGCCGGGAACCAGCCGCACAAAGAGATAGCCGCCCCAGCTATCAAGCTCGGCCTGGTGCAGCCGCACGCCGCGCGTGTCGAGCTCGATATGCGGCGTGCTGTGCAGCTCGCCGTTCAATCGATAGTTCCACGAATGATACGGGCAGCGGATACCAGCCTTGAACGCGCCACACTGCTCGTCCCCACCGGGCGCACTTATGAGCTCCGCACCGCGATGGCGACAAACGTTATTGAAGGCGCGCACCGTGCTGTCCTCATCGCAGACCAGCAGAATACTCTCACCAACAATATTTACGACGCGATAGTCGCCCTTGCTCTCCAGTCCCTCGCGCCGGCCGGCACAGAACCACTCGCGGTGAAAAATTCGTTCGCACTCCAGGGCAAAGTGCGCCGGTTCGATGTAGTGAGCGCCGGGCAGCGTTGCTTCGAGTTGTTGGATGCCTGAAGTCGTCATATGCTCGGGTATTCAACCCCGAGCCCAGCCCACTTGCAACAATCCAGCACAAGCTACGACGTCATTGTCATCGGAGCCGGGCACAACGGCCTTACCGCCGCTGCGTATCTCGCCAGAGGTGGCCGCCGAGTGCTGGTGCTGGAGCGGCGCGCGATTGTCGGCGGTTGCGCGGTGACCGAGGAGGTCGATCCGGAACTTGCGCCCGGCTGTCGGGTATCGACCGCATCCTATATCGCCAGCATGCTGCGGCCGACCATCATCAGGGACCTGAAGCTCGCCGCCTATGGACTGCAGATGGTGGCTTGCGACCCGGGCGTGCAGGCGGCATTTGACGACGGCGATGTCGTCGCCTGGTGGTCCGACGAAACAAGAATGCGCGCTGAACTGGCGCGCATTGCACCTGGGGACATCGACCGCTTTTTCGAAACCGAGAAAGAGCTCAAGCGGCTCGCCGCTTACCTGCAGCCGTTCTTCCTGGAACCGCCACCGAACCTCTATGCGCACGGCCTCGCTCGCTTGTCGGAACTGTGGAGGAGCTACCGGCACTTTCGCGGCATTACCGGCAACGATATCAGTGGCCTGGTGCGATTCCTTACCGGCTCGCTCGGGGAGTTCCTTGACCGGCGATTTGAATCGGACAAGCTCAAACGGCTGATACTGTCGAACAGCCTGTACGGCAAGCACGGCGGACCGTATCACCCGGGCACGGCAATGGGACTGCTGTTTCACCTGCTGAGCGGTGGCGACGAAGGTCAACAGGCCTGGCAGGGGCATGTGATCGGTGGCATGGGCGCAATTTCGGATGCCCTGCGCCGCGCCTGCGAGGATCTCGGTGTGGAAGTCCGCACCGAGGCCCCGGTCAGGCAGGTGAACATCGCCAACGGGGCCGCCAGCGGCGTGACGCTCGAGTCCGGCAAGGTCATTGATGCGGCTCTGGTGGTTTCCAACGCCGACCCCAAACGCACGTTCCTGACGCTGGTCGAAAAGAGCGAATTGTCCGCCGAGTTCAGGCGCGACATCGACAACATCCACATGGCCGGGCCGGCAGGCAAGGTCAACTTCGTCCTGTCCGAAGAGCCGGTCGTAACGGGTATGCCGCCTGAGCGAACGAGAGCACAGCGCTCACTGTTTACGTTGATTCCAACCTTGGCCGAAGCCGAGGCCAACTACAACAGGTCGCAGCAGGGCAAGCTTCCGGATCGGCTGTGGGTAGATTGCGTACTGGCGTCGAATGCTGATGACACGCTCGCGCCACAGGGGCGGCACATGCTGACCTGTTTCGTGCAGTACCTGCCCTACTCGCTCGCGGAAGGAAGCTGGGAGGAGCAGCGCGAATTACTGGGTGATCGGGTAACCGACTTGATCGGGCAATTCGCGCCGAACGTGCCGGGCTCCGTTGTTGCACGACGCGTCTACACGCCGCTCGACCTCGAGCAGACCTTTGGCATTAGCGAAGGCAACATTTTTCACGGTGACATTTCCATGCAACAACTGTTCTTCATGAGGCCGCTACCCCAGTGGGCGCATTACAAGACGCCAATTCGTGGTCTCTTCCTGTGTGGGGCCGGCACACACCCCGGCGGCGGCGTGACGGGCGCACCCGGTTACAACGCCGCGCACGCAATCCTCAAATCCTCTTGAGGCGCGTGTTGCAGCCTCAGGAGGCTCGCTTGCTGGTTAGAATCTGAAGCACGCCAGTTGCGCCCAGGTCGATATCGTTGGCGTCGTACGTGACGTATTCATTGTCACGGCTGAACACGACGCAGTTTCTGCCGGCGGCTTTGGCATAGTAGAGGGACTCGTCCGCCGCTTTGACGAGGCTGCCCGAATCTTCGGCGCTTTCCGGGACCGTCGCGGCTATTCCCACGCTGATCGTGACCACCTCATACGATGACCCTGGGTGCGGTATTTGCAGCGCTTCAACCGAGCCGCGCATGCGCTCCGCGACGACCAGCGCATCGTGTATCGTCGAACCGCCCAGCACGGCCACAAATTCCTCGCCGCCGTAGCGAGCAACCAGGTCCATCGGCCGCGTTGCACAGTTCATCAGCGCGGCTGCGACCTTTTTCAGGCATTCGTCGCCCGCCTGGTGGCCGAGCGAGTCGTTGTAGATCTTGAAGAAGTCGATATCCATCAGGATAACGGCGACCGAGGACTGTTCGCGTGCGCTCAAGCGGTATACGCGTCGTTCGAAGCTATCAAACTCGCGACGATTCGGCATGCCGGTCAACGCATCCGTCCTGCTGAGGCCGCATAGCTCCCTGTTGGCTTCTTCGAGTTCTGCTGTTCGCTCGGCGATTTCGACTTCCTTTATCGCAATTGCCTGCGTCAGCTGTCGACGCAAGTTCTCGCCTGCCTCGATTGACTTGCTCAGTCGGTCATGCGCCTTTCGCAGATGCTGTGAGCGCGCGCGCATAGCGCGGAACAGAGGCCGGAATTCCTTCGGTGTGCTGGCCGGTGTTGTCACTTCCTCGCCAGCGCCATCGATACTGAAACCCTTGATAGCGGCGTTCATGTCACGAGTCGTCATGCTCAGCCGCCGCACAATCGCACGCGCCACGAGCAGGGAGATTGCCCAGGCAATAAGGACCAGTATCCCGCCCATTTTGTAATCCTTGAGCATCTGGGCGGTCACCTGCTCAACCGGCACATGCAGGAAAACCCGCCAGCCGTTCATCGTGTTCGCGTACACGCCAACGTGCTTGTTGGTTCTGCCCGCGCCGCTGCGCCTGAAACTGAAAGGATCCCGCGCCCCGTGCTGTACGGCCGCGGCAACCAGGGCTGAGTTCGCTATTGAACTCAGCGAGTCGAGCTCGGCGTTTTCGCTGGCGTAGATGACGTTCTCATCGCGATCGACAACGATCATCACCGCGCCGTCGATCTTCGGTCTTTCCTCGTCGATAGCCCTGAACGCGCTGAGATTCACAGATCCCTCAACGATGCCCACGCGCGTTCCCGCGCTATCCGTCAACGGTGCGCTGATAGCGACAATGGGGTCGCTGCCGAGACTGCGTCCCCGAAACGGATCGGAGACGAAGGACGCGCCATCCGACATCGGCGCTCGAAAATAGGGTCGATCGGCGACATTGTGACCGGTGAGTTCTTCGACCGCCCGCAACGGTCCGTCCATCAGGCTGGTCGCTGCGATGATGTCGCCGGCCGCGTTCGCCGCCAGCATGGTCAGGAAATCCGTGTAGACAGCGTGATGCAGCAGCAAGGCCTGGGCCAGCGCGCCTCGGGAAATATCGCCGTCGGCGCTCATCGCAGATGCGGTGGCATTGATACCGGCAACGTGCTTGTCGAGGTAGTGGTTGACCGCGTAAGCCATCGAGCCTGCCGTCTCGTTGATGCGGCCGGCCAGGCGTTCCAGCCGCAACTCTGCAGAGCGCTCGGTCAACAGGAACATCAGTGCGAGGACAGGGACGGTGCCAACCAGCGCCAGCCCGAAGGTCAGGTGTGCGCGCAGGCTATGCTTGCGCGATAGTCTTGCGAGGCGACTTCGCTCGCTCGACGCTGCGAGCTCCACTATCGCAAACAGCGCCAGGCCAGCCAGTAGCAGAATTGCGACGAATCTCACCCACTCGTGCCAGGTCAGCAACAATTCTGCATAGAAGAGAGATTCTGTGGCTTGCTGCATACCGTTGGCGGCCGATAACTTTAGTTCCAAAGTTCGTTATCGACCACCCGGTCGGTTTCTTTAGCGATTCACCGTCCTGAAATCCGCCGCGCAATGCTTCGGGCTCGTCACCTGCATGAAACTAATTGCGTATAGTCACTGAAGATTTCGACGAACCAGATGAGAACCGAGTGCCTGCGCACATCTATTTCGATCTCGACGGTACATTGACCGATCCTTACGAGGGCATCTCGAAGTGCATCCTCTATGCGCTCGAGCGGCTCGGTTTTCCGCCACCCGGCGACGACTTCTTATCTGGCTGCATAGGCCCGCCGCTCTATGACACCTTTCCACAGCTGGTCGGCGACGAACTGACATTAGAGGCCGTCGACCTGTACCGGGAGCGCTTCAACGATGTTGGCTGGCAGGAAAACCTTCTCTACGACGGCATCCTTGAAGCCCTCGAACGTATTCGGGCCGAGGACGTAACCTTGTTCGTTGCAACCAGCAAACCCCACGCGCAGGCGAAGAGAATTGTCGAGCACTTCGGCATGAAGGACTTTTTCGAGGAGGTTTACGGCTGCGAACTGGACGGCACCCGCTCGAAGAAAACGGAACTGCTGCAGTACGCGATTGCGCAGAATCCCGGCGCTGTCAGCCGAACCATGATTGGCGACCGAAAGCACGACCTGATCGGCGCGGTCGCAACGGGTATGCGCCCGATCGGTGTCGCATATGGCTATGGTTCAGTCGAGGAACTGACGTCCGCCGGCGCAACGGCTATCGCCTCGGCGCCCGGCGACATTCCGGGGCTCCTGGGCGGCCATTCCTGATTCAGGACTATGCTCCCGCGGCCATGCTTCGCATCGCTTTGGTCGGCCCAACTATGGCGCCGTCAGCTTCAAACCGGCAATGCCGCCAATGATCAGTGCGATACAAAAGAGCCTGAGCAATGCTGCCGATTCGCTGAACAGGATGATGCCGAGAATGGCCGTGCCGGCTGCCCCTATTCCCGTCCAGACCGCATAGCCGGTGCCCAGCGGAATCGACTTCAACGCCTGCGACAGGAAATACAGGCTGATCGCCATGGCGCAAAGCGTCAGCAAGCTCGGCCACAGCCTCGAGAAGCCGTCCGTGTATTTCAGCCCGACCGCCCAAACGATCTCGAACAGGCCGGCGATTGCAAGGCTCAACCATGGACCAGGCATTGTTGTTTCTCCTTATTTCCCGTTAACCGCTTGCGCATCAACCGGCATCGGCACCTTGATGCCGTAGAGCTTGTCGGCCACGAACAGCGCACAGCGCATGATCGGCTCGCAGCCCACGTCCCGGTTCGAATTCGGCCGGACCCGGGCGATTCGCACTCGCGACATGCGCCTCGCCGATGGCGATCAGCCCTTCCGCGTCGAAGGTAGCGGCGACACACGCGATCAAGTAACCCCCCCCGTTGCGCGCCATACCCCTGGCGCCGGGCAACGTGGCCTTGTCGACCGAGCGCAATCGCAACATTCGACTGAGCTTACTTCACAAGCCTGCTCTGCGCTTGCTAGTGTATTCTCAAGCATCGCGGAGAGACTGTATGCGCAAGTTCGTAGTTCACATGCTCGTCATAGCGTTGCTGGCTGGCTGTCAGAAAGCGCCGGATGTGCCATCGGCCCGGACCGCAAAGGTCGTCGCGGTACGGTGCGGCAACCTGATCGACGGGCTGGCGGATCAGGCATTGGGACCGCGCCTGGTCGTCATCACCGACGAGCACATTTCAGCCGTGCTGCCCGGCGATGCGAAACCACCTGTTGGTGCACAGGTCGTCAACCTGAAGGATTTCACCTGTCTGCCGGGGCTTATCGATTCGCACGTCCATATCGACGGGTTGCCCGAAGACCTGAACGACTACACCGTTTTTCTGCGCCGCACACCCGCGGAGACACGCGAACTGGCCGGGCGCATTGCAGGCACCGTGCTGAATGCCGGGTTTACAACCGTCCGCCATGTTGGCGGCTACCTTGCCTGGGTTGATCGCGATGTTCGGGAGCAGATCGAAGCCGGCGACATCATCGGCCCACGCATACGCGTAGCCGGGCCATACCTGACGATTCCGCATGGCGGTGGCGACATGTATATCCCGGGCGTCGACGACAGCGAGATTCCCGATTACTACCGCATGGGTGTCGCCCGTGGCGCGGAGGAGTTCCGCGCACGCGCCGAGGAAGTGGTCGCCGGCGGTGCGGACTTTATCAAAGTCATCGCATCCGGCGCGGTGTTCGGCTACGGCGGTATCCCCGGTGCGCCGGAGATGACCCGCGAGGAGATTGCTGCGGTTGTCGAGGTCGCGCACGCGGCCGGCATCAAAGTGACCGCTCACGCGCACGGTGCAGAGTCGATCAAGGACGCCATACTCGCCGGCGTCGATTCCATCGAGCACGCCTCGCTGGCCGACGACGAAGCGATCGCATTGGCGGCAGAGCGCGGCGTAGTTTTCTCGATGGACGTCTACAACGGCACCTACACGGAAGAGGTCGGGAGAGAACAGGGATACGCCGAGGAATTCATGCGCAAGAACGAGGAAACCACCGAGGCACAGCGAGTGGTTTTTGAAAAGGCGCTGAAAGCCGGGGTCACTATTATTTTCGGCACGGATCTCGGTGTATTGCCGCATGACATGGGCGCGCGGCAATTCGAAGTCATGGTTCGCCGCGGCATGACGCCGATGGCAGCGATCAAGAGCGCGACGTCAGTCCCGGCGGCGCACATGGGAATCGCCAGTGACGTTGGCGCGATCGAAGTCGGGCGTTTTGGCGATCTGATCGCCGTCGCCGGCAACCCGTTGTCTGACATTACTGTCTTGCAGGACGTCGAGTCGGTCATCAAGGGCGGTACGGTGATCAAGAAGGCCATGCCGTTGCAGCCGAAGTTCGCCGACACGGTCTATCACACCGGCAAGATCTACACGGTGAATGAGGAGAATCCCTGGGCGCAGGCCGTTGCCATTCGCAACGGCAGGATCGCGTTCGTTGGCACCGACGATGGCGTTCGCAGCCACATTGGCCCCGACACCGTTGTCCATGACCTGCGCGGCCGGCTAATGCTGCCGGGCTTTCAGGACGCCCATATCCATCCGATCGACTCCGGCATGCAGGCGCTGGCCTGCAGTCTCTACGACGTACGCGGAGTAGCCGCGTACCAGGAGCGAATCGCCGAGTACGCAGCGGCAAATCCGGATGTCGCCTGGATCCTCGGCGGCGGCTGGTCAATGGCCGAATTCGGGCCCGGCGGCATGCCAGGCCGAGACATCTTGGACGAACTGGTGCCGGATCGGCCGGTTTACCTGGTCTCAGCAGACGGCCATTCGGGCTGGGCCAACAGCGTCGCGCTCACGATCGCCGGCATTGACAGGAACACGGACAACCCGCCCGACGGCATCATCGACAAGGATGCCGAAACGGGAGAGCCGATCGGCAGCCTGCAGGAAGGCGCCATGGACCTGGTGGCAAAGCACATACCCGAACCGACGCCGGACGAACGACTTCAGGGCCTCATTTACGCGCGCGACATGCTGCACGCTTACGGCATTACATCCATCCAGGACGCCTATGCTTTCGAGGGGGACCTGCAGGCCTACACGAATCTCGATGCAGCGGACGATCTCAATTTGCGTGTCGTTGCCGCACTCTGGTGGGAACGCGGGCAGTCAGAGGAACAGATTCCGCACCTCAAAGAGCTTCGCGACAGATTCAGCAAAGGCAATATTCGGGCGACCTCTGTCAAGATCATGCAGGACGGCGTCGTCGAGAACTACACGGCCGTCATGCTCGAACCCTACCGGACCGAGGAAGGCGGCCACGGGATCCCGATGCTGGACCCGGAGTTTCTGAAGGAGGCTGTGAGCCTGCTCGACGCAGAAGGCTTCCAGGTGCATTTCCACGCGATTGGCGACGGTGCGGTCCGGCAATCGCTGGATGCCGTCGAAGAGGCGCAGCGCCGCAATGGCGACCTGGGTCATCGCCATCATATTTCCCACCTGCAGTTCGTTCACCCCAGCGACGTGCCGAGGTTTGCAGCGCTAAACGTCGTTGCCAATTTCCAGCCGCTCTGGGCGTATGCGGACGACTACGTCATCGATCTGACACTGCCATTTATCAGCGATGCGACGGCAAATTCGATGTATCCGATCAAATCGATCATGGACTGGGGCGGCACAGTCGCCTTCGGCAGCGACTGGGCTGTCTCGACAGCCAATCCGTTTCCGCAGATTGAAACGGCCGTCAACCGATACGATGCGGACACCCACGATACGGTCGTCATGAACCCCGAGCAGCGCATAACGGTGGAGCAGGCGATCCGGGCATTCACACTCAATGCCGCGTTCGTTAACAGGCAGGATGATAGAACCGGGTCGATCGCGAAGGGCAAGCTGGCCGACCTGATCGTTGTCGATCGCAACATTCTCGAGATCGATACCGACGAGATATCGGAAGCGAAGGTGCTGCTTACCCTGTTCGAAGGACAACCCGTCTATGGCGACCCCGGACAGCTGTAGTGCTGCGAACTGCCGCTCGACCGCGGCGATGCAGTAGACGAACCGTCTTAGTGATTCGACCGGGCCAGCCAACTCGGCGGCTCATAGATTTCGATCGCTACTTCGTCGCCTGCGAAAATTTCACCCGGCACCTCTACAACACCGACAATTCCCCGCACGAGTCGCGCGGCATCTGAAAATGCCGTGTTGGTCAGCGCTTCGCCAGAAAGCGTCTTCAGTGTTTCGGCAATGCGCGTTCCCATATCGAGGCAAGGTGGATTGTATTCCTCAACGCAAAGTTCCGCGCCTGAGGGGAACTTCAGCAAGGTTCCTTTCGGCAATCTGGACAACTCACGAATCCCCTTGAGGCAAAGATTCGCACCAAGGGTCGATGGCAGCAGCGGGCGTTGCAAACCCAGCGCCTTTGTTATCTCGCGCAGCTCGTGGAGTGAGACGGCAGACCACTGCCGTTCGTTTCTTCGCACAGTGCCCTTCGGCTGTTTGTCGCCGGCCCAGGTCGTGCGCGAGAACGAACGGTGCTTGTCGCCGACTACGCCATCGAGCTCGACCTGGATGGAAGGCACATCGGGTTTGCTCTTGTCCTCATTAGCGCCTGCGTGCACGGATAGAACCGTGGCTGTCATCGTTTGCATTTTTCTCGACCCGGCCAAATGTTGGCGGCTAAAGCTGCTCGAACATCAGGTTTCTGTCAACTCGCTGTCCAGTGCGGCCCATATGTGGCGCACCCAGTCGCGAATTTGCAGCGACTCTTGCCATCGGTCAGACAGCTCGTTTTGATTTGCATCCGTAATCGCGTACGGCGGAGGCCCGAGCTCGCACAGAAACCGCAGCGTTGCATCGGCACCGTTTCGCTGTCGCCAGCGGCGCATGCCGGTCTTCCACCAGGCCCTGAAAACGTCGACCCAGACCTGGTGCTGAGGGAAGGATAGCTGAACCTGTATCTGCTCGCGGTTGGCGACGCGACCCTGGAAGCAGTCCGAGCGTTCCAGTACTGCCTCGATACGACGCTGGTCGCGCTCGGGCACCGGCACCCGCAGTTCGCGATCGACCACCATGTGCGAGAGGTCTGCACACAGACGCATTTCGGGAACGAGCTCCATCAGCTGCAAGGTGAAATACAGATCATTGAGCAGGCTGTCACGATGTGTTTCGAACAGCAACGGCATGTTTCGGTTGCTGGCCTCAGCCATCCAGCGTCGCACCGCCGGAACGGCCTCCTGCGGTCTCATCGGCATCACGCCGCTAATGACGTTGACGATGCATGCGTCCATGGACACGGCGAAGTCGAGTAATGGCAGCATGTCGGCTGGCGTCGCCGGAAAGGCGTTGATCATGCAGCCAAGCTCGTGTCGCCGAAAAAGCGCCTGGTACTGACGGTTCTCCGCTATTTCTGCGACGGACGGGTCGAGACACATGCCGTCGAAGCCCGCCGCAGCCACCATCGCAAAGGCTTCCTCAGGCGTCCGCTCCGGCACCGCAGGGTTACGAAGCTCCATGCCCCAGAGCGACTGGTAAACCTCAAGTTTCTGCACGATCATCCTTGCGTCGGTCGCGACCTACCGCCAGCGCATCGACCGCGACGGAACCGCCCTCACCGACAATCACCGGGTTGACGTCGAGTTCCGAAAGGACATCACCGAGTGCGTGTGCCATGACAGAAAACCGCGAGGTTGCTTCGCAGAAGCTCTCCACGTTCACGGCCGGATTGCCTCGCACTCCGTCCAGCAATGAGCGCAGCTGCATACGATCAAGACATCGTCGCGCGTGCATCGTATCGAATGGTGGCAGCGCGAACTGCACGTCGTTGATCGTCTCGGCGAGGACGCCGCCAAACCCGATTAGAACGACCGGACCGAACTGCGGGTCGCGCTTGACGCCGAGAAACATCTCGACGCCGCTCGGCGCCATCGGTGCAACGAGCACCTCGGCGCCCAGACGATGGCGCATGATGCGGTACATCTGCTGCAGCTGTTCGGCGTCGTGAATACCAATAATGACGCCGCCCAGATCAGACTTGTGCAGCAATCCCTCTTTCGCCGTCTTCAGTACGACGGGGAAACCGACGCGCGCCGCAGCCGCCAGGACTTCCTCTTCGCTACCCGCCGCTTCAGGCGTCGTCGCTTCCAGACCGAAATCGGCCAGCATATTGAGCGCGTCGGATTCCGGCAGCACCTCGCCGTGCCGCAACCTCGCCCGCCACTTCTTGACGACCGTGTCATTCGCTCGCTCGAGCTCCCTGAACTCTTCGAGCAGGTAGTCTCGGTAGGCGAACAGTGCGCGAACGCCGCGCAGAAACGGGCGCACGCCGTCCAGCACCGGAAAGCCCGCGTGCGTGCTGGCCACCACGGCCTCGTCGAAACCGGTTCCCTGGCGCGCCGCCACCAGTGCCACCGGCTTGCCGGACTCGGCATGCGCTCGCTGCATGTAGTTCAGGTAACCAGGGTAGATCTTGCCACCGGGTGCACGATCGTGGAGCACCGCTCCGAGCGCTGCACCTTCATCCTGCATCATCAGCGACAGGCTGCGTGTCATAACCTCGCCGGCCGTCGGGCCGCCGCGGCTCCAGCCATCCAGCGGGTTCACAGCCGGGAGTTCCGGGTCAAGGACCTCTTGCAGCCCTTTGACCGTGTTTTCGGCCAGCTCCGTGAGCGGCACCCCCGCCTCGTCTGCCAGGTCCACCAGCAACTGTCGCTCGCCACCCGAGTCGTGCAGCGTTACGAGTCCTCCCGCGCCGACCGGATGCAGTTCCGCGAACATGATCAGCATCGTTGCGAATTCATCCTGGTCAAGCGCTCGCTGTACGCCGTAGCGCTCGAACAAGGCCTCATAAGCGGCGTCATCACCCGCCATGGCGCCCGAGTGCGACACGGCCAGTCGCGCGGCTTCTTGTGTTCGTCCTGTCTTCAGGGCAACGACGGGTATGCGTCGCTGTGCCGCCTTTGACAACGCCGCCCTGAAACCGTCGGGGTTTCTCGCTGTTTCGACGAATAGCCCGACAACGCGTGTCTCCGGCAGGTCGAGCGCGAAATCCAGGTACTCATCCATCGTTACGCCGATCTCATTGCCCGTCGATACGGCGAGATTGATACGCAAGCGTTCGTCGCAGTCGATAATGCCGGACATCCCCGAACCGGAGTGGCTGATGAGCGTGATATTGCCGGGTGCCGCATGCATGCTGCTGTCGAAGCCGCAGGTCCAGACATGGTCGCGAACATTGTAGTAACCCATGCCGTTTGCGCCACACACCAGCATGCCCGCGCTGCGAATCTTCGATCGCACACGCTCACGCAGCCGCGGCGTGGCATCGTTGTCGATCGCGAGCGTCGACTGAATGACCGCAGCGGGAACTCCCCCAGCAATCGCCTCATCGAGCGCGGCTTCGAGGCGCGCATCGCTGACAGCAAAGACAACCAGGTCAGGCGTGTCTGGCAAGGCCGCAAGGTCGGCGAAGCAGGGCTTTCCGTCGAGCGTCTCGTAGTTGGGATTCACCGGGTACACGCGACCGCCATAGCCACCGATTTCCAGGTTCTTCAGGATCCACTCACCCATGCTGTCGGCGCGATTCGATGCGCCGACGACAGCGATCGAACGCGGTCGCAGCAGTGGGTCGAGCCGGTGTTTCACCGTCGTAATACCGTCAAGCAGGCTGGTAAAATAACCGTCCGTGGCGCGTCTCGCCGTACCGGTCGGGCACCTTTACAAGAGGCGCAAGGCAGAGCGCAGTTCCGGTCATTTAACCGAGCCTCCAAGACTTTCTCAATAGCCTGCTAGTACGGACCAGGTGGCGTCGCACCTCGGCGCGGTGGGAACCAGAACGGCTTGTCCACCACGGTCGCCCTGGCCATCTTGCGGCTCCAGTGCATTTCTCGCTGGTAATAAATCTCAACCCATACCGTGTCACCGGGTTTGCCGTGCGGTGTGCGAACGGTACCCAGCGCGATATTTTGCTTACAGACTGGTGACCACGCAGCAGAGGTGATGAAACCTATCTCACCTGCATTGCCGTTCTCCCTGGCGAAGATGTACGAATTATGCGCGGGCTTGTTGCCCTCGATATCGAGCTTGACCAGGCGCCAGGTGGAGCCTCTGCGTTTCTCTTCAGCAAGAGCGCGGCGACCGTTGAAGTTGGGTTTCTTGAAATCCACCAGCCAGTCGAGGCCGAGTTCCAGTGGCGATCGTGAACGACCCGTGCGCACCGTTTCATCGGCTGGCAGGAATTCCATGTAGGCGGCGAGGAAGCCGGCCTCGATGCGCGCAAGCTCCAGTGCGTGGGTACCAATCGCACGGATACCATAGAGCTCGCCAGCCTCGAACAATGCATCCCAGAGCGCCTCGGCTTTGTCAGGATCAATCCACAGCTCGTAGCCGAGATCAGCTGTAAAACCGGTACGGGAGACCATCAATTCACTGCCCTGGAAGTCGAAGTGCGTCAGCCCGAAAGGCTTCAGCTCATCGAGACCCTCGAGCCCCATCTTGTTGAGCACGCTGAACGAGGTCGGGCCCTGCACGGCCAGAGCGGCAACGTTTTCGGTTTCGTGCGTAATCGTCACATCGAAGCCAATGCTTGCGGCCATGAGCCAGGCGTAGTGGCGTTCCTGCGAACACAGGCGGTATTCGCCCTCACGCAAATGGAAGATCGTGCCGTCGTCGATAACCTGACCGTGATCGTCACACCACACGGCATACGCGACCCGGCCGGGCCGTATCTTCGCCATGTCACGTGTAACGAGTCGATTCAGATAGTCCATCGCATCGGGGCCGGTGATGCGATATTTCGTCATCGGTGTGAGATCGAACACGGCCGTCGCGTTGCGGATCGCAAAGTACTCGATATCCTCGCAGAATAACGAGTCGGCACTCGAGTACCCCTTCCACTGGTGCCATTCGTTGACCGTGTCGAGCGCTGCGAGGCGTGAATAGAACGGCGACTTGAGTCGACCCTGGTGCACCTGCTCCTTGTTCATGCTGGTTTCTCCCCATCGAGGATGACTCTCGCCGCGTTGCGTCCGGCAGCACCGCTGACGCCTCCGCCAGGGTGCGCACCCGCGCCGCAGAGATACAGGCCGTCCAGCGGCATCCGGTACTGCGCTGCGCTACTGACCGGCCGGACGAACAGAAACTGGTCAAGTGTCAGCTCGGCGTGATGCCAGTGCCCGCCTGTGATGTGAAATTCAGTTTCGATATCAACGGGCGTCAACAATTCGCTCGCTGTAATGCGCTGTTCGATATCCGGCATGTACGTCGCAATGGTCTTAACAACCGTCGCGAGGAACGCGTCCTTCGCCGCATCAGTCCATCCCCCCTTGAACGCGTAGGGTGCGTACTGCACAACCGCCGACAGAACATGCTTGCCGGTAGGCGCGAGGGATTCGTCGCGGAAGCTTGGGAACGTTATCTCGACGACAGGCTGCGGCGAGGCCTCACCGTATTTTGCCGGATTGAACGCGCGCTCGACATAGTGTTCGTCCGGTGCGATCACCAGCCGTTCGGCGAACTCCTTTTTCGACAAGCCGGCAATTGTCGGCAAACCGTCGAGAGCCAGGTGCACTTTCGCCGCGTTGCCCTTTGCTCGCAGACGATTGATGCGTTGTGCGAAACCCGTTTCAACGTGTTTTGCTCCGACCAGTTCCAGAATCGTGCGCTTCGGGTCCGCATTGGAGACAACTTTGTAACTGTCGAAGCGCGTGCCGTCCGAGGTTTCGACCCCGGTTACTCGGCCATTCTCGACGATAATGCGTTGCACTGGCATATTCGTGCGTATCGTGGCGCCTGCGGTTCTCGCTGCGTGCGCGAGTTCCTCGCTGACCGATCCCATGCCCCCCTTCGGCGTTGCGGCACGCCCATGATCGCCGGCGAGGCGGTACAGGTAGGTCATGATCGTGTTTGGCGAGCGCGGTCCCAGATGAGTACCGAGCACCGCGTCGAGGCTTATCGCGCCCTTTAGAAGGGGGTTCTCAAACCGCTCGTCCAGCTCGTCGTAAATGTTCATGCCGATCAGCCGCAGGAATTCACGCATGTCTTCCTTGCCCATTCGGCGGATATCAAAGCCCAGCTGTCCAAGCGTCAGCAGGTCCTTGAAAGTCTTCGTGCCAAGCCGCGGTGGCGCTTTGTTGAGGTACTTGCGCAGAAGATCCGAAAACCGTGTCATGCGGCGGCGGAACTCGGCGTAGTTCGAAGCATCCTTGTCGGACACGCCGGCCACCGAATCGGCTGCCAACCTGACATGCTCGCCATCTTCGGCCAGTGCAATCGTCAGCATGTCTTCGCTGGACAGCTCGGGGGCGAGCTTCAACTCCTTGCGCACTTCCGGCTGCAGTTGATAGAGCAGGTGCGCGCACGCGGACACCGAGTAGCCGTTGGCAAATTCGCGCGTTACCGCAGCGCCGCCAACCTGCTCATTCGCCTCGAGGACCAGTACGCTTTTACCCGCTTTGGCGAGCAGCGCGGCACATACCAGCCCATTGTGGCCGGCCCCTACGACGATCGCGTCGTACCTGTCGCCCGTATTCTTAGTCATCGCCGAAGTTCTCCGGTACCGTGTTCGGCCGTCGCAGGTCGGAGAGGATCTCCCGTGCCGCGTTGGCACCGGGCGCTGCCATGACGCCGCCGCCCGGGTGGGTGCTCGAACCGCACATATAAAGACCATCGATCGGACTGCGATATTGCGCGTAGCCCGGCACAGGACGGTTAAAAAGCAACTGGTCCATGGTCAGCTCGCCGTGGAAGATATTGCCTTCGGTGATGCCGATTTCGCGTTCGATGTCTTCCGGTGTGCGAACCTCGACGTGCAGGATCAGATCCTTGAAGTCGGGGCTGTAGTTGCCGATCTGGTCGATGACGCTCTTCGCAAACGCGTCCTTCTCCTCACTCTTCCAGGCGCGCCCCTCGACCTGGTGCGGGCAGTACTGCACGAAGCAACTCATGAAGTGCTTTCCGGGCGGCGCCATCGTCGGGTCGTTGAGGGTCGGAATGAGCATGTCCACGTAGGGGTCCTTCGACCAGGTACCTTCCTTCCAGTCGTCGTAGGCGCGTTCCATGCGTTCCATGGAATCGATGAAGTGCATGTCGCTGTAATACAGCGAGCTACCCTCCGGCAGGGCCGGAAACGTTGGCAGCCCGTCCAGCGCAATATTCAATTTGCCGGACGAACCGCGAATCTTGAAGTTCTCGATGCGGTTGCGGAACTTGGGATTCAGGTCGCCCTCGTCCATGCAGGTCAGGAACGTACGCTTCACGTCCATGGCAGAAACGACAACATCGGCGTTCAGTTCGTCGCCATTGTCGAGGCCGATACCAGTCACCTTGCCGTTCTTCACGATGAACTTGTCGACGCCGGATTCCGTTCTAAGCTCGCCACCCGCCGCCTTGAACGCACCGGCAATCGAATTCGACACGGCCCCCATGCCGCCGCGAGCAAACCCCCAGGAGCCGACGTTGCCGTCGACCTCGCCCATGTAGTGATGCAATAACACATAGGCAGTGCCCGGCGAGTGGATGCCCAGTGCTGTACCGATGATGCCGCTGCCCGAAAATGCTGCCTTGATAACGTCGGTCTCGAAGTATTCGTCGAGGTACTCGGCGACGCTCATCGTCCAGAAGCGGATCGTCTCGTACATGCGGTCCTCGCCCATATCAAGGAACTTGCCGCCGATGCGAATGAGCTCCTTGATGTCTTTTGGCCTGAACGAGGTCGGGTCGGGCGCCGTGCTGAGCAGGAAGTCGCGAATGAAGCGGCATTGCCGCATGGTATCGGCAGAGTAGGTCTTGTAGGCGTCGGCGTCGCGGCGAGAGAAACGCGCCATTTCGCGGTGCGCGACCTCGGCATCGTGGTAGGAGCCGTAGTAGTCGCCGTTTTCCATGAAGGTCACTGAGCCACCGTAAGGCGTTACCTGCAGGCCATGCTTGTGCAGTTCGAGTGACCGGTAGATCTCCGGGCGCAGCAGGCTGCAAACGTACGAGCAGTTCGAGTACCAGAAATCCTCGTACAGGTTTCGGCTAACCGCTGCGCCGCCGATGTAATCGTTTTTTTCGACACAAACGACATCCAGGCCGGCCTTGGCCAGGAAAGCGGCGGTTGTCAGGCCGTTGTGCCCGGCGCCGACGACAATCGCGTCATATTTCTTCATTGTTTGGAGCTCGTCGCTGGGGATTCTTTTTCGATTTTTGTGAGGGTAATGTCTACTGCGCGTTCCACTTTGTCCAGTGTTTCATCGAGACACCCCACATTGTGCGATTCGCAGAGAAACCAGGGCTCTCGCGAGTCCGGCTCCACGAGGATGCCCTGTTCGTGCAGCTCGGGCGCCAGCGTATCGTAAAACGCATAGTCCGAATGTACCCACTCGCGATAATTGCTCGGGGCTTGCTCCGAGAAAAACAGACCCATGAGCGCAGGGTGACCGGTGAAGCTGTGCACGATGCCGCGCTTTCTGAAAATACGGCCCAGGCCCTCCTGCAGTTTCCTGCCGTAGCTCTCGATGTCCGCCAGCGCGGTTGTCTCATCAAGAATCTCGAGTGTCTTCGCAGCCGCTGCCAGTGACACGGAATGGCCGGTGAACGTGCCACCGTGAACGACGCCATCGCCAACATGGCGCATAATATCCTCGCGCCCGGCGACCACAGAAATGGGATAACCGTTCGCGATCGCTTTGGCAAAAGTACAAATATCTGCGCTGATTCCGAAGAGTTCCTGGACGCCGCCTTTCGCGACTCGAAATCCTGTCTTGACCTCGTCGACGATCAACAGGACGTTGTAACGATCGCAGATCTCGCGCACGTCCTTCATGTACTGCGCTCGAGCGCTAATGGCGCAGCAGTTGCCCATGATCGGCTCGATCAGGAACGCGCCGATCTGCTCATGCTTCTTCTTCAGCAGGTCTTCCAGTGCGTTCGCGTCATTCAGCGGTACCGGGTGGAACAGGCGCTTGGTAATAGCGGGCACGCCGTCGCCGTAAGGCAGCAGATCCGGCTTACCGTCACTCGGCACCCATTCTTCCACCTCGGAGTACCACATCACCTCACTGAATACGCCGTGATAGCCGCCTTCCATGACGATGTGCCCGTCTTTACCGGTAAACGAACGCGCGATACGCAATGCAGCCATCACCGCCTCGGTCCCCGAGTTCGAGAATCGAACCAGCTCGGCGGACGGCACCATCTTGCTGATGCGGCAGGCAACGTCGTATTCGAGCTCTGTCGATAGCGCGAACACGCCACCGACCTCCATGCCTGCCTTTGCCGCATCGTCAATGCGCGCATCGGCGTAACCCAGAATCACCGGCCCATAGGCGAGTCGATAGTCGATGTATTCGTTGTCGTCGATATCCCAGACGCGCGCGCCCTTGCCACGCTTCACGTAGATCGTGTTGTCGTCTCCCCAGTAGCGGAAGTTCGACGAAACGCCCAGCGGGAGTTTCTGCACCGCTTGCCGGAAGTGTTGGTTCGATCTCGCCAGGCTGCGCATGCGCGCCTCCAAAAATGAATGAGTATTCATTCATATTATGGCATGATCAACGGATGGTAGCCACCGTCAAGAAAACGCAAAGAACCGCAAAACGTGAGCTGCGGCGCCAGCAACTCATTGACGCGACGATGAAATGTATCGCCCGGCGCGGCATGAGCAGCACGACACTGGGCGACGTCGCCAGCGAGGCCGGCCTGTCCCAGGGCATCGTCAATCTGCATTTCGAGAGCAAGGAAAACCTGCTGAACGAGACGCTTCGCTACCTGGCCGATGAATACAAAGCGCAGTTTGTCAAAGCCTACGAGAAATCGGGGCCCGGCCCGGCGGATAAACTCCGCGCCCTGATCGAACTCGATCTGCGCCCCTCAATCTGCGACCGCCGCAAGGTTGCCGTCTGGTTTGCGTTCTGGGGCGAAGTCCAGTCGCGGCCGGCGTATCGAAAGATCTGCGATGAGCGCGACCAGTATTACGACGACACGATCGAGTGCCTGGCCCGGGAGATTATCGAGGAAGGCAAATACGGCGGGGTAACTGCCGAAGCCGTCGCGATGATCCTTACCTCGATGACCAACGGCCTGTGGCTATCATGCCTCATCAGCCCGGCGAGCTTTGACCGACACAAAGCAATGGACACCTTGATGGAGTACCTGTCTATCATCTTCCCGAAACACTTTTCGCAGTGAGATCCTGATGCACATAAAGCTCAGCAAAGACGCCCTCGCCTGGCAAACCATCGCGCGCGACTACGCAGACAATTACCTGCAACCGCACGAAGTCGAAGCCGAGCTGAACGATGGTGTGCTCCCGGACGAACTGACGCGACGCAACAAGCAACGGGCAATCGAACTCGGATTCACTGCGATCGACGTACCGAAGAGCCACGGGGGCCTGGAATTGCCGATGGAATGCCAGGCCGCTATATGGGAGCAGCTCGGCCGGGTAACCAATGCGTTGTCATGGTGTTTCCCGGAAGCGCAGTCGTGGATGTTCGAGGCCTGCTCCGAGCAGCAGCTTGAGAAGTACATTTTGCCCATGGTGCAGGGCGCGCTCAAAGACTGCTACGCGATTACGGAGGCCGGACCCGGTTCTGACATTTCGGGGCTGGAGGCCACCGCTACGCGCGACGGCAACGATTACCTGCTAAACGGCGAGAAGTGGTACGTGACGAGCGCCAACCTTGCGAGCTTCTTCTGGTTCCAGGCGCGCCTGCCGGACGAAGATGACGAGGCCCTGTTCCTGGTCGACCAGGGCAGTGATGGCATCGAGATGATTGCGAACCCCAGGTTCAGCCACACTTACGCGTCCCACCATCCGACCTATCGCTTTAGCAATGTTCGCGTGCCCGCGGCTCAACGGGTCGGCCGGCCAGGCGACGGTATGGCCTTTACACACAGCTGGTTTCGACATGAGCGGCTGATGATCGGTGCGCGTAGCTGCGGTGCTGCGGCAAGGTTGATTGAGGAGGCCCTGGCATTTGCGAATGAGCGCATGGTGGACGGCGCGCCACTCAGTGAGAAGCAGGCCATCCAGTTCATGCTGGCCGACAGCGTGACCGAGCTGTATGCCGCGCGCCTCATGACGTATGACGCTGCGCGCGCGGCCGATCGCGGCGAAGACCTGAAAGCGCAGCACAGCCGTTGCTCGATGGTGAAGCTGTATGTTTCCGAGATGGCAAATCGCGTGGCAGACCGGGCGGTGCAGATCTTCGGTGGTCGGGGCTATATGCGTGAAAATGTGGCGGAGCGGTTCTTCCGCGAACTACGCGTCGATCGAATCTGGGAGGGCACAAGTGAGATTCAAAGGCTTATAATCGCCCGATCCCTTCTGAAACGCGGCCTGGATGGAATGTGACTGAGAGAGCGACGAGCGGCACTACCCTCTTACTAGCTCTCCTTTTGCTTGGCGCCTGCTCAGGCGACTCCGATGACAGCAGCGCCGGCCGGAACGTCGTCAATGTTTATAATTGGGCCGACTATGTCGCACCCGACACGTTACAGCGATTCGAAACCGAATACGGCATCAAGGTCAACTACGATATTTACGATTCTTCCGAGGTTGTCGACGTCAAGCTGCTGGCTGGAAACAGCGGCTACGATGTCGTTGTCCACAGCAACCAGTTTTCCTCACGGCTTGCGCCGATCGGCGTCTTCGAAAAGCTCGACAAGACACGTCTGGAGAACCTCGGCAACCTCGACGCGGAAGTGCTTGCCAGCATTGACGTGTATCCCGAAGTCAAGGGCTACCAGCTGCCCTATCACTGGGGCACGACCGGGTACGCATGGAACGTCAGCATGGTCCGTGAACGACTGCCCAACCACCCGATGGACAGCGGCGATGTGTTATTCGACCCGGACGTCGTCTCCAGGCTCGCCGACTGCGGCGTAAGCCTGCTTGACGGGCCCACCGACCTGTTCCCGATGGTGCTCGCTTACCTCGGACTCGATCCGAGCGCCGTGGACGACGAGAGTCTTGCGGCAGCCGAAGCGCAGCTGAAACTGGTGCGGCCCTACATTCGCTACTTCAGTAATCAAAAGATGATTTCCGATCTGCCCAACAAGGAAGTGTGCGTCGCGATGAGCTGGTCGGGCGATTTCGCGCAAGCGTCCACCCGTGCCGAGGAGGCCGGTATCGACATCGAGCTGCGGTACACGGTGCCGAAGGAGGGCTCGGGGCTGTGGGTCGACGGCTTGTACATACCGAGCGATGCACCGCACAAGGACAACGCTTACAAATTTCTCGACTACCTGATGCGGGCAGACGTCGCCGCAGATATTGCGAACACGATATTCTACGCCAACGCCAATAGCGCGTCCTGGGAGTTCATCAAGCCCGAAATCATCAACAACCCATCCATCTTTCCCGACGAACAAACCTGGCAGCGCCTGTATCCCATCCTGTCTGCCGATCCGAAACGCGAACGCCCGAGAACCCGTGCGTTCGCGCGCGTCAAAAGCGGCCTGTGAAGGACTTCATTCGTATACGGGGCGTCAGCAAGTTGTTCGGCGATTTCGTTGCGGTTGACAACGTCGATCTCGACATAGCAAAGGGCGAACTGTTTTCAATACTGGGCGGTTCGGGCTGCGGCAAGACAACGCTATTGCGAATGCTCGCCGGCTTTGAGATCCCAACCCGCGGCAGCATTGAGATTGATGGCGTTGACGTTACCAGCCAGCCGCCCTATGACCGACCGGTCAACATGATGTTTCAGTCTTACGCGATCTTTCCTCACATGTCGGTGGAGAAGAACGTGGCCTACGGGCTGCAAAAGGATGGCGTTGGCAAGAGCGAGATCAACAAGCGCGTGGATGAGGCGCTGGAGCTTGTACAGCTCGGCGACTTTCGTCGCCGCAAGCCCGATCAGCTGTCGGGCGGCCAGCGGCAGCGCGTTGCATTAGCTCGTGCGTTGATCAAGCGGCCCAAAGTCCTGTTGCTCGATGAACCGCTGGCGGCGCTGGACAAGAAGCTGAGGGAACGTACGCAGTTCGAGCTGATGAACATCCAGGACGAGTTGGGCATCACCTTCGTTGTCGTTACGCACGACCAGGAGGAGGCGATGACACTATCGACGCGCATCGCCGTCATGGAAAAAGGGCGCTTCCTGCAAATTGGCTCGCCGTTGGAGATTTACGAGTATCCGCAAAGCAGGTTCGTGGCCGACTTTATCGGCACGATCAATACCTTCGCTGGGACGGTGCTGGAGGTCAATGACGAATCGATTTCCATCGACTCGGAGGAAGCAGGCACGGTGCTCACTGCGCTTGGCGAGCACGACATCGAAGTCGGTCAGAAGGTCTGCGTCGCGATTCGACCGGAGAAAATCTTTGTCGGCAAAAGCGAACCCGACAATACGGAAGATACCAGGGTACAGGGGGTCGTCCATGACCTTGGCTATCTCGGCAATCTCTCGCTGTACCGCATCAAACTTGCGAACGACAAGGTAGTACTTGTCAGTTCGCAAAACCGGCGCCGGGCGGCCACCCGCTTTCTTGAGTGGGAGGACGACGTCTGGATCTCGTGGCGACCGCGCAGCGTCGTCGTCCTGCCGGACTAGCCGCAATGTCGAGCAACCCTGCAATGAATCGGGACCTGCTTTGGCGACGCATCGCCGTCGCGATACCGTATCTCTGGTTGCTTGTGTTCTTCCTCGCGCCGTTCGCGATTATCCTGAAGATCAGTCTTGCCGATCCGGTTATCGCGCAGCCGCCGTTCACGCCCAGTTTTGATGCCAGCGGAAACCTGTCCGTTTCCGCCGATAACTTCCGTTTTCTCCTGACCGACAAGCTGTACGCGATAACGTACTTTCGGTCCATGCTGATGGCAGGTGCGGCAACCCTGCTGTGCCTCGCGCTCGGCTTCCCGATGGCATACGGCATTGCACGCTCGGCGCCGACGACCCGAAGCCTGCTGCTGTTGCTGATCGTCTTGCCGTTCTGGATCTCGTTCCTGCTGCGCGTGTACGCATGGATGGGTCTGATGAACAATTATGGCGTGATCAACAATCTGCTGATGTGGGCAGGACTGATCGAGCAGCCGATACAGCTCATGTATACCGACTTCGCGATCTTTGTCGGCCTCGCCTATTCGTACCTGCCGTTCATGATCCTGCCGCTGTACGCCACGCTGGAGCGCATGGACCTGGACCTCGTCGAGGCTGCGCAAGATCTCGGCGCCTCACGTACCCGCGCTTTCTGGGATGTCACCTGGCCGCTTGCGCGACCAGGCGTTATTGCAGGCTGTCTGCTGGTGTTCATACCGGCCATGGGCGAATACGTCATTCCCTACCTGCTCGGCGGGCCCGAGTCTCTGCTGATCGGCCGCGTTCTGTTCGATGAGTTCTTTGTCAACCGCGACTGGCCGCTGGCTTCCGCTGTCGCCATTGTACTGTTGCTGCTGCTGGTCGTACCGATCGTACTGCTGCAACGCTACCAGGCCCGCGATGAGGAAGCGGCGTCGTGACCGGCCGTTCGCGCTTTGTCCTCTCGACGCTGGCATTCGGCTATGCGTTTCTTTACCTGCCCCTGGTCTTTGTCATCGTCTACTCGTTCAATGACTCGCGCATCGCGACCATCTGGGGCGGCTTCTCGACGCGCTGGTACGGTGAGCTGCTGAGAAATGACCAGGTCCTGGACGCCGCGCTGCTGAGCCTGCAGATCGCGCTGACCTCCGCAACGCTCGCCACCATCTTCGGAACCATGGCCGGGCTGGTGCTGGCGCGCTTTGGTCGCTTCAAGGGCAGGACGCTGTTCTCGGGCATGATTTCGTCACCCATGGTCATGCCGGAAGTCATTACCGGACTGTCGCTGCTGCTGCTGTTCGTGACCCTGCAGCAGCTGACCGGTTGGCCCGGCCAACGCGGCTTTTCCACCATTACGATTGCGCACACGACGTTTTCCATGGCCTATGTCGCGGTCATCGTACAGTCCCGTCTGATGTCCATGGACGAATCGCTTGAGGAAGCCGCCATGGACCTGGGCGGCACGCCATTGCGTGTGGTTTTCGATATAACCCTGCCACTGATCGCGCCGGCCATGATTGCCGGGTGGTTGCTGGCCTTCACCTTGTCGCTGGACGATCTCGTTATCGCAAGCTTCGTATCCGGGCCCGGCAGCAGCACGCTGCCCATGTACATCTTTTCGAAGGTCAAGCTCGGCGTATCGCCGGACATCAATGCGCTGGCCACATTGATCATCCTGGCGGTCAGCCTCGGCGTGCTGGTGGCCTGGGTCGCGATGCGCCGAATGCGTAGCTAGGCCTCTATGGACGCTGCAGCTCCTGCAGAATCCACTCTATGTAGATGCGCTCCGCGCGCTCCATGCCGGAGAACGGGCCCGGACGGTAGTACCGGGAATGCACGCCCTTCGAATTGTTGACGATGATTTCCTTGTCCGACTGCGTGGTCACGTCCCATAACCAGGTCAGGTTATCAATGTCGTAGTCCTTGCCCTCTTCCGCGTCGCCGCGCACAAGCCAGTAAATTTCGCAATTCGAATTGTGCTGGTCGATAGGCGTAAACACATACGCAACGACATGGTCGCTGTAGGCAAGCAGGAACGAGAAAGCGCCAAATGAGAAGTCGGAGGCCCCACCGTCATAGTCAGTGAATTCACCGAGCAGCGGTGCGACCGGACTGCCGTCCTGGCTGCCGGTCTTGTACTTGTCGAAGAGCGCCGTGCGGCTGTAGCCATAGCCCATCTCACCCGGTCGCGCCGCGGTGTCTATGAAATCGCAGAAAAGGTCTTTCACGCCGCACGCTTGCATACGTTCGTGCATCTTGCCCTGCACCCGATCGCGCTTCGCAGCATCCAGCATCAGCGTGTGCATGCGCGCGTATTCCGGGTGGGCTGTTGCGCAGTGGTAACACTCCTGGTAATTCTCGATCGACAGCTTCCAGTTAGCGGGGATCTCGTAGCTTTTCTGCGCCGCGACCCTCAGGTTTTCGAAACCGAACATTGCCATCGGCTCTGCAAGGTCCCGTTTCGCGCCCTCGAGCGAGGGCGGCTCATCCGTGAAGCAGACGAAGACCAGTCCGTGAACGACATCTACGGAGACGGGATTAAGGCTGTGCGCCGCCATGTCGAAATCATCCGGCATGTTGCGCGCGGCAAACAGATTGCCGTCGATGTCATACATCCAGCCGTGGTAAGGGCAGGAAAACTTGTCCGTATGTCCGCGCTCGGAAAGGCAGACCAGCGATCCCCGATGGCGACAGACGTTCGCGAAGCCCTTCAGCTGGCCGTCGCTGCCACGCACGATGATTGCAGATTCACCGGCAACGTTCAGGACCTTGAAGTCGCCCGGATTCGGTAACTGCGAGACGTGCCCGGCCAGGATCCAGTTTCGGTAGATGATGCGTTCGAGCTCGAGCGCGTAAATATCCGGGTCAGTGTAAAAACGCTGGTCGAGCGAATAGCCCGGTTTCTGTGCGGCGATCAGTTCGGCAATCGAGGATGTGTCCTCAGTGAATACGGCACTCATTACTTATTCCACAATATGAAACAAAACACCGGCTAACTTGTTACGATATCACAGCCTTGGACCGCTGCCAGACTGGCCGCAGCCAAACGAGGCTATACTCGACGACTGTCTCACAAAACCAAAAAATAGGGGTAGTAATGGCGGATACTCGCGTTGACCCGCTGACCGGACACAAAGAATTCGACTCGATGATCGCCGCTTTTGCGGATGAGGCCGACGCCGACAAGGCAGAGGCCGTCCGGCAGCGCATCTGGGACCGATTCGGCACAGACGGCACTGTATTCATCTCGGACATGGCAAGCTTCTCGAGTACTTCTCGAAAGCTCGGTGTATGTCATTTCCTGAAGCTGATCCACCGTACCCGCCGGCTCGTCGGGCCAGTCATTGAGCGTAACAACGGCACGTTGCTGAAATGCGATGCCGATAACTGCTACGCCTTTTTCAAGGAGCCCGGCGATGCAATCCGCGCCAGCTTTGACGTAAGCGATGCGCTGTATGAGTTAAACGACTCGTTCGGCCTGGCGGAGCAGATCTATCTCTCCATTGGCATCGACTACGGCCGCGTGTTGCTGGTCGATGATGTCGATTTTTTCGGTGATCCCGTCAACACGGCTTCGAAGCTCGGTGAAGATCTCGCCGTTCGCGCCGAAACGCTGGTGACGGAGCGCGCCATCGCGCGTGCCAAATTCGAAGTCCCGGAACTTGCCGAGCGGATGGTCGCGAGGATTTCGGAAATCGAAATCAAGTACATTCGTCTGCCAATGACCGAGCTGAGCCGGGCCTGATACACATGGCCACCAGAATCGACGACACACAAGCGCTGCGGCAAATCCTCGAAGTTACCCGCAAACTCGCAGCGCCGTTCGACCTCGACACGATGCTCGAAGAAGTCGTTGATGCATCACGCGAGGTGCTTAATGCCGATCGAGGTACCGTGTTTCTCTACGACGCCGCCGCCGATGAACTCGTTGTGCGTGTCGGTACCGGGCTGGAGAGCATTCGTATACCCGCGGACAAGGGTATCGTCGGTGAATCGGCCCAGACACGAAAGCTGATCAATGTGCCAGATTGTTACGCGGACGATCGATTCAATCGCGCCATCGACAAACAGACGGGCTATCGCTCCCGCTGCATGCTGACGATTCCATTGATTGGCTACGAGGACTCGCTCGTTGGCGTCCTTCAAATACTGAACAAGAACGCTGGCGTGTTCGACGAGCAGGACGAATTCATCGCTCAGGCCCTTGCGGCACAGGCGGCCGTCGTACTTCACCGCGCCAGGATTACCGAGCAGATGCTGGCCTCGGAGCGCCTCGATCGCGAAATTACGGTCGCCCGCGACGTCCAGATGGGAACGCTGCCCAAGAGCATGCCGACGATCCGGGGTTACGAGTTTGGTGGTGCATTTGCGCCGACCGATCAGACGGGCGGCGACCTCTATGACTTCGTGCCCCTCGATGACAAGCGGCTGTTCCTTCTTATGGGCGACGCGACGGGCCATGGTATCGGGCCCGCCCTGAGCGCGACCCAGGTGCGCGCAATGCTGCGTGTTGCCATCCGCCTCAATTCCAGCCTCGATGATGCCTTCGTACATATCAACAACCAGCTCTGCGAGGACTTGCCCGACGACCGCTTCGTTACCGGCTTCTTCGGTCTGCTTGACAGCACGAACGACACCGTTACTTTCCACTCGGGTGGCCAGGGCCCGATCATGCACTTCCATGCCCGCAGAAATGAGTATGACTGGCATGAGGCGACGACCTTCCCGCTGGGCTACATGCCACAGACGAATCTGGGTGAGGCCGTAGTCACCGCCATGGAACCGGGCGACATACTCGGACTGATTTCGGATGGCATTTACGAGTACGAGAATGAATCAGGCCTGCAATTCGGCCAGCAAGGCGTCATCAACATCGTTGACAACCATCCTGAAGCCAGTGCTCAGGAGCTCGTTGATATGATTATGGCGGGCGCCCGCGAACACGGTGGCTCGGCCCCGCAGGCCGATGACATCACCATCGTCCTTGCACGCCGACTCCCGGAGTAATCTGCCTGACCCTGTCATCATGCATAGAGACTTCGCCAGAGATTTCGACTCGCTGACCGCCCTGTACCGGTTCGCGGAGGACATTCTTGCGGCGAACGGGATCAGCGAGGCCGTGCGGTTTCCGGTACACCTGGCGCTCGAAGAGCTATTTACCAACATGGTCAAATACAGCCCTGAAGCCAACAGCGATATCGGCGTCGACGTCGAGGTGGATGGTGGAGCCGTCACGGTTACGCTAAGCGAAGACGACGTCGATGAATTTGACGTAAGCCGTCCGCGGGACGTCGATACCAGCGCGCCGCTGTCCGAGCGTACGCCCGGCGGACTGGGCCTGTTTCTTTTGCATAATCTCGTTGACAGGCTCGAGTACAACTACCGGGATCGGCGAAGTAGCGTAATATTTACCAAAGGGTCAGGATAGTTACATGTTTGAGATTGCATACAGCAGCGACGGCGAAGTCTTGTGCAGCGGGCGCCTGGACGCGGCACAGTGCGAGAAAGCACAGTCTTTCATGGATGAGATAGCCGAATCGCGCACCCTGGACTTTGCGGCGCTGGAATATATCTCGAGCGCCGGTCTGGGTATACTCCTGAAGACGCAGAAGCGTCTGGCCGAGAGTGGCGCCGCCCTGAGAATCACCAACGTCAACAAGCACATATACGACGTGTTCCGCTACTCCGGCTTCAACGCCATCTTCGACATCAAAGAAAAAGAACAATAAGTCGAGCCGTTTTAATACCAACTTTTTGCCGGGTCATTTGTACGTATGAGTAAGACAGACGATACAAAATTGATCGAGCGGTGCAAAAGTGGCGACCGCAAGGCTTTTGAAACCTTGCTGGTCCAGTACGAGAAACCGGTTTTCAACGCGGCATTTCGCATGCTGAACAGTCGCGACGATGCGCGAGATGTTACGCAGACGGTTTTTCTGAAGGTTTTCGAGAATTTCGATAACTACGACCCGTCACGCCGCTTTTTCAGCTGGATTTACCGAATCACGTTGAATGAATCAATCAACTGGATCGGCAAGTCGAATCGACTGGAGCCGTTGCAACACGAGACGGCTGATGAAGGGATGAGTACGGAGCAAGCGGTTGACAGCGCAAATCTTTCCGCGGGCGTGCAGCAAGCGCTGATGTCAATCAAGACGGACTATAGGACGGTAGTAATTTTGAAACACTTTCTGGGTTGCAGTTACGTCGAGATGAGCGACATTCTGGACATCCCGGAGAAAACGGTGAAATCGCGACTTTATTCGGCAAGACAGCAGCTTAAGGACGCATTGACAGGGACTGGCTTACACTGATGGCTATTGACCAAAAGTACATAGATCTGATCAATGCCGATCTGGATGGCGAGATTGGCGACAGTGACAGGATCGATTTGCAGGCCTTTCTTTCGCAAAACGCCGAAGGCCGTGCCCTGCATGATGAACTCTCCGCGCTGGCTACAACGCTGGACGCTGTGGAAGCGCTGGAGCCACCCCCTCACTTGAGGCACTTAATCATGGAATCCGTAAGACCTGCGCCGGCCGCCAGGAGGCGTCCGGGATTCATGCAGACACTGTTCGCAACGCCTGCAGTCGGCTACGCCGCAACATTTGCAGCCGGCGTATTGCTGACCCTCGGGCTGGTAAATTCCGGGCAGATCTCAATCAGCGCGTTTGACGATGTGACCGGCCTGGTCGGTTCCGTTGCAGACCCGGTGCAGGCAGACACGGTGGGCTCCATATCCATTGACGAAACGTCCATTGCCGGCACGGTCGCATTGCGCAGCTCGGGCAGTATGCTGATACTCGACTTCGATCTCGTGGCGCTTGAGCCCATCGAAATCGAAGCCGATTACACCGACAAGACCATATGGTTTAACGGCTTCGCACAGCTCGAGAGCAGCGGCACAACAGTATCGGCCGAAACCGGACGCGTGCGTCTCGGTATGGAAGGGAAACGGCGTTATGCGGTTTACTTGCAGAACCTGGGCGGCCGGAATACGACCGTCAATCTGCGTTTCAAGGCGGACGGACGAGTCGTACACGAGGCTAGCCTCAACTACGCATCCGCTAAATAGGACTAGCCCAAGCAACTGATAAACCGAGAGTTTTGGTACGGACACCAACTTTTTGATGCCTGGGCGGTATTACCAGTTATATCGAATCAGTTAACAGCCCTTCGCGGGGCCAAAAAGGGGACGACAAGATGGCTACGAGTAACAAAGCAATTCCAATCATCCTGGTCGGCGTTGCAGCGCTCGCTGTAGTTGCCTACTTCGGCATGAATAATCCGCCTGGCGACGGCGACGTTGCTGGTACCGTGGCACCGGCCGAACGCTACCGGGCAGATCAGACGACATCCGAGGATATCAGCCTGGGCAACCAGGACATCCAGGCGTTCATGCAGACGGACTTGTACGAAGAGCTGATGAACAACGAGGCCCTTCGTGACGCGTTCTCGAATGACGCCGTGCGCAATGCGCTCGCCAGCGATGCCGTTCGTGACGCCATGGCCAACCAGGCCGTGCGAGATGCCTTCGCGAGCGACTCGGTCCGTAACGCTTTTGCCATGGACTCTGTCCGCGACGCGTTTGCCATGGACTCGGTGCGTGATGCGTTTGCCATGGACTCGATCCGCGATGCATTTGCTTCGGACTCGATTCGCGATGCATTTGCCAGCGATTCGGTTCGCGATGCCTTCGCCAGTGACTCGATTCGCGATGCGCTGTCCAACAACGCCGTTCGTGATGCCCTGAGCAACAACGCCGTTCGTGACGCATTTGCGATGGACTCGGTTCGAAGTGCTTTTGCAAGCGACTCGATCCGCGATGCGCTGCGTAACAACGCGGTTCGTGATGCGCTGGCCAACAACCTGTCGGCTGATTCGATCTCCGATGCGGCAGTGCGAAATGCGGTTTCCAACCAGGCCGTGCGAGATGCCTTCGCGAGTGACTCCATACGCAGCGCTTTCGCCAATGACTCGATTCGCGACGCGCTGTCGAACAACGCCGTTCGTGATGCCCTGAGCAATAACGCCGTTCGTGACGCGTTTGCCATGGACTCGGTTCGCAGCGCTTTCGCAAGCGACTCGATCCGCGATGCGCTGTCTAACAACGCGGTGCGCGACGCATTGAGGAACGACGCGGTGCGCGACGCATTGTCCAATAATGCCGTTCGTGATGCGCTGTCTAACAACGCGGTGCGCGACGCGCTTGCCAAC
Organism: uncultured Gammaproteobacteria bacterium; assembly: GCA_942492205.1. GTDB lineage: Bacteria > Pseudomonadota > Gammaproteobacteria > Steroidobacterales > Woeseiaceae > UBA1847. The sequence continues at coordinate 417,105 of CALODT010000001.1, read as the reverse complement.
AATGCCGTTCGTGACGCACTCAGCAACCAGGCGGTCCGCGACGCTTTCGCCTCCGACTCCGTTCGCAGTGCCTTTGCTTCGGACTCTATTCGGGATGCGCTGGCCAACTCGGCGGTTCGTGACGCGCTCGCGAATTCAGCGGTTCGCGACGCGCTCGCCAACAATGCGATGCGTGATGCAATGAAGAACCAGTAACTGCTGGCAGCTGCGATTCGAGAGGTTTCGCAGCTACGCAGAAATCCTCCGGGATTTGTAGGATAATGAGGGCGCTACGGAGAAATCGGTAGCGCCCTTTTCTTGTCTCTCAATAATTATAAGAAGAACCGACATGCAATCTCCCAAGACCTGGCCGTTGTTCGTTCTGTTCGTACTGCTGGTCAGTCAACAAGTCAGCGCACAAGGCCTGCAGTCGCTCGAGACAGAAGATCTGCGCCTCCTGTATTTCGACCCCAGCACAACCTATCTTGCCCCGCATGTAGCGCGGTCCTTTGAAAATACGATGGTTAGTCAGAGGTCCATATTCGGCTATGAACCGGACGGCAAGATTACGTCGCTGCTTGTCGATTTCGCCGACTACGGCAACGCATCGGCGGGCGCCGTGCCCAGAAATACGCTGATGCTGGACATCTCACCGTTGTCGAGCAGCTTCGAGACACTCACGGCTAACGAGCGTTTCTACCTGCTGATGAACCATGAATTGACGCACATCGTGTCTACCGACATGGCAACCAGCGCGGACAAGCGCTTGCGGCGGTTCTTTGGCGGCAAGGTGATGCCCGAAGCGGAACATCCGGAGACGATCCTCTACTCGGCATTGACGAGCCCGCGAATACTGACCCCGGGCTGGTACATGGAAGGCAACGCTGTGTTTCTTGAGACCTGGCTCGCCGGCGGCGTCGGGCGCGCCCAGGGCGCCTATAACGAGATGGTGTTTCGTTCGATGGTTCGCGACGAAGCCCATTTCTACGACCCGCTGGGACTCGTGTCGGAAGGCGCCAAGATCGACTTCCAGGTCGGCGTTAACAACTATTTGTACGGTACGCGATTCGTCAGCTACGTCGCCTACAGGTGGTCGCCGGAAAAACTGGTCGAGTGGATTGCTCGCAACGAGGGCAGTCGGCGCTCGTATCGCGCACAGTTCGAACAGGTCTTTGGCACCTCGCTGGAGCAGGCGTGGCAGGAGTGGATCGACTGGGAGCATGAGTTCCAGCGAGCGAACCTCGAGACCGTCACGGAGTATCCGCTGACCGAAATGAAAAGCCTGAGTGACAGAGCGCTCGGCTCGGTATCGCGCGCGTATTACGACGCCAAGAGCGATCGCCTGTACCTTGGCCTGCGCTACCCCGGCGTCGTGGCCAATGTAGGAGCACTTTCTCTCGAAGACGGCTCTCTGGAGCGACTGGAAGACATCAAGGGCCCGATGCTGTTTCGGGTCACTTCGCTCGCATTCGATGAGGACGCCCGGACGCTCTTCTACACAACCGATAACACCGCCTTCAGAGACCTGATCGCCATCGATATCGAGACGGGCGAATCCGAATTGCTGCTAAAGGACGCGCGTATTGGCGAACTGGTTTTCAATCGGGTCGATCGCTCGCTCTGGGGCATTCGTCATCTGAACGGCATAGCCACACTTGTTCGAATACCGCATCCGTACACGTCCTGGAACCAGGTGATGTCTTTCGACTACGGAATAGTGCCGTCTGACCTGGATATCTCGCACGACGGTTCCCTGCTATCGGCAACATTCAGTGACCTGGCCGGCAACCAGACGCTGAGGGTCATGGAAAGCGCCCGGCTTCTCGAAGGCGACGCAGAGCCACGGCAGTCATTCGATTTCGGACTGGCGGTGCCGGAAGGCTTCGTCTTCTCCCCGGATGACAAGTACCTGTTTGGCAGCTCCTACTACACGGGCGTGTCGAACATATTCCGCTATGAGCTCGAAACCGGCGATATTGAAGCGGTGAGTAACGTTGAGACCGGGCTGTTTCGACCGATCCCGATGCAGGACGGCTCGCTGATTGCGTTTCGATTCAGCGGCGACGGATTTACGCCGGTTCAGTTCAACCCGGTGCCGCTGGAGGACCTCGGGACGATTCGATTGTTTGGCAACGAAGTGATTCGCAAACACCCGCAGCTGCAGGAATGGCAGGTCGGCTCTGCGAAGGACATCCCGCTGGACGAAATGACGACCCACAGCGGTCCGTATGTGCCGCGGGAAAACCTCGAATTCGAATCGATGTACCCCATTCTCGAGGGCTACAAGGACACTGTTGCCCTGGGACTCAGCGCCCTTTTTTCCGACCCAATCATGCTCGACAGGCTGAGGGTCTCGGCGAGTTACAGCCTCGATCAGGACCTGCCATCGAGCGAGCGGACGCATCTCAGTATTGACTACCGACACACCATGGTAAGCGCCTCACCATTGGCGGGTAGCTGGAACCTCGGTGCTGCGCTCAATGGCGCCGACTTTTATGATCTCGCCGGCCCGACGGAGCGCAGCCGCAAGGGCAATCGCTTCACGGTCGGCTACAAGAAGACCCTGGTCGATGACGGGCCGCGAAGATTCTCTTTCGAGACCGATATCAGCCACTACTCGGGTTTCGATGCCCTGCCGCGTTATCAGAATGTGTCGACACTGCTCGACAAGCTGACAACGATTAACGCCGACCTCGAATATTCGAATCAGCGTCGCTCACTGGGTGCCGTCGACTACGAAAAGGGTTTCTCCTGGGGCATCGGCACGTCGGTCGATCATGTCGACGGGGACAATATTCCGAAGCTGCTTGGCAAGTTCGACTTCGGTTTTGCACTTCCATGGAAGCATTCTTCCATCTGGCTGCGTAATTCCGCCGGTGCGGCGTTTGGTGAGCAGACGGACGAATTCGCGAATTTCTTCTTCGGCGGCTTCGGCAACAACTATGTCGACCGCGGTTCGATCAAGCGGTACCGCGAGTATTACGCCATGCCTGGATTCGAGTTGAACCGGGTTCCGGGCCGGAATTTTCATCGCGCCATGCTCGAGTGGAACCTTCCGCCCATTCGTTTCAAACGTGTCGGTACGCCGAGCTTCTACCTGACCTGGGCACGCCCGTCGCTGTTCGTGAGTTCTTTGACAACGAATATTGATGACAGTCTGATTCGCGACGAAGTCACCAATGCAGGCCTGCAGGTCGACTTTCGCTTCACCATCCTGTCTCGCCTCAGCATGACACTGTCACTGGGTTATGCCGAGGGCTTCGGCAACGATTCGATACTCGACGATGACGAGTTCATGGTATCCCTGAAAATCCTGTAGTCTGACAACCGGTCCCGCAGGGCAGCTTACGGCAAGCATGAACGCAGATTTCCTGATCCACTCGGTACTCGGCTTATTGCCGGTGTGTTGTTTTCTTGGCGCCCTCATGTACCTGGACAGCTATAAGCTGATTCCGATGCGCTGGATTATCGGCACCATACTCGCCGGCTGCGGCACCATGATCCTGAGCTACCCGATCAATGCGCTTGTGCTTGGCGTACTGGATATTCAGTTTGTCAGCTTCTCGAGATACATCGCGCCGTTCATAGAAGAAGCGCTCAAGGCCATGGTGATTCTCACGCTGATGCGCCGCAATCGCATTGGCTTTCTCGTGGATGCGGCGATCTTCGGTTTCGCGGTGGGCACCGGTTTCGCTATATCCGAGAATCTTTTCTACCTGCAGGCACTGCCAGATACGCAGCTTGGCACGTGGATCGTGCGCGGCTTCGGTACGGCATTCATGCACGGCGGCGCAACCGCCATATTTGCGATCGTCTCACACGCGCTGATCGCCCAGCATCCAACCCGGGGACGCGCGGTGCTGTTGCCCGGCTTTGCTATCGCCGTCGTCGTACACTCGATATTCAATCATTTCTTCTTCGCGCCAATCGTTAATACGCTACTGATCCTGATCTCTTTGCCGCTCTTGCTGACAGTGGTCTTCCAGCAAAGCGAACACTCCGTGTCCGAGTGGCTGGGCATGGGTTTCGATGCCGATACGGAGCTTCTCGAGCTGATCAACTCAGGCGAGTTCTCCGCTTCCAAGGTGGGACTCTACCTGCACTCGCTCAAGGAAAAATTCGAAGGCCCGATCGTCGTTGACCTGCTTTGTTATCTTCGCCTGCACACCGAGCTTTCGATTCGCGCAAAGGGTCTGCTCATGATGCGAGAGTCGGGGTTCGCCAACAAGACCGGCGAAGAGACCCGGGCCAAGCTCGAAGAATTGAAGTTTCTCGAATCCAGCATCGGTGTCACCGGACTGCTAGCGATGAAGCCATTCCTGAAGATGAGCCAGAAAGATCTCTGGCAGCTCTACATGCTTTCCGACTGAAAGCGCCTCGCCGGACCATCCAGGGTGCCGAGAAACGCCTCCAGCTGTCGCAGCTCGCGGCGACTCAGATTCAGCGGCTCGGCCTCATTGTGTCCGATCATGGCGTCAGGGGCCTCATTATAGTGTGTTAGCACATCCATCAGTGTCGCGAGCTGACCTTTGTGCATATACGGAGCGGTATGCTCGACATTGCGCAAGGATGGCGTACGCACAGCGCCGATCAGTTCCGGGCCTGTGCGGACAAACTCCAGCTCGGCGCAGTTACGTTCCGAATCGTCGCTGAACTCGCCACGGCAGTTAAACGGACTGTCCAGTACTTCGCGCACCCCGTCCGCGCGTCCCTTGTCCGGCAGCTCGCCCTTTGAGCTTAAGACGCCGGTATTGTGGAATTCGTTGTTGGTCAGCAACGGGCCGTTGTGGCACTGCGTACACGCAGCCTTGCCAATGAACAACCGCAATCCAGAGAGCTCGTCATCGTCGAGCATGGCAACAGCTGGCCGCTCGTCATTCGACAGCGATGCCACGTAGTCGTCGAATCGCGATGCTGCTGGCAGCAGGGTCCGTTCGAATGCGGCAATCGCCTTACCGGCATTCGCGAACGCCCGGTTGACAGCGTGACGGTCTTCTTCCGTCATGCCTGACCATGCCGACTCCCATACCGGCCCTGCCGCCGCTACAGTGATGCGGGGAAAGCGCGTGCTGTCGTCGAGGTCGGGTAAGTCGCCAAACAGGCTTTCGTACTGGCGGCGATACGATTCGTCAGCGGCAATGACCCTGAGTATCTGTATGCGGTTGCTGCCCTGTTCTTTCGGATCCTCCAGCGGAACAAGCGCCTGTGACCACTGGCTGTCACGACGACCGTCCCAATACAGCCACGGGCTGTAAGCGGTACCGAGGATACTCGGTGTATTGCGTTTCGATGTGCCAATCGCCTGCCCCCGCGGCAAGCCGTCGGTGAAATAGCGGATCGACTGGTGACAGGTCGCACAGGATATTGCCTGGTTGGCGCTGAGTCGCGGCTCGAAGAAGAGCGCTTCACCCAGACTACGGGCAACCGGATGATCGGCAACACCGTTGCCGGGATCCGGAGGCAGCGGCGGCAGGCTCTGCAGCGCGAGCGACCTCAGCAATGCGAGTTCGGCGGCGCTCCAGCTGTCCGATTGCGACGCTCCCGGCGCACACGCCAGGAGCCCGCTGACGATCGCGGCAGCGCCCAACAGGCTGAGCTGGCGGTACCTCACAACTGCAGCGGAATGACAACTACCGCTGTGCGCCGACCGCTGACAATCGTCACTTCGATCTCCCAGTAGCCGCTCATGTGGAATCGCATACCGTCGAGCTGGTAGTCGCCACCGCCGAGCTCTTTCGTGACCCGCGGTCGCGTTGGCAGACCGTGGTCGTGTTCCGGCATGCCACCCACCACATCGATGTCGGCATTTTCCACGGCTGTGCCGTCGGCCGCCTCTACGTGCAGCACCCAGCTATGAATGCGGTTAATTTCCGGCGGACCGGCAGGCGTTGAGTAGGTGACGCGGAACTCTGCATCTTCGGCGAACACAGCGCCCGCCGGCACCAGCAGGAGCGCGCAGATCAGCGTCGCCGCTGCAACATCTCGGCCCCCGAACCAGCGCTTCAGTCGTCCGCTCATCAAGAGATACTGAAGCTGCAACAGAACCAGGACTGTAACGAAAAACGGCCAGTAGCCGATGCCGGTAAAGCCGACCTCAAATGGAAATACCGCCGCATGGACTTTACCCGTATCCGTCTGCATGGCGGAGACGATTCCGATGAAGTCACCCTCCTCGTCAAACTCGTGGATCACGGTAAATACATCGGGCTCAACGACGGATGGCTGGTAGAAGACGGTTACGCTGTCGATATCCTCGATCTCTTCGATGTCCTCGAGACGAGCAAAGCGACCCTTGCCGGTAACGTCGCGAATGATGCGAAAATCGATCGGCATCGCGGCCAGCGCATCGTGCAGGTACTCCATGACGAACACGCTCTCGGATGCGACGGGCAGGTCCTCACAAAACTGCTCGTGGCCGGTAACGCGAGGCTGGTAGACCTTGAAGTGCGCACGCAGGAAGCTGACTTTGATGACGCATATGTCGTCTTCCTGTACGACACCGCCATGCGCAGCGGCAGGCTGCAGCAACGAAACAGACAGTGCCAAAACCACAGATACTCGGATCGCCATCCATTTCAGCGTCATTGGTGTATTCTACCCGCAGGCTGATCACCATCACAGCCGCCTGACACAAGAACTTACCCCTATGAATCTAGCGCTCAGTATTCTTGCCCTGTTGCTCGGCCCGGTCATCTATGCGCTGAGCCGAAGGAATCGTGTAGCGCGACAGATTCTCGACGGCTTTATCTTTATTACGATCGCCGGACTTGTTTGCGTCAACATTATTCCCGAGGCGCTCGCGACCGGCGGCATGCTTGCCATTGTCTTCCTGCTTCTCGGCCTGGCTTTCCCTGTCGTTGTCGAGCATGGCTTTCGCAGTGCGCTGCACGAAGCCCATGTCGTCGTTCTGTTGTTCGCCGCACTCGGACTCATCATTCACGCGATTGTGGACGGCATCGCACTGCTGCCGGCGCAAGGCAGCGATCTTGCGCATGCCGTAATCCTGCATCGCCTGCCGGTTGGCATGGCGATCTGGTGGTCGCTTCGTCCCAGCCTCGGAACACCGGTTGCCGTTGGCGCGATCGTTATGATCAGTGTTGCAACGGCACTTTCTTATGTCCTCGGCGAACCGGTGGTAGAGCTCGCCGAGGCCAGGAGCCTCGCTTATGTGCAGGCATTCGTCTCAGGATCGCTGATTCACATCGTCGCTTTCGGCATTACCCATGAGCACGACGCTCATATCGAACCGGTTGCGAAGTCGCAGGACTGGAGTTATCGGGTAGGGATACTGCTCGGCCTGTTCCTGGTATTCACCGCGCCCGAGCTGCATATTTTCTGACGCTCGATCATCGGGCGGTGCGTACCCTTCTTGGCGGCGAGCCGCTTTGGTATGCGAGCAAGAATCGAACTTACCGAGAAAATCTTAGAATCCGACTTCTGTCACTGCATGAATTCCTGGCATCCAACGGACTGTATGCCGATCCAGACAGGAAGTTCCCGGAGCCCGCAGAATTCGCGATGCCGCGCTGCATGGCGTTGACGAATTCGATCATCGGGCGGTGCGTCAGTCGGCTGGGTCTTCTGTACCCAAAAATCCGCCTTTGTAGTAGATAAGCGGCTCCGCCTGCCTTTCTTCGATTCCATGCACCCTGCCGACAATAATCTTGTGATCGCCGCCGGGATAGACGTGCTCGGTGCTGCACTCGAAGCAGGCTGCAAAGTCAGGCAGGATCGGCACACCGTGCAGCCCGGCTCGGCATTCGAGGCCTTCAAACTTGTTTTCGCTGCGCTGTGCGAAGCGATCACAGAGCTGCAGTTGGTGCTGGCCCAGGATATGGATGGCGAAGTGATCCGCGGCAACGAATGCGTCGTAGCTCATCGAGTCCAGCCCGACGCTCCACAGCACAAGTGCCGGCTCAAGCGACACAGAGTTGAAGCTGCTGATCGTAATGCCGACATAATTGCCGTGCTCGTCAAGCGTCGTTACCACGCCAACCCCGGTCGCAAAGACGCTTAGCGCGCGACGAAAATCCTGCGTATTTATTTCTCTGCTGCCCGCCAAGCTGATTGTCCTTTGTAGTCCAATAAACGAAACAAGGTAACGATCATCGTGCCCGCTACCAGGTGCCACACGCCCCACAAGACGGCTACCGCCGCGGCGCCGCCCAGTCCTTTGAGCTGGCTGAGCAAGATCACCAGCGCCAGTCCTGAGTTCTGAATGCCGATCTCGAACGTCAGCGCCCTGCGTGTTGCCGATCGCCTCGACAAGGCCAAACCGGCCAGCGCACCGGTCGCAAACGCCGCCGCATTATGCATCAGAACCACGGAGCCGATGACGGACAATACAGGAACCAGGATATCGATAAAGTAGACAATGCCATAGACGATTACGGCAACCAGCACGGAAACGCCAACCAGGGTGGCATGACGCCGAATCCTGGCGGCGATATCAGGCGCCCGCGTGGCAACCGTCATGCCAAGTAGCAGCGGCAGCGCCAGCAGCAGCGTCGTCTGTGTCAGAAACAGGATCGGGCTGACATCCAGGGTCTTCAGTAGCTGCGACGTCGGCACATAGCTATGCGACCAGAACAGGATCGATGCTGGCGTCAGCAACGCCGCCAGCATGCTGGACGTTGCGGTCATCGCCACAGACACGGCGACGTTGCCGCGCGACAGGTAGGTCATCAGGTTCGAGACCGCGCCACCAGGGCAACATGCGACGACGATCATGCCCAGAGCGACTGATGCCGGTGGCGCAATGATCATGATCAGCACAAGCGTGACGAGCGGCAGCACGAATACCTGGGTCGCGACGCCGCCCATGAACAGAAGCGGTCTGTCGATCAGAAATCGGAAATCGTCAACGCGCAACCCCAGCGCTACGCTAAACATGACCAGCATGAGCGCGAGGCCGACTCCTGCCTGCCCTATCGGGTCAAGCAGGATGGTCAGGTTGTCGAGCTGGCTGATCTCCATGAATACCGGCGCTTAACCCATGCGCCCCAGGGGCTCGTCCAGGCTGTCGGGCGGCACGGTAAACCAGGCTGGTCCCTCATTCGTCATGTAGATGCAGTCTTCCAGACGTACGCCGAACTCATCGAAAATGTAGATGCCCGGTTCATTGGAGAAGCACATGCCGCTGGCGAGAGGGGTCGTTTCTCCTTGCACGAAGTTGACGCTTTCGTGGCCATCCATGCCGATGCCATGGCCGGTACGGTGACTCAGGCCGGGCGTTGCATAGCCGGGACCATAGCCCAGGGACTCGTAGTAGCTGCGCACCGCTTCGTCGACCTTGCCTGCCGGTAGTCCCGGCTTCGCCGTCTCGAATGCGATCTGCTGACCTTTCCGCACGGTGTTCCAGACTTCGCGTTGCCGCTTGCTTGGCTCGCCGAAGACGAATGTCCGTGAGATATCGGACTGGTAGCCATGCACGGAACAGCCGCAGTCCATCAGCACGATCTGGCCTTCTCCGATCTCTTGCCGGATCGAGGTGCCGTGCGGATAGGCGCTCGCAGGTCCGAACAGGGCCATGTTCCAGATGCCGCTACCGCCGAGCGCGCTCTGCGCGTCGCGCATCAATGCCTTCACGTCAGCGGGCGTCATTCCCTTGTCCAGGCTGCGATAGACATGCTCGTAAGCCTTGAGCGTCACTTCGCTCGCCTTCTTCATCAGCGCTATTTCCGCGCCGGTCTTGTACATGCGGCATCCCTGCGTGACCGGCAACGCGGCAACGATCGCGAATTCGGGCACCGCACGTTTCAAGCCTTCTACGACGAAGTAGCGCACCTCGTGCTCCAGGCCGATACGGCCGCCGCGCAGCCCGCGATCACAGAGGACCCCGGCGACGCGTTCGAACGGATCTTCGTGTTCATGCCAGGTACGAACATCGTCACCGAAGGTCATCGATTCGCGAACGCTGGGTTCCTCGAAGAACGGAGTGATCACGGCGATATCGCCTTCCCTCGGGATAAGCAGCGCGGTCAGTCGCTCGCTGCGCCACCAGCTTATGCCGCTGAAATACAGCATCGCGCTGCCGGGCTCGATGAGAATGGCGTCGATCTCGAGCTTGGCCATGAGCTCTTGCGCTTTTGCGACCCTGGCAAGCCGCTCCTTGACCGTTATCGGTTGCGCATCCGCGGTGATCGACTGTAAGTCGGTTGCTCCGCCCGTGTCCCGTTTTTCAGCGGCCGCCGCCGCTGCGAACGCTGACAAGGCCGCGCTGGCGCCGGACAGTTTCAAGAAATCGCGTTTGCTAATCGTCATTGCCAAGTCCTGGTGAGTTTCTACGCGCAGCGTGGTTGCTAACGTTACTGCTGCGATCGCCTGGTACTGCGTTCAGGGCCGTTTGCGAACGTGCCCGTCGAAAAACTGAAACATCAGCCTGGAGCCCCAGACTTCCTGTGCCGGGTCCGGCGCCACGCAGATCGTCCGATCCGGCATACTCGCAGCCTGCAGTTCGGTCACGCAATAGCCGTCGCTGCCACGACGACCGGACGTACCGGGCCAGCGATGATCGCCCTCGGGCCAGAGGCAGTCGATCGACTCACGGCGAGTGCCTTCGCAAGCGGCAGTGCATTGCAACGCGTCCTTGCCGACAGGCGGCAGCCAGTCCTTCGTATCCGCCATGCAGGCTTCACCCGCGTTCCATTCCCGGGCGATCGACTCCGTACTCGCGTAATAAAAGCCTGCGTTGCTGACGCTGCCGTCATGCGGAACCACCTCGTCCCTGCCGCCATTGATCTGTAGTAACGGTACAGCAACCTCCGGCGTGCACTCGAATCCCGGTTCGACGCGGCCGCCAATCAGGGCAGCCGCTGCGAACAGCTGCGAGGCATCGCAGGCGATTCGGTTAGTCATGAGCGCGCCGTTGCTGAAACCAGAGACATAGACGCGATCCTCGTCAATCGCAAATTGTGCAGTGAAGCGCGCTACTAACGCCTCAAGGAAGCCGACATCATCGTGGCATGACGCCCAGCCACAACGGCCGCAGTTGCCGCACTCTGGCGGACACGGATAACTTTCGGCCTCCTCGGTGCAAATGGGCCCCGCCGGTCCTTTGTCGAAGCCGTCGGAAATGTGGTTCCAGGACGTAACCTCCCAGCGTTCCGCCTCGGGACCCTCTGACATGAACCATGTCGACTGCGGAAAGACCATGACGTACCCGTACTCTTCCGCGTAACGGGTCAAACCGTTGGTGACCTCCGCCTCAGTGCCGGTAGCGCTGCCGCCATATCCATGCATGAATATCGCGGCCGGGTATTCATCAGTACCATCGTAAGCCGCAGGCAGGTAGACGAAGTACTCGCGCTCGAGGCCGTCATGCTCGAGCGTGTAGCGCGCCATGCCGGCCCGATCGTTTCCGGCGCCTCCCGTGCAGGCACCGACAAGTACCGCGACCAGCAGGGAGAGGGCGACGGCTGCGCAGCGAGTATTACTCACTGCCAGTAGAACGGCTGCGTTTTGCGGCTGCCGGTGACTTTCTCGTTCAGCGTCGATGCATCGTAGAGACGCCCGTTCAGCATGACCATATCGACCCTGTCGGTCTGGTAAATGTCTTCGACGACGTTGGCATCAATGACCACGAGGTCGGCGAGCTTGCCCACTTCGAGTGATCCCAGGTCCTTGTCGTAACCAAGCGCCTCGGCCGGCGCCGTCGTTGCCGTGCGCAGCGCCTCGATCGGAGACATGCCGCCCTGCGCAAAACTCCAGATCTCCCAATGACTGCCCAGGCCTTCTCGCTGACCGTGCGCGCCGATACTGACCAGCACGCCCTTGTCGGCCAGCAGCTTGGCGGTCACCGCGGCGTCCGTATGGTGGTAATCACTGACCGGCGCCTTGATGCGTCGTACCGAGCGCGGCTGCAGAACATGCGGCGGCACGAACTTCGACAGTATCGGATGCTTCCAGACATCGGTTTCCTGGTACCAGTAGGTCTCGGCACTCATGCCACCGTAAGTGACGACCAGCGTCGGCGTGTACGCTACGTTGGTCTGTCCCCAGAACTGCAGGACGTCGTCGTATAGCATCGACTGCGGCAGGTTGTGTTCGATCGTGCTGTTGCCGTCGGCAACCATCGACAGGTCCATATGAAACAACGAGCCGCCTTCCGAGACAACCAGCATGCCCTCTTCTCTCGCGGCAATGGTCACCTGCTGACGCTGTTCTCGGCGTGGCTGGTTGTAGTTCTTGATGCTCATCGCACCTTGTGCCTTCAGTCGCCGCACGTGTTCGCGGGCATCGTCCAGCGAGTTGATCTCTGCAAAGTAGCTGGAGCGAGCGCCGTACACGATGTCGCCGGTGGAAAAAATCCGTGGCGACAGAATCTGGCCGGTACGCTGCATCTCGGCTGCCGCGAAGATCTCGGTGGCATCGTTCGATGGATCGTGAGTCGTGGTCACGCCCAGCGCCAGCGTCGCGTAGGCCGCCCAGTTCTGCTCGGGTATTACACCCACACCGGCAGGCCCGTGTGCGTGAGCATCGATCAGGCCGGGGATAATGGTCTTGCCGGTGACATCGACGCGCTGCGCGCCAGCCGGAATCTCGACGTCAGCGGACGCGCCGACCGCCTTTATGCGATTGCCATCGACCACGATCACACCGTCTTCAATCACGCCACCATCATCGTCACTCATTGTGACCACGCGAGCGCCCGTCAGAGCGACGACCGTCGAGGGCACATCCGCCTGCAGGCGTATCGACATCGAGGCACCGTCGGTGGGCGCCTTGTAGCCGGCATCCTCTTCGTCTTCTGTTGTGAGCACGAACAGCTCATCAACGTCCGCATCGAACAGCGTCGCACCCAGCGACCACGCCAGTGTCTTGCCGCCGTTCGTCCAGTGCGGGAAGTTGCCGCCGTTGCCGCTCGCTTTCGTCATGCTGATGCTGGACACGCTGGTAGCCAGCTCCAGCGGCTTGCCGCCAGGTGGTAGTGGCAGCGCGTAAATGTGGTAATTCTGACGATAGGCCAGGTATTGATCGTCCGGCGACACTTCATAACGCCTCAGATCCTTCCCGTTGGCATGCGTGCGCGCTTTCTCGCCGTAAAGATCGATGCTCACCAGTGCGAGCCCGGCTTCACCACGACGGGTTACGTACAGCCGGTCATTGCGCGCCCCGTAATGCGGATTGCTGCCGTCCGAAGTAATTTCCCGCGCATCGCCGCCGCTGGCCGGCACGACAAACACACCGGTCTCCATCGACCAGTTCGGGGAAGTGAGATAACCGCCGCTGTCCGCTTCGAAGACTATCGACGCGCCGTCTGGCGAGTAGCGCGGGCCGTGGTAGTGTCCCGGCGTCTTCGTCAAGCGCGTGCTCTTGCCGCCCGACGACCGCACTCGGTGCACGTGCGCCAATTCCTGATCGTCCCAGGTGATGAACGCGATACTGCGGCCGTCACGTGACCACGTCGGGTCATACTCGAAGTGATCCATCGCGTCGCTGGTGAGGCGCTTTGCTGTGCCGTTGGGCAGGTCCTTTATGTACAGACGCCCAGCACTCTCGAACACGACCTTCGATCCGTCGGGTGACACTTCCGCGTTGCGAACCATCGTTGTGTCGAAACTTGCGGGCGCCACATCGACGGCGGGTCGAGGCGCGTCGTAGACCGTGCGCGTATCTTTGACGTGAAACGGAATGTCGGTGACGTTCTTGCTGGCGATATCGATGCGCTTGATGCCACCGCCGGCCCAGAATACGACACTGCCTGAATCCGGCATCCAGTCCATGTTCGGATAGGTACCGTGTACGGACCAGACCTCCTGCAGGTCTGTGTCCAGAGCCGTATAGATCGGAAACTCTGCGCCGCTGCTCAGATCTTTGAGGAATAACGCGCTCTCGCCGCGAATGCGACGGACAAACGCCAGGTACTTTCCGTCCGGCGATGGCGCTGGTCGCACGGCGCCGCCAGCACCGGAGACGAAGCGGATGTTCTCGCCTGTTTCGAGATCGTGGCGGCGAATCGCAAATACTTCACCATTGGAGTCCTGCGCGTAGATGAAGGTACTGCCAGGCGTCTGATCGAGCGTGTAATAGATATAACGACCATCCGGCGAAAAGACCGGCTCGCCCAGCTCTTTCTGGTGCGACTCGCTCGGCTTCTCAACGACCGCTACACCACCGCCGCCGTTGCGGTGATAGATCCAGATCTCACCAGTGCCGAGAGAGCGCTGCGTCGTGAAATGCTTGCGCGCCGCAATGTAGTTGCCATCCGGAGACCAGTACGGGTTGTTAAGCAGCCGGAAATCTTCCTTCGTCAGCTGGCGCGCGTCACTGCCGTCGGCCTTCATGATCCAGACGTTGTCGCCGCCGCCGGCGTCCGTGATGAACGCGATTTCACTGCCATCCGGGGAAAAGCGTGGCTGCATGGACCAGGAAAGACCGCTATCAACGGACGTCGCCTGGCCGCCTTCGATCGGCAATACATAGATATCGCCGAGCATGTCGAACGCAATGGTCTTGCCGTCAGGGCTGACGTCGAGACTCATCCAGGAGCCGCTGCGCGTATCGATTGTGATTTCCCGGGGTTCACCCGGTATCTCGTTGACGTTCCACCGTTTTTCTTCATCGTCGGCCGAAAAAGCGGCACCGGCAGGCAAGGTAAGTAGCAATACGGCGAGGAAATTATTGGAGTTCATTATCGGCCTCATACGTCCTGATCAGGTCCGGATAATAACAGCACGCCGTTGTACAACCACTGGTTCTCGGAAATAATGGGGTGCATGACCGCGATGAAAATGGGCACTTTACACAGCGCATGCGTTGCATTATTCAGGACAACGGGTTTTCGGGACGCCATTGCGTCTGCCAAAGGATTCTCGTTTCGCGTGCGCGAGGCGGCGATTCGAATTCTCGCACGCTGCACTGCAGGCACCATCCTGATATTACTGTTGTTAGGCGGCTGTAGCGTTGCAGACGTCATTCACAATGACAGTAAGAGTAGCGCGATCATTCCAGCACTAAGGTTTGTCGAGTATAAGGACGGCCGCATCCTGTATGAAGACATCAGCAACGGTAATCCGGAGATTGCTGAAGAAATTGCCAATATCCCGGTTGCGCAAGGCGCGATGAAAATTGACTGCTCGAACCTGCGTGAAATCGGCGTCCTGATTCGTCATGAATACCGCAGTCGCGGCAAATTCTATGGACGCCACGACTACAATTACCGGGTTTCCTGGCCTGATTCGAGCGGTGAAGATCCCAAATACTTCACGTATGAGGACCAGCTGATAGATTGGTATTTACGAGGCGCAGCGCGTTTTCTGGAACCGCTTTCGGACGGCCTGCTTGCCTTTTCGGTCACCCACAGGCGCGAAGCGATATACACGACCGAGTTCGACATGATCGGCTGCCCGTAGAATGTGCTTCGCCGCTGCCAGTGAATAACGCTTGCATAGCGTCCCTATTGGCTGGCCGTCTGCTTACGGCCAGGAGCGGCGATATTCATTGCTTAACCCTGATTACCAACCCATTCGTCACGGAGCAACCCGTACAAAACCAGGTCCTCAAATTTGCCCCATTTAGTCGTGTGTTCCCGGGCTATGCCTTCCTTCAGCATGCCGATCTTCTGGAGAACTCTGCCGGAGGCCGGATTTCGGTCCAGATGTTCAGCATGTAGTCTATGTAACTTCAGTTCCTCAAAAACGAATTGGACAACTCGCAGCGCAGCTTCAGTGCAGTAGCCGGCATTCCAATATGGCTTTCCAATCCAGTAGCCTAAATTTGCTCTGCTCACAGGCGGATCAATCCGAAGGCTGATGGCGCCCACAAGTTCGCCGTTCGGCTTCAGCGTGATCGCAAACGCAGACAATTCGCCAATATCAATTAATGACTGCTGCCCTGATATCCAGGCCTCGGCCATCCCATCTTCGTACGGATGCGGAACATTCAATGTCGTGTCTGCGACTTCCCGCTCGCCCGCCAGCCGCTGGACATCCAGTGCGTCAGCCAACACGAATGGTCTTAGCAGTAGTCGTTCCGTGTTGAGGTCAGGGAGTTGCATCGCAGTTCGAGTTACTCGTCAGAAGATGGGATCTCGGCCGCGATGTCGAACGTCCGCTCTTGATCTGTTGCGGAAATTATAGCCTGTTCCGGGCGACTCTGGCTTTACGGCCAGAAGCGGCCGTTGACGAGAGGAAAGATTGGGTCAGGACTGGTCTCTGGCAATCGCTATCAATGCGACTCATTGTGAATTGAGTCACTATCTTTCTCGGAGACATTGGATAAGCTGCCAGGATGTGCAATACACGCCCAATTTATAAAGCGCTGCCAGGCCTGTACATGGCGGCGGTTCTGACTCTACTAGCTGCATGTTCTTCATCTGCTTCCGACGTCACTAAGACTGTCGAGATCTCGGGCGACAAGTTGGCTGAAATAGAAGCTAAACCTTATTCAGCGGGGAATGGCCCCGGCGGTTTTGCCGCAGCAGCACTCTCAAACCCGGGTGATGGCTCATCGCCTGGCATGATCCGGTTCACAGGTTTTGGTCCGTACTTGCATGAGATGGGATTCGCCAAAAATATGGCGATTACCGAAATCGATGGCATCGGCGTTGCTGAAATCTTCGCTGATCGTTGGCGAGTTCTGCGCCTTAATGATCCCAGCGCATATGATGCGGCACATTACAAAGATCTAATCGAGTACATCTTCACCAGGGAATCAGTAAACCAGGTTGTGCTAGGAATAGATGTGAATGTTTCTGCGACGTCGATAAGCGAAGGACAGTACGAGCCAAGTACGGAAGTCTGGCAAATCAACATCAGGCGCTGAGGCACAATCACTCTCTGCAGGCAATGATGCTGTATGACAGGTTTTGACCCAAACTTCTCACGGACACCAGGGGAAAGACCGGGTCAGGACTTGCCGCTACGTCGCAGAGGCAGATTCAAGAAGATCAGCAAGTTCTTCGAACTGCTTGGCAACATCGCTCATGTCTTCTTCGAATTCGCAGACCTGCCATGCGCGTTCCCGAAGATCGCCCTCAAGGGTTGGGAGAGCCACCAGCTGATCAAACATGGCTCTACTTGATGCGCCAGAAGGAACGGTAGAACAGTCAGCGAGATTCGCAACGCGCTCTTTCGGTCCTTCGTACTCGATGCAATCCGCGGAAACTCTGTTCAGGAAATCACCTGGTATCGTGCGAAGTACAGAAGCGCGAAGCGCCACATCTTTTGGCGGTCGCCACGCATCCAGGCTTTCAAAGAAATTCGTGTACGCGGCAACTATCGTAGAGCGCAGGGTAGCGTTGTCGATAAGCGACAAGCCGCCGGTACCGATCAAGTCGTCGTGAGTTGCGGTTTGGTACTCAGGGTTGCTGTAGAGGCTAGCCAGGATAACGGAGTGCAGGAACTTCGTTGGATCGACTTCATCTTCTGCTCCCTGAAGCTGTGCTAGCGCAGAATTCGCTGAGGCGCAGGAATATCTTGCCCAGGACCCATCTCCCTCCAACACTCCAAGATTCACTCTTACTTCGGTTGCGAGACGAGCAACGTACTCCCGGCCTTCGGCACGATCCCTGTAGTCTTGCCAAGCGCTCTCCGCCAGTAGTGCGATAAGGACGCCAATCACGATAACGACAAGCTCCGCGAGAGAGCTTTTGATTTTGAGTTGGTTCATGATCGAAATACTACCAATTTAGAGGTGGCGATTCTGGCCACGATTCTTTAAATCCCATGGGGGACAGTTGCTGGTCGCAGGCAACGGCCAGAGCAAGAATGCCAGAGGCAAGCACTGACCCAAACTGGCCGTTGAGATCAAGGTCAGCTCTGGGGCAAAAGGATTCGTTCAGCAATCTATTACCCGGTCCACTGCTGACGCCCAGTAGTCGCCACTCATGGTTGGCGCTTCTGGATTGGAAATCGATGATCTTCGAAGCGTTTCTATGAACGAACCCGTCATCTAGAAATGCTTTACAATCGAAGTCGGCGCCGGAGACACTCACAGTCTTGCGTCCATCCCTGCAAAGAGCGGAACCTTTGTGATTGTAAGAAGACTTGCTGGATCGCTACGGAAGCTTGACTGGTCGCTCTTGCTGGTCGAGATGGCAGTTCTGGCGATCGGAGTACTCCTCGGTCTGCGTGTCGATGCGTGGAACGAATCGCGGCAGGACCGAGTTGACGAGCGCGAATTCCTGATTCAACTGCATGGGGAACTGGAGGCCGCTTTCGATCTATACGCAACCAATATCCGAAGCACCAAGGAGAGGATGGAGAATATGCTTCGCGCCGTGGACATGTTGGCTCGGCAAGACGACGCAGATACGCTATCGGAGGAAGAATGTAGAGCGATCGGTGCGTCTGCATTCCTGGTGCCACACACGTTCCAGCTCACATCGCTAGAGGAACTGTTTGCGACCGGTCGATTCGCCATCATTCGAAGCGCGGAGTTGCGGTTTGCGCTGATCAAAGTCCAACAACTGTCCGAAAAGACCGACAATACCCTTGTGAACCTGGCGCTGACGCCCTCCATCTTGCTATCCGGCAAGTACCCGGATGCCATTCAAGTGCAAAGTAACTGGAACAATCAGGACAATGAAGTTCGGCTTCGTTGGCATTGCGACTTGCCAGCCATGCTTCAAAGCCAGGGTTTTCTCAACGACTTCGCGATCAATGTCGACGCCTACGATGCATTGTACAGATCAAGCACAGAGGCAGAATGGAATCATCTTCAGGCAATCCATCAGTTGCTCGATCGGCTTCTCGAGATCGATCACGCGACTACGAGATAATGTCACAACCGCCTGTGATGCCGGTACGCCTGGTGGGTAGAAACGCCTTCGAGACATAGCCCGAACATATCGACCGTCGCCTTACTGCCAAAAGCGGATGCTGCGACCAAGCTGCATGGCTGGATCATCCGCTATACTCATTAACTTCAATGACAAAGAACAAGAAGGAAATAGCGTGGCCAACAAAGAAATCATCCAAGGGCTTTATCAAAACTTCGCAACTGGCGACGTGGCTGCAGTCACCGCGGCATTTGACGACAACATCACCTGGACTGAGTCCGATGGATTTCCTCTGGCCGGCACCTACATTGGTCCTCAGGCTGTGGTCGAGAACGTATTCATGCGTCTTGGCGAATTTAGCGACAACTGGGCAGTTGTGGTTGATCGACTTGTCGCTGACGGTGATACGGTTATTGCCGATGGCAAATACACCTGGAACCACAAGCAGACCGGTGAGCCTTGCGAAGTCAGGATGGCACACGTGTGGACACTGGCTGACGGAAAAGCCACGTCCTTCCTGCAACACGTCGACAGCGCTACGGTTCGAGAGCTCATCAAATAGGCATCTGACCACGGTCCGCTCTGGGTCAGCTGCAGACGTGCATCAGATTATCAACGGGCTGGGGGTTTCGACCAGAAGCCGACGTGCGCAAGACCTTGGCTACATCCCTGTGCGTCGCAAAGAAAGGCAAGTTCTTGTCTCTGGTAGCAGCCTTTACATTCAGCAATGTCGCCCCAAGATGGTGCATGTTCGGCGAACAATGCGCCAACCTCTAACAAGTTTGTCCCGATACTGGATGCGTAAGCGCACTCCTGCCGCGCAGGCGGTTGCCGTGGCTGGTGGCACGAATTCTGCAGGAACGAAACGTTGAGTACGACACCAGAGTGAGGAGAATCTACAAATGGGAGCCAAATTGACGGCCGCAGCCCGAGCACGTGCGGACAAGCGAGCGGCTATGATCGCGGAAGCAGCCTACTTCATCGCTGAACGGCGAAACTTTCAGCCCGGCCATGAACTATCGGACTGGCTCACGGCGGAGCAAGAAGTTGATTCAATTCTCGGCAGCAACAAGCCGGCGCCTGCCACAAGCGTAGCCAAGGGCGCTGCCAGGAAGCCTGCGAAAAAGAAAGCCAAGAAAAAGGCCAAAAAAGTAACGGTGAAAAAAGTCGCCAAGAAGAAAGTCACTGCGAAAAAGGCCAGGAAAAAGGCGAAAAAGAAGTAAAGACGTCGCTGCCTCGCCAAAATTCGTTCCCGATACCATCAGAGTGTGTTTTTGGATCCGAGCCTGATGGTCGTACATTTTCCAGGCCGGTCAGTGCTCACTCCTTTCTGGCCCAAGGACATGGTAGTTGAACTTCGCAACGACGTTTTTCGCCACCTGTTGCAGGTTTGCTTCGGTCGGGCCGGCCAATGACATGAACTGATTTCGATATACCGTCACCTCTCCCAATCTCTGCTTGATCTCATTGGCATTGGCCAGGTCATCTCTCAGAATTGAATCGAAATAACCACCGGGGAAGAAACCGGCGACAGAGACCGAGAGAACGTAGGCCATGCGTCGGTCGTCCGAGGTGGCCACCTGCATGACCATGGCAAATAACTTGTAGTCCGGGTGCTCCGACGTTACCGCCACGTCACGCAGACTCTGCAATTCACTGCTCAAGTAGCCGGTTACACGCTCGCGGAGATCATCGTCAGGCACGGTGACCTCGACGGCAATCCGGAATCTTGGCGGCACCTCCTCGTCTGCGATAGCAGAGGCCGACGTAAGTACCGCCAGCAACATGATCATCACTGTTGTTTTCATAAACGCGTTCCCAGGTTACTGCACTGCACCCGGCAGCCCCCAGAGGTCTTTACAGGGAGCGACCTACGCCAACCTCTTTATCACACCAGGAAAATCCTGATCGAGGAAAGGGGCGCACATTCTCCAATCCGCCCTCCCTTGCTCAGCAGCGCGATGGAAATATCCGACAGCACGATAGCTCATCCACGGCTCCCCCATCCATCGCTCCTCTTCGACAGGGAAATCCTGGACTAATACAGCGATTCCGCCAGCTTGATGAGACGCTTGAATCGCTTGCTGTCTCTCATGACGGGTTTGTACGCGGTCAGGGTAAAGAGCTTGCCGGCGGTCATGAACTCTATTGTCGTGACTCCCCGCTTGCGCTTCTTGTCCGTCATCACCATGTACGTGCCGGGGTTACCGTTGATCTGTATGTTTCCTGACGGTTCGGCTACAGCGATGGTTACATTCGGGACCGTGGCATAGCTCAGCTCTTCAACAATGACCTTGCCCAGGCCACGAATCGAAAAAGCCCAGACCACTTCATGGACCTTGTTGTCACCGGACCTGAGCGGCATGAAGCCCAGCAGCCGCCCCTTTCGAAAAGGCGAGTCAGTGAGGTTTCTTGCCGGATACGCGAAATCAGGCAGCACCGAATCGTAGGTGTTACCCGTGATAGCCTGGTGCTTGATCAGTTCGTCCGGGTACTTATCTTTGTTCGTCATCAACGCGTCTGTTCCGATGACGAAACCGTTGTTCGCCATCTCCAGCCGCTGCCTCCGGATGTCCTCCAGTATTTGCTGCCGCATCGCGTCTCTGCTTTTAGCCCTTTCCCTGCTTTGCGCTGCCGCCTCGTTGACGGCCGTTTTCTCCGCCTTATCGGTGAGGACTATCATGCGAATCCCGGATTCCGTCGCGTGAGCCCATTGAAAACACGCGACCAAAGCAAGGGCCGAGAATGTTAGTACGCTGTTCATTTTCTTCATGTCAATCTCCTCGTGCTTCAGCACTCATCCGATGCTCTTCTGCGAGCATTGATCTCCCTCAGCTGACCGCCCGCCGTGCCGCAGAAGAAAGCCCAGTACTCGGTCTCCATGTGCACTTGTGCACCTTTATAGCTGGGTAGAATCGTGACGGAGTCCGATTCGACAAGCTGGCTTTCGCCGACAACTACCCAGCCGTAGTTGTCGCCCTGGTGAATGCCGCCAATCCGGCCATTGCGGACGATCCAGTGCAGCGAATCAATGCCCATCGAGTGATAACTCTTGCTGGGCACGGTAAGAAAAGACGAGGTCTTTCTCTTCCTGCAACCCGTCGCCGACGTGCCGTTATCCGTTACCGTATCGAGAATTATCCTGCGCGCCGAGGCCTCGGTCTGAAAAACCAGTTGGCTGGCAACCAGCAACAACGCTATCCATGTCTTCTTTTTCACGCCTCTCTCCTGAAGATTATCTGTCCCTGATTTATCCCTGAGTCCGGTAAGTCGATTCAGGGCCACTGCGGCGTCTGTGTCCGCCGCAGTGCATGCAGGGAACATTGTCCGCTGCCAGCCCGGCCTCGGCATCAACCGTTTGTGGCCGATTCGGCCCGAAATAGTCGTGTTCGAGGCGCGTAGCACTGGCCTCCACCCGGGCCTGCTATCCTCCTGCCATGACAACACATGACGTGATCATTATTGGCGGTGGCGCCGCCGGATTGATGTGCGCGATTACCGCCGGTAATCGTGGCCGCCGCGTTGTCGTGCTCGAGGGGTCGAACAAGGTCGGCAAGAAGATCCTGATGTCCGGTGGCGGCCGCTGTAATTTCACCAACCTGCACTGCGAACCGTCGCGATTTATCTCGCACAACCCGCACTTCTGCATTTCCGCCCTGTCTCGCTACACGCAATGGGACTTCATCGCGCTGGTCGAAAAGCACGGCATCCCCTATCACGAGAAGACCCTGGGCCAGTTGTTTTGCGACAACTCCTCCAAGGACATCGTAGCGATGCTGCTCGCCGAATGTGACAGCGCGGGCGTGAAAATCACTACCGACTGCAACATCGACTCGGTCGCTTTCGATAAGAGCTTCGTCGTGACTTCTAACAAGGGCGCCTTTCGGTCCGGATCCCTGGTTGTCGCGTCAGGCGGCCTGTCTATTCCGAAGATGGGGGCGTCGGGACTCGGGTATCAACTCGCCCGGCAGTTCGGGCACGCCGTGCATGAGACCTGCGCCGGGCTCGTGCCCTTTACGTTCAGCGGCGCCGTCCACGAAATGACCGGGCGGCTGTCTGGCGTCAGCACCAACGCCACGGTTAGTGTTGATGGCGCTTCGTTTACCGAGGATATTCTTTTCACCCACCGCGGTATGAGCGGCCCCGCTATCCTGCAGGTATCAAGTTACTGGTCCCCGGGCGACGAGATCGTGGTCGACCTCATGCCCGGGAAGGACGCGTCCAGCATCCTGCTCGATGCGAAACGATCGCAACCCAGGTCCTTGATCCGTACCGTACTGACCACGGTGCTGCCCCGCGCGCTGGTCGGCGAGCTGCAGGGTTTGATATGGCCGAATCGGGCCGATACGCCGCTCGCGGATATTGCGGATGACGAGCTGAATCGCATTGCACAGGACCTCGGCCACTGGTCCCTGAAACCGGCGGCCACGGAGGGATACCGCACGGCAGAGGTGACGCTCGGCGGCGTGGACACCACTGAACTGTCTTCCAAGACGATGGAATCCGGTTTGCAGGCCGGCCTGTACTTCATCGGCGAAGTCGTCGACGTCACCGGTCACCTCGGCGGTTTCAATTTCCAGTGGGCGTGGTCATCGGGCTGGGCAGCGGGCCAGGTCGCATGAGTATCGAGGCAGCTCCCATCTCGATCCGCGAAGCCAGGCCGCATGAGGCGGAACACCTGTCCGGCCTCGCGCTGCGATCCAAAGGCCACTGGGGGTACTCCGAGGCGTTCCTGGCCGCTTGCGCTGCCGAACTCACGATTCGCCCACAGCAGATTGAAGGCGAGCAGATGGACGTTGTTGTCGCCGAGCGCAGCGGCAAGATCGCGGGGTTCTATGCGCTCGCACCGGTTTCCGCGAGCGCCTTCGAGCTGCATGCGCTGTTCGTCGAGCCACAGCATATCGGCTCCGGCATCGGTCGCGTTCTCCTTGAGCACGCGTTAGCCCTGGTCGCGACACGGTCCGGAACGACGCTGCTTATACAAGGCGACCCCCACGCAGAGGAGTTCTACCTGGCGGCCGGTGCGCGGCTGATTGGCTCACGCGAGTCGGGCAGTATCGCCGGCAGGCTGTTGCCCATGTACGAGATTGCGATCAGGTAGCGATACGCTACCCGGAATAAGCGGGCCATCCTCATGTTCGGTGCAAGACGGACGAGCGCGACTGTTATTCACAAAACGTATAACGGTATAGCCAAGCCATCTCGGCAATACGTTGCTCAACAACCTCTTCTGGTTAGACTGCGTTGTCATGGCTGCCCGCATTGAAGACCTGTACGGCTACGACGATCAGATATTCGACTCGATCGCGGATCTGATCCCGAGCCCCGAGAACCCGACGCCCATGCTCCGGCTCGGCGGTCGCTTTAATCCGCATGCGGATTTCGAAATCCTGCTGAAGCTCGAGGGCATGAATCCGTTCGGCTCAATCAAGGACCGCACCGCACATTTCATGCTGAACGGCCTGCAGCTGGAAGAGGGCCAGACGCTGGTTGAGCCGTCGGCTGGCAACACCGGCATCGCGCTGGCCGCACTCGCCAACGCGCGCAATGTACCGATTGAAATCGCCGTCCCCGAGGGCGTGCCCGAGGAGAAGAAGGCGATGCTGCGTTTCCTCGGCGCCGAGCTCATCGAAGTAGAGGACGAGCTATGCCCGATCTTCCCGTCGGAAGGCGCGCGCGGGGTCGTCAAGAGTATGGTCGAAAGCCCGGCGTTTGATG
Source organism: uncultured Gammaproteobacteria bacterium (assembly GCA_942492205.1). Classification (GTDB taxonomy): domain Bacteria; phylum Pseudomonadota; class Gammaproteobacteria; order Steroidobacterales; family Woeseiaceae; genus UBA1847. The sequence continues at coordinate 392,687 of CALODT010000001.1, read as the reverse complement.
GCAAATATGTCAGCCCGAACCAGTACGAGAGCCTGCTCAACGTCGCCGCACACTACCACACGACCGGTCCGGAGATCTGGCGCCAGACCGCTGGCAATATCGACTATTTCCTTGCCAGCATTGGAACAGGCGGCACCATCAGCGGCGTCGGCAAATACCTGAAAGAGATGAACCCGTCGATCCGGGTCATCGGTGTCGAACCCGCCAGCCGGCAGCATCATCTCTCCGGCCTGAAACGCATTACCGGATTGCCGGACGAGTACTTCCCGACGATCCTCGATCGTGAATTGCTCGACGACATCATTTCTGTCAGCGATGAAGATGCCTTCAAAGCGGGCATAAAAGTCGCGCGCACGGACGGCGCGATGGTGGGTCCGACGACCGGTGCGGTGCTGCACGCCGCTATCGAGATGGGTGCGAGCAATACGGGCCGCGCCGTGCTGATCGCTGCTGACAGCGCAGCCAAGTACATTTCAGCGTACGCGGACTACCTGGACGATTGAGCCGCGCGCCGAAAGGCGTACAGACAAATCGCGAAGCTCAGCAGCGCGCCTAGGCCGAAGACCCATCGCCCCAGTGTGACGTTCTGCTCGTCTGGCAGAAAAAACAGGCCTCCGGAGAAACCCTCACTTGAGCTGAACAGCGCTACCCATGCGCCCATGATCGCGAACAGCAGGCACAGCACGCCAGCGAGCAGGTCGTTGGCGCGGGTGTGATTGGCGAGCAGGATCATGAAGCCCGCGATTACAAAGGCGATTCCGGCTCCGGCGACGACCCAGGGTGGCGCCATCTGTTCCGCCGGTTCGACAGGGATCAGGCCAGTCGCCATGGAGATCGGATAGCAACCGATGGCGATACAGATCAGTCCCCATGCTAGACGGGATTCCTTGCTCAGGGACCTGACGTCCCTAGCCATTGATAATCGACATGCCGCGCTCGTCGTAACGGTCGCCTTTTACCCGATCCGCGAGTCGATCCAGCGACTCTTGCTCACTGTCACTCAGTGAAATATCGTAAGCGCCGAGGTTTGCTTTGAGATTTTCAAGCTTCGTCGTGCCGGGAATCGTCATCACATGATCACCGCGACCAAGCACCCATGCCAGCGCAATCTGCGCGGGCAGACAAGCTTTCGCACTGGCTATGGCCTCGATTTCTTCGACGAGTGCAACGTTAGCTTTGTAAGCGTCGCCCTGGTATCGCGGTGTCATCGCCCGATAGTCGCCTTCGCCCGGCGCAACCTGCTCCTTGAACCGGCCGGAGAGCATGCCCCGTCCCAACGGAGAATACGCGACGAGCGTCGCGCCAACTTCGATGCAGGCCGGGATGACGGCTTCTTCAATGTCGCGGCTGAAAATGGAGTACTCCGACTGCACCGCCGAGACCGGATGAATCTTTGCGGCACGCCTGATCGTCTCGGCTGACGCCTCGGACAGGCCGATAGCGCGAACCTTGCCCTCGGCAACGAGCTCCGCCATCGCGGTAACGGTCTCCTCGATCGGCGTCGCCGGATCGACGCGGTGCAGGTAGTAAAGATCAATGACGTCCGTCTGCAGTCGCTGCAGCGAACCTTCAACAGCGCGGCGACAGTTTTCCCGCGAGCCGTCGAGGCCGGTCGGGATGCCTGTTTCGGGATCGCGCATCGGGCCAAACTTGGTTGCGATAAATACCTTTTCGCGTCGGTCGACAAAGGCCTCACCGAGCAAGGTTTCGTTCGCGCCCATACCGTACATCTCGGCTGTGTCGAAGTGCTGTACGCCCAGCTCGATGGACTCGTGCAGCAACTTGATGGCTGCACCCTTCTCGGTCGGCGGACCGTAAAACTCGGACAATCCCATGCATCCCAGCCCTATCGCTGGAAGCTCCTTGCTTGTCTTGCCGAGTATTCTGTATTGCATGCCAATAGCCCCTTAAATGACAGTGTGCGTCGACGCTAGGAACGCATTGTTCGAAATGCCCAGAACGCCAACGCAGCAGGAATGGCAAAGCCGAGCCACGACACCACCATCGGCAGGTCGTATGCGTCAACGGTCACAGGCGTGCCGTAGACGACTCTCACCAGGTGCATAAGAGCGACGATAGAGAACAGGACGCCGGATACGGCGCAATACGCTCGGTAGGCCATGACTTTCTCTCCCGGAAGAGATGAGCCTCGATTATAGCGCCGAAATCTTGCGCCCGAACTCTTCAACCTTGTTCCAGTCCGTAAACTCGATTGTGAGCGTCGGGTCAGTAGGGCCCTTGGTCATCCACATGATCAGGCGGATCATGTGCTTGTCCACGAAGCCGAGGCTCGGATAGTCGAGCCTGCCCGCGAATACGCCCAGCAACTGCGGCTTCCAGTCTATCTGTGTCAGGAACTTCTTGAGATAGGGGTTGGTTTCGGGCGTGTTCTTCTCGGGTTTGCGCGCAACGACGTTGACCGAGAAAAGCGCATTGGGCATCTGCTCGAGCGTGGCCCGGTTGTTCTTGATGAATTCATTGACCAGTGGCTGATGTTTGCCGTAGCGAATACTGGCGCCGATCACAACCTTGTCGAAGGTGCCGGCAACCAGCTCGGGCTTGTCTTTCAGGTCTTTAAGCTGCACCTCGTCGCCGCCGGCCTCGAGCGTCTGCTGGATACGTTTGCAGATCTCGATCGTATGACCGTCCGTGGTTGAATAAAGTATGAGTATTTTTGCCATGGCTGCCTTCCTGGTTTGCAACGGAATAACACCTCAACCCGGCGAGCATAGGTGAATTCCATAACTGCTTCCGTCCGTAAAATACCCTACAACACAGGCTAGGAGAACCGGCATGGACCAGCGCGTCGACATCAAGGCCTTGAGCGACCAGTTGGACACCGTTTGTGAGCGTGCTCGCGAGCTCGAATCCGAATTCGCGACAGAGCTCAGCGCCGTGCATCCCGAATTTCGCGACAGCGCGAAAAACCTCGTGCATTACGTGGCCCTGCGGCAGTTTGATATCAGCCAGATGCAGGAGGATCTGCTGACACTGGGACTGTCGTCATTGGGCCAGGCCGAACGTAACGTAATGGGCCTGATAGCCGCGGTGCAACGCACGCTGCACAATCTCGCCGGCACTGGCGATGATAACGCCGAAGTGGCACCGACCTCCCTGCAGCTGCGCAACCCCAGGGCCGACATCCACAAGAGAGCCATTCTCGGCGATCATCCTGACGGGCGCGACACCAATATCATGGTGACGCTGCCAACCGAGGCCGGCAGCAACCCGGCACTGGTCGCTGAGATGATCAGCGCCGGCATGGATGTCGCGAGGATCAACTGCGCCCACGATGACGTCGCAGTATGGGAGCGAATGGTAAGCAATGTTCGCGCAGCGAGCGCTGCCGCCGGTACAGACTCCAGGATCATGATGGACCTCGCCGGCCCGAAACTTCGCACCGGCGAACTGCGTCCGGGTCCTCGCGTCATGCACCTGCGGCCAAAGAAAGACGCGCTGGGGCGCGTCGTGGCGCCACGGCGCATTCGTTTCATGCCCGAAGACATGCTGCAGCATGGCACGAAGTCAGCCGTCATTCCGGTGCCGCGCGCGTGCATGGAACAGGCGACGCCCGGGGACGAAGTCCACCTGCAAGACACACGCGGGAAGCGACGACACCTGAAGGTCGTCGAGAAGGACGACAAAGGGCTGGTACTCGAGTCGTATAACGTTGTTTACATTGCCACCGGAACGGAACTGCAGCTCGTACGCCAGCAAACCGGTGAAACCCTGAGCTATCGGGTTGGTGAGCTGCCGGCGATCGAGCAGCCGATACTCTTGCGCCAGGGCGACTTTCTGATCCTGCACGCGCATAAAGAGCCGGGCGAAGGTGCCAGGACAGACGCGAATGGTGAGGTGATTGCCGCCGCACATATTGCCTGTCAACAGCCAGAGGTTTTTGCGTTCGTCAACGCGGGCGACCCGATCTCACTCAATGACGGCAAGATTTCCGGCGTGGTCCGGGCAGCCAGCCCCGATGAACTCGAAGTCGAGATCACGAAAGCCAAGCCCAGCGGCAGCAGGCTGCGCGGGCAGCGCGGCATCAACTTCCCGGGCAGCGACATTCAGCTGCCAGGACTAACGGCGTCAGACCGTGAGCACCTGCGTTTTGTCGTCGAGCATGCGGATGCCGTCAGCTTGTCTTTTGTTCGCAAGCCGGACGATATCCGGGAGCTGCAGGACGCCCTCGAGGAGTTTCCCGACAATCGCCTGGGCGTTGTCATCAAGATCGAGACCAAGCGCGGCTTCAGTAAGCTGCCACAACTGATTCTGACCGCCATGCGAAGCTATCCTGCCGCCGTCATGATCGCCCGCGGCGACCTTGCTGTCGAATGCGGCTGGGAGCGGCTGGCAGAGCTTCAGGAAGAAATACTCTGGTTCTGCGAGGCCGCGCGACTACCCGTAATGTGGGCCACCCAGGTGCTGGAGGACGTGGCCAAGAAAGGGCAGCCATCGCGTGCGGAAATCAGCGACGCTGCCATGTCGCAGCGGGCCGACTGCGTCATGCTCAACAAGGGACCTTATATTCTCGCGGCAATTCGCATGCTCGACAACATCCTGCGACGCATGCAGAAACACCAGTTCAAGAAGACAGCACGTATGAAAAAACTGAGCGTCTCCAGTAGTTCGGCTTAGGCTGCCACAAAAAAAGCCCCTCGGGTGAGGGGCTTCTTCGATAGTGTCGGGATATCCTTTTTAGAATTTCCAACCCAACGTGAGGCTGTAAACCAAAGGATCGATTTCGACTTCTTCAAGCGCCACGCCATCGAGCTCGGCGTCCGTGTTGATGTCGATCCAGCGAATATCAAAATTCAGGAACATTTTCTCGGTGAGATCGAAATCGGCGCCTACCTGAGCAGCAAGTCCGAAAGACGCGTCAAGCGACAGATCCGATGCCAGCGCTGGGTCGATTTCCTCATCAAAGAACAGCGTGTAATTGAGCCCGGCACCAACGTACGGCCTGAAAGCGCCGTCAGGAACAAAGTGATACTGCAGGCTGAACGTCGGCGGCAGGTGTTTCGTTTCACCGATCTTGTCGCCGGTAGCTGCGAGCTTGATGTCATGCGAAAACGGTGATGCGGCAAGAATCTCGAAAGCGACGTTTGGCGAGAAGAAGTAGGTGCCGTTAAAGACCAGCGCGGTACCGCTATCGACGTTGGCTACCAGCCCGTTGCTCGATTTTGGATCGACGTTGCCGACACCGACACGAACCAACCAGTCACCCTTGTCATAGGCGCTGGCTGCGGCACTGAATGCGACGACGGCGACAGTTACCACTGCAAGAAAAGTGCGACGTAAGAATGTCATGCTGTTTGCTCCCATACGCGAAAAAATCTCAAGCCCCGCCGGGCTCGACCACGTCAATAATGCGCGGCTTCTCGGCCACAGCGCATGCGCGGCTCTACGTAAGGCGCTTCGGTTTCTACGGCCTAGGCATTCCGCTTTGAGGCGCCTAAACTCGGCATCACCGGTCTATCTAGTCCTGGATGCCCGCAAACTCCTTCTCACGAATCTTGGCGCTCGCGGCCGCTAACCTGGCAATAGGCACGCGCGGGCCTGAACAAGACACGTAGTCGAGACCGACGTGCTGGCAGAAGCGAATGGAGGCCGGGTGACCGCCTTGCTCGCCGCAGATGCCTATCTTCAGTTCCGGGCGCTGTTTTCTGCCGTTCTTTACGGTCATTTCGATCAGCTGCCCGACGCCCTGGATATCGAGCACCTCGAACGGATTGTCCTGCAGAATGCCGAAATCGTTATACATCGGCAGGAACTTGTTCTCCGCATCTTCTCGCGAGAATGAGAACGCGGCCTGCGTCAGGTCGTTGGTACCAAACGAGAAGAACTCGGCGCTCGCAGCGAGCTTGGCCGCACGCGTGCAGGCCCGCACCGTCTCGATCATCGTTCCGAACTTGAATGCGATCGGCTTGCCGAACTCCTTCTCCAGTTCGCCCGTCAGCTTGTCCACGGTCTGTCGCACATGCGCCAGTTCCTGCGACGTGATTACCTGCGGCACCATGATTTCCGGCCGCACCTCGATACCTCGCTTGGCGCATTCGAGAGCCGCTTCCAGTATCGCCTGGATTTGCATCGCATAGATTTCCGGATACGCGATGCCGAGCCGAACGCCACGATGACCGAGCATCGGGTTCACCTCCTGCAGTTCTCTCACCTTGGTAAGCATGCGCTCCTTCTTGGTCAGCGCATCGTTGACGAATTCTTCACTCAGCTCGGTGAAAGCCTCCGGCAGGTCCGGTGACACGGTCATGGCTGCCAGGGCCGTTTGTCGACCCCTGACGACATCCCGGTACAGGCGCAGGGTTTCTATTTGCTCGAGAAGATCGTGCTCGGTAGGCAGGAATTCGTGCATCGGCGGGTCCAGCAAGCGGACCGTCACGGGATCGGGCGCCATTACCGAGAACAACTCGACGAAATCGGCACGCTGTATGGGCATGAGTCGGTCTAGCGCGGCAACGCGATCTTCCCTGGTGTCGGCAAGAATCATGTCGATGACGATCGGCAAGCGATCACTGGCATTGAACATGCGTTCCGTGCGGCACAAACCGATGCCCATAGCCCCGTATTCGCGCGCTTTACGCGCCGCCTCCGGCGTGTCCGCGTTTGCCATGACCTTCATGTCGGCGGCGGCGTCCGCCCAGCCGAGCAACGTCTCGAGGTCACTGGAAAACTGTGGCGGTATTGTCGGTACAGCGCCCAGGTAAACCATTCCCGTCGCGCCATCCAGCGTGATGACATCACCTTCATGCAAGACATGCTCGCCTACGCGGGCCAGCCGCAGAGCGACATCGACGACGATGCCCTCGGCACCCGCTACGCAAGGCTTGCCCATGCCGCGGGCAACCACGGCAGCGTGCGAAGTCTTGCCGCCGCGACTCGTCAATATTCCCTCGGCCGCGAAGAAGCCGTGAATGTCCTCCGGCCGCGTTTCTTCGCGAACCAGGATGACCTGTTCGCCGGCATTGCCGAGCTTCTCGGCAAGATCGGCGTCGAACACGCATTTTCCGGACGCCGCGCCGGGTGATGCCGGCAATCCCAGCGCTATTGGTCGAGCGGGGCTGTTTGGATCGAGGCTGGGGTGCAGCAGCTGCTCGAGAAGTTCAGGCTCTATGCGCAGCAGGGCCTGGTCCTTCGAGATCAAGCCCTCACCGAACATGTCGACCGAGGTCTTGACCGTTGCCGCCGCGTTCATCTTGCCATTGCGGGTCTGCAGGCAGTACAGCGTGCCCTTCTCGATCGTAAACTCGTAGTCCTGCACTTCCTGGTAGTGCGCCTCGAGCTTGTTGCGCAACTCCACGAGCTGCCTGAACTGCTCGGGCATCTCTGCTTCCATTTCCTGCAACGGCTTCGGCGTACGTATGCCGGCGACCACGTCCTCGCCCTGTGCATTGGTCAGGTACTCACCGAACATCTCCTTGGTGCCGTCACCGGGGTTGCGTGTGAAGCCAACGCCAGTGGCACAATCGTCGCCCATATTGCCGAACACCATCGTGCAGATATTGACAGCCGTGCCGTTTGCCATATCCGGCGTAATGTGGAATTCGCGCCGGTAGTCGACCGCGCGTTTACCCATCCAGGAACGAAACACAGCTTCGACCGCGAGCTGCAGTTGCATTATCACGTCCTGCGGAAAATCGCGGCCGCTTTCGCGACGAACGACGCCAAGAAACTTCTCGCTGATTTCCTTCAGGTTACTCGCGTCCAGGCCGACGTCCGCTTTCACGCCGGCACGCTGTTTGACCTCTTCGAAATGCTCGTCGAAATGCTCGTCGTCAATGCCCAGCGCTACTTTGCCGAACAGCTGGATGAAGCGCCGATAGGCGTCATAGGCAAAGCGCTCGTCGCCGGTCTGCCGTATCAAACCCTCCAGCGTGTCATCGTTGAGGCCGAGATTGAGAATCGTATCCATCATGCCGGGCATCGACAGCGCAGATCCCGAGCGTACCGATACCAGCAACGGATCCTTGCCCTTGCCGAAGGTCTTGCCGGTCGCGGCTTCGAGCTTGTCTATTTCTCCGCGCACGGCCTCCATGAGGCCGTCGGGCAACTTGTTCTCTTGCAGATAGTCCAGGCAGGCCTCGGTGGTAATGACGAAGCCGGGCGGCACATTGATGCCGATCTGTGTCATCTCGCAGAGGTTCGCCCCCTTGCCTCCCAACAGCTTTTTGTTGTGGCCGTCGCCGTCTGCAAAGGAGTAAACGCGTTTGTTTGTCATGTTGCTGTCACCGGAGTCAGGATTATCTAGGGGTCGAATGGTCGCCCAGCGGTCAGCCGCATGCTATTGCGGCAAACCACTAAAGATTTGGAAGGCAGTTGCGGCCCGCACGGGGCGGGCCGCTCAGCGCCCAAAGCGGTTGCGAAACCGCCCCTTACTGAATACCCCTGCCCGGGGTCCACGGAACCCGTGCGGTGTCCAGGGCCTTCTTGAGTCCACCATATTCGACGTCAATGAGCTCTGAGAGCTGTGCCGTCACATCGTCATACAAGGCGCGGGCAATCTGCAGAGAGTCGCGCTGCTCTGGCGTCGGTCCATAGGCACTGGAGCCGGGATCGAATCGGGCGTGCCAGAGGCGTTCGCCCAGTGTCGGGGCAGCCGGGTCCTTGAATATCTCGCGAGTTTCATTGCCGGTAAGTCGCTCACGCTGCACGGTGATGCGCTGCTTCAGCGAATTCGCAATCTCGTACAGGGACGTATCGGCCGTCGAGCGCTGCAGAACTTCCTTGACGGCGTCAAGCTCAGCGACAACTTCATCGATCGCATTGACGGTGCCGTCGGATGCCCGGATCAGTTCGTCGATCTGGCTCTCGAAGATCACGCGTTGCTCCTGCGTACTGCCGGGCAACGTCGGCTCGCGAATCGACACGACTTCGAACGTCTGGCGTTGATCAAGGTCACTGACGACCCCGTCCACGCGCTTTTGCATCGTTACCGAATACGTGCCGGGCACGACCAGCACGCCCTCCCCTTCGTGATCTTCATCTTCCGGGTCTTCCTTGGGTGCCCAGGCATCCAGCGCCGGGTAGCGCAGGTTCCACGCCACGCGATGGAAGCCGGCCTCTGCCGGCCCCTCGATCTGCCGCACGATAGCGCCGTCGGCATCCTTCACGGTAAACACGATCGCAGGTCCATCCTCACGCTGTTCTTTGAGAATCTCATCCCAGTCGGCGAAGACGACATCCTGGTTCTGCTGCTCGCGTTCTTTCTCCTTTTCACGCCGTGCGTCCTTGAGCGTCTGCAATCCGTCCGCCAGGTAATAGGTAAACGTGGCGCCAAAATCCGGGTTCGGAGCGACATAGAAACCGTCGCCCTGGTAGCCGCTGCAGGCCGGCCCACCGCAGCCAAGGGGTCGTTTGGGTACGTACCAAAGCGCCTTTCGTACCGGGAAAAGCACGCTGTCATTCTTCAACATGCTCGTGCTGACGTCGCGCAGCGGCGAGTAGTCGTCGAGGATGTAGAAGCTGCGACCAAAGGTTGCCCCGACAAGGTCATTTTCTCGTGTCTGGATAACCAGATCGCGAAACGGGATATTCGGCGCGCCGCCCTTGAGCTTGGTCCACTGTCCACCAGCATTGACCGTAAAGAACACGCCGAACTCGGTGCCGAGAAACATCAGGCCGGGCTTTTCATGGTCCTGAACGATGCGCCAGAGGATGTGGCGCTCCGGCAGGTTGCTGGCGATGCTCTTCCAGCTGCGACCGCGATTCTCGCTCTTGAGGACATAGGGAGAAAAATCGCCGCTCTTGTGATCGTCAACCACGACATAAACGACATCAGGGTCATGCAGGTCTGCCTTGATGTCGTTGACGAAGAAGCGGCTGGGGACCCCGGGCAGCTTGTCGATGCGCCGCCAGCTCTGGCCGCCGTCCTCGGTGACCTGGATCAGACCATCGTCGGTACCCGCATAGATAAGCCCCTCGACCAGTGGTGACTGCGACAACGACGTCACCGTATTGAAAGACGACATCGCGTACAGGTCCCATGACGCGTCAAAGCTCCAGGTACGGCCCATCAACGGCTGGCGCGTGCGCCGTTCGTTGCGCGTCAGGTCGCCGCTGATGGCAGTCCATGTGTCGCCATAGTCGTCACTTTTCCACACACGCTGCGTACCGAAAAACAGCGTCGAGGACTTTTGCGGGCTTATCAGGATCGGCGCGTCCCAGTTGTAGCGCTCCGGTGGCTCGCCTGCCGCAGGCTGCGGGCGAATGTACACGCTCTCGCCGGTCTTGCGATCAAAGCGAGTCAGGTTTCCCTGCTGCCACTGCGCGTAGATGATGTCGGGATTATTGGGATCAACCGCCGACTGGTGCCCGTCACCAAACAGGGTGACGAACCAATCCGAATTCCGTATACCGACGTTATTGTCGGTGCGTGAGGGCCCGCCCTGGCTGTTATTGTCCTGTGTACCGCCGTAGACGTTATAAAAAGGCTCGTCGTAATCCACCGCGACCTTGTAGAACTGCGTGATCGGCAGATTACTGGCGAAACGCCAGGTTTCGCCCAGGTCATAGGTCTCATAGATACCACCGTCTACGCCAACCAGGAGATAGTTCTCGTCGTTCGGATCGAACGCCATCGCGTGATGGTCGGAGTGCTTGGTCTCATGGTCGAGCTTCGTAAAGGTCTCGCCGCCGTCCTCGGTAACGTGCATCTGCACGTCCATCTGGTACACCCGGTCGAACTGGTGCGGGCTGGCGAACAATTCCTGGTAGTAATGCGGGCCCGTGCCGCTCGACAGGTACTCGTTGCGCTTCTCCCAGGTTTCGCCACCGTCGGCTGAGCGCCAGAAGCCGCCCTCGCGATTGGCAAGTTCGATCGTCGCGTAGATGACATCCGGGTTCTGCGGCGATACTGCCAGGCCGGTCTTGCCTCTGTTTTCCTCGGGCAGTCCTTCGGTCAGTTCACGCCAGGTCTCTCCGCCATCCTCTGATTTGTGGATACCCGTTCCCGGTCCACCATCCATGAGGACGGCAACGTTGCGAAAGCGCTGCCACGAGACGGCATACATGACATCCGGGTCACGCGGATCCATGTGGACTTCGGAGACGCCCGTGTACTGATCATCGATAGCCGTGTTACCAAGGCCGTCGCCAAGCACCTTGCGCCAGTTCTCGCCACCATCGGTGGACTTGTACAGACCGCGCTCGCCTCCACCGGACCACAGCGGGCCCTGGGCGGCAACGAAAATCGTGTTTGAGTCGCGTGGATCGACGCGGATCATGCCGATACGCTCGGAAGCCTTCAGCCCCATGTTTTCCCAGTTCTGGCCGCCGTCACGGCTGCGATACACACCGTCGCCGTAGCCGACGTGGCGGCCGCTGACGTTTTCACCACTACCGAGCCAGATCGTGTTGGGATTGTTCGGATCGATCGTGATGCAGCCCGTTGAATAGGATGCTTCGTCGTCGAAGATCGGCTCCCAGGTTGTTCCGCGGTTGCGCGTTTTCCAGACCCCACCGCTGCCGACAGCCACGTACCAGGTGCTTTGGTTTCGGGGATCAATAGCAATGTCTGCAATGCGTCCGGACATGAAAGCCGGGCCGATGCTGCGAAACTCGAGGCCTTTGAATGTGGGCTCGTTGAAGCCGGGCTCCGGCGTCTCTTCGTCGGCGGCAAAGCCAGGCCCGGATGCCAACGTCAAAAATATGGCGTAAAGCGCGGATCGCTTCATACTGTTCCCCTTTCTATCGTTCGAATGTGCCGATCTGTGCGGCTTATGCTGTATGCTTTTATCGCATTCTAGCCAAGAAACTTGCCATCGCAGAACCCCGTGCGCTTTACACGAACCCGTAGCAGGCCGATCTTGAATACGCGAGCGCCAAACAGATTATCCTCTTTGATCGCTGCATGCTCGGTTGTTTTTCTTGCGCCGTCACTTCCGACGCCGGCATCGGCAGGGCCGTCATTTGGCATCTATGATGCGCGCACCATGGCAATGGGCGGCGTCTCCGTAGCATCCTCCGGAAATGATAACGCGCAGTTCTATAACGCCGCCTTGCTTGCGTTCAACGACGAGATCGAGGAAAAAACCCAGGACGGCCGCTTCCTGCTGCCATTACTCGTGCCGGAGTTCTCGGAATCGGTACTCGATATCGAAGAAATCTCGCAAGAGGGCGTGCCGGACGCGCTTTCAACGGCTGTGGCCGAGTACAACTTGCTGCCCGGCCAACAGACCGCTCAGGCGGTCGCAGACGCCAGCCGCAACCTGGATGACTACCTGGCCCGTCTTGACGGGGAAGAACTCCGGGCCGATCTCTACATTGGCATGGGGCTGAGCGAGCCGGGCAGGTTCCAGGGGGCAGGGTTCTTCCTTGGCGCCCGAATCCTGGCGGGAGGAGAATCCACGATCTCTGCTGCTGATCGCGCGACGCTTGCCGCCTACCAGGAGGGACTGTCATTTATCGCCTCGAACGGGCAGGCAGGCGCGGAACATCCGGAACTGTTCGACGCCAATGGAGCGCTGACCAACCCCAATAGCAGTTTCGATTCGTCAGCAAGCGTGACGGGAGTGGCGATAACCGAAGTCGGCGTCGCGATGTCGAAGCAATTTCAGGTCTTTGGCACTGCGATTGCTGCAGGCATAAGCTTCAAGGTGCTCGATGTTGAGGCATTCGAAGACACGGAGCGTATCGTCAACGACCGAATTGGCTTGCAGCAGAACGATGAGCCAGAAACCCATATCAACTTTGATATCGGAGTGGCGAAGCCCGTAGGCGAGCACTGGCGATTCGGCGTAGCGGTGAAAGATGTCATTCCGCACAACTACAAGACATCGCTGGGCACGATCGTTCGACTGCGACCGCGCCCGAAAATAGGTGTTGCCTACCAATCGGGAGCGCTGCAACTGGCTGCAGACGTAGCTCCTTTCAAAAGCAAACCGCTGGGCAACGAAGCAGAGACACAGGAGGCGGCACTTGGCGCGGAATGGGTAATTTCAGAGCAACTCAAACTCCGCGCCGGCTATCGACACGACATTCTTGGAAACCGGGGTGGAATTTTGTCGGCGGGCATGGGAACACGATGGAAACGCCTGGTTTTTGATGCCGCTTACGCACAGGGTGGCGACTCAAGGGCGGCGGCGCTGCAATTCGGCGTCGCGTTCTAGTCGCCCGTCTGCTCCATTTCCTTAGCGCGCGTCCGTTCTTATCCTCTTGAGGAGTTGCGCATCGCGATCGTAGATATCGTCGTAGAACTGGACCGTTCCGACCTCGTCGACCATCGCGGTCCAGTAGACGATGAAAAGAGGCAGGGGCTGCGAGAGAACCACCGACTTTGTGACTCCTGCTTCGGCCTCTTTAACCACCTGTGTCTTTGTCCATCCCTCTGCCTCGAGAAGCAGCGTCGCCAGCGCCATCGGCTCGTCTATCCGAACGCAACCGTGACTAAGTGCCCGCGTGGTGTTCGCAAACAGTGATCTTGACGGTGTGTCGTGTATGCACAACGAATACGGGTTTGAAAAAACGAACTTGACCTGCCCCAACTGATTGTCCGGTCCCGGGCGCTGCATGATCTGGAACGGAAAATTGTTTACAGAATAGTCACCCCAGTCGACAGCGTCGGGATCGACGGGCTTCCTGTCACGATCGTAGAGCTCATAGCCGCCTTTGGCCAGGAACCCGGGATCCTGCCGGATCTTCGGCAACATCTCTTCGCTGGCGATGCTGCGCGGTACCCACCAGGTGGGGTTGAATACGACCGACCTCACCTCTGACGTCAGCTCGGGCGTTTGCGCCTCTTGTTCGCCGACAATGACCCTGGTCGACCAGGCCGCCGCGGCATCCCGATAAAGCGTCGCTTCAAACGCTGCGATGTTTACAAGCAGCAGACTTGGCTCCCCGGCGTCAGCCAGTGCACGCATGCGCTCAAGGTTGACGCGAATCTGGTCAACCCGCTTTTGGGCGGACACGTTCAACGCGCGCAGCGTGGCTCGTCCGACCAGGCCATCCATGGCAAGGCCGTGCCGACCCTGAAAGCGTCGTACGGCATTTTCAAGCGCCTCGTCATAATGAGAGTGGCCGGTCTCATCCGCCGGCAAGTCCCCGGTGATGGCCAGCCTCTCCGCCAGATCTCCAAGGCGTGGATCCTCGGCGCCGGGGCGCAATGTCGGCCCGGCAGCGATTGTCGGCCAGCCGCCTGCTGCTGAAATGCTTCGGTAACGTTGCAGTTCTGCGGCCAAACCAAGGTATTGCGTGCCGAGGACGCCATCGGACGCCGGCGACTGCAGCCGCTGTTCCAGCCCGGCCGCGGCGGCCAGCGGGCCTGTCAGCCAAAGCAGCAACACCAGGCGCGTCAGCAGCATGTGCTCGAATACCTTGAATTTTCCGAAAAAGTCGTCATATTTTAGTTGTGTTACAGATTTTATGCGGTGAGAAACCCTTGCGAAAATTCCCCCTAATCATGGCATTTATTGCCACCGTATTGCTGACCTCTTTGGCAGGCGTGAGCCAGGGCATGCTCGAGCGCGACGTGCGCCAGCTGTCTTTCTATCACACGCACACCGGCAAGCGACTCAACGTCGTTTACGCCCGCGACGGGGCCTATATTCCCTCTGCGCTGGACGAGATCAACCGGTTTCTTTTCGATTTCAGGACCGGCGACAAGGCCGAAATGGATCCACAGTTGCTGGACCTGATCTATGACGTACGGCAAGCGCTTGGCAGCGATGGCACGTACCAGGTTGTGTCGGCCTATCGCTCACCGAAGACCAACGAGATGCTGCGTGGTCGCAGCGCGAGCACGGGCGTCGCCAAGAAAAGCCAGCACCTGCTCGGCAAAGCCATTGACGTTCGACTGGAGGGTGTCTCGACGAAACAGCTGCGCGACACCGCACTCGCTCTGCGCCGCGGTGGCGTTGGCTATTACGAGGCTTCCGATTTCGTGCACATGGATACCGGGCGTCCGCGCAGCTGGTAAATCCCGGTCCGTAAAACCTCTGCTTCCATGGTACTTTGGGGTCGGGAAACCGGCCCCAGGGTTGTCCGATGAAGCTCGCCAAGTACCTCCTTATCGCCACGGGCGCAATTCTCGTCCTCGCGACGATTGCCTGGTTCCTGCGCGACAACCTGATCGAGCGCTTGTCGAACCCTCTTCTTGATGACTATGGCCTTGCTATCGTAGACGTATCGCTGGATGCGCTTGCGAGCAGGGATGCAAGTATTAGTTATCTCGAGCTCAGGCACGAAAAAGGCACGACCATCGTTATCGAGGATTTGACGCTGCCGTACGCCGCGGCGTCGAAAAAGCTGAAGACCTACCAGGCAAGAAAGGTCTCGATCATCACGGCAACCCGGACGGACGGAGCAGCCTTCGATATCGCCGAACTGATCCGGCAGGCTGTTTCGCTACCCGCCAATATCGGCAGTAGCGTCATTATCGTTGACGAGTTCAATCTGCCTCCCTACCCCACGGTTCGTCGCGTTCGCTGGAACATCTCGGACGCCGGGCAGCAGCTGGAGGCGAGCGTCGACGCTGTCGACCTGTCGGTGGGACTGACGCCAGTCGACGCGGCCAGCCACGACGCAGTCTTTTCGCTCCTGTCAGCGCCGGGCGACAGCAATTCGCTCAATGCACGCCTGGACCGGGAGGATGCCCGCTTTCTTCTCAAGGGCGATGGCGTCCTCGACCTCCCGGCCTGGCAGGCGCTTATCAGGCTGGTCGGGTTCGTTCCCGCAGAGGTCGAGCTTCTTTCAGGCACCGCGGCACTGGCTTTCAATGTTGAAGTTCCGGAGGACCCGTTACGGACGCCGACGCTTTCCGCGGAGCTAACGCCGTCCTCACCTATAACCCTCAACTATCGTAACGATGATGGCGAAATCGCTGCCGTGCATTTTCGTTCGGCTGCCAGTGCAAACATCTCGGCAACATTCCCTGACGTTGACTGGTCGCTTAACCTCGCCAAGGCGGAGATGACGGTTGGCTACCGCGACTGGAAGAAGATCCCCGTGTCGCTGGAAAACCTTGCGTGCACGGCCGGTCCGACTTGCTCGCTGACAACGCATGTTGCAGTAAAGGATGCGGCGCTGCCCATCGGCAACGTGGGACGGGCGGAATTTTCTTCATCAGAGCATCTTCATTTTCTCGAGACCGGCCTTCGCGTCGACGTGCAACCGGGTGCCAGGCTGAACATCAACGGTCTCAGATCCGAAGCCACTGCCTTGCAGCGAATTCAGGCCCGACTGGTTTCCGCCGCAACCCTCAGTCTCCGCGACGACGGCTGGCATGTTGCCGCCGATTCCGTTGACGCGGAAGTCGACGCGCTTGCCACTGGCGAGGCGGCTTCGGTATCCATGCCGCTGTTCCTCGAGAGCATCAGCGGCGAACAGCGTCTCGAGCAGCTATCTCTTGCGGCAGGCGTCTTTGCGCCGTCCGGCCGAGCGACGTGGAAAGGCTCGACGTTAGCGTTGCCGGGCTTCAAGGGACGCGTATCGCTGAACGGCAGTGGCGTGGTCGCGGAGCTCCGGACAGTTGGCCTGCACAAGGAAGCAGCCATCCAGGCGCGGCACGATCTCGGCAGCGGCACCGGACAGGTGAGCGTCAGTGCTGCCACCGTTTCGTTCGGCAAGCAGCACCTTTCGGATCGAATCTCGCCCTGGCGGCGCGATCTCGATATTGTCGCTGGAAGACTTTCGTTCAACGTGTCAGCCGATTGGCAACAGAAAAAAACCGGCCTCGCATTCTCCGGACAAGCGGCCGTTTCGGCCGTAGACCTCGCCGGGTATTACGGCGATTCCGCATTCACAGGCCTGTCGACCGAAATCAGGGTCAGGCATCAGGATGACGCCGGGTTTATTGCGGAACCATCGAAGATTTCGGTCGCGCTAATCGACCTGGGCATCCCGATAGAAAATCTAAGCGCGGACTTCCAGCTGGACCTGGCTACGCCGGGCGCCGACGTCAGCGGTCTGCGCATGTCGGCCTTTGGCGGCACGGTGACCGCTGAGCCGTTCAGCTTTTATACAGCCGGGGACAGCAATACTCTGGTTCTGAGTACCGAAACACTGGATCTGGCCGAGGTATTGTCGTTGCAAGGCTTCGAGATGTTGCAGGTTACTGGCACGGTCAGTGCAAGAATGCCACTGTCGATACAGGGCAACTCGATGACGATTGCCGACGGCGTGCTGACGGGAAACGCACCAGGAGGTGTCATTCGCTACCAGCAGGCCCAGCGACCCGACAAGTCCGATACCTCGCGACTTGGCTTCGCGAAGCGGGTTCTGAGTAACTTCGAATACACGAGCCTGGCTTCTGACATGAATCTCAGCCAGGAAGGTGACCTGACGTTGAAACTCAGACTGACCGGCAGAAACCCCGATCTGGAGGAAAAGCGGCCGGTAGTGCTGAACGTCGAGGTCGAAAACAACATTCCGCAGATGCTGAGAAGCCTGCGTGCTGCCAGGGCGGTTGAGGACGTACTGGAAAAAAGACTGGCCAGGTGAGGGCCCCTGCTGTCTGGCGCGCTGCGCTTGGGGTAAGCTGGGTGCATAAGGCGCTTTATGAGAACAGGTAATGCCATGAAACTGACACTTCCAATTATCGCTTTGCTTTGCCTCCTCGCGGGCTGCAATCCAACGGTCAAAGTCGAGGCCCCGGAAAAGCCGATCGAGATAAATCTAAACGTCAAGATCGAGCACAATATTCGGCTGCAGGTCGACAAGGAACTCGAGGGACTGTTCGCAGAAGAAAGCGGCGTATTTTGAGGATGATGACGATGAAGAAGATTATTGCAGCCTTCGGCCTTTTGCTGTTACTGCAAAACGCGTGGGCAATTGATATCCGCGACGCCAAGGAACAGGGCCTGGTGGGTGAAGCCAACACCGGTTATGTCGTCGCATTGCAGCCGCCGGCCAGCGCAGAAGTTCGCGCGCTTGTTGCCGACGTTAACGCCAAGCGCAAGACGCAGTTCGAGGATACTGCCGAGAAAACCGGCGTCAGCGTCGAACAAGTTGCGTATCGCTTCTACCAGCTGGCTGTGCAGCGCACGGCGAACGGTCATTTTTACCAGGACGCCAGCGGCAAGTGGCACAAGAAATAGCCGGCCTGACAGCCTAGCGGGACGATTTCTTCCTGTTGGCCGCTTTCGGCATTCTTCGGGCAACCTTCGGTTTTCCCGGATCTGACTTGCCGCGTGACGGCTGTCTGGCGGCGTCGTAGCGGGATATTCGTAACGGCACGCCACACACACGGACTTTCTTGAGGTCCCTGAAGATGTCTTTTGGCATGCCAAGCGGCAGGTCGACGAGACTGAAATCCGCGCCGATTTCTATGTGCCCGATGTGCTCGCCATCGAGCCCGGCTTCATTGGCAATCGCGCCTACGATGTTGCCGGGTTTCACCCCGTGCTTTTGACCAACTTCGATCCGGTAGCGCTCTTTGTCCGCTTCGGGCGCGCGGGCGGCGGCACCTCGTCGTTTGTCGCCATGAGCGCGCTTGCCGGGCTCCTTGCCCGACCCGGATTCCCTGGCTTTCCGCGCAGGTCTGTCGCTCTTGGGATCCAGGAGCATTGGCTGATCGCCAATCGTCATCTTTGCCAGGGCTGCAGCAATGTCGACAGCCGGCACATCGTGCTCGAGTCGGTATTGCTCCACCAGTCCCTGCATGAATCCGAGCTCACCCTGTGCCAGCGTGTCACTGATCTTCTGTTTGAAGTCGGCGATGCGCTTGTTGTTTACCGTTTCCGTCGTTGGCAGCGCAAGCTGCTCAATCTTCTGCCGCGTCGCCTTTTCGATTGCATACAGCATTCGCCGTTCACGCGGGGCGACGAAAAGAATGGCATCGCCCTGACGACCGGCACGGCCGGTGCGCCCTATTCGATGAATATAGGCTTCCGTGTCGTAGGGAATATCGTAGTTGATCACGTGACTGATGCGGTCGACGTCGAGACCGCGTGCCGCGACATCCGTTGCCACCAGGATGTCGAGCGTGCCTTTCTTGAGTCGCTCGACAGTCTGTTCGCGGTGGTTCTGCGCCATGTCACCGTTCATCGCCGACGCCGAATAACCGCGGGCCTCCAGTCGCTCGGCCAGTTCCGACGTAGCTGTTTTCGTACGCACGAAAATCAGCACCGCATCGAAAGGCTCCACTTCCAGGATTCGGGTTAACGCGTCGAGCTTGTGCAACCCGCCAACCTGCCAGTAGCGCTGCCGAATGGTCTCGGCCGTCGCCGTACGGGCCTTGATGGATATTTCCTTCGGGTCATGCAGGTGACGGCGAGCGATGCGCTCGACCTGCGGTGGCATGGTCGCAGAGAACAGCGCCATCTGCCGGCGCTCCGGCGTCTGCTCCAGGATCCACTCGACTTCATCGACAAACCCCATTCGCAGCATCTCATCGGCCTCGTCCAGCACCAGCGCCTTCAGGCCACCAAGCTTCAGGGTGCCTTTGCGCATGTGATCCATGATCCGGCCGGGGGTACCGACGACGACCTGAACACCGCGTTTCAGCTGCCTGATCTGGCCGCCATACTCCTGTCCACCGTAGATCGGCAAGACATGAAATCCGGAAAGATATTTTGCATAGCGCTGAAAGGCCTCGGCGACCTGGATGGCGAGCTCACGCGTCGGCGTCAGCGTCAGCACCTGGACATTGTTGTTCTTGAGATCGATCCGCGACAGCAACGGCAGCGCAAAAGCCGCCGTCTTGCCGGTCCCCGTGGGAGCATGCCCCAGCAGATCCAGCCCCTGAAGCAGGTACGGGATAGCCTGGCCCTGGATGGGTGTGGGCGTCTCGTAGCCGACCTCCTCCAGGACCTGAACAAGGGGCGCGGCAAGCTGCAGATCACGAAAGCTTGGGCTCTCGGACCTCGAATCGGGCTTCGGCATTTGATGACTCTGGAGGCGGGTGGTAGCGGTCGAAACATCTACTGGCTGGGGCGCCATCATACCGCGCCCACGCCGGCGCCGTACTGTCTTATCGAGCAGGCGCCTGCCGAACCAGGGACGATACGCCGTCCCGGCACCTGCCCGCGCGGCCCGGGCAGGGACGAGAAGGCCGGCCGACGTGGTCCGGTCACCTGGCGAAAGGTGACATGGCGTCCCGACTTTCAGGAATCACCTGTCTCCATCGGCATCGTTGGCACTGGCTCCATCCGATCATCGGGTGAGACCCCGAGGGCGGGCACAGCTGTCCAGCACAATGCCCATTTTCGGGACTCGGGCTGCTCACATTGCGGCCGCGCGCCTGTATAGTTGACGGTTCACAGGAGAATCTTCATGTTGCCCCACCAGGATGTCGTCGCTGAAATCTTGAAACTGCCCGATGGGCCGGAAATTGGCGCCCTGTTCGACTTCGACGGCACCCTCATTTCGGGCTACTCGGCCTTTGCCTTCGTTGAGGAGCAGATCAAGCGTGGCCACCTGTCGCCGCGTGAGCTGGTCGAGCTGATAGGCGCCATGGCCAGCTTCGGCCTCGGCAAGATGGGCTTCTCCGCCATGATGCTCGGCATGGCCCAGTTTCTGCGAGGTATTCGGGAAGACAGCTATGCCGCCTTCGGCCGGGAGCTGTTCGAGTCGCATATCGCGCGCCTGATTTATCCTGAGTCGAGGGCGTTGGTCGAAGCCCATCTGCGCAAGGGCCATACCGTCGCAATCATCTCCTCGGCAACTCCCTACCAGGTCGAGCCGGCCGCGCAGGACTTCAATATCGACAACGTCCTGTGCACGCATCTCGAGGTTGAGAAAGGCTGCTTTACAGGCAAAGTCGTGCGCCCGACCTGCTTCGGACCCGGCAAGGTCACCGCCGCAGAGTCCCTCGTCGAGAAGTTTGGCGTAGACCTCGACAAGAGCTTCTTCTATTCAGACAGCGATGATGATATTCAGCTGCTGGAACGCGTCGGCAATCCTCGTCCGCTGAATCCGAACAAGAAATTGCTTGCGATCGCCGAGAGTCGTGGCTGGCCCGTGCGCCGTTTCGCCAGCCGTGGACAGACGCGGGTATCGGATTGGCTGCGTTCGCTGTTTGTGCCTGCCAGTCTGGTGGGTTCGTTTCTCGCAGGGCTGCCTATCTGGGCGCTTACCGGCTCCAAACGTGATGCGCTTAATTTCTCGGTTTCGGTGTTTGCCGACACCGCCAGCGCGCTGATCGGCCTGAACCTCAAGGTCAAGGGCGAACATCACCTCTGGTCGCATCGACCAGCGGTCTTCATTTTCAATCATCAGAGCAACGTCGACATGGTGATCATCGCGCGCCTGTTGCGCCGCGATATCACTGGCGTCGGCAAGCGCGAGATTCGTGACATGCCGATCATAGGGCGAGTCATGGAAGCGGCCGGTGTCGTACTGATCGATCGCAGGAACTCCGCCAGTGCGATCGAGGCGATGAAACCACTCGTCGATGCAATGCGCGTCGAGGGTAAGTCGGTTTGCCTGTCGCCGGAAGGTACGCGCGCGCCGACCATCAAGTTATCGAGCTTCAAAAAAGGTGCGTTCCACCTTGCGATGCAGGCGGGTGTGCCCATCGTACCGATCGTCATTCAGAACTCCGGCGACGTACAGCCAAAAGGTGACATGCTTTATCACCCCGGCACTGTCGAAGTCGAGGTGTTACCGCCGGTCGAAACGGACGGCTGGTCGGCCGAAACCATCGACCAACATGTTACGGACGTACGCAACATGTATCTTCTCGCCCTGGAACAGGACGCCGAATCCAGGAAGCGCGCAGCCGCGCCGGTGATCCTGACTGACGTCTCAGCCAGCGGGTCGCGCGAATGAGCGCCAGCCCATGGCCGGCCGATAGAACTGACAGCGTACTACTCGTAATCGATGCCGCGCATCGTGTCGAGCAACAGCACCTCGAATCCTGGCTTGAGCGGGAACGCGAGAAACACGGCTTCCGCGGCAGAGTCGAAAAGGTCGTCGTACCCATAGCGGGATCCCCGGAAGGCGTGTATGCGGATAACCTCTGTCCGGCGGTGGACTTGCCGGCGGATACGCTGGTCGTGCCGGTACGCGTCGTATGGCTCAAGGGGCTGGATGTAAAAAGCACCACGCCGCGATTTCAAGATCTGTTACTCGGTAATCCGAGACGCCCGGGCCCCATCAGGGCGCGCCGCATACTGAAAAAACATCCGAAACGCGCCAAGTGCGTCAGTGGCGCGGCGGCAACCCTTTCAGACTTGCGGCTGCGTCTCGAGCATCGACTGGGCGGGGAGCCGGACAAGCATCAGTTCGCCGACTTCATAGCCGGCCAGGCCAGCATCGCCCTCGATATTGCCGAGCGCCGCCTTCGAGGAAGCCGGTACAAGGTGCCGAGGCGCGTTGCCAGTAACCTGCGTACCAGTAGCGCGTTTGTCGCCGCACTGCAGGAGTTGAGTGCACAAACCGGCCGCTCGATCGGTGACCTGCAGTCGGAAGCAGGCAAGATCTTCAAGGAGCTGATCTCGGTTCCGCAGGCATTCTGGCTCGACATGAGCTACCTGTTGAACAAGACGATCTCGACACTCGGTTATGAGGACCGCATTGAAGTTGACGAGCAAAGCCTGCAGCGCGTGCGACGAATATGCAAGGAACGGCCGACGGCGATTCTCTGCACGCACAAGACGCATGTCGATTTCCCGGCGCTGAACAAAGTGCTGTTCGATTATGACTTTCCGCCATTGCACACAATGGGCGGCGTGAACATGGCGTTCGCCGGAATGGGTTTCCTCGCTCGCCGTGCCGGCGTGATCTTTATTCGCCGCAGCTTCCAGGACGACGCACTGTACAAGATGATCCTGCGGCACTACATCGCTTACCTCATGGAGAAGAACTTTCCGCTGAGCTGGGCATTCGAAGGTACCCGCTCGCGGGTCGGCAAACTGATGCCGCCAAAGTATGGCATTCTGAAATACGTCATCGAAGCCGCGCACTCGAACGATCAGAGCATGCTGCACATCATTCCTGTAGCGATGAACTACGACCTTATCGGTGACGTGCGCGACTATGCAAAAGAGCAGTCGGGCATCAAGAAACGACCCGAGAGCCTGAGCTGGTTTATTGGCTACATGCGCAGCCTGCGCAGACCGATGGGCAAGATCTACATGGACTTCGGCGAGCCGGTGGTCCTCGACGAAGTGCCTTCCGGAGAAGACAAGCTGGCCCTCTCCAGGATCGCGCTTCAGGTCGGTGTCGAGGCAAACCGCGTTACACCGATCACGCTGGCGTCGCTGGCAACAATGATATTGCTCGGCAGCGCGCCCAGGGCCTTAACGCTGCATGAGTTGACGCGGGAAATAGTGCGCGTGGTGCGATGGGCACTGGCACGTAACATCAGGTTCACCCGCCACTTCGAGATCGAAAACGAAGCTGAGCTGGAGGCACTCGCTCAGGTGCTGATCGACAATCGCCTGGTGAGCCGCTACGACGACGGCCCGGAAGATGTCTATGCAATCGCGCCGCGCCAGGAATCTGTCGCAAGCTACTACCGCAACACCACGATTCACCATTTTGTCACCAAAGCCATCGCGGAATTGGCGCTGGCTGGCGTCCCAGGCGACAGCCCGGCGCCCCTGGAGGCGTTCTGGCAGGAAGTCACACGACTCAGGGACGTGTTCAAATTCGAGTTCTTTTATGCGCCGGGCGAGGAATTCAGGGAAGAAGTCGCACAGGAACTGGCCCGCTTTGAGATAGACTGGCAGGGGAAGCTTGCCGCCGATGCGGACTTCAGCCGACGCCTGTTGCGTGCGTTCAAGCCATTGGTAGCTCACGGAACGCTGACTCAGTTTGTCGAAGCCTACTATGTGGTGGCCAGCGTCGTGGCCGGCACGCCGTGCGACACCGGAATTGACGCGGATGAGTGTTTGAAGAAGTGTTTTGCGTATTCCCGGCAGGCCTATCGACAACGCCGTATCAGCAGCGAAGCTTCCATTGGCAAGCTGTTATTTCAAAATGGATACAAATGGATAGAAAATCGCGGCCTTGCCGCGGCAGGAGGCCCGGAACTCGCGGAGCAGCGCGCCGAGGTGCGTCAGGGTCTTCGAGATTTAATACATCGGCTGCAGCGCATCCAGGTGCTTGCGCTACCGAGCTAGCTACGGAGTATTTTTTATGGACCAGTTGAGCCCGCAGGACTCCCAGTTCCTCTACATGGAATCGGCGGACAACCTGACGCACGTGACGTCAATATCGATACTCGATCCCACGACCGTGCCTGGTGGCAAGGTTGTGCGCTTCAAGGATATTCTCGCCCACGTTGAAGGCAGGCTGCACATGAGCCCGTTATTCAAGCGGAAACTTGTACGCGTGCCAATGGAACTCGATTTTCCGTACTGGGTCGATGATGACAATTTCGATCTCGAGTATCACGTTAGTCATGGTCGGCTGCCGAAACCCGGCGATTGGCGCCAGTTTTGCATTCACATGGCGCGCTACCATTCGCGGCCCCTGGATATGACCCGCCCGTTGTGGGAGATGTTCGTCGTCGAGGGCCTCGACAATGTCGACTGGCTGCCGAAGGGCTCCTACGCGATAGCAACGAAAATTCATCATGCCGCAGTCGATGGCTCCGCAATTGTAGATTTCTTCGGGGCTATGGCCGATATCGATAACGAAGGCACGCCGGCGATGCCGCTCAACATGGCGAAGCTGAGACGCAGCCCCCAACCTAGCCTCCTGGATATGGGTGTACGGGCGGCATGGCATACGATTCGTTCCCCGATCGGTATGACGGATGCGGTAATGCGTTCTGCACCAAGCATCTACAGGCTGGCGCAGAACGCGCTGGGCTCGAAAAAGAAGGCGAAATACCCCGTCCCTGAGACTCGCTTCAACACGCAGGTATCGGCACAAAAGATGTTTGATGCCAGGGTGTTTGATTTGCAGGATCTGAAGGATATTCGCGCGCTGGTGCCCGGCAGCACGATCAACGACGTGGTTCTGGCAGTCTGTGGCGGCGGGCTGCGCCGTTATTTGCAGAAGCATGACGAACTGCCGGACAGCTCCCTGATTGCCTGGGTACCGATTAATGCCCGTCAGAGCTCGGGTTCGAACAGCGATGAGCCGGGCAACAATATTACGTCGATGACAGCGCCCATCTTCACGGATATCGAGGACCCGACCGAACGACTGCAGGCAGTCCACGAGGCAACGCAGCAAAGCAAGGAAGCAAAAGCCGGCGTGTCAGCACGCGTGCTGGTCGACCTCAGCAAGCACGTGCCCGCTTCGACGCAGGTGATCGCAAGCCGCCTGGTGCTGCGCGCGGGACTGTCGCAGCGCATGTGCAACCTGTTTATCTCGAACGTGCCCGGGCCGCAGGTGCCGCTGTACATGAATGGTGCTTTGCAGGTAAGCACCTTCGGAATGGCGCCGCTGGCGAATGGCATGGGGCTCTTCATCGCGACCCCAAGTTACAACGGCAGGATTACCTTTAGCGTCACGTCGACGAGAGAAATCTTGCCGGACATCGATTTTTTCAGCGATTGCCTGGAAGCATCCCTCAAGGACATGAAGACCGCATTGAAGCCTGCCCGGAAGAAACGGGCCCGCAAGAAGGTACGCGCCGTCAAGACGTAGCTGGCACAACTAGCGGATGCTACTAACTCGCTCTTTGTGACGCCACGCTGCGAACATACGGCTCCGGATTGTCCAGCTTGGTCAGTATGCTATCCAGCCTCGTGCTGATCTTCGTCTGGACGCGGATCATCTCGATCTTCGGCCAGGTCGCCTTCTCACCCATCTCAATCAGCTCGACGACCTCCTCGATAGAGCGATGCGCCAGTAGCTTCAGCGGATTGAAGAGCCGCTTGTCCGGCAGGATATTGATGTCGCCGAAGTAGTCCTGGTTGATAATGCTAAGTCCGACATTGGCCAGCCGATTGACCGTCGAGTTCCACGCCAGCGGCTTCTCCATTAACGAGGCACTGGCATTGAGCCATTCGCGCGCCGATCTTGCGGCCGCATGCTTCACGGTTGTCAGCACGTCTTTCTTTCTCTTCGTGTCGGTGACAAACGGGAAGATGTGCGGATTAACCTGGCTGACGATAAAGTGATTGACGCCGTAGATTCGTGACAGCCGTTTTGCCGGCAAGTCGTCACTCAAGGAACCGTCAACCCAGCGGCGCGATGGCAGGTAGGGCTGCCTCTGTCCTTTGGCGTTCTTCGCCGCCAGCGCGACCGGCGGATAGAAGCCCGGCACTGCCGCAGACGCCATGACCGCTTCGCGGACATAAACGTTCGGCGTGGTAATTGAATTCAACAGCCGTGAGGTCTGGTGTTTTTCGGCGGCCGCGATAGACACATTCAGGTGTCGACCCGTGCTTTCAAACGCCTCCTGGAATGTAATGTCCGGGATCAGCCGGTGCAGCGCCGCCTGGACGTCCTCTATAGGCGCCACCTCCGGTCGAAACGCCTCGAAACGCTCGAACAGTCCCGAGTCGCGTTCGATTTCCTCAACCAGGTGCTCGGGCTGGAAGATATCCTTCAAGTACTTGTCGCTGCGCGTGCTGACGATGCTGCCAACAACAGCGCCACCGCTGCTACCCGACAGGATATCCGGCAATACACCTTCCTGCCAAAGTGCTTTGACCACGCCAATGTGAAAGAAAAGCAGCGATCCGGCACCGCTCATCATCAGCGCCGAACAGCCATAGCAATGGCGGGCGCGACGGAAGAAATCAAGGCGCTCATCAAGCGGAATGCCTCGCGCCTTGCTGCTCGCCAGCAAGTCGAGAGCGCTTTCTACTTCGTCGACGTAGTCAACAATCAGTTTCTTGGTACCGAACTTCGACTTGCCATACAGGGCCGAGTTGCCCATGCCGTCGATATTGCCGTGAAGACCCTCATTGAGCGCAAACAGTACGCCGGCGTAATCCTTGTTAGCTTTCAGCCGCCGCAGCCGTTTCAATCTGCGGCGGATAGATGCGTAATCAAAATGCTTGGACTCATCCGAGTTCTGCCATCGCAGCACCCCGGACTTCTTGTCGTGCGCTATTGCCGCGGCCTTCCACTCCTCGTAAGTGGTGGCCGCAGCCATATCTGCTTCCAAACGCTTTGTCGTCGAGATGATCATTCTCCAATCGTCCGATTCTTGAGCTGTAAGTCAGCCAGCATACACGCTAATTCGTACCAAAAAAAACGCACGGGTCGCAGAATTTGGTAGCTGAATACCCCTATTTCAATTGCTGGGGAGCGACGCTAGAGTAGCGTTATCTGACAGTGCGCGAAGCCGCGCAAAACCTGCCCTGCGGGTGCTGCCTGGGGTCCTGCCTGGGATCACGTCCGGGCGCATGAATAGTTGATTTCAGTGGCACTGACCGTCGCGTACTAGAAAATTGTCTTGCGCCAGTTCATCACGGCTTTAACGAAGCGATTGCTGTCCTCAAAGTTCGGTTTCCGACGGTTTTCATAACTGAAGAATATGCCATCGGCTTCGCGAAGCATGTCATCAAACGACGCGTGTCGATCGGTATCGAGCAGCACGCGGCCAGCCAGTGCCCACGACGTACCGGCACCGTAGTCACGCAACGCTTTTCTCGCTGCGACACAGACCAGGTTGGTGGCCTTCTCCTCGTCAAAGTAAGGATTCTTTCTCAACAAAACGCAGAATCGCTGGCTGCCGATATGGGCGACCGACTCCGCCGATACAAAATAGGTGCGCAGCAAATCCGCAAAAACATTTTCGGGTGCGCGCCGTGACCCTGAATCGTCGGAAGGACGCGACAACCCACCAAGATCAAACAACAGCAGAGACAGGCCGCTGTCGCTGCAGGCGTGGTCGAAAAGTCTCGAACCGGTCACTAACAGTGCGTGCCGATTCGCCAGGTCGGTTTTCGGATCGACATAGCTGATCATTTCATCCACGACCATGTCGGCAAGGTCTTTGAGCAATCGCTTGTCGTGATCACGCAAGCGGCGGGGTACCCGGTCGATGATGCACAGCGTGCCCATTCGGTTTCCGTCTGGCGTTATCAACGGGGCACCCGCGTAATAGCGAATGTGCGGCTGCTCCGTAACCAGCGGATTATCGCGGAAGCGCGCATCACGCCGGGAGTTTCGTACCTCGAAGACGCTGTCGTCGTGTATGGCGTGCGCGCAGAAGGAAACCTCTCTGGGCGTCTCAGCCACATCAATACCCTCGACGGACTTGAACCATTGCCGGTTTTCGTCGACCAGGCTGATCAACGCGATGGGCATATCGAAAATGCGTGTCGCAAGTCGCGTGAATCGGTCGAAGCGATCGTCGGGCGGGGTATCGAGGATACTGAGGCTGCGCAGGGTCGCAAGACGCTCGGCCTCGTTCTCTGGAACCCTGGCTTCGTCCATAGTCGGCACCTGCTGCGATTTGCTCAATAACCTTTCATTCTAGGCGCCGGCGGCCCAAATTTGCAGGTTTTGGGCCGAAAAGCCCGATTTTCGGGCGCAGGAATGCAAATTTCAGCCAGAAATGCGCGAATCGCGCTCAGGCAAACAGGTCGCTTCGCGCTGCTTCGGTGATGCGCGCCACGGCCGGGTGCTTGATTCGTCGCTCCGGGGATATCGCGTAGAAATGCTCGGTAACCGCGTCGGTCTTGCCAACGACGCTCATGCCATACATTTTGCAAATCTCTTTCTCGATAACCGACGGCGCGGCGAACAGACCTGCGCCCACCTCGCCGAATGCTTTCAGCAGAGCGCTATCGTCGAACTCGCCAACGATATCCGGCACGATATCGTGGCTGTCAAACCAGTCATCCAGTCGTCGACGCAATGCCGAATGCTGGCTTGGCAACAGCATGGGTGCGTCGTTCAGACTGTGCGGGAACTTGCCCCTGTAATGCCTGGCAGAACGTCTTTGCGAGAAGAACGCGAGACCACTTTCTCCGAGTCGGTGATTGAAAGCGCGCATGCTCAAGCCTGCGGGCATCGGTTGGTCCGACAGCACGATATCCAACTGATGAACCGCCAACTCCCCGAGCAGCTGCTCTAACGACGATTCATGGCAACGTATGCGAACCGGTTCCTCGTCAAGCAGACTGGGAGCGATGATTCGCTCTGCGATCAGTTTAGGCATCGAACTGACGACGCCAATGCTGAGAACCGACTGGCTAACGGGCTTCTGGCCCCTGACGACCTGGGCGAGCTCAGCGCCAATCGAGAAGATCTCGTCCGCATACTCCATTACGACGTGCCCCATCTCGGAGAGTACGAGACGCCGGCCAACGCGGTCGAAAAGCGGTTGGCCAACAACCTCCTCCAGCAGCTTGAGCTGACCGCTAATCGTCTGCGGTGTCAGGTTCAGCGACTCTGCTGCCTTGACGACACTGCCCTCGCGCGCAACGGTCCAGAAATACTGCAGGTGGCTGTAGTTGAGGTGCCTCATCTGCCTGTCTCGAGCGGCGTTGTGCGGGACGGCTGACTCAGTCTCGTGAACGGCAACAAGGGAAAGGGAGGTGTGCGATATCTCATTGGGGTCGACACTAGCAAATTTCCATGTATCGTTAAATTCGATTTAATAATAAAATTATATCGTTTTTTTCGAAGTCATGAAGTTCGATTATTCCTGTCAAGGGTATCGAATAGTTCGACTGGACTGGCCGCATGCTGACAGTACTCTAAGAGGCTCTCTTACGCCTGTACCCGAGGAGCACCATCGTGAAGATTCATTTGGAAAGTCAGGGTTTCGAACTCACTGCCGCGATTCGCGCGCATGTTCATAAGCAGGTTAATTTTAACCTGGCGAACTTCTCAGGCCATATCCTCTCAGTGGGTGTGTTCCTGCGAGACGTCAACGGCCCAAAGGGCGGGGCAGACATGAAGGCGCTGCTGCGCGTAAAGCTCGTGTCATCGGGCCAGGCGATCAAGGTTGAGAGCACTCGATCGGACCTGTATGCGTCCATCACGCTTGCCGCCCGGCAGGCGAAACGCGCCGTGAAGAGATCGCTCAGCAAACAGCGACATATGGAAAAACTGGCGGTGAGACATATGCGCCAGTTTCCCCAGTTCTGAGTATCGAGTGAGTTTAGACAGAATGGATGTTGTATCCGGCACGCCCGCTTCCAGTCTCGCCTCGAAACATGGCGCAGATCGCGGAGGATTCTCCCGCGGACTGCGCGAGCTGGTCGAGTCTCGATCGTTCAATACCTTTATCACCGTCGTAATACTGGTCAATGCCGTCACTCTCGGACTCGAGACCTCGCCATCAGCGGTGGCCGCCGCCGGCTCATGGCTGTACTGGCTCGACCGGCTTGCCCTCATTATATTTACGGGTGAGATCGCGTCAAAACTCTGGGTTTATCGAAAACGTTTCTTTAGCGAAGGCTGGAACATCTTCGACTTCACGATCGTTGCCGTCGCCTGGTTGCCGTCAGCAGGACCGCTTGCCGTGCTCCGCGCTCTGCGAATCCTGAGGGTGCTGAGACTTATCTCCGTCGTTCCACAAATGCGCACGGTCGTCGGCGCGTTATTCAAGGCACTCCCGGGCATGATGTCCATTGTCGCCGTCCTGCTGCTCGTTTTTTACGTCGCCGCCGTCATGACCACGAAGCTCTTTGGCGATGCATTCCCCGCGTGGTTCGGCAGCGTCGGCGAGTCGATGTACACGCTCTTCCAGATCATGACCCTCGAGAGCTGGTCCATGGGCATCGTTCGTCCGGTCATGGATGTTTATCCACTGGCCTGGCTGTTCTTTGTGCCCTTCGTGATCGTCACGAGCTTTGCGGTTCTTAATCTGTTTATCGCTCTAATCGTTAATTCTATGCAGGCAGTCCAGCTGCAGGACCGCGATAGTGCCAAAGCAGAAGCGGAGACCGCGCATAAAGAGAGAGAGGCGCTGTTGCAAAAGATCGATATGCTCGCCCGGGAGATTCGCAAACTGCAAAACAGCTCTGGCTGACATCGTTCGGGCCACGAATCGCCCGTACCTGGCCTGGCAGCGATACAAGTCGATACAGACAAAGGCGCGGAAATTGTCCATTATTGCGCTAACTATCGTTAGTGTGTAGATGACAATGACCGATTTTGTGGAACGTCACGCAGGGGCGTTTCAACTCGCTTTCGTGGTTGCCGTGGTCGGGCTTGCCCTGCTGATGTCAATCAGCCTCAGGCCGGACGCGAAGGGACCCTCCTCCGCGCCGCGGCCACAGGAGATGGTTGTGACGACCGTTACGCCCACCGCCATGCCGTTCAGGCCGGTTATCGAGCTGAACGGCGTCGTCCAGGCGCGTACCGTTACGCGCATCGTGCCGCAGGTCTCGGGCCGGGTCGTCAGAGTTTCTGCGGATTTCCGGCCCGGCGCCAGCGTCTCCAAGGGCAGCGTGCTGTTCGTCATCGATCCCGCCGACTATCGTCTGGCGGTGGAGCGGACATTGGCGGAGACAGCGGTGGCGCGCAGCGATCTTGCGCGACTCGAGGCAGAAGCCGCGGCGGAACGCGAAATCTGGCAAGGCCAATTCCCCGAACGCCCTATTCCCGACCTCATCGCCAGGGTGCCGCAGATTGCTGCTGCCCAAGCACGTATCCAGAGTGGCGAAGCGGCCCGGCAGGCTGCGGAGCTGTCGCTCAGCCGCACCAGCGTGCGCGCGCCTTTCGACGCTCGCATCCTGGAAACTCAGCTGGACGTCGGCCAGGTGGTTAGCGGCAACGCGGCAGTTGGCTCAATGTTCTCCATCGACAGCCTGGAGATATCGGTACCCGTCTCCGCCGATCAGCGCCGCCTGATCGGACCCGTCAACGGACAACCTGTCTCTATCATTGCGCCCTCTACCGGGCCGGGGGCTATTGAAGGCAGGCTCGCGCGTGCCGCCGCTTCCCTCGATGAACGCACGCGCCTCGGTACACTCTACGTTGCGGTCGATAGCCCGGAACTGCTGACAGCCGGCGAATTTGTCTCGGTCATGATTAGCGGTGCGGATATGCCCGACGCCTATCGGGTTCCCGCATCCGCCCTGACATCGCGAGACCGGCTCTGGGTTGTCGACAACGACCGGCTCGCCGGCCGCACTGTCGAAGTGCTGGGACGAGAAGCCGAGATGGCCGTCGTAAGCGTTTTCGATGATGCCGGTGGCGTCGTCGCCATCCCCCCGGCTAACGCTCGAGATGGTCTTGCCGTCGTCACTCGTGGGTCCGATGGTCTCAAGGCTGCAGGCAACGACGTGCAGCGCGCGGATTAGGGACTCGCCATGACCGGACCTCACCGCGACGCGGACCGCGGCATCATAATGCGATTCATCAGGAACCCCGTGGCAGCGAACCTGTTGATGGTGGTTTTGCTCGTTGGCGGTGCGGTATCCGCATCGCGCCTGCAGTCTCAGGTATTTCCGACGATCTCTCCCCGAACGGTCACGGTGACTGTGCCTTTCCCAGGCGCTACGCCGGCCGAAGTCGAGGAAGGGATTACGCGTCGCGTCGAAGAGGCCGTACTCGGCATCGACGGGGTCAAGCGAGTCAATTCCACGGCGTCGGAAAATGTCGGCGTTGTCGTCATCGAGACCAACGATTTTGCGGATCGCCAGCTCGTTAAGGACGACGTTGAATCTGCGGTTGATCGGCTCAGCGACTTTCCGCCGGAAAACGCAGAAAAGCCTGTCGTTGTGGCGCCGAACCCGACAGGCGGCGTCGTCACTCTCGCTGTCGTCGGCGACATCGGTGAAACTGCACTGCGGCGCGCGGCCGAGGAAATTGAGCGAGACCTGCTGACGCAGCCCGGTGTGTCGCTGGTGTCACTAAGCGGGGATCGAGATTACGAGATATCGATCGAGGTCAGCGAGGCCACGCTCAGGCGCTATGACCTGACGTTCGCAGATGTCGCCAGCGCTGTGCGCGGCTCGTCGCTGGACCTCGCCGGCGGCTCTATCGTCTCTGATTCCGGCGAAATCCTGTTGCGTACCAACAAGAAACGCCAGACCGGCAAGGCATTCGAGTCAATCGTCGTCCGCACGCTGCCAGACGGCTCCGTCGTCACGCTGGCCGATGTCGCTGAAGTCAGGGACGGCTTTGTTCGCGAGCAGCTGGTCAACCTCTACAATGGCCGCCCGGCTATCTTTGTTGACGTGGAGCGCGCAGAAGCGGAGGACGTTCTCGACGTCAAGGCCGCCGTCGACGCGCTACTGGCCGACTACACGCCACCACCCGGCGTGCAACTCGTCGAGTTTCGGGACGAGACGACGTTGCTGAAAGAGCGCGTCAACCTGCTGCTGAGAAACGGACTGTTCGGTTTTGCACTTGTGTTCACGTTTCTTGTGCTCATGCTCGACCTGAAACTCGCCGTCTGGGTTAGCGTTGGAATAGCCACGGCGTTCATGGGCGGCTTCCTGCTGTTTGGCGCACTTGGCGTAACGATCACGATGATTTCGCTCTTCGGCCTTATCATCGTGCTTGGCCTCGTCGTCGACGACGCGATTGTCATCGGTGAAAATATCGACTCCGAACGCGAGCACGGCTGGGGCGGCGAAATAGCGGCAAGCCGCGGGGCGCATGGCGTTATGGCACCAGTGATCGTCGGCGTATTGACGTCAGTCGCCGCTTTCGCACCGCTGCTGGTAACCGGTGGCACCTTTGGCGACGTTACGCGTGCGATTCCGCTCGTGGTCATCAGCGTTTTATTAATGTCGATGCTGGAAGCGTTCTGCATCCTGCCATCGCACCTTAGCCACGGCGGTCCCTGGTCACGCGGCATAGTGGCCGACGTACAGGGACGCGTTGCCAGCGGCGTTGCGTATATCCGCGATAACCTGGTCCACCCGGGCGTAAGCTTTGCGGCGCGCTGGCGCTATGGAACCGTCGCCGTCGCCGTTGCGTTCTTCATACTCTGCCTCAGCCTGGTGCAGAACGGGCAAGTCCGATTCATCTTCTTCCCGCAGATCGAGGGTAACAACATTTCGGCCGCTGTCACGATGCCGGAGGGCACACCCTTTGAGCGCACGGAGGCCGCGGTACGGCGAATTTCGGCCGCTGCCACAGAGGTTGCCGACACGGTAAGAGAAGAATCCGGCGAGGAGCTCTTCGTATCGATAACCGCCACGAGTGGCGGCAATGCGGCGCGTGGCGCTGGACCGGGCGCGGAGTCCGGGTTCAGAACCGGCGAGAACATTGGCCAGGTGCGCATAGAGCTGACGCCGTTCGGGCAACGGCGTATGCCGGCCGCCGAGATCGAGCGGCGCTGGCGACAGGCCGTTGGCGACATCGAAGGCGCAGAGCGCGTGAACTTTGCGTCTTCCGTCACGCGCTTTGGCGACGATATCGAGTTCGAGCTGGCGCACGAAAACGAGCAACAGCTGATCGCGGCCGCAGAAAGCCTGAAGGAACGGCTCAGTCGCATCGAAGGTGTCAACCAGATCGAGGACAGCTTTGATCTCGGCAAGCGCCAACTGGTGTTCGAACTGACACCATCGGGTGTGGCTGCAGGGCTCCGACCTGCGGATGTTGCCGTGCAGGTACGCCAGGGTTTCTTTGGTGAAGAGGTGCAGCGAATCCAGCGCGGCCGCGAGGAGATTCGTGTTTACGTCCGCTATCCGGCAGCGGCTCGCGCCAGCCTCGAATCGCTGAATGATTTTCGCGTGCGCCTGCCCAATGGTGATCGAGCCCCGCTGCTGACAGTCGCTCGCGTCGAGGAAAGCCGTGCCTACTCGTCGATAGAGCGTATCGATGGGCGGCGGGTCGTTACCGTGAGCGCCGACGTGGACGAGGCAACCTCGACGCCGAACATTGCCAATGCCGCCATCCTGAATACCGTTTTGCCAGAGTTGGTGGCGGAGTACCCCGGGTTGCGGTGGGTGCAGGCCGGTTCGACGCGCGAGCAAAATGAAGACCTTGCCGACATCGCCAGCGCCTTTCTCATCGTTCTCTTGATCATTTACGGCATGATCGCGACGCAGCTGAGATCGTACCTGCAGCCCGTGGCCATCCTGGTCTCCATCCCACTGGGCGTCGCCGGCGCCATTCTCGGGCACCTGGTGCTTGGATTCCCGCTATCGTTCATCTCGATCTTCGGCATCGTCGCGCTCGCCGGCGTTGCGGTCAATGCGTCGGTCGTCCTGGTCGATCTCTACAACCGACGCCGCAGCGAAGGCCTGGAGCCGATCGATGCCGCGGCCGCTGCAGCAGCCAGGCGATTCCGCCCGATCGTGCTGACGACGCTAACAACCGCCATGGGTCTGGCGCCGCTGCTGTTTGAGAAGAGCCCGCAGGCACAGTTCCTGATCCCGATGGGTGTCAGCCTGGGCTTCGGCATACTTGTATCCGGTGTGATGGTTCTCTTCGTGACCCCGGCAATTGCCGTGATTATCGAAGACATCCGCTCACTCAGCCTTGGTCCGAGACCTGCCACCGACGTTGCCGAAGCGTCTGCCACCTCGAACGCCTGAGATCTGACCGCGAGCAAAGAACGTCGGCGGCGTTCGACGCCATTGACTCCCTTACTCGGCGCGCTGCCGCTGCCCGGCAGTTGCCTGCTTCAGCATAGCTATCAGTTCTTCGTCGCTGTACGTGTATTCCTGGTCTGCGTTGAACTGGGCCGTTTCCTCGATCAGCCTGCCAATGGTCCAGCCCGCCTCACGCTCGTTCGGAACAACCATGTATCTCGGCTTTGGAGAATCGGCAAACAGCGCGTCCATGATCGCAGCGCTAACCTCGTCAGGTTCTTTGTACATGCTCCTGTCTGACATGTACTCGACCAGTCCGGCCATCTCTTCTGCATAGGGCGAGCCAGGCTGGGCATACGGCTTCCGCGCCATCGCATCGGCTTCTTCTGTGCCGATTCTTGAGCGGTAATTACCAGGATTGATGGAGCTGACCTTGACGCCAAACAGCGCCATCTCCTCGGCGAGTGCGTCGTTGTATGCCTCCAGCGCGTGCTTGCTCATGCTGTAGGGCCCCCAGAACATGCCCGACAGCACGCCGGAGATCGAACTTATGTTGCTGATCCGCCCCCTCGACTCGATAATCAGCGGTGCGAAAGCCCTGGTAACCCGAAACACGCCGACGACGTTAACGTTCAGGATCCAGTTCAGCTCGTCTTCCTCGATCTCTGTCATTGGACCTGTCACCAGGATGCCGGCGTTGTTGACCAGCCCGTACAGGCCCTTGCCGCCCTTCCTGACCGTTTCCACGGCCGCATCGATTTCATCCTGCCGGGTGACGTCCAGACGTACCGACTGGACGTTCGGAATCTCGTTGAGTGCGTCCAGGTCCGCCTGCTTTCGTGCGCCCGCGTAGACGAAGTAGCCGTTAGCCGCCAGCGTCTTTGCAGCATTCAGGCCGATGCCGGAACTCGCCCCCGTAACCAGGACAGCCTTTTGCGACGCTGCCGTATCGTCCTCTGCAAGACTCGTCGGCTGCCCAGCCAGGACAGCAATGGCAATGACCGCAAGTGCGGCAATACTTCGCTCAAACATTGTTGAATCCCTCGTTGTTAGTCGTTGGTCTCGGAACGGCAACCTGTTCATCAGTATGCGTTGTCGCGCAATGACCGTCCAATCGCAAATTGCTCCATGCTATCTTCTGCCGGGGAGGAAAATACTCATGCGACTATTGCTTGCGCTTGTGATGCTGTGCCTGCCGATCGTCTCTGTGGCAGAAGACCGCTACCTCATCGACTGGGATGCGGTTGGCGACGAGACCATCGACTACCTCGTCGACCTGGTCAGGATCGATTCCTCGAATCCGCCGGGCAACGAAACGCGCGTTGCCGAGTACCTGAAGCAGGCGCTGGCCGCTGAAGGCATCGAGTCCGAGTTGTTCGCGCTGGACCCGGATCGCGCCAATCTCGTTACGCGCTACCGCGGCAACGGCAGCAAACCGCCAATCCTGATCATGGGTCACACGGACGTTGTCGGTGTGCAGGCCGACAAATGGTCGGAACCACCGTTCTCGGGCGTTCGAAAAGACGGCTATGTGTGGGGACGCGGTACGCTGGACGACAAGGACAACGTCGCAGCCGGCCTGATGGTGATCCTGCTGCTTAACCGGCTGGATGTCGAAATGGACCGCGACATTATCTTCCTCGCCGAGTCCGGTGAGGAAGGAACACCGCATGTCGGTATCAACTTCATGGTGGAGAAACACTGGGACAAGATCGCTGCCGAGTATGCGATCGCTGAAGGCGGCGGTATGCAGGAACTGGACGGCCACGTGCACGTTGTCGGCGTGCAGACGACCGAAAAGATGCCGCGTCGCGCAACCCTGATCGCACGCGGCACGGCGGGGCACGGTTCTCGCCCCCGACCCGATAACGCGGTCGCCATGATCGCTGATGCGGTCGCTAAAGCAGCCGCCTGGAAGACACCGGTTCGGCTGAACTCGACAACAAGGGCGTACTTCGAGCGCATGGCAACGCTCAATGAGGGCGATACCGCGTTTCGCTACGACAACGTCGACGACCCCGAACATCAGCAGGATATTGACGAGTGGTTTCGCCTGAACGACCCGCTGCACTACTCGACGCTGCGAAGCTCGGTTGTGCCGACCATGATTGACGCCGGTTTTCGCAAGAACGTCATCCCGTCCGAGGCCAAAGCGGTATTGGATATCCGCATGTTGCCGGGCGAAGACGTAGCGGGCTTTTACCGCGAGCTGGCCGCCGTCATCGACAATCCGGCGATCGAAATCGTTCCCGAAGACATCTACAGGCCGGCCGCACCACCGTCACAGATCGACAACGAGATGTTCCAGGTTATCGAGGCCGTATCGAAACGGCTGTATCCCCAGTCGACAACGCTGCCGATCATGGCAACGGGCGCAACAGATATGTCACAACTTCGCGCCCGGGGAACGCCGTCCTATGGCATTGGACCGGCGCGCACGCTGGAGGAAATTAACAGCCGATTTGGCGCGCACAGCGACGATGAACGCGTCTCGGAAGAAGCCTTGCAGGAGATGGTGCGCTTTCTGTGGAATATCGTGATCGACATAGGTGCCGCGGATTGATCGAAGCACAGACGGCGGACAAACGACTGGCTCAGCGTCGACGAAGGCAAAAAAACGCCCGGGAGTTGCCTCCCGGGCGTCGCTACTTCTGCCTGATCAAGCGCCGAGAATTACGGCGTCGGGCAGACCGGTACGTTCGTCATGTCGATGATGAGCGGATTCGGATCAAGCCCACCAGCGGCAAGATCGCGTGCAATGACGTTCAGCACTGAGCCGCCTGCGGTGAAGTCCAGATTGAGCAACTCGATCGCCGGCGTCTTCGAGCCTGCGCCGGTTACGATGGCATCGTAGAAATCGTTAGCCACTGACAGCTGCGTCGTGTCCGCTCCAAAAGGCACATCCGAGAAGTCAGGATCGACGTTGGTGATGTCGGTGCCAGCCGGGACCAGGTAAATGTCCACCGGGCCGGTGCTCGGCGAGCCGTGCGTCACGGTCAGCTTTGTCTCGGTGGCGATGCTGCGGCGATCAGCGATCTGCGGCAGTGTCGTGATGGCCGGTGTCAGCCCTGCCTGATTGAGGTCGAGGAAGCCGGTGACGATTGCGGTCGCCTGAGTGCTCGGCTGCACGCCGAGCGAGAACTGCGTGGCGACAATGCTGTTGTCGGCATTGGCAACTACGCTAAGCGTATAGTCAGCCGGCGCCGGGATAGCATTGAGGTCGCAGAACTCACCGAAAGAGACGTTACGTACGAGCGGAATCGCATCGTCAGCGGGCGTGCTGGTGTCGTCGGCCAGGATGTCGACGGCCGGTGCGTCGGGAGACAGGTGCACAGCAATCGCAGATGCCGGTGTCGCGGCGTCTTCAATCTGAGTTGCAGCCGTACCATCCAGCACGATCAGATCGACTGGCGATGCGCCGGGGCCGGTGTTGTCGATAGCCACGATCAGCAGGTCTGCACCTGCAGCCAGCGTGATCGGCGTGTCGCCAGTGTCAAATACCGGCGTCAGCGTCGCGTCGCCGTCAGCAACAACGCGGATGCGGTAGTCACCTTCCGGTCTTTCCAGCTGCGGGGTGAAACCTTCGAAGGCCAGCGGTGTGCCCGTGCCGTTCACCGGCGTGCTGCTCGCCAGGTCGTCGGTGGCGCCGGTTACGTAGACATTCACCGGCGGAGCCGATGGTGAGCCGTGTACGACCTGCGCGCGGAAGAAGCCCTGTGTAATGCGCTCATCGGACGGGTTGATGATGGGCAGCGCGAAAACACCAAGTCCATCGTCGGTTGGATCCACTGTTCCGGTCGCGATGATGGTCGCTTCCGTGCTGTAATCGAGGGCCACAGACTGGTCAATGACGATCGGGTTTGCGCCGTCCGGCGTAATTGCCTGTACCTGGATCGTGTTGGACTCGATCACGGGTACGAAGCCGGATCCGGCCGCGTACGGAACGTCGGTCAGCGCCGCGGTGCCGTTAACAATGATGTTTACCGCCGGGGCATCGGGCGAAGCGTGCAGTGCTCGTACAGTCGGCGTTGCAGCACACTCGAGGATCTCGGTCGCGGTTACTTCTCCGGCATCCAGGATGTCGTTACGGTTCAGGTCCAGACCGCTGTCGGCCGCTTTACCGCCGCCCAAACAGACAGCGTCACCTTTCGGGATATCGCGAATTGCGATCAGTGAATTGAAACCATCGGAACCGTTGGCGCCATCCGTGCCGTTAGTACCATCATCGCCTTCGCAGGCGGCGAGGAACAGTGCTGCAGACAGCATGCTCACCGCGTAAATCTTGTTGCTCATAGTAAACTCCCACCACAAAGTAAGTTGAGCGGCTACAGTACGGTCGGGCCCGCAACGATTCACCCGCTTTGCGTAACAGAGTGTTTCAAAAAGTAACGACGCGATCGCAGGCAACGAAGGCAGTATTTCGGCGCGATGAAACCGTTCAACCGGCGACAGGTCGCGAGACTTTTTTTATGCGCCCAGAGCCGTTCAAGTCCGGTAGAATGGCGCGCCTGACGACAAGAATTGAGGGGAATAACATGTCGCGACATCTACTGGCCAGGGGTGTCCTGCTGCTCGCCGTTTTCTGGACCCTGCAGGCAACAGCGGAGGACGCGGACTCACACCCGCTGGCCGGGCTGCCGCTCCGACACATTGGCCCGGCAATCACCTCTGGCCGCATCTCGGACTTCGCGTTTCATCCCGAACGCAAGCACGAGTACTTCGCCGCGACCGCGTCGGGTAACCTCTGGAAGACTGAAAACGACGGCATTACCTGGACACCACTGTTCGAGGGAGAAGCCTCGTATGCCATCGGCGTTGTGACGCTCGATCCCAATGACCCGCTCGTCGTCTGGGTCGGCACGGGCGAGAACAACGCCCAGCGCAGCGTGGCTTACGGCGACGGCATCTACAAGTCCGTCGATGGCGGCAAGTCCTGGGCCAACATGGGCCTCAAGGACTCCGGCCACATCAGCCAGATCTGGGTTGATCCCGACGACTCGGACCACGTGCTGGTGGCCGCCCAGGGCCCGTTGTGGAATTCAGGCGGGGACCGCGGACTCTACGAGACACGCGACGGCGGCACGACGTGGAAAGCCATCCTCACCGTCGATGCCGATACCGGCATCAATGAATTCGTTGTCGACCCACGCGACAGCAATACGATCGTGGCCTCGAGCTATCAACGTCGGCGCCACGTCTGGGTCCTGATCAACGGCGGACCTGGCAGCGGCCTTCACAAGTCTACGGACGGCGGCAAGACCTGGTCGGAACTGGACAAAGGTCTACCCACCGACAACATGGGCCGTATCGGCCTTGCCGGGGCACCGTCCGATCCCGCGATGATCTACGCCATCATCGAGGCAAATGACGAAGAGCGCGGCGTTTATCGCTCCACGGATTTCGGCAACAACTGGACGAAGCAATCGGACCACATGACGACCAGCCCGCAGTATTACAACGAGCTCGTCGTGGACCCCGTTGATGCCGAGCGGGTTTACTCGCTGGACACGATGACGCATATGTCCGAGGATGGCGGCAAGACCTGGACAATGCTTGGGCTGGACTGGCGCCACGTTGACGACCATGCGCTGTGGATAGATCCGGACTTCACGGAACACCTGATTATCGGCGGAGACGGCGGCATCTACGAGAGCTTCGATCGGGGCAGCACATGGCGCCACATACGAAACCTCTCGATTACCCAGTTCTACCGCATCCAGCCGGACAACGCCGAGCCTTTCTACAACGTCTGCGGCGGAACCCAGGACAACAACTCGTTGTGCGCGCCGTCACGCACGTCTGTCATTCACGGCATCACGAATTCTGACTGGACGATGATCCTCGGCGGCGACGGTTACGAGCCACAGTTCGATCCCGATGATCCGAACATCATCTACACGCAGTACCAGTATGGCGGTCTTGCCCGCTATGACCGTCGTACCCAGGAGCGTGTATTCATCGCACCACACCCGGCGAGCGGTGAGAAGCAGTACAAGTGGAACTGGAATACGCCGCTCCTGGTCAGCCCGCACAAAGGCACGCGTATCTACTACGCGGCAGAAAAGCTGTTCGAGTCCAACGATCGCGGCGATACCTGGCGCGCGATCAGTCCAGACCTGACGCGGCAACTCGATCGCAACAAGCTTGAAGTCATGGGCCGTATCTGGAGCGTGGACACGATCGCAAAGAACGACTCCACCTCCATGTACGGCGCCGCCATTGGTTTATCGGAAAGCCCGCTGGTCGAGGGCCTCATTTATGTCGGAACCGATGACGGCGTAATGAGCGTTACCGAAGATGGCGGACAGAATTGGCGCCGCATCGAGAGCTTCCGCGGTGTTCCCGATATGTCCCTGATCGAGGATGTACTCGCATCGAGTCACGACTCGAACGTCGTTTACGCGGTTATCGACAACCACAAACGCGGCGATTACAAGCCTTACGTCCTGAAGTCCGATAATCGTGGCCGCAGCTGGCGATCGATCACCGGCAATCTTCCCGCACGCGGCTCGGCACATACGATCGTTGAGGATCATGTCGATCCGAAGCTGCTGTTTGTCGGCACCGAGTTTGGCTTGTTCTTCACGCAGGACGGTGGCGCCTCCTGGCACGCGCTGAAAAACAGCTTCCCGACCATTGCCGTTCGTGACATCGAGATTCAGCAACGCGAAAACGACCTGGTTGTCGGTACGTTCGGGCGCGGCATCTATATTCTCGATGACTACTCACCGCTGCGCACATCGAAGTCCAGTCTCGCCAGCAAGGACGCCCACCTGTTCGCGGTAAAGGATCCCTGGCTGTATGTGGAGGGTGATCTCTGGGATGGCCGCGAAAAAGGCTCGATGGGGGCAGAATTTTTTACCGCACCGAACCCCGAATTCGGCGCCGTGTTTACGTACCACCTCGGCAACGAGCTGAAGACGCGCGCGAAAACGCGTCGCACTGCGGAAATCGAAGCCGAAAAGGCGGGTGAGGACACGCCCTATCCGGCCTGGGACGAGCTACGCCGGGAAGACCGTGAAGAAGCGCCGGCATTGCTGCTGGTGGTGAAGGATGCGGATGGCAACATCGTTCGCCAGATCGTCGGCAAGACGGAGAAGGGCCTGCACCGGACCGCGTGGGACCTGCGACTGCCGGCGACGGATCCGGTCAATCTCAATCCACCGGACTTTCGCCCTTACTGGGAAACACCACCGCGCGGCCCGCTTGCGATTCCGGGCGAGTATTCCGTCACGTTGTTCAAGCGGCAGGACGGCGAGCTGGCGGCCTTGAGCGAGGCGCGTTCATTTGTCGTCAAGTCGTTGCCGCAGAGTCCCGAGACCAGTGATGACCCGGCGGCCGTGCAGGCTTTCCACAAGAAAGCCGGCGAGCTGTATCGCACGGCGCAAGGCGCCGTGGCGCATGCCGCCGAGCTTGGCAACCGCATCAAGCATCTGAAGGCGGGCGTTCGCGAAACGCCGCGGGCCGGTGAAGCCGAAGAACAGGCGATTCGCAAGATCGAGGCGCGCCTGGCCGAGCTTGGCGTCGCGCTGACCGGCGACTCCACCGTTGCATCGCGCAATGAGCCGGTGGCCTGGTCGTTGTCGCAGCGCGCGAGCATCGTGTACCAGTGGCTGCTCGACACGCGGTCGCCGGTGCCGGATTTCTACGAGGATTCCTACGAGAATGCGGCACGCGAATTCGCAGCGGTGCTGACGGCGCTGAGATCTATCAGCCAGGATCTCGATGCGCTCGAGGCTCGTCTCGAATCGCTCGGCGCACCCTGGACACCGGGCCGGCTGCCGGAGTGGAAGCAGCCGTAACGCTCCCTGATCGGGGACGG
This sequence comes from uncultured Gammaproteobacteria bacterium, assembly GCA_942492205.1. GTDB lineage: Bacteria > Pseudomonadota > Gammaproteobacteria > Steroidobacterales > Woeseiaceae > UBA1847. The sequence goes on along the minus strand of CALODT010000001.1, from coordinate 349,610 downwards.
CTCCTGGAGGGCCGTCCCCGTCCCTTGAGAAAATACTCGCTGAATTTCCCGACAAGCCGGGTGATTCTGCTATCATCCGCGCGCTTTAACGCGATTTCCCGCCCCGAATTCCTCGTTTGATCCCGCCCTTTCCGGCCATTGGCCGGCGGCGTCTCATCGCGGGCGATTCCAGGCCACATCAAATTCGGAACAGTACATTGATCTCAGCAGCAAACCTGTCGATTCAGTTCGGCGCCAAACCTCTCTTCGAAAACGTCTCGGTGACTTTCGGCAATGGCAACCGCTATGGCCTGATCGGCGCAAATGGCTGCGGCAAATCGACGCTGATGAAGATCCTCGCAGGCGAGCTCGAGCCCAGCACGGGCAACGTCTCGACGGATCCCAATGCGCGCGTCGGCAAGCTACGCCAGGACCAGTTCGCGTATGAGGAGTATCGCGTTATCGACGCTGTCATCATGGGTTACGAGCGCTTGTGGACGGTCATGCAGGAGCGTGACAGGCTCTACTCGCTGTCTCGGATGAGCGATGAAGACGGCATGCGGGTAGCCGATCTCGAGATCGAGTTTGCCGAAATGGACGGTTACTCGGCAGAAGCGCGAGCCGGCGAACTGCTGGAAGGCATCGGTATTCCCGTGGACCAGCACCTGGGGCCCATGAGCGCCGTCGCGCCTGGCTGGAAGCTACGCGTTCTTTTGGCGCAAGCGCTGTTCTCGGATCCCGACATACTCCTGCTCGATGAGCCGACCAACAACCTCGATATCAACGCGATTCGCTGGCTGGAGGACTACCTGGAGGGCAGCAAGGCGACGATGCTCATCATCTCGCATGATCGCCACTTCCTGAACAGCGTTTGCTCGCACATGGCCGACCTCGACTACGGCAAGCTGCAGGTCTTTCCGGGCAACTACGACGAATACATGACGGCCGCGACACAAGCACGCGAACGCGTACGCGCGGACAACGCCAAGAAGAAGGCCAAGATGGCTGACCTGCAGGCCTTCGTCAGCCGCTTCTCAGCGAACGCGTCGAAAGCACGCCAGGCGACCTCGCGTGCCCGCCAGCTGGAAAAGATTGAGCTCGAGGTACTCGAACCATCGAGTCGCGTCAGTCCGTATATCCGTTTCGACCAGCAAAAACCGCTGCGGCGCATCGCGGTCGAGGCGACAGCGATCAGCAAGGCATTCGATGAGAGTCCGTTGTTTGAAAACCTGGACCTGACCATCGACGCCGGATCGCGAGTAGCGGTCATCGGACCGAATGGCTTTGGCAAGACGACGCTTATCCGCTGCCTGCTGCAGAATCTCGAGGTCGACAGTGGCACGGTGCGCTGGTCAGAAAACGCCGATGTCGGTTATTTCGCCCAGGACAACGCGGCGGAATTCCAGTCAGACATGAGCCTGTTCGACTGGATCACGCAATGGCAGCCAAAGGGCGCCGACGAACAGCTGCTTCGCGCCACGCTGGGCCGAATGCTGTTCTCCAAGGACGATAGCGAAAAGTCGGTCAAGGTTGTATCAGGTGGCGAGCAGCGTCGACTCATGTTCGGCAAACTCACCCTGCAACAACCGAACGTGCTCGTCATGGACGAACCAACCAACCATCTCGACATGGAATCCATCGAGGCCCTGAACCTGGCCCTGGAGCATTACGCCGGCACATTGATCTTCGTCAGCCACGATCGCAGCTTCGTCTCTTCTCTGGCGACGCGGATCATCGAGCTCACGAGCGACGGTATCGTCGACTTCAGGGGCAACTACGAAGAGTACCTTCGAACGGAAGTATTGAAGGAAAAGACGCAGGCTGCCTGAGGCAGCTAGGTGAGAATGCGTGCTCGGTAGCGTCGGCCCTTGATCGGCCGACTTGTCAGCTGCTGCAACGCCTTCCTGGCATGCGCGCTCTGCACGGCTACGTAACTGACGGTATCGAACAGGTCGATCGATCCGACAACGTCGCCTGCGACGCCGCCCGCCGCGGTCAAAGCACCGAGCAGATCGCCGGGCCGCAGTTTCTTCTTGCGACCACCATAGATCTGTACCGTCGTCATCACAGGTGACAGAGCTTCGCTCGTGCGTCTCGAATCAGGAATCGGTCTTTCGCGTAAGCTGTTGTCCGGCAGTAGTGCTTCGATGTCCAGCAAGCGCCGCATTTCTCGAGTCTCGATGAGGCTGACTGCAATTCCCTGTTTGCCCGCGCGTGCCGTCCTGCCAATGCGATGAACGTAGACTTCCGGCTGCGCGGGAAGCTCGTAATTGATCACGGCGTCGAGATCGTCAACGTCCAGACCGCGTGCCGCAACATCGGTGGCAACGAGGACGCTTGCGCTCCTGTTGGCAAAACGAACCAGCACTTCAGTGCGTTGTGGCTGGTCAAGATCGCCGTGCAAAGCAACGGCGGCGATGCCCTTTGACTGCAGGAAACCTGCGACATCAGCACAGTCAATCTTTGTATTGCAGAACACGAGATTGAGCGCACCACCCCAGGCAAGCAGCACGCGAAGCAGCTCTTCGTTCCTGTTTTCCCGCGTAACGGCGCACCACTGCTGCTCGATTCGTGCAGGCTGCTCGTCGCCGGTGACGTCTACCTTGACCGGCTCACGTTGCACGCTGTTGCTCATGTCGGCGATGGCATCCGGGTACGTCGCGCTGAACAGCAACGTCTGGCGATGCGCGGGCACGAATGCGAGGATTGCTTCCAGTTCGTCTGCGAATCCCATATCGAGCATTCGATCCGCTTCGTCCAGCACCAGCGTGCGCAGATCACCAAGATCTACGGTTCCCTTCCTGAGATGCTTCAGCACACGCCCGGGCGTGCCGACGATAATGTGGGGGCTGTGTTGCAGCGAAGCGTTCTGCGGCCCGATCGGCGCACCGCCGCACAACGTCAGTATTTTGATGTTGGGTATGGCCTGTGCGAGCCGGCGGATCTCACGCGCGACCTGGTCGGCGAGTTCTCGCGTCGGACACAACACCAGGGCCTGGACCCGAAACACCGTTGCATCCAGCTGATTGAGCAGGCCAAGTCCAAACGCTGCCGTCTTGCCGCTACCCGTCTTGGCGCGTGCCAATACGTCACGGCCCTCCAGTACCCGCGGCAGGGCCTGCGACTGGACCATTGTCATTTCGGTATAGCCGATTTCCCTGAGATTGCCGAGCAAAGCGGGCTTCAGGCCAAGCACATCGAATGAGGCGGGAGCGTTCATAGGGGCGCGAGTATACGCGCTGGCTCCACAATCGCATGCATGCAGTCCGGACAGGCCGGATCTTATTCCAGCGTTTTGACCTCCGACTGCCCATAGCGTGCCAGCAACTGGCCGGCAAGCGTCGGCGAGAGGCCTTGGGGAAAACGGCTGACATTGCGAAGGGTTTCGGTTGATTTCCCGCGCTGCGCGGCTCCCTGCGAGGTGCGCACCGCAACACCCGGAAGATCGGTGGCACTGGCGCGATACACAATATTCCAGGGAATCAGGACGATGCGTGGAGCGCCGGAGACACCCTCTTCTGTCAACAGGACAAGTCCGTCGTCACGGACTTCCAGCAACTCGCCCTGATGCTCGGCCTTCTTCGCCATCGGCTTTGCTTTTAACTGGACGAGGACAGCCGCGCCGTGAGGTTTCCGCCCGAGATCGGTCTGTTCGATCTGCGGTCCGACGTGGCATCCGGCGATCGGCAATATAGCCAGCGCAAGGGCAAGCGCAATTCCATGACGGACATTCATCGGACCGCCAACCGGGTTGATTCAAACAGTTCCCGATAGCTGCCACGCTTGTCCGCATACAAGGCGATCGCGCGGATCAACGCGTCTGTACCCGGATCGAACGTCGTTCGATGCTCCTCGGTCAGCCAGTCGGCGCGCATCCATTCCATGTAGTAACCCTCCGACGCAAGGAAGAAGGTTCGCGCCTGCCCGTCGCCGACAGTGCCCACGTCAAAGCGAAGATTGACACGGTCGCTTGGCTGAGCGATCAGGTATTCCTTGTCCGCTTTCTGCAAGAAAGCCGGGATATCAGCTCGAGGGCCATCCGCACTAGCCGCCGCTGCGACTGGTACGGAGCGAGTCTTGGCATGTCTTGCATCCGCGGAGACGGCAACCTGATCGAGCCGCCAGTTGTCGGCAACAAAGGAAAGTCTTACCTTCAGCGTCGCGTCGCCATCGGTATCCATAAGCAGCGCATGTTCGTTCCAGGCGATGGGGCCCTGGTCACCCAGCCTGGCCACTTTTCGATATCGGCCATTGTTCCAGACAGAAATCGTCATACCCATATTTTGCCGATACCACAGCCCCAGCTGCATCTTGTTGCCAAGATGACCAAGGTCATGGCTCATCCAGTCGAGCGCGCCGAAGCTCTGCTCTTTCAGCATCACGTCATACAGAAGCACGGTGTTCAAAAGGCTGTTGCGCGCGCGCAGAACAAGCGCAACATTGGCCGAACCTGGCGGGACGTCGAATTCGAAGTCCAGCGTATCGACATAGTCTTCAGTCGTCACGGCAGCGAGCCGATCGTCGGTAGCGCTCCAGGCCAGCTCGTCAGCCTCGCGAACATCCGCCAGAAAGTCGCGACCTGTCTGATCGACCGCAAGCTTTGGTGCAATGAGTTCGCCGACAACAAGCGGACGGCCCTTGTGGTCCGGATACACGCGCTGACTATTCGCATGGACAATCTCCAGGACCTCGAGTTGATCGATGTAGTGCGTTTCCAGCATTTCGTTACGAACTTCGAGCTCGAAGCTGCCGTCATCAATCGACCGAATATCGAGCCGATCGATGTCACGACTCTGGAATGTCGGCGCAATACTGTAGGAAAACAGCTCTGCCTCAAGGGCGGCATCGTTACCGTCAAAGCTGTAGACGGTAGGACAGGAACCGAAAAGCAGCAGCATCGCCGTGCCAACACCAAGCAGGATGCCTGTTGAGCCCGCCGCCGTTGCAGCGGTGGTCGCGCCGGTGCTGACCGGCGTCTGGTAGCTCTCCATTGCGGCGACGTCCTCAAGCGGCACCTCGCTCACCAGGTGGCTATTCTCGAGCGTCAGGTCGTAAACTCGCCCGTCACCGCTGACCATGCCGTTTGCGACCGTAACGCCGTCGGCAAACACGACCGTAGAGCCGTCTTTCAGATGCGCTTTAACCGGGGTTTCCACGGCTATCGGTTCTTCGGAAGAGACCTCCAGCGGCGCAACTTCGAGACGATGGACGACGCAAGCTGTAAGCAGGAGCGTCAGAAAGACAGCCAGTGTAAAGCGCATGGTCGGCCCCCTGGATCGTCGCTTGTCTGGATAATCACATTACCATGCAGAATCGCTAAACAGCAGATCAGCCAGCCTGTCAGCCTTGCGACAGAGCGGCGGCTTCGCGCCAGCCCTGCTCCACATGCCATTGTTGTAGAACGAGTTTTAGCCTGCTGATGTCGTAGCCCTGCGATCCGATTAATGGCGCGCGCGGGAAAACGTCCTCACGCTAGATCGACGGCGTTGCGCGCCATGGGCCGGACAGAGTAGCGCTGCTCACAAGGGATGATTGTGTGTGATTTATCGCTGTCCAGTTAGACGACTCGGGAGTGAGATGGCACCGGCTACTGACCATAAGCGTCGGCAAATCTACGTTGGGTTTTGTGGGACTATCGCGCCGCCATCGACGCGGTACCCTCAGCCCCGGGATCGGGAATCAGGCAACGGCGGCAGGGAAAATAAAACGCTCGGACGGTCATTACAGGTCGCTCCGGGCAATGAGCTGCTGCGAAACGTCCGGCTGCGGCACAGCAACGGCCTGGTACAGTAGCTTTCGTCCGCCCTTCGCCGGCGCCTCGAGTCCGAGCCAGGTATTGCCGGTGGCCGAATACCACAACAGGATGTCACCGGCCTGAGCGGACAGGCGGTATCGCAAGGCCTCTACCTGCTGTCCGCCGACGGTTACCTGGTCAGGACCTTCACGGCTCACGGTGACCTCCTCGTAAACGCCGGTCTGGCTGTTCAACAATCGCGCAGCGCCAAGGACGGCTGGATTCCAGTATGCGAACGTCTGCACGCAGGAAGGCAACTGGTTCGAGCCCTCGGTGTTGCGCACATTAAAAGTGTCGTCATTGAACTCACCCTTTACCAGCAGCTCCTTGCCGTTGCTGTCGGTAACGGCATCGATACTGAGCAAGCAGTCTCCGTTCCAGACTTCGGTGTTCTGGTGTCGGTAGCGAAACGCCGTGACGAACAGGAACTTGACGTCGAAACTCGCCTCTGTGCGGAGGACTTTTTGCTCGCCCTCCTGTCGGAGTTCGAACGCATGCGAGCCGATCGGCTTGCCGTCAAGCAGGACGTCGAATTGCCATTCGGCACTTGGCACGTCTGCGGATGTGCTTGACGGAATACCGTAAGCAGCCAGCATTGCAAAAATCGTGAAAACCTTGAAGTTCACTGGTATCTCCCTGGGAGTCTTCAGGCCGCCAAGGCGGCTGGCTCGTCATTGCGTGACGCGAAGCGCACCAGCAGCGGCAGGAACACAGCCCAGCCCAGACCGATGGCAAACAGCGCGGTGGATGCGTCGGGAAACGTCACGGCGCCGGCTTTCTCGCCAGCGACGAACGACAAAGGTCCGCCAATCGCACCGGCCAGCGCCGCAACGATCGCGCTCTTGCGCAGCCAGCGCATGCCAACATTCAGCGTGGTTGCAAACAGCACCCACATCGCAACAATCCAGAATGGAGCGATACCCGGCAGCAAGCTCTGTGTCCCGTATTGCACCAGTCCGGCACTGACAAGCGCGGACTCCCAGAACAGGCCGATTACCGCCGCCAGCGCCAGTAAGCGAATTTCATGCTGCCGGTCTTCGGAGCGGGCAATGTGCACGAACGCTGCGACAGCAATTACAAGCGTACCGACCGCCGGGAAACTGGCCGCAGCACTGACGACTGCCGCGATCCAGCCGGCTTTGAACAAGGTCAGGTTGATGAGCAATCCGTTCATTTCTGGGTCACTGGGGCGAATCTCGCCCTCTCCGCTTCTTTTGAGGATTTCTAGTTTGACGCCGTGAAGCCACGAAGGGATCTCGAAACGGTCTCAATTTATTTCCATTTGCAACAATGGCAACTGGCTGTCGACTATAATCAGGCGGAAAAGGTGTCTCTTTGCCATGCTAACTACACAGAGAATCTCGCTAGCCATATTGCTGTCGGCACACTTGTACGGTTGCGGCGGCTCCGGCGGCGGCACGACGGCTCCTCCGGGGCCTTCACAGCCGCCGTCCGCGGCTTTCGCTGAAGTCAGCGCGGCCAACCTGCCTGTTGCGTCACTGGCCGGCAGGTGCATGGATGCCGATCACGGTGACGTCGATGGAGACGGTGATGTGGACCTGGTGCTCGCCCAGGAAATCGCGCGCAACATCGTTCTGCTCAACGACGGTACAGGCGTATTCACGCTGGCGAACGGCGCGGTCAACGGTGGTTTCGGTGACAACGAAGATGTGAGGTTGGTGGACTTCGATGGCGACGGCGACCTCGACATGTTTACGGCGCACGAGGACGACGCGGTACATTCGCTGCTTATCAACGACGGTAGCGGCGTTTTCACCGAAGCCGCCGCCGCGATTCCGGTCAACAGCATCGCGAACGCAGCGGAAGTGATCGACCTCAATGCCGATACGCGTCCGGACATACTCCTCGGAAATGCGGGGACCAACATCGTGCTGCTGCAGCTTGCCAATGGCACGTTCATCGACGAAACGACCAACCGCCCGATCGGCACAGGTACAACCCAGGACCTTCTGCTGATCGATATCGATGGCGATAACGACCTGGATCTCCTCTCCGCGAACGAACTGGACAATGATCTGTTCGTGAATGACGGCAACGGCTTCTTTGTCAATGAGACGGCGACCCGTCTCCCCGCCAACGATGGCGAAACCCGGGAAGCCGATGCCGCCGACGTCGATAGTGACGGTGACCTGGACATCATTCTTGGCAACGTAAGTTTCAATTCAGGCCGGCCGCCGCAGAACCGCTTGCTTCTGAATGACGGTAGCGGCGTATTCGCGGACGCTACGGCAAGCAACCTTGCGGGCCTGGTCAATCAGAGCAGCAGCTTCACGATACGATTTGTGGACATCGACGACGATGGAGACGCCGATGTCTTGTCGCCGCGCAATGATCTTGGCCAGGGTGGTGACATTGAGGTGTGGCTCAACGACGGCAGCGGAGTTTTCTCACCAGCTTCATCGAGCCCGTTTTCTGCACCGCCGAACGGCAGCACGTTTGATATCGAGGTAGTCGACCTGAATGCCGACGGCAAAGACGATATCTACTTCTGCCATCGTACCGGTACCGACCAGCTCTATTTTCGAAACTAGGTCGGGCCGTGCTCGCCGGGCTGTTGCCGCGGAGGCCTAGTCTTCCTCGTACTTCTTCCTTACAGCATCCGCCAGAAACTGGCCCGTGCTGTTGTACGGATCGCAGTCCGCATCGAGCGACTCGTCAATTTCCAACTCGGTAACATCGATCTTCTCGATAACCGGTTGTTTCGATTCGCCGCTGTAATCGACCTTGAACTTCGTCCTTGCCGGACCACTGGCAGCGCTCTGTGACGCCTTGATATAAGTTGACATAACGATGCCTCCTGCATTCGGTTCCCAGAAACAAGCATAGGGCGTACGGACGTAGCCGAGAATGTCAGCGGTCGGGTCAACGATACCGCTTGTCGAGTTTTCGCCGCTCGTCAGCCAGGAACAACCGCTCGTCAGCCTGAACGGATAGCATGGTCTTTGGTGGCTGTTGTTACTTTCATAGAAGACGACCGCCTCGCAGAACGTGACGATTTCATCTGGGTACCGCCTGAGCCCGCGCACCAGAAAGGGGTCCTGTTGCCGATGAGAGTTCGGCGTCTCATGTCGCAGCGCCCTTGCAATTCACCGTTCGCTTTCCCAGAATCCATGATTCAAATGTTCCCACCTGCCGGCCATGAGTGCCTGGAGATCAACAATGTCTGAAGATCGCAAAATCACAGAAGAACGTCGCCGCTTCCTGAAACTTGTGAGTGGCAGTGCCGTCCTCGTGCCCGTTATGGGAATTTCTGCCTGCTCCGGGGGCACGGACGACGCACCGCCCGCAGCACCAAAGGCCGACGCACCGCCCGCAGCGCCAAAGGCCGATGCAGCGGCCGCAGCACCAAAAGCCGATGCAGCGCCCGCGGCAGCGACGAGCGGTATGCCGCGCATCAGTGAAGACGATCCGCAGGCGAAGTCACTGGCCTACGTGCACGAGGCATCGTCGATAGACGCTACGAAACAGCCGCGTTACAAGGCGGGACAGGCATGTTCGAACTGCGCGCTGTATCAGGGCAAGGCAGGCTCAGAATGGGGGGGCTGCTCGATATTCCCCGGAAAAGCCGTCAAAGCAAGCGGTTGGTGCTCGGTGTACGCACCGAAACCGGCCTAAGCGTCAACAAGCCGCCGCGCGCTTTTCGTTTATCAACAGCAGCAGCTCTGCGGCCGCTTCGGCGTCGCAGAGCGCGCGGTGGTGTTGCCGGAGCGCGATACCATAGCTTTCGCAAAGCGTCGCAAGGCTGTAGGAGCTGTGGCCGGGGTAGAGCTTGCGCATCGACGAACAGGTGCACAATTTCGGATAGCGAAACGGTCGGCCAATTCGCTTGAACTCCCTGGCAATGAAGCCGTAGTCAAACTCGACGTTGTGTGCAACGAAGATCGAGTCTTTCATGAAGGCCTCGAATTCGTCCGCAATGTCGACGAACAGCGGCGCATCCGCAACCATCTCTGCCGAGATCCCAGTGAGCCGTGTTATGCCGGACGGTATAACGCGCTGCGGATTCAACAGCGTCTGGAAGCGCTCTGTTATCTCGCCGTTCCTGACCTTCACGGCGCCGATCTCCGTGACGCGGTGCTGGTCGCCCTGCCCGCCCGTCGTCTCTACATCGACAACGACGTAGCACTGGTTCGGATCGAGAACCCAGCGTATGCGCACGACATCGGCCCGAAACCCGGCATCCCGCAGCTGTTGCTGTCGCAGTAGCTGATTGCGCCGCAACTGGTCGCCCTCTGCCTTGATCTCTACGAACCGGACACCATCGTCGTCGATGACCATGAGGTCCGGATAGCCGTAGCGGGACTCGGAATAGTCTTGGCAGAGTCGGCGCAGCATCTTGCGAGTGGCCTCACCGGGCGCGTGGTCAATCAAGGCAAAAAGTGCGTCGAGTATCGAGCGCCGCCAGCGAAACACGCCGTTGGGCTTGCCGTAGTTTCTCGTACTGGCCTTCAGCAGTTCCCTCTTCAAGCTACCACTATCGTCAAGAAGGCGGAGCCGGCGTTCGACTCGGTCGCAATCCTGCGAATAGAAACTGCCATCAGCTAACGCTGCAGGAAGAAACTCGAATGGCGAATGCAGCGCGGCGCTATCGGCGCCGAACAGCTCATCCCAGAAGAGCAGGCCGAAGAAGGTTCGCCAGAGAAGGTTTTCGGTTCGGTAGGCGGTATGGCCCTGCCGCTCGAAATAGTCGATCGCGGCGCGCTCGGGCGACCCGCTATTGGCTTCATCGATCTCGATGGTCTCGGATGAGCGAAGTTCATCGGTTAGCGTTGACGTCCGTTTCTTCTTGAATTTTCGCGCATACAGGTCCTCAGCCATCATCGCCTCGCTCTCGCTGCGCGGGGCTTCGAGGCATCGCAGCAACAGACACTCCGCGGCGTCGCGCTCGTTTGATGCGAGTAGAAGTCGAATCAGTCGCTCACTGCATTTTGCAGATTCGCCAATCTCGTAGACCTGCTTTGCAGCCCGCGCATTCCCCGATCGCTCCAACTGTCGGCCAAGGCGGTAGGCCAGCCGGTCTCTCGCCGATGCGCTGCTTGAGAAGTCCGGTTCCGGCCAGGCGGACACGTCCGCCGCCAACCTTGAAACGAGAGACATGTTGGCAGACTCGAGTCGATACAGCTGCAGGCTGAAGAAATAATTCTGCTGAGCTTCAACGCTGTCTGTGTAGCGAGGCTCGTAGTTGTCACCAGCACCGTTTGTGCGGACCAGGCCAAGATCTCGCATCGTAAACTGCGATAGGCCCTCCTGTACTCGTCCAAAATAGAGGAACAGTAAGTAACGGATTTCATCGACATGACGCTGCACCAGTAGACGGTCCGCCTTCAAGCCGGCCATGAAATCGCTTCCGGAACAATGCTCCAACGCGAAGCGAACCAGCTCGTCCTTCTTCAACGAACGGCTCATGCCTGCGAACATTGGTTGCAGCACGAAGCTGATCTCTGCCTTGGTCAGGTGGCTCAGGACATCGAGGTAGTGCTGCTCTTGCGGTGTCCCTGTCCAGCCCTCCTGCGCCAGCGTACTCAGGAGACTCTGCATGTCACCGAGCTCCGGGTAACGCAGCTTGTTGGCCGCGAAGACGCGACCCTTGCGATTCACAAGACGTACGTACAGGCACTGTGCGCGCTCTGGAAGAGCGCGAAATCGTTCTATCGAGTCAGAATGCCTGTCGAGCAGTGCGTGTGTGTAATGGCGCTCGACGAACTCGAGCATTTCCATGAAATGCTCATGGTAGTAGTACGTCGGAAGCTGTCCGCGACGCCTGACCGGACTCCAGTGCGTTTGATCGAATTGGTGCTCGGCGCTCATTCAGTAAAGACAAAGTCACTAATGGGTGCCACAGGGGCGGCCCTGCAACGTAGCAAATCGATCCGCGCACTTAAAGCTGGTTTTTCTCGCGAACCAGCGCCGCAACGCGCTCCGCCCACCTGGCGTACACACCGGGTCCAGGATGGAAGCCGTCGCTCGCCATCAGCGTCGTATCAGCCGTAAACCGCAGGTCGAGAAAGGTGGCCGAGTCGTCGGAAGCAATGTCCCTTTCGAGATCGCGGTTTAACTGCGTCGCTCGAGCCCCGAGTATCCAGCGCAACGGCTGCGGCAATGCCGGGAACCCGTGGAGCGGCGGCAAACCGGAAACCAGAAGCGTGTCGACACCGAACTTCGCTTTCAGGGTTGCACGAAGTTCGGCCTGCTGGCGCCGCCATCGGCCCCGGCCAACCAGGCCGGTCACATCGTTGACACCCAGCGAGGTCACCGCCACATCGAAGCGCTGTGCAGGCTGGGAGTCCAGGAGCTCCAGCACAGTGGCCGTCTTGTTGCCGGTCCTTGCCCTCAGGCTCCATGTAACCTCGAATTCATCGGCAAGCCTGGAGACGATCTGCCCCAGCAGAGCCTCGTCCTGGTGCGATGCACCGACTCCGGCCGCCGCAGAGTCGCCGATGATCAGTACCCGGAGTGGCGGCCCGTCGCCTTTGGTGCCGTCGCGCTCACCGCTTGGCTCCGGCAGGCGTGGCGTAGCTCTGCGCGTTGCCAGGCCCTGCACCAGCAGCAGCGGGGACAGCATTAAGCCGCTCAGCAGGGCCAGGCCGGGCTCGAGTCGCCGCCAGTATGGTATTCGTTGCTTAGTAATTGTGTTCTGCCGTTCGTCAAACCCGGGGATTACAGAAAGAAAAAGGTCGCTTTCTGTTACTCGAAGACTGGAACTTTCCTGACCTCAGGTGACCCAAAGCTTGCCATGAATCGCGTCAATTCGAAAAAGCTCCTGCACAGCAAGTGGACGGCCGCCGCGCCGCGGTTTCGCCAGAAGCATTTCATTGTAACGAAAGTGCTTACTGACGGGGCTGGTTTCCCACAGCGCTGCGTGCTGGAGGCAGTTCGGGATCGCAGGTCGGTAGAGGTCGCATGGCAAGACCTGAAAGACTCAGAAACCTGGCTGCTCGGCTGGCAATAGCGCACAAGCACGGATACCTGACGCTCCAGCTTGACCGTGCCAATTGCGTTGATGACAGTCATCGCAACAGTTGCGTTATCGCAACTATTATGCTAGCCTTCACGGTTCATCAAGGAGGTTATTCATGACAATCAAGCTATCAACACTACCGTATGACCAAGACGCGCTGGAGCCGTACGTCTCGGCCAGGACGTTGTCGTATCATTACGACAAGCATCATCGCGGTTACGTGGAGAAGCTCAACAAGCTGATCAAAGACACTCCGTACGAGGCTTTGACGCTCGAAGATATTGTGGTCAGGGCTAGGGAAAACGCAGATATGGAGATCCTGAACAACGCGGCGCAGGCCTGGAACCACGCGTTTCTTTGGGAAAGCATGGCGCCAACGGGTGTCGCGAAACCGAACGGTGAGATCAAGGAAATGATAGAGCGAGATTTCGGCGATCTCGCAAGTTTCAAGGGGCGCTTCAAAGCGGCCGCCTTGTCGCTCTTTGGCAGCGGCTGGACGTGGCTGGTACAAGACGGCCTTAATTTGCGCATCATCACCTCTGGTAACGCGGATTCGCCGGTTGCTACCCACATGACGCCGTTGTTGACACTCGATGTTTGGGAGCATGCGTACTACCTGGACTACCAGAACGATCGTGCCGGCTATACCGACGCGTTTCTTGACAAGCTGATAAACTGGGACTTTGCTGCCGCCAACCTTAACGCCATTCCGAGGAAGAACGCGGCCTGATGCGCCTGAAGCGTTGCGGAGCGCTATCCGATCGCTTCAGAGTGCGGCAATAACAGGACTACCAAAGTGCCACCCCGACTCGGGGTGGCTTTTTATGTTGAGAGTGAGATGAAGCTTGTCGCACTCAGGGGGAGCGTCCGACGTGCACGGCGATAACCTTTTCATACTGAGTGGCGTCGTCGTCGCGGGCTTTGCATGTCAATGGCTCGCATGGCGCGTCAAACTGCCCTCCATTCTGTTCTTATTGCTCACTGGCATTATCGCAGGGCCAACCCTGGGCCTGATCGATCCAGATGCCGTATTTGGCGACCTTCTGGAACCGTTCGTCTCGCTTGCAGTTGCCGTTATCCTCTACGAGGGCAGCATGACCCTCAAGTTGGCGGAGATCCGCGGCCATGGCGCTGTTGTAAGAAACCTGGTTACCGTCGGCGTACTGATAACCTTTTGCATAGCGACCGCCTCGGCACACCTGCTGCTGGGTTGGGACATCTACCTCGCTGCTTTGTTTGGTGCAATCGTCACCGTCAGCGGACCGACCGTCATCGTCCCGCTGCTGAGAACCGTACGACCCACCAACGCGCTGTCGAGCGTGCTGCGCTGGGAGGGAATTCTTGTCGACCCACTTGGCGCCATACTGGCCGTTCTCGTTTTCGACTTTATTATCGTCACCCAGACATCCGCAACGACATTGCAACTGTTTGGCACCCTCGGCCTGATAATCCTGGTTGGCGCCGGTCTCGGTATCCTGGTCGGCCAGGCATTTGGCATGATTCTCCGCAAACACTGGCTGCCGGATTTCCTGCGTGACTACGCCGCGCTGGCAATGGTAATTCTGGTATTCGGTCTTGCCGAGAGCGTGGCAACCGAGTCCGGTCTGCTGGCCGTCACAATTATGGGCGTCTGGCAGGCAAACATGCGCGACCTTGACCTGGAAGACATTCTGGATTTCAAGGAAAGCCTCACTATTGTGCTGGTCGCGGGGCTGTTCATCGTGTTGGCGGCACGCGTTGACTTTGGCAGTCTCGCGGGACTTGGCTTTGGTGCAATCGGCGTACTCTTGCTACTGCAGTTTGTAGGCGGTCCGCTGCGCGCACTGGCCAGCTCGCTAGGCAGCGAACTGAAATGGTCGGAACGGGTCTTCCTCGGCTGGATCTTCCCTCGTGGCATCGTCGCCGCCGCCGTTTCAGCGCTGTTCGCCCTGCGCCTGGAGGGCATGGGCTACCCCGGCGCCGAACACCTTGTACCGATGGTGTTCACAATCATTGTCGGCACGGTCGTCATTCAGAGTCTGAGTGGCGGGCTCGTGGCTCGCTGGCTCGGCATCGCGAATCCTGATCCCAACGGGGTTCTGATAGTTGGCGCGAATCGCGTCGCGCTTACCTACGCCGAGGCACTCAAGTCAGCGGGGCACCGCGTACTGGTCGCTTCGACCAGTTGGGAGGGCGTCAGCAAGGCTCGTATGGCCGGAATTCCCGTATTCTACGGTAGCCCCGTGTCGAGCTATGCGGAACGGCACCTCGAGCTGATTGGCCTCGGACGACTGCTTGCTCTGTCCGGCAGGCCCGGCATAAACGAACTTGCCTGCGTCAAGTATCGCTACGAATTCGGTCGGGAGTCAGTTTATACCGTTAAACATGATTCGGAATCGTCCCACGAAAAGCACAAGGTCAGCGGCGAAGCAGCGGGGCGCGTGCTGTTCGACGGCAAGATTTCAATGGACGACCTTTCTACGTTGTTCAGCGGCAAATTTACGACAGGCACTACCGAGCTAACGGAGAGCTTCGGCTACGCTGAATACCGCGCGCAACACCCGGATCGGGTGATACTGTTCATTACGACGGCAGGTAATCGCATTCGCTTCCCGGTTGGCGAGGACCATACAAAGCTGTCGGCAGGATCAAGAATTACCGCATTCGTACCGGAGCCGCAGGAATGACAAACCTCGATCCCGCAGAATACCTGCCGATGCAGCAACTTGACCGAGCCCTGCGTTTTGCTCGCCGCAAAATAAGCCCCGACATTACCGCGCAACGGCTGCTCATACTCATCGCCGTCTATTTTCATGAGGGCTTGAGTCAGCGCGAGTTACTTAGCTACCTCGACTCAACGTCTATCACGGCCCTGTCGCGAAACCTGGCAGACCTCTCGTCACTGACGAGCAAGAAGACGGTCGGCCCGGGCCTGCTGCGTATGAAAGCCGACCCGCTTAACCTGCGTATCAAACGAGTCCATCTAACGGCGAAGGGCCGCAAGTTCATGAAACAATGGTTGTCTGTCACGCAAGGTTAACCATGAAACCTCACGGCACCTGCTGGCAAGGAAAAGCGCTCACAGACCGTGGTCGCGGAGTGCTTTGCAGGTTCGTTCATAACCAAGCTGAGCCATCTCCTCGGCGCGATGAAATTCGAAGAAGCTGCAGGCGTCTCTGGGAATATCGACAACCAGATCGGGCGCATAAGCAGCCAGCTTCAGCCTGGCAATGCCGCCCTGCATCACATCGATGGACTTGACCAGCAGATCGGCAGCATCGGGTGTCACCGACTCGGAGTCATCGCTGTCCAGAAGGTTGTTGACGAATGCCGAGATTTTCTCTCGATAACCGCCATCCGCTTCGGATTTTTCGGGCTCGGACTTCTCCTTGTTGTGCTGCCCCTGGGTTGACTCCGCTCCGCTCAAGTTCACTGCGATAGTGAAATCGGTCGAATCATTCAAAGTCGGCGCTATTGGAATCGGATTCACGAGACCGCCGTCCACGAGAGTCTTGCCATCCAGTTCGACCGGCGCAAAAACGCCGGGCACAGCCGTCGACGCGCGGATGGCGCGGAAGAGTGAACCGTTGTTCAACCAGACTTCCCGCTCTTCGTCCAATGCGGTCGCCACGGCCGTGAAGCCCTTGTCAAGATCCTCAATCTTGCGATCGCCGACGAGCTCCTTGAGTACTTCGATAATTCGTTCGCCTTTGAATATCGATGTCCAGGTAAACGAAAAATCGAGCAGCTTCACGACATCGCCCCTGTCCAGCCGGTAAGCCCATTCTGTATAGGTCTGCAGCTTGTCGGCAGCGTAGATGCCGCCAATTACGGCGCCCATTGAAGTGCCAGCTATGTTGTAGATCCCCAGGTTTCGTTCTTCCAGAGCCTTGATAACCCCGATGTGCGCGTGACCGCGCGCGCCGCCGCTGCCGAGGACCAGTGAGATTGTTTTGTTTGCTTTATCCATGTCAGGATAGTGTATAACGCCGAGGATCCAAGTTCTTCCCGGCCGACGGCATCCGTGAAAATTGAAAACCGCGTTACTCTCACATACAGACGGACATAAGTGAGGACGAGCGTCTCAAGGAAACCCCAGACATGAGCGATGACCTCAAGAAAACCGCCCGGATCGTGACCAGGCCAAAAGTCACGACCGACGACCGGGGGCGCACGGTCTGGGACGACACGATCAAGACGGCCAACCTGGAACTCGTCTCGACACAAATGCTGCAGCAACTTATCGACAGTGACGATCACGCCACTACAGCCACGCTCAAAGAGGTCTCGCAGGGGAAAGATGGAGTGCTCGCCCACGATCCCGAGCAGAATCGCTTCGAGATCATCAGCGATGAGGAGCTGCAGCATATCCTCGATGGAACCGACGCCGAGTACAACGCGAGAAAAGCCGCCGCAATTGACGAACCATTGGTCGAGACAGTCGCTAAGGAGCAGGAGCTTGAGCTGGTCAGCACGCAGATGTTGCGGCAGATCTTGAGCCCCGAGGAGTTCAGCGAGCTGGATGAAGATGGCGCATCGGCATCAGGCTTCGATCCCTACAATCACACCTGATTTCCGGTTGTTCGTAACAGGGCGACTGGTAGCGTCCATTACCTTCGGCCGTCTTTAACGATTGTGAAGTCGCCAATTAACTGAGAGCATTGTGCCGGTTTCCCGGCAGGCAGGAAGTAAGGATGAGTCTCAATACCGCCGTCATCTACGGTAGCGCGCGACAGGCGCGCCAGGGCATCAAGGTGGCGCGCTTTGTTGCGAGCAAGCTCGAGCACCGTGGTCACACAGTGACTGTGATCGACTCACAGCAATATCCGCTGCCGCTGCTTGATCGGATGTACAAGGAATATGATGCCGGCTCTGCGCCAGAAAACATGACGGCAATCAGCAAGGCGCTGACCGCCGCTGACGGCTTTGTTGTCGTGAGCGCAGAGTACAACCACAGCATACCTGCCGCGCTCAAGAACCTCCTCGATCACTTCCAGCGGGAATACCTGTACAAGCCAAGCGCAATCGTCACCTATTCCGCCGGACCCTTCGGCGGTGTACGCGCGCTGGTCAACCTGCGTGCCATCCTCGCGGAACTGGGAGCGCCGAGCATACCCAGCGCATTCCCGGTTTCCGAGGTGCACAAAGCCTTCGATGACGACGGCAATCCGATCGAGACGTCGTACGAAAAACGCATCGTGAAATTCCTCGATGAATACGAATGGTACGCCGATGCTTTGCGCCGCAAACGAATTGCCGACTCTTGCGATGATCAGCCTCCCGCACAACAAGCGCTCTGCCGCGGCGGAAGGGCCTAGCCATGGACCCGGTCATTTGGTTCTTCGTTCTCGGGCTAGCCGCGGGATTTGCGAAGGCAGACCTGCGCTTTCCGCCGGCAATCTATGATCTCCTCAGCACGCTGCTTCTGCTCACCATTGGATTAAAAGGCGGCGTCGAACTTGCCAAGAGCTCGTTCGGGGGCTTGTTGCCACAAGTGCTGCTGGTGCTCCTGATGGGCTTCGTTCTGCCATTGGTCGTTTATCCCGTGACCCGCCTGCTCGGGCGGCTCGGCCGCGCAGACGCCGCCTCACTGGCGGCTCACTATGGGTCCGTCAGCGTGGCGACGTTTGCGGTTGGGGTTTCTTTCCTCGGCGATCGCAGCGTTGACTACGACTCGCAGCTGCCGTTGTTCCTGGTGCTTCTTGAAGTGCCCGCCATCATGGTCGGAATACTGCTGGCGCGAGGATTTGCAGCCGGTACGAACTGGGGCGAACTTGCCCACGAAGTGTTTCTCGGCAAGAGCATCGTGCTGCTGGTTGGCGGGCTGCTGATAGGCTGGGCGGCCGGGCCGGTGGCGATCGAGCCTATCGCACCGCTGTTCTTCGACCTGTTCAAGGGCGTATTGGCACTGTTCCTGCTGGAAATGGGTCTTATCGCGGCCAGCCAGGCACACGCGCTGCGACAACATGGGCTGTTCCTGTTGGTGTTTGGTGTGTTGATGCCTCTGCCGATGGCCTGTGTTGGCGCGCTGCTCGGGTGGAGTATTGGGCTCAATATCGGCGGTACGACATTGCTTGCCGTGCTCGCCGGCAGCGCCTCCTATATCGCGGCGCCCGCGGCGATGCGCATCGCCGTTCCGGGCGCCAACCCGTCTCTGTCACTGACCGCGTCGCTGGGCGTGACATTTCCATTCAATATATTTGCAGGCATCCCACTCTATTACGCAATAGCCCAGTGGCTGCATCGGACAGGAGGATAGTGTCGTGGCATCGGACAACCGCAAGCTCGTGACGATCGTCACTGAAGCCGCCATCGAGTCCAGGGTCTGCGAAGAGATCAAGAAACTCGGTGCGCATGGATACACCGTCACCAATGCAAGGGGCTCCGGACATCGTGGCGTACGCAATGCGGACTGGTCCTCGAGCGGCAACGTGCGCATCGAAGTCGTGTGTGATGAAACCGTCGCGGAGCGGATCCAGGCGCATCTCAAGGATCATTACTACGAAAACTACGCCATGATCCTTTTCGAGAGCGATGTCAGGGTGCTACGGCCGGGCAAGTTCTGACACGCTTCGCCGAAAATCGATTTGCATTTTCGGCGCGCCTTTCACAGAATCGCCTGCCGGAAGGGGTATCTAGCGACTGCGACTCAGCTGTCGCTGCCTGACGCCACGACTCCCTTTATTCGAAGAACCGTAAAAGAGAAGCTACCAATATGTCCAATCTGAACAACCTGCGCTCCCTGCTACTAACCGCGACTATTGCGGTTGCATCCTTTTCGGCAGCTGATGACAGCAAGGCCGATAACCATGCAGATAGCCATGCAGACGATCCACGCCACGTGCGCCACGAACTCATGGAAGACGTTGGCAAGGCAGCAAAACCGGTCGGAAAGATGCTTAAAGGCGAAACCGAGTACGATGCCGCCGTCATCGTGGCCTCATTGCAGACCTGGCACGACGTTTCATTGCAGTTTGGCGACCTGTTTCCGGAAGGCACTGAGACGGGTATGGATACCGAGGCAGCGCCGGCAATCTGGGAAGATCGCGCTGGATTTGACGAAGCGATCGGCAAGTGGCGTGCAGCGGTAGAAGCGGCGCAGGCTGCGGCACCCGCGACGCTCGAGGCCGCGAAGACGACCGTTGGTCCGATCTTCCAGACCTGTAAAGGCTGTCACGACAACTATCGTATCGAAGACTAGCCGAGCCAATCGCGACGACGGCGAGAGAAACTGCCGATGGGCCGGACTGGTCGCACTACCGTCATTCTGCTGGCAGTACTCGCCCTCGCGGCATGGTGGGCTACCGAGCCACGGCCATTGCGGGGAGCACTGCCCGATCATGTCGCGAACGCGCCTGCCGGCGAACGGATTTTCTGGGCAGCTGGCTGCGCTTCCTGCCATGCCAGCCCTGTCGGTGGCAAGCGCGCAAAGGGCGACGACAAGCTGCTGCTTGGCGGTGGCCTGGAACTCGATACACCCTACGGTATCTTTCGTGCGCCGAATATTTCGCCCCATGAACAGGACGGCATCGGCAACTGGACGATGATCGAATTCGTCAACGCCATGCAGCGCGGCATCGCGCCGGACAAGCGCCATTATTACCCGTCGTTTCCGTACGCCTCGTACGTCAAGATGCGCACCGAGGACGTGATGGACCTGCGCGCCTACCTCGACACCTTACCCCGGGTCGAAGGCAGGATTGCCGATCACACACTCGGTTTCCCCTGGACGCTGCGCCGCGGCATAGGCGCCTGGAAGCTGCGCTACCTGAGCGCGGCGCCGATCGTTAGCGTGGCAACGTCGGACGCTACCCTGGAGCGCGGCCGGGATCTCGTCGAGGGCGCCGGCCACTGCGGCGAGTGCCATACACCTCGCGACAGCCTGGGTGGGATGATGACTGGCAGGTGGTTGGGCGGCGCGCCAAATCCGGAGGGGCGTGGCCGTATCCCGAACATCACGCCGGGCGGAAAGAATACCGCTGACTGGTCTGCTGCAGACATTGCTTATTACCTTGAATCCGGATTCACGCCGGACTACGACACGGTCGGCGGCTCAATGGTCGCCGTGCAGGAAAACATGGCGGAATTAACGAAAGCGGATCGCGATGCCATTGCCGCCTACCTGAAATCCGTGCCTGCAGTAACAGAAGAGTGACCGCGAACGTATGAGCGATGCACTGAAAGGCCTGTATTTCTTCTCGCGTTTTGCCTACCCATTCAGCGCGCTGGGATACCGACAGAAACGCATGTTCTTCAAGGACCGACCGATTGATTTCAGAGATCAGCAATGGCTGGTCACGGGTGCTTCGGGCGGGATTGGGCGCGCCATCGCCGTGGACGCGACGGCTCACGGTGCAGCTGTAACAGCAGTCGCGCGCAGCCCGGAAAAACTCTCGCAACTGGTGGCTGACGCCGGTGAGAACATCCTGCCACGCCCCACCGAGCTGTCTCTGGCCAGCGAAGTCGACGGCCTGCTTGACGAACTGGCCACATGGCCGAGCGGTGCCACGATAGATGTGCTTGTCAATAACGTAGGTGTCCTGCTGAACGAGCATCAACTAAGCCAGGACGGACACGAACTGTCTTTCGCCACCAACCTGCTTAACCACTACCGGCTGACGCAGGGCCTGATCGATCGTGGGCTGCTTGCCGAAGATGCCATTGTTATCAACATGTCGTCAGGCGGCATGTACAACGTTCCGCTGAAAATCGATCAGCTCAATATCCTGGATCCGGACAACTACGATGGCGTCCTTGCTTACGCCTACCAGAAGCGTGCGCAGGTTGTACTCAACTCCTGGTGGCGCAAACAACATGCCGACAAAGACTGGCACTTCTATGTCATGCACCCGGGCTGGGTCGACACGGAGGGGGTGAAAACCTCACTGCCAGGTTTCCGCGCCCTCTTCCAGCACGTGCTGCGCGATGCGCCTGCAGGCGCCGACACGGCAATCTGGCTCGCTTCGGCCAGGCCACAGCAGAATGACAGGGGTGCGATCTGGTTTGATCGCAAGGAACAGTCCGCACACCTGGGCAAGGCCACGCGCCGCAACAGCGACAGCGCCGAGGCGCTGGTCGAGTTTCTGAGCTCCCTGTAGACTCAGGACATGTCCTTCACCAAAGCGTATATCGGCACAGCTGTGCCTTTTCTGCTAATCGACGCCCTCTGGATAGGTTTTTTCGTTGGCCCCTATTACCGGGAGACGGTCGGTCACCTGATGCTGGAGTCGCCGAATTTTGTCGCGGCAGGCCTCTTTTATCTTGGCTACGTGGCAGGGGTCGTTATGCTTGGTGTGCTGCCCGCACTTGCAGCGAACAGGTTAAAGACAGCCCTCATTAGCGGCGGGGTCGTCGGTGCCGTTGCTTACGGCACTTTCGCGCTCACCAATCTTTCCGTCCTGCAGGGCTGGACGGCAGGCATGGTCGTTTCGGACATCGCCTGGGGCACCTTTCTGACAGGGTTGTCCGCCGGATGTGGCTTCCTGTTCGCACGTCGCAAGCCCTGAACGGCATTAATCCTGGCCCGCCAGGCCGGAGTACTCATGGCCCTCGCCGATGACCTGTATGACAAGCTGACCAATGACGACGATGTCCGCCTGTGTGAGGACATCCCCGAAGAGGCCTGCCGCGAGACACCACGCAGCTTCAGCCTCATTCTACTCAGCAGTTTCCTGACCAAGCTCGGCGACGCCATCGCCAGCCCGAAAACGACCCTGGCCTGGGCTGTTACGGCCGTCGGTGCGCCGGCCTTCGTGCTGGGCTTCCTGGTTCCTGTCCGGGAGTCCGGCTCGATGATCCCGCAGCTATTCATCGGCAGCCTCGTGCGCAGAATGGCGATTCGAAAATGGGTCTGGGTTTTGGGGAGCATCGCCCAAAGCGTGTGCATCATCGGCATCGGGCTGTCCGCAATGTACCTGACCGGAGCAGCGGCGGGCTGGTCGATCCTGGCGCTGATTACGCTGTTTAGCCTGGCGCGCGGCTTCAGCTCCGTTGCCGCCAAGGATGTGTTGGGAAAGACTATTCCCAAGCCCAAACGTGGCCAACTCAATGGCTGGTCGGCCAGCGCAGCTGGGCTCCTGACGGTCGGGGTTGGCGCAACGCTGATGTTGCCGGCAGCCGCTCGCTTCGCCGAATCATGGCTGGGCATACTCATTGTCGCGGCCGGCCTACTCTGGCTTGTTGCCGCCGGCGCTTATGCACGAATCCCCGAAGTCGGCGGCGAAACGGGTGGTGGCCGAAACGCGCTCGAGTCCCTGCAGCGGCTGAGTATTCTGATCACCGACAGGCCGTTTCGCCGATTTGTCATTACGCGAGCGCTGCTGATGTGCTCCGCGCTAAGTGCGCCCTTCTACATCGCGCTCGCACAAAACAATTACGGATCACCGACCTACCTGCTCGGTGCCTTTGTCGCCGCCGCCGGTGTCGCCAGCCTTGTCAGCGCCCCGATATGGGGTCGGTTCGCCGACACCTCGAGTAAGCATGTCATGATTTTTGCGGCACTGATCACCTCGGGAATGGGTATCGTCACGTTCGCCGTGGACCGCTTGCTTCCGGGTTTGAGCGCTACCGTCTGGTTTTTGCCGCTCGCCTACTTCGTCTTGTCGGCAGCACACAGCGGTGTTCGCGTGGGTCGCAAGACCTACGTTGTCAATCTTGCCAGCGGTAACCAACGCACCGACTACGTGGCGATAAGCAACACGACGATCGGCATCTTGCTGTTGCTGGTCGGTTCGGTTGGCATGCTTACGCCGATTATCGGAAATGCCGGCGTGATTGGCCTGCTCGCTCTAATGGGCCTCGCAGGTGCAGCGCTCGGGACTGTGTTGCCCGACGTCTGATGGCTGCTAAGCCAGGCTGGCGCTGAACCGCAAACTGCAGATCTCTGACAGCTTCGTCGCACGGACAGAAGCCCTGTGGATTGTACGCCGTGCGTCCTCCATACTTGTGCTATGAACGGACCCACTGTTTTTTGATGCAGATTTTCGTCGAACTGAGGCGGCGCAACGTTTTTCGCGTCGCCGCCGCGTACCTCGTTTCCGCGTGGTTGATTATCCAGGTCGTGGAAACCATTTTCCCGCCCTTCGGCTTTGGCGACGCTGCCATCCGTGCGGTGGTCATCACGCTGGGTATCGGCTTGTTACCGGTGCTGATTATTTCCTGGATATTTGAGCTCACGCCCGATGGCCTGAAGCTCGATAAAGACGTCGATCGCACACAGTCCGTTGCACGGCACACCGGCAGATTGCTAGACCGCGCTATCGTCGCCGTCCTGATCCTTGCACTCGGGTACTTTGCCGTTGACAAGTTTCTGCTTGATCCAGCCCGTGACGCAAAGCAATTGGAGAGTGCACGACAAGAGGCGCGCAGCGAGGCGATCATCGCTCAGGTCGGCGACCGGTCAATTGCGGTACTTCCATTCGCCGACATGTCGCCGGAAAAGGACCAATCGTATTTTTCCGAGGGCGTTGCGGAAGAATTACTCAACCTGCTCGCAACAATTCCGGAGATGCGGGTTACGTCCAGATCGTCCGCTTTCTCATTCAAGGACAGGGGGCTCAGCGTGCCGGAGATCGCGGAGCGATTGAGAGTTTCGTACGTACTCGATGGCTCGGTCCGCAAGGCCGGCGACCAGCTTCGCATCAGCACCCAGCTGATTGACGCTCGTTCGGATACGCAGCTCTGGTCGAAGAACTTTGACAGAACCCTGCAGAACATTTTCCAGATCCAGGACGAGATTGCAGAAGACGTCGTTAATCAGGTGAAGGGTACGCTGAGTATTGCGGCACCGGAACAACGGCAAACTGACCCCGCGGCCTACACACTGTTCCTGCAGGCGCGCGAGAAACGACGGCTTGGCACCGTCGACTCCTATGACGAGGCTATCGTACTGTACGAACGGGTACTGGAAATCGATCCGAACTACCCGCCAGCCTGGGATGAGATGGCCTCGGTTTATCAGAGTCAGGCGATTACCGGATTACGCCCGGCAGCCGAGGGCTTTCGGCTTGCTCGCGAGTCCGCACTCGCGGCGATAAAGGTCGACCCTTCCTATGCGTCCGCTTACGGCACGCTGGCGTTCCTGGCGCAGTACTACGAGGCGGACCTGGCCGCAGCAACGGCAAACCTGCAACGCGCGCTCGAACTCGCACCCAGCGATGCCGCACTGATCGGCAGCGCGGGGATGTTGCTTCAGAACCTGGGACGCCTTGAAGAAGGGCTGAGACCAATCGAGTACAAGGTGGCGCTGGATCCACTCTCGGCCCCTTGGCACTACACGCTGGGGCTCGCGTACCTTGGCGCCGAGCGTTACAGCGAAGCGGTTCAGACTTTGGAGAAGACGATCAACTTGAGTCCGGACTTTTCACTAGCGCACTACAACCTGGGTGTTGCCCTCATGCTGGATGGCCGCCCGACCGAGGCGGTTACCGCCTTGCGTAAAGAATCGCGGGAGAACTGGCGGCTCGCTGGCCTGGCAATGGCTTTATTCGCGCATCAACTTCAGCACGCCGAGGCTACGGAAGCCAGTGAGGCTTCCGACCTGGCGCTCGCCGAGTTGCTCGAAAAATATGCGGGTAACATGACCTATAACCTCGGCTATGTGTACGCCTATCGCGGCGATAACGATAGTGCCTTCGGTTGGCTTGAAAAAGCAGTCGAGGTCGGGGATCCGGGCCTCGGTGAAATACTTTCGCAGCCATTGTTAGGAAATCTGCATAACGACCCGCGGTGGCTGCCTTTCCTGCGGAAACTCGGCCGGGCACCGGAGCAACTTTCGGGGATTCGACTCAATGTGCTAATTCCCGATTAGCCCCTTGGGATTAGTCGTATACGCGATCGCTATCGCAACTAACACGAACAAGGAACAATAATGAAGCTTGGACTGATTGGCCTTGGCAAGATGGGTGGCAACATGGCGAGGCGCTTGCGCCGAAGCGGCATCGACGTCGTTGGCTACAACCGCGACGCCACGGTAGCCGAAGCGTTGGCCGAACAATGTGGCCTGCTCCCGGCAGAATCCGCAGAGGCGCTGGTTGCGGCGCTGCCTACACCGCGATTGGTCTGGCTGATGCTGCCTGCCGGCGAAATTACCGAGTCGTACGTACAAAACATGCAGTCGCTGCTGGAACCTGGCGACATCCTGATTGACGGCGCCAACTCGTATTACAAGGACTCCATGCGGCGTGGCGAGTTACTCGCCAGCGCCGGAATCCATTTCGTGGATGCCGGTGTTTCCGGTGGCGTCTGGGGGCTCGAGAACGGTTACGCGATGATGGTCGGCGCTGCCGACGAGGCCTTTGCCGCGATCCAGCCCATCATCGAGGCGCTGGCACCAGCGGCAGACCGCGGATGGACCCATACCGGTCCAACCGGCAGCGGTCACTTCGTCAAGATGATCCATAACGGCATCGAGTACGGAATGATGCAGGCTTACGCGGAAGGTTTCGCGCTGATGAAGGGCCGCGACGATTTCAATCTGGACCTCGCCGAGATCGCCGAATCCTGGCGGCACGGCAGCGTTGTCCGAAGCTGGCTGCTCGACCTGTCCGCCGATGTTCTTGCCAACGACCAGCAACTCGATAGCGTGCAGCCCTTTGTCGCCGATTCCGGCGAAGGTCGCTGGACAGCGCTGGAGAGCATCGAACAGGGCGTGCCGACACCGGTAATGAGCATGGCCCTGATGGCTCGCTTCTCCACGCAGGGCAAACAGGACTACTCGGCCAAACTGCTTGCCATGATGCGCAAGCAGTTTGGGGGCCACGCGATTCGTTCAGCGGAGGACTGACAGTCGGCCTGGAGTTTTCGCTTTCGGTCAATACCCTGTAAATTTGCGGCCGGTGAAACGTTTCAATCGAAAAGGACCTGCAATTGACTGACAGCAACTATCCGAACCTGTTTACGCCACTTGACCTCGGCTTCACGACGATCAAGAACCGTGTCCTCATGGGCTCCATGCACACGGGACTCGAAGATGGCAACAATCACGACAGGCTCGCCGCCTATTTTGCGGAGCGTGCGCGCGGCGACGTTGGGCTGATAATCACCGGCGGTTACGCGCCAAACAGGGCGGGCTGGGTGAAGCCGTTCGCGGGCAAACTCACAACGCGCGCAGAAGCCGCCAAACACCGCCAGGTTACCGCCGCGGTGCACGCCGAGGACGGCAAGATCGCCATGCAGATACTGCATGCCGGGCGTTACGCTTATCACCCGCTCGCGGTCGCACCGTCGCGCATACGCTCACCTATTACGCCGTTCACCCCTCGAGCACTGTCGACAGCCGGCGTCGAAAAACAGATAAGGGACTTCGTGCGGTGCGCAAAGCTCGCCCGCGAGGCGGGCTACGATGGCGTCGAAATCATGGGCTCGGAAGGCTATTTCATCAACGAGTTCCTGGTCACGCACACGAATCAGCGAAAAGACAAGTGGGGCGGCGATTTTTCACAACGGATGCAGCTGCCGGTTGAAATCGTCGCGCGCACGCGGGAAGCCGTCGGAGACGATTTTATCATCGTGTATCGGCTGTCAATGATCGACCTGATTCCTGACGGCAATACCTGGGATGAGACAGTGACACTTGCCAAAGCGATCGAGGCCGCTGGCGCAACGATCATCAATACTGGCATCGGCTGGCACGAAGCACGCGTACCGACTATCGCGACATCGGTACCGCGCGGCGCGTTTACCTGGGTGACGAAGAAGATGAAAAGCGAACTCTCGATTCCCCTGGTGACATCGAACCGCATCAATCTTCCGGAGACCGCGGAGCAGGTACTGGCGGATGGCTGCGCCGACATGGTGTCGATGGCGCGGCCCATGCTGGCCGATGCAGAATTCGTGAAGAAAGCACGCGAAGGACGCAGCGACGAGATCAACGTCTGTATTGCCTGCAACCAGGCCTGCCTCGACCATACGTTTTCCAACAAGATGAGCAGCTGTCTCGTGAACCCCCGCGCGTGCCATGAGACCGAGCTGAACTACACGGCGACAAACACCAAACAGCATTTCGCCGTTGTTGGCTCCGGGCCCGCAGGCATTTCCGCCGCACTGGTGCTGGCTGAGCGCGGACATGAGGTGGACCTCTACGAGGCGTCCGCAGAAATTGGCGGCCAACTCAATATGGCCAAGGTTATCCCGGGGAAAGAAGAGTTTCACGAGATGCTGCGCTATTTCAAACGGCAGCTCGAATTGAAGCGTGTTCGTGTGCACGTCAATACCCGGGTAGGCCCGGATAGCCTGGTTGGTAACGCGCATAACGGCGTGATTATCGCCACCGGCGTCGTGCCGCGCGACCCGCGCATCGACGGACAGGATCATCCGAAGGTGTTGAGCTACATCGATGTGCTTCGCAACCGTGTACCCGTCGGAAAACGCGTTGCCATCATTGGCGCAGGTGGCATCGGTTTCGACGTAGCGGAGTTTCTGCTGCATGACGGCCACTCGCCCACCCTGGATCTTGAAGAGTGGCTGGGCGAATGGGGCGTGGTCGACCCGGCAGAATCACGCGGTGGTCTGGCCGTGCAAAGACCGCAGCCGACCGCACCTGTTCGTGAGATAACGCTGTTGCAGCGCAAGCCCGGGAAACACGGCGCTAATCTCGGCAAGACAACCGGCTGGATCCATCGCGCGACGCTGAAAATGAGCGGTGTGCAGATGATCGGCAACGTCAATTACGAACGCATTGACGACAGAGGCCTGCTCGTAACCCACGGCAAGAATCACGACCAGCCGACCTGGATCGAGGTCGATAATATCGTCATGTGCGCCGGGCAAGTGCCGCTACGGGAGCTGGTTGAACCCCTGGAAGCCGCCGGTATACCGACTCACGTGATTGGCGGCGCCGACGTGGCCTCGGAACTCGATGCCAAGCGCGCGATCGATCAGGGCAGCCGGCTGGCCGCAAGATTGTGATACGTGCTCACTAATTGCACCTGAACTGACGGTTGCTGCCGCCCGTTCCCGGACTCGGCTGACACAGCTCTGGCCAGCCTGACTGTCGCCACGCTGAGCAAGAACTTCAGGATCAGCCTTGCTCCGGTAGCTAGCCCTGGGCAACAACAATCAGCCGGTCACCCCTGTTATAATTGACGACGTCAGTATCAAAGCTCGGGCGAACAACAATGAAGCTACAGCGACTTGCGGTTATGACGGAAGTCATGCGCAAGGACATGACATTGCGCGACGCTTTTGAGGAAGCGATCCGCTGCAATGTACCCGGACTCCCTTATGTTGACGACAACGACCACATTATAGGACGAGTGTCTGTCAGGGATGTCTTCAAACACATAGCTGTCCCGGATAGCATCCTTGCCGTAGCAGGCGCTGTAGGCGATCAGACCGACAGACTGGACCTGTCCGAAAGGAATATACTCGAGGCGCTGGCTTTACCCATCGAGCACTTTGTTCTGGAGAACATACCCGCTGTTTCTCCAAACTCATCGATCGTGAAAGCGCTGGCCATCATGGAAGCCTATAACACCCACTACATCTTTCTCATTGAAAACGGCGAGTACAAGGGTGTCGTGACACGAATGGTCATTGCCAATCGCATGCTGGAGGCGCTGGAGGAGATGGAACTGAGTAAACGCCGTTCAGCTGATGAGAATGACCATAAATGAAGGCCATAACGGCGAGTTGAATCCAGTCGCCGAGCATCCCACCCACCGCAGCGATAAGGGCGCCAAACGGCAAGGATGGTCCTTTCGAGCTATGTCGCGCCGAGTAAAGAAAGATATCCATGATTGATACGGTACACACTGCAACAACCTCATCCATGTGGATAGCGGGTTCGATTCTCGTTGTCGCCTATATTCTGATTTTTTCAGAAGTGATTCACCGCACGCTGGCAGGCGTGATCGGGGCCGTGGCCATGATAATGGCCGGAATGATCGGCGGCTTCTATTCCCAGGCCGAGGCCGTTGCCGCTGTCGACGCCAATACCATGTTCCTGCTCGCCGGAATGATGACGCTGGTCGTCATGCTGAAACCGACCGGCGGGTTCGAATACGTCGCAATCCGTATCGCGAAGCTCGCCAAAGGCAGCCCTGTGCGCCTGCTGATTTACCTGTCGACCGTGGTAACGATCATCAGCCTGTTTCTGGACAACGTTACGACGGTCCTCGTTTTTGCGCCTTTAACCGTTGTGATCGCGAGACTGCTGGGCATAAGCCCGGTTCCCTACCTGATGGCAGAAGCCCTGCTATCGGACACCGGCGGCGTTGCGACACTGGTTGGCGACCCGCCGAATGTCATGATCGGCAGTGCGGCGAACATTGACTTCAACACCTTCCTGTTTCATATGGGGCCTATCATTCTTGTCGCGTGGGCAGCGACTCTGCTGCTTCTGCTGACGATGTTCCGCAAGGATTTGACAGGGAAAATCGACGAAGTCCTCGACCTCGATGAATCCAAGGTACTCAAGGACCCCAAAGCACTGCTGTCCATATGCCTTTCGATTGGCGTGGTTATCGTGCTGTTCTTTATTCATCATCGCTTTCATCTTTTTCCTGGCTATGTTGCCTGGATAGGCGTGGCGGTCGCATTCGCCCTCGTACGTCCCGATCCCGATGAGTTACTCAGGGGGCTCGACTGGGCGGTACTGCTGTTCTTCGCGGGGCTGTTCATAATCGTAGGCGGCGTAGAGGGATCTGGCCTGCTCAATCTCTTGGGTCAGCAACTGACAGGCGTCGCGGCGGATCCCGAGAAACTGCTGGTCACCGCGCTCGTCGTCATGTGGGTCTCTGCGATAATGAGCGCGGCGGTGGACAACATACCGTTCACGGTAACCATGATTCCAATTATCGCTCACCTGGAAACCCAGGGCGTCGACGTAATGCCGCTGTGGTGGGCGCTCGCTTTAGGCGTGGGACTTGGCGGGAACGGCTCTCATATCGGCTCGACCGCGAATATTATTTGCGTTGCTGAGGCCGAGCGTACGGGCAACCCCGAGTACCGAATTACGCCGCTTTTCTGGCTCAAGAAAGGCACGCCGGTCATGCTGGTTACCCTGCTCCTGTCCAGCGTGTTGTTCGTTATCTTCTTCGACTATTACCGAGGTGCATAGACAGTCAGTTCTGAACCTCGGTGAGCGCCAGCAGCTTACAGGCGGTTCGCCAGTTTCGGGATGTCGCCGCCACGCCAAGCAGCTTCTCCGCTTTTGCAGCAAGCTTCGAGCGTCCGACCCCGTCTGGCGCATGAAGATAGAACGCGCGCGGGGTCAGTGAGAATTCCTCGCTATCGCTCTTTAACTGGTTCATCTCGTCGAGCCTCGCCGATTTCGGATCGTCCGACAGAAAGGAGACATGCAAGGTTTTTGGCTCTGCTTCCGCTTCCTTGTAGGGATTTTCCCGAAGAATCCTTTTCAATTCGCTGGCTTTTAGCAGCATCACCTTGGGCTCAAACCCCCTGCAGCTCGAGACTGCTTCGCTGATACGCCTGGATAGCTCCTGAGCAGGAGTAGCGTCTTCTTCGAACACGACGTTGCCACTTTGAATATACGTGCGTACAGATGAACAGCCGATACGCTCCAGCATCGTAACCAGCTCCTTCATCGGCAGGATATTCCTGCCGCCCACGTTGATGCCCCTGAACAGGGCTATCCAGGTACTCATATCACTGGCTCCAGACTCTTCGATCTTGACGTTTACTCGCCAGTGGCGACAGGTTTCTTTTCGCCGATTGCTCTTTTCGGTAGCAAATACCAGGCACACTTGGCCGACTGACGCTTGGCGGGTCGGATTATTGCTACCCGTGGACAGTGTATCAGCCCGCCGTTCGATTTCGGGCGTAACGAGATTCCGGTCAATTACGCGCGATGCGTTTCGTGTCTTTTCGGTTGAACGATCGCCACTCGCCACAGGCAGGTGGCTGCAAGGTATCCGAAGTGTTGCAGTGTTATTCTCTCATCAGGAGCGCTGGCTCGCACACATCGTCAGCGCAAGCAGCAGAGAGTATGTGGAGAAGTAACATTTCATTTAGCAACTACATCAGTCAGCTTATCAAATTCGTTTTGTCCTCCTCCGTCGTGTTGGGATTGATTCTCGGTATTTCGCTACTGACCGCTGGAGAGACAACGATGGACATTGATCTGACATTTGATTTCGGCCCACTTGACGGGCTTTGGTGGATAGTTGGGCTGCCTGTGCTGTCAACGCTGCTTTTCGTGATCTTGTCCCCGCTGTCCTTCCTGGTTCATCGCCTGTTTTCAATGCGACGGGCAGGCGACGTACAGAGGGATTCCTGACCTGGCGTGCCATTGACGCGCACTGAAAATCGGCCCACCGAAAGCAGGCAACGGGGGTGCTAAACTTCTGGCTGTTGCCACGGGCCCAATCCGGCCTCTTGTACCTTTGATATCTCTTTGACAAATATTTTCGGCATAAAGAAATGGAGCGTTCAATGACGACGAGAAATACACTAATAATATTGTTTGCATTAATCCTGATAGTGAGTGCTCGGGGCGTCTGCGCCGCCGAAGAAGCGCCCATGAAAGCCGTATTGGTAACAGGTGCAAGCTCCGGAATCGGTTTGCGAATTACCGAAACTCTCTCGAGCAATGGTTTCTACGTTTACGCGGGTGCCAGGAAAGCAGCCGACATGGCCAGGCTTGACGCACTGGAGAACGTCAGCTCGGTTCGGCTCGACGTTACCGTTGACGAGGACATTGATGCCGCTGTCGATTTTGTTGAAAAACAGGGTCGTGGCCTGTGGGGCGTTGTAAACAATGCCGGTGTGGCGATCTTCTCTCCGCTGCTGTCGGGACCGGAATCCGATATCCGGTTTACTTTCGACATCAATGTTTTCGGGCCTTTTCGCGTCAACCAGGCGTTCCTGCCGATGTTGCTGGACAGCAAGGGCCGGACATCGATCATTGGCTCAATCAGCGGCTTTGTTGCAAGTGCAAGTGACGGCGGTTACGCGGCCAGCAAATTCGCGGTCGAGGGCTACACAGACTCACTGGCGTTGGAGTTGACCGCTGCCGGTGTGCACGTGGCCATCGTAGAGCCGGGTGCCTACAAATCGAAGATCCGTGACAAGTATGTCGCCAAGGCGTTGACGGCTGAAGGAGACGCCAGCATTGACGACGAGACCCGAAAGGGCCTGGAACAATTCGCGGCAAGTAATGAAGCGATGAAGGAACCTGATGAAGTAGCGCAGGCAGTCTTACACCTGATGTCCAGTGACGCGCCGAAAAAACGTTACATGGTTACGCCAAATGCAGAGCAGGCCGCAATGACAATCCGCGTGGCGTTGCAGCGGCTGCTGCAGTTGAACGAAGGCCAACCCTATACTTACGATCGCGATGAATTGGTTGCGCTACTGGATGAGTTACTGGAATCCAATTAGCCGCACAAGTCTGCTGCTCGCGGTTAGCCGCTGGTCTCCACCTCCTGTTTGTGGATGCTCGAGCACCCGGCTTCGGCAGCCACCGACACTCAGCCCCAGCGACACCGCATGCAGCAGTCGTGAAAAGCTTCTCAGCGCTCATTGAGCCTGTTGATAGGCCAGGATTGCTGGAGCGGTGGCGCCGGTAAAGGATAGAATGTCGACCTCCAGCCGCTTCGGCTGCGCCAAGGCTACTTTCTCAAACATGCGTTTACCCCGGCCCTTCATCAAGCTTCCTCTTACCTTCGATCACAAGCGGCTGGCCGAGGAGATTTCTCAGTTTGGCGAGGACGAGTGGCGCGCTCACGTGTCCGGCTTCGAAGGCAATTCCTCCCTGGTACTCGTCTCGACCAATGGCGAAGAAAATGATGCCTTTACCGGGCCAATGAAGGCATCTCCTCGGCTCGACAACACCCCTTACATTCGGCAGATCATGGCGCGCTTCAATTCCGTCATCGGTCGATCGCGTCTAATGCGGCTCGCGCCGGGCGCCTCCGTCACACAGCATACAGACGCGCACTACTTCTGGCGCAATCACCTGCGTATTCACGTCCCCATTGTCACCACGCCGGACGTCGCGTTCTATTGCGATACAGAGGAAGTGCACATGGCGGCTGGTGAGTCATGGACCTTTAACAACTGGCTCGAACATTCTGTCGAGAATCGCTCCGGCCAGGCGCGTATTCATCTTGTCATCGATACAGTCGGTTCAGCCGACCTGTGGAAGATGATCGACGGCCGCGACCACCAGCCGGAGCTGGTGGAATACGACCCGACCACTGATCCAGAGCTGCGATTCGAGGGATTCCCCGGCTTGCCGGTCTTGTCACCGGTCGAATTACGCACGGATCTGCTGGAACTCGTTCACGATGTTGCTGACAGTGCGAGCAACGACCCGGAGCAGGTCAACGCATTGAAGGTGCTTACGGCAGATTTCATCCACGACTGGCATTCTCAATGGATGGTGCACGGCACAACCCTCGGCGGCTTTGCGGGATTCAAGACATTGCGCGACAACTTCCGCCGGGAACTAACGGAGAAATGCTCTGCACTGGCGCTCGGCAGCAACAGCCAGTCTTTTCTCGAAGCCGCCACGTATACGTTGGATGCCGCACTCGTACCGGAGAACCTGGCGCAGCCACAACCGGGCGCAGCAGCCGAGTCCACGCCGACCGGCAAGGTTCGATTCGACAGGCCTGTATTCATCGTTGCCGCTCCGCGATCCGGCAGCACCTTACTCTTCGAAACGCTGGCGGTTAATCGAGAGTTATGGTCCGTCGGGGATGAGAGCCACAAGCACTTCGAGAGCATTAGCTCGTTGCGGCCGACACAGGACAACCCGAGCAACCGGCTTGCCGCCGAGCAGGCAACGCCGGAGGTCATTCAGACCCTGAAAAACGCCTTTATCGCCGACCTTGTCAATTGCGATGGCAAGCAGATGTCGCAATTCTCGGCCGTTTCGAGGCCGACCGAGGTACGCTTTCTCGAGAAGACGCCGAAGAACGCACTGCGCATTCCTTTCATACTGGAGGCGTTTCCGGATGCGCGCTTTATCTTCCTGTTTCGCGACGCCCGACAGAACATCAGTAGCCTGCTGGACTCCTGGCGATCGCGGCGCTATGTCACTTACCCGCACTTGCCCGGATGGCCTGTCGACAATCCATGGTCGCACTTGCTGATCCCTGGCTGGGAAAAGCTGACATCAAACTCTCTCGCGGAAATCACCGCAGCGCAATGGGCCATCACTAATCGCACTATTCTTGAGGACCTGAAATCGTTGCCGCGCGAACGCTGGTGTACGATTGACTACAACGCGTTGCTGGCCAATACGCATGGCGAGCTTCAGAGGCTATGTGTCTTTTCCGAGATAATTTTCGGCCCGCGCATGCATGAAATAGCGTCGCGCCCGCTGCGGCCCTCAAAGTACACCCTCACCCAGCCCAGCCCCGACAAGTGGAAGAAAAACGCGGCTGAACTCGAACCCGTCATTGCGGGTACCGAGGAGCTGATGGGCGAGCTCCGGGCGTTGCTTTGAGATAGCGGTGCGCGGGCGGCTAACACGCACGATAGTCACCGCCAGTCCTTGCTAGTAGTTGCCGGCCTGTTAATGCATGATCTGGGCTGGGGTGGACACGAGAATCCACCGTCTGTCGGGGGACTGCATGGTTTCGAAAATCGCACTAACGACAACCTTACTCTACTGTGGTTGGCTGCTTGCCGGCTGCGGCCAGCAACAGATCGACCCCGACCTGCAGCGACTGCAGGCACGCGCCCAGGCCGTGACAATTATTCGCGATGACTTTGGCGTACCGCACATCTACGCGAAGACCGACGCTGACGCCGTATTCGGCATGTTGTATGCGCAGAGCGAAGATGACTTCAACCGCGTTGAGCGCAATTACATCTGGGCGACCGGCCGGCTTGCAGAGGTGGACGGCGAGGAAGCTATTTACAGCGATCTGCGCGCTCGGCTCTACATGACGGTCGACGAGGCCCAGGCAGCCTACGAATCGGCGCCGGACTGGCTCAAGGCACTCTGCGATGCCTTTGCCGATGGCGTGAACTACTACCTGCTCACACATCCTGACGTTGAGCCGCGCCTGCTGACGCGTTTCGAACCATGGATGCCGATGTATTTCAGCGAGGGATCGATTGGCGGCGACATCGAGCAAATACCCTTGGCCGGAATCCAGACCTTCTATGGCGACGGGCGGGCATCGGCAACAATTGCCAGGAGACCGCCGCTAGATGCGACCCTCGCAGAACCGGCCGGTTCGAACGGGTTTGCGATTGCCGGCAAGCTGACCGAATCCGGCAATACCATGCTGCTGATCAATCCCCACACGTCACTCTTCTTTCGCGGCGAAATTCATGTCGTCAGTGACGAAGGCCTGAATGCTTACGGCGCCGTGACCTGGGGACAGTTCTTTGTGTACCAGGGTTTCAACGAACATACGGGCTGGATGCACACCTCGACCCGCGTCGATTTCATGGACGAGTTCGTTGAGGACGTGCTTGAGCAGGATGGCGCGCTATTTTATCGCTACGGCGACGAGCTGCGGCCCGTAGAGACCTCCAGCGTGACCCTGAAATACAAGGATGGCGATGCGCTCGCCGAGCGCACCTTCACGATGTATCACACGCACCACGGCCCGATCACGCACGAACTCGACGGCAAGTGGGTTGCCACAAGAATCAACTGGGATCCGGCGCGCGCGCTGCAGCAATCCTTCATACGGACCAAGCTCACGGGGCATGACGAATTTCGAAACATGATGGACATGCGGACCAACTCCTCGAACAACACGGTATACGCAGACTCATCAGGCAACATTGCCTATTACCACGGCAACTTCGTGCCGAAGCGCGATGCCACGCTGGACTACTCTCAGCCGGTGGATGGCAGTCAACCCGCAACTGACTGGCAGGGTCTCCATGATGTCGATGAGATAATAACGATCCTGAATCCGCCGAACGGCTGGATTCAGAACTGCAACTCAACGCCGTTCACTGCAGCCGCACAATTCAGTCCCAGGCAGGAAGACTACCCGCCCTACATGGCGACGGCGCCGGAGAACTTTCGCGGCGTGCACGCCACGCGGATGCTGCGCGAGCTCAGCGGTGGATTAACGCTGGACGGTCTTATTGATCTTGCGTACGACCCTTACCTGCCGGGCTTCGAGCAGCTGATACCCGGGCTGATCGCCGCCTATGACCAGCTCGGCCACGACAGTGCATCGGTGGGCAGCGCCATTGCCGCGTTGCGCGACTGGGATATGCGGATCGCCGGCGACTCTGTCGCCATGACGCTCGCACACTTTTACGGTGCCAGTTCGCTAAAAGACGGCGAATTGCCGGCGACCATGACACGAGCGCCGCGCATGGAGAAGATCAACTACTTCGGCAGTGCGTCGCCGCTCGCCGAGCGTCTCGCAATCTTCGCCAATGTCATATCCAGGATCGAATCCGACTTCGGAACCTGGGACGTGCCGTGGTCAGAGGTGAACCGCTATCAGCGCCTGAACGGCGACATCCGGCAGGCATTCGACGATGACGCGTTTTCCCTGCCTGTCGGCAACATGGCTTCGAGTTACTGGGGTTCACTGGCAGCATTCGGCGTACGCGGCCAGCAGGAAACACGGCGCCTGTTCGGCACGCGAGGTAACAGCTTCGTTGCGGTTGTCGAATTCGGCGACAACGTGCGTGCGAAGACCTTGCTGGCTGGCGGACAAAGCGGGGATCCTGATTCACCGCATTTCGACGACCAGGCACAACGCTACGTGGATGGTGACTTCAAGGATGCGGCTTACTACCGCGAGGATGTCGATCGTCGTACCGTGCGCGAATACCATCCGGGCGAATAGCAGAGATCCGATTGTCGTTGCTTGCGGCGGATCCACAAAGAGGGAACCATGGACTACGACAGCCATTTCCGACTGAACAACTTCAAACGTTACGGCCTGCAATGCGGCCTGGCGGGCATTGGCGTACTCGTGCTGTTACTCATACTGGATGCGGTGACCCAAACGGTGCTGATCGCCTCCCTTGGAGCCAGCGCTTTCATTGCCTTCGCAGTGCCGCGATCCCTGCACTCGGACCCCCGCCACCTGGTCGGCGGGTACATCGTTGGCATGATTGCCGG
The DNA here is from genome assembly GCA_942492205.1 of uncultured Gammaproteobacteria bacterium. GTDB lineage: Bacteria > Pseudomonadota > Gammaproteobacteria > Steroidobacterales > Woeseiaceae > UBA1847. The sequence goes on along the minus strand of CALODT010000001.1, from coordinate 311,858 downwards.
CGTCGCGATGTCTTATCTTTATTCGCTGTTTTCGCTGGAAGGCACCTGGGATCACGCCATCATGGTTATCTTCGGCGCGCTCGCTATTTCGCTTGCCATGTTCACGATGGTGGTCACTCGCACCGAGCATCCCCCGGCTGCCGCGTTGGCACTCGGCCTGGTGTTGAATGAGTGGAGCTTCGCGACTTTGATGGTCATCCTCATCGGTGTAATCGGGCTCAGCCTGATCAAACGCATCGTCTTGCCGATGCTGCTGGATCTCGTCTAGCCGTCCTACTCTGCGTAGCGCGCGAACCAGCCCAGAATGTTGTCCACCTTGGCGATGAGGTGCGACGGCCGCGCCGCGATCCCATGCGACGCTTCCGGCACACGTATCAGGGCCGTGTCGATCTTTCTCAGTTTCAACGCCTGGTAATACTGCTCCGACTCCGTAATCGGGGTGCGATGATCCTGCTCACCGGTTAGCAAGGCGGTCGGCGTCGTGACGTTACCGACAAGCGATAGCGGCGAACGATCCCAGTATGGCTGCGGGTCGACCCAAGGCGGATCGCTGAACCAGTAGGCCGGCATGAAGGTTGCGATATCGGTGGTAAGAACTGTGCTCACCCAGTTGATGACCGGCTTTGCCACAACCGCAGCCGCAAAACGGTCGGTCTTGCCGACGATCCAGGCGCTGAGCACGCCTCCGCCGGAACCGCCCGTCACGAAAAGCTGCTCCGGATTGACAAATCCTTTCGCGATAACGGCATCGACACCGGACATCAGGTCGTCATAATCCTGGCCCGGGTAATTGTGATGAATCTCATTGGCGAAATCGTAGCCGTAACTCGTTGAGCCTCGCGGATTGCTGTAGAGCACAACATATCCGGCCGCGGCAAAAAGCTGAATCTCGGCGGCGAAATGTGGGCCGTAGGTAGCGAACGGGCCACCGTGAATTTCCAGGACCAAGGGATACTTTTTACTCGGGTCGAAATCCGGCGGCGTAACAAGCCAGCCCTGAATCTCGAGGTCATCGGCAGATGACTGCCAGGTCATCTCCTGAACATTGCCAAGTTTCTTGTGGCCGAGCAGATCCTCGTTCAGCTGAGTCAGTCGTTTCACCGAGCCGCTTCCGGCACGTCCGACACCGACGTCCGCAGGACGATCGGAGCGTCCATACGAGTAGGCGAAGGCCCCTTTGTCGGCCACCGAGAAGCCGCCACTGGTGTACGGTCGGCCCAGCGAAATGCCGCCGACATCGCTGACGACGACATCAATTTTTCCAGTCATCGACAATGTTGCGACGTGCTTGCGCCCGTAATCATCGTACTGGATATACAAGCGGTTCGAACTGCCGGCCCACTGAACATCCTCGATACTGCGGTCAAAGCCGTCTGTCAGCGCCCGAACTGAGCCATCCTTTGTGTCCAGTATGTACACACCGACGTTGTGGTAGCCCATCTTCTTATCATCGAACCCCAGGTAGGCAATCTTCGTACCGTCCGGCGACACCGCAGGCGCGAAGTCCGGGCCGTCGCGGTCTGTCAGCTTCTCAAGGCCTCCTGTCGCAACATCAACGGACCATAACTCTGCTTCCAGTGGATCGTATTGCCATTCGTCCTTACGGTTTGCGGCGAAGAAAATGTGTTTGCCGTCTTTGCTCCATGCCAGCGGCCCACCATGGTCGAATTCGCCGAAAGTAAGCTGGCGAGGCGTACCGCCCTCGGCAGATAAGACGAAGAGCTGTGAATTGCCGGTGTCAAGGTAACCCTCGCCGTCCCCCCGGTACCGGATTGTTTCAATCAACTTTACCGGTGGCGCCCATTCCGCACCTTCCGGCTTTTCAGGGGGCGTCGCCAGTGGCTCCACCGTAACGTCTACAAACATCTCGAACGCGATCTGTGTCCCGTCCGGGGACCATGTGATCGACGATGGCTTGTTCCTGACGTTGCTCAGCGTCGCCGTCTGGCCGCTGTCCATCCAGAGCAACTGAATTTGCGCACCGCGCCCTTCAGTCTCGGCGACGAACGCGAGCCGGTCTCCACTCGGCGACCATCGCTGATTGCCGTAGTCTGCCGGTCCTGCCAGCAAAGGCCTGTGATCCTTCCCAGCGGCATCGACCACCCAGATGTTGGAGGCAGCACGGTCCGTCATGATATCCATCGACCGGCGGATATATGCAACGCGACTGCCGTTCGGCGAAATCTGTGGATCCACTGCCTGTTCAAGCTCGAAGATGTCGATATTCGTAAAGTACTCGTCAGCTATCGCAAGCGCGCTTGTTGCGACGAGTAACAGGGCTGCGACGGGTTTGATAATTGTCTTTATCATTTCGAATCTCTCGGTTTCTGCAAAATCGTGTTCGGGCCGTACTGTTGCGCCGGTCAGCTGCGGTGCAGTGCTGATTGGACCGCTCTCGGTCGACCTGAAGCGGAAGTTTCTCAGGCGCGTTTCGGCATCTTACGGAGAACGGACGAGATTTTCCTGTCCGAGAGGTTGCGGAATTGGCCGTGCCCCCAATACCGAAACCGGCTAGTATCCTGACAATAACAATAAGAAAGGGAATTTGGGGTATGAGAAATATCGTCCTTTCCGACAGCTCGCGTGTACGCTATGCGACCGGGTCGTTCATGTACTTCTCGCAGGGAATTCCGGCGGGACTTCTCGGCATCGCGATACCAGCCTGGTTGGCCAGCCAGGGCGCCAGCGCCTCCGACATCGCCTCTTATCTCGCCGTCATTACCTTGCCATGGGCTTTCAAACTGGTCACCGGCCCGTTGATGGATCGCTACGAGTTCTTGCCGATGGGCAGGCGTCGACCGTGGGTGCTAGCAGCCCAGGCAGGGCTGTCGCTGTCGCTGCTGGCACTGATGCTCGTGGAGGATCCACCCTCGCAGATCGGCTTGCTGATGCTTATCGGGGTGCTCGTCAACAGTTTCACTGCAACACAGGATGTTGCCGTCGACGGCATGTCGATCGACCTGACGCCAGTCCGCGAGCAAGGCCGTCTCAATGCATTCATGAGCTTCGGTAAGGCAATCGGCTGGAGCGTCACGGCTGCGGTGTCCGGAGTCATGCTGACCACGCTCGGTCTCGCCGCGACCGCCATACTTGCCGCCATCGTCTCCGGCATCGGCGTATTGGCCATGCTGTTCGTGCTTGAACGTAAAGGCGAGCGAACGCTGCCATGGACGTCGGGCGATGCGGCGTCCGTGCCACGTGCCAACGTTTCGTTTCGCGACGTATTCAAGTCGGTCAACAAGGTGCTTTGGACACGCGCCAGCCTGATCGTTATGGCCATCATGTTCTTTGACGGCCTGATTTACGGTTATGGGCAGGCGCTGATGCCGATCGCAGCGGTGAACCTGTTCGGCTACACAACGGCGCAATGGTCGCAACTCGTGGCAATGATGGGCCTGGTGGGCGCCGTTGCTGCACTCGGTGTCGGGCCCCTGATCGACAAGGCCGGCGCCAAGCGCATGCTGATTGTCACCGTTGCGCTGGTCGGTATTCACGCCTTGACGCTCGCGCAGACCCAGCAGCTGTGGGAGGACACCACCTACGTACGCGTCATGCTCTCGATCTACGTCATGATGATACCGATCGTCATGGTGTCGACCATTGCGCTGGCGATGGCGATTTGTTCGAGCAGCATTTCCGCAACGCAATTCGCCGTTTACATGTCGGTAGCCAATCTCGGCCATGCACTGGGCTCGAAAGTGTACGGAATGGTTGCGGACAAGTCGTCCTACGTGCAGTCCTACACGATGATGAGCGTGCTGGTCGCGGCGATGATCGTGATCCTCCTGTTTCACCGTCACAAGGTTGAAGAGGAGATCTCCGAGGGCCGCAAGAAACGTGCGCGTCGATACACGGTCTCGATTGCCGGTGCGGAAGGTGGCTCGTTCTGGTCCGGTGCGATGCGCTGTCCGAAGTGCCGCGCGGACATGGAGCAGGTCGACTACGAGGGCACCGAGATCGACCGTTGCACGATCTGCAACGGCATCTGGTTCGATGCCGGTGAGATCGATCTGCTTCGCGACAAGGAGGCTGCCGCTGCCATTGACATCGGTGATGCCGCGGTCGGCAGGAAGAGCAACAAGATGGACGATTATCAGTGCCCGCGCTGCAGCGGCACAATGGTTCGCGTTGTCGATCCACGCCAGCGGCACATCTGGTTCGAGACCTGCAGCGCTTGCAGTGGCTCATTCCTGGATGCCGGGGAGCTTCGCGATCTGGCAACGATAAACCTGGCGGACTTTTTCAGGGATCTTGCGACACCCGAACGTAGCTGACGCCGCCGCCACACCAACCGGACCCCGGGCTCGATAATGAAAAGTGCCGCATGTGTGCGCCATGTACCGTATGCGCTCACTTTTATGGAGTCCGGCGTTGGCCAACGCGAACGCCTCGTCCGGGCAGCCAGCGCCGTCGCGGTGCAGGGCCGTGGCGCAACGTTCATTCTCAATCGGGGGCCTGTAGACTGGCGCTTTGCCAGTACTTGGCGATGTCTCGCCTGAGCCGGGCCGCTGCATGGAAAACACAATCGACGCCATTGTTCTTGCCGGCGACCGCGGCGGCAGCAGGAATTTTGCAGGCGGCAACAAGAACTTCCTCGAGATCGCCGGCAGGCCGCTGCTCGCCCACGTCATCGACGCGTTGAGCGGCGTCGATGGGATCACTCGTATCGCGATTGTCGGGCCAGCCGCAGCTATTTCCGAGCTGCTGCGAGACCAGCGCGTGAAGCTCCGCGACGGCCTCGAGGTTGTGGTACTTGAGCAAAAAGACACCGCCTACCAGAACTTCTGGACGGCTTTTCTGCATCTTCTCGGTGACGAGTATTCGCCGACGATCGAGGCGACTGACAGGAATGTCGAAGAAAAAGCAGTGCTTGTCGTACCCGGCGACGCACCGCTGATGCGCTCCGCCGAGATCACGGAATTTCTCCAGCGATGCACAGAACAGGACCTCGACTATGGCGTAGGCATGACCGAGGAGCGCTTCCTGCGGCGGTTCGCACCCCGGGATGGCAAACCGGGCGTCAAAATGAATTACCTGCACCTCTCGACCGGCAGCTTCCGCCTGAACAACCTGCACTTCGCGCGCCCGTTCAAAGTGAAAAACCGCGCGTATATCGAGCGCATCTACGAGTATCGTTACCAGCGGCAGCCGATGAATATGCTGCGTGTCGTTAAAGATATGCTGTTGGTCCCGGGGCTCGGCTTACGCCCGATTGTCTTATATATTTACGCCCAGCTTGCAACCCGGTGCTTCGCGCGCGGTTACCACCGATTGCTCGCCCTGGTCAGGAAACGCTTGACGCCGGAAAAGGTCACGAGGATCGGCAGCGTATTGCTGCAGGCGAGAGTCCGGATCGTCGAAACAAGCGGCGGTGGATGTGCGATCGATGTCGACAATGAAACGGACTATGAGACGCTTCAGCTGCGCTACGACGAGTTCACGATGCAGCCACCAGGTTGCTGATATCATTGCGCTCGGAATTGACTACCATACGCACAACACACTAGTCGGCCATATTGGCCCACCGCACGTTCAAGCACAGAAACGATGACTGACCAAGACGCATCAACACAACCTGCGGAGCGCATCAGGGGTTTGAAAAAACACCCTGTGCTGCGTATCGCTGCTACTTACCTGGTCGGTGCCTGGGCACTTGTACAGGTGTGCGAAGTCGTACTGCCAGCATACGACGTTCCTGCGAGTGCTATGCAGGTCATTATCAATACGTTGATCGTGCTGTTTCCCGTTGTGTTACTCATTGCCAGGTTCACGCGTATTTCGCGTTTTGTCTTACCGGACACGGAACTGCCGGTACCCGCCGTGGATGAAGCGCCGAGCGAGGCCGACGAGATCCTGCGTCTGCGCAGTGCGGCACTCGAGTTTCCGGTAGCTTTGTCGGAACGGCGCAGCATCACGACACTGGCGTGTTCGGTGCGTGGTGTCCGCGACGGCAAAGATGATCCTGAGCTTCTTATCGGCGTACTGCCGTCTGTTGAGGACGAAATTCAGTCCATCGTCGATCGTTACGAGGGCACCCGACTCCCCAGCGGTCGCAACGAAATCGTGGTGGCGTTTGGCTATCCGATCATGCACGAGGACGATGTGAGGCGCGCAGCCCGTACCGCCCTGGAAATAATCGGCCTTCTGCATGCACAGGATCGCGACGACGACCCCGGTACGCTCATCGTAAGCCAGGCAGGTCTGCACACGGACATAGTCATTATCGATAACGTCTCTGAAGATGCCGATCCGGTCAACCTGCTCGGCGACAATACGACGATCGCGGAATGGCTGCTCGCATTTGCGCCGGACAATGGCGTGGCCGTTAGCGCAGAGAGTTCCGGCCTGCTGAAGAGCTTCTTTTTCGTCGAAGAGATCAATCGATTTTCGCACCCCCGTCTCGGACAGGACGTACCGGTATTTGGCCTCGGCATGGAATACACGGGCCAGATGCAGCAGTTCATCGGCGGCGGCGATGAACTTATCGGACGCACCCTCGAGCACCAGATGCTGCTGGATCACTGGCAAACCGTCGTCGATGGCGAGAGCCAGTATGTGCTGCTGGTCGGTGAGCCCGGCATTGGCAAATCAACGCTGCTATACCGCGCCGTGCACGAGTTGGTTACGACGCATTCGCCCGAGCTTGTCGCGCTGAGCTGCGAGTCTTATAACGAGGGCTCTGCGCTACGTACCATTATCAGCTACTTCGAGCGACGCCTGTTCGACAACGACTATACGATGCCGCAATCCGAGCGGCTCGAAAAACTGGCTGAATTTTTGCGCACGATTCCAGTCGATTTCGAGGAGGCACTGCCCCTGCTCGCGAAACTTCTGTCGATCGAATCCGACGACCCGCAGCTGTTGGTCGACGAAAGCAATCGCCTGGTTCGCGAAAAGACCCTGAAGCTGCTGGTCGACCTGTTGCACGGCATGGCGCAGAACCAGCCCCTGTTGCTGGTCATCGAGGATCTGCAGTGGGCCGACCCATCGACAACCGACCTCGTCGAACGCCTGCTCACCGAATCGCCGGAGCGCCGAATCTACGGCTTGTTTACTTCACGGCCCGATTTTCAAACCGAGTGGGGCCGCTTTTCGCACCTGTTCTCCATCAATCTCAGCAGACTACCGAGCCGTATCTCTGAAGACATGATTCGTCGCAAACTGGGCGGCAGAAACATTTCCGATGCGCTGCTGAAACGCATCGTTGAGGAGTCAGGTGGTATCCCGTTGTATGTTGAGGAGCTGGTCAGGGGACTGAGCGAGTCCGGCAGCTCCCTGGAGTCCGAAGACGATGATTCCCTCTCGATACCCGCTACCCTGCAGGCGACGCTCGCTGCGCGTGTCGACCGGCTGGGCGCAAGCAAGCCGTTGTTGCAGCTGTGCTCGGTGATAGGTCATGAATTTTCCTATCAGCTGCTCAAGAAGGTCGTCAAGAGCGATGATGAGCAGCTGCTGCGCAATGTGCTTGCAGACCTGGTACGCGAGGGCATGCTGTACCAGAAAGGCGCCTATCCGGACGTAACCTACAAGTTCAAGCACAGGCTGCTCATGGATGCCGCGTATCTTTCGCTGATCAAGAAGACGCAGCAACAGCTGCACGGTGAAATCGCGCGCGCTATCGAAACGTCTTTTCCAGAGCTGTGCGCCACCTTCCCGGTCCGTCTGGCGCAGCATTTTGATCGCGCCGGCAATGCAGAAAAAGCCGTCCATTACCGCATTCAGGCCGTGCAGCGGGCACAGCGCCAGTTCGCCAACGATGAGGCCCTGCTGCAACTCGGCAGGGGTTTTGACGCGCTCGAAGGCATCAGTGATCAGCGCCAGCGCGACTTTTCGGAACTCGCACTGCAAAACCTCAAAGGCAGCGTGTTGCTGGCATCACAGGGTTACACCAATGAGGATGCGATGCTGGCGTTCGAGCGGGCTGTGCAGCTCAGCGATGAGGTCGAAAATTCTCCCGAGCTGTTTCGCATGCTGGTTGGGCTCTGGATGTACTATCTGATCAAGGGTGACTACGCACAGGCGAAGGTCCTCAGCGCAAGGCTCATGAACCTGGCAGAAGAGAACGGCGGCCCGCCGGAAATGCTGCAGGCCAACTATTGCGTCGGGTACAGCACCTTCTTCAAAGGCAACTTGAGCAAAGCGCTCGAAAGCTTTCTCCGCTCGATCGAATTTGATGAGCCGGGTCACGACTATACGCGGCAGACACCAAGTCATGACGACAGTCGTGTGCATGCCCACTGCCTGCTCGCGCTGACACTCTGGTACAGCGGCGATGCGCTGCGTGCAAGAACGGAACTGGAGTACGCGATTCAACTTGCGATCGACACCCAGCAACCCTATGCGCGCGTCTGGTCGCTGCTGCAGGCAGCCTGGCTTTATCACATGCAGGGTGACGTTGAGGCCATGCTGGCAGCGGTGACGGACGTTGTAGCTATCGGTCAGGAGAAAGGTATTTCCTTTTTCGTACCTCTCGGGCTGTTTTTCCAGGCAACGCAAGACCCGGACGAGAGCGAACGCCTGAGCAGCATGGCTCGATTTCATGAGATGACCATGATGACTGGCGCGCGCGCTGGCAGCAGCTACCTGAAAATGATGATCGCTACCGAGTTGCTCCAGCAGGGCAAACTGGCAGAAGCGGCCAGCAGTTTGCAGGAGATACGCGAGCTTGTAACGACGATCGATGAGCACCTGTGGGAAGGGGAGCTGCTGCGCCTCGAGGCACTCTTGATGCTTGCACAGGACAAAAATGCTGTCGAGGCAGCGACTCAGCTACTGCGAGACAGTATTGCGTTGTGCCAGAAAATCAACAACAAGCCGTTCGCGTTGCGCAGCGCGCTGACGTTACACGAATGTACTGACGGATCGACGGAAAGCCGGGTTTTGCTTAAAGAAGTCGTGACTTCGTATCCGGTTCCTGATATTACAATTGAGTTCAAGCGAGCCGAACAGATCCTTGCGACTGGCTGGCAACAATAATAAGAATGCCGCTCAAAAGCGGGGAGAGATAAAGATGACCAACACCGCGGCGCTGCGTGCGACGAGTTCAGGAGCTGTGGCCAGTGGCCATGCCCTGAAGAAAAAGAAGGTGCTTATCGTCAACTGCTTCTTTCCGGATGAGCGGCGGCCGATCAAGCGCACCAACCAGGTGCCTAACGCACTGGCACCGGTGCTGCTCGGCGGTTATTTTGACGAAGAATTGTGCGAAGTAAAGCTCTACAACGAAGTACAGAGTGGCTTCATCGAGCTGTATGCTCCCGAACTGCTCGGGTGGCCGGATATGGTCGTACTGTCCGGATTAACCGCCGCGTTCGACCGCTTATTACACGTCACGGCTTACGCCAAGACTGCGAACCCGAGCGTCGTTGTCGCCGCTGGCGGACACGGTGTTCGAGCGCTGCCAGAGTATTCGCAGAACTTCTTTGACTATGCCTGCCTGGGCGACGTCGACGAAATTCGCGACGTCATCGAGGAAGCGTTTGGTAAGGCTTATGTCGCCGCCACCTTCAACCCGCGCTACGATCTCGCTTACTGGATCAAGCGACTGGGCTACGCGGAGTCCTCCAGGAACTGTAATTTCCGATGCGGCTTCTGCAGCCTGACAGGCGTCGGCAAACGCTACGAAGTACCCCCGATGGAGTATCTCGAGGCGCAGATGAAGAACATGGGTAAACGCCCGATATTCTTCTTTCAGGACAATCAGATCTTCGGCTCCAGCGAAGAGAGTTTTCGCGAGCGAATCGATCTGTTCCAGAAGCATCGCGAAGCAGGCCAGTTCAAGTACTGGACAGGCTTTGTCACTAACACCTTCTTCTGGGAGGACGCGAATATCAAGCTGGCCAGCGACACCGGCTGTATCTCGGTATTCGTCGGCGTCGAATCTTTCGATAATCACGTATGGCTCAAGGATGCCAACAAACGCCAGAACAGCCGCTATAGCCAGGTTGATCTTCTGCGTCGCGCGATCGACGGCGGAGTCCTCGTGCAATACGGCCTGGTCTACGACCCAACGACACAGACACTCGACGAGATGCACCGAGAGCTCGACATTATCTGCGATGATGCCGAGATTCCGGCGCCAAATTTCATCTTTACGTCGATTCCCTTTCCGGGAACGCCTTTCTTCCGACGCTGTATCGAGGAAGACCTGATCCGTCCGAATACCGACATGCGCGACCTCGAAGGGTCGACGCTCAGCCTGCGATCGATAGATCCCGAGGAAGAAACCGTCGACTTCGTGAAGCGTGGGCGGCGCTTTCATGGCTATCGCAAAAAATTCCTCGCGCACCAATACCGTTTTCACAAACGCTACAGGCATTCGCTGAATCGCGATCAGAAATTGCTCTCAAACCTGTCCGCCGCGGCAATTCTGGCCCCCACCGCTGTGTTGGGCCCGGGAGCGGTATTCACCAAACCGGTCACGCGAACGCATGTCTCTACGACTGAAGTCAGAGATAGCGTTTATACGCCATGCCTGCCTGTAGCGGCGCATCTGCGCCACTATTTTGAGCCCACCAACATTGTCAATCATGCCGGCGAACTCAACGAAGCGGTCGCTGAAGACGTCATGGCGAACCGGCGATTCTCCGGTCCGCAAGCGGCACAGGCCTGAACCCCGGCAATGCGAAGCAAGGCGCGGAAAATCAGAAGTAGCGTACTGATCGCGCTGCTGCATGCCATGCCCGTCGTCGCGTTCATCATTGGTCCGGTACCACAGGACTGGTTGTTTTTTGCAATCGTTTACCCGTTTTCTGCTGTTGGCGTCGGGGTCGCGCTACACCGTTATTTTGCGCACAAGGCGTTCGTCACCAGTCGGCCGTTTCAGTTCGCTTTGGCGCTGATGGCGGCGTCCACCTTCGGCGATCCGATTCGCTTCGCCGGCAAGCATCGACTTCACCATCGCTACGTTGACACGGACAAAGACGTGCACACGCCAAAGGACGGGATCTGGCAATGCTGGATTGGCAGCATGCTGGAACCGGCGTATTGCGAAGAGGAGGCGCGACGCCAGGTTGGCGACTTGCTGAACTACCCGGAATTGCGCTTGCTAAGCCGTTTCTGGCTCGTGCCCGGGTTGCTGCTTATCGTAGTGGCGTACCTTATCGGCGGCATCACGATGGTCGGCATCGGCGCCTGCCTTGGACCCGTACTGCTGATGCACCAGAGTTCCGCCGTGAACTACCTCTGTCACAAGCACGGGACCCGTCGATACGATCTCAAGGACACCAGCACCAACAATTTCCTGGTTGCGCTGCTGACGTTCGGCGAGGGTTGGCACAACAATCATCATCGGCACCCACGCTCGGCAAGAGCCGGTGAGGTCTGGTGGGAGATCGACATGTTCTATTACGTCATCGCGTTGTTCCGGAAGCTGGGGCTGGTCTGGAACGTCCGTACGGCGAGATAACAGTGATGCATCCTGAGCTACCGTTGTGTTGAGTGAAAAAGGCGAAATCGCCCTGTCGCTTTCCGGCGGCGGCGTACGAGCACTGGGGTACCACCTTGGTACGATGGACTATCTGAATCGTATTGGCTGGCTGGAGCGAGTTTCTATCCTGTCATCGGTATCGGGCGGCTCATTGACCGCGATCGGCTACGCGCTTGCCAGGAAAAAGCAGCTCTCGTTCGATCAATTTTACGACCAGATCTTCGAATTTCTACCAAAGCTCAACACGGTTGAAATGATCTTCGAGAACCTGGCGGCGGCCAAGCCCGTGGCGGCATCAGGACGGCGGGACCTGATTACCTGCTGGGCTGAAGTCTACCGGCAGACGTATTTTGAGCCCTACTTCGGCGATCCGTCTTTCGACATCTTCTGGAGCGGGCCGAAAACCCACCTCGAGGAAGTCATATTCAACGGGGTCGAGCTGAAGAGCGGCGTAGCGTTCAGATTTCAGCACAGCACCAACACGAACGCTTTCCGCGTCGGCAACGGCAATATCTGGCTCGAACATGAGCACGCCCGGATGCTGAAGATGTCGGATGTCATGGCGTCGTCGTCGTGTATCCCTGGTGGCATGGAGCCCCTGCAGCTGCCGGAAGATTACCGCTGGCCTGACGACCGCTGGACCCACAAAGGACGCATCAGCCGGGACACCTGCGACGCGGTAAAGAAGCACCTGGCTGACAACTTTGGCGCCGATGCTGCGAACGTCGCGATTGTTGACGGCGGCATATACGATAACCAGACGATCTCCAGCGTGCTGCTGGCCCTGTCGCGGGCTCACGAACATCGTCCCGGCAATCACACACAGCTTGAGCAGAGCGAACCATCCGTGCATGACGGTGCCTGGCATGACTGGTTCGGCGACGTTGTCGACAACTACGCGAACTCGGCGGACCACGACCGACTTGGCATGTACATCATTTCAGACGCTGTGGTTCGTCACGACCCGATGTTCGACCCTGACCCGAACAACTGCATACCGAGCAAGGAAACTTCCTGGCTACGGCGGCGCACGCTCGGACAGCTGAACGTGGCGGCCTGGATCGTCAGCATTGCGTTGCTCACCAGCGCCGCCGTGAATTTCGCCGACTTTTTTATAGGCGGCGGATTTTCACTTGCCGGCAGCCCCAAGACGATGATTTTTAACGTCGCGTCGTCGTTGATCCCAGGACTTGTTGCAGCCCTGATTCTCCTGCTGCTTGTCGTTGGTCGACGCTCGCTCGAGAAAGCAGCGAAAGCGACCCTAAGCCACCTGCCGCGAATGACGCGGTCCTTCTGGTCGCTGGTCAAGGGCTTGAGTCTGGGCAACCTGCTGGACATGCTCAGTGTTCGCGCAGCGACACTGTCGATGCTGGTGAGCCGTTTCTACATGCACCGTACACGGCAGCTCGAATACTCGATCGCCTACAAGGACGAGCGACTTGCGGACAAGATCGTTGCGAACGAGATCTATCGACTCCTCGATGCTCCCGACGACCTGGTTGTCTCGCCAGACCTCAGGAACGTCGTTGAAGTGGGCGCGAACTTGCCAACCAAGATATGGATCAATGACGTGGGCACTCATGCCGACGATGCGAAGGTGCTGCACGGACGAAATGATCTGCAGGTGCTGGTTGCGACGGGGCAGGCGACGATCATTGCGAATCTGCTGCAGCGTGTCGGTGAAACCGATTCGGAGCTTCGAGCAACCCTGCAGCGTGACTGGCAGCTGATCAACGACGATCCGTTTCATTTCGTCGACAACCGACCCTAGCGAACAGGCGCGGACATTCGGACGCGGAGAAACTACTCCTGGAGCTTACTGGTGTCGAGGCGGATAACCCTCGCGCCCGCCTCGCTTGCGCGTTGCACCATATCCCGGGTGCCGCCGGCCCCATCCCCGGAGGCACCGTCCCACAGCACCATGACCGTGACGCCCGCGCTATTGTGGGCCAGCGCACGTTCGAGCATCCACAAGTTAGTCTGCTGATACACGTTCAGCGGTGAATTCTCGTCATGCTCGAGGACATGCACGGGCATCGTTTCGCACAAGCGCTCGAAACGCCGGACCCAGTCCTCTCCTCCGTCTGCGACCGACGCGGCGACAAACTCGTCTTTTGGCAGTGCGAGGTAGATTGTGGCAGGAACGCCCTGCGCGGCACAGGCTTCGAGAAACAGTATGTCGCCGCCGTTGGCACCGCTCGCAATACCTTCCAGCCGTGCCGTGTCATTGGCCGCAACTTCCGTACGCAATGCATTGGCAATCAGCCGCGCGGCGACCGGCTCGCCGCTGGCAGGAAAGCGTGGCGTCGTCCGGCCCGGCGCATCGATACGGTGGCCGGAGAATACGATGCGATAGGAACCCTTTCGTTCAGCAGCTTGGTTCATGGCTCGTGTCGCCCTTCAGAACGGTCTCTTCTTCAGAAACGGCGCGAAGTCGTGCACGTTGATATCTTCTGCAACGCGGGCGCCGATTCGCTTGAGGTCTTCGATGTACTTGACCGAATCCAGCTTCTGCACCGTCTTCGCCTTGACGTCGCTAAAACCCAGGCGATCGAGTTCTTTCTGTTCCAGGTGCACGTTGTAGCGCGCATAGAGAAAGCTGCGCCCCAGGTCCTGGCTCAAAGGAATTCGGTTCTTGTAGGTATCGTTCGGGTCGTACTTGCCGTCGCGCGGAATCATGTCGCCGATTTCCGCATCCAGCTTTGCGCCATGTACGCAGCGCCCGACCTGTCGACAGTTGGTATCCTGATCGACCATCATGCTTTGTATGAGCAGGCCAATTGTCTGTTTGGCGGTGACATACGCCCGCATGAAACCCCGGGCAAGAAACTTGCCATCGTCGCCTTTGGGCGAGGTCCCGGTGCCGACCGAAACCAGCAACAGTTTATCCTCGCCAGTCGGCCAGTTCATGTTGTATTCCTTGGCAGTTGCCATGCGGAACAGCTGCCAGGCGGAATTGTTGTAGGGCGTAACTCCGCCATCAAGAAACACGAATTTGTGGTCGGCATCGAGCTCAATGACTTCCGGCTGGTAAACAAACGGCGCCGCCGCACTGGCGCGCACCAGCTGCCAGAGCGGGATTTTCAGGTTGGATCCTGCATAGTCCTGGCGGTTGTATTTCGCATCCGGGTTGCTGCTTATTGGCCATGGCGAGTCCGTCGACTGATTGCGCGTTACGCACATGAGGTGGCACTTGAGATTGCCAGGCTCGAGCGTCGTCTGCTCGCCGAACATCTTCTTGAACTGCACTTCGAGGCGCCCGGCGTCAAACTTCGATTGCTTCGTCAACAAGCTCCATTTCTGCTTGAACCATCCGCCGGGGAACATATCCGGGCCCGAGTTCCAGTAAAAGTCCTTGATCTCCGAAACGGGCATGCCGCGTGCGATGCAGGCGGCAACCACGGCACCGGTACTGGTGCCCGAGACATAGTCGAAAAAATCTGACAGCCTGAACTCTTCTCGCGGTATACCCTGCGCCGCCGCGATATCCCGTTCCAGGCGGTCGAGTAATTCGAGCGCCAGAACGCCGCGAATGCCGCCACCATCAATACTTAGTAGCTTGTGCTGGTCTTTCATGTCGTCTGCCTCTGTTCTTGTTCTTGTCAGCTGCTCGCGGGCAGCGGCACGGGTTTGGTGCTTTCAGTCGCGCCGATGCAGGCGGACTCCGCGCTGCGAGTGTCTACCACCGTGGTCCTCGACCAGCGCCCGCCGAGCTTCTCGAAAAGGCCGAGCAAAAGTACGGACTCGAAGAAGCCGATCACGAGGAACAAATAGAGTTGCTCGCGAGTGTTCCAGAAGCGCATCTTGTCCTCAAACATGGAGAGGATACCAATGGAAAGCAGCACTACAAGCATTGCCAGCACTATACCGATGAAAGTCATCCAGTTTCGCCTGACTGACGCGCCTCGACCCAGTGGAGCTCCATCAGTGTCGATAGGTCGAAACTCGAAAAGGATTTTTCCGAACGAGCGACGGTAACGGAAATGCATGACATCGCGGAGCAGTAGATAGGCAACCACGACCGTCGCAAAAACCAGTGCAAAACTGACTCCCATGACGTCGTCGGTAAATTGGAAAGTATCCAATCCGATCGCGAGCACCAAGGCACCGAAGGCCCCGATGGCCAGCGCCACAATCGATCCGACGATGAACGCGACAGATACATCAACAAGGCTGGCAAGTCCCAGCCGAAACAGGCCAACACGCGCCGCAAACGTCTTTCCTTTGCGCGCGCGGTCACGCCTCAACCCCGACCAGACGAACCATAACAACCCGAAAAACAAGACACCGTAAAGATCGATGACCGTCTGCTTCACGCTTTTGAAGGCTTCATTCTCTTCCAGGCTTCGGTACAGCTGATTGTCGCGCAGCCGCCATAGCGTGAACGGCGCAGTCCCGACCGTGTCAAAGCTGTGGAATATTTCCTCGCTCCGTGCATCTTCGAGTTCCCCCTCAATCTCACTGATTAGCCCCTGGAGCTCCTCCTCTCTTGATACGCGCTGAGATTCCAGACCAATTAGTGGCTGCACCGTTTCCAAAAGAATCTTTATGGTCCAAACGAACGCGATCTTGCGTTGCTCCCCTGTGTCTGTCTCCTCAGACTTCAGGGAGGTTTCCGAATTTTGAGGTGACCTTGAGCTTGCCTGAATTCTCTCAAACCTGTCCTCCAACCCCTCACTGTCTAACTCGACTATCGACCTGAAGATTCTTCTTTCGCTTTCCTCCGGCTGTTCCTGGCGATCTGCCGTTAGCTGCCCACCATCACTCCCAACGATTATTTCTTCGATGATCTCAAAGCCGATCGCGTCTCCTGCCAGGTCTTCAGTCTCCGCAACCTGCGACTCCTCAAGGTCTTCGAAGATCTCCAACATGTCGAGCAGCTCCTGCCTGTGCGCTACGACATCAACTGCAGGCTTTTTCACGATCTTTCGAAGCTGGTCTTGCATCGCGAGAAATATCGCTTTCTCGGCAATATTATGCTGCCGACGGTACTCATCATCATCACGGGATGCTGCTTTGATCTCGGAGTACGATGTCTTGATTGCAGAGTACTTTTTGAGATTGATACCCTCGTCCACTAACGTCGTGTACACCTCTACAAGCCACCTGTCCGGCCCATCAACATATGCCACCCTGTCCAGAGAACGACCCAAACTAGCGGATTCCTTACCTCCTGAATAACGCTCAACAAGAATGGGTCGCAGAGCATGTAGCAGATCCTCAGGCGAAATCCAGATTTCGCCGTCATAGATCGCATCGAGAAGCGCATTCAGGTCCTTACCTCGAAGTTGATTCTCGTCTGCGCCTATAGAAAGCAGCGCCTTGTTCAACACATGAGGTTCAAGTCGCAACTCCCAAATTGCGTCTAGCAGCAACTCTCCTCTGTAGCTCTGCCAGCTCGTGTACTTACTGACGATATTGGCGTGATCGGATGCGCCGAAACTTTCGAGCCATGCCGCGAGATCGAATCGCCCGTAATAATCTTGCGTATCGTCGACGCCGCTCGCTTCTTGCACCCACAAAGCAGGGTCCTTTTCCCTGCGAATTCGTTCTTCGAGAAAACTGAACAACTTCGCGTCGGCACCACCGTTCAGGATTTCCGCCCTGGTAGTCTCTCGCTCGGCGGCCCATTCGGCCTCTTCCCCGGCAAAAATCAGCAGCATCATCAATGGCGTAAGAATGGCGATAACCGCGCTGATTGTTACCGCCTTCCTGATTCTTTTCCGCCGCTCCTGCGCGACCCGGCGTGCCGTAACCCTGGCATCGCTTTTCGCCAGGAAGTCCATCGCGGACTCAAAATCCGCACCGTAGCGCTCGGCCCACGCTGCAGTCGGTTGTTGATTTTCCTTCCACTCATTGGCCACCCTGAGCGCCTGCCGCCCAAGCAGATCCTCTTCACCTTTCTGGTGCAGCTCCGCTTTCTGCGCCAGCAAACAATAGTCTCTTGCCGACTCGGCTTCCTGATCGACCCACCTGTCGAGTCTCGACCAGTTTCGAATCAGGCTTTCATGCGAAATGTCGATATAGCTGTCGGGACTGAGCTGTTCAGCGATGGGTGGCATCAGGAAGGAGTTGTTCTTTTGCCGAAACGCGTCAATAACTGCGGCGACCTCCTCAACGCTGACCTTCGCAACCGCGGCAATATCCTGCAGTCTTGCGAGGCGTCGTATCTTGCGGCCGCCTTTGCCCACATCGGTAATGCACTTGAAGAGTTTCTCGGCGATGTGCCAGCGCCTGCGGCGCTCTTCGGTACTCAGGTTGTCACCCAGGCCTTTGAAAACCGCGTCGGCGTGGCGCGACAGCGCATGACTCATACCGCCGACGTCTTCGTAGTCATCCAGGTCGATGGTGTCTGCGTCGGGATGCTCGACCTGCCAGCGATCGAAGGTCCGCATAAGTGCGTGCTGCAGAATTGGTAGTTGATCCGGTGTGTCACCGACGTCGTTGAGCAGACGATTGATCAGCGTCGGGGACAGCGTCACGCCGCTCACGCTTGCAGGTCCCGTGATAGCTTCGCGGCGCTGGTCGCGCGTCAGTCGCGGTATCAGGTACTGGCCGTCATTGATTGCCTCCGGCAAACCACGAAACCGCGCACAGTCGCCAAGAAAGTCCGAGCGCATCGTAATGATCACGTAGATCGGGACGTCATTTTGCTCGGCGGCTGCGAGCAGCAGCTTTACAAACGCGCTGGCGTCGTCCCGCGCACGATCCGTTCTCGCGGTGTCGATGAAACGGAAAAGCTCCTCGAACTGGTCCACCAGGACGAGTACCCGTTCGCCCTCAGGCAGGCGAGCTTCCTTGACGACGTTGATCAGTCCCAGGCTCGTGCGGCGCAGCGCAGCCTCGGTAAAACTGATGTGATCGTCATCGTCCTCAGGTCGCAGCGCATCTTTGCTGTCCAGCGCCTTGGCAAGGCGCCCTATGGGATCGCCGCCGGGGCGCGTGTCGACAATACGCCAGCGGCTGGCGCCTCCCGCCATGAAGCCACCGTATAGACCCGGTAGCAGCCCCGCCCTGACAAGCGAGGACTTGCCGCTGCCGGACGTGCCAACCACGGCAAGAAACCGTGACTTTCGCAATCGCCCGAGGAGTTCGGTGCGCTGCTCGTCACGGCCGAAAAACAGGTGCGTTTCGTCGGCCTGAAACGGACGTAGCCCCGGATAGGGATTGTCCATCGCTTCGAGGTGATCGTTCACTGCGGTGTTTCCCCGCCGCGGCCGAGCTGCTCCAGAAACGGCGCGAGTAACTCAGGGGAAAACTCGCCTTCGTCGCGTATGATGAGATCCCGGGTGCGAACAGTCGTTTCGCTCATGCCGCCGACGAGATAGATCGCACGAGCGAGTAGCGGCCGATTGTCGCGGTAATGCGGCGCCTTCAAAAGCTCGCTGATTTGCGACTTCAGCCAGGACTCTGTGCCATTCTCAGTAAACACGAGCATTGCATCACAAGCCCGCACGCTTTCCTTGTGACGCTCGACCAACTGCTGATCTTTTGCGTCCTCATCAAGCCACGGCGGCTCGAGAACGTCGAAGTCATTCTTGAAGAGATAATCCAGTAATGGATCAACCGACTCCTTGTCATCACGGGAATAACAAACGTAAACACTCCTCCGGTTCGCCGCTGCGTCGCCGGACGCCGAAGACTGCGGTGTTTCGCGGCTTTTTCGCTGCTCTTTCTCAATCTTCTTCACAGCATCCCGAATGCTCGTTATCAGCTCCTGCACCGGTCCCTGGACAACGTCGGCACCGCCCTGCATGGCAGGGTCGCGCTGCAGGCTGTCGATAAATGCCTGTTGCGTCTCGTCGTCAGACGAACACCCTTTTGGCAGCCAGATAAGGCGCCTGATCGCGCCTTTGCTTGCGTGCTCGGCGGCGAGGCTGTTTTGTAACACGACAACATCGTCACGGTGGCCTGCGGGGCTATGAGCGAGCTCGGCGCCAATCATGTGAATGACAAGCTGGCTTTGCTCGAGGCACTCGCGCACCGCGTCATCAAACTGGTCGGGCGAGGTCACCGGCAATTGACCTTCCGGCACGACCCGGTAGCCCTGGCCCTGCAATTCCCGTCGCACCTCGGTGCGTTCCTGGCTGATGTCGAATGAAGTTTCGGCGAGATAGATTACGGGACGAGGCTCATCGACGGCAGTCACGGTTTTTTCGGCGCTCTCGCCCGAGTCGGCAGCCGCAGGACTGTCCACAGGCGCTTCTGTGCCCGTCATCGCCTTCAGGGTACCGATAATGTGATACGCCAGGTCCTCGATGACCTCCAGCGCCTTCGCGCGTTTCTCCGGATTGTCAGCTGCCAGAGCCAGTTCGCTGGGGCGGCCCTTTTCCTTGTCCTTGATGTAGAAACGGTAACCTGTCTGACCCTGCAGGATTGGCGGGTGCCTGGAGCGATCAACCGGCGTTTTTTCGACTTTGAAGATGCGCTTCTGATTCTTACCGATCTTCACACCGCCAGCTGCTTCGGCAGCGCGCACAAACTCCTCGACCTCCCGCAGGCACCACTCCGACTCTACATAGCTGGGGGTCAGAACAGAGATCAGGACCGCTGACTTGTGCAGCTCGTCGACCAGAACGTCGGCAAAGTCCTGGTTTCCCTGCAGTACCTTGTCACGCCAGATCTCGGGCTCGTTGCCACGCCCAAGAATCTGCTTGAGTCGAGTGCCCAGGTAGCGATGAAACTGCTCGACCCACTGGTCTCCCAGCAGCTCGTCATTGTCGTCGTGGCAATAGCTGATGAAAACCTTGTTTTCCTGAGCGTTTGAACTCGACATCGACGTTGGCGCCCCTGTATTTGCCGAATTGAATGGTCGACCGAACTGCAGCTTCGCCGTATCGTTTCTTTTTCGTGAGCCGCGTGCGGCGTATTCAGTGCGGGCCGTCATTGATGTTGTTTTCGGATCGGTCCGCTTCGCTAGCATAGACCGGTCGCAGACGGACAGCAACGCTGGGCCGTTGCGCGCATGCATACTGTAACGTTGGTGAAAGTCACGGGCGCAGAATTTCGTGCCATGAGCACCGTGCCACTTGATTTCCCACGGCGTTGCGACAGAGCAAAGCGCGGACTGCTGCGTTCGCGCTGCTTGGTTCGCCTAGGCCGCTTTCAGGGCGCAATCGCTGAGCTGGTGGCACGCATCGCGGAGCGCTGTACGCAATCCTTCCTCGATGACCGGATGATAGAACGGCATCGCGAGCATTTGACTGATCGTCATGTGCGACTGGTGCGACCAGGCCAGCAGGTGGGCGATGTGCTCGGCGCGGGGCCCAACCATCTCGGCACCCAGGAAGTGCCCGCTGCGCTTTTCCGCGTAAACGCGCAGCATTCCCCGGTTCTTTAGCATGACGCGACTGCGGCCCTGGTTTTGGAACGACACTTCGCCGATGACAATATCGTTTGGATTGAGGCTCGCATAGCTACTGCCCACCATGGCTATCTGCGGGTCGGAGAAAACGACGCCGAGCTCGGAGCGACGCAAGCCGCGCTGTACGTCTGGATAACGACCAGCGTTGCTGCCGGCAATCCGGCCCTCGTCCGCGGCTTCGTGCAGCAGCGGCTTGTCGTGCGTTGCATCACCGGCGATAAAGACAGGCGTATTGCCAACACGGAGCGTCTCGTTGTCAAAAAGCGGCACTCCACGTGCATCGAGTGGCAGCGTGGTATTTTCGAGGCCAAGCTGGTCGACGTTCGGGCGGCGACCGGTTGCGGCAACAACGAAGTCGACGTCGGTGGTAACGTCATTGCCGTTCAGATCGACATGGTCGATAGCGACACCGTCGCGCGTGCGCTGCACAGAACGCACGTCGGCATCGGCGTCGAGATAAAACTCCTCGGCAAAAATGGCCCTGGCGGCATCCCGTACTTTTTGGTCGGTCAGTGGTCCAACCAGGTTGCCCAGACCAAACATGAGTACCTCGACGCCCAGGCGGTGCAGTGCCTGGCCGAGCTCCAGGCCAATGACGCCAGGTCCGAACACGCCAACACGTCGGGGAAGATCCTGCCAGTCGAAAATATCGTCGTTCACCAGCAGGCGATCGCCCAGCTCGGCAAGAAACGGTGGATAGCTTGGAGATGAGCCGGTTGCGATGACGATTCGTTTCGCGTTAACGACAGTGCTATCGTCAATGACCAGGCGTTGATCGTCAAGGAAACGAGCGAAACCTCGCATGCGGTGTTTTTCAGGGATGTTTTCTACCGATTCGACGACAAAACCGACGAAACGGTCTCGCTCGCTGCGCACCCGCGCCATAACGGCCTTGCCATCCACTTGCGGGCCGTTCGCAGTGACACCAAAGGCCGGGGCTTCTGTCACCGCGTGTGCCGCTTCAGCCGCGGCGATCAGCAATTTGCTGGGCATGCAGCCGACGCGCGCGCAGGTCGTACCGTAGGGGCCTCCCTCGATCATCAGCACTCGATCGGTCCACTCCACAGCCGCGCGATAGGCGGCAAGGCCGGCAGATCCGGCGCCAATGATGGCAACGTCAACATTACGTTCGATCATGTCTTTGTCCTTGAAGTCGGGTGATCAGAAAGAGGGAGCGCATGGGTCGCGTAATGGCGCCCAGTGATGTTCGCTGGCGCTGTCTCGCGGCGAGTGTCCCTTCCGCCGCCAGCCAAGTTCGTGAAAGTAGAAAACGACGGTGTTGACGAGCGGCTCGACGAGCGCCACGCCGCTCGCGATGGCGATCGAACCCGTGAAGGCATACGTCACCGTGAAGCCGACCATCAGGTGCAGGCAGGCAAAGGACAGGGTTTTGGCAAGGTCGCGAGACATCGGATTACGTCGGGTAGTTGCAGATGATGGTTACCCTAAACAACGATGAGTGATCTGTAAAATAGTATAAATGACTTACAATATTCGTTAAAATCGATATATTGCGGGATGACGCATATCTTCACGGGCGGCTATCGAGCGGCAGGCCGGGTCACCTGGCGGTTCCGCGCCCTGGACCGGGCGGGCTCAGTGCTGCCGGCTCTGCGCCTTGGCTACCTTGCGCTTCCAGAGCCACGATTCGTGCGTCTTGACCGCTCTTTTTTCCACCTCGTAGCTGATCGCGACCATCCATGGCATGTACTCGGCATCGACGCTGCGTATCTCGGCGAGCAGTTCCTGGTAGTAAGTCGTTTCAATAGGTTGCTGACGGTTCGGCCAGATACGGAACTTTATCCTGAGTATTTCCTTGCCCGCATCGAACTTCATGCGCCCCTCGCTGGAGGGCGCCACTACACAAATACCGGGAAACTGCTGTGGGACCAGGCCCATTGTGTTCAGCGCGGTGGCCTCGATGGCGCTGCGCGCTTGCTCCGAACCGCGAAGCGTTATATCGACGATGCAGCGAAGGTAGCCGCGCGGGTAGTTGATGACGTTATTGATGGTTCGATTCGGAATGAACACGACCGCACCCATGGCGTTCTCAAGCTCTACAAAACGCATCGTGATGGCCTTGACCAGACCGGTCTGGCCAGACACCTCAACCAGGTCACCAACGTCTATCAGGTCGGAGAAGATAAAGGTCAGGCCGGTCACTACGTCCTGCACGATACCCTGCGAGCCGAAGCCGATTGCCAGGCCAAGCACAGAGGCGCTGGCAAGATAGGCGGTCAGCGAAACGCCAAACTCGCGAAGAATCAGTCCTACCGCAAAGAAATACAGGCTAAAGACAACGGCGCTTGTCGCCAGCGTGCCGATCGAACGCAGCTTCTGATGCCGTCGCAGATGATCACCGAGAAACACATTCTTCACCAGCTGCCGCAAGACGATAACAACAAGGTGCGTCGCAACAGCAATGCCGGCAAAGATAATGAGCCGCAGCGGCAGGTTCAGACTACCGATAAAATTAAAAAGATCATCCATATCAGGCCTCCGCACCGCTAGCAGCGAAACACTGGCTCAGCTAGAACCACTTGCGGCTGCGAAAGAACAGTCCCATGCCGACGGCAATCAATAGCATTACAAGCCATACGAACACGTAGCCGAGCGGCTCATCCAGCTCGGGCATACTCAAGGGCCCGGCGTCGCGATCGAAGTTCATACCGTACACCCCGACGATAAACGTCAGCGGAATGAAGATTGTCGCAATCACCGTTAATACCCTCATCACGTCATTCATTCGATTGCTGACGCTCGACAGATAAATCTCGAGAAGGCTGCCAACCATATCGCGGTAGGTCTCCAGCAAATCAATGACCTGTATAGTGTGATCGTAGCAGTCGCGCAGGTAAAGTTCGGTTTCTCTGCGAATAAGCGGGCTGTCATCCCGCAGCAGTTGATTGATAACTTCTCGCTGCGGCCAGAGGTTGCGCCTGAGAAGAATTAGTTCGCGCCGAATCTGGTGGATCTCCC
The DNA here is from genome assembly GCA_942492205.1 of uncultured Gammaproteobacteria bacterium. Lineage (GTDB taxonomy): Bacteria > Pseudomonadota > Gammaproteobacteria > Steroidobacterales > Woeseiaceae > UBA1847. The sequence goes on along the minus strand of CALODT010000001.1, from coordinate 288,090 downwards.
CCAGCGATTCCTGGTCCGCGAAATACAGAATCTGCTCCTCGAGCTCCTCGAGCTGCACACCAAAAGATTCGAGCACCGGAAATGCCCGGTCAATGACAAGGTCGAGCAGGCAATACATGAGGTAGTCGGTGGCAAGGTTTCGTATGCGCCCACCAACTACCTTGAGGCGGTTAATGATGGGCGTGAAGGTCGAGAAGTCTGCGTCGCAAAAGCTAATAACGAAGTTGCCGCCAACAAAGAGGCTAAGCTGATGGACCTCGACCATTTCATCCGTCGCCGCCGGTAAACTCATGACGATGAACAGGTGGTCTGAAAACTCTTGCACCTTGGGCCTCTGGCCAGAATTGAGTACGTCTTCGAGTGCCAGCGCATGCAGTCCAAATGCTGCCCCGAGTTTGCGCAAGGCATCTTCCGTCGGGCTGCCTTCGACGTGCACCCAGGTATTCGTTTCACGGCTCAGGTAAGGCTCGCAATCCTCGGCCGTTGCGGAGTCGAGCACGGTTAGCTCGTCGGCGTTGTAGTCGATCAGTCGAATACGCAACGGCCTTCGACCGTCAGGTGTTTTCTGGATCAGGGTGCCCGGCGCGGTGCCGGCGGGGTGATAGTTCTTGTTAAACAGGGCCATTGCTGATGTCCTCGAAGGGCCGATGCGAGCTGCGCGTCATTATAGGCCACTGATTCTGGAAACATCCGTTAGCGCAGCATTTTACGCCGGCTGCCTGGCCAGACCGTTCCTTGCGGCCCTTCACTACCGTTGTGCGAAGCGATAACAAAGCCAGCCGGCGAGCCGAGGAAATGCGGGCAAAGTAGTATCTCTTGTCCATGTAGAATTCAGACTGGTACGCAGCGCAGGGGTCGGGAAAGGCGATGAGACTACGTAAACGCATGGCAGAGGTGCTCGAACCGGGCTACTACACCGACCGTCCGAGCCAAATTGTCAACCTCGTGCTTATCCTGCTGATATCGCTGAACGTCGTCGCGATCTTTCTTGAGACCGTTGGCCCGGTTTACGCGCAATACCAAAGGGCATTCTGGTACTTCGAGGTCTTCTCCGTTGTGATTTTTACCATCGAGTACCTGGCTCGTTTCTGGAGCAGCATCGACCTCGAAGAGGCCAAGGACAGATCGCCGATCCGCGGCCGCCTGCGCTATATGTTGACCCCTATCGCGTTGATCGACCTGCTTGCCATCCTGCCTTTCTACCTCGGCCTGTACATGGCGATAGACCTGCGTTTCCTGCGCGTAATGCGGCTGCTGCGCCTGTTCAAGCTCACGCGTTACTCACCGGCGTTGGGCGCGCTACTGGACGTGATTCAGAAAGAAGCCGATGCCTTGCTTGCGGCACTGGTTGTGCTGCTGATGATGCTGGTCATCTCCGCCGGCGGAATCTACCTGCTCGAGAACGAGTTACAGCCGGAAACGTTCGGCAGCATGCCGGATTCCATGTGGTGGGCCATCGTAACGCTGACCACGGTTGGCTACGGCGACGTGATACCGATTACCACGATGGGCAAGATGTTCGGTGGGCTGATCGGCCTGATCGGTATCGGCATGATCGCTTTGCCAGCGGCGATACTGGCTTCAGGTTTCGCCGAGAACATCAGGGATCGCAAGCAGCAGTACAACCACTATGCGCAGGCGTTCCTGAAGGACGGCGTTATCGACGAAACCGAGCGCTGGCAGCTCGAGAAACTTCGAAAGGAGCTGGGGTTAGACAGCGACGAAGCCCTGCAGTTGCTGGACAGCATCATGCACCAGGCCAGGCACAGCGTGCGCAGCGAGTGTCCGCACTGCGGCAAAGACCTGCGATAGATGCGGCTTGGAAAAATCTCGAGTCAGTAGGTGCGCGACACACGATGGCGTGCAAGCCGTCGCGCCGCCTCGTCAGGTCGATAGTCGAGCGCTACTATTGCCCGATCGACACGTTCCTTTGTCGCGGGACGCACGTGGGGCTCGCAGTTCACAACCCGAGAAACAGTTTTAATTGAAACGCCGGCAAGTTCGGCGACGTCGAATACGGTTGCGTTTGGCATTTTGATAGGGGTCCCGGTGATCGGTAATGAAGACTCGGCCCTGCGGCCGCGTCTGCTGAGTTGCTGTTATGCACAGCACCAGTAAGCAGGTGGCCGGTTCGCATGCTGCCAGCGGCGCGACGCCCTGCTGCTCCGCACGCGCATCGCTTTCACGCGAGCGTCGCTCGCAGCGTTGATTCGATCGGCCGCGACAACTGGCGCGGCAACGAACGAAGTGATCGCCGTCATCCCGCCGAGGCTCAGTGTGTAAGCGTCACGCGCAGCTTGGGTTTGGGAAAACATGGGTCTCTCTCCGGGGCCAGGTGCTGATAAACGTCTCGCCGGACCCGGCACTCGGGTCCGACAGGTGCACGATAGGCAAGTCGAGAGATGGCCTCAAACGAAAAGAACTCAGACCTGGGATGAAAAATTCTTGATCGTGCCAGCGTTCAGCTAGCGCAGGGCCCCATCCGTGATCCACTGGCGGATCGCAGCGATCTCGGCAGCTGGCAGCATGCCCGTAGGCGGCATGATGCCGCCAACTGGCGCAACGCCCTCAATCTTGTGCACGAGGTAGCTGTTGTCCGGCTGCCCTGGCAGGACACGTACAACGGCACCGTCCTGAACGCTGGCGATATTCACCAGCGTGTTGAATGCGGCGTCCGCGTTGCGAAGGTCCATATTGGCGATACCGCTGGTACTGCCGGCACCCGCGTGACAGCTGGCGCACTTCGGCGAGAATACGATCGCCTGAATCTGGTCGAGTGTCGGGCCGAGCACTATCGGTGCGGTCACGGAAAATTGCGAGATGAAGTCGCCGCCCGCTGCGCCGTTGCCACTCGGGAAGCTCGTGAACTCGCCGTCAAGCGCATTTCCGTCAAGATCCCTGATCACGTCAGCGCCGTCGCCATACAGCGTTACGAGATAGGTGTCATCGCCCAGGTTGGCGCCGGTCAGGTCGAAGATCGCGGTTGACGGATTACCGCCAGGCACCGTGATACTCGTGGCCGTGACCTGAACTTCATTGCCGCTGTTGAAATTGCCGTCACCACCGCTGGCAAACAGCGTAAACGTCAACGCGTTTACCGTGGTCGCGTCGAGGTCACGCGTGAAGCCCGCAGTAATCTGTGCCGGCGCCGCCGTGAGATTGGCGTTCGGCGTTGGCGATAGTGAAGCGACCCGAATTGGCGCGGCGACCGGTGTAGTGATCGAGAACTGCACGATGAAATCACCGCCTGCCGTTCCATCGCCACTCGGGAAATTCGTGAACTCGCCGTCCAGCGCGTTGGCATCCAGGTCCATGATCACGTTAGCGCCGTCGCCATGCAGTGTTACGCGATAGGTATCGTCGGCAAGCGTCACGCCCGTCAGGTCAAATACCGCGCTGGTCGGGTTGCCACCGGGCACACTGATATTCGCCGCCGTGATCTGGACTTCGTTACCGCTGTTAAAATTGCCGTCGCCGCCGCTGGCGAACAGCGTAAACGTCAGTGCGTTTACCGTCGAGACGTCCAGGTCTCGTGAGAAGCCGGCGATGATCTGCGCCGGCTGGGAAGCGAGATTCGCGTTGGGTGCCGGCGTAAGTGAAGTAACCTGGATCGGGTTCAGCACCACAATCGTGTCATCGACAGCGCCGGCCGTGATCCACTGGCGAACCATATCGATGTCCACCTGCGGTATGCCGCCGGCGGGCGGCATTACCGTGCCCGTTGCTGCCGTGCCCTCGAGCTTTTGTATCAGGTAACTGGTATTAGCGTTGCCGGCGTTCACACGCTGAATGCCCGCATCCTGCGTACTTGCGATGCCGACGAGATTGGCGTGGCTGCTGCTCGCCTCGAGACTCAGACCCGCGGCCGGGTTGCCCCCGCCATGGCAGCTCGAGCTTGCGCAGGTGGGCGTAAACAGGCCGGCCTGGATCTCGGAGAAATTCGGTCCGAACGACGCTCCCGGTGGCGGAGGCGGTGGTGGAGGCGGCGGGGTGTTGTTCTGGATTGACGCGACAGCATCGTCGTACGTCTGGATGTCACAGGCGCCAAGCGCTGCCGTCAGCGCAAGCGCTGCGAGTAATTTAAAGGAACGACTTCCCGACATAACGCTGCCAACCACGATAACGAAACAGTGCCAAAACGCACTTGCATGATGGTATCGCGATCGTAACTTCAAATCGGGACATGCGTCACGATCCTGGGTGTATCAAATTGGCGACAGAACAGCCTCGACCAAGCCGCTGCGCGTGATAATCTTGCCCGTCATATGAAAGTACCGAAATTCGCTAAGATCGAGGAAAGCAAGTGAAGTGGCGCGCCTGGCTGGTTGTTGTCGTTATCGCGGTCGCGATTATTGCCGTGCTCGGGACAGTCAAGTACCGGCAGATCAGCAGCGCGATCGCATTCGCGGCGTCCTTTCCGGAGCCTTCCGAGACGGTACTATCGTCGCAAGCGGAAGCGACTGATTGGCGACAGACTGAGAGAACCAGTGGCGAGGTTGTTGCGACCCAGACCGTAGAGGTCAAAACGGAATACTCGGGGACGATCGCCCGCGTAGGCTTTGCGCCCGGAGCCAGTGTTGCGGCGGACCAGGTGTTGCTGGTGCTCGACTCGCGCGAAGAGCGCGCACGACTCGATGCGCTGCGCGCGCGCGCGGAGTTGGCAGGATTGACCCTAAAACGAAACGAATCGCTCGCGAGTACCAGCGCCGTGTCGCGACAAACCGCGGATACGGCGCGCGCCGAACGTGATGCGACACTCGCCGAAGCGCGTGGTGTACAGGTTATTATCGAGAAAAAGACTTTGAGGGCGCCATTTTCCGCACGCGCCAGTTTGCACGAGTGGCAAGTAGGGCAGTTCGTTGCTGCCGGCACGACGATTACCTGGCTGGTGGGAAACTCGAATGAGGTCTGGGTAGACTTCGCGCTGCCGCAAGAGATCGCACTTGGGGTACTTGACGATACGGTACGCATAAGTACCACGCAGCCGCGCTGGCAGGGCAGCGCCTCGTTGATCGCTCGCGAGCCGTATGTGGAGCAGCGCTCCCGAAACGTTCGCTTTCGCGCCCTTCTGAAGGACCCTGACACGAGGCTTGCCGCGGGTGCTATTGTCGACGTGGCGATCTCCGTTGGCTCCCCGTTGCAGGTGTTGTCGGTACCGGCCACGGCACTTCGCAATGACGCGTTCGGTCCGCACGTCTTTATTCTGCGGCCCGCGGAAGACGGGGCACCTGCGCCCTTCCGGGCGCAACGACGCGAAGTCACACTGCTCGAGATGCGAGATGCACGCGCATACATCCGTTCCGGCATCGAGGCCGGTGAGCAGGTAGCGACGGATGGCTCGTTCAAGCTGCGTGACGGCGTGCTGGTCAACGTCTCTTCAGTGACAAACAATGGCGCCACCGCGGTCCAATGAGCAACGAGGCTCGCAAGTTCAAACCGCGCTTTACAGACATCTTCGTGCAGCGCCCCGTACTCGCCGTTGTGATCGCTGTCGCGATAACGCTCGTCGGGCTTCGCGCCGCCGTGCAGCTACCCGTATTGCAGTTTCCCAGTATCAACAGCTCTTCCCTGCAGATATCGACTCCCTATGTGGGCGCTTCCGCGGAAACAGTACAGGGTTTCATAACCGATCCCATTGAGCGTGTTGCCGCGTCCGTACCCGGTGTTGACTACGTCGATTCCGTGACGACGGCCGGCTACAGCCTTGTAACCGTCTGGATGAAACTCAATGAGGACAGCTCCAACGCGCTGGCCGAATTGACGGCGAGGTTGAACCAGATTGCTTTCGAATTGCCGGCCGGTGCGGAGGACCCGGCGATAACCGTCGTGCGAGCGGACCGCCCCTACGCCGCTTTCTACCTGACGGTACCTTTGACGAACACATTCACAAGAGCCGAAGTCACCGACTTCCTGACGCGACGTGTTAATCCCTTGATGGCCGCGATCCCGGGCGTGCAGCGAGTCGGTATCGAAGGCGGGTTGCCACCCGCAATGCGCGTGTGGCTGGACCCGGAGCGCCTCGCCATGTTTGATCTCAGCGCGAGCGATGTGGCCGATGCGCTCAGGGCAAATAACGTTATTTCAACGCTCGGCAGAACCGAAAGTAACAAACAACGCGTTGACCTGCTCAGCGATACCAACCTGCGAACGGTAGAGGACTTCCGTCGCCTTGTCGTTCGCGACGATGGGGATCGGCAGCTGCTCCTCGGCGACGTTGCCAACATCGAGGAAGGCGAAGAAGAAGGCGCTGAGTTTGCCCGCCTGGACCTCGATGATACCGTCTATATTTCGCTCTGGCCGCTTCCAGGCTCCAACGAAATCAAGATTGCGGATCGCATGTATGAGGTAATCGAGCAGGCTAATCAACTCATGCCGCACGGCCTCGAGATAAGCGTTGGGTACGACGCGACGCAATACATGCGCGACGCGTTGCGTGAGATTTTTATCACGCTCATAGAGACCGTGCTGCTCGTCGGACTGGTTGTTGTGCTGTTTATGGGATCGTTGCGCACTGCACTCGTACCCTTAATTGCGATACCGATCTCGCTGCTCGGTGCGTTAGCTGGCATGGCGGTTGTTGGCTTTTCACTCAACCTCTTGACAGTGCTCGCGATCGTTTTGTCCGTCGGTCTGGTAGTCGACGATGCGATCGTCGTCGTTGAGAATGTTGCCCGCTACATGCGCCAGGGTTTGAGCCGATTCGACGCGGCATTAGCAAGCTCTCGACAGCTGCTCACACCGATAATCGGCATGACCATTACGTTGGCGGCGGTCTATGCCCCAATCGGCTACCTGTCCGGCTTGACCGGCGCGCTGTTTCGCGAGTTCGCATTCGCGCTTGCCTTCGCGGTACTGATTTCAGGGGTCGTTGCGATAACACTCTCGCCGATTATGAGTGCCTGGCTCGCACCTGCGGGCGGCCATGAGGGTCGCTTCGCGCAAATCGCGAACAGCAGTTTTGACCGGCTCCAGAAGGCCTACGCTCGCAGCCTCGATCGGGTGCTCAACTTTACGCCGCAGGTCCTGACACTCGCCGTGATTTTTGCCTTACTGGTGTTTCCGCTGTACCTGTTTTCGCAAAAAGAGCTGGCGCCCGTAGAGGATCAGGGCGAAATCAACGTTGTTGTGGAATCTGCCCCGGAGGCTACGATCGACTACACCGTGCAGAGCATGAGCGAAGCGGTGCGGTTCATGAATGCGCTGCCCGGTGCGACGGCAATGTGGCAAGTTCTGATGGCCAACGGCGGCTTTGGCGGACAGGAATTTGTGCCGTACCACGAACGCGAACAGAGCGTTCACGAACTGCTGCCGCAGGTTTACGGCGGTTTGTCGCAGGTTGCCGGTCTCTCGGTTTTCCCGGTTTTGCCTTCGGCGTTGCCGAGTGCCGGTAACTTCGATGTAGAACTCGTTGTTATGTCATCGCAGCCCTACGCGGACATGCTGGCACATGCCCAGGCAATGGTAGGCGCCGCGCTCGCCAGCGGCAGGTTCCTGTTCGCAGCGACCGATCTGCGGATCGACCTGCCACAGGGCCGCTTCGTACTCGACAGGGAGCGAATAGCCGACCTCGGTATGACACTCGAATCGGTCAGTGATCAGCTGTCGGTACTGCTGTCCGGAAATTACGTCAATCGCTTTGACTATGACGGCAAAGCGTACAAGGTAATTCCAATGATCGATCCAACGGCACGCCCGGATGCGGATCGTATTCTCGATCTCAAAATACTGTCACCGGACGGCGATCTGGTCAGCGTGCGTGCATTAGCAAGCCTTGAAAAGAACGCCGCGCCAAGATCGCTCGGCAAATTCCAGCAAAAGAATTCGTTTCGGGTTTACGGTGGCCTCATTCCGGGCATCACCAAGGAACAGGGACTAGCGACGCTGGAACAGACCGCCAGCGAATTGCTGCCGACAGGCTATTCGATCGACTATGCCGGAGAGTCACGCCAACTGCGCCAGGAGGGCAACACAATGCTTGGCGTGCTCGGTATCGCAGTCGTTTTCGTATTTCTTGTGCTTGCGGTGCAGTTCAACAGCCTGCGTGACCCGCTGGTCGTGCTGCTCGGCTCCGTGCCACTGGCGCTGTCCGGCGCCATGCTAATTGCATTTCTCGACTGGACAACCATCAACATTTACTCGCAGGTCGGACTGATTACACTGGTCGGACTGGTCGCCAAGAACGCTATTCTCATCGTCGAATTCGCCAACAAGATGCGGGAACGGGGCCGCAGCCGGCTCGACGCTATCCGGGAGGCGGCAACGACACGATTGCGACCGGTTCTGATGACAACCGGTGCGACCGTACTGGGTCACTTCCCGCTGGTGCTGGTCAGCGGTGCCGGCGCTGAAGCGCGGAACAGTATTGGCATTATCCTGGTCGCCGGTATGTTGATCGGCAGCCTGTTCACGTTGTTTGTGCTCCCGAGCGTTTACCTCGTGATCGCGTCGAAACACGAGCCCGCCGTGCAGCAGGACTACGATGCTCCGCGAAGTGCGCCGCAGCCAGGTCTCGCCGGCTACTAGCGGCCAGCGCGCCGCGAACCCGGGCGGCACCAGTCAGACCAGCGTCAGCACTACCTAACGGCTTTTACGGTGTCGCTCAGGGAATCGAAACCGAGGCAACGACGGCGCGATGGTCCGACGGCCACGGCATGACCACGATGTCTGATGCGGCCGAGTCTTCGCCGACGACGGCCGCTGACTGTATGGCTATGTTGGCGCCGCGTACGAACACGTAATCAATACGGTCGTGATGGTCGCCCGCATCGTCCGGCAGACTTGTCGGCGTCCACGTATAACCGGGCGCGGCAATTTCGTCTGCGAAAACGCTTCGATACGCATCGTCGAAGCCCTCCGCTTCGATCCGTTGCGCGGTTGGAAAACGAACGCTAATGGGATGCCGCCCGATTGCGGCCGCGCGCGATGTCCAGTCACGGTGCGACGGTTCATTGAAATCACCGACGACAAACACGGCATCGGCGTTGCTGACTTCGTCAAGGTCTTCGATAAGTAACCTGGCCGCGGCGCCACGCGCGGCGGCTGCCGCCGCAATCGCTTCTTCTTCGGTCGCAAGGAACGGCGCAGCATCGTAGGGTATCTGCAGCAACTGGTAGGGTTGATAGGGGTAGTCGGCAAGGTGGATATTGAACAGCACGACTTTCTTCTGATCGATCTCGATAATGACGCCGAGATCATTGCTGGTATGGCCAGTTATCGGATACCTGCTAAGGACGGCGTTAGCCCATAGAGCCTCATTTTGCTGTCCTTGTTCGTACACAAAATAGCCCATTGCAGCCGCGATCGCCGGGGCAACGCTGGGTCCCGACGGCGAGCAGTTCTCGGCGCTACAGGCTGTCGACTCACGGCGCACTTCCTGTAGCCCGACAATGTCGGCATTGGCCTTGCGCAGCACGGCAACTGTTGCATCGATAGATTTGCCTTCGTTGGCACCTGCACCCCACGTATTGAAGGTCATTACCGTCAGTAGCAGCGGAATGGGCTCAGGAGCGGGGCGCGTGCAGGCTGCGACTGCAAGAAACAGAAACAGAATCCTCAGGATCATTCCTGGCCTCCCCTATCGGTACGCGATGCGGCAGGCTTCAGTCTACAGCACGATTGACGCCGCGCCATTGCAGGAAGCGATAGAAGCCGCTGCCCGGACCGAACTCGGGGCCCATCGTGCACCTGTGCCCCCGACCTTTGCTCGCGCACGACGACGACGGCTAACTACCGTAGAATCGTCGTCGGCATCTGCAATTACAGGTCGTAGAATGACAACAAGCGCATCCATCGTCGATTGCATCGGCAATACACCACTGATCCGTTTGCATCATCTGTCCGAGGAAACCGGCTGCGAGATCCTCGGCAAAGCGGAGTTCATGAACCCGGGCGGTTCCGTCAAGGACCGCGCTGCTCTCGGTATGGTGAGGGCTGCAGAGGCAAGTGGCGAACTTCAGCCGGGCGGCACTATCGTCGAAGGTACCGCGGGGAATACCGGCATCGGCCTTGCGCTGGTTGGTGCAGCGCTAGGCTATCGCAGCATCATTGTCATGCCCGACAACCAGAGCCAGTCCAAAGTCGCGACGCTAAAGGCGCACGGCGCCGAGGTGCGGCAGATCCCGCCCGTGCCCTACAAGAACCCGGAGCATTTTGTACACACCTCGGGCCGCATTGCCGCCGAGATGAATGCTGCAAAGCCCGGCAGTGCGTTCTGGGCGAACCAGTTCGAAAATCTTGCGAACCGTGAGTTTCACGAGCAAACGACCGGTCCCGAAATCTGGCAGCAGACCGAGGGCCGTGTCGACGGATTCATATGCGCGGTAGGCACCGGCGGTACCCTGGGCGGCGTTGCGCGCTCGCTGAAGGCTCTCAACCCCGAGGTCAGGATCGGGCTTTCCGACCCGGGCGGCTCGGCACTGAATCACTACTTCAACACTGGCGAACTGAAGATTGAAGGATCGTCCATTACCGAGGGCATCGGTAACAGCCGCATCACGGCCAACCTCGAGGGCGCGCCCATTGACCACAGCTGGCAAATTCCCGACGCCGAGGCAATCCCTCTCGTCTACAGGCTGATTCGCGAGGAAGGACTGGTGCTCGGCGGATCCAGCGGCATCAATGTGACGGGCGCTCTGCGGCTCGCGAAAGAACTAGGTCCCGGGCACACGATTGTGACCATCCTTTGCGACTCGGCGACGCGCTACATGGAGCGACTCTTCAATGCAGAGTTCCTGCACTCCAAGGGTCTGGAGTTACCGGGCTGGTTTACGGCAACCTGATGCGCCGGTGCTTAGTGGCAGCTACTGACCCAATACAGTCCAAGGAGTATTCGTAAACAATGTCAGACGTAATCGAAATCGCGGCCAGCTTCGTTCACGCCTTGGCCTCAGGGGATGTGGACGCGGCGCACAAGTTTCTTTCTCAAACGTCAGGTGCAAACATCACAGCCACGGAACTGTCGTCCCACTTCGCGGCTCTGGCTGACGACGTGGGTGGCGTCACGGGTGCAGGACAGCCCGCGGTTATCCTGGAGGAATGGCCCGACATGACCGCGCAGGATCGGGCAATGGTCTATGTACCGCTGGAAGGCGATGAATTCTCGGAAGCGATCACCGTAACGGTGTCACAAGTCGAAGGCTCTCTTTGCATCTCCGCAATTGAATGGGGACGACCCTGACTGTGTGCCGCTGTCAGAACGACCTCTGGCGCATGGTATGCGCTAATAACCAACAACGTCAGGAAGCCGAGCATGAAGAACAATAGTTTCTTGGCGGGTTTTAAGCCGATGCTCGAGGCCCTGGATGAGTCGTTTGAGTTTTTGATCGAAGACTATGGCTTCGAAAAGACGCCGCCGGAGCAATGCAGTCGGGAATGTGTTGTCTCGTACTTTCGGCCGGCTTTTGTCGACATTTGTATCATGACGGAACCCGGCGGTACGCCATTCTTTACCTTATCGGTCAAACCAGGCGCGCTTGAGACCAATCCGGCTCATACACCGCTTCGTCTGCTGGCGAAGAAGCGCAATCCGCATTGGGTCGAACCGTTTATCGAACGGGAGGGTGAGTCGGCGCCTGACTTTAGAGCTTTCTTTGACAATTACGCGGCCCTGTTAAAGGAAAGCTTCTCTGACGTTCTCACGGTCGGTTCTACCGAGTTGGCTACCGATTCGCAGCCGTCGTCCAGCGAGTCGACGGTTCAGACCAGCGACAGCCATGGTCCGAACGCCAGCGTGGCCGCGAGGTTATGGGGTCTGCTACTTGCTGTTGTGGCGTTTGCAGTTATTGTATTCGAAATCCGCTATTTCAATACTCACGGGACTCCGGACGCGACGGGCAGTGTCCAGGCCAATTGGGGCATGCTAATGCTGATTGGGCTGCCGTGGGCCGTGCTGGTTACAGGCTTCCTGCAGATCATCAGCGGGACGAGCATCAGACACTACGGAGTGAGTTTTTCTGCAATGGCGTTGCCGCTTCGCCTGGGTATCGCCCTGGCTGCGATTGCCCTGTCGATTCTTGCTGCTGGCCTGGCTGCCTGGATTGCCTGAGCGGCGACGATTGACCAATCTCGGCCGTTCGATCGCAGGATGTTATTCTCTGCTCATCATCAGCGACCCTGGGTAGACGTCACTCGTGCATGCCACTGTATTCGACATTGATGGCACCCTTCTTCAATCCGCTGGTGTTGATGACGAACTTTACAAGGACGCGGTTCGATCCGTAATTCGCGGTGCGCTCATCCGCCCTTCTCTTTCTGATTACGACTACGTATCGGACTCGGGAATTCTGGCGCAGATCATGACGGACAATTCGATTCCGAGCGGCTCCGAGCAGGCATCGGTGATCAAGTCGAGATTTATGGACTTGCTGAGAGCTCATATTTCTAAGCACGGACCGTTCAAAGAGGTCCCGGGGGCGAAGAACATCCTGAAGATGTTCGATAAGTCACCGGATCATGCCGTCGCAATTGCTACCGGCGGCTGGAGAGAGTCCGCGCTTCTGAAGCTCGAGACGGCTGGCTTTGGTGAGTTGGTATGCCCCATTGCAACAGCTGACGATGCGTATGACCGACAAGAAATAATGAGCATTGCGCTGTCACAGCTCAGCGGGTCGTTCAGTTCCATCACCTACTTTGGCGATGGCCCGTGGGATCGAGATGCCAGCAGCGGGCTCGGCTGGAATTTTGTAGCGGTCGGCTCCGCCCTCGGGGGTCTGGAGTCTTACCATGACCTGGAAAATGTCCTGCATGGCTTCTCTTTACAGCTCTGAACGTCAGCTTCTGACCAGGAGTAGCTGGGCAACCCTTCGATACACACAAGCTACGCCTCCTGACAGGACCTTCGAATGACACGAATCAAACCTGCACAGATCGGAATGTTGCTTGCCAATAAGGGCAAGATCGCGGCTACCGATCCTGTGCAAAAACTGGCAAAGACTGGGAGATTAACAATGAAAAACGTATCGCTGCTCGCCCTTACGACCCTTTTCGGAATATTGCTATCCGGTTGCCAGGGGCCCGAGCCTGATGACGCCACCGCGCTGGTAGCAGAGGCGCCCGAATATTTCCTGCTGCGCCCGGAAGTCGAGAAGGCTTTTGGATATACACATGCCATAAGAATAGGCGATGACATCAAGATCTCGGGTGCCGTGAGCATGGATGATGCGGGCAATCCGACGGCTATTGGCGATATCGACCAACAGATGAAGAATGCTTATTCAGACCTCGGGAAAATCCTTGAGCATTATGGGTATTCTTTCGACGATGTCATCGTCGAGAACGTGTTCACGACGGACATGGCGAAGTTTCTGGAGGTCGCAGGGTATCGAAATACGATCTACACCGATCGATTTCCGACGGGCAACTGGCTGGAAGTTAAGGGACTGGCATTTCCGGAATTTATGATTGAGATCGAGCTGGAAGCGCATAAAGCCAGACAGGTCCCGCGCTGATTGCTGGTGTGATTTACGATCATGATCAGCTCCTGCATCGTAAATCCGCTGCAGCAGTCCAGGTTGCCCGGTGAATAGTTAAAAGGTCTCGTGCGGGCGCTTCTGCCCGCATGCAGCTGCTGCCCTCTTCTGATATGGAATATCGGCCATTTCTGGATAGCACCCTCGTCGCGGTAGTGGATAGCTAGCCCGGACGACAGTCCGTTCATCGACGATTCAGCGTCTCGGCGATAATGTTCCGACCTGTAGGGTCAATCTATCTGCTCAGCATAGGAGCACATCCTGATGCAAAAAGTCGCTTTCACTGTAATCATGATGTTGCTGTTTTCGACAAGCACGCAATCTGCGGATGTCGATGAGGTTCAAGCACGCGATCTTGCGGGCGCGAAAGTCGAGCCCGGTAGCTGGAGCTGGATTCCTCTGCAAGACTCTCTTTGTCGCGATGGTTCGACGACCGGTGTTGGCGTACGGATATTGCCGGATGCCAGCGCTTTGATGATTTATCTGCAAGGGGGTGGCGCCTGCTACGACGCGAAGTCATGCGAGCAAAATGCCAGTGCACCTGTTGCAGGAGAAAATTTTTCTCGTGCAAAATTCTACAACTGGGTCGAGACCCTGGGTAATCAGGGCGTCTTCAATACAAAGAACCCCTCAAACCCTGTCGCCAGGTGGAACCACGTTTATGTCCCCTACTGTACCGGTGATCTGCATGGTGGCGAGAGGGAGGATGCCGTGGTTCCCGGCGTGCCGGGAAAGCAGCAATTTGCAGGTTATAGAAACCTTCGAAATATCCTGAAACGGGTGGCGCCGTACTTTCACGATGCTGAGGACGTTGCCTTGATCGGTGCTAGCGCTGGGGGCGTTGGCGTGCTGATCAACTACCCGCAGGTTGTGGAGGCATTTGGCGGCAGATCCGTTGCAGCCCTGGTGGATTCGGCCCCGATAATTCCCGAGTCAGCGATTCGAACAGCCTGCTTTCAGCACAAACTGACCACGACATTTAATCTGCAGCTTCCAGACAGTTGCCCCGAATGTGGTGATCCATCCAAAGGCGGTCTGCTCAACTTGTACAGTTTTCTCAGTGATACTTTTGGGCGCGGTCGCTTTGCTTTCGCGTCCGCGGATGCCGACCTTGCAGGCGTTATTCTCTACAATGATGAATCTCGCGCCTGCGGCGGCGCCGGTGTAAACATTGTTAACTATCGTTTGAGCCTGTACGCACTTCGCGACAACCATATTGGACACGACTGGGCGACATTCCTGCCAGGCGGGCTACAACACACGATGACGCAATCGGACGCGTTGTTCCTTGACCGAAAATTCAGGGGAGTCAGCGCGGGCGAATGGCTTGGCAGGATAAATGACAAGAAGCCCTCCCATGTACCCGCGGCCAGGCTTCGCCGAGAGAGATAGGTGGCACTGTGGCGTCGTCAGGTCAGCATAGAAAACACCAGCTCCAAACAACCGCTAATGCTCGAACTGAGATGCCTCCCTTGAAACCATTTGGGGGCTGCTCCATGTCGCTTGGCAGCCAGTAGAGAATCCTGAGGTACAATGACGGCTTGTGACGCAATGTCGACACTTGAGAAATTATGCGACATCTAATCCTGTTTCTAGCTGTGGCGATACCGATAGCTAGCGTTGCGGATGTTCCCGAGCGAATAAGAAAGGATGCCGCAAAAAATGTGTCCAGGGCGCTTTTGGATGAGTGCAAGAAATCAGACGACCTCAAAGCATGCCTTGTAGAGCGCGGCTTTCAATGCGTGCCCGAGGAAGGTCAGAAGCAGCAACAGCACCGTTGCAGCATGGACATCACGGTAGATTTCACGAAAGCAGGTAAGCGTGACAAACCTCCCGAACTTGTTGAAAAGCACAGAATTCAGATTATCGTCTATATGACGAAGAAGGGTTGGCGAGGGAAAACAGGATCGCCTACTCTGATCGCTGAAGAGAGCTAATATTCTGACGAGTATTTACAGGTTTTGACCGTCTGCTTCGGGCCATGAGCCCCCCCACTCCGGCAGAGAGTGAACAACCGGTAAGCGCTCGAAAGCCGCCTGTCGAGTGATAAACTACACGATGCCTGCTGCTGACCCACTGCAACCGTTCGCCCGGCAATAAAACTTACCTTTCTGATGTCGAAATAGAAATTTCCTGAAAATGCTCAAAACTCTTAACAGCGCCCTCTCAGAAGACAAAATAAAGGAGGTCGTCAAGCAGGCACGCGAAGCCCAGGATGAGGAGGCGTCGTGGCTCGCACTGGCACCACTCATCAAGGTACAGCGGCACCAGCGCGAAGCGGCGCAAGCGCTGGTGCGAGTAGTTCGTGGCCGTTATCTTGGTTTTGAACGTGGCCTCGAAGTACTCGTCCAGCTCTTGGATGCCCATAAGAAAGACAGCGCGATGCTCGCGGAGATAGGGTCTGCCGCCGAGGGTGCTAGAGACATCGACGACCTGAACTCAGCGCCGCCCATTCATCCGTTCTTCGAAGATCTTGTCGGCCGACTCGAAGAACAGTCGGTCGAATTAAGGGGTCAGGAGTTGGAGGAGCGCACGTTGGACGGGCTGTCGACCACGGCACGGATGCTCGCCCGGCAGTATGACGAGGTCGCAGAAAACAGCTACAAGCGGCTGGTTGAATTGGACCCCGACTACAGCGGGAACCACTATGCATTGGGACTTTTCTACAAAACCCGAGGCCACTTCCGCGAGGGAGTGTTGGCAAATCAACGGGCTGTCGATCTAGAGGCTGAGCCCCAGGAAGCATATGAGTGGAATCTGGGCATCTGCGCTACCGGGGCCCGCCAGGGTTCTGTTGCGCTCGAGGTTTGGAAACGGATGAACCAGAAGATTGAGATGGGTCGCTTTGACCTTCCGGAAGGCGGATACCCGCAATGCAAAGTCCGTCTGGCGGAGCGTCCACTCGCGGAGCGGAATAAGGATTGCGACGACCCAGGTCTTGAGGAAACGATTTGGATACAGCGGTTAAGCCCGTGCCATGGCGTCGTACGAAGCGTGCTTTTTCAGGATCTTGGTGTTGACTACGGCGACGTTGTACTCATCGACGGGGCGCCAATTACTGAACACACCTACGGCGAGTCCTCGGTTCCTGTGTTCCCGCACCTCGCAACTCTGGTTCAGAGTGGCTATCAATATTTCGATTTTGCAGGGACACAGGACGATACCGGACGATTGGCAGATTGCAGCGTCGATCTGGATACCGATGCCATTGTCTACTCGCACACAGAGAGCTTCCAGATACTGTGTGCAAGTTGCTGGCGTAATCCGGATCTTGATCATCAAGAACACGAAGAGGTCGAGCGGCACGTGGTAACAGGGCGTATCGCCGCACCGCCACAAATTACGGCGGCAGATCTTTTGTCACAGCTCGATCGAGCGGTGGAATCCCGAAAACCCTGCAAGATCTACTCGCCAAGCCTGTGCGAAGCGGCTGGCCAGATCGACCGTGCCAGGTTTGAAAAGCGCCGGTTCGACATGCTGCAAAATAACCGATGACCGACCGCTTGTGGCTGTTAGCAGGCACCCAGGTGATAAACTGCTGAGAGGCTGCTCGTGACCTGGAGCAGGACAGAATTCCGAGCCTCCAGGAAGACTCTTTGGGAGATGAAGATGCTGAGAACGCTGTTCGTGGTTCTACTGTTAACGATAGGTGTAAGCACTATGGCCGAAGAACAAGCTCGAATGATAACTGTCAATGGCACAGGAACTGCCGAGGTACAGCCGGACCGAGCGACGCTGCGGATGTCGATTATTGCACGCGAGGCAACACTGGCTGCTGCGCAGAAGGCCGCCGCGGACGTAACCACAAGAGTCCTGAAGATGACCGATCGTATGAATATTGATCGCGATCAGGTGGATACAACGGGCGCCTCGGTGCGCCCGGACTACCGATGGAACCGTGACAAGGAGGAGCAGGAACTTCGCGGCTACATCGCGGAACGACAAATTTCTGTGGTCATCAAGGACCTCGAAAGGCTCGGTGCCGTTGTTGAGGGTGCTGTAGATGCAGGCGTAAACCAGGTTTCACCTCCGCATCTGGACAGTAGCAAGCGTAAGCAAACCTATCGCGAAGCACTTCGTGCTGCCGCCGATGACGCGAAGGAAAACGCATTCCAGCTCGCGGACGCGTTGGGCGCTAAGCTGGGCGCGGTTATCAGCATCAATTCCGGAACTAATGCACCACGACCGCCGGTGCCATACGCCGCCAATGTGCGAGCTATGGCGGCAGAATCCGACGCTGGGGAAAGCTACAACGCCGCCGATTTGAGTTTTAATGCGACGGTTACGGTTGTCTTCGAACTAACCGAATAGGCTGGGTGTTAAGAAAGGGCCAGTACCCGTCATTCCACCTCAGACCACGTAACTGACGCTAGCGCCTAGTCCTTGCCGCTCCCGAATGGCTCTTTTGGTGAATGGCGAGGTCCGCTATAGCCGCAATACCAGCCGTTCGAGCGGCTGCTTTCGGGGTATAATGAGGGTCTGCTGCTGACCCAAAGCAGCCAGCCGGTCCTACGCCAGTGGGCACACAGATTTCTCTATCTTTCGCGGAGTGTCCTTAACGATTTCCTTCCGAGGCGACTCGGATGGCGACACACGTTTGTCAATCGAAATCCAAGGCTTCCCGCGGATTCGCGGTCGTCTACGATACCACGACCAGGTTTACAGACAGAGATGGTCAAGCAAACGCTTCCATGGCGGAACGGAAAGATTCACGACCATAATAGATCTGGAAGCATCGTTACATGAGATACTGCGGACTGGTTTTGACCTGACGGGATACTCACGCGAATTCGGTTGTCGTTTCCTGTTGGATCTGCAACGGGTGTTTCCGAAGAACTGGGAGGCGACACAATCTAGTGGTCTTTGTTATTGTTCAATCGAAGAGTTTTGAAGACCTTTCACGTTCGGGCGTGCGATTCGCCAGTTAGGCCGATCAAGTGCTGTTGGTGGGATGACTTAGCAGCGACGTATTGCGATTAGTCATCTGGCCGCTGTCTTGGCCGACTGCAGAAGTTCGCCAGGCAAGAAAATGAGGGGCTGCTTTACCTCGCATAGCGGCCGGTCGTAGATTTTGGGTTAAAATGACGGCTTGTGACCCAAAGGCGACATTCAGTTTTCTTAAAGTAACGATGAAATCTTCTCGCTTTAATCCCTTTCTATTGAATTATCTGCTCGCGGTCATGTTGCTCGCAGTCGCTTTCCCGGTCAGTGGCGGCGATGATGCTAGTGGGCCGATTTCGTATCAGCTCGATCTGTCAGCGCCATTCACTCAGTATGAAATGACAGAATCAGATGTCGGGTGGAGCGAATCGCTCGTTGAGAATCTTGGCTACAAAGGCGAGGTAGTCCATTTCGTCCGCACGTCCATTGCCATCGATATCGATGGGGTTTCAAACAATGAGGCCGTCTATAAGGCCGTTCTCGGAGACGATATTTTCTACGTGGCGGAAGGGGACGCGATGCTGAAGGTGGGCAACAAATGGCCATACAGCCCGGGTGTTGGCGGGTTCTCTATGCACGCGCCACGATCAAAGAACTTCATCGTCTGCCTGAATTGCCTTCGTGGTGGCGTGCCACATATGTCAGGCACGGAAGTCCAGATCGGCCCGGTTTCTTGGATGGGTCACGACTTCAAGCGGCTGTAGCTTGTCCGGCTGGTTCTGGCCGTACTGAGACGCTCGCAAGGAAGCTAACTAAGAGGCTGCTTCACGTCGCATAGCAGCCGCTCGAAGAATCTGCGGTAATATGACGGCTTGTGACCCGTGGCGGACGGTCGTGCATTCAGGCATTTTGACGCTCCACCAATACTCTAGGAGATCACGAGGCAATGATCCTTCGCCGCATCACAATGCAGGTCAGAACCCAGAACTGGTCCGCTGTGGGCACCGAGCTCGTGATAGTCGTGGTTGGCGTCTTTCTCGGACTGCAGGCTCAGGACTGGAGTACAGCTCGTGCTGAGCGAAGCGCCGAGCGCGCCGCGATTCAACGACTAATTGTTGAGTATCAACAGAATCTCGAGATACTGAAAGCTGAAAAAGAGAAAAGCCAAGAGGCATTGGCTGCTACCGAAGGGTTGCTATCAATGATAGCTTTCAGGAGTTATCCGGATGCGATGGATGTGGATCTCGCACGGACGATTCTGAGCTGCATGCAGAATGCGAAATTCGTTCCAGCGCTTGGTAGCACCAATTCGTTGATTGCCTCAGGCGACCTGGGACTGATCGCCGACCCGGACATTCAAAGAGCACTTACCCAGTGGCCTACGCTCGCACAGGTGCTAATCGAGTGGCAGGAAATCGAGAGAAATCACGGCGAGGAACTGATTCTTGGCGAAACTTTCAAATATCTTTCTTGGCCCACGCTTCTCAGTTTTGTCGATGAGGGCTGGCAAGTTAGCCCGTTGGAAAACGACTTAAAAGGCCTTTTCTCGTCAAAACGCTTTGAAGGTCTGCTTACAAATCGCAGGTACAACACTCGCGCCTCCATCGACCGGATAGAAGGTCTGGAGGCAGCTACGCAAGAGCTTATCGATCGACTGGAAATACGGCTTTCGACTCTTGGGGCGGCTTGATGGTCTGCTTGTGGCCGTTCTGAGACGGTCGCCAGGAGCCTAACTGAGGGGCCGCTTCACATCGCATAGCCGCCGCTCGAAGAATCTGCTGAATGTGTTGCGTCGATCGGTTGAAACCGCAACCCCAAGCGGTCATTGCGACTCGCGACGATAAGAGTATTCGCCTTAGGTACATCCCAGAATTGACGCGACCGCGTCTGTTTGAGAGCTTGCCAGATACTAAGAGAAAACCGAGCCAAAGCTCAGGGAGCAAGCGATGAGATTTCAGGAATGTGTCGATTTCGCGACCAAGCACCCCGTGTGCTCGCTGGCCACCGCGGATGGAGATCAACCGAGAGTACGTACGTTTTTGCTGTGGCGGGCTAATGAAAATGGGTTCTACTTTGAAACCCTCAATCCCAAAGACGTGTACAACCAATTGAAGAGCAATCCGAAGGTGGAGATATGTTTCTTCAACAACGAGTCTGATCTTGAAAAGGCAAAGACAATGCGACTTAGCGGTGAGGTGGAGTTCCTGGACGACCCCGATCTCAAGAAGCAAATGTTGCAGGACTGGCCCTTTCTGCAACAGGCGGAACCGGTCTTAGAGCTTTTCCGGGTTCAATCCGGGGAGGCTTTTTTCTGGACAATGGACGATATCTTGAAAGAAAAGGAAATTGAGCGGACGACATTCTAGCCAGAGCCAAACGAACCCAGCGTATTACCCCTTTTCGAGCGAGAGAAGACATTAGTCCTTACAGCGATTGCCCTCGATTCTCAGCAGGGGAACGGCTGCTCTTGGCCGGAAGGCGACGGTCGCGAAGAAGCAGGCTCAGAGGCTGCTTTACTTCGCATAGCAGCCGGTCGAGAAATCTGATGTAAAATGACGGCTTGTGACCCCGCGGACGTTGACGATATGAACCCAGAAAAGTGGCGCAGGTTTCGTTGGTCCATTTCGATTGGACTGATTTTCATGACGTCGTATTTGTTCGGGAAAGGCGTTTTTGACGATCGCAGCTTTGTGACGCTGAGCATAGTTTTCTTGTCTTACCTCGGCATTGGGGCTGCAACGTATGTGTTTTGGAAAAGTCTCCCTGGCGATTCTAAGTGGATGCAATGAACCAATCTCAACCAGATCTGGACCACTTACCGACGGTAGGCAACTAAGCTGGTTCGCGGCCAGGACCCATATTCATGAAGGCTGTCATCCTATTTATAGGCATGGTGGTTGCGGGGCTGTTGGTTTATTTGTCTCTTGGCAATCGCGAAGAAATTGCGCCAATCACTCTCACAGTAGACCAGCGGGAACTCAACAGACCGAATCAAGATGTCATAGAACCTGTGGAACAGCCAATAGCCCCCAGCATTTCGGCCGGTACGGTCCCCGCAATAGGGGACGAGGAATCGGACAGCACCGGCGGCGGGTTGGCGGAGCCGGAGTCACAGAAGAACGAGCACCCAGACTTGTTCTATGTAACGCAACAAGACTTTATTCGCGTCCACATGCATTGGTTAAAACAGCACGATAGATACGGATCAGCATGGAGGAGTCGACTTGAGTCCGAGCTCTCACGAGACGATAGCGCTCTGAACTCAGGTGACCTGGAACAAGCGGCAGTGTACGCAGTGATACGGGACCCTATGTGGGCTTACGACCCGCCACTCTCGGTGTCCGACTTAAAGCCAAGCTGCCAAAACTATGTGTGCAAGGTAGAAATACCGGCATCTGTTCGTGTCACCAAGGATCAAATGGCAGTAAGAGTGCTCCCAGGGAGTATTCTGAACACGTCCGCCAGCGTCCAGTTCTCGCACGGTTTTGGATATCATTATGTGCGGCGGAACTTTCTCGCGAATACAACAACGCACTATTATCTAGCGAACGGATTCGAGTTGAGCGAACTTGATTGAGTAGTGACCGCTACTGGCCGTTAGGCGTCGCTCGTGATTGATTCGCATGAGCGGCCCGTATGCACTCGAAAGCAGCCGCCCAGGTGATAAACTGCTGGCAGGCTGCTGCTGACCCAAGGCGGACGTTCATCGTCGGTATGTTGCCAATACGATTGCGCTGCTCGCTAGGGAAGCGTTAAAGGAAAGTGAATATCAATGGCGATACTCAACAAGTTGAAAATCGAAGTTGATCTTCGCTACGCAGTGACAGAAATAGTGTTGATTGCTATCGCAATTCTACTCGCTCTCGCTATCGACCAGTGGTGGAAGAACAGGGCCGACCGCATCGCCGAGATCGAGTATTTGACCCGGCTTGAAGCGGAGTTTAGCCAGAATGTTCGGATAATCGAGTTTTGGATATCGAGAATGGAGGAGAAGCGCAAATTCGTTGAAACCTTGCAGGAGGGTGATCTTGATTCTTTGTTCGACCAGGATACCGCGAAGCTTTGGGAGGCTTTCAATGTGTCATCACTACCCTGTTTTCCTCCGCTGCAGGCGTCGACATTCACAGAACTGACGAGTACGGGACAGTTGGGGTTGTTGCGCGATCTGGAAATCCGCCGTGATCTTGCAGATTTCGACGCTCGGCTCAAGGCTGCTTCGGCTGCAGCCAATCGATCCGCGCCGCTCGAATACAATGCAATCGTTTTTAACCGCTTCTCGTCCGATGCGGCTTATAGCGCCGCCATCTTAGGTGAGTTTCAAGCCGGAGAAATAGCGGCAGGTCTTATGGCTATGCGTGAAGATGCGGATTTCCACAATGCTGCGAATGCTGAAGCTAATTACGCAATAGCTTGTATCGAGTCGCTGAACCAGTTTCGGACCGAAGCGGAAGAAATACACCGCCAACTGGGGCCAGCCGAGTGACCGCTTTTGGCCGTTCTGCGACAGTCGACTGGAAGATGAACGAATGGCCGCTGTTAAGCGCAAAGCCGCCGGTTAGTGCGAACGGGCTATAAAGAGACCAAGAAATAGACGGCCATTGCTACGGCGAAGATCGCCGCTGTCGCGTACAACCCAATCATCGGAATGCGATTCGACTTTCCTGCATCATCTAGGTGATTTTTCATAACGGTATTCTACCATCTGCAACTCTGATGGATGTCTGCTCGTGGCCGTTTGCAGACGGTCGCCTATTCCCAAGAGCAGACGCTCGAACGATCACTCTGACAACAAGCGGACTCTCTGTGTTTGAATGCTACGGCGTGTCGCCTGCTGCAATAACCTGTACAGCTTGCCCCGGCATCAGGCGTTCCGCGCCCCGTACGACGACGCGATCTCCCGGTTGAATGCCCGCCTTGATCGCCACCCACAAGCCTACGGTAGATAGAATGGTGGCTGTTACCTGCTCGGCCGTACCGTCATCGTTGATTTTGAACAGGTGCGCGCTACCACCGCGCTCCACCAGGGCGTCGCGTGGCACTGCAACCGCCTGCAAGGGATCGCCGGCGGGCAGGCTGGCCTGAACGGGTGCGCCAACCAACAGATCGCTGTTGCTTGCGTTTAGCCTCACCTCAACCATGCGCGAGACCCTGTCGCCTACCGGCACCACTGTGCGTATCTCATATTCCCGCGCAGTGTCACCAGCCCTGGCACGTACCTTGAGCCCCGGCTGAAGAAACGCCGTCAGCGCTATCGGTACCGGCAACGCGATCTCTTTGCGATACGTGTCCACGAGGCGCACGACCTGATCTCCAACGCCGATATACTCACCTACCGAAGCCAGCCTCTCGACGATATGGCCTGCAAACGCCGCACGAATCTTCGTGCGGCCGAAATCGCCGGTAGCACGTTCGAGTTCGGCACGCGCATCGGCGAGCTGGTGCAGAGCCTGGTCGCGTTGCGCTCGTGATTCGTCCAGCAAATTTGCCGAGACGTTGTTGTTGACAGCAAGTTCCTCGGAGCGTTTGAGCACCTGTTCGCGGTAGCGAAGATCCGCCTCTAGCCGGGCAACACGGGAGCGAGCCTGAGCCAGCGCCACCTGCATCAGCCGCGGATCGATACGCGCTATAACGTCACCCGCATCAACCGCATCGCCGACATCCGCCATCCAGGTCAATACACCTTCTACTTCGGCGGCGATGCGAGAGTCATTCAAACTGACAACCGTGCCTGATACCTCGACTAGAGGCGCCATGTCGCGCAGCTCGGCGCTCGCGACCTCTACCTGCGCCGGCGGGAACGCGGGCATGTCCTGTGCCAACGCCTGCAACGTTATCGACAGCGCGGCGGCGACAATTGCAACTCTGTGTCTCATGGGCTCGATTGTACCTGTGCCGGCTGCGCATCGGTGGGTTGTGAGCGGGCAGTCAGCTGCAACAGACTCGGCAACAGCAACAAAGTGAATAGCGTCGACACGCTCATGCCGCCGACGATGGCCGCCGCCATGCCACGGTAGATACCACTGCCCGCCCCGGGAAAGATCAGCAGCGGCAGCATGCCGAACAAACTCGTCAAGGTACTCATGAAGATCGGCCGCAAACGATACCGCAACGCCTCTTTGACAGCGTCACGGCGTGTCAGCCCCTTGGCTTCGGCAGCACGTGTCTGCGCAACAAGCAGAATCGCGTTGTTGACCACCAGTCCCAGCAAGATAATGAAACCGATCATGCCAAGCAGGTCGAGCGGCTGGAACTCAATGGCATTGACGATAGCGAGCGCCAGCACGCCGCCGACAGCAGCCAGCGGGATCGATATCATGACGAGAATCGCGTCTTTCAGGGAGCGAAAAAGGCCCGCGAGGATGAGCACCAACAGTCCACCAGCCATGAGGAAATTCAGCGCCAGCGTGCCGACGGCTCGCTCCAGGTCCTGCACGCTGCCGGCGTACAGGATTGCTCCGTCCTCCGGCATCAGCGGCGCGAGCTGGGGTTCGATGGTGTTCTTCAGATGGTCCACCAGCGCTTCCAGCGACATGCCGGCGGGCGGATTGATAATGACGCTGTATACGCGTGCGCGATTGATACGCAGCACCATCGCGGGTGACGGCGCAATATCAACACTGGCCACGCTGCCGAGCGGCACTACGCCGCCGACTGGCGTCGACACCGGCAGCGCTGCCATCTCTTCTGGCGTTTCGAAACGGATGGTCTTGAGGTACATGTCGACTCGCTCGCGTCCCGTAAAGTACTCGCCAAGCCAGACACCCTGGCCAAGCAGTAGCACAACACGCGTAAGATCCTCGCGAGTCCAGCCGATTTCCGCGAGTCGAACATCGTTTGGCAAGAAACGTAGCTCGTTGGCCTCGGCAAACGGGTCTGGCTGCGGTTGCGCGGACGCGCCCGGAAGGCTCGACGGTATCAACTGCATCACCCGCGCGACGACCGGTCGCAGCGCGTCCAGGTCCGTTGACGCGAGTCGCATCTCGACGCTGTTGGTATCCTCGAAGCCACCAAACAGGCTGCGTCGCATGGTGAATCCGAAAACGTCAGGGATGCCGGCGATAATCTCGGACTGCACGGTATTCTGAAACGCGTCCAGGTCCGCACCTTTTGCGGGGTTGATTGCCAGCCAGCCGCCAGAACCGCCCGGGAACGACCACAGGAAGTAATCGCGAACCGCAGGTTCCTTCTCGCCCGTCATGTAAGGCGCCAGGCGCCGCGCGAGAACCTGCGCAATTTCTCGATCCGCTGTTTCGATATTGGTGCCGGGCGGAAAAAACAGGAAGCTGTCGACCGTATCGCGCTTGACGGGCGGCAGGTAGTTACTCTCCGGCCACAGCACGACGGTGACAAGCATCGAGCCCAGCATGAGACTCGCGACCCATGCCGCTTGCCGGCGCCGGGTGCGCGTCAGCTCCATTAGCTTCTCCGCGATGCGGTCCCAAACGGCGCCTTGCCGCGACTCCTCGGGCAACTCGCGCATCCAGTATCGGGCCCCGGTCGGCAGGATCGTAATGGCAACCAGCAGCGAAATCGAAACGCCGATTGCGATCGTCAGCGCCAGGTCGGCGAACATCTGCCCTTCGACATCCTTCAGGAACATGATCGGAATGAAGATCGCGACCGTCGTCGACGTTGATGCCAGCAAAGCACCCCATACCTGGCTCGCACCGTGATCGCTTGCTTCCGCATTCGCCTCGCCTTTTTCACGCAGGCGCACAATATTCTCCAGCACGACGATAGCGGCATCGAGAACCATGCCTGTGGCGAAAGCGAGCCCGGCAAGGGATATGACGTTTAGCGATCTGCCGGCGACCGATAGAACGATGAACGTGCCTAGCAGAGAGATTGGGATCGCCATCGCGATAATAAACGTGGCGCGCCACTGACGCAGAAACAGCCAGAGCACACCGATGGCCAGGCAGATACCGGCAATGAGATTGCCGGTAAGCAAACGAATGGAGCGATTGATGTAGAGCGCCGGGTCAAAACTGTATTCCGCGAGCAGTCCGCGCTCCTTGAACTCGGTCTGGTTGAGCTCGTCGATGCGCGCCTTCACGCCTTTCAGTGCCTCGAGTACATTTGCGTCCGTTGTCTTGGCAATGGCGAGGCGTGTGGCTGTGTGGCCGTTTTGGTAAATGAACCCTTCGCGCTGGGGCGGACCGTAGCTGATCGTCGCCAGGTCACCGAGCCTGATTGCAAGCCCCTCGCGCCACTCGAGAATCAGACCCGCAAGTTCGTCGATGTCATAGCGTCCCTCGACTCGCAGGGTATAGCTGCGCCTGCCGACATCCACCACGCCGGATGAGATATTCGCAGAACGTCCGACGCGCGCCGACGCGCGTGCAATATCGATTCCCAGTTCAGCCGCTTTGTACGGATCGATAATAATCTGCAGCTGGTCACTGCTGTTGCCGCCGGCATCAAACATGTCGACTTGTGACACGCCATAGAGCGAGGCCAGTTCAGGCACAACCACCTCGCGGAGGTAGCGCTTGTTTTCCGACAAGCGCTCTTCGTCATTGTCGACCTGTTGGACAAAGTACTCGATGAGCTGGTCGTTCGAATCGCCCCACTCACCGAGACTGACCTGGGGCCGCTCCGCATTGGCAGGTAACGGCCTCAGGCGATTGAGCCGGCTGATAATTTCGATCAGTGTGCGCGTCATGTCGGTCTCGAGAGAAAACTCGAGCTGCATGAAGCCGAAATTCGGCATGCTCCAGGAAATCATCTCGGTCATGCCAGGGGTTCCCTGCAGCACCTCCTCCACCGGTACGGTAAGTTCCGATTCGATCTCCCGTGGCGACGCGCCGGGCCAGGCGTTGACGACGGTGACGATCGGTTTTTCGATCTGCGGCAATAGCTGCGCCGGAATCGTGAACAGAGACAGCACACCCACCATCACGACAACTGCACCGATAATGGCGACAGCGGCGGGGTTGGCAAGGCTTGTTCTTGTTAGGCGCATAGGGTCGGTTTCCCGCGGTGGCTGCACATTATAAGGCCAACAACGCCAAATTACGTTGTCCGCACGACAAGCTATTCAAGACGTGAAACAATTGCCGGATCCCGATTGCGAGTATTCGAAATGCCAATGATCAGCTTCCGGTTCTCCCTGTATCTGTTTGCGCTGTTACTGCTCGTCGGCTGCTCGCCGCCGGATTCGTCGCAAGACGCGACGCTAGCGATCGAACAGGACGCGCTGTTGCAAACCGCCGCCGTCGCAATGCCCGATCGACATGGCGCAGACGTTGCCGAACAGATCTTGCGCGCTGGTGGTAATGCAGTTGACGCAGGTATCGCGGCCGGCCTGGCACTGGCCGTTACCTATCCGGAAGCCGGCAATATCGGTGGCGGCGGTTTCATGCTGATTCGCATGGATGGCGAAAATCACTTTGTCGATTATCGCGAGAAGGCGCCTGCTGCGGCTGATCGCGACATGTACCTGGATGTCGACGGCAATGTGATCGAGGGATTGAGCCTGATCGGTCATCTCTCCGTTGGTGTCCCTGGGACAGTCGCAGGTTTCTGGGAGGCGCACCAACGCTTTGGCACGCTTGCCTGGCGTGACCTGGTGATGCCAGCCGTGAAGCTCGCAGAAGAGGGTTTCGAGGTGCCGCCCGGGCTGGGTGGCGGCATGCTTACGACGCTGGAAAGTTACGAAGGCAAGACCAACTTCTCTGACTACTTCGGCAACATGAAGAGCGGTGAGCTACTCAAGCAGCCTGAACTCGCGGAGACTCTCAGGCGCATCGCGAACGACGGTGTCGACGAATTCTACAAGGGCGAGACGGCCAAACTTATTGTCGCCGAGATGGCGCGAGGGGATGGTCTGATTACGATGCAGGATCTCGCGGACTACGAGGCCGTCTGGCGTGAGCCGCTCGAGGCAGACTGGCGCGGCTATCGGGTGGTGTCCGCGCCTTTGCCAAGCTCGGGCGGCTTTGCGCTGATCCAGCTGTTGAAAATCCGCGACTTCATTGACCGCGAATTCGACGGCGTGGCGCACAATTCCGCCCAGTATATCCACCTGGTTGCGGAGATCGAAAAGCGGGTATTTGCGGACCGCGCCCAGTACCTGGGCGACCCTGACTTCGTCGACGTACGCATCGACGAGCTACTGACGGACGAATACATTCGCAGGCGTGCGCAGGAGATCAACCCCAAAACTATCTCAATGGATGTGGGCCCGGGCACGAGTCTCGAAACGCACGATACGACGCACTACTCGATAACGGATCAGTGGGGCAATGCTGTCTCCAATACCTATACACTCAACCTGGGTTTCGGCAGCGGTGTCGTCGTCACGGGCGCGGGCTTCCTGCTGAACGATGAGATGGACGATTTCAGCA
This sequence comes from uncultured Gammaproteobacteria bacterium, assembly GCA_942492205.1. Classification (GTDB taxonomy): domain Bacteria; phylum Pseudomonadota; class Gammaproteobacteria; order Steroidobacterales; family Woeseiaceae; genus UBA1847. Next base: position 259,394 of record CALODT010000001.1, on the reverse strand, counting down.
TTAAGGCCGGCGTTCCAAATGCCTATGGCGTTGTCGGCAACGAAGCAAACGAAATCGAGCCCGGCAAACGCATGTTGTCGTCAATGACACCTACGATTCTGCTGCGCGATGGCAAGGTTGCGATGGTGCTGGGCACACCGGGCGGATCCACGATATTCACCTCGGTATTCCAGACCATCATGAACATCTTCGACTTTGGTATGTCGCCCCTCGAAGCAACCGCCGCAACGCGCTTCCACCATCAACTGCTGCCGCCCGATGTCATCATGACGCAGCCTGATTCGCCGTTACCCGCGGAAACGATCTCGCAACTTGGAGATCGGGGCTACCGCACTCTCGATATCTGGAATTTTGGCGACATGCAGGTCATCTACGATGACGGTGAGAGCGTGCAGGCCGCGTCAGACCCACGCAATCGCGGAGAATCGCGTATTATCGAATTGCCCTCAGCGACTCAAGAATAACAAACCTGTGCGGGCTTGAAGCTCGCTCGCGGATAATGAGAGAGCGCCTATGCACCTCGAAACGCTGGATATTATCGTCGTCGCCCTGTACGCAGTGTCTCTGCTGTTGCTGGCACAGTGGGTCTCACGCGAGAAAGCCGGTCACCAGAAAGACACCGGCGATTACTTCCTTGCCGGCCGGGCACTCCCCTGGTGGGCCATCGGAGCCTCGCTGATCGCGGCCAACATATCGGCCGAACAAATCATCGGCATGTCGGGCTCTGCGTTCGTCATGGGCATCGCCATCGGCGTCTACGAGTGGACGGCCGCGGTGACACTGATCATCGTCGGCAAGTATCTGCTGCCGGTGTTTTTGAAGAACAAAATCTACACGATGCCGCAGTTTCTCGAGCAGCGCTTCGACTCGCGAGTCAAGACCATCCTCGGCATCTTCTGGTTGGGCGTGTACGTATTCGTCAACCTGACCTCGATCCTCTGGCTTGGGTCGCTGGCGATCAACACGATCACCGGCATCGACATCAACCTCGCGCTGGTGCTGCTGGCGTCCTTTGCCATTGCCTATTCCCTGTACGGCGGTCTCAAGGCCGTTGCGATGACCGATATCGTGCAGGTCGTGCTACTCGTGATGGGCGGCCTGATGATCGCCTACATTTCGATGAACGAGATTTCCGGCGGCCAGGGCGTCATCGAGGGCTTTCGCATGACCGTGCAACAGGTGCCGGAGAAGTTCGACCTGATCCTGACGCCGGACAACCCCAACTACGTCAGCCTGCCCGGCATCTCGGTGATTCTTGGCGGCATGTGGGTTATGCATTTCTCCTACTGGGGCTTCAACCAGTACATCATCCAGCGTGCGCTGGCGGCGAAGAGCGCGCGCGAAGCGCAGAAAGGCATCCTGTTTGCGGCATTCCTGAAAATGCTCATGCCGATACTGGTTGTCATGCCCGGCATTGCGGCGGTGATTCTCACGCCTGACCTCGCAACACCGGACCAGGCCTATCCGGAAATCATGAAGTTGCTGCCGGCCGGCATTACCGGTCTCGTGTTCGCAGCGCTTATCGCCGCAATCGTGTCATCGCTGGCCTCGATGATGAACAGCATCTCGACGATATTTACGCTGGACATCTACAAGCCATTCAGCAAGACGGACAAGTCCGACGTACAACTCGTGACGGTCGGCCGTATTGTCAGCCTGTCTGCGATCGTCATCGCGGGCGTCGTCGCTCGGCCGCTGCTCGGCAATTTCGACCAGGCGTTCCAGTACATCCAGGAGTTCACCGGCTTCTTCACGCCGGGCGTGGTCGTGATCTTCCTGCTGGCAATCTTCTGGAAAAAAACCACGGCCAACGGTGCCATCGCCGCGGCCGTAGGCTCCGCCGTATTGTCGCTTGCTTTCAAGCTGATCATCCCCTCGCTGCCGTTTATCGACCGCGTCGGTATCGTCTTCCTGTTGTGTCTCGGAATTGGCATGCTGGTGTCATCAATCGGTGGCGCCAAAGAGCAGCCGGGTGCGATCGACTATAAAGGAATCGATACGTCCACGACCGCGGGTTTCAACCTGGGGACGCTCGCGGTGCTATTGATACTCGTGGCGCTGTACGTCACCTGGTGGTAAGCGCGATTGAACGGGCCATGCACGCTTGAGAACGGGCGAACGACTGCTGCTGATTCGTAGTGGATGCTCACAATGTCTACTGCGTGGCTCCGTCGACGCTGGAAGCCCGTGATGTCATTTACCCTGGCGCTCGCCGCATCAACGTATCTCGTGATCACAGTCTACGTATTCGCGCGTCGAAAGCCCGGCTATAGCCACATAAGGCACACCATAAGCGAGCTCGGAGAGCATCGTTCAATTGACAGTCGCGTCGTTTCGTATGGCGTCTTCTTGCCGGTCGGAGTTCTACTTCTTGGTGTTGCTGGTCTGGCCTTTTCTGCGCATCCTGCATACGCGATGCTCGCGCTTTCAATATCAGTAGGCTACCTGGTCGCCGCAGTATTTCCCTGCGATCCCGGCTCACCCGTCGTTGGCAGCTTGAGACAAGCGGTACACAACATCGGAGGAGCCATTCAATACCTGGGTGGCGCAGCTTCACTGATGTGGATATCGCAGTCGTCCAACAACGGGTTTCAAATTGCCGCTATAGTGGTGTTGGCGGCTGCGCTGGTTTTATCGTTTGAAAACCGAATTCGCGGCATCACGCAACGGATCGCCGAGATCACACTGTTTGCAGGACTTTGCTACGCTGTATGGACGATGTGAATGTTCTCCTCTGGCGCAAGCAGCAGCCCGGCATACTAACTGGCGCAGGAGTGACGATGTGATCGACGATCTGCTGTGGTTCTTAATCATTTTTGTCTTCGGCTGGGTTCTTGCGCTTGTCGGTGGCCTGTTGGGCTGGGCCTATCGAAAGCCCGGGATCACAATGTCGGTACTAAAGAACGGATACACCGATGAGCCCACGCCCAAGGGTCTATCTCAACCGAAACGGATGCTCTCGTACGTGCGCGATGACAAGCGCAATCTCGTTTCTTGGGTAATATTTGTCGCAGAGCTCCTTCTCCTGGCCGACGTAGTTGCATTGCTCGTCGTCGCTGTTGTTTTGCACTAGCGAATGCCCGAGCCTGGCGGCTACTAATGGTTGTGAGCTCAACCGTTCAATGCCAACCTGATGATACTGCTTTGCGTTGCGATCAGTTTCGTTACGAAGCTGTTGCGCCTGTAAACGTCGGATGCTCTTGCCACGGCACGCTTGCGTTTGTTGGCAAGAACGGCTGACCGGCGGTTTCCCGCCAAAAGCATTCGCCCGGCCTCATTAGGTTAGAATAAGCGCTGGTAACCTGACACAAAGAGCCAGTCCGAAGTCGTGTGTAAAAAAATCACAGCAATTTGCGAACGGTTTTGGCGTTTATGAATAACGACGAAAAACAAAGAAACTACGAATTGGCCGAAGCACTGATGTCGGAACAGAACTTTGCTGCGGCCGTTATCGTGGGAGCGGTCGCAACACTCCTTGCCGCGGCTGCGTACGGCATGCTGGTCGTTTTGTGGCCCTTTTCTTATGGTTTCGCAGCGGTTGGTATCGGGATTGTCATCGGACTGGGGATGCAGTTTCTCGGGCATGGGATCGCATTGAAATTCGCCGTGGTCGCCGCGGTGTATACCGTTGCCGGCTGCGCGCTCGGCAACCTGTTCGCCCTCATCATTGGCCTGGCGAGAGCAACCGCAGCCTCGCCAATTGACGTTCTTCGGAATAGCTCTTTACCGGCGCTCACAGAGCATTCCGTTTCGGGCATATCCTACGTCGATCTTGTCTACGTGTTCGTTGCTATCTTTGCGGCGGTCTTTCTCGCCAAGAGGCCACTGTCTCGCGAACAAGGTCTTGCGCTGCATACGCAAAAAATGCGGCACTAGGCTCAGGCTACACGAAGGCTATCCCAAAGCCAGGCGTGCAGCGGCCGCTTCTGCCTGAACCTGAACCGGTATTCAGCTTCAAGGTCTGCCTCATACGTACCCCTACATCTCCTTCAGCGTAGCTTCAGCTTTGCTCACGCTTAATAAGCTGGCACGAACGCCGTTGGCGTTTTATTCGCTATAAGGAGATAGCTATGACACACCGTAGCAAGACGGTGCCAGGCCTTATCCTGGCTGGACTATTTTTGTCACCACTCGCCCATGCCGACATCGGCACCTACCTGGGTGCAAGCTTCGGCTCATCACACCTAGAAGAGGACTTCAGCGGCGTCAAGCTCGACACCGACGCGAACGCCTATCGAATCGTTGGTGGCTTTCAATTTGGCGATTTCCTCGGTATTGAAGCCGGCTACCAGAATTTCGGCAATTTCTCGAAAACGATTGATTTCGGCGGATTCTCGACGCGCACAAACGTCGAGGCCGATGGCTGGACGCTGGGTGGAACGCTCGGCCTGCCGCTGAACGAACAGTTTTCACTGTACGGGCGAGCAGGTGTTTTCTTCTGGGATGCTGATGTTGTGGTCGACGGCTTTTCGATCGACGTGCCCCGCGACGAGAATCCGTACTACGGCGGCGGTGCCAAGGTGGACGTTACACCGAACCTGTCGCTGGTCGGTGACTGGACGCGCTATGAACTCGATGCCATCAACAGCGACGTCATCTCTGTCGGCTTCGAGTATCGCTTCGGCCGTTAAGGAAGTGCTTGTTGCTGCGCGAGTTGTGTCCGCAATTCGCGCAGCATCCGCTTCATAACCGCTGCGTGCTCGCTGCCCATGCGCAGCAACAGCTTTTGTCCGCTCGACAAGGCCTCGAGCTGCGGGTCGGCAAACTCGTACAGCACGTGCGGTCGCACCAGCTCGATCGGTTCTTCAATGTCCGGCGTGGCCAACAAGTGATCGATCACCTCGATGACACGGTCGTTGAAGTAAGCGTTCGGATACCCGAGGCGCTCATAGGATTGCTGCAGCAGCGGATAGAAGCGGCGGTAAGCATCGACGATATCGTCAATGTCGGCCGACGTGATGCGACTTACCAGGCGATCGTAGCGCTGATAATTTTCAGGGCTCAGGTAGACGGGTCCATTCTTGCTATTGATATCAGCTCGGAACGCGTCGCTTAGCCGACCGACCGGCCGGACCTTCTCGGCAACGTGATCCCGGGGAAGATTGTCGACCGTCGCAACGAAACGATCGATGATGGCGTCCTTGACCAGGAAAGGCTCGATAGCCGTGCCGAAGATATCGACAAGCGCCAGCAGGAAGTAGCTGTCGCTGTCATCCAGCGGCGGCAGGGGCGTCAAGTCGACAGACCTGTCTCGCGATGCTTGATACGGTGCCACTGGATGCCGTGGCCCGGTATCGGCAGCCGCTGCAGCGGGCGTGGCATCGGGACCCGCAGCGATTGGGGCCTTCTCCTGCGGCAGCAGCTCGTCACGGAAATACCAGGCGGCGCCTGCGGCGAGCGCGACCAGCAGGATTGCGAACAGCACCTTGAGATCCGGGTCATCCATCTCGTCTACTGTAAACTGTTTGCCATGCGTAGCAAGCCTCGCGCCCTGAAGAAACTTGAGCAGGAATTCTACACCCGCGACGACGTCGTGCAGGTTGCCCGCGATCTCCTCGGCAAGGTCCTTTGCTCCCGGACGGACGACACGGTAACCAAGGCTATCATCACCGAGACAGAAGCCTATGCCGGCGTCGACGACCGCGCAAGCCACGCGTATGGCGGACGTCGTACATCACGAACCGAGCCGATGTTCGCGGAAGGCGGCATCGCGTATGTCTACCTTTGCTACGGCATCCACCACCTCTTCAATGTCGTCACCGGTGGCGAGAACAATCCCCTTGCCGTGCTTGTCCGGGCGGGATCACCTATGGTCGGTGTTGATCACATGTTGCGCCGACGCAAGAAACTGGACGTCGACAAGACGCTGCTGGCCGGCCCGGGTTCGCTGGCGCGCGCACTCGGCATTCGTACGCAGCATAGCGGCACCGATCTCTCGGGCGATCGAATCTGGATCGAAGACCACGATATCGATATTTCGAACGATGCGATTGTTACGGGCCCGCGGATCGGCATCGACTACGCGGGTGACGATGCAGCCCTGCCCTATCGCTTTGTGATCGATCAGGGCCGGCTCGGGGCGTCGCGCTAGCTGCTGTCCGATCTCAGATACGGGAGGCCGGCCGTCTTGATATACAGAGTACAGCCTGCGATCGAATGCGGATGATGAAGCGACCCCGCCGGCATTCGCAACCAGCTACCCTTCGAGTAGACTCCATTTTCATCGGTAAACTCGCCGTCGATAACAAACAGCTCCGCACCCTGTTCGTGCGCGATCAGACCCATCTCTGAGCCGGCATCCCAGCGTTCGATAGACGTCTGGTCCGAGAATCCTTCCTGCGTGTAGAGCAGCTTTACGGCCACCCCGTCATCCGCACCCGGTTGCCATTCGAGGGCGTTCGTATCAATCACCACGTGGCGCCTGTCTTTACCCGCAAACTGCCGCAGCTTCACGAATAACAGGCAGCCCGCTTTCGAGAAGGGCGCGTGCCTGAAACCCTCCGGGTTCAAGAGATAGGTTCCGGCAGGCCAGTCGCCGTGTTCATCGGAAAAAACGCCATCCAGCACCAGGATTTCCTCGCCGTCCGGATGATCGTGCGCCGGAAACGAGGACTCGGGCTCGTAGCGAACGATCGATGTCACCTGGCCGGACTCCGGCGCGCCAGACAGGTGCAGCCGTTTTCGCCAGACCGTGCCGCTCGGGCTCGCGGTCCACTGCATCTCGCTGCTGTGCGCCACCGCTCTCACGAACAGATCCGCATTGATCTGATCGGTCACTGCAGCAGGCCAATCAAGAGAAAGCCAACGCTCGCGATCGCCGCGGCGAGCAAGGCGTAGGGGAGCTGCGTACGAACATGGTCGATGTGGTCTGATGCTGATGCCATTGACGCCAACACGGTGGTGTCGCTGATCGGCGATGCATGATCACCGAATATCGCACCGGATATGGCGGCGCCCAGCATCAGTGGCACCGGAATGCCGAGCGTTACGGCTATGGGTATCGCAATCGGAATCATGATGGCAAACGTGCCCCAGCTGGAGCCGACGGAAAAAGCAATGAACGCCGATACCAGGAAAACCAGCGGCGCCAGGAAGACGGGCGGGATGTTGCCGCTGACGAGGCTCGCCACGTAGATGCCGGTACCCAGTGCATTGGCAACGTCGCCCAGCGCGAGCGCAAGCAACAGGATAATGGCGATCGGCAGCAGATCGCCGGCGCCTTTCATGAACACCTGCATCAGCTCACCAATCGAGCTGTCGCCTTTTATGAGCACCATTGTCCAGGCTACGGCAATCGCGAAGCACACAGACCATAGAACCGAAACAGACCCCGACCCTTTGATAATGTTGCCATCGCCGGTGACGTACAGCGCGAGCGGCATCATCGCGACCATCGCGAGTATTGGCAGGATCATCAGCCAGGCGGATGGAACGTTCTTCTCGTCAACAACGTCGTGCTCTGCAGAAACATCGACCAGCGGCACCGAACCGGGCCAGAGCAGTTCACCGCCCTGCGTGCGTTCTTCCGCCTTCTTCATGGGCCCGATGTTGATGTTCTTCCACGCTACGACGCCCGCCAGAAGGATTGCGGTAATCGCGTACAGGTTGAGTGGCACCGCCGCGATAAATGTCTGTAGCGGATTCTCAACGCCCGACGAAGCAACCAGGCTGATGATGAATGCGCCCCACGCATTTAACGGGATCATGACGCACACGGGCGCCGACGTTGCGTCGATCAGGTAGGCGAGCTTTTCGCGCGACACCTGGTAGCGATCAAACAGTGGACGACTGACAGAACCGGCTACCAGCAGCGTAATACTGGACTCCACGAAGATGACGAGCCCGATGCCCCACGCCAGCATGCGGGCACGAAAACCATTATGTACCCAGTGACGTGTTTCGAGGTAGTGCACGAAACCGCGAACACCGCCGGAGCGTTCGATGGTGGCAATCAACGGACCGATGAGCAAAGTGAACACCAGCACGCGCGCATCACCCGGATCGGTAAATACGTTGATAACGCCGTCGAGCCCATGTCCGATACCCGATAGCGGATTGAACTGGTTCAGCAGCGTATGACCCATCCAGATACCGGCCGCGAGGGACAGAATCACCTGCTTGCTCCATATCGCGAGCACGATTGCCAGCACGGGGGGCAATATGGAGATCCAGGAAGGATCGTTCACGGGCTACTCTGACGCTTATTCACGGCTGCTGCTGGCCTCAGGAAAAGGGGGACACCCTGAATTTAGCGCATTAGTACATTAAATGCAGAATGTCCCCGTTTTCCCCGCCGCTGCGGAATGTCCCAATGAACTTGATGACGAGCGGTTGCTATAGTCCGCCATCTGAGCCGCTCGTTCGTGCAGCGGTGGCATAGGACACCAGAAGGAGTATTCAGGTGAAGATTGCAGTACTTGGAGCGGGTGCCGGCGGCACCGCGGTAGCCTTTGACTGCGCGTCATTCGGTCACGACGTGCGCCTGTTCGACTTTCCCGATTTCCCTGACAATATTGCGAAGATCGCCAAACAGAAAGGCATCCACGCGGAAGGTGACATTGCCGGTTTCGCGACTATTGTCGATTCGAGCCACGATATCGACGTGACACTCGAAGACGCGGAATTGATCTACGTGGTTGGCCCCGCCTACAGCACCAGGCCTTTCGGCGAGGCGGTCGCGGGCAAACTCAAACCCGGCCAGACGGTTATCGTAAGCCCCAGTTCCTGCGGTGGCGCGCTTGCCTTCAAGAAAGCCGCCGGCCTCGATGTTGCCGATGATTCTGTTCGCGTTGCGGAAACCTCGACCCTGCACTATGCGGTTCGCTTAACCAAGCCCGGCAGCATTCGTGTCTTCCTGAAATTGAAGGCCGGCAATCTGCTGGCCGCCTTACCCGGCGACCACACCGACGACGTGCTGAAGATGGTTGAGGATGTTTATCCGAGCATGGAACCGGCGCAAAGCGTCATGCAAACCAGCCTGCAGAACGCCAACCCGATCATCCACCCGGCCGTTACGCTGGCAAACGCCGCACGCATCGAGGGTACTGGCGGCAACTTCCTGTTCTACGAGGAAGGCGTCAGCGATGCGACGGGACGACTGATTGAAGGTCTCGACGAGGAGCGCATTGCCGTCGGCGCTCGAATGGGGGTCACGGTCCTTCCGGATCCCGTTATGGGAATGCGCCAGGGTTACATGCTGGCCGATAACTACGGCGAGGCCTACCGCAATGCGCCCGGTTTCAAGGGTATCGGCGCGCAGCCGCAGCTCGACCATCGTTACCTGCACGAAGATGTCGGCTATGGACTGGTGTTCATGTCACAGCTTGGTCGGCAGGTTGGCGTCGAAACACCGACCATGGATGCGATCATCCAGGTGGCGTCGGTATTGATGGCTCGAGACTATGCAGGCGAGGCGCTGCGCACGCCAGCTTCGCTGGGCATTGCTGCACTGTCGACCGAAGAACTCGGCGCGCTCTAGCGCGGTTTATGGGGACGTTCTGAAGTTAACGTATCAGTACGTGAAATTCAGCGCGTCCCCATCTACTCCGCTTACTGCGCAGGACCGTCGTCGTTCAGGAACAGGCCTGTTTCCTCATCGCCGGACAGCAGCGACTTGGCATTCACGCCATCTGTCCACATATAGCCTTTCGCGGAAACGCCGCCGTCCGTCCACATGTAGCCTTTGGCTGACACGCCGCCGTCCGTCCACATGTAACCGTTGGCGGTGACACCGTTTTCATCCGTAAACGAAGCGCCACTGGCCCAGCTGAAACCGTTGTTATAGAGGTAGCCGGAGCCCCAGATGGCATCGCCCCAGAGCGCTGCCGTATCTTCAACCAGGACGGCATCGCTTGTATTGTCGAATACCATCAGCGGCGACAATGCTTCGCCGCTGACATAGCCGCTATCATCCAGTGCCGCATCGACATCGAGCAGGCCGGCGCCGGCCTCCGACGGATCCGCGTCGAGCTTCCTGGCTGAGCGCATAAGGCGTGCCTTGACGGTTGCCGGTGTCAGCGAGGGATCCTTGTCGAGCATAAGAGCGGCCGCCGCGCTGACCAGCGGCGTCGCCATACTGGTACCGGACATCTCGAGGTAGTCATTCCCACAATCGAGCCTCGCGCACCGCTTGATTCTTTGCGTCAAGGCTATCGCGAGCTTGGATTGGCTCGGAATCGATGCGACAACGCGGTTACCGGGAGCGAGAAGGTCAGGCTTCAATACATAGTCGCCGATCGTCGGACCGCGGGACGAAAACGAAGATACATAATCATCCGAGTAATCCGTACCGGTGCCGCTATCCGTCAACGAACCGACCGTTATGACCTTGCGGGAGTTACCCGGACTCGTGACCGTCATGCTCCCGGAGAAGCCTTCATTACCGGCGGCTACCACGACCACCATGCCGGCGTCCCAGAGTTTTTCGACAGCGATAACCAGCGGGTCGGTGGTATTCGACTCTGAAATACCTTTACCGAGCGACAGGTTCACGACGCGAATATCGAAGTAGCTGCCGTAGGTGAGCAACCAGTCGAGCGCCGCCATGACATCTGACATCGAGCCACCACCGTCTTGGTCCAGCACCTGCAGCGCGAGCACCGTAGCGCCAGCCGCAGTCCCCTTGTACTCGCCGCTCGAATCTTTACCACTGCCACTCAGTACGCCGGCAACGTGTGTGCCGTGGCCGAATTTGTCGTCGCGCGCGCTGTCATTGAATACAGCAATTTCACCGTTGACGATCTGCGGTTCCGGATAGGCTCCTTTGAGGAACGAATACTGGAGAATATTATCCGCCAGGTCGCCGTGTTTTGAGATACCTGTGTCCAGCACGGCGATGCCCACATTCGACCCGCTGTAGCCGGCGTTCATTGAGCCGGCTGCCGGCACGTTCGCCGCCAGGCGAGAATTAAGCGACGTGGAGGAGATCTCATCATCGAGCGATAGCCAGTCGACGTTTTCATCGACCGCCAGTTCCACCAGGGACGCCGCAGGAATCGTAATCGCCCGCATGTCGAGGTGTTCGTAGCTACGCGTAACCTCGCCACCCAGGTCGGCAACCCGCTCGTCGTCGAACAGCTCAGGATGCTGGTCGTAGCGAACGACAATCTCTGCCATCCCGGCACCTGACGCGGCAAGCGCTGCCACCGGACCGCTCATCTTGTCTTGCGGCGACCGCTTCGCTGTGTCTTCGGAGAGCTCGTCGTCGGTCTCTTCTGCCCGCGGTGGGCCGAACTGATCGGCAGGCGCCGACAACAGCACCTGGCTCGCGCCTTCAGGCGCCGAGCTCACCAGACCGGCTACGTCAAAGCGCGCACCGCGCTCCATGTCAGCGGCTGCTGCTACAGATGTCGCCGTTTCAGCGTGCGTGACTTCGACTGTTGAAACGCCGCTGTTCACGCCGTTCGTCGACACAGCGATGACGCTGTCATTCGAGACATGGGTGACGAACAGCAAGCTGACTACCGCTGCCACGCTCGTGACTTTCATTGTCGTTTTCATACGGCGATTCGCCTTGTCTGAAATGGATCGTTGATTTCGTATTTTTGTTTTCATCGTCATGGTCCTCGCGCTAGCCTACGCTTTCGATGCGCACAGGCGCCTGCTCGTCGGCAGATGACGAGAACGTTTTGAGTTTTCCGGCACGCCTGGCTCGAAACAGCAACGAGGTTGATTCAATTTCGTCGTGCTCATGATCGAAGCTGGTCGTCGCCTCGCTTGGCCCCAGCATGCCTACCCAGGCATTGCGTTTCTTTTTCGCTTCATACATCAGTGCGTCGGCAAGGCTGATAATCTGGTCCAGGTTCGACTCATCAGCCTGGGCACGGAACAGCGGGTAGGCCGCGAAACCGATAGAACACGTGGTCCTTACGATCTGGCCGTCGCTCAACGTGAAATTGCTGTCCGCCACACTGGCCCGGATACGCTCCGCGAGCTGCTCCGCTTCTTCGGGCCGCGTTTGCTTCGCAATGACGACGAACTCGTCACCGCCCCAGCGAATCACGAAGTCCGAGCGCCGACAGATTCGCAGCAGTACGTCACGCAGCTGCAGCAGCATCTGATCGCCGGCCGCGTGGCCATAGGTATCGTTGATCGGCTTGAAATTGTCGAGATCGATCATCATGAAGACCAGGTCGGAGACGTCGTGCCGGTCAACACCTTCCCGCTCGTCGCCAAGCCGTCGCTGTATGACGTCGAGGTCGCGTGATACCTCTTCGAACACGAAACGACGGTTTCGCAGACCGGTCAGCGGGTCGCTCAGGCTGCTTTCCTGCAATGCCTGGTTCAGCTCGCGTAACTGCTTGTTCTTGTCCAGCAGTTTCTCGGTGCGTGACTCGACCTCCCACTCCAGCCTGTGGCTGTATTCTTCTTCGCGGCGAATCTTGCGACGGTGGCCAAGCCACAGTCCCGCGACGATTTGAGCAAATACGGCGATGTAACCCAGGTAGGCCCACCAGGTATCCCAGGGTGCTGCGGTAACCCGCACCGGCAGTGCGAAGCCGGCCTCATTCCACACGCCCTCGCTATTAGCCGCCCTTACGCGCAGCAGGTAGTTTCCATCATCGAGATCGGTGTAGGTGGCGCGGCGACGATTGCCCAGGTCGATCCAGTCTTTGTCGAAACCCTCCAGCTTGTACATATAGCGGTTCTTTTCGGGTGCAACAAAATCCATCGCCGCGAATTCGAACGCGACGACATCATCTTTCCAACTGATCTCGACCGTTTCGGTTTCGTCGACTGGAAGATCCGACTTTGTTGAGTCGCCGCCATTGAAAAAGCCCGTTAGCGCTATGAGCGGCACGACCGTGCTCGCCTTGATGTCCTCGGGATAAAACGCGTTGAAACCGTTATGACCACCGAAGAACAACTCGCCGGACTCACTGCGATAATGCGCGCCGAAGTTGAACTCCTCGGACTGCAGCCCGTCTTTCCGGTGCAGGTTCCTGATCTCGTTGGTCTTCGGATTGAATCGGCTGATACCGTAGTTGGTGCTCATCCAGATCCAGCCGGCGTCGTCGAACTGCACACCGTAAATCACATCGTTGGCCAGTCCGTCCTCTTGCGACGTATTGACGAATGTAATCGCGCCTGGATCCGCGGCGTCGCCAACCACCCGATCAAGCCCGCCCCCCTGGGTGCCAACCCAGACGTTGTGATTGGCATCGATGTTGACGGAGTAAACCGTGTCGGACGCCAGCGAGTTGTTGTCATCGGGGTCGTGGCGAAATTGATAGAAGCGCTCGGTTTTGCGATCCATCAGGTTGAGACCACCACCATCGGTACCGATCCACATATTGCCGCTGGCATCCTGGGCAAAACTCGTAACCCGATTGCTGCTCAGGGCAAAGATGTCGTTCGCATCCGGCGCGAAGGTTTTGAAGTCGCCGCTTTTCGGATCGAAACGACTGATGCCGCCGCCAAACGTGCCCACCCAGACATAGCCGTCACGGTCTTCGTACATCGTCATGATGCCGTTGGCAGCCAGGCTGGCGGGCTTATCCTGCTCATGTCGGAACTGGGTCGATTCGCCGCTTCTTGGGTCAAGACGCGTGATGCCGTTCCTCATCGTGCCAACCCAGATGAAGCCCTGGCTATCTCGCATCAGGCTCATGACGTAGTCATCGGCAATTCGAAAGTCGCTGTTCGGATCATTGCGATACTTCGTTACTTCGCCGGTGTCCCGGTCAATGGCATTCAGTCCTTCGCCAAACGTTCCAACCCAGAGCGTACCGGCGCCATCATCGATGAATGCCATGACGTTCGGGTTGCTTGCGCCATCGGCCGTAATTTCCTGTGCCGCCTCATAGCCGTAGTACCAGGTCCGTGGATTCCAGGTATTGACGCCGTGAGAACGGGTCCCGATCCAGAGCAAACCGCTACGGTCCTCATAGATTGAGGAAATATCGTTGTCGCCAAGACTCGAATTATCGGCACTGTCGGACAGGTAACGAATGGCCGCCCCGGAGGTGCGATCGACGAGGTTCAGACCCTCGGCCGTGCCGACCCACAGGCGACCATTGCTGTCTTCGAGGATGCTCGAGACGCGATCGCTAGAGATCGTGGTCGCGTCACTGTCGTTATGGACGAAATGCTCGAAGGCGCCGGTTTCAGTGTTGTACCGGCTCAGGCCGCCGCCATACGTGCCTACCCAGATCTGACCGTCGGAGTCCTGTAGTACCGCGCGGACGCTGTGCGCGCCGAAGGCACTCCATTCTTCGGTGTCCACCCTGGAGCCGTCGGCATCTATCAAGGTCAGGCCGTGATCACCACCAACCCAGAGGGTGCCCGTTGAATCCTGCAGCAATGCAAAGATCGTGCTCGCGGGGTCGCCGGCACCAAGATCAAAATGCTGAAAGGTTTCGGTCGCAGGGTCGAACTGGCTCAGGCCCGCGCCCCGGGTACCGATCCAGATAGACCCGGCGTTGTCGATCAAGAGCCTGCGGATAATATTTCCGGCGACAGTGTTAGAGTCGGCGTCGCTGTGACGAAACGTTTTTACGCGCCCTGTTGCCCGGTCCATCCTGGCCAGGCCACCACCGTTGGTCGCGATCCACAGCTTGCCGGCTTTGTCCTCGGCAATATCGAAAATGAAGTCATTGCTGAGCGCTTCCGGGTTGCCACGCTGCCGCTTGTAGTGGCTGAACTCGTAACCGTCGTAGCTGTTAAGCCCGTTCTCGGTGCCGAACCACATCAAGCCGTCGGATGCCTGCAGGATGCTCAGGACATTACTTTGTGAGAGCCCGTCGTCGAGCGTCAGGTGCCCGAAGCGCATGGGGTGCCCTGACACCAGTACTGTTCGCCGCTGAAGCGCCGAACACACACACGAAAAGGGCGAGATACAGGCGCAATCCGTTTTTCAGTCGAGCTTTGCTATTTGGATTCATGGCTAGACAGCGCCTGCTTGAGTCGTTTCGAACATCTCGTGTCTCCCGTCACGTCAGGAGGCTATTAGGCAGGAACAGTAATTTTGGCGCATCGACGAAAGTCCGCGCATCGGCGCCAGAATGTGACGCAGTTCAAATAACGTGGTCGTTAAACCGGCAGGGTGTTCTGTTAAGTCTGGCGGAGATTGCGGGCAAACGCAGCAAAGGAGTCTGGCGCAAGTGCCTCTGCGGTGAGGAAGCCCTGGTAGGAATCGCAGCCGAGTTTACGCAGGACGGCGAGTTGCTCCTCGGTTTCGACGCCCTCGGCGACGACCGCCAGCTTCAGGCTCTGGCCGAGCGCAACCATCGCCGATGCTATAGCGGCCTCCTTGCCATCCTCAGCGAGACCCGCGATGTACGAGCGATCGATTTTGAGCGCGTCGACCGGCAGGTCTTTCAGGTAAGCGATGGCCGAATCGCCGGTGCCAAAATCATCGATAGACAGCTTGACGCCGAGAGACTTCAGCTCGTGCAGTTGGTTGACAACATCGTAGTCGCCGGACAGCACGCCGCGTTCGCTGATCTCCAGTTCCAGGTCGCCCGGTTGCAGTGCGTGTTTTTCGAGGATGCGCTGGACGGACCGCGAGAAATCGCTGGCCATCAGCTGCACTTTGGCGACATTGACACAGACGTACGGCAACTGTACTCCCGTCCGTCGCCACTCGGCGAGCTGCTGGCACGCCCGATCCAGTGCGTATTCGCCGGTGCGAATCATCAGGCCCGACTCTTCGGCGACGGTAACAAACTCTTCGGGTGGCACATAACTACCGTCATGCTGGCGCCACCTGAGCAGTGCTTCGGCTGCCCGAATCTGGCCCGTATTGACGTCCAGGATAGGCTGATACGCCAGCGACAGCTCATTACGGTCGAGCGCCTCATGCAGCATATGCTCCAGTTTCAGTTTTCGCGCGGCTGCCGCGTCAGTCTCACTGCAATGGTATTTGAAACCGCCGCCACGACTTTGCGCGTCTCGCATCGCGTTATCAGCGCGCTGCAGAAGACTATCCACGTCGTCCGCGTCCTGCGGATAGAGCGCCACGCCCAGGCAAACCGAGAGATGCACGATCTGCCCCGCGACCTGAATGGGGCGCGACAGCGTATCCAGCACATGTTGCTGAAAGTTCGTCACAGCATCGTCGCTGCCACCCGTTGTCATCATCAGACCAAATCGAAACTGATCAAGGGTGGCAATCGCAGCGGTACGCAGGCCGCTGTGTGCAGAATCGAAATCATGACTGGCCTCACTCAGACAATTGCCCAGATTTTGGCCAATCTGGGTCAACACACGATCCGCCTGCTCCTGACCCATCGCCTCGATGACCAGGCGAAATCGGGTGAAGCCAACGACGAAGACTGCCAGGGAGTTGCCGTCGCGATCCGCCGCATGCATGCCGCGTCGCAGCAGGTCCAAAAATTTGGCCCTGTTCGGCAACCCGGTAACCGGCTCGAAACTCTCCTGGCTGCGCAGGCGCTCGCGCGCGGAATTCGCAATGCTGAGCGCTTCTTGCAGGGCGTCGTTAGCCTCGTTGCACGACTGTTGCCGGTGTTTCAATTGCAGGGCGTGCCGCGCACGATTTCCAATGAGTTGCCACTGGTAAGGCTTGCGTGCAATGTCGAACACCTTCGCATCCAGTGCCGCTTTGATTTCGCGCTGACTGTTGCAAAGCACGATCAGGTCGGCCGTCACGTCGGCCGCGTCGCACAGTTCCTGGAATATGGGAACACCACCTGGGCCAATCAGCCCTGCCTCGACCACAACAACATCGGGTACCGCGTTTCTCGTGATTTCAAGCGCATTGACAGCATCAGGAGGTACGGTTGCCTGCAATCCGCATTGCGTGAGCCAGCGTGAGCCCCATTTCCTGGCATCACTGTCCCGACACAGCAACAGTGCGCTACCCCCCTGCTCTTCCAGCGCATCCCGGGTCGAATCGACCGGCAGCGATAGCCTGCGTATCGATCGTGTGAAGTCGATCGACTCTGCAGCTTCGGAGGCACTACGTTGTACTTTGGGCTCTGTCACCGCAGTCCTTTCCCCTCGATGCGAGTCTCGAAGGCGGAACTCAGGTAGTTCCTCGCCTCGGCATCGTTCATCGGCGTACTGAACAGGAAACCCTGCAGGTAGTGGCAGCCATTGTCTCGCAGGAACTGTGCCTGGCCATCCGTTTCCACGCCCTCGGCTACGACGTCAAGGCCGAGGCTGTTGGCGACGGCGATCGCCGCTGCGCAGGCCGCGCGATCCCGTTCGTTGACTTCGACATTGGCAACAATACTGTTGTCTATCTTTATTGCGTCGACAGGGCTTTGCGAAAGCTGTGCCAGCGAACAGGCGCCAACACCATAATCATCCACGACGATTCTCGCGCCGAGCTTCTTCAGCTTCCTGCAAGCGGAGTAGTCGGTCAGCACTTCACGAAACAGCATGTGCTCCTTCAGCTCAATGTCGAGGTGGCGAGGGTCTGTACCCGTTTCCCGAAGAACCTGTTCGATCCTTTCTGAAATTCCGTCGCTGCCCAGCTCCTGCGACGATATGTTGATCGCGATGCGCAGGTCCGGGTATCCCAGGCTGTGCCAGGCTTTAAGCTGCTCACAGGCACTTCGCAGTACCCATTGGCCGATTGGCAATATCAGTCCCGTGCGCTCCGCCACTCGCACGATCTTCCGGGTTGGCTGAGTACCCAGCAGCGTGTCGGGCCACCGCAACAAAGCCTCTATCGTGATCGGCACGCCTGATTCGGCATCGACAATCGGCAGGAAATTCAGCGCGTACTCATTGCGGTCCAGGGTGGACCTCAACTCTTCCTCAAGATCGTGTCGCTGCAGCGTACGCAGACGAACCGTTCCCGAATGGAACTTGTACGGCGCCGACGAGTCGTTGCGCGCGTCCTCCATTGCCCCGCAGGCGTTCTCAAACAACGCCGCCGGATCGGTCCCGTCTTGCGGGTAGAGAGCGACGCCGCCGCAGGCTTGCAGAGCCACGGTCCGAGTGCCGATGGCCGTCGGTTTTCTCAGGTCCTCGACCACACGGGCTACCACCGCTTCGGCATCTTCGCCGCTCTCGATGCTTGGCAAGACAATGCAGAATTGCCGGTAGTCCGTCCTGGCGGCGACGGAATATCTCTCGTAGTCGTTGCCGCGATCATCATTCAGGCCGCGAAGATTCGTTGTCAATCGTGCAGCGAGTTGCTTCAGCACTTCGTCTTGCTGCGTGGAGTTCAGTGAGTAGCCATGATCGTCAAACTGGCCGATACGCAGGCAAATTACGGCCGCCCTGCCTTCCCTCAGCCGTTGAACGTCGGTGATCTTCAGTAGCTCACGAAACAGGAACTCTCGATTCGGCAGCCCGGTCACATCGTCGGTGTAGGCGAGCTTTCTCGCGCGGGCAAGCGCCTGTCGTTGCTCGGACAGATCGCGAACAATGACCATCGCGCGGTCGGGCCCCTGGACGACGAAAATGAATTCACTGGCTGTGCCATCGGCCGGGTGCTCCAGCTCCACGCTGTGAGACTCCCGGCTGCGAAGCGCGCGACTCAACGAATCGCGAATTCTGCGCGTAAGCGCTTCCGGCCACAGGTCATCGATTGTCGGTGTGCTCGAGCTTGCCGCAAGCTCGTCGCGCACGGTCGGCTCGGCCTCTATAACGCGATGGATTGTTCCCGCCTGAGAGCAGATCAGGATCAGGTAGCCAACGGTATATTGCGTAGAGTTGGGCGCTTTTGCGTCCGTCGTGACCATGCGTTCATTGCCCGGGAGCTTTTTCAGTGTCCGCGATTATCCTTGCTCGCACCTCACGTCGTCATATATATCTTGCGAATCTGAGACTTGGGTCAAGCTTTGCAATGAACTGCAGCCGACAAGTAGCACACGCCTGCGCTCAGGACATGTCGTGACACCGACTTGGACGGCCCCTTTTCTCGGTGTTAGACACGTTCTACGCGTATGCAGGGAATATTGGGGACATTCTGGGAATATTGGGGACATTCTGCTCCCGCTGCGGGTGATTCGATGCATGGGCGGTGCCGCCCCTCGTCCAACCAACCGCATCTCGCTCGCCAGAAACAGAATGCCCCGGTTACTCGCCTCAGGCAGCCTCGCCCCTGGCCATCGCTTGCACATCCGACGCCGCCAGGCGTTGTCCGCCAATAGCCCAGTCGCCGCCTTCGAACTCGTTAATGCGAACCCAAGTGACGGGCCGCATGTTCTCGCCTTCCACCTCGATCATTGCCGCAGTGACCTTTTCGATCAGCTGCTCTTTCTGTTCCGGTGTGAAAACGTTCTTGATGACATCAATTGTTACGAGTGGCATTTCAATCTCCTTTAGTCTTGCAGTTTTGTTTTCAGATGGTTGATGAGTTCGCCCATGGGGCCGCTTGGGCTGAATTCGATGGCTTCGTAGTCTTCGTCAACCCAGACCGTGTGGCCGGGCGGCCAGTAGTAGACGTCGCCGGCTTCGACCAATTCTTCGCGGCCGTCCGCGTAGCGAACGTTAATAGAACCTTTGACGACGGTGCCCCAGTGCGGACACTGGCAGAGATTCTCGGGAAGGCCCTCCAGTAGCGGCGTCGCATCCGCGCCTTTCGGAAAACGGATTCGCGCGACGTTGATATCGCCCCAGTCCTCGGCCTGGATGCACACGCCGCCTGCCTCCAGCCGGGTCGGAAGAGTCGTTCTTGCCTGCTTCATGGTTGTCTCCTTAGTCTGGCTCACTTTGCGGCAATCAACCTGCCGCCAGTGCAAGCAATCTTGCGCTGCCCGGCTCGCAAAGGCTTGGAGGATTCCTGGAGATTTCATGGAGATCGCTAGGTGACAGGGCTTGAGTGTTCTATCCTCGTTGCCATGCGATATTCGTTCGGTCCCTTCGAGCTCGATCTGGCCAAAGCCGAGCTGCGTGCGGACGGCAAGCTGCGCTCACTTGAACCACAGGTGTTCGCTTTGCTTGCCTTTCTCGTCGAGCATCGCGAACGGCTGGTCTCGAAGGACGAAATATTCGAGAACGTCTGGGATGGACGCATTGTCACGGACTCAGCACTGGCCAGTCGTGTGAAGTCACTTCGCAAAGCGCTTGACGACGACGGCCGCGCCCAGCGATACATCAGGACGACTCACGGCAAAGGCTTTCGCTTTGTTGCCGAGGTGCAGGTGATTCGTAACGACCCGGCCGCGGACACGCACATCGCAGCCGGCGACCCCAACCAGGTTGAGGACCGCCCGGCGGCAGAAAACTCCGTGTCGCGCCCGTCGATCGCGGTACTGCCGTTCCGGCGGATCGGCGACGCCGGACCGTACGTCACGATTGCTGACGGACTGCCTCATGAGCTGATTACCGAACTCGCGCGCCTTCGCTGGCTGTTCGTCATAGCACGCGGATCCTCATTCAGACTGCGAGGCGATGACATCGATGTGCGCGAAGTGGGTCGCTTACTTGGCGTGCGCTATTGCCTCTCCGGCACCGTCGAAATCTCCGGTCAGCATCTGGTCGTGACCACCGAGCTTGCAGATACCCGCGGCGGCGATGTTATATGCGGGGAGCGCTATACCGGACAGGTCGATGACATACATGCGGTACGCGCAGAAATACGCGCAAAGATTCTTACGTCGCTGGAAATTCAGATCCCCTTGCATGAGGCCGCAGATGCACGACTTACCAGTACAGAGAATCTAGACGCCTGGTCGGCATACCACCTCGGTCTGCAACATATCTATCGCTTCAATCACAGCGATAACGTCAAGGCAGCCCAGCTCTTTGGCCAGGCCGTCAAACAGGACCCGGGCTTTGCCCGCGCCCACGCAGGTCTTTCTTTTGTGCATTTCCAGACAGCTTTCCTGCATCAGAGCGAAGACATCGCTGGCGAGATTGCTTTAGCGCGCAGCTGCGCACAACGCGGCGTCGACATCGATCACCTCGATCCGTTCGTCAACTTCACGATGGGCCGAAGTTACTGGCTGGAGGGTGATCTCGATCGCGCTTTATCCTGGCTGGAGCGGTCAACGTCGCTCAGCCCGAACTACGCGCAAGGTATCTATGCTCGCGGGTGGACCGAAACAATGGCTGGCAGTGCGCATGACGCGCGCGAACACGTAGACCTCGCTATGCAGCTGAGCCCGCTCGACCCGCTTTACTACGCGATGTTGTCGGCGCGTGGGCTGACGCATATCGGCGATGGCGACGATGTCGAAGCTGTCGTCTGGACGGACCGCGCGGCACGATCGCCAGGCGCGCACGTGCTGATTGCGATGATTGCGGCGGCAGCGCAGATGCTGGCTGGAAACAAGCCGCTCGCCACAGCATGGGCAGACGATGTGCGCCAGCGCAGTCCGCTGCTTACTCGCGATGATTTCTTCCGCGCGTTCCCAATGAAGTCCGAGGCAATGCGCTCGCGAGTAGCCGGCGCGCTGCAGTCCCTTGGCTTCTAGTTAGGAGAGGATTCTAGTGAAGGGGACATTCTGATCTGGCTCGATTCTGGCCCAAACCAGAATGTCCCCTTATCATCTATCCCGTTATCATCGCAGCCTGGCTACGGCGACGCGCTTTTCGGTCTGATTCGAACAGTCGCCGTGGCTCTTCTGATTTCCGAACGGATCTTGACCAGATGAAGCCCAAGACTACTATTCTGCTCGGACTGGTTCTTGTCGTTGGCGTGGTCGTGTGGCTCTCGCAACGTGAACCGGAAACCGCCGGCCCGCAACCGGGTGTCCTGCCGGAAGCGGCCGTTACTCCGGGCGACCGTCAGCGCGAGAACGCCGCGCAGCAAAAGGATGGCAACCAATCAGAGCAAGTGCGCGCCGCGCGCCAGCGCGTTGCCGATGCGAAGTTGGCGCTGCAGAGCGCTGTCGACGCACGCGAGTCTGCAGAGACGGAGATGCAGAAAGCCGAGGTTGAGATCGATGAGCTGGAGCGCTGGGTTGCCGAGATCGAAGCACGCGGTGAGGACCCGGTGGACTACGCCGACGAAGGTCTCGCCAGGCTACAGCCGGCCTTCTTCGCCTACCAGGATGCCTTCGATCGATTCGAGCTCGCCGAAACGATGGAAGTGGAGGCATTGGAGGAACTGACAGCCGCAAACGCAGAACTGTCGGAACTGCTAGCGGCAAACGAAACGGAGAAATAGAAACGCCCGCGTCTGTCGTCAACAGGCGCGGGCGCTTTATTCAGGCCAGCACGTTGCAGCTATGGCGCGAGGCTGCAGGCCAAGCCGCGGAGCAGGTCGGGCGTGCCGGAGGGACCGAGGGAGCCTTGCGTAAATTGGCAGCCATAGAACGGATCGGCCACTGTCTCCGGATCGAGGATGTTGTCGCCGGCTGGCTTCACGCCGTCGTTCACCCACAGGACCAGATCGTCAAATGTCTGTATCAGCTCTTCGGCAGAAAACTCGCAGTGACCAATGGCGCGTGTTGCCCGCGAGACGAGTAGATCCGAGCGCTTGTGTCGGGCGACGTCCCGCGCATAAATCTGCTCCGATGAGAACGGTACGAACAGGTCGCCCAGCGTATGCACGGACAGCACCGGGATATTGATGCGCCCGGTAATCTCGGGAACACGCTGCAGCCGGAGAAAACGCTTGCGGTTGACCCCGGGATCGCGTTTCACGCGGATGATCGAATCATTCAATGCCTGCTCGTCAGGTGTCAGCGTCGGATCGCCATCGAATTGATAGACACGATGTCGATTGTCGTAGATAACGCCCGGCAGCACGCCGTCCAATGTCGGATCACTACCGGAGAAGCCGAACAGCAGATCCTGGAATAGCGGGTAGGCCTGATCGAATATTGGGCGATCACCGCCGCTTATCTGCCTTGTAAGATTCTTCAGCTTCTCGCCTTGCGGCGTCAACCCGACCGGATAGTCGCTACCGGGGAATACACCGCCGGAGTCGCTGAATAACGTGCCGATAATTAACGGCAGCTTGTTGACGTAGTAGTCGGGTGGAGGCGGAAACTCTTGCTGAACAAGCGGATTGACCTCCGCGGCCAAAGCAGCTGCTGCGATACCGAAGTCGCCAAGATAGTTGAACTGCTCGATGTCACCCATCACGCCACAGCGCGGGGCCGCACCGTCATACGCTACGCCACCGGAGAGTTTGCCCAGGATGTGCACGAAGCGGCGACAGATTCGGCCGCGGCGACCATCCGGACAGCGGACGTTTGGAAACATCTCTATCGCCGCACCGGTGACATGCCCACCCATCGAAAAACCGGTAATCAGCGTGCGATTGGGAGCGCCAACTTCGCGCGCAAAAATACGCGCCAGGCGGTTGGTGCTTTCAACGCCGTCCTTCACGTCGTAGCAATTCTTGGAGTAACTTGAAGCCGCCCAGGCATAGCCGCGCGCGAGGTAATACTCCCTCAGCGGCGGGTTCTCGACGGTTAGTGGCACCAGTGACCCGGTAGGCCCAAAACAACCGCGAAACCCGTGCGCGTACATGACCAGGTCACCGTTCCAATTCACCGGTACTTCGTAACGGTAGACAGCCCCTTTGCTGTCAATGCCCTCCTCAAGTCGATCGGTGAGGAACGGAACGGGGTCAAACGCGCCGGAATCCCCGAGTGGAAAAACGCGGGTGTCTTGCGGAGCCGAATCTCGATGCCCGGCAAAAGCGCTGGCAGACACGACCAGGATGACAACGGAAACTAGAAGTCTGACTGACATGATGCTCTCCCCCTTCTCAATGCGCGACCGTCGCCGAATGGCGTTCTCAAGAACATAAATGGTGTCGCGCGGCGCTCTTTTTGAGCGACTATTATTCTTTCCACATGTTACGCCCTATGGCTCGACATACAAGTCGAATCACGGGCAGTTCGCGCTCGGCAATACGGCGCCGAACCGGGGATTGGTGAACGGATTGCCGGGGACGCTCTGGTTTCAGCCAGATACGAGCGACTCCACAACGCCCGGCCGATCCCCGGTCCGCGCGCCTCAGCGCAGGTTCGCAGCGATACCGCTCAAAGTGCCGGCCAGTGCCGCACGTCGCGACTGGGTGGCAGCATCGCCGTCGCCTTTCTTGACCGCTGCGGCCAGAGATTTCAGCCTGCCGGCGAGATTCCTGTCGCGTGCACCGTCTGCGAGCTTCGCCGACGAGTCATCCAGGGCCGCATTGAGGTCGTCAACGAACGCCGCCGATACTGCGTTGCTGCGAGCGAGCTGATCAAGATACGCACGCGCAATTACCGGCTCATCCGGCCACGTCACTGGAAACTGCTGCTGCGGATTAAACACGGCGCCCTGGTCCGCAACCATCGCGGCAGCGATCTCGTTCTCGCTCAGGTATTCGCTCGGCAGCAACCCCAGCACGTCGAGTCCTCGTACGATCTCGGTGCCGTAGATCTTTCCGCCGTACCAGTAAACCGACCAGAATCCGCCGGTGACCAGGCTCTCGGCATCGATAGGACCGCGGTCGAAGTAGGCAATCTCGACAACGTTGGCCGAGTCGGTAAAGTCAATCACCGAAATGCCGCCCTGGTACCAGGCCTGGACAAAGATGTCGCGCCCCGGCACGGGAATGATAGAGCCGTTATGCGCCACGCAGTTCTCTTCTTCGACCTGCGGCGCCGGCATCTTGAAGTAGCTGCGGAACTCGAGCTTGCCATCAACGATGTCATAGATGGCGTTGGCGCCCCAGGTTAGCGGGTCATAGGCGCGGCAACGAGGGCGGGTACCTCCGCCCCACTCGTCGGTAAACAGCACCTTGGTGCCATCGTTGCTAAAGGTCGCCGAGTGCCAGTAGGCGAAACCGGTATCGACGACGGCGTCGATGCGCTGCGGGTTTCGCGGATCAGAGATGTCGAACAGGATGCCGTTACCGGAGCACGCGCCCGCGGCAAGGTTCTCCGACGGGAACACGGTGATGTCGTGGCACTGATCCGTGCGGAAAGTTTCCTGCGTGTCATCGCCGTGATCGCCGCCTCGCCAGAGGCCTGCCACAACACCGCTTTCAGGATCGGCAAACACCGCCGGGCTATCAACGATGCGGGCCTTGGACGGATCGTCCACCGGAATTTCAATGACATCGATACGAAACAGTGCGGTACGTTCGTCGCCAGGCGACTCATCGAAGCAGCCTGCCAGCTCCTCTTCCTCACGAATGGAGGACGTGCCGGAGTTGTAGACTATGATCTTGCCGTCCTTGCCCGGCCCCGACACGACCGAGTGCGTGTGCGAACCACGACAGGTCTGCACGGCACCGACCTGTACCGGCCGCGTAAGGTCGCTGATGTCGATTATGCGAATGCCGCGGAAGCGCTCCGCGCTGACGTCCTCGGTGACACCCTGCAGCCCGCAGTCGAGCCGTGCACGGGTTTCCTGTACCGACATGATCAAGAGATCGCCGACAATAGACACATCACCCTGCCCGCCGGGACAAACCACCGAACTCAGAAGATGCGGCAGACCATCGTCGGCCAGTCGGTAGACGTTGAAGCCGTGATAGCTTCCCGCAACAAGCACGTCACCGGCGAATGCCATGTCCGTATTGGAAAAACTCAGGAGCGGCGATCGCTCGTCTTCTTCCTTTTTCTCGTCCTCGGCATCTTCGCCCCCGGCCGCCGCATCCGCTTCGGCACCCGGCGACGCTTCAGCCTTCTGCAGGCGGCTCGGCGGCAGTTCCGCCGGGTTACGAGGGTCCACAAAGCCGGCCGGCTTCGGCAACGAAGCCAGCAGCTCGAGGTTCAGGATTGCCTGGCCCGCGTCATGCAATCCAGCGGATAGCCCGGCTCGCGGATCAGCCGAAAGACTCACCAGCAACGCGTTCATGCGCTCGATCTCGGCGGTCTGGTCGTTTGTTATGTCGTTGGTGAACTCGAACAGCACGGGATCATAGGCCGACCCGGGCTGCTCGAGCAGCTCCTCAACCATCTTCACCGCGCCATCGTGGTGCGCAATCATCAGGGTAAGGAACATGCGATCGAAAGCCGTGCTTTCGGAAGCCGCCAGGGCCGCCATCTGTTCCGGCGTGGCCATGCCCGCCATCGTGTGGTGCGTGTGCATCGCGTGGTGATCTTCAGGGTCAGGCACCGTTTCTCCGCGATTGCGCAGCCAGCCCTGCATGAACTCGATCTCGTCCGCTTGCGACACGTTGATCCGCCCGGCTATGTCGATCAGCTCCGGCGTGTTCGTGCGATCAGCAACCAGCGCCGCCATCTCGAGCGCCTGGTGGTGATGCGGAATCATGTCGCTCATGAATCGGACATCGGCCGGCGAATAGCTGGTGTCGGCAATCTCGACAGCCTCTTCCGCAGTCAGTTCTCGTGACGGTTCGCCCGGCGCGCCAGGCTGGATAATGAGCGACTGGGCCATGGCGAAATTTGCCAGGCTGAGCAGAATGAACGTCGAAAACACCGCTCGACTGGAATGAGACGCGAATGTGTGGGTAGGGCTCACTGGACTGGCTCCTTTAAAAAGAGTCTTTTGTTTGTCCGTTGTCGGACTTCGAAGTTCGACCAATCTACCAGAAGAGCGCGCTGGCGTGTTGCGAGTGGGCCTGGCCGTTCAAATAAGTTGGGAAAACAATCATCGCTGCGCGCCGGAAGCAGTTAATATCTGCTGCTGAGTGCTGACCAATTTCGGGGTTTCCTGATGAAAAAGAATGATCAAAGCTGGCTGGAGGATCTGCCGGAGGCATTCAAGACCTATCGCGCGGGCCGCGCCGTTGATGACGTCGAGTGCATCGTGCCGGACTTTGCCGGTACCTCGCGCGGTAAAGCGATGCCGTCCCGCAAGTTCAATCCGCATTATGAGACCTATCTCCCGGTTTCGATCTTCTACCAGACCATCACCGGTGAAGACGTCGAGATGGACATCGAGAATCAGTGGGCCGAGGGTGACCTGGTACTGAAACCCGATATGTCCACGGCAATCGCGGTGCCGTGGGCTAAAGAAGCGACCCTGCAGGTCATTCATGACCTGTACACACGCGACGGCGTGCCGGTCGAGATTGCGCCACGGCAGGTCCTGCGGCAGGTCATCAAGCTGTACACAGAGCAAGGGTGGAAACCGGTAATCGCCCCTGAGCTCGAGTTCTACCTGATCAAACCGAACCTTGATCCCAACGAGCCCATCCAGGCGCCGATCGGGCGCACGGGGCGGCGACGAGCGGGCAAACAGTCCTACTCCATGGCCGCTGTGGACGATTACGGCCCGGTCATCGACACCATTTACGACTTTGCACAGGATGCAGGACTCGCTATCGATACCGTCATCCAGGAAGACGGTGCGAGCCAGGTGGAAATCAACCTGACGCACGGTGATCCCTTGTTGCTGGCCGACATGGTGTTCTATTTCAAGCGCATCATTCGCGAATCGGCACTCAACCACGACATGTTCGCCACCTTTATGGCCAAACCGATGCGTGACCAACCCGGCTCCGCGATGCATGTTCACCAGAGCGTCGTGGACATCGAAACCGGCGAGAATATTTTCAGTGACGCCAAAGGTAATGTGAGCAAGCGCTTTCTGCACTTCATCGGCGGCAGCCAGCGCTACCTCCCGCAGTGCCTGCCGCTTATGGCGCCTTACGTGAACAGCTATCGGCGATTCGAAGGTGAGACATCCAGTGCGCCAACGAATTTTGCCTGGGGCTACGACAACCGTGCCGTCGGCTTGCGCGTGCCAAACTCGGAAGCTGAAAACAGACGCCTGGAAAACCGTGTCGTCGGCGTGGACTGCAACCCCTACCTGGCCATTGCCGCCGGCCTCGCCTCTGGTTACCTCGGCATGATGAAGGAGATCGAACCGGGCGACCCGGCGGTCGGCGAGATCGACGACCATGAGTATGCTATACGCAGCACACTCGATGAGGCTCTGACGTTATTCGAGGCCGCCGATGACATACGCGAGGTTCTGGGCGAGAACTTCTGCATGATCTTCGGCGAAATCAAGCGTGAAGAAATGCGCCTGTTTCATCGCGAGATCAGCCCCTGGGAACGCGAGCACCTGCTGCTGAACGTATAGCCGACAACCTGCGCCGCCGCAATCCCGGCTGCGCCGTTACGGCCCAAGCCCCCAGGTCAGGAAGAACGCACTCAGGCTGACAACCGCGAGCGCCGTGATCACGAACCCAAGCAGCGTGCCAATCGGCAATGCAGCCTGCATGCGAGCACGCACCGTCAGAATGATCGCCACGATACCGAGCAGCCCGGCCAGCACGCCAAGCCAGGCGCCGAATGCCGCCCACGGCACCATGCCGAAAATCAGCAGCAGTTCCGACAGCTCGTAGCTGACCGCGGCAGCCGCAGCGAAGATCACCAGCGACGTCGTGCCCATGAACGCCGCGGCCCAGGTCGTAACTCGCGCTCCGTGCGTCGGCACCGGCTGGCGCTTTTCGAGGCGGCGCACCAGCGGTGCAAACGTCAGCACGAAGAAACCGATCAACACGGACAGAGCGCTGAAGCCGCCCCAGGCGGCCACGCCCGGCAGTTTCTTCTTGTCTTCAACGGCCAGCACAATGAACTTCGGCACGGCGGCCGTGATGTAGAGTGATCCGAGCAAGTCGGGTGCCTCCATCTCGTCCACGCAGCTCAAATCCGGTGCTGCCGTTGGACTGTCGTAGAACTTGTTCAGCAGGTCGCCCGCACATTCCACGGATCGCGACGGGCCATGGCCCGCGTACGGAAACTCGACATAGGTTGCGTTGGAAAAGCCGGGTGCAATGGCATGCGCCAGTGGCGGCGGCGTGATCGGATCCATATCGCCCTCTATTAACAGCGTCGGGATATCAGACGCCACGGGCGCGTACTCCGCCCGGTCCCGCGGCGCCATGCCGAGATCGATGCAGTTCTGCCGTTGCCTTTCGGCGATGCCCTCGCTCGCGAAAGCACCGCTTAGCACCGGAAACGCTTCACGATCTGCAGCCGCGGACGCCACCGCGGCTTCGGTGTCGCCGTCGTTGCAGAGGATCGCGTTGTACATGCCCTGGCTAATGTCTCCGAGGCCGCCCGGCGCAATGGCCATCGCCTTGAACAGGGTTTCGTCGCGGCGCTCGAGCGCGTCCGCCCACGCATAGATGATGGCCGGCAAGGCCGGGTAGTTCGATTGCTCGTAGAAGAAGATGAATGGCAGGAAAGCGGCGATGTCGCTCAGGATGTGAGCTTTGCCCGACGGATAAACCTCGGTGTCCTTGACCTCAACGGTGATCGGGTTGTCGATCAGGGCGCGCGCGCCGTCCCTGACACGTTCGCCGAGATTCGGAAATGCGTCGGCGCAATCATCATCGGCCTGGCAGAGTTCATCGAGCTTCTTCAGATCGCGGTCGTACCACTGCATCACCCGCCAGGAATCGACGTTGCCGCGTGCGTCGAGCGGCACGATGGCATCGATAACGAAAGCACGAATACCCTCCGGGTCCTCCTTTAGATACGCCTGACCGAGGATCGAGCCGTATGAAATACCCCAGACGTTCCAGTTTTCAAACCCAAGCGCTCGTCGCAGCGCTTTTACGTCGCGAGCATTTTCGATCGTGTTGTAGGCCGCAACGTCGACACCCGCGGCTTTTGCGTTGTTGGCGCAATCCCTGGCGGCGCCAAGAGCAGCCTCCCCCTGTTTCTCGAGCGAATCGACATTGAAATTGCCAGGCTTGCGAGTGAAATAGTTGCTGCAGAAGTCCCCCGAGTTATCGATGCCTCGCTGTTCGAGGATATAAAGGTCGCGATGCTTGCGAATACGGTGATCGTAGAAGCGCTCAACATAGCCCGTTGAGAATGCACCGGGGCCGCCGGTCAGATAAATGACCGGGTCGTCGCGCTTGCCGGGCTCGAGACCCGTGTCTTTTTCTTCGTCGTCCTTCTCAGCCTCTTCTTCATCGTCCCAGGTTGAGTTGAGTTTAACGAAGTGCAGTTCGATGATTCGCGAATCCGGATCCTCGCGGTTCTCCGGCACCTGCAGAAGACCGCACTCGATTTCACCCGGGTCGTACTCGATCCGCCCTTTGAACGGACAGACCCACGGCTCGACACGGTAGGTGTCGCGTTCGAAAAGATCGGACCCTGGGCTTGCTCCCTCGTCGGCGATATCCTGCGCGTACGCGCCGGCGGCAAACGAAACAAGAAGAAAAGCGGCTGTCTTGCGCATGGCCGGTCTCCGGCGTTTTTATTATTGAGCCAATCTACCAACTTAGTGGGGACATTCCTAATTCACAACATGATGGGGACATTCCTGATTTAGCGCTTGGTAGGGACATTCCTGATTCTGTGTACGAATACGCTAAATCAGGAATGTCCCCATTTCCCTGTCCCCATTTCTCTACCCGTTATTGCAGTCGCTCGAACTTCGCCGTGAAGTGGCGCAGGAACTGCGGCGCCTCGACGATGCGCATGCCGCGCACGTCGTTGCGACGCTCCCATACCAGGGATATTGCCTCGAGCAGGTAGTCCATGTGGCTCTGCGTGTAGACACGGCGTGGAACCGCAAGTCGCAAGAGTTCGATACGCGCCGGCCGCTCGACACCCGTGTGCGGGTCCAGCCCGAACATTACCGAGCCGATTTCCACGCCGCGGATACCACCCTCGATGTACAGCTCCACGGCTAGTGCCTGGCCCGGGTAATGCAGTGCGTCGATGTGCGGCAGGAAACGGCCCGCATCCAGGTAGACCGCGTGTCCACCCGCCGGCGTCACCACCGGGATGCCCGCCTCCACCAGGTGATTCACGACATAGCGCGTTGAGCCCAGCCGGTAGTCCAGGTAGTGCTCGTCGAGGATCTCGCGCAAGCCGACTGCAATCGCGTCCAGGTCGCGTCCGGCCAGCCCGCCGTACGTAGGGAAACCCTCCGTCAATATCAGGATATTGCGCTCGCGATGCGCAAGCTCCGCGTCGTTGGTGCAAAGAAAACCGCCGATGTTCGCGAACGCGTCTTTCTTCGCCGACATCGTGCAACCATCGGCGTAGCTAAAAATCTCGCGCGCGATATCAATGGTCGCCCTGCTCTCGAATCCCGGTTCATGGCGCTTGATGAAATGCGCGTTCTCGGCGAAGCGGCAGGCATCGATATAGAACGGAATGCCTGCAGCTCGGGCAATACGACTGATATCGCGGATATTGGCCATCGACACAGGCTGGCCGCCACCCGAATTATTCGTCACCGTGACCATGATCAGCGGGATCTTCTCCGGCCCGTTATCCGCCACGACTTTTTTGAGCGCGTCGATGTCCATGTTGCCTTTGAACGGAAAGTCGGACGCGGCGTCGCGGGACTCGGCGCAGGGCAAGTCGAGCGCCACGCCGCCGTTGTACTCAACGTTGGCGCGCGTGGTATCGAAATGCGTGTTGTTCGGTACGATCAGGCCGGGCTTGACGAGGACACCAAACAGAATGTGTTCCGCCGCACGGCCCTGGTGTGTGGGAATTACCTGCTCGAAGCCGAAGATGTCCTTCACCGTGTCTCGAAATCGATACCAGCTGCGCGCGCCCGCGTACGACTCGTCACCACGCATGATCGCGGCCCAGGCCTCGGACGACATGGCGCTGGTGCCCGAGTCGGTGAGCAGGTCGATAATGACGTCTTCGGCGGCCAGCAGGAAAGGATTGTAATGCGCTGCTTCGATCAGCCGCTCACGCTGTTCGCGTGTCGTCAGCTTGATGGGCTCCACCATCTTGATACGAAACGGCTCGATCATGGTTTTCATGGCTCTGCTCACGCCTCCAGCTGCTCGAAACGCGCCTGGAAGAAGCGTAACACCTCGGGTTCGTAGGTAAAGCGCAGGCCCTTGATCTCGCCGCTGCGTTGCATGACTTCCTCGACCGCGCTCACGGTGACATCCATGTGCGCCTGGGTGTAAACCCGCCGCGGAATCGTCAGGCGAACCAGCTCGAGCCTGGGCTTGTGATTCTCGCCGGTTTTCTTGTCGCGCCCGGCTGAAACAATGCCGCGCTCCATGGCGCGCACGCCGGACTCGACGTACAGGGCTGCAGCCAACGCCTGCGCCGGGAAATGCTCCTGTGGAATGTGCGGCAACATCCTTGTTGCGTTCAGGAACACGGCGTGGCCGCCGATCGGGTTGACGATGGGAACACCGGCCTCACGAAGTCGGCGGCCGAGATACTGCACCTGCCCGACACGGGCGTGTATGTGTTCATCCTGTACGCTCTCGGAGATGCCGATGGCAAGCGCTTCCATATCGCGACCCGCCATGCCGCCGTAGGTGTGCAGACCCTCGTAAACCACCACGAGACCGCAGGCCTTCTCGTAGAACTTCGCCTCGTTCATGGCGAGGAACCCGCCGATGTTGACCATGGCATCCTTCTTCGCCGACATGGTCGCAGCGTCGGTAAGCGCGCAGATTTCGTAGACGATGTCGCGGACCGTCTTGTCCCTGTAACCCTCCTCGCGTTGCTGAATAAAGTGTGCGTTCTCGGCGACGCGCGTCATGTCGTGCACCAACATGATGTCATTCGCGTCGCACCAGGCGCGCAGTTTCTTGAGATTGCCGAGAGAGATCGGCTGCCCGCCGGCCATGTTGACGCAGGTAGCAATGCAAACGTAGGGAATCTTGTCGGCGCCGACTTTGGCCACGAGTGCATCGAGCTTGTCGAAATCGACGTTCCCCTTGAACGGGTGTTCCGAGTCCGGGTCGTGCGCTTCGTCGATGATGACGTCGACGAACGTCGCGCCAGCCATTTCCTGGTGCAGGCGGGTCGTCGTGAAGTACATGTTGCCAGGCACGTAATCACCCGGCGATATCAGTACCTGGCTGAGGATATTCTCTGCGCCGCGTCCCTGGTGACAGGGCACGGTGTACTTGTAGCTGTAATACTCCTCAACCGTGTCATGCAGGCGATAGAAATTGCGACTGCCGGCGTAGGCTTCATCACCCATCATGATGCCGGCCCATTGCCGGTCGCTCATCGCCCCGGTGCCCGAGTCCGTCAGGAGATCGATATAGACATCCTCGGAACGCAGCAGGA
Organism: uncultured Gammaproteobacteria bacterium; assembly: GCA_942492205.1. Classification (GTDB taxonomy): domain Bacteria; phylum Pseudomonadota; class Gammaproteobacteria; order Steroidobacterales; family Woeseiaceae; genus UBA1847. The sequence continues at coordinate 226,584 of CALODT010000001.1, read as the reverse complement.
AGGTGTTGTAGCCTGCATCGCGCATGGCCGTGAGACGGTCCTCGCGGCTGGTCATCTTGATCAGCTCGACCATCTTGATTTTGTAGGGTTCGGCCCAGTTTCGTGCCGTCATGACTCCACCTCCAGATCAATAGAGAAACCCGGATCGCTCGGTGGTATCGGAATTCTTGCCGACGGATACCACCATGACGATCACGGTGGCATTTCATCCCTTGCCGGTCGCAGCCGGGCAAGTGGCCTTGCGAAGATACTAGGTCCCGCCGGTACTTTGACCTATACGTAAAAATACGGCGCTGGTGGGGCGGAACGTCGCTCTTGGCTAGCCAGCGTCTTTTGGCGAAAAAAAGGCCCGCAGAATATGCGGGCCTCAGTGCTGGTCAGTTCGGCACTGGTGATCCAGTGACCTTAAGGACCTGCTCATGCGTAGGCGGCGACGCCCATGACGGACGTTGCGATGGCCAGTATCCAGGACACGCCGTAGCGGATCATTTTACGATCGAGCTGCGGTACATAGTGCATGGTAATCATGCTTTGCATTGACAAGTTTTGCATTTGGGCCTCCAAGCGATTGCAGAACTAACGTAAACGAACCTCTGCTTCTGTTCGTCATGGCTAAAGATAAGGCCTTGCGGCAAATGAACAACATCAAATAATTCGTGCCTCGCATGAGGAAAATTCACGACTGAGCATTGGCGCGGCCTGCAGCGCGAAAAGGCCCCTAAACTGCTTCTGTCAACTGCGACGCGGATCACAATTAGAGGCCCGTGAAACCTCTGTGAAACCAGGGGCCTGCGGCTGCAGAGAGAATGTCCGACCTAACGAACAATCCTCCGGTAGAGCGCGTGCAGGCCCAGCAACAGCATGCCCAGGATGCCGGCGATGCTGTTCAGCGGTGCGACAAAAACGGCCAACCACTCGTTGCTGATTTCAATCAGTGACGCGCTCAAGGTTTCGACAGCCATACCGACTGAGTTCTGCAATGGGGCGGACAGCAGAAACTCGAATGCGATGAGCAGCGCCACCAGTCCCACACGACCCATGAGTACGTTACGACGACGCCGTTCGACCTTAGCCATCACCTTTTCGTCGAAGTCGTTTGCCTGCACTTCGACACGAGCCTGAGCGAACAAAGACTCCAGCAGCGGATCTCTTTCGTCAGTCATCGTTGTCCTCCAGTTCTTTCGTTTCATCGTAGGCGGCCAGCAGCTCACGCAATCGCTGACTGCCGCGACGCACATGTGACTTCACCGTACCCAGCTGCATGCGGGTCAACTTGGCGATCTCCTCGTGCGTCATGCGCTCGTGGTAGGCGAGTGCGACGCAAAGACTGACCGGACCTGGCAGCATGCTCATGGCGCGATCAAGGTCCATACCAATGGATGTCTTGTCGAGTTGTGACTGCACGATACTTTCTTCGCCCCTGGCATCGCGCAGCGCATCGTTCTTGCGCTTGTGTTGCAGCCACTCGTTGATCGCCATCTGCTTTAACCAGGGTCCGAATTTATCAACCTCCCTGAGGTGCCGGATCTTGCGCCAGGCGTGCATGAAAACCTGCTGCGACAGGTCGTCGGCAAGCGCTTCGTCGCCACTGCAGCGTCGCATAAGCGAACGAATCCACATCTGTCGACGCCGCACGAGTTCAGCAAAGGCGGCACGATCGCCCTTGGACGCAAGGCTCACAACGAGCGCTTCCGGACCCTCGGCGTAATAACCGGGTAATGCCGGCATGGATCAGCCTTGGCTGTCGTTATACCAGCGTTCGGACATCTTGCCGGCCGCGTAGAGCCCGACGCCAACGAAGCCAACCAGCAACGCAACGCCAAGCATGACGTCCATCATGCGCTCCTCCAATCTTGAGAGAAAATAACCCAGCAGTAAGAGACCCGGCGCCACGGACATGGTGATCAGGCCGCCGATCTTCAGGTCCTGGTCGGTGCGATTGCCCTCGCTGCCCGACTTTATGAATTTGTCGATCATCGCCTGGTCGAGCCGCTGGCCGCTCTCGACGATGCGCCGCAGTGTCTCCTGCTGGGATTCACGCTTCCGCGCATCGAACCAGATGCCGGATACGACTACGGCCGCCAGGAACAGCCAGAATCCGAGTGCTCCCAAGCCTACTGCGTCGCCCATAGTATTCTCCCGTGTTGAGTGTCTACTTATAGAGATGCGACGTTAGCCGATCCAGATGCAGTTGGCTTGCTACAACGTCAAATTGGGCAAAGCCCCTGATAAAATCAACAACTTACAAGATCAGCGCGTGTGCCTTCATGCATCCTGTCTGCCACCGGGACGCAGGCCACCGCTGGTCAATGCGATGCCGACCAGGATGATGGCACCTGCGACGAGCATGCCCATGCTGACCGTTTCACCGAGGAAGATCACGCCCCAGAAGATGCCAAACACCGGAATCAGGTAGGTCACGCTAATCGCACGGGTCGGACCGAGCCGGGCAATCAGCCGGAAGTACAGGATGTAGGCAACACCGGTACAAACGACGCCGAGCGCGATAGCACTCAACCAGCTCTTCGTGGACACCGCTTCGTCGGGCCAGTAGGCAACGGCGAGCGGCATGAGCAACACGGAAGCCGCGAGCTGCGAACCGGCGGCATTCACGAGCGGTCGGACGCCGCTGAGTGCCTTTTTCGTGTAGTTCGCCGCGACACCATAAGAAAATGTGGCAAGCAGGCAGGCGCCCGTGGCCAGGCCGGCCCCGTCGACATTCAGTGCGAACCTGTCCCATACCAGCAGCAGCACGCCGGCAAAACCTATCGCGAGACCCAGGCTCTGCAGGAAATCCAGCCGTACACGAAGCCATACATAGCCGACAACCGCCGCGAACAGCGGTGCAGTTGCGTTGACGACCGCGCCTGTTCCCGCGCTTACATAAAGCGTGCCGTACGCGAACAACGCGAACGGCATCGCAGAATTGAAAAGGCCGACGGTCGTGAGCTGCAATGGCGCCTGGGCCAATTCGCGAACGCCGCCACGCCACAATAGAACCAGCAGCAGGAAAAGCGCACCGATGGCGATACGCATTTCGGCAAGCGCGATGGCGCCGAACTCCGGCGCCGCAATACGCATGAAGAGAAACGACGCGCCCCAGACAGCGGCCAGGAGAACCAGTTCCAGACGATCTCGGTGAGTCATGAAGAGGCGTAATTCCCGCTGATAAGAATGCCGGGAACAACCCCGGAGCGATGACGAATCAATGACCAGGCTGCGCGAACCGCGCTCTCGCCGTCATTCGACAACAACCCGAGGATACTGCGAAAACAGAATAATGTTTGGAAACATGGGTTTCAGGAATCAATGTCCGGGAGCAGACCGGTCCCGGCGTTTCCGGAGCCGATGCGGCACGATTGCTTCAGCAACTGCCTTCCGAGCGTTCACTTCGTTCCCGGAACCGGCCGCTCGAGCGGCTGCTTTCGGGGTATCATGAACTTCGGTAACTGAAAGCGGCCATCGAGAGCTGTGCATATTTCGGAAATGCCACCGCTCGAATGTTCATTCAAGCGGTCTATTTCTACCCATCGGCTAACAACGGAGGATGACCTGCATGCCTGTCCTGAATCGCTCACAGCTGTCGGATCTCCGCGGTGTTATGCGCATGGCTATCGACGGGACAGATTCAATCGCAGAGGTCGTCGAGAAGATGCACCGCACCATACAGCTGCGGCCAGGACCCCTGGGTGTTTCGGCGACTGATCGCCCGAGCGGCATCACGGGTCTTGTGTATCGCTGTGTTCGAGGCGGCATTCGTCTCGCAGGACGTGCAGTCGATGCCAGCCTCTCAAGCGTCTCAACATTCCTGCCGGAGGGCGAGTCGTCGCAGGCCCTCGACGCATACCGATCCGCGGCGAACGGCGTGTATGGCGACTATCTTTTACAGACCGGAAACCCGCTGGCCATTGATATGAGCCTGCGTCATCACGGTCGACGGGTCGACATCCACGATTCGTCGAGTGTATTCGAGCAGCACGATGATGTGTCGCCCAATAACAAGCTCCTGGTGCTTGTACACGGGCTCTGCATGAACGACCAACAGTGGAATCGCGATGGACACGACCATGGCGCAGTACTCGCGAGTGAACTTGGATATCTGCCGCTCTACTTGCGCTATAACAGCGGCCTGCCTATCCCTAGCAATGGTCGTCTGCTCGCAGAAATGCTGGAGACGCTGATCGAGAATTGGGCGATGCCTCTCGATGAAGTTGTGATCATGGGCCACAGTATGGGAGGACTTGTGGCTCGCAGTGCCTGTCATCACGCACGCCAAGCAGGGCATGGTTGGCCAAAGTATCTTCGTAAGCTCGTATTTCTAGGTACGCCGCATCACGGCGCGCCGTTGGAGCGTGGCGGCCATGGTCTCGACATTGTCATGGGTTTGAGCCCTTACTCGATGCCGTTCACACGCCTAAGCAAGGCGCGTAGCGCGGGTATCACCGACTTGCGCTACGGCACTATCGCGGTGGGGAAAGACATTGTGCCGCTGCCTTCGGGCGTGAAATGTTACGCGTTAGCCGCGGTGCGCGCGGCAAAGCGCAGCCTGCTGAACGAGCGATTGATCGGAGACGGACTTGTGACGGTCGACAGCGCGCTCGGTCGGCATCGCGATAGAGCGCGCATGCTGTCAATCCCGACAAACCGCCAGTGGGTCGGATACGGCATAGGACATCGCGACCTGTTGAATCACCTCGGGGCGTATCGCCAGATATCCACTTGGCTGCAAGAGCCGGAATGATGCAAGTTGCATGGGAAGGTAATCAATACAGTCTCTGGCCTGAATGTCCAACCGCAACTGGCCGCTATTGGCCGAAAGCCGCGCCACCCTCGCCGAGATTGAACGGCTGCTAGACGCTCGATAGCAGCCGGTTGAGAAATCTGGGGCAATAGACGGCTTGCGAGGAAAAGCCGACGAAGACGATTTCAAAAAGTTGACAGCCTGATCTTTCAGAAAGCCTTACTTTTCCGCTAGCACCTCTAGAAGCTTGTTGTCCCTCATTAGCTGGTGGAGCACGTCATTCAACGCAGCATTAATTCGCGCGTTGTTACTGTCGGCACCTGGAACAACGACGACCCGGTCTTCGTTATCGTAGCGATAAAAGTTCTCGTAACTTCCCGTCTCTCCTCTCGCGATAGCTTTTATCGCGGCGGTCACTTGAACCCCGCCCGTCCAAAACCCTGTCGACGTCTCGTAACTCAATCCTCGAATTTCAACTCTGAGCGCAGGGTGTTGACCGTCAGTCCCATCGTAGCGAACGTCAAAACCTTTGGTCCGAAGCATATCGGTAAGGGCCGACTGCACCACCGCAGACAAATCCTGCTCTAAAGTAATCTGGGCCCCTTTCATCATTGCTGAACCTCGGTTGCCAACCGTGTCCTCGGAGCGCTCGTCCTGAACCTTGAGGTAGACAGACTGCCCTGCTCCGATGTCGCTACTGGGCACAACAGTATCGGGCTCCAGAGTGACTGTCATGGGCGTATAGGCGCAGCCGGTCACAAGGACGAGAGCAAAGAGTAAAGTCAAAATTCTGAGCGTTGATACTTGCATGCAAATTCTCCGAGAAGATATTGTCTACGATTACCTGCAATGTTCTGGATGTGCCTGAATCTAAATCATAAAATTGTTCCAGTAAACAGGCGGTTTGCGTCATGTCGCCCAAACTGATAAGTAATTCCGGGTTTTGACGTTAAGGCGCCGGTCTCCAGGATCGAGCCATATCTTGCGCCAATACCTTATCCAGCCGTTGTGTAGTTCGACATGACCGAAGAAGAATACCGAGAATTAGGTCGATATATCTGGCAGAACTTCGTGCCCAGGAGCGGCCAGTCCGACACTGTCCAGGGGGAGTTGCTTCGAGCCAGCGAGAAGCTGCGCGACGAGGCACACCGCAACGGCAATATAAATTGGGACGGCGGGCACGAGATCCTCGCTAACTTCATCAAGAAGACGCTCACGGCGTCCCGCGACTTGCCTTGGCTACAAAAGAAGCAGCTAAAATCTGATATCGACATCGTGTTGAACCACGAGAAGCCTTATCTTGAAGACGATGTGTTCGACCGGATAGAAAGAGCCATTCTCGACTGGTACATCAAGAATCGCAACCCAATTCCACGAGAGCACAACCCGGACCTTCATCGCTAGCGACTGTTTGTGGCCGAACTGAAACGGTCGTCAGGAATCGTTCACCCGGTGATAGACTCAAGGACTGGCACTGACCCGGAGCTTCCCGAAACGGGCTCCACGATTGGTTTGTCCCCGCCAACACTGAACAGGAACAGGGGTTAGAACCAATTCGATAATCAAACACATTTACTACCTCCGGAGGAGATCCCGATGATTGGCTATGTTGTTCTTGGTACTAATGACCTTGCTCGCGCCGCGTCGTTTTACGACGAATTGCTTGCGGAAATGGGCGTTACTCGCATGATGGAATTTGGCGAGCGAGGCTATGCATGGGCGGCAGCAATGGACAAACCGATGCTCTGCATAATGACGCCCTACGATGGTCAAGCGGCAACGGTGGGTAATGGCGTGATGGTCGGAATTGCGGCCGATTCGCACGAGCAGGTCGATCGAATCTATAACAAGGCAATTGAACTGGGCGGCTCCGACGAAGGCCCTCCGGGCTTACGTGCCGAAGGTGGCGACGGCTTCTACGCGGCGTACTTCCGCGACCTGGATGGCAACAAGCTCGACGTGTTCAGCTATGGCTGAGGGATTGCGCATCCCGACTTGTCGGGACGCGTGGCTTTGTGCGCTGCCGTTGCAGAAGTCGATCGGCTTACAGATGACTGAAGTAGCGCTTTTAGGCGCGATTTCAGCCGGTGACTACAGCCCTTAGCGGTCATTACTCATCGCGATTAAGGCGCAGACAGTGCTACGCTTGTTTCACCCGCACACTATCGGGAGAAGAGCATGAGACTGTATCCAATCGCAATCTTGGTCGGTTTGTCAGCCTGCGCGAGTGCCCCCAGCGGAAACGACGTCGACACCCGAGTGGCAAGCTGGCACGGTGCGCCGGCTGCCGACCTGGTGGCGGTACTCGGTGAGCCTGAGATTACGAAACGCGGCTCCTGGATCTGGCAGTTCCCCGGGCCCGATGACGGCGAAGTCATAGCCTATGGGTCCGCGAATGCCGGTGCTGCCCTGCGACCGGTGTCAGGCAGCGAAGGCGGACCGAGTGACAGCGCCAGGATGCCGGGAGAAACACGAGTTACTCAAGCCTCTGCTGGCACATTCCACAAGCATGTCGTGTGCAAGTACATTGGGTACGTCGAGAACGGAACTGTTACCCAACTCACCACGCTCAGCAAACCCGGCACTCACTGTCGTTTCGATGAACTTCCTCTACGTTCGAACTGACAATTGCTGATGTCATGGACTGATCCATCCTGCGGCTTCGGACGGTTGGCGGAAGAGCGACGTTTTCCCGGAAAGACGTTTAAGTGGCTGCTTCTGGAGAAACGAACGGTCGCGGGCACCTGAACCCTGGCGTGCAGCCAGGAACCGCCATACCCACACCCTCTCTGGTGCTCCCATGTTGATGCAGGGTTACTCAGGTACACCTGCAGCCGCTATCAGACGATGATGCGGCTTCCGGTCAGCCCGTCCAGCAGCTTTCGCGGCGTGAGCTGCGGTAACAATAGCTGCCGCGTCGCCATCGATGCCCGCCCGACAATGTCCATTGAATAGCGCAGCGGTTCCTGCGCCGAGGCCAGGCGCGCCATGTTGGCCTGGTACACCGCCTCTTTAGCGGCGGCCAGTACAGGGCTGGCAACAATGCTGTCGCCGGCGACCAGCCAGGTCGTGATATCGCCAAAGGAAATCAGCATCGGCATGGGCAATGCGCAGAATCGTCGCAGCGGTTGGTTGCCAAGCAGTCGTGCGATGTTATCGCCGGCTACCGCGCCCATGTCCATCGCATAGTAGGCTTGCTTGCGAATCGGATCGGGCAGCTCTGCACAATCTCCCGCAACGAAGATGTTGTCTGCGTAATGACTCTGCAGCGTAGCATCCACCGGCAGCCACTCGTCCCCGGCGGTGTTCAGGCCGGCGTCGCGGAGAAAATCCGGCAACGTCATGCCGGCGGACCAGATACACAAATCCGCGGTCAGTTTTTCGCCGTTGGCCAACGTGACACTTCGTGCATCCACGCGAGCAACGGCGCTGTCCGTGTGCAAAATGACGTTGAAGGGCCCAGCACGCTGTGCAGCGTCGTCGGCAAGACCGACCGGTTGTTGACCGAGGAGACGCGGCTCGATTTCGACCACATGGATATGGAACTCGTCCCCTTGCTCACGCCGGCGCAGGATTTCCCCCAGCGCTTCTATGCCGGAGACGCCGCCACCGACTATGACGACGGAGGCGCGCCGCTTGCGGGCTGCAAGCTTGTCGAGCTTCGCGGCAATTCTTACCGCGTCGTCGACAAGTCGCAGGCCCAACGCGTTCTTGTCGGCGCCTTCGACGCCAAACGTGGTTCTTTGGCTGCCCGCCGCGATGACACAGGCATCGTACGGTAGCTCCAGCCCGCCATCGGTCGAAACCGCGCTGTTTTCACTATCGATGCTGGTTACGACATCATGAACAAAGCGGTGCCCGTAGCGGGTAATGCAATCTTCGCGCGACAGCACAACGCCTTCGCGCTCTTTCACGCCCGACAACAGTTCGTGGATATTGGGTGTCCATTCAAAGTCAGGGCGCCCGTCTACGACGGTAACGTCATAGTCGGTGGATAGCCGGGAGGCGGCGACGAGTCCCGCAAAGTTGCCGCCGACAATAACAACGCGTGATTTGCTCGCAGACATGCCTGGGTTAGCCTTGAAACGTCAGTTCGATGGATCGGGCGCGGGAGTATAGCCGGGAATGCTGCGGATTGTGAGCCTCCGGCTCGCCTCTCCCCGCTCAGCCCTGCATCGCGGCCATCTGCCGCAGCTGCTCGCGGTTGTCGATATCCCAGGGATGAAAGTCGTCGCGGTAAAACTCGCGAAAGTCGCTGGCAACTTCGCGTATGACCCCGTCCTTGCCGAACAGGAAGCGATAGCCGTCTCGCCAGAAAGCTAATGAAAGCACAGGCTTGCCTTCCATCCGACGCATGCGGCGGATCGTCAGGAACACATGGTAGGGGAACCTCAGGCGCACGATACGCATGACCTGGCGCAGCAGCTTGCGCTCGCCGCCAATGGCCAGGAAGACATCGTAGGCCACCGATTTGTGCTCCGTCTCTTCCACGGCATGCCAATTCCAGAGATCAGCCATTACGGGGTCCGCACCGTCCATCCAACGTGGATTTCGCAGCGAACCGGCGGCAAATATGGCCGTGATGTGTTCGAGCACGACCGTCAGGGCCAGCCGTACGATTGGCGGTTCCTGGTTGGCGCGCGCGATCTCGCGAATGAACAGCGCCTCGATCTTCTCGAGATCGAGCCCGCGCGCCTCGGCGAGCGCTGCGTTATAGCGCTGGTGTTCGCGACGATGGATATATTCCTGCTGCACGAACACGGCGGCATCGTTCTTCAGCTTGGCGTCATCGATACGCGGCAGGAAGTGCTTCACGCTGTCGACAAAGAACTTCTCGCCGCTGGGAAACGAAAACGACAGCGCGTTGAAAAAGGCAGTTTCGAACTCGCGGCCGCCGTGCCAGTCACGGGCGAGCGACTCGCGCAATTCAAACGTTCGATTGCGGGCCGCAAAGTGGATATTCGCCGGGGTCTTGCTGAGTGCCGCTTCCGCCATGCTCGGTGCTGCCTGGTTGATCCTGTTCCGATAATCATACCAGCGCCCGGGGAAAGCTTGCTGGCCTGGTCCCGGTCTCGTCTGACATGAGCCCAGCTGACGGGATTTCTCGGTCGGCCCTGGCACTTTTGACGCACGCATCACCCGTGAGGAAAGTGTGACGCAGTTCACAGTTTTGGCATTGCTACCCAGCTCGGCGCAGGCCCGCGAGAAACAGAGTCTTGTAAATAGTTGATTTTTATCGGCCCTACTAACTTATCCACAGGCCATGGATGAGCGGTTCCAGCGTCGTTCGCGCTAAAGAAAGCACCTCCCGCGGCCGATTACCACTTTGTATTAAGTTAATTCAGCCAGGATTGCGCCTGGGGCATTTGGTCCGGGCGCAGGGAGCAGACCTTGTATCCGCGATTATTGCTGGCCGTTCTGGTCGGTCTTTTGACACTCGAACCCACTTTCGGCCAGGAGACGGCCGACAGCTACCGGGGAATTTCCACCAGCGGTTCCTCCAAGGCCGGAGCGCGGGACCAGAACGGCCTGCGGCTCAAGGGCGTCCTGATTTCCGAATCGAGCCGCTCGGCCCTGATCGGTGGCCGCCCGGTCCAGGAGGGCGACCGCATAGGCGGCGCGAAGGTCCTCCGGATCGAGCAACAGGGGGTACGGGTTCGGATGGGCAGCGAGGAGTTCACTGTCAAGGTCGGCGGCAGCTTTGCCGGAGACTTGTCAGCCCCGGCGTTCGTGAAGGCACCTGCCAGGCCGGCCCGCCCCGGCCGCCACCAGGCATCGTCGGTACCAACCCAGCTGGCCGCGACACCCGCTGCCAGCGAAGCGCTTGTGGGTTCGGATCTTCGGCATGCGGTTCAGGCAGGAGAGACGCTTTCCGAGATTGCGCTCAACTATCTCAAAGATGGCATTACCGTGGAGCAGATGATGATGGCGGTCTTTCAGTCGAACCCCGGGGCATTCCGTAGCAACATCAATGTGCTGTATGCAGGCGCTACCCTGAGCATCCCGAGCGATATGCAGGCCGCCAGCCAGGAACCGACCATGGCCGCAGCCGCCGTGGCGCGGCATCTCGAGATCTGGAGGATCGACAGCCAGCCGCCGGTCACGGTCGCCGCAGCACCCCCTGTGCAACAATACGGCCCGGTTGCAGGCGGCGAGACGCTGTCCGCGATTGCTTTGCACGTTCTGCAGGACGGCGTCACGCTCGACCAGATGATGATTGCTCTCTACGAGGCGAACCCGCAGGCCTTCAGCGACAATATCAATGTGCTCTACGAAGGCGCCGTGCTGCGGATACCGAACGACAGCGAGCTGTGGCACCAGGCGCCGGATGTTGCAACCGCTGAGGTCGTGCGTCAAACGAGAACATGGCAGACAGGCATCGAGCAACAGGCGTTATCCGCTCCACCGCAGCCGGCTATGATGGCCGCTGCCGATTTACCTGTCGATTAGCCCTGCGGGCGCCCCGGGTCGGTGAGCTGCTCAATGGCGTATCAGTGCGCCATCTTCCTGTTCGTTACTTTATAGTTAGCAACCTCTTCGATCAAAAAACCGCTCTTCTCGCGGGGGTACCAACACCATGAATAAGTCCAGTCGACTGGCCGTGGCCGGGATACTCGCACTGATGCTCGCGACCGGGTGCCAGACAATACCATCCGGGCAACAGGCGACCTCCAGCGACGCCATGGTAGCCACCGCCCACCCGCTCGCAACGAACGCAGCGCGCGAGGTGCTAATCCTCGGCGGTAACGCCGCCGATGCGGCCGTTGCGGCCGGCTTCACGCTCGCCGTCGTGGAACCGTCGATGAGCAACCTCGGTGGACGAACCCAGATCCTGGTTCGGTCCCCGGATGGCCGCTACCAGGGTTACAACGGCATGACGGAAGTACCGGCCTCCTACGAACGGCCGGATGAACCGGTCAGCCAGGGGTACGGCACTATTGCCACGCCGGGCGTGGTCGCCGGACTTGCCCGACTGCATGCGGAACACGGATCGCTGCCCTGGTCAGCGTTGTTGAAGGAACCAGAGCGTCTCGCCCGAGAAGGATTTGAGTTGCTGCCCGGCGCCGCAGAGCGACACGCGGAGGGCCTGGATCGATTCAAGGACGACCCCGGTTTTCAGCAGGTCTTTGTCGAAGCCGACGGCACGGCTTACGACGCCGGCGACCTCGTCAGACAGCCGGCGCTGGCGAGAACGATCGCCCGCCTGGCTGAGGCCGGTGCCGGTGACTTCTATGTCGGGCAGATCGCGCAGCAGATCGCCGCCGATATGGCGGCGCATGGCGGTTATATCACCAGCGACGATCTTGCGGCGTATCGCGTACTCGACGCTCGCTATGTCACCACGAATTACCGCGGCTATGACATTCATTCCCTGGCGGCACCGGCCGGTGGCGGACTGGTCGTCAAGGCGCTCAACATTCTCGAAAACATCGATATGGCCGCACTGACGGAGGCGCAGTGGGCGGCAGTTATGAACCAGGCGCTGGCAATAACGATCAACAGCATGGCGGATGACCGGGCTGAGCTGGACCTGGTACGTGTTACCGACAAGGCGTGGGCGGCGCAGCAGGCAGCAGCGATCCGGATCCCGCCCGCATTACCGGCTGCGAATGCCGTTATGCCGGCCCTGGAAAACGCGCATCTGCGATCGTCGGCCACTGACTGGAGCGGCGTGCTGTATGGGCCGGACAGTCATCACACGTCGCATTTCACGATCACCGACTGTGACGGACGCGTCGTCAGCATCACGCAGACCGTCGGACCACTGTTCGGTGCGAAAGTCATCACGCCGGAACTGGGTTTTGTGTATGCGGCGACCATGGGTAGCTACCTGTCGGCGGCCGACCAGGCACCGGGCTCACGACCCAGAACCACCATCGCACCGACCGTGGTGACACGTGACGGTAACGTCGTAATGGCCCTGGGCGCTGCGGGTGGCATTCGTATCCTGTCGGCGATCGTGCAGACGATATCGCGACACATCGATCAGCAACACGATGCGGCTACGGCCGTTGCACTGCCGCGCGTTCACCCGGTGCGCGGCGAAACGGAAGCGGGCGAACGCATCACATACCTCAACAAGATGAACATCGAATTGACCCCCGAGCGCGGTTGGGCGAGCGCGGTCCCGGAAGAACTGGCTCGGGCCGATTTCGAGCTGACACCGGTCGAACGACATGCCGCTTTTGGCCGCGTGCATCTGGTCGCACGCAGCGGCGACGAATGGCAGGGCGTAGCAGACCCGGACTGGGAAGGGTCCGCCAGCGGTGCCAGCTGTGCAGCGCGCTAATCGACTGCTGACATTCGCTACCCGTTGCCTGTAGCGACAACTGATGCTCAAGTTCCTCAAAGAAAACTACCGCTGGATAGCGGGCGGCTTCCTGCTGACCTACTTCTCAAGCTTCGGCCAGACGTTCTTCATCTCGGCGTCGATTGCTGAGTGGCGTGCGGCCTTCGACCTCAGTCACGGTGACTTCGGTCGTCTCTACATGTTTGCGACGCTCGCGAGCGCGCTGTGCCTGCCTGTGGTCGGACGACTGGTCGACATTATTCCCGAGCACAGGTTGATCCTGATCGTCATGCCGATACTGGGCGCGGCAACGCTGATCGCGGCGTTTGCACCCTCGCTGCTGGTCCTCGCGTTCGGTATTTTTTTACTGCGCCTGTTTGGCCAGGGAATGATGACCCACATTGCGTTAACCGCAACCGGCCGCTGGTTCTCCGCGCAGCGTGGTCGAGCGGTGTCGCTGGTCGTACTCGGGCACCAGGGCGGAGAAGCGACCTTACCACTCGCGTTCTCCACACTCGCTGTCGGCTACGGCTACCAATCCGGGTGGGTCGCCGGCGCCGCTGCCCTGCTGCTGGTGGGTCTGCCGCTCGGCTGGCTGGCTTATCGCAAACCAAGGACGCCGCACCTGCAGGCGGCCGACGCGGCGAGCACAGGGCCGGCCGTACACAGCTGGACACGCAAGGAGGTGCTGCGAGACCCGGTCTTCTGGGTCTTGCTGACTGGCGTACTCGCGCCGCCGTTTATCGGCACGATCGTCTTCTACCATCAAGACTACATGGCGGAGCTCCGCGACTGGCCGCCGCACTTCTTTCCGCTGTCGCTCTCCGTCATGGCAATCACGACGGTGGTGTTCGCGCTGATCAGCGGCGCCTTGATCGATCGTTTTCGGGCGGCTCGCGTATTGCCGCTATTCCTGCTGCCGCTGGCGGCCAGCTGTTTTGCGCTGGCCAGCAACGGACCCGCCGAATCGCTGTTCCTGGTCATGGTGCTGCTCGGCGTCAGCTACGGATTCTCCTCGACGCTCTCCGGGTCTATCTGGCCCGAGATCTATGGCCTCGCCCATCTCGGCGGCATTCGCGCCATCATCGTGTCCGCCATGGTGCTTGCCACCGCCGCCGGCCCGGGCATCACGGGCACGCTAATCGATGCGGGAATCACTTTGCCGACGCAGATGACATGGTTTGGGGTCTACTGTCTGGGCGCAGCGGTAGCGTTGAGCCTGGCTTCCCGGCAAATAACCCGCAGGCAATAGGCGGCTAGGCGAAACCGCCGAGTTCTTTTCGCAAGTCGCCCAGCAATCGGCGCAGCGTGCCGGTGATGAGCGCGAACTCGGCATCGAGCCTTGCCAATGGCTCGACGTGATCCTCACTGTCGTCGTCCATGCCGATAAATCGCAGCTTCGAGATCACGCCACTGTCGCTCAGCACACAGCCCATGACGTTGTCGTATTCGATGGCCAGGTGCGTCAGGCGCATGCCGTTCGCCACGTGATTGCGGATGGTGGCATCGCTGAGGTCGAAAGCCGTCCAGCGCACGACCGAGCTTGCATCCCCCAGGTCCTGCATACGGCACTCGCGACCCAGCGCGAACTGTCTGGGCGCACCCTCGAACAGAATGGCGGCGAGCAACTCGTCAACCGGCTTCCTGAATTGCAGGGGCAGGATTTGTACGCCATCAAATGACGCCTGCAGGCGCCGCAGGAAACGCTCGGCGGCAGCCTCGTGCAACACGTCAATGCCGATCACTTTCTCTTTGAGATCGTAAAAACCCCAGATCCTGTCGGACTTGAGCATGGCCTTCGGCATCAACTCATCACGCGCTTCGGCCTTGAGGCGACGTTTCTCGCGCGGACTCGGCGCCTCTTTCATACGTTCGCGATACTCTTCTATACGTGCGTCCAGTTCTTCCGCGATCACAGCGTGCGGCAACAGCCGCGACTGGCTGCGCAGCCTGAAAAGGTCGGCACCGTTTACTCGACGCGCCAGCGACTCGCCGCTGTCGGCATCGACGGGAACGAACCCCGAACTACGCTCCGTCAATGGACCGCAGGATCTGAAGCCCGCGGTTTCGAGTTTCTTCGATAAAGCTTCTTCGCTGTCCGGCCAGCTGCCGTCCAGGCGATAAAAACGAACGTTACGGAACATGGATACGCTTTCTCAATGGTCGGGGCGGCGCAGTATCCGGATTTTGCGAGGCAATGTCACGGCTGAGCGCTGCTGAATTGCCGGCGGCAGCTCTTTTGGCGCCGCAGCAGCGCGCTTCATCCGATCTCTAGCTGGACGCCGAACAGTCCTCAGGCTCATTCCGCGCCTGTCGGGTCGCAATACTGACTTCACTTAGCAGCGCCGTGAGGCCGGCAATGATCAGCAACATGGCCAGCATGAACAACGATGCGATAGTTCCTGTCAGGCTCAGCGACACAAAGTCGCCAACGAACAACGCGACAACCACCAGGCAAACAACAAAGGCGCTCGCGACACAGCAACGAATGGACCAGTTGACGAGGCGTATTCGCTTTTGCAGGCGTTGCGACTCGACGCGCAGCGATTGCTCGCACTGCTCGTCCGGGGCTGGCTTAAGGCCCGCGTCGACGGTGCGTTTTCGGTCGATGACCCGTCCGAGCCGTCCGAAAAGCGTATTCAGCAGGCCTGAGATGCCCACCAGCAAGAACACCGGTGTAACGGCGGTGCGGATGATCTGCGCGATCGAGTCAACGGAGGAAATGTCGTTCATAGCCTGTGCTCGTCCAAGGAGTGGTTCGCCGCGATACGGGCGGCTGGGTGGCGCAAGTGTAGCCACAGTTACTACTAGTTACACGGCGTCGGTAGAAAGTTTCCGGCGAACGTAGCACCATTGTGTTTGAGAAGTGGGCACCGAACTAGAATGGCTGAGTTAAATCGAAAAAATTCGCGCACCTCTGCCGTCGCGCTGAAGACGGAGGGCAACCCGGAAGGCAAGGGGCTCAACGGCTTGCTGGACGACTGGCGTCGGAGCGCGCCCAGGGGCGTTGTAGCCAAGCCGCCGCGCCAGCTTCTGGCCGAATTCTTCACGTCGATGCTGGTGCTGTCCGCCAACTTCAAGTACCAGCCTGTCCTGGGCATCCCGAACTACCTGTACTGGGTTAAGGGTGAGTGGCTGCTGAGCCTCATTGCTCCCGAGGAGTGGTCGCAGGAACGATCCGCCAGTTTCGCCGGTACCTGCGTTCTGCAGCGGGACAGGACCTGGACGATCAAGCCATCGGAGTTACTTGCCGGTGAGAATGCGGTGTCCGACGCCGTCGCCAGGTTCTACGAGGCGTTCGCCCGATTCATGGACACGGACCTTACGCTCGAAGAAGTGCTGCCCTTCCACGTCGGCAAACTGCCTTACTACCAGCGCCTCAACGCCAATGCCCTGGGCCGCTCTATTCGCCACTCGATGATACTGGGCGAACAGACCGCTATCGGCTGTCGCGACTGGCGCAGGCAGCTGCCGCAGCTCGATCGCTTGTTGCCCTCGCAGGCGGATTGACCGCAGCCGCAGTCAGCGTTGCTGACGCCGCTCATAGGCATCGCTATAACGAATGATGCTCCAGGTGCCAAGACGATCGCCGTTCTCGAATTCGCCACCGCGCGCGGTTACCTCGAACATCGCCTGGCCAATCTGCTGCGCCCTGACCGCCGCCCCGACAGGCGCGAAGAACCAGAACAGAAGGTCCTGCCCGAGGTGTGCTTCTTCGCTGGTCGGTCCAATGTAGTCCGGTCGATACGCGATCACCCGAAGCTTCGTTCCTGCGGCGAAGTTGAACAGGGTTTGCTCGGCCCGCACTTTCTCGCGTGCCCACATCGCTTTGGAGTCTTCCGAAATGTCGCTGGAACTGATGTAGTGAAATGAGATGTCGGGCTTCTCGCTCACGCTGCTCCACTCAGCCACAAACCTCGCGGGAAAGTCGACGTGAATCCTGCCGTAGGTTTTCTCGTCAACGCCGATGGAGCTAATACCGATCGCCCAGTACACCGCATCGGCCTGCGCAATCTGCTCATGCACGGCCGCATAATCGAGATAGTCCCTATGCAGTGTCATCCGTACTTTGCCTGCGGCGATGCCCTGCTGGATTCGAGGTGTTGCACGCCGCGTAATGACATGAATCTTGCCGATGTCGGGGTTTGCGAGCGCCGCTTTCAGAATGCCGTCGCCCGCGGTGCCGCTGGCACCGAAGATCGCGACCGTATCGTAGGACGCCGTTGGCCCCTGGAAAATTTCTATCGCATCGTCTCGCAGTGCGAGCGACACCGCGCCGAAGATATACACCATCGCGAACAGCACCAACGGTGTCAGGAGGATTGTTCTCAGCCGCGGCAGTTTCATGGTAGGAGGGATACTAGCACCGCCGTTGCGGGAATCTCGATTGCACTGCCCGTCGTGTCGAACTGTTCGCGGCACATGTGATAATGTCATCGCCACCAAGAACAAGAGGAAAAACCATGATCAAGCTCGTCCAGTTTGTCGCTGCTGTTGCGACCGCCATTGTTTTCCTGGCTGCGCCGCAGACGGCCGTTTCCGATCAACACAAGTCAGTTGACCACAAATCGGTACTGGTTACCGGCGCAAGCACGGGTATTGGCCGCAATCTCGCCGAAACGCTCGCCGCGAACGGTTATCACGTCTACGCAGGAGCGCGCAAAGAAAAGGACCTCGCCGAGCTTGATGCCATCGACAACATCACGGCCGTCCAGCTCGATGTGACGAAACAGGACCAGGTCGATGCCGCTGTCGCGATGATCAAGGAGAAGGGCACCGGCCTGTATGGCCTCGTTAACAACGCCGGTGTCGGCGGCGGTGGCCCGGTCATAGGCACGCCGGTTGAGGACCAGACCTTTATTTACGACGTCAATGTCGAAGGCGTCTATCGCACCACGCAGGCTTTCGCACCGCTCGTGATCGAATCGAAGGGCCGCATCGTCACCACCGGATCCATAGCAGGAACCATCTCGGCAATTCCTGGCTTCTCCGCATACAGCGGCAGCAAGCACTGGATCGAGGCGTACACCGATTCACTGGCAGCGGAGATGGATCCGTTAGGCGTCTCGGTCAGCGTCGTAGAGCCCGGCAACTACAAGTCGAACATTCGCCGCACGAGTGTTGCGCGCATGCTCGAGCGGCAGAAGGGTGCCGATGGCGAGCTTACCGAGGAAATGAAGAAGCGCTACGATTCGGCCGCCGAGCGGGAATTGTCCTACAAGGAGCCTGACGAAGTCTCCGCGGCGTTCATGCATGCCCTGTTTGACGACAAGCCGCTGCGTCGCTACGTCGTTGTCCCCAATAAGGAAGAACAAGGCTGGACGATTGGCACGAAGATCAATGAGCTGGTACAGCTAAACGAGTGGGGCCCTTACAGCTACAGCCGCGATGAGCTGATCGCGATGCTGGATAAAGCGCTTGCCGGGGACGACGGCGCTGAAGAGTAAGCCTCACTCGGTGTAGCAGAAAGACTCGTCGCGTCCGTCCGATTTGCTGTATTTATCCGCCCGTCGGGACACGAACGCCGTCCGCAATGATCTCGTAAACGACGCCGGCTTTGACCGGCGTCGTTTCCGTTTTGAGATCCGCCGCGTAGTGCGCTGCCTCTTCTTCAGTGACCTCGCGCTCTACGAGAACGCCCGATAACAACACGCGGCTACCACCGATGTCAGTCGGGACGAAGAAAGCGTAGTCCTTGAAGGACACCCTGACGACCGCTTCGCCGTCCTGGGCGATAAAGAAACAGCCTTTTTTCTGGCAAACCAGACTTTGGCAACGCGAGTCTCGACGATCGACGTCTTGCCCAAAACGCCCTCAGCGTCTGCGACAAGCGCGGCCAGCGTAATTGTCTCGGTCGTTGGTCCGGTAGTTTTGAGCCGAACTCTTCATAGTCGTCGGTTGCATGAACCGGCTCAGACAAGCGGATAACCTGCTTTTCAGCCAAAACGACGAAAGCGGCCAGCAATAAAGCGCCAGTATATCAGCTGTTTCATGGTTCTTCCAGTCAAGATAACGGTGCGCAATTATATACAAGTACCGCGCCGGTGGGTGCGCCAGGCAATTGGCTGCGGCGATCCGCAGCGCAGTCCACGTTGAGTTCTAACCGAGTAATTTCCTGGATTTTGAGAGGATTCCGAGACGGATTATCTGGAAAAGTTGCCGCAACGTTCAGATTGAGGGTGGGTGTACGCTGGATGCAAGTACACCATTGTTCTACGCAAGAAACGCATAAACTGAACGACGGCCACCTCTCAGCACAAGGCAGTTTGAGAATGTCCCTGCGCATCATCGCAGCCGCTGACTTGTTGCTATAACGCGGTACCACGAACTCATGCTCCTTTAGTGGTGCACGAAGTGAGCGATCAAGGCACAGCCTGCGCCACACAGTGCGCCCACCAACAGGCCGGCAAGCCCGGCCGGCTGGCTGAGCATAACCGTCATGACGGAACCCAGGATCACGCAGTCCGCTGCGCCGAGCCCGGTCATCGCACCGTACGCTGTGCTCGCGGCGAACAAGGTTGCCAATCCTGCAACCAGCCCTATTGCTGCGCCCCAAAACGCGTAATGTTGCCTCTTCGGTACTGCGTTGGGCGGATCTACGCCGTTGATTTTCTTGGTGATAGCGTTCATCGTTTCTTACCTCCAGTTCGTTTGGGATAACCCAAAACATCTCTGGAGAAGAGTAGCCGTGCCGAGGATGTGCCCGTCTGCACTCTTCGCCACCCTTGGTGCTTGTGGCCTGTATGGGCCGGGCAGGATGTTGGAACGCAGCAGATTGGCCGGTTTCGGATACTCGCGGCAGCGACGCCTGATGACTGTCCGCGCCGCGTCTGGCTCCCGCGAGGAGAAATCCGAGACTCTTTGTTTCGACCAGAATAGTTTTCTTGCTGCTGTTCATCCTCTCGCCATCTCAGGGCCTTCGGGGCCACATAGCTATGCTTTCAGATCGGTGGGGGGCTGACAATTCGGTCTTGTACCTAGAGAACTCGCGCCTTCGTCAAGGGGGGCTCGACCGGAGACAATCCGCTCCAAAGGCTGTTGATACTGGCTACAGGGCGAGCTTCTTGCCCGGGTGTGGGCCCTCCAGTTTTTCTTTCACCTGCTGCACGCAGTGCGTAGACTTGCGCGCAATTCCCCTTCTATGCGACGTATCCGTCTGTGCCGCCACTCCTCCACCATTTCAGTCGGCAGACCCTGGTCGAACTGCTGCGGCTTGCTCTGCCGATGGTCGTTTCGCAGGGCACGTTCGCGGTGATGATCTTCACCGATCGCTACTTCATGTCGCAGATCGATCCCGCGCACATGGCCGCGGCGCTGGGCGGCGGGGTGGCGTCATTCTTTTCGTTCTGCTTCTTCATTGGCCTGTTTTCCTATTCGAACGCGTTGGCAGCACAGTACCTGGGCGCCGGCGAGCCGGAGAAATGCCCGAAGGTTGTCACCCAGGGCCTGATCATGACGCTGATGAGCTTGCCGTTTCTTACGCTCATCACGTTCCTGGTCGCGGGCATCTTCGAGGGCATGGGCCACGAGCCGGCGCAGGTCGAACTGGAGCGAACGTACTACCTGATCCTCATGTCGGGCGTGCTCATCACGCTCGCCAAGACCTGTGTCTCGTCGTACTTCGCCGGCATTGGCCGGACGCACGTTGTCATGATTTGCGACGTATTTGGCCTCATCATCAACATACCGCTGTGCTACGTGATGGTGTTCGGCAAGCTGGGCTTCCCGGCGCTGGGTATCGTCGGTGCCGGCATCTCTACCGTCGTCGCGACGTTCCTGGCCTTCCTGCTTTTTGTTGTTTTCTATTTTCGCAAGGAGCACCGTGACACGTTCAGCGTGCTGCGTTCGTTTTCGCTTGACCTGAAGATCCTGCGACGCTTCTGGCGGCTCGGCTTTCCGTCAGGGCTCGAGCTGTTCCTGAACGTGGCGGCGTTCAACCTGTTCCTGCTCATGTTCCAGTCCTACGGTATTGCCGAAGGCGCCTCGGCCGCGATCGTATTCAACTGGGACATACTGTCCTTCGTTCCGATGATTGGCCTGAATGTTGGCATTATCAGCATGATCGGTCGCTTCGTCGGCGCCCGCGACATGGCCCGTGCCGATGCGGTTATGACGGCCGCTTTTGTCATTTCACTCAGCTACGGGGCGTTTCTCGCGCTTATCTACAGCGTCTTTCGATTCCCATTGGTCGAGGTATTCGCCCCACCCAGCGGCGACTTCACCGCCATCCGGGAGTTGTCCGCCTTCATGATGATCGGCCTGTCCAGCTACGTGCTGGCTGATGCGGTGATACTCGCGTCGGGCGGGATCCTGCGTGGCGCCGGCGACACGCGCTGGCTGATGGTTGCCTCGGTGTCACTGCACTGGGCAATGCTCGTCGCTCAGTTTTTCATCATTCGCGTTTTCGAGTTCAGCCCAAGAGTGTCGTGGCTTGCTTTCGTTGTGATGATTCTCGCCATCGCTATAGTCTACGCACTGCGCCTTCGGCATGGGCGCTGGCGCGACCCGGAAGTGCTGGAAAGGGTAATGGCGGAGTAGTACTGATCTGCCGGATTACCCGATCGGTTTAACTGAAGCGGGTCCTGAATCGAGCGAGAGGCAGGAGTGATTCTCCGCTGTCTTCCTGCGCCAGGCCGGTCAAACGCAGCAGTCCCTCGCCGCAGACGACTACCGGGTATCCGTCCTGCACGAAAATGACCTTTCCGGGCACCCGGTTTTCAATCGCGACATCCGCAATCACTTCAGCATCCAGCACCCGCGCCGGCACCTCGCCCGCCAGCGTCCGCGCGCCCTGGTAAGGATAGCCTACGGCGTCTACAAAACGCTTGATCCTGTCGGCCGAATCCGTCCAGTCGATACGATAGTCTTCAGCGTCCCGCCAGAGGCTATAGCTTGCCTCCTCTTCGGTTTGTGGCTGGGCCTGCAGCCGGCCATTCTTCAGGAGCTGCTGAACAACAGCCTCGGCGACGTCACCATAGAGTTGGCTGACCATCTCGATCGCGACCTTGATCTTCACGGGATAGTCGACGGCAACCCTGGCTTGATAAACGATGTCGCCGCGATCATATTCAGCGCTCGCGAGAATGGCAGTTACGCCGATTTCCGGCTCCCGATTGATCAGCGCCGAAACGAGCGGCGAAAAGCCCCTGTATTTCGGGAGGAGGGAATCGTGAAAGACCACCAGCAAGGTTGAGTCGGAATCGATCAACCACCGCCAGGATACGGCGAGCGCGAAGCGACTGGTCGGTGCGTCATAATCTTTTCGATCAATAAACGGAATCTTGAGCTGATCGCACAGGGATTTGATGTCCTGGTAATAATCGTTCTGGACATCACTGTCCGTGGCACCTACGACGCAGGCAATTCTGTCGGCAAACTGCTCCCCGAGACGATCGAGCACGCGGTAGCCCTTTTCCGTCATCAGAAACAATGTGAGATCGGCCATTCGTCGATTTCCCTCTGGCTGAATAATGGCAATTGGATATGGCGCCGACTATAGCAGTCTGTCAGGATACCGGACCATATTCGGTGCGATTGTGATGACGGGCAGACAGCATTCCGGCAGGCCATGCTAACGTAATGAGCAGATCAGGACGCAGACATATCAACCACATGATTCCATATAACTTCCCCCCCATCCTGGGCACGGAAGGTGATTACATCGAGCAGGCCCTGAAGTCCGGGAAGATGAGCGGTGACGGCGCCTTTTCAAGGAAATGTGAGACCTGGCTGGAGGAGAAGACCAGGGCCTGCAAAGCCCTGATGGTGCCATCCTGCACGGCAGCGCTGGAAATGGCCGCTTTGCTTGTCGATATCCAGCCCGGTGACGAAGTCATCATGCCGAGTTTTACCTTCGTCTCGACGGCGAACGCTTTTGCGTTGCGTGGCGCTCAAATCGTATTTGTAGACATCCGGCCCGATACCTTGAACATCGATGAGGCGCTCATCGAACCGGCGTTGACGGATCGGACCAAGGCTATCGTGCCGGTTCATTACGCCGGCGTGGGATGCGCGATGGGCGACATCGTATCGATTGCTAAAGCGCACAATATTGCGGTCATCGAGGATGCAGCGCAGGGTCTTATGGCGACAGTCGATGGGAAAGCGCTCGGCGCCATCGGCGACCTCGGCTGTGTCAGTTTTCATGAAACGAAGAACTTCACGGCAGGCGGAGAAGGTGGTGCACTGTTAGTAAACTCGCCGGAGCTCGTCAAACGTGCGGAAGTCATTCGTGAGAAGGGCACGGATCGCTGTCAGTTCTTTCGTGGAGAAGTGGACAAGTATTCGTGGCGTGACCTGGGGTCCAGTTACTTGATGTCGGAATTACAGGCAGCTTACCTCTATGCCCAGTTCATGGAGGCCGACAAGATCAACCAGGCGCGGCTGGATGTCTGGCAGTATTACTTCGATCGCCTTTCAGCCCTTGCGCCGGATTATTTCACGTTGCCGCAGATCAGCGACGGGGCTCGCCACAACGCCCACATCTTCTATCTCATGCTACCCGACGAGGGCAGCTGCACGGCGCTTGGAGAGCATCTGCGCAGCAACGGAGTTCTGGCTATTCGCCACTACGTGCCACTGCACAGCAGCAGTGCCGGTCAGCGCTTCGGCCGGTTCCATGGCGAAGATCGATACACCAGCGACTTGAGCGAACGTCTGCTCCGCCTGCCCCTGTGGTACGGGATCACACGGGAACAGCAAGACACAATTTGCGAACTTGTCGAAGACTACTTGCGGGCTTGAATTCCCGTGAGCAATAGTCGCGATTAAGCCATGTACGTTCACGTCTTCTCGCAGATCACCAAGCATCACGTCAAACCCATGTTGGTCTTCTTTCGCGACAAGGTCTTGCCGCTATATCCATCCGATGAGCATTTGTTCATCTGCTGCGGACGACGAGAAAAGGATGAGCAGGATTGGCCTGAGGGAGTCGACCTTGTGTTTGCTTCCGGAGTTGCCGAGATACAGGCCCTGCTGCGCCCACACCTGCAACGAAAGAACCATCTAATCGTTCACGGACTGTACGACAGGGCGCTGGTCGTTTCGCTCTTCCTTATTCTGCGCAAGGCGCATGGGGCCACCTGGAACATCTGGGGCTCAGATCTCTACCCGTTCCTGAAACCCTACCCACGATTGCCGCACCAGGTCGCGAACATGTGGCTGCGCCGATCGGTGTTCCGCCGTATGGCCAGAATTGCCGGCATTCCCGGAGACTTCGCCATTCTCGCCGAAGACCTCAATGGCCGCTGGCACCACAGCCCGGTCAATCATCCCTTGCGACTGGCGCATGAGCAGTACGCCGCCCTGCTCGAGAAAGCGCAGTCACGCCGAAACGAGAAGGTGACGGTGCTGCTGGGCAATTCTGCGTCGGCAACCAACAGACATGTTGAAGCGCTGACGATGCTGTCCCGGTTCAAACGCGAGGAGCTGCAGCTCATACTGCCGTTGAGCTATGCCGGACAGCCCGGGTACGTCGAAACAGTTGCAAAGGTCGCGCGCAAACTGTTTGGCGAGAATGTCACTATTCTCGATCGCGTACTCACAACGGAGGAATACCTGGACCTGTTGTCGGGCATCGATGTCCTGGTTTTCAATCACAATCGACAAGAGGGTGTCGGTACGATCAACTCGGCACTGCTATTAGGCAAAAAAGTTTTCCTGCACCGCGATGTCTCTACCTACTCGCACCTCGCGGCCAACGGAATCGAGCTACATGACAGCTCGACGATAGGCTCTCTCGATTTCGCGGAGTTTGGCGAGTGGAGTGCTGACGCCGGCAAACGAAACCATGACGCCGTCTATGCTATGTACGGCCAGGAAGCCGTCGCCCGACAATACCTGGATTTATTCCGATCAATCGAGCGCGACAGTAGCGGCCAGGCGTGACCTGTCGCCCTCTAACGGCGCCTGAACAGGATCCACGCTGACGCCGGAAGCCGGATGCCCGCTGACAGCAGCGCGCGCCAGCTCTGCATCCCGAATACTTTCAGCTGTCCTTCGCGCAGGCATGCCAGTGCAACATTGAGACGTAGAATCCCTTCGGCTCCCGGGTCGCTGTCGAATAACGCCCGATGGAGCGCGAGAATCTGCTCGGCCGATGCTATGTATTTCTGCAGGTCAGAGGAGATGCTGTCATCACCCAGATACAGTTCGACCAGAATTTCATCAAGAAAGTAGATGGGTGTGGCCTGCGACAATCGCAGGCATAGTTCCCAGTCCTGCAGCCGGGGCAGCGACTCGTCGAAACCACCTAGCGAGAGGATCAGTTCCCGTTCGACCATCAGTGTCTGGCAGCTAATAAAGCTGCCACGCGACACCTGCTGCCGCAGGTCGTTCAAGCCGCTCGGAATACCGTAGCTGTCTTTAGGAATTTTCGTGCGGGTCGAACCGACATGCCGGTTGAGTGCGCAAAAGCAGGATCTTGCTCCGGAGTCTTCGCAAGCGCTTACCTGTCGCTGCAGCTTGTCCGGATGCCAGCGGTCATCGCTGTCCTGAAACGCGATGTACCGACCCTGCGCCAGCCCGATGCCGGTATTTCGCGCGGCGTTGGCGCCCTTGTTGATGTCGTGACGAACATAACGAATCCGCGCGTCGGCAAGGCCTTCAACGACCGTCCGGGTGTCATCGGTAGAACCGTCATCCACAACGATAATCTCGAGATCCCCGAACAATTGCCCGGTGACACTGGTAATGGCATCAGCGAGACTGTCTGCCCGGTTGTATGCAGGAATTACGACGCTGACAGTCGGTCGGCCCGGGGACTCGTTACTCATAGCTTTGTCGGAGTTATCGCACGTCGAGACATGGTATAGCTCGGTCGCCCATCAGTCTCCGGCCTGCGGTTTTCGCATCACGTAGATTTCGCCTGCCAATTCATTGATGCCCATCCTCAGCAGGGCCGCTCGATCGAGAATATCCTGCGGGCTCACGACGCTCAAATGCTCTCCGGCGACCGCCGCAACGCGCTCCACGAAATCCCGGCCGTAGGCACGAACATGGTCCGATTGCCCGAATTTCGCCTCCCGCTCTTCCGGACTGGTGACACTCGGGTCTTCGTAGGTCACGTCCTCGGTAATAGGCACCATGAGCAACGCCGTGCCACCTGGCTTCAACATGCGATAGATCTCCCTGATCGCGGCGCGGTCATCGTCAACGTGCTCAAGCACATGACTGCAGCAGATAAGGTCAAACTCGGCATCGGGAAAATGAGAATTTGTAATGTCGAGCGTAACGTCAACATCATCGCGCAAAAGGTCGGCGGAAACATAACCTTTTGGATACCTGCGTCGAAGTCCCGCGGCGAGGCAGGCTTCAGGGGCGATATGCAAGAAGGTGACATCGTCCGAGTAGTTCGGCAGGCAGCGGGTCATCAGGAAGTGCCACAGGAATCGCTGCCGTTCGAGGCTATGGCATCGCCAGCATTGCGCCTCGGGCCGCGGCGGACTGCCAAAGCTCAGAAAGACTTTCGCTTCTGCCTCGCACACGGGGCAAAAGCGGCCGCTGCCACGGACCGGCAATGCGCGAATCCAGCGGGCTGCGCGAGAAACCGTAGAAGGCATCATGGACATGTCGGGGCTTCACTCATCATTTGTCATCAGGTGACTGCCGGGGCAGCGTCCCGGGTGCAGTAGATTGACACGCTCACCGCACCGCAACAACGAAATAGCCGCTGGTTTCCATGGCCCAGTTCCGGTCAAGCCGGTCGAGCACAGGGGCAAGAGCCTGGCCCAGGAACCAGATCGGCAGCAGCAGAAGGCTCAGGAGCCATCGCAGAGGCGCGGGGCCACGCACAAAGCGTTTGCTGAAATAGTTGAATTTCAAGGTATGCGTGGTAAAGAATCCGCCCAGCGATGCGATCTCAACGTCTCGAAAACCGCTGTCGGTGAGCATCTCGGTAAGGGCTACCGGCGAATATCGAAAGTAGTCGTAGGGCATCTCGTGCAAAGACCACTGCCAGGGCACCTGGAGCAGCAGGACGCCACCCGGTTTCAGCAAGCGGGCCGCCTCCTGCAGGAATGCCTCGGGTCGGCGCAGGTGCTCGAGTACCGATACACAAAGGATCGTATCGGCGCTGGCCGCCGGCAGGTCGATGGGCTGATTGAGATCAGCAATGACATCCGCCCGCGGCGAATGCGGTGAGTGTTGCCAATCGACACCGGTGTAGCTGGCACCTCGCTGCAGCACTAGCTCCCGATATGGCGAATCGCCGCAACCCAGGTCATAGACCGCGCCCTTGATGCTATTCGCGTGAGCATCCAGCTGGGCGGCTATTTTTCTGTAAATGAGCCAATTGTGCAGGCCACGATTCGGGTGATTTCTGGTTAGCAGCATTGATACCAAGTGGCCAACGGGGCGGAATTGTCCGATCATAGCATTCCCGTCAGCTCAGTCGGCGCCTACTCGACACTCGATGACAATCCGCGCAACACCCAATTCACCACAGACCTCGGACGTCGCCTGGACCGTATCGGCCACGCTTCTGAGCGGTGTGATGCACCTCCTGATCCTCGCGTTCCTCGCAAGAATTCTGAGTTCGCAGGAGTTGGGCCTGATCGCGTTGACGAACGTCATCATCTCGTTCGCGCTCCTGTTCAGCGACTGTGGCATTACGAACTATGTGATCTACGAAAGGAACAGCACGCCCGAACAGCAAAGCAGCCTTTACTGGTTCAACCTGTGCCTCGGCTGTCTTGCCGGGGCAGTCGTTGTATTGTCGGCTCCCGCGTTTAGCGGTCTTTATGACGCACCTGACCTGGTCGAGCTACTGTATGTGGCGGCAGTGATATTCCCTGTGTTCACCCTGGGGGCACAGTTCCAGGCGCAGCTCTCGAAGCGCCTGTTGCTGACCACGGTTGCACGTATCGAAATTACGGGCCGGGTTTCAGCATTCATCTCCGTCGTGATATTTGCCGTGATGGGTCTCGGCGCCATGAGCTTCGTGCTGGGTCAGTTGATCGGGGCTGCCGTCCGCTCCACCGCCATGTTCCTGGCCTGCCATTCCTATTGGCGGCCCACGCTGGTTTTTGATTTCCGCGGCATCAAGGCGGCGCTGCGCTTCGCAGGATTCAACACGGCAGGTCAGCTGGTGAACCGCCTCGCGGCAGACATTGATGTCTTGTTGATCGGCAAGTTCTTCGATGTCGGCTCGCTGGGCATCTACTCCCTCGCAAAAGAATTTGCCTTCGGCGTGTTGCGTCTTCTCACCACCGTAATATCGCGAGTAGGTATTCCGATGCTCGCCATGCAGCAGACGAACAACGAAAAGCTCACTCGCGATTATTCAAGGCTGCTTGATGTGGCTGCCGCGAGTTCGGGCGCTCTATTCGCGTTCCTGATCCTCGTTGCACCGTGGCTAATTCCGCTGGTCTATGGCGAGCAGTACACCGGCGTTACGCTGTTGTTTTCACTGTTTGGTCTGATCGCGATTCTCCGCTCCCTGGGAAGCGTCCATGGCGTATTGATCGTCGCGACGGGACGCGTGCACCTGGATTTAGGCTGGAACATCCTGGTGGTCGGCCTGATGGCACCGACGATCTACTTTGCTGCCCAGACATCGTTGCAGAACGTACTGCTCGCAATGTTGGCAATACAGGTATTGCTCTACTTTGCAGCCTACCCGTTGCTGGTGCGTGGCATCGTCGATTTGAAGTTTGGCCGCTTTGTCCGGTCGTTCGCAATTGTCTTTGCGTTTGTCGCTGTGACCGCTTTGTTGCGTGCGGTAATTCACTAACTCGGATCGTGGCTGATTCGTCGCCACTTTAGCTGGCCGTTAACCGGAGAACGACCCGCCCGGAGTGCTTGCTGCGTCAGACGTATGTATCCGATTGGGTTATGCTGTTCGGCATGTCTAGTGCCCTACGAATCAACTAGATCATGGCTGGCGCCTCGTTCTTCGCCGAGTTGCGCAAGCGCAAGGTCCTGCAGGCGGCCGCCATCTACGGCGCCGTCGCCTGGGGCGTCACCGAGATCATCGTTACCGTCGTCGAGCAGCTGTTCCGGCCATGAAACAGCCTCGGAAAACAGGATTCATCTTCGTGGCGGGCCTGTTACTGGGCCTGGCTGCCTACCACGGCGCAATGGTCCTGAGCGGTCAGACCACTATCCGCAACGAACTTCTCGAGGAGCAGCAGGCCCGGCTGGATCGATTGCAGCAAGAAAACCTCGAACTGGCCGAAGAGCTTTTTCGGCCACGCGATGAGCAGGGCCTGATATTCAGCCAGGACGCGTTGCCATACGATGGGGCGGCGGATGCCGCATCAGACGTCAAGACTGCGAGGGCGGAAGCAATAACGGAAGACAAGTTCCTGATGGTGACCTTCGGCGCCAACTGGTGCCTGGACTGTCGAACATTGCATCATCACCTCAACAGCGAACCGGTGGCCGGCTACACTCGAGACCTGTTCCGGTTCGTCAACGTCGACGTCGGCAAATTCAACCAGAACCGCGGCCTCGCCGAGTCCCTCGGCGTGTCGCTCTCGAGGGGCATTCCCGTAGCGGTCTTCTTCGATCGCGACGGTGAGCTCATTGGCACCACCAACGACGGCCAGCTGGAAACTGCACGATTCTATTCATCCCAGCAAATTCTGAAATTCGTTCGCAACATCGCGGAGCGAAATCGCATCCTCGCGCCCGACTCGGTGGACTGACCAGAGGCCACGCGGAGAAAGCGTGTGTTAACTGAGAGTGAGGCTCGTGCGTCCTGCATCAACCATCGTCACTGACCAGTGGGTCCAGCTCATCCATTGCAAACTTCACCAGCAAGCGATTCCGGTTGAAATCGATTATGAAGTCGCGCTGCGTAAAAAGACCTGCGCCGAGTATGGCGTAGGGGACCTCGACCTCCATCAACGAATCGAAAATGTCCTCTTCGATAATTTCGAACGCTTCGTTTCGCCAACGTGCGCGTCCACTCTTTACTTCCTTGATCCTGAACCGGGCTGCGATCTGCGCACTCTCGATGGCGCCGGACAATACTTGCTTGTCTCGCGAGTAAGCGGCTTTCAGGTCCATGCTCTCGACGGCTGCGTGATTGAGCAGGTTGACGCCAGCGCCGAGGTCGAATATCGCGGGAATGCGATGACTCCCGATTTCAATCGCGAACAGGTATAACGCGGCGCTGCTGTCGCCGAGCCGCTCAGGCTGCAGAGAGATGGAAGTCCACCCCTGATAGGCCCTGCCAGCCACGAGTTCGGGTGGATACAACCGTATCACTCTGTCCTGTGCAGAGAAGCCAACGGCATAACGCCGCAGAAAGTCCACGCCCAGGATGCCGTCAATAGTCGCACCAGCCACGGTGTCGCCCGGCAGCGAGGCAATTCTCGGCCGGGGCCAGACCTCTCTTCCGACCGCGAGGTTGCTGACGTCCAGAAGTGGAAACACGCCCGATCCTACCATTCCGTGGATCCTGAGCTCACTCCCAGGCAAGGGCTCCAGCGCCAGTTCCCCGCGCAGCTTGTCGAAGATGACGGAGATCGTCGCGCCGGTATCCAGTGCGAAAACAAACGGTCCGTAGCCGTTTACGCGCGCATTAACAACAATTCGTCCGTTCTCCTGTATCGAGTACGGCACGATAGCAAGCGCCCCATCCTCGTCCAGCACAGTGGCGCATCCCCATAGCAGGAAGATGGGTGCCAGGCAGACAAGGGTACGTTTCAGTTTCACCAGGAATCATTCTACAGCGTAGCGCCGCACTGCTTGGACCCCAGCCTTGCTCAATGGTTGCCGCTTGTCAGACTCGAGGCAGCCGGTTGCGGTAAATGTCCGCCTCTACCGGTGATGAAACGGTGCCCACAAGGATCAATTGTTGCCCTTCCGGGAGCCGCGCATTGAACTCTGCGACTCGTTTGCGAGCTGGACCGTGGCCTTCATTCAGTTCGTCGACAGCGGCATCGAACTCCTCCGACAAGTCGACGTTATCCCAGAAGACGGACGCTACGTAGTCGCGCGGCATGTCGTCCCAGACTGCCACCAGGCTGTCACGTAGCTCGTTCCACTGCGCTGCCGTGAAGTCACCACTTTCGGCAAGGCTCGCGAAACAGTCGTCTTGTATCTGCATCATCTGTTCCACTTCGCGCGCTGCATTGATTTGCGCTGCTTCGTCACCCGTGAGTTCTACCCCGGCATCCTTGGCGATCGTCGACAGCCACTGCTGACTGATCGCCTGTGTGCGGATGTACTCCTGTGATTTTGCAGCTGCGGCCTCGAAGATCGGCTTGAACGTCTCGGCCGTCGCCGGCAGTGCGGCCTCATCGTTCGCCCGTTCGGCGGCTGCTCGTACCAGCACGCCCATTGCCGTACCCGGGGCGAAGTACACGATCTCATCATCAGGGTGGCGGGGCGCACCCCTGCCAATCTCCGGCGCGGTCGAGGCCGTGAACGACCTGTCATTGTTGAAATTCAGCACGACGTCGGTCCAGGGATCAACCTGGTCGTGGTCGTAGATGACGATGTAGGCCGGCGGTGTCTCCAGCCGGTACGCGCACAGTCGGGCACCCGCCGCGGGTACATCGTAGTTGCCACAAGGGGCGGCACCCAGGCGAACCGCCTGTTCCACCAGTTCGGCAACAGCCTCGGGCTGCGTAAACACCGGTTGATCCGCAGGCTCCAGCACGATGGGTGGCGTGTTCATGCCTTCCTCGATAGCGGAAATGTGCGCCTGCTGCTTCACGCCGTCTTTTACTTTGAAAAACAGCCAGCCGAAAAAGACTACGACCAGTCCGATCAGGACCAGGAATACAAGACCGAGCAACTTGAGCATCTGGTGAGCCTCGGCACCGACAGCGGTGTACGTTCGAATATCCCTATAATTTTAGCCGCCTTACCCACGACGACAAGGATCGAGGTCACAATGCTGAGAGCCGACCACGACAGTAGCCCTGGCGCATTTCACCGGCATCGCACACAACCGTCATGGCACGCCAGTCTTCGACAAAGTGTTCCGCCGCGTCGGCGCCGAGCAGTTCGACAACCCGCTCATACAGCTCACCTTTGATCAACGCGTATTCCCGTCGGGCTTCACGCCGATACCAGTCGGAGGCGTCTGTCGCTGTAACCTCCGTGAAGCCTGCGTCAAGAAACCGTGCCTCTAGCTGTTGCAGCGTCTCCAGCGCGTAGGTGAGCCCTTCCAGTCGCAGCCAGTAGCGCATGTCGTCAGATATCTCGGCGTCTGATTTCAGCCACTCGTAACAGGTCATGTAGCCGCCCGGCCGCAGCACACGGCTGGCCTCGCTGAGCAGCGCATGTTTGTCATCCGTCTGCGTAATGGCACCGGATGAAACCACGATGTCGAAGGATGCATCGGCGAAAGGCAGCGGCCCTGTGTCAACAACCTGGAAATGGCAGCGATCGTCGAGTCCGTGCCGCACGGCTGCCGCCCTCGCACGATCGATCAACGGCGCTTCCAGGTCGATGCCTGTGACTTCGGCGCCGTGCGAGCGCGCCATTTCGAAAGCAGGTCCACCAATACCGCAGCCGATGTCCAGAATGCGCTTGCCGTCGGGATCTGTCCCGTGCAGGAGCTTTCCGATATTTCCGGCACCGCCCGGCGCCATGTATCCCTCGCCCCAGATGAGCTCGAGCATGGTGACCATGTTGTCATGATATTCGTTGTCGTGGCTCATCGGGTCGCGTTCCGGGAAGGCCGTAAACCCCGATTGTAAACGAGGAAGCCCGGGCACGGCGTCGGCGCCGAGCATCAGGAAAGGGACGAGCTGGCGCTAATTCTTCGCGAGCGCTCCCGGTGTACTAGCGAGAGAACACCGCCCTGTCGCCCGACGGGATATCGATAACGATCAGCCCTGCAACAGGAATCACGGAGACAAATAAGCGATTTCGGCCAGCGTCATACACGAGGCCGCCTGTCGGATCCAGTTCCGCACCTTGTCCACTACCCTGGCTTGAGACAACACTTCTGAAGCCGTTTTCGAGGTTGACGGCGATCACCCGGAAACTGTCTGTTACATACGCTGTAGTACCGCTTCTGTTGATGGTTACGCCACGAGGGCCATCGAAGGCCACGCCACCTCCAACCGTCGCGCTCGATACAATTGTCCGCGTACCGTTGGACAATGAGACACGCACGAGTGCCTTCAGAGAATCATCCAGGACCAGCGCGTTGTCGTTGCCAGGCTCGAGAACCAGCTGAAGTGGCGCTACGAGCGAGGGCCCACTTCCCCTCGGACGCGCCTGATATCTCTACTCTGTCGCCGCTTGCGATATAGACCGCGTACACGCCAGCCAAAGTGCGGTCAATGACTATCGCGCGATTTCGTGCCACGTCAATATCCCCGTTCAACAGGTTAACGAACGCTGGCCCTGACCCGGTTGTCTGGTCAGAAATCAGTTCTCGATCGCCGCTCGCGAGATCGATGGAGTACACCCAGAACTCTACGCCCGAGCTTCCGCCGAACCAGAACGCTTTGCCCATCGCTTCACTAACGGAGACACCGAATGCTGTCGGTAGCGAAGCACCGCTGCCTGTCGAATCATCCGACACGATTGATCGATTGCCGGTTGCAAGATCAACTCGATAGAGCGCGCCGCCGCCCGAGATCGGCAGCTCGGTGACGTAAATGTCGGTCGACGTAATATCGATGTTGTTGTAGTCGACCGGTGAGCTTCCTTCGCCGACGGTGTTACCCGTGACAATCTCCCGATCTCCGGTTGACGCCGACACCCTGAACATGGCTTGCAGCTGAGCATCCAGCGACAGGATGCTGTCTGGAAAGGACTCCCAGGCCAGTGAATAGGGTGCTTCGAGAGGCGTGCCGGTGCCGGTGGAAATGTCTGATACGTAGGTCCTGTCCCCTGTCGCCAGGTCTATCGCGATAATTGCGGCTGGTAATGACCGTGCGACCAGGACACGATTCAAAGTTGGGTCGTAAATCATGTCACGAGCGGTTCTGACAATTGGCCCGTCGTTGATATAGTTCACTGACAGAACCGTGCGATCGCCGCTGTCGAGAGCAACTGCATACAGCCTGTCGATGTCGTAAACGAAGACCCGGTTGTTTGACGGGTCCAGAGCGAGCGTCGTCGGCGACGTAAAAGACACGCCGTTGCCCCGCGTTGGACTCGATACAACCGCCCTGTCCCCGGTTGCGATGTCCACGCTGTAGACCGCGTTCGTCGTCAGGTCCACCGTCAATAGACGACCGTTGGCAGAATCAAGCTCCATGTCCCACGTGTTGTTGATGTTGGGACCCGTTCCGATCGAGCTGTCTGAAATAACCTGTCGATCACCAGTGTCGAGATCGATCGAATAGAACACCGCGATAACAAAACTCTGGCGATCTGAATGGCTGAACATTCGGTTGTTGGCGACATCTATCGCCATACTGCGAAGCTCCCTCAATACCGGTCCGGAACCAACGTCGTCGCTCGAAGCGACGGTCCTCAGCCCTGTGGCAAGATCGACCGCCGCCAATGTCCTGGGAAATACGCCCATGAACGCACGGTTATTAGCGGTGTCGACCGCGATCTTGTCCGCCTGCAGGATTTCCTTCTGATTGGTGACCAGCAAGCTGCTGGTCAGATCGGCCCCGGTTGCCGGGCGAATGGTGATGTCCATCTGTCGGCCGGGACGGCTGATTGGAACTTCCGCCGACCATCGGCCCGCATAGTTCCTGGCTAGTGTTCCACTTACACCACTAACGTCGATCAAGAGGACGTCGGACTCCAGTAACTCACCGTCTTCCAGGTCAGTAAGTTGGCCCGCAACCGTTATTTGCGTTGCATCACCACCGAGTTCGGAATCTGGCGTGGGAAAGGTCGTTTCGAGCGCGAGGTTAGTGACATCCCCGACGCTTATCTCGACGTCCCTGCTCGCCAGACCACCATTGCCGTCATTGGCAGCAAGCGTTACGTCATAAACGTTGTTTCTACCCACATCTCGGGGATTTTCGAAGTCGGGACTCGACAAGAAACTCAGTACGCCGGTACTGCTATCTATCACGAACAATCCGGCATCGCTGCCTGCCGAAATGCTGTAACTGATGGTGGCCGACGTGTCCCGTGCCGTTGCGACTGCGGTGTAAGCCTCAATCTGATTCTCGGGCACAAATCCAGTGACGGCGGAGATAAAGGTGACCGCCGGCGGAGTCGCTGGCGGTGGCGGCGACTGCGACGCACCACCGCCGCCGCCACCGCACGCGGCAGCAGTCAGAAGCACGAGCAGAACGACAGGACGCTCGCAACGCATTGGAACCTCTTGCTGCACAGCCGATAAGAGAGACTGATTATAGTGCCTCCCCGATCATCGGTGAAACAAGAATCGCGTACGCGCAAGCGACGCAAGCCGCTCACAATCTGAAAAGTACGCGTTTGTCACATAATGGTATGCGCTGCCAGCACGAGTTCGACCAGGCGGGGTGTTTGAATAAGAGAGGTATTTAGCTCATTGTTGCCGTGAAGAGGAACGACGATGACTAAGAAGAAAGACAGCGCTGAGAAGGCGATACGAGACATACCGCCGTATCGAAGAGGACCAGGTCACGCTGCAACCTGCACTGCATCAGACCGTCTGGCTTAGCATTGTAAACGAGTAAGCCGGGCAAGGTGCCGGCGCCCTGCGCCAGGAAAGGCAAGAAGATTTCTTTGGCACCAATACTCCACTTGCGATTCCCTGAGCCTCGACGACGCGATAGAGTTTGCTGTATTCATATCGAGCGATAGCCGGCGGTTCTCAAGGACCCGCCCGGACTTCGATCACCCTGGAGCCATTCTATGCATGCGAACCCTACTCGAAGTCTTGCCATCAGCCTGCTGGATCGTCGCTGGTTCACGTTCGTCGTGGAGCTGGTCCTTATCATTGTTGGTATCCTGGCGGCGCTGACCATCGACGGCTGGGTTACCGAACGCGAGAACCGGGCATCCGAGTCTGTCTATCTTCAATCAATCGCACGAGATCTTGGACAGTTCGAGTCGGAGCTGAAAGCACAGATCGAATTCGAGGATGGCATCATTCGTACCGGCAGAAGTGCCTACGACATGCTGGGCCAGGCGACTCCGCGAGCGCGCCCCGCTGAACTCGGCGCCAAGCTTACACACCTGTTCGACCGGCGAACGGTGTTCCTGCAGAGCGCAGCTTACACGGACATCGTCAGTACCGGCAACCTGGAGCTGATCCGTGACCGAGCGCTGCGAGACAGGCTTATCAACTACTTCGCCTCGATGGACCGTAGCGAACTCGTCATCGAAAAGAACAACAGTTTCTTCGTCGACGGCGACTATGGGGATTTCGTGGTTAAAGCAGGATTGAGCCCCTACCCATCGGGGGCCTGGGCAGACGCCCCTCCTTTCTTGGCAGGAGCAACCGAGATATTTGAGCGCTTTCTCGGGGCACAGATAGGCATGCCCGACGACGACGTCCTGTTTGACGAGAGTAGCTCACTGGACACGAAATATTTTCGGCGAGCCGTCCTGTGGCGCACGTATAACGCGACATTCACCCGGTCCAAGGCAGAGGATATGCTGGCAGCGACCGTTGCATTGAGGGAGACTCTCGAGGAACAGCTGGGGCAGTAGCCGGGTCGCCGACTGGGCACCTGCAGCGTTAGAACCACATGCATCTCGATGATTTCATAAGCCGGCACGAGCTGCCAGCAATCTACGCCAAATGTGCAGAGCGTTGTTACCTGCCCTTCGCAGACTGGCTGTACGAAAGAAGCCGCTCGTCGGATGCAGGCACGTTCGTGCTGGGCATTAATGGCGCGCAGGGCACCGGCAAATCAACCTGTGCAGACCTGGTCAACGAATACCTGTCGGATGAGTACGATCTTGCCGTGGTTGTGCTGTCCATCGATGATATTTACAGGACACGCCGTGAACGCGAGTTGCTCGCCAGGACCGTTCACCCGTTGCTGGCTACGCGGGGCGTCCCCGGCACGCACGATGTGGATCTCGGTCTGCAGACGATCGCACAGCTGAAGTCCTTGGGGCCCGGCTCAGCGATACGTATCCCCCGCTTCGATAAATCCAGTGACGATCGATTTCCGGAAAACGAGTGGCCGCTCGTCACCGGGCCAGTCGACCTCGTCATTTTCGAGGGCTGGTGTGTCGCATCCGCAGCATGCGACCTCGAGGAACTCGAGAAACCGATCAACGCGCTGGAACGGGATGAAGACGCCGACGCGGTTTGGCGGACCTACGTCAATGAGAAGTTACACAAAGAGTACCGGACCTTGTTCGATACACTCGATGCACTGCTGTTTCTGAAGGCGCCTGACTTCGACAGTGTGTATCAGTGGCGGCTGCAGCAGGAATACGAACTTCGCGCAAAAAGTGGCGAGGATTCCAGGGCCATCATGAGCGACGAACAGGTCGCACGGTTCATTCAATTCTACGAACGGATTACGCGGTGGAATATCGAACATCTGCCCGAGGTCGCCGATGCGGTCATCGATCTGGATACACAGCACCGGGCAGTGTCACTGGTGTTTTCTGACTGACGCCGAACGCTTGAATACTACCGGCAGACGATTGGCTCATGGAGCGGCAATTACCACGACCTGGAGCAGGTCGTCTATGATATGCAGCACGCAGCTTGAGCAAGCTTCGATCATGCACACCAACAAACCACATACAGGTGCGGTATGCCCTTCACCCCCCGTCCATAACCTGGATAGCGAGATCCTGGATATCAGCAAGCCGACTGGAACGACTGGCACTTCTTGCAGGCAGCGTAATTGACGTGAATCCCGGCCCCAAGTCCCCAGAGCAGTATAAAGCTGCCATTCGCAACATCATGCAGCTGCTGAGTCAGCGACAAGCTGAACAGGCGGCGGCGGCCTGCGAGGCGTTATTTCAATCGAACCCGGAGGTCCAACGACGCCCTGCTGCTGCTTGGCAAGGCCCGACAGCAACAGGGCCGCTTCGAGGAGATGCTGCAACTCGTTGAGATGGCAATGAAACGTGCCCCCCCCAGATCGTCAGCCTGCAGCTCCAGTACATTGGAGCCTGCCAGTTCTGCGGCCATCACGATCGAGCCCTGAAGCAGCTGGCCACGGTCGAACAAGGGTGCCCGCAACGACGCGCCGCTGCTGCAAAACGTCGCTGAACTCTATATGCATGCAGGCAAGCACGAGCAGGCGCATCGTTGCTACAGTCGCGCTGTCGAACTCGATGGCAACAACACGCGCTACCTGTACAACCTCGCCTCGTCCTCGGTTGCCGTGGGTGAGCTGCAACAGGCCGAAGCGCTGTATTCGCGGGTGGTCGAGATGAATCCCGAGAATTTCGACGCATTGCACAACCGCTCCACGCTACGCAAGCAGACGCAGGATGACAATCACATCGGCGAGCTCGAACAGGCACTGCAAAAACTCGCGCCTGGTGACGCCGGCGAAGCATCGTTGTGTTACGCGCTGGCGAAGGAGCACGAAGACCTGGGCGAGGATGAGCGCAGCTTTGCGTGGTTGAAGCGCGGCGCCGACAGCCGTCGCCGTCAGCTGGCGTATGACGTGCAGACCGAAGTGTCGGTCACGAAGCGCATTATGGAAATCTTCGACCGCGACTACGCTGACACGGTGACGAATCTGCCCGAGCGCCGCGGACCGATATTCGTGCTGGGCCTGCCGCGAAGTGGCACGACGCTCGTCGATCGCATTATCAGCAGTCACAGCAAGGTCGATAGCCTGGGCGAAATTCCCGACTTTGCGCTGACACTCACTCGGCTTGGGGATCAGCCGACGGGACCGGCTTCCGAGGCAGCCGTCGGTATTGATCCCGACAAGCTTGGTGGAAGTTACATCAGCAGCGTCGCCAGTTATGGCTCGGACGCGCCGTACTTTGTCGACAAGTCGCCAACCAACTACCTCTACATTGGCCTGATCGCGAAGGCGTTACCGGGAGTGCCGATTGTCCACGTCCGGCGACACCCGGTTGATAGTTGCCTCGCAATGTACCGTGCACTGTTTCGCATGGGCTACCCGTTTTCCTATGACCTTGACGATCTTGCCGAGTACTACATCGCCTACGACGCGTTAATGAATCACTGGCGAACGTTGTTTCCCGAGACATTGCTGGATGTCTCCTACGAGGAGCTCGTCGAGAACCAGGAGCCGGTCTCGAGAGAGATTATTGCCCACTGCGGGCTTGCCTGGGAACCGGCGTGTCTCGAGTTCGACAAGAACAAGGCACCGGTTTCGACCGCAAGTGCCGCACAGGTACGTAAACCCATCTACCGTGACTCGCTGGCACGATGGCGCCGCTTCGAAACCCAGCTCGCACCATTGATCGAGCAGCTGAAAGAAGCGGGTATTACGGTCTAGCAGCGTCGCTCAGCCAATCGGCTTTTTGTAAAGGTGCACGAATCGATCGACTTTCCGCGGATGGCTGGATCAAACACGCTGATACTGCGGTCATCCTCGGGATTTCGCAGGCCCTGCATCGAGCCGACGAATACCAGGCCGCGGCGCGTCAGTTCGGCTTTCGCGAATTGCTCGTCGATGCGATGCAACCTCTGTGTGTCGTCGCCACCAGTGCCTGGCTTTGCAGCGTGATCGACGACAAGCAGGCGGCCTCCAGGCTTCAACGCCGAGACAATCTGGTCAATGAACTGGTCGTGGCCGACATCCGGCCAGTTGTTGTCCGGATCGTCGTAGAAGAGGTCGTGGTAAGACATGATAATCAAAGCGCCATCCAGCCTGTCACTCCCGAGACCAAGTGCCTCGTTCGACACCAGCAGGTACCTTACGTTGGCCAGGCGACCATTAGCCAGTCGCGCGGTGAGTTCGGCCTTTGCGTAAGTATCGTAGGGCGCGTTATTTACCAGCAATACTTCGCCTTGGTCACCAACCACGACCGAGAGGATTTCACTGTAATACCCGCCACCGCCGAACACGTCGGCAATCAACATGCCCTTGCCGAAGCCCGCAAACTCCAGCACTTCGAGAGGTTTATCGCGCTTGTCACGTTCGCGATCCGCGTCAGTACGCACCGGACTGGCAAGCGCCTCTTCGATGGCGCCTTCGCCCGCGGCGTAGGCGGTCGGCAGTACAGCTAGCATGAAGGCAGCGGCGACCAGGCATCTTGGCAACTTATTCATATTCTTCTCCCCCGGATAGGAACTGAGACAGTGTACTTCTGTATCGGTTCGCCCTGTTTTTCAGGATGGCTTGCCCAATAGCGATCCTGCGGTAGTCTTGCCAGGTTTGGTTCATCCAATATGCTGCTTTGTGTGTTGCAGGAATTGCGGGCCGTAGCGAAGCGTGAAAGACTGCGCCGATGACAGAGATCGACGTAGGCTGGCGGACAGCATTGCTGTTCGCGCTTTCGGCAACGACCGCACTTGCAGCCCTCATCATCGGCGTGCGAGCCGCTGAGCGACCCGCCTTCCTCTGGCTTACCGCACTGTTGTGTATCTGGTGCTGGCACACCATTCCTTTCATCATCGGATTTGCAGGCGCTTACAACGCATTTCCCTGGCTGACGTTTGCACCATTCAGCATGGAGCTCTGGTTCGGTCCCTTGCTGTATCTGCATGCCTTCACACTGGCTTACGGGAAGCTGCGACCTTGTCATTGGTGGTGGCTCGCTCCCGGTGCGGCGCAGTTCGTGTACTACTGCGTCTGTTTTCTTGCGCTCGGCGACGCGCCCGCGAAGTTCGCATTTAGCATTGCGTTTCACGAGCCCTACATCACGCCTGTCGAGTCCATCCTCGGCCTGTGCCTTGGCATCGCCGGCATGGTGCTGGTGGTTCGACTCGCGGGACGCTACAAACGATGGCTCGAACAGCGGCACGCAGCGGCTGACGCCTATGATCCGACCTGGCTGAAGCGCTTTGTCATGGTTACCTGCCTCGCCATCGCCATTTGGGGCGGATTCGAAATCTGGGGAATCCTGTTCGGCACGCTTCGTTACATCGACACATACTGGCTGTACGTCGCGATCGGCACCATTTTCCTTGTCGTAGCTCTTGATGCACTGACCAAGGTCGACAAACTATTTCCGAAAATCGCTGCTCTGGAGCCAACGCAAGCAACGAGCCCGGACCCCAGGGTCGACGTAACCGCGATCGCGGAAAAGATACGGCGAGAAGGGCTACACAGGGATCCGGACCTCAACCTCGCACGGCTGGCGCGGCATGTCGGAACCAATGAAAGTTATCTGTCACGCGCAATCAATACCTCAGCCGGCGTGAACTTCAATCGTTTTATCAATGAAATACGCGTCCAGGACGTCTGCGATCGCTTGCGGGACCCGAACGAAAAGCGGTCGATTCTGCACACCGCCATGGACTCCGGCTTCGCATCCAAGGCGACTTTTAATCGCGTCTTTCGTGAAATAACCGGTGAAACGCCGGGGCGATGGCGTCGAGCGGCCAAGGAACGTCTCAATTCCTGAAAATTACCCGGTTGTTCCGATTCTGAGACGCTTTCCTTGCCGGCGTCGCTAGGATTGCTGTCACCGGGCATGCTTCTGCCCGCTACAGGAGTTCTACATGTACAAGCTGGCAATCCGCACCGCTCAGTCACTGCTCGTTGCGCTACTGATTTCGGGCCCCGTCTACGCCGACCACGCCCCGGTGCATGGCTCGACTCTGCTCTCGGCCGAGGCAGCGGCGAAAGATATCGAGATCGCCCGTGACAGGCTTGAGGCCATGCACGCCGGCTACGATCGTTACACCGGGGAATCCACCCTGAGCGACATGTGGGATGCACTCGAGAGCCGCTCGTCTGACGGGATTAGTCGTGGCGACCTGTATATCGGCATCTCGAGGATCCTCGCGGCAATTCGCTGCGATCACACCAAGGCAGAGTTACCGGACGACATGGCAGCCGCCCGCAATACGGAACGTGTTTATCTGCCGTTTCGATTTGTCCTGTTTTCAGGGCGCATGTACGTCGACACCCCGGCAGCGAAGAGCGAGCTGTCGCGGGGCGATCAGATTCTGAGCATCGACGGCCGCCGTGTTGCCTGGTGGCTAGCGAAAGTCGAGCCTCTGATCCCGGTCGACGGCGATGCAACGCACGTTGTGCCATTGGAGCTTGCCTACTCGACCGAGTTCATGGGGCCCGCACTGGACCATTTCGCTCCTTTTTTCGCCGACATCGATGGAACCGTTCGACTGCAGGTCAGGAGTACCGACGGCAGGGAATTCACAGTCACCACAGAAAGACTGACCTTCCCGGACTTCCAGTCGATGGTCGGCGAAAAACGCTACTCATCGAACTTCGCCGACAGCATTCGTTTCGAGCGGCTTGGCGATAACGCGGCATACCTGGCAGTGGACACCTTCGTCAACTATCGCAAGCCCGTGGATGCAGCCGCGCACCTGGCCCCCTATTTCGAATCGTTGAAACAGGAGAACCGCGACAAGCTGATCGTTGATCTGCGAAACAACGGGGGCGGCTCCGATGATGCACAGCTTGCGTTACTGCAGCACTTGATTAACCGTCCTGCGAAGACCGCCGAAGCGTTGCTGACCCGCTTCGACTCGCTCAGTGATGGAAGACGGCAGTACCTGTCTACCTGGAACGAGGCGGCGCTGTATCCGGACCCCGCCTGGTTTGAGCCACTGGATAACGGCTATTTCAAGCTTGTCGCACCGGGGCTCGCTGCCGATAGCAGACCATTGCAGCCGGCAGAGCTGGCTTTTGAAGGGGACCTGGTCGTCCTCATTGGCCCAGCCAACAGCTCCGGATCAACGCACCTGGTAGCAGTCCTGGCGAATGCCGAGCGCGGGCTTCTTGTCGGCGAGAAGACCGGTGGTGCACCGACTGGTGCGACGGCAGGCATTATCTATTTCCTGACGTTGCCGGAAAGTGGCATCAAGATACGTATTCCCGGACAGCGCACGGTTATGGCAAACGCGGATCGATTACCAGCGCGAGACGGCATAACGCCCGAAATCCCCGTGACAGCATCTCGTGATGCTTACTTCGCAGGACGTGATGCGGCACTGGATGCCGCGAAGGACGCGCTCGACATCAACTAACGTGTTGCGAGAGCGTCAAACCAGGGAAGACATTCAGGCCACAGAAGGTATGGCAGCTCGCGGTCGGACAAGTTCGTTATCTCGAAGGTCACCCGGCAAGAACCGTGGTTGCACGCCATGGTCGCCGGACTAAGCGTGAATCTGCGCTCACTTTCGCAACCGGCAAGCACGAGTCCAAGCAAAGCTGCAAAATGGAGTATTCGTTTCATCGGGATAAGCGCCGCTCAATGCGAATGGCAGCATCGGGGCAGTAGCGATAATTTAGCGACGCCTGCGGACCTGCTAGTCAAAGCCACCAAAGTATCACGCCAGTGACAAAACAGATCAGAGAGATTGAAATACCGGCAAGTGGCGCAGCGAACCAATAGCGCCGTGCCAAGAGAACAAGGCCGCTGAGCATTGCAATACCCACGGTCAGTAGATAGATCGATCCAAACAACAGATCCCCCTCAAACACTGCCAGATAGCCGTATATCAATCCAAAAAGAATAGCGCCCATGCTGTGGCTCGCATTGAATCCGACCCAGGCACGCCACATGGTCGTCTGATCGCTGATTTTTGGCGAAACGCTATTCATTGAGGCCTGCAACTCTGTGTCGCGAGGAGAAAGCCTATCGCCCCGAAACGTATACAAGAGATGCACGGCGCCCAAGATGAAAATGAGACCTGCGCTAAGCCCAACTAAGACACTCGACAACATATGAATTCCAAGAAACCTGGTCTGAAAATGAAAGATTCTGGCGTTTGAAGATCAAAGCGTTCGACTGACCACTTTGGGTCACGAGCCCTCATTTTACCCTAATAAGTTCAAAGGGCTGGTAAAGGCAGCCAGAAACAGCCGGACGTGTGGGCCGTCGTTACCCGGCCGGGGTTGCGGTCGCGGGTTCTTTGGCAAGCTTACGAAATGCGTGAACCACCAGAGACCAGCTTCTCACCGGGCGGCCTCCGAAAGAAAGCGGCCATTAGGGCGATCGCCACTGCGGCAGGCCCCGTAACGAGCAAGCCCATAACACTTCCTGCGTTTAAACCGCCCTCGACAAAATCCTTTACCAAGAAATACGCAAGTGGGCAGATTGCCAGCGCGCCGGCCAAGAGCCCTGACATAAGCCTTGGGCCAATTGACTGAAAGGCTGCAAGCCAGAGTGTGGCTGTTCCGATTGCGGCCAGTGCGAACCAAATGATTGTCACCGAAGCGCTCAAGGGATGCTCTCGAATTACCGACGCGGCCGCAACGAGAGGAACAAACGCAAACCCCAGTAGAAAAGTGGCCGGTATTGCCCCAACGATGACAATCAGAATTCCTTTGATCCAAACCATTTGCTACTCGTACAAGCGAAGAGAAGCGAGAACCCTTCGACGGCAATCGCGTGCGGTCGCTTTGGGTCAGTAACGGAAATTATACTGCGAACCAAACGAACTTCTGTTTACGGCCAGGAGCAGACCAAATCCGGGTGCCGAAAAGGAATTAGAAA
Organism: uncultured Gammaproteobacteria bacterium; assembly: GCA_942492205.1. Taxonomy (GTDB): domain Bacteria; phylum Pseudomonadota; class Gammaproteobacteria; order Steroidobacterales; family Woeseiaceae; genus UBA1847. The sequence continues at coordinate 182,146 of CALODT010000001.1, read as the reverse complement.
TAAGCATCGAGAACGTGACCTCGCGCGGCCCAGAATCTACACCATCTTGCTGCGCAGACTATGATATCCAACTTGGTGTCGATGCTGTCGACGTCCTCGATATTCAGCTGCTCAAGATCATATCCATGCTCGGACGCATAACTCTCGGCACACTGCATAAGTTTGTCCGCGTAGTCACGCATCTCATCAGGTAATTTACTGTTCCACGCATCGTCTAACAAATCCCTGCCGATCAAATCAACACAGTCTTTGAGAAACTCGCCGCGAAATGAAAATGGCTCGACGTAGCCGCCCGGGGTGCCGTTCGAATAACGAGGTACACCATCACAGGGCGGAACAAGCGAAACGACGTAGAAGCCCTGAAACCGGCCGACCCACTCATTCAGTGACATATCGGGTTGCTGACTCTTGTGCATCTCTTTGATCCACTGAGTCGCATTGTCATCTTTGCCGACTTGAGGGGCGGCGAGCGTTTCATAGGCGGAGATTGAGATTTCGTGAAATCGATCAACCTCTTCTTTATGCTCGCTCGCCGCTTCAGAACGAAGTATTTCGAAGAGTTGAAAATACTCTTCTTCATGACCAACCTTTGGTCGATTTCCTGGATTCCAGTCGAGGCCCATCTGATCTGATCGCCTATAAACTCATTTCTTGGAATAATTGGTGTGTTACGGCTAAGGATCACAAGTACTCGCTCAGCAGTTTATCACTCAACAGGCTGCTTTCGAGCGCTTACCAGCCGTTCACTCTCAACGAGAGTGACGGGCCACTTACAGCCACGAGCGTTTGCGGATAACAACCCGAAAGCCCTGCAGCCAGCTCCACACGCATCAACAACTGCCATCTCATTTGTCGTCCGCCGCGCGAATCCGTACGAATATTTCACGCATGTCGAATTGGCGAGTCGTGCACCTAGGTAACCGTTTCTTGGATTCCTAGTCTATCGACTGTACCGCAATGAGCTTGTTGTTCTCATCAAAAGTAATTTCGAAGTCGCCAAAGATACCATCGTGAGTAACGAACTGACGGATTGCGCTGGCAGGAAAACGAATGGTTCTGTTGTCTTGAGAGCGTACCACTACAGCTTTTGCACTGCCCTGATAATAGGCCAGGTATTCTTCAGCAGATATAGCGAGTCGAAAGCGAATACTTCTTGAACGATTCTTGCTGTTCATTTTGTGTAGCTGTGTACCGGTTGGATAGGGCCAATGGCGGTCGCCCATGATTCTAGCACTCGAACTTCCGCTTACCGCCACAACCCGTCGGCCGAAAAACCTCAGAAGTAAACCTACGCGCCGTGCGATTTTGGGCCATCCATCTCGCTTCGGATTTCTTCCATAAGGGCGTCAACGGAGTCCGCAGACCAAGCCGCATTGATCTGCTTAACTTTCCCTAATGCAGACAGCGCTGCTCCGAGCTGTCTATTCTTGTAGTTGCCGAGTGCGTAATACCAGTTCGCTATAAGGTCCGCCGGAAATAGATTAACCATTTCTTCAGACTTGGTGAGTAACTGCTCGTACTCGCCCTTGCTTTCGAGCAACGATAGCTCGGCAATGTACGTCTCTCTCAACAGAACCAGAGACTCTGTATTCCCTCTCTTGATGCGGAATGCTATGGCTATCAGGTAGTAGAGAATAATCAACGCGATAGCGAGGAAGATCGCTACGAGACTCCATTTTATTTGAACAAGTTCCGCGAGTATTTGCCGCTCCAACGATGTTCTCCTTCAGGGCCGTCTTGATTTATAGATTCCAAAAAGCAGGCTTCCTGCAACGACAAGAAGCAGTAAATTGACTCCCGCGAACAAGAAATAAATACCATGCCAGTCACCAGACCGCAGATAGAAGTACGCGGCCAGGCCTGCCGCGTATATACCGATGCCAAATACAGCCACCTTATTGGTCTTGGCTGCATCTCCTTCTCGGGCGCGGTCCATTCGTGCCTGAAATTCCGCGTATGTTTCTTTTCGTTCCAACCGAAATCCAAGAGATTCTATTTAGCCACGTGGCAGACGTACGACTGCACTGGGTCAGTAGCAGTTGCTCAAGATTCTAACATCTGGGCGGCTAGTGACAGCCATAACCGGACGGTCGCCAAGTAGCCGAGTGCTAGCGCACGATATGCCAGTTGGTCTGCCGGCCCGCAAGATAGTGCACGGTCTCACCATCGAAACACGCGCTTTGCTCGAGTTTGATCTGCACAAGCTGGCCGTCCCACTCGGGTACTGGTGCCTTGATATTTCCCTCGATCGCGTAGCACGTGTTCGCGTGCAGCGGCCAATCGCCGTGCACCGGCGTACCGTCTTGATCATCCCACATGCCGATCGTCGGGCCAGGTGCATGCCCGAAGAAGCCGATCGCGTGTGTATACACGCTGCAGTCGATCTTCTTCCTGGCACACTCGGCACGCGTCGCTGCCGTGATCTCGTTGCCCGTGCGGCCAGTGACGAACTCGTCGGTCAACAGGTCCTGCCAGCGGTTGCCAACCTTGAGCGCGCCGATGAGGCCTTTCGGAGCTTCAGTTTCGCCGAGTTTCAGCACATAGCCCATCTCTTGCGTGTCCGTGCACAAGTGCAGGTAGCAGATTCCCACGTCGGTGTGAATGACATCGCCGGCTTGAATGATACCGCTCTCGCCGCAGAACGCGGTGTCACTGTCACAGCTTTGTCCAGGACGTTGCGCGTTGACATAGGGCATAAACCAGGTAGGCAGGTCGAGTTCTGCGAAGCGTTGCCTCAGGTACCAGGCGACGTCATCGGTCGTGGTCACACCCGGCGTGATTACACGGCTGGAAAACGCCTCCGCGATGACGCTGCGTGCGAGGCTTACCGTGTGCGCATACGTTTCAATCTCATCGGCTGTGCGCGTCTCTGCCCACCGTACGACGAGGTCTTCCGCCGGCACCAGGCGATCTGCATAGTCGTCAGGCAGCACCTCGAGCAAGCGTTGGTGCAGCGCGTGAGTGAGCCCATCGGCTACCGGCCAGTCGCGAGACACGTTTATGCCGATGCGTGCCGGGTTGCGGGAGACGATGAGCTCGCCCAGCGCTTGCCATTGCGAATCGAGATCGCCGCCCTCCCAGGCTGACTCATACGGTCCGCCGAGCGGATAGCGGTTGACAGTCAGGCGATCGACACCGTCGTCGGTGCGATGAAATACAAGCATGGTTGTGCGGCGCGCTGCGAACGTCGGCTGCGGTACCAAAGAGAAGTAGATGGGATCCTCTGCATACTCGCGATTGAGTACGAGCCACATATCGAGATTGGTCTCCTTCATCAGGGCTGGCAGTAGCGTGTCGATACGCTGTTCGAGGTGTCGGTTCTCTACAGGAGGGCGGTCTCTGTATTCCAGCACGGCGCGAGGGCCAGCAACTTCCCGCCCCTGATCCTGAGCTAAAGTCGCCTGTATGGGTAGCAGCAGGCAGGCGAGAACGGCGAACTTAAGCATGGGGACACTCCTGAATCTGTGTTGTCAGCCGGCATATTGAAGGAAAGTGCCGCGCTAGCCAAGACGCGGATCAGGCTATCAGGCCTCAGTCGACAAGCATAAGTCGTAGAGATACCCGGCTAACGTCCACTCTGGGTCAGTAGCAGTCATCCTACTTCAGACCAGTCGACTGGCGGCTTACAGCCTATTCTGTTGAAAAACTCAGTACTGCGAGCGGCACGGAAATTCGCGAAGAATTTTACTTTATTCTGTGCGCATCGGTTTACGCTGGTTAGCGCCACTAAGCTGCGCCAGGAGATATTTTCATGGGGTTTAAACTACCTCCTCGTATCTACAATACGAAATTGGCGGCAAATCACAAATAAAAAGCCGGCAATTTTGAAAACGGAGTTTTTCAACAGAATCGGCCAAGAGCTGCTGTTGGCAGCGTCAGGAAGAGCGCGCCTTTTCCTTCTCTGCGCCCTCATCGTAAATTCGCGTGTAGTCAGCGAACTCAGTTCCTTTGAGGTCAGCTTCAATGACTGATTTGGCTAATTCGAAATCGACGACATAGCAGCAGGCTTCCATAGTGTCGGAACCGATACTGCCGCCATCGCAGTGTCCTAGACCTGTCCAACCGAGAGTCCCGTTCATTCTCGACTCAAGTTCGTGCCTCTTGTCTAGGTCGTCTCCTGTCCCGAACCCTTCAACGGCGTACTCAATCAACAGAGTGCGGTGGTCATCGAGATCAACCTGCCTGTATCCCTGAGAGACGAAATCATCTACTTCAGCTTGAATCTTGTCGGTAGCCTTTTTGAACAGAGATGATTTTACGGTTTTCGAGTCTCCAGTTTCGCCCAAAACACCCCAGTGAACCGTGTGTGAACCGTCGTCGTTGTCCCAAGTCTCCCAATAGCGAGGCGGCTGATCGTCCAGTTTATAGAGCTTGAGCATGGTGATTTTCGCCCTGCGACGAACGGCTCCTTAGGGTCATCAGCAGAAATTATAACCGAGGAGCTTCAAGCGGCGGCTATGCGAAGTAAAGCAGTCATTCATTTCTTTACCTGGATAACTTCTGCACTCGGCCAGAAGCAGACGCCCATCTGATGGCAATAGGTGCAGAGTTCCGTTAATTCACGACAACTAGCAGACAGAGGCAAATACACATGCCATTCCAAAAGTACCAGCCCCATCTGCTCGTCTTGGAAAATCCCGATTTTGGCGGCGCTATCCAGACCCTCCACCATGGCCCCAGCGTATTTCGGGCCGCGACATAGTAGATCTCGGATGCAAATATGGCAGCCAAAAGAGCCGCTACGATTTCCCTGGCATGGGTCGTCAGCCATCCGTGCATAGAATCTACTCTTGAACCATGTCCGCCATGGAGTGTCTGGATGCTCGTAATACGTGAGTCTGCTTTGGGTCAGCAGCCGACATTTTACCTGAATTTTCTCGACCGGCGGCTATGCGACGCTTTGGTTTTGCATCGGTTTAATGGACAGGTTGTGACGGTCCGCCGCCCAGTCTTTCGAAGGCAACGGGACTTATATTACCAAGATAGCCGTGGCGGCGTTTTCGGTTGTAGAAACACTCGATGTAATCGAACACGTCTTGCTTGGCTTCATCTCGAGTCAGGTATCGAGTGCGGTTTACTCGCTCGCGTTTCAGCAAGCCGAAGAAGCTCTCAACAACAGCATTGTCGTAACAGTTGCCACGAGCACTCATGCTGCACTTGATGCCGTGCTTGTCGAGTTCGTTGCGGAAGTCATCGCTTGTATATTGGGCGCCGCGGTCGGAGTGATGTAACAGTACTGCTTCGGGTTGCCGCTGTTCGATGGCCATGTTGAGTGCATTGATCGCCAAGTGACGGCTGTTCCACCGGTCCATCGACCAGCCAACAATACGACGTGAGTAGAGGTCCATGACGACGGCCAGGAACAACCAGCCCTGCTGTGTCCCGATGTAGGTGATATCAGCGGCCCAGTACTCGTTCGGCCGTGAGGCTGTGAAGTTCTGCTGCAGGAGGTTGTCTGCTACAGCATGGGCGGGGTCACGCTGTGTTGTGACCCGGTAGCGCCGTTTGGGACATCCTTTGAGCCCTGCCTGTCGCATGAGCCTGGCCACTCTGCGCTTGCCGCAGTCATAGCCTTCCTCACACAGCTCAGCGGTGATCCTGGGAGCGCCGTAGACGCCGCCACTGGCTGCATGGATACGCTTGATGGCCTCTAGAAGAACCCGATCGTCCTGAGCACGCTGGCTCTCGGGCCGGCTCCGCCACGCGTAGTACCCACTCCTCGAGACCTCCAGCAGCTTACACATCAGACTCACTGGATACTGGTTGCGGCGTCGAGCGATACACGCGTATCTCACTTCGACTCCTTGGCAAAGAAAACCGCCGCATCTCTTAAAAAATCCCGTTCCTGCTCGGCTTTCTTAAGGCGTCGTTTGAGCTCGGCGACCTCCTCATCCCGCTCCACCGATAGCCCGGGAAAGGCTTCATCACCCATCAGATGATACTGGTCGCGCCAGCGTCGGAGCTGGCGTCGGCTCATGCCGAGTTCCTCGCAGACGGCTTTGTCCGTAACGCCGTCTTCGCTCGCCCGTTTCAACGCATGGATCTTGAACTCGGGGCTGTAACGTTGATACTGCTTCTTTGCCATGGAACACCTCCTGCCGCATTATGCGGTCATTGAAAGTGTCCACCAAACCGGAGCAAGGCCTCTTTGCAGTCGTTCGATCATGTTCCCGGCGAGCGTCTCAGTACGGCCACTAGCGGCCGGTGACAGCACTAGCTAACCCAGCATCCTAGGTCCGGCAATTACACCATAGGAAAATGCTACTAGTGACCCGAGCGAAGCGCCGATCAAAACCGATTCGACATTGAGAGAAGGCAAAACACCGAACAGCGCCGATATCACTGCAATAAGTGCGAACATCACCAATATTCCTGAGAATGCGCCAATGACGGTTAGCGATGACAGATTTATTGGGGTGGAGCGACTTAGTCGACGTAAGATTGGAACCCCCCCGAGAAAAAGCCCTAGGTAACTGGTTAGGGAGGCAACAACCAGTATCAACCAGATATCGGTTTGATTGAATGGCCATTCGAACCCACTCGCCGCCACTATGAACGCAACATAACCAACGGGCGCAGATATTGGCGCGATTACCATCGCAAGGAGTTTTCGGTTCTTACTCACGAGTTGCGGAATGTCGGCAATGGGTCACAAGCCGACATTTTACCTCTATTTGTTTGACCGGCGGCTATGCGACGCTTAGCAGTCGCTCGTTCATGTTACAGGTGACCGTCTCAGTTCGGCCACAACCAGCCATCCGTCCGAGCTTTGTAGGCCCATCAATTCGATTGGCTCACTGAAGCCATTAGCGGCCTGGGAGCCGCAAATTTGCCAACTGCGTCTGCGCGCAAGTAAACGACCTCTAGTACATTGTTGCGATGAACAAATCACTGGCAATCAGTACGTCAGTGCTGTTGGGCGCCAATCTAGCGGCTCTTATCTGCGCAATATGGTTTCGTTGGAACTTGTTTGAAATCGTTTTGCTTTACTGGATACAGGCTCTGATCGTCGGCGTTTTTCAACGTCAGAAGGTCAGAGATATGGTCGCGTATGCCAGACATCCGCGCCGAGCCGAGTGGTTCCGAACGCATGGCACCGCCCTTATGCAAGAGGGTATGCATAATGGATTTGCAGGAATCTACGGAGTGTTTTGGGCGGGTGTAGGTATCATCCTTCTGATTACGTTTTTCAATTCTGAGCGCTTGACGGTCGACTTGGCGACAATCTTGTTTACAAGCAGCACATTTATCTTTTCGCACTGGTGGTCATATCGCACGAATAAACGGACTGACGAGCAGCGCGTCATCGACATTAACGTCCTAATACTGCCGATGGCCCGAATGCTTCTTCCTTTGCATGTTTTTTGCGTTGTAATGGATTTGAACGTTACTACGAATCCCACAATGGTCGCGACATGGATGTCGATCAAGACTGCGGCGGACCTGGGCGCTCATGTCAAAGAACACACTGAGGTTCGTAGAGTGCCGAGTGCGTAGCATGTGTCGCGCTTCGACCGGCTGCGATGCGACGTAAACCAGCCCCTCGGTGTGCTCGCCGGCGACCGTCTCAGAACGGCCAATTGCGGCCAGTCAATCTGCAACAAGAAGGGGTTTCTCTGCCACTTCATTCTGATCTGAATTGAGAAAAAGACGTATCGTCACTGTCCGCCAACCGGTTTCGCCAATCAACCAGATCCTGAAACTCGTGTGCCAGATTCGAGTCTTTCCAGCAGCTCTGCGTCGCCGGGCCAAGTGGAGGGTCTGTCTTCGCAATGGGCGCAACGACTTCCAAAACCACCGCCATCGCAATGTCAGCATAGCTGAAGCGGCCCATTAGAAAATCGCCACCTGCTTGCGCCAACCCTTCACGAGTACGGTCAAGCGCTGTGCGCAAGGCACTCGGCTTCAACAGGTGAGCATACTTTCGATCGAGCCGAGCCACAGCATCGCGCGCCAGGAAGCGTAGTGGTGGACGCAGAAAGCCGGGTACGAATACTGGAAGTGACTCCTCCAGTGCCCGCCGATTCTCCAGGATGCTGCGAACAACGCGGGTCCGGCCCTCGGCAAGAGCGTCCTCGCTCAGACTGTTCCACGGCGCTACCAACTCCAGATCTCCCAATCGCCCGTCGCCTGCCATCTCGTTCGCGTAGCAAGCGATCTCCCATGAGCCGCGATAAATCTTGTTGCCTGCGAAGAGTACCGGGACGGAAACGGCACCGGTCCACTGCCGCATGCGCAATCGCAGCCCTGGTTCGCTTAACGTCGGCGTGTACTCACGATAGGTGTATGCAAACCCGCAATTCTCGAGTGCCCATCGTGCTTTCTTGGACCACGGAGAAAACGACTCGCCGATCAGGATCATCTGTGTTTTCGATCTAATATCTTGCGCACCAACTTGAGTTTCTGATATTCCACGTTACTGCGGAAACGCTTTCGAACCAAGACCGCAGCCCTCACGATTCCGCGATAACATGCGCAGACTGCAAGAAGAGACGATTCGAAACTTGCGAGCGTTAACGTACGGGACCCGGTCAACATTTTGAGAATCGACGACCGTCGGCTCAGGGTCAGTAGCCCTCATTCTACCTCAGACCAAGCTACTGGCGGCTTCCGGCCAGTAGCGGTCGCTAGCCGTCCCATTTGAGTTTTTGCGTTGGTCAACGATTAGTCCCCTGATATGCTGATCCGATAGAACCTCGTACAGGTTGCGTTCATGCAGGAAGTTGTAGTGAAAACCGCTATTCGCATATTTTTAGTAGGAGCAATATGCGCTATCGGGTCTTGTGGGCGAGCTGTTGACGATACACAAGCCGTGACGGCCCCAGCTATTGTCTCTCTCGATGATTCGTTACAGGAAATAGCTAGTGAAGCAACCCTGACAATTATTGACCTGTCTGTGCCATTTGAACGCTTCGGTGAAGCACCAGGGAGGCTTCGCCTAATAGCTGACGCGCTAGCTAGCGGATCACCTGGCATTTACGTCCTGCGTTATCACGATGATACGTTACGGCACACACTGCACATTTTTTCAGTCCGCCAAGAGAGCAGAACCTATATCAAGTTGACCTCGGTTCCGAACGAACAACTAGCACGAATTGAGTCGGCAATAACCTTCGCAGAATATGACGAGCCGACGAAAACTCTGATCTTACATACACAGGCCGGGGATATTCGCTTGGCGCCTGCGGATATAACCCCGGTTGGCGCGTAGTTAAGTCCGCTGCTGGAGAAAACGCGCTTGGACTTTATTGCTTGACGATACAAATCTGGCGCGCATCGATGATAGCCCTAGCGGTAGTCGCGGGGAAGCACTGACTGCTTTGCATCATCAGCGGAAATAATAACCCAAACCGGGCGATCGCCTCAGTTCGGCCAGGACCAGAGGGTCACTAGAGCTTACTGCTTTTTTAGGTAACCACTCGCGCGGTAGTCTTGTAAGCCACGCTTCGTCAACCTACCAAGTTCGGCAAAGAGTTTCTCGTCGATTGATTTGAAGTTGAAGCAGGATTTACCCTGCATACGCTTCTTTAGCTCAGGGGACATGTTTTCCAGCAACTTGGGATTTTCATACACAGGCATTAAGTGGTAGCTAACATAGTTTTTCTTAACCTGAACTCCACCAAACCAGAGTCGCTTTTTGTTCTTCATCACATGGAATGTATCCACGTAGAAGTTACCCGGCTCGTCATGTTTGACGTCAAGCGATCGTGTGTGCGGCCCCATGACAGCTTTGAGCGCGTTAAATACTTCGTTCATAAATGAATCAACCTTGTCTTCCAGCATAACACCCAGCGGCTGCTCTGGGTCATCTGCAGCTTGCCTGCAGTTTACCACCGGGGTGGCTGCTTTCGAGTGCTTAGGAGTCGTTCGTTTAGATTCCAGGCGACCGTCTCAGTTCGGCCAGAAGCAGCCGGTCGCGATTGAACTCAATCAATCTTTTTACCTCGAAAGTCTGGGTCTCTCATGCAGAGAAAATGGCCCTCAGACGAAAATGACGAATCCAACTTGTACATGACACCGGCCTTCGATATGTACGCTATCGTGTGGGATTCCGACTGAACCACGAACGTTGCGAAGCTATCGTTCTGGTCGGCCGCCCCCTCCCAAACGTAAGGACCTAATCGAGACTGAGACTGCTTGACTTCGCTAGTTAGACCTACATATTTCATCCAACTGCCATCAAGGAATCGCACTACGATCGAGGTTTCACCGACGCTCAAGTCGCTGTCTTCAATTTTTTTGACAAGGTCTACGAGCGAGGTAGCGTCAAATTTCACAAACTCGCACTGGAGGTTGATCGATTTGCGAATATGATTGGCCATTTCCCGCACATCTGTTTCCTCCATTTTGGCTGGAGCAAATGAGTACTCAATCGAAGGCTCAGTTTTAACCTGCGCAGCGACGATAGTGCTGACCAGAATTGCAGTAACAACTGTTATCAGTCTCACTTTGCTTGCCTAAATCAAGATTTGGATATGGTGTTTTTCTGTGCGTCTGCTTCGGGTCACAAGCCGTCATATTACCTCAGATTTTCCGAGCGGCTGCTATATGAAGGGAAGCAGCCCCTCGGTTAGCTTCCTCGCGACCGTCTCAGAACGGCCATAACCGGTCATTCACTTGTAACAATTCGGCTATATATTCAGGCTGTGGTTGAAAACAGTCCATTTACGATTTCTTCAGGCGTGGTCGCTGCAGTTTCGATAGCTTATTTGCTGTTCATTCTAGTGTTGCTTGTGCTTTTCTCATCCTGAGCGGCTGCTTCTGAGTGCGTACCAGCCGGTTGTTCATCTTCCTGAAGATCGTCGCCTCACGGCCAGAAGCTGCCGTTCGGGCGCGATGAATTGATACAGCGTTTTCACGCGCAGGAGCGATGTCAGTAACCAGATTTTGCTGCTCTCAGCTACGGCATCAAAAATCGGGAGGCGGAGCCCTGCACCAAGGTATACTTACAACGTCGGACGGCCCGGTCAGGTCGCACACCCGGCGGCGGTATTGGAAACAGGGGAAGACGCTTTGACAGACAACAACAGCGGGCTGGTCGACCAGCTGAACCGGGCTCTCGGCCTCGAGATGCGGGCAATAGTGATGTACGCTCACTATGCTGCCTACGTGAAAGGTATCTACCGACTTCATCTCAAGCCCTTCTTCGAAGCCGAGGCCACCGAGTCGCTTGACCACGCGGCCACTGTTCGCCACGCGATCAATCAACTCGGCGGCATCGCCGTAACCGACCGCGACGCGACGCCGATCGTCCATACGACCGACTACGAGAAGATGCTCCAAGAGGTCTTGCGGACGGAGACGGTAGCGGCGGAGACCTATCGAGGCATCCTCGATCTTCTCGGCGACAACGAAGAGCTGTACGACCTAATCGAACAGATCTACTTCGCCGAGGTCCGGAGCATGGAGGAGCTGCATCAGCTTATCTGAAGGTATGCCGGCGCTGAAGTGGCTGCGCATGCTCATGAACCACATCCCCGACGACTACGAGCACCTAGTCCGCTACTACGGCTACTACTCCAACCGTTCGCGGGGCACGAGAAGGCTCATCGAGAATGGTCAAAACACAGCCGGGTCAATCCGCAATGACGACTGTCAACCGAACGACCAGGCTGGCCCCCGGCGCAGCCGACAATTCATACCCGCCCCCTCCTTGTTCTTCTTTTGTTGAGTAGTCTATCAGCCTGGTCAATGTCCGCTTCGGGTCACAAGCCGTCATCTTACCGCACATCTTTCGAGCGGCTGCGATGCGACGTAAAGCAGTCCCTCAGTTAGCATCCTGGCGACCGTCTCAGAACGGCCAAGAGCAGCCGGTTGAATCGCCTATTTTTGGATGCGGAGTCTCATTCTCGTGCTGATAAAACACCCTACTTGCTCCGGAGTCGCGTCGACCAATGCAGCGTCCGGAAGCCAAGCCATCGCACCGCCGCCAAATAGGAAGAACCCATCACTGAATCGTGTCGCAATCCACAGATCGGGCCACTTGATTAGGTCAGGCCACAATACACGATGCCATGGACGGTGCCCTTCCACTTCGAGTCCGGCGGCGAACAGTCTATAGGCCGAACTCTTTCCCATGTGCGACGCATACCCGAAATCGGAGAACATAAGCCGCCGCGACATTCGGTGCGCAGCAAAAAGCGCGGGTAATCCGACAATTAATATCAGGCTGGCGATTAAAGCCGCATCACCGCCAAACGGATCAACAATCCAAATTACCGCGGCTATTCCGGCAAGCAGAACGAGCCCAGCTTTGATGGAACCGCCTATAGGCAATTGCCGGAGGTAACGGTCGATCATCGTCCGGATGTAAGGTTTGTCGAAGGTTATCTCGTACACGAACTCCGCGTTCGAGTGAGGCTCCGATTCAAGTTCAGCCGTGTATTCAGCAGTACGCCGTTGATGCCGGAAAAGGAAGATCAGCGCGGGCGGCAGTATTACTGCGGGCGTTACCGCAGCGCCGACGAAGAACCAGAACCAACCCGAAGGTCTGCCGTGCAGGTCAAAAAAATAGTACGCGAGGCCGCCAAATACAGCTAGCCATCCAGCGACCCATGCGATGACGGCCAGGATCTGATTGCGGGTCCAGCCGGGGCCTTCACCCTCTCCGGATTTCGTCTCGCCATCAAGTCCTAAGATAGCCTGCAAGAGATGCGCGATTCGTGACCACACCAGCGTGCCGACGAAGAAACCCGGCAAGACTAAGAGCGTGAGTGTACAGTCAGACATAGCCTTTGTTGGACCGAATCTTATTCTCCGGCCGCTATGGGTCAGTAGCAGACCCTTATGATACCCCGAAAGCGGTCATATGAGCGGCTGGTATCGGGGGTATAGCGGACTTCGCCATTCGCCGAAAGCAGCCATTCACGAGCAGCAAACCAGGGAGCTCTAGCGATAAGTCCTGGCCGACACACAGCTCTAATCGTGCGCTTTACACTTCACCGGTCCGACACGATCTATTGCTTGAGAACAGCGCTAGGAGCTAGGCGGTGCGCATGCTGTAACCACGAAGTTGTGCCGCGAATTCATGCAGTGCTTCTATACCGGTTGCCTCCGCCTTTGCACACCATTCCTGCAGGCGAGCCAGCCGATCGTTCTCGGCAACGGACGGTTGCATCAGCGCCTTTAAAAGCCGCTTGAACTCGACCACGATCGCAAGCTTGCTACTCTCGCTCAATGCGGCAGCCAGTGACTCGCGCTGCGTCATGTTGAGGGTCAGGTCCTCACGCGTGAGCCACTTTCTGAAACGTCGAATCTGTCGGCGCGCGTGGTCACCGCGAAGTTCGACGCTTAGCACCGGCTGAATCACCTGGGCACCGTAAAGCTTCAGCACATGGAAACGATTGCGGATCACCGCTGCGACGGTGTCACTGTCGACAATAGTCTTGGTGGGGAGAAACTCGGTGGTCGGCACGGAGCGCTTGACGCTCGCCAGACCAACCATTTCCAGCAGCCGGATATAGATCCAGCCAAGATCGATCTCCCACCACTTGTTCGACAGCTTGGCCGACTGTCGGTAGGCATGGTGATTGTTGTGCAGTTCTTCGCCGCCGACCAACAGGCCGAACGGAAGGATGTTGCGAGATGCGTCACCGGTCTCGAAGTTCCGGTAGCCCCAGTAATGACCGATACCGTTGATGACGCCGGCAGCCCAGAACGGAATCCACAGCATCTGTACTACCCAGATGATGATGCCAACCCAACCAAACAGCAGCAGATCGATCATGAACATAAATCCGATACCGGTATTGCGCCACGGCGTATACAGGCTGTTCTCGATGGCGTCGTCCGGAGTGCCCTTGCCATAGCGCTCAACCGTCTCAGCATTTTGGCACTCCGTCCTGTATAGACCCAGGCCGCCGAACAACACCGCACTTATTCCGCGGGTCTGCGGGCTATGTGGATCTTCCGGCGTCTCGCACTTGGCGTGGTGTTTGCGATGCACGGCTACCCATTCCTTGGTGACTGTCGCGGTCGTCAGCCACAGCCAGAAGCGGAAGAAATGGCTTACGGCAGGATGCAGGGTCAGCGCACGATGCGCCTGGTGGCGGTGCAGAAAGATCGTCACCGACGCAATAGTGATGTGGGTGATCAGCAATGTCGCGCCAACGTATCCCCACGGCGATAAACTCAATAAACCGTCAAAAAACATCGATATCCTTAATCCAGGTGTTACCGGACACGCAGGACCATACTGGCACTGCGCCGTCTTCATTTCCGAGGTGCGTGTCACGGCATCCGCACGCGCGACGATTATGCGGGTTCAGGCGCCCCGGCATTATCGAAAACGCGCCAAAATGGCCGGCGAGACGCAGAGACGCCGTGTACGGTGTCTCCAGCGGGATTGCAAAACGACCCGGAACCCCAATTATTTTCAGGTGTTTTTCGAAACAGGGAGCGAGCGTGGCCGATTCACCTTTCATCATCGATGTCACAAGAGACAACTTCCAGCAGATCATGGAGGCCTCGTTCAAGGTCCCGGTGCTGCTGGACTTCTGGGCAAGCTGGTGTCAACCCTGCCTGGCCCTTACGCCGGTCCTCGTTAAACTGGCCGAAGAATACGACGGCAAGTTCCTGCTCGCCAAGCTGAACACCGAGGAGGAACAGGACATCGCGGCCCAGTTCGGCATTCGCAGCATTCCGAACGTCAAGCTGTTTCGGGGCGGCCAACCAATAGACGAGTTTACGGGTGCGTTGCCCGAGCAAGCGATCCGGCAATTTCTTGACGCGCACATCACGCGCGAATCGGATACGCAGGTAATAGAAGCGCGCGAACAGCTGGCTGCCGGAAACGCTGCCGGAGCCGTCCTCTTGCTGAACGAGGCGCGCGCGGCCGACCCGGACAACCCCCGCGTGATCCTGGCCCTGGCCGAGGCAGAGGCGGCCGCGGGCGATGTTGCCGCAGCGGAAGCGACCCTTGACACCATGCCCGCAGATGCGCGAACCACACCAGAAGTCGCCAGCCTGCGTAGCCGTCTTTTCTTCGCGGGCCAGGTCGCAGGGGCTCCCGCTGTAACCGAACTCGAGGCACGTCTTGCGGCCGACCCGAACGACCATGAAGCGTTGCTGCAGCTGGCGCTGCGCAAAGTGGTCGACAGCGACTACGAGACGGCGATGGAGCTGCTGCTGCAGCTGATGCAGAAAGATCGCAGCTTCGGAGACGACGCCGGTCGCAATGGCTTACTGAAGGTGTTTGAACTCCTGGGGAACGACCCGCGTGTGAACCACTATCGGCGACGCATGGCGAGTCTGCTGCACTGACCGCGCCGCGACACACGCGCACTGTCACTCGTACCGCCTGACGAATCAGGCGACATCTATTCAGTCATCTCCCAGATTTTCGTCGAGCGCGCGCCCGTGCGACTGAAGATATGCAGGGGCCGCTGCAACTGCTCACAGGCCACCGTGAATGCCTCGACGTCTTGCGCCGTAATGGAGCGGGGATCGATCGGGAGATGCACAAACGTGACGCCGAGCTCTTCCGCGACCTTTGCAAGATCCGCCGATGGCGGTTGCCCCGTCGACTCGCCGTCGGCCCGGTTGTTCATGATGCTGCGAATACCTTGTTTGGCCAGTAACCTCACATCATGTTCAAACAACTGCCCGGAAACATACACCTGGGGAGCCAGCTCGAGCACCCTTATCTGTAAGTAATCCTGCCTCAACTCCTCAACCTCTTGTGTGTCTTAAGCTAATACGACGCAGCACGAAATCGTTGCCCCGATCGAATTGCACCAAGGCTGTTGCTCAAACCAATCTACAAGAATTCCGGTGCGTGGGGCAACGGCCAAAGGGCGTTTCTGAATTGCCAGCGAGGCCGAGCATCAATCTCCGATATCACGCGATCTGGAGATGGATCCAGCATTGCCGGTTGCGAAGTACTGTACACTCCTGCGGTACTTTCCGTCGATCCTACGGCTTACATTGAAGATATATCCGAAACTCTGCGCTCTGTTCTTCACGCTGGGGCCGGTTGGTGCCCTTCATGCGCAGTCACTCAACGAATGGCTTGAATCCGTATGCGAAGACTGCGCGACACGCATGGAATCGCAGACGGGTGTTTACATTCTGGAAAAGGGCGAGGAGGCATTGCTTGGTCGTGCATGGTTGACAAAACATGCGGCGCGCTCGATTGATGTGCAGTACTTCATCTGGAGCACCGACAACATCGGCGTACTGGCAGCCGAGCAGTTATTGAGTGCGGCTGAACGCGGCGTCGTGGTCCGGGTGTTGGTCGACGACTTTATCATCGACGCGCAAAACCGGACCCTGTTGCTTTTGTCCGCGCACCCGAACGTCCAGATCCGAATTTACAACCCGAAGTTCGTGGTCGGCGTTAGTCTCTGGGGCAAGTTGAAGAACTCGATCACGGGATTCCGGGAAGTAAACCAGCGCATGCACGACAAGACCGCGATCTTTGACGGTATTGCCAGCATTACCGGCGGCCGCAACATGGCCGACGAATACTTCGACTTCGACCACGAATACAATTTCCGCGATCGCGACGTACTGGTACTGGGATCTGCTGTCCGAGACATCAGGGAAAACTTCAACGAGTTCTGGGAAAGCGAGTTCGCGGTTCCGGTCGAACGAATTCTTGCTGCCGAGCATGCCGAAATCTCCAGCGAGGATGTCGTCCGCCGCGCCGCCGAACTGCACGCCTATGCAAGTGATCCAACCAACTTCGCCCCGGAGATTCGACAGGCTATCGACACAACTCCCCGGTCTTTTCCTGCTCTCATGCGAGCCATGGTATGGGACGACGTTGAATTCATCAGCGATGCGCCTGGCAAGAATGACGGCGCGTCGGGTCTGGGCGGCGGTGGCGAATCGACGAACCGGCTTATCAACGCCGTCCGACAGTCGAAGAAATCAATCCTGATTCAGTCGCCGTATCTCGTCATGCCGGACGGGGGCATAGCGCTGTTCGAGGAGCTTGTGAAGCGGGGCGTCAGAATTCGCATATCAACCAACTCGCTGGCATCGACCGACAATACTCCAGCGTTCGCCGGTTACGCATCACAGCGCGACGATTTGCTGGACGCTGGCGTCGAATTGTTCGAGTTCAAGCCCAGTCCGGCGATTCAGGACCAGTTGATCGAAAACTATCCGCGTATCGCCGAGAACAATCCTGTTTTCGCGCTGCATGCGAAGAGCATGGTGATTGACGATCGCGTCATCTTTATTGGAACGTTCAATCTCGATCCGCGATCGGCGAACCTGAATACAGAAGTCGGGGTGCTGATCGATAATGTCGAACTGGCACGTCAGCTCACCGACAGCATAGAGCGTGATATTCGCCCCGAGAACAGCTGGCACACGACGGCTGACTTCAATCCCGACTCTGAGGTCAGCCTTGGTAAACGATTCAGCACCTGGTTAATCGGACTGCTGCCTGTGGAACCCGTGTTATAGGTTTTGCGGGCTCGGGATAATTATCGCCGCGGTAGCACTCTGGTATTCTTCTCCTGGCTGGCGGCAGAGGACCGAACTGTGAAACGGACTACCGGGCGCTCCCTCACGTGGGCCGCTATTCTCCCCCTGGCCGGCTTCGCGTACGTTTTCCTGAGCAGTGTGGACACAGTTAACGTTCGCACATGGACCGTCGATGCCGGTAGCGGAGCACTGCCGCCTGAGCTGGCGGATGATGAGCTGGCCGTGCCGTGGCTGGCAGATCGGGCGTCGTTCGGCATTGCCTTTTCCGGCGGCGGCACTCGCTCGGCCGCCGCGTCGCTCGGCGAACTGCGTGCCCTGCACGATCTCGGATGGCTTCGCCGCGCTCGCTATATCACCTCGAACTCCGGCGGAAGCTGGGCGACAGTGCCGTATACCTATTTGCCGTTGTCGATTGACGAGGAGCGATTTTTCGGTCCTTACATTCCGCCGGAAGACCTTGATGACGAGAATCTGAGGCCGTCGGAGATTGATCCCCTGGCGTTTGCTACGGCGATTCACGACGCCGGCACGTACGGCGAAATTCTCGAGATCGGTAGAGGTGATGAAGCGTACTCGGACATTGTCGCGTCAATATTCCTGCAGCCGTTCGGCCTGCACGATAACGAGAAGTTTTTTACGTTCCACCAGGGGGCACTCAGATCGGTACTCTCGGCCAACCCGTCGCTTCGCAGCGATGACTTCCATATCGTAGAACGAAGAGATCGGCCGTACCTGATCGTAACGGGCGTCATGATCGGACAACAGATGTCGAAAGATCCTGATGAGTATTTTCCCGTCGAGATGACGCCACTGTACACGGGAATACGCAGCCGGTTCGAGTTTGATAAAGACGGCGAGACCGTGGTTGTCGGGGGTGGCTACGTCGAGTCGTTCGGCTATGACAGCTACGAGCCCCACGCAGAGGCCGTCGATGGCAAATGGCATGTGCGCCTCTCCGGAAGGCTGTCCCGTGGTGACAAACCCATCGGCGACAGGTACCGGTTTACGCTCTCCGACGTTATCGGCGCCAGCAGCGCGGCGCCCCTGGCTACCCTGTCGCGCCGCTCGGTTCCAAACTTCCTGTTCCCCGAATTTCGTCATTGGGCTGTGGATCGGGAAGCCATCGACCGCTCCGACGACAGCGTACGCCGATGGGCGGATGAGTATCAGCACGGTGACGGCGCCGACATGGACAATCTCGCACTAACGCCGTTGTTGGCCCGGAAGACCGAAAACATTCTGGTCTTTATCAACTCGGCCGCGGCGTTTCGTAAGCCGACTCCCGGATGCGGAGAGATCTCCGACGAGCACATTACGGATGACATCATCAGCTATTTTCGACCAACCGGCGTGTTGATTCACAACATCGTATTCGCCGAGAAGGACGACGGACTTATCAGGATATGCGAGGAGTTTGCCGCACGACAGGCAGCGGGCCAACCGCTGGTTTATTGTCAGCCCTATGACGTCATCGCCAATGCGAGACACGGGATAGAGCCTTACCGGGCGTCGATCTGTTGGGCCTATCTCGACCGAGTGCAGAACTGGATTGAGAAGCTCGACCACACCAGCGGCGACCTGGTTGGAGAGCTTCACGATGGTGAGGGGTCATTCGACAATTTCCCGCACTATCTGACGTTCGCTGAACACGGCATAGCGCTGATCGACCTGAACCGGGAACGAGTTGTCGCACTGTCGAACCTGGCTGCATGGTCAGTCAGGGAGCGAGCCGAATACATCGCCGGCAGCCTTGCCGGAGCCGAATTGCCGACTGCAGGCGATGACTGACCTCGCGTTCCCGGGGCCCGGTACGACCTCATCTCCAATAAAAAAAACCGCCGCGATCAGTTGACCGCGGCGGCCGCCCTGCACTTACCTTCCTGACTTGCTAGTTGTCCAGAGCGATTTGCCTCTTTTGCTCGCTGATGCCGTCGAACCACTTCGTCAGCCGCAGCTTGATAACAACACCGTGTCGGTCGATGACCGAACCCAAAGCAATGGCGCCAGCGCCGAATATTGCGAGATCGATCCAGCTACTGGTCACGATCATCTGGTAAAGATCGTCGAAGCCGAAGTAGACGCCCGCATACGCGGTGAGCACGCCGGCAATCGCCGTGATCGGCTTTCTGCCCGAGAGTCCCCAAAGCAGCAGCAACACGCCGGCTGCCAGGCTTAACAATGCCGTCAGCGAGCTTGGCGAGATCGCCACGCCGATCGTGAAACTCAATGCGACGAATACGCCAATGGAGACACCAACCAGCTTTGCCAGCACGCGGCTATCCGTGCGGCGCAGAATATCCAGTGCCAGCGCCGAATAGACCGTGGCGAATAGCGGCGCCTTCAATCCTGCCGCTATCTCAGGACCGAACGCGTCGGTCATCGCCAGCGCTACTGTCAATGCCAGCGGCCAGGACAACACTTCGAGGAACGAGGCGAGTCCCGCACTGCGGTCAGGGAACAACGACGCCTGGCGTGCCAACAGGAACAGCACCATGGCGACCATCGCGATCATCAGGCTGTCGACCTGGTAGAAATACATGCTGCGGAACAGGATGATGCCGAGCGGAATAAAGAGCGTCGCCAGGGCAAACCTGCCCTCCCCTGTTTTCAGCGCCCGATCGCTCCTGGTCAGCTTACCGATCACGTACAACGCGTACAGCACGCCGAGGAGCCCGACGGTGCCTGCGGCCAACGAGCTGCGAATCGGCAACAGCAGCAGCGCATTCAGCACCAGGAAGTGCAGCGACAGCGTTTTCGCCGAATGACGCGCCATGATGGTGAAGCAGATCAGGGTCACCGGTAACAGCACCAGCATGGCGCCGCCGAGCGTTACGCCGATGCTGGCTACGTCTTCGATACGCCAGCTGGCGTAGCCCGGGTACGTCGTAAGCCCGCCGTCCCACTGGAACACGGAATACAGCAGTGCGCCGAGAATCGTGAAGTTGGCAGGAATGGACACCAACGCGAGGCCGAAGAATATGCGTGCACCCTTGGTCTCCTTCACCAGGTGGCTCATCGCAAAACCGGCGGCCGCAAGCAGGCCCGTCTGAGTCAGCAGCAACAGGTAACGGCTAATGTCATTGCCTTCGTTCCACCCTTGCAGCAGGAACACGGACATTGACGCCAGGATAACCGCGGCACCCAGTATGCGCAGCGCCTCGGAGAGCGTGGCGAAATTCCGTACGGACTGCATCACGCCCTCGACACTGAACCTTGCGCGTGACGCAACGAACGTCGGACCGTTGTCCGGACCATTGTCGACAGTCACGTAATCTCCAAAGCCGTCTCCAACTCGGGCGTTCATGACGGTCTCTCCTCGTCAGTTTTCAACAGCACACTGAGCTCTGCGCGCAGCTCGGCCGTGTCTTCCTCGGCGAGGAAGGCTGTCTCCAGCGGATCGGCTGTCGCAGCAGCGCCCATGAGGATTTCGGTTTCACCGAGATTGATCTCCCAACGATCGAAGGTGTCCTCGATTTCGCCGTATGAGACGCCTTCGATGTTGTTGATCGTGCGCATCGCCTCGGCGACTGACTGGCGTGAGCGCATCATGTTGCGTTGCTGGGCAACCTCACCGATGCGGACCTCGATCTTCTTGACCTGCTCAGCGATGCGAGCCTCGAGCTCATCGTGCTTCTCGATCGAGTCTTCGAGGTTGTTTATTTGCATCTCGCAATCCTTGCGCCGGCGCAGGCACTCCAGTGCCTTTGCTTCGTCCGTGCTGCCAAGACTCCTGGCACGCTCGGTCCAACGCGACGCGGCGAGCTGCAGTTCGCTGTGGCGCCTTTTCAGGCTGCGGCCGTCCTTGCGTACACGCTCCAGGCGCACCCGCGATCGGGCGGCGGCCTGTTGGGTATCGCGCAACGCGGCATTGATGATCGCATCGTGATTTTCAACTTTGCTTACGGCGCGATCGACAGACGAGGTAATGCTCGTCGATATTCTACGAATCAGGCTCATGACAACTCCTTCAGAATGGTTTGTGCAGGATCGAGCGTAGGAGCTGGTATAATCTTTAGCAACCAACTTGATAAAAGTCGGACTTCAAGAACCCTTGGTATAATTTTTTAGTACTTTTTGGACCATTATGACAAGCTCTGCACGAATCATCGACACGCTGAAACGGCAGCTGAAGGTGCGCGGCATCACCTACAAGGAGCTCGCGCAACGCCTGCAGCTGTCTGAGTCCGCGGTGAAGCACATGTTCTCCACCGGCAATTTCTCGCTCAAAAGGCTCGACGATGTTTGTGCCGTCCTCGAGCTGGATCTCGGCGATCTCGTCGATATCAGCGAATCGCATCAGCACAAGATCGAGCAGCTGTCGGACGAAAACGAGCAGGAGATTGTGGCCGACACGCGCCTCCTGCTGGTCACCTATTGCCTGATCAACTACTGGACGTTCGATGAAATAATCCAGCGCTACGACATCTCGCCGCAGGCCGGCCTGAAGTACCTTCGCAAGCTGGACCGAATGAAAGTCATAGAACTGCAGCCCGGTGATCGCGTGCGCCTGCTGGTTGCAAACAATTTCAGCTGGCGCAAGAACGGCGCCATCGAGAAGTTCTTCAGGAGTCGCGTTCAAACCGAGTTTTTCAGCCACGACTTCCAGGACGACAGTTCGATCCGCATCGTCAAGAACGGTATGTTGACGAGGAAAAGTCAGCTACAACTCATCGACAAGCTGAAAGCCATAGGCGAGCTCTTTGACGATACGACCTGGGATGAACGCAAGCTGTCGGCCACCGAGCGGCGCGGCACTACCATGGTGCTCGCGATACGCCATTGGTTCTTCGAAGGCTTTCGCCACCTTGAGCGCTGACGACGATGCCCGCACCTGACCTGCAGACACTGAGCGACACGATCAGGGGGTTGCTCGACGCCGCCAACCAGCTGCACGACGATTCGCCGTCAGAAACGCAGCTGCAGGCCATTATCGAGCGCGGTGAATTCAGACCTGCCGAAGATGAAGCCATCGGTTCCTGGTTCGCGCGATTCCTGCGCGTGCGGCTGAGCCTGTGGTCCGTGGTTGCAGACGTCCGCTCCCGGCTCGACAAGCCAACCCGGGCCATCCGCACGCAACGCGAATTACAGTACTTCCTGCTTGGCTATGCGGCTGTCTGCCTGCTCAGCCGAATCGACCGAATCATGCTGATCAAGGTCGCTCACCACAGCATCATCCAGCGCAAGCTGAATGAGGCGTTCCCCGAGTATGAGATCCCCCGCAAGCAATACACGAAGATCTTCAGTGCATTCGTAGACCAGAACAATTTCATAGCCATTCGTGACGCGATGAAGTTCGCCAGGAAGAACCGACGCAAGCTTCTGGAGTTACGGGAGGACGCGGACGTCGGCTTTATCGCGCTGCAACTTCGTGATCTCGAATCATCCCTGAACACGGGGAAAAGAAGCTATATCAAGCGTGCATGGCGTTACGTGAGCCACAAGTGGCGCCGTCGCGGCGTAGTCACCGCGCAGAATATCCTGTCAGCAATTCTGGAGGGGTTTGGAAGGACGGCCGCCGAGTTCTACCGAACAGAAAACAAGGGGGTTACCGACGATATACGCCAGTCGATCTCGAATTTTCTCCAGCCTGGCGACGTAATCATTACACGGCATGCAAAGGCGCTGACGAATCTCTTCATTCCCGGTTTCTGGCCGCACGCCGCACTGTATATCGGCACGGAAGCACAGCGCGCGGCAGCGAACGTCGCCATCGATGCGGCCAGGGAATATCATTCGACCGAAGAAGTCTCCGTTCTGGAGGCACGAAAGGACGGGGTACGACTTCGATCCCTGAGCGAAACGCTGAGCGTCGATGCGTTTGTCGTGCTGCGTCCGCAGTTGAGCTCGGCGAGTATTCGGCGGGCGATCGAGCGAGCGCTATTGCACGAGGGAAAGATGTATAACTTCGACTTCGACTTCTTCAACTCTGATCGTGTCGTCTGCACGGAGCTTGTCTATCGCGCCTACGACGGCCTGGAAGGACCTGCAGTTTCCATTGCAGGAACGCGCCGGTCGAAAGACGCTGTCTGCAGAAGATTTGCTCGATTTTGCGCTCGACTCGCAGGCGTTCACGGCGGTCGCGATTTTCGGTGTTGCAGCCTGTAAGGACAGTGTCATGCGCGGCGAAGGCGTACGCGACGCGTTGGCGGCAAGCTACCGAAAACCGGCTTGAATCAATGCGCCGTGCATTCCGATAAGATTGCCCCTGCCCACGCCGCCCCGGTGCTCATGAAGGCACTGTTTGCGGCTCGAACCCGCCATTTAAATTTACGCGGGCTGGCGATGGATCCAGCGCAGTTGCAGGCCGGCACCGACAAGGAAAATAACCAGCAGCCCAAGGTAGAGCACCTTGAAAACCGGGTCTTCGATCGACTTCAGAACTGGGTCGCCGACAGGCAGACGCAACAGGCCGTCAGTAACCGCCGGAACACAATGGAAGAGTAGCGTTGCCGAGTAGCTAAGTGCCTGCAGGTGCCGCGACCATTTACCGAACAGTTTTGACGTTGCGGCGACAGTTCCCACCGCCAATGCCAGCAGTGTCATCACCGCGAGCGCATGACCGGGACCGAATTCGCCATGTTGAAAAATAAACAGCGCCGTCACCGCGGTCAGCAGGGTGGTTACCAGGTATATCTGTCCGGACCGCGTTTGCAGCAGTATTTCCTTGAACTTGACGAGTGTAAAAGCGCCGCTCAACAGCGCGACGACACCCATGAGGGTATGAAACCATCCCAGTGGAATTATCTCAGGCATAGGAAGTTCTCTTCTTGTTGGTTTGCGTCATGCTAGCACGCGGCCCGATCCGGGCTGCGCGCTGCGCTGGCAAGTACGGCAAATAAGGCGGCTTCCCAGTCCTCAGTTCTCGAGCTCACGGTCAGTTTACGGTCGCGCGCATTCAAAATCGTCGTCGCCTGCAGGCTTGCACTGCGGCGGAAAACCCTTTTGGCGCCAGTAGTCGACGACCCCGCGCCTGGTCATCCACATCTTGCGCAACTCATCGCCTCGCCCATTCAATGCGTCGGGCCGCAGCCGATCAACGGAGTAAGGATTCCAGAAGAATCCGCCTGGAAACGGCGGCTCGAAGTTCTCCTGACCAAGGAACAGGTTCGAATCGGGCTCGCCGGTCGCTGCCAAAGCGCCGCTCTGCACATCCGCCACATAGGTCTCGAAACGGTACGATGTGTCAGTCAAAAGCCGAAACAGTGGCTCTCTGCGCCAGACCTTTTCGGGGATCAACTCCGCGATCAGATTGGCGAGCGCAGACTGGTTGTCGATAGCTGCGTAATAGCCCAGGAACGTATTCCTCCAGGACCGTTGCCCACGCAACATACCGATTTCGAACAAGGTCGCCGCTTCCACCTCGTCCCCCTGGAAGAGCAACATGAACGATAGAAATCGCCGGCAGATTTCATAAGCGGGATCGATTCGCAGGCATTGACGAAAGTCATCCTCAGCGCGGTCAAAGAAACCCAGTTCCAGTAGCACCGCGCCTCGAACGTAATGTAGATGGAGACTGTTCGGCTCCCGTTCGACGGCTTGCGCGAGGTGCTCGAGTGCGCCGATCTGGTCGTTTCTGTCAGATGCGATGCTGCCACGAATTGCATAGGGCAAAGACAGGCGGTCATTGAGCGCGCTCGCCCGATCCGCGGCCTCCAGTGCTCTCGGGAGATACTCATCCGGGGTACCCAGATTCCAGCCCGGTACGATCGAATAGGCGCTGGCGAGGCTGGCCCAGGCTTCTGCAAAGTCCGGGTCGAGTTCAACGGCACGTTCGAGCAGGGCGACCATGTCTGGAACATTGTCGTGGGATCGGCGATGGAAGATACCCTTCGCCTCGAGGTACATGCTGTAGGCATCAAGATTGGCGGTTACCGTCTTGCGCGGCGCGGGCCGCTCGCCCTGATCGCCCACTATCAGGCCAAGCTGATCCACAATGGCCTGCGCAATTTCGTCCTGAATCGCGAATATATTCTCTGTCGTCAACGTGCGGTCATAGGTATCGGACCACAAGTGGGCATCCGTTCGTGCATCGATGAGCTGCGCCGTGATACGCACCGTCTCACCGGCCTTTCGGACCGAGCCTTCAAGCACATGGCGCACCCCCAGTTTTTCTGCGATAGCTGGGATGCCCAGCACGCCCTGCCCTTTGAAACCGAAAGACGACGTGCGCGAGGCGACTTTCAGGTTTTCAATCCGAACCAGGACGTTCAGGATCTCCTCCGCAATGCCATCGGAGAAAAACTCCTGGTCTCCCTGGGGCGAAAGATCCGCAAACGGCAGGACCGCAATCGACGCGTTTTCGCCGGGGACCTCGTCGCCTGAAAGCGACGGCAGGCCATCCTTCGAAATCTCACTATCGCCCACCTGAGAAGACGCCTCAGTCGGCGCCGTAGTGACCGCCGCCTCCGGAATCAGTCGGTCGGCAATAAGGCCGCCGATTGCCAGAACCAGCAAGACGATGATGAGCGTGTTGATCTTCGTACCGGTGTGCTGTGTGACGGACTGCGAGCGATCAATTTCTGCTTCGCGTTTCAGACCTTCCGGCGTCATCTCGTAGACCCAGGCAAAAATCAGGACCGGGAAGAAACCAAGCACCAGCAAGAGAATGACCAGCGGGCCTGCCGACTCCGGCACAGGCAGCAACGAAGACAGAACGTCGGTTATCTGTAACAGCAACCAGGCAGCGACCAGGTAAAGGACACCGACCCGGATGACGTTGCGACGTTTAAGCTCTTGAATGAGTGACATAGGTATCCGGTAGTAACGCGTGCCTGCATACTCGCATAAATCAACGATTTTGGCGCTAGCCGCAGCGATCAGACAGCCGAGATGACAAACGTCGGAAGGGGTACGAACAGGGGTATGATTTGCCGTTGTTTCCGCCTGTGTCTGAAACCGCCCTCCAAGGCGCGCGATTCAACAACTGACAGGCGCTCAGGGCTGCGTTAAGTTTGCAGCGACGCTATACAGGACAAGAAAACAATGAGACAGCTGAAAGTTCTTCCTCTGGCCGCGTTGATCCTGCTCTTCGTGGGCTGCGCCCCGGATCCGGCGGACGTCGCTAAGGCGGGCGGCGCCGACCTGATCCTGATCAACGCGCGCGTGTACACGCTGGACTGGGGCGAGCCCGGTCCCGACGGTACGCTCGCGCCGGACGCGCCGCGCTCCGACACGCAATGGCATCCGGATGCCGAGGCGGTAGCCACCAAAGGGGGCGAGATTGTGTTTGTCGGCGCTACACCGGACGCGCTGGAATTCCGGGGCGAGTCCTCTCGTGTCATCGACCTTGCCGGCGCGACCGTCATTCCGGGCCTGGTCGACTCGCATACCCACGTGTTCGAACTCGGCGCGAAACTCGATGCGGTTGATCTCACCGACGTCGCCACCGAGGAGGAGGCCGTCGCAATGGTGGCCGAGCGCGCCAAGTCGGTTGACGCTGGCGAGTGGATCATCGGCGCGGGCTGGGACGAAGGGGCCTGGGCCAACCGCTACCCGGACAAGGTGCTGCTGAGTGAAGCGGTGCCGAATCACCCTGTCTTCCTGGACAGCCTGCACGGCTTTGCGGCCTGGGCAAACCAGGCGGCACTGGATGCCGGCGGCATCACGGCAGAGAGCGAAGTTCCGGTGGGTGGCGAGATGCGTCTCAACGCTGACGGCGAACCGAATGGTCTCTTTCTGAACCGCGCGACCACGATGCTCGATGCCATCGTACCGCCACCTTCGCGCGATACGATGATCAAGCAGCTTCTCATCGGCCTCAACCAGATGGCCGCGGATGGCTATGTCGCCGTGCACAACGCGGGCCTGGACTCACGCGCCATGAGCATCCTGGAAGAGCTCGAGGAAGACGGTCGGCTGCCGATCCGCGTCTACGCCATGTTGTCGCTGCGCGACGAAGACCTGATTCGGCGATGGATCGAGAAAGGTCCCGACACAGACAACGACAGCATGCTGGTTACGCGCGCGGTGAAGGCTTACTACGACGGCGCGCTTGGATCACGGGGCGCGAGGCTTTTGTACGACTACGCGGACAAGCCAGGTCATCGTGGTATCAGCGGCGACGGTTACGGCTTCAACCAGGCGCTGAGCGCCGAGGCGATGAAGGCCGGTTTCCAGGTAGCGATTCACGCGATCGGTGATGCCGGCAATCGCGAGGCGCTGGATATTCTGGAAGCGGTTTTCGAGCAAGACCCGTCCACACGCAACCATCGCCACCGCATTGAACACGCACAGGTGATTCACCCGGACGACATCCCACGACTCGGACAGCTGGGCATCATCGCGTCACTGGAACCGCCGCACGCCATGGAAGACAAGACATGGGCTGAGGAGCGCCTGGGCCCGGAAAGAATTCTTGGCGCCTACGCGTGGCGCTCGTTGCGGGAAGCCGGCGCGGACATCACCTTCAACGCCGACAACCCGGGTTCCGATCACAGCATCTTTTACGGCCTGCACTCCGCCATCACCCGGCAGGACAAGAACATGGAGCCCGAGGGTGGCTGGTACCCGGAGCAAAGGCTCGGTTCGGACGAGTCGATTCGTGCGTATACAAGCTGGTCCGCTTACGCGAGTTTTCGCGAGGACGATACCGGCATCATCGACGTCGGTCGCTGGGCGGACCTGACGGTTATGGATATCGATCCGTTCGTTCTCGCGGACGAAAGGCCGTCCGATATCCTGATGGGGCGGATCCTGATGACCATCGTTGACGGCAAGGTCGTTTACGAACGGTAGCTATTCGCGGTCGGACGTCTCGCGTTGCCGCATCGGCATTGTATCGATCAGGGCGAAGATTTCTGCTGTCGACGTAGCGGATCCCGTCGACAGTTTGATTGCGCCGTCTTTGCCGATCAGCCGCAGCGCAAATTGACCGGCCGGAATCCCCAGCCCGGCACGCGTCGCGGCTGCTTCCGCCGCGGTCAGTTGTCGGTTACCGGCCGTCGATGTCCCGGCGTCCAGCAGGGTTACGAGCAGCATGTCGCGATCCGCGAATTCCTCAGGCAAAGACGCGATTTCAGTCTGCAGCTCCAGCAGCCTGGTATCGTCCTTGTCACGCGCGCTGACGACGAGAACGCGGTTCTTCCATCGGTACTGTCCGATAGCGAAGGGTGGCTGAGTCGCGTAGGCGTGTACGCTGGCGAGGCGCAATTCGAAAGGGCCATCCAGCTTGTCGTAGATCATTACGCCCATGCCGGTGATCTGTTCGGGATCCAGCTCCGGCCCATCGAGCCGCATTCCCTGGAACCGGGGCACGAAACTGGAAAAGGGGATGTCGACCGTGCTCCAGGCCTTATCCTCGGTATCGAAGTCCGCCCAATAGCTGACCGCCCGGCCTCGCCAGCGCGCGTTGCTTGCCAGGCGCCAGGTATAGCGTCGGCCGTCGCCCCGTACCTGGAGGCGAATGCCATCGTACTTCGACAGGTCGCGCTGAGCGTGTCTCGCGCGGATCGAGCTGAATCCACCGCCGTTCGTATTCGTTCGGCCTGCGAAACGCAATTCTCCCTGCTCTATCCTGAAGCCGCCGTCACTTCGGCCGCCCATCACGTTGTCATTGACCACGTACCACTCGATGTCGTCACGGTCGGCGGTGAAGTCGGCAAGCACCAGGTCTGCCCGGGTGGCAGAGGCGGAAGCATCGAGCGGGGCGGCGAAAGTCATCAGCAAAAATCCAGCAATAAAAGCGAAAATTACCACGCCGGATTCTCGATGGCAGGGCATGACCGCTAAACGTTGCGAGCGCTGGGTCATTCTGCGAAACACCCGATCATTGCGCTGCCCCGATGCCGCGCGTGGCCAGTACTCAGGAGCTTCTGCGGCCCATGGACGAGCCGCGGATCACGCCGCGGCACGATCCGCTCTAAAGTTCTGAGCCGCAAAATCCCAGTTGATGAGCTCGCCCAGGAACGCGTCGATGTAGGCGTCGCGCCTGTTCTGGTAGTCCAGGTAGTAGGCGTGCTCCCACACATCGAGCGTTAGCAAAGGTGTGACGTCATCCGTCAGCGGAGTTTCTGCATTACCGGTGCTGACGATCTCAAGCTGGCCGGCCTTGCGCACGAGCCAGGTCCATCCGCTGCCGAATTGCCCGAGCGCCGCAGCCTTGAATTGTTTTTTGAACGCGGCCATGTCGCCAAAGCGCTCGTTGATGGCGTCAGCCAATGCGGTCTCCGGCTCACTGCTGTTCGGCGACATGCTGTTCCACAGGAAGGTATGGTTCCATGCCTGCGCCGCGTTGTTGAAGACGGCCGTGTCCGCCGCCTTGTGCGAAGCGGCAATGATCGTTTCGAGCGTCTTGCCTTCGTAGTCCGTACCGGCGATGGCGGCATTCAGCTTGTCGACGTAAGCTTTATGGTGTTTGCCATGGTGGAACTCCAGCGTTTTCGCTGAAACGTGAGGCTCTAATGCCTCCGTCGGGTACGGCAAAACCGGAAATTTGATGCTCATAATTCGCTCCGTTGAGACAGATGCGATAATTATGGCCGCGGTGAGTTGCAAGTGCATTACGCGGATACAAAGAGTTACTCTTGTCACCCTCGCCGCGATGAGAAATCCACGGAAGCTGCCATGCGAACAGGATTAGTCACCGGGTTGCTGTTGTTACTGGTGTCCGGCACAGCATACGCTGACCAGCCGCTGGACATTGTCATCTATGGCGCCACAGGAGAGGTCGGCTCCCACGCCGTGCAGGAGGCGCTGGACCGCGGCCACCGGGTAGTCGCGGTATCCCGCAGACCCTCGCAAGTCGAGATGCAGCATCCCAACCTGTCGGTCATCAAAGGCGACCTGCTCGATAGGACGAGTGTCATGGAGGCCGTGACGGGAAAAGATGTCGTCATCCTGTCGGTGCGCGGCGTGATCGGTGACTCGGGAGCGCCGCACAGCGCGCTGCAGTTCATGGCGGCCGAAACACTCGTCGATGTGCTGTTCACAATGGGGAATGACGCACCGCGCCTGATCCACGTCGGTGGCTCGGGATCGCTCGAGGTCGAGCCGGGCGTACTCTTCGCCGAGAAATTGCCAAAGATCCTGTTGCCAAAGAACCTTGAAGTGGAAATCCTGGGGCAGATTCTGGCGCTGGAGTTCTACCGCAAGGTCGATGACGTGATGTGGACGTATGTCACGCCGCCAAAGAATTTCACTGACGGCCCGCGCACCGGCGTCTTCCGCATTGGCGGCGACCGGGCACTCGAAGACAGTCGGGGCAGAACCCGCATCTCGCGCGCCGATTTCGCAGTGGCGCTGATCGACGAGGCGGAGCAGGCGAAGTCTGTGCGGCAGCGGATCTCCGTGGCGTACTGACCGCGACAGCCAGGGCGTAGCGGCGAGTCGGATCCGGATACGTATAACCCACCATCGTCGGCGGCCTTCGGGTCATCGCCCGGAGCGTATACTTTAAGGGTACTGTGGTCCCGATGGAGGTGAAACCATGCCTGCACAGCAACTGAAGAGTTTTCTCGACAACAACCACGTCAAGTACAAAACCATCACGCACTCACCCGAGTACACGGCGCAGGAAATCGCAGCAAGCGCACACATTCCAGGGAAGGAGCTCGCCAAGACGGTAATCGTCAAGCTCGATGGTAAGTTCGCGATGGCCGTACTTCCCGCGTCCCGGCACGTGAGCCTGGCACGCCTGAAAGAGGCCATTCATGCTCGGGACGCCGAGCTTGCTTCCGAGGACGAGTTCGAAAAACTGTTCCCGGACTGCGAACTGGGCGCCATGCCGCCGTTCGGCAACCTCTACGACATGCCGGTCTACGCGGAGGAGCAACTCGCCGAGGACGAGGAAATCGCGTTTAACGCGGGCTCGCATACCGAGCTGGTGCAGCTTGCGTTCAGCGATTTCGACAAGCTGGTGCATCCGAAGGTCGTTGCCCTGAGCTAAGCCTCTCGTCTGCAGCGGGCGAGGTCCGTGCGACGCATCGCGGCGCGGGCGTTGTGTGGCGTCTACGCGTTGTCGAAAGCATCCGGCTTCACCGGGGCGCTGTTCGCGCGCTGGAGCGCGCTCCTACAGTGTCATTTCATGATCCGGCAACCCCGTGCCCGGTCGAACCTGTCGGTCGGGCGCGATCGCCGCTTGCCTGGCCTTTCCTGATCACGACGGGGCGCGTTCTTACGTTGTCATTTCATGATCCGGCAACCCCGTGCCCCGCTCGAACCTGTCGGTCGGGCGCGATCGCCGCTTGCCTGGCCTCTACTGATCGGGGAAGGGCGCGCTGCTACAGGGTGGTTTTCTGCGTCTTGAACCCGCTACCCGAACGAGCTCTGCCGCTGGCCGCCGCTACCCATCCATCGGCGCCGCCCCTCGGTTATTCCCGATTCCCAAAGTTTTCTGTTATATAAAGAATAGTCCTATCCATAATCATCGGACGCTCGGGGGGGCGAATCTCTGTCGGGTTGTCCGTGGCTTGGGCCAGCGGGCCCAAGTCCAAAACAGAGGATTCATCGAAATGAACGGGCAAACAAGAAGCGCATCCATCGGGTTGCTGCTGCTGGCATCGTGTGCGCTGAGCTTTCCGGCAGCAGCCGTCGAGTTTCAGTGGGGAGAAATCGAGGGCAGCTTCAATTCACAGATCTCACTGGGCGCCAGCTGGCGCATGGAAGGCCAGGACCCACGCCTGGTCACACCGGGCAACCTGCCGGGTTTCGGCACCGCGTCCACCAGCACCGCTGACGACGGTGACGCCAATTTCAACGATGGCGACGTCTACTCGCTGATCCTGAAAGGTGTACACGACCTCGAGCTGCGCAAGGGCGACTTCGGCCTGTTCCTGCGCGGCAAGTACTGGTACGACGAGGAACTGGCGAACGGCAAGCGGCCGATCGGCAACTCGGCCAACCTGTACGTCCCCAACCAGCCGCTCGCTGACTCGGGCTTTGACGACCTCGCACAGGCATCCGGCATCGAGCTGCTCGACGCCTTTCTGTACGGCACCTTCTATCTCGGTGAGTCAGGCGCGCCGCTGGACATCCGGCTCGGACGCCAGGTCGCCAGCTGGGGCGAGAGCACCTTCATCCAGAACGGCATCAACTCGATCAACCCGGTCGACGTGTCCGCTTTCAGGCGCCCGGGCGCCGAGATCAAGGAAGGTCTGCTGCCGGTGTCAATGCTGACGATCTCAACCAGCCCGACCGACGCTTTGAGCATCGATCTGTTCTACCAGATCGAATGGGACAAGACCGTCATCGACGGCTGTGGCACCTACTTTTCAACCGCGGACGTCGCGGCGACCGGCTGTAACGTCGTGACGGCCACGAATTTCCTGAGCGATCAGCTCAACATGGCAAACGGCCTGTTCGTCACGCGGATAGCCGATATCGAGCCGGATGACAGTGGCCAGTTTGGCGTGTCAATGCGCTACTTCGCCGAGCAGCTCGCCGGTTCCGAATTTGGCGTCTACTACATGAACTATCACAGCCGCACGCCGTTCCTGGGCGGCTTCACGTCATCCAACCCGGTGCTCGGCGGCCCGCCGAACGCGCCGTTTATCCCCGGCGATCCGCTGGGCGGCAACCCGCAGTACTTCGCCGAGTTTCCGGAGGACATCGAGCTGTACGGCGTGAGCTTCGCAACCAACTTCGCCGGCTTCGCGGTTTCCGGCGAGGTCAGCTACCGGCCGGATTACCCGGTGCAGATCAATACCACCGAGATCCTGACGGCGGCTTTGGGATATGCACCATTCTCGACGGTGACGCCGATCGTGTTGGCAGCCGGCTTCGGGGCGCCCGTATCGGGATACGATGAGCTGCCGTTTACGCAGGCGCAAGTCACGTTCATTCGTTTCTTCGACCAGGTCCTCGGCGCGAGCCGCCTGTCGTTTGCTGCTGAAATCGGCGGCAACTGGGTTGGCAGCCTGCCGGAGCAATCGGTGCAGCGTTACGGCCGCAATCCGATCTACGGCATGGGCGAGTTTACTCCGATCCCGCTGCCGGTTCCGGGACAGGTCTTGACCTGCGCCGACGGCAATGCACTCCTCGGGATCAGCCCTCCCAACAGCAACGCCGTAAACTGCACGAATGATGGCTATGTAACCGACTCGTCGTGGGGCTACCGCATGCGCGCATCACTCACGTATAACGACGTGTTTGCGGGCATCAATCTGACACCGAACTTTGCATGGTCACACGACGTCGACGGCTTCTCGCCGAATACCAATTTCGGTGAAGGCCAGAAAGCGCTGACGCTTGGTGTTAACGCCGAGTACCTGAATCGCTATACCGGTTCACTGGCCTACACAACTTTCTCGGGTGGTGACTACAACACCATCATAGATCGTGACTTCCTTTCCTTCAGCGTCGCCGTGAATTTCTGACTGGCCGGTTGAAAATGAATAGCAGGAGCATGAATACCATGAAAAAACTGTCAACAATCACTGTAGCGGCAGCGCTGGGCCTGATGGCTCAGGCCGCGCTCGCCGACCTCACACCGGAGCAGGCGGATCGCCTGGGCGGCGACGAGCTGACGCCCATAGGTGCCGAACGCGCCGGCAATGCGGCGGGCACAATCCCGGCCTGGACCGGCGGTCTTGCCAAGTTACCGGCGAGCTATGTCGAAGGGCAGCCGCTGGTCGATCCGTTCCCGGACGAGCAGCCGTTGTTTACGATCACGGCCAAGAACTACGAGCAGTACCAGGACAACCTGTCGGCCGGCCAGATCGCACTGCTGAAACGCTACCCGGATACCTATCGCATGCCGGTCTTTACGAGCCACCGCACGGCCGCGTACCCGGACAATATCTATGCCGAGATCAAACAGGATGCAATGACGGCCGTGACGACTGACGGTGGCAACGGCCTCGCGAATGTCGACTCCTATTGCCCGTTCCCGATACCGAAGTCCGGTATCGAGATCGTGTGGAATCACGTGCTCAGGTATCGCGGCGGCAGTGTGAAACGGACCTACACGCAGATTCCGGTGCAGGCAAACGGCGCATTCAGCCCGGTCGTATTCGAAGACCAGCTGACCTTTGCGAACTACCTGCCGTCGGCTCCCGAGAACCGCTTGTTCTACTACAAGCAGGCCATCAAGGCGCCGGCACGGCTGGAGGGCGACGTGCTGCTCGTTCATGAAAACATCAACCAGGTCGCCGAGCCGCGTGCGGCATGGGTCTATAACGCCGGTCAGCGCCGGGTTCGCCGGGCGCCGGACGTGGCCTATGACGGACCGGGTACCGCGTCCGACGGGCTGCGCACGGCCGACGATCTCGACCTCTACAACGGCGCCCCGGATCGTTACGAGTGGAAGCTCCTGGGCAAGAAGGAACTCTATATCCCGTACAACGCGTTCAGGCTGATGGATAAGACCAAGGCCTACAAGGACGTGGTGCTGCAGGGCCATCTCAATCCCGATTTTCTGCGCTACGAACTGCATCGGGTCTGGGTCGTCGAGGCCACGCTGAAGGAAGGCCAGCGGCACATCTACGCGCGACGGACCTTCTATGTCGACGAAGACACCTGGCAGATCAGTGTCGCCGACCTCTACGACGGTCGCGGTGAAATGTGGCGCGTGAAAGAAGCGCACAACGTATCGCACTATCAAGTCAAGGTACCGTGGTACGCCGCCGAGACATCGCATGACCTGATTTCGGGGCGGCATTTGCCGATTGGCCTGGATAACGAAATCGATGGCTACCAGTATCACTGGGACTACAAGGTCACCGAGCGTGAGTACACGCCCGCGGCGCTGCGTCGTTCCGGTGTTCGCTAGCCGCAGACACCGCCACCGGACCGCCGCAGCGCGTGCGGCGGTCCTGGTCTGCGCGTTAGGGTGGCTGGGCGCCAGCCAGGCGTCTACAGTCGATTTTCGGCTGCTGCCGGCCATCAAATCGGACCTCGCGATCAAGAGCCTGTTGCTTGATATAGCTCAAGACGACAACCGGCTGCTCGTCGGCGGCGAACAAGGCCATATCCTTTATTCCGACGACAACGGGCAAAGCTGGAGCCAGGCCGACGTGCCTGTATCCCTCGCGATCACCTCCGTGACGTTTGCAGGGCCGGGCGAGGCCTGGGCCACGGCGCACGACGCCTTCCTGCTGCACTCCAGCGATAACGGGGCGACGTGGGAAATCAAGCTGTCCGGATCGGACGTCGCGCAGTTATCCGTCGGCGCCCTCGAAACGTATGTCGAAGAGCTCAGGGCGGCAGTGGAAGATGCTGCGCCCGAGGCCAAAGAGGATGCCGAATGGGCGCTGGATGACGGCCTGTTCGCGCTCGAAGAAGCAACGGCGGCCATCGATGAAGGCATGACGGCGCCGCTGCTCGACGTCTGGTTCGCCGACGATAACAACGGCTACGCCCTCGGCGCCTACGGCGTCTTCCTGCGCACCGGCGATGGCGGTGAAACATGGGCGGCACAAAGCAACCGGCTCGATAATCCCGACAAGTATCATCTCTATACGATCGTGCGGTCATCCGGCGGGACCTTGCTCATCGCCGGGGAGGCTGGCACGTTGCTGCGCTCGATCGATAACGGCAGGACATGGGAGCGCCTCGAGTCACCCTATGCCGGTTCCTTTTTCGGCTCCGTCGCTGCCAGCGACGGCAGCCTGCTGATCTTCGGACTGAGAGGTAACGTGTTCCGTTCGACCGACGAAGGCCTGAGCTGGGCAGACATCGATACCCACGACCAGAGAACCTTGATGTGCGGCACCGCGTCCGCAGACGGCTCGATCGTCCTTGCCGGTGCTGCTGGCGCGGTGCTTGAAAGCAGCGACGCCGGCGCGAGCTTCGAAACCGTGCCCACCGAGGGCAACAGGGTCTACAGCGGCGTCACCCTGTCCGGCGACGGCGACATCCTGCTGGTCGGATTCGGTGGCGTATCCACCGTAGCGAGGAACAGCCATGAGTGAGACACAGAAAGACCTCACCGGTCTGAACGGGGCGAAGCCGCCACTTGCAGAACGACTGCTGTTCGAAAACCGCGTTGTCGTCATCGTGCTGTTCGCGCTGCTGACCGTGTTCTTCGGCTACCAGGCGGCGCAGCTGGAGCCGGATGCAAGCTTCGAGAAGATGATCCCGACGTCGCACCCGTATATTCAGAATTACCTGCGAAACCGGTCCGATCTCGCAAGCCTCGGCAATTCGATTCGCATCATCGTCGAAACCAAGCAAGGCGACATCTTCGACAAGGATTTCCAGGAAGCGCTGCAGAAGATTAACGACGAGGTGTTCTACATTGCCGGCGTTGACCGCGCCGGCCTGCAGTCGATCTGGACGCCCAACGTGCGCTGGAGTGAAGTCACCGAAGAGGGCTTTCGCGGTGGCGCTGTTATTCCCAATGCCTACGACGGCTCCGAGGCCTCGCTCGACCAGCTGAGAACCAATGTGCTGCGCTCAGGCCAGGTGGGTCGGCTGGTCGCCAACAACTTCAAGTCCGCGACTATCATCGCTCCGCTGACCGATACCAACCCGGAAACCGGCGAACGGCTCGACTACCGCGATTTCTCGGCAAGTGTCGAGGAACTGGTGCGTGACAAGTACGAGACGGACACCATCAAGATTCGCGTCACCGGGTTCGCGAAGATCGTCGGTGATCTTATCGAAGGCGCCGTGCAGGTCGCACTGTTCTTCGCGGCAGCTTTCGTCATCACGAAGGTCCTGCTGCTGCTCTACTCGCGCTGCTTTATCGCGACGCTGGTACCCCTGCTGTGCTCGACGGTTGCCGTGGTCTGGCAACTCGGGCTGCTACACACGCTGGGTTTCGGTCTCGATCCGTATTCGATGCTCGTGCCATTTCTCGTATTTGCCATAGGCATCAGTCATGGCGTGCAGATCGTCAACAACGTCGCCTCCCGGTTCTTCTTCGGTATCGGCGCGTTCTGGTCGGCCAGGCGAGCATTTCGAGCCCTGTATGTCGCCGGCCTGATCGCCCTGATTTCGGATGGCATTGGCTTCACGACGCTGATGGTCATCGAGATCCCGGTTATCCAGGAGCTCGCGCTGACGGCGAGCATCGGCGTTGGCGTACTGATCTTCACCAACCTGTTGCTGATGCCCGTACTGCTGTCCTACACCGGGCTCACCAATGCCTGCATGAATTACATCAAGCGCAACCAGGACAAGCCGTCGCGTTTGTGGCCTTTCATTGCCCGGTTTGCAAAGCCGCCGTTCGCCCCGGTGACCATCATGGCCGGCATTGCGCTGTTTGCCGTTGGGCTCTACGGCGGCAAGGACCTGCGTATCGGTGACCTGGATCCGGGCGCACCCGAACTTCGCCCGGACTCGCGTTACAACCTGGA
Organism: uncultured Gammaproteobacteria bacterium; assembly: GCA_942492205.1. Lineage (GTDB taxonomy): Bacteria > Pseudomonadota > Gammaproteobacteria > Steroidobacterales > Woeseiaceae > UBA1847. Next base: position 144,476 of record CALODT010000001.1, on the reverse strand, counting down.
CAACGCTTTCCTGACCGAGAATTACTCCACGAGCACGGACGTGTTCGTCACGATGGTCGAAACCCCCCCGCAGCAGTGCGGTAATCACGCGACCGTCGCCGCTGTGGATCGCTTCCAGGAGGTCATGCGCAACACGCCGGGCGTGCAGTCGGTTATCTCACTGGTGAACGTATCGAAGCGGGTTACCATGGCGATGAACGAGGGCAACCCGAAGTGGCACACCCTGAGTCGCAATCAATACATCCTGAATAACTCGCTCGCCCACGTACCGAGCAACCTGATCAACACCGATTGCAGCATGGTGCCTGTGCTGGTCTTCCTGAACGATCACAAGGCCGAGACGCTCGAGACCGTCGTTCGCGACGTTGAGGCGTTCGCCGAGGAATACAACAGCGACGAGATCCGGTTTGTCCTTGCCGCTGGTAATTCCGGCATCGAGTCGGCCACCAATATCGTCATTGGCAAGGCGCAGTACCAGATGCTGGCGCTGGTCTACGGAGTCGTCAGTTTCCTTGTATTCCTGACCTTCCGTTCGTGGCGTGCTGTCGTGTGTATCGTCCTGCCGCTTGCCCTGACGTCGGTACTCGCACAGGCGCTCATGGCGTTCCTGGGGATCGGTGTCAAGGTCGCGACGCTACCGGTGATCGCACTGGGTGTCGGCATCGGCGTGGACTACGGCATCTATATCTACAGCAAGATGAACACCTACCTGAAACGTGGCATCGATGTCTTTGGTGCGTATACCAAGACACTGCGCACCACGGGAATGGCCGTCGGGTTCACCGGATTCACGCTGGCCATCGGCGTCGGCACGTGGATCTTCTCGCCGATCAAGTTCCAGGCGGACATGGGCCTGATGCTGACCTTCATGTTCCTGTGGAACATGCTCGGCGCGCTGACCCTGCTACCTTCGCTGGCGCACTACCTGGTGAAACCGGCCCCGGTGCCTGTCGAATAGGAGTTGACGCGTGGACAGGATCGACCTTCTGGATTCGGGCTTCTTGTATCTCGAAACCCGTGAAGCGCCGATGCACGTCGCCGGGTTGAACCTGTTCAAGCTCCCTCCGCGCGTAAACCAGGCAAAGTTCATGGCGCGGGTCGGCGATTCCTATCGTTCGACCACCGAACTGCGCAAACCCTTTGCGCATCGAGTCGCCCACGGCACGCTCGGGCGCTTCGGTCCCTTGTACTGGGAGCACGATCCGGACCTGGATCTCGACTATCACGTTCAGCACTCGGCGGTGCCGAAGCCGGGACGCTATCGCGAGCTGTTTGCGCTCGTGTCGCGCTTGCACTCCACGCTACTGGATCGCAGCCGGCCGCTGTGGGAAGTACACCTGATCGAGGGCATCAAGGATCGCCAGTTCGCCGTTTACACAAAGGCGCATCACGCGACGATTGATGGTGTTGCCGGCATCCGCCTTCTCGAGGGCAGCTGTTCGCCAGACCCCGAGGCGCAGAGCGATATTTCGCCGTTGTCGATAGAGGCGCTGGAGCTGTTCAGGAAACAGCATGGGCTCGGCCGAAAATCGCCGGACGCACCGAGCGAGTTCGAGCTGAAAGCGATGGCGGAGTTCTTCAAGGCGCAGTTCAACACGACCGCGCATTTCCTCGGCGTGATCAAGGACTACGCGGCCACCTGGCTCGGTCTCGGCGACGGCCTCGCGGTCCCCTGGCGCCACGTTCCGCACACCGTGCTGAATACCTCCGTTTCAGCCGCGCGGCGATTCGTCGCCCAGTCCTGGAGCATCGATCGCGTACGCGCGGTCAGCGACGCGGCTGGCGTAACAATCAACGACGTTGTGCTGGCAATGTGCTCGGGAGCGCTGCGCAAGTACCTCGATGATCAGGGTGAGCATCCTGAACATTCCCTGCGTGCCCTGGTGCCTGTATCAGTGCGACACAAGGATGACGTTGAGTCGCCGGTCGCGATCAGCTACATCGTCGCGGATCTCGGCACCCGACATGAAGACCCGGCCGACCGGCTAGAGACGATTGTAGAGTCGACGCGCGCCGGCAAGAGCATGCTCAGCGAGCTGACAGCCCGGGAGGCCAGTTTGTACGCAACGCTGATACAAACGCCGCTGTTTGTTGCCAACATGATGGGCATAGCAGACTGGTTCCCGCCGGTCAGCACGGTTATCTCGAACGTCCCCGGGCCCAGGGAAAAACTGTATTGGAATGGTGCGCCATTGCTCGGTTCTTACCCTGCATCGGCCGTCTTCCATGGCTTCGCCCTCAATATCACGTTCGTCAGCTACGCCGGCAACCTCGACTTCGGCATTATGGCGTGCCGACAGACGGTGCCTCATGTGCAGCGTCTCGTCGACTACCTGGAGCAGTCTTTGGCCGAACTCGAGGCAATTGTGTAGGCCATGACAATGCGTATTGGAGAACACTAATGTCGAAATCTGATCGAATTCCCCGCGACAAAAACAATGACTATTCGCGCGACATGGCCTCGCAGCGCGCCTCATTCGTATCGGAAATGACCGGTGCATCGCTGGAGACCGTATCGAGCTACACGATTGATCCTGCGGTAACGCGCGGCAACATCGAGAATTTCACGGGCACTGCGCAGGTGCCGATCGGCATTGCCGGGCCGTTGACGATTGTCGGCGAGCACGCAAAAGGCGACTTCTATATTCCCATGGCAACCACCGAGGGAACGCTGGTTGCGAGTTACAGCCGCGGTATGCGCGTGATTAGCGAGTGCGGTGGTGTCCGCACGACGGTCGTGAAGACCTCAATGCAAAGGGCGCCGGTTTTCCTGTTCGATAACGCGCTGGAGGTGCGCGAATTCGGCAAGTGGCTCAATGAGCACATTGACGCGATACGCGGTGTCGTGAAGACCTCCTCGCGCACGGCCAAGCTCACTGAAATCGAGCAGTACATCGTTGCCAACATGCTGTATTCGCGATTCTGCTATACGACCGGCGATGCGGCGGGTCAGAACATGACCGGCAAAGCGACGCTTATCGCCTGTGAGTGGATTCGTGCAAACCATCCGCTGAAGCCGCGCTATGTCCTGTCCGGCAACACGGACACGGACAAGAAACACTCGATGATGAACATGATCCAGACGCGCGGCAGACGTGTCGTCGCGGAATTCATTCTCAAGCGGGACGTGGCGAAAGAACTTCTCCGGGTGGACACCGAGTGGTTGTACCGTTTTCGGCAAATTGCGTACGTCGGCTCAATGCAGGCCGGCGCCGCCTACGCCGGCCCGCATTCCGCGAACGGCATTGCGGCAATGTTCATTGCCACCGGGCAGGACGCAGCCAACGTAGCCGAGTCCCATGCCGGCCTGAACTACGGCGAGCTGCTCGACAACGGCGATTTCTACTGGGCAGTCACACTGCCGGCACTGATTTGCGCTACATACGGTGGAGGTACCGGCCTGCCAACTCAGCGCGAGTGCCTGGAAATGATGGATTGCTACGGCACCGGTAAGGCAGACAAGCTGGCCGAGATCATCGCTGCCGTTGTACTGGCCGGAGACGTATCACTGTCATCCGCCATACTCGCCCACGAGTGGGTCAGCAGCCACGAGAAAATGGGGCGCAACCGTTAGTGTCCTGTTGGCTTTCGTCGGGCCTGAATTCATGCAACTTAGCGGGACAAGACACCAGTGCGGATAAAAAGCAAACTGCAGCGCGCCTATGTGGGGTTGATGATGCGGATCGTCGGCCGCGGGCTGGCGATCGCGAGTCGCGTTGACAGCGAGATCGCCTACGAGCTGGGGCATCTGCCGGCAGAAATGACGATCGCCATGCGCGTCTATCCCAATGGCCCCTGCTGTCTGCTGCAACACAGCGGGACCGATCTCCGCTACCTGGGCGTTCGCGACGCATGTACCGCGGATATGGAAATCATATTCAAGCACCTGCAGCACGCATGGCTTCTGTACACCTTCCAGGAAGACACGCCAACGGCGTTCGCCCGCAACCGGATCGTGCTGGACGGCGAAGTCGGTCACGCGACGGTCTTCAATCGCTGCCTGTCGCGACTCATGATCCTGATACTGCCTCGCCTGCTCGCCAGGCGGGCTGTCAAGCGCTACCCGGTCATTGCGCTGGGCGACAAGTTGAGCCTGGCTGCTGCCATTTACCTGCGCATACCGTTCGAAAGGAGGCGACCTGCCTGATGACGACGAGATATTACGAGTTTTATTGCCCGGTGAAGATCCTTGCCGGGCTGAAAGCACTCGAACACCTGCCAGCGGAGCTCGCCGAACGAGGCTGCGCCGCGCCAATGGTGTTGACCGACAAGGGTGTGCGCGAGGCGGGCCTCGTCAAGCACGTCGAGATCGCGTTCGAGGAAGCCGGCCTCGCGATTGGCCCGGTGTTCGACGATATCCCACCCGACAGCTCGACCGACGTTGTTGAGAGTATCGCGCGCGAATTTCGCGAACAGAACTGCGATTCGATCATCGCTGTAGGCGGCGGCTCGGTTCTGGACACGGCCAAAGCCGTGAATATTCTGGTGTCAGAGGGAGGCGAGTTTCTGCGGGCGTACGTAGGTGCCCACAAGCTGACGCGGCCGCTGAAACCGCTGGTCGCGATAGCCACGACAGCGGGCACCGGTTCGGAAGTGACGACCGTTGCCGTTATCAAGGACACGCACAAACAAAAGAAAGATGCGTTCCAGTCATCGCACCTCATGCCGGCGGTAGCCGTCATCGACCCGCGAATGACGCTGACCGTGCCGCCGGCCATCACGGCTGCGACCGCCATGGACGCGCTGACCCACGCGGTGGAAGCGTACACATGCATCGCCAAGAATCCGCTCAGCGATGCTTACGCATCGGCCGCGATACGCAAGATCGTGACGGCGCTGCCGCTGGTGCTCTCGAAACCCGGTCACACAGACGCGCGGCTCGAACTGGCCGAGGCCGCAACGATGGCCGGCATCGCGTTCTCCAATTCGATGGTAGGACTCGTACATGCGATCGGCCACTCCCTGGGCGCCGTATGTCACCTGCACCACGGAACCTGCATGAGCATCCTGCTGCCCTATGTACTCGAGTACAACCTCGATGCCATAAAAGACGACCTCGGTGCGCTGTTGCCGTTCCTGGCGGGCGACGACGCTGCCATGGCGACACCACCGGAGGCGCGTGCGACGGCGGCGATCGCAGCCATTCGCGACCTGCGCGATACGATATTCGACGCGACGCAACTGCCGCGCTGTCTCAGCGAGTCTGGCAAGGTAGAGAAGTCGCAGTTCGCGAAGATCGCCGATCTCAGCGTGGATGACGGCGCACTCATGTTTAACCCGATCGAAGCCGACCGAGCCGATGTCTTGAGCATTCTCGAGAAGGCATGGAGCCTGCCGGAATGATGAAGATCAACAGAGACCACGATTACGCGCACGGCACTGATACCGTGTTTGCCTTGTTTACCGATGCCAAAGAGATAAAGGCCAAACAGAAAGCGTTGGGTGCTCGAAAACTTCGCGTAGAAGAATGCGAGCGAGACGATGACGGTGCTGTCGTCAGGTTCGTACGCGAGTTGCCCGCCGAGGTGCCCGGTATCCTCAGCAAGTTCCTGCAACCCTGGAATACCGTGCAACAGTTGGAGGAATGGCGCGACTGCGGCGACGGCGTGTACGAAGCCGATATTGAAATCGACATCGCCAATGTCCCCGTCACCGTCAGTGGAACGTTAAAGCTCGAGCCTACCGAACGCGGCTGCGTCAATCACGTTCGAATGACAGTCGACAGCGGCATACCATTTGTCGGCAAGACGCTCGCCGAGTTTGTGGGCAAGGACTGCAAGCGCATCATCGCCGACGAGTTCGAATACATCAGCGAAAGACTGAGAACCGACTGACGTCCCGGCCGGCGGCCGAGGACGTCAGCCGCCCGCCAACGCCTGCAGACATGACTGTTCAGGACGAAACCAGCAACGCCCCTTCGGCGTCAGCGCATCGATTCATTCAGAATACGCAGCTCGACGCGTCGGTTGCGAGCTTTGCCATCACGCGTGGAATTGTCCGCGATCGGCGCTGACTCGCCATAGCCTCTGAAGGTCAGATTGGCCCCACTAACGCCCTGATTGACCAGGTAATCACGTACCGTGATTGCACGCCGCTGCGATAGCCCTTCATTGTATGCGGCACTACCGTCGCTGTCCGTGTGCCCGGCAACCTCGACGATGAGGTCCTGGTTCATGCGCAAGGTTGCCGCGGCATCCGCGAGCACTCGCTCCGCGCCTGGCAACAATCGATCCGAGTTCGTCTCGAAATTCACGCCGGGCAGATTGATGATCTGCTTGATCTCGCAGCCGTTGACATCAATTCGTACACCGGCCCGCGTGCCCGGACATTTGTCCAGCCTGTCGACGACAGTGTCGCCGTCGCTGTCGAGCTCACAACCCCTGGCATCGACCTGCGCGCCGGAAACGGTGTTCGGACATTGGTCCTGATCGTCAAAGACACCGTCGCCATCGCTGTCAATTCGTTTTGTGCACCCATACTCGTCGACCGACTCGCCCCTCGGTGTACCCGGGCACGCATCACGGCTATCGGGAACGCCATCGCCGTCTTCGTCTTTGTCGACGGGCGGCAGGACCGGAGCAGGCTTGTCGCGACCAAAGGCATACTGGAGGCCAAGCGACGTGATGCGATCGTCATTGGTCAGCGTGTTCTCGAATTCGGATCGTATGCGGTGTTCCAGCCGCAGCGAAACAGGGCTGTCGCCAAAGCGCGCCATCAGTCCGAAGCCGAAAGTTCCGAGCGCCGAATTCTCCGCGTCCATCACTTTCGAGTCCGTATTTGTCATGCCCAGGCCACCAATAACATACGGAGACAGGCTGCCGTCCGGCCTGAACGAATACAGTGCATTCAGCGATAGGTCCCAGATCTTGAGATCATTGACACCGCTCAGCCACGAGTAGCCGCCCATGACCTCGAGCGATACTCGCTCGGAAAGAAGCCAGCCGAGACTCATCTGGCCGCCGCCCACCATGTCGTCGACCTGTCGATATTTGTCGTCGTCGGTGTAGACAACCGCCGGCGTGAAGTACATCTCACCGGCGTTAGCGACAGCGCCTATGAGGCAGAGAGTGCCGAGTGAGATCAGTGAGCGAAAACGTGCGCTAAGCTTCATCAGGTTTTTCCTTCGCAGATGGCGAATTAACGCACAAGGATATCAGGACAGCTGCGGATCGGAAAAGAATTTATTTGGCAGAGTGTGGTCTGTTAACGCGTGCACCTGTCTGTCGCGCACGACGGTCGCACCCCGGCAGCTGCCGGATCGTGCCTGCCCGATGGTGGAGGATCGAGCCCAGCTGTCGTTCAACAAGCACGCCGCGCGATCTCGCTGAGCGGAAGCTGGCACCATTAATAGGCTACCGACTGAAAATCCGGGCTCGGCTGGCGTTTAAGACAATCGTTATCGATGAAAGCGCCATAGCCGCGGCGGCAATGGCGGGATGCACCCAGCCGACCATCGCCGCGGGTATAGCTACCGTGTTGTAAGCGATTGCCCAGACGAGGTTCTGCACGATTATGCTCCGCGTTCGCCTTGTCAGGCGAAGCAGGTCAGGGATATCGACAACGCCTGCATCAACAAACGAGACGGCCGCGGCGGTACGCGCCGCATCGGTCGCGCCCGCCACCGCGATACCGAGCTCGGCCGCAGCCAGTGCAGGACCATCGTTGATGCCGTCACCCGCAAAGGCCACAACGTCTCCTGCAGCGCGCGCCGCCTCGACTTGAGCGAGCTTTTTCTCTGGTGTCAGGCCGGCCATGTAAGGGACACCAATCTCAGTGGCAACGCTTGCGACAGCAGCCTCGCCATCACCGCTCAATATCATCGTATTCACGCCCATCTTGCGCAGGCGTGCGACAGCGCTGGCGATCCCCTCGCGCAGAGCATCTTCCAGGTCGATGGCACCGATCAGGCGGCCGTTGTGTTCAACGAGCACACGGGTCACAGCCGTTTCGGGAAGTTGCGTTATCGTCTTGTCGGCAAACCATGATGGTTTACCAACCCGGATTCGCTCCTCGCCGCGGACCCACTCGACGCCATAACCCGGCTTCACATAGGTCGATCCGCCACTGGCGTCAACTGCCACGTCGGCGACCGCGCGAATTGCCAGCGCGATCGGGTGCTCGGACGCGTCCTCGGCCAGTGCCGCCGCGCGGACGACGTCGGACTCATCGGCATCACCGAACGGATAAACCGTCCGAACAGCGGGATGTCCCAGCGTCAACGTTCCAGTCTTGTCCACAAAAAGACGGTCGGGCCTGGCAGCGCTGGTCGCAGCGTTCAGGTCGCGCACGATCATACCCATCCTCGCGGCCGCTGCCGACGCGGAAAGCCCGGCCAGCGGTGCCGCCAGCGACAATGCGCACGGACAGGCAATAACAAATACGGCCAGGGCGCGCACGCTTGCCGCCTCGATACTGCCGCCCGCGGCGTACACGGCGATCAGGCTTATCAGCGCCGCGACGGCCGAACCCCAGAGGAAGTAACGCGCGACCAGCTCGGCAACACGTTGCCACGCCGGCTTTTTCGCCAGCGCCTGTCGCACCTGTTTGGCAAGGCTGTCGATACGGCGTTTTCCAGCCGTCGCCGACACCTCGATGGTCAGGGCGCCGTCGAGCACGCGTTCGCCGGCGTTCACGAAATCCCCTGCGCTCGTCTCGACCGGCTGTGACTCGCCGCTCAGCAGGCTCCTGTCCAGCTCCGCCCGGCCGTCAGTGACGACGCCGTCGATCGCGATGCGGCTACCCGGCTTCACGAGTATCAGGTCGCCGACCTTGACCTCATTGAGCAACACAGCGGTTTGTTTGCCCGCCGCATCCACCTTGAGCAACTCGGATGGCGCAAGCTCGAGCAGCCCCAGAACGGCATCCCGCGCGCGGCGGCGCACGCGCAGGTCGAGCAGCCTCGCAATGAGCTGCAGTGTTATCAACGCGATCGGTACTTCGAAATACACCTCGCTCGAACCGCGCGCGAGATTCAGCCCGCTGAGAATAAGGCTGCCGAGAACGCCGAGGAACACGAGGGCATCGATTCCCGCAACGCCTGTTCGGAGCGTCGCCACCCCCATGCGGTAAAACGGCCAGCCACTGTAAAGGACAACCGGCAACGTCAGCAGGCCCGCCGCCACGGCCAGCGGCCGGGCGGAATCGTTGCCGACAACCTCAAGGTACAGTGCGACGGATGGCAGCATCGCCCACATGCCAAAAAAGACGGCGATTATCAGTCGCAGATTGAAGTCGCGCGCCGGATCGTACGGGTCTTTCGCCAGCTCGGAACCGTCACCGGCAAAGCGCGCCCGATAGCCTAGTCCCTCGACCGCGGCGAGCAGGTCATTGGCCGCCTCACCCGACCAGTCAAGCACGGCCGCATCGGCCGCAAAGTTGACGGAGGCGTCATCGACGCCCGGCTGCTTTCGGAGCGTTGCCTCAACGCTTGCGGCACAAGCCGCGCAAAACATGCCCTCAATGACGAGAACGTCCTGACGCCGTCTGCCCCGTTCAGCTGCCTCCATCGGCTGGGAATACCTCGTTTAACTCGTTGCCGCCCTGCCACGGACCACGACCGTCGGGATAACGCTCACGCGCGTCGGCAACCTGTTGATTGCTGATCGCCGTGCCGTCATTCTCCCAGGCCCCACGAATATACGTCAGTACCGCTGCCAACTCGGCGTCGCTGAGCTGGTTGAAGGCAGGCATGACGCCATTATAGGTGACGCCAAGCACTTCGAGTTCGCCATTTATGCCGTGCAACATGATCTGTATAAGCCGCTCGTCGTTCTCGAGAACCCACCGCGAACCGACCAGCGGCGGGAAGATTCCGCTCAGCCCGAGGCCAGTCGCCTGGTGGCAAGCCAAGCAGTTGCCCGCATAGACGGCCGCGCCGTCAACGCTGGCTGAGACGACGATGGGGGTGCGCTTGTCGCCGGCTCCAACCGGGTAACCCGTGTTCTGGAAGTAGTACCAGGTGCCCCAGGCAAGCAGCGCGATCGAGAGCACGGCCAGCGAACGAGGAATGGGTGACTTCAGTTCTTCGGGCTCGTCACGCTCACGCCGCTGCGGCCGATCGAGGTTTCCATCGCTCATTCTTCGGCCTCCTCGACAGGCAGCACATCGACCGGGTAGGTGCGATCCAGCTCCAGCAGATACTGCACAAGGTCCAGCGCGTCCGGCCGGGCAACGACCAGGCCATTGACTGAGAATTCGGGTGGCAGCCTCACGACCGTATCGTTTTCTCCCGCCCGGTTCTTTATCTCGAACAGAAATGGATAGGCCGGCATGATGCTGCCGGGCATCACGGCACGCGGGTTGTAGAGATGCGTCAGGTGCCAGTCGATGCTTGGCTGGCGCGCGCCGATATTCAAAAGATCCGGCCCGGTGCGCATGGAACCCAGCAGGTGCGGTGAATCGTAAATGTAATCCTGCGGCACCGAAGCACGCCCCCAGCCACGCTGCGCATCCGGCCCAAGCGACGCGTCGCGCGGCTGCTGGCTGTGGCAGTAAACGCAGCCCAGGCTGGTATAGATCTCACGACCCTTTGCTGCCGCCGGGGAGTACGGCTGCAGACCCTCTGGCGCCTGCTTCGTTGCCTGCAGCTGAACGGCCGGCATGACGACGATCATCAGCGCGGCAAACAGAAGAATCATGGCCGCTGCCGCGACAATACCCAGTGCTCTGGTCATCGCGAATCTCCCAGTACGGGCCAGGGGGATGGTCTGAACAACGCTGCTTTCTCTCGCAGTGGCCCGCCACGCTTGAGCGCCAGGAATGCGTGCACGACGAATACGACATGACCGAGCGTCATGATGCCGCCGCCCACCGAGCGCGCGATGAGGTAGGGCTCGGTCAGTGCGACCGTGTCCATAAACGGCACGCTTGCATCGAGCATCGCAAGGCCCTGCAGCCAGCCGCCGATGCTCAGGAAAACGAAGTAGACGACAAAGCCTAAAAATACGAGCCAGAAATGTGCCGCGATGGCTCGGGGATAAGGCCACTCCCGCCCTGTTAGCCGCGGCATCACGAAATAGATCGCACCGAACATGACGAACGAATAGAAGCCGTACATGCCGAGGTGCGCATGCGCGACCGTGTAGTGCGTGAAATGCGTAACGGCATTGACGGACCGCAGTGCCTGAATGGAACCCTGTACCGACGACAGCGTGTACATGATGGCGCCGAGGGTTACGAAGCGCAGGGTCGGCGAGTAAAGCAGCAATCGCCAATGAGCCGCTACGGTCATGTGATGGTTCACGGCGACGGCGACCACGGGTATGACCATCATGACACTATGAACGATCGATATCGTTACCGCCCAGGTCGGGATCGGGCCGCCGATCAGGTGGTGCAGCCCCACCTGGGAATAGAAGAGTGCCAGCGCCCAGAAGCCGATTAGCGAGAGGCTGTAGGAGTAGATGGGCGCACCGACGATTTTCGGAATCATGTAGTACGCCGCGGCCAGTCCGAGCGGCGTCATCCACAGGCCGAGCACGTTGTGCGCGTACCACCAGTTCAACATGCTTTGTTCCACGCCGGAAAACAGGTTTGGTATGTTTGCCGTAAGAAACAGCATCGGAAACCAGACCAGTGCGGCGAGTAGGTACCAAGCACTGACATACAGATGCTGCACGCGCCGTTTGAGCAGCGACAGGATGAGCGGCACGGCAACGAGTGCACCGCCGGCAACCAGCGTAATGTCGATCTGCCATGGAAATTCCAGCCACTCCATGCCGTCCGAGTAGCCCGCCAGCAGCGCGGCCGTGCCGAGGAAGATGCCGATATTCCAGATGACGGCTCCGGCCGTTGCGAAGCCGCTGCCCTGCAGCGTTACGCGAAACAGTCGCGGGATCAGCCAGACGCCAATGCCGACACCCGCCATCGACGCCCAGCCATAAGCGACGACGTTCAGATGCGCCGGCCTGAGTCGCCCGAAGGTCAGAGCAGGGTCGCTCACAAGCCAGTCGGGCATGTGAAATTTGAGCGACGCAATGAGGCCGAAGATGGAGCCGAGTAACAGCCAGACCAGTGACGAGGCCAGCCACCATATTACGGGCTTGCGGCTGGATCGGTCCGCCCTGGCGCGCGCGGCCAGCTCATCGCGATCCGTTTCGTCGGCCTCCTCCATCTCGCCGCGCTCGCGCTGCATTTCCGCGCGCTGCTCGGGCGGCGTTGCCGGATCTTCGACGCGCCCGACCTCGCCAGGCCCGAAGATTGTTTGTGCCGCCTTTTTGCCCATTGTGAACTGGTCGTTGACCAGGGCCCAGACAAGAAGTCCGAGCCCTCCGACCGAAATCAGGAACGTGGCGGCGAGCAGGAATGCGATGGCAGTCGACATTGATTATTCCGGAAGAAGCAGGGACGGCTGACTTCGTCATCTGCGCAGGAGAATGCGCGGAGCAGCCGAGGAGTTTTTAAGAGCGGAGATGTTACCGCAAGACACGCCCTTTCGCCTGTTTCTACTTGTACCAGCTGAGCGAAAACAGCGGCACTTGTTCACGGAATGTGTGCCGCTATGCATCAACAAGGCATGCTTTGCTAGAGCCGCCGAACACGTTACGCGGCGTTTTTCTGGCGCCGCTCTGTGTTGTTCTGCCCCGCTGGCGAAGGCGCCGTGTAGCTGCGTACCAGTGCTCTCCAGGGACCGGTTGCCCGGAGCTTGCCCAGGTTGCCAAAAAGTCCAATGAGGGTTCGATCAATAAACAGCATGTCGCGCGGCACACGAATATCGTTGGCGTCCTGCCAGTTTTCCATGCCCAACTCGTAGAGGCTTTCGTAGAGCGAGGCGTCATCGCCGAAGGTAAAAGGTGGCGACGTTCTGACGACATCGTGCACAAGCTCTACGTAAGGGTCCGTCATGTCCCTCGACAGCGGCTCACCGCTTTCTTTCAGGAGACCCATGTTGCGCAACAGGCCGGGAATCGCAGCCTTGTCTTTGTGGATCACAGCTTCCATCAGCCCCGCGTATACGGTATCAGCACGCAAGGCTCGACAAACTACTGTATATCTTGACAGTTACTGTATAGATAGACAGTATTTCGGCTCGTGCTCCTTAACTCCGTCTCGCTATGCCCCATCTCTCAACTGTCGACAAACTCGCGATCCTCGCCGACGCCGCCAAATACGATGCGTCCTGTGCCTCCAGCGGCGCCACAAAACGTAATTCGAAAAGTACGGGCGGTATTGGCTCCACTGAAGGCATGGGTATCTGTCACTCCTACGCGCCGGACGGTCGCTGCATCTCGCTGCTCAAGGTGTTGCTGACAAACTACTGCCAGTACGACTGCCTGTATTGCGTCAACCGGGTCTCGAGCAACGTGCAGCGCGCCCGGTTCGGCGCTGCTGAGCTCGCGAAGCTGACGCTCGAATTCTACAAGCGCAACTACATCGAAGGACTCTTCCTGTCATCCGGCATCATCAAGAGCCCGGACTATACGATGGAACAAATGGTGGAGGTCGCTCGCCTCCTCAGGGAGCAACACCATTTCCAGGGATACATTCACCTGAAAACCATTCCGGATGCGGCGCCCGAGCTGCTCGAAGCGGCCGGACGTTACGCGGATCGGTTGTCGATCAACGTGGAGTTACCGAGTCGCAGCAGCCTCGGCAAGCTCGCGCCGGAGAAAGACGCCAGCCGCATTCGGCAGGCGATGGCGTCGGTGTGCCTGAAGCTGGATGAAAAGAAAGAAAAGAGCCGGCGGCCGAATCCCCGCGCGATGAAAGCCACCGGCCAGAGCACGCAAATGATTATCGGCGCCGATGCCTCGGACGACCGCAAAATCCTGACAACCAGCGCATCTCTGTACGCAGGTTACAAGCTGCGCCGCGTCTACTATTCGGCTTTCAGCCCTACGCCACATCCAAGCAGCGAGCTGCCGCCACAGCCACCGCCGCTAAGGCGTGAACATCGCCTGTACCAGGCTGACTGGCTGCTACGCTTTTACGGATTCGAGCTCGACGAAATCCTGGCCGGCGGCAACAACGGCATGCTCGACCTCGACGTCGATCCCAAACTTGCCTGGGCATTGAACCACCCGGAGTGTTTTCCAACGGACGTCAATCGCGCCACACGCGGAGAACTGCTTCGTGTACCGGGGCTCGGCACTCGCAGCGTTAGCGCGATCCTCAAGGCCAGGCGGCTCGGCGCCCTGCGTCTTAACGACGTCGCCCGACTGACCGCGTCGGTGGCAAAGGTACGACCGTTCATCGTCGCACGTGACTGGCGCCCTGCCCGCGAACTCGAATCAGCGCACCTGCGTGCCCAGCTTGCGCGCCCTCCCGAGCAGGGAGACCTGTTCGCTTGAACGATCCCGTCTCGATAACGCTCGAAAGACCTGCGGACTACGGCGAATGGCGTTCGGCGGCTCGCCGGCTACTTGCCAAGCAGGTCGCGCCGGATCGAGTCGGATTTCGGCTTGCGTCGGCCAGCGGCGACCTGTTTGGCGCGCGTCCCGCTCCCGACGCACAGCAGCCAGCCGCGCCTTCACGCCAGATCCGCGTATCGCGAAAATTCCCGGAGCTTGCAAAAACTGTTCTCTGTCACAGCGATGCCTCGCGCTTCGCTTTACTGTACCGCTTGCTCTGGCGGCTACAGGACGAGCCGCGGCTGCTCGACAACGTTGCCGACGTTGACGTTTACGCCGCGCGGCGGCTGGCAAAGAGTGTGCGGCGAGACACGCACAAGATGAAAGCTTTCGTTCGTTTTCGCCGCGCCGACAGCGAGGTGGGCGAAGTGTTCATTGCCTGGTTCGAGCCCGACCACCACATTGTCGAGCGAACGGCGCCGTTCTTTGCGCGTCGCTTCACCGGTATGCGGTGGTCAATTGTAACGCCGGAACGCAGTGCGCACTGGGACGGCGAGTCGATGACATTTGGGGACGGCGCAAACCGTGCCGATTGCCCGCAAGGCGACGCGCTCGAGGAGCACTGGCGGGTTTATTACTCGAGCATATTCAACCCTGCGCGCCTGAAAGTTCGGGCGATGAAGGCGGAGATGCCGACTCGATACTGGCGCAACCTGCCCGAGAGTCGTTTGATTCCGGAACTCACGCGCAGCGGGGAACTTGCCCAGCGAGCCGCGCCCGCCGGCACCGCGCCGTCCGTTGCAACGGCGCGCCGGCTCGTCGCGGAGCAACCGGGTATGACAGAAACGGCGCCGGAGGGTCCGGCGACGCTCGAAACACTGGCGATGGAGCTCAAGCGGTGTACGCGATGCGATATTTGCCGGATGGCGACGGCTGCCGTACCGGGTGAGGGACCGACCGATGCGAATTTGATGATTGTCGGCGAGCAGCCAGGCGACCAGGAGGATCTCGCGGGTCGGGCGTTTGTCGGACCCGCCGGCGCGGTCCTTGACGACGCGCTTCGCGACGCCGGAATCAATCGCGACAGCGTCTATCTGACCAACGCAGTTAAGCACTTCAAGCACACGCTTCGCGGCAAGCGTCGCATTCATCAGCGGCCAACTGCGGACGAGATAGAGACCTGCCGCTGGTGGCTTGATAGTGAGCGCGAGATCGTAGCGCCGAGAGTCATACTCGCTCTCGGCGCCTCGGCGGCCCGCGCAGTAACCGGCCGACCCGTTAAGATCGCGGACGTTCGCGGGCAGCCTGTGGTGGTTGATCGAGATGCCGTTGCGATCGTAACCGTTCATCCCGCCTACCTGCTGCGTTTGGCGGATCGCGATGCAGCACGCGAACAGCGCTCGCGCTTCGTCGATGAGCTGCGAGAAGCACAAAGCCTCGTGATGCGCAGCGGTACTCGACTGAATTGACGACCCCCGGCGGGTTCGTATCAGGCCAACAGCCGACGGATGGCGCTCGCGCGATAGCGAAAGATCCGGTCCAGCTGTCGCCGGACCAGGGGCAGCGTGAGAACGCCGAGAGGCTGGAAAGGCAACCGATACTCCACGCGGTCGGTCATGCGGGTGCCGTTGTCGTGCTCGACAAACGTGTGCAGATGCCTCCAGCTCTTGTACGGCCCGCGAAGCTGTTCGTCGGCAAATAGTGTGATCGGCTGCCACTGAGAAATCCGGGTACGCCAGCGAAACGGCACTCCGAAGAGTCGCAGCCGATAGTCGATGATCGTGCCCTCTTCAATGTCGATGGGGGTCGGCGTCAAAATTTGAAACGCGAGCTCCGGCGGCGTGATGCGTTCGAGATTTTCAGCGTTGGCAAAGAATGCAAACACCTCACCAACTGGCAGCGGCAGCAACGTATCCGTTTCCAGGAATCGGCAACCATCGTGCGCCAAGCCGTGCGATATTGTCGTTGTTTCGTTGCGCACTTTGTTTGTTGAACCACGCTTTATCGCGTTAGCCGGACTGTCGCTCGAGTTGCAGCCGACGGCCGTCACCTTGATGCGGACGCAGTCTCTAGTGAGTTGGGCCCTCGACCAGCGCCTGGCGCGTGAGCGCTACCATCAGGTCGACTTCCTTTTCGGTGATATCGAACACCGGCGTAAATCGCAGTGAATGCTGACCGCCATGGATGACGGCAAGACCAATGCGGCGCAGGTAGTCTTCGGTGCTGTCGGAGCCGTGAATCTTGAAACGCTCGTCCAGTTCGCAGCTCACCAGCAAACCCGTGCCCTGCGCGCTGACGACCGCGCCGTCGGTTTCATCGACAAGCGCTGCGAGTTTCGCGAGCAAATCACGGCCGCGGGCACGAATATTCTCCCGCAATTCGTCGCTCAATGAATCAAGGACCGCAGACCCGACGTCCATGGCACGCGGATTTGACGTCATCGTATTGCCGTAAAGGCCGCGTCGGTACGCGCTTGCGCAGGCATCCGAGAGCGCCAGCACGGACAGCGGATACTGTCCGGCGTTGAGCGCTTTCGAGTAGCTCTCCATATCCGGCGCATCGAGACCGCTGAAACCCGGGTAGTCGACAACGGACAGCACGCCCTGGGCGCGCAAACCCGCCTGGATGGAATCAACAACAAATACCGTGCCGTGCTCGCGCGTCAATTCGCGCGCCCGCTGATAGAAAGCTGGTTCGATTGCGATTCCGGGGTTGCCCTCGCCCATCACCGGCTCCATGAAGAACGCCTCGATGAAAACGTGATCGGCCTCGGCGTTGGCGTACACGGCTTCGAGGGCTTCGATATCGTTTGCCTCAACCGTCAGCAGGTAGTCGGTTTCCCGAAACGTCGCGAGGTGTTGTTCGTAGTTCTCGCGCGTCGAATCCGAGAAGCGCGCCGGCCTGTCGGTACGACCGTGAAAACTGCCTTTCAGCGTGAGCCCGCATATCTCGCGTCCTTCGTAGCGGCCACCGGGATCGGTGAGTTTTCGGGTCTGCGCATCGGCGATTCGCGAGGCAACCGTCATCGCTTCCGAACCACTGTTTATGCAGATGAACTTGGCGTACGGAAAACCATCTGGCCGGGTGTGACCGATTTCCTGCTGCAGTCGCTCGGTGAATTCGAGCTGGCTGATGCTCGGCGTCATGACGTTCGCCATGACCTGCGGCTGGTTCATTGCGTCCAGCACGAACTGCGGCGCGTGGCCGAATCCCAGCATGCCGTAGCCGCCACAGTCGTAAACGACCGCACCCTTCAGTGTGACGATCCAGGGACCCGCCGCGGCGACGGCAACATACGGATTGACGCCGTCCGTTGCATAAAAGTTTTTCAGGCCTTCTTGCGAACGGCGTATCTGTTCGCTTTCCTCGAGGGCAAGAAAGTCGGCATGCGACTCTTTGAGCGATAGAAATGCCGCGTAGCCGCGGTCGATCGCGGTCGCGAGATCGGCCCGATCTTTCAGAAAGTCCAGGACGACGTCGTCGGTGAGCCCGCGTGTG
This sequence comes from uncultured Gammaproteobacteria bacterium, assembly GCA_942492205.1. GTDB lineage: Bacteria > Pseudomonadota > Gammaproteobacteria > Steroidobacterales > Woeseiaceae > UBA1847. The sequence continues at coordinate 126,690 of CALODT010000001.1, read as the reverse complement.
ATTGCGGGGCCGCCACAGTCGCGCATCTCGCCCAGGTGAGCGAGGGCGGAACGCGGGTCTCTCAGCTTAGCCATTTTTGACACCATTGATGCACCTCTAACAGCAACGCGGCACGATAGCAGATGGGTATCGTGCGCAGCTCAGCCGCCGCTCGACACCAGATTTTTATTGGACGCTCGTCAGCTCAGGTGCCGACGGCCAATCCAACGGGCTGGTCAAGTTCGACCTTTTTCCGGTCAACGCGGGCGTAGTCGTACAGGCCCGCCTCGTCGAAGATGACGCGATCTTCGTAGTCGTCAAACCAGATCGCATCGGGATTTCGTCCGACGATACAGACCTTGCCCCGGTCCGGTGCGTCCAGCGCGTTGCGCAGGATCTTGAAAATCAGCACGCCGTTCTCGGTTCCCGGGACGCCGGGGATCGGTTTACTGGTGACGGCCGACACTTCTGTCTTGCCCTTGTAGTGGGTAATTGACAGGCGCGCGTGCGTCTCTACGCCGGACAGTCCCTTCTGCGATTCATTGAGAAGGTTCCATGCGGTCTCGATGGGCACGTTGAAAGCGCGGTAAGCCACGATGTCCCTGCCGCAGAAGAAATAGTGATTGCCCACGCCGGCGCGGTACAGCGCTCGCTGCATCACTCGCAGCGCATCCGCATCATCGTTGATGCCCTTGATGATAGGCGCCTGGTTTTCGACATGAATCCAGCCGCGAGCGGTGACACCTTCCATGGCGTTGCGAGTATCTTCGTGCCATTTCAGCGAACCGTTGGGGTTGGTGAGATAGGCGCCGTCGGACCCTTTCTGCAGGAACTCGTCCGGGTGGTTGAAATGAATCATGAGACGAAAGCCAACGTCCGGGTACGTCTCGTGAAAGTTGTCCATCATGGTCAGGAACGCGTCGTCGAAGCGCTTCGGGTAGAACGACATCTCCTTGGTACCGAGTCGAATGGATTCGATGCCGGCCTCGGCAAGCGCGGAAAGCCAGGCGCCAATCTTGCGGTTCGACAGCACCATCGGGTCTCCGCCGGACAACAGGATTTCTCTGAGCTTCTCGCGACCGGTCTCCGGATGTCGACCGCCGTTGGCGGCGACCATCCTGTTGTGCTCCCGGATGTAGTCGGTGACATCCTTGATCTGTGCCAGTCCCTTCTTGGCCACGGTGCCATCCTGGCGCTCAACTTCCTTCTGGGCGATCAGCTCTTCGCGGTAACAGAAGCGGCAGTGCGCCGAGCAGGTCGAGACGGCGTATAACAGGCCCATTTCGTACTTGTGCAACAGCCCTTCGACGGGCGCAAAGTCCATCTGGTAGCCGGGATCCTCGGAGCCGGCGAGATTGAGCGTTTCGTCCGGATTGGCCTTCACAAGCCGCTGCAGAGGCTGGCTGTTCGTGGCCATATCGAAAAAATGGCGCGTCATCTTGACGGGCATGCGCGCCTCGACGTCCCGTTCCGTGCCCTTCAGCGCCTTCAGCGCCGCGAGCTCGTCCGCCGAGTAGAAATTCTTGATGTCGCTAGGCGCCTTGTCCTTCAGGAACGGCGCCAGGCCATTGATGATTTCGCGCTCGTATTTCTGGTTCTCGATTGTGCCCTGGAAGGCCTGTTCCCGTTCCGTTGGCACATATTTGCCTGCAGTCGCCACGTTGCACCTCGTCTTTCAAAATCTGCTCGATGAGCATAATGTAACACATTGTACTATTGAATTGTGATATTGTAACAATATGAACATAACGGGGCCGAGAACATCAACGCTGGAGCTGGTCGCCGCGGTCAGCAACGCCCTCACCCCGACGGAACGGCGCATCGCCGAGGCCGTGCTGGCCGAGCCCACGCTGCTTGCTTTCGGCACGGTGTCTGACCTGGCCGGTCGTGTAGGCACCAGCCGGCCCTCCATCGTGCGCTTCGCCACCAAGCTCGGCTTCGACGGCTACACGCAGCTGCAGCAACACGTGCGCAGCGATTTGTCGCATCGCATTTCACGCCCGAGCGAGCGCATCCGAAGTGACGGCGACAAGATTGTGCCGGCCAGGATGGCGATCAATGCCGCCATTTCATCCGTGTTCGATGCGCTTGAAGGGGATCGCCTCGCCGAGCTGGTCGCGCCTGTCGTGCGGGCAGAAAAGGTCTGGATACTGTCCGGCGAGACGTCGCGCGCCGGTGCGCATGCGTTTCACAGCGGCCTGTCCATGGTTCGGCCGGGTGTCTGCCTGCTCGACGAATACGCGCTGGGCGCCGATCTGAGTGATGCAGGGCCAGGCGATGCGGTCGTCGTTTTCGACTTCCACCGATACCGGCGCCAGACGGTTGCCGCCACCAGGGCCCTGGCAGACGCCGGCATCACGGTGGTCGCGATTACCGACAGCCCGTTGTCGCCACTCGTCGAGCTCGCCGATACCTGGTGCCAGATCGAAGTGCCGGCAATTGGGCCGTTTGATAGTTCAGTCCCTGTCATCGCGATCTGTGAGCTTCTGGTTGCGGAAGTTGCAAAGGTGCTCAAAGACGATGCAACCAATCGCATCGATCGAATCGAGGCGCTTTGGGAGAAGACTGAGGTATTCCTGGAATGATTGACAAGACATACGCATCGGTCGCCGAGGCCGTCGCGGACATTCCGGACGGTGCCACCGTGATGGTGGGCGGGTTTGGTGCATCGGGCAGTCCGATAGAGCTGTTGCATGCGCTGATCGATCACGGTGCGCGCGAACTGACCGTGATCAACAACAACACGGGAAACGGTGAAGTCGGCCTCGCCGCGCTGATCGGCAATGGGCAGGTCAGCAAGATGATCTGTTCGTTTCCAAGATCGAGCCAGTCCAAGGTGTTTCCCAAGCTGTACCGTGAAGGCAAGGTTGCGCTCGAGATAGTGCCGCAGGGCACGCTCGCTGAAAGAATTCGAGCGGGTGGTTCAGGAATCCCTGCCTTCTACACGCCGACGACCGTCGGCACCGTGCTGGCAGAGGGCAAGGAAGTCCGTGAATTCGATGGCCGCGAGTATGTGCTCGAACCCTGGCTCAAGGCGGATTTCGCGTTGATCAAGTGTGAAGTGGCCGATCCGCTCGGCAATCTCACGTACAACAAGACCGCCCGCAATTTCAGCCCGCTAATGTGCATGGCCGCAAAGACCACCATCGTACAGTCGGGGAAACTGGTGCCGCGCGGCGACATCGATCCCGAGCACGTCGTTACGCCCGGTATCTTCGTCAATCGCATTGTCGAGGTTTCCAATCCCGTGCATGAGGACACCCTCATCGCCGAGGGCAGGAGGTACCCATGAGCACCGGCTGGACGAGAGAACAGATGGCGGCGAGAGCCGCCCACGACATACCGGATGGCGCCTACGTCAATCTCGGCATCGGCATTCCGGAACTGGTCGCGCGCTTTGTACCGGACGGCCGCGAATTTATTTACCACACCGAGAACGGCATGCTCGGCATGGGGCCGCCGCCGGCTGACGACGAGCGCGACCTGGACCTGATGAACGCCGGCAAAAAATACGTCACGGCCCTGCCCGGCGCCGCCTATTTCCACCATGCCGACAGTTTCAGCATGATTCGCGGCGGCCATATCGACGTCTGCGTACTCGGCACCATGCAGGTCTCGGAAAACGGCGATATCGCCAACTGGTCGACGGGCGCGCCCGACGCCATTCCCGCGGTGGGTGGCGCCATGGACCTGGTGCAGGGCGTCAAGAACATCTTCGTCATCACGCAACACACGACCAGGGACGGCGCGCCAAAGCTCATCGAAAAATGCAGCTATCCATTGACGGGCGTTGGTGTCGTTTCTCGCATATTCACCGATCTTGCCGTTGTCGATATCACGCCCCAAGGGTTCCAGGTTGTCGAACTGGCACCGGGTGTGACCTTTGACGATGTGCAGGAAAGAACCGGCGCATCGATTCTTCCCCCGGTGTAAGGACTCGAGCTACAGGACGTAAAACATGACCGATGTATTCCTTTGTGACGGCATCCGTACGCCCGTAGGGCGCTACGGCGGCAGCCTCTCTTCCGTGCGTACCGATGACCTGGCCGCGCTACCCATCGCGGCATTGATGGAACGTAACGCCGGCGTCGACTGGGCGGCGGTTGACGATGTCATGCTCGGCTGTGCCAACCAGGCCGGCGAAGACAATCGCAATGTCGCACGCATGAGTAGCTTGCTGGCCGGTTTGCCCGAGGATGTGCCGGCCTGCACGATCAATCGACTGTGCGGTTCCGGTCTCAACGCCGTGGGCAGTTGCGCCAACGCGATTCGGTCAGGGGAAGGCGACCTGATGATCGCCGGCGGCGTCGAGAGCATGTCGCGCTCGCCGTTTGTCATCGGCAAGGCGGAAAGCGCTTTCGGGCGTACGCCGAAAATGTATGACACCACGATGGGGTGGCGCTTCGTCAACAACAAGATGGAAGCGCTGTACGGCACTGACGTCATGCCGCAGACGGCAGAAAACCTGGCATCCGAGATGTCGATCAGTCGTGAAGACCAGGACCGTTTCGCACTGCGAAGCCAGGAGAAGGCGGCCGCCGCGCAGCAGGATGGTCGCCTGGCCCGGGAGATCGTCGCGGTCAGCGTACCGCAGCGAAAGAAAGAGCCCGTCACCGTCGACACGGATGAGCATCCTCGTGAAACCTCGCTGGAAAAACTCGCGCAGCTGAAACCGCTGTTTCCCAACGGTACAGTGACGGCGGGCAATGCATCAGGCATCAACGATGGCGCCGCGGCCCTGCTGCTGGCCTCGGAAGCGGGCGCCATCCGTCACGGCCTGCAACCCAGGGCCCGTATCCTCGGCATGGCCGTTGCCGGCGTGCCGCCCCGGATCATGGGCATCGGCCCCGTGCCGGCGACCAACAAGTTGCTGCAGAGACTCAAGCTGACCCTGGATGAGTTTGATGTGCTCGAACTCAACGAGGCTTTTTCGGCCCAGGCGCTCGCCTGCACCCGCCAGCTTGGTCTTGCCGATGACGATCCGAGGCTTAATACGCGCGGCGGCGCGATCGCGCTGGGCCACCCGCTTGGCATGAGTGGCGCGCGGCTTGCGATTACCGCCATGGATCAACTCCAGGCGGGTAACGGCAAGCTGGCACTCTGCACGATGTGCATCGGTGTGGGACAGGGTATCGCCCTTGTTATTGAATCACTCGCGTAGGCTGATGAAAATGGAAGCGCTGAATCACGCAATTGAAGACGCTCGTTCGCGGTACGTATCGGCAAACCCCCTGAGCCAGGAGGCGAACGAAAAGGCGATGCGCTACCTGCCCGGCGGCAACACGCGCAGCGTCCTGCACTATCATCCGTATCCGTTAACCATGGTTGGCGGCGACGGCGCGGAACTGACGGACCTGGATGGCCACCGCTATGTCGACTTTGTCGGCGAGTACTCTGCTGCCCTCTTCGGTCATTCGAACGAGATCATCAAGGCGGCGATACACGCGGCCCTCGATGGCGGTGTTGCGATGGGCGCACCGACGTCTTACGAACGAGAACTGGCGGGCTTGCTGTGCGAGCGTTTCCCGTCCCTCGATCAGTTGAGGTTCTGCAACTCGGGCACCGAAGCCAACCTCATGGCGCTCAGCACGGCCTGCGTCGTAACCGGTCGCAAGAAACTGCTCGCTTTCCGGGATGGTTATCACGGCGGCGTTATCAAGTTCCTGGGTGGCGTTTGCGCGCTCAACGTGCCCTACGATTTTGTACTGGCGGACTACAACGACATCGACGGCACGGCGAGCTTGATTGACGAGGTGGGTGATGCACTCGCCGGCGTCATCATCGAGCCAATCCTCGGGGCCGGCGGAAATATCCAGGGCAATCGGCAGTTCCTCGAGATGCTGCGTCGAAAGACGGAGGAGATCGGCGCACTGCTGATCTTCGATGAGGTCAAGACGGCCCGCCTCGGCCCGGCGGGCATACAGGGAATGCTCGATTTCAAGCCCGACCTGACGACGCTGGGCAAGTTCATCGGCGGCGGCCTGCCGACCGGCGCCTTCGGTGGCAGCGCGGAAGTCATGGCGCACTTTGATCCCAGGCGCCAGGGCGCCCTTGCCCACGCCGGCACGTTTAATAACAATGTCTGTTCAATGGCGGCCGGCTGCGCGGCCATGCGCGAGATCTATACTCCGGAACGTGCCGCAGAGTTCTTCGATCGGTCCGAGTCCTTCCGTTTATCCCTCAATGAGATGTTCGCCGCGAAAGCGGTGCCCATGTACGCCAATGGAATGGGCTCCATGATTGCGCTGCACTTCTCGCGCGAGCCGACCAAGCGGCCGTCGGACATTACCGCCGGATGCCGGTCATTGAGGCCGCTGCTTCACATGGAGCTGCTGCTCGACGGTGTGCTGTGTTGTGGGCGCGGCGACATGTTCCTGTCACTTCCCATGGACGACAGGCAGCTTGCGAAGGCGGTCGCCGCGCTGGAGAAGTTTGCTGACCAGCACAAGCCGCTGATTGAGCAGGTCCTGGCAGCGTAGCCGCCGATCAGTCAAGCGGAGAACCTGCAGGCGGGCGACCCTCGCCGGCCTGTTACGATTGACAACAGCAATGCCGGAATCAGAAAAAAGCGAAAGCGCGAAACTCGATAGCCGCAAGCTTGGCTCGTTCTTGTTGAACGCGGCGCTGCTCACCGTCGTATTCTTCGGCGTGGCGGCCTTCCAGTCGCGCCACATGCTCGCAACCGACGGGATACTGGCGCCAGACCTGCAGGGAATAACGCTCGGCGGCGATCCCTATAATCTTGCAGACGTTCGTGGGCGACCAGCGCTCGTCTACTTCTTTGCGCCCTGGTGCAGAATCTGCGCGGCCAGCGCGGACAACCTGACGCGCCTGCGCCGCTGGCGCGATACGGAAGCCATCGAGATTGTCGCCGTCGGTCTCGACTGGAGCTCGCTTGAGGAAGTGCGTGACTACGCCGAGCGCCATGAACTCAACGTGACGATTGTTCTCGGAGACTCGAGCGTTGCCCGGCAATGGCAGATCCAGGCCTTTCCGTCCTACTATGTCCTCAACCGCGAACACCGAATCGTGCGCCGCGACATCGGCTACAGCACGCAGTTCGGGTTGTGGTGGCGCGCCTGGGTGATCAGCTGAGTGTCTCGATGCGCGTCGGAGCAGCACACATCATCTGCAAAAGTCGCAACGACGGGTCGGTAATTATGCGCTTCACCCTGCTACTCTTAGTATTGGTTGGCCCAAGCATCGCAGCAGACACCGATATTTTTCGCTGTTCACTGGATGACGGAACGATCGCGTTCCAGGAAATGCCGTGCGCCGAGCCCGCCGCGAAGGACGCCGACGCTGATGAATCTGCTCCTGGTTCGGGCGAGCGCGGGACTCCGTCGGCCGACGACGTGTTCGATTTTGTTAATCCTTTCGACGAACCCGCAGACTCACCGACGCAGCCTGAAGCAACACCGCCCAAGCCGCTGTCACAGGATCGCACCGAGTGCGAAAAAACGGCGCGCGATGCAATCGATGTGATCGACCTCGAGATGAGAGAGAAGCCTTACTCGAAGGAACAGGGTCGCGAATACCTCAAGGAGCTACGTGCTCTGACGCAGCAGCTGCGAGCCTGCAAGCAGCTGTAAATCGATCTGCTTATCCGCGCCTCGAAGAACGGCGCGCCCATCGACGCGGTTGCGGACCTTCGATGCAGCGCGCGCGGAGCCTCTGAACGCCTGTTGACGTATTCGACCCTTGCCCGGCAATGGCTTGCCGGCGCACTGGTTGCTGTATGTATATCACCGTGTATGACGATGCGTAGCCGGCCCTCTCAAGATCACCGCTGTCCGGGAAACTGCCGGCACGGCGCGGCTTGATTTGCGTTAGTCCTGGCGGTTCGCGAAACAAACCACTGAGACAGAGACTGAAGTCCGGTTCTTGTCAGGGTTAATGTATGAATGGCGTTGGTCGCCACGAAATACCAGCATGTCGCCTTCTTTAAGGAGATGGTGTTGACCGGCTGCGACCAGTTCTACTCTTCCTCGTTCACAGGTCAGGTATTCACGCGTACCGGTCTTGTGCGGAATGCCAGTCATGCTACCGCCTGGTTGCAGTTCAGTCCGGCTGATTTCGAGCCCAGGAATTGCCTCTGGAACCAGCGGGCGAACGATAGCGCCTTGCTTCTTGCGCTGTCGCACCTTGTCGGCCGGTATGTATTCGAATTCGCTGCGTGGCGGCCCGATGAGTTCCTCTATCGAGACGTTAAAAGCGTTTGCCGCCTTATTGAGAACTGACAGGGTCGGGTTGGCAACCCCGGTCTCCAGGCTTGCCCACGTCGGCCGTGGGATTCCGGACAGGTTGGCAAGCTGCTGCTGGGAAAGCTGGCGCGCTGCACGCAAGCGACGAATATTGTCGGCGAGGTTACTTCTTACGTCACTCATGTCCGTAAACTAACAATCGGCTATTTAAATAGCAATATTGTTGATTAACCAACAGATCGGAGTCAGTCTGGCTGGCAACGACGAAAGGAGAAAATCATGACAGTTCGATTGGAGCACGCGAACCTGCACGTTCGCCATTTTGATGACGCGGTAAGATTTCTGTCGGCCGCCTTCCCCGAGTTCAAAGTGCGCAGCGAAAGTGTCGAGGACGACCTTCGCTGGATGCACATTGGCACGGATGAGACTTACATCGCGCTGAGTGAAACCATGCAGGATCCGGATCCGCACTCGGCACCGTACAGCGGCAAGCCCCGCGTCAATCACCTCGGCTACGAAGTAGACGACGTTGATGCGTTGCGCGAACGACTCTCGGCTGCCGGGTTCGAGGAAAAGACAATCCCCAATAATCATCCGCACCGGAAACGAATCTACTTCAATGACGCGGACGGCAACGACTGGGAGTTCGTGCAGTACTTCACGGACGACGTATCATTGCGCAACGATTACAACCTGCCCGATCAATAGCAAGACTTCGCCACTACGTCGCGAATCGCTCCATCTCTGGCGCCCAGCTTCGATAGAACGTGTTACGAATCTTGAATTCACATACTCTGTGCGTTGACGCGAATTTGCCGTGCTTGGGCGGGTTCGCATGCTCGGAATTTGCGCCGCGAGACCTATCAAGAGCGACGTTCGAACATTTTGATGCTACTGTTACACGGCTTGAGCGACGAGGACGGAACGCCTGATGAAAATAGTCTCCGCAACTATTCTGATCTTGCTGGTTTGTCTCGCCATTCTCTCTGGCGTCACCAAAATAACCTTGATGCAGCAGGACGTCGAGTTCTTCGGTAAGTACGGCTTTTCGGACCCGATGCTCATCGCTTTCGGCGCAACCCAGTTGATAGGCGGCATCTTGATGCCATTCAGGAAGACCCGGTTTTCCGGCGCCGCTATTGTGGCGATTACCTTCCTTGCTTCTTTGGTGTTGCTGCTGTTGGACGGCAATATATCGGTGAGCATAGTCACTCTTGTGATGACGTTACTCTTGGCAATGGTCATGAAGCAGAGCTGGCGAAATACAGAGCAGGATTCGTAGGACCCTTTCCCTGTTCTACCGATTGCTACCAGGGCCCAGCCTCGAGTCGAGGAAATGTTCGATGGCCAAACCCGTGTTCGTTGGCGCTTCCAGCATCGGTAAATGACCAACATCTGACAGCAGCAAGATCTCTGATTGCTCGATGCGTTCACTGAAGCTCAGCGCCGCTGACGGCAGAACGAAGGCGTCCTTGTCACCCCATACGAGCAACGTCGGTGCTTCGATCGAGTTTGCCAGGTGCGCCAACTCCGGATCGCGGTCCAGCTGCGACCGGATCGAAAAAGCCCGTCGATTTCCAGGGTAACGCATCAACTCCCAGAACTGGTCGACGAGCTTATCCGTGATGATGTTATCGTCATAGATCGCCGCCCGGGTGGAACGCTCGACCATGCTTCTCGGCATCGTGTATTCGGAAAGCCAGCGACCGGGACCGGTCTGCATAAGTTGCTGGCCGAGGCTCAGTTTCAGCGTCGGGTCTTCTTTGCGAGCGGGCATGCCGGATGCGGATATCAATATCAGGGCATCCACTGCCTCAGGGTGCTCGACGGCATATCGCCATGCGATCCAGCCGCCCATGGAGTGGCCAACCAGTACGAAGTGATCGAGGTGCAGTTTTGCTCGCAGAAGATCAAGAGCCCGTGCATAGCCCGCATAGCTGTAGTCATTTACCGGGTGCGGCCCGGTGAGGCCATGGCCCGGATGATCGTAACTGATGAACCGGTAAGCTCCGCCGATCTGCTGTATCAGAGGCTCGAACACATGCAGCGAACCCGAGCTGCCGTGTAGGAAAACCATCGGTATGCCATCCTGTTTGCCTTGATCCCGGTAGTGAATACCGAGTCCGGACGCATCATGAATAAACCCGGAATACTGATTGCCGTACTTGTTGAGCATGTCATCACGATGGGTATCCGGAGTCCTGATCAAGGCGGCTGCCGCCACGAGCAGCAGAATAAACAACGCCAGCGAGAGACGCTTGTTGATCGACTTCTTTGCTTTATTCATCAGCCGTTTATAGCATCGGGATTCGTACAAAGGAAAAATCGAGAGGCAGTAAGCAACATGGATGATTCCCTGACGTGGCGGACGTTGGACAGTACATCCGGGCCAGACCTGCCGCTTTTTCGCGTGCGCTTCGACACGATGCAGCACCCCGCTACGGCGGATACGTTCCAGCGCATGGTGTTGGAAGCCCCCGACTGGGTGACGGTGGTTGCCGTTACGACGGATAACAAGATCGTCATGGTGGAGCAGTTTCGGTTTGGCGTCGGCGCATTAACGACAGAGCCCGTCGCCGGAACGGTGGACCCTGGAGAGGATTCGCTGCAGGCCGCCAGGCGCGAGCTGCTCGAGGAAACCGGTTTCGGTGAGGGCCGCTGGCGCTACCTGGGGTCCGTGCAGGCAAACCCGGCCATTCACGACAATCTTTGCCACCATTGGCTGGCAGAAGACGTGGTGGACGTGCAGGAACCTGCGCCGGATGCCGGGGAAGCCATCCGTGTGCATCTGATGACGCTCGAAGAAATTAAGGAAGCTATCGCGTCTGGCGACCTGAGACACCCGCTGGGGCTGTCCGCATTATCTCGGGTCTTTCCGCTCTGGGACCTGCCGTACTGTCCTCCGACAAGCTGACGCCCGATCTTACTTGTCGCCTGTCCTCTCGCGCGACGGCGGATGCGACGACAGCCAGCCGGGGATACCACCATCATCGTCAGACTCGGAATCCTCGAGTCGCAGCAACAGATCGGACAGTGCATCGGTTGGAACGCCGCGGGACGCCAGGTAGTCGAAGGCGAATTCATCGGCTTCGCGCTCGAAATCGCGCGAGTACTTGGCTTGCATGAGAACGGTTGGAATCGCAGCGGACAATGCGGTTATGTTGCTGATATCGCCCGTCAGGCCCGCGATCAGCAGGGCGCTAATGGAATTCTGCAACAATATGCGCATGCTGTGCCTTTGATGAAGATGCCCGACCTCGTGAGCCAGTACCGCCATGATTTCTGCATCGGACTCAGCCAGTTCCACGAGTTCATCGGTCATCACAACGATGCCGCCGGGCACCGCGAACGCGTTTGCCCCCATTATCGACGAGCGAAACTCCAGTCGATACAGCGAGAACTCCGGGTTCGTCGACTGAATGTCCCGAAATAGCGCGGTTACGTGCTCAATGGTCTCGGCGGGGAGTTCGCTTTCGTAGAAAAACACGTCGTCCATCACGCCCAGACCCTCATCGCTGAGAGATTCCGACACGTGTTCCGGAAGCGCGAACGCGACGGACGTAGAAAGTGCCGGGACGCCGTAGGTAAGAGCGGCCCAGCTCGCGACGACTGTCACAACGACAGCGATAAGCGCCCAATGCCAGGCCCCCTCGAGCATGCGAATAACGCCGAGCGAGCCGGTTTCGTCGGCCAGTTGCCGACCGAAGTCCTGATCGGTGATCTTCAGCGACGCGCCATCCGCCAGCTCGATAACCCAGGGCGCGTTGCCGACGGGTTCCACCAGGGTCATGGCGCCGAGTTCTATCCACTGGGTCGCGCCGCCGAGCTCGAACCTCAGCGAGCCACCCATCAGCTGCAGTTCTACCGGCTCAGCACCCGCCGTCTGGCCATCGTAGTAACTGGCCGCTGCGCGCATCAGAACGCGACATCGACCGCCACGTCGAACGCATCGCCGATCTCCTCACCGAGCGAAGAGCCCTGGCTATCTTTCGCGGCAATGTACTCGCGCCAGTCATCCGCAAGGTGCACCGTCATATGCTCGGCGCGATATCGCGCGAGTCGAATCTGTGCCCAGGGAATCAACAGGCCTAATGAAACAGCGATCGCGACGGCATTGGTCAGCAGGATAAACACCATGCTGCGAACGGACAGCGTTGACTCGAAACTGTTGTCGCCCAGGGTCGTCGAGTTCCAGACGTAATTGCGCTGTCGTGTTTGCACGTAGATGCCTATGGCTGCGTAAAAAGCGAGCAACGGCAGCACGGTAAGAATCGCCATCGCCGCAGCAGCCGGACTACCGGCACTGGAGGTACCGCCCGCCAGTGCTTCAATGGCGGCTCCGAGCATACCGACGACCAACATTATGCCGAGCACACCGAGCAGCGCCAGGCCCACAGAGCGCCAGAAAATTGCGTAAAACTCACCCTGACGACCGCCGAATTCAAACTGTGTCTGACCGTAACCAGTGTTGTTGGCAATGAACTTGTTACGCATATAGATAACGGACGGTACGGCGAGCCCTAATGAAAACACGGCGATCAGCACACCACCGTAGAAAACGATAAACGAATCCTTGTAGTTACGCTGAAAGTTGAATCGTAGACCGTGGTAGGACGTATTGCGCAAATGGAAAATGTTGGCGCGAACGACAAGCACCGGGATCAGCAGCACGATAATCGCGATCAGCACCAATCCGGCGACCGGCTCGTATTGCGACAGCAGGTAGTAAGCAAACAGCATGCCGACGGCTATGACGCGCCCGAAAAGGATTGCCGTGGGTTTCGCGTGATAGTCGAGGTGCCCGTCTTCGATCGACGTATTGCCGTAGAAGTACCGCAGCTTTCGCACCTTCGCCCAGGCCGAGTAGATGCCAAGGGTAACGACGGTCAGTGCGATGTTGACGATCCAGATCTTGAAGTATTCACCGGCGTTCCCGGTGAACTCAACGGTGGCGGTCCGAGGTGCCTGAGCTTGCTGCGCTTCCATAATCGGGTCCCAATTGTCGACGTTCAGCGACCCATGCTATTGCTCGTATGTCATTGAATAAAGGACAGAGATCTCGTTTTTCCGCCGTTTCCGGCCCTGCAAAGGGGGATATTTCCGGTTTAGTGCGCCAGTGCACAGAATTGAGGTCGTCCCCAACGGGCCTCCGGCTCTCTATTTTTGTAACTCTTCACGGATCAGGTTCGCCAATTGCTGCTGGCCGAAACTCGGTAACGGCCGACCATTCACGTAGTATTCCGGCGTCGCGCTCACTTTCAGGAGTACGGCGTCTTTTTTGTCCTGTTCGATGCGCAGCAGTACGTCCATGGCATTCATGTCGATCATCAGCTGCTCCATGTCCAGGCCCACACTTGCGATGGCCGGCGCGATCTTGTCGGGTTGAACCTGGTGGTGCTGCGTCCACTGGCTCTGCGTTGCCAGCAGTGTTTCCAGGGTCTCCCAGTACTTGTCCTGTCGTCGACTCGCTTCAAGGATTCTGACCGCGTAGTCGGCGCCGGAATGGAATGCGACATGTCGGACCGACAGACGAATCTCGCCCGGTACCTCGGCCATCCACTGCTTAACCATCGGATAGAACAGTGCACAGGTTTCACACGCTGGATCGAGAAACTCCACGATGTGTACCTTGGCATCCGCATCGCCCAGCGTTGGCGAATGTACGCTCGCCAGCGCCGCCTGGCGCGCCTCCGCCTCCTCCGACACAGACTGGGCGTTGTCGTTTTGATAGAAGAGCGTCGCTGCCACCAGGCCTAACACCATGACTACGATGGCAGCCGCGATGAGACTCGTTCGACTACTGCGATTCTGGGCGTCTGCTTGCTCGCTTCGGGTCTTTTGACTCATAGGTTTGTTGTCCTTCTAACCTTGGTGACGTTTACTTGCGATGGCCCTCAGAGGGCAAGGGGCGAGTCAGGATAAAAACCGCCGCGGCGCTCAAGACGACCATCTGACACACGATAATCCATAGCGGCGCGCCGAACAGCCAGGTGAACACCGGTGTCATCACGATAACAATGATCGCAACTCGTTTCACTTTGCGGTCGATGCTGCCGTCCCGGTGCCAGTTGTCGATCAGCGGCCCGAAGGAGCGGTGCTCCCGCAGCCAGCGATCCAGCCGCGTCGAGGAGCGGGCGAACGCGAAGGCTGCGACCAACAGGAACGGCGTCGTTGGCAGCAACGGCAACACCACACCGACAGCGCCGACGGCGACCGATACCAGGCCCGCCAGCAGCCAAAAAAACCTGATTCCCGTCTCCACGCAGGCAGTTCACCACACGAGGTGCAGGCAACGACAAGTTTGTTACAGCAGCAGCACGAACTCCTGGCCATGCAGCCAGCGCGACGATATCACCGCTGTCGATGGCCCGATGCACCCGACTAATGGTTAGAATGGGCACGACGCGCGAGCAGCGATGGCACGCGCCACTACAACAATGTTAACGGGGTGTGCATATGAACCTGGGTCTATCCACTTGCTTTGCCGTTGGACTGCTGTGCAGCCTGGCGGTTTTTTCGGAGGCGACGGCCGATATCGTCGTCGGCGACCGCAGCGTTGGCTGTGCCGAGGACCCGGCATGTATCAACCGCCTGCACCCCGATATTCCGATGGTTAGCAACGCGGATCCCGGTGAGCGCATCGTATTCCTGGGTCGCGACGCCTTCGACCTGACCCTCGACCCGGATAAGTTTTCCAGCGCCGATGCCAACCCCCGTGAAGGCGTTGGCATTGTCCACGCCTTGACCGGGCCGGTCTTCATCAACGGCGCCGAGGCAGGCGACGTGCTGGCGGTGACCATCGAGGCAATCGAACCTGACGACGTCGGCTGGACCGAAGCCGGGCCGTTCGGCTTCGCCGGCGACCAGTTCGGCACGGACGGGCGCTTTATTGTCTGGCGCATCAATGAGGAATACGCCGTGAGTGACGCGCTTCCGGGCGTGCGGATTCCGAACGCAAGTTTTCCCGGCGTCGTGACAACGCTGCCCGGCAACCGCTTGCTTGCCGATGTGCTGGCGCGCGAAGAGCAGCTGTTCGCGCTGGGCGGTGCCGTGATGAAACCCGATCCGGATGAGGCGGAGCCGGCGGCACTTTGCGGAGCGGAGGGCACAAAACCGGCCGAGTGCCTGCGCACGATCCCGCCGCGCGAGCATGGCGGCAACATGGATATCCGCTACATCACGACCGGAACCACGGTCTACCTGCCCTGTTTCATCGACGGCTGCGGGCTCGCGGTCGGTGACTTCCACTATGCGCAGGGCGACGGCGAGGTGGCGGGCACCGCCATCGAGATGGGCGGCAGGATGACGGTCACGACCCGTATTGTCGATGAGCCGCCGGACCTGTCCCGCGGCCCGCACTACGAGGGCCCGGCATCCGTGCTCCGGATTCCGTCAGAGCGCTTCTACGCCGTGACCGGTTTCCCGCTGAAAGAGAGAGGCACCGTCCCCGCAGACCTCGCCTACCTGGACTCGGCGAAGATTGCCGGCTTGAGCAATCTGTCGGCCGATATCAATCTCGCCGCACGAAACGCACTCGCCGCCATGATTGACTACATTGTCTCGGAGTATGGCTATGACCGGACACAGGCCTACATGATTGCCAGCATCGCGGTCGACATGCGTATCGGTCAACTGGTCGACGTACCGAACGTGGGTGTCACCGCGATATTGCCGCTGGACATATTTGTCGGACGAGACTGACGGCAACGGGGACATTCTGATTTGTAGTAGCGGCTGGATCAGGAATGTCCCCAATCGCCCTCAATCGTCTTATCGCGGCGCGGCTGGAATCGCGTAGAATCGTCATGATGAAACCGATTCGAGTGCTATTGCCCGTTGTGATCGTCATCGCCATGCAGAGCGGTTGCGATCGCCGCGACTCGCAACAAGTCGACCCCGCCGCCGACCTGCTTCTCATCAATGCCGACGTCGTAACGGTGGATGCGTCTCTCCCTTACGCGGAAGCCGTCGCCATCAAAGACGACGTCATTCTCGCGGTAGGTACCTCCGAACAGATGTCACAGTATCGCGACCAGCACACTGAAGTCATCGACCTGCGCGGCGGAATGGTGACGCCCGGTTTTATCGAGGGCCATGGGCACTACACCAGCTTTGGCGGCTCGCTGATGATCCTGGACTTCCGCTACGCGAAGAGTTTTGCCGACATCGTGTCGATGGTCGCGAGTGCCGCGGCCGAGACGCCGGCCGGTGAGTGGATCGTCGGACGCGGCTGGCACCAGGATAAATGGGAAACACGCGAAGCGGACCTCGTCGAAGGTCTGCCGGTGCACGACTTGCTCAGCAACGCGACGCCCGATCACCCTGTGATGCTGATTCATACCAGCGGTCACGCCGTGTTCGTGAACCAACGCGCCATGACGCTTGTGGAACTCGACGGCAACACCACGCCGCCCGACGGCGGCGAGATCGTACTTGACGAAAACGGCCAGCCCACCGGCATGATGCGGGAGGCGGCACAGGACATTTTTCGCATTGCCTATTCCGGCCACCAGGGACGCCGGCCTGCCGGCATTGCGGAAGCGGAACTCCGCCGCATGGTGACGCTCGCCGGTGAGGAATCACTGCGTCACGGCATCACCTCTTTCCAGGACCTCGGCACGACCTTCGCCGAGGTCGATCTGCTGAAGGCGATGGCCGACGAAGGCAAGCTTCCCGTACGCCTGTACATGGCTTTCGAGGAGCAGGCCGCGGACATGGCGGGCCGCCTCGATGACTATCGCATGGTCGGCTATGGCAACAACTTCCTGACGGTGCGCAGCATCGGTGAAAAAGTCCTGGACGGCGCGCTTGGAACGCACGGTGGCTGGCTGCTGGAACCTTACTCCGATATGCCGCGCAGCAATGGCCTGAACGTTGTCCCGGTCGAGGAGATCGAAGCATCGGCCAGGCTAGCAATCGAACACGACTACCAGATGGCTATCCAGGGCATTGGTGACCGGGCGTATCGCGAACTGCTCGATATCTACGAGGCGGCGTTCGACCGGCATCCCGACAAGACCGATCTGCGTTGGCGTATAGAGCATGCGCAGGTGATACACCCCGACGACGTGTCGAGGACGGTCGAGCTTGGCGTCATCCCGGCCGTGCAGGGCATATTTGCCTGTTCGGACGGGCCCTGGGTTGAGGAAAGGCTTGGCGAGAAACGTACCCGGGAGCGGGGTTACATCTTTAACACGCTCGCCGAGGCGGGCCTGGTACCAACCAACGGCACGGACCCGCCCGTCGACGAGATCAGCCCGATAGCCAGCTTTCACTGTTCGGTGACGCGTCGTCTGCCCGACGGCACCTTGTTTCAGCCACAGGAAGTGTATTCCCGCGATCGCGCTTTGTTTTCATACACAATGGGCAACGCGATTGCGGCGTTTGAAGAAGATATCAAGGGTTCGATAACGCCCGGCAAGCTGGCCGATATCACCGTGTTTTCGCAAAACCTGGTAACCGTTCCGGACGACGCGTTGCTCGACACCGAAGTCGTCATGACGATCGTAGGCGGCCGCATCCGTTATAGAGACGGCGAGATCGTACGATAACGTTGCCGATCTTCAGGGTCAGTCTTGCGAGCCATCGGTAGGCGATACCTGTCCTGGGCTGCCGCCGCCCGGTCATCCACCACTAGCGAGACTGGTTGGCGGGGCAGTGGCGTGATTTACCTAGGCATTAAAGGGGATTGAACAGTGAAACTGAATCGCTTTTTGCAGGTTGCTATTCTGAGTACCGGTTTGTCGTTCGCCGCCAGTGCGGCGGTCAACGTCGACGTCATCAAGAACCCGTACGCAGGCCAGCGCAATTCGCCGGAGCTGTCGACCAGTCCTGACTATATTCACGCCGCAGGACTTGAACGCTTGATCCGTGAGTGGGGCGGCCAGCTGATCCGGCCCATCCAGGACATTCGCCTCAATGCAGAGCAGGAGCGTCAGTATGGCGAGTGGAATCGCATGGCATTGGCCAATGCGAATTTCGCTGATGTGGTTCGTGAAGGACTGCAGGATGACCTGATCACCATCGGCCTGGAAGCGAACTGTAACGATCTGCTCGGCATGCTTGCAGGGCTCAAATACGATTCTGATGGCAATGCCCGGCGTGTCGGGCTGGTCTTTATCGACGCACACGGCGATTTCAATACTCCGGAGACCACACTGTCCGGTATGCTCGGCGGCATGCCGGTAGCCGTAGCCGCGGGCCACGCCCTGAACAACATTCGCAAGACGACCGGCCTGGCAGAGCCACTACCTGTAAGGGACATCATCTGGGGTGGCGTACGTGATCTGGACCCACTCGAAGCCGATCGTTTTGCCGAGCATGAGGTTCAGCAGTTTTCTGTGCGGGATATTCGCGAGCTGTCCGCGAACCTGAGAAAGCAGATAGATGGCCTCGCCGACCGAGTGGATGCTATCTACGTTCATGTCGATATGGATGTGCTTGATCCGGACGAAGTACCCGGTCATGACCTCGTCGTCGCCGACGGCCCCAGCAGCAAGGACCTGGCCGCAGCGATAGCGTTGATGTTCGAGAATCCCAAGACCGTGGCGCTCGGTATCGCATCGACACCGTCATTCGACCTTGACCCAGGCGGTGTGAGCCGACGGGCGGCGCTCAAGCTGATAGAAGGTGCGATCAGGGGAGCCGGGGCTCGTTAAAGAACTGGCCTCGCCGCGCCTACATCGACCCGGTCAGGTTGAGGAAGAAGCCCTGGTGGTCATAGCTGAGATCGGTCAGGTCTGACGAGAAGTCCGTGAAGTTGTAGCCAAGACCCAGCTTCAGGTGGTCACCAAAGTAGCGTGATACGGTTGCCAGCGCTCCGCTACGGCTTTCGTCCAGGTCCGGCATATCGAGCAGGCGTCCCTCGAGCAGGAACTCCCAGTCCTTGCGGAAACGATAGTCGCCACGCACCACGTAAAGGTTCGCGTTGTTGTCGAAAAACTCAGGATTCTCACGGTCCAGGCTTACCTGGCCCAATCGGTAGGCATACTTGCCGCCGACAGAAAAGCGCTCGGAGATGTCGTAAGTGACGTCAGCGGAGGCAATGTGGCTCTTTTGCACAAACTCAGCTGCGACGTTCTGCAGCGTCACCTGGCCGGTCGTCGGTACGTTGTAGAAGTAGGTGTACTTGACCAGCGTATTGAGTCGATCATTCATGATCGGGCGGTGTGCGTATCCGAGCACCGCCTCGGTGAAGCCGCCATCGTAGAACGCGCCCTGCGAACTTTCGCTCTCTGAGTGATTGAGCTTGCCGAGCAAGCGAGAACCCGGGTTCATCTGGTACTTGAAGCTGTTACGTAACAGCCATGTCTTGCGCTCGGTCCTGCTCAGATCGAACTGCTCGACATCGTCCATGCGATACTCGACGCCGCTCGAGAAGGTCAGCTTCTCGAAGCCGAAACCAAGTTGTACGCCTGCCGCAACACGATCGGTTTCGGCACCGGTTTGCGTATCCAGCAGAGTACCAATGTCGGTGTTGATGCCAATATTCCATTTTTCCGTCGGTGCAAAGCTGATTCCCGTGCCGTGCGTGAGGCCCGTCATCGTATCGTTGTGTTGATAACGCTCCTCGAGGAAGACGCTGGTGCTGTCAGCGATTCGGGACTTGATGCCGGCGACGAGATTGCCTTCACTGCCGCGGCCACTGCGCAGGCCGTTGTCGGTACGCTCGTTCTCCAGCGCGTAGTTGAGATACAGACTGGTCCGATCCGAGTGCAGATAATTGGTGCCGACGCGACCGCCCGAGCCAAGATCGCCGTCCGATACTTCGGCGTCTACACGGAGGCGTTCCGACAGGCGATACGAGCCGCCGATGCCGGACCTTGCGTTTTCCTGGCGGTCGCCTGTGATCGACATCGTGTCCTGCATGAAGCCGTAGATATTCCAGGTGGACTTCGAGTCGTAGCCGATCTGCAGGATCGCGTCCTCGCGCTCACCCTGCTCCTGAGTAAGCGCGACGATCGGAGAACGATCGACGCGATCGTCCGTACGGTAGCCTGCTTTGACGTCCCAGTGATAAGAGAGCTGGTAGCTCAGGTTTACTTCCTGGACCTCGGTCTCGATGCCCTGCTCCTGGGTGCGCTTGTCCACCTTGGCGCTCAGCGCAAACTTCTCGGCAATCGGCATGCTGAACGTGCCGCCCCAGTTTCTTGTGTCTGACAGCGCCGTCAGTCCTGGCGCCGAGTAACCGGCCTCGACGTCCTGCACGTAGAAAGTCAGCTGACTGTTGCCGAAATCGATCAGCTCGTTGGATGACAGGCTGATGTCGGCGCGGTAAGCATCGGCCTCCGCATTAACGAAGGACGTGGCATCGTAGCCGGTAAATTCGAAGCCGCCGTCGTTCGACAACAGCGGCAGGGAGACCAGCCCTTCACTGCTGGCCTGCTGAATCTTGAGCCAGGACTCTGCGGCATAGCGGAATGTGAGGTCCGCGGCATTCAGGCCGCTATCGACATCGTCCTGTTCATTGACGTTGGACGTCACGCCAAGCTTGACGTAGTCGCCAAACCAGTAGTGCGCCTGGCCGCCCATCGCGACAGCATCGATGTCACCGAAGCCGGGCGTATATTCGTAGCGCACGACGAGATACGCCTCGTCACCGCTCACCGCGTTGCTGCGCACCAGCAGGTTATCGTCGGCGGTCGAAGACAGTGGCTCGGACAGGACGACGCGGCCTTGCAGGTAGTCGATATCGTAGTCGAGCGACGGCGTCAGGTTCAGTACGCCGGTCACGATACCCGAGGTCTTGTCACGTAACTCGATGCGGACGCGTTCAGAGCCCGCCAGCAGGTCCTGGCGGTTCAGGAAGTACAACGATCCCCCGGTACCGCGGAACTCCTCGCGACTCGCTACCGTTCCGGGCTCCGCGGCGAATACGTCCGCTGCAAATCGCTGTTCGCCAAACTCGGTGGTCGCGTCCGACTGGTAATGCAGGTTGGCGCCATAGAGGCCGCGGTCCACCTGCGCCAGCTCGTTGTTCATGTAGCTGACCTTGAAGTTACCCCACTGGCCATAGTTGTCCTGTTCACTGAGCCGCAGGAAGAACTTGCCCATGGTTGGCGCCATTTCCTCAACGGTGCTGTCGTCGCCGAAAGTCGGATAATAGTAGTCGGGATCGATACGGCGGAAGAACGCATCGGGTGACTTGTCCATCAGGTTGCTGAAGATGTCATCCAGCGCACCTTCGCGAGTGTCGGCACTGGCCGTCAGTTTCCAGTGATCGCCGAACTTGCCGTTGACGAAGAACGCCAGGCGCCCGTCCGCACCGGAGTCCTGGTCATATGTCGGGTTGACGCCCTGCAACAGGTCCATCGGTCCGCTGACCGAGTTTTGCGACAGCGTCAGATCGGCCATGCCAACGTAGAACCAGTCGTTGTTTTCGAATTCCAGGTCACGCAGATAAAGATTCCCCGCGCCCTCCTGGTCCACGACGGCCACTTCAACCGTGTGCGCTCCCTCGGGCAGTATCTCTTCGGTGACAAAGCTGCCGTTGGTGTCGACCGGTACCGGGCGCCCGGCAACAAAGACTTCGTGCCCGTCAGGAATGTCGGCACCACGCACCGTCACGGTGCCGCTGCTGAGGCCAATGTTGTGCAGGCTCAGTCCGTTCTCGCCATACGCTGCGTACAGTTCAGGATCCTCTTCGAACAGCTCCGGCGCTTCTTCCTCGTCAACGGGCTCGACCGTGTCGTACACCACCCACAACGGTTGCGCACTGGTCTCGTCAAAATTGCCGTCGGCGCCGTAAGCGCGCAGCACGTAGGCGAGCTCGTAGACCGGCGCCTTGAACCACGCTGCCGGCGGCATCCAGCGGGCAACGCCGTCTGTCTCGATTTCTATGACATCGATCGGCGTCGACTCGAGCGACTGTCCCGTTTCGAAGACGCGAACTTCTGCCCGCTCGATAAAGTGCGAGTAGTTCGTGTACATCCTGAAATGCACGGGTGATACAAGCGTCTCGTGATCGATGACCCGCGACACGGAGACGCGCGATGGCTTGGCGGCAATGCTGAGGCGCGGCGCCGAACGCAGGTTATCGAAGCCAAAGCGGATATCAGCCTCCTCGAAAGCCACGTCCGTACAGCGCTGGATGTCCGACGAGCTGCGCTTCGGGTCGTCGATCGGCACGCCGTTAACGGTGATACGCATGAGATTCAGACCGAGCGGGTTTTGCGGGCTCAGCTCACGCGTAATGCGCGTGACGTCGACACCGTCATAGTCATCCAGAATGGCGAGCTCATCGTAGATAACCTCGACCGCCACGTGCGAGGTCTCGCCCTGCACAAAGCCGGCGTTAACGACATCTTTGGCGTGCACATAGCCGCGCCCTTCAAACTCGCGCTGCTCCGCTTCAAGCTGCATGTCCGCGGCGATACTTTCCATGGCGCGACGCGCGCGCGATGCCGACAGGCCGATATCGTCGCCATAGACGGCCGCTGTGCGACGTTCCAGGCGCTCGTTGCGCGTATAGCCGACGAATCGCAGGCGCGGGTTGGTCTTGTCGGCAATGTCGGCGAGCGCTCGCGCGAGGTCATCAGTGTAGCCGGCAGGCACCACCGGCTTGCCGTCGACGAATTCGAGATTGGCGATCGCGCCCCACGGCGGATCGTATTGACGTGTCACCAGCTCCGCGCCTGCCGACTCCGGACAGAGCTGTGGCTCATTCGGCAGCTCCTGGAGCGGATCGTCGTACCAGAACTCGACCTCGACGCGACGATTGAGCGCGCGGCCACGGTCCGTCTGGTTCGAGCCAAGCGGCCGTTCTGCACCCTTGCCGTCACTGGCTACGACCGCGGTCGGCAGATTCAGGCTATCCTGAACCGCCAGGGCGACGCGCCGCGCGCGCGCTTTCGACAACCCGGTGTGATCGCCGTAAATACGCTCCATACGGCCCGTCAACGGCGAAGCATCGGTGTAGCCGATGAACTTGACCACGACATTCTGCTTGTCGCCCAGGTTCGTGAAGCCCTGATGGACGCGCTCTATAAAGTCGGCGTCGACGTCAATGCTTTCTTCTTCGAACCTGAGCGGAGCGATCAGGTTCTGGACGCGCGCGCGTCGCGCATGCCCCTCCACGTAACGCAGCTTGCACACCGTTTCCATGCGGCAAACCTTGATGCGCTTGATCTCATGCGGCACGAGGAATTCTTCCAGCGCGACGTGCTCCCGGACTTCGTCGTACCAGACTTCAACTTCGACACGCCGGTTCTGCGCGCGGCCTTCCTCGGTCAGATTGGACGCGACGGGCATGGAATCGCCGGCCCAGTCAAACGAAATGGCTTCAGCGGGAAGCGCCAGCGATGTCTGGAAATGCTCCGCCACCTGGCCGGCACGCTCGCGCGACAGGCCGGCGTTATCGCCGTAGATTTTTTGCAGCCGCGGTGACAGCGGTCGATTGTCCGCATGACCGATCAGGTGCAGGCGCACGTTTATGCGATCGCGCATGCGCTCGAGAATGTCCGACAGCGAAGCCACGGTGCTGTCCGGAATGTTGGCGACACCCGACTCGAAGTGAATTGACGGCACCAGGCCACTGAGTTTCACGGTCTCGAGTGCATCCTCGAGCGTCTCGCGCGTCTCGATACTGTCACCCTGCTCCGTGTCCACTTCGTCAGGATTCTGGACCCATTTCGTCAACGGCACATCGTCTGACATGTGCCGCTCGACCGCTTCACCGATCTCGACCTCGTCGACCTTTTCCGCGTTTACCGGCGCCCAGGCAAGCCCGGCGCCAAGAATCAACAGATGGCTAAGTTTCATCATAGCGTTCACCTGTTCGTCGCCTTGCTGACGTCCGGCGGACCACCGAGCCGCCAGAACACCTCGGGTTCGATCGCGAGCTCGTAACAACACGCAAGCCCCTGCCAGCGCGTCATGATTTCCTCTTTCAGCGTCGCAAGGCGCTTGTCGACCAGCGAAGCATCCTCGACGTCGGCAACGTAGGAGAGTCGCAGCACGGCCGGGGCGTTTCGCAGTTCCTCGAGCAGCAGATCGAGGCGCGGCAGCCACTGTTCGCGAATCTCCGTCGTGCCTGGCTCGAATACGGCGTCCGCGATGTCCAAACCAACCACGCGGTGGATCGATGCGCCGAAATTGATGCGCAGGGCCTTACCGCGTGTGGCGCGCTGCACCTGTACCGGTCGTGTCGATACGCGATAGCCGCTGGGCAGGCTGCGATCATCGAGCTTCAGTACGAAATTGCTGCCGCGGCTATCGTGCGGAACGATGGCGCACGTAATGTGGTAGCGGCCATAGTTATCGGTCGTGGCCGCCAGGCCGCGCGCAGTGACCAGGCGCACGCCGGCCAGCCCGGCTTCTTCTGTGTCCTGGTAGCCGTTGCGGTTCAGGTCGTCGAACACCTTGCCGCTGACATCTGTGCAATCAAACGTTGGGTCCGGTACCAGTCGGACGGTGGCCGAAGCCTCCTCGGACATTACCAGCCCGGTAATCGCGTGCTGCGCCAGCGCACGGTTGACGAATTCACCCTCGGTGATGCCGGCGCCGGCCGCGAGTAACAGCTTGATGGTATGCCGGTCATCGACGGTGAGCAGCAGGTTTGACCAGACCAGCTCCCGACCGATGACGGCAGGTTCGGCCGGCACGTCATCGAAGCGTGCCGAACCCTCGACGTAGCGGAAGCCTGGCGGGAAGCGATCCACGACGTTGACGTCGGTCAGGTCGCTGCCGAAGGTATTGCTCACTGTAATGACGTACGGCACAAGCTGGCCGCGATTGATATTCAGCAGTGGCGTTGTCTTGGTGACCGCAACCGCACCGCCAAGTCGTGGGTCGAGCGGTATGTGGTTGTTGAACAGCTGCGACGTACCCGGTATCCGGGTCGAATCCAGCGTCAGGAACGTGTGATAGTCGGTTCCTGCACTGCGCGCCGGCACAGCCGGTACCGGTGCGAACTCCGACACCTGCGCTTCACAGTGCTGTGTTGTTGCCGGCACGGCGTCTGTCGTCGATCCGCTACACAGCGGTACATTGAACGGCAAGCCGGTTGCATCGGTCGTTGGCGGTATCAGTTCGGAGACGCCCGGTACATAACTCGTATCTGGCGCCACTGTTTCGATCGCATAGCCAAGTCCGCTCTGGCACGCCGGATCCGAGAAGTTGATATCAAACTTGTAGTAGCCGTTCGCCACCGTCACCTGGCCCTGGTGGTTCGGGTCGTCGAAACAGCTGCTCGGCAGCGGCGCACCGTTGCGCACATCGACCAGCGTGACCGTCGCCCCCGCGATCGGCGCGCGCGAGACAGAGTCATACACCACGCCGTTCGGATCGATCGGCATGTTCAGCTCCAGCAGATTACTGCCCTCCTGCACATCGATTTCGTCGATACGTTGTTGGCCGTCCGTGAAGTCCGAATCGGTCTGGCCAAGGAGCGCCGTTCGTGAACCGGCGCCGGGCGCACTGAAGCGCAGCGAGTACAGGTTGGTCGGATCGTAGCTCGGCGGCACGTTGGTGAAAATGTAGTAACCGTCGACGTTGGTCTGCATCGTGCGAACCGGCTGATCGGCAAGCAGCAGCTCGACCGTCCAGTTTTCCAGCGGCCGCTCGAAACCATCGGGCGTGTTGTCGTGGTCGGCGTCATGCCAGACGTAGCCGCTCAACATGCCCGCGTTGGGCATCGCACCAACGTCGATCGAGACGCTGGCCTCCGCCTGGCGCAGAGGATCGTCCCAATAGACGCGCCCGGTATTCGTAATGGTCGTGCCTTCGAGGAGGTTGGGGTTAATGATCGCGCGGAACCGCAACACCACTTCCTGACCGGGCTCGAGCGGGCCATAGTCGGTGAAGTAGTCCGCCGTGATCAGCGTGCCTGCGACGGTAACGCCATTCGTCAGACCGTTCATGGTGGCCGACTGGTCGACATAGCTCAGGTAGTTCGGGATGGGCACCGACAGATCGTCTTCGATGCGCACGTACAGCGCCGGCAGCAGGCCGATATTTCTTGCGGTCACCACGTATTCAAGCGTGGCACCGGGTAACGCCGGGCCGCCGCCGACCACCGATAGTTGCTTGATGATCGACATCTGCTGAACGTCGCCAACCACGACAACGGTGGGTTCCGGACCGGTTGCGGGGTTGCCATCGCCGTCGGTCAGCGTGTTCGCAACCTCGAGGCTGTAGACCATCGCCTGGTTCGTAATCAGCGTTCCAGCGGCAACGCCTGCATCAACCTGCAGGTCGAACTGCACGACGGCAGACTCCCCGGGATTCAGCACACCCTCGCCATCGCCCGGCAGCGGCGGCGTCACGTCGGCCGAGCTGATCGGCAGTCCGTCGAGTAGCGGCGATCCGTTTGCGCCATCGGCAACCGCGATGCCGTTGAGCGTCGTGCTACCGGCAACGTAGGTCGTGTTGACCGGTACCACGTCGGTAAGATCGACTGCGGTCGCGGGCACCGTGCCATTGTTGTACACGGTAATCGTGTAGCGCAGCACGTCGAGCGGATCGATAATGCCCGGCGAACTTCCATCCACTTGCAGGGCTGCGGATTTCGGCGCAAACAACAGCGGGAAATTGCCGACCACATCCTGCGTCGGATCGTCGGGCACATCGGTGCGTGGATCGTCGGACGGCACGTTTGCAATGCCGTTATCGACCGCACTGACGAACGCCTGGTTGGAAATGATTGTGCCGTCGGGAACATCCGGGTAGACGACGACATCGAAGACGATCGTTGCAACGTTGTTTGCGACGCCGGCATTCAGTACGCCCGGCGTTGGGTCTTCTGGCGCGTTGATCGGGATGCCGTCGATCAGCGGCGAACCATTGGCGGCATCGGCAACCGCGACACCATTCAGCATCGTGCTGCCGGCGACATAGGTCGTATTGCCGGGCACCTGGTCGACGATGTAGGCGCTGGTCGCGTTGTCGGTGCCGATGTTCTGAACCGTAATCGTGTATCGCAGGGTCTCGCCGGCCAGCAGCACGTTCGGGTTACCCTCGATGTACGACGACACCTTGTCCACATCGAAAGCCGGCGCCGATTCGATCAGTATCTGTGTCGGATCATCATCGTCGGCAACGTTCGGATCCGCGGCGCCGTTGATATTCGGGTCATCACTCAGCGCTATCGACAGGCCGTTGTCCAGCAGCTGCGACTGGTTGCTCACGTAGCTACCGTTCGCCAGCACCGGCCGGAGGTTCACCTCGAACTCGAGCAGCACGCTGTCGCCCAAGCCGCCGATGCTCAGATTGCGTACGTCAAGCAAACCGGTACCGGCCGCACCGCCGTTCGCATCCGTGTTGCCGGCATCTGCCCCTGCCGGCAGCGTCACGATATTGAGCGTGCCCGGCTGGAATGACGGGTCCGCGTTGAGCCGGTCGAGTTCGTCGACGATCTGAAAATCGCTGATTGCGACATCGCCCAGATTCTCGACGTACAGCCGGTAGCGCAGGGTATCCCCCGGCGTCGCGACAGTGCCCGGATCTTCTCCGCTGGTCACATTTATGACCGTCTTCTCGAAGCGCAGAAGCGGCAGGTCAACGAGGACATTGTGTGCATCTTCGTGGTCCCCGACCCCTACGGTGCCGTCGGTCAACGTGCGCAGATAGACGGTGGACGCGTCGGAATTGAACCACTCGGTCGCGCCGGCCACGTTCGTCAGCACGACGCCATCCTGGGAATCGACGTCAAGCTGCGTGCGATACGCGATCAACAGGCGCTCACCGACACCGATTACCGATTCGGCGGTCTGCGTGACGAACGTAAGCTCGCAGGCGACGCCATCGTAGTTGAGCAAGTAATCGGCGCCCTGCACCAGCGGACCCTTCCCGGGCACCGGTGTAACACCATCGGCCGCGAATACCTGCGCGCTCAGAATTTCCGGCGTCGTGTCGCACATCCCACCGGTCGGACCATCGGGCAGCTGGTCAACGATCGTCGCATTGTAGGCATCGGACTCGCTCGCGTTCTGCACGCCGATGACGAAATTACCCCACTCCGCCAGGCGCATCGACGCCGGCCCGGTCTTCGTCACCGTGAGTCCTGGCGGCAGCGTGAATTCGCCGACCAGGCCTGAGCTGTTGACGGTGTCGCCTTCCCGGGTGATGAATTCGTCGACCGGGCTACCGTTGTCCAGGAAGCTCATCTCCAGCGTGTAATCCACGCCATCGACGTTGAACGTCGTGGGCGCCGCCGAGGCAACGATGGTCACACGGTCCGTACACCCTTCTCCGGGCGGTGTCGGATAGGGACAGGGATCGAGGTTGTTCGGGGTTTCGTCGTGGTTCAGCGTAAAGGTGAAGCTCAATGGACCGGTCGGCACGCCGTCCACGGCGAGTACGAGTACCACATCGAGCTCAGCCGAAACGAGCCAGGGCTCATCGACCACGAAGTTCCGGTGTTGAAACGTGCCCAGCGAAAAGTACGGGATAGCCCCCGGCAGATCGAAAGGCGGCGGCAGCGTTGCGATAAAGTCGTAACCGCTTTGCGAGCCGGTCGTCGTACCCCAGCTGATGCTCGAAATAGGGTCGCCGTTGACGATGGTCGGGTCGCCAGGCTGGACGCCGGGAACCGTGTCCACCGGGTCGCGCCACGCTCCCACAACCGATACGAACGTGATCTCGGCCGCCAACGCGCTCCGGGTCGGAGCCAGTATGGCCGACGCCAGAAGCAAAGCAACGAGGATGATGGACAGTCGCTTCATGGCGTCGCGATCCTGCAGGTGTCGAAATCCCGCCGCGCGATTTTCAACCATGCGACAACGACCAGAGCCAACCCATTGAAGGCCTGCCGCGCCGTGTTTGTGAAACTAAACATGGTCAGTCGCATACGTTCCCTGTGCACTGCCCAGCTATCGCGAATTACCATGGAGCCATCCTGGTTCCGGTGCGTCCGCCGCTGAAGAGCCGTATTCAAGCCCAGGTAAAACTATCCCCTAAGCGTGCTTCCTGTTTGGTGAACTGCATCACAGTGTAGGTACTTTGCGACAGGAATTTTTGCCGCCCTGGAAACCGTAATTCTGGCTTATGTCAAGCTGCCTCAGGCAGCCGGCAGAAAGTCGATCGGGTAGATGATTGTCACGGCGCTGATGTCTTCTTTCGCGCCGAAATCAAACTGCTGAACACGATCGACAACCTGTTGCGCCAGGACCGGTGCGCCCATGTCGGACGACTGCAGCTGACACAGCGATACGGAGCCATCCGGCTCGATAGTCATGCGCAGTATCAGCTGCCCACGCAACGTGGGGTCCTTGCGTAACTCGCGGTTGTACAGGCGATACAGCGCCGCCTTGTAACGATCGAATACGATCTGGATTTCTTCATCGGTACGGCCCGCGATCGCGCCGCCACTCAGCGGTCGATCCGCGCCACCCTCACCGCCGATAGAACTCGCGACACGCGTGAGCGCAACACCGCCAATGCCATCTCCGCCGCCGCCGACGTCACGGCTTATGCTGGCTAGATTGATGCCGCCACTGGAGCCCTGCGCCGACGTCGTTACCATCGACCGTTCGGGCCTGCCGATCGAGTTCTCGCCGGCACTGCTAAGCCGCGCCTGGGACCCCAGCTTCGCGGTCGGCCGCAAACTCGCGCGACTGGCGAAGCTGTCACGAAATGCCAGGATGCCTTTCGACTTGACCTTCTCCTTGGTGTCCTCGGGCGCTGCCTCGGCGACGCGTTGCTGCTCGGCGGATTCCGGGAGGTTCTCTGGCGGCGTCTCCTCCGCCAATTCCGGCTCGGGCTCCGGGATCTTCTCGTCGGGCACGACCTGTTCCTCCACCGCTGGTGGTGGCGGCGGCCGCATCTCTTCGCGTACCAGGTTCGCGACCCTTTCAGGCACTTTGTTCAGCCGCGTCAGTTCGCGGATCGGCAAATCGATAATAGAAAGCAGCCAGCCGGCAACCACGCATAGCAAAACCGATGCGGCGAGTGAGCGGCGAAAACGCTGGTCTTCTTCGCAATCCCGCCTCCATGGCATGACCTGTTTTTCATTGGGCGGCTCATCAGCCTCACGTTCGACTACCCACGCGTTGCGACGTCTCTCCTCGCGTTCAGCCGCGTCGATAAAATCGTAGTGCAGGTAGTCGAGCACCACATTCTTGTCGTTGATCTGCTCGAGAATCGAATCGCGCTTTTTCTCAAGCGCAATAATCTCTGCGCCGAATTCGTCAATACGTTGATGCGCGTAGCGCAGCCTGGCCTCGCGCGTCTCTGCAGGCTGCTCCGGGTCCCAGAACAGGTCAGCAGCGCCCAGCTCATCCAGCTCCTCGAGCGAACGGCAGATCCGGGACAGCACATCGTATTCGTGACTATTCTCGAGCTTGTGCTCGATCTCGGCATTGACCGCGTTGAGATCACTCTCGTAACGCTTGAGAACACGCTCATCTTCGTCGAGCTGCCGCTTGACCGCGAGTGCTTCTTCGGACAGCTCCAGGGTCATCGTGTCGCTGAGATTCATCCGACTCTACCCTGTCGCCGCAACCTGCGATGCCTTCTGGATGACCGCAAGAGAAACATTCTCATAGCCGCCCTGCGTGCAGGTCGACATGATTTTCTTGACCACGCCAAACGGTACGCTTCTGTCAGCCAGTATCGTGACTTCCCGGCTACCTGCGACAGCCAGGGTATTCGGCCCGAGAACGTTTTCCTTGAGCGCACCAAGGCGTGCAGTGATGGCGTCGAGCGTCGGCGAGTCGTTATCAAGGACGTCGCCAACGAAGCCGACAGCCTGGCCCTGCACCAGGATTTCATCGGGACTGACGAAAATGACGACCGTCTCGCGAGGCTTGGTCTCGACGCGTGACTCAGGAAGCTTCACGGTCTTCGGCGCCTCCATGACTTCTACTGAGCCCGAGTTCACGAGCAGGAAGAACACGAGGATCGTGAAGACATCCATCAGCGACGTCAGATTCATCTTGCCGATCTTGACGCGATTACGTTTCATCCGCTTGATGCGTCGCGTATTCCTCACGGGGCGTCTCCGACCGATATTTCAGAGAACAGTGCAAACAGTTCATATTCTTCGGTGTCTTCTATCGGCTTCTCAACGCTGCGCACGATGTCCATTACCTGGATCAGGTAGTCGTAAGGAATCTGCGTTTCCATCAATACCGAGGCCGCATCGTGCTTCGGATAGTCCAGCTTGAGCTCAACCATGAAGTCGGAAAGCGTTTCGAAGTCGTATTCGCCCTCCTTCTTCGGGATTGAGGCGATGGTGGCTGATCCATTACTGATCTCGATACCGGCATCCCTGACGATAACCTCGACACGAAAGCTGTCCTGGTTATTCGCCGGGCCTCCGGCGGTGCTCGGAAGATTGAGCTCGACAATCGTCAACCGCGAGAACACTGCCGTTATCAACAGGAACGGCACCAGGATGACCATCAGGTTGAGGAACGTGGTCACGTCGATTTCGTAGGCGTTCTCTTTGGTACGCCGTTTGTAATGGTGCCGCCTGGCCATGTCGGCTACGCCTCAGCCGTTCGCTTGGCCCTTCTCGAAAACACATTCAGCGCTTTGACCGTTGCCATTTCCAGGCTGTCCACGATGTCGCCAGTCTTGCTGGTCAGGACCGCGTGAACGACCAGCAATGGAATTGCAACCATCAGGCCGAATGCTGTCGTGTTCATGGCGACCGAGATACTGGCCGACAGGAGATCGGCTTTTTCGGCCGGGTTCGCATTGGCTACCGCGGTGAACGCCTGGATGAGGCCCATAATCGTGCCAAGCAGGCCCAGCAACGTCGCGATACTCGATGCCAGTGCGACGTAGGGCGTGCGTTTCTCGAGGCGAGGCACAATCTCCATCATGCTCTCTTCCATCGCGATTTCGATATCTTCGCGGCGAAGTACGGCACCCTGCAACGACAGACCCATGTTCAGGACTTTGGAAATCGTCGATTCGTCCTTACTGGTCATTTCACGCGCTGCATCGAATTCGCCGTTCGTAAGCATAGGCTGCACCTGGTCCCAAACTACCTGGTTCTTGTTCGTCACCATGGTCAGCGTTACGTAGCGCTCGATGGCGACAGCAACACCGAAGGCGAAGACCAGTAGTATCGGATACATGAACAGGCCACCCGATGCGAAGAAACCTACAATCGAATAGAAAAAGTCCATCTTTTTGTCCTCTTTTGACAGGTATCACTGAGTCGAGCTCAGATCAGGCTTGAGAATAGATAGGGTTCAGAGCAGAAAATGTGACGCAGCGCACGTTAGGGGGTGAATGCGGATAGCGATTGGCCGAGTTTAGACACAGCTCACACGCCAGGCGCGACTGGCCTTTACTCGCCGGAGCGAATCTCGTAGAAACTGAGCTCACGCAGGAATACTTCCTTGTCGACCGGCTGTGCACGATCATCCAGCGTGTCCGACAGGCTGATATCGTCGCCGAGTTCCGACGACTTCCAGGGGATGATCACCAGCGACTTGGGCGCCTCTTCGTTGCCGAGGATCGACATACCGGACATGGTCTTCGGGCTTTCGATCCCGTCGCCGTTCTCTTCGCTCGCCGTCAGCTCGCTGTCCGCGCCATCCTCGGAGTCTTCGGCAAGCACCGTGGAACTGCAGAACAACAGGGCCCCGACCAGCAGAAATAGTCTCAACATTGCTCTTCTCCTCCTAACGGCCGCTTCTGTTGCGGAGATCCGCTATCCACATCGAGGCCTGGTCATCGCCGGGCACCGTCTTCATGTACGCCTCGTAGTTTTCGAGCGCGCAATCAACGTCCGCAAGGTACAGGTCACACAGGATGGCGAGATTTCGTCGCGCAAAATGGTAGCCAGGGTAGATAGCCAGTGCGCGTTCGTAGCTGCTTCGTGCCTCGGCGAAACGGCCCGTCTTTCGATACAGTATGCCGAGTTCGTTGTGCGCGATCGGATGTTCGGCATTCAGCTCAAGCGCTCGCAGCAGGTTGCGTTCCGCGGCCTCCAGATCGCCCGCGAGATGGTAGGCAACGCCAAGGTCGATGCGGGGTGCGCTGAACTGCGGTGCCGCCTCGGCGACGGTCTCAAGCAATGCGACGCCCTCTGCGTGTCGACCCTGCTCCAGCAGGCCAAGCGCCGATTCGTACTCGGTGCGCAAGCCGCTGCTGATACGCGCCTCTTCGGTAATCGTGAAGCCAACGGATTCCTGGATTTCGATGCGTACGGGGGTACGCGTCGACTGCGTTGTCGCGCACGCAGACAGCAGGCACGCAGCGATTGCGGGCACGGCCGCGTTCCTGGCGAAACTCTGTACGTCGAAGTTCTTGAATAGTCGCACGGCGTTATCCTGATGCGCTACGGCGCGTCCGAGAGTGTTTGCGCCGTGGCTTCCACGGCGTCGGCAGCCTCTTGCGAGTCGACCTCATCGATAATCGGCTGCCCGTCAACGCCGAGCGGCGGCGCAATTGGCATGCGGTAGGCATAGAAATCGATGGCACCGACATAGCCACCACTAATCTCGTTCTTGGCATAACGCCCCGGCATGAGCAGACCGAGCTTGTCCAGGCTCTTCTGCACCCAGGCGTTGTAGATGCCGCCAGTCAGCAATTCGAAGTTCTCCTCGTGAACGTCGATAGCGCGCTCCTCGAACGGGTACGCTTCCTCCTCGATGACCAACTCGTAGTCAATCATCTCGGCGTCACTGAGGCCGGTCGGACGTTCCGACGCCATCAGCGCCAGACTGAACTCGAAGTATGCTTCCGCCATGTAATAGGTTGCGGCGGCGGTAACCTCGGCGACCTGGTAGTCAACGAGCGCTTCCAGCGAGTCCATTGCCGCATCCATGCGCCGTTGTTTCTCTGCGAGACTCTGCTCGAAGGGCTGCACCAGGCTCAAGCTCGCGAATTGCTGGTAGCGCTGCTCGGCAAGTACCAGCGCGGCTTTTGCCGCGAGGTATCGACTGCGATCCGTGCGCGCCTCTGCGGCATCTCTGTCAACGGCGACGATTTCATGCAGGGTCTCATAGTAGCGGTCGTAGTCCTGCTCGCCCTTGAAAATCTCGGCCAGACGCGAACGGGTTTCCATGGCCACGTCGAGTGGCCACGGATAGTCGCTGACGTATTGCTCGTAGACTCGGACCGCGTCGACGACAACGGCGGCTTCATCATAGAGTTCGGCGGCCGTGAGCAGTGCCGCGCGCGCCAGTTCGGAGTCGGTCGCTTCGGCGGATATTCTCTCGTGCTCCGCTGCTGCACGTTCGGTCTGACCGTCTTCTCGATAGATGTACGCCAATTGCTTGGTGGCTTCGGTGTTCAGGTCGTGCTCGGCGTGCGTGGCACGAAATTCTTCCAGAACCGCCGACGCCTCGGACCAGTCCTGAAGCTTCATGAGTGCCGCTGCGGCATCGTATTCTGCGACGCTGCGGATATCGGACGTCGGCGCAATATCCTTGATGCGCAGGAAGTGGCCCGCCGCCGCCCGGTAGTCTTCGAGCAGGTTCGCCTGCTCGCCCTGCTTGTAGATAGCGGCTGCCAGGCCATCGATGACGCTGGCACGATTCTCATCATCTTCCGCCGTCAGCTCGAGCACGTTCATGTACGCGAATTCGGCGTCCTGGTACTCGGCGAGATCAATGGAGGAATGTGCGACCACCGCCCAGGCTGCGCGCCGCAGGTCGTCATCCGAGTCCGGGTAACGGTCGATGAGCGCCTGGCCCGCCGAGATTGCAGCCGGGAAATCTTTCATTTCGTAAAGGTCGTCTGCTGCCGCGCCCAGCACCACCGCAGCCTGTTCGTGCTCAGGATAGGTGTCGGCGAAGCGCAGAGAGCTGGCGACCGTCGCCTCCTTGACCTCGCGCTGCCTGGCACCCGTCGCGACCTTCAGGTCCTCACGATAGGCGTAAATAGCCGCGTATCCGGCTGCGGATGACTTTTCGTGCAGGTCGTAGTCGTAGGCCGTCCGCTCATACTCGGTCGCCGCCGCCAGGAATTCCTGGTTTTCGAGCAACAAATCGGCGAGCTGGTAGTTGATCTGCGGCGACTCGGTGTCGCCAGGGAATGAACCCAGGAACTGTCGGTACCAGTGACTTGCTTCAGCGAACATCGCGGGCTGTTCGTCGAGCAGCGCCTCTTCGCGATACAAGGAATGATAGTGGTTCGCCAGGTCGGTCAGGTTCGTTTTCAGGAAACCGCGGACCTCTTCCGATTGCTCGACATCGTGATACGACCAGTAGTCGGCATCGAGCGCGTACCTGGTGGCGAACTCCTTCTTTGATTCCACGACCAGCTGCGGGAACCCGGCTTCGCCGAATATCTCGACGACTCGCATGCTGAAGTGCGGCGAAACCTTGTGGTACGGATTCAGCTCGATAAAGGATTTGTAGACCTTGGTCGCGTCGTCGTATCGCAACTTGCTGAAATAGAACTCGCCAAGATTGCCGTAGATCTTGTCGGCGTAGCTGCGCCTGCCGCGCTCCGCAAAATACTGGTCCACGACCTCGGGACCGCCAAGGTTGGAGAAACTCAGGCTGATGACGCGGAAGGTATCGGCAATGCGATGCTCGTCATTCTCTTCATCGGCCTGGTCGAAGTCGTAACCGATCGACTTGCGGTAATCGAGCAATGCCATGTAGTTGTGCAACGCTTCCTCGTACAGGTACTGTTTGTAGTACGCCCATCCCTGCTTGTACAAAGCCAGCTCGTAGTACGACGAGTCTTCGCCCATACGAATGATCGCGCCGTAGGCGGTTTCGGCGTCGATAAATTTCTTCCTGACGAAGTAGTACTCGCCGCGGCGGAAATAGACTTCGTCGAGATACCGGGAGTAAGGATATTTCGCGACGAACTGATCCATGACCGCCATCGCTTCGTCCGGCTGGCCAATCTCGTCGTAGGCGCGGGACATCTGGTAGAGCACCTGGTCGTTGCGCTCATAGTTCGGGTAGGTCTCGAGGATCTTCTTGTAGGTCCGGATCGCCTCGCGCGGGCCCGCGGGCACTGGCTCGCCATTGCCCGGCAAGGCGATGTCGGGCGAAGCCGTCGCGGTCAGCAGGTCCTGTCGATCGCTCGCTCGCTGCTCGAACTCGCGCTCGGATTCCGTAGGCACGTCAGGCCCACTGCTGCTCGCAGCGGCGACAATCTGCCCCGTTGAACCCGCGAGGTCGGGCGCCGCCATTTCGACCGGCGCGGTGCCACCAATGACGCCGTATTCCTGCTCGATCTGCAGATCGGCGAGGCGCCGCATGGCCTCTGGCGTCATCGCGCTCTCAGAGGTCTCTTGCAGATAGCGCCGGTAACTCTCGGCCGCTCGCTCCAGGCTGTCCTCGAGGTATACCTCGTCAACGTCCGCCGGTACCTGTTCCAGCTCGGCGAGCGTGCCTTGCGGTGTCGAGGTGCTGCAGGCGCCAAGTGCCGCCGACAGGCACGCCATCAGAAATAGCCGATACCTGCTCATTCCTCGCCCACCCTGGCTTGTGACTGAGTCGCCCGGTCATAGCTGTCGGCCAGCGCGAATCGGGCCTTGTCGCGGTACGACTCGAGCCTGCCGCGGCGCGCCGTCAACTCTTCGACAGCCACGGTCTCGAGCAGGTGGCCCTGCCGCGCCATCAGGCGACTGACCTCTTCCGCTGCCTCTGCAACGCGCGCCCGCAGTCGATCGATCGGCTGGTCGTATCCGGTATAGCTGTGTGTCGCGGCCTGTCGCGAGCGCACATATTGATCGTACTGCGTTTGCGCTACGGCCATCGCCTCGTCGAGTCCGCGCAGCTTGCGGTCGAACTCGGTAAAGCGCTCGTGATACTCGGTCTCAAGTGTCCAGGTCAGCAGTCCTTTGAGGCGCTTCATGCGGGCTATTAACGCCCCCTCAAACGGCGTGGACTCGTCCTGCAGCAGCGTCTCGATATGTTCGATGCGCGCCAGCAACGCCTGCTCCTCGCGCGTTGCGAGGAACTCGGGCCTCGGCGTCGTCAACAGATCGTCGCGCCTGCGCACGAGCATCTTGTGCTGTTCTATCCTGAGGCGCATGCGCGAGTCGAGCTCGCGAAACTCCCGATCGACATCAGGCAGCAGTGGTTCGTAGTGATCATGGCGAACAACCACCATGTCATCGAACGAGTCGAAACTGGCCTGCCACGCAAGCAGCTTCCTTTGCAGGTCGGCGAGATCAAGGAAGTTCTGCAGGCCGGTCTGAAAGTCGTGCGAAGCCAGCAGCTGCATCATGTAATAGGTCTCGGGGGCCTCCGGCAAGGAGCGCAGTCGAATAACCCAGTCCTTGTTTTGCCGGATTTCCTCACGCGTCAGCGCCTCGAGGAAACGGCCATCGCGAATGCTTTCTATCGAGACACCCAGCTTCTCGACTTCGGCACCGAAAGCGTCGAGGGCAACGCCGTAATCCACTGCCGCGCGACCGTGTATATTCAGTTTTCCGTACGCGTAAGGCAGTGCGAGCATCGCCTCCTGTGTCGCACTGTCCGTAACTTCGCGCGCGGCAAGAATGCTCCACGGCACGACGGCGCGCTCGTAATTTTCCTCAGACAAGCTTGCCCATCCGGCGCTCAGTAGCGCCTGGTTGGAAAACGGACCGTCCAGCCGCACCCGGTTCAGGTACACGCGCGCCTGGTCGTAAATGCCATCTTCCAGGTAAATCGTGCCGAGCACGAGATTCGACTTGTCACGTATCGCCAGTTCGGCCGGGTCGTCGGTACTGATCTGGCCGGCGCGCGCCAGCTGCTGCAGTGCCTGCTCACGCTGGCCGGACTCCAGGTAGGCTATGCCCAGGTTGTACGCCGCAAAGCCGCCAAAACTCTTCGAGTCCTGCAGGCGTTTGAGTACCTCGATCGCATCGTCCGGGCGCTGTTCGGCCAGGTAGACATTCGCGCGCAGAAACTCGATGTCGTCTCGAATCTTCTGCGGCACTTTGCCTTCGATCCGGTCCAGTGCCCGAATCGCGTCGGCCATCTGGTTCTTCTGGAAATGAATGCGCGCCAGCCTGAATGCGGCGTCATTGCGAACCGCTTCATCGACGGCGCCTTCGAGTACGGCGCGTATCGCCCGTCCGGCGCGATGGTGCATGCGGTAGCGCAACTCGAAATCGCCAAGATTGAACTCGGCTTCATCGATGTGGGGATACAGGGTGTCGAGTTCCGGCTCGTCAACACCGGCGTATTGCAGGACTTCAGAGTCCAGCCGCTCGAGCGCCTCGAAGAAGTAGCCCTGGTGCGCATAGTAAAGCGCCTCGCCAAAGTAGAGGTCCTCGAGTTCCTCGCTATTGGCGGGAAACGCACACAGGCTCAGAAGGAGCCCTGCGCTTAAGAGCGGTGCCCAGCGCATGGCCTACCAGTCTCCGACCTGAATCCCGCTCGAACCCAACTGGGGTTTGCCAAGGGTTATGCCGATCGCTTTTGGTTCAACACCCTTGGCGAAGACAAAACTATCGGACTCGCTCAAGTCCTTGCCGCTCTTGAGCTTGCCCATCACCGTCACGTTGAGCTGATGCTCACCGGTGGGGAAGTTTCCGGTATAGATGCGCTGCACGCCGCCTTTTTGCAGGGCCTCCAGCTCTTTGTAGCTATAGATGTGATGCGTCGCCAGCTGGCCGTCGATCTCGACCTTCACAGCGTCGAGACGAAAATCGTCGCCCTGATCCATGGCAACAAACAGCGCAACCTGCGTGTTGCTCGGATACAGCAGCCGCTCCTCGAGATTGCCGAGTTCGGAGGCGATGCTCAGCACATCCGACTTGATCTCCTGCACCTGCCCATCAAGGCTGCGCAATTCCTGGCCGGAGAGATCCTGGGCCTGGCCCGATGCCAGGGGAATACAGGCCAATAGCAACAACAGGGAAATACGGACCTGCTTCGTCATCGTTCAATTCCTTTTCGATTTAACAAAATCCATTTGTCAGTGTCGATAACGCACGAGCCGCACGTGGACGCGGCTACCTGGCAGTGTTTAGCAAATCCGGTTTACAAACCGTGAACTGTCCCTCAGTTCGCTGCCGTTATGGAAATCGGAGATATGTGAATCCGGTCACGGCTGGAGGCGTCGGACCGCATCATAGTCGCGAACACGCATGCTTAATGAATGGCTCACAAGACTGCAGGACGCTGGTAGCGCGATTTACTCAACCGCCGTCTCCGCATCGCCCTGGACGCTGTTGTTCATCGGGCTCTCGTTGCCGTTCGTTGCACTCATCATCCTCACGCTCTACCGCAACCTGGCGCGCAACGTGGTTGCGATATACGGCACGATCTATTTTCGTTTCAAGAATGCGCTGGCAGGCTGGAAGACCCAGCTGGTCGTCAAACTTCGCCACTGGCTGCCGCACCGGCCGTCCCGCGATACCGACGCAACGCCGCAGGTTGAGTTCGACGACTTCGACATCGCCGTCCTGAAGGCCGTCGCGTCACTCAAACCGGGATTCGTCACCAACGCCCCGGAGCTGGCCGAGCGCTTCCGAACCCGGCCGGCGCGGGTACAGCGCTGCCTCGACAAGCTACGAAACAACAGGATGCTCGACGCGGTCATTGGCTCGAACGAGGGCTTTGACAACTACCGCCTCACACAACTTGGCGATGCGTTCATGGCATCCTGGGCACGACGCACCAGTCGCGCCTGACCCTGCACCGTCCGCTCAGGGCGACGGCTGCGACAGCATCTGTATCGCGGCTTCCACACTCGCTTCGCAGCCGGTATCACGCGGCGGGAATTTCGCGAAGGTTGCCAGCAACTGCCCAGCGTAGCCCTCCGCAGGCGCGAGCAACGCTGCAGCATCCATCGTCTCGACTCGGTCCTCGTCGCTCATGGCAAGCGCCTGTTCATACGGGTTCGAGCGCAAGTTCGTCAGCTGCACCGCGCCCGATAACGCCGCGTCCTCATCCGGGACCGGAACCGTCCCTTTCCAGTCGGCGTATCGTAACGCCACCAGGGCGCCGGTACTGTCGAAATACAACACTTCGCGTCGCGGCCCGTCGCTCTTTGTGCCGAGAAGGTACGGTTCGAAGTTGTAGCCGTCGAGGTGCACCTCGTAGAGCTTTCCTGCCGCCCGAACGCCATCGGCACGCAGGCGATCCACGAGGTTCTCGGCGCCCGCGATAGCGAGCAGTGTCGGCAGCCAGTCCAGGTGCGTCATGATCTCGTTCGAAACGCTGCCGGCGGCAAATTTCTCCGGCCAGCGAACGATCGAAGGTACCCGGGCGTTGGCGTCTGCCGCGATCCCAGCGATGTTCGAGAACGGCGAGATAGCGGCGCTGCGCTTGTTTCCGGCTACCGATCCGCCATCTGACGAATAGTGGACTATTGTGTTTTCGGCAATGCCGAGCTCGTCGAGCTTGGCAAGTAGCTCCCCGACATAGCCGTCGTGTTCGGCCATGGTATCGGCTGCGGTCTGCGTGCGGATTCCGTTCCACCACACGTAAAACGGCTTGTTTTCCTCGTGAGCGCGGCTGATAAATTCGATTGCGGCGGCCACGGTCTCACCGTCGAGCGTCGTGATGCGCGAGTCGTTCAGCGGCCCGGTGTCGACGATGCGGCCGTTGGCATAAGAGCGGATGACGCCGCGCGCACCTTCTTTGTCCTCGCCGGTATAGTCGTAAAGGCTGCCGAAGAATTCGTCGAAACCGTGATTGGTGGGCAAATGACGATCGCGGTCGCCCACATGATGTTTGCCAAAGAGTCCACTCGTATAGCCGTACTCCCGAAGCAGTAAGGCGATAGTCGGATCGTCCGCGTGCAGCCCGGCAGCAGCGCGCGGCATGCTGTTTGCGGCAAGGTCAGTGCGACATACGCTCTGCCCGGTCAGGTAGGAAGCGCGTCCCGCGGTCCCGGATAAACCGCCGTAATAGTCGGTAAACAGCATTCCCTCGCTGGCGAGGCGGTCGATATTCGGCGTGCGATAGCCCGCCACGCCGTGGGAATAGGCGCTGATGTTGC
Source organism: uncultured Gammaproteobacteria bacterium (assembly GCA_942492205.1). Lineage (GTDB taxonomy): Bacteria > Pseudomonadota > Gammaproteobacteria > Steroidobacterales > Woeseiaceae > UBA1847. Next base: position 85,702 of record CALODT010000001.1, on the reverse strand, counting down.
CCTGGCGCACATCGTCGCCCCAGATCACCAGTACATTGGGCCGCTCTGCGGCGGCTGCAAAACCCGCGAGCGGCAGCGTCGCGAACACCAACCAGCGTGCCAGACGTATCATGCCCATGCCTTTGTCCCCTCTTCTCACAGAGTCGTTTCAGTCTCCATGGACCGTAGGGCAAGCCGAGCGGGAATGTCCAGCGACGCTGTCGCAGTAAGAGGCGGTGGTCGGGCGGCACGCGGGCGGGTGAGTTAAAGGGGACATTCCTGATTTAGCGTATTAACGCATTAAATGAGGAATGTCCCAATTAATCCCAATCCGCCCACGGTCGTGCCATTGCGGGCAGGCTATGGCGTTATTTCATGCAGCGCGTATCCGTTCAGGATGCCGCGACCCGTTGTGGCTGTTGCCCCGACGCCTCCTGTCATCACGATATCAACAGACGAACCGGTCGCGGTGAAAACCACGGACAGGTTGATCGGCTGCGGCTGCCAACCATTGAGCAGCCAGGTAGCGCCTTCGACGGTGACCTCGACGTTGTCGGCAGTAGCGTTAACGTCGTTTGAGAACAACATCTGCAGCCGATAGGTACGGCTCGGGGTAAGCCCATCGATCGTAAACGTCGAGTCGACTGTCGCGCGCCCGAAATCTACGAAGATCAGGTCATCAAGCAGCTCATCTAACTCTGCAGAGAAGGGATCCGTTGAAAAGTTGAGTGTGCCGCTAACCTGCCATTCACCGAAAGCAGGACCCGTCGGATCGACGCCGAAATCGACACCGTTGACCGTAACGGAATCGGGATACCCGCCTAGATCATTCGCGGCAATCAGGATTCCGTCACTCAGAATGTCCCCATCGCCCCGGAATTTAGCCAAGAAATTGGTAACTGTCCCAAACGTTTCTGACCGCATAGCGGCGGCATCGGCAGACAACGTCGACATGAGCACGATAAAGATACCGCGGAAAGTCGATTAGCTTTGAGTGTGAGTGTGGGGACAGTTACCGACTCCGGTAACTGTCCCCATTCTTGCCTCAACCGCACGAAAGTCGTCCGCACGCTAATCGGATCCGACCCCTTTCTACCAGGCTAGGGCACCGTCAGGGTCACCGGCGCGCTGAACCCGCTAGCGCCTTGCCTGACGCTGACGTCAACTGAACCAGTCGCCAGTCCGACGGGCACCACGACACCGAGCGTAAGTCCGATGTTGGAGTTGCTCGTCGCAGAGTTCATGGTGTCTGGTGTCACCGACCAGCTACTGGCACCCTGAGTAAAGCGTACTTCCCAGCCAAGTGTATCGATGCCATCGGCGGCAATGAAAATCTTATCGCCCGGTGTCGCGGCAGTCGTGGGAACCTGCCCAGGCGAAGAGAACACTTCGGTCACAATCGGAGTGCCTGGCGTTGCCGAGACCGTGATCGGGAAGGCGTTGCTCGACGACCCACCGTTCTGGATCTGAATGGTAGCCGACCCGACCGGGAAACCGGCAGGCAGGCGTACAAAGTACCTTGACGTAGTGGAGGGAGACAGGAAGACGAACCCATTCATGGTGACCGCGCCGTTACTCACCACGGCGGTGCTACCCGTAGGCGGCGGCAGATTCGCGCCGCGCGCGACGACAAAGCCCTCGCCGGCACCGCCGGGGGTTGGACTAACCGAGGTGATCGTCACGGCCGGTGAGGGAACGTCGAGTGTGATGGGCACAGTAAACGTGCCGATCACTGTGCCACCCAGTTGCAGATCAAACCTGGCTGTCGCCGGTCCGGCTATAAGAACCCCGCTACCCGCAGAGGTCGTGTTGTTCGCATTCAACGTAAAGTTAATAGCGCAACTACCGGGTGGTAAAACCCCCGTCGGACCGCAGTTAACCTGCAAGCCGCCTGCTGCTCTGGACGCGCCTGGTTGCTCAATGAAAGTCTGGAGCGCCACGGGCGACAGCGGACCACCGGTGTTGTTGTTGATGTTGGCCGTGTAAGAAGCCGACGGCCCATCAATAGTCAGCGTCGTTGCACTCAAACTGACGTTGTTGATGTTCGCATTGATGAACGGTGCTTCGTGGATCGCGTATGCGTTCAGTACAGCTCGACCAGATTCACCGGTAGAACCAACCCCTGGAGCAAATGTGACCACCACCGAAGGGCTTGATGCGGTGAAGTTGGCAATCAGGTTAATCGCATCGGGCTGCCAGTCATCGAGGATCCAGGTCTCTCCTTCCACCGTGACTTCGACCCGGTCCCCAGTGGTGTTCAAATCGTTCGAAAACAGCAACTGGAGTCTGTACTCTGTTCCGGGCGTCAGCCCGCCAATCGTGAAACTCACCGGGTTAAGGGTGCCACTAAACTGCAAATCGGAAAGAAGAGCATCTAGATTTGCTGAAAATGAATCCACAGAGAAATCGCCCCCTCCTGGTCCCCAGGGTCCGATCAGACCGCCTTGATCGATGCCGAAGGTGACTCCATTTACCGTCACGGCATCGGGGGCAGCCCCAAGATCGTTCGCCGCGATCAAGGTACCGTCGTTCAGTATGCTGGAGTCTCCGGTGATCACGGTTTCCGTAAACGCCGCGGCAACCAGTGCGCCAGGTACCGGAGTGACCGTCACATAGAATGCGCCGCTGTTGTTGCTAAAGTCGTCGTCGTTGATCGCAAACTCGATATCACCGCCAGTCGCCGAAGTCAGTATCGTCGGACCCTCGCCGACAAACTGCCACGGACCGCCGCCGATCCGTGCCACGAGGCCAAGGGCCGTCGTGGTCGGTTCCAGTTGCAGCCCTGACCAGCCGGCGAAGCTCTCCCCGGACTTCAGGCCGAACGCCCCGCTGATAGTCCCGGCCAGGGCCTGGACTCTGCGGAAATTGCCATCAGCCTCGCTGTCGTTGGTGACGGCGCCGCCGATTCCATTCCCGGCATCGTAACCGAGAATGGAGAAATTCGGCGGATTGGCTCCGTTTTCCTGTCCGAACAGAATCAGGTCGTATAAGGCGCCATCCGCGAGACCGGTTAGCGACCACGAAAAGCTGCTGGCGCCGCTGCGCAAGAACGCCACGGCCTGGCGCAGGTCGTCATTCCCGCCAGGGTTATTGAACGTCTCGTACCCATTGCCCAGGGTGTCGAGGGTAAATGTGATGCCGCCCACGTTGATGGACGGGCTGGGAAGAGAATTGCCCGACGTGAAGATCCAGCCGTTGCCGGTGACGAAGTCCTCCCAAGGGCCGATCTGGCCCGGCAACTGAAGGCCATCCGTGTTGCTCGGCTCGCCTATAGGGTTGCTGTTGCCGGGTCCGCCGACGTTGTTGTTCGTGTTGTTGAACGCGATGCTGAGAGGCGCGCTCGGCTGCAGCACGCAGGAAGCACCACACGGGCCGCTGCCGTTTGGTCCGTTCGGCTCGAACATCGAAGCTGCCCCCCTGAGTACGAAGCCGGTCGCCGTGACGACCACCTGCTCGCCGGGCGCCAGCGTGCCGGCATTGATCGGCGGCGTGCCGCCGCCGCCGACAACGGTGCCGCCCGCCGTGCCAGGTACGATGACGGCGGGCGGACCAAACTCATCAGCAGGCGGCTCGGTCGCTGGGTCGGTATTAAGTGGCTGTGCGCTGACCAGGGCACCGAGGTCGTCGCTGACGAAGGTGGCTACCGGATTGGCGGGTTCGGCTGCGTCGACATCGGGCAGCACGCGGAAAGTGACCAGCACCTCCTGGCCCGGCTCGAGATAGAAACTGCCGTCGACCGCCGTGTTGAGCGGATCAGTCTGGTTGAAGATCAGCTGTTGCTGCGCCTCGGTGGTGAGCACGCACCCCTGCGCGAACGGGGTCTCGTTGAGGCGGTAAACCATCAGCTCGTAGTCGAGCCCCGCAAGCTGCGGTGCCGCGAGGTTCAGGTCATATGCTGTCGTGGCATTGCCCTCGTTGCGCACGGCAAACGTGACGTCCACCTGCTGGGGCGCCTCCCCCGGAGTGGTATTCAGAATCGCGGGATTGAGAATCGCCGGGTTCAGAATCGCGGGATTCAGGATTGCCGGGTTTAGAATCGCGGGATTCAGGATTGCCGGGTTCAGAATGGCGGGGTTCATGATCGCGGGGTTCAGAATTGCGGGATTGAAAATCGCGGGGTTCAGGATCGCAGGATTCAGGATTGCCGGATTCAGAATAGCGGGGTTCAGGATCGCCGGATTGAAAATCGCCGGGTTCAGAATGGAAGGATTGAAAATCGCGGGGTTCAGGATCGCCGGGTTGTACACGCTAAGGTCAGAACTGAAGACCGCGGGGTTCAGGATCGCCGGATTCAGGATGGCCGGGTTCAGAATGGCGGGATTGAAAATCGCGGGGTTCAAGATGGCCGGATTCAGGATTGCCGGATTGTAAATCGCGGGATTGAGCACACAAGTCTGCGACGGGTCGCCCTCCGGTCCTTTGCATTCCATGGCCGCGTTGGCATCAACCGTGGCGTTAAGGATCGCGGGATTTAGAATCGCCGGATTCAGGATCGCCGGATTGTGCACCTCCCCCGTCGACAAGGAAGGCAGAAGGGGATTGGTTGGTAGCAGCGGTTCAGGTGCTTCAGGATCGCTATTAATAAGGACAGAGCCCGCGAGCGTACCGCCGAGTTCCTCCACAAGGACGGGTATGGTCTCGCTCGCCGGAGTGCCGCCAGGCGCCACCGCGAACACGGTAGCCACGGCACTCGAATAGGGCGGGATCTCAATAACTTTCAACGTGACCGGCTGATTCGGCGCGAAGGACGCGTCGACGCCGCTTGGCGTTGCGGGTAGTGACAGGCGGAAGTCGCGTGTCTGCCCCGTGGTGTTCTGCACGTAGACCACGAAGCCTCGCTTTATGTCGGACTGCAGCGGGCGGTTGTTGCCAGGCGCGGCAACGATAACGCCGTTGCTGATGGACGCGCTGTAAACGTTCTGGTTGCGCGTGCCGGTATAAAGCGAGCCATCCGGATAGTCCGACGCAGGGAAGGTTACGTCGAAGCAGCTCGGTATGATCACCGTCGGGTCGAACAGACTCTGCTGCGCAGTAGCGATCGGCGCGACGTACTTCGACCAGTCGCCGTCAGGCGGCGGGATGACGTCGCGGTTGTCGGACCATACCGCCTGCCAGACCTGCACGTCACCTGGGTCGCTGGCAAAGCGCCAGGTGTCTGCGTCTGCGTCATAGATCAGGTTCGGAGCGGCTATGTCGACGTAATCGCCGATGAACGGTGTCGTCCCATCGGCGAACATCGGGAAGTTCGGCACCATGTACTCGACCTGTACCGCTTCAACGCTGGACGCGTCGCCGTAGGCGATAAAAGTGTAGCGCGACGCGGAGTTCGAGGGTTTGGGGTTCGCTGAGCAGGGTGTAGTCGGTAAACACCGGCTCGATGCCGGGAACCGGAATCGCTGTCGCGACGCGAACGTCCACCGAGTGTCGCAGCCGATCGGGCTCCGGCAGGTCGACCACAAAGCCCTCAAAGAGGCCGGAAACATCCTGACGGAAGTCGTAATAGACCAGCATCAACTGTCCGCCTGCGAACAACATCGACGGCTTGATCTGGTGCCCTTCGCGGTTGGGCTCATCGACGGCGTACGGTTCGCTCCAGCTTGTGTCATCTGTCGGCGACATCGACGTCGACATGACGATGCGTGCGTCCACGTCAGAAGGGACGTTGCCAATCGTCGCGAAGCCGCGTGCGGCCCACGCTACGTAGATGCGACCACCGGCGTCCGCCGCTACCGTTGGGTATGCCGTGGTGCGGAAAGAAAACCGCGTGCTGCCCTGATCGAAAGTCGTTGACTCGTTGATCACGGTCGGCGCGCTGAAGGTAGCGCCGCCGTCGTCGGAACTGGCGATGATAATCGCGTTGGTCTCGCCGGTTGTACCCGCGGCAGTGCCGCTGCCCTCACCCGAACAGCTTCCCGAGCCCTGCAGGATCGCCTGGATATTTTTCTTGATGTTCTGGCCGGCTTTCTTGGCCTGTTGCTTCGGATCGGAGCCGATCTCATTATCGACAAACCAGGCCTCGGCATCGGCGATGAGACCGGTGAGATCCTGCGCCCATAGCCACGGATTGAATCCATCCACCGGGTCGCCACCGCCGGTGAGCACATTGAGCTTGGCGGCGATCACTTCGTAGGCCAGCTTGATCGATTCATCGCCGCGGTGTTTGGTACCTAGCAGATCCTGTGCCTGTGCGATCGAGTAGGTAGTCCCTTCCAATTCGATCGAGGAGACCGGCCAGTCGCTGTTGACCTTCCAGGACGCGGGGCTCGCCGGGCAGCCGGTCGGAGAAATGCCGAGAAAGCTTTCCACGGTATCGAAGCGGCGCCAGACGACGTGCAGGTCGCCGTTATTAGGATTTATGGCGATATTGGCGCCCTGGTTAAGCGTGTCCGGCTCACTGACCGGCTGAATAGCCCAGCTGTTGCCGCAGTCGAGAGAGGTCGCCATGCGGATCTCGGAACGCAGGTCCTGCCCTTCGCCCCCGATCGCAGCGTAGCCCACGTAGATGTTGCCGCAGGCGACCGTTTGATTGACTGGAGATCCGTCACTCTGCAATACGGAGAACGTGTCTGACTCGGTGTTGATTGGGCGCGGGATGTCGACGCCGATCCAGGATTTGTCGAGGAACACCACGCCATCGTTGTTGGCGTCGATGATCGTCGTGTCGAGGAAGCGAATCGGATCGCCGCCCTCGTCGTTGTTGAGATCGATGAAGCGAGATACAAATATCGCACTGCGCGACGGGTCGCCACGCTCGAAGACTATCCCTGAGTAGTAGAACATGCCGTTGACGCCGGCGCGCACCACCGGATCGGCGCCCGCCGCGTAGCCGCAGAGGGTGGGCGGATTGGGACCCTGGCAGTCCGGATCCTGCGGATAGCCGGGAATCAGCGTCGACTTCCAGGTCGCCCCACCGTTGGTCGACCAGAAGTAGCTCAGCCAGGAGTCACCGGTCTCACGTCCGCCGGGCAAACCGGGTACGTCGACGGCGCGGTAGTCATTGGCGCCCGCCAGCAGGTGCAGGCTGTTTCGACTCGAAAACGCCACCGACGGCTCGTTCTGCTGGCGCTGGTACGGGTCGCCGTTCGGAAACGATCCGCCCGAGACCATGTTGACGTTGGCGCCGATGGTCAGCGAGTCCTGTGCGGATGCAGCAGCCGTCAGCAGAAAAGTCAGACACAGCAGAAGTGCAATGCGTAAAGGTGTAGTCATGAAGTCCATCCCTGGTGAGCGGCTGATTGTTTTTGTTGTGCCTGCTCGTCCAGACAAGGATCAAGGCAAGCTGCGCTAATCGCCATACTTGTTGTTCGGGTACCTTGGAGCAACGGATACAATAGCAATAGCAATCCACGGCAGTATGTCATAGATGACCGCCTGCCGGACAGTTTTGAGAAGCCTGGTAACAATCGACCGCATATCGCGCATGAAATGCAGGGTCGGTGCAAGGCGTGCACTGGTGTCCGGGCGTACACGGTCTTTTATTGTCAAGTCGACGGCGTAAAGAACCATTCAGAAGAACAACCCGATAGCCGGACACTCGCTTCGACGACACAGACTGAAATATTAAACGCCGCACTCAAGGCGATTGTGCGTCTCGACGCTTACCTGCTGCCTGGTGACGAGCGACACGCAAGCGCCAACACGGCACCCGAACTCAAACAGAATGATCCTGCAGTAGTCCGCTGTGCCGAATAGCGCAGCATAGGGGCGCCGCAGGCGTGACGCGTTTATTGCGGTCCGAGCCGGATTACCGGGCGTCGACAATGCAGCTCGATAATTGGCGGGACAGCAATGACGACGAAATTCATTGTTAGACTACGCACATGCTCATCATCATCGGCGCCCTGCTCGGCGCGTTATTCGGCGGTTTTACCGGCCTCATCATTGGCGGTTTCGTCGGCTATGTAGCCGGCTTTGCATTACGACACTTCATCGTAGGCAGCCTGCGTGTCGCACAGTCACAGCTGATCGACTCGACCTTCGCCATCATGGGCGCGCTATGCAAGGCAGACAAAGTCGTAACGCGTGACGAAATTGACGCCGTGCAGCAGATTTTCGGCATGCTCAAGCTGCAAGGCGAGTTGCGCGAGCAGGCAAAAGCGGCTTTCAACCGGGGCAAGCAAGCCGGTTTCGACCTGGATGCAGCGGTCGACAGGTTCGCACTGATCAGTCGCGGTCGCGGGCCGCTGGTGCAGCTGTTCCTGCAGCTGCAATGCATGGCGGTCGTGGCCGACGGGCGGATCGATCCTGCTGAGCACGCAATGCTCGTACGAATCGCGCAGCGGCTCGGCCTGACGGAGGCAGACGTATCGCAACTCGAGGCGCTGTTGCGCGCCGCGATGGGCGGGCCGTCGACCGCAGGCGGCCGACCACGGGAAGACCGCCTTGCCGATGCCTATGTGGCCCTCGGCGTTACAGCTGACGCTACGCCCGCCGAGATCAAGCGCGCCTATCGCAAGCTCATCAGCCAGAATCACCCGGATAAGCTGGCGGCGCGAGGACTACCCGAAAGCATGCGCCCGGTTGCCGAAGAACGTTCCCGAGAACTCAACGCCGCTTATGACATGATCAAAAACGCGCGACCTGATGTTAGATAAGGTGGGCAAATGAAACGGGGACATTCCTGATTTGCCAATGGGGACATTCCTGATTTAACGCGTTAAATCAGGAATGTCCCCACTAGCCTGTCTTAAATCAGGAATGTCCCCACTAGCCTCCCGCTCAGGCTGACGGTGCGATATTGGCGTTGAGCCGGAAGAGATTGCCCGGGTCGTACTGACTCTTCACCTGCTGCAGACGTGCGAAATTGCCCTGGTAGTTCGCGTGCAACTGCTGCTGGTTCTCGTCCGCCGCGTCATTCGTGTACCAGCCGTCGGTGAACGGTTCCAGCGTCTTCCAGTACGCCTTGACGTAGGCACTGTGCAGGGCATGATCCTTGCCCGGATCGTAACTCGCGTTGACGAACCAGTTCCCGACCGATTTCCGATGTGCGAATGCCGTCGCATCGACCGGCACGTCGCCAATAGCGCCCCCGGACTGCTGGCACCAGATCGTCGTGGATCGTCCGGCATGGGATTCGAAACCGTCGACGATACGGTCGATCAGCTGCATCGGGTTCTCATTGACGAATCCGGCCTTCATGTACTCGGAATTGCGCGGATCCGTATTATCCCACTCCCGTTGAACCTCGACGTAATCCGCATGCCTGATGTTCTCGGCCACGGGTTTCAGCTTGCGAATCGGCTCGAGGACGGCCTCCAGCTCCGAGGCGGTCCCCGCATGGCAGAAATAGAAGAGCACGACGGGCTCGGCGCCCGGCTGTGCCGCGATACCCGTGTCCCAATAAAGTTCGTCAGGGGCACCGGCGGCATGCTCTCCATAGTAGGCGAGCACGTCCCGCGCGCTTGCCATCGGGAAGACCATGTCGCCGACGATCACCTGGCGGTCCATCGGGTGCAGCTGGAACTCGAACGACGTTACTACGCCGAAGTTGCCACCGCCGCCACGTAATGCCCAGTACAGGTCAGGATTTTCCTCGGCGCTTGCATGGCGCAGTTGACCGTCGGCGGTAACGACGTCGAGACTGACCACATTGTCGAGTGCGAGCCCGTATTTTCGCGCAAGACGACCGAAGCCACCGCCGAGCGTAAGCCCGCCCACACCGGTGTGCGACACCGTGCCTGCCGTCGTGACCAGGCCGTGAGCGGTTGATTCGCGATCAAGTTCACCAAGCAGGCTGCCGCCGGCGACATAGGCGCGGCGCGTTTTTGTATTTACTCTTGCATGGCGCAACGTCGACAGGTCAATCTGCATGCCACCGTCGCAGGTCGATTTGCCGGACCAACTGTGACCACCACATTTCACGGCGAGCAAGAGCTGGTGCTCTCGTGCGAAATCAATCGCGTTCTGAATATCTTTGGCGCCCGTCGGTTGCACGATCAGTGCCGGGTGCTTGTCGATGCCGCGGTTAAGAACGCGGCGCGCAACGTCGTAGCCCACGTTGCCGGGAAGCAGCAGGTTGCCGCGAAGGCTGTCGGACAGCTCCTTGACGGCCGCTTTTTCAATCGAAATTTCGGCGCCTGCGCCGGTGACCGCCGCAACCGCGTCCCTCACCTCGGTCAAGGCGCTGAGCGGTATTGCCATGCCTACCCCGGCGGCAACAGCGGACTGCATGAAATGCCTGCGATTCATCGTCATCCCCTTGTTCTGATTCTTGTCGTGTAAGGATAGCGCAGAATTGAGGTGAACCGCCGACACGGGGATTTTCCACTGCGAGCTGTTTCGCCTGAAGCTTAATTTCTCAAAGCGTTACCGGAACGCCCATCGCCTGGATTGAACGCGGTGAACGGCTAACACACGAAATTTTCACCGGGAGCTGCGACTACGTTACGTATGCACCCGACTTCGAGCGATCTCATGCGGCTGCGCCGACCGGGGCACATGGTGCAGGGCCGCGGAATATGCGTTAATGCCAAGCATCAGGACAGGGAAGAAAATAAGATGTTTAGAACAACACTTCTCCTCGCACTACTGTCTCTGGCCATTCAAAGTACTCATGCCGAATGGTCGATACCGAGTGAATTGCAAGCCCAGGTAAGCGTACTGACCGACGAACAGACGCAGTTCATCAAGTCAGGTGCAATACTTAAAGTCATTCCGGAACAGCAGCTCCTGCATGAACTCGCTTCACGGGATGCCGACGGTTTGCGAACCCTGGTGAACGACCTGATATCTGTCGCCAGTCAAATGGGCTACGACCCGGCGCGGGACATGGGCGCCGCGCCACTCAACCTGACCGACGATTCTTTTAACGGCAGGACCCTGCCAACTCCCGAGCCGCTGCGCGAGCGGCAGCGTGAGGATGGGCCGTTTAGCGTGCACCGGTATCTGTACCCGAAATCCGGCGTACCCACTTTCGGCGGAGCCAAAGTCGCCATCTGGCCGGAAGACCTGGTCGCCGGCAAAGTAGATGTCGCAATACTGGGCGTACCGCACAATATGAGTAGCGGACGACGTGATGCCGGCGCCAGCCCTGATGCCATGCGCGGCCTGGATACGATTTCGACGCCGGACGTGCAGTCCCTTCTACACCCGCTCGAGGTCTTGTCGGTCGTCGATTACGGCAATCTCTCTACCGATTGGCTAAGCACCGAGCGCTCCGTCCAGCACGTCGCCGAGATGGTCTCTGAAACCGCAGCGACCGGCGCCATACCGATGCTGGTCGGTGGTGATACATCAATGCTGTATCCGGGCGTCAAGGGCATCGCTGACGCACACGGAGCGGGCACCTTCGGGCTGCTGCACTTCAGTGCGCACCCGGATGTCGAGCACCAGAGTGACCACACGCTGTCCGATCGGCAGGCGCTGTTCAGGCTCCTGGATCAGGATATCGTAGTCGGCAGCCAGACCGTGCAGGTGGGACTCCGCGGCCCTGATGTCAGCGTCGAGTCGCTGCAACGATTACGCGATGAAAAAGTTCGTTACCACACGATGGCGGAGATTCAGAAGCGCGGTTACGCCGACGTTATGAAACGGGTATTGCGCGAAGTGGATAAGGGCCCCGACTCATTTTTTGTTTCTATCGATGTCAGTGTTATTGATCCTGCAGAACTCATCGCAGCCGGTCGCGCAACCGCCAATGGCTTGAGCGTTGATGAAGTCACGCAGACCATCCGCTATGTTTGCGCGGCAAAAGACATCGTCGGATTTGAGATCACCGACCTGGCGCCAATGATGGATTTTTCCGCATTGTCCGTTACCAATGCGAACGCCCTGCTCAACGCCTGTCTTGTTGGTGTTGCCGTACGTAAGGCGGGACTCGCACCCGACTACGTCCATCCGCTAGCTCTCGATCACGGACAACGATAATGCGCACTAACAAGTACTGGGACAAGGCGATGTTCAACAATCTTCTTAAAGCGCTGCTTCTTGCCGGCGCAGCCATGACCGTGGCGACAGCCCTGGCCAACGACATCGTAGAGACGCCCGAGCACGTTGTCGGTGACGATTCTTATCCGTTCGATACGGTAGACAAGCGCGAAGAGGAAAAAGAGGCCATCGAGCTGCCGGAAAGCGTGATGCCGAAACTCGCACTGCTCGCAGCGGAGGAAATCGACTTCCTGATCAGTGGCGACGCGCGGACTTTTACCGGATCGCTGGAAGATACTGTCGAGGAACTGGAAAAGCGCACGCCGGAACAAACCAAGGCCTGGGTCGTGGCGATGATGCACGTGTTTGATCACAACCATTACAAAGAGGGTCGTGATGCGCCGAACGTGCCATTCAATATCGATTCGCCGGAATTCAACGCCTGGAAGGCCCGGCGGCCCCGCTCGATGGATCCGAAGCGGGAAGATGGACCATTGCCACTGGGGCGCTACGATGGTCGCGGTGGACCACCGACGTTCGGCGGACACCCGCTTGCACTGACCCCGGAAGACCTGATCGCTGGTGAGGTCGACGTTGCCATTCTCGGCGCTCCCCTGAACATGGGTTCCGGCTGGAGGGATTCAGGTGCGCAAGCGACCGTCGACCTGCGCTTGCTCGGCTGGTCTATCGGCAGCTCGGATCAGTACGTGCAGATTGAGCCCCGCGATGTGCTGAAGATTGTCGACTACGGTGACGTTGCCATCGACAACGACAGTACCGAGCGCTCAATGCAGCACGTTCGGGAAGTCGTACGCGAAATCGCGGAGACCGGCGCGATCCCGTTTATCGTCGGTGGCGATCATTCACTGGAGTACCCGAACGTTGCGGCGTTGGCTGACGTTTATGGCAAAGAAAAGGTATCGGTCATTCATTTTGATTCGCACTACGACGCGTGGTGGGGCGGTCCGCACCTGATCGATCACGGGGCCCCGGTCTATCGCCTGATTAACGAGGGCCATGTGCGGGCAGCCGACTACATCCAGGTTGGATTGCGCTCCTCCGGCCCGGGTAAATCCGCGTTCAAATGGATGCGCGAAAACGGCATGCGTTACCACACGATGGCCGAAGTTGAGAAACGCGGCTGGGATGCGGTGCTGGATCGTGTTGTTGCAGAAGCGAGCGAGGAAGGGCGCAAACTGCATATCTCGTTCGACATCGACGTTCTCGACCCGGCATTCACGCCAGGGACCGGCACGCCGGTTCCGGGCGGCATTAATATGCGTGAAGCGATCACGATCATTCGACGACTCTGCGCCGAGTCGAACGTGGTCAGCTTTGACCTCGTCGAACTACACCCGGCGCTGGATCCGACCTACAAGACCACGCTCAACAGCGCACACATTATTAAAGCCTGCCTGACCGGCCTCGCGCTGAACAAAGAGGGCATGACGGATAAACACTATCTGAGCCCTTTGTCCTCGGAACACGCCGTCGACGACTATTACGGCGACCAGCAAGAACACCTGGACGCAACGCAGGCTGAAGAAGAAAAACAGGACGAGCAACAGCAAGTGGATTAGCGCGAGCGCTGCGGCCGTGGCACAGTATTCGCTATGACGTTGCTCGGCAATATTGTCTTTTTCGTATTTGGTGGCTTCGTGATCTTCCTGGGTTACGTGCTCGGCGGCATCTTGTTGTGCCTGACGATCATAGGCATTCCGTTCGGTCTAATGTGTTTCAGGCTCGCCGGTGGGGTCCTCGCGCCTTTTGGTCGAGAGGTTCAGCAAACTGAACCGCCGGGCGGTCCGGTCGCACTCATAATGAACATCATCTGGATCATCCTGCCGGGGCTGGAACTCGCCATCATGCACCTGCTGCTCGCGCTGTTCTTTGCGCTGACTATTATTGGCCTCCCCGTCGCAGCACAACACATGAAGCTCGTGCCGCTGGCGCTGTTGCCGTTTGGCCATGTGATGAGGGACCTGTAATGTCGTCGCAGACAGCAGATACGTCACCAGCTTATGAAGCCCCAGGCTGGGCACGTGCGATGCGTAACTTCAGTGAGTACCTGGTGCACGATTTCCTCGGTGGACCGCGGCCCTGGAAGTTCGCCTGGGTGATCAATTTCCAGAAGGCCGGAACGTTTGTGTTCCTGCTGGGGTTGATGGCGTATTACGACAATTCATCAACCAGCGCGTGGATCTACACCGCCATGCACGGCAGCTACGGCATTGTGTGGATCCTGAAGGACGTGGCTTTTCCCGACCCGAACTGGCAGCGACGCATCACGATTGGTGGTGGCATCAACGCGTTCCTGGGCGTGCTCGGCTGGTACTGGGTGTTCGGATGGCTGTTGATATCCGGGGTATCGCAACCCGACTATCCGCTGCCCGATGCTGCCTGGTATTGCCTGTGCGTAAGCCTTTGCATTGTGGGCGGTGCAATCATGATCGCGGCGGACGCCCAGAAGTACTTCACGCTGCGTGTACAGCGAGGGCTCATCACCGACGGCATGCACCGTTTCGTGCGCCACCCAAACTACCTCGGCGAAATCATGATCTACGGCAGCTTCGCGATGATGGTCTGGCACTGGCTACCGGTTGTCGTACTCGCGTGGGTCTGGTTCGGGCTGTTCGCCGTGAACATGATCATGAAAGAAGCCAGCATGTCGCGTTACCCCGAGTGGGCTTCGTACAAGAAACGAACCTGGTGGCTGGTGCCGTTCGTGCTCTAGCGAGCACCAACGTGGGCACAGGGTTGATACTAACCAAACGCCGGATCGAGCCAGTCTTTTTGCGGTTTGAGTGCGGGTTTCCCAGGCCTATGATCCCGGACCGCCCAGGCGAACGGCGACATAGGTAAAATAAACCAGCAACAGGATCACGGCCTCGCGCCCGCGCACGCCCCGCCGTGAAACGTACAGGAACAACAGGACCAACAACGTCACGACCATTAACGCCGGCAGATCTACGAACAGAATGGCGGCCGGTACGATGACTGGTGAGATAACAGCGGCGCTGCCCGGCACCAGCAATGTATCCAGCACGTTGCTACCAATCAGGTTGCCGACAGACAGGCCACCGCGTTTGCGCAGCAGCGCGACGAACGAAACCGCCAGCTCTGGCAAGCTGCTGCCCAGGCCGATGACGATAGCGGACACCGCAATATTGCTAAGACCGACTGCCTTTGCGAACTCGGCCGCGTAAACCACGGTCAGCTCGGCAGCAAGCAGCAGAAGCACGAGCCCAAACGCCAGTATCAGCCACGCCTTCCATGCGGGCATGTGGGCAACCTCCTCATCGACATCGTCCACCTCAACGCGCCTGAAAACCAATACCGCGAGGTATGCAGCGTAATACAGGATCAGCAGGCCACCCTCGAGCCGCGATATACGACCGTCCAGCGAGACCAGGAACAAGGCAACAATGCTGCCAACGAGGAAGATCGTATTCCGCGGCAGGAACATGCGTTTCATCGGCGCATAGCCGATGAAACCTGCGACACCGAATACCAGCGCAAACTGCGCAATCGTGCTACCGATGGCGCTGCCGATGACAATGCCGGACAGGTTTTCGCCGGCGAGACTTCGGAAAGACGCATCGAAGGCGACGAACAGCTCCGGCAAATCGGTGCCTATCGCAAGTACGATCATGCCGAAAAACGCGTCCGTGAGACGATAGCGGTCGGCGAGCGACATCGCGCCCTTGATCAGCACCTCGGATCCGAGCCAGAGCCCGGCGAGGCCGCAGACAAGTAACAGGAAATCGAGCATTCGCTTCTGTTGTTCGCCTGGTTCCTGGTGGGAACCATGTTAGCGCAGAACGGCATCTGTGCAGGCCACGAGATTCTTATTGTTGGCGGTTTGTTGTAATCCTGTTTGTCGGAGAAGCGTTGTACGGCAAATTGGGACATTCCTGATTTAACATATTGACGCGCCAGTTGCGTCAGCCCTTGCACCCAACGCCGCAAACCGAGGTAGAAGCGCCCCGTCTGGCGACTCGCAGCCCCGCTGCGATAAGATTATCGGTTCTTCACCAACAAATTGCTCCGTGATCTGTATTTCCACTACAAGCAACAACAATTCTGGGAACGGACGGAGAGAATGAGAAAGGGGAATTTTATGAAGAAGACAGCTTGCAAGATCCTGGCTGCCGCGTGCGCCGGCACACTTGCGCTCGCGAGTGTTGCCGCACTGGCTGCCGGTCCCACGCCACCGGTCAAGCTCAGCATCCGTGAACCGGTCAAACACAATAGCGCGGGTGGCTTCGTTGAGGGCCGCGACTGGAACCTCGAGTTCAGACTGACCGTCGACAACGCCCTGGGATTCGTTGAATTGACCGGCAACGGGGACAGGCACGAGGCGCTCGTAATATCGGACCCGGACGATTGCCTGGAATTCGATCTTGGACACCCGACCTACCCGGGTGCATTCGACGGCGCCTGCGCGGATAGCCTGGCTGACGAGGTGTACTTCGCGTTCCGGTCGGACCCGAACGACCGGTCCGGGGTCACGGACAACGACCAATGCGATTTCATGACCGAGCAGCCACCTTTACAGGACGATCCTTCCACGACAGCGCCACAGGACAGCAACAAGGCCTACCTGCTCGCGCCCGATCAGGCCTTTCCGGACGGCTCGGCCCCGATTGCACGCAGTATGGGCCCCTTGACGGGCGGACAGGCGATCGGTGATTGCTATGGTTACGGCCAGGACGAAGACCTGCCCGGACTCGTCGTCATGGCTGATGTCGGCGCGGCGCGCGTGTTCGACCAGAATTTCGACACCGTCGAGATCAGCCCTGGCGTTCGCCGCATCAGGAACCTGGCGGGTTTCACGTCAACGGTGACACGGGAGCTGCGGGACCGGTTCGGGCGAAGTCACGTCGTTGCACACATGCAGGTCGAACGCGGCATGCTCGAGCCGCTTGTCGCCTTCGATGCCCGCACCGCGCCGACGTCTCCCTTTATCGGGTCGACGTTCCTGCGGCGCATCGATAGCGGGCCGGTGGAGACGTTCAGCTGGGTAACGCAACCCACGAGCGACTACACGGCGGCCGAAATAGAGGAGTTGCTGGCAACATTGCCCGACAGCACGCCGGTCAAGGTTCGCGCAGTGCTCGTGGACGGCCCTGCGCCTGCGTACATCGACGATCTCGACCAGAACGGCCGGTTCACGATCAGAGATCTTGTGCTTATGGGTTACACGCCGCTATCCAACCAGGCCAGGCGAACCATAAACGTGATCCAGCAGGAAAAGTTCGAGGATTTCGGCGGGACGCTCGAATGTCCGTCGTTCCGCGTCATTGCGGGTATCGACCTCGACGGCAACAACATCGGCTACTTCTGCCAGGACGGCGACGGCAGCTCGCGCTCGGTCAAGCGCGTACCGCAGTAGAGCAACAAAGCGATACCGGGGCGGCGCCTAGTTGGCGCTGCCCCAGGCGTTTTCGTATTCGAGGCGCCGCTTGTCGGCTTCATCGATCCGGTCGTCGGCCGCGAGAATCTCGATGTGAAGTTCAAGCGCGAGCCGGCGCTCGTGTTCGAATTCGGTACGCACGGCATTGCCCTCGAAGCGAAGTTCGGCGGCTTTTTCAACATACTCCAGCGCCTGCTCAACAAGCCCCATCTGCAGCAAGGCTCTTGCGAGACCGAGTTCGTAAACCGCGTAATTGAAGCCCGGCGCCTCGACGGCGCGACGGATCAGCTCCGCGGCCTGCTCTGCTTGACCCGCGGCGAGCAGAACCAATCCGTTCAGGTAGTCGGCGGCCTTTTCGGCTCGCTCGTTGGCGTCTTCCTCGGGCAGCGCGTACTGCAGGATTTCGTTGGCTGTGCCCGCGACGCGCTCAACCTGGCCGGTCCGCAGCTGGAAGATTCCCTTGGCGAACAGGTAGCGAACCGGCTGTCCCGGCGACTTCTCTATCGCCTCCTCGATAAGCAGAGCGGCGTTCTCTTTCTCACCAATCTCGAGCAGCGACAGCGCTTCGGTGATCAGCGCCTTGGATTCCAGAATCTGCTCGGCACGGAACACGTCTCGAAGTTCACGCAGGGGAATGATGGACCCTTCGAAGCGGAACTCGGAGCGCAGCACGAACGCGAGATCCAGCGCCGCGTCCGTACGATCAGCGGCTATTGCTTCTTCGTCGCGCACAACCTGCCAGAGCAGCGCCTTGGCGCCATCGCGATCCCCGGTTGCAACGCGCGCCCGCGCAGCGCCGAGTGCCGCAAGCGAGGCCGAGGACTCAAGCGAGAGCGCCTTGTCGTAATGCGCGATGGCCGCGTCGAAATTCCGCTCGCGAGTCGCGAGATTGCCTTTGAGAATCCACGGGTGCGCCTTGTCCGCATTCAACTCTGCGTAACGATCGATCGCCGCGCGCGCCGAGTCGAGATCACCGATCTGCAACTGGTAGTAACCGAGCGTCGACCACGCATGCTCGTTCTCCGGTTCCTGCGCAACGATGAGCTGTAACTGTTCGATCGCGTCTGCATCCTTGTAGCTGTTGTAATACGCTTCGGAAAGAAAAACGCGCGCATCCGTCTCGTACGGAAACTCCGACAATAATTCCTTGTAGCGCTCAATTGCCGTATCCAGATCTCGCGGGATAAACGCTCTCGCTGCATTGATATAGAGTTCTTCGCGGCGGCCAAGCTTTGCATCCTCGGGGATACTGCCGATCATCTCCCGAGCGCGCTTCTCCTGGCCCATCGACATGAGGATATGAGAAAGACGATACCGGGCAATGTGGAAATCCGGCGCGAGTTGCAGGGCTGTCTCGAGTGACTGCACCGCGTCCTCAAACTCGAACTCGTTATAGAAGATCAGGCCCGCGTTGAACGCTTCGTAGGCGGCGATATTGTCCACGGCGAAATCCGCCGCAAGCGACTCCTGCTGCTGTACGTACGGCAACTTAAGTCCTTGCATGATGATGCGCATGAGTCGATCGGCCGATCCCATCAGCGTCTCCGGCGTCAACTCGGGAAACGACTGCGCGACGAGGTCGACCCTCGAGTCCAGGTCCGTTACGCGCTGAGTCAGGATGAGTCCTGTTGGCGAACGAATGATCTCACCGGTGACGAGATAGTCGATATTCGCGTCGCCCGCTGCCCGGGCGATCCCGGCCGTTTCCGTGACGCCGCGCAAGATCGGTTCAAGCCCGGAATCGGAAACCATGATGGTATGTTTGGAGCTTGCGAGCTGGTTACGCAGCAGGTTCGCAAAGCCCTCACCCAGCCAGTCGAGATCAGCGTCTCCGGTCAGGTTCTTCGCCGGCAAGACGGCGATAACGGGATTGGTTTTCCGCTCGCTCGCCCAGTTGACACCTTCATCGACAATGTAGTCTGTCGCCCACAGGTACCAGACCGCGGCGATCGTCGCGAGAACAGTGGGTACGACAATGACAAAACGGAACCAACGCGCTGCGCGCAGCTGAGGCGTTCCGCCAGCATCCGATGTGCGCACGATTCCATCACCGCCAACATCGAACAGCCATGAAAGTATCAGCATCATGGGAAAGCCAACGACGAGCGCCGTAGTGATTGCACGCACGCCCCAGGAAGGTCCGCCGAATGCGGGCAACAGAACATCGGCAACCTGGACCAGCACCCAGCCCGCCACGACGTATCCAACAGTCGTGCGAAAAACCCTGCGGCGCTTCATCTCCGACAGCAGCGATCTGTTTTCTTCAGGGCTATTGCTCATCTTTATTAGACCGGCCGGTACGAAGCGAAATTCTAACGCAATGTGGCTACGGATAGGGCGAAGTGAAGCTGATTGCGGCAGCGTTCGTGTTCGAGGCGACCCTGACCGGGTTAGCTCGAGGACGCGCTCTCAGGGCAGCACCGACACACGGGGTGTCGTTCGCTGAACACCCAGGACGTGCCTGGCGTTCTTACGACAACAGATAAGGCATGACGACTGCAGCCGCATGCCGTGGCTCAAGCAGACGGAACAGCGGCCGGAAGTTGTCGTCAGGGATGGTCGATATTGTTGATTTGCGCACCGGAGAAAGCGTCTCGGACAGAGGCGCCATATTTCTGCTCGCCATTGGACCATCGAGGTCTGGTCAACACGCGGGCCTTCCGGTTGGCGGCAAGGACTTTCGGCACCTGTCACGTGTGATGTAAGCTAGCACGTCTGACAAGCAGTTTATTATTTGAGCGAGCCACTGGAGTCTCTAAGAATCATGCCAGCTGACCTTTTCAAAGTTATCGCCAGGTTTGAAGATGCCGAAGGACGGCCGTTTTTCGGCTCTGAGTACAAGGTAACGCTGCTGGACAAAGACCGCCTGCTTGACGACAAGCTGGGCTCAACGTCGCTGAATAAGGACGGCACGGCAGAGTTCCTGTTTTCTGCGGCCGACATCCTCTCCATCGACTCCATCGGCGAGCGCACACCCGATATCTATTTCCTCATCACCGAGAATGATAACGAGGTGTTCCGCTCCGAGATTTTTCCCGAAGTGAATTTCGACACGGCCGACCCTGTTACCGGCCGGCAGGACAACGTCACGCGGGAGTTCGGTCCGTTCCGCGTCACCGGGTAGACGGCAGCATCGCCAGCCTGACCGCCGCCCGACCTGATGATTGACTATTGCAGCAACCAGCTGCCATCCGCCTGCAGGCACGCGGTCCCGTATACATGCTCATGGTGATTGTCGCCGACCGCCGCGTCGAGGCGAAATTCCCGGCACGGTCCTATGCCCTGCTTAAATGTACGTGTTGGCTGCGGTGGTGCTTGCCGTACCGTTGCTCCGCGAAAAAGGTGACGCCAGGGAGAAAGAAACGCTGTTGCAGCGTTTTCGTCAAGACTTTTACGCCAGTATCGGTTCGGCCAGACCGCAAGAATACTAAGCAGCACTGAAGAATCTGCGTGGGTCGAACCAGCTTGCTTTGAAAACCCCGGTTCGATGACTGTAATCTGTATATACGCAGGTTTGATACGTTCTGATTATGTTAAAGGGAATGAACCAATGAACAGTATTACGACGAGAACCCGTTTCGGGCTCATGGCCGCTGTGGCGATTACGCTCGCCGGTTGCGGTGGCTCCGGCTCCGGCTCCGATACGCCCGGGAATGGCATGGGCGTATTCAATCTTAGTGTCAGCGACGGCGGCATCGTTGCGGCGAAGGTCTGCATCAAGTTCGACGGCATCCAGCTAAAGAAGGCCGATGAAGATGCGCCGATCGACATCGTCTTCGGCGAGAACGAATCGCAGATCGTCAACCTGCTGGCCCAGCAGGGAGCAAATTCACAGCCCATCACGAGCGCACAGGTGCCCGCGGGGAATTACCAGTGGATTCGGCTGATGGTCGACGCCAGCAAGGGCAATAATGCAGGCTTGGCCGATGCCGACCCTACAGACCCGGCCTGCCTGGCCGACGACGGCTCGTATCTCATCACCGAGGGCGGCATGCACTACAGCCTGTTCATTCCGAGTGGCGACCAGTCCGGCCTCAAGCTCATCAAGGACATTACCATTCCCGTCAATGCCTCGGGGGATTACACGGCCGAGTGGGATCTCGGCAAGTCCTTCATCGCACCACCGGGACTGGCACCCGATGCCATCATGAAGCCCGTCGTCAAGCTCGTCGCGAACAACGAAGTCGGCACGCTGGTGGGACAGGTCGCGGATGATCTCGTACTGGCCGACACCTGCGACGCCGAGTTCGCACCCAAAGTGTATGTCTTCGATGACGGCATCGCACCGAACCCGATCGACTACCCACCGGAAGATCCGGACGCGCCGTTCGACCCGGACCCGAATGATCCGGTCGCAACCGGCCTCGTCGAGAAGCAGGAGCAGGACGACGGCTCGATGCCTTATCGCTACTCGATCGGCTTCCTGCTGGCCGGCGATTATGAAGCGGCATTCACCTGCGACGGCGAGACTTTCATACCTGAGGCAGGCAAAGAGGCAAGCATCGCCATCGGTGCCGTCAGCGAAGTCAACTTCGACCTCGATGACCTGCCGACGCCTGAGTAAGGAACGGCAGCGGCGCATAACCTGCGCCAAGCGTTCGGCCGGACTTTCTCGAGTCCAACACTGACGACTGTGGCGGTCCCTCCGGGGGCCGTCATTTTCGTCGGCTGTTAGCTGTGGATTCCTTGCTTTGCTCGTCACCTCTTCGGGCGCTTCTAGCGACCAGACTGCCTGTAGCAGTTTGTCGCGGCTCGATTGAGCTGCCGGCACGCGAATTCCAGGAACGCTGAATGTGCGATTCTCTGGAATAACCCGTGTTTCGCGAACTTCGGTTGCCCGCATTGGCAAGAAACCGCGCAGCGGGCAATCGAATCGAAACTGGTGTCGGTTGAGAGCACTTTTCGCCGCAGAATCCCCGCAGCATTTCTGAGGCCGGCAGCGCCTTTTCCCTTACCATGTATCGGAGGGGGATTTGTTCTTGCAGCGTTTTTTCGACGAAGTAATCAGAAGGAAAGTACTTCCGGTCGCGGCGGCCTACGCGATCGGCGGCTGGGTGTTGCTGCAGATCGGCGACGTGCTGATCGGCCTGCTCGAACTTCCGGGTTGGCTGGGAAAAGTCCTCGTCGCCCTGGTCGCTCCTGGCCTGCCGATCGCGTTGATCCTGGCGTGGATCTATGACGTCAGGATAAGGCAGCGTAATTTCTTTGCTCTGACCCGAAACATGTGATGGCTACATTATTTGCCTGGCCCTCGAGATTGTGGGAGATCATGACGCGTCTGTCGACGCACGGTCCCGCCGCGCTAGTAGTCACGCTTCTGTGAAGGGGGCCGTGTACTCGCGCAAGAGTTTTCTCCACGGGCCGGTTGCCTTTAATTTTCCCAGGTTGCCGAACAGGCCACCGAGCGTCCTGTCGATGAATACCATGTCGCGAGGAAAACAGATATCGCTGGCCTCCTGCCAGTTGTTCATGCCGAGGTCGTAAAGCGCTTTGTAGATCGTGTTGTCGTCGCCGAAGGTATAGGGCGGTGACGCTCGCACGATGTCCTGCATCAGGTCGACGTACGGATCCGTCGCGCTTCGCGATAAAGGGGTGCCGCCCTCTTTGTAGACACCCATCTCGCGCAGCAATGTTGGCATCGCCGTCTTTTTGCGCTTCATCAGCGCGTCCATCAGCCGCGCGTAGCCCGTCGCGATGTTATCAGGCACCTGCTTCATGCAACCGTAGTCGAAGACGATCACGGAGCCATCTTCGCGAAAAGCGAAGTTGGCGAAGTTGGGATCCGCGTGCAGAAAGCGGTGCTTGAACAGGCTCCGCAAAGTGAACTCGAACAACGTCACGCCCCACTGGTCTTTCAGCTCCTGGGGGTAGCGATCCGAGGCGGCCTCGCTCGCCGGGATCGCCTCGATAAATTCCATGGTCAGAACGCGCCGCGTAGTCGCCTCGGCAATGACCTCGGGAACGATGATCTTCGGAAAGTCCGCGTGCATGGCGGCCTTGCGTCGAATATTTTCGGCCTCTTGCAGGTAGTCGAGCTCTTCGACCAGGCGCTCCTTTACCTCTTCCCAGATTGGTTCGAAGTCGATATCCGTGAACAGGCCGACGAGGTTACCGAGCAGGAGCTTCAGATTCGTCAGGTCTGCCGTCACCATCCGGTCTGCCTCCGGGTACTGAATCTTGACGGCAACCTCGCGGCCATCCCGCAACACACCGCGATGGACCTGGCCGATTGATGCTGAAGCGAATGCCTCGGCCTCGATTGACTCGAATACCTCATCGAAGTTGCCAAGCTCGCGGCGTAACGCACCTTCCATGACCTCGAACGAAACGCTCGGTGCATCGTTCTGCAACACGCTGAGGACGGCCGCGACCTCCTTCGGCAACAGACCTTCGTGCAGGCTGAGCATCTGCCCGACCTTCATTGCGGCGCCTTTCATCTCACCCAGCGTCAGGGCGATGCGAGCCGCGTTGCGGGCCATGTTCTCCGCTTTCTTCAGTCGTTTGGCGGGGCCGTCCCGCAGCAGGCCGACTGCTTGATCGCTGATCATCGAGACGCCGACACGGCCGACCAGTCCGCCCATCCTGACGAATCGGCCGAGCGCAGAGGTATTGAGTTCAACGCGCGTCATGATGAATTCCAGACAAGTATTAGGGTGGAGTCTGGGTTTCGGCCGTCGGAGACGCAAGCGCTGAACCGTAAGCACTTGTAACAGTTTATTAAGCAGGGGCAGGGGCGTCGGCGCAGGATGGACGGCGCTCTTGTTACATGAGGCTCCTTAGGACCCGGAACTGCGAGCGCCTGCAACGCGATTTCGCTCGCTCAGAATGCTGCTGGCGAAATGTCGCATTCTTGTTCAGGCCAGCCAACACGAAGTGCCGACGATGCTTCTCGGTGGCCACAACACGATTCAAGCGCCGGCAGTCGCAAGCACAGAGATTGGCAACCGCGTCCTTCATTGCCAATCAACGGCTCGACCCGGAGAGCGATGAGCGCTGTCGGGGCAAAACCAGACCGACGTGTTCTAGTCCGCTGCCTGTTGCGCGACCTTTGCTGCGCCTCCCTCGCGCCAGTTCATTGCCGCAACCTGGCCCTGGCGCGCGTAGTCCGCCGCCTCGCCCAGCACTCTTGCCGCCTCCTGCGGTGCATGGAAGCCCATCGAGTTTTCGGCCGCGATGAAGTCCAGACGCCATTGCGCCTTGCGCTGCAGTTCGAGCGCCGCTTTGAGTTGCGCATCCGTTGCGCCTGCTTCTTTCGCGTTCTGCACCGCGTCCAGCAGATCCATCAGGGCCGTACCGCCTCGTTGCAGCAGCTCGAAATTACGCTGCTGGATAACATCGACCCGCGCCAGGATCTCGTCATCGGAAACCCGGTGACAGGTCTGGCACGCGCGGTTCACGTTGAGCAGCGGGCTGCGCACCCAGTGATCCGATACCTTGCTCGCGCCCTCGCGTTGGTACGGCATATGGCAGTCTGCGCAGGAGACACCGCTGCGCGCATGGATGCCCTGGCTCCAGAGTTCGAATTCCGGATGCTGGGCTTTCAGGATTTCGGCACCGGACTCCGCGTGCTTGTAGTCGAAGAAACGCTGGCCGTCGTCGAAGGTGGTCTCGTCCCAGAATTTCTCAACGTTGTCCGCGGTGAGTCCGTCGCCCCACGGGAAGGTGAGCGGCATTTTGTTGGCGCAGTAATACTCAACGTGGCATTGCGCACAGACGTAGCTACGCATCTCCGTTCGATTGCCGTCGACGTTCGGGTCGTAGGGCTTGGCGCGAGAACCTTCTCGCCATTTTTGCACGGTGGGCAGGTGCGGGACTTCAGCGTCGCCTTCGGCCAGCGCCTGTATGCCGTAGATGAAACCGGGGCGCGTAACGCGCAACGCCATCGTGTCCGGGTCATGGCAATCCACGCACGAGACGGCGTGCCCGTGCCCCATGTCGTGCAGCTTCGCATTCAGGTCCTTGTAGGAGTACTTGTAGCTCTCCGCAAAACCGGCCATGGCATCGCCGTCGCCGAGCTCGCGGTACAGCGGCATGATTGATGCGTGGCAATGCATGCAGGAGCCCGTCTGGGGCTTGGTCTGCCGCGCGGTCTGCTCCTGGTCGACAAGCATGTACGCGTGTCCGCGCCGGTCACGGTAGTCGATGGAGAACGCATAGCCGCGGAACATGCGCTGTAACCACGGGTCGCGTTCGATCTTCTGCTCTGGCAATGCTTCGCTGCCGCCGTGGCCACCAAAGCGCGTGCGCGTTGCTTCGGCCGTGCGCAAGTAGGAGTCGTACTGTCGCGGAAAATTGATACCCCACTCCGCAGGGTCGGTCGTGTCTTCGGTGACCTCAACCAGGCGGACGAAAGTCTGCTTGGCCTCGGTTTTTCGCTCGAAAATATTGACAAGCAACGCCGTCACGCTCGCCGTCGCCAGCGCGACGATAACGACGAGTACCAAGATGCTGGTTGTGCCCCATCCGCGTTGATATCGTTTCATCTGCTCAAATCCTGGTCTGATAAAAGTTTACTCCGGCCCGCCCAGCCCGGTTGTCTCGCCATGGCCGACAGTGACATGGCAGTGTACGCAGCGAACTTCGTCGGCAGACCCGTTTACGTTGGCAACGAGTTCGTGCACGAGGTCTTCATGACAGGCAAGGCAGTTGTTCTGAAGAATGCGTGCGTTCGGAGCCTTGATCATGATCGGCTCGTGGAAATTCTGCAGCGTGAAGCCCTTGGAGTGGTGCCAGCCGTTGTCGGCTTTTGCGAGGTACTTACCGAAAAAATTGTGCGGCAAATGACAGTCGACACAGACCGCTACCGCATGGTGGCTTGATTTCTGCCAGGAGTCGTACTGCGGCTGCATGATATGGCAGTTGACGCAAACTTCGGGATCATCGCTCAGGTAGGACAGGCCCTCTGCGTATAACAGTGTATAGCCGCCGATCCCCAGCCCGATACCGGCCAGAAGTGCGAGAAGCACAAGAGGTTTCGTTACTCGCCAGCCGGTGCTGCTGGCTTCGTTGATCCTCGACACGCTTTCCCCCAGTTGAAACGGCGCCGGGTTTGACTACACGCAGAGTATACCCGTCCAGCCGCTACCAATGATTGCGCTCTGTCAATTACACGTGGTGCCGGAGGCGATGCGCCAGGTGCAGTTGGAACAGCAGATTCAACGGTCTTGTTACTCATGATTTCTGTCGACTGCTGACAGCAGACTGATCAACATGGGCCGCCCTTGCCGCGCCCGAAATAGGGGCTTTGCAGAGGCCCGATGTCATGCTTTATTGATAACTATTATTTATTAAACCTAGTGCTTTTTTTAGTTTTACTTATTATTGTGGGAACCCCAGACTCCCGGGCTCGCTTGGCTTAAATGGCCATCTTTTCGAACCCGGGAGATATTCCTATGCGTTTTCAAGACCACTCTGCGTGGCGAGCAATCGCTACCGCTTTGCTCTGTGTGATTGCCTTCGGTGCCTCTGCACAGACCGACCTCCGCGACACGCTGTTTGAACAGGCTGACGCCGCGTTAAAGGCGGCAAACGAGGCACGCGCCAATGTGCTCGCGCCGAAAAATTACGGCGAGGCCGCTGCATACTATCGCGCTGCCGAAGACAAGCTTGAACGCGGGCGTAGCATTGAAAGTATCAAGAAGGACCTGGCGTTGGCCGCCGTATCGTTACGAAAAGCCGTTGACGCTACGCGCCTGGCAAGTGTCACTTTCTCAAGCGCAATTCAAGCGCGCGAAGATGCTGAAGCGGCCAACTCGGCTCAGTTTGCGACTGAGCAGTGGCGCGATGCCGAAGAGCGATTTGCGTCGGCCGCTACCAGACTCGAGGATGGCAACGTCAAAGCCGCCCGTTCGCGCGCCACGGATGCTACCGCTTTGTATCGCGAAGCCGAGTTGACCGCCATCAAGGCAAACTACCTGGACGAAACGCGTCGTCTCATTGCGCAGGCCAAGAAGGATCGCGTTGAGCGCGATGCACCGAAAACCCTGGCACGAGCGGAATCCTTGTTGATGCAGGCTGAAAAGTCGCTTAACGAGAATCGCTACGATACGGATGAGCCGAGAAGCCTTGCCCGTGAAGCGAAGTACGAAATCAAGCATGCGATGTACCTGGCGTCGACCTTGAAGCCGATTCGTGACCGCGACAGCAGCCTTGAGGACTTTGCGCTGGCTTCAGAACGTCCGCTTGCCCGCGTAGCCGGCATGCTCGACCAGGTCGCCGAGTTCGATACGGGATACGAAGTCCCAACGACGGCCATTATTGGTAGCATCGAGAAACTGCAGAAAGACGCCTACGAGCTCAGCGAGCGTCGCTCGCAGATTCTCGAACTGGAAAGCGAGATTCAGCAGCTCGAGGGCAAACTTGGCACGCAGTCGGAGCGCCTTGCTAAGCAGGAAGAGCAGCGCCGTCGCTTCAGACAGGTCGAAACCATGTTTGAACCAGGCGAAGCGCTGATATTTACGCAGGGACAGAATGTTCTTGTGCGACCGATCGGCCTGATCTTTCCTTCCGGCAGCGCTCAGATTGAATCCCAGTATTTTGCTGTTCTGCGCAAGGTACAGGATGCGATCAAGGCGTTCCCCAACAGCCAGGTTGTGGTTGAAGGCCATACGGACTCCTTTGGCGGCGACGAGACAAATCTCGTGTTGTCGCGTGATCGAGCTCAGGCGGTACGGCAGTACTTGCTCGCAAACATGCGCGATCTGTCGCCTGACGACATCGAGTTCGTTGGCTTCGGCGAATCACGCCCGGTTGCGAACAACGAAACCGTGGAAGGTCGCGCCAAGAATCGACGCATCGACCTCGTGATTCGACCCAAAGTAGCTTCCGGCAGCTAGCAAAACGTAGTCCGACACGTCCTCGGTGGCACACAGGCCGCCGAGGACCACTTCGGAAGCTGATCGATACGGAAGGGCTTAACGAAAAGGAAAACGCACTATGACCAAGAAAAAGAAGACTGCAAACCGGGCAAAGAAGGCCGCCTATACACGCAAGACGGAAGCCAAGCTCGAGGAGGCGCAGGGCAAGCTGGCTGTTGTGAAAGCGAAGATCAAGGGCGCCGTAGCGGACGGCCAGCTCGAGGCCGTCGAGCTGCTGCAAAAGGCAGAAGCGAAGGCCGATTCGCAGCTCGCGAAGGTACAGCGCCGACTGGAACGGTTGAAGGCCGCCGGCGAAGACTCCTGGGAGGAGCTTAAGGATGGCACTGAAAGCGCCTGGGAAGACCTGTCGGAGTCCCTCAAGAAGATTGCAGACAAGCTTTCCGGCAATAAGAAACCGTAGCGTTTGTTGAGGCACGCCAGGTTCATGCGTATTAGCAGATACCGGCAACGCTGATCACGGCATGGCTGGAAAGACACTGCCGGGAATTACGTTCTAGTTTCGATTTCATAGAATCGTCCGTAACAAACGTAGCCAGTGCCATTTCAAAGACAGGCTTGCCGAAATCGGACTGCTCTATCAATGGATTGCCGGTATGGAACCGAATCAATCGACTCCGCAGCATAGAGAGACAGACCGTGACCGCTGGCGGTCAAGCAAGGGTAAGCGGGGCGGGTGGTTGTCGCTGTCGGCGAACGGCCGCTTTTCCCGAAACCTTCCGCTCGATTGTCTGCCTTTGGGAAGTCGCGAGGGGCTGCAATCGGCCAGAAGCGGCCCACCTAACGGAACGAGACCGTTTCCGTCGCTCGATCCTTGTAGCCTGCCTCCCTGACCTCGCTGCCGATGCGTGTTGCTCTCTTAGCTGTCTTGTGTCGAGGCGTTTTCGAACCTGGAGTCTCCAACGCAACTTGCCCCTTCGACAAAAGGCAGAACGCAGAAACGAGTTGTCGTCATGACTTTCGGGTCGTTCTTCATTTCCGCGAATGGGTTGGTCCGGTGCCACGACCGTAAGGGAGGGGTGTCATGGAAAGAAGGTCAACGTTCAGTCCCGAGGTCAAGATCCATGCGTTGAAACGGGCGAGCGAAGACGGGTTACGGACAAAGCGTTGCGAGGAACTCGGCATGAGCGACGCCAGCTCCGACGCTGGCGCGACCAGTATCATCCGATGGGTGATGAAGCCTCCCGGGCTATCGGTGGAGCGGTGAGGAGGTCGCCGAGCTCAAACGACGCCTTAAGAAAGCCGAGCAGGAACGGGATTTTTTAAGGTGCGGCGGTTTCTGCCAAGGAGTCGAAGTGAGATACGCGTGTTTGATGACGCAACCAGATCCAGTGAGTCTGATGTGAAGCGCGGAGGTCTCGAGGAGTGGTACTACGCGTGGCGGAGCCGGCCCGAGAGCCAGCGTGGTCAGGACGATCGGGTTCTTCAGAGGCCATCAAGCGTATCCATGCAGCCAGTGGCGGCGTCTACGGCGGCCCAGGATCACCGCTGAGCTGTGTGAGGAAGGCTATGACTGCGGCGAAGCGCAGAGTGGCCAGGCTCATGCGAGATGGGCAGGGCGTCAAAAGGAATGTCACAAACGGCGCTACCGGGTCACAACACAGCGTGACCCCGCCAGCTGTAGCAGACAACCTCCGTGCAGCAGAACTTCACAGCCTCACGGCCGAACGAGTACCGGGCCGCTGATGCAAATCAACCACGAGCGGCGCCTGGCGGCCAGAACCGGTCACTCATTGTGTCGCTGAATGTCGGGAACAGAAGGACCCGTTTTCAATCGCTCGACATGTCGCCCAGCACGACCCAATTGAAGGACACGAACAACTTCACACTGACCTGACCGTCGGTCCGGCTTCCGCGGCGAAAATCGAAACGGGATCGCAGAATGCTTTCGTCGCAATACGAGTTCTTCGTCTGTGTTTCGTAGGACCTTCTTTCCAGAAACTACTCCTCGCACTGGCAGCATCATCTGAGTTCCAAACGCTGGCCACATGTCGTAATACAACTTGCCGCCTTCTTCATAAAGGCGCGAAGTGGCGAAGCCCAGATAGATTTCAGTCACGTGTTTTCGTCATTCGCAGCGAACGGCTGGTTCGGGTCAATAGCCGTCATCTTACCTCAAGTCTTTCGACCGGCCGCTATGCGGGGCGAAGCAGCCCCTCAGTTAGTTTCCTGGCGACCGTCTCAGAACGGCCATAACCGGTCATTCACTTGTAACAATTCGGCTATATATTCAGGCTGTGGTTGAAAACAGTCCATTTACGATTTCTTCAGGCGTGGTCGCTGCAGTTTCGATAGCTTATTTGCTGTTCATTCTAGTGTTGCTTGTGCTTTTCTCATCCTGAGCGGCTGCTTCTGAGTGCGTACCAGCCGGTTGTTCATCTTCCTGAAGATCGTCGCCTCACGGCCAGAAGCTGCCGTTCGGGCGCGATGAATTGATACAGCGTTTTCACGCGCAGGAGCGATGTCAGTAACCAGATTTTGCTGCTCTCAGCTACGGCATCAAAAATCGGGAGGCGGAGCCCTGCACCAAGGTATACTTACAACGTCGGACGGCCCGGTCAGGTCGCACACCCGGCGGCGGTATTGGAAACAGGGGAAGACGCTTTGACAGACAACAACAGCGGGCTGGTCGACCAGCTGAACCGGGCTCTCGGCCTCGAGATGCGGGCAATAGTGATGTACGCTCACTATGCTGCCTACGTGAAAGGTATCTACCGACTTCATCTCAAGCCCTTCTTCGAAGCCGAGGCCACCGAGTCGCTTGACCACGCGGCCACTGTTCGCCCCGCGATCAATCAACTCGGCGGCATCGCCGTAACCGACCGCGACGCGACGCCGATCGTCCATACGACCGACTACGAGAAGATGCTCCAAGAGGTCTTGCGGACGGAGACGGTAGCGGCGGAGACCTATCGAGGCATCCTCGATCTTCTCGGCGACAACGAAGAGCTGTACGACCTAATCGAACAGATCTACTTCGCCGAGGTCCGGAGCATGGAGGAGCTGCATCAGCTTATCTGAAGGTATGCCGGCGCTGAAGTGGCTGCGCATGCTCATGAACCACATCCCCGACGAATACGAGCACCTAGTCCGCTACTACGGCTACTACTCCAACCGTTCGCGGGGCACGAGAAGGCTCATCGAGAATGGTCAAAACACAGCCGGGTCAATCCGCAATGACGACCGTCAACCGAACGACCAGGCTAAGCCCCCGGCGCAGCCGACAATTCATACCCGCCCCCTCCTTGTTCTTCTTTTGTTGAGTAGTCTATCAGCCTGGTCAATGTCCGCTTCGGGTCAGTGGCGGAAATTATAACGCAAGAGACCTGACTGACGGCTTTCGGGCGCTTAGCCGCCGGTCAAAATTTCTCCAGGCCACCGGCTCAGTTCGGCCAATAGCCGACGCTCAGGGAACTTGTTGGAGCGAGCATATTTCCGCGAGATTGCACTACCAATAGTCTTCAGCTCAACTACTGACCCGGCAAGAAACGAATGAACACGCCAACACATAGAATTAGCAGAACGCACACTGAAGCTGCTGTGTGAAAACGACGATTCGCCGAAACGATCCCCAATAGCGATATAAGGACAATCGACAACTGTACGGTCCTTAGTTCATTGAGCAGCGGCTCTGTTCCGAACAGTGGGCCATCAAAGCTGAAAAAGATCATGAGCAAGGCATAAATCGACAAGAACCATTTTCGAACACGCAGAAAGTAGTCCGAAAGGTCGACATCAATCGTCGCCGTATTTCTTGGGTTTATCATCGTGCACGCGAAGAACATCAGGCTCGGCCCGATCAGGCTGTAGAAGAACATCCCGAAATTCCAGGACAGCTCACGGAATGTCCAAAGCGACCACCAATGAAGAAACGTGAGCAAGAACAGGTTCATAACCCAAAGGCCATGGGGCAGGAAGAACCGCACCCGAGCGCCCTGCTGCAGTAGGTCAGCCACACCCAACAAGAGTTGCGCAATTGAAAGCGCAAAAATGACTGAGATCATTCCTACGATAAATTCGAAAAGACTCAAGGGTCACCTAGCTGAGAAACGAGATAATCCGGACTCACTATTAAGTCATTTAGCTATTCTGATCTTGACGGCTGCTTTGGGCCAGTAGCCGCCATTCTAGCTCAAACCAGGCGACTGGCGGCTCTCAGCCAAAAGCCGCCTTTGAACTGATAATGAATTCGCCCGAAATGATGAGGCCAGACCAGCAACTGACGCCTCAATAGATTGGTTCAAAATGATTGGGTCAATTTAATCGGCCAAAAGAGGACGCTATTCTGGGGATTTCAGAATTCGTTCGACCTCATCGTTAAAGTCTTGCCTGCCAAAGGGCAGCTTCCCGTCCGCAGTAGCTTTCCACTTCGGCGCATCCCAAAATATGGCCGGCACAATCCGTTCGCTCCAATAGGTTTCGCTCACTAAACCTCTAGTGTATTGAGAATATACGTTCTCAAAGTCCCAATAAGATGTTGCGATGAAGTTGCTCATTCGAGAACGCTCAATCGGATCGAGTTCATTCAGCATTTCGGCGGTTGCTGTCTGCCGACCGGATGGGCTCATTTGCTCGTACTCGCTTGCAGGCAAAAGTGTTTCAACCTTGTTGAGTAACGGAGCAATGTAGACATCTGTAACCCATTCCCGTCTCCATTGAAGCAAGGATTCAGAACGTGCTTGCTCAATCTGTGCCAGGGCAAGTGAATTGCTCTGTCTGATCTCAAAAACAAGGAGACCTAATCCAATTAGCACTCCGATATTTGCCACCAGCGTCAGCCAGCCGTTGATTTTTTCTTGGTTCATCGAATGCACTAAGTCCTGCTCAAGGAAAATTTCGTCCGTCTCAGCTTGTCACCACTCGAGAGGGTGCAATGGGTCACTAGCCGTCATTTTACTGCAGATTTTTCGACCGTCTGCTATGCGACGTGAAGCAGCTGCTCGGTCAGCTTCCTGGCGGCCGTCTCAGAGCTGCCACAAGCAGACGCCGCGGCAAACTCTTAAACGTTAGCCAATGCCGATCGTCTTTGGCAAAAATCGTCTGCGTATAACTTGAACCATTGGGTACTCAGCAATTGATTCACTCCATACTTGGCAATTGCTCTTTCGGCCTCAGCGAGATAAACATCACCGTACCTATTCAACAAGGTCTCGTGCTTGCTCATAGTCGGGACGTATTTCCCTGGATAAGTGACGATTATCGCGAAACATACTGCGAGGACGAATACGGTGAAGAAGTTCGTTGTGAAGCTCCCGTATTCCGAGTTGCGAGCGACCAAAAATCCCAGGACCGCGGCCGCCCCCACATATCCTGCGAATTGAATGAGCAGCGCCCGGCGAACTTTGCTAATAATATCAGCAGCTGAAATCATGGATACAATCCTTTATGGATTTCTCTTTATGCACGATCCGAAGCTCTTTTTCAAAGAACATAGACAACGTCCTTCCGTGTCGCGTCGAACGTCTGCATTGGGTTCCTGATTCAATGTATTGACGCGCTGGATTAGGATGGTCCCGGTCAGCGCTGTTAGGGTGTGACGAAAGCACAAATACGGGGTACCCCAATGCCTGGGCAGACAAGCGACATCGTGATCATTGGTGCGGGGGTGGCAGGGCTCGTGGCCGCCTACGAATGCCTCGAGCGGGACAGGTCCGTGACGATTGTCGACCGGCACTCAGCGGAGAATGTCGGCGGGCTTGCCCGCACGGCATTTGGCGGTATGGCTCTGGTGGGTACACCACTGCAGCGCAGGATGGGCATCACGGACACGCCCGAGCTGGCTCTGCGCGACTGGTGCTCATTCGCCGAATTTGGCGATGCCGATGTCTGGCCGAAGAAATGGGCGGAAGCCTACGTCGAGCAAAGTGCCGAGCGGGTCTTCCACTGGCTGCGCGGCAAGGGCATGCGCTTCATGCCCGCCGTCAACTGGGTAGAACGTGGCAACTTCGTACCGGGAAACAGCGTGCCGCGGTATCACATACTCTGGGGCACAGGCCTGGGGTTGGTCGAACGATTCGTCGAACTGTTGTCGACACACAGAAATCACGAGAAGCTGCAGTATGTATTCGGTTGCCGCGTCGACAACCTGACTGTCGCGGATCGCCGGGTCACCGGGTGTCGTGGCGTGATCGAAGCGACCGGCGAGGAGCGCGAGTTCCTCGGCGATCATACAATCGTTGCCACGGGCGGCATCAATGGCAATCTGCAGAAAGTGCGTGAGCACTGGTACTGGGGTGATGCACCAGCGGAAATCCTGAATGGTTCGCACCCCTACTGTGACGGGGCCATGCACGATGTGGTCGAACAGCAAGGCGGCGTGCTTACGCACCTCGAGAACATGTGGAACTACGCAGCAGGCATCCCGCATCCGTTTCCGCAGTTCGACGGCCACGGTCTCAGCCTGATCCCGTGCAAGTCCGCGCTATGGCTCGACCATGCGGGCAATCGAATTGGTCCCGAGCCGTTCATCACAGGCTTTGATACGCACGATATGTGCGGCCGCCTGTCGGCGATGCCAAAGCCCTGGAGCTGGCAGATCCTGAACTGGCGAATCGCTGCGCGCGAGTTTGCGATTTCGGGGGCCGAGCACAATCCGCACATCCGCGACAGCAAGACCCTGTCCTTTCTCAAGGAAACCCTGTTTGGCAATCACCGACTTGTACGGCAGCTGCAGGAGCAAAGTGATCACTTCATCGTGGCGGACACGTTGCCCGAACTCGTTGAGAAGATGAATGCACTGGACGACGATAACCTGGTGCAGCTCGACAACGTGACACGGGTCGTGAACAGTTTCGATGACAACGTGCGGCGCGGCCCGGCACAGTGGAACGACGATCAGCTTCGCCGCATCATGCATTCGCGCGCATGGCGTTCGGATCGCATCCGCACGTGCAAGCCGAAACCGCTGCTCGATCACGGACCGCTGATTGCTATCAAGCTACGCCTGATTACGCGCAAGAGCCTGGGAGGAATCCAGACGGATCTTTCCAGCCGCGCGTTGAACACGAGTGGCAGCCCCATCGATGGGCTTTTTGCGATCGGTGAAGCGGCCGGATTCGGCGGCGGCGGGGCCAGCGGCAGACGCTCCCTGGAAGGCACTTTCCTGTCCGGCTGTATTCTTACGGCCCGGGCGGCCGCCGAGTCGCTCGACTGAACCGACTGCAAGCCAATCTGGCACGGCTTGACGGCGCAAACTGAAGGTGTCAAAAACCCCGGTTTACTCCTGTCACTGCCGCATAGCGATGCGTGTGTTGCCGTTGTCCGTTATTATTAGCCGGCCGCGGCGGCTCGACCCGTAGCGCGGCAACTTGGGCACACAACTGGAATCATCATGAGAGTGAAACAAACACTGCTCGCGTTTTGCCTGTGCGTTTTGGCGGCGCCGGCATTCGCGCAGACAACTGGAAAAGCACTTGACGTCAACCTGAACAGCGACGCGGTTCGCCTGGGTTTTAGCTGGCGGCTCGGCGACCCGAATTACCTCGCCGAACTCGGCTGGCTCTACAACCAGGACAAGGGAGACGTTATTCACGGCAGCTTCCACCTTGTCGACATGGCGGGCTCATCCGGCACGGCGCTGCAGGCCGGCCTCGGCGTGCGCCTTGTCCACACGCGCACCGACCCGAGCATACTTGACGGCACGGCGCTGGCGCTTGGCGGTTTCGCGCGATATACGCTGCCACGCGCCGATCGCTTCAACATCGGCGGTTACGCCTACTACGCGCCTGACGTCACCTCGTTCGGAGACCAGACCGAGTATTACGAAGTAGGTCTGCGTGTCGGCTACAGCGTGCTTCGTGCCGGCGATGTTTATCTCGGATTGCGGCGCATCGAAGCCGATTACAAGGGCTTCGGTGGCTTTACATTCGATTCCGGTCTACACGCCGGGTTTGAGCTCCGGTTCAGGTAGAACAGCGGAGGACAATGGGGACATTCCTGATTGAGTGCATTAATGCGTTGAATCAGGAATGTCCCCATTAATCCTTTGGCCGACGACGCAGCTCGCGTTGCGTTCTCTGGTTGTCGCATCGATGTTGTTCATATTCCGTCGGGCACCATTCTCAATCCGGGCTACTCCAGGTCGAAGCCGGCCGGCAGCTCGACGTCATCAAGGTCGAGTTCTTGCGCGGCCATATCGAGCGCATAGGTTCTATCCGGCAGCTTTACGATGACCGCGATCGGCCGCAGGCTGCCGCTCAACAAACCGCCGCGCCCGAACGTGTCGCTGGAAAGCGCCAGTTTCTCGATGGCCGTTACCGTGAGCTTTTGATCAGAGAAAACGGTTCTCGCGCGTAGGCCTGTCATGTGTCACCCGGAAGTCCGCATCAGCATGATGCCCCGCCACATCGCTGGAGAAACAAGGAGCCCGAGCGCGATGATGACGATCCGCAGCGGCACCACCCTCACGATGCCGCTGCTGTCGATCTCAAGTGTGGCGTCGAGAAAGTCGGGTTCAATGGCGACGCTGATGTCGCCGGGCCGCGAAAACATGCCTGACAAGGGTCCGAGCACTGCCCACAGCCGGCCAGTGTCCGCAGGATCTCCGAGGCCCGCACGAATCCAGAGCCGGACGTCCTTCTTGCGAATAGCAGACCACAGGTCGGAGCCCAATCGCAGGATTCGACGGCGAAACGACGCTTGACGAATCGCGGCCATGACGTTGCTTTTCCGGCCTGCTC
Source organism: uncultured Gammaproteobacteria bacterium (assembly GCA_942492205.1). Lineage (GTDB taxonomy): Bacteria > Pseudomonadota > Gammaproteobacteria > Steroidobacterales > Woeseiaceae > UBA1847. The sequence continues at coordinate 48,890 of CALODT010000001.1, read as the reverse complement.
GCTTGCGCCACCAAGTGCCTTTCCCGGCAAGCGCTGTGGGCTGGTCCGGATCCGACGCCGAGAGATCGGGAGATACATCGGCGCGGACCAGCCCGAACGCCCACTTCAGCCTGAGATCGGCTGATAGCGTTTGCTTCCAGGAACACCGGTACGTCAGCGTCACCGGCACTGCCAGCAAAATGACGACCAGTGACAGGAAGATTACTGCCCCGATCAGCACGATGAGGTCAGCGTGCTAGTGCTTCGTTTCCCCGGCCTTCGCCGCCGCCGCTTTGCCAACGGTTTCGGCGACCTTCTCGAATGCCGACGCGGCACCGGACTTGATCGGCTCCACGTGGACGCCGTCGTCATTGATGACGACCAGGGCCACGGGTTTCACGCCACCGCCACCGCCGGTGCCGCCGCCATGCCCGCTGCCTTTCTCCTGCTCGGTACCCTCGCCGCTTCCGACGCCAAAGCCGAAGCCAACGTTTACAAGGGGAATCAGGGTATTGCCTTCAATTTCGATCGGATCGCCGACCACGGTCTTCGAATTGAGCATGCGCTCTATTTCACCAACTGTCTTATCGAACAGACTCTCGATGTTGTCCATCACAAGCTCCTGAGCCAAGTTGAGGTCAAACACCTCAATACTCTTGGTATCAGTGAGAAATGCCGCTGTCTATACGAGCTTGCCACACGACCCTGAACTCCGGCGGAAAGGGGGACATTCCTGATTTAGCGCATTAATGCGTTAAATCAGGAATGTCCCCCCTTAGTTCAGGAATGTCCCCCTTAGTTAATGCGTTAAATCAGGAATGTCCCCCCTTAGTTCCACTTGACAAATTAGTTGCATGGGTCAATTATATAGTTGAGTGGATCAACTAAAAGGACAGTGTGATGAATGAGGCACAAACACATACGCTCGTGCGCGAAGGCTATGCACGCGTTGCGAAGGCAAAGACGGGCTGTTGCGGGCCGACTGGCCGCGACGCCGCTACCGAAAACGATGCTGCGAAGCAGATCGGTTATTCCCTCACGGATCTGTCCGGACCTGCAGCGACCGGGAACCTCGGTCTTGGTTGCGGCAACCCGACGGCCATCGCGAATCTACAGCCGGGTGAAGTCGTTGTTGATCTTGGTTCAGGCGCCGGGTTCGATGCACTGCTCGCCGCAGAGAAGCTCGGCAGCGACGGGCGTTTCATCGGTGTCGATATGACGCCGGAGATGCTGGCGCGCGCGCGGACCAACGCCGTGAACGCAGGCTACGCGCAGACCGTCGAGTTCCGTGAGGGGTTGATCGAGTCGCTACCCGTTGCGTCAGGGTCGGCGGACGTCATTATCTCCAACTGCGTTATCAACCTGAGCCCGGACAAAGCGACTGCTTTTCGCGAAGCGTTTCGTGTCTTGAAACCAGGCGGCCGGCTGGCGATCAGTGACATCCTGCTTACCAAGCCTTTGCCGCCCGAGGTTGCAGAAAGTGTCCCTGCGCTGATCGCATGCGTTGCCGGGGCGGAAACAGAAGAGGTCTACGTGGGACATATACGAGACGCCGGCTTCGTGGACATTGCACTGCAGCGACGGCCGGCCGGAGAGATATTCGACCTGGCGACGGACGATCCGGTCATCAGCGCGGCGATCGCGGAGTTTGGCGTCGAGCGAGCCAGGGCGCTCGCGGGGACGATATTCAGCTACACGATCCAGGCAACGAAACCATGAGATCAAGCCGGGTGACGCAATCATGAACACTCTCGTCGATGATGTCGTCGCGTTCTGCCGCATGTTCGCGATGCTGGAGCGAGACCAGGTCTGTTGTGGCACCGTAACGGTCGCGCAATGCGTAGCCCTGCAGACGCTGCTCGAAGGCACGTGGGATGCATCCAACCTCGCCAGTCATGCGCGGGTGACAAAGGGGGCAATGACGCGGCTGCTCGACGGGCTGGAATCACGCGGGTTCGTCGAACGGCACCAGGACCCGGACGACGGACGCCGCTGGCTAATCGAGCTGACCGCTAGCGGCACAAAGGAGGCGAAGCGGCTCGCCGGCCTGACCGAAAACGCAGTCGGGCTGATCCTGTCGCGGCTGCCAAAGGACAAGCGCAAGCCGGCGGTTGCCATGATCGCAGATCTGCGCAGAGCCGCCGAAGAGGTGCGCGACCAGCTCGATTGTTGTTAAGCAGGAAATTGGGACATTGCTCGCACAACTTTACAGCGAATCTCGGTAAGCGAATTTTCAGCCGCGCCCGGATTGCTGAAGCTTGCGTAATTTCCCTTCAGGGCCAACACTATTCCGACCAAGAACGAATCCACGGGAGTGGCGCTGTGTCCGAAAACGGTCCAATTTTCTTGCTAAGCATTGATGGTGGTGGATCGCGAGGCGTTATCCCGGCCAATATCCTGAATTACATTGAACGCGAAGAGCAGCTTTCCGTACGCGATGAATTCGATTTTTTTGCGGGCGTCAGTACCGGTGCGCTGGTCGCTGCCTACCTGGCTCGAAATGCGGGCAGCATGGAACAGCTGGTTACCGACGGCTACTCATCTGAGTCGATGTCAAAGATCTTTGATAAGACCATCTGGGACAAAATGCTGGGGCGCATGCAAAATCAGCCCAAGTACGATGGCGTTAACAAGCGCGCCTTCTTTGACAAGCAGGCAGACGGGGCCCTGATCAACGATATCCACGATAAGCATCTTCTTATTCTTGCCTATGATTTCATCAACCGGGAATTGGTTACTTTCAAGAACAACCGCGGGCATGATTCACTTTACAACCCTTCCCTGGCAGAGATCTGTGATGCTGCGACTGCCGCACCGACCATGTACCCGCCCGTGGCAACGTCGGCGCCGAAACGACGCTGGCTGATAGACGCAGCAATAGCCACAAATGACCCTAGCCAGTGTGCTATCAGCGAGGCCCTGGCGATCGGACATTCGCTGGATGAAATCTGGATGCTGTCGCTTGGCACCGGCCAACCCGCTCATGATCTCAGCCAGGAGGCTCGCGACAAGATCGGGCAGGATTCCTGCGGCTGGGGAGTACTCGACTGGCTGAAGAAAGGGTTACTCGATCACATGATGAGCGCCAGTTCATCGGTGAGCGCACACCAATGTGAGCAACTGCTGGGCAAGCGCTACTTGCGCATCAACGGAGAACTGCCGAGATCGCTGATGCAGATCGACAACACAACGGACGTCAGAGTCGAGGACCTGAAGTCATATGCATTTCTCTGGTACGAGAGGTTCATGTCGGAAATCCGTACCTTGCTGGATAGAGTTCGCGAAGCCCGCTCCCTGTTCGCCCAGGCCAAGCAGGAGAACGCGACTTAGGCTAGTATTAGAGGCCTTGGCGCGCAGACTTGCGACGAAGCCTCGAGGGAAAGACTACCCCAAACAACTACAAAGAAGAATCAAGAATAATAAGAGGAAGCAACCATGCAACCAGCTGCGAAACTGCTGTTCATTCTCGCGCTTCTCGTAACGCAAGACGCTATTGCCCAGCAGCGCGTGATTTCGAGCCTGGGCAGGCTGGAGCCGGAGAATGGGGTCGTACAGCTGGCGGGGCCATCCGGCGGCGGAATGAGCGGCGCCGTTATGACGTCGCTGCAGGTCGCCGAGGGAGACTGGGTCGACGAAGGCCAGGTCGTTGCCCGGCTGGATAGTTACGACCTGCGAACTGCCGAAGTCGCGAGGCTCGAGGCAATTCTCACCAACGCCCGTAGCAAAATGGCGAGGCAGGAAGACCTCTCGAGGAAGAACCTGACCAGCGAGGCGAACTTTGATGCTGCACAAATGGAGCTGGATATTGCTCTCGCGGACCTCGCCGCGGCCAAGGCCAACCTGGAGCTATCCGTCGTCCGCTCTCCGCTGCGTGCACAGGTACTCGAAATTCATGCGTACCCCGGTGAGCGGGTTGGGTCCGAAGGCGTCATGGAACTCGGCCGCACCGACCGCATGTACGTGGTGGCCGAGGTGTACGAAACGGACATTGCGCACGTAGAGGTCGGCCAGGCTGCGAAGATACGGACCACTGCAATAAACGAAGAGCTGCACGGCACGGTGGAGCGGATTTCGCTCAAAGTGGGGAGGCTTGACGTGGTCGGCGCGGACCCTATTGCCAAGACAGATGCCAGAGTAGTCGAAGTGTTTATCCTGCTAGATGACAGCGAAGCGGTGTCCGGCTATACCAACATGCAGGTCAAGGTAGAGATTCAACCCTGATGTTCGGTCGGATACCGTTAGGCTGGCTTCAGCTTAAGGCCCAGAAGCTGCGGCTTGTCGCCGCGATAACCGGCATTACGTTCGCCGTGATCCTGATTTTTGTGCAACTCGAATTTCGTGAGGCGCTGTTCGTCAGCGCGGTGCGCTATCACACGGCACTGGATTACGACATTGCCATGTTGAGCCCCAAGACAGACTTCCTGGTTTCGTCCAAGCAGTTTCCCCGCGCCCGCCTGTACCAGACGCTCGGCGTGGATGGCGTTGAGTCAGCGACAGCCGTCTACATGCGCCTCGTTAGCTGGCGCAACCCCGTCGATCCATCGAACGCGCGGAATATCCTGGCGATCGGATTCGATCCGACCGAGCCTGCCTTCGGGCGCCTGCTCAGCAAAGAGCAAATGGAAGTAATCAAGATTCCGGATCAGGTCATTTTCGACCGACGCGGACGGGACGAGTATGGTCCGGTCCGGGAGTTGCTGGATGCCGGGCGGCCGGTGAGCGCCGAGATCAATGATCGCCGTGTCGCCATCGCGGACATGTACGAGGTGGGAACCTCTTTTGGCCTCGATGGCGGCGTGATCACTTCGGACCTCAATTTTCTGCGGCTGTTACCAACCCGGCAGAAGTCGGCAATCGATTTCGGTCTTATCAAGCTGGCCCCGGGGCAAGATGCGGCAGAGGTACAAGCACGGATCAAAGACGTGATCCCGCTGGATGTTCTCGTGCTCACCCGGCAGGAGTTCATGGACCTGGAAATCGAGTACTGGAACAAGACAACGCCTATTGGCTATATCTTCGCTTTCGGCGCGGTGATGGGCCTGATCGTCGGGCTGATCATCGTGTACCAGATATTGTTCGCCGATGTTCAGGATCATCTACGGGAATATGCAACGCTGATGGCCATGGGCTATACCCACGGCTACCTGCGAAACGTGGTGCTGCAGGAGGCCGTCATACTGGCTGTGCTGGGTTTCCTGCCGGGACTCGGAATCGCTTACCTCATCTTTAGCAGAGGCGCCGACGCAACGCGTCTGCCATTGGAAATGAGCGTTCAGAGTGCGCTCGGGGTCTTCGCATTGACGCTGGCAATGTGTGCGGGCTCGGGGTTATTGGCACTGCGTAAGCTGCGGGCCGTAGACCCTGCGGAGGTGTACTAGTGGACGCCGGTGTACGCATCGCCATCGACGATGTGTCGTATTCGTTCGGCAAAGGCGCGCTGCGAAAGCAGGTATTGTTCGACATCGCCACGCAGATCAAAGGCGGTGAGATCATCATACTGACGGGCCCTTCCGGCTCCGGCAAGACTACATTGCTGACCCTGATTGGCGCACTGCGATCAGCGCAGGAAGGCAGCGTCAGGGTACTGGGGCAGGAGCTTCTCAAAGCCAAAAGGAAAACCCTTATCAAGGTGCGCCGGCAGATCGGTTATATCTTCCAGTCCCACAATCTTCTCAATAGCCTCACAATCGGTCAGAACGTGCAGATGGCTTTGCAACTCAGCGGCGTCAAGCATCGAGAGAAAAAGGAACTCGTAGCTTCTGTGTTGGAAAGGGTTGGGCTTTCCGAGCACGAACACAAATTCCCGGACCAACTGTCGGGCGGACAAAAGCAGCGTGCGGGTATCGCGCGAGCACTGGTGCACCGTCCACAGATCGTGCTTGCCGATGAGCCCACGGCGTCGCTGGACAAGAAGGCCGGTCGCGACGTGGTCGACTTGATCGAGGAACTGGCCCGCGAGGACGGCTCGGCGGTGATCCTGGTGACGCACGACAATCGCATCCTCGATGTCGCGGACCGCATCCTGCACCTGGAAGACGGCCACATGCGGTCGTTGAGCGAAGTCGTTTCCGAGGGCACCAGTCGAATGCTGAACCTGCTCGAGAAACACGATCCAAATGCAGCGAACTATTTGGCCACATTCTCTTTCGCACTGGCTCGAATCGCCTACGCCGATGGCGTGATCCACGAAGAAGAACGTGACGAGATGCGCCGCATACTGCATGAGGTTGCGAAGCTCAGTGAGGCCGAAGTGGAATTCATCATGGAAATGTCGATGATGCAGGGGCGCGCCAGGTCTCGTATCGATAATCGAATCGTGAACCCGGCTTTCAACGAGGAACGGACCGAGCACTTTCTCAATTCTCTGCAGGCCATTGCGCAGGCTGACGGCATTGCTACCAGCGAGGAACTCATTGAGATTGACACGATTGCCGCAGAGTTCGGCCTGACGCGGCCAGGAAGTTCGAAGGCAAACTAAGGCAACGGCAACTCAGGTCGTCTTCGACATCGCGCTACTCGAGAGCACCTGCTAGCCTAATGGTCCAGGAAGGTATCATTTCGTAGGCTACTCCTCCCGAGACAGATGGTGGCCGGGGGGGGCGCTTTCGGCTGCGGTTTCAACCGGTCGAATGATTGGCCGGCCTTGTTGCAATCAATGGCTTGCAACTGAACGGCTGCTAGTACAGCCCACAAACCAAATGATATACAAGCGCACTCGAACCATTCAGTCGCACCAAATGATCGCCCCGCCCTCCTGACGAATCACCTCCGCATAACGCGCCTCCAGCTTGTCGCGCTTGATCTTCATGGTCGGCGTCAGCAACTCGTTCTCAACGGTCCAGGGATCGTCAATGACATACAGCGTCGACAGCTTCTCGTGCGATTCCAGCATGTCGTTGACCGCGTGCAGGGTCGCTTCGAGGCTGCTGTCGACGTCTGCGCCGGGCATCTGCATGGCTGCAGCCGTCGGGACGACCACGGCGACCGGCGCGCGCAGACCCGCGCCCATGACGCAGACCTGTTCGATCAGCGGGTTGCCGGCGAGCTTGCCCTCGATCGGCACCGGTGCGACGTACTTGCCCTTTGCCGACTTGAACAGTTCTTTGACGCGTCCGGTGATGCGGAAAGCCTGTATGTCTTCCAGCCACTCACCCTTGTCGCCGGTGTGGAAGAATCCGTCGGCGGTGAAGACCTCGGCCGTCAGCTCGGGCTGTTTGTAGTATTTCGCGAACAGGCCGGGAGAGCGAATGAGGATTTCGCCCTCGTCGCTCAGTTTCATCTCGGTACCTGGCAGCGGTATGCCGATCGTGCCGATGCATTCGCTCCTGAACGGCATGTTCGTGCATGACAGTCCACTGGTTTCGGACATGCCCCAGCCTTCGCTGATATGCACACCGATCTTCTCGTACCAGCGCAGCGTCAGCGGCGATATCGGCGCGCTGCCCGAACCGATCAGCCGGCAACTGCCCAGGCCCAGCCCCTGGCGGACTTTGCGTGCAACGCGTTTGCCGATGAACGGTATCTTCAGCAGCCGCTCGAGCTTTTGCGGTGGCATCTTCCTGTGCACGCCGGTTTGAAACTGGACCCAGAGCCGCGGCACCGAGATAAACAGGGTCGGCTCGCAGCGCAGAAGATCCGTCAGGAACGTGTCCAGCTTGTCGACGAAGAACAGGTGGAAGCCGCAGTAGATCGCCGGCCCGGCAATGACGGTTCGCTCGGTGATGTGTGCGAGTGGCAGGTACGACAGAGCGCGGTCCTCCGGCAAGACGCCCATGGATTCGGCACCGGTCCTGCTCGCATATTCGTAAGCGCCGTAGCTGATGACGACGCCCTTGGGCAGGCCCGTGCTTCCGGACGTGTACAGGATCGTCATTGTCTCGTCGCGGGTCGGACGGTGCGGCTGCCCGATCGGATCGCTGCCATCGATCAGGGTCTGCCAGTCGTGCTGACAGTCGACTGCGGAATAACGCATGCCGATGGTCATCACCTCGGGCGACATCGCGCGGCGCGCCGGGTCCGGGTCGTCAAGCCGACCGACGACAACGGCGCTGGCGTCGCTGTGCTCCAGTACGTGACTGATGATGTCCGCACCGGCCGTCGGATAGATCGGCACCGAAACCAGGCCAGCCATCGATATGGCGACATCGGCGAGCAGCCACTCCGCGCAGTTCTTTGAAAGAATGGCGACCTTGTCGCCGGGCGCGAGCCCCAGCGCGAGCAGCGCTGAGGCAAAACGGGCCGCGTCGTCATGGGCCTGCCGGAAAGTCCATTGACGAACATCACCCTCGAGAGGCTGCGTCAGGAACACGCGCTCCGGGGTTTTGTCGGCCCAGTCAACAAGGGCATCGGGCGCGGTCCTCGTCTCTGTCATTGCTTCATCGGCCATCAGCGTCTCGGTACCGGGTTCTGAAAATAGCATCACAGATGGGGTATGTGATGTTGAAATTGTAACGCGTCATCAGCTGTCTGTTGTGATGCGCGATGTGATGCTGGCGTAATCGGCTCATGAACGGTAATCGACTGATCCACGACGCCGGGTCTGCATGATAGGCAAAGTGCAGCAGCTCGTAGTTCAAAAAATAGAGTACGGCCGTAAGCACAAACAGGAAACACACGTTGGGCGAAATCAGCCAATAGAGTAGCGCCCCGACCGGTATCGCGAAGCCGACTATGAAGAAGATAAGGAGGATCGGCGGGAACAGTACCGCCTTGTAATCCTGGCTGGAATCGAAGGTCGCAGCCTTGTCGGTGAAGAACGAATGATGCTCGATCGAATGCCGCTCGAAGACCTTCGCCAGGAACCGCGTCCTGTGGTGCATGGGCCCACGGTGCCCGAGGTATTCGCTCAGGTTGGCATAGAGAAAGGTCAGTGGAATCGTCAGCCATTCGAGCGGCGTGACGCCGTCGAGCTGCGAAGCACTTGCCAGCGCAATCAGCAGGCTGACGCTGATCGTGGTCGCGAGATGCAGCGGTCCCGAGTACCGCGGACCGATGCGACCATCCCGAAAAGCTTTTCTCGCTATATCCACAGAGCTCGCTGACATACTTCACCCTGCGCCGCGCATTGGCGCCGATTCGAAGGTAATGATTGTAGGAGATATTAGCCGGTTGCGGGGGCGGCAAGAAGGAAATGGGGACATTCCTAATTTAATGTACTAATGCGTTAAATTAGGAATGTCCCCATTAAATAGCGAATGAAACGTCTTTCCCGGCGGCTGGGCGCAAAAGGTCTGGAAACGAAAGTAAGTGGGCCTGGCTGCAAAGATGGCGCTACACTTGAGTGTCCGCGTCATAAGGAATCCATGCAATGCGTTTCAGCCACTTTATCAGGTCTGCCACCGGCATCCTCTTTGTTCTCGCACTCACTGCGCTGTCCGCCTGCGCGGGGCTGCGGCCCGGATTTGAAACGCCAACCGTCACGTTCACCTCGTTTCGCATGCTGCCTTCGACCGGCATCGCGCCTGAATTCGAGATCGGCCTGCGTGTCACCAACCCTAACGCGGAACAGCTCAAGCTCAAGGGAATTGCCTATTCCGTCACACTTGATGGCAAGGAACTCATCAAGGGGGTCTCCAACGAGCTGCCCTTCATCGACGGCTACGGAAGCGGCAACGTCACGCTGACCGCCGCACCCGATATGATTGCCGGCATTCGCTTCGTCACCGACCTGATATCTGGATCTCGCGATACGGTTAGCTACGGGCTGGAAGCGAAGCTCGACGTGGGCACCTTCATACCGCCTATCCGAGTGCGAGATGAGGGCAAGATTTCACTGCGTCCACAGGCTAAATAATGCGGCAAGGTTGCCACGGCAGAGGCGTTTCGCCACGTCCGAGAAACGCGAATACCGGTGGATAGAGGAAAAAGGGACATTCCTGATTTAACGTATTAACGCGTTGAATCAGGAAGCGTTAAAACAGGAATGTCCCCATTAATCGCTTCGGCGAGAGAGCATCAGCGTCGGCGACAACCGCCATGTTCTGGGTGTCGTTCGTATGTGGGCCAATGCGGCCGACGTCAATTTCAACGGCACCAAGTCACGGCTGTCGGTGGGCGATTCGGCGAGCGTGGAAGGTCTCGACTGCTCCGTGTTTTTGAAACAGGCACGGCGGGAAAAAGACGCCCGCGCGGGATTTGACGTGACTTGCAGCTGAAAGACGAAACAGATCCGCTTCGTGTAGCGGGCTTCCATGGCTCCATTCTGTCGACCCGATAAAGCAGGCTCGAACCCATCGAAAACCCGTTTGCTGCTACAGTGCGGCCTACTGTCTCCAGAACAATCTGTAAGCAATGTCTTTGGTCCGGATCTAATGCTCCTCCGATGATTCCCCGCATCCTGCTTGGTACCGCGCTGATTCCTGACACTGACAAGGAATTGCAGCTGTATCAATCCGGCGACCTTTTCTCGATCAAGATTCCCGGTCGCGGTGATCTGATGAACAGCCGCTCGCACGGCTCTGAAAAGGCCCTCGCAGACCTCGCCTGCGAAAAGCTCGGACACAATGCGAATCCGCGGCTGCTGATCGGCGGGCTTGGCATGGGGTTTACGTTGGCAGCGGCCCTGAAGGCGGTCGGTCCCGATGCCGAGGTCGTCGTCTCTGAGCTCGTGCCGGAGGTGGTGACGTGGAATCGCACGCTGATGGGCGCGGCGGCCGGCAACCCACTGACGGACAAGCGCAGCCACGTCATCGTCGGTGATGTTGCCGACATCATTCGGCAAGAGCCCGCTGGATTCGACGCTATCCTGATGGACGTGGACAACGGACCCGAAGCACTGGTCCGCCGGGAAAATGACTGGCTGTACGGCACCGCCGGACTGCGAGCCACCCGCGCTGCGCTGCGCCCGCGCGGTGCATTGGCAGTCTGGTCATCGAGCCCGGATCGCGCCTTCAGCAAACGGCTTCGGCAGGCCGGCTTCAACGTGCGCGAGCACGTGGTGCGGCCGCATCGCGCCGGCAAGGGACCGCGCCATCACATCTGGATCGGCACCTAGTCGCACCATAGCCCCGGTGACGTTTGCAGGCGTTCATCGGCAGTTGATGTCTCGTTACCGGCCAATGGTCTCGGAAAACAACAGGTGGACTGAAAGGGCATCGTGGGGAAACCGGGACATTCCTGATTTAGCGCATTGGCCGATCTAGCTGTCGGCAGCTTCCTGGCCAGCTCAAATTTTCAGAGGCTCTCTGCGATTTTCATCCTACAATGACGACTTCGTGTCCAGTATCGCCGCCAGGCAACCACATAGGTTACTCATGCCATACCATCGTCGCGCCGTTATCCTGCTAGCCACTATGCTCGTTTCCGCCAACGGCGCTGCGGAAGTGCCGGTGCAGGTCGAACCTGTCGCGAACCGCTCGATCGTTAGCCAGATCAACGTAACCGGCACCGTGACATCCCCGCGCACGGCGGTACTGAGCACAGCGGTTGCCGGGCTCGTCGCCGAACTGACGATTGACGAGGGCCATCGTGTCGAGACCGGTGACGCATTGCTGAAGCTGGACGCCGAACTGGCGCAACTCGCACTTGAACGCGCGCTTGCCGAGGTACTCCAGCGTGAAACCGCCGTTGAAGATGCGAAACGACGTTTCGCCGAGGCAGAGAAAGTCGCCAGCCAGCGGGGCATCGCGCGCACGCAGGTTGAATCGCTACGAGCTGAGGTAACGAGCGATGAAGCCGCGCTCGTGGCATCGCGCGCCGCGGCACGGGAGCAACGCGCCATCGTCGAACGGCATACCCTCAAGGCACCGTTCGCCGGCGTCATCAGTGCTCGTCTCGCCGAGCTCGGTGAGTGGGTGAATCCCGGGGACGGACTGCTGGAGCTGGTGGCGACCGACAACCTGCGATTCGATTTTCGTGTTGGCCAACAGAGTTATTCGGCCTTGTCCCCCGGCATCCCGGTTGAGATCACGCTCGATGCTTTTCCAGGCCGCGCGATCCCGGGTCATGTCGATACGATTGTGCCAATCAAGAACCCGGGGTCGCGCACATTCCTGGTCAGAGTACTCGCCGATACCGTTGAAACCGACGATCTGCTACGCATCACGCCGGGCATGTCGGCCCGCGGCAAACTTACCATCGACACCGGCCGCAGCGGTGTCGCCGTTTCGAGGGACGCCATTCTGCGCTTTCCGGACGGCCGCGTGACGGTATGGATCGTGGATAGCGGCGGTGATGTTCCGGTCGTTCGCGAACAGCTTGTGCGCACGGGCTCCGAGTTTAACGGCGTCGTCGAGATCACCAGCGGGCTTGCGGACGGCGATGTTGTCGTTGTCCGCGGCAACGAAATGCTGCAGGAAGGCCAGGCAGTAACCATCGTGGCCAGATAATCATGTTTGAAGCCATCGTAAGGAACGGCATCCTGATGACAGTGGCAGCGCTGATCATCTCCGTACTGGGTGTCCTGGCTGCATTTCGCGTGCCCGTGCAGATGATCCCGGACCTTGAGGTCAGGACGATCTCCATCCAGACGTCGTGGCCGGGCGCCACGCCGCAGGACGTTGAGAAGGAAATCCTGATTGAGCAGGAAGAGTACCTTCGCACCCTGCCCAACATGCAGCGGCTTGAATCCTCTGCGTCCAGCGGTCGTGCGGTTATCGAGCTTGATTTTCCGTTCGGCGTTGACATCACGCAAACGCTGATCGAGGTGAACAATGCGCTGAACCAGGTTCCCTCTTACCCTGAGAACGTCGACGAGCCCCGGGTATTTGCCAACTCGTTCTCGGCCAACTCCTTCATGTATTTCGCGATCTCGCCATTGCCGGGAAACCCGCGCAACGTCGACATCGTGATGATGCGTGATTTCGTCGTCGACAACGTGAGAACACGCCTGTCCAGCGTGCCCGGCGTCTCGCAGGTCAACGTGTCCGGCGGCGCGGAACGGCAGATCAGGATACTGCTGGATCCGACAAGATTGGCAGACCGTCAGCTCACCATTATCGATGTGCGCAATGCGATCAGGGCTCGTAATCGCGACGTGTCCGGCGGCGAAGTAGACAGCGGCAAGCGCCGCTACCTGTTACGGACCATTGGCCGATTCGATTCTGTCGAAGCGCTGCAGGACCTCATTGTCGAGCGCCGTGGTGACTCGCTGATTCGCCTTCGGGATATCGCCGTCGTTGAGCTCGATCATTCCGAGATACAGAGCTACGCCTATTTCAACGGGGAGCCCATCCTCTTTACATCGGTCAATCGCGAAGCCGGTTCGAACGTCATCGATATCAAGTACGCGATGCTCGACGCCGTTGAACGAGTGAACCGGGATGTCCTGCAGCCCAGCGGCCTGCAGATGCAGCTGATGGCCGAGGATGCCGGCTACGTAGAGGCCTCCATTCGTAATGTCTGGCTGAACCTCGCGCTCGGCGCGCTGTTTGCAACCGCCGTCATGTTCCTGTTCCTGAAGTCGGCGCGAGCGACGGCCGTCGGCGTGCTGGGCATTCCGGTCTGCACCATCGCCGCTTTCCTGGGTTTGCTGGCTGCAGGGCGCACCATCAATGTCATCTCGCTGGCCGGCGTCGCTTTTGCGATCGGCATGACGCTTGATAACAGCATCGTCGTCATCGAAAGCATCGAGCTCAAGCGGCGACAGGGTCTTGATCGGTTTCGCGCGGCCGTCGAAGGTGTACGAAGTGTCTGGACCGCTGTGCTGGCCTCAACGCTGACAACGATTCTTGTTTTCCTGCCGGTGCTGTTCATCCGCGAGGAAGCGGGGCAGCTCTATTCGGACGTTGCTATTGCCATATCCGCATCGATACTGGCCTCGATGCTGGTCGCTATAACGCTGATTCCAACGGCCAGTGCGCGCTTGTCGTTTGGCAGCGAGCACCGCTCACACACGGAAGGCGCGCTGCGGGAACGACTGCTCACCGGTATCGACGCGCTCATCGCCACCGGCAATCGGCGACGAATGACGATCGGCGTTACCGTCGCAGCAAGTATCGCCATTATCCTGCTGCTAACGCCGCCGGCTGAATATCTGCCAGAGGGTGAAGAAGCGAAGACGTTCGCGTCCATGAGCGCCCCGCCCGGCTACAACGTTGAGACGATGCGAGAGATCGGCCTCGAAGTGCAGAACTATTTCCTGCAGTTTGTCGACGACGATCCGGAGCTTTTTGAACGCGGCGAAACCGACGTGCCGGCGATCAGGTACCTGAATACAAGAATATCGGCCGATGGCTTTCGCATCATATCGGAACCCGTCAGGCATACCGATATCGACGCGCTGATGGACGCAATCACGGATCGCTACCGGCAGTATCCGGGGATGCGCGCATTCGCCGCTCGCGGTTCGATCATCTCCAGCAACGATGGCGGCACGCGCAGCATCAACCTCGACGTTTCCGGCCCGAGCCTTGGCGTTATTTACGATGCGGCGCTGGCAACCTACCGCCGCGCCGAGGAGGTGCTCGGCAACCCCCGAATACAATCCAGCCCGTCCTCGCTGGCCCTGTCGCAACCGATGCTCGAGGTTCGGCCGGACTGGGCTCGGGCCGCGGAACTGGGCCTGGCGGCAAACGATGTGGGTTATACGGTCGCCGCACTGACGGACGGCGCCTTCGTTGACGAGTACTTCGAGTCCGATAACAAGATCGACATGTACCTTTACGGCACCACGGGCGGTCAGACCGATGTAGACAGTCTCGGCGGATTACCCATCTACACGCCGCAAGGCAGCATCCTGCCGCTGGATGCCATTGCAACCATTCATGAGACTGTCGATACCAACTCAATTCGACGCATAAACGGCCAGCGAACGGTAACGCTCAACATCATTCCCCCGGCGAGCATTCCGCTCGAGAAAGGCGTTGAGATCGTTCGCGAGGATGTCGTTGCGTACCTCAGAGATACGGGTGCGTTACCGGCAAATGTTTATGTCGATATTTCCGGTGCCAGCGACCAGCTCGATGCGACCAAGGCAGCGCTCGCAGCCAACCTGCCGGTTTCCCTCATCATCATATATCTGCTGCTCGTGGCGATCTTCAAACACTGGGGGTACCCGTTGCTGATCATGACGACCATTCCGCTCGGCATCGCGGGCGGTATTGTCGGGCTTGCTGTGCTGAACGTCGTTGGTGCCCTGCTGGGGTGGCTCGGGCTGGGCAGCCTGCATCAGCCCTTCGACATGATCTCTATGCTGGGCTTCCTGATCCTGATGGGCACCGTCGTCAACAACCCCATTCTCATTGTCGATCGTGCGATGCAGCATATGAAAGAAAAAGGCGCTTCGGCGATCGACGCCGTTCGGGAAGCGGTGGCCTCGCGCCTGCGGCCCATTGCGATGTCGACGCTGACGACCATCTGCGGTCTCTCTCCGTTGGTGTTTATTCCGGGCGCCGGAACAGAGCTCTATCGCGGCGTCGGTGCCATCGTACTGTTTGGTATTCTCGGCGCTGCACTCGTGTCGCTCACGATGCTGCCTGCCTTGACGATTTCGGTACTGCAATGGAACGAGCGCCGCAAGGCACCTTTAGGTGACGGCAGGTTGTCCTGACTTTGGCACCAAAGCGGGCACCAGAGATCCGCTAGCCGCTCAGCGGCCGTGGCGTACACCAATTCGCCGGATACTGATTTCCACGCGCCGCACCCGTATCGCGGCCGCGATGCTTCAGCTTTCAGAGCGCGGTGGCAACCCGGTGTGCTGTGACAGTGCCTTGCCTTTGCGAATTCGCTTCTCGTGCGCCGCTGCGGTGTTCTTTCTACGCGCTGATTCCCGAATGTCATCGTCACGCGGCTGCACCAGCGGTACCAGTTTATCCTTGCCGGGCCCGATCAGGTGGCCGAGACGCATTTCCTTTAGGGCCTCACGAATCATCGGCCAGTTCTTCGGATCGTGATAACGCAGCAGGGCCTTGTGCAGACGGCGTTTTTCCGGGCTCTTGACGATCTCCATCGTGTCACTCTTGTAAGTGACCTTGCGCAGCGGGTTCTTGCCGGAGTGATACATTGCGGTAGCGGTTGCCATTGGTGACGGGTAAAACGCCTGCACCTGGTCTGCGAGAAAATCGTTTTTCTTCAGCCACAGTGCCAGGTTGACCATGTCCTCGTCGGTCGTGCCCGGGTGCGCCGCGATGAAATAGGGTATCAGGTACTGCTTCTTGCCCGCTTCCTTCGAGAACTTTTCGAACAACGCCTTGAATTCGTCGTAGGCGCCGATACCGGGCTTCATCATCTTGTCGAGCGGGCCGTCTTCCGTGTGCTCGGGCGCAATTTTCAGATAGCCACCCACGTGATGCGTTACCAACTCCTTGACGTACTCCGGATCCTTGACGGCGAGGTCGTAGCGCAGGCCGGATGCGATCAGCACTTTCTTCACGCCCGGCAATGCGCGCGCTTTGCGGTACAGGCCTGTAAGCGAAGAATGATCGGTATTGAGGTTGCTGCAGACGCCCGGAAAAACGCAGCTCGGCAAGCGGCAGGCCGCCTCGATTTCACGGCTCTTGCACGCGAGCCGGTACATGTTGGCCGTCGGCCCGCCGAGATCCGAGATGACGCCGGTAAAGCCGGGCACCGTGTCGCGAATCTGCTCGATCTCTTCGAGGATCGACTCTTCAGAACGGTTCTGGATGATGCGACCTTCGTGCTCCGTGATCGAGCAGAAGGTGCAGCCGCCGAAACAGCCGCGCATGATATTGACCGAGAAGCGAATCATTTCATAGGCCGGGATGCGCGCGTCACCGTACGCCGTGTGCGGAACGCGCGTGAACGGCATGCCGAAGACGTAGTCCATTTCTGCGGTGCTCAACGGTAACGCCGGCGGATTCAACCACAGATCACGATCGCCATGTGCCTGTACCAGCGCCCGCGCATTACCCGGGTTGGTCTCGAGATGCAGCACGCGGCTGGCGTGTGCATACAACACAGCATCGTTGCGCACTTTCTCGAACGAAGGCAGGCGGATCACCGTGCGGGCACGATTGCGTCGCGCATCCGGGACGAAGCGCAACACGTTGTCGTCGCTCGCCGGGCCCTCGTCTTGTTGCGTTGCGCAGGCTTTGCTTTCCTGCGTATTCACGTATGGACTTACAATCTGGTCGATGCGGCCGGGCCGATCAATGCGCGTCGAATCGATTTCCCACCAACCCTCGGGCCTGTCGTGGCGGATGAATGCGGTGCCGCGCACATCCGTAATGTCGGCGACGCGCTCGCCGCGCGCAATGCGATGCGACAGCTCGACGATCGCGCGTTCGGCGTTGCCATAGACGAGGATGTCGGCACAGGCATCGTGCAGGATCGAGCGTCGTACACTCCCCTGCCAGTAATCGAAATGTGCGATGCGGCGCAAGGAGGCTTCAATGCCACCAAGTACCACCGGCACGTCCTTGTACGCTTCCTTGCAGCGCTGCGAGTACACCAGCGAACAGCGGTCCGGGCGCTTGCCGCCAACGCCACCCGGTGTGTAGGCGTCATCATTCCTGACCTTCTTGTCCGCGGTGTAGCGGTTGATCATCGAGTCCATGTTGCCGGCCGCGACACCAAAATAGAGATTCGGTTTGCCCAGTTGCTCGAAGGCGTCCTTCGAATGCCAGTCGGGCTGCGCGATGATGCCGACCCGAAAGCCGTTCGCCTCCAGCAGGCGACCGACAATGGCCATACCGAAGGAAGGGTGATCGACGTAGGCGTCGCCCGTGACGATGATGATGTCGCACGAATCCCAGCCCAGCGCGTCCATTTCCGCGCGCGACATTGGCAATTGCTCGGCAGTGCCGAAGCATTCAGCCCAGTACTTGGTGTGGCTGTAGAGGGGTGGAGCGGGTGCAGGCATCGGTCAGCATCAGTCGGGCGGCTGCCTATGATAACCGCTCCTTGGGAAGAGCGGGTCCCAACGGCGTTTTTAGCGAATCTGAGAAAGTTGACGGAGGGAGAATTGGGGACATTCCTAATTTAACGCATTAGTACATTAAATCAGGAATGTCCCCATTTACCATGCAACGTTTTCACGGCTCGGCGCCGCTCATGACCAGCGCTTCGAGAGCCTGCGAAAGGCCCCGAACCTCGGGGCTTTGGCCCCCGCCGTTCAGCAGCAGCATCGCGGCATTGCCGCGGCCATTGCTCGCATAGAAGAAATAGAAACCGCGCTCGGAGCCGCCTATGGCGACCGTCTCGCCGCCCATGCGCCTGGCATGCTCCTCATCAAGCACGCCGCCCGTCTGCAGGAAACGATAAAAACGCAGCATGTCACCCAGCGTCGAGTACATGCCGCCGCTGCCCATCACCAGCCACGAGGTCGGGCCCCAGTTGGGCGGAATGTTCGGCACACCGACGGAGCTCCGCCCGTAGCCCACCGCAAAGTCGCGCAGGCCGAGCCCGCCGTCGTCACCGTACATGCCGGTGCGCCGCATGCCCGCGGGCTCGAAAAACGTGGCGGACAGGAACTCGAAGTAGCCCTGCCCGCTGACACGTTCGATGATCGCCGCCACCAGGCCGTAGGCGGAATGCGAGTGTGCATTGCCTTTACCGGGCGCGAATAACAGCGGCTGTGCCAGGATGCGCCGCACGGCCTCGTCGCGATCGATCCACGCCAGGTCCGCGTCCCAGTCGCTGTCGATGTGATGAAAGTCCGGCAAACCCGACTGCCCGCGGATCAGGTGGCGAATCGTCAACTCGCGCTTGTCGACGGGCACGCCGTCGAAAAACGCGTCCATGGAATCGTCCAGCGACAGTTTTCCCTCTTGTTCGAGGAGCAGCACGCCAGCGACCGTGAAGTCGATCGGCGTTGAGCCGATGCCGAAAACGGTATCCAGCTCAGTGTCATAGCCAAGCGCGCGATTGCTCTTGCCATAGGCCTCCCGCACTAGCGTTTCGTGGTCGCGGGCAACGTAAATCACTCCGGACAATCCCTTGTCTTCCATCGCCGAAACCCGTTCAGACACGCTGTCCCAGCTTACTTTTGGCCGGCTGACCCCCGCCTCGGTGCGGAGCGCGGTAATCGCATACGGCGGTTCGTCCTGTACCTGGAACAGCACGGCGAACGGGTTTCTGCCCAGCAGCTCGAGACGGATTTCACCATTGTCTTCCTCGACCATGGCGCCGCCTGCGCCCGCTGCGGCCTTTTGAATGCCGCGCAGCAAGGCAAGGCGCTCTTCAGGCGTCGTCTCCGCAAGCCACGCCGCGGCCAGGCGTTCATTCTCGAACTCGCGCAGCAGTTCACCGGGTTCAATGTCGCCAGATTTCTCGAAGGCCTGGACGTGCCCGAAAACGGCAGCATCGCGATCATCGGCCGGCGCCGCCATGGCGGTACCCGCCAGCAGGAATGCCAAATAGAGTATGACAGTCGGGCGCCCACGGTAAGCTCGCGCTCGAGGCATCGGATTCTCCTTGGTATGCGTTTTTTTGTGGGAAAACTCAATCCGGTAGATGCACCATGCGGCCGATTCGTCGCGCTTTGGATGCAGATCGTCTTCTTACGATCGGTCCTTCTTCAAAGATGGATGCTACCAGTGAGAAAGAGCGTGCACTGGCCGCTCATGATGACGCGATCACCCCGGTGCTCGCAATGCAGTTCGCCGCCGCGCAGTGAAACCTGGTGCGCGACGAGTTGCAACTTGCCCAGTCGTTCTGCCCAGAACGGCACCAGCGTGCAGTGCGCTGAGCCGGTAACCGGGTCTTCGGCAATGCCTGCTTTGGGCACGAAAAAGCGCGACACGAAATCAACGGCGTCGCCCCTGGCTGTGGCAATGACGCCGAGACCCTCGTCGAGTGCCAGCAGCCTGGCCTGGTCGGGCGACAAAGCGCGAACCCGCGCTTCATCGTCGTACAGTGCGAGAATGTCTCGCGACGCATGGACCTCCGATGGCGCTTCGCCCAATGCATCGATGAGCGCCTGCGATAGCGCGACCGGCGTGGGCGCCCGGGCGGGAAAGTCCATGGACAGCCGGTCACCATCGCGGGTAACGGTCAGCCTGCCACTGAGTGTCTCGAACGCCACCTGGTCGAGATCCGGCTGCAGGTGATTGAGGACGACGTAGCCGGCAGCAAGCGTGGCGTGGCCGCAGAGATCTACCTCGATCGCCGGTGTGAACCAGCGCAGGTCGTAACCTTCGTCGCTCGCAACAATGAAGGCCGTCTCCGCCAGGTTATTTTCGGCGGCGATACTCTGCATGGTGGTGTCATCAAGCCAGGCATCCAGGGGACAAACCGCCGCCGGGTTGCCGGAGAACGGGCCCAGGGTGAACGCGTCCACTTGGTAGATCGGTATGTTCATCTGTTGGCTCAGAGTCTGGAAGATAACGGGAAATTGGGGACATTCCTAATTTAACGCATTAGTACATTAAATCAGGAATGTCCCCATTAAGCCGGGTAGCAAACGAGCATGCGCGTCAATCCCTGATTATTCAGGTCGGAAGCTCGACCTTTCGGCCTCAGTCATGAGTACGTCGCGCATAGACCATTTCCATTGGCAATCCCTCATCATCGATAGGTGGGGTTTGCGGTAACTTCTCGAGATTCGGGTAATTCGACGCAGTCACGGCGCCTACCAACGCGTCGAGAATGTCATCGTCGGCCAGATCCCTCTTGAGCGGCTCCTTATCCCGCGCCGCCTGAACGACCGCATCCGTATTCGGATACAACTTGCGCAGCAGCCCGATTCTCTCCTGGTAGCCGTCCGGCTTTTTCTTTTTTGTCAGAGTGGGAGACATATTGGCCAAGCCGCAGAATGCGACCTCCGGGTGCATTTCCCGAACCTTCGCACCAGGTCGAACGGTCCGCATAAACTCATCGACCTCCCTGATCTTCTTGCAGATCAGGAAACTTTGCTTTGATAGTTTGCGGCCCAGGCAACGGTGATTGTTTGCACTGGCCTCTTCGTACGTATCCTTGTAGATGGCAGATCGCGCCGGTGCAGGAAATACCGTCGAGCCTCGCGGCTTGATCATTCGGCGCGCCTCAAGATCACAAAGGCGCTCGGTCTTACCTGTGGTCAGCAGACCTATCGGTATATCCACAAGAATCAGTGCGGCTCCGTCGAGCCATTGCCGAACGGCAGAAATTTGGGGAATTACGCCGACTTGAAAAGACGAATCGTCGTCGATACCGACAAAGAACCAACCCTTCCTGCATCCATCTATGCCTATGTACTTCATTTCGGCAAACCAACCATCCCGAATCTCAACCAACAGACTGCATCTTGACGGTCATCCTCGTGCAGCATGCTCTCAAAGGGAAGTAGTAGGGTCTCAGAATCGAGGTGAAAGCGCACCACGCACAGACCTTCCGAGTCTTCTCGGTACCAAAATGGTTGAACGGACCGCAGAATTTGTCTGGGAGGAATTGGGGACATTCCTAATTTAATGTACTAATGCGTTAAATTAGGAATGTCCCCATTAACCAATGTCCCCATTAACCCAGTTGCTACCATGTAGCGGCTTTCGGCGTCGGGCGCCGCCCACTCGGTCTCGTCAGGCTTGAGGATGCGCCCATGATCTTCACCGCTGGCCAGCCGAATCTTCGACAGCGACGGATTGCTGACCGGGAATTCGACACCCACAACACGTCCGGACACGGGCGCGCTGCACCGGAACGCCTGCTGACCAACATGGTCTGCGCTGAGCTACTGTCCGACAATCCTGGCAAGCTCGGCACCAACGTGACTTGCCCCACGTTTAGCGTTTGCAACGTGATTCGCCGCTTTCGCTAGATGCTGAGGACGCGAGCGTGAAACGTTCTGTAACAAAATGCGGTGTTTCCGAAATGACCAGGAAACAATTCTTTTAGAAACTTCGCCTTGTGAGTTGGAAAGCAACAACACGAGGAGCGCAGGCAAATGAAATACTCAATAGCAATCATCGGTATTGCCACAATGTTGGCATTCGCGCCCGCAGCAAGCGATGCCGAGCTCGATAAGGGCGGAGCACAAAAATCGACCGCAGCGCCGCGAGTGGACCGCAGCTTGGACGGTGATCAGACACGGGACAGAACTCGACTGGAGGATCCGGATCGCGTCCGAGATCAGGACATGGACAAGGATCAGATCCGCGACCGGGACCGGATACATACCGAGGATCCTATGCAGCTCGCGGACGAGGATATTTATGGCAGCAAGCTGATGACTGTCGAGGAACGCAATCGGTATCGCAAGCAGCTAAAAGCAGCGAAGACCAAAAAAGCGAAAGAAGAACTACAGGTACGGCACGAAAAGAACATGCGAGAACGCGCGGAAAAACAAGGTACGGATCTCGTGCCCCCCGGACAGGGGAAGATTTATGGTGGCGAGCTGATGACCGTGCAGGAACGAAATGAGTATCGCGAGCGGCAGCGCCACTACTCTGCTGGCGAGGGTCTGGAGGAGTTTCAGGCGCAGCATCGCGAGGAAATGCGAAAGAGGGCCTTGGCACTTGGGCTGGATATCGAGGAAGCTCAATAACCCCCCTGAGAACTTCCTCCGCTTTGGGGCCGGTCGAAAGCCGGCCCCATTTTTCCCGCCAGACGAATACCAAGACAGCAAAAAACCCGAAACCGTAAGGCGACCAGTCGGATTGTCCTGCCTACCTGTTATTTTAGAGCGCTACTTCGACGGGGCCCGCAGGCGTCGTTTCATCAGCTAATTGCGCAGCGGCATAGCAGGAAACCGGCAGGCCGAATCGATAGGCCGTAGGCAATCCCAGCCGTGCCACTGTGCCACCACCTTCGCGGGGCAGCAGCTCGATTGTCCAGCCGTGTTTGACCGCGAGTTGTCGGGAAATAGCGAGCCCCAATCCACTGCCACCGACGCCGTTGCTGCGAGCCGTCTGCAGGCGTCGGAACGGACTAAACGCACTCTCTACCAACTCGGTGGGAATTCCCGGCCCGCGATCACAAATTTCAATCGAAACCGCCTGCTTGTTGCAGTTTAGTTTGACCTCTACCGGCGCCCCCGCGCCGTATTGAACGGCGTTTTTCAGCAAGTTCTCAAGCACCCGCCGCAACGCCACGGGGTCGGCAAAGTAAACACAAGGCGGATCATTCCGGTGCAGCACAAGCTGCGTGCCTTCCCGCTTCAGATCTTCGCCGAGAGACGCGATGACCTGCCAAAGATCTACCTGCACCGGCACGCCGTCTTCCAGGCCTTTGGAAAACTGTAAAAACTGCCCAATCAGGTTGTTCATGGCACTCAGGTCCCTGCGAATGCCTGCAACAAGCTGCGGATTCGAGTGTTCGTCGAGCATTTCAACGGCAATGCCGAGGCGCGTTAGCGGTGTCCGCAGGTCATGCGATATGCCGGCGATCATGACCGTTCTGTTTTCGGCCATTTCGTGCAGATCGCCGGTCATGCGATTGAACGCCTGCGCCAACGCTGCTATTTCATTCGGACCATCTTCAGCCAACGGTTCAGGATCCTTTCCACGACCCAGTTCCCGAACGGCGAGTGACAAGCGATTAAGCGGTCGTGCAACCCGGCGCACTTCCATCAGGCTCGCGAGAAAGGTCAACAAGGCGCCGCCGCCGATCGCGAACAACAAGGCCACCGGCGGATTGGTGCCGAGCCGCTCCCGGTCGAAACCCAAGCGGAAGATCTTTCCATGGGCGGTCACGTCCACCCAGATCAGGGGTCCTGATTCGGACTCGACGATGGGTAGTTCCTCGCCGGCGCGGCGCGCCAACGATTCCCGGAAGTACATCGAGTACGGCACGTCGAACGACGTTTCCGTCAGCGCTTTTGTCTGCATGGAAACGATCAGGCCATGGTCCTGCAAAAGTTGCTGCTTGAGTTCCTCGTGCATTGCTTCAGGCAGACTCTCCAGGGAGTGTGCGGCTGATACGATGACCGCGGCAAAGTCATCAGCTGAGCGCTTTGCCATCGGGATCATGATGAAATACACCGCCGCGCTAATGGAGATGATCATCGACAACAGCATGGTGATCGCAATCGTTGTCGCGGTGCGCCCGAACAGCGACCTCGGTAGAATATTCACGACGCATGATCTCCAGGAGTGAACTGGTAGCCCACGCCCCAGACGGTGCGGATAAAATGCGGCTCAGCCGGGTTCTCCTCGATTTTGTGTCGCAGGCGCGTCACACGCACATCGATACTGCGATCGAAGGGATCGCGATCGCGACCACTCAGTTGGTCCATGATCTGGTCCCGGCTGAGCACCCGGTTCGGCTGATCGACAAAAATTTGCAACAGGTCGAATTCCGCCCGCGACAGGTCCAGCTCTTCGTCGCCACGGATTAGCGTTCTTGTTTCGGCGTCGAACTGGAACGGACCAAAGCTATAGCCGCTCGGGGCCGATTCGGAGGCTGCTTGTTCCGGCGTCGAGCGACGCAGTACGGCGCGCACCCTGGCGAGAAGTTCACGTGGATTGAATGGCTTGGGCAAGTAGTCATCTGCACCCACCTCGAGGCCGACGATTCGGTCGAGCTCTTCGCCGCGCGCGGAAATCATGACTATCGGAAGCTTGCGATCGATGCGCAGGCGCCGCGCTATCGACAGGCCGTCTTCGCCGGGTAGCATCAGATCAAGAATGACGAGGTCCGTTGTGTGCCCGGCAAGCCAGGCGTCCATGGCCCGACCATCCTCGACGGTAGCAACATCGAAGCCCTGTTCGCCCAAATACAGGGACAGCAGATCGCAGGTCTCCCTGTCGTCATCCACAACCAGCAGATGTGACTTACTCGCAGCGACGCCTGGAGAGCGCGAGTCCATGGGTAATAGTCTGTAACAGATTGATGCTTGCTGGAAATACGTAGGAAACACATTCAGGACATTGTCTGAAACTGGGGAGGCCAAGCGCTGCTCGAATCGGCAAATGGCGCAACGCAAGGAGGATGAAACGGTGAAGAAACTACTTATTAGCCTCATTGGCGCATTATTGATCGCCGGCTGCGGCGGTAGCAGCTCGGGCAGTGGGCCGATCGTCCAGCCGGTCCTGCCAACTGACGTTGTTACGATCGGCACGATAACCGGTTTCGGAAGCGTCATAGCAAACGGCATCGAGTTCAATACCGACACGGCAGCTGTGACAATGAACGGACAGCCGGGCAACTTGTCCGATCTTCGGGTCGGAATGGTGGTGGCAATCCGCGGCACCGTGCACCAGCAGACTGGTGCTGCCGTAGCCGCCCAGATCATGTTTTCCCACGAAGCCGAAGGCCCGGTCAGGAACATCAACACGCTTCAGAATCGTTTTGAGGTGCTGGGGCGCACGGTCATGTTTGACGAGCTGACCATATTTGATGACATGACAATGGATACGTTCGCCGAGGGAAACATGGTGCGCGTGAGCGGTCACTGGCGCAGCCAGGAACGTATTCAGGCCACCCACGTACACCGCATCGCGGACGCGTACGGCCCTGGCATGAGAATGCAGGTCAAGGGCGAGATCAGTAATCTCAACACGGCCACACAACACTTCAACATTGGAACGCAGTCCTGCGATTATTCGGCAGCAGCCCTGGAGCTCGGCAATGCCAATCTGGCGAATGGACTGTACGTCGAAGTTTCCAGCAGCGCGCCGATGTCTGGCGGCGACATGCTTCTCGATCGCATCCAGGCGCAAGATCGCGACAGGGACAGAGTTCAGCTTTGCGACGCCGACTGTGACTTTGACATCGAGGGCTATATCACAAGTTTCGTTTCTGCCACCGACTTCGATGTTGACGAGCAACCGGTCACAACTACCGGTGAGACCGTGTACGTGAATGGTACGGTCGCTACGCTGGCCCTCGATGTGAAGCTGGCGGTTGACGGATGGCTCGATGAGGCCGGAGTGCTTGTTGCAGAAAGAATCGTTTTTCGCTTGCCATCGGTGGTCGAGATTGAGGCGGATGTCCAGGCCGTCGATACTGCAACAACCAGTATTACGCTGCTGGGCATAAGCGTTGCAACAGATGAATCGACACTATTTCGTGACCAAAGCGCTGCCGGCATCACGGATTTTGGCTACGACGATCTTGTCGTCGGTGACCGCACAGAAGTTCGCGCCTACATCAACCAGGCAGCAGTCGTTGCTACGCGACTGGAACGTGACGACCCGGATGACGGCGTCACGCTGAAGGCGCCGGTCGAACTGATCGCGCAGCCCGACGTTACTCTGCTGGGCGTGCTGGTAACAACCGACCAAAACACGGTATTCCAGAACGAAGCGCAGGAAATCATCGATGCCGATACGTTCTTCACACTGTTGACAGAAGGAAGCATTGTGAAGGCGGAGGGCACCTATGATGGCGCATCAATCCTGGCGAGCAAGCTGTTCCTGCGTGACTGCGATGAAAGTTGCATGTGAGAGCATGCAGTCAATGATCCGGCAAGGAGGTGATTGCACAAAAAGTCGATAACAAGAACTTTACCCAGAGGGGGGCAAAGGCGAGGAGGAATGTGATGAGACAGACAACTTTATCAACGATTCGATGGCCAGGATGGCGGACCGTCTCGATGGCGGTACTCGCTGCCGTTCTAATTGCCTTCAGCTCCCCCGGCTTGGCGGCCAAAGGCGGCATTAAGGGGCCGCCAGTTGGCGGCGAGACATCCAATAACCTTTCGCTGCCATCTATCCAGACAGAGTCGGCAACGGTAACCGAAGCATACTGGCGTCCACCGAGTGATCCTCAGTTGGGTGTTCACTATTCTTACGGCTGCGATGCGCCACAGAGCGACGGGCAGTTCAATTACCCGAACACGTCCTGCGTAGATAACCTGTCAGAGCCGACGGTTTATTTCGATGTCAATGCCTGTAAGGCTAACGTTCCACAGTGTGCCGATATAGACGTCTACCGCATCTATTGGCAGAAAGTCGACGTCAATGAATGGTGGGCCGATGATGATGGTATTGGAATGGGAAATACTGTCGAAGCGGCGTTCGTCGATTGGGGCGATGCGCTGGAGGCTGTCTCATGGAACGAACGCTCAGTCATTCGCGTAGAAACGCAGCCTTACAGCAGTACGCTGAGCGACGATACCGCGACTGACAACGTTTACGAGGCATCGTTGCTGGTTGACGAAGAGGGCCATATGCAGACCTGTGCAGCGGCCGCTTCGGCTCAGGGACTGGATCCTGCAGCTGCCTGCAAGACCGGCTTCCAGATGTGGCACGTGTCCGGCCAAGGCATCACCGAACACTGGGGTGTCCGGGCTAACGATGCGGACGCCGTGTCGTTCAACTATGACTCTCCGTTCCAGATCATCAAGTCAACCGACGCTCGGCTGAACCTGGCCAAGATGGTGCCTGGCGATGCAACGTGCTCGATGCCCGGCGGCAATCCTGGCGACGATCCGCCTGCTGTCGGTGCCTGGACGGGATCCGGTTGGGAAGGCACCTGCACGTGGCACGACGAAGAATACAGCGTTGAGACCAGCGTCGGCGGTAAGTACGTCTATGGCTATAACTGGCGCATGAAGGATGTCGACCTGACTTCTTGCCCGGGAGACGATTGGCTCAAGACCGGCTTCTGGCGCCTGACGTTCTACGCACCGGAAGACATCACTTTCAATATCGATGAAGAGATTCTTGGCGACGAGATTCTAACGAACATCGTCAACAGAGCACCACCTGCAGCCGCAGCCGAAGCACGCGTGCTGGTTGAGGAGGCACCGGTGTACATCACGTCGAGCAAGCTGGATGTGATCGCGTCTGAAGAGTCGGAGGACGAAGATTCCGAAGAGGACGACCGGCTGTACCGCCCGGTTATCGACAACGATAACGACTTGACCTATATCGACATTTGCATCGTCAGCAAAACCAAAGGCGGTGGCGGTGGCGGTGGCGGTGGCGGTGGCGGCAAGCCCGGCGGCGGTGGTGGCCCGAAAGGAGGTAGTCACTAGTCACCGAAACGAAAGCCAAGCTTAACCAATGTAACAACCCCGGGCCGTCAAGGCCCGGGGACTCAGGGGAAAACAACGAGTCTCAATTTTCTGAAGCAGTGCTGCATGGCCCTGGCTGGAGGAATTGGGGACATTCCTGATTTAAGGCATTAGTACATTAAGCCATGCCGTGTTGCAGCAGCACGAACGCACATCGAGTCCGTTCCAGGAACTGCTTGCACCGGTGCCAGCGACAGATTGTTCGGCTGCCGGCCAGTCGATTGTTGCGTGCACCGGCGATTGAGCTAAGATGAGTAACGGGCGCCAAAACAAGAAAACACCCCGTGTGTAGAGAAGAATCCACGACGGACCCCGCCTATGTCCGTCCAAAGGGGAATAATATGTTAAATCAATTACGCTTAGTCGCCGTACTGCTGCTTATTGCAGTCGCCACCACCGCCATCGCCAAGCCTGTTGAAGTACCCGGCTTGCGATCTGCCGTAAAAGTAATCCGCGATATTGACGGCATTCCTCACATTATCGGCAACACCGAGCACGACGTCGTATTCATGCAGGGCTATCTGCACGCGCAGGATCGATTCTTCCAGATGGATGCCTCGCGGCGCCAGGGAAGCGGCACATTGGCCGAACTGCTCGGACCAGCTGCGTTGAACAGTGATGTTCAGTTGCGCACTTTTGGGCTGCGCCGTGCTGCGCAGCGGTCGTTGTCGGCTCTGTCTTCCGAGACCCGGACCGGGCTGCAGTCCTACGCCGATGGCGTGAATTACTTTTTGAATACCCAGCCACTTCCACCCGAGTACACGGTGCTTGAAATCACGCAAGCGGAACCATGGACACCGTTGGACAGCGTCGTGGTTGGCAAGCTAATTGCGTTCGGCCTGTCGTTCGACCTCGACATTGGCAACACGGAGGCCCTGCTCACCTACCAGGGCGTTGGCAATGCGCTCGGCTTCGACGGCGCAGCGCTGTTCTTCGAGGACTTGTTCCGGACGCAGCCCTTCGATCCCGCGGCGACGATTCCCGACTCGTTGGCTGCTGCTGCACCGGCCAAAGCAAAGCAATCCAAGCAGACCAAGCGTCCAGGGAAAGCGCAAAAGTCTGCGTCGAGCGCCAGACGATCAGCCGCCGCCAGCGCACCGGCCGGGCAACTCAACCCGGCGACCCTGCGACTTGTCCAGGATTACCGGAAAAAGGTCGAGGGTATTCCGTTGCTGGAAAACGCGCTCAAATCTCGTGACAAGCCGACAGGCAGTAACGAGTGGGCCGTTGCCCCGAGTCGCAGCGCGAGCGGCAAGGCGATGCTCGCCAACGACCCGCACCTCGCGTTGAACACGCCCTCCACCTGGTATCAGAATCACCTTCGGGCCAGGCCGGCCGGCATTGATGTAGTGGGTAGCAGCTTTCCCGGCATACCCTATGTCGTGCTGGGACAGAACCAGCGCATCACCTGGGGCGCAACCGTCAACCCGATGGACGTGACTGACACGTTCCAGGAGCAGGTGGTTCCTGATCCGAGCTCGCCCAGTGGTCTCAGCACTCTCTACAAAGGCAGCCCGGAGCCGTTAATCCCGATACCAGAGGCTTACAGCTTTAACATCATCGGCGATGGTGTAGCGGATAACACGACGTTGGCCCCTGCGGGCAGCACCCCGCCTGTTACGCTGATCGCGCCGCGCCGCAATAA
Organism: uncultured Gammaproteobacteria bacterium; assembly: GCA_942492205.1. GTDB lineage: Bacteria > Pseudomonadota > Gammaproteobacteria > Steroidobacterales > Woeseiaceae > UBA1847. The sequence continues at coordinate 19,494 of CALODT010000001.1, read as the reverse complement.
CGGACCGATTATCAGTTTGGAGCAGGCGACAGGCGCCGCACTCAGCGTTCAGTACACGGGTTTCAGCGCTACCCGTGAACTGGATGCGTTCCGCAATTTCAACTTCGCGAAGAACCTCGACGACTTCAAGGATGGCCTGCAGTTCTTTGATTTTGGCTCGCAGAACTTCTCGTACATGGACACCCAAGGCAACATTGCCTATTTCACGAGCGCCGAGATGCCGATTCGCGAGGACTTGCAGGCCGGCTTCGTTGATGGCCTACCGCCGTACCTGGTTCGCAACGGCCAGGGCGGCAACGAATGGCTGCCTGTGCAGAATCCGCAGCCGCAACAAGCCGTGCCATACGAGATCCTGCCGTTCGATGAGATGCCGAAACTAATCAATCCGGTCAGCGGCTATTTCATCAACGCCAACAACGATCCCACAGGAAACACGCGGGACAACAATGCGTTCAACGAGCTGCGGCCCGGCGGCGGTATTTTCTATCTCAACCCGGGCTACGCGATCGGCACACGCGCAGGCCGTATCACGCAGGCCTTCGACGAACGGCTTGCGGCAGGACCGCTGAGCGTCGAAGACATGGAGGCGATCCAGGCGGACGTCATATTGCTCGACGCGCAGGTCTTTACGCCACTGATCCTCGAGGCTTTCCATAACGCGACATCCGATGCGGCCGATCCACTGCTGGCCTGGCTGGCCGGAGATCCGCGCGTTGCTGAGGCTGTTGGTCGCTTGCGTGGCTGGGATTACTCGACACCTACCGGCGTGGCGGCAGGCTATGACGCCAGTGATGAAGATGGCGAACGCGCCGAACCGTCCGTCACGGAGATCGAGCACAGCATCGCGGCGACGATCTATTCAGTCTGGCGGGGCCAGATGATCGGCAACACGATCGACGCGGTCCTCGATGCAATTGGGTTACCCCGGCCGCCGAGCAGCCTGTCCATGACGGCCTTGCGTAATCTGTTCGACAACTTCGACGCGCAAGAAGGTATTGGTGCGTCCGGACTCAACTTTTTTAATGTGCCGGACGTTACCGATCCGTCAGCGCGGCGTGACATCCTGATCCTCAAGAGCGTTCAGGATGCGCTGGAGCTGCTGGCCGGCCCAGACTTTGCCGAAGCGTTTGGCGAATCGCCCTATCAGGATGACTATCGCTGGGGCCGCCTGCACCGCATCGTGCTGGATCATCCCCTGGGTCCGCCGTTTGACACGCCGCCGGCTGGCGGGGCCTTTCCTGCGTCATTCCCGGACCTGCCAGGCCTGTCGGTTGACGGTGGATTTGGTGTCGTCGATGCCTCGAGTCATTCAGCCCGCGCTGACAGCAGTAACGACTTCATGTTCGGAAGCGGCCCGTCCAGACGTTATATCGGTGAATCAAGCCGCGCACCCCGCGGCATCACCGGGCGCACGGTATTGCCGGGTGGCGAGAGCGGCGTGCTGGGTAACCCGCTGTATGCGAACATTCTCGGGCGCTGGCTGACGAACGATTATTACAACATCCGTCAACGCATGAACGAGGTGAAACAGAACTCGGCATCAACACAAAAATTCGTGCCGCCTTCTGACTGATTGTTCATCGTTGTTTGTTTCACAAAGCCCCGCAGTGCGGGGCTTTTTTTATTGGGCTTATGGGGCCAGAGTACATCTCTGCATAAAGACAAACGGCCAGACACCTAATCGATAAGAGTCTGACCGGTTTTAAGTTAGATGGTGGCCAGGGGCGGAGCGATTTGCGAAACAAACCACGACGCCGCAAGCGCCGGCAGGGCGAGAACCGGCGCAAGCCGGTTCGAGTCAATGGGTCGCTGGCTACGCCAGCTTGCACTTCATGCGTCTGTCGCCGCTAGCGCGGCTCGGTTGAACTGCCGGCACGCGGGTTTTCAGAACAGTAAGCGGTCGATTCGTTTTTTATTTTCCAAGGAAGTTACCGGGTCGTCCGTTACTCGTCTTGCATCGCAATGCATAACAATGCACAGCTGTTCCACGCGAATTTCACGCACTGGACGGATGCCAATACTCAAGGTAGACGCGATGGCAGGGGCACACTGGCGTTCTCGAGGATGTGGTCCGCCACTGCCGCGCTGATGATGGGCTGCTCAATTCCTATCACGAAGTGCCCGCCTTGCTCGAATTGAACCAATCGCGCGTTTGGTATGTTGTCGGTGGCGTACTCGGCGTTATGGAACAGCTGTAAACCATCGTCCACAGCATGGATTATGAGGGTCGGCGCGGTTATTGATGCAATCCGTTCGCCCGGCATCGTTGCCCGGTTGTCGAACCCAGCACCGGCCGATCGCAGGGAGACCGGGTTCATCTCATCGATGAAACGGACGGCCAGCCGTCGTTGCTCGTAGGACATGCCGGCGAAGACTTCGGGACTTACACCAATTAACTCCATCAGCTGTTTTCGGAAGAATCTGGCGATCGCCCAGTAGATGAAGTCATACTTGAAGATCGTGACGAGCCTGTCGCCCTTCGCGTTTGCCTCCGCCTGATCCTCTGCCTCTGACGCGGCGACACCGCACGAGATCAGCGTCAGAGACGAGACACGCTCCGGATACAGTACGGCGAAGAGCAGCGCTGAAGGCCCGCCCTGAGACATGGCGACAACCGCAACCTGGTCGATGCCGAGATTGTCGAGCAAAGCCGCATAAGCATGCGCCTGTTCGTCCCACGTGGCGCCTTCGTGAAAGCTCGATCTCAGGTAGCCGAACCGGGACGGCGTGATCCAGTGAAAGTCATTCCCCAGCACCGCCTTTGCGATAAGTTCACCCTGGTCATAGCCGCCCCCGCTACCGTGAATGACCAGCACGTCGGGACCCGCGCCACCCTGCGTGAACTCAATGTCACCATACGGCGATGGAATGACCGTGCCGCCCGCCCGAACACGCTCGTAGGCCTGCTTCATGTCCCGGGCGTATGCCACCGAGACGAGGATCGCCACGGTGAGCAGCCCGAGCAGGATCCATCGCAAAATACGCATCCTCTTCTCCGTTGTCCGCCGGTGAAAACGTTAGTGTTACTCGGCGTAAACCGGCACCCTCGAGTTTAGACAGACATGGCCTGGTTCCGGGCCACCGGCTGATTTTCGCGCCTCGACCACACCTCGGCCACCGGACGACGCAGGCTGTACGGTGCCTGTGGGGCACGGCCGTAGCGGACCATGAGATGCGCGGTCTCCGTCCCGCTGAGCTCAAGCAATGAATGAAGTTCATTGCGCAGGCTTCGAACCTCGATCGGCTGATTGATAAAAGCATTGCGAATGCCCAGTGCCGTGGCCCCGAGCGCAAAGCGCTCGTAGGCGAGCCCGGTTTCGATCCATGAAGGCACGTCATCGGATTGGCCGATAAATACAGCGATCCCGGCGGACGACCGCAGGTTCTTAGTATCGGTCCTGACCTGCGCTTGCGGTGTCATCACGACCGGCAAGACGACTTTCGCCAGCCACTTCGGCAGCTGCGGTTGGTCGGTGGCGCGCCCGGAAAGACCGTCGCCGGTCCGGATCGCGTGCTTGTCGTTGACGCGAATCCATTCGATCAGCTCCCGTCGAAACGCTGGATCCGACAGCTGCGCCCGGTTGCCTTCGTTCACCAGTTCGAGAATGGATTCAGTCAGCGCTGCATCATCGATCAGCCGGACGGAGACGCCGGCACCGGAACCCGCCGATTCCAGTTCGGCGATGTCTGCTGTGTCGAGGGGCCGACCGTCATACGGCGTTTTCGTACACTGGCGTTCCGCAATGAGCGTAAGCGCGCCGCTGTCGTGCGCGTTTCTCAATGGCGCTAGACCGATTTCGATACGCCCGCCGTCTGCAATCCGCACCTCGGCAGCAAACCCGTAGGCAGGCGCCGCTGCGACAATGTTCTCGGCGGCACAGCCGAGACTCTTGTACAGGTGGCTATCGTCCGGATCCACAACCTCGCAGCGACGCGCCAGATCCGGCTCAATCAGGATGCTGTCCGCAGCAACGTGGAAGGTCCACGGCTGTGTGTTGTGGCTCGATGCCGCCAGGGTCGCCGCCTGCACGAGTGCCTGTCTTGCATCTTGTTGGCCAGGCGCCGGGAGTTGCCGCAGCCGTTTTGCCAATTCGTTATAGGCCCGGTCGTTCATCGTCTGCCCTCTATCACATGGGTCGAAACATCCGACCCTGAGTCCGGCTGCGGAAACCTTGAGTGCGCTCCGACGAAGGTTTGCTTCGCAGCCGATCGACTGCGCCCTTCAACCTCCGATCCCGGCTGCGTCTACTTTGCACCCGAACCCGGTGACGTGGAATCCTCGGCTTATCCCTATGGTGGGTCTGCACCGATGGTGGTGCAATAGAATTCTTGATGGTCGACGGTTACCGTCACAGTAACTGGCGCATGACAAAAGCGATACTTGTTCTCCTCGCTGCCGCGACTCTCGCCCTGCTCGCACTTCTTGCCTGGCGATGGACCGATAATGTCGCGGAGCGGGACGCATGGCGGCGTTTGATCTCGTTCCAGACAGCGGCGCCTGCAGCCTTCGATGATTCCATGGTCGCCACACTGCCCGATCCTGCACAGCGTTATTTCCGCTTTACGATAGCGCCCGGCACACCACTGTACACGGTCGCTGAAATTACAATGCAAGGCGAATTCAGTCTTGGCAACAAGGCCGAGCCGAACTACATGCCGATGCGCGCAGAGCAACTTCTCGCGGCACCGGACGGATTCGTCTGGAAAGTTCGGGCGGGTGACAAGGTGTGGTTTGCCGGTTCCGACGGGGCGGCGGACGGCACGAGCTGGAGCCGCTTCTGGCTGCTGAATATCGTGCCCGTCGCCAGGGCCGGCAACAATACGGATCATATGCGTGCGGCCTTCGGCCGCTACGTGGCGGAAGCTGTCTTCTGGACGCCGGCTGCTTTGCTCCCGGGTGAACACGTACGCTGGGAAGCCATAGACGATTCGTCAGCCCGCGTGATCCTGGCGCACAAGGGGCTACAACAGGCTGTCGACGTCACGGTCGATGCCGCGGGCCGGCCAGTGAAAGTGATCTTTCAGCGCTGGTCGAATGCGAACCCGGAAAAGATGTTCCAGCTGCAGCCCTTCGGCGGCTACCTGTCGGACTACAGGGCGTTCGGCGGATTTCGCCTCCCGACTCGCGTCGAGGCAGGCAATCACTTCGAGACGGACGATTACTTCGCTTTTTTCAAAGCGAGGGTGACCGACGTTCGGTTTCCTTTAACGGACGGAGACGAAGATGAGCGTTCCGTCAATTGATTCGGGAAAGCGAGTCGTGCCTTTTTTCGCACTGTTGCCCTATCTGTTGCTGACGTTTGGCATCGCCTGGGGCCTGCTCGGCGCCTATATCTTTCTGCCACAGCAGGTTACCGCGCGATTCGGCGAGCTCAGCGCCAGCCACCCCGGATTCATCATCGCCGTATGGTCGCCGGCATTTGCTGCGTTCGCGCTCGTCGCGTACTACGGAGGCGCCCGCGGATTGCTTTCGTTTCTGTCTCGCCTCTTGCTCTGGCGGGCCCCGCCTGCATGGTATGCCTACCTGTTCATCGGGTTTCCGCTCGTCTATGTCGCCGGCGCAGCCGTAAAGGGCAATCTGCTGACCGACCCGTTTCCGTTCGATGGCGGCGCGCAAATGCTGGCGGCCATGGCGTTCATGTTCGTTCTCGGCCCGATGGAGGAGTTCGGCTGGCGCGGCGTTGCGCTGCCATTGCTGCAGCGTCGTTTTGCGCCAATCTGGTCCGCGCTGATTCTCGGCCTGGTCTGGGGCCTCTGGCACCTGCCGGCGTTTTTCTTGAGCGGCACCCCACAAAGTAGCTGGGGATTCATGCCGTTCTTTATCGGTTCCGTTTGCCTCAGCGTCATCCTGACCCCGATGTTCAACGCGTCTCGCGGCAGCATCCTGCTCGCAGTGCTTTATCACTTCCAGGCCAACAACCCGCTATGGCCGGATGCGCAGCCTTACGACACGCTGTTCTTCGTGGCAGTGGCGTTGATTGTCGTCGTGGTGAACCGCCGTGCGATGTTCATTCGGGAAGGCTCTGTGACCGCAGTCATCCCCGACGCGCCAGCCACACCGGGCGACCGACGAGCGTGAATCTGCTCAGCGCCCGCCGGCCACGACGCGGGTCAGACGGGTCTCGATATCGGCAATGGCCGATCCTTCACCGTCCAGCAAGCCGACGTCCGTGTTGGTCTGGAATGCGATCGCTGTCCGGGCATCTGCCAGGTAGCGAACGAACGAGACGTAGCCCGGCACCCAGCCTGCGTGGCCATATACCGGGCCCCATTCGCTGGACTCGTAAATCGCGACACCGGCGCCGTAACGACGGTCCGGCATCCCCGGGTCCATTGGCACGGATTGCAGCAGCTCGTCGAGGTAGTCATCGCCCATCGCTGCACCTTCGAACAGTGCTTTGGCCCAGACGGCAAGATCCCTCGCGTTGCTGACCAGACCACCCCCGGTCCATTCGATGCCGGGATGCCAGGCGAGCGTATGCGTACCGAGCATGGTCTTCTCGGGCAGCCCAAAAGGATTATTCGCTCTGGTGTATCCCGAGGCGAGGCCCGGCAGTTCGCGGCGGTCCGATGGAGATGTCAGATCGAGCGACAGCGGCTCGATAAATCGACGTGTCACTTCGTCGTAATAGCGGTTGCCCGTCGATTCCTCGATCACCATGCCCAGCAGGATGTAGCCGGTGTCCGTGTAGGCCCAGCCCTGGCCGGCCTCGAACAGCGCCGGCTGATCGAGTACGAAGCCGACGAGATCTTCGGGCGAAAACGGGTTCGTGTCGCTCCCCAGGTTACGTACGAACTGCTCGCCGAAACGTTCCGACTGGACGTGATCCGGAATCCCGGCGCTGTGCGTCAACAACTGACGCAGCGTGACGTCGGCATGATTGGGCAGGCGCGCGTACCACGGCCTGCTGCCGAGCCACTGGTCCAGCCGGTCATCGAGATCAAGCGTGCCTTCCGCGTCCAGCACAAGCAGTGTTGCGCTGACAAACGTTTTGCCGATGCTGGCAGCCAACATGCGCGATGACGGCGTCATCGGCACAGCAGCTTCGCGGTCGCCATTGCCCGTTGCCACGACTTCGACCGTCCCGTCTGCCAGTACGCAGGCGGCCACGGCGCCCGGTAGCCCATACTGCTGAACCAGGGCCCTGAGTTCGGCGCCGAGGCGATCCCGAAGATTCGGTTGTGCGGATTCGCGCGGACCGGAATCATCGGCGGGCACTGTCAGCCGCGCGTTTCGAATCGGAAACCGCCCGTCGAAAAGGATTGCCATCGGCTCGCCGTCCAGCGAAAACGGTGAGGAGCCGGGCCGCTGCGCACTGATATGCAGGTGTGGCTCCGAGCTGTTGCCGGAGTTGCCTACTCGAGCCAGTTGCTGCCCGATAGCCACGATGTCGCCGGCTTCGACCTGCACGCTGCCGGGTATCAAGTGCGCCAGTAGCAAGACAACGTCTCCGCAGCGCAACAGCACATGGTTGCCTTCCATAACCTCACGGTCCATGACGGGTGCCTGCATATCGGCCCGATCGTTGCGGCTGGCAACAACCTGTCCGGCGCACGGCGCATAGACCGGGTTGCCGTAGATTTCGTAGGCGGCAGGATCGGCAGGCTGCAAACCGGCACTGCGTAGCCCAAAGGCATTAAGCTCTACCAAATCGATACCGTAAGACTGGCCGCGGTACTCGCGAAAGCGCTCAACCGAGCTATCGAGCGTGCGTACGTGCGCGTTGACGATCTCGCGGGAACCGCCGTTGGCGATCAGGTAAGTACCTGTCCCGAGCGGTATCGGGATGTCGATGGTATCTGCGTTCGGCACCCGCCGACCGTCAATCGCGACGCCAGTCGACACCAGCGCCGCTGCCGTCAAAAGCCACAAGCCCGCCAACCAAAGCCGGCCGGGAAAGCCTTCCGGCCAGATAGACCGGCGCGTTCGCCGCCAGACGGGCACGCGGAGCACGACAAGGATAAGACCCATCGCTGCTAGTGCTCCCGGCAACCACCAGGGAAAAAACAGCGCCGGCACGGTCAGCGCGACCGCGAGCAGCACGACGCCGTACGCGAGCACGCCACTGAGGGTCGTTGCGACGCTTCGCGAATTGTGACGATATTTACCCGACATCCGCATCATCCACAGCCAAAAACAAGTGTGATCATCCACGTCAAGTACGGCAATGGGTACAGATGCTTACGTGCGGCCCAAACAAGCCACTGAGGTGCGGGTATGTCGGCGGCGTCCTCGAACGCGAGTGAACAGACAAAGTCCGGTTTGGATGGTGGCCAAACGAAGTGACGTCGCCCGCATGGCGAGGGCCGTGGCTGGCCTGCAGTCAATCAACCACCGACACGCGGATTTTTCAGAACTCTAGGTGCCGGATTTGGATAATATTAATCAACGAGCTACCGGGCCGTCCACTGCTCTATTTGCACCACAAAGCATGACGATGCATAGCTGATACACGCAGAATTCACGCACGGTTTGGTTGGCGTCGCATCGAGCAATCCGCGCGATCGCACCCCAGCGCCGGAACCCAAGGTTCCGGCGCCGGCTTGCTTGTCATTAGAAGGTCACGGTCGCCGTATTAGAGCAGGTGCTCGTGCCCGCCTCGCACACCTGATAGGTATAACTTCCACCACCGCGATTATTGATGTTGTCGGTGTAGAACCCGTCGTTCGCGGTCGTCGTGATCACCGCGCCGTCACGGTAGACATCCACGTTGGTGCTGGCCGCATCGCTCCAGGTCAGGTCTGCCTGTTGCAGTCCTCGCACCTTGTAGCCGGTCGCGGACAGCGTGATCCCGCCGGTCGGCGGTTCTGTCACCGTAACGCTTTGCTCATCCGTACCCGTAGCAGAATCGTCATCCGTCACGGTGAGGGTCACGGTGTACGTGCCCGCGGCGGCGTAGGAATTTGACGCCGTGATGCCGGTACCGGTGTTACCGTCACCGAAATCCCAGGCGTACGAGGCGATGGTGCCGTCCGAATCGCTGGAGCCGCTGCCATCGAAGTCACAGCTCAGGTCCGTGCAGGATGATGTAAAGCTCGCCGTCGGCGGATTGTTGGCATTCGGATCGGTCACCGTTACCGAGTCGGTCGCCGTATCCGTGGCGCCGCCATCGTCGGTCGCCGTAAGCGTCACCGTGTAGGTACCGCCGGCAACATAAGTATGAGTCGGGTTCTGCGCCGTCGATGTATTGCCATCACCGAAGGCCCAGGCCCAGGCGTTGACACTACCGTCGCTGTCCGTACTCGTGTCCGTGAAGTTGCACGCCAGGTCGGTGCACGAGGAGGTGAACGAGGCCATGGGCGGATTGTTGCCGCCGCCGCTACCGAACCGAGAATTCGCAGACGAACGTCGCCCACTGGAACTGGCCTCGTCGTCGTGAACACCCTCGTTGGTGTGCCAGAAGTTGCCCGTCGTCGGATCGATGGACGTTGACGAGAAGTCGCCGGAGCGGCCCGTGTCTTGCTGCACACCGCTGCCGGCCGCACAGATCTGCTCAGCCGCGTCCAGCGTGCCCGTCCCACTGCTGGCCGCCGACTGCCCGGTAACAGCGGTCGACACGAACGTGTTAGTGCTTGCCAGCAAGTAGCCGATGCCGATGTCTCCTGCCGCATTCATCGCCGCACTCGGCATCCATCGATTCTCGCCATCACTCGGGCCGTAGGTGCCCTCCTGGTAAAGCGACCAGGTGCCGCCAGACTCGCGCATCTCGTACCAGCGGATGCCCGCGCGGCCGCCACCAACATCCACGGTGTGGGCGGTCACCATCGTCTTGTAGCTGCCGAAGTCGCGAATCTGCAGGCGGTGCATGAGCCGGTCGGTGATCGCCTCCAGCGCCGGTCCACCATTCGGCTGCGGGATGCAGGCCTCTCGCGAGGCGCCGCAGAGGTCGCTGTCGTAAGGCGTGACCGAAATCGAGGCAATCTGGTTCACCGAGGCGTTCTCCGTGTTCCAATCGACGTCGATCTTCCAAATATCAAAGGCGCTGGCGGTCGACATCGCGGTCGCGAACAGCGCATCCGAAGATCCCGGGCCATCGAGATCGCCGGCGACGAAACCGAATTCGCCCGTGCCGATGTTGAAGCCTATCAGCGACGCGGGTTGACCGGCATACATGGCGTCCTTGTCCATGACACCAAGATACGTTCCCCCCGAAAGTGAAGCGGGGGCCGCGCTTTCCGAAAGATGTTGGCAATCATCGTGATCGAGTCGCTAACAATGCCGTGCTTCGGATAGTCGTTGAAGCCGATGTTGTCGAACGAGAATTCGTAGCGGTTGTAGCCGCCGGTCGGGTCGCCAGTCTGCGAGATCGCGACGCACTGAGAGAACGAGTTCAGGTTATCCGGGAACGCAAACTGACTCACGAGCCAACGGTTTGCAGCTTCGTCATAGAGCACGATCGGGTCGCCTTGGTTGAAGGGTTCGCAGTTGCCGCCGACGCCGCTCCAGAACGCGTTGCTCGGAAACGAGTGTGACGACGTTGCCGCTCTTGTCATAGATCGTCGTCAGCAGGTTAATCATCTGCACGAAGTGATTCGGCCCGACCGAGCCATCGGTGTCAGGCGGCGCGATCAGGAAGCCGAGAATCGACCCGTTGTCGTTATTCGTTGCACCCGGGAATCCGGAACCAACCGTCGTTGCGGCACTGGTTCCCGGGCTGTTCTGCAACGTTGCGGCCGTAACCGCGGGGTCGGCCGTGCCCGGCAGCGGCTTGCCCTTGCCGACGAAGTTCGGCACCTCGCGGGGGCCGCGCGGAGCGGGAATGTTGGTGCGCGCTTGTGCGGCGGTGACCGACAGCGACTGCAGCGGCCGATTCTCGGAGCGCGCCTCGATGCGTTCGAGCGCCGTTACGCTCTGCGCCAGGGCCGTGCTCATCGGCAGGCAAAAAGCGAAAAGGAGTAAACTAAAACTACGTGCAGCAATACGGTACATCGGCCGACCCTCCCCAAGGCTGGGATTTTTTTAACAGGAACCGATGCTAGTATCGCCGCCTGACAATCACAAGATCTCCTGGCAAGGCATTGTTTACAGGTGTTGGGACGACAGGAATTCGATATGCAAAAACTGGTACTCCCGCTGTTCTCCCTGGTTTTCCTGATTATGCAAGGCGGCCCCGCGCCTGCCGCAACTCCCGAGCCGCTGACGGCTGCGCTCACGGCGGCACGCGCTGATTCCGGCGTCCCTTTCCATTTGCGAGTCAACTGCACCGAGCGAGATAGCCGGCGCTCACTGGAAGTGATTCGCGGGAGCGTTGCCGTATGGGGCAATCATTGGCAGGTTCGGCTTGCTGCCAAAGACCGTGCTGCGCTGATCGACATGCTGCTGGACGCCGACTTCGCGCACTGCCCCCCGCTACGGCGAGAAGCCGAAGGCGGACAAGCAGGAAGCACCGTTAAAAGTGTCTTGCCGGATTCACGTTGCCGTGCAGGAAGCGAAGAAAACGTCGATACAGCTCCTGGACGGGGAACCATCAGAGCAACTCTTGGGCCTCGCCCGGCAATTGCTCGATCGCATCGAGCCGCTGGCGGCTGACGGCGTAATGGCCGCCGACCTTGAAGACGGATTGGCGAAACTCGCCGACGGTGCATTGGCGCCAGAGGTACTGAGGCTGCGATTACTCAGCTTGCATGAATCTGAAAATGGCCGAGCCGGTTCGATATTGCGAATTGAGGATGGCCGGGTTTCGAGGCAGCCTTATGCGCCAGGTACGGCTGTCGGGGAAATCCGGGCCCAGGGCCTGTCGGCCTGCCAGCTTCGCGCCGTCGTTGCGGCCCCCCCTTCGTGATGCCGCATTTCCGGAACTACCTATCAACCTGCACCGCGCCGGTGGGATGGTCGAACTCGAAGTCAGCGTACTGGGCCAACGCAAGTTCGTGTCGTCCCGGCCAGGTTTCGAGCCAGCGTCGTCAACCACGCAGGCGGCTTTCGCCGACCTGCTAAAGCGGTTGGCAGACCTGCCGTCCTCTTGTAACTGACGCCTTCAGGTCGCCGGCCTGCGCCGATTCGAGTACGTCAAACCACCGACACGCGGATATTCAGAACATCAGTGGAATCCCCACAACTATAGTTTTCAATCAATTACCGAGGAAGCCGTTGCTCAAAAAGCATCACCGTGCACGACGAGAGATTCTTGGCACAATGTGAACTATCAATGTGGCGATTCATGGGGTCAGAGTACATTTACACATGCATTCTATGGGAAATGTACTCTGACCCCATTTGCGCCATGACCACAGCGCCGCGGGGTCACCGACTACTCTGCCCATAGCCGATCGTTCGCAGCGCCTCAGCGATTTCATCGAGCGCGGCCGGATCTTCGATCGTCGCTGGGGTCTTGTATTCATCATCATCGGCAATCTTGCGCATCGTCGCGCGCAGGACCTTGCCTGAGCGAGTCTTCGGCAACCTTGTTACCACCACCGCTTTCTTGAACACCGCGACAGGACCAACGCGTTCGCGAACCAGCGCTACGGTCTCGGCAACGATATCGGCTGGATCGCGATCCACACCCGCTTTCAACACGAGAAAGCCCAGCGGTAGCTGTCCCTTGAGCTGATCAGCCGCACCGACGACGGCGCATTCGGCGACGTCGCTGTGCGAGGCAAGCACCTCTTCGATAGCGCCGGTCTACAGGCGGTGGCCCGCGACATTGATCACGTCATCGGTGCGGGACATCACATGTATATAGCCGTCTTCGTCAATGAAGCCAGCGTCGCCAGTTTCGTAATAGCCCGGAAAAGTGCTCAGATAGGACCGTCGGAAGCGCTCCTCGGCATGCCACAGACCAGTCAGCGTGCCGGTGGCAATGGCAGCCTGCAGGCGATCGCGCCGACGTCACCGGGAGCGACATCTTTCCCTTTGTTATCGAGCGTTCGAACATCCCAGCCGGGTGCCGGTGGTCCCACGGACCCGGCTTTCACAGGCAGCCTCTCGATGCCAAGGCAATTGGCCGCGATGGACCACCCTGTTTCCGTTTGCCACCAGTGGTCGATGACCGGGATACCCAGCTTGTCCTCGGCCCAGTGCAGCGTATCCGGGTCGCAGCGTTCGCCGGCTAGAAACAGCGCCCGCATTGCCGACAGGCCGTAGCGCTCGATCAGCTTGCCATCCGGATCCTGTTGCCGTATTGCCCTGAAGGCGGTCGGTGCGGTGAACATTGTGGCGACAGCGAGCTCGGAGGCAACCCGCCAGAAAGCTCCGGCGTCCGGGGTACCGACCGGCTTACCCTCGAACAGTACGGTTGTATTGCCGTGCAGTAACGGCCCGTAAATAATGTAGGAATGGCCGACGACCCAACCGATGTCGGACGCGGCCCAGTACACTTCACCGGGCTCGACCCCGTAAATATTCTTCATCGACCAGTGCAACGCGACAGCATGGCCGCCGTTGTCTCGGACGATGCCTTTCGGCTGCCCTGTCGTGCCGGACGTGTACAGCAGGTAGAGGGGGTCGGTGGCCGCGACGATGACACAGTCATGTGCGCTGGCGGCTGCCACCGCTTCCTGCCAGTCGATATCGCGACCGGGGACGAGACTGGCTGTTACCTGCGGTCGCTGCAGCACGATGCAGCGTTCTGGCTTGTGCGTCGATAGTTCGATCGCCTGATCGAGCAGCGGCTTGTACTCGACGATGCGCGACGGCTCGATACCGCAGGATGCCGAAACGATCAGCTTTTGGTGTCGCATCGTCGATGCGCGTGGCAAGTTCGTTGGCCGCGAAACCGCCGAATACAACGGAGTGGACGGCGCCGAGTCGTGCGCAAGCGAGCACCGCGACAATCGCTTCGGGAATCATCGGCATGTAGACGATTACGCGATCGCCCTTACCGATGCCGTTTGCCGCCAGGGCGCCGGCGAACTGTGAAACTTCGTCCAGCAGCTCCGCATAGCTGATTTTTCGTTGCGTCGATGTTACCGGGCTGTCGTGGATAATGGCGGTCTGTTCGGCCCTACCGCGCATCACATGGCGATCCACTGCATTGAAGCAGGTATTAAGCTCCGCACCAGGAAACCAGCGATAGGTCATGGAGTCAGTCTTCTCGAGCACTTTATCCCAGGGCTTTTCCCAATCGATGCCCTCTGCGGCCTCGGCCCAGAATTCCTCCGGATGCTCGATTGAAGATCGGTGTCTGTCGGTGTAATTCGTCATGGCAGTCCTGCAGATTCTCTGGCACCCCCCCAGTTTAGGAAAAAGAGGATACCCAGGCCATAGGACGAAAGATGAAGGCGGTAGAAAAACGCCGAGTAACCCTGTACGGGACAGCCGTGGTCGGTCGATAAAACCGCTGTGCCGGTGGCAACTCCGTAACTTGTTAATCCTTAGCCTGTTCAATAAGCCAAAGGGTTATCACCGGTACCACCACTTATGTGGGGCCATTCGGTGGGCGGCGAGGTGAGCGGTTAACTTCAGATACAGGTGCCCAGGTTCTTCTCCCTGCTAAAACAGAGCGTGGTGCGCGCGTGGTAGAGGCCCCGGCCGAAGCCGGGGCGAGTTTGTCCTTTGGTTATTGGACGGGAACAGAAGGAGGAGCACCAACCGTCGCGCGATAGCCGTGGATCTCGCCCAGCGGCAGCACCATTTCCGGGTAAGGCTCATCTTGGAACGGCTTCTCCCCATGTTCGGCAAGAAGATTGCCATTATCGCCGTAGTTTTCTGGTACCGGCAATTTTCGATTAGCTCGACTTCCCCGCTGATTTTCGCGATGTAAACGGGCATATTGAACATGTCATAAGCAAAGCCCATGAACGTATAGTCGAACGTGTTACCGCCGGTTCGTTCCCAGTTTCCGCGCATGCTGCCGATCCGCACGGCTTCAGAGAAGGTCCCGCCCAGGGTCGCGTCGAAATTGGGATATTCGAAAAGGTTCGTCCCCTTGTTGTTCGACTTGCTTGTCACGGTCACCGACCAGCCTGTCAGATATAGATCATCCCAGGGCGGAGCCGGTAGCGGGACAGGGGGTGATGTTGGGTCAGGGAGAAACGGCGACACGCCGAACCAGGTGCCCAGATCCTAGCAACCTTTTCCTCCTCCACCTGCGAACGCTGCGCTGGGAATCATGAATCCCAGCAGGATGCCAAATAATGCGCCGTAAATAATGCTCTTGCGCATGTCTACCTCCACGCCGCAAATGCGGCTTTGCAGGGAGCCTCTTGGGATCTGAACGCGTGCCCGGTCGGGCTATCCGACGCCTTTCCGCCTGTTCAGCCAGGCCGCCCATCGGCAGGTAAGCTCCGCAGCCGACCTCTGGGCGGGCGCGGAACTGGCTGCACGGGCTGCCGCTGCCCTGCCGTGGTGGCAGATCGCGGAAGGCACGGGCTGTTATCCACAACGGCCGCGCCAACGCCGGGCAACGTTAAACTAGTGCGATGTCGTGGCGCTGACAATCCGGAATAGCGTCTATTGACAGGAAATTGTGTTTGCGCCGAGATCTTCTGAAAACTTCGGCTTGACCTTCGTTGTTCCGGAGTCCGGGGTGCGCGCAAGAGATTGGTGGCCAGGGGTAGAGCGATTGCGCAGCAATCACGACGGCGAAGCCGCCCGTACGGTGAGGAGCGGTCAAAGCCGATCCGAATCAATGGAGCGCTGGCTACGCCGGCTCGCGCTTCCGATGACTGATTCGACCCCTATTCGCTTTTATCGTTAAAGGTCACATTGAGTAACGGTGAGTGATCCTGGTTTCGGCACCCACAATTCTGCAACTACCACATACAGTTTCCAAGAAACCCCGCACTTCGGCGGGGTTTTGTTGGCTTACGTCTACTGCCGATGTGACGGCTTTTTCTGCTAAGGGATTCACCAAATGATATCCAGCCATCCATAGCACCGATGCTGCAACCAAACTTACTATGACCTTTACCGAGGCCTTGTGCAGCAATGATTTGCTCACAAGAGCATCCGCCCTCGTATCGGCCGTCGAGTAGCTCCGGCCTGGGCCATTGCCGTTTGGAGCGGTAGTGTCGAACTCGAAGTCACCATCCACCAATGCCCAGCGATTCTTGCCGAGTCCGACTGTCGGCACGCCTCCTTCGGGAATTATCGTATCCGCGCATACATCGGCATCATCGGTGACGCCATCCTGATCGGTGTCCTTGGCAAGGAACAGCACAAGACCATCGTGGTCAGATGAACGCAATGCCGTCGTGTCTTCGTTGAGAAGGTTGTTCGGCGAATCCGCATTACCCCCGGACCGAACTCGAGACCGCGAACGAAGGATCCGTCGCAGCCGTCGTCAACGCGTGATCCAGCGTCTGCGAATTGCCCTCGAAGTTGAACGAGTACCGTTCTTCAGGCGGCAGCTTCAAGACCTGATTGGTCAGACCGGGATTGACTAGGTCGACGCAGGCTTCAGTCGAGCAGACGAGGTTGTCCGCCGCAACAAAGTTACCTCGAATGTGACCGACGGCATCTACGTAGCCGTCACTGAACTCGAACGCATTAAAATCGCCGACGACTGTCAGCGGCACGTCGGAGGCGGTCTGCAGCGTTTGCACCTGATTGGCGATCGATTCCGCCTGGAGCAACCGTTTCAAGCGAACCCGGACGCCTTCGACATCATCGTCGATGCCGCCGAGCGAGCGGCTGTGAACGGCGATCACGCGCACAGGCTGGCCCGGCAATCCGTTGGCGATGCACTTACCCTCGAGCAGAAGTGGCGGCCGGTCGTGAAGCACTTCGACCTCGCCGCTGACCGAGTTAAAGTATGTCGCGGTCGGATCGATCCGCGACAGCGAATCCACCTGAATCGTGCTGCGCACCAAGAAGCCGACATCGATCGTGCCGACATCGTTGCCCTCAATCAGGTACGCCATGTAGACGACAGTCGAATCGGCGACAGCTATGTCGGCTGCCAGGTCCTGCAGAACTTCGATCTTCTCGACCTCCTGCACGGCCAGGATATCCGGGGCGTCCAGGACATCGAGAATGTAGCGTACGAACTTCGCCTTGCGGCTCGAATAGTCCGCGACCACGGTATCGTCTCGCGTCTCGCCGAGGAAGTTCGTATCCGGCGGATCATTGATGTCGTCGAAGAACCGAAACATATTGAGCGAACCGACCGTGAATTCACCGAAGTCGCGTAAGCGGACGCCGACCGGGAGAACCGGCTCGGGGCCGAGCACGAAGCTCGTCGTATAGGATCTGATAGTCACCGAAAGTGGAAGAACAGCGGACCCTCCGCTGAAACCGTCTGGTCAACGAAGATCTCGGCGTCAGGACCACCCAGCCCATTCGGGTCTATTTCGAAGACTTCGGGATTGCCGTCCCAGACCGGTAACCCGGGTTCACTCAGGAAACTCGATGCCCGGCTCGCGGAAAGTGCGATCGCCGCCGACGACAACCGACGTTTCACCGAATCGATTCGTCGGGACAGCATGCCTTCGAAGCTCACCACCATGCCTTCGGAAGGCTCGAGGTCCGGAATCGCCGTCGGTGTTGGAGACGGTGTGGTGGCATCGAAGACGACAACAGGAGGAATTGCATTGCCCGAGCTGTTGATGTCCAACAACCGCACGTCGCCGAGCTCGGTCATACCGGAAAACTCCTCCACCTGGGCCACCACATTGACTACGCCGACGGCACCCGGACGGTGCGCTGCCCGTGAAAACGAAAGATACCGTCCGATGTGAAGGCATCGCCGTCACTACGCGCCACCGGCGTTTGCATGAAGAAGCCGTTGGTGTCCAGCGCCGTGACCACGTTGCCATTGGTCTGCACATAGGTATCGGCCAGCGAGTCGAGCCCCGGTTCCTGGATCTCGAAGATCTCGGCATGCACAACATTGCTGGCTCCGGGGTCGGCGCCTGCTGAAAGTAGCTGGATGACCAGCTGCGTGCCGCCGTTGGGTACGCGCGCGTTCGACCGAAAGTCCTTGTCGTCATTGCCGTCTTCGTTCTGCTGCGGCTGGCCCGGTGTCAGGACACTCAACAAAACCGCCGTCGTCCCCGTCGTTAGTGTCGTAAACCAATGCATCGATGAGGCGGCTGCCAGTGACCGGCGTACCATTCGGGAAATCCACTGCGTCGCCTGCGTAGACCGCCACCGCATCGGCACCATTCTGCAGGCCGTTGCCAGAGAAGATAATCGAGGGTGTCGGCACGACTGCCGCATTGCCCAGATGGAAGTAGCCGTCGGCATCGGTCGAGAATCCGTCCAGATCGAACGCCGAATAGAGGTATCACCGTTGCCGTTGTAGAAAACGACAACGAGGCCATCAAGCAATGCATTACCCACGCCGCCGTCATACAGTTCGACGAATTCAAGCGCGTCCGATCCTGCGGTGTCCGCATCTACTTCGTTGATAACGATCGGTGAGTCGACCAGGGGCGCGAAGGTGAATACCTCATCGGCGGCCATGTTGTCCGGCGGATCATCAACATCCACGTCGCTCACCTCGGTAGCGAACACCGTGACTGTGCAGCTTTCGTCATTGAAAAAATCAAAATCGGGGTCGAGCGTACAGAACTGGGGTCCGCCACTCGTGGTTGCGGTGTGATTGCCACCGAAGAGCAATTGATGTCGAACCACGAAGTGCCGAGGGTTACATCTTCACTAAAAGTAACGTCGATATTCGTGTCAAGCGCCGCACCGCTGCCGTCAGCGGGGCTCGTGCTCGCAGACCGCAGGTGCTGACTCGGAGCTAGCGCAACTGGTGAAAGTCTGGCCCGTGTTGACGGCACCGAAAGTGTTGGGAGCACTGCTGCCTTGCCAGGTGTATCCGCGGCTGTCGATCCGGTTCCAGCGAGTTGCAGCGATTGGGTCTTACGGGTGAGCTCGATGCCTCGGAGACGCCGGGATAGACGCTCTCGAGCGTGTCAGCCGGACCGCCGATCGCCGCGAAAGTCCCCTCATAACTCACATAGAACTGAATAACGATGCTACCGGGGCTTCCACCAAGGCGATACCGTCCGGGGAACCGTTCTGAATACCCGCCTGAAAGAAATTCGCCGTTCCGCAGCCCGACTGCTGATTGGATAATGTACCCGTCAGGTCTTACACGGTGTTGTACACGGTGCCGTTGCCGCTGCTGTATACCAGGTCCAGCCGGCGAGACTGGTTCCGGCCGGCCCGGTGACTTCTACCGCCTCGCCCTTATCACCGCCGGTATTATCATAGTGGATCTCATTGATAAAAACGTCCTGGGCCAGAATCGGCGTGCTTAACAGAAGGCCAATCAGAAGCATGAATAAGGTTGGAACTCCCGGTGTATTAAATGCCGACGCAGTGCAGGTTGGGTTCTTCATGCTAGATCCTCTTTGGTTGGCATGGGCGGCGTTCTGCCGATCATGCGATGCGGTTCTTTGCGGAATACAAATTGTGCGGCTGTCCCGTTCAAGAGCGACACCAAAGTTTTCGTCTTGAGGCTCGAGTATTAGATTTGTTATCAACGAATAATAGCGCTCCGTCGTGTTTTTTTTCCGTCGCATTGCGGTCCTGTGAATGATCGATCCATTTGAAGTTTTGGTTCGACCTGGCTAATCGAAAAAGAAATTCGGCGTCCT